>CAWDAD010000004.1:0-353937 GCA_963800235.1 uncultured Acidimicrobiales bacterium | reverse complement strand
GCGCCCGTGCGATGAACCCCCCGAGCTCGTGCCAGTTGCGATCCATCAAGCAGTAGTTGAGGGTGAGTCGCCGTCCGGTGGACCGGACGGCGGCGCGGAACCGCTCGATGTTGGCCTGCAGCTGGTCGAACCGGCACCCGACGCGGATCGACTCGACGGTCTCGGCCGTGACGCCGTCGACGGACAGGTACACGTCCATGCGCAGGTCGCGCACGTACCGCTCCACGCGGCGGTTCCAGATGGTGCCGTTGGTGGTGACGATCACCCGGGGGCGGTGGGCCTGCGCGACCAGCAGGTCGAGCACGCGGTAGGTCTCGGGCTGCAGGAAGGGCTCGCCGCCCTTCAGCGAGACCTCCCGCACGTGGGGGAGGAAGTCCGCCAGCTCGTCGAAGAAGCGGTCGTCGTAGCGGTCGGGCAGCGGCTCGCGACCCTCCCGGCGGGTGCGGATCGCCGACGAGAGCTCACCGTCGCACATCACGCACTGCAGGTTGCAGCGGTTGGTGAGGGCGAAGTCGAGGTACTCCGGCCACCCGCTGAGCGGCCCGTCGACCCGGTCGTCGAAGGTGCTCGACTGGGTCCACTCTCCCGGCGCCTGGTCGCAGTCCGAGCAGCCGTGGGACAGGTCGCCGTGCTCGACCCACTCGGCGTGCCGGCGTCGACGGGCCCCGTCCCAGATCTCGTGGAGGCCGGACTCGGCGATCGAGCCCAGCGGGTACCGCGTCCGGTCGCAGGCGTAGACCATGCCCGACGGCGCGAAGTAGAGCGCCATCTGCGGTGCCAGGCAGGGCCGTCCCACCGCCGGAGCGTACCGGTGGCGACCGGGTCGGGCCGACCCGCCCGCCCTGGCCGGCGCCCTACTTGGCGCTGGCCCAGCTGTCGCCGAAGCTGAGGTTGACCTCGAGCGGCACCCGCAGGTCGGCGGCGCCGCACAGGGTCGACTCGGTGAGCTCGGCCACGTGGTCGTGCTCGGCCGGGGGCACGTCGAGCACCACCTCGTCGTGCACCTGCAGGATGAGCTGGCTGTCGAGGCCCTCGTCCGACAGGGCGGCGTCGAGGCGCACGAGGGCCACCTTGAAGATGTCGGCGGCCAGGCCCTGGATGCCGGCGTTCATCGCCTGGCGCTCGCCGGCCTGGCGGGTGCGGTAGTTCGAGGCGGACAGCTCGGGGATGGGGCGCCGGCGGCCGAACAGGGTCTCGGTGTAGCCCCGCTCGCGCGCCTCGGCCACCGTGCGGTCCATGTAGTCCTTCACCGCCGGGAAGGCCTCGAAGTAGGCCTTCAGGATGAGCGAGGCCTCGGACACCTCGATGCTGAGCCGCTGGGCCAGGCCGTAGCTCTCCATGCCGTAGGCCAGGCCGTAGCTGACCATCTTGGCCTTGGCCCGCTGGGCCGGGCTCACCTCGTCGGGCGCGACCGAGAACACCCGCGAGGCGGTGGCGGTGTGGATGTCGTCGCCCGCCTCGAAGGCGGCGACCAGGCCCGGGTCCTCGGCCAGGTGGGCGATGCACCGCAGCTCGATCTGGTTGTAGTCGGCCACCAGCAGCTCGTTGCCGGGGGCGGGCACGAACGCCTCGCGGAAGCTGCGGCCGAGCACCGAGCGCACCGGGATGTTGTGCAGGTTCGGGGCGTCGGAGCTGAGCCGTCCGGTTCGGGCCACCGTCTGGTTGAAGGTGGCGTGGATGCGCCCGTCGTCGGCCACCTCGGCCAGCAGGCCCTCGCCGTAGGTCGAGCGCAGCTTCTCGACCTCCCGGTAGGCCAGCAGGTGCTCGATGATCGGGTGCTCGCCGCGCATCTTCTCCAGCGAGGCGGCGTCGGTGGAGTAGCCGGTCTTGGTCTTCTTCTGCGGGGTGAGACCGAGCTCGTCGAACAGGACGGTGCGCAGCTGCAGCGTGGAGTTGACGTTGAAGTCGTGGCCGGCGTCGGCGACCACCTCGGCCTGGAGGCGCTCCACGTCGGCGATGAGCGAGTCGCGCAGCTCGCGCAGGCGCTCGACGTCGACCCCGACCCCGACGGCCTCCATGCGGGCGAGCACCCCCACCAGCGGGACCTCGATCTCCTCGTTGAGCCGGCGCATGTGCTGGGCGTCGAGCGCCTCGACCAGGCGGGGGGCGAGCCGGGCCACGCCGAGCGCGCCGCGCCCGGCGGCCCGGGCCAACCGCTCCTCGCGGGTGCCGCCCGGGCCCTCGTCGCCCTCGAGCGGGCCGAAGTCGAGCTGGTCGGCCGGCGCCTCCTCGTCCTCGGGCAGCTCCAGGTTGGCGTAGCGCAGCAGCAGGTCGCCGAGGCGGTAGCGGGCGTCGGCAGGGTCGATCAGGTAGGCGGCCAGGGCGGTGTCGAGCGACAGGGCGGGGTTGGGGTGATCGGCGCGGGCCAGCCAGGCGACGAGCGGCTTGGCGTCGTGGGCGACCAGCGGCCGGTCGGCGTCGGCCAGCAGCTCGTCGAACGCGGCGCGGACCGGGCCGCCGGGGGCATCGAGCAGGTCACCCCCGATCCAGGCCACCTCGGCGGCGTCGGCGTCCACCACCAGGGCCAGGCCGAGCACCGGCGTCCTCCACGACGGCGGCCCGTCGAAGGCGGCCTCGACCGCCAACGGACCGGACCCGGCGGCGATCCGCTCGAGGGCGGCGAGCGCCTCGGCCTCGGTCCCGGCCAGGTCGACCTCGGCCTCGAGCACCTCGGCGTCCGAGGTGGACGGACCCAGGTCGACGCTCACCGCCTCCGCCAGCCGGTCGTAGAAGGTCCGGAACTCGAGGAACTCGAAGAGCTTGCGGACCTCCTCGGGATCGAAGGGCTGCACCACCAGGTCGTCGAGGCCGACGGGCAGCTCGACGTCGCGGCGCAGCACCATCAGCTCGGCGTTGCGGCGGACGCGGTCCTCGTGCTCGGCCAGGTTGGCCCGCAGCTTCGGCGTCTGGTCCTCGACGTGGGCGAAGATGCCGTCGAGGTCGCCGTAGGCGTTCACCAGCTTGGCCGCCGTCTTCTCGCCCACCCCGGGGACGCCGGGGAGGTTGTCGGAGGGGTCGCCGCGCAGGGCCGCGTAGGTGACGTAGCTGGTCGGCACCACGCCGGTGCGCTCCTCGATGCCGGCCTCGTCGTAGTCGGCGTAGTCGGAGACGCCCCGCCGGTTGTAGATGACCCGGATCGAGGGGTCCTCGACGAGCTGGTACACGTCGCGGTCGCCGGTGACGACCAGCACCTGGTCGCCCCGGTCGCGCCCGGCGGTGGCCAGGGTGGCGATGATGTCGTCGGCCTCGACCCCGGCCTGCTCGATCTGCACGAAGCGCAGCACGTCGAGCACGTTGCGCACCAGGCCCATCTGCTGGCGCAGGATGTCGGGCGCCTCGTCGCGCTGGGCCTTGTACTCGGGCTCGGCGTCGTGGCGGAAGGTGGGCTCCGGGCGGTCGAAGGCGACGCCGACCGCGTCGGGGCGGTGGTCGCGGAGCAGGTTGATGAGCATGGAGGTGAAGCCGTAGACGGCGTTGGTGACCTGGCCCGAGGCGGTGGCCAGGTCGGTCGGCAGGGCGAAGAAGGCCCGGTAGGTGAGCGAGTTGCCGTCGACGAGCATCACCTTCATCGGTCGCCACCCTACGAGCGGTCCCGGACCGGCCGCGCCGGTCGGGGCCGCCGGAGCGCGCCGTAGCATCGCCGCCATGCCGCCGGCCCCCCGAACCCCGCGCCGGGCTCGTCCACACGCCGGGGGGCGCCGGGGGCCCGGGGTCGTCGCCGGGTCCGTCGCCGGCCTCGTCGCCCTGCTGCTGCTGGCGGCCTGCTCGGACACCGGCCTCTCGGGGAAGGTCTCCACCACCCAGCCCCAGGACTCGTCCTCGACGCCGCTCACCACCGCGCCGCTCGACTCCTCGACCGGCGGCTCGGGGAGCACCGGCGGCACCGGCGGCGGGCCCGGGGGGTCGAGCGGGTCGAGCGGACCGCAGGGCTTCGTCGTCTACCAGGACGCGGCGACCCCCTCCTCGCTGTGGCGGGTCGACGCCGACGGCTCGAACCGCAAGCAGCTCCCGGCCGTCCCGGGACAGACGCTCACCGAGCCCCTCGTCTCCCCCGGCGGCCAGCAGCTCGCCTTCCTCGCCACCCCGGTCGCGGCGCCCGGCGCGCCCGCAGGGCCGCCCAAGCTGTGGACGGCCTCGGTGGACGGCACCCGGCCCCGGCCCCTGACCCCCGACGCCGTGGCGGACACCTGCTACGCCTGGGCGCCGGACGGGAGCTCGTTGCTGTCGGCCACCACCGACCCGACCAGCGGCGCCACCACCGCCCGCACCGTCGCCCTGAACGGCTCGACGCCGCCCGCCCCCATCGCCGGCCCGCTACCCACCGGGGCCTGCCCGGTGTTCCTCGACCAGCAGACCATCGCCTACGTCGACGCCCCGGCCGCCGCCACCCCCGGTGGCCCGGCGCCCCGCGCCGACCGCATCGCCACCGTCCGACTGGACGGCCAGCCCTCGACCGCGTCGGTCACCCTGACCGGCTGCGCGCTGAGCGACCTGCGGGGCCTCACCGGCCGAGGGGTCGTGTCCTTCGCCGCGGCCTGCGACCAGGCCGACCAGAGCGGCATCTACCTGGTCGACCTGAAGGGCTCGACCGGCGCCCCCACCGGCCAGCCGGCGCTGGTGCTCGCCGGTGCCAGCGGCCCGATCTCGGTCTCCGCCGACGGCGGCTGGATCGCCTACACCCGGGTGTCGGACCCGAAGGACCCCGGCACCGCCGAGATCCTCGTCACCCGCACCGACGGCAGCCAGGCCCGTCGCCTGGTCGGACCGACGTCGCTGGCGCCGACCTGGGGCCCACCACCCGACGGCGGGGGCGGTTCCGGCAGTCCGGCCTGAGCCCGGCCGCCGGGGACGGCCGCGTCCTCCGGCGATCGCCGCTGGCCATCAGGTCGAGCATCACGTCCGGCCCCTGGGGGTCGACCGGGTCGTCCCCCATGCCCGACGGTCAGGGCTCGAGCTCGCCGCTCAGGACCCGTTGGGCGACCGATCGCATGTTGTGGCGCTCGCGGATGGCCGTGCGCTGGATGAACCGGAAGGCGTCGGTCTCGTTCAGGTCGTTGTCGGCCATGAGCTTGCCCTTGGCCCGGTCGACGTACTTGCGGGTCTCGAGCTGCTCCTCGAGGTTGGTGGCCTGGTCGTGGAGCTCCTTCATGTCCCTGAACCGGCCGAGCGCCACCTCGAGCGCCGGCAGCAGGTCGCTCTTCTGGAAGGGCTTGACCAGGTAGCCGAGGGCCCCGGCGTCGCGGGCCCGCTCGATCAGGTCGCGCTGGCTGAAGGCGGTGAGGATGAGCACCGCGGCCAGCCGCTCGCCGGCGATCTCCCGGGCGGCCGACAGCCCGTCGAGCCCCGGCATCTTGATGTCGAGGATGGCGACGTCGGGCGAGAGCTCCTTGACCAGGCGGACCGCCTCGTCGCCGCGGCCGGTCTCGCCCACCACCTCGTAGCCCTCCTCCTCGAGGGTCTCCTTCAGATCGAGTCGGATGATGGCCTCGTCCTCGGCGATCACGACACGGGTGGGCAACGTCGGCTCCGGTCTCTCGTCGGTGGGGTCAAGCGCCTTGCCGGCTGCGGCCCTCGACCAGGCGGTCGAGCAGCTCGTCCTGGGTGCGTTCGAGCCTGTCTATCTCAGCCTGGACCGCGGCCCGATGACGGGCCATGGCCTCGGCGTGGCGCTGCGCGTCGCGGTGCTCGCGCTCGGACAGCGGGGTCTCCGACACCAGGGACCGCAGCCGGGCGTCGTCGGCGTCGCCGGTGAACTGCAGCAGCTGCTCGTCCGCCACGGCCAGATCGTCGCGGAGGGTCCGCATGCGATCGCTCAGCTCGATGAGGCGACGCTCGACTCCTGCCCGGGACACGCCTCGGAGTGTACGAGCCGCACCCCGCACCCCTGGCGGCACCTCCGGGCGACGAGGCGCGCCCGTGCACGATCGGGGTCGCGGGCCGGTCGGAGCGGCCACCGGCGCCCCTCCGGAGCACCCGGCCCGACCTGACCGGGCCCGGTCCCAGCCGCCAGACTCCGGCCATGGCCGCCCGCCAGCCCGTCCGCGCCCTCGTCGCCGCCCTGGTGGTGACCGGCGCGCTGGTCGGGTGCTCCTCGTCGTCGTCGAGCTCCGCCTGCGGGACGGCCCGCCAGGAGGCGCTCGACCCGGGCTACCTCCAGCACGTCCTGCCCGGGCGCGGCGTGCCGCCCCGCTACCTGACCGATCCGCCCACGTCCGGTCCGCACCAGCCGGCTCCACCGGTGTCGGGCACCGTCGACCAGCCGCTGGGAGCGCCGATCCAGGTCGGCCTGCTCGAGGCCGGCAAGGTCCTGATCCAGCACCGCGGGCTCGGCGCCGCCGACGTGGGGCGCCTCGACCGGCTCGCCGGCACCGACGTGGTGGTGGCACCGGCCGACCACCTGCCGCCCGGCAGCACGGTCGTGGCCACCGCCTGGCGGTGGAAGCTCACCTGCTCGGGCTTCGACCCCACCGCCCTCCGCCGGTTCACCGCCGCCCACGCCGGCAAGAGCCCCGGTCAGCCCTGAGCCACCGAGCCCGCTCGAACCCGACTGCCCGGCCGACGATCCGCGGTCACCGCTAGCCTCCGCTCGTGCTGCGACTCCGACACGGCCTCCGCCTCGGGCGTGACTTCGTCGGCTACGCGGTGGTCAACCGGGTCTGGTGGATCCTGCCGCTGATGGTGCTGCTGGTGCTGATCGCGCTGGCGGTGACGGCGACCCACACCGTGGTCCCCTACACCGTCTACACGCTGTTCTGACCCGACCCCGACGTCCGGCCGGGGTCGCGGTCGGCCGGTCGCCGGAGCACGTCCGCGTAGCGCTTCTCGTTGGCGGCGATCACCCGGTTCCGTCCGAGCGCCACCGTCGCGCCCAGGGCCACGATGGCCCCGAGCCGGCGGCCCCAGCGCGTCGCAGTCGAGATCCCCTCGCTCATCGGCTGCGCACACTAGGAGAACGACGGGGCGCCGGAAGCCGCCGTGGGGCCCCGGGCCACCCTCTACGCTCGCCCCGCCCGCCCGGATGATGGAACTGGCAGACATGGAGGACTCAAAATCCTCTGCCCGCGAGGGCGTGCGGGTTCAAATCCCGCTCCGGGCACGTCTCCATGGTCGGTCCTCGGCGAGGCCGTGCCCATGGTCGGTCCTCGGCGAGCCCACGGGGCTCGCCTGCGGGCCTCCGTGCCGCTCGTCGCCGGCGCTTCCCTCGCGACGCCAGCCCACCCGCTCGATCCGGCTCCCACCGCGGTGCCCATGGTCGGTCCTCGGCGAGCCCACGGGGCTCGCCTGCGGGCCTCCGTGCCGCTCGTCGCTGGCGCTTCCCGTATCCCTGGTCGGTCCTCGGCGAGGCCACGGGCCTCGCCTGCGGGCCTCCGTGCCGGCTCGTCGCTGGCGCTTCCCTCGCCGGCCCCGCTCACGCGCTCGGTCCTGGTCCCGCACGCTCGGCTGGCTCGCTGGCCATCGCCGGATGTCAGGAGTCGGCGTGGAGGGCCTGGAGGAGCTTCTTGGGGGTGTCCTTCGGGCTGATCTTGGGCCAGGCCTCGACGAGCTTGCCCTGCTCGTCGACCAGGAAGGCCGACCGGATCACGCCCTCGTAGCTGCGGCCGTACATCTTCTTCTCACCCCAGGCCCCGTAGGACTCCGCCACCGAGTGGTCCGGATCCGAGAGCAGGGTGAAGCCGAGGGAGTGCTTGGCGTCGAACTTGGCCAGCTTCTCGGGCTCGTCGGGGCTGATGCCCACGATCACGGTGTCGCCGACCTCCTCGGCGATGTCGCGCAGCCCGCACGCCTGGGTCGTGCACCCCGGCGTGTCGGCCTTCGGGTAGAAGTACACGAGCACCTTGCGCCCCTTGAACGAGCTGAGGCGCAGCTTGGTGCCGGTCTGGTCGCGGAGGTTGAAGGCGGGAGCGCGGCTCCCGGCGGTCGGTGCGTCAGGCATCGGCTCGGGCTAGCACACCGGGCGCCGGACCGGAGCCGGAAGCGGACGCCGCCCACGGACGACATCCGTGCCGGGACGCGAACCGGCCCGGGGCGCCCGTCGCGGTCGATCGGCGGCGGACGTCCCGGGCTGGTTCGGTGGCGGCCCGGGGGCCGCCGGGATCAGCTCGGCGCCGATTCCTTGCCGGCGGCGATGGCCTTCAGCTTGGAACCCGCCGAGACCTTGACGGTGTTGGTGGCCGCCACCTGGATGGTCTCCCCGGTCTGGGGGTTCCTTCCGGTGCGGGCCTTGCGGTGGGACTGCTCGAACGACACGAAGCCGGGGATGGTGACCTTCTCGTCGCCCTTGGCGACGACGCCGGCCACGACCTCGAACAGCCCGCGCAGGGTCTCGTCGACATCGGTCTTGGAGACATCGGTGCGGGCCGCGATGGCATCGACCAGTTCACTCTTGTTCATCTCGCCCTCCTTTGGGTGATCCGACCACGGTAGAGGGCCGATCCGGGCGGTTCGCGCATCCCGGCCCCTTCGCGGCGAGTCGACCGTTGACCGGCCACCGGCCCCCACCTAGCGTCCTCCGGCCATGCACGTCGACCTGTGGATCGCGTTGGCGGGCCTGCTGGTCGGCTTCACCGTCGGTCTCACGGGCATGGGCGGCGGCGCGCTGATGACCCCGCTGCTGGTGCTGGTGTTCGGCGTGCAGCCCCTGGCGGCGGTCTCGAGCGACCTGGTGGCGGCGGTGGTCATGAAGCCGGTCGGGGGCGGCGTGCACCTGCGACGGGGGACGGTGAACCGCCAGATGGTGCGGTGGTTGTGCGTGGGCTCGGTCCCCTCGGCCTTCGTCGGCGTGCTCGTCCTCGAGTCGCTGGGCGAGGGCCAGGCCCTCCAGGACACCCTCCAGGTCATCCTCGGCAGTGCCCTGCTGCTGGCGGCGGCGTCGATGACGGCGAAGGCGCTGCTCGACGCCCGCCGGCACCGGGGCGGCAGCGGCCCGGACGCCGCCGTCGAGTCGGTGGAGGTGCGGCGCTGGCCGACCGTGCTGATCGGCGTGGCCGGCGGCCTGATCGTGGGCATGACCTCGGTCGGCTCGGGCAGCCTGATGATCGTCCTGCTGCTGGTCCTCTACCCGCGCCTCCGGGCCTCGCAGCTGGTGGGCACCGACCTGGTCCAGGCCATCCCGCTGGTGCTCTCGGCCGCCGTGGGCCACCTGCTGTTCGGGCAGTTCGAGCTGGGCGTCACGACGTCGCTGCTGATCGGCGCCGTGCCCGGCGTCTACGTGGGGGCCCGGGTGTCGGTCCGGGCGCCGGACCACGTCATCCGTCCCGTCCTGGTCGTGGTCATCGCCGCCTCGGCGCTGAAGCTGCTCGGCCTCGGCGACCTCGGCCTCGCGGTGGCGCTGGTGGCGCTGCTCGTGGCCGCCGTGCCCTTCGCCCTGCTGCTGCGACGGAGCCGGCCCGCCGCCCTCACCTGAGCCCCCGCCGGGGGCACGGGTCGGGAGCCCCCGCACCGGACGGGCGACCGGCCGCGGTCAGCGCCGGCGCAGGTGGTGGCCGAAGAAGCCGCCCTTCGGCCGGGCGTGGGCGTGGTAGTGGTCCGGGATGTTGCGCATGTTGTCGTCGACGTAGTGGTCGAAGTCGAAGTGCTCGTCGACCACGGCGGCCAGCCGACGGTGCAGCTCGGCCCGCACCTCCTCGGCCGGTCGGCGCTCGTGGCGACGCAGCACGACCATGGGCACGGCGCAGATCTCGCACTCGGCGATCCAGCACAGCTCGTCCTCGTGGTACCAGCGGGTGAGCCGGGCCGCCTCGCACAGCTCGCACCCCGGGTGCGCCGCCCCGACCCCGACCTCGACCTCGAGCTCGAGCTCGATCCCGATCCCGATCTCGGCCTCGACTTCCGGCTCGGTGGCGTCGGCGCTCATCCGCTGATCACCTTACGACGGGCCCGCCAGGCCGTCGGCGCCGCCGGCAGCAGCGCCCCGGCGGCGAGCGCCGCCACCATCACCCCGGGCCGAGGCCGGCGCTGATCTCGATGCCGAGGACGGCGCCCTGCCGCAAGACGCCGAGGAAGTCGAGCACCGAGGCGACCACCCGGACCTCCGCCTCCAGCCGGGGCCGGCACACGCCGCCCGGTACGGTCGACCGGGTGTCCGACGAGCCGCGGGCGAGGGCCCACAAGCGCAACGCCGGCACCGGCTACGTCGTGGCCCCGGACACCGGTCACGGGCCGGGCGTGCTGGTGCTCCACGCCTGGTGGGGCCTCACCCCGTTCTTCCGCCGGGTGTGCGACCGCCTGGCCGACGAGGGCTTCGTGGCCCTGGCACCCGACCTCCACGGGGACGGCCGCACCGCCGAGCGCCCCGACGAGGCCGAGGCCCTGCTGGCCAGCACCGACCCCAACCGCACCGCCGGCCTCGTCCTCGCCAGCGTCGGCGCCCTCCGGTCGATGCCGGCCACCGGTGACGGGCCCGTCGGCGTGCTCGGCTTCAGCATGGGCGCGTCGTGGGCGATGTGGCTCTCCGCCCGGGCGGCGGAGGACGTGGCCGCGGTCTGCATCTACTACGGCACCCAGGACATCGACTTCGTCGACACCCGGGCCGCCTACCTCGGCCACTTCGCCGAGCACGACGAGTTCGTGACCGACGACCAGCGGGCCGAGATGGAGGCCCACCTGAAGCTGCTCGGGCGCGACGTCGAGTTCCACGACTACCCCGGCACCGGCCACTGGTTCTTCGAGGAGGACCGGGCGGCGGCGTACTCGCCGTCGGCGGCGGCGCGGTCCTGGGACCGCACCGTGGCCTTCCTGCACCGGGAGCTGGACGGCCCACCGGTACCCTGACCGCCCGTGCCTGCCACCCGCCGACCCCGCGCCGCGGCCGGCGCTGCCGCCCTCGCCGTGCTCCTCGCCGGCGCCGCGGCCTGCTCGTCGGGCGGAACGAGCTCGACGGCGTCGACGACGGCGGCGGCGAGCACCTCGTCGGCCGACGCCACCGGTGGTGCCGACGGGCCCGGAGGCGGGACCACCACCGCTCCGGCGTCGACCACCGCCGCCCCGTCCTCCCCCTCCGAGCCGGCCGCCACCCACGTCGCGGCCGCCGACCGGCTGTTCGAGGACTGGAAGGGGGGCAACCGCGACGACGCCCTCAAGGTGGCGCGGCCCCAGGCGGTCGACGCCCTGTTCGCCCACGACCCGAGCGGGTGGTACGAGTACACCTACGGCAACGAGCTCGGCACCTTCTGCGACACCGGCGAGTTCGACCAGGGCACCTGCAACGTGCGCGACGACAGCGGCCACTACGCCAAGATCCTGCTGACCCACGACCAGCGGGGCTGGATCGTCGACAGCGTGGTGGTCAGCGACAACCTCGGATCCGGCTGACCGCCATCCCGGTCCCGCCCGACGACGTCGGCGGCATCGCCGGTCGCGCTCAGCCCGTGACGCTCGGGATGGCCTTGGTCGCCGGGTCGCCGGCGTGGCCCAGCAGGGGCAGGCCGTAGCGCTGCTCGATCGACTTCAGCAGCGAGTAGTGGCTGTAGGTGGTCGAGTCGGTGCCGGCCGCGACCTTCGGGCCGACCACGAAGGTCGGGATGTGGCCGCCGACGGCCAGGCCGCCGCAGCACGAGGTCGCCCCCGACTGGTGGCCGCCGCCCTCGTCCCAGGTGATCACCAGGCGGGTGTCCTGCTGCCACGCCGGCGAGCTCTGCAGGGTCCGGTGCACCTCGCCGGCGAAGGCGTCGGCCCGGCGCTCGATCTGCTTGTCGTCGTCGTTCTCGCCCGCCCCCACGCCGTGCATGTCGTGGGCGAGGTCGGGGATGACGAAGGCCACGCTCGGCAGCCGCCCGCCGGCCGCGTCCGGCGCGAACCGGCTGAAGGGCACGACGTTGGCGCAGACGGCGGGGTCGTCGATGACCGAGCGGTAGTAGAGGAACGGGACGTGCTTCTTGGCGTAGGCGCCGTCGGTCGCCGACTGGCTGCAGGCGCCGGGGAGCCCCTGGGCGTACACCCGCCAGCTGACCCCGGCCTTCTGCAGCTGGGCGCCGAGGTTGTCGACCGAGACGTCGCACTTGCCGCAGTCGCTGGTGATCCCCTGGGTGCCCCCGCTGGTGAGCGCGATGTAGTTGGGCAGCGACGGGTGGGTGATGGCGAAGTACTGCGAGAGCTGCGTGCCCTGCTTCGCCAGGCGGTCGAGGGTCGGCACCTCGGGCTGGCCCACGATCTGGTCGAGCGAGTGGTTCTCCTCGATCAGCACCACCAGATGCCCGGACGCGGCCGCGCCCTTGGTCACCGAGACCGGGGGGGCGAGCTTCGGGGCGGCGGTGGTCGCAGAGCTCGACGACCCCGACGAGCAGCCGGCGCCCACCGCCACCAGCAGGAGGGCCGCCCCGAGGGCGCGGACGGTGGCGGATCGCACGGCCACGGTCTACCCCGAGAGCGCGCCCCGGAGGGCCGCGGCCTGCCGTCCCACCCCGGCGGCGTCGCCCCCGTCGAGGAGGGTGCGCATGAGGGCGGAGGCCACGATCACCCCGTCGGCCGGCTCGGCGACCGCCCGGGCCTGCTCGGGGGTCGACACGCCGAAGCCCATGATCACCGGCAGATCGGTGGTGGCCTTCAGCCGGCCGGCCAGCACGGCGGACGCCTGCCCGAGATCGGCCCGCTCCCCGGTGGTGCCCATCAGGTTCACCCCGTAGACGAAGCCCTGGGAGGCGTCGCACACCCGCCGGAGGCGGTCGTCGGGGGTGATCGGCCCCACGAGGAGCACCGTCTCGAGCCCGGCCTCGTCGGCGGCCGGCCGCCACTCGGGCTGCTCCTCGACGGGCAGGTCGGGCAGGATCGCCCCGCTCAACCCGGCGGCCACGGCCTCGGCGGCGAAGCGACGGGCCCCCATGCGGAAGGGCACGTTGACGTAGGTCATGGCCACCAGCGGGACCGCCAGCTCGTCCCGCACCCGGCGGAGGTCGGCGAGCACCGATCCGGGGGTGGTGCCCCGCTCGAGGGCCAGGGCGGACGCCTCCTGGATCGTCGGCCCGTCCATCACCGGGTCGGAGAAGGGGATGCCCACCTCGATGGCGTCAGCGCCGGCGTCGGCCAGGGCCAGGAGCACGTCGGTCCAACCGGCGCTGATGCCCCCGGTGACGTAGGGGACGAACAGCTTGCGACCCGCCTCTCGCTGGGCCCGGAGGTGGGCTTCGAGGCTCACAGGCCCCGACTGCGACCGG
Source organism: uncultured Acidimicrobiales bacterium (assembly GCA_963800235.1). Classification (GTDB taxonomy): domain Bacteria; phylum Actinomycetota; class Acidimicrobiia; order Acidimicrobiales; family Iamiaceae; genus CAVVNP01. The sequence continues at coordinate 340,789 of CAWDAD010000004.1, read as the reverse complement.
CGTCCTCGCCGAAGATGGCGCTGACCTGCTCGACGTCCTTGTCGCCGCGCCCGCTCAGGTTGATCAGCACGGCGCGCCCGGCCAGCTCGTGGCGCCGGCGCACGACCCACGCCAGGGCGTGAGCCGACTCGAGGGCGGGGATGATCCCCTCGGTGCGCGACAGCAGGGCGAAGGCGTCGAGCACCTCGTCGTCGGTGACCGACTCGTAGCGGGCGCGCCCGGTGTCGGCCAGGTGGGCGTGCTCGGGGCCGACGCCCGGGTAGTCGAGACCGGCCGAGATCGACTCGGCCTCGAGGACCTGCCCCCACTCGTCCTGCATGAGGAACGACTTCATGCCGTGCACGACCCCCGGCACCCCCCGACCGATGGCGGCCCCGCCGGCGGGCTCGACGCCGACCAGCTCGGTGCGGGTGTCGGCGAAGCCGGCGAAGATGCCCGCGGCGTTGGAGCCTCCGCCGACGCAGGCCACGACCACGTCGGGCAGCCCGTCGCCGTCGAGCAGCTCGGCGCACTGGGCCCGGGCCTCGCGGCCGACGACCGACTGCAGCTCGCGCACCATCCACGGGTACGGGTGCGGGCCCATGACCGACCCGAGGCAGTAGTGGGTCGACTCGACCGATGCGACCCAGTCGCGCATGGCCTCGTTGACCGCGTCCTTCAGGGTGCGGCTACCGGTGCTGGCGGGACGCACCTCGGCGCCGAGCAGCCGCATGCGGAAGACGTTCAGCTCCTGGCGCCGCATGTCGACCTCGCCCATGTAGACGAGGCACTCCTGGTCGAGCAGGGCGGCGGCGGTGGCGGTGGCGACGCCGTGCTGGCCGGCGCCGGTCTCGGCGATCACCCGGTGCTTGCCCATCCGCCGGGCGAGCAGGGCCTGGCCCAGCACGTTGTTGATCTTGTGGCTGCCGGTGTGGTTGAGGTCCTCGCGCTTCAGCAGGATCCGCACGCCGAGGCGCTCGGACAGGTTCCGGCACTCGGTGACCGGCGACGGTCGACCGCCGTAGTCGCGGAGCAGGTCGTCGAGCTCGCGCCGGAAGGCGGCGTCGGCCCAGGCGTCGCGGAACGCCGCCTCGAGCTCGAGGCACGCCGGCATCAGGGTCTCGGGGATGAACCGGCCGCCGAAGCGCCCGAACCGGCCGGTGGCATCGGGCTCGGCCATCACCGGGTCGACCGGCCCCGGCTGCGCCGCGTCGGCGGTCACAGGCTGTCTTCCATCCAGTCGTAGGGCGCCTCGTAGTCGGACCGGTAGCCGGGTGGCTCGGCGGCACGGGCGTTGGCGATGAAGCGCCGCACCTTCGACGGGTCCTTGCGGCCGGGCTCGCCGTCGACCGCCTCGACCCCCGTCGCCACGTCGACGCCCCACGGGTTCACCCGGGCGATGGCGTCGCCCACGTTCTCGGGCGTGAGCCCGCCGGCCATGATGATCCGCCGCCCGGGCGGGGCCCCCTCGGCCAGGGACCAGTCGAAGACCTCGCCGGAGCCGGGCCGGGGCGAGTCGATCAGGATGGCGTCGGCCGGGTAGCGGTCGGCCTTGTCGAGCTCGCGGTCGCCGGCGGCGAAGGCCTTGATCACGAACGGCACCCGGGCCCGCACGAACTCGGTGTCGGTCGAGCTCTCGTGGCCGTGGAGCTGGGCCGCCCGCAGCCCGGCCCGGTTCACGATCTGGGCGACCCGCAGCGGCGACTCGTCGCGGAACACGCCCACCGTCATGATCTCGGGAGGCAGCCGCTTGGCGATGTCGCCGGCCACCGTCGGGGTCACCTGCCGTCGGGAGGGGGCGAAGACGAACCCGATGGCGTCGGCCCCCATCGCCACCGCCAGGAGGGCGTCCTCCTCGCTGGTGATCCCTTCGATCTTGACGAACACGCGCCGATGCTACGGGAGCCCCGGTCCGCTCCCCGTCATGGTTCCGCCCCTTCTCGGGACATGGAGCGCGTGGACACGCGACCCTCGTCCCGAGAAACGGACGGGCGGGGTCGGGGCGGCCCCGGCCGCTTCAGCCGAGGACGAGCCGGCGGAGGTGGTCGAGGCCGACGGTGCCGTGGCCGAGCACCCCCTGGTGGAACGAGCGCAGCTCGAAGGCGGCGCCGTCGCGGGCCCGCACCTCGTCGCGGAGGCGGAGGATCTCGCGCTCGCCCACCTTGTAGGCGATGGCCTGGCCGGGCCACCCGAGGTACCGGGTCATCTCCGACTCGGCCAGGTCGGGGGCCTGGAAGGCCAGGACCTGGAGGGCCTCGACGCCGAGCTCGAAGCTCCACCGCTCCCCCGGGTGGAACGGCACGTCGTCGGGGACGGGCAGGTCGAGGTGGGCGCCGATGTCGATGGCCACCCGCAAGGCCCGCAGCGCGCTGCCGGCCAGCCAGCCGAGCTCGAAGGCCGGCTCCTCGAAGTAGCCGAGCTCGTGCATGAGTCGCTCGGCGTAGAGGGCCCACCCCTCGCCGTAGCCGGGCACCCACACCAGCAGTCGGTGGGCGCGGCTCAGGCGGTCGCTGAGCGCCACCTGGATGCCGAGCTGCAGGTGGTGGCCGGGGAAGCCCTCGTGGTAGGCGGTGGAGACCTCGTCCCACAGCGGCACGGGCCGGCGGGCGCCGAGCGACCACCAGGTCGTGCCCGGCCGGGTGAAGTCCTCCGACGGGGGCACGAACCAGGCGCCGAGCGGCGAGCCGGTGGGCGCCAGCCGCACGTCGGCGTCGCGGATCTGCTCGGGGATGGCGAAGTGGCGGCCGTCGAGCTGGCCGATGGCCTGGCGGATCCGACCCAGCATCAGCTGGCGGAAGGTGGCGGGGTCGGGGGCGCACCACCGGGGGTCGGCGGCCAGTCGCGCGACCACGCCGGCCAGGTCCCGGTTGCCGTCGATGCGGGTGCCGAGGGAGCGCATCTGGGCGCGCACCTCGAGCAGGTGCTCCCACCCCCACCGGTAGGTCTCCTCGAGGTCGAGGGTCGTGCCCAGGAAGGCGCGGGCGTGCCGGGCGTAGTCCTCGGCGCCGACCCCGTCGGCGGCGGGGGCGGCCGGCAGGTACTCCTCCTCCAGCCAGCGGGCCAGACCGCCTGCCGCCCCGGCGGCGAACACGAGGCCGTCGGCCAGCCGCCCGGCGAGCAGCGGGTCGTCGAGCGGGCCGGCGTCGTAGTCCGCGACCAGGCGGTGCAGCGCGCCGCCCGGCGCCGTCCACGACCGGAGCTGCTCGACGATGCTGCGGACCTGCCGCTGCGGCGCCAGCAGCCCCTCCGCCCGGCCGGCTTCGAGGCAGGCGCGCAGCCCGGCCAGCGGCTCGCCGACGGTGTCGAGGCGGTCGGCGACGGTGCGCCAGTCCTCGACGGTGGCGGTGGGCATCAGGTCGAAGGTGCCGGGGATGGTCGGGACCAGGCTCTGCACGTGCCCGAGGTCGCGGAGGTGGTCGCCCCGCACCAGCGGTTCGAGCTCGTCGGCCAGGTGCTCGCGCAGCACCTCGACCGCCAGCGTCGCCCACTCGTCGCCGTCGGTCGGCGGCAGGGCGCCGAGGGCCTCCTGGTAGTGGCCGAGCAGCTCGGCGTGGGCCTGGTGGCCGGCGGGCGAGCAGTCGTCCCACTCGCCGTCGCGGCCGGGGATGCCGAGCGACGTGGCCGTCATGGGCGACAGGTCGGCCAGGTCGGTGACGAACCGGTCGCTGAGGGCGAAGACCGGGTGGGCCCGGGCCGTCGGCGCGACCTCAGCCACGGGCGCGGGAGCGCCGGGCGGCCCGGAGCCGACCGACCGCACCGGCCCGGTCGTCGCTCGTGACCACGGACTCGCCGACCAGCACGGCGTGGTAGCCGGCGTCGGCCAGGCGGACGGCGTCATCGGCGTGGCGCACACCGGACTCGGCGATCCGGACGACCCCGTCGGGGATCTGCGGCGCCACCCGTACGGCGCGGTCGGTGTCCACCTCGAAGGTGACCAGGTCGCGCTGGTTGACCCCGACCAGGCCGGCGCCGACGGACAGGGCGCGGTCCAGCTCGACCTCGTCGTGGACCTCGACCAGCGCGTCGAGTCCCAGCTCGGTGGCCAGAGCGTGCAGGTCGGCCAGCTCGGCGTCGTCGAGGGCGGCGGCGATCAGGAGGACCGCGTCGGCGCCCATGGTCCGGGCGTCGACCACGTCGCCGGGCCCGACGGTGAAGTCCTTCCGCAGCACCGGGAGCGCCACCGCCGCCCGGGCGGCGGCCAGGTCGGCCGCGGACCCGCCGAAGAACTCGCCGTCGGTCAGCACGGACAGGCAGGCCGCCCCACCCGACTCGTAGTCCGCGGCGACCCGGGCCGGGTCGAGGTCGGGGTGAAGGTCGCCCTTGGAGGGCGACCGGCGCTTCACCTCGGCGATCACCGCCAGTCGACCGGCGTCGGAGCCGCGGCGCAAGGCATCGCCGAAGCCGCGGGTCGGTGCCGTCGCACGGGCGCCGGCGATCTCGGCATCGGTGGGCGGCGGCCGGTCGGCCGCGGCGGCCCGATGGGCGGCGAGGATGCGGTCGAGGTAGGTGGCGGCCACGTCCCGACGGTACTCAGAGCGTGCGCGCCGCGGTCGACCTCGACGCGGCTCGCGGTTCCGCCGGCCCGGCCCGGCGGAGGGACGGCCATCGTCCTCGTGGCCCGCCGATCAGGCTCGCCCTCAGTCGCCGTCGCGCCGGCGCCGGGTCATCTCCAGCAGCGGCACGGCGAAGAACAGCACCGCCGACAGCGCCACCCCCACGTAGGCCGTGGCCAGCAGCGTCCGGATGGTGGCGACCAGGGCGAAGCACCCCAGCGCCACCGACGCCACGAACACCCCGATCGGCAGCAGCTTCCAGGGGGCGTGCGCCCCGCCCGGCGCCGGCGGGTCGGGGGGCAGGTCGTCGACCTCGTCGCGCCACGCCTCGAAGTCGTCCATCCAGCCGGTGTCGTCGGCGCGGGGTGACCAGCCGCGGCGGGCCTCGCCGGCCGGGGCCCGCACCCGTCCGTCGCGGCCGACGGGGCTGGTGCGGTCGAGGGGATCGCCCCGCCGGACGTCGAGGTCGTACCGGCGGCGCCGGTCCGGGTCGCCCAGCACCGCCCAGGCGGCGTTGGCCTCGGACATCAGCCGGCGGGCCTCGGCCTGGCGGGCCGGGGTCGACGCCGAGTGCTTGTCGGGGTGGTGCCGGCGGGCCAGGGCGAGGTAGGCCCGTCGGATCTCGACGGCGTCGGCCCCCATGGGGACCCCGAGCACCTCGTAGTGGTTCACCGGGGCCGAGGCTACGAGCCGCCGGCGACCGGACCCCGTGGCGTGGCGCATGCGCCTCCGGGGCGACCGCCGGGTGGGACGATGGCGCCGATGGATGGCGCCGAGGTCCCCGTCGTGCTCATCGAGGACGACCCCGACATCGCCGACCTGGTCGACCTCTACCTGCGCCAGGCGGGCCTGCGGGTGTACCAGGCGCCCACGGGCGAGCGGGGCCTGGAGGTCATCCGGGACCGCCGGCCGAAGGCGGTCATCCTCGACCTCGGCCTGCCCGGGGAGATCGACGGTCTCGAGGTCACCCGGCGGCTCCGGTCCGAGGGCGACGTGCCCATCATCATGCTGACCGCCCGGGACGACGAGATCGACCGCGTGCTCGGCTTCGAGCTCGGCGCCGACGACTACGTCACCAAGCCGTTCTCGCCGCGCGAGCTGGCCGCCCGGGTGAAGGCCATCCTGCGCCGCAGCGAACCCCGCCCGGCGGCCAACCCGGCCGTCCTCGCCGTCGACGGGCTCGAGGTCGACACCGCCCGGCGGGAGGTCCGGGTCGACGGCCACCCGGTCGCGGTCGCCACCCGCGAGTTCGAGCTGCTGCGCCACCTGGTCGAGAACCAGGGCGTCGCCCTCTCCCGACGGCAGCTGCTCGACAGCGTCTGGGGACCCGAGTGGGTCGGGGACGAGCGCACCGTCGACGTCCACGTCCGCCAGCTCCGCAAGAAGCTGGGCGACGCCCTGCCGCTCGCCACCGTCTGGGGCGTCGGCTACCGGATGAGGTGACGCCGTGCGCCGTCGCATCACCATCGCCATCCTCGGCACCCTCGCCTTGGCCCTGGTGCTGGTCGGCCTCGGCACCCTCGCCCTCACCCGCGTCACGGCCCGGTCGGACACCGAAGCCGGCCTCCGCAGCCAGGCCGAGGGGCTCTCCGAGCTGATCCCGGCGTTCGTCCGCTCGACCCGACCCCTGGCCCGGTCCAACCGCGCCCGGCTGCTGAAGAAGCTGCGGCTGCAGGGCATCGCCTTCCTGACCGTCACCGCCGACGGCCGGCTGGTGACCGACACCCAGCTGCCCGACGGCGTGGCCCGGTCCGACGTCGACGTCGGCGCGCTGCAGGGCGGGGCCACCATCAGCGGGGTCCACGGCAGCACGGTGTTCGCCATCGCCCCCCGCCCCCGCACCGCGACCACCACCGCCGCCGCCACCCCGGCCATCGTGCTGACCCGCACCGTCGACAGCCGACCGCGCGGCGGCGGCTGGTTCCTGCTGGCCTCGGGGATCGTGCTGCTGCTCGGCGCGGCGGTGGCGTGGTGGGTGAGCCGGTCGCTCACGCGACCGCTGCGCCTGGCCGACGACGCCACCCGGCGGCTGGCCGCCGGCGACCTGACGGCCCGGGTGCCCGACCCGCCGCCCGGCGCCGACGACGAGCTGGCCGAGCTGTCGCGGTCGATCAACGCCATGGCGGCGACCATGGAGCGCTCGCGCGGGCTCGAGCGCCAGTTCCTGCTGTCGGTCTCCCACGACCTGCGCACGCCGCTGACCTCGATCCGCGGGTACGCCGAGGCGCTCACCGACGGCACCGCGGTCGACCACGAGCGGGCCGGGTCGGTGATCCTGAGCCAGGCCCGGCGCCTCGAGCGACTGGTGCGCGACCTGCTCGAGCTGGCGACGGTGGAGTCGCGCCAGTTCACCCTCGAGCGGTCCCGCCTGGCCGTCACCCAGGTGGTGGCCGGCGCCGCCGAGGGCTTCCGGCCCCCCATGGAGGAGCACGGCCTGCAGCTGGTGGTCGACGCCGATCCTGCCGGCGCGGAGGCCGAGGTCGATCCGGACCGGTTGGGCCAGGTGGTGGCCAACCTGGTCGAGAACGCCATCCGCTACGCGGCCACGACCGTGCGGGTCAGCACCACCGCCGAGGCGACGACCGTCTCGGTCCGGGTCGCCGACGACGGACCGGGCATCGCCCCGATCGACCAGCCCCACGTGTTCGAGCGGCTCTACGTGGCGCAGCACCAGCCCGCCGGCGAGGAGTCCGGCTCGGGGCTCGGCCTGGCCATCGTCCGCGAGCTGGTCGGTGCGATGGGCGGCGAGGTGGCGGCCGAGCCGCCGGAGCCCGGCACCCGCGGGGCCCGGCTGGTCGTGCGCTTCCCCCGTGCCCGGTAGCGGCGCCCACAGCAACGCTGCGCAGGCGCCAGCCGGAGCAGCCCGCCCGATGGAACCCATCATGGCGAAGCCAGCGCCGCCCAACCGGCGGCGCCCGGCAACTCAGGGCACGGCCCGCACCTCGGCCTCCACCTGGCCGCCGTCCCAGGACAGGGTGGCGGCGACCGGCGGGTCGACCTTCCGGGTGACCGAGGCCAGCGCCACGCCCGGCGCCACGCTGGTGACCCGGCCCACGTCGTCGCCGTCGACCAGCACCGCGGCGCCGACCGGAACCGTCGGGGCGCCTCGCCCGTCGCCGTCGCGGCGGCCGTCGTCGGCAGCCTCAGGACGGATCACCACCCCCAGCACCCGCCTCGGCACGTTGCCGCCGCGGCTGTCGATCCGGGCGACCAGCTCCTGACCGGTGAAGCAGCCCTTGGTGAAGCTCACCGACTCGTCGACGACCCACTGGCCGACCTCGGCGGGGATGGTCGCCTCGGTCAGCTCGGCGCCCATGCGGGGCACCCCGAGGGAGATGCGGATCGCCTCCAGCTCGGCGGCGTCCACCAGCCGGGCGGTGGTGGGCGCCTCGACCTCGCCGTCGGGCCCGAGCAGGTCGACGCCCTCGATCCCCGGCCAGCCGGCCCGGGCCGCCACGACCTGCTCCCCGCCGGCGTGGGCGGTGGCCGCCGGCACCGACTCGGCCCCGGGCCCCCGCAACGCCAGCGCCGTCCAGGCCAGCGGCTCGAGGCCGACCTCGGTGCGCAGCTTGAACCGCTCGAGCCGGGCCACCACCGCCGGGCCGAAGCCGCCCTCGACGTCGAGCAGCACCCGGTCCTCGGCCAGCCGGGTCACCCGGAGCCAGGCGTCGACCTTGCCCGCCGGCTGCAGCAGGAAGGTCCAGGCCGACACGCCCTCCTCGAGCGCGGCGACGTCCTGGCTGAGCTGCCCCTGCAGGAAGGCGGTGGTGTCGGGGCCCGAGGCGAGCACCACGTCGCGGTCGAGCGGGGCGGCGACGAGGTCGTCGAGGACGGTCGGGATCGGAGCCATGTCCCCAGTGTGGTGGCAGTACCGTCGTCGTCGTGCACCGCTGGCACGTGGGCGAGGTCGAGGTCGTGCGCGTCGAGGACGACGACTTCGTGCTCCCGTCGGACCGGCCGGTCCCCGCGTGGGCCGTCCCGGCGCTCGCCACCGAGGCCGGCGAGGTCGGCATCGCCTTCAGCGCGGTGGGGATCGCCGACGGCGACCGCCGCATCGTGGTCGACCCGTGGCTGGCGAACGACCACCCCCGGTCGGAGACCACCGCCGCCGTCGAGGCGCGGCTCGACCGGCTGCTCGGCGCCCTGTCCGACGCCGGTCTCCCCGCCGACCAGGTCGACACCATCATCGACACCCACTGGGACGGCGACGGCTGGAACACCCGTCCCGGCGGCGGGCCCGACGACGGCTGGCGCCCCACCTTCCCGGCCGCTCACTACTTCTGGCCGAGCTTCGAGCTCGACGAGCTGGCCGCCGGCCGGACGCCGAGCTCGCCCGACGGGCTGGCCGTGCTGCAGGCGGCCGGGGTGCTCGCCGCCGCCCGGCCGGGCCGGGTCAGCGACCACGTCCACCTCGTCGACGCCCCCGGACACGGGCGCGGCCACCTGGCGGTGCGGATCGAGTCCGACGGCGACCTCTGCGTGGTGCCCGGCCACCTGGTCCTCAGCCCGCTGCAGGTCGCCGACCCGACGGTGGCGAGCGACGAGGACCCGTCCACCGCCACCGCGACCCGTCGGGCGCTGCTCGGCGAGCTGGCCGACCGCCACGGGTTGCTCGTCACGACGCTGCTCGGGGGGCCGGGTGGCGGCCGGGTCTCGGCCGACGGCGACGGCTTCCGCCTCGACCAGCGCTGATCGGCCGGCCGGCCCGGCTACGCCGGCTGCCCGGCTACGCCGGCTCGCCGGCGTCGAGGCGGTGGGTGCGTCGCTCGGCGGTCATCCGGCGGGCGGCGGGGACGGCCGAGAGCAGGGCCCGGGCCTTGTTGTGGCACTCGAGGTCCTCCTGCGAGGCCACCGAGTCGGCCACCACCCCGGCGCCGGCCTGGACGCTGGCCCGGCCGTCGGGCAGGCAGACCATGGTGCGGATGGCGATGGCGGTGTCGACGTTGCCGCTGAAGTCCAGGTAGCCGACCACCCCGGCGTAGGGCCCCCGCTTGCGGGGCTCGAGGTCGTCGATGATCTCCATGGCCCGCACCTTGGGCGCCCCCGACACGGTGCCGGCGGGCAGGGTGGCGCGAAGCACGTCGATCGGGGTGCGGCCCGGCGCCAGGTCGCCCGAGACCTGCGAGGTGAGGTGCATGACGTGGCTGTAGCGCTCGAGGGTCATCATCTCGTCGACCTGCTCGGTGCCGAAGGTGACGACCCGCCCGACGTCGTTGCGGGCCAGGTCGACGAGCATCACGTGCTCGGCGAGCTCCTTCGGGTGCTCGGAGAGCTCGCCCGCCAGCCGACGGTCGTCCTCCTCGGTGCGGCCGCGGCGCCGGGTGCCGGCGATGGGACGGGAGATGACCCGCCCGTCGAGCAGCTGCACCATCGGCTCGGGCGAGGACCCCACCAGGGTGACCTCCGCGGTGCGCACCAGGTACATGTAGGGGCTCGGGTTGATCTGGCGGAGGACCCGGTACACGTCGAAGGGCTCGGCGTCGAGGTCGAGGTCGAAGCGCTGCGACAGGACCACCTGGAAGATGTCGCCGGCGAAGATGTGCTCGCGGGCGGTCTCCACCGCCAGCTCGTAGGCGCTGGACCCGACCGTCGAGGTGAACTCGGGCAGCGGGTCGTCGGGATCGGGCGGGTCGACCAGCGGCTCGTCGAGCGGCGTGGCCCCGTCGCGGGCGAGCTGGTCGAGGCGGGCCAGGCAGCGGTCGTAGGCCCGGTCGATGTCGTCGTCGGAGGCGTCGGGCTCGACCAGGGCGTTCACCACCAGCGTGACCCGCTGGCGCCAGTGGTCGAAGGCGGCCAGCTCGCCCACCACCGCCAGTACCGCCTCCGGCAGCTCCTGGTCGTCGTCGGGCACGTCGGGCAGCCGCTCGACCTCGCGCACCACGTCGTAGCCGAGGTAGCCGACCAGGCCGCCGTGCAGCGGGGGCAGGTCGTCGAGCGCCGGCGACCGGTAGGTGGCGAGCAGCGACTCGACCGCCGCCAGGATCCCCCGGTCGAGCGGGATGTCGGCGTGGATCGGCCCCCCGTGGACCTCGACCCGGCCGCTGGCGGTCGACACCAGGGTGGCGGCGGGTCGGCGACCGACGAACGACCAGCGGCCCCAGCGGTCGCCGTGCTCGACCGACTCGAACAGGAACCCGGGCTCGCCGTCACGGCACAGCCGGGCGAAGGCGGCCACCGGCGTGACCAGGTCGGCGACCAGCTCGCGCCAGACCGGCACGACGGTGTGGTTGCGGGCCAGCTCGCGGAAGTGCTCCCGCGCCGGCTCGACGCCCACCGGCTCAGGCGCCGAAGGCGCGGAAGAAGCAGGAGCGCTCGCCGGTGTGGCAGGCCCCCCGCCCCTCCTGCTCGACGACGAAGAGCAACGTGTCGCCGTCGCAGTCGTAGCTGGCGCTGCGGATGAACTGGCGGTCGCCGGAGGTGTCGCCCTTGCGCCAGACCTCCTGGCGGGAGCGGCTCCAGAACACGGTGCGGCCCTCCTCCAGCGACTGGCGGAGGGTGGCGGCGTTCATCCACGCCATCATCAGCACCTGGCCGGTGCCCTCTTCCTGCACGATGGCCGCCACCAGCCCGTCGTCGTTGTAGGTGACCTGGTCGAGGTCCTCCTGGCGGACCGGGATCGGCGTGACGGTGGGCATGGGACCGATGCTAGGGGGCTACAGGTAGAGCCCCGTGCTGCCTCCCTCGAGCCGCTCGGCCGCCACCGCGTGCACGTCGCGCTCGCGCAGGATGATGTAGTCGTCGCCACCGACCTCGACCTCGTAGCGGTCCTCGGGGTTGAACAGCACCCGGTCGTTCAGCATCTTGATCGGCGACCCGACACCGTGGCGGACAGGATCGGGGCTCATCGCTCCGACGGTACCGACCTGCCGATCGGGCCGCGAATCGCACCGGCCCGCCGGCTCGGCCCGAACCGAGCTCGGACCGGCGGGTCAGGTCCGGACGGGGATGGCATGGGCGGCGAGCACCGCCTTGGCCTCGGCGACGGTGTGCTCGCCGAAGTGGAAGATCGAGGCGGCCAGCACCGCGTCGGCACCGCCCTCGGTGACGCCGTCGGCCAGGTGCTCGAGGGTGCCGACGCCGCCGCTGGCGATCACCGGGACGTCGACCGCCACGGCCACGGCGGCGGTGAGCTCCAGGTCGAAGCCGTCGCGCGTGCCGTCGCGGTCCATGGAGGTGAGCAGGATCTCGCCGGCGCCCAGCTCGACCGCCCGGCCGGCCCACTCGACGGCCTCCAGCCCCGTGGGCGTGCGCCCGCCGTGGACCACGACCTCCCAGCCGGCGCCGTCCGCCGGGTCGCGCCGTCGGGCGTCGATGGCCACCACCACGCACTGGGCTCCGAACTCCTCGGCGATCTCGCCGATCAGCTCCGGCCGCTGCACCGCCGCGGTGTTCACCCCGACCTTGTCGGCCCCCGCCCGCAGCAGCTCCCGGGCGTCCTCGACCGAGCGGATGCCACCGCCGACGGTGAAGGGGATGAAGACCTCCTCGGCGGTCCGGCGGGCCACGTCGACCATGGTGCGACGGGCGTCCGAGCTGGCGGTGATGTCGAGGAAGACCAGCTCGTCGGCGCCCTCGGCGTCGTAGCGGGCGGCCAGCTCGACCGGGTCGCCGGCGTCGCGCAGCCCCACGAAGTTCACGCCCTTCACCACCCGGCCGGCATCGACGTCGAGGCAGGGGATCACCCGGGCGGTGCGCATCCGGTGACCGTACCGGCCGACGGCGACCGCCCCCTCTGGCACACTCGGTCCGTGGCCGGTCTCGTCGTCGTCATCCGCCACGGCCAGACCGAGTGGAGCGCCACGGGCCGCCACACCGGCGTCACCGACGTGCCGCTCACCCCGGACGGGCGGGCCCAGGCCCGCGAGCTGGCACCCCGGCTGGCCGGCCGCCGGTTCGCCCTGGTGCTGGTGAGCCCCCGGATCCGCGCCCGGGACACCGCCGAGCTGGCCGGCCTCGGCGACCGGGCCGAGATCGAGCCGAACCTGGTGGAGTGGGACTACGGCGACTACGAGGGCCTCACCACGCCGCAGATCCGCGAGCAGGTGGCCGGGTGGACGGTGTGGACCCATCCCTGCCCGGGAGGTGAGACGGCGGCCGAGGTCGGCGCCCGGGCCGACGCCGTGCTCGACCGGGTCCGTCCGGCGCTCGGCCACGGCGACGTCGCCCTGGTCGCCCACGGTCACCTGCTGCGGGTGCTGGCGGCCCGCTGGCTGGGCTGGCCGCCCGAGGCGGGCGTCCACCTGCTGCTCGACCCCTCGACCCTCGGCGAGCTGGGCGACGATCGGGGCGTGCCCGCCCTGGCCCGCTGGAACGGCTGAGAGCCTGCGCCGATAGGTCCACCTCGACGTGGCTCACGGTTCGATTCGCCAGGCTGCGCCTGGCGAACGGGCGCCGTATTCATTGGTCGGGCCCGCCTATCGGCTCGCCCTCTGAGCGCACCTCGGCCGACCCGATCGGGCGAGGCCGTCAGGCGGAGCCGGCGGCGGCGAGGGCGTCGTCGATGGTGACGGCCCCCTCGTACAGGGCCCGGCCGACGATGGCGCCGGCCAGCGTGCGCCCGCCCACGTCGAGGCGGGCCAGGGCCCGGATGTCGTCGATGGAGCCGACCCCACCGGACGCGACCACGTCGAGCTCGGTGGTGCCGAGCACCTCGGCCAGGCCGTCGAGGTCGGGTCCGCCGAGCATGCCGTCGCGGCTGATCTCGGTGACGACCAGCGCGGCCACCCCGGCGTCCTCGAACCGGGCCGCCAGCTCGCCCACAGTGCGACCGGAGCCCTCGGTCCACCCCCGGACCGACACCTCGCCGCCCCGGGCGTCGAGCCCGACGGCCACCCGCCCCGGGTGGTCGGCGCACAACCGCCGCACGAGGCCGGGGTCCTCGAGGGCGGCGGTGCCGAGCACGATCCGCTCGACGCCGGCGTCGAGCAGGGCCGCGGCGGCCAGGTCGTCGCGGATGCCGCCGCCGGTCTGCACCCGGGCCGACACCGCGAGCGCGATGGCCGCCACCACCTCGCGGTTGCGGGGGTCGCCGGTGCGGGCGGCGTCGAGGTCGACCACGTGGATCCACGCGCTGCCGGCGTCGGCGAAGACCCTCGCCTGGGCCACGGGGTCGTCGCTGTAGTGCGGTCTCGCGGTCGAAGTCGCCCTGGACCAGGCGCACGCAGCGCCCGTCGATGATGTCGATGGCGGGGAAGAGCTGCACGGCGGGCTCAGGCCACGGCGGCCGGCTGGCGGCAGGCGGCGACGAAGTTGGCCAGGACCGCCAACCCGGCGGCGCTCGACTTCTCGGGGTGGAACTGGGCGGCCCAGAGCCGGCCCCGCTGCACCAGGGCGGTGACCGGGCCGCCGTAGTCGCAGGTGGCCACCACGTCGGGCGAGGGGTCGGCGGCGAAGGAGTGCACGAAGTACATCCACGTTGGTTCGCGCACCCCGTCGAGCAGCGGGCAGGGCGCCGCCACGTCCAACGTGTTCCACTGCATCTGGGGGTGCTTGACCCCGGCGGGCAGACGGCGCACCACGCCGTCGAGCACGCCGAGTCCCTCGGCGCGGGGGCTCTCCTCCGACCCGTGTAGAGCAGCTGCATGCCGATGCAGATGCCGAGGAACGGCGGACCCGAGCCGCCGGCCGCGGTCGACGCGCCGGCCACCGCAAGGTCGTGCAGACCGCTGTCCCGAACCGCCTCGGCGCAGCGCCCGAAGGCACCTACGCCGGGGAGGACCACGCCGTCGGCGTCGGCCACCAGCCCCGGGTCGGCGGTCAGCCTGGCGTCCGCCCCCACCTTCTGCAGCGCCTTCTGGGCCGAGCGCAGGTTGCCGATCCCGTAGTCGAGCACGGCCACCAGCGGCGCGCCGCCGTCGCCGCTCACAGGGTTCCCTTGGTCGACGGCACGCCCCGGCCCTCGACCCGCACCGCGTCGCGCAGGCAGCGGGCCACGCCCTTGAAGGTCGCCTCGATCACGTGGTGGGTGTTGCGGCCGGCCCGGCGGGTGACGTGCAGGGTGATGCCGGCCGCGGTGGCGAAGCTCTGCCAGAAGTGCTCGACCATCTCGGGGTTGAACGGCGGGTCGCCGAGCGGCAGGACCTCGCCGAAGGGGACGTCGTAGACGACGTAGGGCCGGCCCGACAGGTCGAGCGCCACGGCCACCAGGGCCTCGTCGAGGGGGAACGAACCGCTGGCGAAGCGGCGCACCCCGGACTTGTCGCCGAGCGCCTCGGCGAAGGTCTGCCCGAGCAGGATGCCGACGTCCTCGACGGTGTGGTGGGCGTCGACCTCGAGGTCGCCGGTCGCCTGGATGGTCAGGTCGAAGCCGCCGTGGCGGCCGACCTGGTCGAGCATGTGGTCGAAGAACGGCAGCCCGGTGCTGGCCGAGACGGTGCCGGTCGGCCCGTCCAGGTCGAGCTCGATGGAGATGGCGGTCTCCGCGGTGGTGCGCGACCGCGAGGCCGATCGGGTGCCGGTCATGCCAGGACCTCCTGCAGGGCGGCGAGGAAGCGGTCGTCCTCGGTCTCGGTGCCGACGGTGACCCGCAGGCAGCCCTCGAGGCGGGGCCACGACGAGCAGTTCCGCACCAGGACCGACCGGTCGAGCAGCTCCTGCCACACCGCCCCGCCGTCTCGGGAGCGGGGCCGGAACAGCACGAAGTTGGCGCCCGACGGCCACACCTCGACGTCGAGGTCGCAGAGCCCGGCGACCAGCCGGCCGCGCTCCTCGACCAGCCCGGCCACCCGGGCGTCCATCTCGGCCCGGTGCTCGAGGGCCAGCCGCCCGGCGACCTGGGTGAAGGCGTCGAGGTGGTACGGCAGCACGACCTTCTCGAGCTCGGCGACCAGCCACGACGGGCCGATCAGGTAGCCGAGCCGGGCGCCCGCCATCGACCAGGTCTTGGAGTAGGTGCGGGTGACCACCAGGGGCCGGTCCTCGTCCACCAGCTCCAGGGCGGACCACGGTGCGAACTGCCCGTAGGCCTCGTCGACCACCAGCAGGCCGGGCGCCAGCCCGAGCACCTGCTCGACGGTGTCGCGGGTCTCGACCAGGCCCGTCGGGTTGTTGGGCGAGCACAGGTAGGTGACGGCCGGGTCGGCCTCGGCCAGCACCCGGCGCACCTCGTCGAGGTCCAGGGTGAAGTCGGCGGCCCGCTCGCCCACCGCCACGCCGGTGCCGGTGATGCGGGCGATGTGGCTGTGGAGGGCGTAGGTCGGCTCGAAGACGGCCACGCAGCGACCGGCCCCGCCGTAGGTGAGCGACAGGGTCTGCAGCACCTCGTTCGATCCGTTGGCGGCGAAGACCTGCTCGGGACCGACGTCGTGCAGCTCGCCGATGGCACGACGCAGGTCGGTCGCGGCCCGGTCGGGGTAGCGGTTCCAGCGGATGGTGCGGGCGGCGTCGGCGACCGCATCGAGCCACGCCGCCGGCGGCTCGACCGGCGACTCGTTGGTGTTCAGCCGGACCTCGACGTCGACCTGGGGCGAGTGGTAGCCGTCCATCAGGGCCACGTCGGCGCGCGGCTGCGGCCGGGTGGTCGTCATCGGCCGCCCCCGGCCGGCTCGGTGGCGGGGAGGCCGTCGGGGAAACGCCGCCGGACCGAGTCGGCGTGGGCGGCCAGCCCCTCGGCCTCGGCCAGCGCGGCCACGTGCGGCGCCACCCGGCCGAGCGACGCCTCGTCGAGGGTCACCACGTGCAGCTCCTTCTGGAAGTCGCGCGACGGTGAGGGCCGACGCGAACCGGGCGGTGCCGTCGGTGGGCAGCACGTGGTTCGGGCCGGCGAGGTAGTCGCCGACCGATGCCGGCGCCCACGGCCCGCAGAACACGGCTCCGGCGTGGCGCACCAGCGGCACCAGCGCCGCGGGGTCGGCGGTCATCAGCTCGAGGTGCTCGGGGGCGATCAGGTTGGACACCTCGACGGCCTGCTCGGGACCGTCGACGAGCACGACGTAGCCGCCCTCGGCGAAGGTCGACTCGATGTCGCCGCGCCGGGGCGAGGCCTCGACCTGGTGGGCGATCTCCGCGTCGATGGCGTCGGCCGCGTCCGGCGACCAGGTGACCAGCCAGGCGAGGCCGCCCGGTCCGTGCTCGGCCTGCAGGATCACGTCGACCGCGGCGCTGGCGGGCGGTGCGGCGTCGTCGGCGATGACCACGATCTCGGACGGGCCGGCGAAGCTCGAGGGCACGCCGACCACACCGGCGACCTCGCGCTTGGCCAGCGCCACGTAGACGTTCCCGGGCCCGACGATGACGTCGACCGGCGCCATCGACTCGGTGCCGTAGGCCATGGCGCCGACCGCCTGGGCGCCGCCGCACGCGTAGACCTCGTCGACGCCCGCCAGGGCGGCGGCGGCCAGGGTGACGGACGGGACGTGGCCGGTGCGGTCGGGGGGCACGCACAGCACCACCTGGTCGACGCCGGCGACCCGGGCCGGTACGGCGGTCATGAGCACGGTGCTCGGGTACCGCGCCCGCCCGCCGGGGACGTAGCAGCCGGCCCGGTCGACCGGGCGGTGCAGGGCCTGCACCACGATGCCGTCTCGCTCGTAGGTGCGGTCGGGCTCGACCTGGGTGCGGTGGAAGTCCTCGATGCCTGCGGCGGCGACCGCCAGCGCCTCCCGGACCGCGGGGTCGATGGCGGCGAAGGCGGCCTGGACCTCGTGGGCGGGCACCCGGAGCTGGTCGAGCTCGACGCCGTCGAAGCGGGCGGTGAGCTCGAGCACGGCGGCGTCGCCCCGGCGCCGGACGTCGGCCAGGATCTCCTGCACCGCGGCCAGCGGCTCGGCGGCGCCGCCGCCGGACGGTCGGGGCAGCCGGGACCGCAGGTCGCCGGTCGCGCCCCGCAGGTCCAGTCGGTTCAGCACGACGGTGCACGCTACCTGTCGGCTCTCGACGCCCCCTGCCGGTTCCCGGCCGGTAGACAGGCCCGATGGCCTCTCCCAGCTCCGAGCTCAGCTCGCTCTCCGCCACCGTGGAGGACCTGACCACCCGGGTCGCCGGCCTGGCCGAGTCGCTGGCCGCCACCGAGCGGACCGAGCCGGCGTCACGAGCGCTCTTCGACGCCGAGCGCTCGCTCCGGGTGGTCGGCCGCGCCCTGGGACGGGCCGGTCGGGCCCTCCCCTGACCGCCGCAGTCGCCCGGCCGACGGTCCGCCCGCTCGGGCCACGACGCCGGTCGGGGTCGCCGGAACGAGAAGAAGGGGCGCCCCCGGAGGGGCGCCCCTTCTGGCCAGACACCAGGCGGCGGATCCCGGTGTCGGCAGGTACCAGGTGGCGGGAACCTGGTATGCGCCGAACCCTAACGCATGTGTCAGCAGACGACGAGCCATCTCGGCCACTTTCCTGAGCGACGTCGGTCACACGCCGGTCCCAGGCGCCTCCCACCCGGCTCCCACCCCCTCCGGGCCCTGCCCCGCGGCGGTCGCGCGGCCGCAGGTCGCTCAGCCGCCGAGGTCGGCCGACGGGCAGAAGTCGGCCAGCACGCACTCCCCGCAGCGCGGTCGGCGCGCCAGGCACACCCGCCGGCCGTGGAGGATCAACCGGAGGCTGAGCGCACCCCGTTCGTCGGCCCGCACCATCGGGTTCAGCTCGTGCTCGATCTTGACCGGGTCGTCCTCGACGGTGAGCCCGAGCCGGTGCGAGAGGCGGATGACGTGGGTGTCGACCGGAAGCCCGGGCAGGCCGAGGGCGACGCTGCGCACCACGTTGGCCGTCTTCCGGCCCACCCCGGGCACCGTGACCAGGTCGGCCATGGCGCCCGGGACCTCCCCGCCGAAGCGTTCGGTCAGCGCGGTGGCCATGCCGATCAGGCTCTTGGTCTTGTTCTTGTAGAAGCCGGTCGGGCGGATGATGGCCTCGACCGCCTCGGGGTCGGCGGCCGCCAGCTCCTCGGGCGTCGGATAGGCGGCGAAGAGGGCCGGCGTCACCTCGTTCACCCGGGCGTCGGTGCACTGGGCCGAGAGGATGGTGGCGGCCAGCAGCTCGAAGGGGTTGCGGTGGTCGAGCTCGCAGACGGCGTCGGGGTAGGCCTCCGCCAGCCGGTCGGCGGTCAGCCGGGCCCGGCCCTTGGGCGATCGAGGTCGGGCCATGGGCCGGCCAGCGTAGGTGGGTAGCGTGCCGCGGTGCCCGAGGACCTCGACGCCGCGGTGGCCCGGGTGCGCCGCGCCGGGGGCGGTCCGGTGCGCTGGGTGGCGTCCGCCCCCTCCGACGCCGACGACCGGGCGGCGGCCGCCGCCGGGCTGGACCGCCACCGAGACCTCTACCAGCTCCGCCGGCCGCTGCCGGTGGAGGCCGAGCGACGGGCGGGCGTGGCGGCGGTGACCACCCGGGGGTTCGCGCCGGGGACGGCCGACGAGGCGGCCTGGCTGGAGCAGAACAACGCCGCGTTCGCCGGCCACCCCGACCAGGGGGGCCAGACGATCGAGGCGCTGCACCGCACGATGGCCGAGCCCTGGTTCGACCCCGACGGCTTCCGGGTGCTGGTCGAGGACGACGGCACGATGACGGCCTCGTGCTGGACCAGGGTCCATCCGGCCGGGGCCGACCGACCGGACGACCCGGCCATGGGCGAGATCTACGTCATCGGCGTCCACCCCGACCGCGCCGGCCGTGGCCTCGGGGCCGCGCTGGCCCTGGACGGACTCGACTGGCTCCACGACCACGGCCTCCGCACCGCCATGCTCTACGTCGACGCCGACAACGAGCCGGCCCTGCGCCTGTACCGGCGGCTCGGGTTCGGGCGCCACCACACCGATCGGGTCTACGACGGCGAGGTGACCGGCGACCGGCTCAGACGCTGACGAGCGAGCCGATGCCCCAGGTCACGCTGGCCGCCACCGCGGCGATGCCGAGCTGGCGCAGCGCCGAGAACCAGAGCGAGCGACCGGTGAAGGTCGCCAGGGCGATACCGATGCCGGCCGCCCCCACCGCGCCGAGGACGACCGAGCCCACCACCGCGCCGGTGCCGCTCGTGAAGAGCCACGGCAGCAGCGGCAGCAGCGCGCCCAGCGCGAAGCAGACGAACGACGACACGGCAGCCTGGACGGGCGAGCCGAGCGCGCCGGGGTCGATCCCGAGCTCCTCGCGGGCGTGGGCCTCGAGGGCGCGCTCCGGGTCGCGCATCATCTCGGTGGCGAGGTCCTGGGCCATCTCCGGCGGTATGCCCTTCGAGGCGTAGATCTGGGCCAGCTCGACCTGCTCGACGTGGGGCTTGTGCTTCAGCTCCCGCCGCTCCATCTCGAGCTCGCGCTGGAGCAGCTCGGTCTGGGCCCGCATCGAGACGTACTCGCCCGCCGCCATCGACACCGCCCCCGCCACCAGCCCGGCCAGGCCGGCCAGCCGGACCACGGCGGGGGCCGGGTGGCCGCCGGCGACACCCAGGATCAGCGAGACGTTGGAGAGCAGGCCGTCGCTGGCGCCGAAGACCGCCGCCCGGCCACCGCCACCCGAGACGTCGCGGTGGTGGTGCTCGAGGGTCGGCGGACCGGGGACGGAGTCGGAGTCGGTGACCTGGGCGTCGGCCATGCCGTTCACGCTAGGGGGCCGAACCGGACGAAACGTCGCTGTTCCTGCGACGGCAGGGTGCCCCTACCGTTGCTGTTCATGGCCCTTGCCACCTCCCGCTACGACGTCGACCGGCACCGGTTGGCGTCCTCGCTCGAGGGCGAGCCGCGGTACCGGGTGGACCAGGCGTGGCGGGGGTGGTTCGCCAACCTGGCCGCAGCCGACCAGACCGACCTGCCGGCCGCGCTGCGCGAGCGGCTCGACCGGGACTTCCCGCTCGCCCTCCACCCCGTCGTCGAGTCGGTGAGCGAGGACGGCGACACGGTCAAGTGGCTGTGGGGCCTGGCCGACGGTCAGCGGGTCGAGACCGTCCTGATGCGCTACCCCGACCGGGTCACCGTCTGCGTGAGCAGCCAGGCGGGCTGCGCCATGGGCTGCGGCTTCTGCGCCACCGGCCAGGCCGGCTTCGACCGCCACCTCACCACCGGCGAGATCGTCGAGCAGGTCGTGCGGGCCTCCCGCCGGGCGGCGGAGGAGGACCGACGACTCGCCAACGTGGTCTTCATGGGGATGGGCGAGCCCTTCGCCAACTACGACGCGGTGTGGGCCGCCGTCGAGCGCATCCACGACGAGCTCGGGCTGTCGGCCCGGCACCTGACCATCTCCACCGTCGGCCTGCTGCCCGGCATCCGCCGCCTGGCCGGCGAGGCCCTGCCGGTGAACCTGGCGGTGTCGCTCCACGCGGCCGTCGACGAGCGACGCGACGAGCTGGTGCCCGTCAACCGCCGGTACCCGCTGGCCGACCTGGCCGACGCCTGCCGGGAGTACCTGGCCGCCAAGAACCGACGGCTGTCCTTCGAGTGGGCGCTGATCGACGGCGTGAACGACCGGCCTGCCGACGCCGAGGCGCTGGCCGCCTACGCCCGACCGCTGCGGGCCCACGTCAACCTGATCCCGCTCAACCCGACCCCGGGCTACCCCGTGCGGGGAACGCCGCCGGCCGGGGTGACCGACTTCCACCGCCGGCTCCGCCGCCTCGGGATCAACGCCACCGTCCGCCGCAACCGGGGCACCGACATCGACGCCGCCTGCGGCCAGCTCCGGGCGGGTACGCCGGTCGAGCTCGGGCGTCGCGGGCCGCGGGCGTCGACCGGCGGCCGCTCGACGACCGGCTGAGACCCGAGGGGTCCGGCGACCCGCCCGGCAGCGGACCAGCCCCGCCCGTCAGCGGACCAGCACGGTGAGCCCGGTGTCGGTGCGGATCCCGTCGACCAGCCGCTCGCCTGGGCGGACCTCGGCGTCGTCCCACACCACGGCCCGCTCGAGCCGGGCGCCCCGGCCGATCCGGGCGCTCCCGGCGACCACGCTCTCGCCGCCGGACACCGCCAGGTTGGCGGCCAGGTAGTCGGCCGGCGTGCCGCAGTCGACGAACCGGCCGTCGTGCTCCACCAGCTCGACGGCGCCCTCGGCCCAGCGCTCACGCCAGCTCACCTCCCACAGGCCGCTCGGCTCCGGTCGGAGCCCGGCCACCTCGACCCAGGGCAGCAGGGCGACCCCGCAGTAGCGGGACGTCCCGAAGTCGGGACGGCGGTCGCCGGCGGGCACCGTCAGCAGGCGGGTGCGCTCGCCGTCCCAGCCGGCCACGAAGCCGGCGAGGTCCAGGCCGTCGAGCCACCCGTCGCCGTTGGTGACGAGGACGTGGCGGCCGTCGATCCAGCTCCGCAGGCGGCCGAGGGCGCCGGCGGTCCCCAGCGCCTCGGGCGACTCGACCGACACCGTCGCCGCCGCCCGGGCGTGCTCGATCAGCGGAGCCTGGGACCGGTGGGCGTTGACCGCGAGCCGGTCGGGTCCGGCGTCGTCGCCGAGCACCGCCCGCAGCCGGTCGAGCCCCCAGTCGAGCAGCGGACGGCGGCCGACCGGGCACAGCACCTTGGGGCGGGCGCGGGTGAGCGGGGCCAGGCGGGTGCCCGCACCAGCGGCCAGCACCACCCCTGCCACACTGTCGACCATGCGCACCACCCGTTGGATCAACCGGTCGTTGCCGCAGCTGCTCCAGATGGCGAACATCCTGCTCTACTTCGAGGCCGCCTTCGCCATCCTCAGCCTGCTCAACGTCGGGATCGGCGACTCCGCCTACTACTTCCTCGGCGCGGTGGTGGGTAGCTCGGCGCTGGTGCAGGTGGTCGTGCTGGCCGCCGCCGGCGCCTACGTCTACGCCGGGTGGGGCATCGCCAACGAGCAGAAGAAGGGCTGGCAGATCGGCGTGGTCGTGGCCGTCGGATCGGTGGCCCTGCCGTGGCTCGCGCCCGGCACCCTGTTCCACTACTACCTGTTCAGCTACCTGTTCAACGTCGCCCTGGTCGTCCTGCTGCTGCACCGCGACAGCCGCGAGCACCAGCGCATCTGGTTCAGCTGAGCCCCGGCGCCGGGCCCCGCCCGGTTCGAGCCCGGCCCGGTCGTGCCAAGCTGGGTCGCATGACGATGACCATCGACGGCATCACCGGGTTGAAGGACCTGGTGGGCCAGCACCTCGGCTACTCCGACTACGTCGAGATCAGCCAGGACCAGGTGAACACCTTCGCCGACGCCACCGGGGACCACCAGTGGATCCACGTCGACGTCGACCGGGCCAACAAGGAGAGCCCGTTCGGCGGCCCGATCGCCCACGGCTACCTCACCCTGTCGCTCGGGCCGACCCTGGCCCCGCAGATCATGACCGTCACCGGGGTCAAGATGGGCGTCAACTACGGCTGCGAGAAGGTGCGCTTCCCGTCGCCCGTGCCGGTGGGGTCGAAGGTGCGCCTCGGCGCCCAGCTCGACAAGGTCGACGAGATCGAGGGCGGCGCCCAGGTCACCATGACCTTCACCTACGAGGTCGAGGGCGCGACCAAGCCGAGCTGCGTCGCCCAGGTCGTCTTCCGCTACTACGCCTGACCGCCCGCCGGCCGACCGGCGCACCCGCTCCCCGGGCTCCGGATGCCGGCGCCGTCGAGGTCGACCACTACCGTCGCCAGCAGCATGTCGTGGAACCTGGCCGACTTGGTCGAACAGGTCACCGACGCCCTCCCGACGGTCGAGGCGGTGGTGAGCGGGGCCATCCGGTGGACCTACGCGGAGCTCGACGAGCGGGCCGAGCGGGCGGCCCGGCTGCTGGCCGACCGCGGGGTGGAGGCCGGCGACCACGTGGGGCTGGCGCTCGGGAACGGCCCGGTGTTCCTCGAGCTGCTGCTGGGGGCGTTCAAGCTCCGGGCGGTGCCGGTGAACCTGAACGTCCGCTACACCGCCGAGGAGCTGCGCTACCTGGTCGACGACGCCGACCTGGTGGGCGTCGTGCACGAGGCCGACCTGGCCGAGACCGTGGCCGAGGCGACCGAGGGCGCCGCCCGGGTCGGCTGGCTCCTGGCCGCCTCCGGCGGAGGGGGTCCGTCGCGCTACGAGGAGGCCCTGGCCGCCGGCCCCGCACCGTCGCGCCCGGTCCGCCCCGACCGCAGCGGCGACGACCCGTACCTGCTCTACACCGGCGGCACGACGGGCCTGCCGAAGGGCGTCGAGTGGCGCCACCATGACCTGCTCGTGGCCGCCCTCGGGGGCGGGAACCCGGGCGGTCCGCCGGTCGTCGACCAGGCCGACCTGGTGGCCAACGCCGCCGCGGTCGCCGGGCGCACCCGCTGCCTGCCGGCCTCGCCGTTCGTCCACGGCACGGCCCAGTGGACCGCGCTCTCCACCCTGCTGTCCGGCGGCACCGTGGTCGTCGACCCCTCCCCCGGCCTCGACCCGGCGTCGCTCTGGGACCTGGTCGAGGGCGAGGCGGTGACCCACCTGATCATCGTCGGCGACGCCTTCGCCCGACCGCTGGCCGACGCCCTCGACGCCGCCCCCGACCGGTGGGACCTCTCGCACCTGCTCGTGGTCGTCTCCGGTGGGGCGGTCCTGTCCCGGGCGGGCCGGCGCGGGCTGCTCGCCCACCTGCCCGGCGCCGTGGTGGTCGACGGCTACGGCACCTCCGAGACCGGCGGGCAGGGCAACCTGGCGGCCTGGCCGGGACAACCCGAGGACCGGCCGGCCGGCCGATTCTCGGTCGGCGAGGACACCGCCGTGCTCGACGACGACCTGCGGCCCGTGGAGCCGGGGAGCGGCCGGGTGGGCCGGCTCGCTCGGCGCCGCCACGTGCCCATCCGCTACCGCAACGACCCGGAGCGCACGGCCCGCACCTTTCCCACCGTCGACGGCGTGCGATGGGCGGTCCCGGGCGACCTGGCCACCGTCGAGGAGGACGGCACCGTCACCCTGCTCGGCCGAGGGTCGAGCTCGATCAACTCCGGCGGCGAGAAGGTCCACCCCATCGAGGTCGAGGCCGTCCTCAAGGACCACCCCGACGTGTTCGACGCGGTGGTGGTCGGCGTCCCCGACGTGCGGTGGGGTGAGCGGGTGGCCGCCGCCGTGCAGCTGCGTCCCGGGTCGCCGCTGGCCGAGGGCCTCGCCCCGCTCGAGGACCACTGCCGACGCCACCTGGCCGGCTTCAAGGTGCCGCGCACCGTGGTGGTGGTGGATCGGCTGGTGCGGCTCTCGACCGGCAAGCCGGACCACGCCTGGACCCGGGCGGTGGTGGCGGCCGCGCCCGGCCCGGGTTCCAGCCGCTAGACAGGTCCCGACCTGACGGGCCGTCAGGACGAGTCGCCCGAACGGGACGTCGGAGCCGGTCGTCAGCCAGTCGTCGAGCAGGAGGTCGCCGTGGGGTTCAACCTGGCCGAGGTGCACGAGGCGGTCGCCGCCGCCGACCCCGACCGCGAGTGCATCGTGTGGCGGGACCGGCGCATGACCTACGCCGACGTGGTCGACCGCAGCCGCCGCCTGGCCCGGGTCCTCCACGACCACGGGCTGGGCGTGCGGACCGAGCGCAGCGAGCTGGAGGGGCACGAGTCCGGCCAGGACCACCTCGGCCTCTACCTGCACAACGGCAACGAGTACCTCGAGGGCATGCTCGGCGCCTACCGGGCCCGGGTCGCCCCCTTCAACGTGAACTACCGGTACGTCGAGGAGGAGCTGCGCTACCTGCTGGCCGACTCCGGCGCCACCGCCGTGGTGTACCACGGGGCCTTCGCCCCGACGCTGGCCGCCGTGCTCGACGAGCTGCCCGACCTGCGGCTGCTGCTCCAGGTCGACGACGGGTCGGGCCACGACCTGCTCGACGGTGCCCTCGACTACGAGGCGGTCCTGGCCGCCACCTCGCCCGAGCCGCTCGACGGCGTGCGGCCCTCGCCCGACGACCTGTACATCCTCTACACCGGCGGCACCACCGGCATGCCGAAGGGCGTCCTCTGGCGCCAGGAGGACATCTTCATCGCCGCCATGGGCGGCCGGCCCTTCGGCAGCGCGGACGTCTACCCGTCGCTCGACGCGGTGGTCGAGGCGTCCCGGTCCGGCGGGGCGAAGATGCTGGTCACCCCGCCGCTCATGCACGGCGCGGCCCAGTGGGCGGCCTTCAACGCCTTCACCGGCGGCAACACCGTCGTGATGCAGGACGACACCACCCGCCTCGACGCCGCCGACGTGCTCTCGACCGCCGAGCGCGAGGGGGTCCTCACCCTGCAGGTGGTGGGCGACGCCTTCGGCCGTCCCCTCGCCGACGAGCTCGACCGCGGTGCCTACGACCTGTCGAGCGTGCTGGCGGTGGTCAGCGGCGGCGCCCCGCTCAACACCTCGCTGAAGGAGCGGCTGCTCGCCCACCTGCCCAACGGCGTGGTGCTCGACGCGGTCGGCTCGTCGGAGACCGGCGCCCAGATGGGCCACACCTCGACCAAGGGCGCGGTCGCCACCGGGCGCTTCACGCCGGGTCCCGGCACGGTCGTGGTCGACGACGCCCTCACGACCGTGCTGCCCGCCGGCCACGACGGGACCGGGTGGCTGGCCCAGACCGGCCACGTGCCGCTGGGCTACCTCGACGACCCGGCCAAGACGGCCCGGACCTTCCCGGTGATCGACGGCGAGCGCTACTCGGTGCCGGGGGACCGGGCCCGCCTGCTCGAGGACGGCTCGCTGGAGCTGCTGGGTCGGGACTCGGTCACCATCAACTCCGGCGGCGAGAAGATCTTCGCCGAGGAGGTCGAGCAGGCCGTCGCCCACCACCCGGACGTCTACGACGTGATCGTGGTCGGCCGGCCCAGCGAGCGCTGGGGCCAGGAGGTGGTCGCCATCGTCCAGGCGGCCGAGGGCAGGACGCTGTCCGACGACGACCTGCTGGCCGAGTGCGCCCGCCACGTGGCCCGGTACAAGCTGCCCAAGGCCTTCGTCCACCTGCCCAGGCTGGAGCGGTCCCCCGCCGGCAAGGCCGACTACCGCTGGGCCACCCAGCAGGCGGTCGACGCCGCCGGCCGGTAAGCGCCGCGGCGGTCGTTCCGTGCAGCGGATCCGTCGCTCAGCGACGGTTCTGCTTCACGAAGTAGCTGGGGTCGAACGGCCCCAACCGCCCCCGCCGGGGGTGCGCACGGTGACCACCGCGCCGGCCGGCAGCCGGCGCCGGGTCTTGGGCGGGACCGGCTCGCCGTCGACGTCGTCCTCCCCCGGTGCGCCGGAGCCACCACCGGCAGCGCCGCGGGGGCGGTGGCGCCGCCGGTCGGCCATCAGCGACAGCGAGCACGGCTCCAGCACCCGGACCGAGCGCTCGATGCCGTCGCCGCCGACGTGGCGACCGGCGCCGCCGCTCCCCCGCCGCAGCTCGTAGCGCTCGACACGGAGCGGGTGCTCGAGCTCGAGCGCCTCGATCGGGGTGTTGAGGGTGTTGCTCATGCCCACGTGCACCCCGGAGGGCCCGTCCCCGGCCGCCGACGCCCCCTGGCCGCCGCCGATGGTCTCGTAGTAGCTCCACCCGGCGCCGCCGAGGACCAGGTTGTTCATGGTGCCCATGCCCTCGGCCGGGATCCGGCCGGTCACCGGCGTGCCGGCCGCCGCCCGGGCCAGCGCCGCCAGGACCACGTCGGCGACCCGCTGCGAGGTCTCGACGTTGCCGGCCACCACCGCCGCCGGCCAGCGGGCGTGGACCAGGGACCCCGGCTCGGCCCGGACCTCGACCGCGTCGTAGGTGCCCCCGTTGGCCGGCACGTCGTCGGGCAGCAGCACCCGGAGGGCGAAGTAGCAGGCCGAACGGGTCACCGAGAGCGGGCAGTTCAGGTTGCCCGGTGCCGGTCCGTCGGTGCCCATGAGGTCGACCAGCAGGGACTCGCCGGCGATGGTCACCGTCGCCCGGATGGTGAGGTCGTCGGCCTCCGTGGCTCCCTCGACGACCCCCTCGGCGGTCCAGGTGCCGTCGGGAAGGTCGGCGAGCAACGCCCGGGTGCGGCGGTCGGCGTAGGCGCGGACCTGGTCGAAGGCGGCCAGCACCGTCGACCGCTCGTGGCGGTCGACCAGGTCGGCCAGCCTGGCGGCGGCCACCCCGTTGGCGGCGATCTGGGCCCGCAGGTCACCGCGCCGGACCTCGGGCACCCGCACGTTGGCCAGGATCAGCTCGACCACGTCCTCGACCACCTCGCCGCCCGCCACGATCCGGACCGGGGGGATGACCAGCCCCTCCTGCAGCAGCTCGGTCGAGTCGGCCGGCATCGACCCCGGGCTCATGCCGCCGACGTCGTTGTGGTGCGCCCGGGTGACGGCGTGGGCCACGATCCGGTCGTCGCCGGGGAGCACGACCGGCGAGACCATGGTGATGTCCGGCAGGTGGGTGCCGCCACGGAACGGGTCGTTGAGCAGCCACACGTCGCCCGGCCGCGGACGACGGTGCCGCACCGCCGCCACCGCATCGGGCATCGCGCCGAGGTGGACCGGGATGTGGGCGGCCTGGGCGACCATGCGCCCGCCGGCGTCGAACAGCGCCGCCGAGGAGTCCCGCCGCTCCTTGATGTTGGAGGAGTAGGCGCCGCGGACCAGCGTCGCCCCCATCTCCTCGACCACACCGGTCAGCGCCGCCGACAGCACCGAGAGGGTGACCGGATCGAGCACGCCGCTCATCGCGCCGCCCGCCGGGTCAGCACCAGGGTCCCGAGCTCGTCGATCTCGCCCGCCCAACCGGCGCCCACCACCACGGTGGTGTCGGCGCAGGCGACGATGCAGGGGCCCGCCACCCCCGACCCCCGGCCGAGCCGGTCCCGGTCGAGCACCTCGACCTCGTCCCACGCCCCGTCGACGTTCGCCCGCCGGCGGAACGCAGGCGGCGCCCCGCCGTCCGGTCCGGTCGGCCGAGGTGGGGGGCCCTCGCTCGGCAGCGGGCAGTCGACCGCCCGGGTCGCGACCACCCGCACCGCCACCACCTCGACGGGTTCGCCGTCCATGCGGTAGCCGAGGCGGGCGTGGTGCCGGTCGTGGAAGCGCGCGACCAGCTCGGCAGGTGCCGCGTCGCCGGCGTCCACCGTCAGCTCGAAGCTCTGGCCCCGGTACCGCACGTCGGCGGAGCGGGCCAGGTCGGCACCCGGCAGCAGCGTGCGCGCCTGCGCCTCCAGGTCGGCGAGGGCGGCGTCGAGCGGACCGGCGGCCCCCTCGTCGAGGACGCGCCGGACCGGGGCCACCAGGTCGCGCCGCTGCTCGGCGGCGGCCAGCCCGTAGGCGGAGAGCACCCCGGCGCCGGCAGGCACGAGCACGGTCGCGATCCCGAGCTCGGCGGCCAGCGAGCAGGCGTGCATGCCGCCGGCGCCGCCGAAGGCGACCAGCGCGAACCGCCTCGGGTCGAGGCCCCGCTCGACCGACACGACCCGCAGGGCCCGGGCCATCTCCGCCTCGGCGACCCGGACGACCCCGGCGGCGCAGGCGTCGGCGTCCAGGTCGATCGCGGAGCCGACCCGGGCCAACGCCTCGGTGGCTCGCCGACGGTCGAGCACGACCTCACCGCCGAGGCGGGCCCCGTCGGCCAGCCACCCGAGGTGGATGGCGGCGTCGGTGACGGTCGGCTCCCGGCCGCCCCGTCCGTAGCCGGCCGGCCCCGGGTCGGCGCCGGCCGACCGGGGTCCGACCCGCAGCGCCCCGCCCTCGTCGGCCCAGGCGATGGACCCGCCTCCGGCCGACACCGTGTGGACGTCGACCATCGGCAGGCCGAGGGGCACGCCCGCCACGATCCCCGAGGTGGTGGTGGCGACCTGCCCGTCGACCACCGGCGCCACGTCGGTGGAGGTGCCGCCCATGTCGAAGGTGAGCACGTCCGGGTGGCCGGAGGCGCCGGCGACGCGGGCGGCACCGACCACCCCGCCGGCCGGCCCCGAGAGGACGAACCCCGACGCCCGTCGGGCGGCGTCGCCGATGCCGACCACCCCGCCCGAGGACTGCATGACCAGCGCCTCGCCGTCGAGTCCGGCGCGGTCGCGGAGGGCGCCGGCGAGCCGGCCCAGGTACCGGCCGAGCACCGGTGCCAGGTAGGCGTCGGCGGTGGTGGTGGCGAAGCGCTCGTGCTCCCGGAAGGTGGGCAGCACCTCGTGGGAGGCGACCACCGCCACCTCGGGCCCGAGCGCCTCCCGCAGGGCGCCGGCCACCTGCTGCTCGTGGTCGGGGTGCAGGTAGCCGAAGAGCAGCCCGACCGCCACCGACTCGACCTCCGCCCCGCGACAGGCGGCCACCGCCTCGTCGAGCGATCCCCGGTCGAGCGCCACCACCTCACCGTCGGGGCCCATGCGCTCCACCACGGTGATGCGCAGGTCGCGCGGGACCAGCGGAGGCGGCTTGGCGGCGGCCAGGTCGTAGAGCGACGCCCGGTCCTGGCGACCGATCTCGATCAGGTCCCGGAAGCCCTCGGTCGTGACCAGCGCCGTCCGGGCACCGCGACGCTCGAGCAGGGCGTTGGTCGCCACGGTGGTGCCGTGGGCCAGGGCGGCCACCGGCCCGGTGGCCCCCGCCGCCACCTGGAGGGCGTGCAGCACCGCCCGCCCCTGGTCGTCGGGCGTCGAGGGCACCTTGGCGGTCACCAGCCGACCGCCGACCACCCCCACCAGGTCGGTGAAGGTGCCGCCCACGTCGATGCCGACCCGGGCGCCGGCCCCGCCGCCGTCGGCCTGCTCGGCGACCGTCCCCACCCGCCCGACGGTACCGCCACCGCCTCGGACCGGCCGCCGGTCCGGTCCGGTCGGTCACCGCCGGGGTCGTGCCCCAGCACTCCGCCGAGGTGGGGTCGCCACGCCGCCGTCGCAGCGACCCCACCCGACAGGCTCGGCCAGCGACCGTGCCTGAGGTTCCCGCCGGACCGCTTGTCGTCCCCTCACGACCGGGACGGTGCGACCGTACGGAACCGCTGCAACGAGAACGCAACGGAACCACCCGCCGGCCGTGGCCCCGACCGGCGTCCGCACCGGTCCGCTCGGCGGTGGGTGGCGGTCAGCCGGCGCTGGCCAGGCCGTGGGCGGCGGACCGGTCCCGCCGGAGCTGCTCGACCGTGGTCAGCGAGCCCAGCCGCCGCGCCACCTCCTCGGCGTCGACGCGGCGGCGCTCGGCCGACTCGTGGCGGCCGAGGGCGTCGTCGAGCATGGCCAGGTACCGGTCGACCGGGCCGGGCACCCCGATCATCGAGCCGGTGACCACGACCGAGCCGCGCCAGTGGATCAGGTGGCCCAGCAGGCCCTCGAGCTGATCGGCGTCGGCGCCGACCCACCAGCCGAGGTGGGCGGCGAGGCAGAGGTGGGAGGGCCAGAACACGTTGCGGGGGGCGTCGTCGAGGCCCGCCACGGCGTCGTCGAAGGTGCGCCTGGCGGCCACGTGGTCCCCGTCGGCCGCCTGGGTCAGCCCCGCCGCCAGCTGCCACACGGGGTTCACCACCGGCGAGCCCGAGGCCGCCGCCTCGACCACCGGTCGGAGCACGGCGAGGGCGTCGGGCTCCGGCCGGTGGTACGCGGTGAAGTAGTGGCCGGCGGCCCAACCCGAGTCGTTGTCGGGCTGGTCCATCGACGCCCCGTAGGCGTGCATGGCGTCGAGCTCGCGGTCCGCGCCGTCGAGATCGCCCTGCAGGCGCAGCATCGTCGCCCGGGCCAGGCGGCTGAACCAGACGATGCTCGGGACCTGGGTGCGCCGGCCGAGCTCCTCGGCCCGGACCAACCAGCGCTCGGCGCCGTCGACGTCGCCGGCCTGCACGCTCAACCGGGTCAGGCCGATCAGGGCGTTGCGCTGCAGGTGCAGCTCGCCGGTCTGCTCGGCGGCGACGAGCAGCTCCGCGGCCAGCTCCTCCTCGGCGCGCCGGGCCTCCTCCTCGCCGCGCCACTCGAGCGAGACCTTCGCCGCGAACAGCGCCGCGGCGACCGACGGCCGGTCACCGGACAGGCGGGCCGCCTCCAGGTTCCGGTGGGCCAGCGACTCGAGGGTGGACGTGTCCCGCTCCGACGCCGCCCGCCCGTACAGGTTGCCCTCGGTGACCAGCGCGGCGGCCACGGCGATCGACGTGTCGTCGGTGAGGCCGCGGCTCCCGCCCATGGCGTCGTGGGCGTCCTGCAGCAGCTGGTACCGGGGTCCGAGCTCGCTCATGCTGCGGCCGTAGTCGTCGATCTCCACCGCGACCCGACCGGCCAGCTCCCATCGCTTGGCCTCGACCTCGGCCCGGAACACCTCCAGGTAGGCGGCCCGCGACCCGTCGCGGTCGCCGAGGATGCAGCGCGCCCGGGCCTGGTGCAGCCGGACGATCGACGCGGCGGGCCCCGACAGCCGCCCGGTGCCGAGGAGGCGCTCGGTCAGATCGAGCTGCTCCACCCGGGCGCCGCGCCGTCGCAGCTCGTCCGCGGCGTCGACGGCGATGCTGCTGAGCAGCGGGTCCGAGATCTCGGGCAGGCCCTCGAGGGCGTGGTACGCCGCGGCGATCACCGACCGCTCACGGGCCCGCCTTCGGGCCAGGCGCCCGTGCCAGCGCCGCCGCAGGGCCCCGGTGGGCCGGTCCCGGAGCACGGCCCAGTACAGGGCGTGCACGAAGCCGAAGCGGTCCGGCGCGTCAGCGATCTCTTCGACGATCCGACGGTCACGGGCCTCCTGGAGGACGGCCAGCACCTCCATGGGGGGCCGTTCGGTGAGGTCGACCAGGGTGTCGAGGTCGAACTCCAGGCCGGCGGTGGCCGCCGCCGACAGCAGACCGATCTCGTCGACCGCCAGCCCCTCGAGCCGCTCGCGCAGCAGCCGGGCGGCCCGGACGTCGGGCCGGAGGGTGAGGAGCTCGGCGGTGAACCCGCTGAGCCGCTCCGCCCGGGCGAGCTGGGTGACCATGAGCGGGTTCCCACGGGCGAGGTGCGCGATGGCGTCGAGGTCCTCGGGGCCGAGCCCGGCGTTCACGTCGATCGCCAGGAGCTTGCTCGCCTCCGACGACAGCGCCGGCAGCTCGACCAGCCTCCCGTCGAGCTCGAGCTCGTCGAACAGGTCGGCGGCCGGGCCCACCAGCTCCTCCCGGCGTGCGGTCACCACGACGGCGGTGGAGCTGGTGGTCGGGTGCTTGTGGAGGAACCACAGCAGGTCGAGCGAGGCCGGATCGCTCCAGTGGACGTCGTCGAGCACGACGACCGCCGGCCGCTCGCGCCCGATGGCGGCGATCAGCTCGGCGACGGCGGCGTTGACTGCCCGCACGTCACCCTCGACCGTCGGGGCGCCGAGCACCGCCGGGCTGAGCGCGGCCAGACCGGCCCGCACCCCGGCGGGCAGCTCCTCCTCGAGGCTGGCCGGGTGCTGGCGCCGGACGAGGTGCACCAGGTCGGCCCACGGCTGCAGCGGCAGGCGCTGGTCGTCGCGGCCGTGGCGCAGGTAGAGCGACGACCCGTCGGCCGCCTCGGTGCGCCGCAGCAGGTCGACCGCCAGGGCGGTCTTGCCCGCGCCCGGCTCGCCCACCAACGCGAACAGGTGCGTACCGGGGGCGGCGGCCTCGAAGCGCCGCTGCAGATCGCGCACCAGGTCGTCGCGCCCGATGATCCGCCTCGCCGCCGGCATCGCCCCTGCCTCGAGCACGATCGGCCCGATGCCGGCCGCCGGCCGGTCGCCGGTCGCCGGCTCCACCTCGTCGAGGCGGTGGTGCAGCACGGCCTCCTCGACCGCCCGCAGGGCAGGGCCGGGTTCGACCCCGACGTCCTCGACCAGGTGCTTCCGGGTGCGCCCGAACACCTCGAGGGCGTCGCGCTGACGGCCGCCGGCGTACAGGGCCCGCATGAGCAGCTCGGCGGTCCGCTCCCGGACCGGGTGGGCGAGCAGGTCGGCCTCGAGGCCGTGGACGCACTCGCTGGCGCGACCGGCGCGGATCAGCAGGGCGAACCGCAGCTCGCGGACGGCGTGGAAGAGCTCGATCAGCCGCTGCCGGTCGGGGACCAGCCGGGGCGGGTCCACGGTACCGTCGTAGGGCTCGCCCCGCCACAGCGACTCGACCGCCGCAAGCCGCTCGATGGCCTCCGCCGGCGAGCGGGCGGCGTGCTCGGCGCAGTCGTGGAAGGCGCGCTCGGCCACCTGCGCGTCGCTCGGGCCGAGGCCGGGCGCCAGCCGGTACCCCGTGCTGCTCCGGACCAGCGGCTGGTCGAGCCCCGACGCCGACCGCAGGGCGCGGCGGACCTGGGACAGGTGGTTGCGGAGGCTGGCCTCGGCGTTGGCCGGCGGCCGGTCGCCCCACAGGGCGTCGACCAGCGAGTAGGTGTCGAAGGTGGTCCCCGGCTCGGCGGCGAGCACGGCGACGACCGTGCGCGGCAGCCGACCACCCAGACCGACCTCCTCGCCGTCGTCGCCGACGACGCGGACGGCGCCGAGGACCTGCACGACGGGGTGCGAGCGGAGGCCGCCCCCCACGTCGGACGAGATGGTCATCACCCAGCTGCGGCGATCAGTCGCCGGTTCGGCCGGGGTCATCGCCCCGGCCCGCTACGCCCTCCTGCGACGACTGGTCGTTGCCCCCGTCACGTCCCTCGCGGATCTGCTCGACCGCCGCCCGGGCCGCCCGGTGCATCGGGAACGGGAACTCCGTGTCCGCCTCCGCCGAGCCGGCCCGCTCGCGATCGCGCGGGATGGGGTAGAGGGCGTGGATCAGCGCACGCACCTCCTCCCGGCCGGTCCCGGACGGGGGGTCGGCGTCGGTCATCAGGCCACCTCGAACGACGTGGGAGCGAACGACCGGGAACGCTGGGGCGGGCGCACGAACATGGCCCGGGGCTGCAGCTGCGGGCAGTCGAAGAGGTCGCGCGGGGTGCGGAACGGCTCGCCGCGGTCGTTCTCGAAGCCGGTGAAGCCGCGCACCTCGAACCGCGCCCCGAAGTGCCGGGCGTAGACCGCGGCGACGAACATGGCGCAGATGTGCTGGGGACCGCTGTCGGGCTTCCAGCCGTCGTCGCCGTCGGAGACGAGCCGGGTCACCGCCTGGCGGAGCCGGTCGCCGAGCGTGCCCATGGTGTGCTCGCCGGTCGGGAACCCGCCGACCACCAGCTCGACCACCGGCCGCAGCCGGTGCCACATGCCGTCGGCCGAGCGGTCGAAGGCCTCGGGGCTGGCGGCGAACAGCTCGACGATCGGGAAGCCGGTGTGCTCGCTCAGGATCGCGTTGGCGTCGGCGATCAGGCCGAAGCCCGTGTCCAGCTCCTCGTCCTGGTTGCCGCCGTCGCCGGGGTGGGACCAGCGGAGGGCGTACGCCGACTGCACGTGGTGCACCCGGCCGTGCGGCCGCTTCCCGGGAACCCGCTCGGCGTGCTGGCGCTCGAGGTACTCGTTCAACCGGACGACCCCGGCACCACCGACGGTGACGAGCTTGGAGGCCCACCCGTAGCGGGTCCGAGGCGGCGTGCTGTCCTCGAAGACCAGGTGGCCGGTCAGTCGGGTGGCCTCACGTCGGACCGGCAGACCCCAGTCCGGTCGGGGCCGCACCTGGCTGGACGGCGGCGGCCTGTCGGCCAGGTCGCGCCACCAGAGGTGCGAGACGTTGTGCACGTACACGTGCTGGCCCCGCTCGACCCCCACGTAGAGCGCCGAGTGGTACACCGGCCGGCGCTCGGCCATCTGCGCGAGGCCGGCCAGGAAGTCCATGCCCTGGAAGAGCAGGACGTCGCCCGGGACCAGCGCGCCCATGAACGCGTCGGGGTCGTCGGTCAGGAACAGGTCGTCCGTGACGACGTGACCCGTGCCCCCTCGCCGACCAACCGCCGGCTCCACCACCGCCGTCCCACCAGCCATCGCCTCGTCCCCTTTCCCGACGACGGAGCGTAGCAACGGCCGGTCGAGGCCGATCTCCGACCACTACCGGGCGAGTACCGTCGGCGCCCATGACCATCGACGCCGACCCGACGCCGGACGCCGGCTCGACCCGCACGACCCGCACGACCCGCACGAAGGACGAGACCTGGAAGGGCGACGCCTGCTCGCTCGTCGACGCCTTCCGGGCCGGCGAGCGCTCACCGGTCGAGGAGTTGCAGGCGACGCTCGACGCCATCGACGGCAGCGAGCTGAACGCCTTCGCCTTCCTCGACGACCCCGAGCACGCCCTCGACCGCGCCCGGGGGGCCGACGTCTCCAAGCCGTTCGGCGGCGTCCCGGTCGGGCTGAAGGAGCTCGACCCGGTCGAGGGCTGGCCCTTCACCGAGGCGTCGCTCGTCTTCGAGGGCCGCATCGCCACCTACACCAGCCGCAACAACGAGCTGCTGCTGGGTGAGGGCGGCGTGGTCCCGGTCGGTCTGACCACCTCCTCGGAGTTCGGCGGCCTCAACGTCAGCCTCACCAAGATGAACGGCACCACCCACAACCCGTGGCAGCACGGGCGCACGGTGGGCGGCTCCTCGGCGGGCAGCTCGGCGGCGGTCGCCGGCGGGCTCGTCACCCTCGCCTCGGGGGGCGACGGCGGCGGCTCGATCCGCATCCCGGCCGGCTACACCGGCCTGCTCGGCATGAAGGGCACCTACGGGCGCATCTCCCGCGGCCCCTACGCCCACTTCAACCCGGGCACGGTGGTGCTCGGCTGCCTGGCCCGCTCGGTCCGCGACGCCGCCCGCTTCTACGACGTGTGCGCCGGTGCGGACCCCCGGGACCCGTGGAGCCTGCCCGACCCGGGCGGGTGGGAGTCCGGCCTCGGCAGCCACGACCTGCACGGCCTGAAGGTCGCGGTGATCCCGGACCTCGGCGGCGTCCCGCTCGATCCCGGCGTGGAGGAGGCCCTGCGGGATCGGGCCGACGCGCTGATCGAGGCGGCGGGCATGACCCGGGTCGACGTGCCGCTCGAGCTGCCCAACCTGGCTGCGGCGTGGATGATGGGGAACCTGTCCGGCCTGCTGGCCACCCTCGGGGACCGCTGGCCGGCCTGCGCGGGCGAGCTCACCAGCGAGGTCGCCGTCGGCCTCGTCACCGCCCGCGGGCTCTACAACCTCGACATGGCGGCCCGGGCCGAGGAGCAGCGCCTGGAGCTGAACGCGGCGCTGGCCGACGCCTTCGAGCGGGCCGACCTGATCGTGTGCGCCACCAACCCGGGGCCGGCGTTCCCCGCCCACCAGACCACCTCGAACCCGGCGCCGGTGATCGACGCCATCATGAGCCGCTCGGTCGGGCGGCTCGGGCTGCGGGCCGCGCTCGGGGCCATGCGCACCGTGGCCGGCGTGGCCCCCGGCCTGCCGACCCGGGTCACCGAGGGGGCCGCGCGCCGCATGCCCCACCTGACCGCGATGGGCGGGCTCACCATCCCGGCCAACGTCTACGGCAACCCGTCGGTCTCGATCCCGGCGGGACTGGTCGACGGCCTGCCGATCGGCATGCAGGTCATGGCCCGGCACCACCGCGACGCCCTGCTCTTCGACGTCGCCCTGGCCGCCGAGCGCGAGCTGCCCTGGCCGCTGGTCGCCGCCGAGGTCGGCTGAGCCGGCCCGACCCGGCTCCGTCCGCCGGGCCCGCCGCCGCGTCAGCCGGTGACGTGGTGGAGGCCGATCCCGAGCGGCCCGTCTCCCGGGTCGGTGGGCAGCTCCACCTCGACCCCGGTGCGGCTCCCGGGCGCCGGCGACCACCGCAGCTCGGTCCCGTCGGCGAGGGAGACCGACGTGCTCGGCGTGGCCGCCACGTGGGGGATCCTGACGCTCGACGCACCCGGCGGCCCGAGCACCGTCGCCCACACCGTCGAGCCCCGGGCCGTGTACCGCAGGGCGGGCACGCCGGCGCCGGCGGACGACTCGGCCCGCACCCACGGCGCGGTGCGGTGGATGGCCGGGTTCCCCTCGGCGCCGCCCAGCCAGCCGGCCAGCCAGTCGAGCCGCTGCTGCTGGAGCGGCGGGACGGCGGCGTCCTCGCCCCGGGGTCCG
The DNA here is from genome assembly GCA_963800235.1 of uncultured Acidimicrobiales bacterium. Lineage (GTDB taxonomy): Bacteria > Actinomycetota > Acidimicrobiia > Acidimicrobiales > Iamiaceae > CAVVNP01. The sequence goes on along the minus strand of CAWDAD010000004.1, from coordinate 303,544 downwards.
ACGTTGAGCAGCAGGTTCCCGCCCTTGCTCACCACGTCGGCCACCAGCTCGTGCAGGTCGGCCCGCCCGATGTGGTCCTCGTCGGTCGAGTGGCGGTTGTACCCGAAGCCCTGGTCCATCCCCCGGCACGCCTCCCACGGCTCGGGCCGGATCCGGTCGAAGCGGGCGTACTCCGGCGTGCGGTAGTCGTAGACCGGCGGCCTGGGCGGCACGATCCCCTCGGCGGTCACCGTGCGGGCGGCCTGCCGGTCGAGCAGGGCGCCCACGCCCGGCAGGGCCAGGACCCGGGCGGTGGCCCGCAGCGACGGCATCCAGCGGTCGTTGATCACGCCGTCGGGGACGGTGGCGGCGTGGTGGTCGAGCAGCGGGCGCAGGTCGGACAGCGGGGCGGGCCAGGCGATGTCGTTCCACAGCACCGCCGGCCGGTACCGGTCGATCAGCTCCCGCACCTGGGCGGCCGCGTAGGCCCGGTAGGCGGCGGTGGTGGGGATGGCCGAGACCAGGTCGGAGAACGAGGCGATGGGGCGGTCGTCGAAGGTCCAGTCGAGGCCGCCCGAGTAGTACACGCCGAAGCGCAGGCCCCGGGCCCGCACCGCCTCGGCCAGCTCGCCGACCACGTCGCGCCGGCTGGCCCAACCCCGCCGGTTCGGGTTGCGCACCGCCGTCGGCCAGAGGCACCAGCCGTCGTGGTGCTTGGTGACCAGCACCACGTAGCGGGCGCCGGCGGCGGCGAACGAGTCGGCCCAGCCCTCGGGATCCCAGCCGTCGAGAGCGTCCTCGAAGTCGCCGGCGAAGGCCTCGTAGGGCCGGTCACCGTAGGTGCGCCGGTGGTGGTCGGCGGTGGCCGAGCCGGGAACCCGCATCGAGTTGCGGTACCACTCCGAGTACTCCTCGCCCGGGATGGGGTCGCCCACGCCGGACGGGTTGTGCCGGGAGCGGCCCCGCAGCTCTGCGCCCCGGGGGGCGAAGCCGGGCACCGACGACGGCGTCCAGTGGATGAAGATCCCCAGCTTGGCGTCCCGCCACCAGGTGGGGACGGGGGGGCGGGGGGCACGCCGGTCGCGTCGAGCCATGGCCGCCCTTCCTAGCCCAGCCCGGATCCCGGTTCCCGGGACCCCGGCGCCCACCCCCCACCACAACTCGGGACATGGAGCGCGTGGACACGCGCTCCATGTCCCGAGAACCGTCGCAGAGGGCCGGTGCGGCGACCTCGTGCTCGGGTGGCGGCTGAACCGGCGACCGAGCATCGCTACGGTCGAGGGCGATGTTCCGTGACCGGACCGAGGCCGGTCGGCGCCTCGGGGCGCTCCTGCTCGACCGCCTGACCCCGGACGGCGACGAGCCGGCACCGCCTCCCCGGGTGGTGGTCGGGCTGCCGCGCGGCGGGGTGCCGGTGGCGGCCGAGGTCGCCGAGGTGCTGGGGGCCCCGCTCGACGTCATCGTCGTCCGCAAGCTGGGGGTGCCGCAGCAGCCCGAGCTGGCCATGGGGGCCATCGGCGAGGGCGGTGTGCGGGTGCTGCACGACCTGGTCCTGCGCACGACCGGCGTCCGACCGGAGGACGTCGCGGCCGTCGAGGGACGGGAGCGGGCCCGGCTGGCCGCCCGGGTGGAGGCGCTGCGGGCCGGCCGACCGGCCCGCCCGCTGGACGGTCGGCTGGTGGTCGTGGTCGACGACGGGCTCGCCACCGGATCGACGGCGGTGGCCGCCTGTCGCGTGGCGCGGGAGCGATGCGCCGCCCGGGTGGTCGTGGCCGTGCCGGTGGCGCCCCGCCGGCTGCCGGCGAGCCTGCTGGAGGTGGCCGACGAGGTCGTGGCCGTGGAGCAGCCCCGGGAGCTGGGGGCGGTCGGCGCCTGGTACGAGGACTTCGCCCCGGTGCCCGACGAGGAGGTGGCCCGACTGCTCCGGGCCGTCGACTGACCTCGGCGCCGGGCGGCGGGCGGCCGTCCTCAGTAGCTGCGGGCCACCAGGCAGACCAGGTCGGGCTCGTCGTCGGCGTCGGGCACCGAGCCGTCAGGTCGCTGGACGCAGCGCACGGTGACGCCCTCGGTGGCCAGCCGGGCCTCGCCGTCGGTGCCCACCAGCGCCCAGGGCAGGCGGGCGAAGCCGGTGCGGGCGGCCTCGGCGGCCTCGTCGAGCGACCCCACCTCGACGGTGCGGGCGTCGCGTCGCTCGGTGCGGGTCGCCAGCAGGTCGGCCTGGACCCGGCCGAGCAGCTGCTCGACGTGGACCCGCAGCCCCGACAGCGGGACCTGCTCCTTGTCCCCCGTGTCGCGTCGGACCACGGTGGCCTGCTCGGCGGCCAGGTCACGGGGACCGAGCTCGATCCGGACGGGCACGCCCTTCAGCTCCCAGTCGGTGACCCGGCGGCCGAAGGAGGTGCCGACCCGGTCGTCGAGGCGCACCCGGACGCCGGCCGCGCCCAGCGCCTCGGCCACCAGGTGGGCCCGCTCGCCGGCTCCGGCCTCGTCGCGGATGAGCAGCACCACGACCTGGGTGGGCGCCAGGCGGGGCGGCACGACCAGGCCCCGGTCGTCGCCGTGGCCCATGACGAGCCCGCCCATCATGCGGGTGGACACGCCCCACGAGGTCGTCCAGCAGAGCTCCTGCTCGCCGGACTCCGACAGGTAGTCGATCTCGAACACCCGGGCGAAGTTCTGGCCGAGCTCGTGGCTGGTGCCCATCTGCAGCGCCTTGCCGTCCCCCATCATCGCCTCGCAGGTGAGGGTGTTGGTCGCCCCGGGGAAGCGCTCGTGGGGGGTCTTGCGTCCGACCCACACCGGCAGGGCCAGCACGTCGACCATGAACTCCCGGTAGACGTCCTCGAGGATCCGCCGGGCGTAGGCCGAGGCGTCGGCCTCGGTCTGGTGGGCGGTGTGGCCCTCCTGCCAGAGGAACTCGGTGGAGCGCAGGAACAGGCGGGGCCGCAGCTCCCAGCGCACGACGTTGGCCCACTGGTTCAGCAGCAGCGGCAGGTCGCGGTAGCTCTGCACCCACTTGGCCATGTACTCGCCGATCACCGTCTCGCTGGTGGGCCGGACCACCACCGGCTCGTCGAGCTCCTTGCCCCCGGCGTGGGTGACCACCGCCAGCTCGGGGCTGAACCCCTCGACGTGCTCGGCCTCGCGGGTCAGGTAGCTCTCGGGGATGAACAGCGGGAAGTAGGCGTTCTCGGCGCCCGCCTGCTTGATCCGGAGGTCGACCTCGGCCTGCATGCGCTCCCACAGGGCGTAGCCGTAGGGACGGATCACCTGGGTGCCGCGCACCGGCCCGTTCTCGGCCAGCTCGGCCTTGGCCAGCACGTCCTGGTACCAGCGGGGGAAGTCGTCGGCCTGGGGGGTGAGCACCGGAGCCTTGGCCATGGCCGGCGATGGTAGGTGGTGGCCCCCGCCGTGCCGTCCCCCGTTCCGACCGGCGGCGATCGGGCGACGCCTAGCATCCGCCGCACCATGCCGCCCGGGTCGCTCCGCCGCCGGATCGCCGCCCGGCCGCTCGCCTGGTCGGCGGCGGCGGTGCCGGTGGCCCTGGTGGTGGTGATGGGCTGGCGGCTGCGGTGGACCGACGACGACGGCTTCATCAACTTCCGGATCCTCGACCAGCTCTTCGCCGGCCACGGGCCGGTCTTCAACTCCGGCCAGCGGGTCGAGGCCTACACCAGCCCGCTGTGGCTGGCCCTGCTGGCGGTGCTGCGGCTCCTGCTCGGCCGGCTCGTCGACCAGGCCTGGCTGGCGGTCGGGCTCGGCATCGCCGCCATGGCGGGTGGGCTGGTGGCCGCCGCCGCCGGGGCCGCCCGCCTCCGGCGCCGATCCGGTGCCCGCGGGCCGTTGTGGCCGTTCGGCCTGGTGGTCATCGCCGCCCTCCCCCCGACCTGGGAGTACGCCACCGCCGGGCTGGAGACGGGGCTGGCCGTCGGCTGGGTCGGCCTCGCCTTCTGGGCCGCCGCCCGCGAGCTCGACGGGGCCGAGGCCGGACGGCCGCGGCACCGGTCGGTGCTCGTGCTGGTCGGGCTGGGACCGCTCGTCCGTCCCGAGCTGGCGCTGCACTCGGCGGCCCTGCTGGTGGCGCTCGGCCTCGGCCTGCGGCCGTCGCGCCGGCAGGCGATCACCGGGCTGGGGTGGGCGCTGGCCGCGCCGATCGCCTACCAGGTCTTCCGGATGGGGTACTTCGCCACGGTCGTGCCGAACACCGCCCTGGCCAAGGCGGCCGGGAACCTCCGGGTCGGCCAGGGGTGGTTCTACCTGTCCAACACGGTGGAGCCCTACCGGCTGGCCGTGCCCCTGCTGGCCGCCGCCGTCTGGGTGGCGGCCAGCCGGTCGGGCCCGGATCCGGTCGACGACCCCGGCGCCGAGGGAGACCCCCCTGGCGACCCCGTCGCCGCCGGGGCCGCGGGGCGGTCCGACCGGTCCACCGCCCCGGTGTCGGCGGCGGTGGTGGCCGCCGGAATCCTGCAGCTCGCCTACGTCGTCGCCATCGGCGGCGACTACATGCACGCCCGCCTGCTGCTCGTGCCGATCTTCACCCTCTGCTGCCCGATCGCGGTGGTCGAGCTCCGCCCCTCGGGCGCCGCCCGCCTGGCCCAGGCCGGCGCCCTCGTGGCGGTGGTGGCCTGGGCGGTGGTGGTCGCCGGGTTCCTGCGGGCGCCGGACCCGACCAGCTACGGCGCCCGGGCGGTGGCGGACCAGCGGCCGTTCTTCGTGGAGCTCTCCGGCAGCGGGAACCCGGTCACCCTCGACGACTGGCGCCGCTCCTACCTCTACGGCGAGGGGACGCTGGCGCGCCGGCGCCACGCCGCCGGGGCGGACGTCCTGCTCTCGGTCGTCCCGGACGCCCCGTACCCGCCCCCACCCGGCGAGCTGCCCACCGTCGCCGGGTCCGGCACCTGGCTGTTCCTGAGCGGCATCGGCGTCACCGGCGCCCGGGCCGGGGTCGACGTCCCGGTCATCGACATCCACGGGCTGGCCGACCCGCTGGCCGCCCGGCTGCCGCTCGGCGCCCGCACGGGGCTCCCCGGCCACGAGCGGTGGTTGCCGCTCCCCTGGGCCGAGGCCGAGGCCCGGGTGCGGGCCGACCGGGCCGCCCCGGGGTCCGCCGAGGCCGAGCGGGCCCTCCGCTGCGGCGCGGTCGGCCGGCTGCGGCGGGCGACCGGCGACGACCTCACCCCGGGGCGCTTCCTCGCCAACCTGTGGGACGCGCCGTCGCTCACCTGGCTGGAGGTGCCGAGGGAACCGGCCGACGCCCTGGCCCGGTGCTGACCGGCACCGCGTACGGTCGACGCATGGACCTCTACGACGGGCTCTGCACCACCCGGGCGATCCGCCGGTACACCGACGACCCGATCCCCGACGAGGACGTGGCCGCCATGCTCTTCGCCGCCACCCGGGCGCCGTCGGGCTCGAACCGCCAGCCCTTCCGGTTCCTCGCCCTGCGCGACGGCCCCAGGGCGACCGAGGCCCGGGCCCTCCTCGGTGCGAGCTTCCGGGAGATGTGGGCGACCAAGCGGGCGGCCGACGGGTACGACCACGGGTCCGGTGCCGACCCCGACTCGCCCAAGGCCCGCATGGCGAGGACCATGCAGCGGTTCGTCGACCGCTTCGAGGAGACGCCGCTCGTGGTCCTGGCCGGCATGCTCCGCTACCGCGACGACGTCTACCTGGGGGCGTCGGTCTACCCGGCCTGCCAGAACCTGCTGCTGTCGGCGCACGCCCTCGGCTACGGCGGGGTCATGACCATCTGGCACGCCCTGGTCGAGGACGAGCTGCGGGCGCTGCTCGACGTCCCCGACGACGTCTTCCTGGCCGCCACCCTGGCCGTCGGTCGGCCCGAGGGCCACCACGGCCCGGTCCGGCGCCGTCCGCTCGAGGAGCTGGCCTACGTCGACTCGTGGGGCCAGGGGGCCGACTGGCTCACCGACCCGGTGGGGGCCTGAGGTGGCCGACGACCGACCCTCCTCCGCCCATCGACGACCGGCCCGTCGCCCTGGTCACCGGCGCCGGCAGTGGCGTCGGCCGAGCCACCGCAGCCGAGCTGGCGCGCCGCGGCTACGAGGTGGTCGCCACCGCCCGCCGGGCCGAGGCCCTCGAGCCCCTGACCGAGGCGGGCGTGGAGCGCCGCCTGCAGCTCGACGTCACCGACGACGGGTCGGTGCTCGACCTGCTGGCGGCGGTGCCGGCGGTCGACGTGCTGGTCAACAACGCGGGCGTCACCGAGTCGGGACCGGTCGAGCGGCTCCCCCACGTCGTGGTCCGCCGGGTCATGGAGACCAACTTCTTCGGGCCGCTCCGACTGACCCAGGCCTACCTGCCCTGGATGCGCGAGCGCGAGCGGGGCACCATCGTCAACGTGTCCTCGGTCCAGGGCAGGATCAGCACGCCGCTCGGCGCCACCTACTCGGCCAGCAAGTTCGCCCTCGAGGCCATGTCCGAGGCGCTGCACTACGAGGTCGGCCACTTCGGCGTCCGGGTCGTGATCGTCGAGCCCGGCTACATCGCGCCCGGGATGAAGGGCGGCGAGCGCCACGGCGAGGGGCCGCCCTACGACGAGCTGCGGCGCCAGTACGAGGGCACCGACCAGAAGGTGCTGGGCGGCCGGGAGCGACCCGGTCCCGAGACGGTCGCCATCGCCATCGCCGGCGCCCTGGAGGCCGACGATCCCCCGCTGCGGCTGCCCGTCGGCGACGACGCCGAGATGATCCTGTCGACCCGCCGGCAGCTCGACGACGCCGCCTTCGAGGCGGCCATGCGCGCCACCCTCGACCTCGACTGGTAGCCGGGGGCCCTTCCCCGGCCGCGCCGTGACCGCGGCGCGGGCGGCTCCGGCGGCCGGCCGGTCCGGACCCCGTGCCACACTCGACCGATGGAGGACGAGCGGCCGGACCCCGCGCCCGGGCCCTCGCTGCAGCACCCCGCCCGGGCCGGGCTGAGCCCGCAGGAGGCCGCCACCATGCGCCAGCGGCTCCGGGCGGCGGCGCTGGAGGCGGAGTACGGCACCGGCGACCGGGAGCGGTCCGAGCGCGCCGCCCACCGCAACATCGTGGTCCGGCTCGCCATCATCGTGGCCGGTCTGGCGTTGGTGCTGGCCGGGCTGGCCATGCTGGTGCTGCCCGGTCCCGGCATCGTCGCCATCCTGGTCGGGCTCGGACTGCTGGCCCAGGAGTTCGCCTGGGCCGATCGGCTGCTCCGGACGGTCCGCCGCCGGACCAAGGTCGACGAGGTGACCAAGCAACCGATCTGGGTGCAGGCCGCCCTGGCCCTCGTCACCGTCACCGCCGTGGTGGCCGGCATCGCCTACGCCGTGGTGCGCTGAGCGCGCCCCCACCCCGGCGGTTCTCGGGACAAGGGCCGCGTGGACACGCGCTCCTTGTCCCGAGAAGCTGGAGAACACGGGCCCCGGCCCGGTCCGGAGGGTCAGAGCTTGCGGATGAGGTCGACCTTGGTGCCGGCGTCGTTGGCGTCGTCGCCCTGCTCGGCCAGCAGCTCTTGACGGTCCTTCTCGGCCTCGTCGGCGGCGCCGTCCTCGGCCTTGGCCAACGCCGCCTCGACCCCGTCGTCGGCGATGATCGCCGCCCACTCGACCAGCGACGACACCATCTCGTCCTCGGGCACGACCTTGACCACCTGGCCCTTCACGAACAGGTGGCCCCGGTGTCGACCGGCGGCGATGCCGAGATCGGCCTCCCGCGCCTCGCCCGGCCCGTTCACCACGCAGCCCATGACCGCGACCTGGATCGGGATCTCCTGCTGCTCGAACGCCTGCTGGGCCTGGTTCGCCACCTCGATCACGTCGATCTCGGCCCGGCCGCACGACGGGCAGGCGATCAGGTCGAGCCCGGTGCGCTCCCGCAGGCCGAGCACCTCGAGCAGCTGCCGTCCGGCCCGGGCCTCCTCGACCGGGTCGGCGGTCAGCGAGTAGCGGATCGTGTCACCGATCCCCTCGCACAGCAGGGTCGCCATGCCGGCGGTCGCCTTGAGCACGCCCGCCGGCGGCGGACCCGCCTCGGTCACGCCGAGGTGCAGCGGGTGGTCGGTCACGTCGGCCAGCTGACGGTAGGCCTCGACCATGAGCGGCACGTTCGACGCCTTGACCGAGATCTTGACGTCGTCGAAGCCGACCTCCTCGAAGTAGGCCAGCTCCTGCTGCGCCGACTCGACCAGGGCCTCCGGGACCACCCGGTCCCCGTACTTGGCGTAGAGGTCGGGGTGCAGCGAGCCGCCGTTCACCCCGATCCGGATGGGCACCCCCCGGGCCTTGGCCTCCTGGGCGACCAGCTTGATGTGCTCGGGCTTGCGGATGTTGCCGGGGTTCAGCCGCAGGCAGTGCACGCCGGCCTCGAGGGCGGCGAGGGCCATCTTGTGCTGGTGGTGGACGTCGGCCACGATCGGCACCGGGGAGCGGGGCACGATCTGGGCCAGCCCCTCGGCCGCCGCCTGGTCGTTGCAGGTGCAGCGCACGATGTCGGCGCCCGCCCCGTAGAGGGCGTAGATCTGCTGGAGGGTGCCCTCGACGTCGGCGGTCTTGGTGGTGGTCATCGACTGCACCGTCACCGGAGCGTCACCGCCCACCGCCACCGGGTTCCTGGGGTGGGGCAGGACGATCTGGCGGGTCGGGCGTCGGGTGAAGGCCACGACCCCAGCCTACGAGCGCCCGGCGCGCCTCCCCGGGGGCCGCCGGCCTGCGGTCGCTACCGGGTGCGGATGGGGTTCAGGATGTCGAGGTAGGCGGTGGTGAGGAAGAGCAGGCCGAGCACGCCGACCACCACGTAGGTGAGCGGCATGAGCCGGGCGGCGTCGACGAAGTACCGGCCCCGCCGGCGCAGCCGGGCCTCCTGGATCTTCTCGTAGACGGCGATGGCCACGTGGCCGCCGTCGAAGGGCAGCAGCGGGATCAGGTTGAAGAAGCCGATGAAGATGTTGACCAGGGCGAAGAAGCCGATGAGCGCCGACGCCCCGTCGGCGCCGATCTGCGAGCCGATCCCGACGATGCCGATGATGGACACCGGCCGGGTCTCGAGGTCGTGGTTGCTCTGCCCCGACGCCGTCCCGGACGAGCTCGACGACCCGGAGGCCGGCTGGCCGGAGCCCGAGCGCTGGTTGCCGGCGTCGGCGACCTGGTGGGCGAAGCTCGACAGGCCGCTCGGGCTGAAGACCTTGCCCAGCCCGAGCACCGACAGCTTGGTGATCTGCCCGAAGCCCTCGACCGTGCGGGGCACCGCCACCAGCGGGTTCACCCGCTCCGACGGTGGTGTCTGCTGGCCCACGCCGAGGCAGCAGCTGGTGGTGGCGGGCTGGCCGCCTTGGGCGGGGACGTCGAAGGCGTGGAGGGTCACCTCGGTGCTGCGCACCTGTCCGCCCCGCTCGTAGGTCACGGTGACCTGCTTGCCCTTGAGCGGGTTCACCAGGTCGCTCATGGCCGACAGTGAGCCGACCTCGTGCCCGTCGAGGGTGAGCAGGCGGTCACCGGTGCGGATGCCGGCCTGCTGGGCGGCGCTGCCCGGGTACACCTTGCCGACGCGCCAGTTGGTCGTGTCCGGCACGACCTTGCCGTTCGGGGCGCCGACGACGGTGAGCATCACGAACAGCAGGACCAGCGCCAGCATGAAGTGCATGGTCGAGCCGGCCACCGCCACCTTGACCCGCTGCCCGAAGGTCTTCTGCCGGTAGGCACGGGCCTCGTCCTCGGGGGCGACCTCCTCGAGGTTGGTCATCCCGATGATCTTCACGTAGGCGCCGGCCGGGATGGCCTTGAGGCCGTACTCGACCTCGCCCCGCTTGAACGACCAGATGCGGGGTCCGAACCCGAGGAAGAACTCGGTGACCTTCATGTCGGCCCGACGGGCCATGACGTAGTGGCCCAGCTCGTGCAGGAAGATCATGACCAGCAGACCGAGGATCACGACGAGCACCCACGGCACCAGCACCCCGAGCACGACCAGGCCGGCGAGCACCCCCGCGAGGCGGAGGCCCGGGTGGGGCACCGGCCGCCACGGGGCGTCGGGGGCCGGCGGGCCCTGCGGCACGGGGACACCCTGGTCGGCCGGCGACGGCGGCCGGTCCGGGGCCGGGGGGCGGAGGTCGGTGTCGGTCATCGTCGGTCCTCTGTCGGCTCAGGGCCGGGCCGCGATGAGCGACCCGGTGAGCGAGCGGGCACGCCGATCGGCGTCGATGACGGCGTCGACGCTCTCGGCCACCGCCCCATCATGCCGGTCGAGGGCGGCTTCGAGGACGTCAGGGATGGCGATCCAGGGGATCTTCCCGTCGAGGAAGGCAGCGACGGCGACCTCGTTGGCGGCGTTCAGCCACGCCGGGGCGGTCTCCCCCGCCCGTCCGGCCTGGTAGGCGAGCCGCAGGCACGGGAAGGCGTCGAGGTCGGGCGGCTCGAAGTCGAGCCGGCCCAGCTCGGCCCAGTCGATGGGGCCGAAGGCCGTCGGCAGCCGGTCGGGCCAGGCCAGGGCGTAGCCGATGGGCAGCCGCATGTCGGGCCGGGACAGCTGGGCGATGGTGGCGCCGTCGGAGAAGGTGACCATGGAGTGCACGATCGACTGCGGGTGCACCACCACCTCGATCTCGTCGAAGCCGATGGCGGCGCCCGCCTCGCCGGCGGGCCGGCCGAACAGCTCGTTGGCCTCGATGACCTCGAGGCCCTTGTTCATCAGGGTGCTCGAGTCGACGGTGATCTTCGGCCCCATGCTCCAGGTCGGGTGGGCCAGGGCGTCGTCGATGGTGACCTCGGCCAGCTCGGCCCGCGTCCGCCCCCGGAACGGCCCCCCGCTGGCGGTCAGCACCACCTTGGCGACCCGGCTCGGCCCGCTCGGATCGGCGCTGCGCAGGCACTGGTGGATGGCGCAGTGCTCGCTGTCGACCGGCACCAGCTCGGCGCCGGGTCGGCGGCGGGCCCGCTGCACGACGGGCCCCGCCGCGATCAGCGACTCCTTGTTGGCCAGGGCGAGCCGGCGGCCGGCGTCGAGGGTGGCGAGGGTGACGCCGAGGCCGGCGAAGCCGACCACGCCGTTCACGCAGACGTCGGCCTCGCCGCCGAGGCTCGCCAGGGCCTCGGGCCCGGCCCGGACCTCGCATCCCGGCAGCTCCGACCGCAGCCGCTCGGCGTGGGTCGGGTCGGCCACCGCCACCACCTCCGGGCGGACGTGGCGGGCCTGGTCGAGCAGGGCGTCGACCTGGGCGCCGCTCGCCCCGAGGGCGGTGATCCGGTAGCGATCGGGCTCGGCGTCGACCACCTCGACGGCCTGGGTGCCGATGGACCCGGTCGAGCCGGCCAGGGCGACGGTTGTGACCACCGGGTGACCGGGGCCCGTCAGGCGCCGAAGATGCCGAGGCGGGTGGCCAGGAAGAACACCGCCGGCAGCACGAAGAGCATGGCGTCGAAGCGGTCGAACACACCGCCGTGGCCAGGCAGGAGGGTGCCCATGTCCTTGCGGCCGAGGTCGCGCTTGACCGCGGACTGGCAGAGGTCGCCGATGGGCGCCACGACCGCCACCACGACGCCGAGGGCCAGGGCGTGGCCGACCGAGTCGAACGGGGCCAGGCCCGGCACGAAGCCGACCAGCATCAGGCTGGCGACGACGGTGACCACCCCGCCGCCGACCACGCCCTCGACGGTCTTGCCGGGGCTGACGTCGGAGAAGGACTTGGTGCCGATGGCCCGACCGGTGGCGTAGGCCCCGATGTCGTTGGCGACGGTGGCGATGATCGCCGCCCACACCATGGAGCTGCCGTGGTTCACGGCGAGCATCAGCCCGGCGAACCCGCCGCCGATCCCGATCCAGACGATGCCGAGCACCGTGACGGCGACGCTGTCCAGCAGGTGCCCCTGGCCGCCCGCGCCGACCACGAAGGTCCCGAGGCAGGCCAGCACCCCGAGCACCAGCACCACGTACAGGCCGACGCCCGGTCGCCAGAAGGCGGCGAGCGGCGCCGCCCCCACCGTGACCAGGCCCACCAGCGCCACCGGCTCGTAGCCGGCCTGGCGCAGCGCCTGGAAGTACTCGCCGGCGCAGAGCACGAGGATGGCCGCGACGAGCAGGCAGAGCACGACCGGACCGAGCGCGGTGGCGAGCAGCGCCACCGCGACCAACCCGACACCGACGACCGCCGCCGCGGTCAGGTTGCGCTCGCCCCCGCCGACCGGGGCGGCGCCGTAGGCGGGACGCTCGACCGGGACGTTGCGGGAGCTGATCCGGCGGCGGACCGGCTCGGGCTCGGGTTCGGGCCCCAGGCTCTCGCCCAGGTCGTCGTCGAACTCGCGGAGGGCGGCGGGGTCGGGGGCGTAGAGGGGCTCCTCGGGCTCCTCGACCGGCTCCCGCTCGAACAGCCGGCGCCCGAGCGAGGGGCGGGGGGCGCGGGCGACGGGCTCCTCGACCGGGGGCGCCGGTTCGAAGACCTCGTCGCCGAAGCCGTCGTCGGCCAGGCCGTCGTCCTCGAAGACCGGGGCCGGCTCGTCGACGGGCTCGTTCCGCCGCCAGCCGCTCAGCAGCGACCAGCGGTGCGGTTCCTCGGGCTCGTCGGTCGGGAGGCGCTCGGGCTCGGGCTCGGGCTCGAGGGCGGGGCCCGAGTCGGAGAGGTCGAGGTAGTCGACGTCGACGTCCCCGGGGCCGGCCGCCGCGGTCGGACCGGTCGGGAACACCGGCTCGGGCTCTTCGTCGGCGTCGACGTCGTGCTCGTCGTCGAAGGGCTCGTGGCCGTACCCGAGCTCGACGGGGGCCGGCTCGTCGCTCGGGGCGGGGGCGAGGGGCGCTTCGTCGTCGGTCAGGCCCAGCGGCTGCTCGTGACCGAGATCGCCGCCGTCGTCGTAGGGAGCCGTCATCGGCTCCTCGTCGACCGGCTCGTCGGGCGCTGCCGCCACGTCGGGCTCGTTGGTGCCGGGGTCGAGGAAGCGACCGAGCAGCGATCGCCGTGGCCGGGCCGGGTGGGTCTGGGGCGCGGGCTCCGGTTCGGGTTCGGGCTCGAAGCCGACGTCGTCGAGCTCGTCGAAGGAGAACAGCTCCTCGTCGCTCGGCCGGTCGCTGGTGTCGAGCGCGCCGATGCGGGTGTCCTCGTCGGCCAGCTCGGACGGGTCCTCGAAGCCGGCCTCGGCCCAATCGGGATCGTCCTGGTTGCGCCAGCGGGGCGTCGAGGTGGCGAAGGACGACCACGCCTCGAGGTCGTCGGTCTCGTCGTCGTCACCGATGACCACCCGCGGCACCTCGCCGGTGGCCGGCTCGGTCCAGTGGGGCATGTCGACCGGGCCCGTGACCGGCTTCGACACCCGGGGCTCGGGCGGGCGGACGCTCGGCTTCTCGATCTGGGTGGGATCGCTGCTGGCGTCGAGGGGGAAGCGGAGGGTCGGGCGGGGCCCCGCCGGCGGGCGGGCCGGCCGGTCGCCGTACTTGGGCTGGTCCTCGGTGCGGCGCGAGACCACGTCGCCGCGCTCGATGGCCTCGGCGGCCTCCTCGGCCCCGATGATGCGGACGCCCTCGGTGGACTCGCCGGTCAGATCGTCGTCAGCGTTGTCCACCTGTCAGTCCTCCTGCGCTGCAGTCGCGTTCCCGGGAAGAAGCATCAATCCTCGAGGAGCTCGTGTTCCTTCTGCTGCAGGGCCTCGTCGATGTCGGCCTCCCGAGCGTGGGTGATCTTGTCCAGCTCCTTCTCGGCCCGTTGCAGCTCGTCCTCTGACAGGTCTCCGTCCTTCTCGAAGCCTTCCAGATCATGCCTGCCCGTGCGCCGGAGGTTGCGGATCGCCACCCGGCCCTCCTCGGCCATCTGGCGCACCACCCGCACCAGGTCGCGCCGGCGCTCGGACGTGAGCGGCGGGAAGGAGAGGCGCAGGTTGTTGCCGTCGTTGCTGGGGTTCAGCCCGAGGTCGGAGTTGCGGATGGCCTTCTCGATGGCCCCGATCGCACCCTTGTCGTAGGGCGAGATCACGAGCATCCGAGCCTCGGGCACGGTGAAGCCGGCGAGCTGCTGGAGCGGCATGGTGGCGCCGTAGTAGTCGACGGGGATCTTCTCGACCAGCGCCGGCGCCGCCCGCCCGGTGCGGATGGTGGCGAAGTCCGAGCGGGTCTTCACGACGGCTCTCGCCATCTTCTCGCCCGTCTCGTCGAGCACCAGGCTCACCATCTCGTCGTCAGGCATCGGTCACGGCCTTCATCGGACCAGGGTACCGACGCCGTCGTCGCCGGCCAGGACGCGCCCGAGGTTGCCCGGCGCCAGGGCGTCGAACACGACGATGGGCAGGTCGTTGTCCATGCAGAAGGTGATGGACGTCGGGTCCATGACCTTGAGGCCCCGGTTGAGCACGTCCATGTAGCTGATCTCGTCGAGCCGCTCCGCCGCCGGGTCGAGCTTGGGATCGGCGGTGTACACGCCGTCGACGCCGGAGTGGGTGCCCTTCAGCACCGCCTCGGCCGACAGCTCGGCCGCCCGCAGCGCCGCCGGCGTGTCGGTGGTGAAGAACGGCGCCCCGACCCCGCCGGCCAGGATCACGACCCGCCCCTTCTCGAGGTGGCGGATCGCCCGGCGGCGGATGTAGGGCTCGGCCACCTGGGCCATCTGGATGGCCGACTGGACCCGGGTCGGCTGGTCGAGCTGCTCGAGGGTGTCCTGCAGCGCCAGCGCGTTGATGACGGTGGCCAGCATCCCCATGTAGTCGGCCTGGGCTCGGTCCATGCCGGCGCCGGCCCCGGTCATGCCCCGCCAGATGTTGCCCCCGCCGACGACCACGGCGACGTCGACGCCGAGGCGCCGGGCCTCGAGGATCTCACCCGCCAGCTGGCGCACGACCCCGCCGTCGATGCCGTACCCGGCCGCGCCGGCGAAGGCCTCGCCGGAGAGCTTGAGCACGACCCTCGACCACCGGGGCGCGCCCGTGCCGTCGGTCACGACCCGCCGACGACCACCTGGGCGAAGCGCACCACGGCGACGCCGTCGAGCAGCTGGGTGATGGTCTTCTTCTCGTCCTTGACGAAGTTCTGCTCGAGCAGGGCCCGCTCCTTGAACCAGCCGGTCAGCCGCCCCTCGACGATCTTGGGCAGCGCCGCCTCCGGCTTGCCCTCGTTGCGCGAGAGCGCCTCGAGGGTGGCCCGCTCCTCGGCGACCTCGTCGGCGGGGACGTCGTCGCGGCTCAGGTGCGGCGGCTTGGCGAAGGCGATGTGCACGGCGATGTCGTGGGCCAGCTCGGTGGTGCCGCCGTCGAGCTCGACGATGACGCCGTTGACGCCGCGCCCGTCCTGGCGGTGGACGTAGCTGTCGAGCACGTGGCCGTCGGGGGCCTCGACCCGAACGACGCGGCCGAGCTCGATGTTCTCCTTGAGCACGACCTTGAGGTCGTCGATGGCGTCGGCCTTCCGGGTGGCGGCGTCCTCGCCCTCGGTGGCCACCAGGGTGGCGATCTCCTGGACCAGCGAGGTGAACTGGTCGGACTTGGCCACGAAGTCGGTCTCGCACTTCAGCTCGGCGATGGCCGCCACCCGGCCCTCGTGGGCCACAGCCACGGTGCCCTGGCTGTTGTCGCGGTCGGACCGGCCGGCCGCCTTGGCCAGCCCCTTCTCCCGCAGCCACTTGGCCGCGGCCTCGGCGTCGCCGCCGTTCTCCTCGAGCGCCTTCTTGGCGTCCATCATCCCGGCGCCGGTCGACTGGCGCAGGGTCTGCACGTCCTTGGCGGTGAAGTCAGCCATGGGCGGTGGTCACTCCTCGTTCTGGTTGGCGGCGGGCTCGGTGGCAGCGGCCTCGGCGGGGGCAGCAGCCTCGGCGGGCTGGGGTGCGGCAGCCGGGGGCTCGGCCGGCGCAGCGGCCTCGCCGGGCGCAGCGGCCTCGGCGGGGGCGGGCTGGGCGCGGAAGCCGGGGGTTCGGGGGTGCCGACCTCGGGGGCTCCGCCGACGCCGGCGGCGGCCGCCTCGTCGGTGGCGCTCGGCGCGGCCTCGTGGGCGGGGGCCGACGGGGCCTCGCCCTGCTGGACCGGCGCGTCGGCCGGGACGGCGGGGCCGGAGGCCAGGCGGGCGTCGCGCTGCTGCTGGGCGAGGGCGGCCTGACGGCGGGCGGCGGCCTGCTGGGCGGCCACCGCCTCCTCCTCCTCGGCCGAGCGGGCCGGGCCGGGCCCGGCCCCGTCGCCGTGGCGGCGGGACGAGATGAACCGGCCCTCGTCGACCGCGTCGGAGATGATCCGGCACATCAGGGTGCCGGCCCGGATGGCGTCGTCGTTGCCCGGGATGACGTACTGGATGATGTCGGGGTCGCAGTTGGTGTCGACCACCGCGACGATCGGGATGCCGAGCTTGTTGGCCTCGGTCACCGCGATGTGCTCCTTGACGGTGTCGAGCACGAAGACCGCGTCGGGCAGCTTCTCCATGCTGCGGATGCCGCCGAGGTTGCGCTCGAGCTTGGCCAGCTCGCGGCTGAGCAGCAACGCCTCCTTCTTGGGCATGGCGTCGAACTCGCCGGAGTCGCGCATGCGCTCGTACTCCTGCATCTTGCCGACCCGCTTGGCCATCGTCTCGAAGTTGGTGAGCATGCCGCCGAGCCACCGCTCGTTCACGTACGGCATGCCGCACTTCTCGGCGTAGGACTGGACGGGGTCCTGGGCCTGGCGCTTGGTGCCGACGAACAGGATCGAGCCCTGGTCGCCCACCAGGTCGCGGACGAAGGTGTAGGCGGTCTCGATCCGCTTCAGCGTCTGCTGGAGGTCGATGATGTAGATGCCGTTGCGGTCGCCGTAGATGAACCGCTTCATCTTCGGGTTCCACCGCCGGGTCTGGTGCCCGAAGTGCACGCCCGCCTCGAGCAGCTCCTTCATGGTCACGACAGGGGCCATCGTGGTTCTCCTCCCCACGGTTGTCGACGACCCGCCGCTTGCGCCGGCCGGAGCCGGCGACCGTGGGAGCGGCGGGGTGATCTGGTCTGCGGACCGGCCGGGTGCCGGGCCGTCGGACGACGCTAGCGGAGCGGGGCCGAGGCGCCCACTTCCGCCGAGCCGCCCGCCAGCCCGGCGACGGGCTCGGGGCCGGCGGCGAGGCGACCCAGCTCGCCGGGCGGATCGGGCCCCGGGGCCGGACCGCCGCCGACGGGGACCAGTCGGGCGCGCCACCGGCCCGACCACAGCTGGGCGGGGTCGATGTACCGCCGGGGACCGGTGCGGGCCCCGAGGTGGAAGCGCCCGCCGGCCAGGCCGACCGGCTGGCCCCGCCGGACCCGTTGGCCGACGACGACGCCGACGCGGTCCAGGAAGGAGTAGCTGGTGCGGATCCCGTCGGCGTGCAGGACGGTGACGTGGAGGGTCCCGGCGACCGGGCCGGCGAAGGTCACCACCCCGTCGGCCACCGCACCGACCGGCGTCCCGGGCACGGTGGCGTACTCGATGCCCCGGTTGCCGGCCGCGTACGGGTTCGGCGGGGCGCGGAAGGGGTCGACGACCGGGGCCTCGACCGGCGGCCGGTAGGTGACGACCGGTCCGCCGGGATCCGGTCCGCCGGGGCCCGGTCCGCCGGGGTCGGGGTCGGGCGGACCGGCGACGGGGACGACGAGCAGGGACAGGACGAGGATGAGGGCCGGCAGCACGGCGCGCCTCCCGGGGCGGAGCGGGTCTCGGCACCCGGGGGTGCGAGGATCGACCGGTCCACCGGACGGCGGATCAGGGTCGGGAGGGGGAAGGCGGGCGGCGAGCGACCGGTCGGCTCGCCACGAGGGTGGGCGGGTCAGACCGGCTCGTGGTCGGCGGCCGCGAACAGGCCCCGCAGGTGCAGGATCGCCTTGGTGTGGATCTGGCAGGCCCGGCTCTCGGTGACGCCGAGCACCCGACCGATCTCGGCCAGGGTGAACGCCTCCTGGTAGTAGAGGCTGAGCACCAGCCGCTCCCGCTCGGGCAGGGCGCCCACCGCCCGGGCCAGCAGCTCGCGCATCTCGGCCAGCTCCATCATCGCCCCCGGCCCAGCGCCGGGGTCGGGCAGGTTGTCGGCCAGGGTCCGGCCGCCGTCGCGGTCGGACATCTCGCTCACCGTGTCGTCGAGGGCGACCACGCCGAGGAAGGAGATCTGGCTGAGCGCGTTCTGCAGCTGGTGGGCGTTCATGCCGGTGGCCTCGGCCAGCTCGTCGTCGGACGGCGACCGGTGGTTGGCCGCTTCGAACGAGGCGTAGGCCGCCTCGATGGTCTTGGCCTTGGTGCGCACCGACCGCGGCACCCAGTCCATGGAGCGCATCTCGTCGATCATGGCGCCCTTGATGCGGGTGATGGCGTAGGTCTCGAACTTGAAGCCCCGCTCGGGCTCGAAGCGGTCGATGGCCTCGATGAGCCCGAAGATGCCGTAGCTGACCAGGTCGGCCTGGTCGACGTTGCGGGGCAGGCCCACGCCGATCCGACCGGCCACGTACTTCACCAACGGCGAGTAGTGCAGGACCAACCGGTCGCGCAGGCTGCGCTCGCCGGTCGACTTGTAGTCGGACCAGAGCTCGTTGAGGTCGGGGCTGTCGGCGGCGGGCATGCGCCTCAGGCCCGGGGATGGGTGGCGTCGAACACGCTGCGCAGGCGCTCCTTGCTGACGTGCGTGTAGATCTGGGTGGTGCCCAGATCGGCGTGGCCGAGCAGTTCTTGAACGGCCCGGAGGTCTGCCCCGCCGTCGAGGAGGTGGGTGGCGAAGCTGTGGCGCAGAGCGTGGGGGTGGGTGGGCGTGGGTGATCGCCGGTCGACGATCCGGCGGACGTCGCGCGGGGAGAGCGGCCGACCCCGCCGGTTGAGGAAGACCCGGTCGGTCGGTCCGCCGACCAGGGCGCTGCGCCCCTCGGCCAGCCAGCGGCGGACGGCGATGACGCTGGGCTCGCTCAGCGGCAGCATGCGCTGCTTCGACCCCTTGCCCCAGACGACCACCCGGCCGGCGTCGAGCTGCAGGTCGCCCCGGTCGAGGCCGCAGAGCTCGGCGACGCGCAGTCCGCTGCCGTAGAGCAGCTCGAGGACGGCGTCGTCGCGGCAGGACACCACCCGCTGCAGGTCGGTGGCGCCTTCCGCGGGCGGGCTGGCCAGCAGTTGGTCGAGCTCGTCGTGGCGCAGCACCCGGGGCAGCCGACCGCCCCCCTGGGGAGCGGTCAGGCCGACGGTCGGATCGGCCTCGAGGTGGCCGGCGTGGCGCAGCCACCCGAAGTAGCGCCGCAACGAGGACGCCTTGCGGGCGATCGTCCGCCGGGCGTAGTGGCGGGTGCCCAGGTAGGCGAGGTAGCGGCGGAGCGTGCGGCGATCGACCCCGGTCGGGCCGTCGAGGCCGAGCCGACCGCACCAGTCGACGAAGTCGAGCACGTCCCGCCGGTAGGCCTCGACCGTCGCCGGTGCGCACGACGTCAGCGAGCTGACGAACGGCGACACCTCCCAGGCCACGGGGCCACCGTACCCGCCGTGCCGATCGCGCCACCCTGCGCGTCCACCGGCGGTCGCCGACCTCACCGAGCACGGCCGGCCTCCGGTCGGGCGCTGCGCTCGTACCACCCGGCGGTGTGCACGACCCAGCCCTCGGCCTCGAGCCGGGTGAGCGAGGCGGCCAGGTCGACCAGGGCCAGCCCGCTGCGGACGGCGAGCTCCTCGAGGGTGGCCGGTGCCCACCCCAGCGCCTCGAGCACGGCCTGGTCGGCCGGCGGCGGCGCGACCCGGGCGCCGGCGGGACCCCGCCGGCCGCCGGGCTGCAGGTGCAGCTCGAGCAGGACGTCGTCGGCCCCCCGGCACGGTTGGGCCCCGTCGACCAGGAGCTGCAGCGTGCCCGCCGCCGAGGGGGCGCGGACCGAGCCGGGGACCGCGCACACGGTGCGACCCCGGTCGGCCATCTCGGCGGCGGTGAGCAGCGAGCCGCCCCGCGATGGCGACTCGACCACCACCAGCACGTCGGAGAGCGCGGCGATCAGCCGGTTCCGGGCCGGGAAGCGCCACCGCTGGGGCCGCTGGCCCAGCGGTGCCTCGCTCAGCAGCACCCCGGCCTCGGCGACCTGCCGGAACAGGTCGGCGTGGCGGGGCGGGTAGACGACGTCGAGGCCGCCGGCCACCACGCCGACGGGAGGCCCGACCCGGTCGGACCCGGCGGCGCGCGCCGCGGCGAGCGCCCCCCGGTGGGCGGCACCGTCGATGCCGAGCGCCAACCCGGAGACGACGCGCACCCCGGCCAGAGCCAGGTCCCGACCCAGCTCGTAGGCGACGTCGAGGCCGTAGCGCGAGGCCCGCCGGGTGCCCACCACCCCCACCCGCGGCCCGTCGAGCACGGCGGTCGGGTCGGAGCGCCCTGTCGAGAACAGCACGCCGGGGGGCTCGGGGTCGTCGACGAAGGCCTCGGGGAAGGACGCGTCGCCGTGGATGGCGACCCCGAGGCCGCGGTGGCGCCGCCACAGCTCGGCGACCGACGTGCGGCCCGCCGCCGACCGCCAGCCGGCCACGATCGCCGGGCGACGGCTCCCGAGGGCGGCGGCGACCTCGCGATCGTCGACGATCGAGCCGTCGACCAGCCGGGCCCAGACCTGACGACCGGCACCGCTCGCCATCAGCACGCGCAGCCGACTCGGCCCCACCTCGGGCAGGGTCGTCACCGCCACCCACCAGGCGGCGTCGGGCAGCTCCGCGCCGGTCAGCTCGGCGTTCGGCAGCTCCACGGCGGCAGCGGCCCGGTCGTCGCAGATCCCCGCGGCAGCGGGCGCGGCGGCCGAGATCCCGTCGGCGGCCGGGAGCAGCAGGCGGTCGTGGGCGCTCATGCCGGGAGGGCCTGGTGGGCCAGGGTGGGGCGAACCCGGAGCTGGGCGGCCAGGGCCAGGTGCTCGACCGACAGCGGCCCCTCGACCCCGTCGAGGTCGGCCAGGGTCCGAGCCACCCGCCGCAGCCGGGTGAGGCCGCGGGCGCTCAGCAGACCGCTGGTCAGCGAGGCCTCGAGGAAGCGGCGGCCCTCGGGCGAGAGCGGGGTGTGCCGCTCGAGGTCGGGACCGGCGAGCTCGCCGTTGGCCCGGACCCCCCGTCCGGTGGCCCGGCGGCGCGCCGACGCCACCCGGTCGGCCACCACCCGGGACGGCTCGCCCGGCCCGCTGGCCAGCAGGTCGGCGACCGCCGGACGACCCACGTCGACCCGGAGGTCGAAGCGGTCGAGCAGCGGGCCCGACAGCCGTCGGTCGTAGCGCTGGCGGGCGGCGTTCGAGCACCGGCAGGCGCCACCCGGTGGTCCGCCCTCGCCGCACGGGCAGGGGTTGGTGGCGGCGACCAGCAGGAAGCGGGCCGGATAGCTCACCGTCGCCCGGGCCCGGCACACCCGCACGACCCCCTCCTCGAGCGGCTGGCGCAGCGCCTCGAGCACGTCGACCTTGAACTCGCCGAGCTCGTCGAGGAAGAGCACCCCGTGGGCGGAGGTGGAGATCTCCCCCGGTCGCATGGTGGCGGTGCCGCCGCCGACCAGGGACACCATGGTCGAGCTGTGGTGCGGCGCCCGGAACGGAGGCCGGCGGACGAGGCCACCGGCGAGGGGGAGGCCGGCGGCGGAGTGGATCCGGGTGACCGCGAGCGCCTCGTCGGTGCTGAGCGGCGGCAGGAGGCCGACCAGCCGTCGGGCCAGCATGGTCTTCCCCGATCCCGGCGGCCCGACGAGGAGCAGGTGGTGGCCACCGGCGGCGGCCACCTCGACCGCCTTGCGACCGACCGGCTGACCCCGCACGTCGGCCAGGTCGGGCCGGGGATCGTCGCCCTCGCCCGGTGGCGGCGACGGGTGGTCGGGCCAGGGCTGCTCACCGGTGAGCGCCCCGATCACCTCGGCGAGGGTGGCCACCGGCCGCACCTGGTGACGACCGACCAGCCGGGCCTCGGCCGCCGACCCGGCGGGCACCACGACCGCGTCGGCCTCGACGGCGTCGACCAGCGGGACCATGCCGGCGATCGGCCGGACGCTGCCGTCGAGGCCGAGCTCGCCGAAGAAGGCCAGGCGCTCGACGCTCGCCTCGGGCACCACCCCCTCGGCGACCAGCACGCCCACCGCGGTGGCCAGGTCGAGGCCGCTGCCGACCTTGCGCACCGTCGTGGGCGCCAGGTTGACGGTGATGCGCTGGCTCGGCCACCCGGCCCCGCTCGAGAGCAGGGCGGCTCGCACCCGGTCGCGTGACTCGCGGCACGAGGCGTCGGGCAGCCCGACCACGGTGAAGCTGGGGAGGCCGTTGGAGACGTGGACCTCGACGGTGACGGGTCGTCCCTCGACGCCGAGCACGGTGGCCGAGGCGATGGTGGCGAGCATGGGCTCCTCCGGGGGCAGCGACGCCACCGGGTGGCGTCGATCGGTGAGGGAGGAGCCGTCCGCCGGCCGCCGAGCGCAGTGCCGAGGGTACGCCGGGCCGGTGACAGGTCTCGTCGGGTCCGCGTGATCCGGCGCCCGAGGAGTCCGGCGACGGGCCGGTCCTGACCGGACGGCCGGGCCCGAGCTAGGCGGGATCGAGCGGGTCGACCGCCTCCACCGACCGCCCGTCCTCGCACCAGCGGCAGGACACCTGCTCCACGGTCTCGTCGAGCAGCTGCTCGTCCTCGACCGACAGCTCGCCGCCGACGGTGAAGTGGTGGAAGGCCCGAGTGCGTCGGCTGGTCACGACGTCGAAGCGGGTGATGTTGCCGCAGGCGGTGCAGCGGTAGCGGGGGGCGGCCACCGGGCCACCCTACCGGCCGCCGTCCCGCCGGCCGGCGGCAAAGGCGATCACTTGTTCGTCGTACACCTGTTCGCTACCGTGCCGGCGGTGCTCCCCGGCCAGCGCAGCTTCGACGACCTGGGCACGCCGCTGCACCAGGTCACCTTCTGCGTGATCGACCTCGAGACGACCGGCGGCGCGGCGGCCGACGGGGGCATCACCGAGGTCGGCGCGGTCAAGGTGCGCGCCGGCGAGCGGCTCGGCACCTTCCAGACCCTGGTCAACCCGGGTGCCGCCATCCCGCCGTCCATCACCGTGCTCACCGGCATCTCCGACGTCATGGTGGCGCCTGCGCCGCGCATCGAGTCCGTGCTGCCGCCCCTGCTCGAGTTCATCGGGTCGAGCGTGGTCGTCGGCCACAACGTGCGCTACGACCTCTCCTTCCTGGGAGCGGCGCTGGCGCGCGACGAGCGCCCCCCGCTCGACAACCGCTGGGTCGACACCTGCGCCCTCGCCCGCCGGCTGGTGCGCGACGAGGTCCGCAACTGCCGGCTCGGCACCCTCGCCGCCCAGCTGCGCCTGCCCAACCGGCCGAGCCACCGGGCTCTCGACGACGCCCTGGCCACCGCCGACCTGCTCCACGTGCTGCTCGAGCGCGCCGCCGGCCTCGGGGTGCTCGGCCTCGACGACCTGCTGGCCCTGCCCAAGCTCGGCGGCCACCCGCAGGCGGCGAAGCTCCGCCTGACCGAGCACCTGCCCCGCCGGCCGGGCGTCTACCTCTTCCGAGACCGGGCCGGCCGGGTCCTGTACGTCGGCAAGGCGACCAACCTCCGGTCCCGTGTGCGCTCCTACTTCTCCGGCGACGAGCGCAAGAAGATCGGCCAGCTGCTCCGCGAGGCCGAGCGCATCGACCACATCGTGTGCACCAGCCCCCTCGAGGCGGCCGTCCGCGAGGTCCGCCTGATCCACGAGCTGCAGCCCCGCTTCAACCGCCAGGCCACCACCTGGCGGCGCTACGCCTACCTCAAGCTCACCGACGAGCGCTTCCCGCGGCTCTCGGTGGTGCGCACCGTCGCCGCCGACCGCGGCACCTACCTCGGCCCGCTGCCCTCGTCCCGGGCCGCCAAGCTGGTGGCCGAGGCCATCGAGACCGCGGTCCCGATCCGCCGCTGCACCGCCAAGCCGCCCCGCACGCCGCCGCGCCGCGCCCTGCGCACCGGCCCAGCTCGGCGTCAGCACCTGCCCGTGCGCCGCCGCCATCTCCGAGGCCGACTACCGGGCGCTGGTCGACGGCCTGCGCGCCGCGCTCCGCCACGACCCGTGGTCGCTGCTGCGACCGCTCGTCCAGCGCATGCACGACCTGGCCGGCGCGGAGCGTTTCGAGGAGGCCGCCGACATGCGCGACCGGGCGGCGGCCCTGGCGCGGGCGCTGCGTCGCCAGCGGCGGCTCGACGGCCTCGCCCGGGTCGACCGGTTGGTGGTCGAGCTGCCGGGGCAGGGCGGCGTCGAGCTCCGGCGGGGCCGCCTCGCCGCCGCGTGGGGCGCCGAGGCCGGCGACGGCCAGCTGCCGCTCGACCTCGAGCTCGCCGGGGGCGGCGGCGTCGGGGACGACGCCGGCCCCGCCCCGGTGCCGCGAGAGCTGGCCGACGAGGTCGCCTGCATCGGGGGCTGGCTCGACCAGCAGGCCGGTCGGGCACGGCTGGTCGCCTGCGACGGCACGTGGGCCTCGCCGCTCCCCCACCTCCCCGAGCTGCAGGCCGGCCGGCCCGCGCCCGAGCCACCGGGCGACCGGGCCCGTCCCGCCGTCACCCCGGCCGCCGCCCTCGACCTCCCCCGCTCGCCCAGCCGCCCATCGGCGGCCGGCCGCCCGCCGGTACCCTCGACCTCGTGAAGTGGTTCGCCCTGGCCGCGCTGTGGTTGATCATCGCGGCGGTGGCGGTGGCGGCGGCGGTCGTCGGGCTGGTCCGGGGACGGCTGAAGGCCCGCCACCGCGTCGATCCCCGCGTCCGCACCGACGTGCCCTACTGGTGGCAGCTCTCCCCCGCCCCGCCCGCCCGCCTCCACCGCCGGCTGGCCCGGGCCACCGCCGTCGCCCGGGACGGCCGGGAGCGGTCCCGGCCGCCGAAGAAGCGCCTCCGGCGCCGGTCCCCGTCGCCGCTCGACCACCTGGTCGACCAGCTGTCGGCCGAGGCCGTCGCCATCGACGGGCACCTCGTGCTCGTGTCCCGCCTCGACCGGACCGAGCGTGCCCGCCTGCTCGGCGGGCTCGACGGCCAGGTCCGCCAGGTGGAGCACCTCGCCGGCCGCGTGGCCATGCTCGGGGTCGAGGCCGCCGCTCCCCCCGAGCGCACCGACGGCCCCAGCGCGGTCGACGAGATCGAGGCCCAGGTCGGCTTGCTCGAGCAGAGCCGGCGCGAGCTCGACGCCCTCGACCGGGCCAACGGGCTCACCACCACCGCCCGGCTCCCGAGGGCGGTGCCGCCGGTCGAGGTCAGCGCCCGGCCCGGCGCCCGCCGGTAGCGTCCCCGCCGTGCTCACCGCCTTCGTCCTCATCACCGCCGAGCCGGCGCAGGTGCACGAGCTGGCCGACGGGCTCGCCGACATCGACGGCGTCTCCGAGGCGTACTCCGTGGCCGGCGACGAGGATCTCGTCGCCATCGTCCGGGTCGCCCACCACGACCAGCTCGCCGAGGTGGTGACCGATCGCATCGGCGCCCTCGACGGCATCCTCGGCACCCGCACCCTCATCGCGTTCCGGGCCTACAGCCGCCACGACCTCGACGCCATGTGGGACCTCGGCAACGGCTGACCGCCGCCACCGATCGGCGGCAGGCACGGGCGGGCGGACGATCGATCGACGCCGCTTCCTGAGCAGCGCGGCCCGCACCGCCGGGGGCGGGGCGGCGGCGGCGGCGCTGGCCCCGCTGCTCGGCTCCTGCGTGGAGCGCCGGGCCCGCCCCGACGCCGCGCCGCCGATGATCGACGGCCGGACCGTCCCCGACCCGGTGGCCGCGCTGGTCTCGAGGTGGGCCGTCGACCCGTGGACCCGGGGGGCGTGGGCGGCGCTGCGACCCACCGCCCCGGCCGGGGCCCGCGCCACCCTCGCCGCACCCCTGGCCGATCGGCTCTTCTTCGCGGGCGAGGCGGTGACGACCGACGCGCCCGGCACCCTCGTCGGCGCCCATCGCTCCGGCCGGCGCAGCGCCGACCTGGTCGCCGCCCGCTGGCCGCCGAGCGCCCGCCTGGTCGTGATCGGCGCCGGCATCGCCGGGCTGGCCGCCGCCCGGCGCTGGGACGACCGACTCGGCCTGGCCGCCACGGTCCTCGAGGCCCGAGGCCGCGTGGGCGGCCGCATCGACACGGCGGCCGGGTGGGGAGGCCCTCCGGTCGAGCTCGGGGCGGTGCACCTCGACAGCGGGGGTGGCGACCTCGTCGAGCTGGCCGAGCAGCTCGGCCTGGCCACGACGCCCACCCCCGGCACCAGCCCCTCGGCCGGCGGAGCGTCGACGATCCGCTGGACCGGGGGCGCCGTGCCGTCGAGGGTGGTCGACCAGGCCCGGGTGCTGGAGCGTCGGTTCAGCGCCCTGCTCGACGAGACCGTCGTCGCGGCGCCTCGCGGTGCCTCCCTGGCCGGGGCCCTGACCGAGGCCCGGTCGCGCCTGATCCAGGAGCAGCCGGCGACCGACGATGCCGTGCTGGCGGTGGTGGACCTGCTGGCGGACCTCGACCGGGTGCTGCCGCGGGCGGCCGCTCCCGACGGGTTGGCGGCGTCCGAGGGGCTGCCCGCCCCCGACCCGACCTCGGGCACCACCGCCGTCGTCGGCGGCAACCTCCGCCTCCCGGTGGTGCTGGCCCAGGACATGGACGTCCGGGTCGCCACCCCCGCCACCCTCGTCCGGTGGTCGGCCGCGGGCGTGGTGGTGGAGACGTCGAGCGGACCGGTCCGCGCCGACGCCGTGATCGTGACCGTGCCGGTCGGGGCGCTCCAGGCCGGGGTGCCGGCCTTCGACCCGCCGCTGCCCGCCGCCACCTCCGCCGCGCTGGTCGGCCTCGAGCCCGGCCGCTTCGAGCAGGCGCACCTGCGGTTCCCCCGTCGCTTCTGGGGGGCGGCCCGCACCATCGAGCGGGTCGACGTCGAGGTGGGACGGTGGCCGAGGTTCACCGATGCCGACGCCGGGGACGACCGCGCGCCGCCGGTGCTGCGGGCCGTGGCCGCCGGCGGCGGCGCCGGACCGGTCGCCAGCCGCGACGAGGTGGTGGTCGCCGACGTGCTGTCGGCGCTGCGGTCGACCTACGGCTGAGCGGCCGCCTCCTGCGAGGTGCGCACCAGCAGGTCGAGGGCCTCCGAGGCGGCGCCCGAGTCGATGGCGGCGGCCGCCTGCTCGATGCCGGCGCCCACGTCGTCGGCCAGCCCGGCGGCCACCAGACCGGCGCCGGCGTTCAGCAGCACGATGTCGCGGTGCGGGCCGGCGTCCCCGGCCAGCACCCGGCGGGCGTGCTCGGCGTTGGCGGTGGCGTCACCGCCCCGCAGGTCGTCGAGGGTGGCCGGCGCCAGACCCAGCAGGGCGGGGTCCAGCTCGTAGGCCCACACCTCGCCGTCGCGCAGCTCGTGGACCGTCGAGCCGGTGGTGGTGCTGAGCTCGTCGAGCCCGTCGTGGCCATGCACCACCAGGACGCGCTCGCTGCCGCTGGCCGCCAGCACCTGGGCGGTCCGCTCGGCCATCTCCGGGTCGCTCACCCCGACGACCTGCCGGCGGACGCCGGCGGGGTTGGCCATCGGCCCGAGCGAGTTGAAGACGGTGGGCACGCCGAGCTCGCGCCGGGTGGGGCCGGCGTGGCGCATGGAGCCGTGGAAGGTCGGCGCGAAGCAGAAGCCGATGCCGGCCGCCTCGATGCAGCGGGCCACGCCGGGTCCGTCGAGGTCGATCATCACGCCCAGGGCCTCGAGGACGTCGGCCGACCCGCAGGCGGACGACGCGGCCCGGTTGCCGTGCTTGCACACCCGTCCGCCGGCGCCGGCCACGACCAGCGAGGCGATGGTCGACACGTTGATCGACTGGTGGTGGTCGCCGCCGGTGCCGACGATGTCGACCATCCCGTCGACGTCGTCGACGGGGACCGTGGCCGCCGCCGCCCGCATGGCGTGCAGCAGCCCGGTCAGCTCCTCGACCGACTCCCGCTTCATGCGGAGGGCGACGATGAAGCCGGCGATCTGCGCCGGCGTGGCCGCCCCGGCGAGGATCTCGCCCATGGCCGCCGCCGCCTGGCCGCCGTCGAGATCCCGACCGGCGGTCAGCTCCCGCAGCACGGCCGGCCAGCCGCTGAACCGCTCGGGAGCCGGGTCGACGGAGGCGGGGGTCGGCATCGGGGGAACGGTAGCGGCGCTCCGGGTCATGGGTCCGGAGCGCCGCCACCGTCGACCGGGCGGCTGGCTCGGCCGACGGGCCAGCCGGTCGGTGGGAGCGGTCAGCCGACCGTGGTGCGCTCCCGGACCTCGGCCGGTGCGCCCTCGCCGCCCTCGCCGAGGGCGGCCGGGACGAACGAGCCGAAGCCCTCGCCGTAGCCGGCGGAGCCGTGCTCGAGCACGTCGAGCCCGGACAGCTCCTCCTCGGGCGAGACCCGCAGGCCGACCGTCGCCTTGAGCGCCCCGAAGAGGATCACCGAGGCGAGCGACACCCAGACCAGATCGGCGGCCACGCCGATGACCTGGCTGACGAGCTGGTCGGCGCCGCCGCCGTAGAGCAGCCCCTGCTTCCAGTAGTCGGAGTCCTCGCGGGCCAGCAGGCCGACGCAGAGGGTGCCGAAGGCGCCGCACACGCCGTGCACCGAGATGGCGCCGACGGGGTCGTCGACCTTGGCCACCCGGTCGAAGAAGTCGACCGAGAAGACCACCAGCACGCCGGCGATGCCGCCGATGAGCAGGGCCGCCTGCGGGGTGACCGCCGCGCAGCCGGCGGTGATGGCGACCAGGCCGGCCAGCAGGCCGTTGCCGGTCATGCCGACGTCGGGCTTGCCCGTGCGCAGCCACACCGTGGCCATGGCGGTCAGGGCACCGATGGCGCCCGCCGCGGTGGTGGTCACCGCGATGCCGCCGATGGCGCTGTCGGCGGCCAGCTCGGAGCCGGGGTTGAACCCGTACCAGCCGACCAGCAGCACGAACACGCCCAGCACGGCGAAGGGCATGCTGTGGCCGAGGATGGCCCGAGGGGTGCCGTCCTCGGCGTACTTGCCGATGCGAGGACCGAGGAACCTCGCCCCCCAGAAGGCGCACACGCCGCCGGTCATGTGAACCACCGTCGAGCCGGCGAAGTCGTGGAACGGCGTCGACATCTGTGACAGCCAGCCGCCACCCCACTGCCAGCGGACGAAGACCGGGTAGATGATCAGGCTGATCACGAAGCTGAAGATCAGGTAGGCCTTGAACTTCGTGCGCTCGGCCATGGCGCCGGACACGATGGTGGCCGCGGTGGCGGCGAAGGCGACCTGGAACACGAAGGTCACCGCCGGGGTCAGGTTGCCGGCGGCGAAGGCCCCGTCACCGAGGAAGAAGCCCTGGGCGCCGAAGAACCTGCCGAAGCCGGTCCCGGTGTTGCCCCCGAAGGCGATCGCGTACCCCACCGCCAGGAACGCGACGGCCCCGGCGCAGAAGTCGATCATGTTCTTCATCATGATGTTGGCCACGCTCTTGGAGCGGGTGAGGCCGGCCTCGACCAGGGCGAACCCGGCCTGCATCAGGATCACGAGGACCGCGGACAGCAGGACGAAGACGTTGTCGAGGTTGACCTGGATCGGGCTGACCTCGTCGGCGGCGAAGGCCGGTCCGGCGAGGGCCACGATCGCCGTCGAGACCACGCCCGATGCGACGACCGCCTTGCGGCGCCATCTCGGGCGCCTCGAAGCAGAGGTGGGTACGGACACGGAGCAGCTCCTTGGGTTCGGTTCGGGTGGGATGGCACCGGTGGCGCCGCCGGTTCGGCCCCCGGCCCGCCGGTGGGTCCGCCGGTGCGGAGCCCGCCTCCGGCAGGGCGCGGCGGCGGGGAGGGCCGCCGTCATCCGACGGCCCGGCGCGACCTCAGCCGCGCCTCGTGACGCCCGACCGGCGAGGGCCGGCGGGGCGCGTCAGACCGCTGGCGGTCCGCGCCAGCGGACGCCGCTGCGGGCCGGGAGGCCGAGCGGCGTGCGCTCCCGCGTCGGGCGCAGCCACGGACCGACCGTGGTCGCGAGCCCGACGACCAGCAGCGCCACCAGGACCGCCAGCGAGGTCAACGAGGCCGCACGGGCCTCGACCCTGACGGGGGTGGTGGCGTGGCGCTGGTTGTGCGCGGGGGTGGCGACCCCCTTGCCGGGAGCGCGGCTCGTGGCGCCGGCGGCGGGAGCCAGGCCGGCGCCGAGCAGGCCGACGAGGAGCAGGACCAGGAGGGCGGCGCGCCACCGACGGCGCACCCCGCTCCCCCGCAGCTCCACCTCGACCATGGGGCGACGCTAGGAAGCCGCTGTTTCGGCCCCGTGAGCGAACGGTTTCGGCTGCGCGACCTGCTCCTGACGGCTACCTGAACGCCCGCGCCGCGGTCACGCCTCCCGGGCGGCGATCAGTCCCACCACAGGTCGCGAGCGAGCACGCCACGCCCGATGAGGCCCAGCTGCACCTGGCTCGTCCCCTCGACGATGGTGAGCTGGCGGGCGTCGCGGTAGAAGAGCTCGGTCAGGTGGTCCTTCATGTACCCGGCGGCGCCCAGCATCTGGAGGCAGTCGTTGGCCGCCTCGACCGCCACCTCCGAGGCGTAGTACTTGGCCATCGACAGGTACGGCACGAACTCCTTGGTGAACTCGCCCCGGTCGGCCATCCAGGCCGCCCGGTAGGTGAGCAGCCGGGCCGCCTCGATCTTGGTGGCCAGGTCGGCGATCTTCCACTGGATGCCCTGGAAGTCGGCGATGGTCTGGCGGAACGCCTCCCGCTGCTGGACGTACTCGGTGGCGTACATGAGCGCCCCCTCGGCCAGCCCGATGCCGCGGGCCGCCACGATCGGGCGCATCGAGTTCAGGCCCTGCATGGCGAGCTGGAACCCGCCGACCTCACCGATCACGTTCTCCTTCGGCACCCGGACGTCGCTCAGCAGCAGCTCGCCCGTGTCGATGCCGCGCACGCCCATCTTGCGGTCGGTGCTGCCGACCTCGACGCCGTCCCACCCCCGCTCGACGACGAAGGCGGTGACAGCGTCGTGCTTGCGGGCGGTCACGTCCTCGCTGGTCTTGGCGAAGACCGTGTACCAGTCGGCCTGCACCACGCCCGACATCCAGCACTTGGTGCCGTTCAGGATCCAGTCGTCGCCGTCGGGCACCGCCCGGGTCCGCATGCCCATCACGTCGCTGCCGGCCTGGGGCTCGGACAGGCCGAAGCCGGCCCGCAGCGAGCCGTCGGCGATGCCGGCCACGTAGCGCTCGTTCTGGTCACGGCTGCCGGCGATCATCACCGGCCCGGTCGGCAGTCGGGTCAGCAGCAGCATCAGGGCCGCGGTGTTCGAGTACTTGGCCACCTCCTCGATGGCGATGGTGAGGCCCGTGATCCCGGCTCCGCTGCCTCCCAGGTCGGTGGGGATGCACAGCCCCAGCAGGCCGGCGTCGCGGAACACCTCGAACAGGTCCTGGGGGTACTCGGAGGACTCGTCGATCTCCCGGGCCCGGGGCTTGACCTTCTCCTGGGCGATCTTGCGGCAGGTCTCCTGCAGCGCAGCGAGCTCGTCGGAGAGGGCGAAGTCCATGGCGCCCGAAGCTAGCGGCGGCACGATCGGCGCCGTCCGGTGGGCGACACGCAGCCGGTCAGCGCGGCAGCGGCCGGCGAAGCTCCACCTCGCGCTGCGACGGATCGCGCTCGTAGGCCATGGACTGACCCGTGGGCTCGAAGCCGAGGTCGGCGTAGAAGGCCCGCACCTGCTCGTTGCGCTCGCGCATCCAGATGCGCAGGGCGCCGGCCCGCCCGGCCGTGGCCCACCCGGTCGCCTCCGCCACCAGGGCGTCGGCCACGCCGATCTGCCGGTAGCCGGGGGCTGCCCACAGCGAGGTGAGCGTGACCACGTCGTCGAAGGTGCGGAAGGCGGCCAGCATCCCCGCGCACTCCCCCGCCGCCTCGGCGAACCAGATGGCCTGGTTCGAGCCGGACGAGTTGCCGGCGGCGATCTCGGCCCACCGGTCGGGAGTGAGGGCCTCGGCGTCGGTCAGGCGGGTGGAGAACTCGCCGGGGGTGTCGCGCAGGGCGGCCAGGCGGGTGCGGCGGAGCAGCGGTCCGTCGGCGTCGGTGATCCGGCGCACCGTGACCCGCACCTCGGCGGTTGGCACGGCCCCGGACCCCGGCTCACGCCGACCGGCGCCGCTGGCGGATCAGCCGCCGCCGCTCCCGCTCGGTGTACCCGCCCCAGATGCCGTCCTTCTCCCGGGAGCCGATGGCGTGGTCGAGGCACGCCTGCTGCACCGGGCACTGCAGGCACACCGCCTTGGCGGGCTCGGCGTCGACCTCGTCCTCGGAGGACGGGTAGAAGATGTCGGGGTCGAGCCCCTGGCAGGCGGCCTTCTTGCGCCAAGGGAGGTCGATGATGGCGGTTTCGATCACGGACATGGCTTGTGAGCGGGGTGCGACCAGCAGGTCACCTCGACGACAGGTACGTGCCACACCGGATCGAGGTACCTGGTCCCGATGGCTGGAACCGGACCGCTCGCCGACCCGGGTGAGCGAAGGGTCGAGTATTAGTCCGGCCCGGAACCGGTGTCCAGATGAGCGCCTCCTTGGTCGTGGAGCGGGGCGGGGCGGGGCGGCCTACGGGCGCAGGTCGGTGAGCAGCTCCTCGACCGTGGCGGGCTCGAGCCGGGTCGTGTGCTGGTAGGCGGGGTGGGCGACGGCCACCTCGACCGGGCCGTCCGCCACCCGCTCCACCTGCTCGTCGGTGAGGGCGAAGGAGACGTAGTGCACCGAGGCGGTGATCTCCTCGCGGGTGAGCTGGGCCTCGTGGGCGGGATCGACCTCGCACCGCACGACCTCGGCGTCGTCGCCGGAGCCGAGGCGCAGCTCGATGCGGGTCTCGATGCCGACCAGCTTCGGCAACCACTCCCGCAGGTCGGCGTCGGTGGTCAGCTCGATGAACAGGGTCGCCGAGAGGTGGCCGGGCTCGGGGATCAGGGGGTTGTAGGTGGCCAGCTCGGCCTCGATCCCCTCGTCGGTCACGATGCGCTCGACCCGGGCCATCTCCTGGATCTGGTGGCGCACCGTGTCCCGGTTCTCGAAGACGAGGGTGACGATCGGACCGACGTGCACCCGGCGCAGGGCCTTGGCGGCGCGGACCCGGGAGCGGAACTCGTCGCGCTCGCGTGCGTAGGCCCGCTGGTCGGCGATGTCGTCGAGGGTCAGCTTGCGGGAGGCGGTGGTCTCGTTCATGGGGCTCCTCTCGGGCCGGTGGGTGGGCGACCGGCCGAGCGCGCCGGCCCCGGAGCGGACCCCGGGGCCGGCGCGGTCGATCGGTGGTGCAGGTGCGATCAGGCGTTCAGCGACTCGAGGCCCTGGGTGAAGCGGCCGGCGTGGCTCTTCTCGGCCCGGGCCAGGGTCTCCAGCCACTCGGCGACCTCGTCGAAGCCCTCGTCACGGGCGGTCTTGGAGAAGCCCGGGTACATCTCGGTGTACTCGTAGGTCTCGCCCTCGATGGCGGACTTGAGGTTGTCCTCGGTGGAGCCGACGGCGACGCCGGTCACCGGGTCGCCGGTCTCGGCGAGGAAGTCGAAGTGCCCGAAGGCGTGGCCCGTCTCCCCCTCGGCGACCGACCGGAAGAGGGCGGCCACGTCGGGGTAGCCCTCGACGTCGGCCTTCTGGGCGAAGTACAGGTAGCGGCGGTTCGCCTGGCTCTCGCCGGCGAAGGCCTCCTTGAGGTTGTCGTGGGTCTTGCTGCCGTTCAGCTCAGCCATGAGGTGCTGATGCTCCTTTGGTTGTGGTGGGTTGGAGGAGGTGGGCGGATCTGGCGGGCGTCAGGCGGGGGCGGCGACGCGATCGGTGGCTCTCGTCCCGGTGCCTGTCGTCCCGGTGCCTGTCGTCCCGGTGGCGGTCGTCCCGGACGGGTCGGCGCACGCGTCGCAGCGACCGCGGAAGACGATCTCGGTGCTCGACACGGTGAAGCCGTGGTCCACGCCGTCGGGGAGGACGACACCCGGGTAGTCGGCGTGCACGTCGATGACCGTGCCGCAGTCCTCGCACACCAGGTGGTGGTGGGTGTCGAGGGTGGGGTCGAAGCGGGCGGAGCCGGTGCCGAGCTCGAGCTGGGCGAGCTCGCCCATGGCGGTCAGGTCGTGCAGCGTCTGGTACACGGTGCGCAGCGAGATGGTGGGCATCTCGGCGAGGGCCCGGGCGTGGACCGACTCGGCGGTGGGATGGCCCCGGTCGCCGTGGAGGATGCGGAAGATGCACTGCCGTTGGGGCGTCACCTTGAGCCCACGCGCCCGGAAGGCCTCGGTCAGCTCGTCGGGGGACTTCACGGCCTCCATGCTACCGCCACCCCTGCTTGATGACAACGATTGTTGACTGGGAGGGGCCGGCTCCGGCCTTCCTGGCGGCGGCCCCGGCGTGGGAGCATCGGGCCATGGCCCCTCGTTCCCGCCGCCGCCGATGACCCTCCACTGGTTCGACCGGGCCGAGTCGCTGCGACGGCTGCACGACGACCCCTTCGACGTGCTGGTGGTCGGCGGCGGGGTGACCGGGGCCGGCACCGCCCTCGACGCCGCCTCGCGGGGCCTGCGCACCGCCCTCGTCGAGCGTGACGACTTCGCCTCCGGCACCTCGTCCAAGTCCTCGAAGCTGGCCCACGGCGGGCTGCGCTACCTCCAGCAGGGCGAGCTCCGCCTGGTCTACGAGGCGCTGCACGAGCGCCAGCGGCTCACCCGCAACGCGCCGCACCTGGTCAAGCTGCTGCCGTTCCTGATCCCGATCTTCGGGCGCGACGGCGTGCTCAACCCCAAGCTGGCGCGGGCCCTCGGCACCGCCATGTGGATGTACGACCTCACCGGCGGGGCCCGCATCGGCAAGCTCCACGAGCGGTTGTCGAACGACGAGGCCCTGGCCCACATGCCGACCCTGCCCGAGGACCGGCTCGTGTCGGCCTACAAGTACTACGACGCCACCGTCGACGACGCCCGCCTCACCCTGACCCTGGCCCGCACCGCGGCGATCGACTTCGGCGCGGCGATGGCCAACCGGTGCCGGCTGGTCGCGGTCCACAAGGACGGCGCCGGGCGGGTCGAGGCCGCGACGGTCGAGGCCGACGGCGAGGAGATCAGGGTCCGGTGCTCGGCCATCGTCAACGCCACCGGCGTCTGGGCCGACGAGGTCCGCGCCCTCGACGAGGGCGTCCACCCCGACTCGATCCGACCGGCCAAGGGCATCCACATCACGGTGCCCTGGGAGCTGGTCCGCAACGACATCGCCGTGGTCGTGCCGGTCCCGAAGGACAAGCGGTCGGTCTTCGTGGTCCCGTGGGGCGAGTTCACCTACATCGGCACCACCGACACCGACTACGACGGCCCGCTCGACGACCCGCAGTGCACGCCCGACGACGTCGAGTACCTCCTGCGGGCCATCAACCACGCCACCACCACGACCATCTCCAGCGCCGACATCATCGGCACCTGGGCGGGGCTGCGCCCGCTGGTGAAGAGCGCGGCCAGCGGGCGCACCGCCGACCTCTCGCGCCGGCACCAGGTCCTGCCCTCCGGGTCCGGGGTCATCACCATCACCGGCGGCAAGCTCACGACCTACCGCGAGATGGCGGCCGACACCGTCGACCAGGTCATGCGGGTGCTCGGCGAGGGCGTCGAGGGACGGACCACCCGGCGCAGCCGCACCAAGAACCTCCCGCTGCGAGGCGCCGACGGCTACCACTCGGTGCGCGACCGAGCCGCCCACCGGGGGCCGCTCGGCCGTGAGGCGATCGAGCACCTGGCCGACCGCTACGGCGGCGACGCCCGGACGGTGGTGGCCATGGTCGAGCGCGACCCCGCCCTCGGCGACCGCCTGGTCGCCGGGCTCCCCTACCTGCGGGCCGAGGCCGTCTACGCGGCCCGCTACGAGATGGCTCGAACCGTCGACGACGTCCTGTCGCGCCGCACCCGGTCCCGGCTGCTCGCCCGCGACGCGTCGGTGGCGGCGGCCCGGGAGGTGGCCGCGCTGATCGCGCCCGAGCTCGGCCTCGACGAGGCCGCCCAGGCCGAGCAGGTCGCCGCCTACCGCGCCGCCGTCGCCGAGGAGCGGGCGAGCGTCGACAGGGGCGAGCCGGTCCCGCCACTCGACGGGCTCGCCGCCGTCTGAGCGGTTCGTTCAGCCGGCTGACGACGGCCCGGCGCCGGGCATCTCGCCGGTGAGGGCGGCGAGGGCCTGGATGGCGTCGAGGATCTGGCGGCGCTCGGTGGCCGACAGCCCGGCGAGCATGGCACCGACCTCGCGGCGGCGGGCCTCGACGACCTGGTGGTAGAGCTCGGCCCCAGCGTCGGTGAGCTCGACGCTGATCTCCCGTCGGCTGTTGGCACCCGGCTTGCGGACGATGAGGCCCTTCTGCTCGAGGCGGTCGCAGAGGCGGCTCGTCGACGGCGGTGAGGACGACAGGTCGGCCGCCAGCGCCGTCAGGGTCTCGGGCCCGTTGGTGGCCAGGATGGCCACGACCCGGAGCTGCGGGACGGTGACCTCCGGGGCCGTCGACTCGACCGATCGGGCCACCATCGCCACCAGCCCTCGAGAGGCGGCGAGCACCGCCTCGATGACGTCATCGGACACCTTCTGACCACCCGGCATCCCTGCAGCCTTCCAGATCCGGCGGCGCCGATCACGACGTCGACCCATGGGCCAAACGGACCGTTTCCGCAGGTCAGCGGCCCAAGTTGCTCATGAGGGCAACAGTTGCTTCCGACAAGGCGACCATGTCCTCACCGCTGACCGATGGGGGGCGACCGGAGCCGCCGGCGACCCAGCGTGGCGCCACCCTGGCCGAGTACGCCCTGATCGTCGCCCTCGTCGCGGTGGTGGTCCTCGGCGCCGTGCGGCTGCTGGGCACCAACTCGAACACCAAGCTGCACGCCGCCGCCACGCCACTCGGGGCCTCGGGGGGCTCGGGGGGCACCTCGACGGGCGGCGGGTCCGGCTCCGGCGGCTCCACCGGCGGGACCAGCACCTCCGGCGGCACGTCCGGCACCAGCACGACCGGCGGGTCGACCACGGGCTCGTCGACGACCGGCAGCTCCACGACCACCGGCACGACCACCACCACCACCACGACCACCACCACGACGACGACCACCACCACGACGGCGCCGCGGGCGACCACGTCGGAGGCCAGCTTCGGCAGCCCGCAGACGAAGATCGTGTACTACGGCTACGGCTGGCAGGCGACCACGACCCTCATCGTCCGGGACAACCTCGGCCAGCCGGTGGCCGGCGCCCAGGTGACGGTGACCGCGACGCCATCGGGCGGTTCGCCGTCGACCTTCACCGGCACGACCGGCGCCGACGGCTCGGTCGAGCTCACCGCCGGCCCGTACTCGCGCTACGGGTCGAGCCTGGTCCCGTCGGTCACCTTCCAGCTCACCGGCGTCGCCGGCGGGTCGACGGCGTGGAACGGGGCGGCGGCGTCCGTCACCGCCAACAACCCCTGACGCCGAGCCACCCCTGACGCCGAGCCACCCTCACGCAGGCCGCACACCTCCGGCGCCGGGAAAGGGCCCGTGGCAGGCTGCGGCCATGACCGAGCTGCACGACCTCGACGCCACCGCCCAGGCCGAGCTGGTGCGCACCGGCCAGGCCTCGCCCGCCGAGCTGGTCGACGCCGCCATCGCCGGGCTCGAGCGGGTCAACCCCGAGCTCAACGCCGTCATCCACGAGCGCTACGACGCGGCCCGGTCCGAGGCTGCCGCGACGCTGCCCGACGGCCCCTTCCGCGGGGTGCCGATGGTGGTGAAGGACCTGGCGCTCGAGCTGGCCGGCGAGCCGATCCACGAGGGGCTCACGTACCTCAAGCGCAACGGCCACCGGGCGACCGAGGACACCGAGCTGGCTCGGCGGCTGCGGGCCGCCGGCGTGGTGTTCCTCGGCCGGACCAACACCCCCGAGCTCGGCATCCTGCCCACCACCGAGCCGGCCGCCTACGGGGCGACCCGCAACCCGTGGGACCTCGGCCGCTCGACCGGCGGGTCGAGCGGCGGGTCGGCCGCGGCGGTGGCGTCCCGCGCCGTCGCACTGGGGCACGCCAACGACGGCGGCGGCTCGATCCGCATCCCCGCCAGCGAGTGCGGCCTGGTCGGGCTGAAGCCCAGCCGGGCCCGGGTCAGCCAGGCCCCCCACTACGGCGACCTGATGGGCGGGCTGGTGTGCGAGCTGGCGGTCACCCGCACCGTGCGCGACACCGCCGCCCTGCTCGACGCCGTCCACGGGCCGGCCACCGGCGACCCGTACGCCGCACCGGCCCCGTCGGGGCCCTTCGCCGCCGAGGTCGGCCGTGACCCCGGACGCCTGCGGATCGGCACCGCCAGCGCCATGGCCGGGGTCGAGGCCCAGCCCGAGTGCGTCGCCGCGGTCGAGGCGGCCGGCCGGGCCCTCGAGTCGCTGGGCCACCAGGTCGAGGCGTCGCAGCCGGAGGTGGCCGACGAGGAGTTCTCCGCCAGGTTCGTCACGATGTGGGCGGCGGGGTGCGCCTGGTCGCTCGACTACTGGGTGCGCACCGTCGGCGCCGACCTCGAGCCCGGCGACGTCGAGCCGCTGACCGCCGCCCTGGTCGAGATGGGGCGGTCGGTGTCGGCCCCCGAGTGGCTGCACGCCCGCGAGTGGCTGCAGGTCGCGAGCCGTCGGATGCTCTCGTGGTGGGACGACGACGGCCACGACCTGCTGCTCACCCCGACCATCGCCGAGGTCCCGCCCGAGCTGGGCAGCTTCGACGGCGGCCCGGACGAGCCGCTCTTCGGCCTGATCCGGGCGGCGGGGCTGGTGCCGTTCACCCCGGCCTTCAACGTCACCGGCCAGCCCGCCATCTCGCTGCCCCTGCACTGGAGCGACGGGGGGCTCCCGATCGGGGTGCAGCTGGTGGCCGCCGCCGGCCGCGAGGACCTGCTCCTCCGGGTCGCCGCCCAGCTCGAGGAGGCCCTGCCCTGGGCCGACCGGTGCCCACCGGTGCACGCCTGACCCGCTCCTGACGACCGCCCCCCGCCGTCCCGGCGGCGACCCGACGCGGCCGACGGAGGTCCGGAAGTAGCTTCGCCGGCCATGGTTGACCTCTCCCCCGGGCCGGGCGCACCGACGCCGGCGATCGAGCTGGCCGGCGGGCCGGCCGCCGCCGTGGCCCACCCCCGGTCCCGCGTCGCCGAGCTCGACGGCGCCTTCCTCGGCCGCCTCGGCGGCATCTGCCCGGTGGACACCGACCCCGCCCACGTCAACGACGAGAGCCGCGACTGGTGGCCATTGGCCATGGTGTGGGCGAC
This sequence comes from uncultured Acidimicrobiales bacterium, assembly GCA_963800235.1. Taxonomy (GTDB): domain Bacteria; phylum Actinomycetota; class Acidimicrobiia; order Acidimicrobiales; family Iamiaceae; genus CAVVNP01. The sequence goes on along the minus strand of CAWDAD010000004.1, from coordinate 264,472 downwards.
GGAGGGCCAGCTCCCCGGTCGAGCCGGCGCCGTGGCGCGCCCGACCGACGTCGACCAGATCGCCGCCGTGCTGGCCTGCTGCGACGAGGCCGGTGTCCCGGTCACCGCCGCCGCCGGGCGCAGCGGCGTCTGCGGCTCGGCGGTCCCGGTCCACGGCGGCGTGCTGCTCGACCTCTGCGCCCTGTCGGGCATCCGCCACGTCGACGACACCTCGATGCTGGTCGACGTGCTCGCGGGAACCTTCGGCGACGCCTTCGAGGACGAGCTGCAGGGGCGCCACGGGCTCACCGTCGGCCACTGGCCGCAATCGATGTCGCTGTCGACGGTCGGCGGCTGGCTCGCCTGCCGGGGCGCCGGCCAGTACTCGACCCGCTACGGGAAGATCGAGGACATCGTCGAGGGCCTCGACGTGGTGCTGGCCGACGGGCGCCGCATCACCACCGGCGGCCATCCCCGCCAGTCCGCCGGACCCGACCTGACCCAGCTGCTGGTCGGTTCGGAGGGCACCCTCGGCATCATCACCGGGGCCCGGCTCCGGGCCCACCCCGCCCCACCCCACGAGGCTCGGAGCGCCTACGGCTTCAGGTCCTTCGCCGCCGGGCTCGACGCCATGCGGCGCATGCTTCGACGGGGCGCCACGCCCGCCGTGCTGCGCCTCTACGACGACATCGAGACGCAGCGGAACTTCGAGGTGGACGGCACCCACGCCCTGCTCGTGCTCGACGAGGGCGATCGCGACCTGGTCGACGCCACCCTTCGGGTGGTGGCCGAGGAGTGCACGACCGCCGAACCGCTCGACGTGGCGCTGGTCGAGCGGTGGATGGGGCACCGCAACGACGTCGCCGCCCTCGAGTCGCTGATCGGCAAGGGCTACGTGGTGGACACCATGGAGATCTCGACCAGCTGGACGGCGATGTCCGGCGTCTACGAGACGGCCCGTGCCGCCATCGCCGCGGTCCCCGGGACGCTGGCGGTCTCCGCGCACCAGAGCCACTCCTACACCGACGGCGGCTGCCTCTACTTCACCTTCGCCGGCGGGGTCGAGCCCGACGACCGCGACCGCTACTACAAGGCGGCCTGGGACGCCGGCACCCGAGCGGTGCTCGGCGCCGGCGGCTCGCTCAGCCACCACCACGGCGTGGGCCTGAACCGGGCCCGCTTCATGGCCGACGCCCTCGGGCCCGCCTTCGACGTGCTGGTGTCGCTCAAGCAGGCCCTCGACCCGAACGGGATCCTCAACCCCGGCAAGCTCGGGCTGCCCTCGCCCTTCGGGGAGGTGTCCTGGTGAGCGCCTCGTCGATCCTGGTCATCGACGTCGGCACCAGCGGCGTGCGCGCCGGCGTCGTGCGGCCCGACGCCACCATCACCGCCGAGCACCACCGCCAGGTGCTGCCCGCCTCGCCCGAGCCGGGCCAGGTCGAGTTCGACGCCCGGGAGATGGCCGACGCCGCCCTGGCCGTGGCCCGGGCCGCCCTCGACGACGCCGGCGAGGTGGCAGCGGTCGGCATCGCCGACCAGCGGGCGTCGACCGTCGTCTGGGACCGTGCCACCGGCGAGCCGGTCGGGCCCGGGATCGGCTGGCAGGACCTCCGCACCGTCTTCGACTGCATCCTGCTGCGCGAGCAGGGCGTCCGGCTGGCCCCCAACCTGTCCGCCACCAAGCTGAAGGTGCTGCTCGACGCCGCCGGACGCGACCGCGACCTGTGCTTCGGCACCGTCGACACCTGGATCGCCTGGAACCTCTCGGAGGGCTCGGCCCACGTCACCGACTGGACCAACGTGATGCTCACGGGCCTCCGAACCCCCGACGGCGCCGAGTGGGACGGCGCCGTGCTCGACGCCCTCGACGTCCCCGAGTCGGTGCTGCCGAGCGTCGTCGACTCGAGCGGCACCTGCGGGGAGGCCACCGCGCTGCCCGGTGCGCCGCCCATCGCCGGGCTGGCCGGGGACCAGCAGGCCAGCCTCGTCGGGCAGGGCTGCATGGCCCCCGGTCTGGCCAAGATCACCTTCGGCACCGGCGGCATGCTCGACCTGTGCCTCGGCCCGGAGCGGCCGCCCTGGCCCGCCCGGGGCCCGTCGGGCACCTTCCCGATCGTGGCGTGGAGCCGGGAGGGGCAGAAGGTCTGGGGCACCGAGGCGGTGATGCTGTCGGCGGGCACCAACGTCGAGTGGCTGCGCGACGACCTCGGGATCATCCCCGACGCCGCCGCCTCCCACGAGGTCGCCGCCGCCTGCGAGTCGAGCGACGGCGTCGTCTACGTGCCCGCCCTGCTGGGACTCGGGACCCCCCACTGGGACTACGGCGCCCGCGGCACGCTGCTCGGCGTCACCCGGGGCACCGGTCGCCCCCAGGTGGTGCGGGCCGTGCTCGAGGGGATCGCGGCGCGCGGCGCCGACCTGGTCGAGGCCGCCGAGGCCGACGGCGGCACGTCGATCTCCGCCATCCGCGTCGACGGCGGCATGTCGGCCAACCCCACCTTCGTGCAGGCCCTGGCCGACGCCACCCGCCGCCCGGTCGAGGTGTCGCCGGTCCGCGAGGCCACGACCCTCGGCGCCGCCTTCCTCACCGGCCTGGCCATCGGCACCTGGCGCGACGAGGACGACATCGTCGCCACCTGGCGTCCGCAGGACCGGGTCGAGCCGGTCCGCGAGACCGATCGGGAACGGTGGCAGGATGCCTGCCGACGCGCCCAGGAGTGGATCCCCGACTTCTCCTCGCTCGACTTCTGACCGCCCGACCGGCGCGACGGGGTCCGATTTTGAGCGATCTGGCCGGTCGGGGAGACTCGTGCGGCCACCGCTCACCGTGCAGACATCCTGGAGGTACCCCGCGAGTGGACACCGAGAACCGGCCGGGTCACGACCCGGCCGTCGAGGGCGATCGGCCCAGCCGGCGACGGTTCATCCAGGGATCGGTCGTGGGGGGTGTGGCCGTCGCCACCGCATCGGCGATCGGGCCGGCCAGCCTGCTCCCCGCCGCTGAGGCCCAGTCGAACCAGCAGGGGCCGTCGAAGTACCCGAACCCCGACGAGAAGATCATCGCCTACATGGAGACCGCCGAGAAGGTGGCCGTCGCCATCTACCAGGCGGCGACGGGCAAGGTCACCGATCCGCTGGCGACCCGGAGCGTCGAGGACTTCGGGAGCCACCACGCCGACCAGGCCAAGCTGCTCGGCTCGGTGCTGCGCCAGAGCGACAACCAGATCGAGAAGGTCGAGCCCGAGCCCACGCTGCTCGCCCGGTACCAGTCCCAGCTGGACGGGGCCAACGGCCAGGCCGCCGCCCTCGAGGTGCTGCTGGGGCTCGAGCAGGTCTTCCAGGCGACCTACCTCGAGGCCCTGGCCAAGCTCGACATCAACTTCAACGCCCAGGCGGTCGTGTCGATCCTCACCGTGGACGCCCAGCACGCCACCGTGCTGGCCTCGCTGCTCGACCAGCCGCTCGGCGACGTCCTCGTCGCCAACGCTCCCACCGAGGGCGCGATCGACCTGAGCAGCTACAGCGTCCAGTCGGCGGCCACGACGACCACCACGACGACCGCTCCGGCCGCCTCGTCGGACACCTCGCAGTCGGGAGGGACCAACTCGTGAGCCCCCAGCCCGAGATCGAGCGCAGCCCGGCCGGCACCACCGCGGTCGACGCCGAGACCGCCCGGCGGGCCCGCCGCCGGTTCCTGCTGGTGGGCGGCGCCGGCGCCGTCGGGGCCCTCGCCGCGGCCTGCGGCAGCGGCACCAGCGCCAGCGCCCCCAAGCCGAAGATCAAGGCCCAGCAGACGGGGAACGCCCCGACGACCAACTCCGACACCCCGCCGCCGACCCTCGGGCCGCAGCTGGCGACCAAGACCCAGCAAGAGGCCGACCTGGCCAACCTGCGCACGGCGACGTCGATGGAGTACGCCATCGTCGCCGGCTACCAGGCGCTGCTCACCCAGGTGTCGACCAGCGGCGGCACCGCCTTCGCCCAGGCCGTGCCGATCGTGGTGGCCCACCACCAGCAGGCCATCAGGGACCTGCAGTCGTTCACCCGGTCGGCCCTGAACGACGCGCTGGCCGGACCCAACCGGTCGGACTTCTCCTCGCTCGACGCCGACAAGGTCGTGTACCAGCCGGGCCGCCTGAAGGACCAGAACGGGGCGGCCGACGAGCACGGCAACGCCTGGATGTGGAGCCAGTTCATCGAGCCGACCCTGCCCAGCCTGGCCACCGCCACCGACGTCATCGCCTTCGCCGGCCGGATGGAGGACATCGCGGTCGCCACCCACGTGGTCGGCGTGGGCATCTACTCGACCCTCGGGCTCCGTCGCGGCGTCGGCAACATCGCCGCCGTCGAGGCCCGCCACTCGGCCAAGATGGCCCTCCTGCAGGACCCGGCCCAGCCCGGTGCGCCGAACGCCCTCTTCTTCACCCGCGACGCCCTCGGCAGCGACGCCCTCCTCACCTTCGACGGCAAGCCCTCCTCCAGCGCCTCGGGCGGCTGAGCGCAACGCCCTCGTCCCCGGCGGGCGGCGGCGACCTAGGGTGACCGGGTGACGGTGAGCCGGCTGGGTGGTCGCGGGTCGACGAGCGCCTCGGCGCCCGCCGGTTCGAGGAAGGTCGGGACTCCACAGGGCAGGGTGCTGGTCAGCAACCAGTCGGGGCGACCCGCAGGACAGTGCCACAGAGAGCAGACCGCCGATGGCGGCCCGGTCCGCCGGTCCGCACAGGCAAGGGTGAAACGGTGCGGTAAGAGCGCACCAGCGCCCGGGGCGACCCGGGCGGCTCGGTAAACCCCACCCGGAGCAAGGCCGAGCAGGGGAAGGGCGGCCCGTCCGACTCCCCGGGTAGGCCGCACAGATGGATGGCCACCGAACGGGACCCCCGCAAGGGACCCGGGAACAGAATCCCGCCTACAGGCCGGCTCACCGTCACCACGCCGACCTCGGCCGCCGCACTCGAACCCGAGCACGTAGCGGCTGCCGCAGAGCGATGGGTGGGCCGCGATCAGCGGCCCGGTGACTCGATGCTCCTCCGCCGGATGGCGTTGCGGACGCGGCCGGCGCGGGCCCGCATGCCCCAGCGCGTCACCAGGCCCATGGCCTCGCCGACGATGTGCCAGGACATCTTCGACTCGCCCCTGGTCCGGTTGCGGAAGGTGATGGGGATCTCCTCGATCGTCCCGCCGAGGCGGTGGACCGCGTAGGCCATCTCGATCTGGAAGCCGTAGCCGTCGGCCCGCACCCGGTCGAGGTCGACCTTGGCCAGCGTCTCGGCCCGGTAGGCCCGGAACCCGGCGGTGGCGTCGAGCACGTCCATGTGCAGCATGAGCCGGATGTAGCGGTTGCCCCACTCCGACAGCCGCCGGCGGCTCGCCGGCCAGCCCGGCACCGCCCCGCCCTCGACGTAGCGGGAGCCGATCACCAGGTCGGCGCCGTCCTCGGCGCGTTGCACCAGCCGGGGCAGGTCGGCGGGGTCGTGGGACAGGTCGGCGTCCATCTCGACCACGATCGGCGCGCCGCGCTCGAGCGCCCGCCGGAAGCCGCTCTTGTAGGCCGATCCGAGGCCGCTCTTGCCGGGTCGGCGCAGCACCTCGACCGACCCCAGCTCGGCCCCGGCGGCCTCGGCCAGGTCGGCGGTCCCGTCCGGGCTGCCGTCGTCGACCACCAGCACCTCGGCGTCCGGCAGCGTCGACCGGACCCGTCGGAGGACCTCGCCGATGTTCGTGGCCTCGTCGTAGGTGGGGATCACCACGAGGGCTCGCACCGACAGAACATAGGGCCGCAGCGAGCACCGCCGAAAGAGCGCCGGATCCCCCGGTGGTCCGCGTCACAACGAGCCCGCTCCGGGGCCGTGGCGACGGGCGCCGTCGTACGATGGGGGTCGTGCCGACCGACCCTGGTTCCCCGGCTCCGACGGGCGCCACCACCTCCGATCCGGGCGCGCCCGGCGAGCTCGAGTCGGCGCTGCCGTCCACCGGGGCGCGGCTGCTGGCCTTCGCCGCCATCGTCGTCGCCGGGGCCTGCGGTGGGCTGATCGGGTGGGCCGTCACCGACATCCAGGTGGGCGGCGACAGCACGGTGTGGGCGGGGCTCGGCGGCCTGATCGGCGCGGTGGTGGCGGCCGGCGGGGTGGCCGTCGTGTCCGTGCTCGTCCTGCGGGCCATGGGCGAGTGGCACACGATCCAGCAGGGCACGACGGGAGCGCCCCCCGGGCCCGGTCCCGGCCGCCGCTGACGGTCAGTCCGGGGCGTCTGCCAGCGCCCGGGCCGCCCGGTCGATCCCGTCGTCGTCGACGTCGACGTGGGTCATCAGCCGCACGATCCCCGGGGCGATGGTGCCGCCGAGCACGCCGTGGCGCTCGAGGTGGGCGAGCAGCTCGGACGGGTCCGGGTGGGCGACGAGCACCACGTTGGTGCGGACCCCGGCGGGATCGACCGAACCCGGCCACCGTGCCGCCACCGCCTCGGCCAGCCGGCGGGCCCGGTCGTGGTCGTCGGCCAACCGGTCGACCATCTGCTCCAGGGCGACCAGCCCGGCGGCGGCGAGCACGCCCGCCTGGCGCATGCTGCCCCCGAGGCGCTTGCGCTCGACCCGGGCGCGGTCGATCACCTCGGCCGGCCCGGCGAGCAACGATCCCACCGGTGCCCCGAGCCCCTTCGACAGGCAGGACATCACCGTGGTGGCGGGGGCGGCGAAGTCGGCGGCGGCGACGCCGGTGGCGACCTCGGCGTTGAAGAGCCGGGCGCCGTCCTCGTGCATCGGCACGCCGACCTCGCCCAGGGCCCGGAGCCTCGCGAGGTCCCAGGGGCGGCCCCCGGCGGGCATGTGGGTGTTCTCCACGAAGACCGCCCCGACCGGCGGGTGGTGGTGCGCTGCCGAGGCGACGGCGTGGCGCAGGTCGTCGAGCCCGACCGTGCCGTCGTCGTCGTCGACCGGGTCGAGCTGCGCGGCGGCGTTGGTGCCGGCTGCCCCCGCCTCGTAGGCGACCACGTGCTGCGTGCGGCCCGCCACCACCTGGCTGCCCGGCGGCGGCAGGACCCGCAGGGCCAGCTGGTTGGCCATGGTGCCCGACGGCACCAGCACCGCCGCCTCCTTGCCCACCCGCTCGGCGAAGGTCGCCTCGAGCCGGTTGACGGTGGGGTCCTCGCCGTACCCGTCGTCACCGACCTCGGCGTCGGCCATGGCGGCCCGCATCGCCGGCGTGGGCCGGGTGACGGTGTCGCTGCGCAGGTCGACGACGGGAGGAGCCACGTCCGGCACGGTACCGAGCGGCCGCACCGAGCCGGCGGCCCGCTCCCCTACGCTCCCCGCTGGCCATGACCGATCCTGCCGACCACCGCGCCGCCGACCGCCGCCCGGCCGATCCCGCTGCGCTGCTGGCGCTCGCCCGCTCGCTGGCGGTCGAGGCGGGTCATCGGCTGGTCGAGGCCACGCAGCGGACCCGGCAGGGGGTCGAGACCAAGACCTCGGCCACCGACGTGGTGACCGAGAGCGACCGGGCCACCGAGCGGTTCCTGGTCGAGGGGCTGCTCGCCGCCCGGCCCGGCGACGCGGTGCGGGGCGAGGAGGGCGCCGACCACGACGGCACCAGTGGGGTCACCTGGTGGATCGACCCCATCGACGGCACCACCAACTTCCTGTACGGCCTGCCCGGCTTCAACGTGTCGGTGGCGGCCGAGGTCGGCGGTGAGGTCGTGGCCGGCGTGGTGGTCGACCCGCTGCACGGCGACGTGTTCGCGGCCCGGCGGGGCTCGGGCGCCACCCGCAACGACGAGCCGATCCGCTGCACCGAGGAGACCGACCTCGGCCTGGCCCTCGTCGCGACGGGGTTCTCCTACGAGCCCGAGCGGCGCCGTCGGCAAGCCGAGGTGCTGACCCGGGTGCTCCCGGCGGTGCGTGACATCCGTCGGATCGGCGCAGCCGCGACCGACCTGTGCGCGGTGGCGTGCGGCCGGGTCGACGCCTTCTACGAGCGGGGGCTGAAGCCGTGGGACTGGGCGGCCGGGGCGCTGATCGCGGCCGAGGCCGGCGCCCTGGTGACCGGTCTCGACGGCGACGACGACCCGTCCGCCTTCACCCTGGCGGCGGCACCGGGGGTCCACCGCCAGCTGCGGGACCTGCTCGAGGTCAGCGGCGCCGCCGGGGCCTGAGCGGTCGACCGGTAGCATCCGCCCGATGCCAACCACGGTCCTGTCGGTCGAGGACGACGAGCGGATCCGCACCGCGGTCAAGCTCGCGCTCGAGGACGAGGGCTGGCAGGTGCAGGAGGCGGGCACCGGCGAGGACGCCCTCGACCGGTTCTCCCAGGAGCCGGCCGACGTCGTGCTGATCGACATCATGCTGCCGAACATGGACGGCTTCGACGTGTGTCGGGCCATCCGCCGCATCAGCGACGTCCCCATCGTCATGGTCACCGCCCGTGACGACACCCACGACGTGGTGGCGGGGCTCGAGGCCGGCGCCGACGACTACCTCACCAAGCCCTTCGCCCCCAAGGAGCTCTCGGCCCGGATCCGGGCCCTGCTCCGGCGGGCCCGGGCGTCCGACCCGACCAGCCCCCACCTCACCTTCGGCGACCTCGAGATCATCCCCGACGAGGGCATCGTGCGTCGCGGCGGCCACGACGTCCACCTGACCAAGACCGAGTTCCGGCTGCTGGTCGAGCTGGCGTCCAGCCCGGGCCGGGTCTTCAGCCGCGAGGTGCTGCTCGAGAAGGTCTGGGGCTACGACTACTTCGCCGACGGCCGGCTCGTCGACGTCCACGTCCGCCGCCTGCGCACCAAGGTCGAGGCCGACTCGGCCAACCCGCGCCACGTCGTCACCGTGCGTGGCCTCGGGTACAAGCTGCAGCCCTGACCGACCCCCGTGGCCCGGTTCTCGCTCCGCCCCTCCCACCTCGGCCTCCGCAACCGGCTGACGCTGACCTTCGCGCTCAGCGCGCTGGTCCTCTCGTCCTTCCTCGCCGCCGTGACCCTCGCCCTCACCCGCACCAACCTCGTCAACCAGCGGGAGAGCTCGGCGACCCGGACCGCGCTGCTGAACGCCCGGTACATCCGCCAGTCGCTGGCCGCCGACGTGGGCTCGTCGCAGACCAACGGCATCGCCGACAAGGCCAAGCTGCAGACCACCCTGCGGGACCGGCTCAGCTCGGTCGGCCAGCCGAGCGGCGTGCGCCCCGTGCTGCGGATCCTGGTGAACGGCTCGCCGCTGTGGGTCAGCAACCAGACGCAGTTCGGCGAGTCGAGCCTCCCGATGTCGCTGCGTGACCGGGTCGTCGACCAGAGCCGACCCGCCCGGATCAGCTACCACGACGCCCAGGGGAACCCGGAGCTGGCGGTCGGCGTCCCGCTGAACGTCGACGGGACGACCGCCTCCTACTTCGAGATCGTGTCGTTCGAGGAGCTGCAATCGACCATCAACGCCCTCACCCTGTCGCTGCTCGGCGCGGCGGCGGCGACCACCCTCACCGGTGCCGCCCTCGGCTGGTGGGTGAGCCGACGCACCCTCCGCCCGCTGCTCGACGTGAGCCTGGCCGCCGAGGCCATCGCCGGCGGCCAGCTCGAGACCCGCCTGGGCGCGACCCACGACCCCGACATCGGCGCGCTGGTCACCTCGTTCAACGACATGGTCGAGGCGCTGTCGCAACGGATCGAGCGCGACGGGCGGTTCGCGTCCGACGTGAGCCACGAGCTGCGCTCGCCGCTGATGACGCTGTCGGCCTCGATCGAGGTGCTCGCCGCCCGGCGGGACGAGATGCCCGACGCCTCGGCCCAGGCCGCGGTCGACCTGATGGTGGCCGACGTCGCCCGGTTCAAGCAGCTGGTCGAGGACCTGCTCGAGATCTCCCGCTTCGACGCCGGCGCCGCCCGGCTCGAGCTCGACGACGTGCGGCTGGCCGAGCTGGTCATGCAGGCGGTCTCCTGGTCGACCAGCCGGGACGTCCCGGTCGAGCTCGACTCGGACCTGGCCGGGGTCATCATCCGGGCCGACAAGCGACGCATCGTCCGGGTGATCGCCAACCTGCTCGACAACGCCGAGAAGTACGGGGGCGGCGCCACCAAGGTGTCGATCGAGAAGGTCGACCACGGCGTCCGGCTGGCCGTCCAGGACAGCGGGCCCGGCGTGCCCGAGGAGGAGCGCTCGCTGGTCTTCGACCGGTTCTCCCGTGGCCTCGGCGCCAGCCGGCGGGGCAGCGGCAGCGAGGGCATGGGGCTCGGGCTGTCCCTGGTGGCCGAGCACGTCCGGCTCCACCACGGGCGGGTCTGGGTCGAGGACCCGCCCGACGGCAGCGAGGGCGCCCGGTTCGTCTTCGAGCTGCCGGTGTCGTGGTCCGACGAGGAGCGCGAGGAGGCCTTGGTCTGATGGATCCCACCCCCCGACAGGCCAGCGCCCGCACCCGGGCGGTGGCCGCCGGCCTGGTCGTGCTGCTGCTGGCCGCGGCCGCCGCCTGCAGCCTCTCCGACGACCGCAACCCGCGGGCGCTGCCCAGGGACGCCCTGACCCTCCTCGACACCAACGCGACCGTGACGACCCCGCCGCAGGGGTCGAACCCGAACGAGGTCGATCTCTACTTCCTCAACGACGACCACCTGACCTCGGTCACCACCACGACGTCGACGACCCCGACCGCCCAGGCGGTCTTCGAGCTGCTGCTGGCGGGCCCGAGCCAGTCGCAGGTCGCCCAGGGGCTCAGCACGTCGATCCCGGTCAACGTCACCCTGCACCGGGCTCAGAAGCTCGACGACGGCTCGCTGCTCGTCGACCTCGGCCCGCAGATCAGCCTGGTCACCGGCAACGGCGCCAAGGCCTCCTACGCCCAGATGGTGCTGACCGCCAAGGGCCTCGGGTTCGACCGAGTCCGCTTCCAGATCGACGGCCAGCCCATCGACGCCCCCACCGACGAGGGCAACCTCCCCGTCGTCACCGCCAGCGACTACAAGCCCCCCCTCAACCCCGGCTGACGCACGCGCCCATCGCGAGCACCTGCCGCCCACCGAACTCGTCGCACTTGCCGGCCTCTGGCCCGCACAACTGCGACAAGTTCCGACCCTTGCGCGCCCGATGACACCCATCATGGCGAAGCCAGCGCCGCCCGTCGGGCGGCGCCCATGACGCTGCGCAGCCGCCAGGCGAAGCAGCACCGACGATGACACCCATCATGGCGAAGCCAGCGCCGCCCGTCGGGCGGCGCCCATCTAATGGAAGAAGACCTCGCCGACGCCGTGGTAGAGCTGCGGATCGACGAGCTTGAGCTGGCCGACCGCCTCGGCGAGCGGCACCCGGACGATCTCGCCGGCCTGGAGGGCGACCATCTGGCCGTAGGCCTCGTCGTGCACCGCCTCGATGGCGGCGATGCCGAAGCGGGTGGCCAGCACCCGGTCGAAGGCGGTCGGCGTGCCGCCCCGCTGGATGTGGCCCAGGATCGTGACCCGCGTGTCGAAGCCGGTGCGGGACTTGATCTCGTCGGCGACCACGTTGCCGATGCCCCCGAGCTGGACGTGTCCGAACTGGTCCTTCTTGCCGGACTGGAGCTCGAGCGTGCCCGCCTTGGGCGACGCCCCTTCGGCCACCACCACGATCGAGGCGAAGCGGCCCTGGGCGTGGCGGGCGGTGATGGCCTCGCACACGGCCTCGATGTCGAAGGGCTCCTCGGGGACGAGGATCATGGTGGCCCCGCCGGCGATGCCGGCCCAGGTGGCGATGTGGCCGGCGTGGCGTCCCATCACCTCGACCACCATCACCCGGTCGTGGGACTCGGCGGTGGTGTGCAGCCGGTCGATGGCGTCGACGCAGATCTGCACCGCGGTGTCGAAGCCGAAGGTCAGCTCGGTGGCCGACAGGTCGTTGTCGATGGTCTTCGGCACCCCCACCACCTGGACGCCACGGTCGTAGAGCTTGGCGGCGACGCCGAGCGTGTCCTCGCCGCCGATGGCGATGAGGGCGTCGATGTCGAGCCGGTCGAGCGAGTCGAGGCAGCGCTCGACGCCCCCGTCGACCTTGAACGGGTTGGTGCGCGACGAGCCGAGGATGGTGCCGCCCCGCGGGAGGGTGCCGCGCATGAGCCTCGACGTCGAGCCGCATGGTCCCGCCCTCGATCACGCCGCGCCAGCCGTCGCGGAAGCCCACGATCTCGTCGCCCCAGCTGTGGTCGGCCTTCCGGACCACGGCGCGCATCACCGCGTTGAGGCCGGGGCAGTCGCCGCCTCCGGTGAGCATGCCGATCCGCATCTGAACCTCCTGCCGTGGACTGACCCCCCGGACGCTACCGACTCGCCCGCGGGCGCCCGGACCGACCGGCGGTTCGACGGGCCCGCCGAGGGCCCACCGCTACGGTGTCGACCCCATGGCCGTCGTGATCGCCATCGACGCCGGCACGACCGGGGTCCGAGCCTTCGCCGTCGACGAGGCGGGCGTCCCCCTCGGCTACCGGTACCAGGAGTTCACCCAGCACTTCCCCCGGCCGGGGTGGGTCGAGCACGACGCCGAGGAGATCTGGTCCGTCGGTGGCCGCGGTCACCGACCGGCTCATCGCCGACCTGGGCCAGGCGGTCGCGGCCATCGGGATCACCGACCAGCGCGAGACCGTCGTCGCCTGGGACCGCCGCACCGGCGAGCCGCTCCACCGGGCCATCGTGTGGCAGGACCGGCGCACCGCCCGGCGCTGCGACGAGCTGCGCGAGCAGGGCGCCCTCGACCTCGTCCGCCCGGCGACGGGGCTGGTGCTCGACCCGTACTTCTCGGCGTCCAAGATCGAGTGGCTGTTCACCGCCGGCGGGGTGCAGCGCAGCGGCGACGTCGCGGTCGGCACCATCGACGCCTGGCTGCTCTGGAAGCTGACCGGCGGGCGGGTCCACGCCACCGAGGTGTCGAACGCCAGCCGCACCATGCTCTTCGACATCCGCGACCTGGTGTGGTCCGAGGAGCTGTGCGAGCTGTTCTCGGTCGACCCGGCGTGGCTGCCGGAGGTGCGACCCACCAGCGGGCGGTTCGGCACGACGTCCGGCGACGGCGAGCTCCCGAGCGGCATCCCGATCAGCGGGATCGCCGGCGACCAGCAGGCCGCCCTGTTCGGCCAGGCGTGCTTCGAGTCGGGCATGACCAAGAACACCTACGGCACCGGCAGCTTCGTGCTGATGAACGTCGGGCAGGCCTGCCCCGACCCCGTCGAGGGGCTCCTCACCACGGTGGCCTGGACGATCGGCGCCGACGGGGGGTCGAGGACCGACTACGCCTACGAGGGCGCCATCTTCGCCACCGGCTCGGCGGTGCAGTGGCTGCGCGACGGGCTCGGGGTCATCGAGGCGGCCGAGGAGACCGGACCGCTGGCCGCGACCGTGGACGACACCGGCGGCGTGTACCTGGTGCCGGCCTTCACCGGCCTCGGCAGCCCCTGGTGGGACCCCTACGCCCGGGGGGCCGTGCTCGGCATCACGCGGGGGACGACCCGGGCCCATCTGGCCCGGGCGGTGGTCGAGGCGATGGCGTACCAGACCCGCGACGTGGTCGAGGCCATGGCTGCCGCCTCGGGCCGTGAGGTCACCGAGCTGCGGGTCGACGGCGGCGCCTCGGCCATGGACCTGCTGCTGCAGCTCCAGGCCGACCAGCTGGGCGTCGACGTCGCCCGCCCGGCCAACCAGGAGACCACCGCGCTGGGAGCCGCCTACCTGGCCGGGCTGGCCGAAGGGGTGTGGGGGTCGACCGAGGAGCTGGCCGGCCTGTGGACCCTCGGCACCCGGGCGGAGCCGGCCGACGACCGCAGCGCCGCCGACGCCGCCCACCAGGGATGGCTGCGGGCCGTCGAGCGCAGCCGGGGCTGGGCGACCGAGGACTGACCGACCGGTCCGATCGAACGCCAGGCCGATCGGGTCGGGAGTCGCGCCACCCCGGTCACGCCACGCTCAGGCCGGCCGCTCCTCGCTGCCGGCGGTGACCGACGGGTGGACCATCCAGGACCGCAGCTGGGTCAGGTTCCGAAACCGGGTGTCGACGATGCGGGCCAGCGCGCTCAGCTGGCGCCGCTCCCGTGCCCGGTACGGCGACCCGTCACGGCCGGCGACCACCGCCAGGCCGGCGGAAGGGAGCGGCGCCCACACCACGTCGTCGGTGTCCCGCTCGACGAGCTCCGCGGGGCCGGCCCCGGCCCGGCTCCCGGCGAGGAAGGCTCGCAGCCACGCCGACGGCGGCACCGGCCCGGCCCCGTGGCGGACCTCGCCGTCGACGAGGCGCACCACCGCGATCCACTCGGAGCCGAGGCTGCGGCCGGCGTGCTCGCACAGCGAGGCCAGCAGCTCCTCGGGGTCGCTGGCGCCGACCAGCCGGGCGGCGGTCTCGAGGGCGTCGAGCCGGGGATCGTGGACGTCCTGGCCGAGCGAGCGCACCTCCTCGACCCGGACACCGTCGACCTCCTCGACCTCGCTCACCAGCAGGTCGACCAGCGCCGCCTGCGGCAGCTGGACCACCAGCTCGTCGATGGCCATGCCCTCGCCCGTCTCCAGGATCTCGATCCCGACCACGCTGCCCCGCACCGCACCGACCCGGCTGGCCACCGAGCCCAGCGCTCCCGGGCGGTCGGGGAGCCACAACCGCACTGCATAGGTCTCCATCGGCGCAACGCTACGGGCGCCGTGTGAACACCACGTTTCTCGAGCACGACCGCTCTGTTGCACCGAACTTGTCGCACTTGCAGGGCTCTGGGCCGCACATCTGCGACAAGTTCCCGCCCCTTTGCCAGGCTGCGCAGCCGCCAGGCGGAGCAGGACCGACGATGACACCCGTCATGGCGAAGCCAGCGCCGCCCGACAGGGCGGCGCCCGATGACGCGCCGTCGGACAACACGGCCGAGCTGGGACAAGATGAGCTCGTGCGTCGCTTCACGACCCGGGGCCAGGAGCGCAAGGAGCAGCTCCTCGCCTACGGCACCGTCCGGTTCGCCGAGAACGGCTACCACCCGACCTCGGTGGCCGAGATCGTGGGTGGACTGGGCGTGGGCAAGGGCGTCTTCTACTGGTACTTCTCCTCCAAGGAGGAGTTCTTCCGCGAGATCCTCCGCGACGCCCAGCGCGACCTGCGGCGTTGCCAGGAGGCGGCCATCGCCGACGCCCCGACGCCCATCGAGCGCATCGAGCGGGGCATCCGGGCGTCCATCCGCTGGTACGGCGAGCACCCCGAGCTCGAGACCCTCGTCCGCTTCGCCGCGACCGAGGAGCGGTTCGCCCCGGCGCTGCGCAAGGGCGAGGACGTGGCCGTCGCCGACGTCGCCCGCCACGTGAAGGACGCCATCGCCGAGGGCGAGGTGCCCGACGCCGACCCGCTGCTCCTCGCCCATGCGGTGGTCGGCGTGATCGCGCAGCTCGTCAGCCGAGGTCTCCGCGCCGGCGAGGAGCAGGAGATCGCCGACCTGGCGGTCAGCTTCAGCCTCCACGGCCTGCTCGGCCGCTGACCGACCCGGACCGCGACCGGGCGGCGTGGCGGTCGCCGGGACCGCGCCGGCGGCTCGTCACAGCTAGCGGACCGAGACCATGAAGAAGTCGCGGGCGTTCGCGCTCAGGTACCGCGACGGCGGCGCCTGCTGCTCCTGGAACAGCGGCCGGCCGGTGACCTGCGAGGGGTCGGCCGGGTTGGTGTGGTCGAACAGGTTGAAGGTGACCCACTCGTAGTTGATGTCGAGCTCCATGCCCCGCACGCAGCCGGCCCGCTCCATGGTGTCGGCCAGGTTGGTGATCTTGAGGCCCGGCCCGGCGACGTAGATGAGCGCGCCGTTGCGGTCGACGCACACCCCCGACCGTGGGACGAGCACCCGCCCGTTCAACGTGTTGCCCCACACCGAGGTGTCGTCGGGGTTCAGGTTCGGCACCTTCTTGCCGCCGTCGACGAGCAGCACCAGGTTCTGGCGCACCGACTCCACGTCGGGCGTCAGGGAGACGTCACGCCCCCACTGGCCGATGTCGACCCGGCCGTCCTTGTAGATCACGATGGACGCCTTGCCATCCTGCAGGGGCACGGCCTGGCGCCCCTCGAGGTAGAAGCCGCCGGCGCCGTCGTTGAAGCGGAACCCGCTGTTGAAGCCGGCGACCACCTTCGACAGGTTGGCGCCGTCGATCACCGGCGGGGTCACGAACTGGCCGCCGGGCTCCTCGCTGCCGGGCATCAGGTTGACCCGCAGCAGCTTGGTGTCCATGTACACGAGGCTGACGAGGATGCTCGTGTACTCCGAGTCCGGGCGGACGGCGGTGAAGTAGATGGCCGGCTGGCCGTCGACCAGCGGGCCGGTCGGCTGCCACTGGCCCTCGCCGGAGACCCCCGTCGAGGTGGCCAGCACGACCGGGGCGGGGGGCGGCAGGTGCGGCACGGTCGTCGGGGTGGCCGAGGTGGTGCCGGACTGGCCTGGGAAGGCCTTGGGGGCCGCCTGCTTCTCGACCCCGGTCTTGGGCTGACCGCCCTTCGACGGCGCGTCCCGGTTGAAGTACACCGTCTCGAGGGCGTTGACCACGTCGTTGCCGTTGTGGTCGCGCAGCCAGTCGGCCCACTTGGCCTTGAAGCTGGCGTTGCCGGGGGTGCGCATCGCCCCGACGACCGAGATGCCCACCTGCAAGCTGACGATGAGGACGATGGTCAGGACCACCGCCAGCGCCGATCGCACCGCCCGGCCGCCGCGGGTGTCGGCGGGGGGCACCCGGCCCCGCCACCGCTCGTAAGCGGTCCAGATCCGCGGTGCCGGACGTCGGCCGGGCCGCGACGGCCGCGGCGGGGGCTGCGAAGGAGGATCGGCGGCGGGCGGCCGGCGCGGGCCGCGGTCTGTCAGCACGCTCGATGGACCTACTTCTCGTCGCGGGCGGGATCGCTGGCGGGTGGGGGGTGCGGGCGGCGGAACGGCGGCGGAGACGCTAGGCATCCGGGCCGGGCCAGGGGTGGACCCACGAGCGGTCGACGACGACCTCCGGGTGCCCGAGTCCGCCGCAGCAGGCTAGCGGCGGAGGGCGCACCGGAGGGGTGCGCCACGGCGCGACGGCGCGGGTCCCGGCGCGGCCGCGCCCTCGTCGAAGGGCACCGGAGAGGCCCCGGTAGGCTCGCCGGCCGTGCACCGGCAGGCTCGACCCCCCTCCCCCACCACCGTCCGCCGCCTGGTGGCCGTCGTCGTCGGCGCAGCGGCGCTCCTCGGCGTGGTGGCGTGCAGCGGGTCGGGTTCGAACAGCGACTCGGGCGGGAGCGGCTCCAAGGTGTCCGCACCGGCCCCGACGGTGCAGTCCTCCGCCCTGCAGACCGTCGGTCCCTCGACCGCGCCCACCACCACGGTCGACGGGCTGCCCGCCGATCCGCTCACCTACGCCAACCGCCTGTTCGAGGCGTGGCGCACCGGCGACCGCACCACCGCCGGTCAGCTGGCCACCGACACCGCCCTCACCGACCTCTTCGCCCACGCCTGGTCGGCCAAGGACGGCTGGAAGGGCCCGTCCTGCAGCGCCGACCAGGGCGTCAGCACCTGCACCTGGACCGGCACCGGCAAGAACCGGCTGTCGATGGAGCTGCCGAACCGCGAGCTGGGTCGGCACGGCGCGGTGACCAAGGTGACCCGGGCCGGGGCCTGAGCGCCTGAGCGCCGCAGCGCCCGAGCCGACCGGCCGGGCTCAGAGCTTGGTCAGGGCCCGTCGCAGGTTGCGGATGCCCTGGTTGATGCGCTGCTCGTTCTCGATCAGGGCGAAGCGCACGAAGCCGTCGCCGCCCGGGCCGAAGCCGAGGCCGGGGGCGGTGGCCACCTGCGCCTCGCGCACCAGGTGGCTCGCGAACTCGACCGAGCGCATCTCGCGGTAGGGCTCGGGGATCGGCGCCCAGGCGAACATGGTGCCCATCGGGGGCTCGATCTCCCAGCCGATGCGGTTCAGGCCGTCGCAGAGGGCGTCTCGGCGACGCTGGTACACCTGCTGCACCTCGATCGGGTGCTCGGACGCCTCGTTCAGGGTCACGGTGGCCGCGATCTGGATGGGCTGGAAGGTGCCGTAGTCGAGGTAGCTCTTCAGCTTGGCCAGGGCCTGCACCACCTCGGCCTTGCCGACCAGGAACGCCATGCGCCACCCGGCCATCGAGAACGACTTGGTCATGGAGTACAGCTCGACCGCGCACTCCTTGGCCCCCTCGGCCTGCAGGATCGAGGGCGGCTCGTACCCGTCGAAGCCGAGCTCGGCGTAGGCGTTGTCGTGGACCAGCACGACGTCCTTGTCCCGGGCGAAGTCGACCATGTGCTGCATGAAGTCGAGGTCGACGCAGGCGCCGGTCGGGTTGTGCGGGAACGACAGCACGATGACCCGGGGCTTCGGCCACGAGTAGTCGTAGGCCTCCTGGACGTTGGCGAAGAAGTCCTGGTCGGTGCCCATGGGGATCTCGCGCACGTCCGCGCCGGCGAAGAGGGGGCCCCAGATGTGGATGGGGTACGAGGGCGAGGGCACCAGGGCGGCGTCGCCCTGCTGGAGCAGCACCCACATGAGGTGGGAGAACCCCTCCTTGGCGCCGATGGTCGAGATGACCTCCCGCTCGGGGTCGAGGGCCACGCCGAAGCGCCGGACGTAGAGGTCGGCCACCGCCTCGCGGAGCTTGGGGATGCCGCGGCTGGCCGAGTAGCGGTGGTTCCGAGAGTTGTGGGCCGCCTCGCAGAGCTTCTCGACCGCCACGGCGGGCGACGGCAGGTCCGGGTTGCCGAAGCCGAGGTCGACGACGTCGACGCCGGCCCGCCGGGCCTCGACCTTGAGCCCGTCGATGATGGTGAACACGTACGGAGGCAGGTTGGTGATCCGGCGGAACTCCATCGAACCGACCCTACAACCGCCCCTCCGGACCCTCGTGTGCTCATATGGGCCGATGGCCGACGACGATGCGACCGAGCCGGCGACCGACGAGGTCGACGTGGTGATCGAGATCCCCCAGGGCAGCCGCAACAAGTACGAGATGGATCACGAGACCGG
This sequence comes from uncultured Acidimicrobiales bacterium, assembly GCA_963800235.1. Taxonomy (GTDB): domain Bacteria; phylum Actinomycetota; class Acidimicrobiia; order Acidimicrobiales; family Iamiaceae; genus CAVVNP01. The sequence continues at coordinate 245,545 of CAWDAD010000004.1, read as the reverse complement.
CCGCATCCGCCTCGACCGGCGCCTCTTCTCGGCGACCGTCTACCCGGCCGACTACGGCTTCCTGCCGGACACGCTGGGCGAGGACGGCGACCCGCTCGACGCGCTGGTGATGCTCGAGGAGCCCACCTTCCCCGGCTGCTGGGTCAGCGCCCGCCCCGTCGGCGTGTTCTGGATGCAGGACGAGGCCGGACCCGACGCCAAGGTGGTGTGCGTCCCTTCCGGCGACCCCCGCTGGGAGCACGTGCAGGACATCGACGACCTGCCGTCCCACCTGGTCATGGAGATCGAGCACTTCTTCGACGTCTACAAGATGCTCGAGCCCGGCAAGCAGATGACCACCCGGGGCTACGAGGGGCGCGACGCGGCGTGGCGGGAGATCGAGGCCGCCCGAGCCCGCCACCAGCGCTGAGCGGCTGCCAGACCGAGACATGGCACCCCGCACCGACTGGAACCCGGTCCTCCGCGCCGAGTTCGCCAAGTCCTACTGGGGCGAGCTGCAGCGCTTCGTGGTCGACGAGCGCCAGCGCCACCGGGTCTTCCCGCCCCACGACGAGGTCTTCGCCGCGCTGCACCTGACCCCGTTCGCCGAGGTCAAGGTGGTGATCCTCGGCCAGGACCCCTATCACGGCCCGAAGCAGGCCCACGGCCTGTGCTTCTCGGTGCGCCGCGGCGTCGCCCCGCCGCCCTCGCTGCGCAACATCTTCACCGAGCTGCACGACGACCTCGGCGTCCCCGTGCCCGACCACGGCTGCCTCGAGTCGTGGGCCCGCCAGGGCGTGCTGCTGCTGAACACCTCGCTCACGGTGCGGGCCGGCCAGGCGACGTCGCACCAGGGCAAGGGGTGGGAGACCTTCACCGACGAGGTGATCCGGGCCGTCAACGCCAAGCGGGAGCGGGTCGTGTTCATCCTCTGGGGCAGCGCCGCCCGGCGGAAGAAGGCGCTCATCGACACCGGCCGCCACGCCGTGGTCGAGTCCGCCCACCCGTCGCCGCTGTCGGCCCGCAACGGGTTCTTCGGCAGCCGCCCGTTCTCCCGCGCCAACCAGGCGCTGGTCGACGCCGGCCGCGCCCCGGTCGACTGGTCGCTCTAGCCGGGCGCGCTCGCCGTCCCGGACGCGGATCGGCGGGCGCTCAGGAGCGGGCGGCGGCCAGGAGCGCGGCGCCGATCGCCCCCGCCCGCTCGCCGAGGACCGCGGCCACGATCGGCGGCTCGGGCCGGTGCTCCTGGGCGAGCACCAGGTCGCGGTAGGCGGCCCGGGTCGGTTCGAGCACCAGCTCGCCGGCACCGATCAGGCCGCCGCCCACCACCAGCACCTCGCTGTCCAGCAGGTTGACCACGTTGGCCAGCCCCAGCGCCAGCCACCAGGCGAACTGGCGCAGGACCTCCAGCGCCTCGTCGTCGCCCTCGCGGGCGGCGGTGGTGACGTGCTCCCCCCGGACCGCCTCCGGGTCACCGCCGGCCAGCTCGAGCACGCGCTGGCAGCGGTGGGCGGCGGCCGCCTCGCGCGCCAGCCGGCCGAGACCGGTCCCCGACGTGTAGCGCTCCCAGCAGCCCCGCCGCCCGCAGGGGCAGGGCGGGCCGTTCGGGTCGACCACCATGTGACCCGGCTCGCCGGCGAAGCCGTGGGCACCGCGCAGCACCTCGCCCTTGACCACGATCCCGGCGCCGATGCCGGTGCCGAGGGTGACGAGCACGGCGTGGTTGCGCCCTCGGGCCGCGCCCAGCTCGTGCTCCCCCCAGGCGGCGCAGGTCGCGTCGTTGTCGGCGACGGTCGCCATCCCGAGCCGGTGGCGCAGCACGTGGGCGAGGTCGAGGTCGATGACCCCAGGGAGGTTCGGGCCGTAGCGCAGCATCCCCGCCCGATCGACCAGGCCCGGGGCCCCGACCCCGACCGCGACCAGGCGCGGGGCGTCGGCGCCGAGCCCGTCGCGGAGGTCGGCAGCCAGGTCGACGAGGGCGTCGGTGACGGCCTCGATGCCGGCGGGGGTCGGGATGCGCGACTCGGCCACCACCTCGCCCGTCGCCGGCTCGACCACGACGCCCAGGATCTTGGTGCCGCCCATGTCGAGGCCGCAGGTCAGGCTCGGTCGGTCACCCACGCCCTCGATCCTGGCACGCCCCGCCGGGCGCTCAGAAGCGCAGCAGCGCCCCGATGCGTCCCATGACGTCGAGGTCGGCGTTGCCGACGCACACCTCGACCGCCGCCTTCCGGGCGACCGCCTGGTCGACGGCCTCCTCGACCACGTCGTCGAGCTCGTGCATCGTGCCGCGGCACTGCGGGCAGGTGCGGCCCACCTCGTAGAGGCGGCCGCAGGGGTCGCAGCGCCACCCGCTCTCGGCGTAGCCGGCCGACACGACGAGCGTCTCGACCCGACCGTCGGCCAGGGCGTCGAGCACCTCGGCCAGCCCGGCCACCCCACGGCGCCCCGAGCCGACCGCCGCCCGCAGCTTGGCGACCATGGCCGCCTCCTTGCTGCGCTCCAGGCGCTGCTCGAGGTCGACCACCGCCGCATCGACCTCGCTGAGCGGGGCGCCCACCGCCACCTCGATCCGGTCGACCAGCCGCTCGGCCAGGTAGGGGTGCAGGGCGGCCTCGACCGCACCCACCAGCTCGTCGGAGCAGCCGATGGTGACGTGGTGGAGCTGGTGCTCCCGGTGGGCGGCGAAGAGGGCCTTGGCGGCGCGGCGCAGGTGCTGCTGGGTGAGCGCCTCGACGTGGTGGTCGATGCCCCCGCGCTCCTTCTCGCCCCGGGCGTCGTAGTCACGCGGCAGCTCGTCGAGCAGCTCCGAGCGCTCGACCAGCTCGCCGAGGTCGTACACGAAGATCCGGGCCCGCTGCCGGTCGACCAGCAGCACGCCGAGGCGCTGGCGCTCCTGCACGACCGCCTCGAGCTGGGCCACCGCCGGCAGCTCGTTGACGGTGACCTGGTTGCGCACCGGCACCGGCAGGGTCACCGCCTCGAACAGGCCCTTGGCCGAGCACGAGAAGATGGCCAGCCCGCGCGTGCGGGACCGGTCGATGCCGCCGCGCACGAAGGCCTCGATCTGCTCGAGGTCGCGGTGCACCGAGTCGGTGCCGTTGGCCTTGGACCGCGCCGTGCGCAGCAACCCGTCCAGCGCGTGCTCGTAGTCCTGGCGGCGGACGTAGCGTCTCCCGTCCACATCGAGGTAGCAGGTCGTCACCGGTTCGGGGCCACCCCGGAACCCGGCGAGCTCACGGACGGCCTCCTCGGTGATGACGGGCACGGGCAGCTCCTCGGATGACGACGGTCCGCCGATGGTAGGCAATCGGCGCGGTCGTCGCAGCCGGGCCGCGCCGGTAGCGGCGGCGGTGCAGGTGGGGACTCCGACGGTCGGACCGGGGGGTGCCGGCGCTCAGACGCTGACGACCGCGCCCCGCTCGGCGCCGAGCCCACCGACCCAGTCGACGGCCTCGGGACGGTCGTCGAGCACGATGATCTGCACCGCCCCGCTCATCCGCTCCAGCCGACCGAGGAGCCAGTTGGCGTCGGTCGCGGGCAGGTCGGCGAAGGCGGCGTCGACCACCAGCGGCATCGAGCCGGCGGCACCGACCGAACGCTGGGCGGCCAACCTCGACAGCAGGTACCAGTCGATGTCCTCCAGCAGCGAGCCCTTGGTGAGCTGGTCCTGCGCCCGCGCGAGCCGCCGCTCCGCCTCGGCCGACTCCATGGTGCGGAGCGCGTTCTCGGCCTGCTCCAGCTCGGACTCGGCGGAGACGACCTCCTGCTCGGCACGGACCCGGTCCTGCTCGACCGCGTCGAGCCGCACCTCGAGCTCGGCCAGCTCGTGGCTCGCGGACCCCTCCGTCCCGGCGACCTCGGCCTCGAGGTCTCCGACCAGGGTGGCGGCCGCCCGCTCGTCCTCGACCGCCCGGTCGAGCGCGGCCTCGATCTCCTGGCGCCGATCGGCGGCCTCGCCCACCTCGCCGTCGTCGGCCGGCAGGTAGCGCTCGAGCTCCTCGGCCACCCGGCGCTCCTCGGCGTTGCGGGCCTCGAGGTCGGCCTGACGACGCTCGAGCTCCTCGGCCAGGCACTCGCGGTCGCCGGAGCGGAGGATCTCGTCCAGCGCCTGCTGCGCCTCGGTCAGTCGGTCCGTCTCGCCGGGCTTGCCGTCGTCCCCGGCACCCGACCGCCCGGCGACCTGGGCGTCGGTCACCGGCTCGGCGCGGCCGGAGCCGTTGCGAGGGCGGGAGCGGCCGGCGGCCAGGGCGTCGTGCAGCCGGACCGCCTCGCGGTCGATCTGGTCGAGCTCGGCTTCGAGCTCGGCCCGCCGCCAGGCGAGCGACTGCTGCTCGTCGAGCCAGGCGTCGGCGTACTCGATCAGCGTGCCCCGGGCCAGGACCTCGTCGGCCACGGGGATGCCCTGCTGGGCCAGGAGGCCGCCGAGCTGCTCCCCGGCCCGGTCGGCCTCGGGGCCGAGCTCTCGGGCGTGGGCCTCGAGGTCGGCGGCGACGTCGATGCCGGCGGGTCGATCGAGCAGGGCATCGGCCTGGCTGCGGACCGACGCCAGCTCGGCGTCGACCTCGGCGCGCGCCTCGGTCCGCTGCCTGGCCGCCTCGGCGGCGGCCCGACGGCGGGCCTCGGCCTCGGGATCGGGCGACGGGGACGGCGACGCGCCGGCCACCGGCTGCGGCGGGCACGGGATGGACGGGGCCTCGGTGCCGTGCACCTCCTTCCACGCCTCGGCGAAGTCCCGGCGGGCGGCGACCAGGGCGCGCTCGGCGGTGTCGAGGACGGCGGCGTCGGCGCTGTTCTGGAAGCGGCTCGAGCCGCTCATCATGTAGTCGGCGTAGGTGCTGAAGCCGAGGCGGTCGAGGATCTGGCGCTCCTCGGCCCGGGCCTGGGCCAAGCGGCGCTGCGCCTTGCCGCCGCCGAACCTCGAGTCGGCCCGCTCCTGGGCGTCGAGGACTGCGGTGTGGGCGGCCTCCAGGGCGGTGATGTCGTCCGGTCCGGTCGCCGAGGCGTTGGCCGCCTGCTGGGCGGCCTCGTGGCCCCGGCGGGCGGTCTCGAGCCGCTCCCGGGCCGCGGCGAGGGAGGACGGCTCTTCGATGTCGGCGCCGGGATCGCCAGAGGCGGCGCCGTCGGTGGCGTCGGCCTGGGCGGGCTGGTCGGCGGCGAGCTCGTCGCGCCTGGCCACCAGCTCCCGCCAGCGCACGGCCAGCCGCCGGGAGTCGCCGGCCTCGGGGTTCACGGTGGCCAGGCCCTGGCCGACCAGCTCGTCGCGCGCCGTGCGGATCTCGCCCGTCGGCACGGACGCGGGCAGCCCGTCGAGCTCGCTGCGCACCTCGTCGCGCCGCCGGTCGACGCTCTGGAGCTGCAGCTCCTCGGCAAGGGCCACGGTCGCGGTCGCCGACCCCGACGATGCGCTCGCCGCCGGCGCGGAGACGGGATCGCTGCGCCGGGGGCCGACGTCGGAGGACCGCCCGAAGAGCGAGCGGGGCGCGGCCGAGTCGCCACCTGCGTCCGGCTCGGCCCCGGCGTCGGGCCCGCCGGAGCCGTCGCCGGGGTCGGGGGGCGGATCGCCGGGCCGATCGGCGGTGTGTCCGCCGGTGCCGTTCCGCGGAGCGTCGTCGGCGGAGGTCGCCTCGTCGACGAGGGCGTGGGCGGCGGCCACCCGGCGCTCGTAGGAGGTGACCGCGTCGTGGGCGGTGCGCACGGCGGCGGCGGCGTCGGCGCAGGCCTCGACGGCGCGCTCGTGGCGGGCCCGGGCCTCGTGCAGCGCGTCGGAGGCGGCGTCGTGGGCGTCGAGGAGGGCGGCGTGGGCGGCGGCGGCATCGGCCAGGTCGCGCTCGATCGCCTCCCGACGGGAGCGGGCGTCGTGGCGCTGCCGGCGGGCCTCGGCCAGCGCGGTGGTGGCCCGCACCACCGCGTCGGCCCGCACCGCGTCCTGGCTGCGGCTCTCCTGGATGGCGGCGGTGAGGGCGGACTGGGCCTGGGTGACCGACGTCAGCACCGACCGTGCCCGGTCGAGACGGGCGGCCCGCTCGTCGCGGGTGGCCCGGGCCGCCGACAGGACGGCTGCGCTCTCGTCGGCCTGGTCGTCGTGACCGGGGAGATCCGCCGCCCCCACCACCGGGTCGACGTCCTCGTCGACCAGGCCGAGCAGCCGCAGCGACGCCGGGGTGAGGTCGAACACGACCCCGTGGGCCTCGACCAGGCCGCCGACCGGGGCCTCGGCGCGGGGGATCCGCCGGATCTCGTCGGCCAGCGCCTCGCGGCGGCCCGGCTCCAGGCCCCGGATCAGGGTGAGGTTGGGGTGCAGCTCCACCGGGGCCGCGGACCCGCCGCCCAGGTCGAGCTCAAGGATCCTCATCGAAGGGTCTCCCGGTCCAGGATGTCGGTGTCCACGATCTCGGTCATGCTCGGCTCCCACATTGCCCGAACGGTCCGGCGATCGCGGCTCGGGTCACGGTCCGGTCCCAATCGGCCGGTTCCACCCGATCCTGAGAGATCGGCAAAGGGCCCGATCCGGACGTTCAGGACACCGGGATGCGCTGCACCTTCGAGCCCGGCCCGTCGTCGTCGGGACCGCTGCGGCGCTCCCCGGCCGACCCCCCGGTGCCCGAAGGACCGCCGCCGGCCCAGCGTTGGGCGGCGGACCGCCCGGTGGCGGCCGCCCGACCGGCGGCGCGCTCGAACGACGAGAGCGCCGTCCCCACCGCGTCGGCGGTCCTCGGGTCGGACAGCAGCTCCTCGGCCACGTCGAGCACGGCCCGCAGGGCGCCGATGAGCTCCTGGCCCGCCGCCTGGAGCTGCTCGAGCCCGGGCGGGGACGTCGAACCGCCGGACGTCCCGCCCCGGCCCGGCTCACCGGCCCCGGCGTCGTCGGCCCGGGCACCGTCGGCCCCCGCACCGTCGGCCCCCGCACCGTCGGGGCGGTCGTCGTCCGCCCGGGGGTCGTCCCCCCAGGCGTCGTCGGCCGGGGCGTCCTCGGATCGGGGGTCGTCGGCGTGGGGGTCAGCCGTCCCGCTCGGCGCCGGACGGTCCGGGTCCCTCGACGGCGGCGGGGCGGTCATCGCCGGTGCGCCCCGGCCGCCGACCCGACGCCCTCGCCGGCGACCGAGGCCGACGCGAAGCTCACCCGCAGCTGACCGTGGCGCAGCGCCGCCGCCGCCACGGGGCGGTTGCGCAACGAGTCGGGCAGGACCACCGCCCGGCGGTACGGCCCCACCCGGACCAGCAGCTCGCCGTCGCGCCGGCCGAGCTCGAGGTCGTCGCGATCGGCGAAGGGCAGCTCGAGCTGGAGCTCCCAACGGTCCCCCCGACGGGTCACCGACATCGGTTCGCCCCGGTGCAGGTGGGCCGCCGGGTCCTGGTCGCCGTAGACGGCGTCGCCGAAGCGCCGCAGCTGGTCGACCCCGACGACCTCGCTGTCGGCCAGCTCGGCCCGCAGCACCGGGAGCGGGGCGAAGCCGGACTCGATGGTGTCGAGATGGGTCGCCTGCAGCGCCTTCCAGCGGTCGAACCACGGGTCGGTGACGGCGTCGGGCAGCAGGCGGTTGGCGATCACCGCGTCGACGCCGTAGCCGAACAGGGACAGGTAGGTGTAGGTGCGCCGTGCTTCGGCGATGACCATGCGCTCCGGGTTGACCACCAGCCGAACGCTCGTGAGCTCGGGGTCGGACAGGACCTCGCGCACCCCGTCGAGCCGGGCGTAGAACCGGCTGGCCGATCCGAACACCTGGTCGCCCGCCACCGGCAGGCTGGTGACCCGCGAGAGCAGCGGCGACACCACCTTGTTGAGCCGCCGGCTCATCGGGAAGACGCGCTCCATGTACCAGCTGAGGACGTCGGGCAGGGACAGGAACCGGATGGTCTCGGCGGTCGGTGCGCAATCGACCACCACCACGTCCCACGCACCGGAGTCGGCGTAGGACTTGATGTCCGACAGGCTGAAGACCTCGTCGAGACCGGGGATGACCGCCAGCTCCTCGGCCTCGATGCCCTCGACGCCTGCCCACTCGAACACCTCGAGCAGGTAGGACTGGATGTCGGCCCAGGCGTCCTCCATGCGCTCCTGGGCGTCGAGCTGCTGACCCCACAGGTGCTCGTGGCCGCCGACCGGGGCGCCGATCGGGCCGAGCGGCTCGTCGAAGGCGTCGGCCAGCGAGTGGGCGGGGTCGGTGGAGAGGACCATGGTGCGCAGCCCGGCGTCGGCGCACCGCAGCGCGGTGGCGGCCGCCGTGGTCGTCTTGCCGACGCCGCCCTTGCCGGTGAAGAGCAGGATCCTCACGCCGACGCCGACTCGACCCGCGCCTTCAGCTCCCGGAGGGCGGTGTCCATGATCTTCACCTGGGTGCGGCGCTTCACGAAGCCCGGCAGCGGCAGGATCAGCTCGACCTCGAGCCGGTAGGACACCTGGGTGCGGGCGCCGTCGACGGCCTCGAACTCGTAGTAGCCGTCGAGCTTGCGGACGAGCTCGCTCCGCACCAGCTTCCACGACAGCCGGTGGGGGGCGTCGGCGTAGTCGTAGCGGAGGAGGTAGGAGGCGCTGCGGCCCATGCCGGCCGCCCGGAACGCCACCTCGACCGCCCGCCCCTGCTCGTCACGGGACTCGACGGTGACCTCCTTCAGGTCGTGGGCCCAGTCCGAGTAGCGCTCGAAGTCGGTCGCCGTCGACCAGCAGGCGTCGAGGGGCGCCTGGATCTCGGTCTGCTCGAGGACGAGGTCGGCCATCGGGGTCGGTCTCCTGTCTGCTGCGGCTCCTGCAGTCTGGCCGATCCCGCCGCGGCAGCGGGCGGAGGGCAGCGGGGGACACGGAAGTTGGTCGGCACGAGGCCGGGACGAGTCGCTCGGTCAGCGCTTCGGACGGGGCCGCGGGCCGCCTCTGGCCCCGGTCCGGGCCCGTGTTCCGCGGGCGGCCCGGCGGGCCCGGGACGGTCGGCCCCGCCCGCCGGCTCCCCGTTCGCCGGTGCCGGCGTCCCGCGGCGCGTCGGAGGTCGCCACCGGCCGGGTGACAGCCGATGCGGCCGGGCGGCCCGGTGGCAGGTCGCGGGCGGCGAAGGTGCCGTAGGTGCCTCCCCACAGGGCCATGGCGCCCTGGGCCCACATCGGCGCCATGATCACGAAGGCCTGATCGGTGATCGGACGGGCGGCGGCGGTGCCCACCGCCACCACCAGCTGCACGCCGTAGGCGACGAGCATCGGTCGCTTGACCCGGGCCGGCGCGGTCGAGCCGGCGAGGAAGAAGAGGCCGGAGAAGTCGATCTGGTCGGTGCGGCTGCGTCCGATGGCCCGCAGGAACCCGACCACGAACATCACGCACCCGACGAGGAACAGCACCAGGGAGACAACCACGTTGGCGGCCGCGAAGACCGTCTCGTCCGGGGGCGACCGGTCGTCGCGGAAGTGGAAGACGGCCGAGAGCACCGCGACGACGACCAGCACCACGGTCACCACCAGCGTCGCGGTGATCAGGGTCGCCCCCTCCGTGCGCTCCACCGGCGCGCCGTCCGCGCCGTCGGCGGCGTTCACCGGTCGGTCGCGGTCCCCGGTCGCACGGCTCACGGCGCATCCGCCCAGCGGTCGATGGCGGCGGCCAGCCGGGACGCCAGCAGGTCGTAGCCGAACTCCGTCGCCGCCCGCTCCCGGGCTGCGTCGCCGAGCGCGACCCGGGTGACGGGATCGGCCAGCAGCGCCTCGAGGGCGTCGACGACCCGGTCGACCGAGCGGGGCTCGTCGACCACCAGCCCCGTCACGCCGTCGACCACGGCCTCGGCGGCCCCGCCGCTCCGCCCGGCGACCTGCGGCACCCCACCGGCTGCCGCCTCCAGGAAGACGATGCCGAACCCCTCCTGCTCGAGGCCGGCCCAGCGGTTGCCGCGGCACAGCATGGCGAAGACGTCCGCGCAGGCGACGAAGCGGGGGAGGTCGTCGTCGGCGACCCGACCGACGAGGCGGACCGGCGCACCGGTGCGGGCGACCAGCCGCTCGAGCCGCCGGCGATCGCGCCCCGCCCCGCCGATCAGCACCTCGAGGTCCGGGTGGCGGGGCGCGAGGCGGGCCACAGCCTCGACCAGCACGTCCATGCCCTTGCGGGGCACCAGCCGGCTGACGCTGGTCACCAGCAGGGCGTCGTCGGCGACCCCCAGCCGACGACGGGCCGCCCGACGGTCGTCGACCGACAGCGGCCGGAACCGCTCGGGGTCGACGCCGGGCGGGACGAGCACGACCGGCAGGCCGTGCCCGACGGCCCGCTCGCCCTCGTCGGCCGGGTACCCGCCCGCGGCCACCACCCCGACCGCCCCCTCGAGCACCCGGGCCAGCAACCGGCGCGCCCCGGGCACGCGGCCGGGGACGGTGATCTCGGCGCCGTGCAGCACCACCGCGTAGCGACGCCCGAGCGACGGCCCGATCAGCCCGAGCGGCAGCGCGGGATCGAGCAGGACGAGCTCGGCGCCGGTGCGATCGGCCACGGCGAGCACCTCGTGCCGAACCGAGGGGGCGGGCAGCAGGACCCGGTGCCTCGACCGCACCACGGTGAAGCTCTGGTCGGCGTCGAAGGCGGCGTCGCCCTCGTACGGCGTGGTCAGCACCACGGTGTCCTCGGCCGGGAGCCGCCGCCACAGCTCCCAGAGGTAGGACTGGATGCCGCCGAGCTTGGGCGGGAAGTCGTTGGTGACGAGCAGGTGCCTCATGCCGGACGTCCTGCGGCCACGGGAGGGGGCTCGGCGGCCAGCTCGGCCCGGACCTCGGGGTCGGGATCGTCGGCCAGCGCCGGATCGAGCAGATCGGACCGCCCCAGCCGTCGGGCGGCCCAGACGGCGTGGGCCCGCAGCAGACCGTCGGGGTGGGCGAGGTGCTCCCGCACCGCGTCCGTCACCGCCCGGTCGGTCGGATCGCCGGAGTTGGCCAGGGCCACCAGGGCGTTGCGACGCAGGTACCGGGGCTCGCGCCCGGGGATGTACCAGCGCCCGTGACGGTCGAGCAGGGTGGCGTCGTCGGCCGCCAGCAGGTCGAGCAGGTCGACCGCCGCCCCACCGGCCTGGTCCTCGGCGCCCCCGTCCGGGTCCGCCTCGCCCGTCGAGGGGCGGAGGTTCGGCGGGCACACCTCCTGGCAGTCGTCGCAGCCGTAGAGCCGGTCGCCGAGGGGCACCCGCAGCTCCCGGGGGATGGCCCCCTCGGCCTGCACCGTCCAGGCCAGGCACCGGCGGGCGTCGACCACGCCGGGCGCCACGATGGCGCCGGTCGGGCAGGCGTCGAGGCACCGACGGCACGGCCCGCACCCGTCGGGGACCCGGTCGTCGGCCGCCGGCAGCGGCGCGTCCGTCAGCACCGAGCCGAGCACGAACCAGCTGCCCGCCCCCGGCACCAGCAGGTTGGAGCTCTTCCCGTACCAGCCGAGACCGGCCCGCCGGGCCGCCTCCCGGTCGACCAGGGCGTTGCTGTCGGCCACGACCCGAGCCGTCCAACCGTCGGCCCGCAGCCGCCCGGCGACCGCGTCGAGCGCCGCCCGGAGCCGGGCGTAGTGGTCACGACGGGCGTAGCGGGCGACGCGCCCGGTCGGACGGGTCCTGGACCCGGGCGCGTCGTGCAGCTCCGCCCTGGGGAGCCGGCCGGTCGGCTGGTAGCGCAGCGCCCCGACCACCAGCGCCCGCACACCTGCCAGGGTGGCGGAGGGATCGGTCGACCGGGCCGGGTTGCGGTAGGTGAACTGCATCGAGCCGTGCAGGCCGGCGCGCTTGCGCTCCTCCAGGTCGGATCGGGTGCCTGCGAACGGCTGGGCGTCGGCCACCCCGAGCGCCGCCAGCCCCTGGTCGAGGCCGAGCGCCCGGAGCTGCTCCACGTAGGCCCCGTCCAGCACCCGTCCATGGTGGGCGCGCCGGGGTCCGCCCGCCAACACGGCGCTCGTCCCGGCCGGGCGCGGCCATCGGCCGGGACGAGGCCATCGGCCGGGACGAGGCCATCGGCCGGGCGCGGCCATCGACTGGCGGGCCGGGCCGTCGGGGCCGGGGCGTCAGCCGGTGCGGCGCTGGTGGCGCAGCCTCGGCGCCAGGCCGGCCTGGCCCAGCAGCCGGAGGGCCCGGACCTCGGCGGCGTCGATGACCACCGCCCCCTCGGGACGGTCGCAGAGGAACGTCACCACGCAGTCGTCGCAGGCCGAGGACCCCTGCTCGCTGCACTGGTCGCAGTCGATGGACAGGGGCTCGGCCGCGCCGCGTCCGGCCGGGTCTGGCCGGTCGGTGCGGACGGTGATGGGGATCGGCACTCGCATCGCAGTTCCTGGGTTCGGGCGGCCGGGGCCGCGAGCTGACGGGGTCTCCACCCGCCGACCATCCTCCTCGGGAGGGGTGACAGGTTCCGCCGACCGAGGCGCGCCCCGGTCCTCGCCGGTCGTTCGGATGCCCCCGTCCGGATGCCCACGTCGAGCTGTCGCATTTCCGCCAGCCATCGGTGTGCGGCTCCGACATGCTGGAGCCGTGGAGCCCCACGACGACCGCTGGTACCGGGCCGTGCAGGCCCGCGACGCCCGCTTCGACGGCTGGTTCTACGTCGGGGTCACCTCGACGGGCATCTACTGCCGGCCGTCGTGCCCGGCCCGCACCCCGAAGCGGGAGAACCTCCGCTTCCTCCCCACCGCGGCCGCCGCCCAGCGGCACGGGTTCCGGGCCTGCAAGCGCTGCCGGCCCGACGCCGCGCCGGGATCGCCGGACTGGGATCGCCGGGCCGACCTGTCGGGTCGGGCCATGGCCCTGATCGCCGACGGGGTGGTCGACCGCCACGGCGTCGGCGGGCTGGCCCGCCAGCTCGGCTGCAGCGTGCGCCACCTGGAGCGGCACCTGGTCGCCGATCTCGGTGCCGGCCCCCTCGCCCTCGCCCGGGCGCAACGGGCCCGGACGGCGCGCCAGGTGATCGAGTCGACCGACCTGGCCTTCGGCGACGTGGCCTTCGCCACCGGCTTCTCGAGCATCCGGCAGTTCAACGCCACCGTGCGGGAGGTCTACGCCACCACGCCGACCGAGCTCCGCCGTCGGGCGCGGCGCCCTGCCGGCGATGGTCGACCGGACGCCGAGCCACCGCCGGGCGACCTCCACCTCCGGTTGCCGTTGCGGCGCCCGTTCACCCCGGCCGGGCTGTTCACCCACCTGGTCGCCACCGCGGTCCCCGGCGTCGAGGTGGCCGAGGGTGACGGGCTGCGGCGCACCCTGGACCTGCCCAACGGCCACGGCGTGGTGTCGTTGGTGCCGAGGCCCGACCACATCGCCTGCCGGCTCCGGCTGGCCGACCTGCGGGACCTGGCGCCGGCGGTGACCCGCTGCCGCCGACTGCTCGACCTCGACGCCGATCCCGAGGCGGTGGTCGACGTGCTGGGTGCCGACCGCGCACTGGCGCCGCTCGTCGAGCGGTCCCCCGGGCGCCGCGTGCCCCGCACCGTGGATGGCGGCGAGTGGGCGTTGCGGTGCGTGCTCGGCCAGCAGGTCTCCACTGCCGCGGCCCGGACCCACGCCGGTCGCCTGGTCGCCGCCTGCGGCGAGCGACTGCGGTTCGCCGACCCGGAGCTGACCCACCTCTTCCCACGACCGGCCGCCGTCGCCGGCGTCGACCCGGACGTGCTCGCCCTGCCCACCCGCCGCCGGTCGACCGTGACCGACCTGGCCGGTCGGCTGGCGGACGGCCGGATCGACCTCGACCCGGGCATCGACCGCGCCGGTGCGCGACACGACCTCGGCCGGGTGCCGGGCATCGGCCCGTGGACCATCGCCATGGTCGCCATGCGCGGCCTCGGCGATCCCGACGTGCTGCCCGACACCGACCTCGGGGTCGTGCAGGCCGCCGCCTGCCTGGGGCTGCCGGCGGGGCAGGCGCTGCGCGACCGCGCCGAGCGGTGGCGGCCGTGGCGCTCCTACGCCGTCCAGCACCTCTGGGCCCAGCTCGACCACCCGATCAACCGCCCGAGTGGCCGCCGGGCCACCGATCCCGACGCCGTCGCCCGATGACCAGGAGGACCCGTGACCACCTACGCCACCACCGTCGCCAGCCCCGTCGGCGAGCTCACCCTCGTCGCCGACCGCAGCGGCACGCTCACCGGGTTGCGGCTCCCCGACGCCCGCCACCGCCCACCCGACGACCCGGCGTGGATCCGCGACCGGGCACCGTTCAGGGCCGCCGTCGAGCAGCTGGGGGCCTACTTCGCCGGCGACCGGCGCGACTTCGACCTCGAGCTGTCCCCCGCAGGGACCGAGTTCCAGCTCGCGGTGTGGCAGGAGCTGCGAGCCATCCCCTACGGCAGGACCGCCTCCTACGGCGAGCTGGCCGGGCGCATCGGCCGTCCCCGGGCGGTCCGGGCGGTGGGTCTGGCCAACGGCCGCAACCCGATCGCGGTGATCGTCCCGTGCCACCGTGTGATCGGCGCCGACGGCAGCCTGACCGGCTACGGCGGCGGCCTCCCGACCAAGCGGCACCTGCTCCAGCTCGAGGGTGCGACCGCCGCACCCGGCCTCCCCCTCTGACCGGCGCCGGGTCGGGCTCGGGTGCCGGGCCGCGCCCCTCCGGCGGGGATACTGGGGCGATGGGCATGAACCCCTTCCGCCAGCACCGGCGCAGCCCGGTCGACTACGTCATGGTGGCGGCCGCCCTGCTGGCGTGCGTGGCCCTGGTCGCCTGGGCGCTGCTCGGCTAGCGGCGGTGGCCCGTCGGCGACCGAACCCGACCGAGCCGTTCGCCGACGACGAGCTCGAGGTCCGCACCGTCCAGCCGTACCAGGCGGTGAAGACCTACCTCTGCCCCGGCTGCAACCAGGACATCCGGCCCGGCACGGGCCACCTGGTCGTCGTCCCCCTGCCCGCGCCCGACCTGCGCCGCCACTGGCACCGGGGCTGCTGGCAGCACCGCCACCGCCGTCGCTGACCGGGAGGGAGCCCGGCCGACGGAGCGACAGGCCCGCCGGATCTAGAAGGCCGCCTCGATCACGGTCAGCTCGGGTCCGAGCACCGACACCACGTCGAAGCGGAGCTCGACGCCCCGAGTGCCGGTCTCGCGCAGCCAGCGGACGGCCAGGCCGCGGATCCGGCGCTGCTTGGCCGGCGTGACCGCCTCGGCCGGCACGCCGTGGGTCGCGTGCCGGCGGGTCTTGACCTCGCTGAACACCACCGTGCGGCCGCGGCCGAGGACCAGGTCCAGCTCGCCGTCGGAGCAGCGCCAGTTGCGGTCGAGCACCGCGTAGCCGTGGTCGGCGTACCACCGGGCCGCCCGGCCCTCGCCCCACGCCCCCAGCGCCTGACGGGCCGCCGTCACGCCGTCCGAAGCCCGTCGTCAGCTGTCGAGGGCGTCGCCCACGGGGTCACCGGCGGGGAGCTGCTCGACGTTGACGTCCTTGAACGTCACCACCCGCACCGACGGCACGAACCGGCTCTGCCGGTACATGTCCCAGACCCAGGCGTCGGTCAGCTCGAGCTCGACGAAGGCCCGGTCGCCCACCTGGCGCACGGTCTGCTCGACCTGGTTGGCCAGGTAGAAGCGCCGCTCGGTCTCGACCACGTAGGAGAAGAGCGAGCACACGTCCTTGTACTCCCGCAGGAGCTGGTACTCGATGTCCGCCTCGTACTGCTCGAGATCGTCCGCACCCACGGGTGGCACGGTACCGCCTGGGGGGTGACACCCGACGCTCCCGACCCCGTCGGGGGCCGTGCGCTCCGGCCGGTCAGGTGGTGCGCTTCTCGCGGATCTTGGCGGCGCGGCCGGTGCGGTTCCGCAGGTAGTAGAGCTTGGCCCGGCGGACGTCGCCCACCGTCACCAGCTCGATCTTCTGGATGATCGGGGCGTGCACCGGGAAGGTGCGCTCGACGCCCACGCCGTAGCTGAGCTTGCGCACCGTGAAGGTCTCCCGCACGCCCGAGCCCTGGCGCCGCAGCACGAAGCCCTGGAAGACCTGGACCCGCTCCTTGTTGCCCTCGACGACCCGCACGTGCACCTTCAGCGTGTCGCCGGGCCCGAAGTCGGGGACGTCGTCCCGCAGGCTGGCCTGGTCGATGACGTCGGTGCGGTTCATGGGAGGGGTCCTCGGCAGTCCGGGTCACGGGCGCTCCGGACCGAACGGCCGGCCGGAGGGCGACCGACGAACCTAGCCCAGGGCGTCGGAGACGGCCAAGGCGGCGAGGCGCCTGCGCCGGCGCAGGTGAGCGGCGGTTAGACGTCCCCGGTGGCGTCGGAGGTCCCCGCATCGGAGGTCGCGGCGTCGGAAGCATCGGCCTCCGCATCGGCCACCTCGGCGACCAGCGCCGCCTCCTCCTCGCTGAGGCCGCCCCTCGCCTCGACCAGGTCGGGGCGCTCGGCGCAGGTGCGGGCCAGGGCCCGGGCCCGCCGCCAGCGCGCCACCCGCTGGTGGTCGCCCGACCGCAGGACCTCGGGCACCTCCCACCCCCGGAACGAGGCCGGCCGGGTGTACTGGGGGTACTCGAGCAGCCCGTCGGCGAAGGACTCCTCCTCGGCCGACGCCTCGTTGCCCATGACCCCCGGCACCAGCCGGCCGACCGCCTCGACCACGGCCAGGGCCGCCACCTCGCCACCGGCCAGCACGAAGTCGCCGAGCGACAGCTCGCCGTCGACCAGGTGGTCGCGCACCCGCTGGTCGACGCCCTCGTAGCGCCCGCAGAGCAGCGAGAAGCCCTCGGTGGCGGCCAGCTCGCGGGCCCAGCGCTGGTCGAAGCGGCGGCCACCGGGTCCGAGCAGCAGCAGGGGTCGAGGCGGATCGGCGGCCTCGACCGCGGCGAACAGCGGCTCCGGGGTCATCACCATCCCCGCCCCGCCGCCGAAGGGGGCGTCGTCCACCGATCGGTGGACGCCCGAGGCGCGCTCGCGGGGGTCGTGGACCCGGATGTCGAGGACCCCGGCACGCCGGGCCCGGCCGAGCAGGCTGGCCGAGGTCGCCTGCTCGACCAGGTCGGGGAAGATGGTGAACAGGTCGATCCGCATCGGCGGCCCAGCGTGCCACGGCCGCCTCGACGGGTGGGGCCAAGAACGGCCTGCTCGTCGGTAGGGTGTGCCGGTCAGAGGAGGACAGGCATGCCAGACATCGGAGGACCGGAGCTCATCATCATCTTGGTGGTGATCCTGGTGCTGTTCGGAGGAGCGCAGCTCCCCAAGCTGGCCCGCAACCTCGGGACGGCGAAGAAGGAGTTCGAGCGGGGCATGGACGAGGGTGACAAGAAGTCCGACAAGGACGACGTCAACCGCCCCGACACCACGGGCACCGTCAACTGAGCCACGCCGTCGGCTGAGACGAGCCGGGCCCGCAGGTCGGACCCCGCTGCTACAGGTCGAACAGCCCGTCGGGCGGGTCGACCACCACGCGCTCCGGCAGGCCGGAGGTGTCGGTGACGAAGGCGGCCGGCACCAGCGCCCCGCCGTCGAGCTCGAGCAGGTCGCTGGCGGCGTTGGCCACCACCGACACCACCGTCCCCCTCGCCTCGCCGTCGGTGGTCACCACCTCGGCGCCCACCACCCGGTGGACCCACAGGGTTCCGTCGGTGCCGTCGCGCCCCTCCCCGTAGAGGATCCGCCCGCGCCACGCCTCGGCCGCGGCGCGGTCGGCCAGCCCCGCCAGGCGGACCAGGTGGCGGTGCTGGTGGGGCCTCGACGCCACCACCTCGACGCGGCTGCCGTCCTCGGTCGACAGCACCGAGCCCGGCTCCAGCCGCCCGGGGTCGTCGCTGATGGCGGTGACGACCAGCTCACCGCGCAGCCCGTGGGGCCGGTCGACCCGGGCCACCTGGAGCATCGGCTCCTGCTCGTCGCCCGCCCCGTCCTCCGGCTCGCCGCCGGGGCGCGCCGACGCCGGCGGCTCGCCCGGCGTCGTGGCTACTCCAGGAACTCGATGTCGACGGTGACGCCGTCGCGCACCGCCGCCGCCCGCACCACGGTGCGGATGGCCTGGGCGATGTGCCCGCGCTTGCCGATCACCCGACCCATGTCGCCGTCGGCGACGCGCACGTCCAGGCTGACGTCGTTGCGTCGACCGTCGGTGACGTCGACCCGGACGGCGTCGGGGTCGCCGACCACCGACTTGACCAGGTACTCGAGCACCGCCCGGGCGGAGTCGACCGACGGCAGCGCTTCGCCGTCGTCGCTCATGAGGCTGCGGGCTCGGTGCCCTCGGCGGCGCGCTCCGGCTCGGGCTCCGGCACGGTGCCCTGCTCGAAGTGCTCCCAGGCGCCGGAGATCTTGAGCAGCTTCTCGACGGTCTCGGTCGGCTTGGCGCCCTTGTTGAGCCACTCGACCGCCTTGACGTTGTCGATCTTGAGGCCCGACGGCTCGGAACGGGGCTGGTAGGTGCCGAGGATCTCGATGAAGCGACCGTTGCGCGGCGACCGGCTGTCGGCGGCGACCAGGCGGAACGTCGGTTGCTTCTTCTTGCCCATCCGCATGAGGCGGAGCTTCACGGCCACGGTGTTGGACTCTTTCGTTGGAGTTCGGGGCGCCTGCGGGGGTGACGAGGCGGGGTCACGGATCCGGCAGGGCGACGGACCATGGTGCCCGGACCGGATCGGTCAGTTCAAACCAGGGAGCTTGAACTCCGGCTTCGGGGCGGTCGGGGGACGGTTCTTGCCCTTCGGCGTCGGACCGCCCTTGGCGGTGACCCGCCCGCCCTTGGCCTTCTTGCCCTTCTTCGACTTGCGCTTGCCGAGGCCGGCCATCGGCCCCATGCCCTTCATCATCCGCTGGACCTCGGCGAACTGCTTGAGCAGGGCGTTGACCTCCGAGGTGGAGACCCCGCTGCCGTTGGCGATGCGGACCCGGCGCGACCCGTCGATCAGCTTCGGGTTGCGCCGCTCCTCGATGGTCATCGAGTGGATGATCCCCTCGATGCGGGCCAGCTCGCGGTCGTCGATGTCCTGGTTCTTGAGCTCCTTGGGGACGCCGGGGAGCATGCTGATGACGCCTTGGAGCGGACCCATCTTCTTGACCTGCGACATCTGCTCGAGGAAGTCCTCGAGGGTGAACTGGCCCTCGATCAGGCGCTGGGCGGCGTCCTCGGCGGCCTGCTCGTCGAAGGCCTCCTTGGCCTTGTCGATCAGCGTGAGCATGTCGCCCATGCCGAGGATGCGCCCGGCCAGCCGGTCCGGGTGGAACAGGTCGAAGTCGGCCAGCTTCTCGCCGGTCGACGCGAAGGCGATGGGCTTGCCCACCACCTCCTTGACGGACAACGCGGCGCCGCCGCGGGCGTCGCCGTCGAGCTTGGTGAGGATGACCCCGTCGAGCGCGAGGGCGGCGTGGAAGTTCTCGGCGACGGTGACGGCGTCCTGGCCGGTCATCGCGTCGACGACCAGGAACGTGTAGTGCGGCTCGGCGACCTCGGAGATCTGCCGGACCTGCTCCATGAGCTCGGCGTCGATGGCCAGACGACCGGCGGTGTCGATGATCACCACGTCGCGACCGAGCCGGGCCGCCTCGCCCAGGGCGCCGGCCGCCACCTGGACCGGGTCGCCGCCCTCGCCGCCGATGGCCCCGGCCGCCTCCTCGTCGAGGTCGCCCCGGCTCACCACCGGCACGTCGACCTGGCGCCCGAGGGTGCGCAGCTGCTCGATGGCGGCCGGCCGCTGGAGATCGGCGCCCACCAGGAGCGGGTTGCGGCCCTGCTGCTTGAACCAGCGGGCCAGCTTGGCCGAGTTGGTCGTCTTGCCCGAGCCCTGCAGCCCGGCCATCAGCACGACGGTCGGGGGCTTGGAGGCGTAGGTGATGCGGATCGTCTCGCCGCCCAGGGTCTGGATCAGCTCCTGGTGGACGATGTCGACGACCTGCTGGGCCGGGTTCAGCGCCTCGTCGAGCTGGGCGCCGAGGCAGCGCTCGCGGATGCGCGCCACCAGGTCGCGGACGACCTTGAAGTTGACGTCGGCCTCGAGCAGGGCCAGGCGGATCTCGCGGAGGACCTCGTCGACCTCGGCCTCGCCCAGCCGGCCCCGGCCGCGGAGGCCCTTGAAGATCGACTCGAAGCGGTCGGTGAGGGCGTCGAACATGAGCGGACGATCCTACCGGTCCGGCAGATCGGCCCGGAGGCCCTCGGCCAGGACGGCCAGGTCCTCGTCACCCCGGCCGGCGTCGAGGACCCGCTCGAAGAGCGCCCGGACACCGGCGGTCACCGGCAGGTCGAGCCCGAGATCGCCCGCCGCCTCGAGCACCAGGTCCACGTCCTTGGCCGCGTGCTTGGCGGGGAAGGCGGCCACGTAGGCCCGGTCGAGCATGATCCCGCCCTTGAGCCCGACGAGCGGGGCGTCGAGGGGGCCGCCGGCGACGGCGTCGAGGAAGACCTGCGGATCGAGGTCGAGCTGCTCGGCCAGCACCACCGCCTCGGCCAGGGCGCCGACCATCCCGCACAGCCAGTCGTTCACCACCAGCTTCAGCCGGGAGCCGGAACCGGGCCCGTCGTCCACCCACACCGTGCGCGACCCGACCGCGTCGAAGAGCTTCTGGACCCGGGGACGAACCGGCTCCGGTCCGGACGCCAGCACCACGACGCTCCCCTGCTCGGCCGGCTGCTTGGTGCCCGACACGGGCGCGTCGACGAGCGGCACGCCGTGCTCGGTGGCCAGCTCCTCCATCCGCCGCGCCCCCGCCACGCCGATGGTGCCCATCTGCACCCAGATGGCGCCGGCGTCCATGGCCGGCAGGGCCTCGGCCGCGACCTCGGCGGTGGCCTCGGCGTCGGTGAGCATGGTCACGACCAGCTCGGCGCCCGCCACCGCGTCGGCGACCGATGCGGCCACCTCGGCGCCGTCGTCGGCCAGCGGCTCGGCCCGCTCCCTCGTCCGGTTCCACGCCCGCACCGGGATGCCGGCGCGGAGCATGGCGTGGGCCATGCCGGTGCCCATGATCCCGGTGCCGAGCAGGGCCACGGTCGGACGGTCGGCCGCGCCCTCGCCGGCCAGCTCCATGGTCTCCGGCTCGGCCCCGGACGGGTCCTCGGCCTCGTCGCCGTGGTCGTCGTCGTGCCCGTCGGCCGCGTCGTGCTCGGGCGGCGCCGTCATGCCGGCGCGCCGACCTCGGCCGCGGTGGCGGCGCGGGCCTGCAGCTTCTCCCGCAGCTCGGCGCCGGTCATCGGCGCCACCGCCAGACCGACGGCGATCCCGATCAGCAGGAACAGCAGGCGGGTCCAGCCGATGGTGCGGCCGAGGAAGAAGACGAGCTTGAAGGGCAGGAACGGGAGCTTGAGCATCGCCGGCCAGCTTCGCGCGCCGCCCGGCGCCGCCCGGCGCCGGGCGCACCTGGCCGGGTGACGGCGCATCGCTACTCGGCGAACAGGGCCTCGACGAAGTCGTCGGGCTCGAAGTCGACCAGGTCGCCGGCGGACTCGCCCAGGCCGACCAGCTTCACCGGGATCCCGAGCTCGGACTGGATGGCGAACACGATGCCGCCCTTGGCGGAGCCGTCGAGCTTGGTCAGGACCACGCCGGTGACCTCGACCGCCTCGGTGAACTGCTGGGCCTGGACCAGGCCGTTCTGGCCGGTGGTGGCGTCGATGACGAGCAGGGTCTCGGCCACGTGGCCGGGCGGCTTGGAGGCCACCCGCTTCACCTTGCGCAGCTCCTCCATGAGGTTGCTCTTGGTGTGCAGCCGTCCGGCGGTGTCGGCCAGCACCAGGTCGGCGTCCCGTGCCGCCGCCGCCTCGATGCCGTTGAAGACCACCGACGCCGGGTCGGCGCCTTCGTCACCGCGCACCACGTCCGCCCCGCAGCGATCGGCCCACATGGTGAGCTGCTCGGCGGCCGCGGCCCGGAAGGTGTCCCCGGCCGCCATCACCACCCGGTGGCCGGCGCCGACCTGGCGGTTGCCGACCTTGCCGATGGTGGTGGTCTTGCCGACGCCGTTCACGCCGACGAAGAGCCAGACGTTGGTCTCGCCCTCGTCGAGGTGCAGCGAGCGGTCGGCCACCGCCAGCCGCTGCTTCATCTCGGTCTTCACCGCCTCGACCAGCTCGGCACCGGTGGCGAGCCCCTCCTCCTTCACCCGGTCGCGCACCGAGTCGAGCAGGTCGGTGGCCGGACGGATGCCGACGTCGGCCCGGATCAGGGCCTCCTCCAGGTCGTCCCAGGTCTCCTGGTCGATCTTCGGCCGCAGCAGGATCGACCCGACGTAGCCCGAGAAGAGGCTGCGGGCCTTGGTCAGCCGCTCGCGCCACGACGGCTTGGCCGGCGGCGCCTCGACCGGAGGTGCCTCCTCGACCGGCGGGGCCGCCTCCTCGACGGGAGGCGCCGCCTCGGGCTCGGCGGTGGGTGCCGGCCTCGGCGGGGCCTCGACGGTGGTCGTCGCCCCGCCCGGCTGGCGTGGCGGCTCGAGCTCCGGGCCCCGCTGACGGCGACGGGTGGCGACGTAGGCGGCGGAGGCGCCGACCAGCACGACGGCCAGCGCGATGACGATGATCACGACGGTCATGGTCCGGCCACCCTACGGCTGGGCGGTTCCGGTCGGAGACGCCGGGCAGGTGCTCAGCCGGTGGGCCGTCGGGCGAAGTCGAGGATCTGGGGTCCGAGCCACTGCCACGCGATCTGGGCCGACTGGTCGCTGAAGTGCACCCCGTCGGGCCGCATGGTGACCCCGTCGATCTGGTCCTTGAACTTGCCGCCCGGGCACAGGTACGGGCCCATGTCGATGTAGTCGGCGCGGGTGCCGTAGTGGTCGGAGACGCCCTTGATCACGTTGTTCACCCACGTGAGCCGGGCCGGGTCGTTGCGCTCGCCCTTCACCCCGCCGAGGCGGTCGTCGCGCTCCTCGAAGCAGGCCTGGCCGATGAACACCACCCGCAGGTCGGGCAGGGTCGCCAGCATCCGGTCCACGCCGGTCTCGAGGTCCTGGCGGATCCGCTTGGCGTAGAGGGCGTCGCCGGGTCCGACCCGCTTGCCGTCGATCTCGTGGTCGTACACCTCCCAGGCCCCCACGACCACCGCCATGACGTTCGGGTGGTCGGCGGCGCTGCTCTGCCAGTAGAGGTCCTGGCCCGAGCAGTCGGCCGGGTAGGTCGTCTTGGTGCGGCCGACGAAGTAGGGCGTGTCGACGATGCCGCAACCGAGGATGGCCTTGTCGATGGTCTCGATGTCGGGGAGCGGGTGGGGCTGGGTGAAGCTGAGGCTCCAGCCGGCCGAGTCGCCCACCACCACGACCTTGACCGGCTGGTCGGCCGGCAGCCCGGGCAGGTGCGGGTTCGGCTCGATGCTGGCGACGGGCACCGTCGACGGCGTGGTGGTGGCCCCGTTCTTCGGCACGCCGGCGCTGACCGACTTGGGCACGCCCTGCACGCCACCGGCGAGCAGGTTGTCGTCGGAGCGGACGTCGGTGCGGATGCCGAGCGTCGAGGACAGCACCAGCGCGGCGGTGATGCCCACCGCCCCGGCGGTGACGGCTCCGCCGATCGGGGCGCGGGTGTGCACGCGCTCCCGCAGGCGGCTGATGGCGCCCCGGCGCACCGGCAGCTCGACCAGGAAGTACGAGGCCAGCGACACCGCCACGGTGACCGCGATGCGGATCGAGACGACGAGGTAGCCCTCGACCCGCTGGCCGAACCACGTGATCTCGCCGATCCCGAGGCGTTGGGGGGTGAGCCAGATGTTCACCGGCCAGTGCCACAGGTAGAGCCCGTAGGAGAGCCGGCCGATGGCGGGCATCCCCCGGGTCCGCAGCACCCGCTTGACCAGACCCTCGACCGGCAGCATGGCGGCGGCGATGACGGCGGCGGTGCACACCGCCAGCAGCAGGAAGCCCCCGTGGTACATCCAGCGGTCGGACTCGTGGACCAAGACCATGAAGCACCCGACCGCGACCAGCCCGGTCACGCCGAGGAGCTGGACCGCGACCCGCGTCGATCGCCGCACCACCGGCCAGTTGGCCGACACCACGGCGAGGATCGCGCCCACGAGCAGGGTCGCGGCCCGGGTGTCGGTGCCGTAGTAGGCGCGGGACGGGTCGCCGGACCCCTGGGTGAGCAGGTACATCTCGGCGGTCGAGAGCAGCGCCAGGGCCACCATGGCGGCCAGCAGCGGCCGGATGCTGCGCTTGGACCAGGCCAGCCCGACCGAGAGGAAGAGCGGCCAGAAGAGGTACCACTGCTCCTCCACCGCCAGCGACCAGAGGTGGCGCAGGGGTGACGGGGCCGAGAACTGCTCGAAGTACGACTGGTGGCTGAAGACGAACCGCCAGTTGGCCACGTAGAAGAGCGACGAGAGGCTGTCCCAACGCAGGCTCTGGACCGTCGCCGGGTCGGCGGCGAAGCGGGCGTAGGCGGCCACCGCCACCAGCACCAGCAGCAGGGCGGGCAGCAGCCGACGAGCCCGCCGGGTCCAGAACGCCTTGAGGTCGATGCCGCCCGGGTGGTGCCACTCGAGCAGCAGCAGGGTGGTGATCAGGTAGCCGGACAGGACGAAGAAGACGTCGACGCCGAGGAAGCCGCCCGGCATCCACGACACGCCGTTGTGGAAGAGGATCACCGACACGACCGCGACGGCGCGCAGGCCGTCGAGGGCGGGCTGGTACGAGAGGCGCTTGGCGGCGGTTCTGGTCACGGTCAGCGGGGCCGAGGGCCGCCGTCAGGTCCCCAGCGACATCGATCGACGATCGGCGCCCTCAGCGGGGAGCGAGCCTACCGGCCGCCTGTCCCGCCGGACGCGCCACGCCGGTGCGACCTCGTCGTCGCACCGGCGTGCGGGGCTCGGCGCCGGGACGACGCCCCGGCGCCGGATCAGCGGCTGCTCTTGGCCAGGGTGACGGTGACCTTCGAGGTCCGGTTGCCGCGGGTGACGGTCAGGGTGACCTCGTCCCCGGGCTGGTGGCTGCGGATCTTGGCGGCCAGGTCGACCATCCCGGTCACGCTCTGCCCGTCCAGGGCGGTGATCACGTCGCCCTCCTGCAGGTTCGCCTTGGCTGCCGGCGACCCGCTGACGACCTGGGTGATGACCGCACCCGACTGGCCGGTCTGCGAGTCGGTGCCGCTCACGCCGAGCACCGCGGTCTGGATCTTCTCGCCCTTGATCAGCTTGTCGGCCACGGACTTGGCGGTGTCGATCGGGATGGCGAACCCGACGCCGGCGTTCGAGCCGCTCTGGCTCTCGATCGAGTCGTTGATCCCGATGACCTCGCCGTTGCGGTCGGCCAGGGCGCCGCCGGAGTTGCCGGGGTTGATCGGCGCGTCGGTCTGGATCATCGGGATGGCGCCGCCCGGCGTGTTCATCGACCGGCCGGTGGCGCTGACGATGCCGGCGGTGACGGTCTGGTCGAGGCCGAAGGGGCTGCCGATGGCGATGGCGGTCTGGCCGACCTCGACCTGCTTGCCCAGGGCCAGCTTGGCCACCGGGAGGTCGGCGCTGCCCCTGATCTTCACCACCGCGACGTCGGTGCCGGCGTCCTCACCGAGGACCTGACCGGCCTCGGTCGTGCCGTCGGCCAGCCGCACCTGCACCGAGCTGGCGCCGTTGGTGACGTGGGAGGCGGTGAGGATGTGGCCGTCGGTGTCGTAGATGAAGCCGGAGCCGAGGCCCTGGTCGGTCTCGATCTGCACCACCGCCGGACCGAGGGCCTTGGCCACCGCCTCGGCCGGCTCGACCGTGCCGGGAGCGGCCGGGGTGATGCTGACCCGCTGCGGGGCCGGCGTGGAGGCCGGTGACGCGGCGCCGGTGCCGTCCTGCTGGCGGCCGAGGGCGAAGCCGACGCCGCCCACCATGAGCGCCAGCAGCAGCCCGGCGACGAAGCCGACGAGGGCGCGGCTGCGGCCCGAGCGACGCGGATCGAAGCCGGCGTGGCGGGGCGGGCCGGCGCCGGGGGCCGGCGGGGCGGGCGGGGGGCCGGGGGGCGGGGCGGGGGGCGGCACCGGCGGCAGCCCGGCGGCCGGGACCGGGCCGCGGGGGTCGGCGCCGGGCGGCGTCGGCTCGTGCGGCGGCGTCCAGCTCGACGCCCACGTCGGGTCCTGGCCCCAGCTCGAGGCGTGGCCGGGGTCGGGCTGCCAGCCGCCCTCGCGGACCGGGGGCACGTCACCGGGGTGCACCGGCCAGCCGTCGGGGTGGTCGTCGGGGCTCGGGGGTGGGACCTGCTCGTCCATGCGCGTCCTCTCGTGGTGGTCCACCGGCGGGGCGGGGCCGGGGACGTCGTCGACCACGCACGGTAGGGAGGGTTCCCGAAAGGACCGCTAAGAGCGGGCTGGCAGTTCCCTGTGAACCGGCGGGCGGCCGCTCAGCCGGCGGTGCGGACCACCGGCTGCTCGCCGGTCGCCGCCGGCGGATCGGCCGGTCTCGACGTGGCGGGCAGCCAGATGACGAAGGTCGAGCCGCCGGTGGGCGAGGACACCAGCCGGGCCTCGCCCCGGTGGTTCTCGGCGATCTGGCGCACGATGGCCAGGCCGAGGCCGCTGCGGCCCTGCTGGCGGCCGTCGCGCTTGTCGCCCTGCCAGAACCGCTGGAAGACCTTGTCGCGCTGGTCCTCGGGGATGCCCGGGCCCTCGTCCTCGACCGCCGCCCAGACCCAGTCGCCCTCCCGACCGCCGGCGATGCGGACGAGCGAACCCGACGGCGCCAGGCGCACGGCGTTGGCGGCCAGGTTGGTGAGGGCCTGGCGGAGGGCGACCCGGTCGCCGTGCACCCACAGGCCGGACGGGGCGGCGCACTCGATGCGCAGCCCCCGGGCCTCGGCCGGCGCCGCGAACTCGGCGGCGGCGTCGCCGACCACCGTCGACATGTCGACCGGCCCCTGCTCGTGCTCGGGGGCCCCGCGGTGGGCGTAGGCGAGCAGGTCGTCGACCAGCCGGGACATGCGGGCGGCGGTCCGGCTGACCAGCGCCTCGGTGCGGCGGAGGTCCTCGGCGGTGGCGTCGGGATCGGCCAGCGACACGTCGAGGTTGGTGCGGATCACCGCCAGCGGGTTGCGCAGCTCGTGGGACGCCTCCTGGATGAAGCGGCGCTGCCCCTCGAAGGCCTGGTCGAGCCGCTCGAGCATGTCGTCGAAGGTGTCGGCCATCAGCCGCAGCTCGTCCGGCGGTCCGCGCAGCCCGATGCGACGCGACAGGTCGGTGGCCTGGATCTCGCGGGCCACCTCGGTGATGGCCCCGATCGGCGAGAGCACCCGCCCGGCCACGACCCAGCCGATGCCCATGCTGGCCAGGAACATCAGGCCGAGCGCGCCCAACGAGTACGTGCCGAGCAGGCGCAGGGCCCGCTCGTTGGCGAGCTGCTCGACCGACTTGAACTGGGTGCGCACCTGGCCGGTGCCCTCCACCACGGTGCCGTCGGGCATCTCGAGCCGCACCGGCACGATCACGTTCCGCGACACCGGCTCGTCGTTCAGGCGGTTGGCCAGGGTGAAGTAGATCCCGGCGACCACGAAGGCGCCGAGGCCGAAGAGGAAGAGGGAGTAGGTGACGGTCAGTCGGAACCGGATCGAGCCCATCCACGACGGCAGGCGCCGGGCCACCCGACGGCTCCAGACCACGAAGCGGGGGTCGGGCGGATCCTTGGTGGAGGCGGCCGGGGCGATGACCTCGGCCCTCGCCGCCGGCGAGGGCGGCGAGCCGACGCGACCGGGGTCGGCGGGTCTGCTCACCCGGGTTCCTCGACCAGGCGGTACCCGGCCCCCACCACCGTCTCGATCAGCGGCTCGCGGTCGCCGGCGGTCAGCTTGCGCCGGAGCGTGCCGACGGTGACCCGCACCGTGTTGGTGAACGGATCGGCGTGCTCGTCCCACACGTGCTCGAGCAGGTGCTCCTGGGACAGCACCTCACCGGGGTGGGTCATGAAGTAGCGGAGGAGGGCGAACTCCTTGGCGGTGAGGTCGAGGGGGCCACCGGCCCGCCGGGCCTGGTGCCTGGCCGGGTCGAGCTCGAGCTCGCCGACGCGGAGCACGGCGTCGCCCTGGCGGGTGTCGCGACGGAGCAGCGACCGGGCCCTGGCGGCCAGCTCGGCGAAGGCGAAGGGCTTGACCAGGTAGTCGTCGGCCCCGTGGTCGAGCCCGGTGACCCGCTCGTCGAGGGTGTCGCGGGCGGTGAGCATGATGACCCGGGGCGGCACGTCGCCCTCGGCCGGCGCCAGCAGCGGGTCGGTCCGGATGCGGCGGCAGATGTCGAGCCCGTCGGCGTCGGGCAGGTTCAGGTCGAGGCAGACCAGGTCGTAGGTGTTGATGCCGAGGCGGCTGACGGCGGCGGCGCCGTCGTAGGCGACGTCGACGGCGTAGCCCTCGCGCCGCAGCCCGGTCGCCAGCGCGTCGGCCAGGTCG
This sequence comes from uncultured Acidimicrobiales bacterium, assembly GCA_963800235.1. Taxonomy (GTDB): domain Bacteria; phylum Actinomycetota; class Acidimicrobiia; order Acidimicrobiales; family Iamiaceae; genus CAVVNP01. Next base: position 217,348 of record CAWDAD010000004.1, on the reverse strand, counting down.
ACCTCGTCCTCAACCACGAGCACGCGCACGCCGACGACGGTACCGGCACGTACCCTGACGTGACCCGCACCCTCGCCGGCCCGCGCCCGGCCCGATGACCTCCAGGAGCCCGCATGTCCACAGCCTCCCCACCGGAGGAGGCCCGGCTGCTCGAGCCGGCGCTGTTCGAGGTGAAGAAGGTCATCGTGGGCCAGGACCGGGCCATCGAGCGGCTGCTCGTGTGCCTGCTCGCCCGCGGCCACTGCCTGCTGGAGGGGGTTCCCGGGCTGGCCAAGACCCTGGCGGCGGAGACCCTCGCCACCGTCGTCGGCGGCACCTTCGCCCGCCTGCAGTTCACCCCCGACCTGCTGCCCGCCGACGTGGTCGGCACCCGCATCTACCGGGCCAGCTCCGAGACCTTCGACGTCGAGCTCGGCCCCGTCTTCGCCAACTTCCTGCTGGCCGACGAGATCAACCGGGCCCCGGCCAAGGTGCAGTCGGCGCTGCTCGAGGTCATGGCCGAGCAGCAGGTCTCGATCGGCGGGCAGACCTTCGAGGTGCCGGCCCCGTTCCTCGTCCTCGCCACCCAGAACCCGATCGAGTCCGAGGGCGTCTACCCGCTGCCAGAGGCCCAGCGCGACCGGTTCCTCATGAAGGTGGTGCTCGGCTACCCGACCGGCGCCGAGGAGGTCGAGATCGTCTACCGGATGGGCGTCGATCCGCCGGAGCCGCACCAGGTCCTCGGCCTCGACGACCTGCTCCGCCTGCAGCGGGCCGCCGACGAGATCTACGTCGACCGAGGGGTCGTCGACTACGCGGTCAACCTGGTGCTCGCCACCCGCGACCCGGACCGGTACGGGCTGTCGGAGATCAGCCCGTACATCAGCTACGGCGCCAGCCCTCGGGCCAGCCTCGGGCTCGTGGCGGCCGGGCGGGCCATGGCCCTGCTGCGCGGCCGCGCCTACGTGCTGCCCCAGGACGTGTTCGACGTGGCCCCCGACGTCCTGCGCCACCGCCTGGTGCTCTCCTACGAGGCGCTGGCCCAGGGCACCACCGCCGACCAGATCCTGAACCGGGTGCTCTCCACCATCCCGGCACCGCGGGTCACGCCGGGCCAGGACCCCTCCGCCGGCCGCGGCAGGCCGGGACCGGCCCAGGCCTCCGGTCCGGGCAACGGCCCCGGCGGCACCGGCCGCTACGACCCGTCGGCGTTCGAACCGAGCCGCTACGACTGGGCCAACCCGGTCCCGCCGCCGACGCCGACCGCGCCGCCGGGCGCCGTGCCGCCGGGCGCGCCCGTCCCGCCGCCGGTCACGCCCATCCCACCGCCTCGGCCGGTGCCGGCACCGGGCGCGGCGGGTGCCGGTCCGGTCGCCCCCGGCCCGGCGCCGGACGGTCACGACGCCGACTCGCCCTGGCCCGACCCGGCCGCCCACCCGGGCTCCGGTGGTTCGCGGCGTCCGCCCGACGCCGCCACCGACGAGCACACGGCCTGATCCGTGGCCACCCGGCCGCCGGCCAACCTGCCCCCGTCGTCGGCCGGCGCCGGCCCCGAGGAGGTGCTGCGCCGGCTCGACCTCCTCGTCACCCGTCGCCTCGACGGGCTGCTCCAGGGCGACTACCTGGGCCTGGTGCCCGGCCACGGCTCCGAGCTCGGCGAGACCCGCCCGTACCAGGCCGGCGACGACGTGCGCCGCATCGACTGGAACGTGACGGCGCGGATGCAGTCCCCCCACCTGCGCCAGACCATCGCCGACCGGGAGCTCGAGAGCTGGGTGCTGCTCGACCTCTCCCCCAGCCTCGAGTTCGGCACGGCCTACTGCGAGAAGCGGGACCTGGCCGTCTCCGCGGCCGCCGCCGTCGGGTTCCTCACCGCCCGGACCGGCAACCGGTTCGGCGCGCTCGTCCTCGAACCGAAGGGCGCCTCGACCTTGCCGGCCCGCAGCGGACGGGCGAGCCTGATGGCCGCCCTCCACCACATGGTCACCAGCCCCCGGGGCGCCGAGGGGGCCACCGACCTGGCCGGGGGGCTCCGGCGGCTCGACGCCATCACCCGCCGGCGCGGCCTCTGCGTGGTGATCTCGGACTTCCTGCACCCGGACGGCTGGGAGGTGCCGCTCCGCCACCTCGCCCACCGGCACGAGACCCTGGCGGTCGAGGTCGTCGACCCGCGCGAGCTCGAGCTGCCCGACGTCGGCGTGCTCCGGCTGGTCGACACCCGTAGCGGCCAGGTCCGGGAGGTGCAGACCGCCGACGCCAAGCTCCGCCGTCGGTACGCCGCCGCCGCCGCCGAGCAGCGCGCCGCCATCGCCGCCCACCTGCGCCGCGCCGGCGTCGACCACCTCCAGCTGCGCACCGACCGCGACTGGCTGCTCGACCTGGTGCGCTTCGTCGTGGGCCGGCGCCAGCGGCGCAGCCAGGCCGCCCGGACGGCCACGTCGTGACCTCCGCCCCGACCGACCTGGCGGCGTCGCCGGCGACCAAGATGGAGCCGCCGTGCTCGCCCTGACCTTCCTCGAGCCCAAGCTGCTGCTGCTCCTGATCGGCGTGGCCGCGCTGGCCGGCGTCTACGTGGTGCTGCAGTTCCAGCGGCGGGGCTACGCCATGCGGTTCACCAACGTCGACCTGCTCGACTCGGTGGCCCCCAAGCGCCCGGGCTGGCGCCGCCACGCTCCCGCCGTGCTGTTCCTGCTGGCCATCACCAGCCTGGTCACCGCCGTGGCCCGACCGGCCACCGACACGCGGGTGCCGCGCGAGCGGGCGACCATCATCGTGGCCATCGACACCTCGCTGTCGATGGAGGCCGACGACGTGGCGCCCACCCGCATCCAGGCGGCCAAGGCCGCCGCCAAGGCCTTCGTCGACCTCCTGCCGCCGAAGATCAACGTCGGGCTGGTGACCTTCAACGGGGTGGCGCAGATCCGCATGACCCCGACGACGGACCGGGTGGCCGTCAAGCAGGCCATCGACGGCATCCAGCTGGGCGAGCGCACCGCCATCGGCGAGGCCATCTTCGCCAGCCTCGACGCCCTCAAGTCGGCTCCGCCCGGCCCCAAGGGCGTGCCGGTCCCGGCCCGCATCGTGCTGATGTCCGACGGCGAGACCACCACCGGCCGGCCCGACGCCGAGGGCGCGGCGGCCGCCAAGAAGGCCCACGTGCCGGTGTCGACCATCGCCTTCGGCACCGACCACGGCACCATCACGGTCCCCGACCAGGCCGAGCCGGTCGACGTCAGCGTGAACCGGGACGCCCTCGACAAGATCGCCGCCGAGACCGGCGGCACGTCCTTCTCCGCCGCCTCTGAGAGCCAGCTCAAGAAGGTCTACAGCGACATCGGCTCGTCGGTGGGCTACACGACCGAGCTGAAGGAGGTCGGCGTGTACCTGGTCGGGGCCGGCATCGCCCTGCTCTTCCTGACCGCGGGCTTCTCGCTGCTCTGGTTCTCGCGCCTGCCCTGACCGACTCCAGGTCTCCGGCGGAGGAGCCGATGAGTGGACCCATGGCGAGGATGCTCGGCCGGCTGCTCGCCGGCGTGGTGGTCGGCACCCTCCTGGCGGGAGGCGCCAGCGCGGCGCCCGCCGCCACCGCGGTCCGGTCGACCGCGGGTCGCTCCGTCGTGGGCCGGTCCAGGACGGGCCGGTCGTCGACCGCCACCTCGACGACGACGAGCCTCCACCAGGACTGGGCGACCTCGACGCCGGTCGGCGCCTACCACGTGCGCATCGTCGGCGAGACCTTCAGCTCCCCCGCGGTGGGTGACGTCACCGGCGATGGCGATCCCGAGGTGGTGGTGGGTTCGAACAGCGGCCGGGTGCTCGTCTACTCGACCGGCGGGACGCTCCTCCGATCCTGGTACGCCGATCCGGCACCCACCGCGGTGGAGAGCTCGCCGGCCCTCGCCGATCTCGACGGGAACGGCAAGCTCGACATCGTCGTGGCCCTCATGCCGGTGGACGACGCCGCCGCCGGCTCCACGGTCGTCGCCTTCCGGGGCGACGGCACGAAGCTGTGGGGGCGCAAGACGTGCGGCACGCCGCGCACCGGGCTGTGCGACGCCTTCGCCACGCCGGCGGTCGGCGACCTCGACGGCGACGGCCGTCCCGACGTGGTCGTCGGCACCCAGGACTCGTACCTGTACGCCCTGCGGGGCTCGACCGGCGCGGACCTCCCCGGCTGGCCCTACTTCCTCTACGACACCACCTGGTCGTCGGTCGCCGTCGCCGACCTCGACGGCGACGGGCGGCCCGAGGTGGTGGTTGCCTCCGACCTGGACGTGTCGACCTGCCGCGACAACCCGGCCGTCCAGCCGTGCCAGTTCGGCTCGACGCTGCGGGTGCTGCGCGCCGACGGCACCGAGCGGTCGCGCCGCAACATCCCGGGAGAGGTCACCTTCTCCTCACCGGCGGTCGGCGACCTCACCGGCGACGGCCGGCCGGACATCGTCGTCGGCTCCGGCCTCTACTTCCTCTCGCAGGGGTACTCCGACGTCCCGTCGCGCCGGGTGTGGGCCTTCGACGGTTCGCTGAACGTGCTGGCGGGCTGGCCGGTCCAGCTCGGCGGCCGGTCGATGGCCTCGCCGGCGCTGGCCGACGTCGACGGTGACGGTCGGGCCGAGATCGCGACCATGGCCGAGGACGGTCGCGTCACCCTCCTTGGTGGCGACGGCGCCGTCCGCTGGAGCCGCTGCGACCGCGACGGCGCCAAGCCGTGCGACCACGTCGACTTCGGCATGAACAGCTCGCCGGTGATCGCCGACGTCGACGGCGACGGTCGCCTCGAGGTGGTGGCGGACAGCGAGAGCACGGTGCGCGTGTTCGACGCGGCGACCGGGGCCGTCGAGGCCGAGCAGCTGCTCTGGCAGCCGAGCCGGCCCATCTTCGCCAACGCCGCCACGCCGGCGATCGCCGAGGTCGGGGGCCGGGCCCGCATCTACCTGCACGGGCTGGTCGACGCCGACGGCAACGGCGCCCGCAGCGACGGCGACGCCGATTCGCTGTGGTCGTTCAGCACCCAGGCCGACCTCGGCGCCGCGCCCTGGCCGGCCTTCCGGCAGGGACCCGAGCGGCTGGGCACGGCCCTGCGGCCGGTCCCGCTCGACCAGACGCCGAGCGGCCGGTACGTGATCCACGCCTACCAGGACCTGCTGGGCAGGCCGCCGACGTCGTCCGAGCTGGTGTCCAGCTGCAACGTGCTCGCCGTGTTCGGCCGCCGGGCGATGGCCCAGCAGCTCGTGTTCTCGACCGAGTGGGCCGGCCACGTCGTGCGAGACCTCTACACCACCGTGATCGGCCGGGAGCCGGACCCGGGCGGCCTGGCCTACTGGACAGGCCAGGTCCGGGGCGGCCGACCGGCACGCGACGTCGCCATCTCCATGTACGGGTCGCCGGAGTACCTCCGCAGCCACGGGGGCACCGCCGCCGGCTTCGTCGACGCCATCTACCCCGCCATCCTCGGCCGGGCACCCGACGGCGGCGGCCGGGCGTACTGGATCGGCGAGGTGGACCGGCGGGGCACCGCCGGCGTGGCCGCCGACTTCTACCAGTCCTCGGAGTCGCGGGCCCGGCGGGTGTCCACCCTCTACGACCAGCTCATGCACCGGCCGGTCGACCCCGGCGGGCGCGACTACTGGGCCGGGCGCCTGCTCACCGACGACGACCTGGTGCTGGCCCTGAACCTGGTCACCAGCGACGAGTACGTCGACTCGTCCCAGCCACCGCCGCAGTGAGGGCTACGGGGCCGTGGCGACCTTCTCGCTGATCACCCTGCTGCTGCCACCGGGTCGCATGCTCACCCCGTAGAGGCAGTCGGCGGCCTCCATCGTGCGCTTCTGGTGGCTCACGATGATCAGCTGGGCCTCGGCCCGGAACTCGGCGACCAGGTCGAGGAACCGGTGCAGGTTCACGTCGTCGAGGGCGGCCTCGACCTCGTCCATGACGTAGAAGGGCGAGGGCCGCGCCCGGAAGACGGCGAACAGGTAGGCCAGCGCGGTCAGGGAGCGCTCGCCGCCGGAGAGCAGCGACAGCTTGCGCACGTTCTTGCCCGACGGGCGGGCCTCGACCTCGACCCCGGTGTTCAGCAGGTCGTCGGGGTCGGTGAGCTTGAGCTTCCCCTGGCCACCGGGGAACAGCGTCTGGAACAGCTCGGCGAAGTTCGCGGCCACGTCGGCGTAGGCGGCGCTGAACACCTCGACGATCTCGGTGTCGACGGCGCGGATCACCTTGGCCAGGTCCCGCCGACCGGCCTTCACGTCGTCGAGCTGGTCGCTCAGGAACTGGTGGCGCTCCTCCAGGGCCTCGAACTCCTCCAGGGCCAGCGGGTTGATCGGACCCATCAGCCGCAGATCCCGTTCGAGCTCGCGGACCCGCGCGGCGGCCGTGGTGCCCTCCGACAGCTCGGGGGCCGGCGCCGCCATGGCCGCCGACGGCTCGACGTCGAGGTCCCGGCGGGCGGTCTCGACGGCCACCTCGATCTTCATGCGGACCTCGGCCTCGTCGAGCTCGGCGCGCTGCAGCTGCTCGCGGAGCCCCCCGAGCGTCCGCTCCGCGTCGGCCCGCTCGGCCCGGAGCCCGTCCAGCTCGGCGGACACCGCCCGGGCCGCCTCGGACTGGCGACGGCGCTGCTCGCGGAGGACCGTGAGGCGCTCGTCGGCCACCGCCAGCTGCTCGTCGACGAGCCTGGCCAGGCGCTCGGTGGCGACCTGGCGCCGGTCGAGCTGGACCCGGCGGACGGCGGCCTGGGCCCGCTCGGTCTGGTGGCGCTCGAGCCGCTGCTCGACCTCGTGACGGCGACGCTCGAGCAGCTGGCGGCGCTCGTCGAGCGCGGCGCGGCGCACCTCGAGGTCGCGGCGGGCCGATCCGACCATCGCCGCCTGCTCGGTGAGGCGGTCGCGCGACTCGCCCATGGCCCGACCACGCTCGGCCAGCTCGGCCTCGGCCGCCTCCAGGACCGGCAGCCGGCCGGCCAGGTCCTGCTCCTCGGCCCGCTCGCGGTCGAGCCGCTCGCGCAGCTCGCCGAGGTGCTCCCGCAGGGCTTCGGCCTCGGCGCCGGCGTCACGGCGGCTGCGCTCGACCCGCTCGAGGGCGTCGCCGGTGGCCCGCATGGCGGCGTCGTGCTCGTCGAGGGCCTGGGCCGCCGCCGCCTCCGCCGCGCGGGCGACATCGAGCGCCCGGCGGGCGTGGGCGAGCTCGTCGTCGGCCGTCGCCAGGTCGCCCGCCGCGCGCTCGGACCGGCGGACCGCCTCGTCGAGCGCCGCCCGGTTGGCCCCCGAGCGGGCGGCGCCGACGCGCCAGCCGGCCGGGCCGAAGCGGTCGCCGTCGGAGGTGACCACCAGCCGGGCCGGGTCGCGCAGGTGGGCGTCGAGCGCCTCGGTCCAGCCGCCGACCGCGACCACGTCACCGATCAGGGCGTCGAGCAAGGCCTCGACCTCGGGACGGTCGCCGCGCACGTGGGCCCGGACGTGGTCGGCGCTGCGGTCGGCCCGGGCGCGCACGTCGCCCACCGAACCGAGGGCGAGGACGGCGCCCGAGAGGCCCCCTGACCGCAGCGCGTCGATGGCCCGTCGGGCGGTGGCGACGTCGGCCACCACCACCGCCGCGATGGCTTCGGCGGCGGCCGCCTCGAAGGCGCGCTCCCAGCCCTCGTCGACCTGGACCAGGTCGAGCATCGTCCCGACCACGCCGTCGAGCTCGCCCAGCCGCTCGGCGCCGGCCCGGGCCCGGGCCTCGTCGAGCGCCTGGGTCAGCGCCTCGGCGCGGGCGGTCCAGCGGTGCTGCTCACCCTCCGCAGCGCGGCGGACCTGCTCGGCCGACGCCGACCGGGCCTCGGCCGCAGCCCGCGCCGCCTCGGCCGTCTCGAGCCCGACGAGCAGCGGGGCCTCGTCGCGGTCGACCGCCCCCAGGGACGTCCGCAGCTCCTGCGACTCGCGCTCGAGGCCGGCCAGTCGCTCGTCGAGACCGGCCAGCCGCTCGGCGACCCGCTCGGCCTCGCCGCCACCGCGCTCGATGCCGGCCCGGAGGGCGGCCAGCTCGCCCCGCGCCTCGGCGGCCCGCCCGTCGGGCACCGGCTGCTCGTCGGTCCACCGCCGCTCGTGGTCGGCGCGGGCCTCGGCCATCGCCCGCTCGGCCGCCGCCAGCCGCTGCTGCTCGGGGACCAGCGCGTCGGCGACCTCCGCCACCTCGACCAGCTCGGCGTCGAGCCGGGCCGCCTCGGCCTCGAGCGAGGCCACCACTGCCTGGTCGACGGTGGCCCCCCGGTCCCGGTCGATGCCCCGCCGCCGCTCGGCGAGCAGCGCGGCCAGCCCACGGGCCCGCTCGCGCAGGGACTCGAGCAGGGTGAGGGCGTCGCCGAGGTCGAACCCGCCCAGCGCCGACAGCCGGGCCTCGGCGGCCAGCACCGCGGTGTCGAGCTCGGACAGGGTCTTGCGCAGGGCGGTGTCCTGCTGGGAGAGGTCGGCCTTGCGCTGCAGCCCGGAGGCCTGGCGGGCCTGCAGCCGGGTCAGCTCCTGGCCGGCCAGGTGGATCCGGAGGGCGGTGAGCTCGGTCACCACCGCGCCGTGGCGACGCGCGGCGTCGGCCTGGCGCTCGAGCGGCCGGAGGTTGCGCCGCACCTCGCGGAGCAGGTCCTGCAGGCGGGTGAGGTTGGCCTCGGTCGCCGCCAGCCGACGTTCGGCCTTCTCCTTGCGCCGGCGGAACTTCAGGACTCCGGCCGCCTCCTCGATCACCAGCCGGCGGTCCTCGGGGCGCGCGTTCAGGACGGCGTCGATCTGGCCCTGGCTGATGATCACGTGTTGCTGGCGACCGACGCCGGAGTCCGAGAGCAGGTCCTGGATGTCGAGCAGGCGACAGGGCACCCCGTTCAGGGCGTACTCGCTGTCGCCGCTGCGGAAGAGCGTCCGGGTGACCGACACCTCGGCCAGCTCGACGTCGAGCAGGCCGGAGCTGTTGTCGATGGTCAGGCTGACCTCGGCCCGCCCGAGCGCCGGGCGGGAGGCGGTGCCGGCGAAGATGACGTCGTCCATCTTCTGGCTCCGCACCGCGCTCGGGGCCTGGGCGCCGAGCACCCACCCGATGGCGTCGACGACGTTCGACTTGCCGCTGCCGTTCGGCCCGACCACCACCGTGACGCCCGGCTCCATCGCCAGGGTGGTCGTCTCGGCGAAGGACTTGAACCCTTTGATGGTCAGGGTCTTCAGGAACACTCGGCACTCCGGCGGGGTGTGACCGGGACGAGGCTAGTGGTCGTCCCCCGGTAGCTTGAGGACCTCCGGCCCGCAGCAGGGGACGAGCCGGCAGGGGGAGGACGACGACGCCGATGGCGCCACCGAAGCGGATCAACGGACACCTGATCGAGCCGTTCGCCAAGCTGGCCGGGGCGATGCTCGCCGGCGCCCGGCTCACCGGCGCCAACCTCTACTGCGTCGACCTGCGCCGGGCCGAGCTGCAGGACGCCAACCTCTGCGGCGCCTACCTCGCCGAGGCGAAGCTGGTCGGTGCCCAGCTCGCCGGTGCCGACCTGACCAACGCCAACCTGGTGGGCGCCGACCTCTCCCGCGCCAACCTGGCCGGCGCCGACCTCACCAACGCCGACCTCCGGCGGGCCGACCTGACCGGCGCCCGCACCATGGGCGCGGTGTTGACCGGGACCAAGTTCTGCAAGACCCGGATGCCGGACCTGCGGATCAACGACACCGATTGCTGAGCCGGTGCCGGCTGCTGAGCCGGGGCCGGGCCTGCCCGCGCGGGGGTCGGGACCGCGGCCCGACCGGCGCCGGGCGGTCAGACCTGGCACTCGGGGCAGAAGTAGGTGACCGTGCCGCTGACCTTGGCCTTGGTGATGGTGTTGCGGCACCGCAGGCACGGCTCACCGTCGCGCTCGTAGACGTTCAGCTCGGCGGTGAACTCGCCGGGCTTGCCGTGCAGGTCGCTGTAGTGGCCGTCGGCCAGCGTGGTGCCCCGCCGCTTGGCGGCGGCGTGCACCACCTCGACCACCGACCGGTACAGCCGGCGCATCTCCTGGGTGGAGAGCTGCTCGGACCGGCGGTCGTGGCGGAGGCCGGCGGCGAAGAGGATCTCGTCGGAGTAGACGGGGCCGATCCCGGCCAGCACCTCGGGGTCCATCAGCAGGGCCTTGAGCTTCAGCTGCCGGCGCAGGAGCTGCTCGCCGAACTTGGTCCACGACACCGGCTCGTCGAGCGGATCGGCGCCGATGGACTTCACCTCGGGGTGCAGCTCGGTCAGCTGGTCGGGGTCGACCAGCTCGACGGTGAGGCCGCCGACCGGGTCGACGAACCGGAGCTGGCCGCCCTGGGTGAACGACATCACCAGCTGGGTGCCCTTCTCGACCTCGTCCTTCGGCGAGGTCTTGCGCAGGTGGCCGCTCGGGCCCAGGTCGATCGCCATGACCTGGTCGTTGTCGAGCTTGACGACGAGCAGGGTCCCGCGGCGCGAGACCGAGCCGAGCTTCAGCCCCTCGAGCGACTGGGTGAACTGCTTCTTGGTCGACGCACCGGGCGCGGCGTCCTTCTTCCCGGTGAAGTCGACGTTCTTGATCCGCTTGCCGGAGACCTCCTTCTCGAGGTCGCGACGAATCGTCTCCACTTCCGGCAGCTCAACCATGGTTCTCCACGCTCAGGTCTCGGGTGCGATCGGGTTCGGGCTCGCGCTGGTCGGCGGCCAGCGACCGCCAGGCCTGGCGCGCCGCGGCCTGCTCGGCCTGCTTCTTCGAGCGGCCCCGGCCTCGGCCGAGGCACCGGTTGCCGACGAAGACGGTGGCCACGAACACCTTGTCGTGCTCGGGTCCCGAGCCGTCGAGCTCGTAGCGGGGAGCGTCGGCCAGGGTGCGGGCGGACAGCTCCTGCAGCCGGCTCTTGTCGTCCTGCTCGCCCACCCCGGTCGGCAGGGTGGCGATGCGGGCGCCGAGGAGGCCGAGGACGAAGGACGAGGCCGCCGGCCACCCGCCGTCCAGGTACAGGGCCCCGATGACCGCCTCGAGGGTGTCGGCGAGGATGGAGGGCTTCTCCCGGCCGCCGGAGGCCGCCTCGCCCTTGCCGAGCAGGACCAGCTCGCCGAGGCCCAGCTCGACGGCCATCTCGGCCAGGGCGGTGGTGCGCACCACCGAGGAGCGCGCCCGCGACAGCCAGCCCTCGGACTCGTCGGGGTAGCTGCGGTAGCAGTGGTCCGCCACGATCAGGCCGAGCACGGCGTCGCCCAGGAACTCGAGGCGCTCGTTCGAGCCGTCGTGGTCGTGCTCGGCGCACCAGCTCCGGTGGGTGAGGGCGCGCTCGAGGAGCGCATCGTCGGTGAAGGTGTGCGCCAGCTGATCGGTGAGTCGGCCGAGGGCCTCCGCCTCGATCAGCTCTGGCCCAGCCGGTTGTGGACGTAGTCGACGGCGTCGCGCACGGTCTTCAGGTCCTCGAGGTCCTCGTCGTCGATCCGGAAGCCGACGGATCGCTCCCCCAGCTCCTCCTCGATCGCCTCGACCAGCTCGATGAGGGCGAGGGAGTCGGCGTCGAGGTCGTCGGCGAAGGAGTCGCCCTCGCTGATGCCGGACGGATCGGTCTCGAGGATGTCGGCGAGCCGATCCCGGATCAGCTCGAAGACCTCCTGGCGGCTCATGGGCGACTGCTCGACGTGGGTTTCGGCGGGCACGGTCAAGGACCTCTCGGAGTCGGACGGACCAGCCGGCGACGGGTGCCGGGAAGCGGTCGGAGCCGCTACCCGGGACTCGTCGCTCGGGGCTGGGCCCGGGGCGGGGCGCCAGGGCCGATCGACCCTAGCAAGTCCCGGAGCTTGCGCCCTTGTGAACGGCGGGCGGATCAGCCGAAGACGGCCGTGATGGCCCCGACGAGGTCGTGGTCGACCATGTCGTGGGCCACCCGCGCGGCGTTGAGGATCGCGGTGTCGTTCGAGGACCCGTGGCTGATCACGCACACGCCCTTCACACCGAGCAGGACCGCACCCCCGGTGCTGTTCGGGTCGAGGGCGCCGTAGAGCGGCAGGAGGGCCGGCATCAGCGCGTCGGACGCGGACCGGGTGGCGTCGTCGGTGTCGAAGGCGGCCAGGATGGCGGCGACGAGCGAGCGCATGGCGCCCTCGAGCGACTTCAGGGCGACGTTCCCGGTGAACCCGTCGGTGACGACCACGTCGACGTCGCCGGTCATGAGGTCGCGCCCCTCGACGTTGCCGACGAAGCGCGCGCCGGCGGCCTCCCACCCGCCGTCGGCCAGGAGCTGGTGGGTCTGCTTCACGAGCGGGGTGCCCTTGGTCGGCTCCTCGCCGATGGAGAGCAGCCCGACCCGGGGACCCGAGACCCCGTAGCGGTGACCGGCGAACACCGCGCCCATCTGGGCGAACTGGACGAGCCACTCCGGCTGGCACTCGGCGTTGGCGCCGGCGTCGAGCAGGATGGTCGGGCGGTCACGGCCGGGCACGGGCACCGGGGTGGCGATGGCCGGGCGGGACACGCCCTTGATCCGGCCCATGCGCAGCAGGGCGCTGGCCATGGTGGCGCCGGTGTTGCCGGCGCTGACCATCGCCGACGCCTTCCCGTCGCGAACCGCCTCGGCGGCTCGCACCAGCGAGGAGTCCTTCATGGTGCGCACGCTGGTCGCCGGGTCGGCGTCCATGGCGATCACCTCGGAGGCGGCGAGCACCGGCAGGTCGCCCGCCTCGCCCAGCGCCTCGGAACGCCCGACCAGGGTGACGGCCAGACCGAGCTCGTCGACGGCCCGGCGGGCCCCGGCCACCACCGCGCCAGGAGCGTCGTCGCCGCCCATGGCGTCGATGGCGATGGGCAGCTCGTCAGCGGTCATGCCGGCTCCTGGGACGGGAGATCGCGATCGGTGCGCCCGGCGGGTCGACGGCCGGGCCCGACTCGGCGATCGGCGGGATCAGTCGACGTCGATGGCTTGGCGCCCGCCGTACCAGCCGCAGTTGCCGCACACCACGTGGGGCAGCTTGGCCGCCTGGCACTGGGGGCAGACCGAGCGCGACGGGGTGCGCAGGTTCCAGGCCGAGGCCCGGCGGCTGCGGCTCTTGGCCTTGGAGGTCTTCTTCTTCGGGACGGCCATAGGGGGTGCGATGCTAGCGACGGCCGGCGTCAGGCGTCGAAATCCAGCTCGTCGAGGGCGGCCCACCGGGGGTCACGACCGCGGCCCTCGCCGGTGTCCGAGCCGACATCCTCATCGCCGCTGGCGACCGTCGCCGGGAAGGCGTCGGGCGCCGGGCCCCGGCAGCCCTCGCTGCACAGCGGGGCCAGCGGCAGGTTGACGAGCACCGCCTCGCGGACCACGGGCTCGAGGTCGAGGTGCTCGGCGCCGAGCGGCCAGGTCTCGCCTTCGACCGGGTCGGGCTCGAAGACCTCGCGGACCTCGACCTCCTCGCGGGCGACGACCTCCTCGAGGCAGCGGCGGCAGGCCCCCCGCCACCGGAAGGCCACGGTGCCGCAGACCACCACCCCGTCGGCGATCGACTCGAGGAGGAGGTCGGCCGCGACCGGATCGTCGGGGTCGACGGCGGCGGCCGAGGTCGCCAGGTCGTCGAGGGGCACCTCGACCGAGAACGGTTCCCGGGTGCCGGGCCGCCGCCGCAGGGCGGCGACCGGTCGGAGCAGCGGTCGGGCGGGTGACGAGGCCGAGCGGGGCCTCACACCTGGTCCTGGTCGAAGAAGCCGGAGTCGTCGGCCGGCTCGTCCTCGTGCTCGGCCTCCTCGCGCGGCAGGGCGGTGGCCTGCAGCTTCTGCCGGCCGTTCACGACCATGCGGGTGGTGCGAGCGAGCACGATCTCGAAGCTGGCCAGCTTCTGGTCGCAGAAGTCCTCGCACTCGTGGCGCATGCGGCGCGCCTCGGTCTCGGCGTCCTCGATCACCTTGCGGGCGCGCTGCTCGGCCGCCTTGACCACCTCGGTCCGCTGCACCATGCGCTCGGCCCGGGCCCGGGCCGCCTCGAGGATCTCCTCGCCCTCGCGGTGGACCTTGGCCAGGTACTCCTCGCGCTCCTTCAGGAGCCACCGGGCGGCCCGCAGCGCCTCCGGGAACGACTCGGTGGCCTGGTCGAGCAGGCCCAGGACCTCGTCGCGGTTGACCATGACCGACGCCGACAGGGGCATCGGGCGACCGGCGGCGACCAGGTCGGCGGCCTGGCGCATGAGCTCGTAGGAGTCGGGCATCTGCGCCAGCTCGGCCGGATCGGTCGAGACGGGCAGCACCTCGTCCTCGTCGGGGTCGCCCCGCAGGTCGGGGTCGTGATCGGAGTACGTGCTCATGCAGGGAACCTCTCGGCCAGTCGCTTGGCCACCGACGGGGGGACCATGGTGCTCACGTCGCCACCGAAGCGGGCGATCTCGCGGATCAGCTTGGACGCGAGGAAGGAGTGCGTGGTGGCAGACGGGATGAAGGTCGTGTGGACGCCGGACACCGCGAAGTTCATCTGGGCCTGCATCAGCTCGGACTCGAAGTCCGACACCACCCGGAGGCCCTTCACGATGAAGTCGGCCTCGACCTCGCGTGCCAGGTCGACGACCAGGCGGGCGAAGGAGGTGATCTCGACGTTGGGCAGGTGGCTGACCGACTCGGCGAGCATGGCCTTGCGGTCGTCCAGCGAGAAGAGCGGCTCGCCCTTCTGCGGGTTCCGCATGGCGGCCACGATCACCTGGTCGTAGAGCTTCGAGGCCACCTCGATCAGCTCGATGTGGCCGTTGTGCACCGGGTCGAAGGAACCCGGGTAGAGGACGACGGTCACGGCTTGGCTCCGGTGCTTGCTTCGTAGCTTGCTTCGGTGTCGCCGCCCGGCAGCGCGGATCGCCGGGCCAGCTGCACCACCGTACCGCCGTACCGCTTGGCCCTGAGCACCTCCCAGCCGGCCCCGAGGTCGACCTCGTCGCCCGCCTCGGCCACGAGCACCGCCCCCGGGTCGGCCAGGTGGCCGACGGCCGCGCCGAGCTCGGGCCACCGGTCGAAGGCGTAGGGCGGGTCGAGCAGCACGAGGTCGAAGCCGGTCGCCTCCCGTCCCAGGAACGCCCACGCATCGTCGGCGACGACCCGGGCCGCCCGGTCGAGCCCGAGGGTGGACAGGTTCGTCCCGATCGCCTCGCGGGCCGCGGGGCGGGACTCGACGAAGGTGGCCGACGCTGCGCCGCGCGAGAGGGCTTCGATGCCGAGGGCACCGGAGCCGGCGAAGAGGTCGAGCACCTCGGCGCCGTCCAGCGCACCGAGGCTGGCCAGGGCGTTGAAGGTCGCCTCACGGACCCGGTCGGAGGTCGGTCGGGTGTCGGGTCCCTCCGGGGCGACCAGCCGGCGTCCCCGCACCGATCCGGCGACGACCCGCACCGCTAGCGACCCGCCGTGGCGATGATCCGCTCCGGCCGCTCCCGGAGCCACCGGGCGGCGACGGGGCGCACGGAAGGGCCGCGGGCGGTCTCGGGCCCGGTGCCGGCTCCGGGGACCACGACCCGAGCGCTCACGTCCGCCACGGGTGTCCGGCCCACCGGGGCGCGCTCGACGCGGCCTGGAGGGCCACCGGGAGGGGCTTGGAGGCGACGCGGAGGTCGTCGGCCAGCTTCTCGGCCTTGGTCTGGTCGAGGCCGCTGATGGTGAGGTCGGTGTCGGCGACGGTCTGCGCAGTGACCTTGGGCGAGGAGATCACCTGGCCGTCGAGCACCATGGCGAACCGGCCGCCGACGTCGGACGAGCAGGTCTGGCCGGAGGGGCAGGCCAGCACCGTGCTGAGCTTCGCCCGCTGGGCGTCGGCGACCTTGATGGTGACCGACCAGGTGCTGCCGGACCGGGCGGCGACCACCTGGTCGAGCACGCTGCCGTCGACGACCGACGGCCCGAGCAGCAGCGTCGAGCCCGGATCCTTGTCGTCGGCCGCCAGGCACGGAGCGGTCGCGGTGGCCTGGGGCGACGAGCACCGGGGCGCACCGGTGTTGTCGTTGGCCCCGCCGGGGAACGCCTGCTGGACGGGCCGGAAGCCGAGGGCCTTCTGGTCGCCGAGGGACCGGACGGTGGCCGTGGAGATCCCCTTCGGGACGCTCGCCTCGACCTTGTCGCCCTTGACGTCGACGACCACCCCCTTCAGCGACAGGGCGGCGGCCCGGTCCCGCAGCACCTGGGCCACCTGGTCGAGGGTGGCGGCGTCGACGGTGGACTGCGGGGTGAAGGTGACCACCGCGGCGCCGGAGGGGATGGTGGTGCCGCCGACGCTCGGACCGTTGACGTCGGTCGCCAGCGCCCCGGAGCTCGGACCCGAGCCGGACGAGCTCGAGGAGCAGGCGCCGGCGACGCCGAGGGTCAGGGCCAGCAGGCAGGCGGCGAGGGTGCGGCGGGCGGTTCGGTTCGCAGGCACGGGCTGGGACGGTAGTAGGGCGCAGGTGGCGGATCGGCGAATGGCCGGCGTCCGTGCGATGCCGGGTTCAGGCCGGGACTCGACCGTCGTCCACGCGGCCGTCGTGCACCTCGAGGGCCCGGTCGACCACCACGGTCTCGAGCAGGCGGCGGTCGTGGGTGACGAGCAGCAGGGTGCCGGACCAGCCGGCGAGGGCGGCCTCGAGCTCCTCGATGGCGTCGAGGTCGAGGTGGTTGGTCGGCTCGTCGAGCACCAGGCAGTTCGATCCGGCCGCCATCAGCAGGGCGAGCGATGCCCGGGTCCGCTCCCCCGGCGACAGGGCGCGGGCCGGGCGCGCCACCTCCTCGGCGCCCAGCCCGAACTTGGCCAGCACCGACCGGGCCGACTCCACGGGTGCGGGTCCGAGGCCGTCACCCGCGGCGGCGACGAACGCGTCCACCAGCGCGCGGTCGACGAGGAAGCGCCGGCGCGCCTGGTCGAGCTCGCCCACCACCACCGAGGGCCCCACCCAGGCGGATCCGGCGACGAGGTCGAGGCGACCGAGCAGCGCCTGCAACAGGGTGGACTTCCCGGAGCCGTTGCGACCGCGCACCACGACCCGCTCGCCCCAGTCGACCTGCACCGTCACCGGGCCGAGCCGGAACCCGCCCCGCTCGACGACCGCGCCGTCGAGGCGGGCCACCACGTCGCCGGACCGGGGAGCGGCGGCCAGGTCGAGCCGGAGGTCCCAGCCCTCCCAGGGCTTGTCGACCGCCTCGAGCCGCCCCAGCGCCCGCTCGGTCGCCCGCGCCTTGGAGGCCAGGTGCTCGGAGGTCTCACGCCGGTGGTGGACGACGAACTTGTCCCCGTCGGTGGCTCGGCTCCTCGCCTTCCGCACGCCCTGGTCGGACCAGCTCCGCTGCCGGCGGGCCCGTTCGGTCAGGTCTTCGCGCTCGCTCCGGTAGCGCTGGTACGCCTCCTCGGCGTGCCGGCGGGCGGTGGCGGTCTCCTCCAGGTAGCCGAACCAGCCGCCGTGGAACAGGCGGGCCGTGTGGTGGTGGCCGTCGAGCTCGAGCACGCTCGTCACGGTCCGCTCGAGGAACGCGCGGTCGTGGGAGACGAGCACCCAGCCGGCACGCGTGCCGAGGAACCGCTCGAGCCGGTCGAGGCCGTCGAAGTCGAGGTCGTTGGTCGGCTCGTCGAGCAGCACGACGTCGAACCGGGCGAGCAGCACCGAGGCCAGGCCCACCCGCGCCGCCTGGCCGCCCGAGAGCCGGGTCGCCGGCTGGTCGGCGGCGATCGCCAGGCCGAGGTCGGCGAACACCTGCTCGCGGCGGGCGTCGAGGTCCGGTCCGCCGAGGGCCAGCCACCGGTCCAGCGCTCCCGCGTAGCGGTCGGCGGCCCCTCCCGCCGACGGTGCGGCACCGGAGGCGAGCCCGGCGTCGTCGGCCAGCGCCTGGGTCGCCCGGTCGAGCTCGTCGGCGGCCTGGGACACGCCGACCTGGCGCTCGACCAGCGCCGCCACCGTGTCACCCTCGCGGGCGTCGAGCTGCTGGGCCAGGTAGCCGACGGTGGCAGCCGGCGGGCGGCGCTCGACCGACCCGCCGTCG
Source organism: uncultured Acidimicrobiales bacterium (assembly GCA_963800235.1). Lineage (GTDB taxonomy): Bacteria > Actinomycetota > Acidimicrobiia > Acidimicrobiales > Iamiaceae > CAVVNP01. Next base: position 199,440 of record CAWDAD010000004.1, on the reverse strand, counting down.
AGGGGCACCGTGCCGGCCAGGGCCTGCAGCAGGGTCGACTTGCCGGAGCCGTTCGGCCCGACCACACCGATGCGGGCGTCGGGCGGCACCGTCAGGTCGACGCCGTCGAGCACGAGCGCGCCGGCCCGCTCGACGGTCAGGTCGCGGGCGACGAGCGTCGCGGCGCCGATGGTGGGCGGTTCGGGCATGCGGGGACCTCTCGGGACGGGGCGGGACGGTCGAGGAGGTCGCTCAGCGCATCGGGCCCGACGGTAGCCGGTACCGTCGGCCGGGTGCGTTGGAGTTCCGGCACCGCGGTCGACGTGCGGCGGCGCTGAGCCCGGTGGTCGAGCCCGAGACGAACATCGACTGCATCGACTGCGGCGGCCGGTGCCACCTCCTGACCCACCCGCCCGAGGACGGGCGGTGGCAGCCCGGCGAGATCGTCGCCTACCGGTGCGAGGACTGCCTCGACCGGTGGGACCTCGTGCTCCCCGACGAGGGCGAAGCCTGACGGGCCCGACCGTCCGCCCGGCTCAGGCGCCCGGTACCAGGTGCCGCTCGAAGACGAGGATCGAGCCGCCGACGACGGCCACCGGGTCACCGAGCACCGCCAGCCGACCCCGGTTGCGGTTGTACTCGGTGGCCGAGACGGCGACGAACCCGTCCTGCACCTCGGCGGCCTGCACGGCGTCGACGGGCACCGCCTCGATGCCGAAGCCGGCGGGCGCGCTGGTGCCGAAGTAGTCGAGGTACACCGGCCGACCGCGGGCGTTGCGCCGGAGCCAGGTGGACAGCGCGCCGAGGTCCTGCCCCCAGTCGACCGCCGAGTCGGACACCAGCTGGTAGGCGTGCCCGGTGCCGCCCCACGCGCGGTTGACGTAGGCGAGCTCGTGGCCGCGCGCACCGAGGGCCACCGCACCGAGCAGCGCCACGACCGCGACCGCTGCCCCCATCCGCACGGCCGCCGGTCGCAGGTACCGGGGTCGCCCCTTCCCGACCGGCGCCGACGACCGGCGCGCCGCGAACGGCGCCCCGGCGACGACCGCCAGCAGCAGGGGGGTGCCGATGACGTAGCGGTCGCCGATGTCGGCCGCCTTGGCCATGCCGAGGCCGAGCACCAGCGCGGCCGGCAGCAGCACGAGGACCGCGGCCACCAGCCGGCGCCGCCGCACGACCACGACGATGCCGGCCGCCCAGAGCCCGATGACGACGAGCGGGTACTTCATCGACAGGACGACGGGGTCGTACCACCAGCGGTGCCCCAGGTAGGCCTGGCCCTGCAGGAAGCCGACCTTGGGGACCCGGCTGTAGGCGTTCTGGTAGCGCAGACCCGCTCGGTACACCGCGGGGAGCGGGAGCCAGCCGATCACGCGCGCGACGAGCGAGGTGTCGCCGTCGCCGAACCCGGTCGGCGGCGCGTGCAGCAGCGCGTGCGGGTCGACGGCCGCCGTCACCGCCCACACGACCGCCACCGCCAGGCCGACGACGAGCCCGACCCACCGGGCGATCCGCGCCGCCAGGGCCCGCCGCCCCAGCCCTGGCGGCAGGGTGCGCCACGCCACGAACCCGGCCCCGGCTGCGACCGCCGGGACGTACAGCAGGACCTGGTACTTGCTGGCCAGGCCGCCACCGAGGGCCAGGCCGGCACCGACGAGCCATCGACGCCGCACGTCGGGCTCGGGCTGTCGCAGGGCGCGCAGGAGGCACCAGCTGGCCAGGAGCACGAAGCCGGCCGCCGGCAGGTCGTTGGTCGCCAGGTGCCCGTGGCCGACGAGCTCGGGTGAGAAGGCGTACGCCGCGAGTGACACCACGCCGGCCAGGCGGCCGAAGAGGTCCCGGGCGAAGGCGTAGACGACCAGCCCGAGGGCGACGGTGAGGAGCACGGACGGCACCCGCGCCGCCCGGATGGCGCCCTGCGCCCGTGCGTCGTCGGCCAGCGCCCGCTTGCCGTACTGGGGGGCCGCCGGGAAGTAGATCTCGGTGAACGACCGCAGGTCGCGCCGGGGGTCGTCGCGCAGCAGGCGGATCGCCCACCCGCCCAGCGCCTTGATCAGCGGCGGGTGGTCCGGGTTCGGCGTCAGGTCGTGGTCGAGGGCGTACAGCAGCCCGGAGCGGACGTTGACCGGCTCGTCGTAGGTGGCCGAGTCGTGCCGGACCGCCGCCGCCAGCTGCAGGCCCATGGCGCCGAGCAGCACCACCACCGCCATGCGCGCGAGCCACCGCCGTGCCGCCGGCGAGGACGCCAGCCGGCCGGCGGCACCCGCCGCCGCGGACGTCGCGGCACCGGCCTCCTCGCTCTGGCGGGCGTCCCCGCTCGGGCGGTCGGCCCGTCCGTCGGTGGCGGGCGGCGCCGCCGTGTCGGTCACGCCCCGACTCTCCCAGAGCGCGGCGGGTCGAGCCGGCGCGCGCGCCGACGGCGACGGCGCGCCACCCGCGTGGCCGGTCGCGCCGCCGGGCTCAGAAGCCCTGCTTGTGGACCTGCTCGGGCTCGATCTTGACGATCACCCGCTCGGACTGGATCGGGTTGGCGTAGTCCTCGCCGGTGTAGCGGCGGGCCAGCTCGTCGATGTGGGCCCGAGCCTCGTCACCTGTGACCGTCTCGACCACCCGGCCCCGGGCCTCGACGTAGCGGTACGGCGTCTCGGCGTCCCAGATCGTCAGGGTGGCCAGCGGGTTGGCCTCGACGTTCTTGAACTTCCGGCGGTGCACCTCGGTGTTGATCATCACGTGGTCGTCGTCGGCGTCGACCCAGATGATCTGCGTCTGGGGGTGACCGCTCGGCAGGACGGTGGTGATGGCGCCGAAGTTCTTGCCGGTCGCCAGGGCTCGCAGGTCTGCATCGATCGTCATGGAGGTCGAACCTACCGGCGGGTGCCGGCCCGACACCCGGCCGACCGGGTGGATCCGGGACGGCCGCGACGGTCAGGACTTCAGCAGGAACTCGGTGTCGTCGTCGCCGAGCAGCAGCGCCACCTCGTCCCGCAGGTCGGGGTGGTCGGCCAGCTCCGGATCGGCGTCGACCAGCTCGAAGGCCACCTCCCGGGCCCGCTCGACCCAGACCCGGTCCCGACGCAAGGACGCCAGCTTCAGGTCGTTCCGCCCCTTCTGCCGCTCCCCCATGATCGTGCCCTCCCCCCGGAGGTCGAGGTCGATCTCGGCCAGCTCGAACCCGTCGGTGCTGCCGACCAGGGCCTCCAGCCGGGCCTCGCCCTCCGGCGTCGAACCGGCGCCGACCAGGAAGCACGACGACCGGGCCGCCCCCCGGCCGACCCGACCCCGCAGCTGGTGGAGCTGGGCGATGCCGAACCGGTCGGCGTCGAGGATGACCATGGAGGTGGCGTTGGGGACGTCGACGCCGACCTCGATGACCGTCGTGCTGACCAGCACGTCGAGCTCGCCCGACCGGAAGCGCTCCATGATCCCCGCCTTCTCCGCCGACGGCAGCTGGCCGTGCAGCAGCGCCACCGACAGCCCGTCGAGCGGCCCGGTCCCCTCGGCGGTCAGCTCGGCGTAGGTCTGCTCGGCCGACCGGGCCTCGAGCTTCTCGGACTCCTCGATCAGCGGGCAGACCACGTAGGCCTGGCGCCCGCCGGCGACCTCGCCGCGCACGTGCTCCCAGACCCCCGCCTCGGCGTCGGAGGGGGCCGAGTCCCCGCCGGCTCCGGTGCGCACCCACGTCGTCACGATCGGCGTCCGCCCCGGTGGCAGCTCGTCGAGCACGGAGACGTCGAGGTCGCCGTAGACGGTCATCGCCGCCGTCCTCGGGATCGGCGTGGCGGTCATCACCAGCACGTCGGGGGTCGCCCCGCCGGCCCCCTTCTCGCGGAGGGCGGCCCGCTGCTCGACACCGAAGCGGTGCTGCTCGTCGATGACCACCACGCCGAGCCGGGAGAAGCGGACCCCCTCCTCGATCAGGGCGTGGGTCCCGACCAGCAGGTCGACCGAGCCGTCGGCCAGCTGCTCGGCCAGGCGCCGCCGCTCGGCGACGCCGGTGCGGTTGGTGAGCAGCGCCACCCGCAGCGGCCGGGTGAGGCCCTGGCCGGAGAACAGCGTCGCCCCGTCGTCCTCGACGGGGACCTCGACGCCCTCGAGCAGGGCGGACACGCCGAGGTGGTGCTGCTCGGCCAGGACGGTCGTCGGGGCCATGAACGCCCCCTGGTGGCCCCCCTGGATCCCGGCCAGCAGCGCGCTCGACCGCCACCAGGGTCTTGCCGGCGCCGACGTCACCCTGCAGCAGGCGGTGCATGGGCAGCGGCGCGGCGAGATCGGCCTCGATCTCGGCGATCGCCCGCCGCTGCGCGCCGGTGAGGGCGAAGGGCAGACGTCGGTGCAGCTCGCCCACCAGGTCCGGCGAGGCCCCGCGCCCGGCCCCGACGGCGTGGCGGATGCCGGTGGCGGTGGTCTCCAGCGCCCGCTTGCGCAGCACCAGCTCGAGCTGGATGCGCAGCAGCTCGTCGAAGACCAGGCGACGCCGGGCGGCGAGCATGTCCTCCATGGCGGTCGGCCGGTGGATGTCGGTGAAGGCGCGGGTCCGGTCGATCAGGTCCCAGCGGCGGAGCACCTCGCCCGGGACCGGGTCGGCGAAGGTGCCGGCCCGCTCGAGCACCTCGTCCTCCCACCGGCTCTGGTCCCAGGTGGTGAGGCGCTCCTTCTCGGACTGCGGGTAGACGGGGACGATGCGGCCGGTGCGGTCGCCGATCAGGTCGACCACCGGGTTGGTCAGCTGGCGCCGACCCCGGAAGGTGCCGACCTTGCCGAACAGCACGCACTCGGTCCCGACCGGCAGCTGCCGCTCCCGCCAGCCCTGGTTGAAGAAGGTCACCGTGAGGTGGCCCGAGCCGTCGGTGACCGAGGCGGTGACCCGAGCCCTGCCCCGGCCGCCCCTCGGCCGCACCGCGGAGATGCGGGTGACCCGCGCCAGCACCATGGCCTCGTCGCCCTCGTGCAGGTCGGCGATGCGGGCCTGGTTGGTGCGGTCGATGTAGCGGCGGGGGTGGTGGAGGAGCAGGTCGAGCACCGTCGTGATGCCGAACGCCTTCTCCAGGGCCTCCGCCCTCCCCGGGCCCACGCCCTTCAGCTCGGTGACCGGCAGGTTCGCCAGCTGCCGCAGTCGCCGTGCCACGTCGGAAGGCTACGGCCCCGACCCTCAGAGCCCGGACGACTCCAGGGTCGTCACGCCGGGGCTACCCGCCCGGGCGACGAAGCGGTCGTGGGCGGCGGCGTCGCCGCCCAGGGTCCAGTCGAGCCAGTCGACGGTCGCCGCCCGGACCGTGTCGGCCTGGACGCCGTCACCGAGGTACGGCGCCTCGTGTCCGCCGCCGGTGGCCACCACGAACGCCTTCGGCGGGTTCGCGCTGAAGACGTAGACGGGACGGGCGTCCGACACGAAGTTGTAGGGGTCCTGGTCGCCCTGGACGACGAGGACCGGCCCCGAGTTCCGGCCGTCGTACGGTCCGGGCATGGGAGGCAGGGCGCCGGAGAGCACCAGGTAGCCGCGGAAGCGGCCGTCGCGCACCCAGGTGCTCAGGGCCTTGGCCGCCACGGTGGAACCGCCGTCGGAGTGCCCGGCTGCGGCGATGCGGGTGGTGTCGAGCCGGCCGGCGACCGGTGCCGGCGCCGACGGGCCCAGGAGGGCGTCGAGCACCACCGAGAGGTCGATGGCCTGCTGGAACAGGTCGTTGCCGTTGGCCGGCCCGGGGAAGTCCGACCCGGATCCCGGGAACTCGGGAGCGGCGACGACGTAGCCCGCCGCCGCCCAGCGGCTCAGGAGCCGGTCGTAGAAGGTCGGGTTGACGTTCCAGCCGTGGGCGAAGACCACGACGGGCCACGGCCCCGCCCCTTCGGCGGGGTACCAGATCGTCGTCGGGAGGCTGCGGCCGTCGTGACCGGCCACCGACCCGCGGGCCGGGGTGGGCCGCGAGCCGTCGTAGACCGACAGGGACGTGGTCGCCACCGCCACCCGGGGCTGGTCGTCGACCGAGCAGCCGACGAGGACGCCGGCCAGGACGGCGGCCGCGACCAGCGCGGGGAGGATCCGACGGGCGGGCGGGACGAGCGCGGCCGTCACTCGATCCCGATGAAGTACGGGTACAGCGCCTGCCCGCCGTGGAGGACCTCGCACACCACGTCCGGGTGCTCCTCGGTCAGCCACTCGGTGATCCGCCGGGTGTCGCCGACCGTGCTGTCCTCGCCCTCGATCAAGGTCACGATCTCGTGGTCGTCGGTGATCAGGCGGCCGAGCAGGGTCGTGGCGGCGGTGGCCAGCTCCGGCTCGACGGCGACGATGCCGCGCCGGGCGATGCCGAGCCAGTCCCCCTCGGCGATCGGGCCGACCTCGCAGGTCGAGTCGCGCACCGCCCGGGTGACCTCCCCGGCCACCACCCGCTGGGCGACCTCGGTCATGGCCTCGGCGTTGGCGGCCCCGGCGGCCTCGGGGTCGTACTCCATGAGGGCGGCGAAGCCCTCGGCGATGCCCCGGGTGGGGACCACCAGGACGGTCTTGTCGGTCAGCGCGTCGACCTGCTCGGCGACCGGGATGATGTTCTTGTTGTTGGGCAGCACCACCACGGCGTCGGCGTTGACCGCCTCGACCGCGGCCAGGATCTCGGCGGTCGCCGGGTTCATCGACTGGCCGCCGGCCACGATGGCCCGCACGCCGAGGGAGTGGAAGATCCGGCTGATGCCGTCGCCGGTGGCGATGGCCACCACCGCGGTCGTGACCGGCTCGAGCTCCTCCGGCTCCTCGGGCTCGGACGAGCCCTCCCGGACCCACCGCTCCTCCTCGACCTGCTCGATCAGGTCGGTCACCCGGATGTTGCGGGGCCGGCCGCAGTCGAGGGCGGCCTCGACCGCGGCGCCGATGTCGTCGGTGTGGATGTGGCAGTTCCAGATGCCGTCGCCGCCCACCACCACGATGGAGTCGCCGATCCCGGCCCAGACCTGCTTGAAGGCGGGCACGGTCTCGTCGGGCGCTTCCAGGAAGTACATGACCTCGTACCGCAGGTCGGAGACGTCGTCGTGCCCGTGGTCGGCACGGGCGGGGTCGCCGTGGACCGGATCGTGGGTCTCGATGGCGCCGAGGTCGGGCCCGGGACCCTCGGTGGGGGGCGGTAATGGCCGCCCGTCGACCACGGTGAGCAGCGCGTCGAGGAGCAGGAGGTAGCCGGTCCCTCCCGCGTCGACCACCCCCGCGTCGGCCAGCACCGGCAGCTGCTCGGGGGTGCGGGCCAGCGCATCGCCCCCGGCCCGGCGAGCCGCCTCGAGGACCGTCAGCACGTCGGCTGCGCCGTCGACGGCCTCGGCCCCATCCGCCGACGCCCGCACGACGGTGAGGATGGTGCCCTCGACCGGGCGCATCACGGCCCCGTAGGCCCCCTCGCTGGCGGCTCGCAGGGCGGCGGTGAGGCACGACCCGTCGGCGCCGTCGGCACCCCGATCGAGCCACACGTCCGCCAGGCCCCGCAGGATCTGGCTCAGGATCACGCCCGAATTGCCCCGGGCGCCCATCAGCGAACCGTGGCTGATCGCCTTGCAGATCGACGCCAGGTCGTCGTCGGCCCGGTCGAGCTCGTCCACGACCGACTCGAGCGTCAGGGCCATGTTCGTGCCGGTGTCGCCGTCGGGCACCGGGTACACGTTGAGCCGGTTGATGCCCGCCTGGTGGGCCCGGAGGCCGTCCCGGAAGGCGGCCACCGTGCGGCGGAGGTCGCCGGGGCCGAGGCGGTCGAGGGTGGCCATCGCGCTGGATCGTAGTGACGACCCGCCCCGGGCGGCTGCGGCCGGTCCGGCCACCCACGGCCCGGCGCCCGCCCGGACGACCTCGGATCGACCGTCCCCGGTTGGGGTGGGGAGCCGGGGCCGTCTAGCGTTGTCCGTCCGGTTCGTCAGAACGTTTCGTCGGCAAGGTGAGGTCGGTCCCCATGGCATCGGTGTGCGAGGTGTGCGGCAAGCACCCGTCCTTCGGTTCGAGCATCAGCCACTCCCACCGACGCAACCGGCGCCGCTGGAACCCGAACATCCAGCGGGTGCGGGCCCTGGTGGACGGCCGGGCCCAGCGCATCGACGTGTGCACCTCCTGCCTCAAGGCCGGCAAGGTCCAGAAGGCGGGCAAGGCGAGCGCCCGGTCCTGACCCGGCGCTGAACCCGGGGCCCCCGATCTCGGAAACCCGATCGTGGAGCTCTACGACGCCGCCGGGGGCGAGGCGGGCCTGCGGCGGCTCGCCGCGGCGTGGCACGAGCGGGTCATGGCCGACGAGGTCGTGAGCCACGCCTTCAGCCACGGGTTCCACCCCGATCACACCGAACGGCTGGCCGCCTACTGGGGCGAGGCGCTGGGCGGGCCGGCCACCTACACCGGGCGCTACGGCAGCGAGTCCCAGGTGGTCCGCACCCACAGCGGGGACGGCGAGCACGACGAGATGGACCGTCGGGCGGTCGAGTGCTTCGACCGCGCCCTCGACGACGTCGGCTACGGGTCCGACGATCCCGCGCGGCGGGCGCTGCACGACTACTTCGCCTTCACCACCACCGAGGTCATGAACCGCTACCCGGACTCGCCCGACGACGTGCCCGACGGGCTCACCATCACCCGCTGGTCGCTCGAGGGACGCCGCGCCTGACGCGGGAGCGGACCGACGGACGGCGCGGCCACGGGCCGGCGGCCGATGGTGCGGCGGACCCGAAATGGCTCACCGCGTCGGTGCCTCGGTACGCTTTCTCGTCACCCATCCGAGGTGAACGCGAGGTGCCCAGGCCCGTGCAAGGTGTGATCAAGTCCTACGACCCGGGGAGCGGAGACGGGGTCGTGGTGCGCGACACCGATCTCTCCGAGCACGAGCTCGCCCCCGGCGCGGTGGCGGCATCCATCTTCCGCATGCTCCGCCAGGGTCAGCGGATCGTGTTCGACCTGGACGCCGAGGGGAAGGCCACCTCCCTCGGCCTCGGCTCGGAGGTCGACATGGGGACCCCCGGGTTCCCCCTCACCACCGAGGTACCGGGCACCGCCGCCCCCGCGGCTGCGGCGCCCGCCGTCGACGCCACCGCCACACCCCAGCCCAAGGAGACGCCCCAGCCATGACTGCTACGAGCGACAACGCCAACCTGAGGGCCTGGGTCGACCAGTGGACCGAGGTCTTCCAGCCGGACGAGGTCCACTGGTGCGACGGGTCCGCCGAGGAGTACGACCGCCTCGCCCACGAGCTGGTCGACGGGGGGACCTTCACGAAGCTCTCCGAGGCCAAGCGGCCGAACAGCTACCTGGCCATGTCCGACCCCGACGACGTCGCCCGCGTCGAGGACCGGACCTTCATCTGCTGCGAGCGGGAGATCGACGCCGGCCCCACCAACAACTGGCGCGCACCAGCGGACATGAAGGAGGAGCTGCTCGGGCTCTTCCGGGGCGCCATGAAGGGCCGGACGATGTACGTCGTGCCCTTCAGCATGGGTCCGCTCGGCTCGCCCATCTCCCACATCGGCGTGCAGCTCACCGACTCGGCGTACGTGGCGGTGAACATGCGGATCATGACCCGCATGGGCCAAGCCGCCCTCGACGTCCTCGGCCCCGACGGCGACTGGGTCAAGTGCCTGCACTCGGTGGGCTACCCGCTGATCGACGCCGACGGCCATCGCCGCGACGACGTCCCGTGGCCCTGCGACCCCGAGAACAAGTACATCACCCACTACCCCGAGACCAACGAGATCTGGTCGTACGGCTCCGGCTACGGCGGCAACGCCCTGCTCGGCAAGAAGTGCTTCGCGCTGCGCATCGCGTCGACCATGGCCCGCGACGACGGGTGGATGGCCGAGCACATGCTGATCCTCGGCATCACCCCACCCGCGGGCGAGAAGAAGTACATCGCCGCCGCCTTCCCGTCGGCCTGCGGCAAGACCAACATGGCCATGCTCATCCCGACGCTGCCCGGCTACAAGATCGAGACCGTCGGCGACGACATCGCGTGGATGAAGTTCGGTGACGACGGCCGGCTGCACGCCATCAACCCCGAGGCCGGGTTCTTCGGCGTGGCCCCGGGCACCTCGGAGAAGACGAACCTCAACGCCCTGCGCACCCTCGACGCCAACTGCATCTACACCAACGTCGCCCTCACCGACGACGATGACGTGTGGTGGGAGGGCCTGTCGAAGCCGCCGTCGCACCTGACCGACTGGAAGGGCAACGACTGGACGCCCGACTCCGACGCGCCGGCCGCCCACCCGAACGCCCGGTTCACCGCTCCCGCCGCCCAGTGCCCCACCATCGCCCCGGAGTGGGAGGATCCGGCGGGCGTGCCGATCTCGGCCATCCTCTTCGGGGGTCGCCGCGCCAGCAACGTGCCGCTCGTGACCGAGAGCTTCGACTGGCAGCACGGGGTGTTCCTCGGCTCGATCATGAGCTCGGAGAAGACCGCCGCCGCCGCCGGCACGGTCGGTGAGGTCCGCTTCGACCCCTTCGCCATGCTCCCCTTCATGGGCTACAACGCCGGCGACTACATCCAGCACTGGCTCGACATCGGCCAGGCCACCGACGTCGACAAGCTGCCCAGGCTCTACTGGGTCAACTGGTTCCAGAAGGACGAGAACGGCAAGTTCGTGTGGCCGGGCTTCGGCGACAACAGCCGGGTCCTCGACTGGATCATCCGCCGGGTCGACGGCACCGCCGAGGCGACCGACACCCCCATCGGGCGGACCCCGACGCTCGACTCGCTGAACACCGAGGGGCTGGCGCTGAGCGACGACCGGCTCGCCTCCCTGCTCACCGTCGACCCCGAGGCCTGGCGGGGAGAGGTCACCCTCATCGAGGAGCACTACGAGAAGCTCGGCGAGCGGGTGCCCGACGAGATGCGCGACGAGCTGCAGAGGCTGGAGAAGCGCCTCAGCGACTGAGCTCCTCCCGGCGGCGGCCCGCCGCGAGGGAACCTGCGGCCGCGCTACTGGACGGTGCTGCCCTGGGCGTACTGGAAGTACTCGTTGCTGCCGGCCAGCAGGCCGGCCACGTCCCGGTCGCCCCGGTCGAGCATGACCTGCGTCCAGTAGGCCAGGCCGGCGTCGTCGGGGGCGCGGCGCAGCAGCGAGGTGTACAGGGCGTCGGTCCGGGTCCGGAGCGACTCGTTGCTCTGGTAGAAGACGAGCGCCACGACGAGTCGGCCGTCGCTCACCGTCCGGCTCGCCCAGTACCCCTCACCGCTGGTGTCGGGCGAGCGGTGCAGGATCCGGACGTAGAGGTTGTGGACCCAGGCCTCGTCGGTGCCTCCGACCGCCTGGTACCACTCGTTGCTCGCGTAGATGGCGGCCGCGACCTGGGCGACCGACTGCTTCCCGGCCCAGATCTGCCCGGTCCAGTACGCCAGCCCGTTGATGTCGGGGTCACGACCCAGGGTGTTCTGGTAGAAGCCGATGACCAGCTGCTGGGCGTAGGCGTAGGACCGCGACGCCCCCACGCCGGCCTGGTCCCGGGTGAGCTGGCCGGCGTCGAGGGCGTTGGCCAGACCCTGCTCCTCGTCGGTGGTGGGGGGTCGCCCGAGGAAGTCCCCGTAGAGCTGGATGGCGTAGTGCTCGTTCGGCGTCGGCGGTGGGGGCGGGTCGACCGCGACCGCGGCCCCGGCCAGGCCGGTGACCCCGAGCACCACGGTGACCGCCACCGCCACCACGAACCTCGTCGACCGTCGTGCCTGCACCTGCGTCCCCCGATCGCTGCTCGGCCGGCCAGGTGGCGCGGCGGGCGCCGATGTTCACCGTGTCGTCACCGGCTGTCAAGGCGGGCCCGGCCACCGGCCGCTGGCTACCATCACCTCACCGTCCGTCGGGCGCTCCCGAGGAGGCTGTCATGGCCGTCACCGCCTACATCCTGATCCAGACCGAGGTGGGGCGGGCGGCGCAGGTGGCGGCCGAGGTCGGGGACATCGCCGGGGTGATCTCCGCCGACGACGTCACCGGCCCCTACGACGTGGTCGCCCGCGCCGAGGCGAGCACGGTCGACGAGCTCGGGAAGATGGTGGTCGGGCGGGTCCAGATGATCGAGGGCATCACCCGCACCCTCACCTGCCCGGTGGTGAACCTCTGAGGCGGACCGGCCCATGACCGACGAGGCGCACGACGGGCCGCCCACGCCGATCGACTTGGCCGTCCGCTGGCCGGCCAAGGTGCTCGAGGAGGTGCTGCTGGCACCGTGGACCGTCGCCAAGGTGCGGCGGTCGCTCACCGAGCTGCCCGAGCGCATCGACGCCCTGGCCGACGACGTCACGCGCCTCGACACCGCGGTCACCAGCCTGGCCGCCGACCTCACCGGCTTCCGGTCCGGCCTCGACGAGCTGCTGCCGGAGCTGTCCACCCTGGTGGCGGCCATGGACGAGCGCTTCCGGAACGTGGAGACCATGGTCGGCGACCTCGGCGACGGCGTCCTCGGCGTGATCGGCAGCATCCCCGGCGTCCGCCGCACCCTCAAACCGCACTGACGGAGCCGTGTTCACGGCGAACACCTGCGGCGCTCGCTCCCGGCTCGTCGCTCGCGCTTCCCTCACCGCGCCCATGGCGAGCACCTGCGGCGCTCGCTCCCGGCTCGTCGCTCGCGCTTCCCTCACCGCGCCCATGGCGAGCACCTGCGGCGCTCGCTCCCGGCTCGTCGCTCGCGCTTCCCTCACCGCGCCCATGGCGAGCACCTGCGGCGCTCGCTCCCGGCTCGTCGCTAGCGCTTCCCTCGCCGCGCCCATGGCGAGCACCTGCGGCGCTCGCTCCCGGCTCGTCGCTAGCGCTTCCCTCGCCGGCGCGCCCCAGCCCCCAGCAACGCTGCGCAGCCGCCAGGCGGAGCAGCACCGCCGATGACACCCATCATGGATCGAGTCCCGTGGGGTGGTGTAGGTCGGTGGGTCCACCATGAGGTGGGCCACCGGCGAGATCCTCGACGTGTCCTAGCCGGGATACGCACAAGGAGACCCCACCGGTGGCCCTCACTGATTCTGACCTGTCCGAGCTTCTCGAAGCGCTGCGCGCTGGGGAGGTGACCGACAGCATCCGCACGAGCTTGGAGTGGATCCTCCAGCAGTTGATCGAGGCCGAAGCCTCGGCGTTCATTGGCGCCGCGCCCCATGAACGCACCGCGTCGCGTTCGAACCAGCGCAACGGCCACCGGCCCCGGTTGCTGTCGACCGCGGCTGGCGATGTCGAGCTGAAGATCCCCAAGTTGCGTCATGGGAGCTTCTTCCCGTCGCTGTTGGAGCGGCGCCGGCGCATCGACCGGGCCCTGTACGCGGTGGTGATGGAGGCGTGGGTGCATGGGGTGTCGACCCGCAAGGTCGACGACCTGGTCGCTGCGCTCGGGGTCAGCTCGGGCATCTCGAAGTCGGAGGTGTCGCGCATCTGCGCCGAGCTCGACACCGAACTCGACAAGTTCCGCAACCGGCCCCTCGATCACCTCGCCTTCCCCTACGTGTTCGCCGACGCCACCTACGTGAAGGGCCGGGTCAATGGCCGGGTGGTGTCGCGGGCGGTCGTGGTCGCCACCGGCGTGACCGCTACTGGTGACCGTGAGGTCCTGGGGGTGGACGTCGGTGACAGCGAGTCCGGGGCGTTTTGGACCTCGTTCTTCCAAGGCCTGCGGGCCCGGGGTCTCGACGGGGTCAAGCTCGTGATCTCTGACCACCATCTCGGCCTCAAGACCGCGATCGAGTCGGTGTTCGTCGGCGCTGCGTGGCAGCGCTGCCGGGTCCACTTCATGCGCAACGTGCTGGCCCGGGTCCCCAAGGCATCAGTCGAGATGGTCGCCGCCGCGATCCGCACGATCTTCGCCCAACCCAACGCCGACCACGTCCGTTCCCAGCTCACCGAGGTCACCGCGATGCTCGCCCCGAAGTTCGGTGACGTCGCCGCCATGCTCACCGACGCCACCGAGGACCTCCTGGCGTTCTCGACGTTCCCTCAAGCCCACTGGCGCAAGATCTGGTCGACGAACCCGCTCGAGCGGCTCAACGGCGAGATCAAGCGCCGCACGAACGTCGTGGGCATCTTCCCCAACGACGCCGCCGTCGCCCGCCTCGTCACCGCCGTCATCGTCGAAACCCACGACGAATGGGCCGTCGCCGAACGCCGCTACCTCTCCGAAGGCTCGATGGCCAAGCTCTACGCCACCGACACCGACCAAGCCGACACCACCAAGGAACCGCCCCTCGCCATCACCGCCTGAGCCAAACTGACCAACAGCGTCGAGGAAACCACCGACGCCGACCTACACCACCTCGCGGGACTCAAGCCCATCATGGCGAAGCCAGCGCCGCCCCAGGGGCGGCGCCCAGAAACACCGCCAGGCGGAGCAGCACCGCCGATGACACCCATCATGGCGAAGCCAGCGCCGCCCCAGGGGCGGCGCCCAGAAACACCGCCAGGCGGAGCAGCACACCGATGACACCCATCATGGCGAAGCCAGCGCCGCCCCAGGGGCGGCGCCCGGCATAAGTGTGCCCCTGAGCAGCACGAGCGCGTGGGCTTCATGTGCGAAGCACGGTCCCGGCGAGGGCGAAGCCCGAGTGGGACCTAGATGACCGGGCTGTTGCCCTTCGACGCTCGCTCAGCGGCGGCGAGCAGCTCGTCGCGGAAGTCGGGGTGGGCGACGGCGGCGAGGGCTTGGCCCCGTTGGTGGACGGTCTTGCCGAGCAGCTCGGCCACGCCGAACTCGGTCACGATGGTGTCGACCTGGTGGCGGGGCGTGGTGATCACCGTGCCCGCGTCGAACCAGGGCACGATCCGCGACCGCAGCTCGCCGTCCTTGCTGGTGTAGGTCGCCGGCAGGCACAGCATGGCGCGGGACTCGATGGCGAGGGCCGGACCGGCCACGAAGTCCTCGTGCCCGCCGATGCCCGAGTACTGGTTGGCCGAGATGGTGTCGGCGACGACCTGACCCTGGATGTCGATGCTCATGGCGCCGTTGATGGTGACCATGTGGCGGTTGCGGGCGATGGCCTCGGGTGAGTTGACCAGCTCCACCGGCAGGAAGGCGACGTCCTCGTTGCCGTCCAGCCAGTCGTAGAGCTCACGGGTGCCGGCGGCGAAGGTCGCGACCGACACCCCGTCGTAGAACCCCTTGCGGTTGGTGATCTTGCCGGCCTGGTGCAGGCGCATGCAGCCCGTCGTGAACATCTCCGAGTGCAGGCCGTAGTCACCGCCGTCGCCCTCGGCGAGCAGGGCGGCCACCAGCGAGGGCACCGCGCCGATGCCCGTCTGGAGGGTGGCGCCGTCGGGGATCAGCGCCGACATGTGGTCGGCGATGGCCCGATCGACGTCGCCCGGGGGGGCGTCGTCGATGGTCACCGGCGACTCGTCGCTCTCGACCAGCACGTCGATGTCGTCGACGTGCACGGCGTGGCGGTACACGGGCTCGAAGCCGCGGGTCCGGGGCAGGCGGGGGGTGACCTCGACGATGAGCAGCCGGTCCGGGTCGGCGGCGGCCCGCTTCATCTCGCCGGAGGTGGCGCCCGCGTGCAACGACAGGCTGCACCAGCCCTCGTCGTCCGGTGGCGCCGCGGCGGTGGCCATCACCCGGGGGCACTGGGTGGCGAGCAGCGGGGTGAACCGCCGGAAGTCGGCCGGGGCGAAGCCGATGTTGGCGCCGGCGTCCCGGAGCATCCGCTCCACCGGTCCGAAGAAGCCGCTCAGGTAGTGCACCTTCGGGTGCATGAACACGTCGGCCAGCACCGTGACCAGCCCGCCGTAGATCCGCAGCTCCTCCCAGTCGTCGCGCCCGCTCAGGGCCTGGAGCACCGCCCCCGGCTGGGTCGGCCCGAGTGGCAGGCCGAGCGAGTCGGTCGGGTGGAGGAGTGCCGCCGCGTCGGCGGCTGAGACCTTGGTCGACATGGCCCGGACAGTAGGCCCCGGTCCGGCCGGTCAGCGCCCGGACACCTGGATGGCCCGGATCCCCAGCCCCATCAGGAAGAGGCCGCCGCCCCCGTACAGCAGGTACAACCGGTCCCGCAGCTGGTGCCGGTAGGCGTAGATGATCCCCACGCTGGCGAAGGCGACGAACCCGTAGAACATGTGGAACTGGTCCTGCTTGCGGTGCTCGACGTTGAGCAGCACGACGCCGAGCACGACCTGCACCAGGACCGCCACCTCGACCACCGCGGTCAACCACCACAGCCATCGGAGCCGGAACCGCTCCCACCGGTGGGCGGCCAGGGCCCACGCCCCGGCGAGCCCGTTGCCGACGATGACCACCCAGGCCCAGTCCTGGTGGGCCTGGTAGAGCAGCGAGGCGACCAGTGGCGGGGCGAGCAAGGCGGCCACGCTAGGACCGGCCCGTGGAGCCGAACCAGGCCCGACCCGGCGGCTCGCCGGAGTCAGCCGGTGAAGGTCGGCACCGAGTACACCGGGGTCGCCGGCGAGCTGGTGGCGGCGGGCGGCGGGCCGACGGGTGTCGAGGCCGGCGCAACCGCCGTCGGCGCAACCGCCGTCGGCGCGACCGACGGCGGCGCGGTGGACGGCGGCGCGGTCGTGGTCGTCGTCGTGGTGCTGGTGGTCGTGGTGGTGCTGGTGGTGGTCGTGGTCTCGTCGAAGCCGACCTCGATGGCCCGGTCGACGCAGCCGGGCGGCGCGTTCACCGGGTTGCAGCGGGCCACGATGTCACCCGGCAGTCGCACCACGTAGTCGTTGCCGAACCTCTGCTGCGCGTAGGTCGGCGTCGGGTAGTCGGTGCTCACCCACTGCGCCCCGCTCTGGAAGGCGGCGTCGCGGGCACTGGTGTCGTTGGCCCGGGCCTCGAGGGTGTCGGCGTCGGCCCGGGTCCGCACCACGTAGCCCTGGGTGACGAGGGACTGGATGTACGGGACGTTGTTGCGGGAGTCGTTGACCTCGACGAAGGCGGCGTCGGGCTGGCCCGGCGACGAGTTGGTGAACAGCACCCGACCCTGCAGGCCGGGGTGGCCGTTCAGGTAGGCGTCGCGGTAGGCGCCGCCGTTGTCCATGAGGAACAGCACCTTGCCGCGGCTGGCGCCGAGGGTCGGCCACCCGTCCTGCAGCACCCCCTCCTCGAGGGTCGTGCGGCTGCCGCGGATCTGGTCCGGGGTGATGAGGTCGGCCGGGCTGAACACCGAGTGGATCTCGGCGTCGAGGCCGTCCAGGGCGCCCGGGGCGGTCCACGGGTCCGGGATCGTGAAGTTGACGCCGCTCACGCTCACCGGCACCGGCTGGTCCTCGAGCTCGACCAGGATGGCGATCGGCACGTGGTCGGGGTTGGCGTCGGACCAGCTCTTGACCTGGCTCAGGCAGCTCACGAAGGTCAGGCAGGTCGTGTGGTAGTCGACGTCCTGGACGTGCAGGACCTTGATGCCGGGCTGGTCCATGGCCGAGTCGTAGGGGCCGCCGCCGGTGTACTGGCGGATCAGCGGGTTGGCGTACTTGCCGCCGGCGCCGTCGCGGTAGACGTCGAGCTCGATCTGGCGCACCTTCTGCTCGCCGAACTGCTGGGCCAGCGGGACGTGGCCGTACTCGAGCTGGTCCTCGGCGTCGCCGATGAAGCTGCGGCGCAGGTTCTCCTCGTCGGGCGGCGCCTCGACGTGGTAGCTGTTGTGGCTGCCGACGACCTGGATCTGGTTCAGGTGCACCGAGTCGTCGAGCGGACCGGCGGCCCGGGCACCCGTCGCCCCGGCACCGGCGGGCCCGCCCTGCACCACGGCGAGGGCGCCGAGCAGCGCGGTGACCACCACGACGGTCGCCGCCCGCCAGCTGCGGCGGTTCGCCCGCGCCCGTACCGACCCCGTCTCGTCCCCGTCTCCCCTCACGGGCGGGCACCCTAGGTCACGGTGTCCTGGGGGTGAACCCCCGGTGAACGGCGGGCGTGGGTCAGTGGGTGGGCTCGAACAGCTCGGCCGCCAGGGTGCCCGGAGACGCCGGACCGCCCTCGGCGATGTACCACTCGATGCCCAAGCCGTAGGCGAACTGCTCGTCGCTCATGCCGAGCAGGAAGTGGTCGTCGGCCATCTGGCTGCGGTGGCAGCGCATGGCGGCGCGCTTCTCGGCGAGGAAGGCGGTGACCACGACCCGGTGGGTGATCACCGACTCGGGCTTGCCGAACCCCTCGTCGAGGTCCGGCAGGTCGTCGGGGGCCATCTCGCCGCTCTCCACCCGGGCTTGCAGCCCGCTCCGCAGGTACTCCCGGTTCATGGTGCTCTCGAAGACCTGGTCGACCCCGGCGATCTCGGCCGCCCGGCGGCCGACCACGTGGACCTGGACGTGGTCGGGGTGCCCGTACCCGCCGTTGTCGTCGTAGATGGTGAGGACGTCGGGCTGCTCCTCGCCGAGGATGGCGGCGAGGCGGTCGGCGGCGTGTCCGACGTCGGCGCGGGCGAAGCACCACGGACGGGTGGAGGTCTCGGTGCCGACCATGCCCGAGTCGATGTAGCCGAGGAACTCGACGCGGGCGGCGCCGAGCGCCTCGGCGGAGGCGTAGGTCTCGGCGGTCCGACGGAGGCCGAGCTGCTCGCCGTCGGCGAGCACGTTCGGGACGATCTCGCCGTGCTCGCCCCGGGTCGCCACCACCAGGACGACGCGGTGGCCGGCGGCCGCCGCCTTGGCCATGGTGCCGGCGGTGGCGATGGACTCGTCGTCGGGGTGGGCGTGGAAGCAGACCAGCGTTCCCATGCCCGCACCCTACGGCGGATGGTTGAATCGCCCGATGGCCGACCACGACCCGACAGCCCCCGACGACGTGGGCGCCGCTGGGCTCCGGCCGGCCGGCGACGGGATCGGTCTCGACCTCGACCTGGCGGGTGGTGCCGTGCAGCTCCGTGGCCTCGTCCCCCAGGTCACCTACCGCGAGCAGGGTCGGCTGCGGCGCCTGCTCCCGACCGACCTGGCGCCCGAGCCCGACGGGAGCTGGCGGGCCGGTGACGGAACGGTCGAGGTCGCCCTGCGGGCGCGGGCGGTCGACGGCGGCGTCGAGCTCACCGCCGAGGTCACCAACCGCTCCGACGGCCCGATCGAGCTGGACGAGATCAGCCCGCTCACCACCGTCGCCCACCGCGGGCTGGAGCTGGGGGGCGATCCGACGGACTGGTCGGTGTACCGCAACGGCTGGGGGTCGTGGTCGCTGGTCCGGCGCTTCGGCGCCCGTGAGCGCGACCGCGACCCGTGGCTGCCACTCGTGTCCATGACCGCGGTCGACCCCGGGACGCCACGGCGGGGCGAGCCCGGGGCCCTGCGCTCCGAGCTGGTCACCGCGATCAGCGACCCGGCCGCTCGCCACGCCGTGGTCGTCGGCTTCACCGGCGGCGCCCGCGCCCTGTCGGTGATCGACGTGCAGGTCGGTCCGCCGGGCTCCGGCGGCGCCGCAGCGGGATCGGTCCAGCTCTCGGCCAGCTGCCGGTTCGACGGCGCCCGCCTCGACCCCGGCTCCGGCGTCGAGACCGAGCCGCTGCTGGCCAGCGGCGGCGACGACGGCGTGACCCTCCTCGAGGAGTGGGCCGAGCGGCTCGGCTCCGCCATGTCGGCCCGCGTGCCGGACCGACCGCCCGGCGGTTGGTGCTCCTGGTACTTCTACTTCACGTCCATCGACGAGGCGGAGACCCGGGCGAACCTGGCCGCCATGGACCGCGTGTCGAGCCGCATGCCGGTCGACTACGTCATGGTCGACGACGGCCACCAGCGCCACATCGGTGACTGGCTCGACACCAACGACGACTTCCCGTCCGGCATGGCCGCCGTCGCCGAGGCCATCACCGCCACCGGGCGCGACGCGGGCATCTGGCTGGCCCCGTTCATCGTCGACCCGACCTCGACGGTGGCGAGGAGCCATCCCGATTGGATCCTGCGGACCGAGCGGGGCCGACCGGTCCGGGCGCTCTGGAACGTGCTCTGGAACCGGACCCGCTTCATGCACGCGCTCGACACCACCCTGCCGGAGGTCCAGACCTGGCTGCGGGACGTGGCGCGGACGCTGCGCCACGACTGGGGCTACCGGGTGCTCAAGCTCGACTTCTGCTACGCCGCCGCGCTCCCCGGGAGGCGCAGCGACCCGACGGCGACCAGGGCCTCGGCGCTGCGCGCGGGCCTCGACGCGGTGCGGGCCGGCGCGGGTGACGACGCCTTCCTGCTGGGGTGCGGGCTCCCGCTCGGTCCGGCGGTGGGGGTGGTGGACGGCATGCGCATCGGCCCGGACGTCGCCCCGTTCTGGAACACCCGGCTGCTGCGCTGGGCCACCGGCGACCAGGCGGGCACCACCACCGAGGGCGCGCTGCGCAGCACCCTGAACCGGGCGTTCCTGCACGGCCGGCTCTGGGCCAACGACCCCGACTGCCTGATGGTGCGCGCCGACCGGACCCGCATGTCCGTCGAGGAGATCCGGACCCAGGTCGCGGTCGTGGGGCTCACCGACGGCATGCCCGTGGTCTCCGACAGGATCGACACCGTGCCCGACGAGCGGCTCGACCTGCTGGCGATCGTCGACCGCCTGGCCGGCGGCCGGCCGCGGGTCGTCGACCTGCTCGACCGGCCCTTCCCCGAGCTGGTGACCAGCGAGCACGAGGACTGCCTCTACGTCGGCACCTGGAACACCGGCCCGGCGCCCCGGCGGATGGCCCTCGACCTGGCGCCGCTCGACCTCCCCGCCGACGTCGTGCTCGACGGCGCCACCGAGGTGCTGTCCGACGAACCGGTGGCGGTGCGCGACGGGCGGGTCGACCTCGGCACCGTCGCCAGCCACGACTGCCGGGTCATCCGCCTCGAGCGCCGGCGATAGCCGACGCCCCTTCCCGGCCGGGCGCGCCCGGTCGCGTCACTCGACGGCGCCGGCCTCGCGCAGCTCGGCGATGCGGGCGGCGTCCGCCACCCCCCAGTCGGTCAGCACCTCGTCGGTGTGCTGGCCGGCGTGCGGGGGCGGCGAGGTGATGGCGCCGGGCGTCCGGCTGAACCGGGGTGCCGGCGCCGGCTGGGTGATGCCGGCCACCTCGGTGAAGGTGCCGCGGTGGACGTTGTGCGGGTGCTCGGGCGCCTCGTGCAGCGACAGGACCGGGGCGAAGCACACGTCGGTGCCCTCCATGACCTCGCACCACTCGTCCCGGGTCTTCTCCCGGAAGATCTTGGCGAGCCGGTCCTTCAGCTCGGGCCACTGGTTGCGGTCGTGCTGCCAGGGCAGGTCCTCGCCCTCCAGCCCCGTGAGGCGCAGCAGCTCGGCGTAGAACTGCGGCTCGATCGAGCCGATCGAGACGTACTCGCCGTCGGCGGTCTCGTACACGTCGTAGTAGTGGGCGCCGGAGTCGAGCATGTTCGTCCCCCGCTCGTCGTTCCAGATGCCCATGGCGATGAAGGAGTGGAACATGGTCGTGAGCAGGGCGGCGCCGTCGACCATGGCGGCGTCGACGACCTGGCCCTCGCCGGACCGCCCCGCCTCGACCAGCGCGGCGCAGATGCCGAGGGCCAGCAGCATGCCGCCGCCGCCGAAGTCGCCGACGAGGTTGAGCGGCGGGACCGGCCCTTCGCCCCGGCGACCGATCGGGTCGAGGGCGCCGGCCAGCGCGATGTAGTTGATGTCGTGGCCGGCGGTGTGGGCGTAGGGGCCGTCCTGTCCCCACCCGGTCATGCGGCCGTAGACGAGCTTCGGGTTGCGCTCGGCGCAGACGTCGGGTCCGAGACCCAGGCGCTCCATGACCCCCGGGCGGAAGCCCTCGATCAGGGCATCGGCCCGTTCGATCAGGCTCAGCACCACCTCGACGCCCTCGGGCGACTTGAGGTCGACCGCGATCGAGCGCCGTCCCCGGTTGAGCAGGTCGGCCGGAGGCACGTCGGGGTCGCCCTTGAGCACGTTGCCGGTCCGGTCGATGCGGATGATCTCGGCACCGAGGTCGGCCAGGGCCATGGCGGCGAACGGCCCGGGCCCGATGCCCGCGATCTCGACGATGCGGACGCCGTGGAGCGGACCCACCCTCAGGCCTCGCCCGCCGCCGCCGACGCGGCTGCGGCCGCCACGCCCGACCCGCCGTCACCGGCCCGGGAGGCCAGCTGGGTGATGGCCTCGACCACCTGCGGCCAGAGCACGACCGGGAGGTCGTGGGCCATGGTCGGGAGGCGCAGCAGCTCGGCGCCGGGGATGACCTCGGCCGTGCGGGCGCCACCCGAGGGGGTGACCAGCGGGTCGAGGTCGCCGTGGATGACCAGGGTGGGCACGTCGAGCCGTCGCAGGTCCTCGGTGCGCGAGCCGGACGCCATGATGGCGAGGAGCTGCCGGGCCACGCCGGCGGGTCGGAAGCTGCGGTCGTACTCGCGCTCGGCCCGCTCCCGGGCCCGGGCCTCGTCGAAGTGCTCCGGGCTCTGGATGATGCGCGACGTGCTCACCGCCGCCTCGATGGCCTCGGCCCGATCGGTCGCCGCCGGGGTGAGCAGGGTGCCGAGCACCTCGGGGGCGGGCTGACCGACGTCCCGGTCCCCGGTGGTCGACATGATCGAGGTGAGGCTGAGCACCTTCTCGGGGTGCCGGATGGCGAGGCTCTGGGCGATCATGCCGCCCATCGACGCCCCGACCACGTGGGCGGCGACGATGTCGAGGGCGTCGAGCAGGGCCGCCGCGTCGTCGGCCATGTCGGCCAGCAGGTAGCACGACTCGGCCTGGTCGCCGGCCATCGCCTTGAGGACGTTGGCGCCGACGTCGACCGTGCAGTCGTCGAAGCTGGTCGACAGCCCGGCGTCGCGGTTGTCGAAGCGGATGACCCGGAAGCCCCGGTCGGTGAAGGCCATGCAGAGCTCGGGGTCCCACGAGACGAGCTGGGCGCCCAGCCCCATGACCAGGAGCAGCGGGACGCCGTCGTCGTCGCCCTGGATGTCGTACTCGATCTCGATCCCGTTCACCGCGGCGGAAGGCATTCGGCCATCCTCACCATGCTTGACCGAACGGTCAAGCAGCTGTGCTCATGGCGAGCACCTGCGGCGCTCGCTCCCGGCTCGTCGCTGGCGCTTCCCTCGCCGGCTGTGCCCATGGCGAGCACCTGCGGCGCTCGCTCCCGGCTCGTCGCTGGCGCTTCCCTCGCCGGCTGTGCCCAGGCGGCACGGTGCGCCTCGGTAGCGTCCCGGCCGTGCTGCGCGTCGACCCGCTGACGGGCGTCGAGGTCGAGGTCGTCGGGTCCCGGCAGGGACGACCGAACCGTCCGAGCACCGATTGCCCGTTCTGCGTCGGCGGCACCGAGGCCCCCGAGCCGTACGACACCAAGGCGTTCGTCAACCGGTGGCCGTCGTTCCCCGACGACCGCTGCGAGGTGGTGCTCTACTCCCCCGACCACGACGCCTCGCTCTCGACCCTCGGCGTCGAAGGGGCCCGTCGCGTCGTCGACCTCTGGGCCGCCCGGACCGCCGCCCTCGGCGCCCGTGGTGATGTCGACTACGTGCTGGTGTTCGAGAACCGCGGGGCCGAGGTCGGCGCCACCATCTCCCACCCCCACGGCCAGATCTTCGCCCTCGACCACGTGCCCGGCGCGCCGCTCGGTGAGCTCGAACGGGCCCGGCGGACGGGGCGCTGCGCGCTGTGCGCCGAGGAGCCGGACGACCGGTTGGTGACCGCGACCGGTCGCTGGCGGGCCTGGGTGCCCTGGGCCGCCACGTCCCCCTACGGGCTGGTGCTGGCGCCGACGGAGCACCGGCCGGACCTCCCGACGCTCGACGGCGCCGGCCGCGACGACCTGGCCCGGCTGCTGGTCGACGTGCTCGGACGCCTCGACCGGCTCTGGGACCGGCCGATGCCGTACATGCTCTGGGTCCACGGCTGCCCGAGCGACGGCCGGCCCTGGCCCGAGGCCCACCTCCACGTCGAGGTCAACGTGCCGCTGCGATCGCCCGGCGTGCCCCGGTTCGTCGCGGCCGGCGAGCTGGGCACCGGGCTCCTCATCAACCCGGTCGTCCCCGAGGACGCCGCCGCCCGCCTCCGCGATGCCTGAGCAGTCGCCGAGCGGCTACGCCGACCACGCCGACGGCGAGCAGGTCCGGGCCTTCGCGCCCGGACGGGTGAACCTGATCGGCGACCACACCGACACCACCGGCGGTCTGGCCCTCCCGATGGCGGTCGACCTGGGCACCACCGTGACCGGCCGGGTCGACCTCCAGAGCGACGTCGTCCGGCTCACCTCGGCCGCCGACGCCGAGCCGGCGGTCGTCCGCCGCGACGTCGGGTCGCCGGCCGACGTCGCGCCGTCGTGGGCGAGGTACGTCGCCGGGGTCGTCTCGGAGCTCCGCCCCCGCTACGGGTTCGCCGGCACGGTCTCGACCACCCTGCCCGTCGGCGCCGGGCTCTCCTCGAGCGCGGCGCTCGAGGTCGCCGTCGCCCTCGTGCTCGGGCTGCAGGGCACCCCGCTCACCGTCGCCCGCCTGTGCCAGCTGGCCGAGCACGCCGCGTCGGGTGTGCCCTGCGGGATCATGGACCAGCTCACCTCGGCCGCCGGGGTGGCGGGCGCGGCGCTGCTGCTCGACTGCCACACCCTCGACGTCGTGCCCATCCCCCTCCCGCCGGAGGACCTGGCCCAGGTGGTCGTCGTCCACTCCGGTCAGGGCCGGACCCTCGCCGGGTCCGGCTACGCCGAGCGTCGCCGGCAGTGCGAGCAGGCCCAGGACGCCATGGGCGCGCTGCTCCGCCGGGCGACGCCGGCGGACGTGCGGACGATCGACGATCCCGTCCTGCTCCGACGGGCCCGCCACGTGGTCACCGAGAACCAGCGGGTCCGCGACATGGCCGAAGCGCTGACCCTCGGCGACCTGGCTCGCGCCGGGCGGCTGATGGGCGCCAGCCACGCCAGCCTGCGCGACGACTTCGAGGTGTCGACGCCGATCGTCGACGCCCTGGTGGCGCGCCTGGCCGACGTGGACGGGGTGTTCGGGGCCCGGATGACCGGCGGGGGCTTCGGCGGCTGCGTGGTGGCCCTGACCCGGCCCGGCGCCCTCGACGAGGAGCTCGCTCCCGAGCGGGCCGCCGGCCGCACCTGGGCCGTCCGGCCCTCGGCCGGCGCCCACCTCCTCCCCACCTGACCGCCGGGCACCTCGTGGCGCGGCCCGGGCGATCCACTGCGAGGTGCGACCCGCTTCGGGCCCGTCAGGCGGGACCGGCGACGACGGGCAGCGGGCACACCGGCGCGGCGGACCGGGCCGAGGCTGGGCCAGACTGCGGACATGGCCGACCTGCGCTTCGAGCACCGCATGACCGACAGCGACGCGCTGATGTGGACGATCGAGAAGGACCCGATGCTGCGGTCGACCATCACCTCGATCCTGGTGCTCGACCAGTCCCCCGACCGGGAGCGGTTCCGGGCGCTGGTCGACCGCGGCACGCGCCTCGTCCCTCGCATGCGCCAGCGCGTCCGCAGCAACCCGCTGTCGGTGGCCCCGCCCCGGTGGGAGGTCGACCCGAACTTCGACCTCGACTTCCACCTGCGATGGGTCCGGGCCGGCGGCGACCGCAGCCTGCGGTCGGTGCTCGACCTGGCCCAGCCCATCGCCATGCAGGGCTTCGACCGGGCCCGACCGCTGTGGGAGGCCACCGTCGTCGAGGACCTCGAGGGCGGTCAGGCGGCGGTGATCATGAAGATCCACCACGCCATCACCGACGGCGTCGGCGCGGTGAAGATCGCGCTGGTCATGTTCGAGCTCGAGCGCGACGCCGCCCCGGCGGAGCTGCCGGCCGAGCCCGAGGTCCACGTGATGAACCAGGTCGAGCGGTTCGTCGACGCCCTCCAGCACGAGCGCCGACGCACCATGGGCATCGCCCAGCGGTCCTCCGGCACGGTGCGCAGCGCGCTCGGCGCCCTGGTCACCGACCCGGTGGGCAGCGCCCGGTCGCTGGTCGAGACGGCCCAGTCGGTCGCCCGGCTCACCGCCCCCGCCACCCACCCCATGTCCCCCGCCATGGCGGCCCGCTCGCTGTCGGTGAGCTTCGACACCGTGGCCGTGTCCGTCGC
Organism: uncultured Acidimicrobiales bacterium; assembly: GCA_963800235.1. GTDB lineage: Bacteria > Actinomycetota > Acidimicrobiia > Acidimicrobiales > Iamiaceae > CAVVNP01. The sequence goes on along the minus strand of CAWDAD010000004.1, from coordinate 173,560 downwards.
CGACGCCAAGGCGGCGGCCAAGACCGCCGGCGGGAAGCTGAACGACGCGTTCGTGGCGGCCACCTGCCTCGGGTTCCGCCGCTACCACGAGGCCCTCGGCCAGCCGGTCGACGAGCTGCGGATGTCGATGCCGATCAACATCCGCAACGCCGAGACCGAGGACGACGCCGGCAACCAGTTCGTGCCGGCACGGTTCCCGATCCCGCTGCACCTCGACGACCCGGTCGAGTGCATGCAGGCGGTGCACGAGCTGGTGCTCCACGAGCGCCGCGAACCGGCCCTCGGCATCGTCGAGCCGCTCGCCGGCATCCTGTACCGGCTGCCGACCTCGATGAGCACCGGCCTCTTCGGCTCGATGCTCCGCGGCGTCGACGTGGTGACGAGCAACGTGCCCGGCGCGCCGTTCCCCATCTACACCGCCGGCAGCCGGATCGAGTCGATGTTCGCCTTCGGGCCCATGGCCGGCGCAGGCGCCAACATCACGCTGCTCAGCTACCAGGACCAGGCGCTGATCGGCGTGAACGTCGACCCCGCGGCGGTCACCGATCCCGAGCTGTTCGTGCAGTGCTACCGGGACGGCTGGGACGACGTGCTCAAGGTGGCCGGCTGACGCCGGCCGGCCCGTAGCCTGCCGCGCCATGCGCAGCGCCGACGTCGCCGTCGTGGGCGGCGGACCGGCCGGTGCCGCGGCCGCCACCACCCTCGCCCGACGGGGCCGTTCGGTGGTGCTGCTCGACAAGGCCCGCTTCCCGCGGGACAAGTGCTGCGGCGACGGGCTGACGACGGGTGCGCTGCGGCTGCTCGACCAGCTCGGGCTCGACCCGGCAGCGGTCGAGTCGTGGCAACCGGTCGAGGACGTCGTCGTCCGCTCCCCGTCCGGGAAGGAGGTCACCTTCCCCCTTCCCCGCGGGCGCGGGCGCTACGCCGCCGTGGCCCGACGGGTCGACCTCGATGCCGCCCTGCTGGAGGTCGCCCGCGACGCCGGCGTGGCGGTGCGCGAGGGCAGCGAGGTCGAGGGGGTGGAGACCCGCTCCGACCGGGTGGTCCTCTCGGTGGCCGGCGGCGGGTCGGTCGAGGCCCGCTACGCCATCGCCGCCGACGGCATGTGGTCCCCGGTGCGCAAGCTGCTCGGGGTCGCCGAGCCGGGCTACCGCGGCGAGTGGCACGCCTTCCGCCAGTACTTCCGCCGGATCGACGGCCGGGCCGCTCGCGAGCTGCTCGTCTGGTTCGAGCCCGACCTGCTGCCCGGGTACGCCTGGTCGTTCCCGCTCCCGGGCGGGGTGGCCAACGTCGGCTTCGGCATCCAGCGGGGCTCCGGCATCGCCGTCCGCGACATGAAGGACCTGTGGCCCGACGCTGCTGGCCCGGCCGCACGTCGCCGAGGCCCTCGGGCCCGAGGGCCGAGCCGGAGAGCCCCCACCGAGCCTGGCCCATCCCGGCGCGGGTGGACGACGTCGTGCTGGCCGCCGGCCGCACGCTGCTCGTCGGCGACGCCGCGGCGGCCACCGACCCGATGACCGGCGAGGGCATCGGCCAGGCGCTGCTCACCGGCATGCTGCGCCGCCGACGCGCTCGACCGGGCCGGTCCCGACGACCCCGCGGCCGCCGCCCACCGGTACGAGCGGGCCGTCCACGCCGAGCTGGCCGTCGACCACCGGCTGGCCCGCCTGCTGGTGCGGGCCCTGCAGCACCGCAAGGGCGCCCGGGTCGCGGTGGGGCTGGCGGGCGCGATCGCCTGGACCCGCCGCAACTTCGCCCGCTGGCTCTTCGAGGACTACCCGAGGGCGATCCTGGCCACCCCCGGCCGCTGGCACCGCCACATGCTCACCGGCCCGGGCGCCTACCGCGACGGCCAGCAGGCCTGAGAGCGGTCGGCCGGACGAGTGCGCCCGGCTCGGCCGGCGGCACGCCGCCCTACCATCGGCCGCCATGCGCACCCGACTGACCGAGATCCTCGACGTCGAGCACCCGGTGATGCTCGCCGGCATGGGCGGCGTCTCCTACCACCGCGCTCGTGGCGGCGGTGAGCGAGGCCGGCGGCTTCGGCTGCCTCGGCGCCTCGACCATGGGCGACGCCGAGATGGTGGCCGAGATCGCCCAGGTGCGGGAGGCGACCGACAAGCCCTTCGGCGTCGACCTGCTGACCGCCGCACCCCAGGACATGGAGGCCAAGGTCAACGCCATCATCGACGGCGGTGCCACGGTGTTCGTCGCCGGCCTCGGCGTGCCCCGCGACGTGGTCGAGCTCTGCCACCGGCGCAACACCCTCGTGGTCAACATGTGCGGCAAGGTCCGCCACGCCCTCGCCGCCGTCGAGGCCGGCTGCGACCTCGTCGTCGCCCAGGGCACCGAGGCGGGCGGTCACACCGGGCAGATCGCCACCATGGCCCTGGTGCCCCAGATCGTCGACGCGGTCGGCGACCGGGTGCCGGTCGTGGCCGCCGGGGGCTTGTACGACGGACGCGGCCTGGCGGCCGCGCTCTGCCTGGGGGCGGACGGCATCTGGGTCGGCACCCGCTTCATCGCCACCCCCGAGGCCAACGGGGTCACCGGCTACAAGGACACCCTGCTCGCCACGGCCGAGGACGGCACGGTGATCACCCGGGCGTACACGGGCAAGACCTGCCGCGTCGTGCGCAACCGGTACACCCAGGAGTTCGAGGATGCCGGCGGGCAGCCCGAGGCCTTCCCCATGCAGTTCGTCAAGTCGATGAACGACGGGGCCAACCACCTCGGCGGCGCCCCCGAGACCGCCGGCGTCGACCCCGAGCGGGAGTTCTTCCCCGCCGGTCAGGGGGTGGGCGCCATCGACGAGCTGGTGCCGGCCGGCGAGCTGGTCGAGCGCTTCGTCGCCGAGGCCGAGGCCGCGCTGGCCCGCGCCGGCGCGCCGATCGGGGCCTAGCCCGTGCGCGAGGGTGGGACGGTGAACCGGCCCGACCCCCCGACCGCGGCCGAGAGCCCCACCCCGACGGTCGCCCCGACGACCGTGGTCGAGCCCGACACCGACCTCGAACGCCCGGTCGTCCCCACCGAGGACGGCGACCACGAGCGGTTCTCGCACGTCGTGGTCCCGGCCTCGGCGGTGACCGAGGCCTACATCACCGGCACGCCCGTCACCGCGCTGTGCGGCAAGACGTGGGTGCCGTCGCGAGACCCGAAGCGCTACCCGGTCTGCCCGACCTGCAAGGAGATCCTCGACCTCGCCCGAGGCGCGAACGGGTGACCTCCGGGCGACCCGACTAGGCCGACCACTCCTTCAGGGCCTCGACGGTGGCGGTCACGTCGTACTCGGCGGTCGGGATGGGGGCGGCGATGTTCAGGTGGGTCACGCCGACCTCGTTGTAGGCGGCCAGCCGCTCCTTGATGTAGCCGGCCGGGCCGCAGAGGGTCGTGGCCTCGAGCAGCTCGTCGGGAACCTTGGCGGCGGCCTCGTCCTTGTGGCCGTCGAGGTACAGGTCCTGGATCTCGGCGGCCTCGGCCTCGAAGCCGTACCGGCACACCAGGTCGTTGTAGAAGTTCCGCCCCTTGGCGCCCATGCCGCCCACGTAGAGGGCGACCATGGGACGGGCGAAGTCCCGGGCGGCGGCGGCGTCGTCACCGATCGACACCAGGCCGCCGGCGGAGATCTGCAGCGGCCCGAGGTCGGGGTCGCGCTTGGCCAGACCGGCGTCGAGATCGGCCCCCCAGACCTCCTTCGCCTTCTCGGGCAGGTAGAAGAGCGGCATCCAGCCCTCGGCGACCTCGGCGGTCATCTCGACGTTCTTGGGCCCGAGGGCCGCCACCCAGATCGGGATCCGGGGACGGACGGGCCTGGCGATGATCTTGAGCGGCTTGCCGAGCCCGGTGCCCTGCCCCTCCGGCAGCGGCATGGAGTAGTTGCGGCCCTGGTGGGTGAGGCGCTCCTCACGGGCCCACACCGTCCGGCAGATGTCGATGATCTCGCGGGTCCGGCCGAGCGGCCGGTCGTAGGGCACGCCGTGCCACCCCTCGATCACCTGCGGGCCGGAGGCGCCGAGGCCGAGCTGGCAGCGGCCGCCCGACAGGGCGTCGACGCCGGCCGCGGTCATGGCCAGCAGCGTCGGGGTCCGGGTGTAGATCGGCAGGATGCCCGAGGCGATCTGCACCGTCGAGGTCTTGGCCGCCAGGTACCCCATGAGGCTGACCCCGTCGAAGCCGTACGCCTCGGCGACCCAGACCAGGTCGAGGCCGGCGCTGCTCCAGCTCGACGACCTGCTCGGCGCCCTCCTTGAAGCCGCCGGCGTAGCTGAGCTGCATGCTGATCTGCATCGAGAGGTCCTCTCTGAAGGCGCTGCCGAGACGGTAGTGGCCACCCGCAGGACCGGCCGCGGCGGCTCGTCCGTTAGGTTCGGAGGCGAACGGGCGGGTTCATCCAGGGAGGAGCAACACCAACGTGACCCGCCATCGCATCCAGTTCCCCCACGACGGGACCGAGGACCTCGACCAGGACGAGGTCTTCTTCTACCTCTACGAGGGCGACGAACCGGCCACCATCCGGTTCCACGACTACGACGCCATCTACCGGCGGCCCGGGCTGTACGAGCAGATCTTCTACGACCGGCTCAAGTGCCAGTCGCCGGCCAAGGTGGCCAGCATCCTGACCTCGGCGGTCGCCCGGGCCGGCGAGCAGAGCTCGACCCTTCGGGTGCTCGACCTCGGTGCCGGCAACGGGATGATGGGCGAGGAGCTGCGCAACGCCGGCGTCGCCCGCATGCTCGGCACCGACATCATCCCGGAGGCCCACGACGCCTACACCCGGGACCGCCCCGGCGTGTACGACGACTACGTGGTCGCCGACCTGGCCGACATCGACAAGGACGTCCGACTCGAGCTCGAGTCCTGGTCGTTCGACTGCCTCACCACCGTCGCCGCGCTGGGCTTCGGCGACATCCCGGCCGAGGCCTTCGTCAACGCCTTCAACCTGATCCAGCCCGGCGGCTGGGTGGCGTTCAACATCAAGGACACGTTCCTCGCCCACGACGAGACGACCGAGTTCTCCCGCACCGTGCGCGAGCTGGTGTTCACCGACTACCTCGAGATCCACCACCTCGAGCGCTACCGGCACCGGCTGTCGATCGACGGCGAGCCGATCTTCTACTACGCCATCGCCGGCAAGAAGACCGCGGACATCCCCGAGGAGCTGTTCTCGGCCACCCGCGTCGGGTGACGCCGGGCCGGCAGCCGACGGGCAACCACGGGCTCCGTGGCTGACGAGGCGCCGGCTCCGAGCTGGCCCATCCGGCGACGGAGCTCGCCGGCCACCCTGGCCGTCCTGGTGGCGGTGGCGGCGGTCTCCGGCGCGCTGACCGGCCTCGTCGGCGGCGCGTTCCGCTGGCTGCTCCGCGAGTCGAGCAAGGGGCGCCTCGACGCCGTCGACGCCGTGCGCGGCTGGCCGGGGCCCTCGTGGCTGGTGCCCGTCGCCGCCGTCGCCGCCTGCGCGGCGGTGGCCCGGCTGATCGTGCGCTTCGTGCCGCTGGCCACCGGCAGCGGCATCCAGGACGTCGAGGCCGACTGGCGCGGCGACGCCCCGCCGGCGCCGCCGATCCTGGTGCCGGCCAAGTTCGTCGGCGGGCTCCTCGCCATCGGTTCGGGCCTGGCCCTCGGCCGCGAGGGACCCACGGTCCACATGGGGGCGGTCATGGGCTCGGCCACCGGACGCCGGTCAGGGCTGCCACCCGAGGAGGTGCGCCTCCTGCAGGCCGCCCTCGGCGGGGCCGGGCTGGCCGTCGCCTTCAACGCACCGGTCGGTGGCGCCCTCTTCGTGTTCGAGGAGGTCACCCACTCGCTCCGCTGGCGCCTCGTGCTGGTGACCGCGGTGAGCTGCGCCGCCGCCGTGGCCACCTCCCACGTGATCGTGTCCAACGCACCGATCTTCGCCGTCGCCGAGCCGTCGGTCGACCTCGGGTGGTCGCTCCTCGCCATGGTCGTCTTCGGGGCGCTCACCGGGGTCCTCGCCACGCTCTACAACCGCACCGTCATGGGCACGCTGCACCTGTCCGACCGCGTCGCCGCCATCGGGCTCGAGACCCAGGCCGCGCTGATCGGCGGGGTCGTCGGGCTGTGCCTGTTCCTGAACCCCTACCTCGTGGGCGGCGGCGACCGCATCACCGAGCGGGTCCTGGCCGGCGGCGTCGGGCTGGCGGCGCTGGCCGGCTTCGTGGTGGCCCGGCTGGGCATCAGCCCGGTCAGCTACGCGTCGGGGGCGCCCGGCGGGCTGTTCGCGCCCCTCCTGGCCATCGGCGCGACCTGGGGGGCGCTCTTCCACGCCCTCCTCCACGGCGTGGCGCCGGGGATCGGCGCCCATCCCGAGGCCTACGCCATCGTCGGCATGGCGGCGGTGTTCGCCGCGGTGGTGCGGGCGCCGTTCACGGGGATCGCCCTGATCGTCGAGATGACCCTGGCCCGCAGCCTGCTCGTGCCGATGCTGATCGCCTGCCTGGTGGCGGTCGGCTCCGCCCACCTGCTGCGCTCCGTGCCGATCTACGACAGCCTGCGCGCCCGGATGTTCGCCGAGCCCGGCGCGACGCGGAGCGGTCCCGAGTCCGAGTCCCCGGCCTGACCGACCGGGCTCCCGGCGACCGGCGGGGCCAGGCTCAGGCCGACAGCCGCTCGCGCGCCTTCTTGGCCCGCTCGACGAGGCGGGCGGGCACCACGGTGCCGTTGGGGGTGGTGAGGTCGGCCCCGGAGGACGCCTCGGCGGCGGCCGCCGCCCCGTCGGCGTCCCCACCGCCGTCGTCGTCGGCTGCGGTCGGCTCGTCCTCGCCCCGCAGGTGACGGGCCCACTCGTCGGGCCGGGCCAACTTGGATCGATCGAGCGAACCCATGGCCACGCCGTTGTCGAACCGGACCCAGTACCGGATCCACGTCAACCCGCTGACCATGGCCACCGTGCCCTCGGTGCCCTCGGGGACGCCGCGCAGGTCCCGGGTGGCCACCACCCGCTCCTTGCGGCGCAGCTCCACGGGCTGGACGGCGGTCTTGGCCATGGGTCCAGACGGTAGGTGGTCGGTCGTCCGACACCCAACTGCCCCGATCGGCTCGGCCACCGGGAATGTTTTGCCGAACTAATTAGTTTGGTGAAACGATGTCGCCCATGCCCTCCGCCGCCCGCCACGCGACCGACGCGACCGACGTCGCCGGCCGGCTCCGGTTCTCGGTGGTCCGGCTCGCCCGCATCCTGCGCCAGCAGGACCAGTCGGGCTTCACCCCCACCACCCTCGCCGCCCTCTCGACCATCGCCCGCAACGGCCCACTGACCCTCGGTGACCTGGCCGCGCTCGAGCAGGTGGCGCCGCCGACGGTGACCAAGTCGGTCGCCAAGCTCGAGCAGGCCGGCTTCGTCCGCCGCCAGCAGGACCCCGACGACCGCCGCATCCACCGGGTCGAGGTCACCGCCGAGGGCGCCGCCCAGCTCGACGAGGCCCGGTCGCGCCGCACGGCCTGGCTGGCCACCCGGCTGGCGACCTTCACTCCCGAGGACCTCGAGCGCCTGGCCGACGTGCTCGACCTGCTCGAACGGCTCACCGTCGTCGACTGCGACCCCGCCCTGCGGCCGGCCGCGACCGGCGAGGCACCCGACGAGACCCCCAGCCCCTCCCCCGACCGCACCCCCGGCCCCACCGACGAACCGAACCCCGACGTGACCCCACGCCCATGACCCGACGCCTCTCCCTCGCCGCCGGCGACGTCTTCCGCTCGCTGCACGTCCGCAACTTCCGCCTGTTCTTCACCGGCCAGCTCATCTCCCAGACCGGCACCTGGCTGACCATGGTCGCCCAGACGCTGCTGGTGCTGAAGCTCACCGGCTCGGGCGTCGACCTCGGCCTGCTCACCGCCTCCATGTTCGGGCCCATGCTCGTGCTCGGCGCCTGGGCGGGCGCCGTCGCCGACCGGGCCGACAAGCGGCGGTTGCTCATCGCCACCCAGACCGGGGCGATGATCCAGTCCGTCGCCCTCGGCGTGGTCGTGCTCTCCGGCCACGCCACCGTCGGCGTCATCTTCGCCCTGGCCTTCGTGCAGGGCGTGCTCACCGCCTTCGACAACCCGGCCCGGCGCTCGTTCGTCATCGAGATGGTACCGCCCGAGGAGGTGCCCAACGCGGTCAGCCTGAACAGCGCCGTCATGACCGGCTCCCGGGTCGTCGGACCGGCCGCAGCCGGGGCGCTCGTCATCAGCGTGGGGTTCGGCTGGTGCTTCCTGCTCGACGCCGCCTCGTACCTGGCGGTGCTGGCCGGGCTGTTCATGATGCGAACCGGCGAGCTCTTCACGCCGCCGCGCACCCCCAAGGGGCGGGGCCAGGTGCGCGAGGGCCTGCGCTACATCCGCTCGGAGCAGAAGCTCTTCGTGCCGCTGGTGATGATGGCCATGATCGGCACCCTGGCCTTCAACTTCTCGGTGACGATCCCCCTCCTGGTCAAGGGGCCGCTGGGCGGCGACGACGGCACCTTCACCCTGCTGTTCTCGGTCCTCAGCCTCGGCTCGCTCGTCGGCGCCCTGGGCACGGCCCGGCGCAAGGAGGTGACCAGCCGCCACCTGGTGGTGGCCGCCGCAGGCTTCGGCATCGCCATGCTCGGCCTGGCCGCCTCCCCCGGCCTGGCCGTCGCCTTCCCGGTGGCCGTCGTGCTCGGCATGGCCAGCATCGCCTTCATGACCTCCTCGACCGCCATCGTCCAGGTGCTGGCCGGACCCGAGTACCGCGGCCGGGTGCTGGCCATCCAGGCCATGGTGTTCCTCGGCTCGACCCCCATCGGCGGGCCGCTCATCGGCTGGCTGTCGGACGTGGGCGGGCCCCGGCTCGGCATCGCGGTGGGTGGCGTGTCCTGCCTGGTCGCCGCCGCCTACGGGTCGAGGGCGCTGCGCACCCGACCGCGACCGGCCCGGGTCGACCCCGTGCTCACCGAGGAGATGGTCGACGAGGAGGCCGTGGCGCTGGTCGACTGACGGCGGACCGGATCGACGGACGGTCCGACGGACGGTTCCGACCGGCTCAGCGGCGGGCGCGCCGACGCTCGGCCCAGGACTCGCCGGCCTCGACGTCGAGGTCGTGCGGAAGCCCCAGCACCCGCTCGGCGACGATGTTGCGCTGCACCTCGCCGGTGCCGCCGCCCACGGTCAGGGCCGGCGCGAACAGGAAGCCGTGCCCCCAACCGGCCGGGTCGGTGCCGAGCGGTCCGGACTGCTCCAGCACGCCGGCCGCCCCGGCCAGGTCCTTGGCCAAGCCCATGATCCGCTGACCGTGCTCGTCGGCCAGCACCTTGCGGATCGACGCCTCCGCGCCCGGCGGCTCGCCCTTGATGCGGGCGGTCACCGTCCGGAGTCGGATGAGCCGCAGGATCTCCGCCTCGACGTGCAGCGCGGCGAGCCGCTGCCGCAGCACCGGATCGGCCACCCCGCCGGCGCCCCGCACCAGGTCGAGCAGGTCGGCGGCGGTCGGCCCCATCCCCCAGAGGGCGCCGCCGCTCGACAGCGACACCCGCTCGTTGCCGAGGGTGACCTTGGCCAGCGACCACCCCTGTCCGACCTCGCCCACCAGGTTCTCCGCCGGCAGGCGCACGTCGGTGAGGAAGACCTCGTTGAAGGTGTGGGCCCCGGTCATCTCGATGATGGGGCGGATCTCGACCCCCGGGGCGTCCATCGGGCAGATGAAGTACGAGATGCCCTGGTGCTTCGGCACGTCAGGGTCGGTGCGGGCGATGAGGATGCCGAAGCGGGAGAACTGGGCCAGCGAGGTCCAGATCTTCTGCCCGTTGACCACCCACTCCTCGCCGTCGCGCTCGGCGCGGGTGCCGAGGCCGGCCAGGTCCGAGCCGGCGCCCGGCTCGCTGAAGAGCTGGCACCACAGCTCCTCCCCCGACAGGATCGGCCCGAGGTGGCGGTCCTTCTGCGCCTGGCTGCCGGCGTGGAGGAGGGTCGGTCCGGCCCAGCCGATCCCGATCGGGTTCGACGGGCGGCGCACCCCGGCCCGGCGCAGCTCCTCGTCGATGACCAGCTGCTGGATCGGGTCGGCGTCGAGGCCCCACGGCGCCGGCCAGTGGGGCGCCACGTAGCCCACCTCGGCCAGCTCGGCACCGGACGGGCTCGGGTGCTCCTCGAGCCAGGTGCGGACCTCGGTGCGGAACGGGTCGTCGTCGCTGGGCAGCTCGAAGTCCATCGTTGCGGACGCTACCGAGCCCGAGCGGTCGGTCCTGCGGGCGTCCGGTCGTGGTCAGGGCGAGGGCGGCCCCGGCGGTGGCCAGCGGGGACCGTCGTCCGCCGCCGGCGGATCCGGCGGCGGCCACCCCGGCGGGCCGGCATCGGGGCCCGGCGGACCGGGAGGGGACAGGGGACCGGGAGGGGACGGCGGACCGGAGGGAGCCGGTGGCCCGGGAGGGGCGGTCGGTGGTGACGACGGTCCGCTCGTCCACGGGCCCGAGGGCGCCGGACCGGTGGGCCGCCAGGTCGGGGGCGGCGGCGGGGCGGGCGGCGGCGTCCCGGGCGGCCAGGTCGGGGGCGGGCCGCCGGACCAGGCGGCGCCGGCGGCCGACGGGCCGGCGGGAGCCCAGGCCGCCCCGCTCGGCGCGAGCCGGCGCTTCGCCTTCCCCCGCGACGAGGCGGTGAGCACCGTGATGACCAGGGCGACCACGGCGGCCGCCAGCCCCACCCCCACGGCGGCGGCCAGGTGGCCCACCGCGCCGGACACCTTCCCCAGCACGGCGCTGCCGCGACCGGCCAGCCGGTAGGGGTAGAGGACGAGCAGGCCGCCGGGGTCGGGTGACCCCGCCCGCCCGGCGCCCACCGACCCCCGGACGCGGTACTGGCCGCCGTCGGGCACGTCGAACACCGCCACCTCGACCTGGCCCACGTCGCTCAGGACCGAGGGCGACCCACCCGCGGCCCCGCCGGGCCGGCCCTGCCCGAACCCGGGGTCGGTCGTCGGTGCGGAGCCGAAGCCGCCCGAACCGCTCGTGCCCGACCCGGGCTGGCCCGGTGAGGGGTAGGCCGGCGAGTAGGCGGGGAAAAGGGCGGCGTCGTCGGGGTTGTTGCGCACCCGCAGGCTGCGGACCCGCCCGAAGGGGCCGCCGCGCACCTCGAAGGAGGCCCGGGGCACGAGGTCCGGGCTGGTGAGGACCTCGGAGCGGTAGACGATGGCGTAGGTGCCCGGGCGGAGGTCGGCGACGGTGTCCACGTCCCCCTGGCCGACCACGCCCAGCGCCCGGGGGCGCAGGTCGCTGATGGTGCGGCTGCCGAGGTCGTGGGTCAGGCCCACGATGGCCAGGGCCGCCCCCGCCGCCACGGCGAGGGCGACGGCGTACCACCACGCGCTCGGCGCCCCGACGGCCGGGGACGGTCAGTGCGACGCTCGGCTCCACCGGCCCATCAGACCCGGTCGCGCCGCAGGTGGCAACCGGGCTGCGCCCCGTGGCAGGGGTCACTCCTAGGATGCGTCGCCGCGCCGTTCGAGGAGGTCGACATGCCGGGATGGAACTTCGCCGAGGTCTGGGAGGTCGCAGCCGAGCAGATCCCCGAGGCGTCGGCCCAGGTCCAGGGCGACCGCCGGTACACCTGGCGGCAGTTCGACGAGCGGGCCAACGGCATCGCCCGGACGCTGCTCGACGCCGGCGTGGCCGAGCAGGACAAGGTCGCCCAGTACCTCTACAACGGGCCCGAGTACCTCGAGTCGATGTTCGGCATCTGGAAGGCGGGACTGGCGCCGGTCAACACCAACTACCGCTATGCCGACGACGAGCTCGTCTACCTGTGGGACAACGCCGACGCGGTCGCGGTCGTCTTCCACGGCTCGTTCACCGACACCATCGAGCGCATCCGCGACCGGGTGCCGAAGGTCCGCCTCTGGCTGTGGGTGGACGACGGCGCCGGCCCGTGCCCGGCCTGGGCCACGCCGTACGAGGAGGCGGCCGGATCGCACCCCGAGCGGGTCGAGGGCCCGTGGGGGCGCGGCGGCGACCACCTCTACCTGCTCTACACCGGCGGCACCACCGGCATGCCCAAGGGCGTCATGTGGCGCCAGGACGACCTGTTCCGAAACCTGGCCGGCGCCGCCATCGACGCCCGCTACCGCGAGGGCGAGGTCGACCTCGACGTGACCCGCTCGCTGGTGACCGGGCCCGGCATGGTCGGGCTGCCGGCCTGCCCGCTCATGCACGGCACCGGCTGCATGACCCAGCTCATCGTCCTCGCCGGCGGCGGCTGCGTCGTCACCCTCGAGGGCCGGGGCCTCGACGTGCCCGAGCTGCTCGACACCATCGAGCGCGAGCGGGTGAACAGCATCGCCATCGTCGGCGACAGCTTCGCCAAGCCCATCGTCCGCGCCCTCGACGCCGAGCCGGACCGCTGGGACCTCTCGAGCCTGGTGCTCATCGCCTCCTCGGGGGTGATGTTCAGCGAGCCGGTCAAGCAGGCCCTGCTCGCCCACCTCGACAACACCCTGATCGTCGACGCCTTCTCCTCGTCGGAGGCGGTCGGCATGGCCCAGTCGGTCTCGTCGAAGGGACGGGAGGCCTCGACCGCCAAGTTCACGGTGAGCGAGCGCACCCGGGTCATCGACGACGCCAACCACGACGTCGAGCCCGGTTCCGGGCAGATGGGCCGGGTGGCGGTCGGCGGCTTCCAGCCCATCGGGTACTACAAGGACCCCGAGAAGTCGGCCGCGACCTTCGTCACCATCGACGGCAACCGCTACTCGGTGCCCGGCGACTTCGCCACCGTCGAGGCCGACGGCAGCATCACCCTGCTCGGCCGCGGCTCGGTGTGCATCAACACCGGCGGCGAGAAGGTCTTCCCCGAGGAGGTCGAGGAGGCGCTCAAGACCCACCCGTCGGTCAAGGACGCGGTGGCGGTGGGCGTCCCCGACGAGCGCTTCGGCGAGGCCATCACCGCGGTGGTGGAGCCGTCCGAGCCGGGGACCGCCGTCGACGAGGGCGAGCTGATCGCCCACGTGAAGTCGAGGCTCGCCCACTACAAGGCCCCCAAGCGGGTCCTGGCGGTCGACACGATCGGGCGGGCGCCGAACGGCAAGGTCGACTACAAGCGGCTGAAGGCCCACGCCACCGAGCAGCTCGCCGGTGCCGGCTCCTAGGCACCCTGCCGCGCCTGCCGTTCGTCAAGCGCCGCGTCCGGCGCCTGTACGTCGATCACCTCCGGTCCCGGGTCCCCGATCCGGTCCACCGGGCCCGCCTGCGGCTCCTCTGGACCGGTTGGGGCTACTGGCCGCTGCTGCTGGCCACTGGGCTGCCGGTCCGTCGACGCGTGACCCTGCTGGGCCGGTTCCTGCGGATCGACTGGCACGTCGAGCACGGCCACTACCCGATCGAGATCGCCCGCATCGCCCAGCTCCTGGCCAGTCGCTCCGCCCGGCCCGGCGAGATCGTGGTCGAGGCGGGGTGCTGGAAGGGCGGGAGCACGGCCAAGTTCAGCCTCCTGTGCGCCGAGCGCGGCTACCGGCTCGACGTCTACGACTCCTTCCAGGGGGTGCCGGCCGGCGAGTCCGATCCGACCGACTACGACTTCTCCGGCCAGTTCGCCACCTCCGAGCAGGAGGTGCGCGACGTCGTCGACCGCTACGGGGACGGGTCGGTGTGCACCCTGCACCCCGGCTGGTTCTCCGACACCGTGGCGGTCGAGGGCGCGTCGGGCCCGGTGCGCCTCGTGTACATCGACTGCGACCTGGCCAGCGGGACCCGTCAGGTGCTCGCGGGAGTGGCCCCGAGGCTGGTGCCCGACGCCGTCGTGCTGAGCCAGGACCACCACATCCCCGCCGTGCGGGACCTGCTGGCCGAGCCGGCGACGTGGACGGCGGTCGGGTTGCCCGTGCCGGTCGTCGAACCCATCGCGTGGTGCACCGCCCGCGCCCGTCCGCCCGGCGACCGGTGGTCGGCGCCGACCGCCGCCTCGCGGTGAGCGACGGGCACCCGGCGACGCGCCCGGCCTGGCCCGGTGGCCGGCGGTTCGCCTTCTCGATCTTCGACGACACCGACCGGACCACCCTCGAGAACGGCCCGCCCGTCTACGACCTGCTGACGAGCCTCGGCCTGCGGATCACCAAGTCGGTGTGGACCATCGCCCCCCGCCGGGCCGGCACCACCGGCGGCGGCACGTGCGCCGACCCTGCCTACGCCGACTGGGCGAAGGACCTGCAGGCGCAGGGCCACGAGATCGGCTTCCACAACGCCACCGACGCCACGTCGCACCGGCAGGAGACCCGGGCGGCCCTCGACCGGTTCCGGGAGCTGTTCGGCCACGATCCCGCCTGCGGCGCCAACCACGCCGGCAACCGCGAGGCCATCTACTGGGGACCGGCCCGGCTGACCGGCCGGCGAGCGCGCTGGTACGACCGGCTGACCCACGGCCAGCACCGGGGCGCCACCGAGGGCGAGGACGAGGGCAGCGACCTGTTCTGGGGCGACCTGTGCCGTGACCGGGTGCGCTACTGGCGCAACTTCACCTTCGGGGCCATCGACACCCTGGCCGCCGTCCCGCTCATGCCGTACCACGACCCCGCCCGCCCGTACGTGAACCGGTGGTTCGCCGCGACCGAGGCGTCGAACGGCGACCGGCTGTCGGCCCTGCTGTCGGAGGCGAACATCGAGCGCCTGGCCGCCTCCGGGGGCGCCTGCATCGTCTACACGCACCTGGGGTCCGGCTGCTGGCAGGACGGGGAGCTCCACACCGGCGTCGAGGCCGGTCTCCGTCGGGTCGCAGGGGCGGGCGGGTGGTGCGCCCCCGTGGGCGAGGTGCTCGACCACCTCGAAGCGCAACGAGGTCCGGCGGTGATCGACGACCGCGACCGGGCCCGGCTGGAGCGACGCTGGCTCCACCACCGGGTGCGACAGGGGCTGCGGTGACGCTGCGGCTGGTTCGCCGCCCGCCCGCCGACGACGACGGCTTCGGTCCGGAGGCGACCGTGTTCCAGTCGAGGGCGTGGCTCGACTTCCTGGCCGAGAGCCAGGGCTGCCGCCCGGTCGTGGCCGACGTCCTCGACGGCGACCGGATCGTGGGTCGGTTCACCGGCGCCACCGTCCGGCGGCTCGGCGTCCCGCTGCTCGGCAGCCCCCTCCCGGGCTGGACCACCTCCTACCTCGGCTTCGACCTGGCGCTGGGCGTCGACCGGGTCGAGGCGGCCGACGCGCTGGCCGGGCACGCCTTCGGCCCGCTCGGGTGCTGGCACGTGGAGCTGCTCGACCGCTGGCTCACCGCACCGCAGGCCCGGGACGCCGGCTACGTGGTCGACGACGATCGGTGGCTGCACGGCTACGAGCTGCCGCTCGACACCGGGGCCGACCTGTTCGCGGGCCTGTCCTCCAGCGCCCGGTGGGGCGTCCGTCGGGCCGGGCGCCACGGCGTCCGGGTCTCGGCCGTCGACGTCGGAGACGGCGGCGAGCGGGGCCGCTTCGTCGCGGACTACCACGGCCAGCTCACCGAGGTCTTCGCCCGACGCGGGCGGCGGGTGCCGTACGGCCCCGATCGGGTCGACGCCCTGCTCCGCCACGTCGGCGCCACCGGGAACGTGCTGGCGCTGCGAGCGACGGTCGACGGGGACTGCGTGGCGACCGGCGTCTTCCCCTTCGACGCCCGGGCCGCCTACTTCTGGGGAGGCGCCAGCTCCGGGGAGGGCCGTCGGGTGCTGGCCAACGACGCCCTGCTCTGGGCCGCCATCGACCGGGCGCGGGCGTCCGGCCAGCGGGTCTTCGACTTCGGCGGAGGCGGCAGCTTCAAGGCCAAGTTCGGCGGCAGCGCCCTCGACGTGGCGTGGGTGCGCCGCTCCCGCTGGCCCGTCGTCGAAGCGGCCCGTCGGCTGGTCGGGCGGAGGCTTCGCTGACGGCGCGCGCGGGGCGAGGACCGCGGCGGGCGCGTGCACCTGGCGAGGGTCCGACGGGGCAGACTGTCGCCATGCCATCGAGCAACCCTGCGCTCAACGAGAAGATCTTCAAGCGGGAGATGGACGCCGGGCACCCCGGCGCGTTCGAGACGGGTTGGGCGTCGCCCACCGGGCCCGCCGCCGCCCCACCGCCCCCCGCCCCCGACACGGTGAGCCCGTGGCCCCCGTCGCCCCCGCCCCCCGCCTCCGGGGGTGCCTACGGCGGCGTCGCCCCGCCCAGCGTGGTGGGCGGCGACACCATGCGCATCGGGGGCGTGGCCACCGCCTGCGGCGTGCTGCTCGTCGTGGTCGTGGCGGTCGGCTGGTTCGGGTGGCAGGCGGTGCACACCAGCACCTACACCGACTACCTCGGCAACACCCAGACCAGCGCCAGCGTGCCCGGCTGGCTGCTCCCCGTGCTGTTCGTGGGACTCGGGCTCGCCATCCTCACCATCGTCAAGCCGAAGCTGGCCCGGTTCACCGCCGTCTTCTACGCCGCCGCCGAGGGGGCCGTGCTCGGTGCCATCTCCCACCTGTACGAGGCCCAGTTCAAGGGCATCGTGCTGCAGGCGGTCGGGCTCACCATCGGCGTCTTCGTGATGATGCTGTTCCTCTACGCCACCCGGGTCATCAAGGTCACCGACAAGTTCCGCCGCGGGGTCATCGCCGCGACCGGCGCCATCTTCCTCGTGTACATGGTCAGCCTGCTCATGCACCTCTTCGGCGCCGACATCCCCTTCATCAACGACGCCGGACCCGTCGGCATCGGCTTCAGCCTGCTGGTCGTCGGCCTGGCCGCGCTCAACCTGACCCTCGACTTCGACCTCGTCGAGCGAGGCGTGGAGGCCGGTGCCCCCCGCTACATGGAGTGGTACTGCGCCTTCGGCCTGCTGGTCACCCTGGTCTGGCTGTACCTCGAGCTGCTTCGGCTGCTCGCCAAGCTCCAGCGACGCTGATCGTCGGCGGCCCCCTGGTTGACGGCGGACCGGGGCCGGCTCCACACTTTCCCCGACAGCCGGCTGGGGAGTCGGCGGGGGAAGGGAACGCCATGCAGTTGCTCATGACCGCCCGGGCCCGGCTCGTCGCCGTGCCGGTGATGCTGGCCCTGGTGGTGGCGGCGCTCAGCGCGTGCGACGCACCGCCCGACACCTACGTCGCCCTCGGCGACTCCTACGTCGCCGGGCCGGTGATCCCGAACCAGGGCGGCCAGCCGCTCGGGTGCCTGCGCTCGGACCACGACTACCCGTCGCTCGTCGCGCCCCAGATCAGCGGGCAGCTCCCGATCTTCACCGACGTGAGCTGCAGCGGCGCCACCACCGGCGACATGTTCAACCCCCAGGACGTCACCCCGGGCCCGGCCAACGCCCCGCAGCTCGACGCCCTGAGCAACCGCGTCGGGCTCGTCACCCTCGGCATCGGCGGCAACGACATCGGCTTCACCAGCATCGTCGAGCACTGCAGCACCCTGCCGACCCAGCACCCCTGCAAGGACACCTACGTCCACGACGGCATCGACGAGCTGAGCCAGCGCATCGCGGCCACGGCCCCCAAGGTCGCCGACGTGCTGACCGCCATCCACCAGCGGGCCCCGCGGGCCAAGGTGCTGGTGGTCGGCTACCCGACGGTGCTGCCGGCCACGGGCGACGGCTGCTACCCACTGGTGCCCGTCCAGTCGACCGACGTCATCTACCTGCGGGCCAAGGTCCAGGAGCTCAACGCCATGCTGGCCGACCAGGCCCGGGCCAACGGCGCCACCTACGTCGACACCGCCACCTCGAGCATCGGCCACGACTTCTGCGCCCAGCCGAACAACTGGGTCGAGGGCCTGGTGCCCACCCACCTCGCCGCCCCCGTGCACCCCAACGCCAGCGGCATGGCCAACACCGCCAAGGACGTGGGCGCCTCCGCCCGGACGGTGCTCGGGCTCTAGCCCCTGCGCTCAGGGACGGGTCAGGCGGAAGGCCCGGGCGAACATGGGCAGCTGCATCGGCAGCCGGACCCAGGCCGCCAGGCCCCGGATGTCGCGGGGCCGCCCCGCCTCGATCGCCATCTGGATGTTGGCGGGGTAGACCGCGGCCAGCGTCGCCAACGTGAGCCAGCCTCCGGCGCGCCGGGTGCGACGGGACGCCAGCAGCCCGGCGCAGGTCAGCTCGGCGACCCCGCTCAGCCGCACCACCTGGCGCTCGTGACCGATCCAGTGCGGCACGATCGACTCGTAGGCGCGCGGCACCACGAAGTGCATGGCGCCGGCCAGTCCCATGAACCCGGCCATGCGGCGGCGGGCGCGGTCCGTGGCGGGATCGTCGTCGGCGACCTCGGGACCGGGCGTGGGGAGGAGGAGGGGCGACATGGGGGACACGGGCGGGACTGTAGGGACCCGCCCGGCGGCGTGCCCGGACCTGCCGGACGACCGGACCGCCGGATGCTGCCCGCCGGTCGCGGCATGCCAACATCGCACCAGAGCGCACCGCCGGGAGGACACCGTGGCCAAGCCCATCGAAGAGGCCCGCCGGAGGCTGGACGAGGAGTTCGACGAGGTCCACCGCCACCTGCAGAACATCCACGACGCCCTGGCGGAGGTGGAGCGGGCCGGTCCAGAGGACGACCTCGAGCGGTTGCTCGAGCGCCTGGAGGACGAGGTCAAGAAGGTGCGCACCGGCGGGCTGATGGGACACGGGGCCCGAGGCCACACCTCGGCCCGCCAGGCCTACCTGCAGGCAACCCGCGCCGCCCGCTGACCGCCCCGCGGCGGCGAGCGGCGGCCGCCGGCCCGACGCCGGTGGGCACGGATCACGAGCCGGTGGCGACCTCGAAGCCGGCGGCGGCCAGCGCGCCGTCGACCATGCGGACCACCGTGGCCCGGGCCTCGGCCTCGGTGCGGCCGTCGGTGGTGCGCAGCGTCTCCCACGTGGGCCAGCCGAGCAGCACGCCCAGGATGTCGAGCAGCACCTCGGCCTCCTCGGACGGGAGGGTCGCCAGCTCGGGGGCGAAGATGTCCGCGGTGTGGGCGCGGAACAGCTCCTGGCCCCGACGGATGCGCGCCGTCAGCTCTGCCGAGAACGGGGCGTGGACGGCCGACGCCCGCCGGATCGGGGTCGTCGCCTCGAGCACGGCCGACCGCTGCCGGACCGCCTCGGCGACCCGGCGCTCGAGGGCGAGCCCGGTGTCGACGGGCTCGACCAGGCCCGCGGCGCGCTCCACGACCCGCTCGGCCACCGCCGCGTAGAGCGACTCGAGGCCGTCGAAGTGCTGGAAGACGGATCGCACCGAGACGCCTGCCCGGTCGGCGATCCGGGGGGTGGTCGGCCGGAGGTCGCCCTCCTCGGCCAGGCTGATGCAGGCGTCGACGATGGCCTTCCGGGTCCGCACGGAGCGGGCGAGGCGACCGTCGGCGGGCGTGTCGGCGGGCGCCGTCCCGGTCGTCGTGGGTCGGGCCGGGGAGGTCCCCTCCGACCCGACGGCGGGGACGGAGGCGGGCTCGTCGACGGTGCTCAAGGGATCGGATCCTCCCGCCCGGCCACGGTGCGCACCGGCGGCCGACGAGGACGGTCGATCCTACGTCGCCCCGACCCCCGACCCCCCGTTGCCGGACCCCGACCCGCCGACCCCGGGGCTCGCGGCCGGCCCGGTGCGCCGGCCACCGGTCGGTGACGGGTGCCCGACGCGCTCACGTCGATCGCCGATCCGCCGACAGGGGCGGTGATGTGGAAGGAGACCGGCACCGAGCAGGCCTCGCCGGTCGGGACGCTCGCGCCCGACGGCTTCCTCGTCGTCGACCTCGACGGGGTCGACCTGCTGGTGGGCCCCACCGGAGCGTTCCTGGTGGTCGACGGCAACGACTCGGCGGCGGTGGAGATCCTCCACACCCGGGCCGACCAGGTCCACCGCACCTTCACCCGGCACCTGCAGTGGGTGCCGTTCGTGCACCTCGTCCTGCTCGGCGACGACCACGTGCTCGTGCCCCGCACCCTGGCCGTCACCCGCGACGAGCTGCGCTCGCGCATGGTCGAGGGACGGCGCTGCATCGAGCCCGAGACCCTCGAGCTGGTGCGCGACCTGGTGGACCGGGACCTGCTCCGGGTCGAGCCGCTCGCGGCCAAGCCCGCCGGCCGCCGCTGAACCGGCCGACCGGCCGGGCGAGGGGCGGGGGTCACCGAGGCTGTCGGACCCCCTGCGTAGTGTGGCCGGCATGGCCCTGACGCCTCCGGCGACCCTCTCCCCCTCCAAGGTGAGCGCCTTCAAGGACTGCGCCCTCGCGTTCCGGTTCTCGGCCATCGACCGCGTCCCCGAGCCGCCGTCGGTGGCCGCCACGCGGGGCACCCTGGTGCACGCCGCCCTCGAGCGCCTCTTCCTGCTCGACGGCCCCGACCGCACCCTCGACGCCGCCCTCGCCTGCCTGGCCGACGCCCACGAGGCGCTCCGCGACGACCCCGACCTGACCGGTCTCGGCCTCGACGCCGACGAGCAGGCCCGCTTCCTGGCCGAGGCCGAGGTGCTGGTCCGTCGCTACTTCGAGATCGAGGACCCGACCCGGGTCCGCGCCATCGGGCTCGAGCTGATGATGAGCGCAGACCTCGGCGGGGTGACCCTTCGCGGCATCATCGACCGGCTCGAGCTCGACGACGACGGCGAGCTGGTCGTGACCGACTACAAGACCGGTTCCTCACCGGGCGAGCGCTACGAGCAGAGCCGACTGGGGGGGGTCCAGTTCTACGCCTTCCTGTGCGAGCAGGTGCTCGGCCGGCGCCCCGCCCGGGTCCAGCTGATGTACCTCAACGACGGGGTGAGCATCGTGGCGGTGCCCGACGACCAGATGACCCGCGGCCTGCGCAACCGGGTGTCGGCGGTCTGGTCGGCGGTCAACCGGGCGTGCGAGCGCGACGACTTCCGCCCGCGGCCCGGTCCGCTGTGCTCCTGGTGCTCGTTCCAGGCCTGGTGCCCGGCCTTCGGCGGGGATCCCGCCGCGGCGCCCCGGGCCGTCGACGTCACGGCTGCCGCTGTCGCTGTCGCCTGAGCCGTTCCGCTCCGCCGCCGTGGCCACACTGCGCGTCCCCGCCGCCGTCCAGCGCTTCGACCTCGCCGTCGACAGCGCCTTCGATCGGCTGCGGGGCCGGCCGAGCGCCGACACGCTGTTCTACGGCGCCAGCGCGGTGGGCGACAACAGCCTCGTCTGGCACCTCATCGGTGCCGCCCGGGCCCTGCGCTCCGAGCGCGACGAACGGGCGGCGGTGCGGCTCAGCGTGACCCTCGGGGTCGAGTCCGCCCTGGTCAACGGACTGCTCAAGTCCCTCGTCCGCCGTGAGCGACCCGTGCTCGAGGAGCTCCGCCCGCGCTACCTGCGCCACCCCCGCACCAGCAGCTTCCCGAGCGGGCACGCCAGCTCGGCGTTCACCGCCGCTGGGCTGCTGAGCGACGGCGACGGCCTCGCCCCCCTGTACTACGCCATCGCCGTGGTGGTGGCGAGCAGCCGCATCTACACCCGCATCCACCACCCCTCCGACGTCCTCGTGGGCGCCCTCATCGGCGCGGCCCTGGCCCGCACCACCCGCCGCCTCGCCCCGCTCCCTCCCCCCTGAGCTCGTCGCCGTCCCTCCGTCCCTCCGCCCCGCCGCCCCGCCCCCCATCGAACTTGTCGCACTTGTCGGCGCTGAGCCCCCACAACTGCGACAACTTGCCGGGTTACCCGCCACCACCAGCGAACGCGTCGCAGTTGTCGGCCCCTGGCCCACCCAACTGCGACAACTTCCCGGCCAAGATCCACGCTGCGCAGCCGCGAGGCGAAGCAGCCCCACCGATGAGACCCACCACGGCGAAGCCAGCGCCGCCCGCCGGGCGGCGCCCGACAACGCTGCGCAGCCGCCAGGCGAAGCAGCCCCACCGGTGACACCCACCACGGCGAAGCCAGCGCCGCCCCGTGGGGCGGCGCCCGACAACGCGGAATCTGCGGGAGCGGCGGCTGGTTGGACCGGAGGTGACCTCCTTCTCGCTGACCTGGGACTACCGCTGCCCCTTCGCCCGCAACATGCACGAGCACGTGCTCACCGCCCTCGAGGCGGGAGCCGACTGGGACGTGCAGTTCCTGCCGTTCTCGCTCGGCCAGGCGCACCGTGGCGAGGGTGACGTCCCGGTGTGGGACGAGCCCGAGGCCGACTCGGGGCTGCTGGCGCTGCAGGTGGGGGTGGCGGTGCGCGACCACGCCCCCGAGCACTTCCTCACCGCCCACCGGGCGCTGTTCGCGGCTCGGCACGACCAGGGCGTCGACATCCGGGACCGTGACGTGCTCACCGCAGTGCTGCGGGACGTCGGCGTCGACGTCGAGCCGGTGCTGGCCGCGGTGGACGACGGCTCCGCGCTGAAGACCATCCGGACCGAGCACGAGGCGGCGGTGGCCGACCACTCGGTCTGGGGCGTGCCGACCTACATCCAGGGTGAGCAGGCGGTCTTCGTCCGGGTGATGCACCGGCCGCGGGGCGACGCGGAGGTCGCACGGCGCACCGTCGAGCGGATCCTCGACCTGCTGGCGGGCGGTCCGGACCTCAACGAGTACAAGCACACCTCGCTCCCCCGCTGATCGGCCCCGAGCAGGCGGGCGGGGCGCTTCCTATGCTCCCCGGATGGCCCCGGCGAGCGTCGAGACGCGTCACCTGTCCGATGTCGAGGCCCTCATGTGGAACCTGGAGAAGGACCCGTACCTGCTCTCCACCATGGGGAACCTCACGGTCTTCGACCGGCCGCCGGACCTCGAGCGGCTCCGGCGCCGGCTGCTCATGGCCACCGAGGTGGTGCCCCGGCTGCGCCAGAAGGTGGCACCGGCGTTCGGACGCCTGGCCCCGCCCTCCTGGCGGATCGACCCCGACTTCGACATCGACCGCCACCTCCGAGTGGTCGGCCTCCCGGCCCCCGGCACCTACGAGCAGCTGCTGGAGCTGACCGCCTCGCTGGTCAACACCCCGTTCGACCGGAGCCGTTCGCCCTGGGAGTTCGTGGTGGTGGAGGGCCTGGCCGACGGACGAGGTGCCATGGTGCAGAAGCTGCACCACACCATCACCGACGGCGAGGGCGGCATCCGCATGTCGATGGCGTTCATCGACCTCGAGCGCGACGCCCCCGAGCCGGAGTCGATCGCCGCCCCGATGGAGGTGGGCGAGGCCGGCGACCCGGACCGCCCACCGCCGAACACCGACCTCTGGTCGACCCTCGTCGACACGGTCGAGCACAACGTCCGACGCCAGGCCGGCATGGCCCGCCGGGCGGCCGGGCAGGCGGTCGACCTGGCGACCCATCCGGGCAAGCTGATCGAGCTGCCCGGCCAGGCGCTCGAGGTGGCCCAGGCCCTCGCCCGCCAGGCCGAGACCGACGAGCGGCGCTCACCGCTGTGGACCCAGCGATCGCTGCGCCGGGCCCTGCGCACCTTCGCCGTGCCCTTCGACGACGTGAAGCGGGCGTCGAAGGCCTGGGGCGGCAGCATCAACGACCTGTTCGTCACGGCCGCGGCCGGCGGGGCGGGCGCCTACCACCGGGCCCTCGGCGCCGAGGTGGACGAGCTGCGCATGGCCATGCCGGTCAGCACCCGCACCGACAAGCGGTCGATGGCCAACGCCTTCACCCCGACGCGGGTGCTGGTCCCGACGACCGTCGACCCCCACGACCGCTTCGACGAGCTGCGACGACGGCTCCTGGTCACCAGGTCCGACCGCTCCGTCGGCCTGTACGGGGCGCTGGCCGGCATCGCCAACCTGCTGCCCACCTCGGTGACGGTGCGGGTGGCCCGCAGCCAGACCGAGACGGTCGACTTCACCACCTCCAACGTGAAGGCGGCGCCGTTCGACCTCTACATCGCCGGTGCGCTGCTCGAGGCCAACCATCCCATCGGGCCGCTGGGGGGCACGGCCTTCAACCTGACGACCATGTCCTACCGGGGGTCGATGGAGATGGGCCTGCACATCGACACCGGCGCCGTGGCCGACCCGGACCTGCTCGAGTCGAGCATCACCACCGAGTTCGACCGCATCCTGCGCGCCACCGCCTGAGCCGGTCCTCCTTCGGCGACCGGTCCGGCCCGCGGGGCGCCGGTTCCGCCGGCCGCGCCGGGGACGGCGGCCTCAGGAAGGCGACGAGGTGGCCACGTCCTCGGGGGAACGGGGCAGCGACGCCGCCAGGAGCAGGCGCACGTCGAGCAGGAGGTCGGCGACCTCGTTGGCGGACACGAGCTCGCGGTGCTGCATGGTGCCCAGGCCGCGATCGATGAGATCGAGCGCCTCGTGGATCAGCGTGGGGTCGAGCGTGTCGGTCACGTGGCCACCCTAGAGGCTGACCCCGAGGGGCCACCGCGCGGCGACGAGAATCACATGACGATGATGTCTCGAGGTCCCTCGGTAGCGTGATCGCTCCCATGAGCGCTCCCACCGGCGAGGGACCGGCCGGTCTCCGCACCGTGCGCCGCCTGGGTCGGGGCGGCATGGGCGTCGTCGACCTGGCCGTCGACGACGCCGGCCACGAGGTCGCGCTCAAGCGGCTCTCGCTGCACGGCACCCCCGAGGAGGTCGCCGCCGCACGGGGACGCATCCGGCGCGAGGCCGAGGTCCTGCAGCACCTCGACCACCCCTGCGTCATCGGCCTGCTCGAGGTGCTCGACGACGGCGACGACCTGGTGCTCGTCATGCCCTACCTGTCGGGCGGCAACCTGGCGCAGCGGGTGGCGGACGCCGGTCCGCTGCCGACCCCGGAGGTGGAGGCCATGGCCGCCCGGCTGCTCGACGGCCTGGCCCACGCCCATGCCCAGGGGGTCGTCCACCGGGACATCAAGCCGGCGAACGTGCTGTTCGACGCCGCCGGGAACGCCTACCTGGCGGACTTCGGGGCCGCCTCGACCCGTGACGCCACCGTCGGCCTCACCGGACCTGAGCTGGTCGTCGGCACCCCCGGTTTCATGGCTCCCGAGCAGGCCCGCGGGGACGAGGTCACCGCCGCCGCCGACGTGTTCTCCCTGGGTGCCACCCTGCGGTTCGCCGCCACCGGCTCCGGCGCCTACGGCACCGGCGAACCTCGGGTGCTCATGTACCGCGCCGCCCAGGACCGGGTCGAGAAGCTCCCGTCCGGGCTGCCCCGGAACCTGCGCCAGCTCCTCTCCCCGATGCTCGCCCGCCAGCCCGAGCGCCGGCCGACCGCCGCGTCGCTGCGCCCCTCCGGTCCGGGCGGCACCTGGCCCCACACCCGGCCCCGACCGGCGGTGGGTCGACGACGGGCGGCGGCCCTCGCCACCGCCGGCGGTGCCGCCGCCCTGCTGGTGGCGGGCGCCATCTGGTGGCGGGCATCTGCGTCGGGCACGCCGTCGGCGGCGAGTCGGACCGCTGCGCCCACGACCGAACCGGCCCCGGCGTGCCGCCCCCTCCCGTACCAGCCCTGCGGGTCGAAGGCGCCGGCGCCGTTCACCGACGGCAGCGACTGCATCGACGGGCACCTCGACCTCGACCGCGATCCCTCCAACGGCTGCGAGGCGGCGCCCCACCCCGCCGCCGACCCGGTCTTCCGCGACGGCGTCACCATCCGGGCCAACCTGGTCCCCGGGCCCGACGTCACCTACCCCATGCCGGTCGCCGACCACCGCCAGCTCACCTGCGACGGCACGCTCCACGTCACGCTCACCGCACCGAGGGGCGCCACCATGCGGCTGGAGGTGCTCGACCCCGACGGCACCCGGCTGGCGTCGGCCGTCTCCGCCGACGGGACCTCGGGCACCACCTCCACCAGGGAGGGGCACTGCCTCACCTCCGACGCCGGCACCTACCGGGTGCGGGTGAGCTGGCTCGGCACCGAGCGCACCGACGCCGACTTCCGGCTGACCCGCTCGGGGTCGTTCTGACGAGCGACGACCCGCCCGGAGCCGACCTCGCCCCCGGACGCGACGAAGGGGCCCCGGAGGGCCCCTTCGATCGCCCGCTTCGACGGGTGGGTCAGCGGCTTCCCCTCTGAAGCGCCCGTGCCCACCAGCCGGCGGGGTGGAGGGTCAGGGCGACGTCCTCCACGACCTTGACCTTGATCTGGCCGTTGTCGAGCTCCTCGGCGAAGCGCTTCACGTCGGCCGGGCGGGGGTGGTTCTCACCCAGCGCCTTGTAGGTGGCCAGCACGTAGGCGACGTCGTCGTCACCCCGGGCCTTGCGGTCGAAGGACCGGGTGTGCCTGCCGTACACCGCGTCGACCCGGGCCTTGAGGGCGGCGGCCTGGTCGCCGGGGATGTTCATGCTGGTCCACCATCGGCAGGGCGTCGGGGTCGACCGAGAGCACGCCGCTCGAGGTGTCGGTCGGCGACGACGGTCGACCTTCTGCGCCGGCGAACCGGCTCACCGCCGCCTTGGGGATGGCGAGGCCGCCGGTGCCGGGGCCGATCTCCATGAGACCGACGGTGCCGCTGCTCGCGATGTCGGTGTAGTAGATCGGCGAGACCCAGAGGATCTGCCCGTCTGCGAGGCTGTTGACCGGGGCGGTGGCGCAGTAGAAGCGGGTCTGGAAGGACACCGGGGACCCGCCCGGATCATCGACCGGCAACGTGATGTCGGCGCTGAACGAACCGGTCGAGTCCGTCGCCCACTCGCTGTGGTCCGTGTACGCCGCGGTGGTGGGGTCCTCGCCCACAGCCGAGAACTGACCCATGTAGGTCTGCTCGCCGGTTGTGCCCGTCGAGCAGCCCAGCCCGGCGAGGGTGACGTCCTGACCGGTCATCCCGGTGTTCGTGTCGGTGATCGGCGCCCCGTTGATGGTGCCCGACACGGTGGGATCGGCGTGGGCGATGGCCGGGGAGGCCAGCAGGGCGGCTCCGGCGGCGATCGAGGCCACGAGGGTTCGTGCACGGCGCGTTCTCATGTCGAAGTTCCTCCTTGAGGGGATCGGCCCGATCCCCAGCGGACCGGTGCGTTGCTTCGACGAGCACCATGACGATCCGACGATGAGCGAACTGTGAACGCCCGAAGTCCCTCGCCCTCAACCCGGGTTCGGCGCGGCCGACGGTGAGGGAGCGGGAGAACCGCCTGGTGATCCCCGGCGGGGCGCGAGCCCCGCTCCTCAGCGAACCCGACCGACTGCGACACGGCGATGAAGGTCCTGGTCATCGAAGACGACCCCGAGATCAGCAGCCTGGTCCGACGCGGCCTGGCGCGGGACGGTCACCTGGTCGAGACGGCCGACGACGGCAGCGACGGGCTCTGGATGGCCACGGAGTTCGAGTACGACGTGGTGGTCCTCGACTGGGGCATCCCCGAGCCCGACGGGATCGAGGTGTGCCGGCGGCTCCGCGCCGCGGGCCGCTGGATGGCGATCCTGATGCTGACGGGCCACGGCGACGTGCAGTCGCGCGTCGAGGGGCTCGGCGCCGGCGCCGACGACTACCTGACCAAGCCGTTCGCGGTCGAGGAGCTGCGGGCCCGCATCCAGGCCGTCACCCGCCGGGCGCCGACCGAGCGTCCCACCACCATCGTGGTCGACGACCTCGAGCTCGACCCGGCGGCGCGCCAGGTCCGCCGGGCCGGCGAGGTGATCGAGCTCCGGCCGAAGGAGTTCTCGCTGCTCGAGCTGTTCATGCGCCATCCCGGCCAGGTGTTGGCCCGCAGCGACATCCTGGAGCGGGCCTGGGACATGAACTACGACGGCATGTCGAACGTGGTCGACGTGCAGGTGCGGGCGCTGCGGAACAAGATCGACAAGCCCTTCGGCGCCGAGTCGATCGAGACGATCTGGCGGGTCGGGTACCGGCTGCGGGCGGGATGAGCGGCCCGGTGGCGGCGGCGGGCGCGCCGGTCGGCGACCGGGACCTCGGACCGGGGACGTCCGGAGGGGCCGACGACCTGCTCCTCCCGGTGCTGCTGGCCCACCACGGCATCGCCTGGTTCGCCATCGACTTCGCCACCGGCTCGCTCACCTGGTCACCCGAGCTGCGCCGGCTGCTCGGCTACGGCCCGGACGTCGAGGCGACCACGACCAACTACGTCCGCCGGGTCCACCGCGAGGACCGCGACCGGTTCATCGCCTGGGCCGACGCCGCCCTGCTCGGACCGACGACCTCGACCAGCCGGCACCGGATCTGGCCGACCGACCGGACGACGAGGACGGTCACCATGGCCACCACCCACCTCGGTCGCCACCTGATCGGCTCGGTGATCGACGAGACCGAGCAGGTGGCCGAGCTGGCCGACCTGCGTCACCGCTCGAGCCACGACCCCCTGACCTGCCTGCCGAACCGGGAGGTGCTCCACGAGCGCTGCGACCGGGCGCTGGCCGAGCGACCGGACCGGGTCACCGTGGTGCTGGCCGACATCGACGCCGTCTCCGTCGTCAACCGCTCGCTCGGCCATGCCGTCGGCGACGGCGCCATCACGTGGGTGGCGGCCCGCCTCGAGCAGGCGGCCCACCCGAGCGACACCGTCAGCCAGTTCGCCGGGAACCAGTTCGCCGTGCTGTGCCCGCACTGCGTCGACCCCCAGGCGTCGATGGAGCTGGCGCGGCGCCTGCTGCGCTCGACCGAGGGGCCGACCGAGCTGTTCGGCGCGGAGCTGGACCTGCAGCTCAGCCTCGGGGTGGCCACGACCCACGGCCGGGCCCCGCGCTCGCGGAGCGACCTCATCCGCCAGGCCGACCTGGCCATGGGGGTGGCCAAGCGGACGGGCAAGGGCCGAGCGGTGCTGTTCGACGCCAACCTGCAGCAGGCCGACGAGGAACGGACCCGGCTCGAGTCGGTGGTCCGGCACGCCCTCGACGCGGGGACCGTCGAGGTCCACTTCCAACCCATCGTCGACCTGGTCCACGGTGAGGTGTGGGGTGCCGAGGCGCTCATCCGGCTGGCCGACCCCGACGGCGAGGGGTGGGTCCGCACCGACGAGGCGGTGGCCGCCGCCGAGCAGGCGGGCCTGATGCCCCAGCTCGGCGCCGCCGCCCTCCGCTCGGCGTGCCGGACGGCGGCCCGGTGGCGCAGCCTGCGACCCGAGCGGCGCACGGTGGTGTCGGTCAACATCTCGACCGCCCAGCTGCTCGACGTCCGGCTGCTCGGCCAGGTGGTCGACGTGCTCGAGGACACCGGCCTCGACCCCGACCGGCTGTGCCTCGAGATCAGCGAACCGGCCCTGATGGGCGACCTCCAGCTGGCGTCGGCACGCCTCGATGCCCTCCGCCACCTCGGCATCGTGCTGGCCGCCGACGACTTCGGCACCGGCTGGTCGAACCTCACCCACCTGAAGCGGCTGCCGCTCGACCTCCTGAAGGCCGACCGCTCCTACGTCTCGGGCATCGACCACGACCCCGACGACAACTCGATCCTCGGTGCGGTGCTGCGGCTCGGCGACTCCCTCGGTCTCGACGTGGTGGCCGAGGGGCTGGAGCGGCCCGAGCAGGTGCAGGAGGCCCGGCGGCTGGGGTGCCGGCTGGCCCAGGGCTACCACTTCAGCCGCCCCCTCGACGGCGCCGCCTTCGCCGACCTGCTCACCGATCGCGACGACCGGGGCTGGGGGGCGCGGGGGTCGGCGACGTCGGAGCCGGATCGGGCCGGTCCGCTGCCGTTCGAGGCCGGCGACGCCCTACGGGCCATCACCCACGAGATCCGCAACCCGCTCACCGTGGTGGCGGGCAACGCCGAGCTGCTCGACGGCTGCACGCCGCAGGAGCTCACCGACCAGGCCCGGTCGATCCGGCGGGGCGTCCAGCGGATCGAGAACATCCTCCGCTACCTCGACGACGTCGCCACCGTGGACGGGGCCCAGGTCCACCTGTCGACCAACCGCGTCCCCCTGGCCGACCTGGTGACCGAGGTGGTCCAGGAGTTCCGCGCCACCCACCCCGACCGCCCGGTCGTGCTGGAGCGGACCTCACCGGTCGAGGAGACCACCGCCGAGGCGGACGAGGCCCAGCTCGCCCAGGCGATCACCAACCTGCTCGGCAACGCGGACAAGTACTCGCCGCCGGGTCCGGCCGTCGAGGTCGGCGTGCGGGCGTCGGACGGCACCTGCACGATCACCGTCGCCGATCACGGGCCGGGGATCCCCCTCGCGTCGGTGCACACCGCCTTCCGCAAGTTCGCGCGGATCGACCGCTCCACCAAGGGCAGCGGCCTCGGCCTGTACCTGTCGCGAGGGATCGCGCTGGCCCACGGGGGGGACATCTCGTACCGGCCCCGCCCCGATGGGACCGGCGCGGTGTTCGACCTGGTGCTGCCCACCACCGGAGGGACCAGCGGCCCCGGGGCCGGCACCCCCGGGACCGGACTGCCGGGCGCGGTCCGGTGACCGACGCGGTCCCGGTGGTCGACCCGGGCGAGATGCCCCCCGACGGGCACCGCGCGCGCAGCGGTCCGGCCGGGCTCGGTGGGCTCGCCGTCGTGCTGATCGGGGGCGAGCCGAACGTCGGCACCGCCGAGGTGGTCGCACGGGTGGCGCGCGCGGGTGGACATGTGCTCCGGGTCCTCGAACCCCGTCTCGTCGCCGGGCTCGTCGATCCCGAGGTGCTCGACGGCTGCGCCGCCGCCACCACCGACGTCGTGCTCGTCGACCTGGACGCCGGCGGCGACCTCGACCTCGTCGGCCGCCTGCGGGCCCTGCGGCCGGACCTGCACCTGCTCACCGTCGAAGGTCCGGACCAGGCCGTCGATGCCGCCTGCGCGCTCGACGCCGGTGCCGACGACCACCTCCCGTGGCCGTTCGCTCCGCGCCTGCTGGCCGCCCGCCTCCGGGTCGTCGCCCGCCGACGACCGTTGTCCGGCGGCCGGCCATCCGCCACCGCGCTGCGCTACGGCGACCTCGTCGTCGAGCCGGTCGCCCGTCGGGCCACCCTCGCCGGGCTGCCGCTGGCGCTCACCCGGCGCGAGCTCGACCTGCTGCTCCACCTGGCCCGCAACCCTCGCCGGGTGATCAGCCGGGAGGAGCTGCTGGAGCACGCCTGGCGGTCCTCGTCGGACTGGCAGGGCGTGGCCACCGTGACCGAGCACATCCGCCGCCTCCGCCCCAAGCTCCACCGTCCGCCGGCCGTCGCGCCGGTCATCGCGACCGTGCGCGGCGACGGCTACCGCTTCGACCCACCTGAGCCCTCGCGGTAGCCGTCGCCGGCTCCGACCGGCGCCTCCGCGCGCCGGTCGGCGATCAGGTGTGCAGGGCCCGGCGCCGGTGCGGGTGCAAGGGGCTCACCTCGGCGACCACCTCGCGGTCCTGCACCCATCGGTCGAGGGCGATGCGCAGCAGGTCCTCCCGCAACGGCTTGGTGAGGTAGTCGTCGAGGCCGGCGTCGAGGGCGCGCTGGCGGTCGTCGTCCATGGCCCGGGCGCTCAGGCCGATGATCGGCGTGCGCAGCCCCGAACGAGCCTCGGCCCGCCGGATGAGCGCAGTCGCCTGGTAGCCGTCCATGTCCGGCATCATGATGTCCATCAGGACGGCGTCGAACGAGCCGCCAAGACAGGCCTCAACGGCTCGGGCGCCGCAGTCGACGGTCTCGACCTGGCAGCCGAGGCGCTTGAGGGTGCCGACGGCGACGAGCTGGTTGAGCCGGTTGTCGTCGGCGAGAAGGATGTGACGCATCGGGTGGGTCCTTTCGGTGGGTCACCGGCGGGTGCCGGCGGGTTGGTGAGCAGAGCGTCCATGATCCGGCGGAGCAGGTAGCTGTTTCGGACGGGTCGGATCAGAACTGAATCGATCCCGGCATCGCGCGCCGACTGGCGGGTGATGGTCGGGTCCGAGGTGAGCAGGAACACGGCGGTCTCGCCGAGCCCCTCGGTGGCGTGGAGCAGGCCGGCGAGCCGCACGCCGTCCATGTCGTCGAGCTGGTAGTCGAGCAGGGCGACGGCATAGCCCTCGGGCTGGGTGAGCGACTCGACCCCGAGCGAGAGGGCCTCTTGGGCGGTCTCGGCCTGGTCGACCACGAACCCCCACTGGTGCAGCGTGTAGGCGAGCAGGGTGCGGCTGACGGCGTTGCGATCGACCACGAGGGCCCGGAGGCCGTTCAGGCCGGTGAGCCGCCGCTCGACGACGGCCTGCACGCCCGCCGGGAGCGGCACGGTGACGCGGAAGGTGCTGCCGACGCCGAGCTCGCTGTCGACGGTGACGGTGCCGCCCTGCAGCTCGGTGAGCCGGGTGACGATGGCCAGTCCGAGGCCGGTGCCGCCGAAGGTGCGGGTGGTCGAGTCGTCGAGCTGGGAGAACGGCTCGAAGAGCCGGTCGAGGTCGACGGGGGCGATGCCGACGCCGGTGTCGGACACCTCGAAGGCCACCTGGTTGGGGTCGCCGGGCACCGAGGTGGCGCTGATCACCACCGTGCCCTCGGTCGTGAACTTCACCGCGTTGGCCGCCAGGTTGAGCAGCACCTGGCGCAGCCGGAGGGGATCGCCCCGACGGACCGTGGCCAGCCCGGGCTCGCAGAAGCCGATCAGCTCGATCCCCTGCCGGTGGGCCTGGTCGGCGACGATCATGGCCACCTCGTCGATCAGGTCCTCGAGGTTCAGCTCGACCTCCTCCAGCACGAGCTTGTCGGCCTCGATCTTGGAGAAGTCGAGGATGTCGTTCACCAGGCTGAGCAGCCCCTCCGACGACGTGGCCACGCCCACCGCCAGCTCGTGCTGCTCGGCGTCGAGGTCGGTGTCGAGCAGCAGGCCGGTCAGGCCGATGACCGCGTTCATCGGGGTCCGGATCTCGTGGCTCATGTTGGCGAGGAAGCGGGACTTCATCTCGGTGTTGTGCACCGCCTCGTCCACCAGTCGGTAGTTCTCGAGCACGACGGCGAGGTGGTGGATCACGCTGAGCCCGAGCACCGCCAGCGCGGTCCAGACGAACAGGGCGTCGAGCCGCTGGCCGGTGAGCTGGTGCACCGCCGTGCCCACGATCACCGCCAGCACCGAGATCAGCGGGGCGGCCAGCGACAGGCGCTGGGCCAGCTCCGGGCTCGACACCCGGTCGCGGCCGAGCAGGCGGGGGTTGGAGCGGGCCGCCGCCAGCGCCAGGCAGAGCAGGCCGGCGGTCCACCCCGCCTCCTCCCACCGCACGCCGTGGGAGGTGGCGCCGGCGTTGAGGAAGGTGAAGCAGACGTCGGCGCAGGCGACCAGGGCCAGACCGAGGGTGAGGGGGACGACCCAGCCCCGGTTGCCCTCGGGCAGGCGCTGGATGGCGAACACGTCGACCGAGAGCAGCAGGACCGAGCAGGCCGGGTAGGCGAAGAGGATCAGGTGGTCGGTGACCGACCAGGTCGCGGACGCCGCGAAGATCCGCGGCAGGACGAGCACCCAGACCAGGAAGAGCATGCTCCCGCCGACCATCACCGCCTCGGTGACGTTCTGGGGGCGGCTCAGCCGGGCGGACATCGGATCGATGAGCAGCACCAGCCCGGCGGCCAGGCAGATGGCCGAGGTGAGCACGCACAGATCCCGGAGCGACACCACCGTGGAGGGGGCGACCTCCCAGGTCCGCCCGGCGATCGCCCCGGTGCAGCGGAGCAGCGCGCCGAAGGTCAGCAGCCCCCACCCGAGCCGCTCGCGCCCCAGGTGCTCCGCGGCGGCGAAGCCCCCGGCGATCGTCGCCACCCCCGACGCCACGACCAGGACCGCCACCGAGGCCACGCGCCACCCACCGGCCCGACCGTCGGCGGCCACGGCCACGGCGACGGCGAGCAGGGACGCAGCCACCAGCACCTGCGGCGCGCGCCACCGGCGGGTGCCGACGAGCGTGCTGGCGACGCCGAGGTTGACCTGCACGAAAGGACCTGGAGGACGACGGACCGGACCGTGCCCCCGTCGGAGGAGGGAGGACCCTTCTACAGATGGCGGGGGCAAGGTTGAGCGACCGTTGTGATCGCCCGTTCGGGGCGCTCCCGGCCGTCGTCCACCAAAGCGGACGAAGGGCGCGCCGGAACCGCATCCGGACATCCGGCCACGTCGCGGTGCTGGCACCGGACCTCGGCCCGCGCTCGATCGGCCTTCTAGGGTCCGGCCATGGCCGCCTCCCCACCGCTCGGCTTCACCTTCGCCTCGCTCATGCCCCTCGGGCCGCCGCTGGCGGTCGACACCGCCCGGCGCGCCGAGCAGCTCGGCTACCGGTCGTTCTGGACGGCCGAGGTGAACGGCCCCGAGGCGTTCTCGCTGCTGGCCGCCGCCGGGGCCGCCGCGCCGTCGCTGGGCCTCGGCACAGGCGTGCTGGCCCTGCAGCTGCGCACGCCGATGATCGTGGCCATGGCCGGCGCCACCCTGCAGTCGCTCGCCCCCGACCGCGACGTGGTGCTCGGCATCGGCATCTCGTCGCCGGTCGTCACCCGCCGCTGGCACAGCGTCGAGTACGGCGAACGCCCCCTCGCCCGGGTGCGGGAGTACGTCGAGCTCGTGCAGCAGTGCCTGACCGGCGAGAAGGTGACCTTCCAGGGCGACTTCTACGATGTGAAGGGGTTCCGGCTCGGCGTGCGGTTGGTCGACCGGCGCCCGAAGGTGGTGGTCGGCGCCCTCAACCCGAAGATGCTCGCCCTCGCCGGCGAGCGCGCCGACGGCGTGCTGCTCAACTACCTGCCGGCGTCGCACGTGCCCTGGTCGGTCGACCAGGTGCGCAGCGGCGAGCGGGCCGCCGGTCGTGAGGCGGGCTCGTGCACGGTCTACGGCTACGTCCACGCCGGGGTCTGCCGGCGCGAGGACGGCCTCGAGGCCGCCCGCCGCGACCTCTTCTCCTACGCGGTGGTCGACGCCTACGCCGCCAACTTCCGGCGGGCCGGCTTCGGCGACGAGGTCGATGCGATCCGCGAGCGCCACGCCGCCGGCGACCGGGCCGGTGCCCTCGAAGCGGTGTCCGACCGCTTCGTCGACGCCATCGACGTGATGGGCGACGCCGACCGCGTGCGGGCGACCGTCGACACCTACGTCGAGGGCGGTCTCGACGTCCCGGTGCTCATGCCGCTGCCGTGGGGTCCCGACCGCCGCCAGGTCGTCGAGGACACCATGGTCGCCGCCATCGCCTGAGGCGCCGCACCAGCCGTCCGCCCCCCGACGGCGCCCCCTGCCCATGCCGCGGCGGGGCCTCGGCGACGGGGACCGGGCTTCGCGAGCGCCGGCCGATCCTGTCCGCAGCGGTGCGTACAGTCGGACCATGGACGTCGAGGGCAAGGTCGTGGTGGTCACCGGAGCGGCTCGGGGCATCGGCCTGGCCCTCGCGAAGCGCTTCGCCGCCGAGGGCGCCGCGGGGGTCGCCGTGGCCGACCTCGATCCCGCCGACTGCCGGGCGGCGGCCGAG
The DNA here is from genome assembly GCA_963800235.1 of uncultured Acidimicrobiales bacterium. Classification (GTDB taxonomy): domain Bacteria; phylum Actinomycetota; class Acidimicrobiia; order Acidimicrobiales; family Iamiaceae; genus CAVVNP01. The sequence continues at coordinate 138,466 of CAWDAD010000004.1, read as the reverse complement.
CAGCTCGGCGACGTCGGCCTCGACGTCGCCACCGACGTGCGGGTGGAGCGCGAGGTCGCCGCGCTGGTGGCCCGCACCGAGGAGCGCTTCGGGCCGGTCGACCTGTTCTGCGCCAACGCCGGCATCGCCACCGGGCAGGGCGTCGACGCCCCGGACGACGTCTGGCAGCGCACGTGGGAGGTCAACCTCATGGGCCACGTGCACGCCGCCCGGGCCGTCCTCCCGGGCTACCTCGAACGGGGCCGCGGCTACCTGCTCACCACCGCGTCGGCGGCCGGGCTGCTCACCAACCTGGGCGACGCCCCCTACTCGGTCACCAAGCACGCCGCCGTGGCACTGGCCGAGTGGCTGGCCATCACCTACGGCGACCGCGGCGTCACCGTGAGCTGCCTCTGCCCGCAGGGCGTGCGCACCGACATGCTCCTCGGCGGGTTGGGCCAGGCCGCGGCCGACGTGGTCGCCGCCCAGGGCGCCATCGAGCCCGACCAGGTCGCCGATGCGGTGGTCGAGGGCCTGGCCGACGAGCGGTTCCTGATCCTCCCCCACCCCGAGGTCGCCGACTACTACCAGCGCCGAGCCGGCGACCCGGACCGTTGGCAGGCCGGCATGCGGCGGCTGCAGGCCCGGTTCTTCGGATCGACGTGAGGCCCACGGGGCCCGCATGACCGCCGGTCTGGACGAGCTGGGGCTCGACGTCGGCCAGCCCGTGCGCTTCCGCCGACGTGAGGACCGACGGTGGAAGCCCGCGGTGGTCACCCGCCGGGAGCGGGACGGATCGGTCGGCCTGCGCGACGCGGACGGCCGGGCCCGGGCCATCCCGGTCGGGTGCATCGAGGTGCCGGTCACGGGCCGGCGCGGCGGCGCCGGATGGGAGCCGCTCGCCCTCCGCCTGGGACGCGACCAGCAGCTCCGGCTCGGACTGGACGAGGCCACGCCCCGCCGCTGATGGATCGCCGCACCGTCGAGCGCTACCAGCGCGACGCCCACGTCTACGCCGACCGCACCCCGATCGACGAGGACCGCCGTCTCGCCGCCTTCCGGCGATCGGCGCCGGCCGGTCCGCGCCTCGACGCCGGCTGCGGCTCCGGCCGGTACCTGGGCGGGCTGGGAGACGCCGTCGTCGGCCTCGACGCCTCGCCGTCCATGCTCGACCACGCTCGTGCGACCCACCCTGGCGCGCCCCTCGTCGCCGGCGACCTGGTCCGCCTCCCGCTGCGGCACGGCGCGCTGGTCGGCGCGTGGGCCAACAAGTCGCTGCAGCACCTTCCCGCCGGCGAGCTGCCCGGCGCGCTGGGCGAGCTGCACCGCGCCCTCCGGGTCGGCGGCGCCCTCGAGCTGCAGGTGTTCCGCGGCGAGGGGTCGCGCCGCAGCGACGTCGACTCCGACCTGCCCGACCGGCTGTTCAGCCTGCTCGACGAGGAGCAGCTCGCCGACCTGCTCGAAGGGGCCGGCTTCACCGAGGTGACGATCACGACGAGCCCGCCGAGCACCGGCCCCCGCCCCTGGGTGTCCCTGTACGCCTCGGCGGTGCGGGCCCGGACGCTCGCCGACACCGTCGGCCCCGGGGTCCGGCTCGTCGTCTGCGGGTTGAACCCGAGCCTGTACGCCGCCGACGCCGGGGTGGCCTTCGCCCGCCCCGGCAACCGCTTCTGGCCGGCGCTGCAGGCCGCCGGCCTCACCACCCTCGACCGCGACCCCGCAGGCGCGCTCGACCAGGACGGCATCGGGCTCACCGACCTGGTCAAGCGGGCCACGACCCGTGCCGACGAGCTGACCGTCGACGAGTACCGCCACGGCGTCGAGCGGCTGACCCGCCTCTGCCGGCGATGGCGCCCGGCGGCGGTGTGCGTGGTCGGCCTGGCCGGGTGGCGGGCGGCGGTCGATCGGCGCGCCGGGGCCGGGTGGCAGGGCGCCGACCTGGCTGGGACGCCCGTCTACCTGATGCCGAGCACCAGCGGCCTGAACGCCCACGACACCGTCGCCTCGCTGGCCGGGCACCTGCGGCGGGCCGCCGACGGGCCGCCTTCTGCCGCGCCGGGCCCCGCGACGAACCGCTGACCCCGGCGTCGACGCCGACCGGGAAGGGACCGCGGCGCCGGCGACGCCGCCCGACATACTGGACCCATGGCCCGCCGCACCAAGATCATCGCCACCATCGGGCCGGCCTCCGAGTCCGAGGCGGCGATCAAGGACCTGATCGAGGCCGGCATGGACGTCGCTCGGCTGGGGCTGGCGCACGGCTCGATCGACCTCCAGCTCGAGCGGTACCACCGGATCCGCCAGATGGCGGCCGAGGCGGGGCGGCCGATCGGCATCCTGGCCGACCTGCCCGGGCCCAAGGTGCGAGCCGGGTCCATGCCCGAGGAGGGCCTGACCCTCGAACCGGGCCAGGAGCTGCGCATGGTGCCCAGCTCGACCGAGTCCAGCACCGACGAGGTCATCCACGTCGACTACGAGTCGCTGCTCAGCGACGTCCACCTCGGCGACCGGGTCTCCTTCGGCGACGGCGCGGTCAGCGCCGAGGCCGTCGACCGATCCCGCGACCACGTCATCGTGCGGGTCACCCACGGCGGCGTGCTGCTCGGTCGACCCGGGGTGCACATCCCCTCCGAACGGCTCCGGCTCACCACCCCGACCCGCGAGGACCTGATCGCGCTCGACGCCTTCGTCGATGCCGGCGTCGACATGGTGGCCCTCTCCTTCGTCCGCTCCGCCCACGACATCCGCCGGGTCGGCACCGAACCCAACCCGCGCGGGCCGCTCATCATCGCCAAGGTCGAGACCCGGGCGGCGGTCGAGAACCTCGAGGGCATCATCGAGGCCGCCGGGGCGGTCATGGTCGCCCGCGGCGACCTCGGCGCCGAGATGCCGATCGAGGAGCTGCCCCACCTGCAGAAGCGCATCCTGCGTCGCTGCATCGCCCTCGGACGGCCCGCCATCACGGCCACCCAGATGCTCGAGTCGATGGTCCACGCCCCGACCCCGACCCGAGCCGAGGCGTCCGACATCGCCAACGCGGTGTTCGACGGGTCGAGCGCCGTCATGCTCTCGGCCGAGACGGCGATCGGCGACGACCCCGCCAACGCGGTGGCCACCATGGCTCGCATCGCCGAGCGGGCCGACTTCGAGTTCGACTACGACGGCTGGCCCGAGCAGCTGGCCAACCTCTACGAGAGCCCGACCCTCGACGTCGACGGCGTGGTCACCAACGGCATGACCAACGCGGCCTGGCGCGCCGCCCTCGAGACCGGCGCCGCCGCCATCGTCTGCGTCACCCTCACCGGCTTCACCGTCCGGTCGATCGCCCGCTTCCGCCCCCAGGCCCGGATCTTCGGGCTCAGCGCCGATCCCCGCACCGTCCACCAGCTCACCCTCAGCTGGGGTGCCACCCCGGTGCTGCTCGAATCGGGCCTCAGCCAGGCCGAAGCGGTCGCCCACGCCGTCGAGGTCGCCCGCCACCAGGGCGGCCTGCGCACCGGCGACCTGGTCCTGGTGCTGAGCGGCTCGCCCGAGTACCCCGGCCGGGCCACCGACAGCCTCAAGCTCGTCCGCATCTGACACGCGTCCCTCTCACGGTCGCTCACCCCGGCCGTCCCGCTTCCGGTCGCTCGCCCTCGGCGGGTGGATCGGGACCGTCGGATGCGCTCGTCCCGAGCCCGGCGGTCCGGGCGGGTGGGTGGTCCAGGTGAAGGGGCGGTGGCCGGGTCGGGGGGTCCAGCCGGCGGTGGTGATGAGGTCGTGGTGGTGGGGTGGCCGCAGAGGGGGGCGAGCTCGGTGAGGCGGGTGCGGCCGGTGTCGGCCCAGCCGGTGGCGGAGGTGGTGTGGTGGATCTCGAGGTGGCGGCGGCTGCCGCAGACGACGCAGCCGTCGTGGAGGACCTCGAGGCAGATCTTCATGTGCTCGGTCGGCGCGCGAGAGGTGGTCGCCATCGAGCGCAGCTCGCCGCCGTGACGCAGGAACAACCGCAAGGTGGCCTCGCCCAGCTGGTCGATCGCCCAGGTGACCGGGACCGGGCCGACGCCGGGGATCTCGCACCGCTCCCCCGGCTCCAGCGAACCTCGCCGTAGGGCGCCGAGGTCGACGATCACCGACACCGCCGTCTTCGGCCTCGGCGCCGGCGCCTGGTCGCCGTCCCCGACAGCTCGACCGCTGCGGGACCGTCGCGCCAGCTCGGCCAGCGCGTCGAAGGCGTAGGCGGCGGCCGGCTCGCGTCGCCCCTCGGCGTAGGCGGTCCTGAAGATGCCCTGGGCCTGACGTTCGAGCTCGGCGCGCACCTCGGCCACCGCCCCCGGCGGCCCCGACGCCAGCAACGTGGCGCACCCGTCGGCGTCGGTGCCGAAGCGCACCTGCCGCGCCGCCTGCTGACGCTTGGCCCGCGCCGCGTCCTGCTCCGCCGACCGGGCAGCGGCCCTGACCCGCTCGGCCCGCTGCCGGGTCTGGCGCAACGTCTCGGTGCTGGCCCGCTCGACCAGCTCGTCCTCACTCGCCGGATCCGCGGTGGTCGCCGACGCCACCTCGGCCGCCTGCTCGCTCGACAGCGCCCCCTGGCGCAACGCCTCGGCCAACCCCCTCCGCTGCCCGAGGTGCTCGGCCGTCTCCGCGTCACGACGGGCCGCCCCGAACGACCGGCCGGTCCGCGACGTCAACCAGTCCTCGAACGACCGGGCCCCGTCCCCACCCCACGCCCCGGTCTCGGACACCCGAGCCGACAGCAACAGGCGCGCCCCACCCAGCAGCTTCTCGGCCTCCAGCACCGCATCGAGCGCCACCCGGGCATCCGAGCCCGCCAACCGTTCGGGCTGCAGCGAGCCGACCAGCACCGACAGCTCATCGCGCACCCACCCGAAGGCACCCGACGCACCTCCCGAACCCGACAGCTCCGACACCCCCACGGCTGGTCACCTCCCGTCACACGACACCGCCCGCCGACCCGGCACGAAAACCTGTCACCGGTCACGAGCACACTGGATGAACGGGTCCCGACGGACCGAGCCACTCCCCCACCGCCGTCCCGCCGACCAGACCGTCGACACCGGTGGAAGCTGGTTCGGTCACCATACACGAACACCAGTTCGTTTGCAACCGGACATTGCCGACGTGCATGAATGTCGCTGGAGGCTCCGCCGTCGCCGGCGACACACTGGCCGGATGGGAACGGTGGTCTGGGGCGAGGACATCGCCGAGGTCTACGACGAGACCGTGGCGACCAGGTTCGATCCGGCGGTGCTCGGCCCGACCGTCGACGTGCTGGCCGAGCTGGCGGGCGACGGCCCGGCCCTCGAGCTGGCCATCGGCACCGGCCGGGTGGCGCTCCCGCTGCGCGAGCGGGGCGTCGAGGTCCACGGCATCGAGCTGTCGCCCGCCATGGCCGGTCGACTGCGCCACAAGCCCGGCGTCGCCCGGATCCCGGTGACCATCGGCGACATGGCCTCGACCCGGGTGCCGGGCGAGTTCTCGCTCGTCTACCTGGTGTTCAACAGCATCGAGAACGTCACCACCCAGGACGAGCAGGTCGCGGTCGTCACCAACGCCGCCCGGCACCTCCGGCCCGGCGGCCACCTCGTCGTCGAGGTCGGGGTCCCCTCGATCCGCGGGGTGCCGCCCGGTGAGCGCGCCCGGGCGTTCAGCGTCGAGCCGGATCACATCGGCATCGACACCTACGACGACCCCGTCGGCCAGGTGCTGAGCTCGCACCACTGGTTCACCGTCGGCGGCCGCCTGGTGCACCACGCCGCGCCCTACCGCTGGGTGTGGCCGTCGGAGCTCGACCTCATGGCCCGACTGGCCGGGCTGCGGCTGCGCCACCGGTGGGCGGGCTGGGACCGCTCCCCCTTCACGGCCGACAGCGACGACCAGGTCGCGGTCTACGAGCGAACGGGCTGACGGTCCCGGCCGTCAGCCCCCGGCCAGCAGACGTTCGAGCTCGGCGACCGAACCGACCAGGTGGTCGACGCCGGCCGATCGCAGCTCGTCCTCCGAGCCGTAGCCCCAGGTGACGCCGACGGACGTCACCCCGCACCTCCGGGCCCCGTCGACGTCGTGGCGGCGGTCACCGACCATCACCACCGTCGACCGGTCGCGGTGGTCCAGGCGGTCGAGCGCCCAGGCGATGACCTCGTGCTTGTCGGTGCGGCGCAGGTCGAGCTCGGAGCCGCCGACCACGTCGAACCAGGGGCGCAGCCCGAAGTGGTCCAGGATCCGCTCGGCGAAGACGTCCGGCTTGGCCGTCGCCAGCCCGATCCGCGAGCCCGACGCCCGAACGGCCGCGAGCAGCTCGGGGATGCCGTCGTACACCTCGTTCTCGAACAGGCCCACGTTGCCGAAGCGCTCGCGGTACGCGTCGATGGCCGCCGGCCGGTCCGCCACGGGCACCCCCTCGGCCTCGAAGATCCCGAGCAGCGGCGGTCCGATGTAGCCGGCCAGCACCTCCCGGCTCGGGACCGGGCGACCCATGGCGGTCAGGGCGTGGGCCAGGGAGGCGGTGATGCCTTCGGCCGGATCGGTCAGGGTGCCGTCGAGGTCGAACAGCACGACCTCCCAGCGAGCGGACCGCACGACGCGCTAGCGGGGGGCGAGGTCGCGGATGGCCTGGCGCTGGTCGTAGCCGAACGGCAGCAGGGCGAGCGCCGGGCAGGTGACGCCGTTGGCCCGGTAGCGGTCGATGTGCTCGCGGCACCGCTCGGGCGGACCGTGCACGATCAGCTCGTCGACCACCGAGTCGGGGATGGCGGCGAGCGCCTCGGCCCGGTCGCCGGCCGCCCAGGCGTCCCACATCGGCTGCAGCACCTCGCCCCGCCCCACCCACTCGTGGAAGGCGGCGTAGACCGGCACGTTCAGGTAGGCGGCGATGGCGTAGCGGCCCATGTTCCGCACGGTCTCGGCGTCGTCGGTGGGCGCCACGAAGATGCGGGCCACGACCTCCTTGCCCTCGCCCCCGGCGTGCACGTGGGGGACGACCTGGCGCACGTCGTCGGCCGAGAGCCAGTTGATGATGGCGCCGTCGCCTTCGCGGCCGGCCATGCGCAGCATGCCCTCCCGGAGCGCCGCCACCAGGATGCGGGGCGGCTCCTCCGGGCGGAACCCGAGCTTGAACCCCTTGACCTCGAAGGTGTCGAACTGCTCGCTGACCTTCTCGCCGGTCAGCGCCTTGCGGAGGAACCGCACCATGTCGCGTGTGCGCCGGTACGGCTCGTCGAAGTCGATGTCGTTCCAGCGCTCGACGATGACGTTCGAGGAGGTGCCGATGCCGAAGGCCACCCGGCCGGGGGCGGCGTCGGCCAGGGCCCCGACGCACTGGGCCATGGTCGCCGGGCCCCGGGTGAAGGCGGGGACGATGGCGCTGCCGAGGCGCAGCGACGGCGCCCACACCGACGACAGCGCGAGCGGCGTGAAGCCGTCGTGGCCGTTGGCCTCGCTCGACCACACGTCGGTGTAGCCGAGGTCCTCCAGCTCGACGATCCAGTCCCGCTGGTCGTGGAGCGGGACCCCGTCGAAGGGGATGGTCATGCCGTAGCGGTCCATGGCTGCTCCTCGTCAGGTGCTGGTCACGTCGTGCCGGCCTCGGCCGCACGGGCCGCCGCCCGGTTCTCCGGCCGACCCGGGTCGCGCCAGAAGCGCACGATGGTCGACTGGCTGGCGGTGCCCATGAGGGTGCCGTCCTCGGACCACAGGTGGACGGTCCCGTGGCCGAACCCGTTGGCCACCGTCTCGATGTGGATGTCGATCAGCACCCACTCGGTTGGCACCAGCCGCCCGATGCGCAGGGTGTTGTCGAGGCTGTTGCCGCCGGCCTGGGCGCCGAGGGCCTGGCCGATCCCGAAGGGCACGTAGTCGCCGAGGATGGCGAGGGTCGCCGCCGACGGCTCCATGAGGTCGGGGATCCGCGCCCACAGGGCCGACTCACCGTCGGGGCTGGGCGAGGGCGGGTCGGCCGGGTCGACGTCGAGCAGGTTGCGGCCCTTGGCGAGGCGCAGCTCCATGCGGCCCGAGATCGAGTCCTCGACGAACTGGCGGAACATCCGCTCGGGGCACCGCTCCGGCGGCTCCACGTCGGGACGGCGGGCCCAGGACCCGGAGGCCTCCATCGGTCGCTCGCCGAGGGCGGCGTTGACGGTGAGGATCTCGCGGTCGGCGACGTGGGCGACCGCCCGGGCCTGGGTGATCGACCTGCCGGCCACCGGGACGAGCACGTCGATGTCCATGATCGAGGGTGGGTTGGCATAGGACAGGTACTGGGCGGTGGCCCACACCAGGGGCCTGCCGGTGGTGCCCTCCAGCGCCTCGATGGCGGCGCCGAGCCCGCAGCCACCGAACAGGAAGCCGTGCCCGGTCGACAGCCCGGGCGTGACCGGCAGGCACCACCGGTTCGGGTTGTGGGTGGCCTCGAGACCGAGGAACTGACGTGCGTCCAAGACCTCGGAACCTAGTGGGGTCCCCGGCGGGCCGACACCGGCGTCGACCGGCTCTCCCGAGTCGGGGTCGGCCGGCTCTCCTAGGGTCGGGCCCATGCCTGATGCACCGTGGTCCGGGGACGCCTGCTCGCTGGTCGAGACCTTCCGCTCCGGCGAGCGGTCGCCGGTCGAGGAGCTGGAGGCCACCGTCGCCGCCGTCGAGGCCAGCGAGCTGAACGCCTTCTCGCACCTCGACCTCGACGCCGCCCGTCGCGCGGCGGCCGACGCCGATCCCTCGCTGCCGCTCGGCGGGGTGCCCATCGCCATCAAGCAGCTCGAACCGGTGGCGGGGTGGCCCAACACCGAGGCGTCGCTCGTGTTCGCCGGACGCACCTACGACCACGACAGCACCCAGGTCGCCCGGCTGCGGCAGGCCGGGGCGGTGCTGGTCGGCGCCACCACCGCCAGCGAGTTCGGCGGCCTCAACGTCGGGATCACCAAGGAGAACGGGATCACCCGCAACCCGTGGCGCGTCGACCGCACCACCGGTGGCTCGTCGGCGGGCAGCTCGGCGGCGGTGGCCGGCGGCCTGCTCACCATCGCCAGCGGCGGCGACGGCGGGGGCTCCATCCGCATCCCCGCCGGGTTCAACGGCCTGGTCGGCATGAAGGGCACCGCCGGCCGCATCCCCCGCGGGCCCCGCACGCTGATCGCCCCGCTCACCGTCGTCCTCGGGTGCATGGCCCGGTCGGTCCGCGACGTCGCCCGCTGGTACGACGTCGCCGCCGGCTTCGACTCCCGCGACCCCTACTCGCTGCCGAAGATCGAGGGCTGGGAGCGGGACCTCGGCACCCACGACCTGCAGGGCAAGCGGGTCGCCATCGCCCCCACCCTGGGAGCGGCGGTGGTGCGCGACGAGGTCCAGGAGCGCGTCGTCGAGGCGGGACGGCAGCTGGCCGCCGACGCCGGTCTCGAGGTGGTCGACGTGCCGGTGGAGCTGCCGACGCTCGACCTGGCCTGGGCCATGGGCAACCTGGTCGGCCTGAAGATGGAGCTGGGCGACCGCTGGCCCGGGTGCAAGGACGACATGACCAGGGAGATCGCCTTCGGGGTGTCGATGGCCGAGGAGCTCTACGACCTCGACATGGCCGCTCGGGGCGAGGCGGCCCGCATCGAGTCGAACGAGGCGCTGGCCGAGGTCTTCGACCGGGTCGACTTCGTGATCGCCGCCAGCAACCCGGACACCCCGTTCCCCGCCGAGATCGCCAGCAACAACCGGGTCGGCGACCAGCGGGTCGAGCCCGGCAACAACGGCGCCCTCACCATCCCGGCCAACATCACCGGCAACCCGGCCATCTCCATCCCCGTGGAGCACGTCGACGGGCTGCCGGTCGGCATGCAGGTGATCGGCCGCCACCACACCGACGCCCTGCTGCTCGACCTCGCCGCCGTGGTCGAGCGCGAGCGCCCGTGGCCGCTCGTCACCCCCGACGCCCCCCGCTGACCTGCCGAGCCGCTTCCGGCGGAAGGTCGGATCGGGCACGAACCGGCGCTGAACCCCGCTTCCCGCGCGACCCACGCCGAACTGTGGGCAACGCTGCGCAGGCGCGAGCCGGAGCAGCACCACCGATGACACCCGTCATGGCGAAGCCAGCGCCGCCCCCAGGCAGCGCCCAGCAACGCTGCGCAGGCGCAGCCGAAGCAGCACGAGCGACCGACCCGCATGGCGAAGCCAGCGCCGCCCACGAGGCGGCGCCCAGCAACGCGTGACACCCGCCACCCGCACCGGCGTGACCTGCGGATTCGCCGGTCTGTGACCCCTGCCTCGGAACATTGTCACCCCCCCTGACGATGATCAGGACATGGACGAACAGCTCCCCCTCATCGAGGTGCCGAGCAGCTGGAAGCTCGACGAGCGGACCCGCCGCATCGGCCTGCGGGGGGTCGCGGAGGCCCGCGCCGCGCTCCTCGCCCACCACCGCGCCGACGACGACGAGGTCCACGGCGACCGCCAGCGCCCCGCTGCGTAAGGTGCCCGGCATGACCGAGGTCGTGATCGTCGAAGCCGCCCGCTCCCCCATCGGCCGCCGCGGAGGCGGGCTGTCCACCATGCACCCCGCCGACCTGCTGGCGGCCGTGCAGCGGGCGGTGGTCGACCGGTCCGGCATCGACCCGGCCCAGGTCGGTCAGGTCGTCACCGGCTGCGTCAGCCAGATCGGCGAGCAGGCGTTCAACATCGGTCGCACGGCGTGGCTCGCCGCCGGGCTGCCGCTGTCGGTGCCCGCCACCACGGTCGACAGCCAGTGCGGGTCCTCCCAGCAGGCCACCAACCTGGCGGTCGGGCTGGTCGGCGCCGGGGTCGTCGACGTGGCCCTGGCCTGCGGGGTCGAGGTCATGAGCCGGGTGCCGATCGGCTCCAACGCCAAGGGCGACTTCGGCCGACCCATCCCCAAGTCCTACTTCGGGCAGTACGAGTTCACGTCCCAGTTCGAGGGTGCCGAGCGCATCGCCGAGAAGTGGGGCATCACCCGCGCCGACACCGACGCCTTCGGGCTGCGCTCGCAGGAGCGGGCCGCCGAGGCCTGGGCCGAGGGTCGCTTCGAGCGCGAGATCGTCCCCATCGAGGCCCCGGACCTCACCGACGAGGGCAAGCCGGGCGACACCACCCACACCGTCACCCGCGACGAGGGGTTGCGCGAGACCTCGCTCGACAAGCTGCAGTCGCTCAAGCCGGTGGCGCGCCAGGACGGCGTGCACACCGCCGGCAGCTCCTCGCAGATCTCCGACGGCGCCGCTGCTGTCCTGCTCATGACCGCCGAGAAGGCCGAGCAGCTGGGCCTCACGCCTCGGGCCCGCGTCGTCGACACCTGCCTGGTGGGCGTCGACCCCGTGCTCATGCTGACCGGCCCCATCGACGCCAGCCAGCGGCTGTTCGAGCGCACCGGGCTCTCCATGTCCGACATGGACACCAGCGAGATCAACGAGGCGTTCGCCTCCGTGGTGCTCGCCTGGGCCGAGGAGGTCGGCGCCGACCTCGACACCGTCAACCCCAACGGCGGCGCCATCGCCCTCGGCCACCCCCTCGGCGGCACCGGTGCGGTGCTGCTCACCAAGGCCCTGCACGAGCTCGAGCGCATCGAGGGCCGCTACGGCCTGGTGTCGATGTGCTGCGGCGGCGGCCTCGGCACCGGCACCATCATCGAGCGCATCTAGCGCCGATCGCGCCCTCCGGGCGCCGACACCACCTCGCGGACCCCTCCGCCGCACACCGTCCCACCCGGAGGTCTCCTCGTGGCTGCTCGTCCCCGGTCCCGTCGGCTCGGGTCCCGTCGACGCCGCTCCACGCGCCGTCGACGGTCCGTGATGGCGGCCGGCAGCGTCTCGCTGATCGCCCTCACCGCCCTCGTCGGGTGCTCCGCCTCGTCGAGCGCGCCATCGACCGACGAGCGACCCGGGCGGGCGACGGTCACCCGGGTGGTCGACGGCGACACCGTCGAGGTCCGACTGGCCGGCCGGAGCGAGCGGGTCCGGCTGCTCGGCATCGACACCCCCGAGTCGGTGAAGCCCGGCACCCCGCCGGAGTGCTTCAGCCACGAGGCCAGCCGGGCCACCGCCGCCTTCCTGCCGCCCGGCACCCAGGTCGACCTGGTGCGCGACGTCGAGGCCCGCGACGACTACGGCCGGCTGCTCGCCTACCTCTACCGGGCGCGCGACCACGCCTTCCTGAACCGGTGGCTGGTCGAGCAGGGCTACGCCGGACTGCTCACCTACCCGCCCAACGTGGCCCACGCCACCGAGCTGGAGCGAGCGAGCAGCCGCGCCCGCGCCGCCGGGCTGGGTCTGTGGCGGGCCTGCGGCGGGAACCACGTCCGGCGATAGCGTCGGCCCCGTGACGGAGCTGACCGAGCGTCTCGGCTTCGGCCCCGATGCCCGGGTCCTCATCGTCAACTGCGACGACCTCGGCCTCAGCCACGCCACGACCGCCGGCGCCTACGAGGCGCTCCGCGACGGCGTCGCCTCGAGCGCGTCGCTGATGGTGCCGTGCCCGTGGGCCCGCGACGCGGCCGCCCGGTACCGCGGCGAGGACGTGGGCGTGCACCTCACCCTCAACGCCGAGTTCGAGCTCTACCGGTGGGGACCGATCACCTCGGCGCCCTCCCTGCTCGGCGGCGACGGCGGCTTCCCCCGCACGGTGCAGGACATCTGGGAGCACGCCGACCTCGACGAGGTCCGTCGCGAGCTCCGGGCCCAGGTGGAGCGGGCCATCTTGTGGGGCTTCGACGTCAGCCACCTCGACTCCCACATGGGCACGCTGCAGATGCGGCCCGAGTTCTTCGACATCTACCTCGACCTCGCCGTCGAGTTCGAGCTGCCGGTGCGCCTGTCCGGTGCGTCCACCGAGGCGGCCATCGGGTTCCCCTTCCGCCGTCTGGCGGCCGAAGCGGGGGTGCTCTTCCCCGACCACTTCCTCCGGGTGCCGGGCGTCGGCAGCCGCGACACCGTCGAGCGCGCCGTCGGCGACCTCCGGCCGGGGGTCACCGAGCTCTACGTCCGCCCCGCCCTCGACACGCCGGAGCAGCGCGCCCTCGACCCCGACTGGCCGTCGCGGGTCGACGACCACCGGCTCGTCACCGAGGACGACGAGCTGGCCGGCCGGCTGTCGGAGGCCGGCGTCGCCGTGGTCGGCTACCGGGCCCTGCGCGACCTCATGCGGCCCGCCTGACCGACCCGTCCCAGGGCGCGACCGGGCTCAGAACTCGGTCTGCTCGGCCACCTTGGCGCTGATGTCCTTGTACTCGGGGCTCTGGGTCAGCGGCATGAGGGTCATCAGCTTGCCCATGTTCCCGGTGACCTTGACCTTGCCCTGCATGAAGGCGGCGTTGGCGTCGAGCTCGCCCTTGGCGATGCGCACCGAGTCGTCGTAGCCGGTGGTCAGCGTGAACTCGGCGTCGGGGTCCTCGCCCAGCTGGTTCTCGACCATCTTCCCGTCCTCGATGACGGCGTGGTACTTGACGTCGCCGTCGGGGCCACCGGCGACCACGTACTGCATGTGGGCGCTGGCGCCGGGCTTGCTCGGGAAGGACTCGGCCAGCTCCTTCTGCAGGTCGAGCCACTCCTGGGACAGGTACTTGGCCATGGGCTGAGCCTCCGCTCGTCATCGGGTCGCTGGCGGTCGGCCGGAGCGTACCCAACCCGGTCGCGGGCGCCAGCCGGCGTCCCGACCGAGGGCTGCGTCCGGCGGGGCCCGCTGGGGCAGCCGGTCAGCGCTCGGTGAGCTGGCGTACGCCGGCGAACAGGTCGGTCTCGGGGAGGTCACCCGAGGCGACCAGCGACCGGGCGAGGATGAAGTCCTCGGTCGGGTAGGCGTCGACCGCCTCGGCGTCGGGCAGCCCGAACCAGAACGGCGACTCCGGGTCGATCTGGGTGGCGTGGGCGCGCAGGGCGGCGGCCCGCACCGGGTAGAAGTCGCGGATGTCGATGCGCGTGGTGATGCGGTGGTCCTGGTCGGGCCGGTCGAACCAGCGCTCGTCGAACGGCGACTCGAGGCCGAGGGCCTCGAACCGCTCGTGCAGAGCCAGGATCCGCGCCCGCGACCAGGACGAGTAGTAGAGCTTCAGCGGCTGCCACGGCTCGCCCGTCCCCGGGTAGGCGTCGGGGTCACCGGCGCGCTCGAAGGCCGGCACGGAGATGTCGTGCACCCGCAGGTGGTCCGGGTGGGGGTAGCCCTGCTGGTCGTCGCCGTAGGTGAGGATCACCTGGGGACGCTCCCGGCGGATCACCTCGACCAGGCGGCCGACGGCCTCGTCGAGGTCGGCGTTGGCGAAGGCCCGGTCGTCGGCGTTCTCCGGCGTGTCGGGCATGCCCGAGTCGCGGTAGCCGAGCAGGACCAGCTCCTGGTAGCCGATGGCCTCGACCGACGCCGCCAGCTCCTCCATGCGGACCTCGCCGAGGCGCTCGCGCACCTCCGGACGATCCATGGCCGGGTTGAGGATGTCGCCGGCCTCGCCACCGGTGCAGCACACGAGCACCGCCCGGGCGCCCGCCGCCACGTACCTGGCCACCGTCGCCGCCCCCTTCGAGGCCTCGTCGTCGGGATGGGCGTGGACGCTGAGGAGTCGCAGGTCGGCCATGGGTGCACGGTATTGCCTCCCCGGGCGCCTCCGGTGCGGAGCGACGCGAGGCGCCCGCCGTCGGGGACGCGGCTCCTGGCGCGACGGAGCCCCGCCGCCGACTGCTCAAGCGGACAGAGCCGTCGACGACGGGGCGCCATCTCGGCGGTCGGAACCCGCCGCCGGCCGGTTGTGGACGGGCCCGGTGGCGTTCGGTGGGGTCGACGACCCCGCCCGCAGCACATCCTCGGTCCGTAGCGGCTCGGTCGGCAGGCCTCGGCTGCCGCTGAGGCGGCCACGAGGGCCGGATCAGTCGGGCGGCGACCGGGACAGGTGCCTCGGCGTCGTGATCATCACCACCCCCTCGTCGGAGTCGGTCGTGGGATCCACGCCCCCGGTTCCCCACCGGGGGTCCCACCATCGCTCCCGCCATCGCCGAGGTCAACCCCCCAACTGGCGCAAGCGCCGGGCCCGGCGGCCGGGCCGGCGGACGCCGGATCAGGTGATCGGGATGAAGGCGGCGAGCTGCCGCGACTGGGCGAGCAGGTCCCCGTCGGACGACCAGACCTCGCCCTCCTCCTCGATGAACCCCTCGACCGCCGAGCGGGTCCGGAACCGCACGAAGCACGGCTCGCCGGCCGCCGGATCGGCCACCGGGTGCCGGAAGTGGATCGTCAGCTCGATGGTCGGCACCGCGGCCAAGCCCTGGATCCGGTTGAAGACCGCCGGCGGCCAGGCGTCGGTCAGCGCCGCCACCAGGGCGGCGTCGAGGGGGGCCGGCTCGACCAGCTCGATCCAGCCGCCGGCCACGCCCTCCGCGCCGGCCGGCGACGGCGTGCCGATCACCGGGCGCACCTGGAAGCGCTCGGCCAGCGGGATGGGCACCTGGCGGACGAGCGGTTCGATCGCGTCGGGCCCGGCGCTCAGCGCGGCGGGCGGCACCCGGTCGTCGAAGCCTTCGACGGGACGCGAGCGCGAGAACGCCGCCAGGGCCAGTCCGATGAGCACATCGCCCTGGACGAGCCGCGCCGAGAGCGACGTGAGGCTGCGTCCGGAGCGCTCGACGGTGACCTCGACCTCCATCTGGCCCTCGGTCGGAGGCGCCAGGTAGTGGATGGTGAGGGTGCGGGGCCAGCGGTCGGCATCGGCGACCTCGGCCGTCATGGCCCGGACCACGATCGCAGCCAGGTACCCGCCGTTCGGCCCCCGCTCGATCCACCAGCCCCGGTCGACCACGGCCCGGTGCCGACCCCCGCCGACGCCCACGGTGGCGGTGTCCCGGGTGAAGCGGGCGGGCGCGGCTCCGGACATCGGCGGCACCGTAGGCGAACCGGGCGAAGGGGTCCTCCGCCGCGACCCGCCCAGGCCGGACGAGTGGCACGTTCCTGGCCATGCTGCGCGGCGGAGCGACTACGCTCCGCTACTGAGCGCTTCCGTCGGGGAGAGGGGAGACCGTGACCACCAGCAGCGAGGAGGTCCACGACGGCCGGTGGCCGTTGGTCGGCGTCGCGCTGCTGTTCGCGCTCGGCCTGGCGGCGGTGGCCGTCGCCCTCGCCTCGAGCCCGACCGATGCCGGCCGGGCCGGGTTCCTCGCCGCCCAGGGCGTGATCCTGGCCGGCGGTGCGTGGGCCTTCGTCCGGCTCCGGCGCGACGGGTCGGGACCGTGGCACCTCCTGCTGCTCGGTGTGGTCGTCAGCGCGGTGGCGGCGGCGGACTGGGCCTGGCGGTGGACCTCCGACTCGGCCCGGGTGATCGGGCCGATCGACGCCATGCTGCTCGTCGCCTACCTGCCGATGGGCGCGGCGCTGGTGCTCATGCTCCGGCGGCGGCGGTCCGGCCGCCAGGTCGAGGGGATCATCGACGGCGCCATCCTCGGCGCCGCCCTGGCCATCGTCTGCTGGCAGGTCGTGCTGGCCGGCGCCGGGTCGGGGACCGGCAGCCCGTGGGAGCAGGTCGTCGACGCCGTCTACCCGGTGCTCGACGTGATCCTCGCCGTCCTGGCCGCCCACCTGGTGGCCGACCGCACGGGGCGGCGCAGCCAGTGGGGGCTGCTGGCCGCGGGCGCGGTGGCCCTGGCCCTCGCCGACTTCGCCGGGGCCGTCCTGATCGGCTCCGACACCCGGGTGCTCTGGCAGGCCCACGTGGCCCGGTCGATCGGGCTCCTCGTGCTGGGGGCCGCCGTGCTGCGCGCGACCCACCTGCCCGCCGAGGTCCCGTCGGCCAACCCGGAGTCGCCCCGGGTCCGGGCGTCCCTGCTGCTCCTGCCGCTGCTCGTCGGTCCCTGCGTGCTCCTGGTCCGGGGAGGGCTCGACCGCAACGGCCAGGCGGTCACCCTGGTGTCGCTGGTGCTCGGCGGCATCGTCATCGCCCGGCTGGCCAAGCTCGGCAACGACGTCACCCGCGCCCGCCAGCGCGTCCTCACCCAGGACCGGTGGTTCGAGTCGCTGGTCCGCAACGCCAAGGACTCCATCCTCGTGCTCGATCGGGCCGGTCGGATCACCTGGCTCAGCCCGGCGGTGCCCGACCTGCTCGGCTACCCGGCCGACAGCCTGCTCGGCCGGCCGGTGTTCGACTTCATCCACCCCGGCGACCGGGACGAGACGGCGAACGGGCTGGGGGACCTGGTGCAGCAGCCAGACGGGACGAGCCAGCTCGCCGTGCGGGTGCGCGACGCCCGGGGGGAGTGGCGCCGGCTCGAGGCGCACGCGGTGAACCTGCTCGACGACCCGGTGGTCGCCGGCGTGGTCATCAACCAGCGGGACGTCACCGAGTGGTACGAGGCGGCCTCGGCGGTGCAGTCCCGCGCCCGGCAGCAGGAGGCGGTGGCCTCGCTCAGCCAACGGGCGCTCGAAGGAGCCGAGCCCACCGAGCTGGCCGACGAGGCGGTCGCCATCGTGTGCGACAACCTCGACCTGCCGGCGTGCCAGTTCTTCCGGGTCCAGGCCGAGGAGCCGGGCCTGCTGCTCGACGCCGTGCACGCCGCGGAGGGAGTGGCGGCCGGTCACGCCGGCATGCACAGCCTCCCGGCCGATCCCGGCACCTTCGGCGACTTCGCGCTGTCGTCGCCCTCACCGGTCATCTGCGGTGACGGCGACGAGGACCGCTTCGACGTCCCCGCCGACCCGGCCGGCACCCCCTTCGCCGCCACCATGAGCGCGGCGGTCATCGGCCGGCTGGCACCCCACGGCATCCTCGTCGCCCGCTCGGTCGAGCCCCGGTCCTTCAGCGCCCCCGACGCGCTGTTCCTGCAGGCGGTGGCCAACGCCCTGGCCCTGGCCCTGGAGCGCCGCCAGGCCGAGGACGCCACCCGGCACCAGGCGCTGCACGACACGCTGACCGGCCTGCCCAACCGGGCCCTGTTCCTCGACCGGCTGCACCACGCCCTCGATCGCTCCCAGCGGACCCAGTCGGCGCTGGCCGTGCTGTTCCTCGACCTCGACCACTTCAAGGTCGTGAACGACAGCCTCGGCCACGACGCCGGCGACCGCCTGCTGGTGGCGGTGGCCCGGCGCCTCGCCGGGGTGCTGCGCCCCGGCGACACCGTCGCCCGGTTCGGCGGCGACGAGTTCACCGTGCTGTGCGAGGAGATCGCCGGCACCCACGAGGCCATCGAGATCGCCGAGCGCATCAACGCCCAGCTCACCGAGCCGCTGCGGGTCGGCCCGGCCGAGCTGCACACCACCGCCTCGATCGGCATCGCCGTCACCAACGGGCGGGCCACCCGCCCCGCCGCCCTCCTGCGCGACGCCGACGCCGCCATGTACCGGGCCAAGGACGGTGGGCGGGCCCGCTACGAGCTGTTCGACGCCACCATGCGCGACCGGGCGCTGAGCCGGCTCCGCACCGAGACCGCCCTGCGCCAGGCGATGAGCCGCGACGAGCTCGAGCTGCACTACCAGCCCGTGATCGACCTCCGCACCGGCCGCACCGTCGGGGCCGAGGCCCTCTGCCGGTGGCGGCACCCCGAGCGCGGCCTGGTGCCGCCCAACGAGTTCATCCCGGTGGCCGAGGAGACCGGCCTGATCGAGTCGCTCGGCCACTGGGTGCTCGACACCGCCTGCCGGCAGGCGGCGGCGTGGAACCGCACCGAGGCCGGCAGCAACCTGGTGGTGAGCGTCAACGTCTCGGCCCGCTCGCTCGGCGCACCCCAGTTCGTCGACACCGTCCGGGCCCATCTCGACCGCCACCAGCTCGATCCCTCGCTGCTCTGCCTGGAGATCACCGAGAGCGTGCTGATGGGCAACGTCGAGCGCTCGCTCGCCGCCCTCCGCCGGCTGAAGGGCCTCGGGGTGGCGGTGGCCATCGACGACTTCGGCACCGGGTACTCCTCGCTCGCCTACCTCAAGCGCTTCCCGGTCGACATCTTGAAGGTCGACCGGTCCTTCGTCTCGGGCCTCGGCGAGCACAGCGAGGACACCGCCATCGTCGAGACGGTGGTGACCCTGTCGAGCACGCTGGGGCTGATGGCGGTGGCGGAGGGGGTCGAGACCCGCGAGCAGCTCGACGAGCTGTGCGCCCTCGGCTGCGACCTGGCCCAGGGCTTCTACTTCGCCCGCCCGGAGACCGCCGAGGCCTTCGAGCGCCGGTTGGTCGCCGATCGCGACACCATCGTGATCACCGACGAGCGCCGCCGGGCCGGGGCGCGCCACCCGAGCCTGCGCGGCGCCTCGGTCGACGCCGCGGCCTCCGACGGCGTGCCCGCCCTCCCGGAGTCGCTCACGCCGCCCGGCACCGCTCCGCAGGACGGCACGACCGACGCCACGACCCGGGGCCTCACCAACGGCTCGGCGACCAACGGCTCGTCGACCAACGGCTCGGCGACCAACGGCTCAGCCACCAACGGCTCAGCCACCAACGGCTCGTCGACCAACGGCTCGGCGAGCGACGCCGACGGCACCATCCGGCTGCCCTGACCGGCCGGCCGGCTCAGCCGGGCTGGACCCGGGTGCCGCCGAGGGTGCGGACCCGGTAGCGCAGCGAGCGGTCGGACGACCAGGGCGCGTAGGGCGCCATCACCAGCCCGGCGAGCGACACCAGCACCCGGTCGTAGTTGACCCGCCAGCCGGCGAAGTCCCGCCACGCCTGCTCGCGGTCCTCGCGCAGGGGGACGCCGACCGCGGCCAGCGAGTCGATCGCGGCGTCGAACTCGGCGCGGTCGATCGAGATGGGATCGTCGGGGGCGGGATCCGGGTCGAAGGGGATCCCGAACACGCCGGCGATGCGACGCAGGGACAGCGAGCCGGCCCGCACGCACAGGGCCGCCTCCGGCGAGCGCTCCCGGTCGAGGGCGGCCATGGTCATGCCGGCGGTGTCGAGCACCGCCCCCGCCGCGGTGATCCACGAGCGGCCGGGCAGCGGCGAGCGGAAGAAGCACAGGGCGGCCAGCGACGTGTGGGTCTCCTCGATGTCGGCGAACCAGACCTCCCAGTCGGCGAAGAGGTGGTCGAGCCGGTCGCCCGACCCGATGCGGTGGTGGCGGACCAGCAGGTCGACCAGGTTCGGCGGCTCGCCGGCGCGGACCTCGAGCAGGGCCACGGCCAGCTCCCGACGCTGGAACGACGCGTAGATCGACGGCAGGTAGCTGATGAGCAGGGCGACCAGCCCGAGGCCGATGGCGGCCTCGACCACCGCCAGCTCCGAGCCGAGGCCGTTCACCGGGTGGTCCATGCCGAGGGTGGTCACCGACGAGCCGCTCACCGCCAGTGCCGATCGCCACGTCGGCGAGCCGCTGGCCCAGAACATGACGGCGAAGGCCAGCACCACCGCCACCAGCCAGGTGGCGGCCAGGGTGACCAGCGACACCGGCGCGTACATGGCCATGACCCGGTCCCTGGCCTCGTAGTCCGACGCCCATCGGGCCCGGAGGTCGAAGAGCCGGCGGCAGGAGACGAACACGAACCGCGACAGGCGCACCGCCTGGCCGCGCGGCAGCACCATGGTGCGCAGCGCCGACAGCGCCACGGTGATCACCACCGCCACCCCCAGGACGAAGGCGGCGACCTCGACGGCGGTCATCACCGGGTCCCGGGTCCGCGGAGCGGGTGGGTCAGATCCGCTCGGCCTTGGTGGTCTTGTAGGCGCCCCACCCGAGCAGACCGCCCCCGATGACCAGGCCGAAGATGCCGATCGGGCTGAGGGCGTACGCCGAGGTCACCAGCGCGCCGATGGCCGACGCGAACCAGACCTTCCGACGGTTGGGGCGCAGGGCGTAGACCAGCGCGATCACGTAGCAGAGGAACGGCAGGGCCAGCACCACCAGGATGACGGGCCCCACCGTCTGGGTCAGCGACTCGTCCGGCGGGGCCTTGCGCCCGGCGGCGGCGGCCCCCATGCGCTCGGTGACGCTCGGCGAGAACTTGATGACCCCGCCGATGAGGACGGCGAGGACCAGTGCGAGCACCGCACCGATCAGCACCTGGAGGCCGCCGGGCACCTGACGCAGGCCCTCGATGTAGCCGCCCAGGCCGGGGCCGTGCTCGGGGACGGGGCTGGGACCGGTGGGCCGCCCTCGACGGGTGGCGCCGGCGGTGCGGGCGTTGCGGGAACCGCCGAACAGGCTCGGGCGGGGCCGGGGCGCCTCGTCCTCGGGGACGACCTCGCCCTCGTGGATCTCGTGGTCGATCTCCTCGAGCTCCTGGGCGGCCTGCTCGGCCTTCTCCGCCGCCGCGGCCCGGCGGGCGGCCAGCGACTCGCGGGCCGCCCGGTTCTCGTTCGCCCGCCGCTGGCGGGAGGCACTGCGCTTGTCGGCCATAACGGGCCGAGACCCTACCGGTCGGCGCCGTCGCGATCGCAGCCCGCCGCCGACGCCGGCCGGTCAACGGAAGTCGCGCGACCGGGTGAGGGAGGTGACCGGGAGCGCCTGCAGCCGCTCGGCGATCACGTTCACGACCCCTTCGGACCGCTCGAGCCGCCCCCGCACCAGCAGGGCCGGAGCGGTGCGGGCCACCACCCGGTGACGGGCCCAGCAGCCCTTCGAGCAGACCACGTTGATCAGGCCGGTCTCGTCCTCGAGGTTGATGAAGAGGGTGCCCCCGGCGGTGGCCGGGCGTTGGCGGTGGGTGACCACCCCGCCGACCAGCACCTTGCGATCGGTCGGCGCGGTGGCCAGCTCGACGGCGGTGACCACGCCGAGCCGCTCGAGCTCGGCCCGGACGAACCGGGTCGGGTGGCCGTCCGGCGAGACGCCGGTGGCCCACAGGTCGGCGTTGGCCTCCTCCCAGTCGGCCATGCCCGGCAGCTGCGGGGCAGTGGCGCCGGTGACCACCCCCGCCAGGCGACCGGGACCCGACTGCGACACCGCACCGGCGGCCCACAGCGCCTGACGCCGGTCGAGGCCGAGCGAGCCGAAGGCCCCGGCGGTGGCCAGCGCCTCGAGCACCTCGAGCCCGGCGCCGGTGCGACGGGCCAGGTCCTCCATCGAGGAGTACGGCCGCCCGTCGGCGATCCGCTCCGCCAGCTCCTCCCCCACCCCCCGCACCGACCCGATCCCCAGCCGCACGGCAGGGCCCCTGGCCCCCCACTGCTCTGGTCGCTCCGCTCCCCCGGGCGGGGCCCCAACCCCGCCCTCCTCCCGAGCTCGGCGCATCACCTGCGCCTCGCCGGGCCGTGCTCCTGGTCGCTCCGCTCCCCCGGGCGGGGCCCCAACCCCACCCTCCTCCCGAGCTCGGCGCATCACCTGCGCCTCGCCGGGCCGTGCCCGCCGGACCTGGCCGGACCTGGCCGGCCCGACCAGCGTCGCCTTCGCTGCCGACCGGTTGACGTCCGGGGTGAACACGTTCACCCCGTGCCTCCGGGCGTCCTGGACGAGGGAGTGGGGGGAGTAGAAGCCCATGGGCTGGGCGTTCAGCAGGGCGGCGCAGAAGGCCGCCGGCTCGTAGCGCTTGAACCACGACGAGGCGTAGACCAGGTAGGCGAAGCTCACCGAGTGGCTCTCGGGGAAGCCGTAGTTGGCGAAGGCGGCCAGCTTCTCGTACAGCTCGACGGCCACCTCGCCGGTGACGCCCCGCTCGGCCATGCCGTCGAACAGCCGCTGGCGCAGCCGCTCCATGCGCTCACGTGACCGCTTCGAGCCCATGGCCTGGCGCAGCTGGTCGGCCTCGCTGGGCGTGAAGCCGGCCACGTCGATGGCCAGCTGCATGAGCTGCTCCTGGAACAGCGGGACGCCCAGGGTCTTGCGCAGCGCCCGCTCGGTGAGGGGGTGGGGGTAGGTGACCTCCTCCTGGCCGTTGCGCCGCCGGATGAACGGGTGCACCGACCCGCCCTGGATCGGGCCCGGGCGGATGAGGGCGACCTCGACCACGAGGTCGTAGAAGGTGCGGGGTCGCAGGCGGGGCAGGGTCGCCATCTGGGCCCGGCTCTCGACCTGGAACACCCCCACCGAGTCGGCCCGGCAGAGCATGGCGTAGACCTCGGGGTCCTGGGGCAGGTCGGCGATGTCGATGACCTCGCCCCTGTAGCCGGCGACCAGGTCGATCACGCCGTGCAGGGCGCTCAGCATGCCGAGGCCGAGCAGGTCGAACTTGACCAGCCCCACCGCCGCGCAGTCGTCCTTGTCCCACTGCAGCACGCTGCGGTCGGCCATGCGGGCCCACTCGACCGGGCACACCTCGACCACCGGCCGGTCGCACAGCACCATGCCCCCCGAGTGGATGCCCAGGTGTCGGGGGAAGTGCTCCAGCTCGGTCGCCAGCTCGAGCACAGCAGAAGGGATTGCGTTGCTTGCTGGTCGCTCCGCTCCCCCGGGCGGGGCCCCAACCCCGCCCTCCTCCCTTGGCTCGGCGCATGAATTGCGCCTCGCCGGGCCGTCGTGGTCCAGTGCCTGCGTCTGGTGCTGCTGCTCCAACTCCTGGGCCTGGGATTTGAGACCCGACCAGGCGTCGAGCTGCTTGGACCAGGCATCTTGCTGGCCGGTGGCGAAGCCGAGGGCCTTGGCCATGTCGCGCACCGACGAGCGGGCCCGGTAGGTGATCACGTTGGCGACCTGGGCGGCGGCCTGGCGGCCGTAGCGGCCGTAGACGTACTGGATGACCTCCTCGCGACGGCCGCTCTCGATGTCGAGGTCGATGTCGGGCGGCCCGTCGCGCTCGGGGGACAGGAACCGCTCGAACAGCAGGCCGAGCGCCACCGCGTCGGCCTTGGTGATGTCGAGGGCGTAGCAGGCCGCCGAGTTGGCCGCCGAACCCCGGCCCTGGCACAGGATGTTCGCCTCCCGGCAGAACCGCACGATGTCCCAGACGATCAGGAAGTAGCCGGGGAAGCCGAGCCGCTCGATCAGGTCGAGCTCGTGGTCGAGCTGGGCCCAGGCGTCGCAGGGCCGGCCGTCGGGACCGGTCAGCGGGCGGGGGTCGGCCCGGGTGCCGTAGCGGGTCGGTCGCGACGCCCCCTGCTCGACCAGCTGGCGCAGGTAGGACATCTCGTCGTGGCCGGGGGGGCAGGGGAACGGCGGCAGGTTCGGCGCCACCAGGCGCAGGTCGAAGGCGCAGGCCCGGCCCACCTCGGCGGCCCGCTCGACCACCCCGGGCCAGCGGGCGAAGCGGCGGGCCTGCTCGGTGCCGGAGCGCAGGTGGGCGCCGGCGCCGGCCGGCAGCCGGCCCTGCACCTCGTCGAGGCTCGTCCGAGCGGCCACCGCCGCCAGCGCGGTGGCCAGGCGGCGCCGGGACGGGGTGGCGTAGTGCACGTTGTTGGTGGCGAGCAGGTCGACCCCGGCTCGGAGGGCGACCTGGGCCAGCGCGTCGTTGCGGGCGGTGTCGAGCGGATCGCCGTGGTCCCACAGCTCGACCGCCACGTTGCCCCGGCCGAAGCAGGCGACCAGCCGGGCCAGCTCCCGGCCGGCGGCGGCCGGGCCCTGC
This sequence comes from uncultured Acidimicrobiales bacterium, assembly GCA_963800235.1. GTDB lineage: Bacteria > Actinomycetota > Acidimicrobiia > Acidimicrobiales > Iamiaceae > CAVVNP01. The sequence continues at coordinate 114,118 of CAWDAD010000004.1, read as the reverse complement.
GCCACCAGGGCGGCGGGCACCGCGCCCTGGCGGCACCCGGTGAGGGCCAGCCAGTGCCCCTCGGCCGCCGCCGCCTCCTCGGCCAGCTGGTCGGCGGTCAGCCGCGGCGCCCCCTTCTCCCCCGCCAGCTGGGCCCGGCTGATGGTGCGTCCCAGGGCGGCGTACCCCGCGGGGTCCCGTGCCAGCACCACGATGTGGCTGGTCGCTCCGCTCCCCCGGTCGGGGCGGCCGGCGATCGTCAGCTCGGCGCCGAAGACGGTGGGCAGGCCCACCGTGCTGGCCGCCTCGGCGAAGCGGACGACGCCGTAGAAGCCGTCGTGGTCGGTGAGGGCCAGGGCCTCGAGCCCCAGGCGGGCGGCCTCCTCGGCCAGCTCCTCGGGGTGGGAGGCGCCGTCGAGGAAGCTGAAGTTCGAGTGGCTGTGCAGCTCGGCGTAGGGCACCGAGCCGGTCGGGCGGCGCAGGTCGGCGGGGGGCTGGTAGGTGGGGCGGTGGTGCGACCAGGCCGGGGCGTCGCCGCCGTTGGCCCAGTCCCCCACCGGCCGCGCCGGCCGGGGCGGGAGCCGGCCGGACAGCTGCTTCTCCAGCTCCGACCACGGGACCTGGGGGTTGTTGAAGCCCATGGAGGGCTGGTGATGCTAGCGAACAGATGTTCGTCTGTCCCCGGGGGGAGGACCAGAGCCTGGGTCAGCCGCCAGAGGTGGAGGCGGCGCCGGGCCCCGGACCGGTCGACACCGGGTGCGGGGCGACCGTCGTCGGCGCCGCCGCGGCCGTCGAGCGGTCGGGGCGCAGCCGCTTCGCGGCGGCGAACAGCACCGGCAGGATCTGGTCGCGGGCCACCGCGCCGCCCTGGGCGGCGAGGTGCATGCCGTCGGGGGCTCGCAACGTCTGGCCGCCGGCGTCGGTGGCCTCGAACCGCCCGCCCGGGCACAGCGAGCGGCCGAGGTCGACGACCTGCAGCTTGCCGGCGTTGGCCTTGGCCAGCTGCGGGATCACCACGGCGTTCAGGTGCTGCAGGCGCGCCTCGGTGAACCCGCTCGGGAAGGGCCGGCCGTCCTGGGTGGTGCCCGTCGGCTGGATGCAGGGCCAGTCGACCCACACCACCTGGGCGCCCTTGGCGGTCATGACGTCGACGTCGTGCTGGTACTCGAGCAGCAGGAACTTGTCGAGCACCGGGTCGCCGAAGGTCCGGAACGAGCTCTCGTTGGGGAGCATCCGGTCGCCGGTGTCCCACGGCCCCGTCGTCACCACGAACACGTCGGGGTCCTGGGTGTCGACGACCTCCTGGTTGCGCTGGGCGACGGCCCGGCAGGCGGGGTTGTCGAGCCGCACCGCCCGGTCGTTGTCCGGGAGCTGGCCGTCGGAGACCATGCCGCACCCCGGGTCGGCGGTGAAGCCGTCGTAGGAGATCCGGCCGGGGAAGACGTTCGACCAGGGCTGGAACGAGTAGGCGACCTGGAAGCCCATGGAGTCGCCGGCGAAGGCCACCTTGATCGGCCGCCCGAGCGGCGAGGTGGGCACCGTCGAGCCGGGGCTGGTCGAGACCGGCGCGTTGCGGACCTGGTCGCGCAGGGCGATCTTGGCGGTGCTGCCCTTCGGCGGGTTCAGGGTCACGCCGAGCACCACCACGGCCACGACGACCGCCGCCGCCGGGAGGGCCCGGCGCAGCACCGCCGGGCTGGCCAGCCGCAGGTGACGCACCGGCTGCTCGAGCAGGCGGTAGGAGCACAGCGCCACCACCAGGGTGACCACCAGCCGCACCAGGAACAGCGCCAGCCCGGTGGCGTGGACCACCGAGGGCGTGAGCCACAGGAAGATCGGCCAGTGGAAGAGGTAGACGCCGTAGCTGATGGCGCCGAGGGCGCGGAGCGGCTCGACCGACAGGGCACGCCCCGCCGGCGAGCCCGGTTGGAGCACGGCGACGATGACGACGGCGATCAACCCGGCGTGCAGCAGCAGGATGCCGCGGAAGAGGGCGGGGTCGGTCGGCGTGACGTGCAGCCAGAGCAGGACCAGCACGGCGGCGGCCGCCAGGGCGCCGATCCGGAGCCGCTGGCCGGACCGGGCCGACAGCGGTGGCCGGCCGTGCAGGACCATGGCCAGCAGGCAGCCGATCAGCAGCTCCGGGATGCGGGCGGCGGTGTCGTAGTACGCGGCGGAGGTGGGGTTCGACCCGACCACCACCCACCCGATCGCCACGCCGGCGAGGGCCGCGGCGGCCAGCGCGACGAGGGCTCGCTCGGGGTGGGACCGCCGGGCCCGCCGCCCGAGCAGCAGCAGGAAGGCCGGCGGGAACACCAGGTAGAACTGCTCCTCGATGGCCAGCGACCAGAAGTGCTGGAACGGGCTCGGAGCGCTGACCAGCTCGCCGTAGCCGCCACCGGTGACGAGGAACCGCCAGTTGGCCAGGCTGGTGAGCGCCGAGAGGGCGTCACCCCGCAGGGACTGGAGCTGGGTGGCGGTGCCCTGACCGCCGGCGGTGGCCAGCACCACGATGCCGAAGGTGCAGAGCAGCGAGGCCGGCCACAGCCGGCGGATGCGCCGACCCCAGAACGCCTTGAGGTCGAGGTCGCCGCTGCGCTCGTGCTCGACGATGAGGAGGCGGGTGATGAGGAAGCCCGAGAGGGTGAAGAAGGCGCTGACCCCGAGGAAGCCGCCCGGCAGCCAGGACGGGTCCTGGTGGAAGAGCAGCACGATGGCCACCGCCACCCCTCGCAGGCCGTCGAGGGCGGGGACGTAGCCGAGCCCGAAGGCGCGACGCGTGGTCCGGGAGGCGGGCGGACGGGACGCCGGGGCGCGAGGTGTCCGAGCGCGCGCCTGATCGGCGGGCGGATCGTCCGGGCGGGTCAACGTCCCCAGTCCCGCGCTCATGCCAGCAGGCAAGGTTAGGAGATCCGGCCGCCGGGCACCGATCTGCCGGCGATCAGGTGTAGGTGGCCTCGACCGACCAGCGCCCGCCCTCGAGGACGAGCAGGTGGGCCCGGCCATCGTCGGTGACGACCTGGAACCGGGCGCGTCGGCGGTGGGCCGCCGGATCCCACCAGCGCTCCTCCACCGGCCACGGTCCGGCCCAGGCGGTGATCGACGCCCAGCCGGCGAGGGCCGACCCCGCCGGCGTGATGCGCAGCCGGGACGGCGCGCCGGTCAGGGCCCCCCGACCGCTGACGCCGACGACCCGGTCGACACGATCGACCACCTCCGCCGCCAGCGGCGCCGGGTGGACCGTGGCCGGTGACGGCGGCGGCACCTGCCCCGGCCAGGGCTCGTCGATCCCCTCCGGCCGGGCGCGGGGCCGGGGCTCGGTCAGCTCGACCGACGCCGCCGGCACCGTCGTCGCCCGATCGGCCGGGTCGCGCCCGCCCCGGCACTCGGGCACCCGCACGGCGTCGGTGCCGAGCAGGCCCTGGAGCCGGGCCAGGGCGCGCACCACCCGTTCGTCGACCCGCGCCTCGCCGCCCCAGAAGCCGAGCTGGCGACCACCGGCGACCACCACGTCGTCGGGCACCAGGGTCAGGCGGGTGATCCCGGCGGTGGGGCGCTGGGCGGCGGGCCCCTGCAGCCACCCGTCGAGCTGCCACCGCACCCGCTCGGCGATGGCCGTCGCCGAGAGCGTGCCCTCGTGGCGCCACGCCCGCTCCCGGCGCTCGCCGTGCTCGGACTCGGCCACCACCACGACCCGCGTGCAGGCCAGCCCCTCGCCGTCGAGCCGCTGGTGCAGGCGCTCGGCCAGCGCCTTGGCCACGAAGGCGACCGCGGCGACCTGCTCGGCCGGCGGGTCGAGCTCGGCGCTGGTGGTGTGCTCGGAGGCCGGTCGACCGGCGGCGAGCGGTCGGGCGTCGAGCCCCCGGGCCAGCCGGTGGCCGATGGCGCCGGGGGTGCCGAAGCGGGCGAGCACGTCGGCCGCCGGCAGCTCGGCCAGGTCGCCGAGGCGGACCAGGCCGAGGCGACCCCAGACGTCGACCAGGGCCGGACCGTCCTCGATGACCGGGGCCAGCGCGGCCACCGGCACGGCGGCGAGGAAGGCACGGCTGCCGCCCGGCTCGACCACCCGGGTGGCAGCCGGCGGATCGGTGACGCCCGGATCGCGGCCGGGCGGATCGGCGGCGGCGGCCAGACCGGCGGCGAACACCCCGTCGGCGATCCCGACGGCCACCGCCGTCTCGATGCCGGCCTCGGTCAGGGCGGCGGTGGTGACCTCGCCGGCCCGCACCGCCAGGACGGCGTCGCCGCCGAAGTAGCGCGACGGGCCCCGGGTGGCGGCCGCCACCCGACCGGGCTCGAGCACCTCCAACCGGGGGGTCAGCTCGTGCAGCGCCGAGACCACCACCTCGAAGGCCCGGGCCTCGGCGGCCGGGTCGGGGGCCACCACCCGCGCCCCGGGGCAGCGGGACTGGGCCTCCCGCCGGCGCTGGCCGAGGACCACCCCGGAGGCCCGGGCGGCCGCCGAGCAGGCCACGACCAGGTTGGCGTGGACCACCACGACCGGGTCACGGGGCGAGGCCCCGGTGGCCGCGACCGGCCAGTCCGCCCCCCGCACCACCAGCACCCGCTCGGCCCGCTCCGGCCGGTCGCCGCTCACCCGACCCGTCCCCCGGCGAGCCCGGCCGGCCCGGTCACCCCACCTGCTCCAGGTCGGCGCCGTGGTCCTCCTCCGGGGACCCGAGCGGCCGCCGGGCCCCGGATCCGGTCCACGGCACGGGGTCGGCGACCGGCTCGACCAGCGCGACCTCGCCGTCGGCCCCCGGGAGCCACAGCCGGGCTCGGCAGGACCGGGCGGCGCGCCGGCGCCCATCGACCACCACCTCGACCTGGCGGCTGCGCAGGTGCCCGTAGCCCTGCTCGAGCCCGGTCCAGACCGGGTCGGCGGTCCGCAGGACCAGGTCGGCGGCCTCGGGCCAGGGCGTCGGGCGGCGGGCGGCGGCGGACCCCGCCGGCGGGACGAGGACCAGCACCGACCCCGCCTCGCGCGCCCGGGCGTGCAGGCGGCGGGCGTCGCCGGGCCGCACCCGGTGGCCCGGGCGGGCGACCACCACGTCGAAGGCCTCGACGAGGGTGGCCGCCACCGTCGACCACCGGGTCGGCTCGGGCCCGTCGACCAGCACCAGCCGCTCGAGGTCGACGCCCAGCTCGGCGGCGGCCACCAGACCCAGGCCGGTCAGGCCGAGGCCGGCGATCCACGATCCGGCCTGCGACACGCCCGACACCAGGGTCAGGGCGAGGGACGGGCCGGCCGGGCCGCCGACCTCGACCACCCAACCCGGTGCGAGGCCACCGCCCGGCACCAGCTCGCCCAGGGCGCCACCGACCGGGAGCAGCCGGTCGGCGCTGCGCTGCAGGGCCGACGCCGGGCGGCGACCGTCGAAGGCGGCGATCGGCAGGTCGTCGGTCACCGGCCCAGTATCGAACACCTGTTCGTACTCGGCAACTGCGATCCCGTCGGGGCACCCAGCGACGGTGGACGCCCGCAGATCCGGCTCAGACCCTCCCACCGGGAGCCGGTGACGACGCCGGTCGCCGGCCGCCTCGGCGCAGGGCGAGGTCGAGTCGCTCCGCCAGCTCCAGGCCGTCGGCCGCCCACAGGTCGGCCCCGAGGCGGGCCGCGGCGTCGGCGTCGGGCAGGGCGGGGCCGCCGAGGGCGACCGGGGCGTCCGGGAACCGCTCGTGCAGCTCCTCGACCAGCGACCGCACCTCGGCCTCGAGCCCCGGGGCGCTCACGCTGATGCCGAGCGCCCCGAGCCGGGGAACGGCGTTGGCGGCGTGGACGAACGACGCCGGCGGCACGTCGGCGCCGAGGTCGATCACGTCCCACCCGCGGCTCGACACCAGGTCGGCGACCATGGTCACCGGCAGACCGTGCCGGTCGCCGGGCGCACCGCCGAACACCACCGTCGAGCGGGGACGACCCGGCCGGACGAGCTGGGGGGCGAGCCTGGCCAGCACCCGGGTGGTGACCGCCGAGGCCCGGTGCTCGTCGGCGATGTCGAGCTCGCCACGGGACCACTGGTCGCCGACCGAGCGCAGCGCCGGGGAGATCACGTCGGTGTAGAGCGCCGTCACCGAGGACCCGCCGGCCTGGGCCGACTGCAGCACCGCCCAGGCGCCCTGCAGGTCGCCGGCCAGCGCCCGGGCCTCGTACCGCTCGGCCCAGGGCACCGTCGGGGACCGGCCGTTACGTCGCCCGGGACCGCCGTCACGACCGGCGGTCTGCCTGGCCCGGAAGGCGGCCACGTCCTCGAGTCGGACCTGCCAGCGGTTGCCCACCTTGCGGGCGGGCAGCGAGCCCAGCCGCACGTAGCGGTAGGCGGTCATGTAGTGGACGCCGAGCTGTTCGGCCACCTCCGACACGGTGAGCTGCTCGCCGTCCACGTGCGGTGCCGACCGCGGCGCCGGGCGCCCGTGCTCAGGCGTCGGTCGTCGCCGGGTAGAAGCGGTAGAGGTCCTCGATGATCTCCTTGATGCCCGCCCCGTCTCGGCCCTTGGCCAGGTCGACGGTGACCACGTTGCTGTTGATGTGCACGCTCTCGATGCCGCCCCGCTCGAAGAGCCGGCGGGCCAGCACGTCGGGCGGACGTCCGCCCCAGGCGTCCTCGAGGCTGCGGTAGCGCTCGTGGCCCATCCCGGTGAGCGCCCGGTTGGTCTCGAAGCGCAGCACCCCCGGGTTGGCATCCGACGAGGCCTCGGTGACGACGATCGGCTGACCCATGGGGTGAGCTTCGCAGCTGCGGCTCACCGGTGCGCCATCGGGTGCGGGAGGCCGGTGGTGCGCTCCTACCATCGGCGCGTGGACGGCATCGAGCGCCTGGTCGCCCGGGCCGGGCGGGCACGGGTGCGACCCCGCCACACGGTCGCCGTCGTGCTGGTGCTGGCGGGGATGACCTTCGTCCTCTGGGCCACCTTCACCCAGACGTACCACCTGACCAACCTGTACGCCCGCCTCGGCCTCTACGGCGATCCCGTGCGGACCCGGTCGGGCATCTCGCTGATCGACCGCTACCCCGTCGCCCGCACCCGGTCGGTCAACCACCGCATCGAGGAGCTCGGCAACGTGCTGCTGCTCGCCCCCCTCGGGGTCCTGCTACCGCTCTTCTGGACCGGCACCCGCCTCCGGCACGTGGTGGTGGTCAGCGTGGTGGTGAGCGCCGCCATCGAAGCCGGCCAGTGGGCGTTCACGCCCAACCGCATCGGCCAGTGGTCCGACATCCTGCAGAACGCCAGCGGAGCGGTGGCGGTCTTCCTGCTGGTGGCCCCGGTCCGGTGGCTGTACCGGCGGAGGCGGCTCAGCTCGATGCGCCGCTCGGCACCCGTGGGCTGAGCGGGCGGGCCGGCTCGCTGCGCACCGCCCGCAGGGACGCGGCGGCCAGGGCCCAGGCGATCACCGCCAGCACGGCGTGCACGGCCTTGAAGCCCGCGTCGTGGTGGTCGACCAGGATGGTCGGCAGGCGCACCAGCCAGTAGGCGATGGTCCATCCGGCGGCCACCTGGACGACCCGCCGGCCGCGACGCCCCAGGTCGGAGCCCTCGACCCGCAGCACCGCCACGGCGACCGCCACGCCCACCGCGGTGAAGATCAGGACGGGCACGCTGTCGAGCACCTTCTGGCCCGCGCCCAGCGTGTCGTCGGACCAGATGTTCCGGAACCGCCCGACCCAGCTGAAGAGCGTCCAGGCCGCGAAGGCGGCGACGGGCCAGGGGCGCAGGCGCGACATCACCGGCGACGGTATCGGCGGCGCGGCCCGGATGGCCAACTACCGTCACCCCATGCCCGCTCCTGCAGCGAGCCGGCCCCGGGTGGGTCGCACGAGCGCCGGTCGTCGTCGAGCGGTGGCGGCGGTGCTGGTGCTCGTCGCGGTGGTGGCCGTCACCTCGTGCAGCACCATCAGCCTCCTCCTCGACGCCCAGTCGAACCTCCGTGACGCGGGGTACTCCAGCGCGAACGTGAACGCCGACGAGTCGAACGGCTTCACCACCGTCACCGTGCAGGTGTCCGGCGGCCCGCCACCGGATCGGGCGGCGCGGGTGATCTGGACCACCTTCCCCCGCCGCGTCGACCGGATCGTGGTCCAGACCGGCGGGCGCTCCTACGACTACGGCCGGTCCGAGCTCACCGACCGGTTCGGCTCCCGGCCGTCCGGCTACGACGACAAGACCTTCGGCGCCGATCTGGGCCGCGCCGTGCTCATCGGCTTCGCCGTGGCCGGCGGCGGCTACCTGCTCGTCGGCACGCTGATCCTCGTCATCGCGCTCACCGCCTGGAGCCGCAAGCGCCGGGCTCGGATCGCCGCCGGCGGCTACCCGAACCCGGCGACGTGGCCGCCCCGGGGCCCGTACGCCCGGAGCGCCGGCAACCCGTGGGGTCAGCCGCAGCCGTGGAACCAGGCACAGCCGTGGAGCCAGCCACCACCCGGCACCGGGGGCCAGCCGCCCGGGACCTGGACCACACCCCCGGGACCTGGAACCAGCCACCGCCCGGGACCTGGGGCCAGCCGGCCCCGCCCGGGACCTGGGGCCAGCCCCCGGCGCCGGGCGCCGCGCCCCCTCCCCCCGCTCCGCCACCGGACGACGGCCCGACGCCGGGCTCGGGTGAGACCCCGACCCGGCCCTACGGCGACGACCCGACCAGGCCGTCGAGCTGACCTTCCGGTCCGGCCGAGCTGCCCCGCTGGCCCCGGTCGGGTGGCGGGCGGCGATCAGTCGTCGAACAGGCTGCCCTGGGCGCTGACCGGCCGCTGGCGGCGGACGCCGTTCCAGGGCAGGTCGTCCATGAACGCCCAGCTGCGCCGGTGGATGGCCGACGGTCCGATGCCCCGGAGGGCGACGCGGTGGCGGGGGCACGGGTAGCCCTTGTTGAACTCGAAGTCGTAGCCCGGGTAGTGGTCGGCCTCGGCCCGCATGATGCGGTCGCGGGTGACCTTGGCGAGGATCGACGCCGCCGAGATCGACAGGCACCGGGCGTCGCCCTTCACGATGCGGGTGACGTTGCCGGAGCCGACGAAGTCCCACTTGCCGTCGAGCAGCACCTGGTCGGGCTCGACGCCGAGGCCGGCGATGGCCCGGCGGGCGGCCAGCCGCTGGGCCTCGGACATGCCGAGGTCGTCGCACTCGCGGTGGGAGGCGTGCCCCACCGACCAGGTGACGCACCACCCCGCGATCCGGTCGAACAGCGCCTCCCGCTCGCGCTCGGTGAGGGCCTTGGAGTCGCGGACCTTGTACACCCGGCGATCGGCCGGGAGGACGGCCGCACCGATGGTGAGCGGGCCGGCCCAGCTCCCCCGGCCGACCTCGTCGATGCCGACGACCGTGCGGTGGCCCTCGGCCCACAGCCCCCGCTCCACCGTGAGCGACGGGCCCTTCCCCTTGAGGGACCTGCGCAGGACAGGTGCGGTCGCAGCCACCGCGGGCGACCCTAGCGGTGGCCCGGAGCCGGCGGAGCCACCCCGGTACCATGCGGCCATGGTCGGCCTCGATCGCCAGCCCGGTGCCCACCGGTCGTGGTTGAGCAAGGACAGCGACCTCTCGATCCTGTCCTCGGCGAGCGACCTCTCCGTGCTCAGCGCGGGCAGCCTGCTGTCGATCGGGTCGGCCGGCTCGATCCTGTCGATCGGCTCGGCCGGCTCGATCCTGTCGATCGGCTCGGCCGGCTCGATCCTGTCGATCGGCTCCGCCGGCTCGATCCTGTCGTCGTGGTCGGCCTTCTCGGTGCTCGGGGACCGGACCGCCTGTTCGTTCCCGGCTCTCACCGGCAGATGCGGGGACGACGCCGATGACGCGGAGGGCGCGGGTGGCGGCCACCGCGCCGCCGGCGACGGGCACCGGGCCGTCGGCCCCACGACGCTCGGCCGCCTCCTGGCCGGGTTCGCGCTGGTCGCTGCGCTCCTCCCGGCGTCCCGCTGAGCCGGTGACCAGGCCACCGGTCCACCACTACTCGGCCGAGGTGTCATGGGCCGGCTCGACCGGCGCCGGGTACGAGACCTACGGGCGAGACCACCGGACCCGGATCGGCCCGTCCGGCATCGAGCTCGAGCTCAGCTCGGACCCGGCCTTCCGCGGCGATCCGGAGCGGCTCAACCCCGAGCAGCTCCTGGTCTCGGCCGCCGCGTCCTGCCAGCTCCTGTCGTTCCTGGCGGTGGCGGCCCGGGCCCGCATCGACGTGGTCGGCTACACCGACCGGGCCACGGGCGAGATGCCCGAGGACCGGCGCCCGATGTGCCTCACCCGCATCGAGCTGCGCCCGCACGTGGTGCTGGTCGACGGGCCCGACGACGACCGGCTCCGGCACCTGACCGAGGTGGCCCACCGGGAGTGCTTCATCGCCAGCAGCCTGCGCACCGAGGTGGTGGTGGAGCCCACCTTCGAGCGCGTCGCCGGCCCGGAGCCGGCCGCCGGCGCGACCGAGTCCGGCCCGGGTGGTGACCCGAGGGTGCGGCCCGCGCCTCGCCCGGCGCAGGCGTAGGGTCGGCGCCGATGGCGGATGCGCCCGAACCAGCGGCGACCGGGACGGCGAGGAACCTCCGAGCGGGCACCCGGGTCGAGGTGCGGGACCGGTTCGACGGGTCGTGGACCGGCGGCTTCACCATCGAGGAGGTCGGAGAGACGGGGGTCCGGCTGCGCCGCCGCTCCGACGGCGAGGTGCTGCCCGGCGAGTTCCGGCACGACGTGGTGCGCCGGGAGCACAAGTCGATGTGGTGGATCTGAGCCGGCCGATCCCCGGCCGGTTCGCTAGCCCGCCGGCTCGTCGCTCCCGGCGCCCTCGCCCATGGCGGCGATGAAGTCGTCGACGTCGATCGCCGCCAGCGTGACCGTCTTCAACGTGCCCCGGGCCGACAGGGTGCTGGCCACCTTCGCCATGGTGATCTCGTCGGGGGCCTCCAGGATGTTGAGGAAGTCGTAGACGCCGAGCAGGGCGAACTGCTCGAGCACCTTGACGCCCATGGCCTCGACGTCGTGGTTGACCTCCTTCAGCCGCTCCGGTGCATCGCGGAGGCGGGCGTGACCGTCGGGCCCGAGGTTGGAGAGCATGACGAACTTGGGCATCGCGGCACGCTACCCGTCGAGCTTGGCGACGTTGCCGAGCTCGTCGGTGTCGGGACCGGTCGTGAGGAAGGCGGCGAGCAGCTCGTCGGCGACCGTCGCCGAGGTGAGCCGCAACCCGATGGCCAGCACGTTGGCGTCGTTCCAGCGGCGGGCCCCCGCCGCGGTGGCGGCGTCGGTGCACAGCGCCGCCCGCGCCCCGGGCACCTTGGTGGCGGCCATGGCCACCCCGGTGCCGGTCCAGCAGCACACCACCCCCAGGTCGGCGGCGCCGCTCGCCACCGCCTCGCCGACCCGGCGGCCGACGTCGGGCCAGGCGTCGCCCCGACCCTCGACCAGCACCCGGTGGCCCGCCTCGGCCAGCGCCTGCTCGACGTGGTCGGTGACGGCGGTGCGCTCGTCGGTGCCGAAGGCGATCCTCACGACAGGCTCCTCGGGGTGCTCGGGGTGCTCGGGTCAGCGGCGACGGCCGGGCGGCTGACCGTACCGGTGCCGCGTCAGGAGAGCTCGAGACGGCGTTCACACCGCCGCCACAGGGCCGCGACCCGCGCGAAACGGCCCGGGCGTACCGTGCCCGCATGGCCGCTGCGCACCACCCTCCAACCGTCCGCTTCCCCGCGGCCAGCCGCCCCTCGCCCGCGAGCCCGGCCCGCGTCGCCCGGCGGCCCGCCCCTCCGCTGGGGTCCGCCGCCCGCCCGTCCCGCCGCCCGGCCCCGACGATCCCCGGTCTGGGCCTCGCCGCGTCCGGCGGCGCCGCGGTCGTGCGGGTGGCCGGCCTCGGCGTGCTCGACGCCGCCGACGAGGTCGCCTACGCCGCCCTCGACCGGGCCGAGCAGTTCGTCGTCCGCACCTCCCCGCTGACCTTCCTCGGCCTGGCGCCGTCCACCGTCGCCCGGGTCGTCTACGCCGCGACCAGCGACCTGGCCCACTCGCTGGTCACGGCCGCCTGAGGGGGCATCGCCGCCCGACGAGGGGCCCCGGCCCGAGGCGGCCGAGGAGTAGACACGGGGCCATGGCTCGCCCCGTGCACGTGGTCCCCCACACCCACTGGGACCGGGAGTGGTACCGCTCCTTCCAGTCCTTCCGGCTGAAGCTGGTCGACCTGGTCGACGAGCTGCTCGACCTGCTGGAGGCCGATCCCGCCTTCAGCCACTTCCTGCTCGACGGGCAGATGGCGGTGGTGGACGACTACCTGGCGGTCCGGCCCGAGCACGCGGGGCGCCTGCGGGCGCTGGCCGGGTCCGGGCGACTCAGCATGGGGCCCTGGTACATCCTGATGGACGAGTTCCTGGTCTCGGGCGAGACCATCGTCCGCGACCTCGAGCTGGGACGGGCCCGGGCCACCGAGTTCGGCGGCGCCATGCCGCTCGGCTACCTGCCCGACATGTTCGGCCACATCGCCCAGATGCCACAGATCCTCGACCAGTTCGGGCTGGACCACGCGGTGGTGTGGCGCGGCGTGCCGTCGGGGGTCGACGCCGAGGCGTTCTGGTGGGAGGCGCCCGACGGCACGACCGTCCGGGCGACGTTCCTGCCGACCGGGTACAGCAACGGCGCGGTGCTCCTCGACGACGCCAAGGACCTGCTCGCCCGGGTCGGGCGCTACGTCGACGAGCAGGGGCCGCTGGCCGGCGACGCCGTGCTCTGGATGAACGGCACCGACCACCTCCGGCCCCGGGCGTTCCTGCCCCGGGTGCTGGAGGAGGCCAACGCCGTCAGCGAGGACTTCGACTTCTCCATCACCTCGCTGACCGACCACGTCCGGTCCGGTCGCACCGACGGCCTGCCCCGGTGGCAGGGCGAGCTGCGGTCGGGCAGCCGCAGCAACCTGCTCATGGGCGTCGCCTCGAACCGGGTCGACGTCCACCAGGCGGAGGCCCGGGCCACCCGCGCCCTCGAGCGCTGCGCCGAGCCGCTCTCCGCCCTCTACCTCGACCCCGAGGCCTGGCCGGCCTCCTTCCTGGACGAGGCGTGGCTGCAGGTGATCCGCAACGCCGCCCACGACTCGATCTGCGCCTGCTCGGTCGACGAGGTCGGGCGGGCGGTGCTGCACCGCTTCGACGAGGCCCGCGACCTGGCCGACGGACTGACCCGGCGAGCGCTGGCGGCCGCCGCCCGAGCCGTCGGCGGCGATCGGCCGCTGGTGCTGAACCCGGCGGCGCGGACCCGCGGCGGCGTGGTCCGCCTCACCCTGCCGGGCACCGAGGCCCCGGCCGGGACCCAGCAGCTGTCCGCGCGGCCCGAGCGCGAGGTCATCCGCCGAGTGGCCGCCCGGCAGGCCTGCGCCGTCCTGCAGAGCGAGGTCGAGCAGGACCCGTGGGTCCGCGCCGCCGAGATCGAGGCGGCCGACGGGGGCGTCGACGTCACGCTCCTGGCCGACGGCGCCGAGCTGCGGCCGGCGCTGGCCGGCCCGATCCTCGACCAGCTCGACCAGCTGCTGGCCGAGGTGGCCGACGACGCCACCGTCACCATCACCAAGGTCCGTTCGCCCGAGCAGGAGGTGCTGGCCCGGATCGACGACGTGCCCGGCCTCGGTTGGCGCCGGGTGCTCGACGCGGCGCTCACCGCCGGCGCCGGGGTCGAGCCGGTGCGCGCGGGTGACGACGGGCGGTCGCTGACCAACGGGCTCGTGGCGGTGGCGGTCGATCCGACCGACGGCACCTGGTCGCTCGACGGCCATGCCGGCCTCGGTCGCCTGGTCGACGACGGTGACGCCGGCGACACCTACAACTACAACCCGCCGGCGACCGACCGGGTCATCCACCACCCGGACTCGGTCTCGATCACCGTGGTCGAGCCCGGGCCGGTGGTGGCCCGCCTGCGCATCGACGCGACCTACGAGTGGCCGGCGAGGGTCCACGACGGCGCGCGGGTCGGCGCCGTGTGCACCGAGGTGGCCACCATCCTCGAGCTGCGGGCCGGCGAGCGGCTGGTCCGGGTGACCGTCGGGCTCGACGACCGCAGCGAGGACCACCGCCTCCGCGCCTGGTTCCCGCTTCCCCGTCGCACCGACCGGTCGCGCGCCGAGTGCGCCTTCACGGTGGTCGAGCGAGGGGTCACCGCCGAGGGCGGACCGACCGAGCACGGGCTGCCCACCTTCCCGTCGCGACGCTTCGTCACCGCCGGTGGTCTGGCCGTCGCCCACGAGGGGCTGCTCGAGTACGAGCTGGTCGACGTCGACGCCGACGGCCGGGCCGGGGCGCTGGCACTGACCCTGTTGCGGTGCACCGGGCTGATCTCCGAGGGTCCGATGGAGCTGCGCCCGACCCCCGCCGGGCCCCACATCGCCACCCCCGACGCCCAGATGCCGGGCCGCCAGGTGCTGCGGTACGCGGTCGAGGTGGGCGACGACCTCGACCCGTACGCGCTGGCCGACGACGGCTTCCTGCCGCTGCTGGTGGCCCGTCCCGGTGGCGGTGCCCCGTCGACCTCGGCCGAGTCCGGCAGCCCGCTCTCGGTCACCGGCGCCCAGGTCTCGTCGGTTCGCCGGGTGCAGGGCCGGCTCGAGGTCCGGGTCTTCAACCCGACCGGCGCGCCGGCGACCGTCGCCGTCGAGGGGCGCCGCGGTCACCTGGTCGACCTGGCCGGACGGGTGGTCGCCCCCTTCGAGGGGTCCGTCGAGCTGCGCCCCCACGGCATCGCCACCATCGCCCTGGCCGACTGATCGCGGCCCCTGGGGCGTGGTCAGTCGACGATGTCGACCGGGGTGCCGGTCGGGGCCAGCCACATCAGCCGGCCGATGGCGTCGTTGCTGACCCGGACGCAGCCGTGGCTGGCGGCGGTGCCCCGCAGCTCGGGCTGGTTGGTGCCGTGGATGGCGATCTGGCCGATGCCGCCGCCGAACTCGGTCAGGGTGTCCGAGAAGCCGCTCACGCTGATCTGGATCGGACCGTACGGTCCGCCCGGGTCGTGGGTGTCGACGACGCCGTCCACGAAGAAGTGGCCGGTCGGCGTCGGGTCCTCGGGCCTGCCGATGACGGCCGGCTCGTCGAGCAGCACCTTGGTCCCGTCCAGCACCCGGACCCGGTGGGCCCCGAGCGACACCTGGATGCGGTACCGCACCGGCCGGATGCGCACGTCGGTGGCCCGGACCCAGGCGGTGGCGCCGTTGGGACGCATGCTGACCCGCACCTGGACCCAGCCGCCCCGCTGGGCCAGCACCTCGAACACCAGGGGCAGCTTCTCCCAGGTCGGGTTGTCGAGCACCACGTCGTCGGGGAAGGGCACGTTGGGCTCGGCGAACAGGGCGGTCTTCGCGAACAGGGCGTCGGCCGCCAGGATCGGCGGGGGCGGCAGGGTGACCTCGGTCCAGGTCCCGGTGACGCCCGCCGGCTGCTCGGTGGTGCCGGCCAGGTCGACCGAGCCGGTGCGGACCAGCGCGTCGCGCTGCAGCCCGTAGCGGAGCCCGGCACCCACCCCGGCCAGGGCCAGGAGCACCACGACCGCCGACACCAGTCCGCTTCGCCAGCGCACGGGCCGGACGCTACCGGTCGCCGATCGGGTGCGTCCCGGGGACGGCCCCCGCCGCCCCGACGATCTCGGTCAGCTGCGGCCCCCGGTCCGACGCGAGCGAGCCCGCTCGCGCAGTGACGGGCGATCCCCGCCGCCGTCATCGTCCGGGCGGCGCACGGTCCACAGCTTCACCCGGCCGATGTCCTTGAGGTTGCGGCTGCGCAGCGACCGCCACTCGAGCTCGGGCTCCCCGCCGTCGTCGCCGCCCTCGGTGCCGGCGCCGTCCTCGGCCTCGCGGTCGGTCGCGGTCTCGGCATCGGTCGCGGTCTCGGCATCGGCCGCGGCGTCGCCGTCGACCGGGGTCGCGGCGTCGGCATCGGTCCCGGCGCCGGCACCGCTCGCGGCATCGGCCTCGTCCTCATCGCCCTCCCCGACGACCTCGCCGTGCAGGTCGTCGTCGACCACCACCGTGCCGGGATAGGCGATGCCGACGATGCGGCTGGCCCGGTTGACCACGGGCCCGTAGCAGTCGGCCTCGCGCTGGAGCACCGGTCCGTAGGCGATGCCGGCCCGCACCTCCGACAGCGACTCGTCCTCGTGGTACGACGCCGCCAGGTCGAGGGCGATCTCCACGGCGGCCCGGGGGTGGTCGACGGTGAACATCACCTCGTCGCCGATCATCTTCACCACCCGGCCGCCGCGGGCGGCGACGGTCTCGTAGGCGACGACCTCGAAGCGGTCGACGATCAGGGCCAGCTCCTGGGGCTCGACCTGCTGGGACAGGGCGGTGAAGCCGACGAGGTCGACGAAGCCCACCGCCATGCAGTCGCCCACGCCCGTGGCCGACACCCGCACCAGGCGGCGCTCCGCCGCCGCCTTGAGGTGCCGCCGCCAGACGTAGTCCATGACGTGGGGCATGGTGGGCAGGAGCGCCCCCGCCCGCAGCGCGAAGGCCTCGTCGGCGGAGTCCCGACCGCCCGGGTCGGCCGGCAGGGCCTCCTCGAAGGCGTCGATCTGGGCGTTGGCGATCCGGGCCATGGAGGAACCGATCACCCGGGCCATCTGCACCACCAGCTCCGGTTCGGCGATGCCCAGCTCGAGCAGGCCGGCGACCGTCTCCATCATGGCGACATCGGTCTCGGTGAACAGCTTCTGCCCGGGCTGCGCGTCGGGGAAGCCGAGGGCGCGCCACAGGGTGGCCCCGGCCGTCTCGGGCATGCGGGCGCGCTCGGCGACCTCGTGCTGGTCGTAGCGGGGCGGGTCGGGCAGGACCAGCCGCTCGACCGCCAGCAGCTCGAGGGTGCCCTCGGCCTCGGCGGAGCCGATCTCCTCGTCGGTCACCCCGACGCCGTGCAGCACCGAGCGGAGGCTGACGTCCGGGTCGTCGAGGTCGGGCAGGTGGAAGTCGATCGGCTCGAGCGCGACCGGCGAGAGCGTCCGGCGGGCCTCGCCACCGCCCCGGTCGGCTGCGTCGGTGTCCGAGCTGGTCGCGCCGCCGTCGTCCGGTTCCCCTTCCCTGGAGGCGCTCACGAGAACGATCCTCCCGACTCCGGTGGCTGCCGGTCGGGATCGGACGGGCGATCGACCTGTGCCCCGAGCGACCACACCGACACCGGCGGCTGGGCCGAGGTGGGCACCTCGGCCGACCCGGGCCCGGTCCCGGCGGCAGCCGACGGGTCGACCAGACCCGGCGGCGGAGTGACCTCGGCGAGCAGCGCCTCGCCCTTCGGCTCGCGGGCGACGAACGAGGGGTCGAGGGCGGGGACCCGAAGGGCGGGTGGGACGTCGGCGCCGGTCGGCGCGCCGCCGGGCCGGGCGGCCAGCTCCCAGAGCACGGCCGGCCGAGGCCCGTGCCAGCGGACGGCGAAGGAGAGCCGCCCGTGCGCCGTCGGCAGGTCGTGGACCTCGGCGGGGAGCCCGAACCAGCCGGGCCGCCAGCCGGGCAGCAGGTCGAGGTGGTCGGCGCCCTCGGCCACGACCGCGGCCCGGACCGCGGCGACGGCCTCGACGGTGGCCGTCCGCAGCCCGGTGACCGACGATGCGGACCGGGGGGCCGGCGCCAGCCGACCGAGCGAACCGACCGGGTCGGCCGCCGCCGGGCCGCCCTGGTCGGGGGCCGGCGATCCGGACGCCGGGTGGACCCGGTCCGCCAGCCGCCGGGCGTCGGCGGCCGCCCGCCGGTCGCCCAGCACGTCGAACAGCTCGGCCGCCGCCCGCAACGCGACGGCCCGCTGCTCGTCCCCCGGTCCCCGGTCACGGCGACGACGCCCCCACCGCGACCGTCGCTCGGTCAGGGCCTCGGCCGCCCTGGCGACGGAGTCGGCCGACGCCTCCACCAGGCCGACCGACCCGGTCAGCCGGACGTGCTCGGCCAGCGCCAGCAGGTAGTCCGCCGGTGGGTCACCGGCGTCGAACCGGGCGTCGGGCAGGGCCAGCGCGGCCAGCACCGGTTCGGTCTCGTCGAACAGGCCGAGGCGATCGAACGACGGGGCCAGGCCCACGTCGGCGCCCCACAGCACGAGCCGCCGGCGTTCGACCGCCAGGGCGGCGGCCGTCGACGGGTCGGGCAGGTCGATGCGTGCGCCGCGCTCGGCCTGGGTCCGCCACCCGGCCGCCACCTGCTCGGGCGCCGGCACGGCCCCCTCGCGACCGGCTCCTCCGACCCCGATCAGCACCCGGACCGCCTGGCGGTGCGGCACCGGCACCACGAAGGCGGCGGTCGCCGCGCCGTGGGGGTCGGGGCCGGCCGGTGCCGCCTCGACCGCCGGCGACGTGGCGGTGGTGACCGCGTCGACGATGTCGTCGCCGTCGCCGGTCGACCAGACCGCTCCCGCCGGGCCCCTCGGCAGGACCACCGCCGGCTGGCCGTCGACGCTGACCCGCCGTCCGTCACCCGACAGGTCGATGCGGGCGGCCGAGCCCTCGCCGCGGGGGCCGAACGGCCGCACCACGAACGCCAGCCCGATCGGCACCGCGCTCTCGTTGGCCACGTCGACGGCGATCCCCGGCGAGCCGTCGGCGTCGACGTAGCCGTAGGCGGTGTGCACCGCGTCGCCGCCCGGGATGCGCAACCGGGTCCGCACGACCGGGCTGTCCGCGACCAGCTCCTGACGCACGGCCGCATCGGTCGCCGGCAGGTGCCAGCGGTCCTCGGCGGCGACCCACCAGTCGAGCGACCAACGGCCGTCCTCGCCGCCGGGGGTCACCAGACCGCGCTCGTCGACCACCGCCACCGCGCCGCTGCCGGCCGCGCCGAGCGGCAGGAGCTCGGGCGGACGCCGGGCGCCGGGTGGCAGCGACCAGCCGGCAGGGTCGCCGGCCGGGGTCATGCCGGGATGCCGCTCAGCTCGTGGCCGGTCTCTCGCCGGAGCAGTCCCTGGTAGGCATCGGGGGCGCTGCGCCCGTCGTGGCACACCGCCTTGACCTCGGAGGCGATGGGCATGTCGACGTCGAACTCGTCGGCCAGCTCCATGACGACCTTCGAGGTCTTCACCCCCTCGGCCACCATGTGCATGGCCTCGATGACGTCCGCGATCGACTCGCCCTTGCCGAGCTCCTCGCCGACGTGACGGTTGCGGCTCTGGGGGCTGATGCAGGTGGCGACCAGGTCGCCCATGCCGGCCAGGCCGGCGAAGGTCAGGGCGTCACCGCCCATGGCCGTGCCCAGGCGGGTGATCTCGTTCAGGCCCCGCGTGATGACCGCGGCCCGGGTGTTGTCGCCGGCGCCCAGGCCGTGGGCCATGCCGGCGGCGATGGCGACGACGTTCTTCAGCACCCCGCCCAGCTCGCAGCCGATCACGTCGTGGTTGGTGTAGACGCGGAACATCTCGGTGGCGAAGAGCTGCTGGAGCGCCCGGGCGACGTTGTCGTCGTCCATGGCGACCACGCTGGCCGCGGCATGCCCGGCCAGGATCTCCTTGGCCAGGTTCGGTCCGGTCAGCACGCCGACGGGGTGACCCGGCACGACCTGCTTGATGATCTCGCTCATGCGGGTCTTGGTGCCCAGCTCGAGGCCCTTGGCCAGGCTCACGACCGGCACCCACGGCCGGAGGTACGTCGACACGTCCTCGAGGGCGGCGCGGAAGCCGATGGACGGCACGCCCATCACCACCACGTCGGCCTGGCCGACCGCCCGCTCGAGGTCGTCGGTGGCCCGCAGCGACTCCGGCAGGGTGAAGTCGGCCAGGTAGGAGCCGTTGACGTGCTCGGTGTCGATCTGCTCGGCCAGCTCCGACCGCCGGGCCCACAGGGTGGTCGGCGTGTTGCGGGCGGCCAGCGCCGCCACCGTCGTTCCCCATGAGCCTGCGCCGATGACGGCCACCCGGATGTCCATGGCCGTTCACCCTAGGTTGCGTCGGATCGGCGGCGCCGAGGCACCGCGGGTCGCCTCGGGAGCGGCGCGACGCCGGCGCGGCTGGTGCTCGCCCGCGTCGTGACGGAGGTCTCGGTCGGAGCGACGGCGGGACCGGCGCCCCGCTGGTCGGAGGGGGCCGTCGAGCCGGTACGGTCCGACGGGTGGCTGGCCCTGCGGTGCTCGTCCCGGTCAAGGCCTTCCGGGCCGCCAAGGTCCGGCTGGCCCCCGCCCTCGACCCGGCGGAGCGGGCGGAGCTGGTCCGCTCCATGGGTGCCCGGGTGGTGGCCGCCGCCCACCCCCTGCCCGTCGCCGTCGTGTGCGACGACGAGGAGGTGCGGGCCTGGGCCGGCGAGGTGGGCGCCACCGTGCTGTGGCACCCCGGTCGAGGCCTGAACGGCGCGGTCGAGGCCGGCGTCCGCGACCTCGCCGGGGCCGGCTACGACCAGGTGGTGGTGGCCCACGCCGACCTGCCCCTCGCCACCGACCTCGGCTGGCTGGCGGCCTACGACGGGGTGACCCTGGTGCCCGACCGGCGCGGCGACGGCACCAACGCCGCCTGCATCCCCGCCCGGTCCGGCTTCCGCTTCGCCTACGGCCCCGGTTCGTCGCAGCGGCACGGGCGCGAGGCCCGCCGACTCGGACTCGGCCTCCGGCTGGTGCGCGACCGGTCGCTGGCCTGGGACGTCGACCTGCCGGGCGACCTCGACTACGCCGACGCCCTCCCGGCCGCCACGGGGGCCGATCGGTGACGCTTCCCTCGCGGAACCTGCCGGTGCCGGACACGGCCCTGGCCGTCGGGGCCCACCCCGACGACATCGAGTTCGGGTGCGGCGCCACGCTCGCCAAGTGGGCGGCGTCCGGGTGCGTCGTGCACCACCTGGTGTGCACCGACGGGTCGAAGGGATCGTGGGACCCCGACGCCGACCTGGCCGAGCTGGTGGTCGTCCGCCAGCACGAGCAGCGGGCGGCCGCCGCCGCGCTCGGCGCCGACGGCGAGCAGGTGTTCCTCGGCTGGCCCGACGGCGAGCTCGACTCCGGCGTCCGCCAGCGCTGGGAGGTGGCCTACTGGATCCGGGCGTTCCGACCCGACGTGGTCCTCGGCCACGACCCCTGGGCCCGCTACCGGCTGCACCCCGACCACCGCCATGCCGGGTTCCTGGCCGTCGAGGGGCTGGTGGCGGCCCGTGACCCGCACTTCTTCCCCGAGCAGGCGCTGGACCCGCACCGGCCGGGCGAGCTGCTGCTGTTCGAGGCCGACGAGGTCGACCACGTCGAGGACGTCGCCGGCTACGCCGACGCCAAGCTGGCCGCCCTCGAGGCCCACGCCAGCCAGTTCGAGTCGACCATGTTCGTGTCAGGCGGCGACCAGGCCCGGGCCGAGCTCGACCGCTTCCGCCAGCGCGAGCTGGACCGTCTGGCCGACATCGGCGCCCCGGTCGGCCTCGCCCAGGCCGAGGGCTTCAAGCGCTTGGCCACCGACCGCTAGTCGAGCTCGTCGAGCCCGACCGCCTCGCCGGTGGTCCGGGCTGGTCAGGCCGGGGTGGGGACCCAGTTGCCGTGGAAGCCGAAGGGCACGCGCTGGGGCAGGTGCACCCGGGCCACGGGCTCCGCGGAGATGTCCTGGGCGTCGAGCAGCACCAGCTCGCTGGCGTCGGCGGCCGCGTCGTAGACGAGGGTCATCAGCCAGCCGTCGTCCTCGGCGGCGTCGGCCGAGCGGGGCACGAACACCGCCTCGCCGGCGGCCCGGTCGGTGCCGAAGTCGTGGACCTCCTCGGTGCCGGCCTGCAGGTCGGTCTTGATGACGGTGTTGGCGTCGAAGCCGAGATCGTCACCGACCGAGAGGCTGGCCGAGTACCCGTACCGGTGCGGCAGGGACACCACCCGCTCGTCGACCCGGGGGAACTCCTGGGCCCGGTCCGAGAGCTGCTCCTCCTTGACCACGCCGGCCCCCAGGTCGACCGTCCAGCGCCAGAGCGAGGGCGGACCGTCGTTCGGGCCGAGGCGGTCGTGGTCGAACATGCGGGGGTGGCGGACCACGTCGAGCACCACCCGGTCGCCGTCGTCGTAGGCGTTGAGCGGGTGGAAGACGTAGCAGGGGTCGACCTCGAACCACCGGGTGTCGGCGTCCCCGCCGCTGCGTGGCATGACCCCCACCCGGGCGCCGTAGCTGTCGTTCCACGCGTACGGGAAGCGGACGCCGCCGAGTGCGGCATCGAGGTCGAAGGTGACCGGCAGGTCGTAGACGACCAGGTTCTGCTGGGTGAGCGAGCAGTCGTGCATCATCGGCGAGCCCTTGACCTCGATGGGCTCGACCCGGCTGACCCGCCCGTCGGGCCCGATCACCACGTACTGCACGTACGGCAGCCCCCAGTAGTAGGCCATGGCGTGCAGCTCGCCGGTGCGGGGGTCGAGCTTGGGGTGGGCGGTGTAGCCGTTGGGCAGCGTGCCCTCGAAGTCGGTGTGGCAGACCGTGTCGAGCTCGTCGGTGAGCTCGACCGGCCGGGCCCCGGCCTCGACCAGCGCGAACGTCTTGCCGGCGAGGCCGATGACGTTGGTGTTGGCGCCGTCCATGCCGCCGTGGCGCTCGCCCGGCTTGGGCTCCTCGCCCAGCGCCTCGCTCACCGCCGTCGAGCGGACCCAGCGGTTGCGGTACCACTCGGCCTTCCCGCCGCGCAGGCGCACGCCGTGGGCCATGCCGTCGCCCGTGAACCAGTGGTAGGTGGCCGGGTCCGGGGGCGTGATCGGGTTCGGGCCGATGCGCAGGTACCGGCCGTCGAGCTGTGCGGGCAGCGCGCCGGTGACCGGCAGCTCGAAGGTGGTCAGCTCCTCGGTCACGGGGGCGTAGTTGCCCGAGAGGTAGCGGTTGGGGTTGGTGCTGAGGTCGTCCATGGTCGCTTCCTTGGCAGCCGGGGTGTCCCGATGAGGTATAACGCTGATATGGAATCTGGTCAAGGGGCGGCGTGAGCCCGCGGAAGGCCGAGCCCGGCGTCCGGGAGGCGCTGGTCGACGCCGCCGCCCGGCTGCTGGCCGACGGCGGGCCCTCCGCCCTCTCGACCCGGCGGCTGGCGGCCGAGGTGGGCACCTCGACCATGGCCGTCTACACCCACTTCGGCGGCATGGACGAGCTGATCCGGGCGGTGGTCTGGGAGGGCTTCGAACGGCTGGCGGCGCGCCTCGGGGCGGTGGTCCCGAGCGAGGACCCGGTCGCCGACACCATCCGATTGGGCGGCGCCTACCGTCGCCACGCCACCACCGACCCCAACCTGTACTCGGTGATGTTCGGCGGCCACGGCATGGGGGGCTACCTGCCGACCGACGAGGACCGGGTGCACGGCCTGGCGACCTTCGAGACCCTGGCGGCGTCGGTGGCGCGCTGCATGGACGCCGGTCGCTTCGACGCCGGCGAGCCGGTCGACGCCGCCCTGCGGATCTGGACCGCTCTGCACGGCGCGGTCACCCTCGAGCTGGCCGGCTTCCTGGCCGACATGGCCGACGTCGACGCCACCTACCGGGGCCTGGCCGTCACCCTGGCCACCGGGCTCGGCGACGATCGCGCCGCCGCGGCGCGATCGGTCCACGCCGCCCTGGGCTGATCCGGCGACGGCTCGTCGCGCCGCCGACGGCCCAGAGCCCCGGCGGTCGACGCGCCAAGACGGCGTCAAGATCGTCGCAACTCGCGTCCAGGTCGCGTCAAGGTGGTTCACAGGGACCGGGCCCCGGCGTACACCGGAGCCGTGGCCGACATCGGGTTCCTGCTCCTGATCACCGGGTTCTTCGCCGTCTGCGTCGCCTTCGTCCGCGGCTGCGAGCGCATCATCGGGCCCGACCCGGCCACGGCGGACCCGGCGGCCGAGGCCACCGGCGGCGACGACCCGACGGCGACCGGCGACCTCGACCAGCCCGAGGACCGGGACGACGAGGTGCCGGCGTGAGCTACGACGACGCCCTCGGCCTGGTGCTGGCGGTGCTGCTGGTCGGCTTCCTGGTCGCCGCCCTGGTGATCCCGGAGAAGCTCTCGTGACCACGGCGGGCTGGCTCCAGCTGGTCGTGCTGATCGGCGCCCTGGCGGTGTCGACGCCGCTGCTCGGCGCCTACCTGGCCAAGGTCTACGGCGGCGGGGCCGCCCCCGGCGATCGCCTCTTCGGGCCGGTCGAGCGGACGATCTACCGGGTCTGCCGGGTCGATCCCGAGTCCGAGCAGCGCTGGTCGACCTACGCCCTCTCGCTGCTCGCCTTCTCGCTGGTCGCCATCGTGGTGCTCTACCTGCAGCTCCGGCTGCAGGGCGTGCTCCCCCTCGACCCGACCCATGCCGGCGCGGTCGGACCGTCGCTCTCGTTCAACACCGCGGTCAGCTTCGCCACCAACACCAACTGGCAGAACTACGCCGGTGAGTCGACGATGAGCCAGCTCAGCCAGATGGCCGGGCTCACGGTCCAGAACTTCGTGTCGGCCGCCGCCGGGGCGTGCGTGGCGGTCGCCCTCATCCGCGGGCTCACCCGGCGCCGCTCGGCGACCATCGGGAACTTCTGGGTCGACCTGGTGCGCACCTGCGTGCGGGTCCTGCTGCCGCTGGCCCTGGTCGGCGCCTTCGCGCTGGCCAGCCAGGGCGTGGTGCAGAACCTCCACGGCAACCGGACCGTCACCACCGTCACCGGCCAGCAGCAGTCGATCCCCGGTGGCCCGGTCGCCAGCGAGGAGGCCATCAAGGAGGCCGGCCAGAACGGCGGCGGCTACTTCAACGCCAACTCCGCCCACCCGTTCGAGAACCCCAACGGCTTCACCGACCTGCTCCAGGTGTGGCTGATCCTGGCCCTGCCGTTCGCCTTCACCTACGCCTTCGGCAAGCTCGCCCGCGACCAGAAGCAGGGATGGGTCGTGTTCGCCACCATGTTCGTGCTCTGGCTGGCCATGGTGCTGATCGTCTCGCCGATGGAGGCACGGGGCTCGCCGAAGCTGACCGCGGCCGGCGCCACCCAGTCGGTCACCGCCACCCAGCCCGGCGGGAACATGGAGGGCAAGGAGGTCCGCTTCGGCCCGCAGTCCTGCGGGCTCTACGCCGCCTCGACCACCGGCACCTCGACCGGCTCGGTGAACTGCTCGATGGACAGCCTCACCCCGCTCGGCGGGGCGGTGCCGCTGGTGTCGATGATGTTCGGCGAGGTGAGCCCCGGCGGCACCGGGTCGGGGCTGTACGGCATGCTCGTCTTCGCCCTGCTGGCGGTGTTCATCGCGGGGCTGATGGTCGGCCGGACCCCCGAGTACCTGGGCAAGAAGATCCAGGCGGCGGAGATGAAGCTGGTCGTGCTCTACATCCTGTTCGTGCCGCTGGTCGTGCTCGGGTTCACCGCGGCATCGCTCGTGCTGCGACCGGCGACCTCGGCCCTGCTCAACCACGGCCCCCACGGGCTGAGCGAGATGACCTACGCGTTCACCTCGGCGGGGAACAACAACGGCTCGGCGCTTCGCCGGCCTGTCGGGTGACACCCGGCTGGTTCAACATCACGCTCGGCCTGTCGATGCTGGTCGGCCGCTACCTGCTGATCGATCGCGGTGCTGGCCATCGCCGGCTCACTGGCCCGCAAGCAGCGGGTGCCCGCCTCGGCCGGCACCTTCCCGACCGGCACGCCGCTCTTCGCCGGCCTGCTCGGAGGAGTGGTCGTGATCGTGGTCGGGCTCACCTTCTTCCCCGCCGTCTCGCTCGGCCCCGTCGTCGAGCACCTCTCCGGACACTTCTGAGGCCGCCATGACCGTCACCGCCGATGGCCGCACCACCGCCGAGCCCGAGGCTCCCACCTCCACGGAGTCACCCCACGACCACGGGCGGGCGAAGGCGTCGCTGCTCGACCCCGCCATCGTCCGGCGGGCGGTGGTCGACTCCTTCCGCAAGCTCGACCCACGCGACATGGCCCGCAACCCGGTCATGTTCGTGGTCGAGGTCGGCAGCGTGCTCACCACCTTTCCTCGCGCGACCTGCGCGCGACCTGCGACGGGTTCGCCGCCCTGGTGGCGGCCGTGGCTGTGGTTCACCGTGCTGTTCGCCAACTTCGCCGAGGCGGTGGCCGAGGGGCGGGGCAAGGCCCAGGCCGACACGCTGCGCAAGACCCGCTCCGAGACGGTCGCCCTCGTGCTCCAGCCCGACGGCTCGACCCGCGAGACGCCCTCGCCGGACCTGCAGGTCGGCGACCGGTGCCTGGTGGAGGCCGGCCAGCTCATCCCCGGCGACGGCGACGTGGTCGAGGGCATCGCCAGCGTCGACGAGTCGGCCATCACCGGCGAGTCGGCGCCGGTCATCCGAGAGTCGGGTGGCGACCGCTCGTCGGTCACCGGCGGCACCCGGGTGCTCTCGGACCGGATCGTCGTGCGCGATCACCTCGAAGCCCGGGGAGTCGCTTCCTCGACCGGATGATCTCGCTGGTCGAGGGGGCCGTCGCGCCAGAAGACCCCCAACGAGATCGCCCTCAACATCCTGCTGGCCGGGCTCACCATCATCTTCCTGCTGGCGGTGGTGACGCTGCAGCCCTTCGCCATCTACTCCCACGCCCGCGCAGCAGCTGGTGGTGCTGGTCGCGCTGCTGGTCTGCCTGATCCCGACGACCATCGGCGCCCTGCTGTCCGCCATCGGCATCGCCGGCATGGACCGTCTGGTGCAGCGCAACGTGCTGGCCATGTCCGGCCGGGCGGTCGAGGCCGCCGGCGACGTCTCGACCCTGCTGCTCGACAAGACCGGCACCATCACCTACGGCAACCGCATGGCCGCCGAGTTCCTCCCGGTCGGCGGCGCGGCCGAGGAGGACGTGGCGCGGGTGTCGCTGCTGTCGAGCCTGGCCGACGAGACCCCGGAAGGGCGCTCGATCGTGGCCCTGGCCGAGTCGGCCTACGGGCTGACGCCCACCGAGCTCGACGACGCGGAGCTGGTGCCGTTCACCGCCCAGACCCGCATGAGCGGCGTCGACTTCGCCGACCCGACCGCCCCGGGGGGCGGCGCCAGGTGCGCAAGGGCGCCACCGACTCGCTCGGCCGCTGGGTGGCGGGGCTCGGCGGCACCGAGCCCGACGACCTGGCGCCGGTGGTCGAGTCCATCTCCAGGAGCGGCGGGACCCCGCTGGCCGTCTCGGACGGCGCCCGGGTGGTCGGGGTCATCCACCTCAAGGACACCGTGAAGCAGGGCATGGCCGAGCGCTTCGACGAGCTGCGGACCATGGGGATCCGCACGGTGATGATCACCGGCGACAACCCGCTCACCGCCGCGGCCATCGCCGCAGGAGGCCGGGGTCGACGACTTCCTGGCCGAGGCGACGCCCGAGGACAAGATGGCCCTCATCCGCAAGGAGCAGGCCGGCGGATCGCTGGTGGCCATGACCGGCGACGGCACCAACGACGCGCCCGCGCTGGCGGTGGCCGACGTCGGGGTGGCCATGAACACCGGCACCCAGGCGGCCAAGGAGGCGGGGAACATGGTCGACCTCGACTCGGACCCGACCAAGCTGATCGAGGTCGTCGAGATCGGCAAGCAGCTCCTGATCACCCGTGGCTCGCTGACCACCTTCTCGATCGCCAACGACGTGGCCAAGTACTTCGCCATCATCCCGGCCATGTTCGAGGGTGTCTTCCCCTCGCTGCGCACCCTCGACGTCATGCACCTGGGCAACGCCCACGCCGCCATCCTGAGCGCCGTGATCTTCAACGCCCTGATCATCGGGGCGCTGATCCCGCTGGCCCTGAAGGGCGTGAAGTTCCGGGCCATGGGCGCGGCGGCGGTGCTGCGCCGGAACCTGCTGATCTACGGCGTGGGCGGGCTGGTGGCGCCCTTCGTCGGGATCAAGCTCATCGACCTGGTCGTCGTCGCCCTGGGGGTGCGCTGATGCTCCGTCGCCAGCTGCTCACCGGCCTGCTCGCCATGGCCTGCCTGATCCTGCTGCTCGGCATCGCCTACCCCCTGGTGGTCACCGGCGTGAGCCAGGTCGCCTTCCCCCAGCGGGCCGACGGATCGCTCGTCTCCGTCGGTGACCGGCCGGTGGGGTCCTCGCTGATCGGCCAGCGGTTCGTCGGGTCCGACGGCCGACCCGACCCCCGCTACCTGCAGCCCCGCCCGTCGGCCGCCGGGCCCGACGGCTACGACCCCACCGCCTCCGGGGCCAGCAACCTCGGGCCCTCCAACCCCGTGCTGCTCGACGCCGTGCACCGGCGGGTCGTCGAGTACCGGTCGTTCAACCACCTGGGGCGCGCACCCCGGTTCCCGTCGACGCCGTGACGGGCTCGGGCTCGGGCCTCGATCCCGACGTGTCGGTGGCGAACGCCGACCTGCAGGCACCCCGCATCGCCGCCGCCCGGGGCATCCCGGTGGCCAGGGTGCGGGCCGCCATCGCCCGCCACACCTCCGGCCGTCCGCTCGGCGTGCTCGGCGAGCGGGGGGTGAACGTCCTCGCCGTCAACCTCGACCTGGACCTGGACCGGTCGTGACCATGGCCAGGACGACCGGGGCATCGGGTCGGGCTGCGGCGCACGCGCACCGCATCCGCCGACGCACCGGCGAGCTGCTGCGGCTGCCGACCACGGCGGCGCTGGCCGCCCTCGCCGGTCCCCCGGCGGTCGCCGCCTCCCTGATCCCTGCCCGCACCTGGTTGACCACCGCCAACGTCGCCTTGGTGCTGGTCGGGGTGGTGGTGCTGGTGGCGGTGGTCGGGGGACGCCTCGCCGCGGTGGTGGCGGCGCTCTGGTCGACGCTCTGGTTCGACGTCCTCCACACCCGGCCGTACTACTCCTTCACCATCGCCCGCCACGAGGACGTCGTCACCGCCGCGTTGATCCTGGGCGTGGGGTTGGCGGTCGGCGAGCTGTCGACGCGCGCTCGGCGCCACCGGGCCGCCGCCGAGCTGAGCAGCGTCGACATCGGCCGCATCCACGTGGTGGCCGAGCTGGTCGCCTCGGGCGAGGAGGCCGACTGGGTCGTGCTGGCGGTCGCGGTGGAGCTGCGGACCCTGCTGCAGCTGCGCGACGTCCGCTTCGACTACGAGCCGTTCCCCGCGCCGACCGATGCCGATCCTCGCGTGCGCCCCCGCATCGAGTCCGACGGCAGCGTCAGCTTCGGCGTGCTCGGCTGGGCGGCCGCCTCGATCGGCCTGCCGGGCAAGCTGGTCGACCTCCCGGTCATGGCCCGGGGGCGGTCGGTCGGGCGCTTCGTGCTGCGCCCCACCCCCGGGCTCCCCATCGACCTGGAGCGCCGGCTGGTGGCGGTGGCGCTGGCCGACCAGGTCGGCGCCGCCCTGATGACGGTCTGAGCGTTCCGCCCGCCTCACCCCCGTTCGAAGCGGTAGCCCATCCCCGGCTCGGTGATGAAGTACCGAGGCGTGCTGGGCTCGGGCTCGAGCTTGCGACGCAGCTGGGCGAGGTAGACCCGCAGGTAGTTGGTCTCGGTGCCGTACTGCGGACCCCAGACCTCCTGCAGCAGCTGACGCTGGCTGACCAGCTTCCCCTCGTTGCGGACCAGCAGCTCGAGCAGGTGCCACTCGGTCGGGGTGAGGCGGACCTCGACCGGCTCGGGCCCGTCGGTGCGGGTGACGCGCTTGGCCATGAGGTCGATGCGGAAGACGTCGGTGGTGACGTCGGGGCGCTCGACGTCGGGCGGCTGGCTGCGGCGCTCGGCGGCCCGCACCCGGGCCAGCAGCTCGTCCATGCCGAAGGGCTTGGTCACGTAGTCGTCGGCACCGGCGTCGAGGGCCGCCACCTTGTCGGTCTCGCCGTCGCGCACCGACAGCACGATGATCGGCACCTGGGTCCAGCCCCGCAGGCCGCCGATCACCTGCGTCCCGTCCATGCCGGGGAGGCCCAGGTCGAGCACCACCACGTCGGGGTGGTGCCTGGCGGCCAGGCGCAGCGCCTCCTCGCCCGACGGGGCGGTGTCGACGTCGTAGCCCCGGGCGGTCAGGTTGGTCGCCAGGGTGCGCAGGATCTGCGGTTCGTCGTCGACCACGAGCACGCGGGTCACCGGCCTCGCCTCACGCCGCTGCCTTCATGCGGATGACCACCGTCGTGCCCCCGCCGGGGGTGTCCTCGAGCTCCAGCTCGCCTCCCATGACCTGCACGAAGCCCCGGGCGACGGCCAGGCCGAGCCCGAGGGTGCCGTCGCGTGACGCGTCGCCGAGCTGCTGGAACGGCTGCAGGGCCCGCTCGCGATCGGCCGAGCCCACCCCCGGCCCGCAGTCGGTCACCCGCAGGTCGACCCGGTCGGCGACCGCCCCCGCCTGGATCCGGACCGGTGTCCCGTCGGGGGCGTACCGCAGGGCGTTGCCGACCACGTTGGCGACCGAGCGCTCGAGCAGGGCCGGGTCGGCCTCGATCGGGGGCAGCGTCTCCGACACGTCGACCTCGAGGGCGCGCACCGACCCGGACAGCGACGACACCGCAGCGGCCACCACCTCCTCCCAGCCGACGCGGCGGCGGTGCACCTGCACCGCCCCGGTCTCCAACCGACTCATGTCGAGCAGGTTGCCGACGAGGCGGTCGAGCCGGTCGGCCTCGTGGTCGATGGTCTCGAGGAAGTCGTCCTCGACCGCCGCCGGCCAGTCGACGTCGTCCTGCAGCAGGCTGGTCACCGAGGCCTTGATCGAGGCGAGCGGGGTGCGCAGGTCGTGGGACACCGCCCGCAGCAGGGCGGTGCGCAGGGCGTCCCCCTCGGCCACCACCGCGGCCTCGTCGGCGGCGCGCTGGAGCGACCGACGCTCGAGGGCCGATCCGATCTGCTCGACGAAGGCGGCCAGCACCCGCTGGTCGTCTCCGGTCAGGCTCCGTCCGCGCAGCACCAGGCGGGTGGCGGCGTCGAGCCGCACCGTCTCGGTCGGCGCCAGCGGCGCCACCGGCGCGTCGGTCTCGTCGGAACCGGGGTCGTCGGCGACAGATCGACCGCCGCCCGCCCGCTCGGCCAGCACGGTGGCCGCCCAACCCGACGGCGAGGCCTCCTGCATCTCGACCACGGCCAGGTCGAACGTCGCCCGCAGGCGCTCGAGGAGAGTCGGAACCGGATCGGCCTCGCCCACCATGTCGGCGGCCAGCCTGGTCAGCGCCTCGGCCTCGGCCTGGGCGCGGCGCGCCTGCACCGCCCGCGCCGACAGCCGGTTGACCAGCACCGCCAGGACCACGCCGACCACCACGAAGGCGATCAGGGCCACGATGTTCTCGCCCTTGTCGATGGTGAGGGTGTGGTACGGCTGGGTGAAGTACCAGTTGACGGTGATCGAGGCGGCGAAGGCGGCCAGCAGCGCGGGGCCGGTGCCGCCGACGGTGGCGGCGGCCACCACGAGCAGCAGGTAGAGCATGAGGTCGCCCGACAGGTCGAAGCGGGCGCGCAGCGGCGCCAGCACCGCGGTCAGCAACGGGATGCCGACCACCACGATGGCCAGGCCGATCAGCCGGCGGCGGGCCGACAGCGTCACCGCCGGTCGGGGCGAGGTCGGCAGGGCGCCCTGACCCGCGTCCGGGCTGCGCATGATGTGCACGTCGACGTCCTGCACCTGGCGCAGCAGCTGGCTGGCGATCGACCCGCCGAACAGGTCGCGGAGCCGTGAACGGCCGGTGGCGCCGAGCACGAGCTGGGTGGCGCGCTGGGCCTCGGCGAACTGCGCCAGCGCGACGGCGGCATCGGTGCCCACCACCTCGTGGTAGGTGCCGCCCAGCTCCTCGACCAGGCGGCGGTGCCGGGTCAGCAGGTGCGAGCTCGACCCGGTCAGCCCGTCGCCGACCCGGACGTGCACGCCCACCAGGTCGCCGTGGCTGCGGGCGGCCATGCGCGCCGCCCGCCGGATCAGCTGCTCCCCCGACGCCGAGCCCGTGACGGCCACCACCACCCGCTCCCGCGTCTCCCAGGTCTGCTCGATGCCCTGGTCGACCATGTAGTCGTGGAGGTTCTCCTCGACCCGGTCGGCCACCCACATGAGCGCCAGCTCCCGCAGGGCGGTCAGGTTCCCGACCCGGAAGTAGTTGGCCAGCGCGGCGTCGACCTTCTCCGCGGTGTAGATGTTGCCGTGGGCCATGCGGCGGCGGAGCGCCTCGGGCGCCATGTCGACCAGCTCGATCTGGTCGGCGGCGCGGACCACCGCGTCGGGCACGGTCTCCTGCTGGGCGACGCCGGTGATCCGCTCGACCACGTCGTTCAGCGACTCGAGGTGCTGCACGTTCACCGTCGAGATCACGTCGATGCCGGCGTCGAGCAGCTCGGCGACGTCCTGCCACCGCTTCTCGTGCCGACCGCCGGGCGCGTCGGTGTGGGCCAGCTCGTCGACCAGCGCCACCGCCGGCCGGCGCGCCAGGACGGCGTCGAGGTCCATCTCCGGGAAGCTCGTGCCGCGGTAGGTGCGATGGCACCGCGGCACCACCTCGAGCCCTTCGAGCTCGGCCTCGGTGCGGGCCCGGCCGTGGGTCTCGACGTAGGCCACCACCACGTCGGTGCCCCGGTCGAGGCGACGGCGTCCCTCGTTGAGCATGGCGAAGGTCTTGCCGACGCCCGGGGCGGCCCCGAGGTAGACGCGCAGCGTTCCCTTGGCCACGGTCAGATCGTACGGTCACGCCGGTTCCGTCCGGCTCGGGGCCGCCCGGGCCGCCGGTTCAGCCGATCGGCTCCCGGCCCGGCCCCACCGGCCCGGCGAAGGCCTGCGCCACCTCGACCCAGCTCTCGGCGGCGGGCCCGGTCACCTCGAGATCGAGGTCGTCGCGGTGGCGCCGCTGGGTCACCAGCAGGCAGAAGTCGACCGCGGGGCCGGCGATGCGGTCGGCCACGCCCTCCGGTCCCCAGGTCCACCGGGCGCCCGACGGCGCGTCGAGCTCGACGCGCACCTCGGCGGCGGGGGGCTCGAGGCCGCGCACGGCGTAGGAGAAGCGGCGGGTGCGCACCCCGAGGTGGGCGACGTGGCGCAGCCGGTCGGTGGGCGGCCGGCGGTCGCCAGCGCTGGACGGATCGAGAGCGTCGAGGGCGTCGACCACGTCCTGGCCGTGGGCCCAGGTCTCCATGAGCCGGGCGGTGGCGGCCGACATGGCGCTCATCGGCGGTCCGTACCACTCGAGTCGCTCCCGGCCGCCGAGCTCGCCGAAGGCGGCCAGCAGCTCGACGCGACCGTCGCGCCAGCCGGCCAGCAGCTCGTCGGGGCCGACCCGCCGGGCGAAGGCGAGGGTCCGCTCCTCGTAGCCGCCGGGATCGGCGAAGACGGCGTCGCGGCCGGCGACGAAGGCGGCCGGGTCGGTCGCGGCGAGGACGGCCTGGCGGTCGTAGTGGTGCAGGTGGCCGATCTGGTCGCGCACCAGCCAGCCGGCCGCCGGCGTCGGCGCGTCCCAGGCCTCGGGCGGCTGGTCGGCGACGATCCGGTCGAGCGCGGCGTGCTCGGCGGCCAGGTCGCCGAGCAGCTCGGCGAAGTCCGGGTCGGGCCGGGTCACGACCGGTGCCCCGTCCGCCGGCCGCCCGGCAGGGTCCGGCGCGGCGGTCGGCGGGCCGGAGCCCGCTCGACCGCCGCGGTCCGGGACGAGGTGCTCAGCGCTTCTTGGCCGCCGCCTTCTTGGCGGCGCCCTTCTTGGCCGGAGCCTTCTTGGCCGCGGTCTTCTTGGCGGCGGCCTTCTTGGCCGGAGCCTTCTTCGCCGCCTTCTTGGCGGCGCCGCGCGAGTTCAGCGTCTCCTTGAGCTTGGACGACGCGGTGAACTTCATGCCCTTGGAGGCCTTGATCTTCACCGTCCCACCGGTCTGGGGGTTGCGCCCGGTTCGGGCCTTGTTCTGCCGCTGCGAGAACGAGCCGAAG
This sequence comes from uncultured Acidimicrobiales bacterium, assembly GCA_963800235.1. GTDB lineage: Bacteria > Actinomycetota > Acidimicrobiia > Acidimicrobiales > Iamiaceae > CAVVNP01. Next base: position 80,512 of record CAWDAD010000004.1, on the reverse strand, counting down.
CCCTGCCAGGCGACCCGGTCGCCCGACTTCACGGCGCGGGTGGTCTCGGCGAAGAAGGCGGACAGGACCTCGTCGGCCTGCGCCTTGCTCACTCCCGCGTTGGCGGCGACGCTGTCGAGCAGCTCCGCCTTGGTGATGTTGGCCACTGCCAACCTCCATGTGTGGTGGATGTCGCACGGCATCACAACCGCGAAACCCAGTCAGGTCAAGCATTTCCTGCGTTCGCGGTCGACCAAAACCGCTTCGTGGCGGCGACGTGACGGCGCGACGGTGGGTCATGGCGACGCCCTGGCCGCTGTTCGAGCTCGAGATCCGCACCCCGCGCCTGGTGCTGCGCCCGCCCACCGACGACGACCTCGGCGAGCTGGCCGACCTGGCCGCGGCCGGCATCCACGACCCGACGACCATGCCCTTCTCCACGCCGTGGACCGACCAGCCCGTGGCCGACCTGCGCCTCGGCGTCCTGCGCTGGACGTGGCGCAACCGGGCGGACCTGACCGCCGACGACTGGAAGCTCGGCCTCGCCGTGTTCGAGGCGGGGCGCTGCGTCGGCGTCCAGGACCTGCAGGCCACCCGCTTCGCGGTGCGGCGCACCGTCGCCACCGGGTCGTGGCTCGGCCTGGCCCACCAGGGCCGCGGGATCGGTCGGGAGATGCGCGCCGCGGTGCTGCACCTGGCCTTCGCCGAGCTGGGCGCGCAGCGGGCCGAGACGGCCGGGTTCGTCGACAACCCCCGTTCGCTCGCCGTCACCCGCGCCCTCGGCTACCGGCCCAACGGCGACGAGGTCCTCGAGCGGCGGGGAGAGGCGGCTCGCTGCCTGCGCTTCGTGCTCGACCGCGACCGCTGGGCGAGCACCCGGCGACACGACATCGAGGTGGTCGGGCTCGACGGGTGTCGCCGGCTGCTCGGCGCACCGGACGACGCGCCCCGCCCCGCCACCGGCTGAGCGCTCAGCCCGGGTCGAGCGCCGCCCGGAGCCGCGCCGCGCACTCGGCCGCCTCGGCGTCGTCCTCGTAGCGGGTGCGGGGCCAGAAGAAGCCCCGCAGCCCGTCCTTGCGGTTGCGTGGCACCACGTGGACGTGCAGGTGCGGGACGCTCTGGCTCACCCGGTTGTTCATCGCCACGAAGCTGCCGGCCGCGCCGAGGACCGACTCGACCGCGAGCGCCACCCGCTGCACCTGGGCGAAGAACGGCCCGACGTCGTCGACAGGCAGGTCGGTCAGCGTCTCGAGGTGGCGCGGCGGCACCACCAGGACGTGCCCGGCGAAGAGCGGGCGGAGGTCGAGGAAGCCGATGGCGGCCGGGTGGTCGAGCACGTGGTGGGCCGGTTCGCGGCCGGCCACGATGGCGCAGAAGCGGCAGTCGGGCTGGTCCTGCGGCACCGCCCGAGGATGGCACGCCGCCTGGTCCGCAGCGGCCGTCGGGTCCGAGGGGCCCGTCGCGTCGGGAACGTTGCCCGATCCTTAACCGTTGCCTTGCCGGCCGCTCCGTAGCGTCGGTGACGACGACGACCCGGTACGCGGGCGCCGCCGCCGAGGTGCCGATGCTGCTGTCGATCTGGCTGTTGGTGGGCCTGGCGGTCCTGACGGTGGTGGTCGCCGCGCTGCTCGGCTGGGTCGAGGTGCGCCGTCACCGCCGGCGCCGGGTCGGGACCCTCGGCCCGGTCCGGGCGTGGACGGCGCGTGCGCTCTCGCTCGTCGTGGTGCTCGCCCTGGTGGTCGTGACCGTCGCCGACCGGGAGAACCGCCAGTTCCAGTACATCCCGAGCTTCGCCGCCCTCTTCGGCAACCCCTCGCCCGACCTCCAGGGCGGCGGGCTGGCTCGGATCCGGAGCCTCGCCGCCCACCCGGGCCGGGCGCCGCGCGGCCACGGCGTCGACGTGGAGGTCACCATCGGCGGCGGCCGCTCGCGCATCCGCCGGGTGGCGTACGTGTACCTGCCGCCGCAGTACTTCCAGCGGGCGTACCGGTCGACGCGGTTCCCCGTGCTGTACCTGCTGCACGGCTCACCCGGGGTGGCGGTCGACTGGATCCGCGGCGCCCAGGTCGATCGCACCATGGACCACCTGCTCACCCGGCACGCGGTGCAGCCGTTCATCATCGTGATGCCCGACACCAACGGTGGGTTCCGCCGGGACCTCGAGTGCCAGAACGTGGTGCGCGGGCCCGCCGACGAGACCTACCTCGCCCAGGACGTGCCGGCCTGGGTCGACGCCCACCTGCGCACCATCCCCAACCGGCTCGACCGGGCGGTGGGCGGCCTGTCGACCGGCGGCTACTGCGGGCTCAACTTCACCTTTCGCCACCCGGGCACCTTCTCGGCCGCCGTCTCCCACTCGGGCACCGGTCAGCCCGACCGCGGCCCGTACACCGGTGACCTGTTCGCCGGTGACCGGGCCCTGAAGCTGGCCAACACCCCCGATCGGTACCTGCCCTCGATCGCCATCCACCCCGAGACCGCGGTGTACCTCGACGCCGGGGCCGGCGACGGTTGGTCCCGCCACCAGTACCAGGCGCTGCTGCCCGAGCTGCTCCGCCGGCGGGTGCCGACGACCTACCACGTGGTGTCCGGCGAGCGGCACAGCTTCGACGCCTGGCGCCGCAACGCGAACCTCTCGCTGCCGTGGGTGTCGCGCTGGTTCGCCACCCACCGGGCGACCACGGTCGTGAACCGGGTGCCGCTGCCGGACGCGTCGTACCTGCCGAAGCTCGACCGGCACTACACCCACCGGCACCGGCACGGGTCGCGCCAGCTCGGCCCGCTCCCGCGCTGGATGACGCCCGGCGGCCCGACCGCTCCGGCGCCGACCACCACCAGCCCCGCCCGGGCCGGCGGCCAGCTGGCCTCGGCGGCCCGGCAGCCGGCCACCCCGGCGGCGACCACCGGCGGCATCCACCAACGGGCGCGGCCGACGGGCTGATATGGGCGGTGGTGACGTCCGTGACCAGTCCGGCGACCGCGACGAGCCGCACCTACGTGCTCGACACCTCGGTCCTCCTGTCCGACCCGCACGCCCTGCTCCGGTTCCACGAGCACCACGTGGTGATCCCCGTGGTGGTCCTCATGGAGCTCGAGGCCAAGCGGCTGCACCCGGAGCTGGGCTGGGCGGCGCGCACGGCGCTGCGCCACCTCGAGCGGCTCCGGGTCGAGCGGGGGACGGTGACCGAGCCGCTGGTGGTCAACGACGAGGGCGGCACCGTCCGGGTCGAGCTCAACCACCAGGGCACCGGCGGGCTGCCGACCACGCTGTCGAGCGACGTCAACGACCACCGCATCCTGGCCGTCGCCCACAACCTGGCGGGTGAGGGCCTGGCGGTCACGCTCGTCTCCAAGGACCTGCCGCTGCGGCTGAAGGCGAGCATCGTCGGCCTCGACGCGGACGAGTACCGCAACGAGCAGGCCGCGCCCGACGACGTCTGGACCGGTCTGGTCGAGCTCGAGGTCGGGCCGGCCGACGTCGACGAGCTGTACGAGAACCGGTCGCTCGACCTGGCTGCCGGCCGCGCCCTGCCGTGCAACAGCGGCGTGGTGCTGGTGAGCGGGTCGCAGTCGGCGCTCGGCCGGGTGCACGACGACAAGCGGGTGCACCTGGTCAAGGGCGACCGGGCGCTGTTCGACGTCCGGGGGCGCAGCGCCGAGCAGCGGGTGGCCATCGACCTGCTGGCCGACCGGTCCGTGGGCATCGTGAGCCTCGGTGGCAACGCCGGGACGGGCAAGAGCGTCCTGGCCCTCGCCGCCGGGCTCGACGCCGTGCTCGAGCACCAGAGCCACAAGCGGATCCTCGTGTTCCGGCCCCTGTTCGCCGTGGGCGGCCAGGAGCTCGGCTACCTGCCCGGCGACCGCGACGAGAAGATGTCGCCCTGGGGGGCCGCCGTGTTCGACGCCCTCGACGCCATCGCCGGTCCTGCGGTGCTCGACGAGGTGGTGCACCGCGAGCTGCTCGAGGTGCTGCCGCTCACCCACATCCGGGGCCGGAACCTCACCGACACCTTCGTGATCATCGACGAGGCCCAGAACCTCGAGCGCCAGGTGCTGCTCACCGCCCTCTCCCGACTCGGCGAGGGCAGCCGGGTCGTGCTGACCCACGACGTCGCCCAACGGGACAACCTGCGGGTCGGCCGCCACGACGGGATCGCCTCGGTCACCGACGCCCTGCTCGGGCACCCGCTGTTCGGGCACGTGACCCTGCACCGGTCCGAGCGCAGCCCGATCGCCGCGCTGGTGACCTCGCTGCTCGACCGCCCCGTCGAGTAGCCCTCGCCGCGGAACGCGGCACGACGGCGGGCGCCGGGCCCTCGTCCGCGGTCGTCCGTGCGGTCCGCGTTCGCCCCTCCGGGCCGCGCTCGCCCTTCCGGGTGATTCGCGCACCCGGAGGTTGGCAACCGACCGGCGGTCTGGATCACTGGTCAGCGACGAGGTGTTGGAACCCTTCATTTAGTGCTAAATTCAGGTCAGGAACGGAGGCCGGATGCAGGTCGTGTCCCGCACAGCTGATCGGCTCGACTGGATGGAGCAGGGGGCCTGCGCCGGGTTGACCCGGATCTTCTTCGCCCCCCACGCCGAGCGGCCCCAGGCCCGGGTGCGCCGCGAGGCCGCCGCCCGCAGGATCTGCGCCTCGTGCCCCGTGCTCGTCCGCTGCCGCGAGTACGCCCGCGACAACTACGAGTACGGGTTCTGGGGCGGCGAGTCCGAGGAGGACCGCCACCTCGCCGGGTACGCGGTCCCGGACCCGGCCGGCAGCCGGTCCCGCCGCATCAGCTGAGCCACCGGCCGCCCCCTCCGCACCGGGCACCCGCGCCACAGCATCCACCACCGCGGCGACGCCGCTTCGTAACCTCGCAACCGCTGGGAGACCAGGAGGTGACGAGGTCGCGATGGCACGACGGCAGCCGGTCTACGGGCTCGACATCGAAACCGACACCACGATCGACGGACTCGATCCCGGCGTGGCCCGGGTCGTCACCGTCGCCCTCTCCTGCCCCCACCACGACGAGGTGTTCTCCGGCCCCGAGGTGGCCCTGCTCCGCGACCTCGACGAGCGTCTGTCCCAGCTGGCCCCGGGGGTGCTGGCCACGTGGAACGGCGCCACCTTCGACCTCCCGTTCCTCTCCGACCGCGCCGGTCGGCTGGGCGTCCCGCTCGGGCTGCGCCTGGTCGCCGATCCCGACATCGCGCTGCGCCACCCCCCGTTGCCCGGCCATCGCGGCGGCTACCGAGGCGCGTGGCACGGGCACCGCCACCTCGACGCCTACCGCCTGTACCGCAACGACGTCGGCCCCAGCCTGCGGGTGTCCTGCTCGCTGAAGTCGATCGCCCGCCTCGTCGGACTGGCCCCGGTCGAGGTCGATCGGACCCGCATCCACGACCTCAGCCGCGAGGTCCTGCACGCCTACGCCAGCTCCGACGCCCGCCTGGCCCGGGTGCTGGCCGAGCGGCGGTGGTCGACCGCCAGCCGGGCCGTCGACCGGGTGCCCGCCCCGCCGAGGGACGACCACCACCACCACGACGACCATGACGACGACGAGGTGATCCAGCTTCCGGGCCCGGACCGCCCGGCGGTCAGCGTGGTCGCCAAGGTCTCCCCCCGGAGGCTCACCCCCGCCGTCTGAACCTCCGGCGCGGTCGGCTGCGCCGGAGACCTGTCACCCCCCGTCGTCACACTGCAGGGCGAGGTTCGCGACCGCCTCCTCCCGGTCGCCGGTTCCCACCCCGGCCCAGGAGACGACCATGCACCGGTCCCGTTGCACCGCTGCCCCCCGCACCGCCGCGCCCGCCGCCGGGCCGCCCGACCCCGGGCCGGCCGACCGGCCGACGGCGCCCGCCACCACCGCCACCCTGCTCGAGGCGGTGGTCGACGCCCTCGAGCTGTCGGTCCTCGACGGCGACCACCGGCCGCCCCTCCTCGTCGCCCTGCGCCGGCCCCGTTCCCCGGACGGCGCCCCGGGCGACCCCGAGCTGCTGGTCCGGCCCCTCCCACCGTCCACCCACCCCGCCGACGTCCTCGACGGCCTCGAGGCCCCCGCCGACTGGGACGTGGTCGGCTGCCTCGCCGAAGGGACCGCCCGCCGCCTCGACGGGGGGCAGGCCGAGCCCTGCACAGCGACGTTCCTGCTGCACCGCGACGGCACCTCGGTGCTGTCGGGAGCGGGCCTGCCCCGCCGCGTCGGCGACGAGTCCACCGAGCCCGCCGTCGGCCTGGTCCCCGACGTCTGCCGCCGGGTGCTCGGGATGCCCACCCCGCCTCCCGATCCCGGGCAGACGGTGGGCGGCTGGGCGGCCGCCCGCTGGCTCGACGGGCTTTTCGCCGCCGTCGTGGCCGACCCCGTCTCGCCCTGGACCTGGGCGCGCATCGTGGCCGAGCACCCGCCGGCGATGGTCGACCGCTACCGAACGGCCACCTGGGGACGGCTCCGGCTCGAGCTGCGCGCCGGGACCGGCCCGGCGGTCGGCATCGACCCGGCGCGGGCCGAGTGGGTCGACGACGGCATGCTCGCCCGCGACCTCACCGTCGGGCTGCCCCCGGTGGCGCAGCTGCTCGACGACCTGGTCGGGCTGCTGGCCCCCGAGGTGCACGCCCGGGTGCAGGCCCAGGTGGGCGGGGCGGGTTGAGCGGTGCCGGCCGGCCGGCTAGCCGCCGTTGTCCTGCTTGTACTGGTCGAGCGCCTGGTCGACCTTGGTCTGCGCGGTGGCCATGGCCTTGCTCGGATCGGCGTTCTTGAAGGCCACGTCCTCGAGCATGGTCTCCAGCGCGTTGCCGTAGTCGTTGTAGGGCCCGATCAGCGGGCCGTTGCGCTTCGGGTCGATCGAGTCGAGCTGCCCGGCGGCGACCTGCAGCATCTGGCCGGCGACGTCGGTCGACCAGAACTGCTGGATCCGGGGGTCGTCGCTGACGCCCTTCACCACCGGCAGGTAGCCGCTGCCGAGCTGCCAGGCCACGACCTGCTCCTTCTGCAGCTGGAACTTCAGGAACTGGTAGGCGCCGGCCAGCGAGGCCGGGTCCTGGCCGTTGGCCTGGGGGTCGACCAGGAAGAAGGCCCCACCGCCGACCGAGACCCTCCCGGGCTGGGTGACGCCCGGGTACGGCGCGTCGGCGGCGGCCACCTGGCTCGGGTCGACCTTGACGTCACCGGCGCCGATGTCGTTGCCGTTGATGTCGCCCTTCAGGAAGGCGGCGATGGTGGTCGAGGCCGCGGAGGTCTCGATGGTCATGGCCGACTTGCCGGTCAGGGCGGTGTACTGGTTGATGTTCCCGGCGGTGTTCGAGACCGGCAGCAGCAGCCCTTCGCTGTTCATCTGCTTGATCCAGTCGAGGATCTGCTTGGTGGTCGGGTTGGCGATGTCCGACTTGGTGGCCAGCCCCTGGTGGCCGTCGCCGTTGTTCACCATGTCGATGCCGGCGCCCTCGAGCCACGACTCGACGAACCAGCGCTTGAGCGAGAGGGCCAGCGGCGCCTCGTAGCCGGCCGCCTTCAGCTTCACCGAGACGTCGTGCAGCTCCTGCAGGTTGGTCGGCGGCTTCTCCGGGTCGAGGCCCGCCTTCTTGAACGCCGCCTTGTTGTAGTAGAGCACCGGCTCGGAGACGTTGAAGTAGCCGGGCCACAGCACGTCGTTCACCGAGTAGTAGCTGCGGATGGTGTCGACGATCTGGCTCTGGTCGTAGTGGTCGGCCTTCATGCAGGCCGCCGCCGGCACCACCGTGCCGCTGTCGATCATGGCCTGCAGGCTGGTGTTCTCCAGGTAGACGATCGACGGCAGCTGCTTGCTGCGGATGGCGCCCTTGTACTTCTGCTGCACCTCGTCGTAGCTCTGGCCCTGGTCCTGGCCGACGACCTCGACCTTGTCCTGGCTCTTGTTGAAGGCGTCGATCTGCTGCTTCATGGTGTCGAGCGTCTTGCCCTGCAGGCCGCCGTACCACAGGGTCACCTTGACCTTGCCGGTGGCCTTGTTGAGCGCGTCGAGCGGGCAGTCGGGCAGGTTCGAGGTCGTGATCCTGGCCCCGCTGTCGCTGCCGGCCGACTTGCCGGGTCCGCCGCAGGCGGCCGCCATGCAGACGGCCAGCGCCACGGCGACGAGTGCTCGGATGGGGTGTCTCATGAGGTGCTCCTGGTGGTCCGGGTGCGTGAGGACGGGGCGGGGCGAGGGTCAGCCCTTCACCGCGCCGGCGGTCAGGCCGCGCACGATGGTGCGTTGGAAGGCGATGAGCAGGATGAGGATGGGCAGGGCGACGATCAGCGCGCCGGCCGGCCCCAGGTTGGCGTCCTGCGGCGAGTCGCTGGCCAGCTTCGTCAGCGAGAGCTGGGCGGTGTAGAAGCTCTCGCGGTCGATCACGGCTCGGGGCCACACGTACTGGTTCCAGGCGGCGAGGAACGAGATCACCGTGAACGAGCCGATCACCGGCCGGGTGAGCGGCACCGCGAAGCGGGTCAGGAAGCGCAGGTGCCCGATGCCGTCCATCCGGGCCGCGTCGCGGATGTCGGCGGGGATGCCGAGGAACCCCTGGCGCAGCAGGAACGTGCCGAGGGCGGTGGCCAGGAACGGCAGCACGAGGCTCTGGTAGGTGCTGGTCCAGTGCAGGTCGCGCATGACCTCGGTGTTGGCCACCAGGGTCACCTCGATGGGCAGCAGCAGCGAGGCCATGAAGAGGCCGAACACGATCTTCTTCAAGGGGAAGTCGAGGAAGGCGAAGGCGTAGGCCGACATCGTCGAGGTCACGAGCTGGGTCCCGGTGATGAGGGTGGTGGCCACCAGCGACCGGATCAGCCCGGCGCCGAGGTTGCCCCGGTCCCACGCCCGGCTGAAGACGTTCCAGTCGATCCAGCGCGGGTACTTGGGCCGCCCCTGGAACAGCCACTTCACCGGGTCCGACAGGGCCCGGACGATGGTCATCCACACCGGGAACAGCACCAGCGCCGCCAGCAGGATCAGCAACGCGTACGAGCCGATCAGCCGCAGCGTGCGGTTGGTGCCGGGCGGGGCCGTCGGCCCGGGCGGGTTCGCCATGGGGTCCGGCGGGGTCACCGGTTCGAGCGTCGCGGTCAACGGTCAGCTCCCGTACTGCACGCGGCGGTCGAGGATCAGGAACTGGCCGAGGGTCACCACGAAGGTCAGGCCGAACAGCCCCACCGAGAGCACCGCGGCGGTGCCCAGGTGGTCGTTGCGGTTCTGGAAGACCTGGAACAGCAGCGTCGAGGTGGCCCCACCCGGGGCGCCCTGGGTCAGGATCTCGACCGGGGCGTAGGCCTGGAACCCGTAGATCACGAGCACGACGGTCAGGAAGAGCAGCACGGGGGTGAGCAGCGGCAGGGTCACCTTGAAGAACCGCCGCACCGGCCCGAAGCCGTCCAGGGTGGCCGCCTCCATGAGCTCCTCGGGGATCGCCTGCAGGCCGGCCAGCACGATCACGAAGCTGAGGCCCAGGTACTGCCAGCTCGAGGTCTGGGCCAGGGCGAACAGCGCCGTCCTCGGGTTGTTGAGCACGTCGACCTGCAGCACGCCCACCGTCGGGTTGAGCAGCACGTAGAACACCAGCGAGGCGACCGCCACCGAGGTGGCGATGGTGCTCGAGAAGATCGTCTGGAAGATCTTGATGCCCTTGAGCCTGCGGTTGGCCGCCACCGCCAGGAGCGTCCCCAGGATCAGCCCCACGGGCACGGTGTAGACGACGTAGAGCACCGAGTGCCGCAGCGGGGTCAGGAACTCGTCGCTGGTGAGGATGTCGGTGTACTGGCTGATGCCGACCCAGCGAAAGGTGCCGTTGCTCGTCTGCCGGTAGAGCCCGGTCTGCACCGTCTTGTACAGCGGGTAGAAGGCGAAGATCGACAGCACCACGGCCGAGGGCGCCAGCAGCACCGCGGCCAAGGCGGTGTCGCGCCGACGCTGGCGGCGGGCGAGGGCGGAGCGTTGCGTGCGGGCCACCGTCGGCTACAGGCGCTCGGAGGACTCGGTGTCGAACAGGTGCACGTGGGCGGGGTCGACCGAGAGCGAGACCTGCTCGCCCACCTCGGGCGTCGGGGCGGACGACTCGCCCCGGAGCACCACCCGGTGCCCACCGACGTCGACGGTGATCAGCGACTCGTGTCCGAGCCACTCGACCGCCAGCACCGCACCGGAGAGCGGTCCGTCGCTGAGGGCCAGCTGCTCGGGCCGGATCCCCAGGTCGACCCGCCGTCCGGACTCGATCCGACCGGCCACGTGCGTCGGCACCGGCAGGTGCAGGTCGTCGACCAGCGCCACCGGCTGGCCGTCGACCAGGTCGATGTGGGCCGCCAGGATGTTCATCGGCGGCGTGCCGATGAACCCGGCGACGAACAGGTTCGCCGGGCGGTCGTAGACCTCTTCCGGCGACCCGACCTGCTGCAGGCGGCCGTCGGCCAGGATGGCGATCCGGTCGGCCATGGTCATGGCCTCGATCTGGTCGTGGGTGACGTAGATCGTGGTGGTCGAGAGCCGTTGCTGCAGGTCGACCAGCTCGGTCCGGGTCTGGGCCCGGAGCTTGGCGTCGAGGTTCGAGAGCGGCTCGTCCATCAGGAACGCCTGCGGCCGTCCCACGATGGCCCGGGCCAGCGCCACCCGCTGGCGCTGGCCGCCCGAGAGCGCCCGCGGCTTGCGGTCGAGGTACGGCTCGAGCCCGAGGATCCGGGCCGCCTCGGCGATGCGCTCCTGGCGCTCCTCCTTGGTGAGCCGCCGGGCCGGGCGGTCCGGGCCGTCGATGCGCACCTTGCGGACGGTGAGCGGCGACTCGATGTTCTTGGCCACGCTGAGGTGCGGGTACAGGGCGTAGCTCTGGAACACCATCGAGATGTCGCGGTCGCGCGGCTCGACGTCGTTCACGATGGTGTCGCCGATCGACAGCTTGCCGTCGGTGATGTCCTCGAGGCCGGCCACCATCCGCAGCGCCGTGGTCTTGCCGCAGCCGGAGGGTCCGAGCAGCACCATGAACTCGCCGTCGGCGATCCGCAGGTCGAGGGCATCGACCGCGGTGACGTCGTCGTACTGCTTGGTCACCTGGTCGAAGGTCACGCTGGCCACGGCCGTCCCCCTGGGTCCAACGGCTGCCGGGACGACATCATGGCAGGCCGGCCAAACCTCCGAAGACGAGGGGTGGCGTCGGGGACCGGCCTCGGGTGGACAGCGACCTGCCCGCCCTCGCAGCCGCAACACCGGTCGACCGGGCCGCCGGCCTCGGGCCGGCGATGGCGACGACCGGTATGGTCCGGCGCGTGCCGAGCGGCGACGACCCCGAGCTGCCGGACTGGTTGGACGAGGGACAGAGCCCCCCGCCCGGCCAGCCCTCGGTCGAGCCCGGCGCGCCCGGGCCGGGCGTGGGGGGCACGGGTGCTCCCGGCCCCCGACAACCGTCCGGTCCCCGGCCGCCCGGTCCCCGGCCGGCTGGCGGACCGGGCGGCCGGCGTCCACCGCCGCCCCGATCGGGACGCCCCGGCACCCCGCCCGGCGGTCGACCGGCGCCGAGCGCGCGACCTCGGGGCGGTCCGCCGGGCCGCGGGGAACCGCCGCCGGGCCCGGCCCGCCGGCCACCACCCGACCCCCGGCGCCGCCCGCCAGGGCCGACCGGGCTGCCCACCCGCCCCCATCCGCTCCTTCCCACCAAGCCGTCGCTCCCGCCCGGCACCTACACGCGCCGCCGGATCCTCGCCGGGCTCGGCGCCGCCGCCGTGGTCGGCGGGGTCGTGGTCGGGTGGCGCGCCCTCGGGGGCGGGGGCGGCGGCCAGAAGTCCTCCGGCACCACCGAGCCGGCGGGCAGCGGGTCCTCGGGCAGCGGTCCATCGGGCGGAGGCACCTCCGGGACGGGCACGGCCGGCCCAGCGCTCGACGGCGCCGCCGCCCAGCCGGGCGGCGACCACGTGTACGACGTGGTCATCTCCGGTGGCCGGGTGATCGACCCGGGATCGCACTTCGACGCCACCGCCAACGTCGGCATCGACGGATCCAGCATCACGGCGGTGACGACCGGCGAGCTGAAAGGCCGCAGCACCATCGACGCCAAGGGCCTGGTGGTGGCACCGGGGTTCATCGACATCCTCAGCCGCGAACCCGACGACTACGGCGCCCGGTACAAGCTCGCCGACGGGGTGACCACCAACCTCGGCATGCACGGCCTCGACGGGCCGGTCGACGCCTTCCTCGCCCGCTACAAGCCGGGCTGCTACGTCAACTACGGCGGCGCGCTGCGCGACCCGTCACGCCGCCAGACCGTCGCCGGCCTGGGCCCCGCCGCCAGCCCGACCGCCGACCAGGTCCAGCAGCTCGCCACCGACGCCGGCCAGCAGATCGAGGCGGGCTGGATCGGCGTCGACTTCGAGCCCGAGTACGTCCCCGGGACCAGTCGGGAGGAGATGGCGGCGCTCGCCAAGGTGGCCAAGGCCCACGACGTGGTGGCGACCTTCCACGGCCGCTACTCGAGCGTCGACCAGGAGCTGCAGACCATCGACGAGGTGGCGGTGATCGCCCAGGACAGCGGGGCCCGCTGCCACATCGAGCACCTCATCAGCACCGGCGGGGCGTTCCACATGACCGACGCGCTGCAGAAGCTGGCCACCGCGCGCCAGCAGGGCCTCGACATCAGCGCCGGCACCTTCCCCTACGGGTTCTGGGCGGCGCCGCTGAGCTCGACCCGCTTCGACCCCGGCTGGGGGCAGCGGTACCAGATCTCCTACAACGACCTGCAGGTCCCGGGCACCCCGAACCGGCTGACCCAGGCGACCTTCGACCAGCTCCGCCAGACCGACACGGTGGCGGTGGCCTACGCCATCCCCGAGGCCAGCGTGGTGGCCTCGCTCCAGGAGCCGAGCACCATCATCGGCAGCGACGCCATCCTGACGCCGGGCAACGACGCCCACCCCGCGGCCGCCGGCTGCTTCAGCCGGGTCCTGGGCCGCTACGTGCGCGACCAGAAGGTGCTCGACCTGAGCTCCGCCCTGGCCAAGATGACCTCACTGCCCGCCACCCGCTTCGCCGGCAAGGTGCCGGCCCTGATGACCAAGGGGCGGCTGGCCCGGGGGGCCGACGCGGATGTCACCGTCTTCGACCCGGCGACCATCGCCGACCGGGCCACCGTCGACAACCCGGCCCAGGAGTCGATCGGCGTCGAGTGGGTGCTGGTCATGGGCAAGCAGGTCCGCACCCCGAAGGGCACCCAGCAGGTCAAGGCCGGTCAGCCCGTGACCTACTCCGCCTGACCGCCTGACCGCCTGACCGCCTGACCGCCTGACCGCCTGACCGCCGGCACCCGGCCCGTCACCGCCATCCCGGCTCCCGGCCCCCTCCCCCAGCCGGACTTGTCGCAGTTGACCGGCCTCCACCCCGACAACTGCGACGAGTTCGCCGCCGTCCGACGGATCGTGGCCGTGATCAGCGGGACGCGAGGGGCCCGTGGTGCTTGCAGCGGGCCCGCCACCCGGTGGGCGTGACCACGACGGCCAGGCGGGTGCCGCAGGTGGTGCAGTAGCGGGGCGGGTCGAGCGGCCGGCCGCAGCCGGCGCACTCGCCGGACCGACGCCCGCAGGCCGAGCAGTGCTCCACCGGCTCGGAGGGCTGGGCGTCGGCCACCGGTTCGACGGCGGGGGTCAGAAGGCCTTGCCCAGGGCGCCGACGGGCATGCGCAGGTCGGCCAGCATCTGCAGGTCGTCCTCGGGCTGGCGACCGAGGGTGGTCAGGTAGTTGCCGACGATGAGGGCGTTGATGCCGGCGGTCATGCCCAGCGCCTGCAGGTCGCGCAGGGTGACCTCCCGACCCCCGGCGTAGCGCAGGATCACCGACGGGAGCGCCAGGCGGAACAAGGCGATCCAGCGGATGGCCTCGAGGGCGTCGGTCACCGGAGCGTCGGCCAGCGGCGTCCCCGGCCGGGGGTTGAGGAAGTTGACCGGCACCTCGCACGGCTCGACCTGCCGCAGCTCCTCGAGCAGCTCCAGCCGCTGGTCGACCGACTCGCCCATGCCGAGCAGCACGCCGCAGCACAGCTCCATGCCGTGGTCGCGGACCAGCCGGCACGTGTCGTAGCGGCTCTCCCAGGTGTGGGTGCTGACGATCCGCCCGAAGTGCGACCGGGCCGTCTCGAGGTTGTGGTTGTAGCGGTGGACCCCGCCCTCGGCCAGCCGCCGGGCCTGCTCCTCGTCGAGGATCCCGGCGCTGACCGCCACGTTCAGCCCCGTCTCGTCCCGCACGATCGGGACCAGCTCGAGGATGCGCTGCAGCGTCCGCTCGTCGGGCCCCCGCACGGCCAGGACGATGCAGAACTCGCTCGCCCCCAGCTCGGCGGTCTCCCGGGCGGCGGCCAGCACCTCGTCGGTGTCGAGGAACGGGGTGGCCTTGACGGGGGTGTCGAAGGCCGAGCTCTGCGAGCAGAAGTGGCAGTCCTCCGGGCAGCCGCCGGTCTTGGCCGACAGGATCCCCTCGACCTCGACGGTGTCGCCGCACCAGGCCAGCCGCACCTCGTGGGCCAGCGCCGCCAGCGCCGGCACCGAGCTGTCGGGGACGCGAGCGAGGGTGGCCAGCTCGTCGCCGGTCAGCTGGCGGCGCTCGTCGAGCAGGGCGGTCTCGGCGGCCCGGATGGCGGCTCGGGCGGTGGCGGCGTCGAGCGGCGGGTGATCGTCAGCGGCCGCCTCGTAGCCGGCGAGCGGCTTGCGTCCCAGGGCGACGGGCTGGACGGTCTGCTCGGGCTGCACGGCCTGCGACATGGCCGCCGAGCCTACGAACCCCGCCCAGCCCCCATCGAACCCACCGTGGAGCCCACACCGGAGCCCAGGGACACGACGGGTCGACGACGAGACGGCCGGCTGATGTGACCGGGTGCCCTGGCCGGTCCGGTCGCGCGCTGCGACGGTGGCGGCCTGACAGGCTGACCCGGTCGAGACGAGGTCGAGGTGATGGGCGAACGCCGGCAACCGAGCGGGAACGCGATCGAGGCGACCGGCCTGACCAAGCGCTACGGCGACACCCTGGCGCTGGACGGGCTCGACCTGCAGGTCGCCGCCGGCGAGATCTGCGGCTACCTGGGCCCGAACGGCGCCGGCAAGACGACCACCATCCGGCTGCTGCTGGGGCTGCACCGGCCCACGTCCGGTCGCGCCGAGGTGTTCGGCGTCGACGTCTGGCGCGACCCGGTGACCGCCCACCGCCGGGTCGCCTACGTGGCCGGCGAGGCGGCGCTCTGGCCCTACCTGACCGCCGGCGAGTCGCTCGACTTCCTCGGACGGCTGCACGGCCGGGTCGACGCGGCCTACCGCGACGAGCTGGTCCAGCGGTTCTCCCTCGACACCCGCAAGAAGGTCCGGGCCCTGTCCAAGGGCAACCGGCAGAAGGTGCAGCTGATCGCCGCCCTGGCGACACGAGCCGACCTCCTGCTGCTCGACGAGCCGACCAGCGGCCTCGACCCGCTGATGGAGGTGGCGTTCCGCGAGTGCGCCCGCGAGGCCAAGGAGCGGGGGCAGACGATCTTCCTCTCGTCGCACATCCTGAGCGAGGTCGAGGCGCTCTGCGACCGGGTCGCGATCCTGCGCGACGGTCGGCTGGTCGACCAGGGCACCCTGGCCGAGCTTCGCCACCTCGAGACCCGCACCCTGGAGGTGACCTTCACCGGGGCGCCGCCCGAGCTCGACGCGCTGCCCGGCGTGTCCGTCGAGCGGGCCGGTCCGAGCAGCCTGCGCTTCATCGTCGCCGGACCCATGGAGCAGGTGGTCGCCTCGCTCGCCGGCCACGGCGTCGCCACGCTGACCAGCCGCGAGCCGTCGCTCGAGGAGATCTTCCTGCAGCACTACGGCGCGACCGACGATGTCCACCGCTGAGCGGACCGCTCCCCGGCCGGCCCTCGCCGGCACCCCGACCACGGAGGCCGGGCGACCCCGCTCCCCCGCCGCTCCCCTCATCCGCCAGGCGTTCCGCGGCATCCGGACCCTGACCGTCGTCTTCGCCTACGTGTTCGCCATCTACGCCTACGTGCAGCCGCCGGGCTACCGCAGCGCCTACCCGAGCAGGGCTGACCGGCTCGGCTTCGCCGCGACCTTCGCCCGCAACAAGGGGCTGCGGCTGCTCTACGGGTTGCCCCGGGGGGTCGAGACCGTCGAGGGCTACGTGGCCTGGCGGGTCGGTGGCGTCCTGGCCATCGCCGCCGCCCTGTTCGGGATGCTCGTCGCCGTCCGGATCACCCGGGCCGAGGAGGAGGCCGGCCGGACCGAGCTGGTGCTGGCCGGCGTGGCCGCCCGCTCGACCCTCGCCACCGCCGGTCTGGCCGCCGTGCTCGGCGCCGCCGTCGCGCTGGGCATCGCCGAGACGGCCGGCCTGGTCGCCGGAGGGCTGGCGCTCGGGGCGTCGGCGTTCCAGGGGCTGGCGACGGCGTCGATCGTGCCGGTCTGCGCCGGGGTGGGGGCGCTGGCGGCGCAGCTCGCCAACACCCGTCGGGGGGCGCTGCAGCTCGGGGGCGTGGCGATCGCCGTGCTGTTCGTCCTCCGGGTCCTGGCCGACACCGTCGACCGCCTCGGTGCCCTGCGGTGGCTGACCCCCCTGGGCTGGGCCGAGCTGCTGCGACCCTTCGCCGGACCGGAGCCGTGGGTGCTGGTGCTGCCGGTCGGCGCCGGTGCCCTGCTGCTCCTCGTCGCGGCACGGGTCGCGACCCGGCGCGACATCGGCACCGGGCTGCTCCCGGCCCACGACGTGGCCGAGCCGCGATACCGCCTGCTGGGGTCGGTCACCGCCCAGGGCCTCCGCAGCCAGCTGGGCGTGCTCGCCACCTGGACCGTGGCCATCGGCGCGTTCGGCTTCCTCTTCGGCGCCATCGCCAAGAGCATCTCGACCGCCGACGTCTCGAAGGACCTCCAGCGCCAGCTCGACAAGCTCGGCGCCGGCTCGATCACCACGCCGGCCGGCTACCTGTCGTTCCTGTTCGTCTTCGTGGTCGTCGTGGTGTGCGCGTTCGCCTGCACCCAGGTCGGCGCCGCCCGCCAGGAGGAGACCGAGGGGCGCCTCGACACGATCCTGGCCCAGCCGGTCGGGCGGCGGCGCTGGCTGGCCGGGCGCCTGGGCCTCGCCCTCGCCTCGGCGGCCGCGGTCGCCCTCGTCTGCGGCCTCCTCGCGTGGTGCGGGGCTCGGGTCGCCGGCGCCCACCTGTCGCTGCCGAGCCTCCTCGGCGCGGGGGCCAACGCCCTCCCCGCCTCGACGTTCTTCCTCGGGCTGGGCGCCCTGGCCTATGCGCTGGCCCCGAGGGCCAGCAGCGGCGTGACCTACGGCGTCCTCACGGCCGCCTTCCTCTGGCAGCTGGTGGGGTCGCTGCTCGGCGCTCCCCGCTGGCTGCTCGACGCCACGCCCTTCGCCCACGTCGCCGCCGTGCCCCAGCAACCGTTCGACGCGCTCGCCGCCGTCGTCATGGTCGCCATCGGTGTCGCCCTGGCCGGGGTCGCCCTCGTCGCCGTCGACCGCCGCGACCTGCTCGGCACCTGAACCCGTCGCAGGAGCACCGCCCCTGGCCCGACGACTGCGACAAGTTGCGGGAACCACGAGCTCCGGGAGCGGGGTCGGGCGGCCGACGGCCCGGCGACGGGCTGATGACCGGTCGGCGGTGTCAGCGGCGGACGAGGTCGGCGATCTGGCGGAGCTGGGCGGGGTTGCCGCTGACGAGCAGGGTGGTCATCACCGTCTCGCGCCACGCCTCCAGCTCGTCCCGGATCTTGTCGGCCGGCCCGACGAGGGCCACGTCCTCGACCAGCGAGAGCGGCACGCTGGCGATCGCCTCGTCCTTGCGGCCCTCCAGGAACAGGTCCTGGATCTCGTGGACCTCGGCCTCGTAGCCCATGCGGCTGAACACGTCGGCGTGGAAGTTGACCTCACGCGCCCCCATGCCGCCGATGTAGAAGCCGAGGTGCATCCGCACCACGTCGGCGGCCCGGTCGACGTCGTCGTCGATGACCACGTTCACCAGGTTGGGCACCTCGAAGTCGTCGAGGGTGCGGCGGGCGCCGGGCCGGGCGAAGCCCTCGGCCAGGCAGTCGCGGTAGAAGCCGTCGAGCTTCGGGGAGAGGAAGATGGGCAGCCAGCCGTCGGCGATCTCGGCGGTCATGGCCACGTTCTTCGGTCCCTCGGCGCCGAGGAGGATCGGCGTGTCGGCCCGGCGGGGATGGGTGATCGACTTGAGCGGCTTCCCCAGCCCGGTGGTGCCCTCGCCGGTCAGCGGCAGGCGGTAGTGGTCCCCGGCGAACTCGACCGGCGCCTCCCGGGCCAGCACCTGGCGGATGATCGACACGTACTCCCGCGTGCGGGCCAGGGGCTTGGGATAGGGCTGGCCGTACCAGCCCTCGACGACCTGCGGTCCCGACGCGCCGAGCCCGAGCACGAAGCGGCCCTCGCTCAGGTGGTCGAGGGTCAGGGCGGTCATGGCGGTGGCCGTCGGCGTGCGGGCCGAGAGCTGGGTGACGGCGGTGCCGAGGCGGATGCGCGAGGTCCGAGAGCCGTACCAGGCGAGGGGGGTGAAGCAGTCCGACCCGTACGCCTCGGCGGTGAAGGCGACGTCGAACTCCAGCTCCTCGGCGGCCTGCAGCTGCTCGAGGGCCCCGCTCGGCGGACCACCGAACCAGTAGCCGAGTTGGATGCCGAGCTTCAGGTCCTTGGCCATGGCGGCACGCTACCTGCGGCGGTCGGCCGAAAACTAGAACCTGTTACAGTTTGGCCATGTCCATGCCCACCGACGTCGGGATCATCGACCTGATGATGGGCATCCCGAGCGACGATCAGACCGAGTGGTACGAGTTCCTCAAGCCCCAGCTCCGGGAGGAGTCGGCCGGCTACGAGTTCCCCGTCCAGTACATGTTCAAGGACGTCCCCCACGCCGAGGCGGGCACCGACCACGTGGCCATGGTGCTCGAGCAGATGGACCGCTTCGGCATCGAGCGGGCCATGCTCGGCTTCAAGGAGGAGCGCGGCAACGACCTGCGGGCGATCACCCAGCACCCCGACCGCTTCTTCGGCTGCTACAGCGTCGACCCGAACCGGGGCATGGACGGCGTCCGCGACCTCGTCCGGGCCTACGAGACCCACGGCATCAAGTCGGCCATGGCCTTCCCCGCCGGCTACCTGCCCCAGGTCCCGATCAACGACAAGAAGATGTACCCGCTCTACGCCACGTGCATCGAGCTCGACATCCCCATCTGCGTCACCGCCGGCATCTGCGGGCCCCGCGTGCCGTCGGCGTGCCAGGACGTGATGCTGGTCGACGAGGTCTGCTGGTACTTCCCCGAGCTGAAGTTCGTGTTCCGCCACGGCTGCGAGCCCTGGGCCGACCTGGCCGTCAAGCTCATGCTCAAGTGGCCGAACCTCTTCTACTCGACCTCCGCCTTCGCCCCCCGCTACTACCCGAGCGAGGTCATCGACTTCGCCAACAGCCGGGGCGCCGACAAGGTCATGTACGCCGGCTACTTCCCCATGGGCCTGTCGCTCGAGCGCATCATGCGCGAGCTGCCCGACGTGCCGCTCAAGGCCGAGGTGTGGCCCAAGTTCCTGCGCGACAACGCCATCCGGGTCTTCGACCTGTGACCGGGCCGTCCACCGTCGCGACGCGCCGCCCGGTCGAGGAGGCCGCATGAGCCGCTACCCGTTCCCGATCCCGTACGGCTGGTTCCAGGTCGGCTACCCCGAGGACTTCCCGGTCGGCCGGCCCAAGCCGCTCTTCTACTTCGACCGCCACCTGGTCGCCTGGCGCGACGAGTCCGGTGACGTCCACGTCCACGACGCCTTCTGCCCCCACCTCGGCGCCCACCTCGGCCACGGCGGCACCGTCGACGGCTGCGAGCTGGTGTGCCCGTTCCACGGGTGGAGGTTCGACGTCGACGGCACCAACACCGACATCCCCTACTCCGACCGGCTGAACCGCAAGGCCCGCCTGCGGCCCTACCCCACCGTCGAGCGCAACGGCCTCGTCTTCTGCTGGTACCACCCGCGCGACGAGGAGCCGACCTTCGAGGTGCCGGTGATCGACGAGCTGAACGACCACCCCGAGTTCCCCGAGCACATCCGCACCGAGTACGAGATCGACGCCGCCTGGCAGGAGATGTCCGAGAACGGCGTCGACGGCGCCCACTTCCGCTTCGTGCACAACACCGCCACCGTGCCCGAGATCGTCTCCTACGAGACCGACGGCATCGAGTCCGACATGAGGTCCAGCCAGAAGTTCCCCACGCCCCGCGGGGTGATGGAGGGCCACATCGACAGCCACGGCTGGGGCCCGGGCATCAGCCTGGTGTGGTTCACCGGGATCATCGACACCGTGAACCTGGCCACCACCACGCCGATCACCGCCGAGCGGTGCCACATCCGGTTCAACTTCTCCTTCCGCGACCTGGGTGACGCCGAGACCACCCGCAACGTCGGTCGGGCGTTCGTCGCGGAGGTCGACAAGCAGGTGCGCGAGGACCGGCCGATCTGGGAGCACAAGGCCCACCTGGTCCGTCCCGCGCTGGCCGACGGCGACGGCCCGATCATGAAGTTCCGCCGGTGGGCGGCCCAGTTCTACGCCGAGCCCGTCTCGGACGAGCGGCTCGTCTTCCCGCCGCCGTACTGGCCCGACCGCCTCGACGACGCCCCCGCCAAGGCCACCGCCAGCTCCCGCCTCGGCGAAGGCTGAGACGGGCTCAGGGCGAGCACCTGCGGCGCTCGCTCCCCTGATCGACCGTCAGCGTCTCGTCAGCACGAGCAGCTGGTCGGTCGGGTCGAGGGCGACCTCGGCCGACTTGGGCGGGTTGACGTAGACCTCGCCGGTGGTGCCGAGCCGCCACCCGAGCACGGTCTCGCCCCGGCTCAGCCCGGCGGCGACCACGTCGAGGAAGGTCATCGGGCGATCGCCCGGGACGACGTGATCGACGTCGCGGAAGGCCAGTGACGCCCCGCTGGCGCAGAACAGCTCGTCGAACACCCGCTTGACGTCCACGTCCTCGGACAGCTGGGCGATCATCAGGCTGCTGACCTCGTCGCTGACGATGAAGTCGTCGACCCCGGTGGTGCGGGCCAGGGCCACGTTGGTCCGGTCGAGCAGCTCGGCGACCAGCCGCAGCCCCCCGCGCCGGGCCGGCCACAGCTGGCGGACGGCGAGCAGCGTGACCAGCGTCCGGGCGTCGGCGTCCGACACCGAGAGCGCGCCGCGGTACCCGATCACCACCGCCTGGTCGTAGTCGTTGCCCCCGACCACCTCGGACAGGTGGCTCGGTCCACCGGACACGGGGAGGGCGCGCAGCCCCAGCCGCCTCGGGTCGACCGGCCCGAGGTCGAAGGACGGGACGAGGTCGGTGTCGACGACCACGTCCATGGTCGAGCCGGCGGTCACGAACTCGTCGATCTCGGCGATCACCTCGGGCGCCAGGTCGCTCCACCCGACGAGCAGCAGCCGTTGCGGCGGGTCCGGGTCGCGTTGCAGCCGGGGCGCCTCGACCACCGGCATCGGCCGGAAGCCGTCGAACAGGAAGGTCGAGTCGTCCTCGGCCAGCGCCACCACCCGATCCCCCGCCTCGAAGCGTCGCTCGGCCGGCGGGTTCAGCTCGACCGGGCCGTCGGCCGGGCACCGCCCCATCACCGTGCAGCGCTCGAACGCCCCCGCCACCTCGGCGAAGGTGCGGCCGACGACCTCGTCGAAGGCGGCGAGGTAGATCTCGCTCCGGTCGAAGTCGAGGATCTCCCGGTACACCTGGCTCATCCCCGCCTGTAGGCACGCCTGGGCGACGACCTCGACGAGGATGCCGTCGGAGTCGACCGCCACCACCCGCCCGTCGGTGACCGAGCAGATGGTCTCGGCCAGGCCGAGGTCGGTGAGCTCGACCACCACGTGGGCCTGCTCGAGCTCCGGGTCGAGCGACCGGATGGCGAGCAGCGTGCGGATCACGCCGGCGTCGCCCCCGCCCTCCTCCAGGATCACGATCGACCGGGCCCCGCCCAGGTTCACCTTCTCGAGGTCGGCCGGGACCGCCGGGTCGCCGGTGCGGACCACGAGGCGCGTGGTCCGCAGATCGACCGAGCCGACGTCGCAGGTGGTCCTCGTCGGTCTCCTTGCCGAGCACGACCACCGCCGCCCGCTTGCGGCTCTCGTTGGCGACGATCAGCTCGTCGATGATGGCGGGCAGGCGGGGCGACCAGCCGAGGATCAGGGTGTGGCCGGTCTCGAGGACGGGGCTGTGGCCGCGGCGGAGGTCCTGGACCCGCTGGTCCACGTCGTTGGCGATGAGGCCGATGAGGCTGCCGGCGATGAAGATGCCGGCCAGGGTCACGAACAGGCTGATGAAGCGGACCGGGAAGCTGGTGTCGTTGGCGAAGGTGCCCGGGTCGAGGACCCGCAGCACCGACTGCCACAGCGCCTCGCCGAGGGTCAGCTGGCGGCCGCCGTTGACGCCGGCCAGGTGGAGCAGGGTCAGGACGACGGCGGCCAGCGCCACGATGGCGACGGTGATCAGGCCCAGGTAGCCGATGACCACGATGGGCCCCCGGGCCAGGGCCATGTCGAAGCGGTACCGGAGCCGTCGGGCGAGGCTCGGGTTCTCGGCCAGGTCGGGCACCGGATCGGTCCGCCGGGCGCTCGGCGAGCCCAACGAGGTCGGGCCCGGTGGCGGCGCAGGGGCTCGCATGCGGTTCCGGCGACCCTGGGTCTTGTTCGACCGGCGCGGCGATCCCGGTGCGGTCTCGGTCATGCGGTCTCCGCCCTGGCCCGTTGGTGCGATCGCAGATCCTCGCGCACCCCGCGGGGATCGTCAGCCCCTCCGGCGGGGACCCCCGGCCGGCACCGGCGACCGCTGCGTCAGGAGAGGAGTCCGGCGTCGCCGGCGAGGTGGCCGCCGTCGACCACGTACTCGGCGCCGGTGACGTACCCGGCGTCGTCGGAGACGAGGAACGCCACCACCGGCGCCACGTCGTCGACCGTGCCCTGCCGCTTGATCGGCAGCCGCTGGTAGAAGCCGGCCAGCTCGCTGCCGTCGCTGCCCTCGAAGCGGGTCATCGGGGTGTCGATGCCGCCGGGGTGCACCGAGTTGACCCGGATGCCGTAGGACCCGAGCTCGATGGCGGTCGAGCGGGTGAGCCCGCGGATGCCCCACTTGCTGGCCGAGTAGGCCGACAGCATCGGCAGCCCCTCCATGCCCCCGTTGGAGGAGATGTTGACGATGGCCCCGCCGCCGGCCCTGCGCATCGACGGGACCACCACCTTGGTGCCGAGGAAGGCACCGGTGAGGTTGACCTCGAGGACCCGGCGGAACTCCTCGGCGGGCATGCGGTGGACCGGGTTGAAGGCGAGGATGCCGGCGTTGTTGACCAGGATCGAGACCGGCCCGAACGCCTCCTCGGCGGCGGCCACCACCGCGGTCCAGTTCTCCTCGTCGGTGACGTCGAGGTGCTCGAAGCGCGCCGCCTCGCCGATCGACTCGGCGGTGGCCCGTCCCCCGTCGTCGAGCACGTCGGCCACCACCACCCTGGCCCCCCGTTCGGCGAACAACCGGGCCTCGGCCTCCCCCTGGCCCCGTGCTCCACCGGTGACGATGGCGACCCTGCCCGCGAGCGAGTCGCTCACCGTGTTTCCTTGGTCCTACTCGGCTTCGCCTCGCCAGGACCGGCTTCGCCATGCGACCCGATCCCCACGAGCTGCTCCGCCTGGCGGCTGCGCAGCGTTCCCTTGCTCCTACTCGGCTTCGCCTCGCCCGGACCGGCTTCGCCATGCGACCCGATCCCCACGAGCTGCTCCGCCTGGCGGCTGCGCAGCGTTCCCTTGCTCCTACTCGGCTTCGCCTCGCCCGGACCGGCTTCGCCATGCGACCCGATCCCCACGAGCTGCTCCGCCTGGCGGCTGCGCAGCCTCACGGCTCGCTCCCCACGACCCACATGGCGAAGAACTGCGAGCCGCCGCCGTAGGCGTGGCCGACCGCCAGCTCGGCGCCGTCGACCTGGTGCTCGCCGGCCTGGCCCCGCACCTGCATGGCCGCCTCGGCGAATCGGAGCATGCCCGACGCCCCGATCGGGTTCGACGACAGGACGCCGCCGCTCATGTTGACCGGCAGGTCGCCGTCGAGCGCGGTGGCGCCGTCCTCGACCATGCGCCAGCCGTCGCCGGGCTCGGCGAAGCCCAGGTTCTCGAGCCACATCGGCTCGAACCAGCTGAACGGCACGTACATCTCGACGCAGTCGACCTGGTTGCGGGGGTCGGTGATGCCGGCCTGGCGGTAGACGTCGGCGGCGCACAGCGCCCCGCCGAGCGGCAGCACCGTGTCGCGGTCGGCCGACAGGGTCGGCTCGCTGCGCATGGCCGTGCCGCGCACCCACGCCGGCTTCCGCCCCGCCGCCGCCGCGTCCCGCCCGACCGACTCGGCGCCGAGCACCAGCGCGCAGGCCCCGTCAGAGCTGGGACAGGTCTCGGCGTAGCGGATCGGGTCCCACAGCATCATCGAGTCCTTGATGGAGTCGAAGCTGATGTCGGTCTCGTGGAGGTGGGCGTAGGGGTTCTTCAGGGCGTTTCGCCGGTCCTTCAGGGCCACCAGGATGCCGATGTGGTCGGGCGCCTCGGCCCGGCGGATGTAGCTGCGCACGTGGGGGGCGAAGTAGCCGCCGGCGCCGGCGTGCAGCGGCGGGGTGAAGGGCATGGGCAGCGACAGCGCCCACATGGCCTCGGACTCGGACTGCTTCTCGAAGGCCACGGTCAGCACCCGCTCGTGCAGCCCCGCCTGGACCAGCTGGGTGGCGACGATGGCCGTCGACCCGCCGACCGATCCGGCGGTGTGCACCCGGAACATGGGCTTGCCGGAGCAGCCCAGGGCGTCGGCCAGGAACAGCTCCGGCATCATCACGCCCTCGAAGAAGTCGGGCGCCTTGCCGATGACCACCGCGTCGATGTCGGTCCAGGTCATCTCGGCGTCGGCCAGGGCCCGCTGGGCGGCCTCGCGCACCAGCCCGACCATGGACACGTCGCCCCGGGTCGCCTGGTGCTTGGTCTGGCCGATGCCGACCACCGCCACCGGTCGCTCGGCCATCAGCGATCTCCTTCCAGGACGCACACGAGGTTCTGCTGCAGGCACGGTCCGGACGTGGCGTGGGCGACGCCCCGGTCGGCCTCGCCGGCGGAGATCCGGTTCGCCACCTCGCCGAGGCGGATCAGCCCGGCGGTCATCATCGGGTTGGCGCACAGCGCCCCGCCCGAGGGGTTCACGTTCCCGTGGTCGGCCAGCCCCAGGGCCTCGCGCACGATCAGCTCCTGGTGGGTGAACGGGGCGTGCAGCTCGGCCACGTCGACCGGGCCGCCCGGCGCGCCGTCGTCGCCGACCGCGCCGGCGTGGGTGCCGGCCAGCCGGGTCGACGCCGAGGCCGTGAGGTCGCGCAGCCCGAGGTTCATGGGCTCGACGCGGTGGTCGATGCCGCGGATCCACGCCGGCCGGTCGGAGAAGCGGTGGGCGGCATCGCCGGCGGCCAGCACCACCGCGGCCGCGCCATCGCTGATCGGCGGGCAGTCGTGGCGGTGCAGCGGTGCCACCAGCTCGGGCTCGTCGAGCAGGTCGTCGGCCGGACGGTCCCAGGCCAGCTGGGCGTTGGGGTTGTCCTGGGCGACCCGGCGGCTGCGGGCGGCGACCTCGGCCATCGCCTCGGGGGTGGCCTTCCCCCCGTCGATCATCGCCTGGGCCTGGAGGGCCGCCAGGCTCACGCTGTCGGCCCACAGCGGCGCCACCGTGTAGGGGTCGAGCTGGCGGGTCAGCACCATGGGCAGGTCGCCGGGCGAGGACTTGGCGTAGCAGTAGACGAGGGCGGTGTCGATGTGGCCGAGCTGGATCTTCACCCAGGCCTCGTACAGCGCCCACGCCCCGTCCATCTCGACGTGGCTCTCCTGGATCGGCGGCCACGGTCCGACGCCGTCCAGGGTGCTCACGAAGCTGAAGGCGGTGCCGGCCAGGTAGTCGGTCGACCCCGAGCAGGTGAACCCGATGTCGGCGATGGTCGCGTCGATCTGGTCGAGCACCTGCCGGGTGACCGGCATGAGCATCTCGACCTCGTTCAGGTCGTCGACGCGTCGGGTGTGGGCCGACTGGGCGAAGGAGACGACGGCGACGTCGCGCATCAGGCCGCCCCTCCCCCGGCCAGCGTGCCGGCCCGCGGGTCGGTGGGCGGCTCGCCCCCGACCCAGGAGCCGAGCCCGGTGCCGTGGCCCTCGCCGGGGATGCGCACGTCCGGGTCGTCGGGCTCGCCGTTGGGTCGGAAGTACTTGATGCTCTCGAGCGTCGGCTTCAGCTCGTCGTCGTCGACCCAGACGCCCTCGACCCGCATGCCGATGTGCACGTCCTCGGCGGGCACCTCCTGGATCAGGTGCATCAGGGCGAGGTCGGTGCCGTCGAGCAGGATGTTGGCCCCGACGTAGGGGATCTCCATCACCGAGCCGTAGAACGCCACGTTCACCACGCAGAAGGTGGCGACGGTGCCGACGGCGGGGACCTCGACCTGCTCGGTGGTCGGCACGCCGTCACGAGGGCAGGCGCCGCGGGGCGGCATGTAGACCTTGCCGCACTTCGGGCACCGCTCGGCGAAGACCTTCTTCTGCTCGATGCCCCGCAGGAAGCGGCTGGTGGCCTCGCCGGCGGTGAACCGGTAGTCGAGGCGGGCCGGCGTCCGCACGCTCTTCACCGGCTCGACGCCCTGCAAGGACTCGGGCAGCGTCACCTCGGCCATCAGGCGCCCCCCTCGTCGGGCTCGAAGCAGACCAGATCGCTGATCTGGCCCTCGCGCTCGTCGGCCCAACGGGGCCGCACCCGCAGGCCGGCCTGGGCCACCGCCTGCTCGCCGCCGGTGTCGAGGACGTGCAGCATCGGCGTGTCGGCGCCGTCGAGCCGGACCAGCGCCCAGGCGAAGGGCGAGTCGAGCGGGTGCTTCTCGTGGGGCCGGTGGACCCACGCCGCGGTCACCACCTCGCCGCCGGGGCCGACCTCGACCAGCTCGGTCAGGTCCTCGCCGGTGTCGGGGTCGAACTCGATGGGCGGCACGATCACCCGCCCGTCGCCGGCCCTCGCCCCCACGAGCACCTGCTCCCGGAGGCCGGTGAGGAAGGCACCGATCACCGGGCCGGTGGTTCGGGAGAACGGGTACTCGATCACCAGCGGGGCGCTCAGCACCTCCGCGTCGTCAACGCTCGTCGTCACCCGGCCGACACTAGAACACGTTCCAGTTTCGGGCGGTATCTCCTTCGTCCCGGCGTCAGCGGACGGCCCAGGAACGAAGTCGTCGCAGTTGTCGGCGCAGAGCCCGCACACCTGCGACGAGCTCGATCGGTGAAGGCCCGGTCGCGCTGGGACAGCGCTAGAAGGTGATGACCTGGCGGATGACCTCACCGGCCTTCATGGCGGCGAAGGCGGCGTTGATGTCGTCGATCGAGAGCTTCTTGGTGATCATGCCCTCGAGGTCGAGCTGGCCGGCCTGCCACAGGCGCAGCCAGCGGTGGAAGTCGGAGCGCACGTCGGCCGAGCCGTAGTAGCTGCCGACGAAGGTCTTCTCGGAGAAGAACAGCTCGAAGCCGTTGAAGCTGACCTCCTTGTCCGCCCCGCCGACGCCGATGACGCAGGCGGTGCCGCCCCGGCGGATGGCGTCGTAGGCGGCCCGCATGGTGACGGGCAGGCCGATGGCCTCGAAGGCGTAGTCGAACCCGTCGCCGGTCAGCTCGGCCTGCAGGCCGGGGAGGTCGTCGGGGGTGCAGGCGTGGGTGGCGCCGAACTGCTTGGCCAGCTCGAGCTTCTCGGGGACCAGGTCGACGGCCACGATCGGTGCGGCGCCGGCGATCCTGGCGCCCTGGATGGCGGCGATGCCGACCCCGCCGCAGCCGAAGACCACGACCGAGCTGCCGGGCACCACCTTGGCGGTGTTGATGGCGGCCCCGACGCCGGTGGTGACGCCGCAGCCGATCAGCGAGGCCACCTCGAAGGGCACGTCGTCGTCGATCTTGATGGCGGCCTCGCACGGCATGGTGACCTGCTCGGCGAAGGTGCCGGCGCCGGCCATGCCGAAGACGGCCTCGCCGTTGCGGGTGAAGCGCGGGGACATGCCCCGACCGAACTGGATCTCGGTGCAGAGGTGGGGCGACTTGCGGGTCGTGCAGTTGATGCAGTGCCCGCACGGCGGCGACCACGCCACGATGACGTGATCGCCCTCGGCCACGTTGGTGACGCCCTCGCCGACCGCGGTGATGATGCCGGCGCCCTCGTGCCCGGGCACGAACGGGGCGGGCTGGGGGATGGTGCCGTTGATGGCGGACAGGTCGGAGTGGCAGACGCCGGTGGCCTCGATCTTGATGGTCACCTCGCCGGCCTCCGGCGGCAGCACCTCGAGGTCGTCGACGACCTCGAGCTCCTCGTCCCCGGTGTTGTGCAGCAGCGCTCCTCGCATGGCATCCCCTCGATCGGCGGGCCAGCGGCGGTCCCGGGCCCCTCGGCCGGCGAAGCTACCGCACCCCCTCCGGGGCTCCGTCGGCGGCCTACGCCGCGGGCGGGACGACCTCGCTGGCCAGGTTCACGCTCGGGTTCTCCGCCGAGAACAGCCCCCAGGGCGACTCGTAGCCGGGCACCTGCCACAGGTGGAGCAGGTACGGGCCGGACGGGTCGGCCCCGCCCTTGGTGCCGCCCACGCTCTGGCACAGCCCGGTCGGCGTGTTGTCGTCACCGGCGACGAAGGCACCGACCGTGCACCGGTGGGGGTGGCGGTACCAGCGGTCGTTGGTGCCGGCGAAGCCCTCCGGCGCGCTCGGCCCGTCGACCTCGTAGCCCACCCCGACGAGAGGGGCGTCGGCCCCGTTCCCGCCGTAGAGCAGCGCCGCCGGGCGGGCCGGGTCGAAGCGGGCCGTCGCCGAGGCGTCGAGGTACCGGGCACCGACGCCGGCGATCCACGGGGTGACCTGGACGTAGCCGCCCCGGGCGGCATCGGCGGCCGTCGGGTACCGGCCGATCACCGTGGCCGCCTGACGGAGCTGCTCCTGCAGCCGCGCCTGCTCGGCCGGGTCCGCCGACCACTGCCAGGGCGGGGCGGTCGGCAGCCCCGCCATGGCCGACCGGTCGGGATCCTCCGGCTGGTCGGCGGCGTGCAGCGCCTGCCACCGCGTGAAGGCGTCGACCGCGCTGGCCCGATCAGCCGGCGACATGGCCTGCAGCGTCGGCGACACGACCTGCAGCTCGCCGGCCAGCCACCGGCGGTTGAGCTCGGTGCGGCGGTCCACCTCGGACTGGGGCAGGCCGCCGATCAGCACCGCCACCCGCTGATCGAACTGGGTCATGCCGGCGCCGTGGGACATCCCCATGCCGGCCATGTCGCTCGAACCCGACGAGCCGTCCGGGTCCGACCCCGACGGGCGCGGTCCCGACCCGCTGGACCCCATCGGCCCCATCGACGAGCTCGAACCGGAATCGCCGGCGGTGGCTCGACCGTGGTCGTGGCCCTGCAGGGCCGGGGCCATCGAGGCGCTGACCAGGGCGACCGCGGCGACGACCGAGCCACCGAGGACCGCGCCGCGGGTGGTCGCCGAGAGGGTGATCCGGCGGAGGCCGCGCCCGCCGAGGGCGACCAGTCCCACCGCCGTGCAGCCCTCGAGCACCGTGCACAGCGCGTCGGGCAGGCCGATCGGCTCGACCTCCCCGCCCACGCCGGCGGTGCGGGACACCACCCACACCGCCGCCACGCCGAGGTTCAGGGCCACCCCGGCGGCGATCACGCCCCGGCCGGGACGGCGCCGGAGGACGAGCACCCCGGCGAGGGCGAGCTGGGCCCAGGCCGCCACCAGCAGGAACACCCCGTGGGAGGTCCGCTCGGCCAGGTGCGGCGGCGTGAAGGCCAGGTGGACGGCGCCCGCCGCCGCCATGGCCACCGCCAGGGTCAGCTGGAGCAGGTGGGCGGCGCTGGGCCCGACGACGCGGTCACCCCGGTCCGCCGGCGGGCCCTCGGGCGACCCGTGGTCCCCGGGCCGGGGGTGGGGGCGGGAGGCGGTGAGGGGCATCGTTCGGGGTGCTCGCCCGCCCGGTGGCCGCCGGTGGCTGCGCGGAGCAGCCCTCCACGCTACCGGCGGTCCCCCGGCGGGGGCTCGCGGCGGCACCGGTCCAGAACTGCAACGCGTTCCAGTTCTCCCTAGGGTGCCGAGCCATGAGCGAACTCGGATTCTGGAGGCTGGCCGCGGCCGAGCCCGACCGCACCGCGCTGGTGACCCCGGACGGCACCGAGGTCAGCGCCGGCGAGCTGCTGGCGGCCGCCAACCGGGTGGCCAACGGCCTGGTCGCCCTCGGCCTCGGACCGGGCGACGCCGTCGCGGTGGTGCTGCCGAACGGCCTGCCGCTGCTCGAGGTGTACCTGGCCGCCATGCAGATCGGCTGCTACTTCACGCCGGTCAACCACCACCTCGTCGGCCCCGAGATCGCCTACATCCTCGGCGACAGCGAGGCCGAGGTGTTCGTCACCGACCAGCGCTTCGCCGAGGCCGCCACCGCGGCGGCCGAGGAGGCGGGCCTCGACCCCGAGCGGCGCTTCATGGTCGGCGAGGCCGCCCCCGGCTTCCGGCTCTACGCCGAGCTCGGCGGGGACCAGCCCGACACCGCGCCCGAGCACCGCACCGCCGGCCAGCCCATGCACTACACGTCGGGCACCACCGGCCGCCCGAAGGGGGTGCGCCGGGGCCTGAACGACCTGGATCCCGACGACCTGGCCAGCCTGGTCGCCCTGTTCCTCACGCTGTTCGGCATCGAGGAGGGCGCCGGCAACGTCCACCTCACCTGTTCGCCGCTCTACCACACGGCGGTGCTGATGTGGACCTCCTGCTCGCTGCACCTGGGCCACCAGGTCGTGCTCATGGACAAGTGGACGCCCGAGGGGATGCTCGAGCGCATCGACCGCTACGGCGTCACCACCACCCACATGGTCCCGACCCAGTTCCACCGGCTGCTGGCCCTGCCGGCCGGGACCCGCGAGCGCTACGACGTGTCCTCGCTGCGCAACGTCGTCCACGGGGCGGCGCCGTGCCCGCCGGAGATCAAGCGCCAGATGATCGACTGGTGGGGCGAGTGCGTCACCGAGTACTACGCCGCCACCGAGGGCGGCGGCACCATCGCCCCCGCCAAGGTCTGGCTCGAGCGGCCGGGCACCGTCGGCCAGCCCTGGACCGGCGCCGAGGTGCGCATCCTCGACGAGAACCACGAGGACGTCCCCACCGGCGAGGTCGGCACCGTCTACATGTCCCTCGCCCAGGCCAGCTTCGAGTACAAGGGCGACGCCGAGAAGACCGAGGCCAACCGCACCGAGGGCTTCTTCACGGTGGGCGACGTCGGCGTGCTCGACGAGGACGGCTACCTCTACCTGCGCGACCGCAAGAGCGACATGATCATCTCCGGCGGGGTGAACATCTACCCGGCCGAGATCGAAGGGGTCCTGCTCACCCACCCGAAGGTCGGCGACGCCGCGGTGTTCGGCGTGCCCGACGACGACTGGGGCGAGGCGATCAAGGCGGTCATCGAGCCGGCCGCCGGCGTGGAGCCGTCCGACGAGCTGGCCGACGAGCTGCTCGCCTTCTGCGCCGGGAAGCTGGCGAAGTTCAAGACGCCGAAGTCGATCGACTTCACCGCCGAGATGCCCCGTGACCCGAGCGGCAAGCTGTTCAAGCGGCGGCTGCGCGACCCGTACTGGGAGGGCCGGGAGCGGGCCATCTGATGCCCACCCGGTCGTGGTGGGGCTGGGGTTGGGCCGAGGAGGCCGTCCCCGAGGAGGCGGTGGGCAAGCTGGCCCGGTCGCTGTCGGAGCGGTTCGGCGTGGCGCTCACCGCCCGCCGGGTGCCCCGCCTCGACGACGTCGAGCTCCCCGAGCCTCGGGTCGCCCCGCCCGAGGCGCTGACCGGGATCTGCTCGACCACCACCTACGAGCGGACCGCCCACGCCTACGGCCGGGCCTACCGCGACGTGGTGCGCGGCTCCTACGGCCGGTACCCGGCGCCGCCCGACGTGGTCGCCCGCCCCACCAGCGAGGAGGACGTGACCCGGGTGCTCGACTGGTGCGCGACGGCCGACCTGGCCTGCCTGCCCTACGGGGGCGGGTCGTCGGTGGTGGGCGGCGTCGAGTACCGGGGCGAGGGGGACAAGGCCGGCTGGGTGTCGATGGACCTGACCGCCCTCGACCGGGTCCTCGACGTCGACACCGCCTCGAGGGCGGCGCGCATCCAGGGCGGCGCGATGGGCCCGGTGCTCGAGGACCAGCTGCGCCCCCACGGCTACACGCTGCGCCACTTCCCGCAGTCGTTCGAGTTCTCGACCCTGGGGGGTTGGCTGGCGACCCGGTCCGGCGGCCACTTCGCCACCCTCTACACCCACATCGACGACCTGGTGGAGTCGATCCGGTGCGTCACGCCCTCGGGGGTCACCGAGTCCCGACGGCTGCCGGGATCGGGGGCCGGCCCGTCGCCGGACCGGCTGCTGCTCGGGTCCGAGGGGGCGCTCGGCGCCATCACCGAGGCCTGGGTGCGGGTGCAGGACCGGCCCCGCTTCCGCTCCTCGACCAGCGCCGCGTTCGCCGACCTGGCCGCCGGCGCCGAGGCGGCGCGGGCGCTCTCGCAGTCGGGGCTCTTCCCCACCAACTGCCGGCTGCTCGACCCCGGCGAGGCGGCCACCTCGGCCGGTGTCACCGACGGCAGCGCCACCCTCGTGCTCGGCTTCGAGAGTGCCGACCACCCGACGTCGGCGTGGATGGACCGGGCGCTCGAGCTGGTGCGCGACCACGGCGGCGCCCCGGCCGAGGTGGTGACCAGCGACGCCGCCGCGCGCGACGCCAACCGCTCGGCCGGACGCCAGGGCGCGGTCGGAGCGTGGCGCAACGCCTTCGTCCGGGCCCCGTACACGCGGGATGCGCTGGTGCGGCTGAGCGTGGTCGTCGAGACCTTCGAGACCGCCTGCACCTGGGACCGCTTCGCCGAGCTGCATCGGGCCGTGACCGCGGCCGCCACCGACGCCGTGAACCGGGTGTGCGGGGCCGGCATGGTCACCTGCCGCTTCACCCACGTCTACCCCGACGGGCCGGCGCCCTACTACAGCGTGTACGGCCCGGGCCGACCCGGCTCGGAGGTCGCCATGTGGGACGAGATCAAGGCGGCGGTCTCCGAGGCCCTGGCCGACCACGGCGGCACCATCACCCACCACCACGCCGTCGGCCGCGACCACGACGCCGTCTACCGCCGGCAGCGACCCGACCTGCACGGCCGGATGCTGGCGGCGGCCAAGGCCGCCGTCGACCCCCGGGGCATCTGCAACCCGGGTGTCATCGCGTAGGTCGCGCTTCTGGGCGCCGCCTCCGGGCGGCGCTGGCTTCGCCACAACGGCTCCCACCTCCTGAGCTGCTCCGCCTCGCCGTGCTTTCGGGCGCCGCCTCCGGGCGGCGCTGGCTTCGCCACGACGGGTGTCATCGGCTGCGCTGCTCCGCCTCGCGGCTGCGCAGCCTGACCAGCCGCGCTTTCGGGCGCCGCCTCCGGGCGGCGCTGGCTTCGCCACGACGGGTGTCATCGGCTGCGCTGCTCCGCCTCGCGGCTGCGCAGCCTGACCAGCCCTGCCTCTGGGCGCCGCCTCCGGGCGGCGCTGGCTTCGCCACAACGGCTCCCACCTCCTGAGCTGCTCCGCCTGGCGGTGCTTCTGGGCGCCGCCTCCGGGCGGCGCTGGCTTCGCCACAACGGCTCCCACCTCCTGAGCTGCTCCGCCTGGCGGCTGCGCAGCCTCACGTTGGGGAACCCGGCTCGTTCTGGGTAGACCCGAGGGCTCGCAACGAGAGGAAGATCCGTGGAGCGCATCACCGTCCAAGGCACCGAGGTCCCCGCCCTCGGCTTCGGGACCTGGGAGCTGGAGGGCGACACCTGCGCCGTCGCCACCGAGGCGGCGCTCGAGCTCGGCTACCGGTACGTCGACACCGCGCAGGCCTACGGGAACGAGCACCTGGTCGGCGCTGCCATCACCGCCGCCCCGGTCGACCGGGAGGACATCTTCCTCACCACCAAGGTGTGGAACGACCACCTCGACCACCCCGACCACCTGCGGGACTCGGTCCACGAGAGCCTGCACAAGCTCAACACCGAGTACGTCGACCTGCTCATGCTCCACTGGCCGGTCGAGTGGGACCAGCTGGGCGCCAACCTCGACGCGCTGCAGCAGCTGCAGGAGCAGGACAAGGTCCGCTACCTCGGCGTCTGCAACTTCTCGGTCGACCAGACCGAGGCCGCCCTCGAGCAGGCGCCGATCTTCTCGATCCAGGTCGAGCACCACCCGTTCCTCCACCAGCCCGAGCTGCTGCGCCTGGCCCGGGAGCGAGACCTGATGTTCACCGCCTACTCGCCGCTGGGACGGGGTGAGGCGCTGCGCCACCCGGTGGTCGCCGAGATCGCCGAGGCCCGGGGCGCGTCGCCCTCGCAGGTCGTGCTGCGCCACCTGCTCG
Source organism: uncultured Acidimicrobiales bacterium (assembly GCA_963800235.1). Lineage (GTDB taxonomy): Bacteria > Actinomycetota > Acidimicrobiia > Acidimicrobiales > Iamiaceae > CAVVNP01. The sequence continues at coordinate 46,090 of CAWDAD010000004.1, read as the reverse complement.
ACGAGGACGGACCGGTCGCGGTCATCCCCAAGGCGTCCAGCCGGGAGCACGCCGAGGACAACCTGGGCGCGCTCGACGTGTCCCTCACCGACGAGGACCGGACCCGGCTGGCCGAGCTCGACGAGGGCACCCGCTACGTCGACCCGCCGTGGGCCGACTGGTAGGAGCGAGGCCCCGTCGCAGCCGCTCGGCGCACCGAACCGTCGTCGGCCCCCACGTTCTTGTCGCAGTTGTCGGGCCCTCGGCCGCACAACTGCGACGAGTTCGCGGGGGTGGTGGCTGCCGGGGTCGGCGCCCTCAGCTGTAGGGGTCGAGGATCAGGTGGGCGGCGATCTCGAGCTCGTCGCCGACCCGGTCGATCCCCGACCAGCCGTTGACCCAGCCGATCAGCGACGAGAACCACACGTGCCCGAGCGTCCGGGTGATCTCCGAGCGGCGGTCGGCGTCGACCTCCTCGGGGATGGTCCGGGACAGGATGCGGTTCATGGCGGCGGCCACGTCCTGCTGCAGGCCGGCCGCGCCCGGGTCGGGGGAGGCGATGGCGGTGACCACCGCCTCGGCCAGGCGGGGCTCCCGCTCCATGGCCCGGTTGGCGCGCCGCAGGGTGGTCACCATGCGGTCGGCGGCGGTCGGGCCCTTGGGCGGCCGGGCGTTGACCCGTCGCTCGAGCTCGTCGACCCAGTCGACCAGGGCGGCGGCCAGCAGGTGGTCCTTCGAGGAGAAGTAGCGGTAGATCGTGCCCAGGGCGACCTCGGCGGTGTCGGCCACCGTGCGCATCTGCACGGCGTCGTAGCCGCCGGCCGCGCCCAGCTGGAGGGCGGCGTCGATGACCCGCTGGCGGCGGGCGGCCTGCGTGGGCGTGAGGGTCCCGGGCGTGGCGGCCATCGGCGGACGCTACCGAGCGCTTCCGGCGATCTGGCGGAACGGCACGTCCCGGTCGACGGCGATGTCGCGAGGGAGCCCGAGCACCCGCTCGGCCATGATGTTGCGCTGCACCTCGTTGCTGCCGCCGGCGATGCGGATCGACGGGGCGTGCAGGAAGCGGGCCTGCCAGTCGCCGCCGTCGGCATCCGCCCCGACGAGGGTCCCCTGGGGTCCGAGCAGCTCGAGGGCGGCGTCACCGAGGCGGCGCAGGTACTCGGCGGCGAACAGCTTCATCACCGAGGTCTCCGGCCCGGGGGCCCGGCCCTGGCTGAGGGCGGTCTGGGTGCGCAGGCCGAGGTAGCGCTGGATCTGCTGGCGGCTCCAGCAGTCGATCAGGGCCTGGCGGAGCACCGGGTCGGTGGCCCGGCCCCGCGTGCGGGCCAGCTCGAGCAGGGCGACGGCGTCGCTCGACCGGTTGCCGCCGGCGATCAGCCCCCGCTCGTTGGAGAGGGTGGTGATGGCGACCGGCCACCCGCCGTCGACGTCGCCCAGCACGTCGGACGCCGGGATGCGGACCTGGTCGAGGAACACCTCGCTGAAGTGGCTCGCCCCGGTCATCTGCCGGAGCGGCCGCACGTCGAAGCCGGGCGTGGTCATGTCGACCAGGAAGTAGGTGATGCCCTTGTGCTTCGGCACGTCCGGATCGGTGCGGGCCAGCAGGATGCCCCAGTCGCTGTGGTCGGCCGAGGAGGTCCAGACCTTCTGGCCGCTCACCGCGAACTCGTCGCCGTCGCGGACCGCCCGGGTGCGGATCGACGCCAGGTCGGAGCCGGCCTCGGGCTCGCTGAACAGCTGGCACCAGATCTCGTCGCCCCGGAGCATGGGCCGCAGGTACCGCTCGCGCTGCTCGGGCGTGCCGTGCTTCAAGATGGTGGGCCCGGCCATGCCGATGCCGACGGCGAAGGCGCCGACCGACACGCCGTAGCGCCCCATCTCCTGGTTGAAGATGGCCGCCTGCATGGCGGTGCCCCCTCGGCCCCCGTAGGCGGTCGGCCAGGTGATGCCGGCCCAGCCGTGGTCGAACAGGGTGCGCTGCCACCGTCGGGACAGCTCCTGGTGGAGGTGGTCGTCGAGGGCACCCTCGACGAAGCCGGTGGTGAAGTCCTCCGCGCTGCCCTTGGCGGGGGCGTGGGCCTCGAGCCAGGCGCGGGCCTCGGCGCGGAACGTCGCCTCCTCCGGGGTGTCGTCGAAGTCCACGGCGGCCGATACTAGAACGCGTTCTAGATCCGGCCCCCGGGGGGCGGGCGCCGGCCGACACGTGGGCGGCAGCTCGGCGGGGCCGGGTGGACCGGCGCGAGACTCTGCCGACAGCTGTCGCTCGCGACCACGGCTGGGAGGCCGCCCATGGAACGACTCTCCGGACTCGACGCCTCGTTCTTGTACCTCGAGAACTCGGGCCAGCACATGCACGTGGCCATGACCATGGTGCTCGACCCCTCGACCATGCCCGGCGGCTACTCGTTCGAGAAGATCAAGGACTTCTACCTGAGCCGGGCCCACCTGGTGCCGCCCTTCTACCGTCGGGTGGTGCGGGTGCCGTTCAACCTGGCCCACCCCATCTGGGTCGACGACCCCAACTTCGACATCGACTACCACGTGCGCCGCATCGGGGCGCCGGCACCGGGCGGCCGCCGCGAGCTGGCCGACCTGGCCGCCCAGATCGCCAGCGTCCAGCTCGACCGCACCCGACCGCTGTGGGAGGCGTGGGTCATCGAGGGCCTCAAGCACGACCGCATCGGCGTGGTCACCAAGGTCCACCACTGCGCCATCGACGGGGCCTCCGGCGCCGACCTGATGGTGCACCTCTTCGACCTCGAGCCCTCGGGTCGGGAGATCGAGCCCCACGAGCCGATCCCCGAGGGACGGGTCCCGAACGACCTCGAGCTGCTCGGTCACGCGGCCCGCTCCCGGTGGCGCCGGACCGTCAACCTGCCCGGGCTGCTCGGGCGCACCGCCCGGTCGGCCACGACCATCGTGCGGGGCCGACGCGACCCCGCCGCCTCGGTCGGCGCCGCCCCGCTCACCGCGCCGCCCACCCCGTTCAACGGCAACATCACCCCGCATCGCAAGGTCGCCTTCGCCCGCTTGCCGCTGCCGGCCGTCAAGGAGGTCAAGCAGCAGTTCGGCACCACGGTCAACGACGTGATCCTGGCCGTCTGCGGGGGCGCCCTCCGCCGGTACCTGCTCCGCCACGACGCCCTCCCCGACACCCCGCTGATCGCCTCGTGCCCCACGTCGGTGCGCCGCGACGACGACGACCCCGAGCACGCCGCCTCCGCCAATCGCGTGTCGGCGCTGTTCACCAACCTGGCCACCAACATCGACGACCCCGCCGAGCGGCTGTTCGCCATCCAGAAGGTCACCAAGGGCGCCAAGGAGGAGCACAACGCCATCGGCGCCAACTTCCTCCAGGACTGGGCCGAGTTCGCCGCGCCCAACCTGTTCAACCTGGCCTCGCGGCTCTACAGCAGCATGCGGCTGGCCGACAGCCACCGGCCCATCCACAACGTGGTGATCTCCAACGTCCCCGGGCCGCCGTTCCCCCTGTACTACGCCGGCGCCGAGATGGTGGCCGCCTACCCGATGGGACCGCTCATCATGGGGGCCGGGCTCAACATCACCGTCCTCAGCTACCGCGACTCGGTGGACTTCGGGTTCATGGCCTGCCGGGAGCTGATGGGCGACGTGTGGGACCTGGCCGGCGACATCGAGGCGGCCTTCGCCGAGCTGCAGAAGGCGGCGGGCGTGCCGGCCAAGAAGCGGGTCGACGCCGCCCACAGGGCCCGCCAGCGCGCCGCCAAGAGCGCCAAGGGCGCCACGAGGAAGGGCTCGTCCCCGGCGGCCTCCGCCGAGGACGGCGCTGGCGGGGCGGAACCCGAGCCGGCCCAGGCCTCCTGACCGGCCAGGCCTCCCGACCGGCCGCCTCCTGACCGCCCAGACCTCCTGACCGCCCGGCCTCCCGACCGCGCCGCCCGCCCGGCGCCCTGCTGACTAGAACAGGTTCCATGGGCTTCAACATCGCCGACCTGTTCGAGCGCGCCGTCGACGCCGTCCCCGACCGTGACGCGCTGATCATCGGCGGGAGCCACACCACCTACGCCGAGCTCGAGCGGGCCGCCAACCGCGTGGCCCACGGCCTGGCCGACCGGGGCGTCGGCACCGGCGACCACGTCGGCATCTACGGCCACAACTCGCTGGCGTGGGTCCAGACCATGCTCGCCGCCTTCAAGCTGCGGGCGGTGCCGATCAACATCAACTACCGCTACGTCGAGGACGAGCTCGCCTACCTCTTCGACAACGCCCGCCTGGCCGCCCTGGTGTTCGACCAGCGCTACGCCCACCGGGTGGCGTCGGTCCGGTCCCGCACCCCGGACCTGCGGCTGCTCGTCCCGGTCGACGACGGCACCGAGCCCGACCGCCAGGTCATCGAGTCGCTCGACGCGGTGGCCTTCGACGACCTGGTGGCCGCCGGGTCGCCGGACCGGGACTTCGCCGAACGCTCTCCCGACGACCGCTACGTGCTCTACACCGGCGGCACCACCGGCATGCCGAAGGGCGTCGTGTGGCGCCAGGAGGACGTGTTCTTCGCCCTGGGCGGCGGGTGCGACGCCTACACCAACCAGAAGGTGGCCACCGACCGGGAGCTGGCCGACCGCGCCGCCGCCACCGAGCACCCCATGGTCACCCTGTGCATCCCGCCGCTCATGCACGGCGCCGCCCAGTGGGCGACCATGCGGTTCTGGTTCGAGGGGGGCACCGTCGTCTTCACCGGCGACTTCGACCCGGTCGAGGTGTGGGCGGCGGTCGAGCGCGACCGGGTGAACACCGCCATGATCACCGGCGACGCCATGGGCCGACCGCTGGTCGAGGCGCTCGAGGCCGATCCCGACCGCTTCGACCTGTCGTCGCTGGCCGTGCTCACCAGCAGCGCCGCGGTGTTCTCCCCCACCGTGAAGGACCGGTTCCTCGAGCTGCTGCCCGACCTGCTCATCATCGACGCCATCGGGTCGAGCGAGAGCGGCCACAACGGCATGGTCGTCGTCCGCAAGGGCGAGACCGCCATGCTCGGCGGCGGCCCGACCGTCGCCGCCGGCGCCGACGCGGTGGTCCTCGACGACGACCTGGAGCCGGTCGAGCCGGGCTCGGGCGTGGTCGGCCGCCTCGGACGGGGCGGCAACATCCCGGTCGGCTACTTCGGCGACGAGGCCAAGACGGCGGCCACCTTCGTGGTCGCCGCAAACGGCCGCCGCTACGCGGTGCCGGGCGACTTCGCCACCGTCGAGGCCGACGGGTCGATCACCCTGCTGGGGCGGGGCTCGGTCTGCATCAACTCCGGCGGCGAGAAGATCTACCCCGAGGAGGTCGAGTCCGCCCTGAAGGCCCACCCGGCGGTCTTCGACGCGGTGGTGGTCGGCGTCGACGACGAGCGCTGGGGCCAGCGGGTGGCGGCGGTCGTGCAGCCCCGGCCGGACCAGCCCACGCCGACCCTCGACCAGCTCGACGCCCACTGCCGTGGGCACCTCGCCGGCTACAAGGTCCCCCGGCAGCTCCACCTGGTCGACCAGGTCGTGCGCTCCCCGGCCGGCAAGCCCGACTACCGCTGGGCGGCGGCGGTGGCCAGCGGCGGCTGATCGGCTGGATCGCCTCGACCTGGCGGCGGGATCGGTACGGGTCCGGTCCGACGGCGGCATCGGCGGCCCCGTCCCCTAGCGTTGATGCCCAAGTCGACGCGAGGTGCGCGCTCGGGGGCGCGCCGAGGAGGAACGATGACCGAGTCCTGGAGCTGCCTGCTCCTCCCGCCGGTGTTCGACCCCGAGTGGGCCCTCGCCACCATCGGTCACCGGTAGCGCCGATGACCGCCAGCGCTGCGACCACCGCCGACCCGACCGACGTCCCTGCCGCCGACACCGGTGGCGACCGCGGTCCGTCCGACCCCGAACCCTCCTCCCCGCCCCCCGCCCACGCCCCGCCCGACCGCTTCGACCGCACCCACCTCGCCGAGCGGTTCGAGCAGGTCCGCCGGGCGACCGAGGCCATCGCCGCCCCCCTCGCCCCCGAGGACCAGGTCGTGCAGTCCATGCCGGACGTGAGCCCGACCAAGTGGCACCGGGCCCACACCACCTGGTTCTTCGAGACCTTCGTGCTCCCCCGGCTCGACGGGTACCGCAGCCCGGACCCCGCCTACGCCTTCCTGTTCAACAGCTACTACGAGCAGGTCGGACCGCGGCACACCCGCAGCGAGCGGGGGCTGCTCTCCCGGCCCACCGTGGCCGAGGTCGGCGAGTACCGACGCCACGTCGACGCGGCGGTGGCCGAGCTGGTCGGCGTCGCCGACGAGCGCACCTGGGCCGAGCTGGCGCCGGTGCTCGAGATCGGCCTGCACCACGAGCAGCAGCACCAGGAGCTGGCGCTCATGGACATCAAGCACGTGCTGTCGTGCAACCCGCTGCAGCCCGCCTACCGCACCGACACCGGTCACACCGGCACCGGCCGCACCGGTCCGCCGGCCGGCACGGACCGTGGCCCGGCCGGCTGGATCGAGGTGGCGGTCGACGACGACGTGGCCTGCATCGGCGTCGGCCCCGGCGACGGCTACAGCTTCGACAACGAGGGTCCCCGCCACCGGGCACTGGTCCCGCCGTTCCGCATCGCCGACCGGCTCGTCACCTGCGGCGAGTGGCTGGCCTTCATGGACGACGGCGGCTACCAGCGGGCCGAGCTGTGGCTGTCCGACGGCTGGGCCACCGTCCAGCAGGAGGGGTGGGACGCCCCGCTCTACTGGTCACCCGAGGACGACGGCTGGGTGGTGTTCACCCTGCACGGCCCGCAGCCGGTCGATCCGGCCGAGCCGGTGTGCCACATCAGCTTCTTCGAGGCCGACGCCTTCGCCCGCTGGGCCGACGCCCGACTGCCCGGCGAGCCCGAGTGGGAGGTCGCCGCCCTCGCCCACGACGCCGGCGACCCGGCCAACGACGTGGGCGCCGACCGGCTCCACCCCGCCCAGGTCGGCGCCGTCGGCGGCCCGGCCGACCGCCCGGGGCTGCACCAACTGCACGGCGACGTGTGGGAGTGGACGGCGAGCCCGTACCGCCCCTACCCCGGCTTCGCCCCCGCCCCCGGCGCCATCGGTGAGTACAACGGCAAGTTCATGTGCAACCAGATGGTCCTGCGCGGTGGCGCCTGCGTGACCCCGGCCGGCCACACCCGCCCGACCTACCGCAACTTCTTCCCGCCCCAGGCCCGCTGGGCCTTCGGCGGCCTCCGCCTGGCCCGGGACGCCTGAGCCCGAGCCACCGACCGCCACCCGCCTGGAGCCCCATGTCCGCCGAACCGGTGATCGACGTCCACCTGCACCCCGACGACCTGGCGGGCGCGCTGCGCCGCGACGTCGGGACCGGGCTCACCGCCCGGCCGAAGTGGCTGCCGCCCAAGTGGTTCTACGACGACGCCGGCAGCGACCTGTTCGACCAGATCACCCGGCTGCCCGAGTACTACCCGACCGAGCGCGAGCGGGAGATCCTGCGGCGCGAGGCGGCCGCCATCGCCCGCACGTCCGGGGCCGACACCCTGATCGAGCTCGGCTCGGGCACCACCGACAAGACCCGCACCCTGCTCGACGCCTTCCGGGCCACCGGGCTCCGGCGGTTCGTGCCCTTCGACGTGTGCGAGGGCATCGTGCGCTCGTCCGCCGCCCAGCTCACCGAGGAGTACCCCGGCCTCGAGGTGCACGGCGTGGTCGGCGACTTCGAGCAGCACCTCGACCGGCTGCCGTCCGACGGGCGCCGGCTGATCGCGGTGCTCGGTGGCACCATCGGCAACCTGGTGCCGAACGAGCGGGCCGCCTTCCTCGAGGGGCTGGTCGGCGGGCTGGCCAGCGGCGACGGCCTGCTCATCGGCACCGACCTGGTCAAGGACGAGGAGCGCCTGGTCCGCGCCTACGACGACTCCGCCGGCGTGACCGCCGCCTTCAACCGCAACCTGCTGGCCGTGGTCAACCGCGAGCTCGACGCCGACTTCGCCCCCGACCAGTTCGACCACGTGGCCCGCTTCGACACCCAGTTCGAGTGGATCGAGATGCGCCTGCGGGCGGTCGGACCACAGAAGGCCTACGTGGCCGCCCTCGACCTGGAGGTCGCCTTCGAGGACGGCGAGGAGCTGCGCACCGAGATCAGCGCCAAGTTCCGCCCCGAGGGCATCGAGCGGGAGCTGGGCGCGGCCGGCCTCGACGTCGCCCACCTCTGGACCGACGCCGCCGGCGACTTCGCCCTCACCCTCGCCCTCAAGCCCTGACCTCGGCCTCCCGGCGAACCCCCGCCGGGCCCGCCCCCGGCGAACTTGTCGCAGTTGTGCCGGCCTCACGCCCACAGCTGCGACAAGTTGGAGGAGGACGAGGAGGACGAGGAGGACGAGGAGGACGAGGAGGACGAGGAGGACGAGGAGGACGAGCAGGACGAGGGGGCTGGGAGGACTAGGGGTGGTCAGGTGCCGGTGAAGTGGGCGGGGCGCTTCTCGGCGAAGGCCTTGGGGCCCTCCTTGGCGTCGTTCGAGGCGAAGACCGGCCAGCCCAGCTCGAGCTCGTTGGCCAGCCCGTCGGCCTCGCCCAGGTTCTGGGCGGCCCGCATGGACGCCAGCACCGCCTGCACGGCGATGGGGCCGTTGGCGGCGATCAGGTCGGCCAGCTCCCGAGCCTTGTCGAGGGCCCGCCCGTCGGGCACCACGTGGCCGATGAGGCCCAGCTCCTTGGCCTCGGCCGCGCTGATCAGCCGACCGGTGAGCAGCAGGTCGGCGGCGTTGGTGAAGGCGATCTGGCGCTGCAGTCGCACCGTCGAGCCGCCGAGGGGGAACAGACCCCGCCGGACCTCGGCGATGCCGAACTGGGCGCTCTCACCGGCCACCCGCAGCTCGGTGGCCTGCAGGACCTCGGTGCCGCCGGCGACGCAGTAGCCCTCGATGGCGGCGACGATCGGCTTGCTCGGCCGGAAGTGGCGCAGCAGCGCTTTCCAGTGCAGGTCGGGGTCGTCGGCGAAGCGGTCCTGGGTGGCCTGGTCCATGCCGCCGGCCAGCGCCTTGAGGTCCATGCCGGAGCAGAAGTCGCCGCCGGCCCCGGTCAGGATCCCGACCCGGAGGTCGGGGTCGGTGTCGAGCTCCCGCCAGGCGTCGTAGGCGAGGGCGAGCATGCCGCCGCTGAACGCGTTCTTGGCCTCGGGCCGGTTCAGCGTCACGATCAGCACGTGGCCGTCGCGCTCGGTGAGCAGGTCCGGCGAGTCGTCGGTCATGGACCGGCAGACTAGAACACGTTCCAGTTTCGGAGGCGGGCCGGGGACCGCCCGAGGGGCGACCCGAGCGGGCCGATCAGTCGGCCATGGTGGCGGGCCGCTCGGCGGCCGCCCCGTCGGCGTGGCCGCCGAGCGCCGCCACGATCTGGTCGGTCTGGCGCTGGCGCTCGATCAGGTCCCGGGCCAGCCACACCCGCAGCAACCGGGCCAGCGAGAAGCGCAGCCAGATCACGGCGCCGGCCAGGACGAGGACGATGCCCACGATGGCGCCGGAGATCAGCATCGGGATCTGGTCGGCCACGTAGGCCGTGCCGGCCGCCTGGAACCAGGCCACCCCGATCAGGATGAGGCCGAGGATCGGCAGGCCGATGCCGATCTTGACCAGCATCGCCTCGCGGTCGGCCGCCGGCTCGGGGACCTTCAGCTCCTGCACGTCGTCCTGGAGCTGCGCGCTCCGGTCGGCGTCGTCGTCGCTCATGTGCTCGCTCCCAGGTAGGCGGTGGAGAGTTCCTGCTCGATCACGTCCGGGGGCCCGGCGGCGGTGACCCGCCCGTGCTGCAGGATGACGGCCTGATCGGCCACGCCGAGCACGGTGCGGGCGAACTGCTCGACGACCAGGATCGACACGCCCCGCTCGGCGATGCCGCCGACCACCTCGTACAGATCGCTGACGATCAGGGGCGCCAGGCCCATGGACAGCTCGTCGAGCAGCAGCAGGGCCGGCTCGGTGGCCAGCCCGCGCGCCATGGACAGCATCTGCTGCTCGCCGCCCGACAGGGTGCCCGCCAGCTGGCCGGCCCGCTCCTTCAGGCGGGGGAACTGCTCGAAGGCGCGATCCTCGATCCGGTCGACCGAGCCCCCGGCGTAGGTGACCATCCGGAGGTTCTCCCGCACGGTCAGGTTGCCGAAGATGCCGCGTCCCTCGGGGATGGTGCACACCCCGAGGCGGGCCAGGTCCTCGGGCCTGGCCCCGCTGACGTGCCGGCCGCCGATGTGCACGCAGCCGAGGGTCGGGGCCATCTGGCCGCTGATGACCTTGAGGGTGGTGGACTTGCCGGCGCCGTTGGGGCCGAGCAGCGCCACCACCGAACCGCGGGGCACCGCCAGGTCGACACCGTGGAGCACCTCGATCTTGCCGTAGGCGGCCCGGACGCCCGACAGGGCGAGCAGCGGCTCGTCGGTGGCGGTCATCGCTCCCCTCCCCCGGCCGGCACGGCGCCCTCGGGCACCACGGCCTCGGCCATCGGGCCGAGGTAGGCGTCGAGCACCTTCTCGTCGGACTGGATCTCCTTCGGGCTCCCCGATGCCAGCACCGACCCGAAGTCGAGGACGTACACCTGCGAGCACACCCGCATCACCAGGGGGACGTCGTGCTCGACCAGCAGCACCCCCGTGCCCTCCTCGGCCAGGTCGTGGAGCAGGGTGCCGAGGTGATCGGTCTCGCCCTCGTCGAGACCGGACGCCGGCTCGTCGAGCAGCAGCAGCCGGGGCCGGATGGCGAGGGCCCGGGCCAGCTCGACCCGACGGGCCTGACCGGTGGACAGCGCGTCGCCGCGGACCTCGGCGACCTCGGAGGCACCGACCCGCGCGAGCAGCTCGTCGACCTCGGCGGTGAGATCACCGCCACGCTGGCGGGCCCACTGGCGGCGGATCTCGGCGGCGACCTGCACGTTCTCCCGGGCCGTCAACGACCCGAAGACCTCGAGCCGCTGGAAGGTGCGGGCGATGCCGAGGCGCGACCGCCGGTGCGGCTTGCGGTGGCTGATGTCCTTTCCGTCGAACCGGACGATGCCGCTGTCGGGGGCCAGCAACCCGGTGATGACGTTGAAGGTGGTGGTCTTGCCGGCGCCGTTCGGCCCGATGAGCCCGGTGACGGTGCCGGCGTCGACCACCATCGACGCCGACCTCACCGCCACGTTGCCGCCGAAGCGGACGGTGACGTCGCGCAGCTCGAGGAGCGGATCGGCCATCAGGAGCCTCCACCGCCACCGGTGGCGGTCGGGGCGGCGACGCCGGCCGGCGCCTTCGACGCCGGGCCGTCGGTGCGCACGTCGAGGGGCCCGCCGCCCTCGCCGGGCAGGAGCACCAGCTCGCCGTCGCCGTCGGTCTGGCGCAGCCGGCAGGAGCCCCAGCTCAGGCCGAGCTCGTCGTCGAGGGCGTCGAGCTGGGCCTGGCCGACCGGCCCGTCGAGGCCGAGCCGCTCGGGGCGGTCGAGCCCGGGCACGACCACCCTGCGCCGGTCGTCGCCGTCGAGGACGTCACGGACGCCCTCCTGGGTCATGCACACCACCCCGTCGGGATTGGTGCCGAGGCCGACGCCCGCTACGCCCGGCGCCAGGTTCATGATCTTGGTCAGGCTCGAGTACCAGGCGCCGATGACCGGCATCATCACGAACGAGACCGAGCCGAAGACCGCCCCGGCGACCGACGTGATGCCGCCGACCACCGCCACCAGCACCAGGGCCAGGCCGGGGAGCGGGCCCTGCAGCAGGCTGTAGTCGGCGACGCCGACGCTCGTCCTCGACCACATGGCGAGCATGGCCCCGCCGAGCCCGGCGATGGCCGCCGACAGCGTGAACACCTGCAGCTTGGTGACGGTCAGGTCGAGGCCGAGGGTCGCGCAGGCCGCGGAGGAGTCGTTCATGGCCTGCAGCCGTCGCCCGAACGGCCCGTTGCGGATCACCGTCAGCAGCAGGGCCAGCAGCGCGAACACCAGCGCCATGGCCACGAACAGCTTGGTGTTGTCCTCGAGGCCCGGGAAGCGCTTGATGGTGACGTTGCCCACCGCGAACGGCAGGAACTGGTCGAACATGGCGTTGTTGCCGTACACGCTCTGCTCGAGGAAGAGGGCGAAGGCCATGGTGGCCAGGGCCAGGTACAGCCCCCGGAGCCGCAGCGCCGGCAGGGCGGTGAGCGCCCCCACCAGCCCGGTGACCACGACGCCCCCGAGCAACCCCCACGTGGGCCCCCACTTCCACACCGCCACCGCGGCGATGCCGCCGAAGGCGAGCTGGGCGAGGGAGACCTGGCCGGCGTAGCCGGTGAGCAGCACCAGCGAGAGCATGATGACGCCGAGGGCGGTGCCCTTGCCCAGGGCGAGGACGGTCGGCGCCGACACCCAGCCGGAGGCGGCGATGAACCACATCACCAGCACGTAGACGGCCATGGCGACCGCCATGGTGCGCAGCCTCGGCTTGGGGATGCGGTTGCGGAGGCTGCGGACGTTGAACCGCTCCTGGTCGCCGGGCAGGAAGATGAGCACCAGGAAGAGCAGGATGACCGGCGCCGACGGCTGCAGGTTCTGGGCGAGCTTCGAGACCGTGTCGCCGCCCACGCCCTTCACGTTCAGGTAGTTGAGGGTGTTCTCGAACTCGCCGAGGATCACCGCCCCGAGGAACGTCATCGGCAGGCTGCGCAGCTTGCCGACCATCGCCGCGGCGTAGGCGGTGATGACGAGCAGGGTCAGGGCGACCGGCGTGAACTGCGGCAGGATCGGCGCGATCAGCACGCCGGCCAGCGCGGCCAGGCTGCAGCCGAGCATCCAGGCGAACGACGACACCACGTCGGGGTTCGCCCCGTTGAGCGCCCCCAGCTCGCGGTTGTCGACCACGGCCCGCATGGCGATGCCGAGCCGGGTGCGGTACAGGACGATGCGCAGGCCGACCGCCACGGCGATGGCGCAGCCGAGGACGATCAGGGTGTGGTAGTCGACGTTGACGCCGAGCACGGAGATCGTCTCGCCGGGGAAGAACCGGGGCAGGATCCGGGTCGAGGTGCCCTGGGGCCAGATGATCCCCGCCAGCGACACGAAGGCCACCAGCAGGCCGATGGTCACCACGATCTTGGTGATGGTCGAGGTGTCCGCCAGCCGCCGCATGATGATGCGGTCGAGCAGGTAGCCGATGGCGGGCGCCTCGACGAACAGGACGATGAGCAGGGCCAGCCAGGTCGGCAGCCCCCGGTTCACCGTCAGCTCCCAGAAGGAGAAGGCGGCGAGCATGCCGATGGCGCCGTGGGCGAAGTTGAACACGCCCGAGGTCGCGTAGGTGACGACCAGGCCGCTGGCCGCCACCGCGTAGATGGCCGCCGACTGGATGCCGAAGACGACCAGGTACCGGAAGAGGTCGGTCATCGGTCGGTGATCAGGAACCCGACGGCGGGGTCACGTCGATGACGTACTTCGGATCGCACGCGAAGCCCTTCTTCGGGTACTCCCGCACGAACGTGCCGTTCTGGATCCGCAGGTAGAGGAAGCAGTCGTTCTGCTGGCCGCTGCCGGGGTCCGCCATCATCTGCAGGCCGCCGCCGTCCCACTGGTGGATGTTCTTCAGGGCCTCGACCAGGCCCTGGCGGGTCAGGTTGTCGCCGAGCGACTTGGCCGCCTGGGCGAAGAGCAGGCCGGCGGAGAAGGCCTGCACGCCGAGCGAGGTGAACTGCCCGCCGGCCTCCTTGGTCCACTTCTCGTACACCTGCAGCGCCGGCGTGGAGTCCTTCTCGAAGAACGGGGTGGTGTTGGTGAGCACGTAGGCGCCGTCGCTGGCCTGGCTCTTCAGCATGGCGTCGTCGTAGTACTGCTGGCCGAGGTCGACGACCGGCTTCAGGTCCTGCTGCTGCATGGCCTGGAGCAGGGCCAGGGTGTCGGGTACGACGCTCACGATGGTGAAGTACTGGACGCCCTCGCTCTTCATCTGGTCGACGACCGGGCCGAAGTTCTTCTCACCGAAGGCCAGGCCCTTGTTGACCACGAACTTGAAGCCGGCGCCCTTCTCGCACGCCTGCACGATCTCCTGGGCGCGGTCCCTGCTGGCGGGCACGTCGGTGTAGACGATGGCCGCCTTCTTGACCGCCTTGGGGTACTTCTTGGCGATGTACTGGCAGGTGCCCACGTTGTACTTGTCGAGGCGGGACGGGACCGGCTGGAAGAAGTCGGTGGACACCGCCCGGTCCTGGGTGGCCGAGTAGGCGGCGACCTCGGGCAGGCCGCAGCCCTCGCGGGACTGGACGCCCTGCTGGTCCTGCACGCTGCCGTCGCCGACCAGCGCGAAGAGGTCGTCGCCGCAGGCCTGCTTGGTGACGGCGTCGGTGTTGACGATGCCCGAGTCGTACTTGCTCAGCGCCAGCTTCCGGCCGTTGATGCCGCCGAGGCTGTTGCAGTAGTCGACGAAGCCCTGGACCGCCTCCTCGATGCCGATGGTGGGCACCGGCGTGATGTCGTTCTTCTTGTCGGAGATGACCCCGATGCGGATGGTGTCGGCGGTGATGCCCGGGACCGCCGCGGCCGGGGCCGGGGCCGCCGTCGTCGACGCCGAGGTCGACGAGGCGCCCCCGCACGGCGAGTCGAGGGTGCCGACCCGCTGGGCGCCCGTGCCGCCCGAGTCGCTGGCCGACGACGCCCCGGTGGCGCCGCCGCCGCCGGCGCCGGCCCCGGTGCGCAGCTCGGCGCTCGACAGCCGAGAGCCGCAGGCTGCGGCCACCAGCGCCAGCACCGCCAGGAGCACCACGAGACGTCGCTTCACGGGCAGACCCCCAGACGGAGTTCGATCGGAGCAGTTCCCCTTGCACCGGGTCGCAGCCCGGATGGGCGCGGACTGTAGCGCAGGTCACAGAGATCTGAGAGGGTGTCAGATGCGGCCCGCGTGGTGGCCGGGGTCATCCGCCCGGCACCCGCCGGCCACCGGGACCGGCACCCGTCCCCGCCCGGGACCGGCGCCGATCCGCCCGAGGGACGAGCGGTTCAGACGGGTTCGTCGGCGAGCCGTCGGCCGAGCTCGCGCAGGTGGTGGGTGCCGCCCCCGAGGGTCACCTCGGCGACCTTCGCCCACCGGAAGTAGCGGTGGATGGGGTAGTCGACGTCCACGCCGATGCCGCCGTGGAGGTGCTGGGCGGCGTGGACGACGCGCTGGGCCCCCTCGGCGGCCCAGAACTTGGCCACGTCGAGGGCCTCGGCCGCAGGCAGCCCCTCGGCCAGCCGCCAGGCGGCCTGGCGGGCCGTCAGCGCCACCGCCTCGGTGTCGACGTAGGCGTCGGCGGCGCGCTGGGCGACGGCCTGGAAGGTGGCGATGGGGACGTTGAACTGCTGGCGCTCGGACGTGTAGGCGGCGGTCAGCCGCAGCGCCTCGGCGCAGACGCCGGCCTGGACGGCGCAGAGACCGGCCAGGACGTGCTCGCGCACGTGCTCGACGATCTCGGTCCCGCGGCCCGGCCGGCCCAGCACGTCGGCCCGACCGACGGCGACCCCGTCGAGGTCGAGGTCGACGACCGGCTCGCCGTTGGTGAGCACGACCCGCCGACGGTCGACGCCCTCGCGGCCGGGGTCGACGAGGAAGACCGTGGTGCCGTCGCCGTCGGCGGCGGGCACGAGCACCCGGTCGGCCAGGTGCCCGGCCGGGACCAGCTCCTTGCGGCCGTGCAGCCGCCAGCCGTCGCCGTCGGCCTCCGCTCGCGTCGCCGGGACCGCGGGCGGCGCCGGGTCGCCCGGCTCGACCAGCGCCGCGGTGAGGACCAGCCGGCCGGCGGTCACCTCCGGCAGCAGGGCGGCCCGCTGCTCGGCCGAGCCGAAGCGGGCGATCGGCATGGCCGCGGCCACCACCGTCGCCAGGAACGGCACCGGCGCCACGGTCCGTCCGACCTGCTCCAGGATCAGGCAGGCCTCGAGGATGCCGTAGCCCCCGCCGCCGTCGGCCTCGGGCAGGCAGAGCCCGAGCAGGTCGGCCTTGGCCAGCTCGGCCCAGGCGTCCCGGGCGAACCAGTCCGGCTCCTGCTCGATCGAGCGGAGTCCCTCGGGCCCGAGCTTGTCGGAGAGGATCCGGCCGGCCAGCTCGCTGACCTGGGTCTGGGCGTCGTCGAGGGTGAAGTCCACGTCGTGCTCCTCGGGTTGTCGGGCTGGATCCGGGTCGGTCCGGCTACATGCGGGGGGTTCGGGGCATCGACAGCCCGAACATGGCGATCAGGTCGCGCTGGATCTCGTTGACCCCGCCGCCGAAGGTGAGGATCAGCGTGCCCTGGTAGGCCCGCTCGAGGCGGGTGCGGATGGCGTCGGCCTCGCTGCCGTCGCCGGGGCCCCGCACCGCCGCCCGCGGTCCGAGCACCTCGAAGAGCAGCCGGTAGGCGTCGCAGAAGAACTCGGTGCCGAAGACCTTGGTGGCGCTGGCGTCTGCCGGGTTCACGCTGGGCGACGACGCCACCTTCCAGTTGATGAGGCGCAGGAACTCGAGCCCGCTGTGGACCCGGGCCAGGTTGACCTGCACCCACTCCTGGTCGACCACCCGGCGGCCGTCGGGCAGCTTGGTGGTCTGGGCCCAGCGGCGGACGTCCTCGTAGAGGTGCTCGACCATGCCGGGCGGGGCGAGCGACACCCGCTCGTAGTTCAGCTGGTTGACGATGAGGTCCCAGCCCCGGTTCAGCTCGCCGAGCATGGCCGAGTCGGGCACCCGCACGTCGTCGTAGAAGGTGTTGAAGGTGCTGGCGTTCACCATCGTGTGGATCTTCGAGTACGAGAACCCGGGATCGGTGGTGGGCACCAGGAACATGGTGATGCCGCGGTGCTTGGGGGCGTCGGGGTCGGTGCGGGTGGCGAGCCAGATGTAGTCGGCGTAGCTGGCCAGCGACGTGTAGATCTTCTGCCCGTTGATCACCCACTGGTCGCCGTCCCGCACCGCCTTGGTGGTGAGCGACGCCAGGTCGGTGCCGGCCCCCGGCTCGGTGTAGCCGATCGAGAAGTGCAGCTCGCCGGCGAGGATCTTCGGCAGGAAGAACGCCTTCTGCTCGTCGGTGCCGAAGGCCTGGATGGTCGGCCCGACCGTGTTGACCGAGAGGAACGGCACCGGGGCGCCGGCCCGCCACGACTCGTTCATGAAGATGAACTGCTCGACCTGGCCGAAGCCCCGACCGCCGTACTCCTCGGGCCAGCCGACGCCGAGCCACCGGTCGCGCCCCATCTGGCGGACCGCCTCGAGGCAGGCCGGGCCCCCGGTCTCACCGGCGGTGGCCTCAGCGGCCACCTCGGACGTCACCAGCTCGGCGAAGTACGCCCGCAGCTCGCGGCGGAGCGCCTCCTGCTCGTCGGTGTAGGCGATGCGCATGGTCACGACCTCCTCGCGGCCGGGGCGGCGGCACGGGTTGGGTTCGGGGCGGCCCGGGCCGGGCCGGGGCGGCGGCCGCGGCCGGGGCGACCGACGCCGGTGGCGGCGCCGGCGTCGGCGGTGGCACGGGTGGATCCGGCGGGGGAGGCGGCCTGGCACGCCGACAGCAGCGGGCCGGCGAAGCGGCGACGGGCGCAGACGGTGTGGCCGTCGTCGAGGCGGTGCAGGGTCGAGCCCTCGATCCCGAGCAGCAGGCGCATCTGGTCGATGGGCGGGACCGCCCGGTCGCGGGTGGTGACGAGCACCGAGGTGGGCACGTCGATCTCGTCGATCCACCGTGAGGCGTCGTAGGTGCCGACCGCGTGGGCGGCCTCCATGACCATCCGCCAGTCGTGGCGTCGCATCTCGGCCGAGGCCCACGCCCGCAGGCTCTCGGGCCGGGCCCGCACGCCGACGGGGATCCGCCGGCGGACCCAGCCGACCGGCACCCTGGTGGCCATCTGCCCGAGTCGGGTGCCGCCGGCGGCCGCCGACATGGCGCTGACGAAGACCAGCCGCTCGCGGGTCACCGGGACGAAGCGGTCGCTGGTGGCGCACAGGACCAGGCCGTCGACGCGGTCCCGGTGACGCTTCCAGAGCAGCTGGGCCACCGGTCCGCCCATCGAGTACCCCACCGCCGTCGCCCGCTCGACGCCCAGCTGGTCGAGCAGGGCGGCCACGTCGTCGGCGCAGTCGGCCAGGCGGAACCGCCGGCGCGACCGGATGCCTCGCCCGTGCCCCCGCAGGTCGGGGGCGACCAGGTGGAAGTGGGTGCCGAGCCGGTCGAAGGCCTGGAACCAGTTGAGCCCGGCGCTGGCGATCAGGCCGTGCAGCAGCACGAGGGTCGGCGCACCGGGCGGTCCGGGCACCTCCCGGACGAAGGTGCGGCCCCGGCCGGGGAGCTCGACCCGACGCCCGAGCGGCACCGGCGGACCCTGGGGGCCATCGGGTTCGACCACGGCTGCACAGTAGAACAGGTTCTAGTCACCGTGGCAGACTCGACCGCGTGCCGGACCACCCGACCGACTCCCGCATCGACCTCGTCAGCGGCGAGTTCTGGGGGCGCAACCCGCACGACGAGCTGGCCTGGATGCGCGAGCACGCACCGGTCTACTGGGACGGTCGGGTGTGGGGCATCACCCGCTACGCCGACGTCCGGGAGGTGTCGCGGGACCCGGCGACGTTCTCCAACGCCCAGGGGATCCGGCCCGACAACGGCCCCATCCCGATGATGATCGACATGGACGACCCTGCCCACCTGAAGCGGCGCAAGCTGGTGAACAAGGGCTTCACGCCGCGCCGGGTGCGCGACAGCGAGGACCGCATCCGGGCGGTGTGCGACGGGATCATCGACCGGGTCTGCGAGCGGGGCGGGTGCGACTTCGTGTGGGACGTGGCCGCGCCGCTCCCGCTGATCATGATCGGCGACGCCCTGGGGTTCGCCCCCGAGGACCGGGACCAGCTGCTGCGGTGGAGCGACGCCATGCTCTGCGCCCTCACCGGTGCCGCCGAGGAGGTCGAGGCCGCCGTCGAGGCCTTCGGCGGCTACACCGAGTACGCCCTGCGGGTGATCGGCGAGCGCCGGCAGGACCCGACCGACGACCTGATGAGCATCCTCGTGCACGCCGAGGTCGACGGCGACCGGCTCGACGAGGACTCGCTCGTCCACGAGTCGCTGCTCATCCTGATCGGCGGGGACGAGACCACCCGCCACGTGATCAGCGGCGGCGGCTGGCAGCTGCTCGCCGAGCGCGACCGGTGGGAGCGACTGGTCGCCGATCCGACTGCGCTCCCGACCGCGGTCGAGGAGATGCTGCGCTGGGTCTCACCGATCAAGAACATGGCCCGCTCCGTCACGACCGACACCGTGCTCGGCGGCCAGCGGCTCGAGGCGGGCCAGAAGCTGCTGCTGCTGTACCCGTCGGCCAACCGCGACGAGTCCGTGTTCGACGACCCGTTCGCCTTCGACATCGCCCGCGACCCCAACGAGCACGTCGCCTTCGGCTTCGGCACCCACTTCTGCCTGGGCAACAGCCTGGCCCGGTTGGAGCTGCGGGTCATGTTCGAGCAGCTCATGGCCCGGCTGCCGGACCTCGAGCTCGTCGGTGCGGACGAGCCCAGCCACCGGCCCGCCAACTTCGTCAGCGGCTACGAGGGCATGCCGGTCCGCTTCACCCCGACCGCCCCCGTCGGCGCCTCCGCCTGACCGACCGGCCCTGCGCAGGACCCGCGACGACGGCCGCGGCCGACGGTCCCCGGCTCGGCGGGTCAGCCGCCGGGCACGGCGTCGGCGGCGATCCGGGCGGCCCAGCGGTAGTCGGCCTTGCCGGCCGGCGAGCGCTCGACCCGGTCGACCACGACCAGGTCCTTGGGCAGCTTGTAGCCGGCCAGGCTCGCCCGGCAGTGGTCCCGCAGCTCGTCGAGGCCCGGTGGCGACCCCGGGTCGGTGGGGGCCACGACGGCGACGACCGCGCTCCCCCACCGCTCGTCGGGGCGCCCGACCACCAGCACGTCGTCGACGCCCGGGTGGCCGTGCAGGGCGGCCTCGACCTCCTCGGGGAAGACCTTCTCCCCGCCGGTGTTGATGCACTGGCTCCCCCGGCCGAGCAGCTGGATGGTGCCGTCGGCGTCGACGGTGGCCTGGTCGCCGGTGAGCACGTGGCGGACGCCGTCGACCTCGACGAAGGTGGCCGCGGTCTTCTCCGGGTCGTTGAAGTAGCGGAGCGGGATGCGGCCGTGCAGCGCGACCCGTCCGACGGCCCCCGAGCCCGGCTCGACGGGCCGGCCGGCCTCGTCGACGACCAGGGTGTTGTCGTAGGGGGCGAAGCGGGCCATGCCGCTGCCCCGGTCGTGGTCGCCCGGCTGCAACCGCTGCGCGCCCTGCGCGCCGGTCTCCGACGAGCCGAAGCCGTCCACCACGACCACGTCCGGGAAGGCGGCGGCGAGCCGGGCCTTGAGCGACGGCGACATGGGGGCGCCGCCGTTGGCGATGGCGAACAGCGTCGACACGTCCCACCGCCCCGGTTCGGCCTCCCAGGCCTTCAGCAGCGGACCGCCGACGGCGTCGCCGACCACCGTCAGCGTGTTCACGCCCTCGTCCTGCACCGCCTGCCACACCTCGGCGGGGTCGAACGACCCTGGCATCAGGGTGGTCTTGCCGCCGGCGAACAGCCACGAGAGCGTCGTCCACTGGGCGGCGGCGTGCATCAGCGGCGCGACCGGCAGGTAGCTGACGTCCTGGCCGACGCGCTCGGCGAGCTGCCCGGGGCGCTCCACCGCCCCCTGCATCCGAGTGGGATCGCCGCCGCCGATGCAGGCGAAGAAGGCATCCTCCTGGCGCCAGAGCACGCCCTTGGGGAGCCCGGTGGTGCCGCCGGTGTACATGAGGTAGTGGTCGTCGCCGCTGCGGCCGGCGACCTCGAGCAACCCGGTCTCGCGTCCGGCGAGGGCGTCCTCGTACCGGTGGGCGCCGGGGACCTCGGCCCCCGTCGAGCCGTCCGGCGCGGTCGGGTCGTCGACCACCAGCAGGGTCCGCATGGCGCCCAGCACCTCGGGGCCCAGCTCGGCCACCGCTCCGGCCAGCGAGGCGTGGAACACCAGCGCCACCGACGCCGAGTCGGTGACCAGGTGGCGCAGCTCGTCGGCGACGTACCGGTAGTTGATGTTCACCGGCACCGCCCGCAGGGTGAAGGCGGCCAGCATGGCCTCGAGGTACTCGACCCCGTTCTTCAGGAACAGCCCGACGTGATCACCCGGACCGATGCCGGCCTCGTCCAGGTGGCGGGCCAGCTGGTCGACCCGCTCACCGAGCTGGCGGTACGTGCGGCGCTGGTCGCCGCAGACCAGGGCGGTCCGGTCGTCGGCCACCGGCCACACCGCCTCCCAGATGTCGGCGAAGTTGAACGTCGAGGGCGACCCCATGCGGGGACGGGCGATCAGACGAGGCCGAGGCGCTCGGCGGCCTCGCGACGGAAGCGCTCGGCGCGGCACTCCGCCGGCTCGGCGTCGTACTTGGGGATCACCTTCTCGCCGAACAGCTCGACGGTCTCCTCGACCAGCTCGTAGGGGTAGGCGCTGCCCGTCGGGCCCATGATCAGCTGGTCGACGCCGATGTCGTCCCACTTGGCCAGCGCCTCGATGCAGTCGTCGGGCGTGCCCACGATCGACGCGCCGCTGGCCGCGCCGGCCTGCAGCTGCTCCAGGGTGGGGTCGGGGATCTCCTCGGGCCACTCGGGGATGCCGGGCGGCTTGGGGAAGGTGTCGAGGTACTTGAAGACCAGGCTCTGCTGGCGGCCGTTGCGCGAGCGGGTCATCCAGTCCCGGGCGGCGTCGCCGTCCTCGAGGCAGAGGAACGAGGTGGTGATGGCCACGTTGTCGTTGACGTAGTCGCCCACCGGGTCGGCGTCGGCGATGTGCTCCTTGTAGGTCTCGACCAGCGGGCGCATGCGCTCGGGTGAGCCGCCGGTGAAGCAGATGACGCCGAGGCCGAGCTTGGCCGCCTTCTCGAAGGTGTCGGGGTTGCCGGCCGCCACCCACATGGGCGGGTGGGGCTTGACGTAGGGCTTGGGCAGCACGTCTCGCTCGGGCATCGAGAAGAAGCGGCCGTCGAAGCTGTAGGCGTCCTGCGCCCACATCTTGCGGAACTCGGGCATGACCTCGTCGAACATGTCCTTGGTGAGGTCCGGGTCGGTGATGCCGAACCCGGCCTGCTCGGTGGTGGAGCTGCCCCGGCCGGTGCCGAAGTCGAACCGGCCGCCGGAGAGGTGGTCGAGCATGGCGACCCGTTCGGCGATGCGGGCCGGGTGGTTGACCGGCGGCGTGACGTTGATGATCCCGGACCCGACCCGGATGCGGTTCGTGCGGGCCAGGATGTGGGGCATCACCACCTCGTTGGCGGAGATGTGGCTGTACTCGGCGAGGAAGTGGTGCTCGGTGACCCACACGTACTTCCAGCCGCTGCGGTCGCCGGCCTCGGCGACACGGGTCTCGTCGACGAGGCGCTCGTGCTCGTGGGCGTCGTTCCGCCCGTCGAGGTAGTCGGGCACCCAACCACCGATGAAGAGTCCGAACTCGATGCTCATGCCGGGCACCCTACCCCATTACGTAACGCGCTGTCACCTAATTCGGGTCGTGCGCTCCCCGCGCCGCGTGGAGCACGCCGCCGAGCAGGGTGTCGAGCAGCACGTCGGTGATGGCCGGGTGCGACAGCCGCGTGCTCTGGGCCAGGCCGGTGATGATCCCGCCGACGACGAACACCACGACCCGGGCGTCGGGCGCCTCGTCGAGCTCGCCCCGCTCGACCGCCTTCTCGAAGATGGCCCGGTAGCCGTCCTCGCTCGGCGCGATGTAGCGGCGGAACGTGTCCCGGTAGAGCTCGGGGTCGGACTGGAGCTCCACGGTCAGGCCGGGCACGCCCTTCACGTAGGCGGGCCTGGCCATGTTGTCGACGTGCTGGGCGAGGTAGTCGCGCAGATCGTCGAGCAGGGACCCGCGGTCGGGCACCACCAGGTCGGCGGCGGTGCCGAACAGCGCATCGCGCACCAGCCCGACCTTGGAGTCCCAGACGCGGTAGACGAGCACCCGGTTCGACCCCGCCCGCTGGGCGACCGCGTCGATGGTCAGCGCCCCGTAGCCGACCTCGGCCAGCAGCTCGAGGGTGGCGTCGACCACGGCCTGCCGCTTGGCCAGGTCGACCGGGCGACCCGGTCCGCGCTTCTCGCCCTCGTCCGACGGGGTCGAGGGGTCCGCAGGATCGGCGGGCAGACCTGACACGGCGTCAGATTACTGTCGGCGACCATGACCCAGACCGAACCGGGAGCGCAGACCGGACCGGGAGCGCAGGCCGAACCGGGCGCGCAGGCCGGACCGGGCACCGGGCCGCTGGCCGGGGTGCGCATCGTCGAGAGCTCGATGCTCGGGCCGGGCGCCATCACGACCCACCTGGCCGACCTCGGCGCCGACGTCATCAAGGTCGAGTCGCCGCAGGGCGACTACATCCGGGAGATGACCTGGCCGATCGTCGAGGGCGTGTCGCTCATGCACCTCCACATCAGCCGGGGCAAGCGCAGCATCGTGCTCGACCTCCGCACCGAGGACGGCGTCGAGCTGTACCTCGACCTGGTGCGGGGCGCCGACGCGGTGATCGAGGCCATGCGCCCCGGCGGGCTGGAGCGGCGGGGCCTCGGCTACGACCGGCTCCGCCAGGTGAACCCCCGCATCGTCTTCTGCACCATCTCGGGCTACGGCATGACCGGCCCGTACAAGGACATGCCGAGCCACGGCCTGGCCTACGACGTGTGGGCCGGGCTGGTGAAGCCCGAGACCACCGAGGAGGGCTTCAGCGCCATCCCCGAGCACCCGTCGGTGGGCATCCACGCCGGACCGCTGTTCGGCGCCCTGGGCGTGCTGGCCGGCATCGTCAAGGCCCGGGCCACCGGGGAGGGGTGCCGGCTCGAGATCGCCCAGAGCGATGCGGCCGCGGCCATGGACTGGCTGCGCAGCGAGACCTACCGCGCCTACCGGCGACCCGAGCGCGAGGTCACCGGCAACAAGGCCGACGGCTACGCCCGCCGGGCGCCGGGCACCAAGGGCATGCGCGACGGCGTCCGCTACCAGTTCTACGAGTCGAGCGACGGCCACATCCTCTTCCAGGCGTCCGAGCGCGAGTTCTGGGAGAACTTCTGCCGCGGCATCGACCGGGCCGACCTGTTCGAGTCCCACCCCGGCTCCCGGTACGCCGACCACGCGGTCGGCGACACCGAGCTGCGGGCGGAGCTGCGCGACATCTTCGCCGGGCGCACCACCGCCGAGTGGGTCGAGCTGGGTGACCGGGTCAACACGCCGATCGTGGCGGTGAACACCCCCGAGACGCTGGCCGACGACCCGCAGTTCCAGGACCGGTTCCCCTGGTGGCCGGTGGAGCAGCTCGGCGCCGAGCAGATCCCGACCCCGCTCAAGTTCCTCGACGTCGACCTCCCGGAGCCCACCCACGCCCCCACCGTCGGCCAGCACACCGACGAGGTCCTCGAGGACGTGCTCGGGCTCGACGCCGGCCGCCGAGCCGATCTCCGCCGGCGAGGTGTGCTCGGCTAGCGTCTCCCGCCGCGGTTCGGCACCTGGTCGACGCCGCGTGGCACCTGGGGGGTGACCGGCAAGCGTGAGAGTTGACCAGACGAGGTCGGACTTCGACCTCCGCAGCCTCGTCCGGATCGTGTGGCGCAGGAAGCTCTCGATCCTCCTGTGCATCCTGATCGTGCTCGCGGGGACGTTGGCCGTCTCGCTGCAGAAGACCCCGACCTACTCGGCCAGCGCCAAGATCCTGGTCACCTCGCAGGGCTCGGCGGTGCTGAACAGCGTCTCCAACGACGCGCAGCGCACCCTGGCCAACGAGGCCGCCCTGGCCACGAGCGACCAGTTCCACACCCTGGTGGTCAAGCAGCTGGGCCGACAGGTCAACGTCAGCGCCAAGCCGTCGGCCGACAGCGACGTGCTCATCCTGACCGCCAACGCCACCAGCGCCAGCCGCGCCGCCAAGAACGTGAACGACTACGCCAAGGCGTTCGTCGACATCCGCAAGGGGCTGGTCGAGTCGGGTCTGGACAGCCAGAACAAGGAGATCCAGAGCAACATCGACAGCATCAACCAGCAGCTGGCCCAGCTCGCCGCCCAGGAGCAGGCCATCCGCGACCAGATCACCCAGGCCGGCTCCGACACCGCCCGGGTGCAGACGCTGCAGACGCAGCTCCAGAACCTCACCCAGGCCAACCAGGACCAGCGCCAGAGCCTCAGCAACCAGCTCGGCTCGCTGCGCGACCGCCAGAACCTGATCGGCCTGCTGGCCGTCACCAGCGGCAACGGCCAGCCCCAGTCCGACGTGCAGATCCTGCGGCTGGCCAGCAAGCCCAGCACGCCGGTGTCGCCGAACATCCCGCAGAACGCCACCATCGCCATCGTCATCGGCCTCTTGATCGGCCTGTGCGTCGCCTACGGCCGCGAGCAGCTCGAGGACCACGTCCGGGGTCGGCTCGACCTCGAGGCCGACTTCCCCGACATCCCGGTGCTGGCGGCCATCCCCTACGACCGCGACAGCGGCAAGGAGATCGCCACCGCCGACCGCGGCAACTCCCAGGTCGCCGAGTCCTACCGCAAGCTGCGCACCGCCCTCGAGTTCCTCTCGATCAACGAGCGCATCGGCGTGGTGCAGATCACCAGCTCCGCCGCCGGCGAGGGCAAGACCACCATCGCGGTGAACCTGGCGGCGGCGGTCGCCCAGGCCGGGCAGAACGTGGTGCTGCTCTGCGCCGACTTCCGCATCCCCCGGGCCCACACCTACTTCGACCTCGACAACCACACCGGCCTGTCCGACGTCCTGCTCGGCAAGCGGCCGCTCGGCGAGGTCGTCCACAAGACCAAGGTCGACAACCTCTACATCGTCCCGGCCGGACCGGTGCCGACCAACCCTGCCGAGCTGCTCGACTCCGACGCCGCCCACCGGGTGGTCGAGGTCCTGTCCAAGCGCTTCGACCTGGTGGTGCTCGACTGCCCCGCCCGTGCTGCCGGTGGCCGACCCGCTCATCACCGCCACCATGGCCGACGCCACCATCATGGTGGTGCGGTCCCGGCAGAGCCGTCGCCGCCAGCTGCGCCGGAGCATGGAGACCCTCGAGCAGGTCCAGGTGCCCGTCGCCGGCCTGGTGCTCAACAACGAGAGCGCCGAGGAGGCCCACGCCTACGGCTACGGCTACGGCTACTACGGCAGGGGCTACGGGGCGACCGACGCCGGCGGGGCGGACTCGGCCAACGGCGCCTCGGTCAACGGGCACATCAGCGAGGACTCGCTCCCGGACCTCCCCCCCTCCCGGCCGATCGCCCGACGCAGCTAGCTCGTCGCGGTGTCCATCGATCTGGTCCGCATCGGGGCCGGGGCGGCGGGCGGCCTCGACTGGCCGGCCGGCCGGTGCGCAGCCGCCCAGCCCCACCCAGCGGCGCTGCTCGACGCCACCAGATCGGTCGCGGCAGGTGACCACGGTCCCGACGACGCCGTCCTCCTCTGGGGCGACCGCCTGCCGCTCCCCGATCCGGCGCTGGTCGAGGGCGATCCTCGAGCAGCCCGACGACGCGTGGCACGCCGGTCTCGTCCTCGGCGCCGCCGGACGGCCGGAGAGCCTCGACACCGTGGCGGCGACGTGGATGCTGGCGTGCGACGCCCCCGCCGATCGGGCGTCGACGTCGTGGCGGATGACCTTCGACGCCCTGCTCGTGCGCTGGCGGGTCCTCGACGCCCTCGGCTTCGTCGACACCACCTTCTCCTCGCTGCCCGGCGCAGCCCTCGAGCTCGGTCACCGCTGGGTCTGGCAGGGGGTCCGGCTCCGACACTGCCCCGAGCTGGTCGGGCCCGGCACGCAGCTCCCCGCCGAGCACCTGCCGCTGGCCGACGAGCTGCGCTTCGTCCGTCGGCGCTTCGCCGGTCGCTGGTACTGGTGGTCGTCCGCCCGCCTGGCCCGTCGACGCCGGTGGCGACCGCCCCGCCTGGCGCGCGCCGCGTGGACCATCCGCCGGGAGGAGGCAGAGGTCGGCCGGGTCGGACCGGCCGCGGCCGCCGACGGCCACCTCGGACCTCGTGGCGACGGCGGGGTACCCGGAGCGGCCGAGGGTGACGGTCCTCGTGCCGACCATCGAGCGCTACCCGTACCTCCGTGAGGTCCTCGACCAGCTGCGGCGCCAGGAGCTGCCGCCCCACCAGGTGGTGGTGGTCGACCAGACGCCGCCGGCCGACCGGGATCCCGACCTGCCGGCCGACTTCGCCGACCTCCCGACCACCTGGATCACCCTCGACGCCGCCGGGCAGTGCTCGGCCCGCAACGCCGGGCTCGAGGCCGCCACCGGGGACCAGGTGCTCTTCATCGACGACGACGACGACGAGCTCGGCACCGACCTGCTGCGCCGGCACGTCGACAACCTCCACCGCCTCGGCCTCGACGTCTCCTCCGGGGGCGTGCACGAGCCGGGCGCCGGACAGACGTCGGCCGAGTTCCGCCGGTTCCGCGCCAGCGACACCTTCCCGACCAACAACACCATGGTCCGACGCGAGGCGCTCGAGCGCTCCGGCTGGTTCGACCTGGCCTACGACCACGGCGAGCGGGCCGACCACGACCTCGGCATGCGCCTGCACCTGGCCGGGTGCCGGATGGCCCTCGACCCGACCATCACCGTGCTGCACCACCACGCCCCCCGCGGCGGCCTGCGCGTGCACCGGGCCCGCACCACGACCTACGGGGGCAGCCGGCGCACGATCCTCGGGCGCCAGCGGCTCTCGCCGACCCAGCTCTACCTCTGGCGCCGCTACTTCTCCGCCGAGCAGTGCCACGAGGCCGAGCTGCTCCACCTGGCGGGGGTGGTGAGCGGCACGGGGAGCCCGGCGCACCGCGCCGCCCGGTCGGTCGTCCAGCTCGCCCTCCTCCCCGACACCGTGCGGCGGCTCGGGCGAGCCCGACGAGCGGCGGTCGACCTCGGTCGACGGTTCCCGTCGATCCCCCACCGTCCCGAGCGCGAAGCGGTGGCGGGATGAAGCTGCTGGTGGTCAGCACCGAGTTCCCCCCCGGTCCGGGTGGGATCGGTACCCACACCCACCAGCTCGCCTCCCACCTGCACGAGCGGGGCTGGGAGATCACCGTGGTCAGCCCGCAGGACTACACGACCCCGGCCGAGGCCGAGGCGTTCCGCCGGACCCTCCCCTACCCGGTGCTGGGGGCCGGCCGGAGCGGCGACCGGGGGTGGCGACGACGGGCCCGTCGGTGGGCCACCATCCGCTCGGTCCTGGCCGAGGGGGACCACGACCTGGTGCTGGCCTCCGGCGCCGGTGCGGTCCTGGCGGCCGGCGCGATGTGCCGCCGCCGACCCTGGGTCGCGGTGGGGCACGGCACCGAGTTCGGACGGCACCCCCTCCCCCGGCGCCGCGTGCTGCAGAACGCCATCGCCCGGGCGGACTGCACGATCTGCGTCAGCCGCTACACCCGCGAGCACATGTACGCCTTCGGCGCTCTACCCCGACGCGTCGAGGTGATCACCAACGGGGCCGACCACCGGCTGGCCGAGCTCGGCTCGGACCGGCGGACCCTGACCGACCTGGTGCCCGACCTCCCGCCCGGACCGGTCGTGCTCACGGTGGGCAACGTCACCCGCCGCAAGGGCCAGGACGTGGTCGTCCGCGGGCTCCCGGCGCTGCTCGACCGCGTGCCGAACGCCCAGTACGTGGTGGTCGGCCTCCCGAGCTCCGGCGACCACCTCCGCGACCTCGCCGACCAGCTCGGGGTGGGCGGCCACGTCCACCTCACCGGGGCCCTGTCCCGTGACGACCTGGCTGTCGCCTACCGGTCGGCGTCGGTCGTGGCCATGACCAGTCGGCACACCGACGAGGGCGACTTCGAGGGGTTCGGCATCGCGGTCGTCGAGGGGGCGCTGTTCGGCAAGCCGGCGGTGGTCAGCGACAGCGGCGGTCTCCCGGAGGCCGTCGTCGACGGCGAGACCGGGCTCGTCGTCCCCGTCGAGGACCACGGGGCCACCGCCGCCGCCCTCGCCGAGCTGCTCGGCGACCCGCCCAGGTCGGCCGCCCTCGGCGAGGCGGGCCGGCGGCGAGCCGAGGCCGAGCAGACCTGGGAGGCGGTGAGCGACCGCTACGACGCGGTGCTCCGGTCGGTCCTCGGAGGACCCGCTCCCGGGCGGGCGGGCGCGGCGACCGGGACGGCCCGCCCCCGACGGCTCGTCTTCATCTCCGACACCCCCCACTACCGGCGGGACGGCACGACCGTCGGGTGGGCGGCGACGGTCCGGGAGATCGACGTGCTCGCCTCCCAGTTCCACGAGGTCGTGCACGTCGCCCCGCTGCACCGCAAGCGGGTCGGCATCCTGTCGGCCGCCTACACCGACCCGAGGGTCCGGGTGCGCTTCCTCCGCGAGGCCGGGGGCACGACCCTGCTCGACAAGGTCGGCGTGGTGGTCGCCTTCGTCGGCTGGCTGCGAGCCATCGAGGACGAGCTGGGCGACGCCGACGTGGTCCACGTCCGCGGACCGTCCAACGTCGCCCTGCTGACCCTGCTCCTGGTGCTCGTCCGGCGCCAGCGGGTGCACTGGTTCAAGTTCGCCGGCAACTGGCACCCGGACCACGTCGACGCCTGGTCCTACCAGGTCCAGCGCTGGCTGCTCCGCAACGTGTACCGCCAGCCGGTCACCGTGAACGGCTCGTGGCCCGACCAGAAGCCGCACGTCCACACGTTCATCAACCCGACCTTCACCGACGACCAGCTCGCCGGGGCACGCGCGGCGGCCGCGGGCAAGACGTTGGGCTCGACCGTCCGGTTCCTCTTCGTCGGCCGCCTCTACCCGACCAAGGGCCCGGACCGGGCCCTGGAGGTGGTGACCGCCCTCCGCGACCTCGGCCACGACGTCCACCTCGACCTGGTGGGCGACGGGCCCATGGCCGACCAGCTCCGCGACCAGGCCGCCGCCACCGACATGGCGGACCGCCTGGCGGTGCACGGCTGGCTGCCCCGCGCCGAGATCGGACCGTTCTACGCCGGGGCCCACTTCCTGCTGCTCGCCTCCGAGTGGGAGGGGTTCCCCAAGGTGGTGGCCGAAGCCATGGCCTACGGCGCCATCCCGCTGGCCAGCTCGATCGCCAGCATCCCCCAGATCCTCGGCGAGCTCGGGGTGGGGCGGGTGCTCGACCCGCTCGACGTGGCCGGCTTCGTCGAGGCGGCGTCGGGCTACCTCGAGGACCCGGACCGGTGGGAGGTCGAGCACCAGCGCTGCTTCCACGCCGCCCGCCGCTTCTCGTTCTCCCGCTACCTCGACGACGTCCGCCAGCTCTTCGCCGACGAGTGGGGCATCGTCCTCGAGACGGTCCCGCTGGGCGACGGGCGACCGTGAGCACCGCAGAGGCGCTCTACCGCCGGGCGCCCGGGATCGCCAAGGGCGCGCTGGCGGCGGGGCGCGGCGTCCAGCTCCGCCGCTGGCGCTACGGGCCGGATGCCGAGGACCTGGTCGACCGGGTGGTGAGCGCCGAGCACCTCCCGCCGGCGGCCTGGGACGACCTCATCGCGGAGCGCACGGGGCGCCTGCTGCGCCACGCCGCCGCCACGGTGCCCTACTACCGGCGCCAGTGGGGCGAGCGCCGCCGCCGGGGCGATCGCAGCCCGGTGGAGGACCTG
Organism: uncultured Acidimicrobiales bacterium; assembly: GCA_963800235.1. Taxonomy (GTDB): domain Bacteria; phylum Actinomycetota; class Acidimicrobiia; order Acidimicrobiales; family Iamiaceae; genus CAVVNP01. The sequence goes on along the minus strand of CAWDAD010000004.1, from coordinate 15,565 downwards.
GCCAGCTGGCCGGTGCTCTACAAGGCCGCGGTGCGGGCCGACCCGTGGTCCTTCACCGCCGAGCCGGCCCGCCGCGGTCCGCTCTTCGCCGAGCACACCAGCGGCACCACCGGCACCCCGCTGGCCCTCTGGTGGAGCCGGGCGGCCACCCGGTGCTGGTACGCGCTGTTCGAGGCCCGGACCCGGCGCTGGCACGGCGTGAGCCGCCACCAGCCGTGGGCGATCCTCGGCGGGCAGCTGGTCGTCGCTCCCGACCGGCGCCGGCCGCCCTACTGGGTCTGGAACCCGGCCATGCACCAGCTCTACCTGTCGAGCCACCACCTCGACGCGACGACCGTCGCCGACTACGTGGCCGAGCTACGGCGACGCGAGGTGACCCACCTGGTCGGCTACCCGTCGGCCCTGGCCGAGCTGGCCCGTCTCGTGGCCGACGCCGGCGGGCAGCTCCCGGGCGTCCGGGTGGTGCTGACCAACGCCGAGAGCCTGCTCGACCGGCAGCGGACGCTGATCGAGGCGGCGCTGGGCGTGCCGGTGCGCGACATGTTCGGCCAGGCCGAGATCGTGGCCGCCGCCAGCGAGTGCGGGCACGGGACGCTCCACCGCTGGCCGGAGGCCGGGGTGGTCGAGGTCCTCGACGACGACGGCGAGCTGGGCCCGGCGACACCGCCCGGCGAGCTGGGCCGGACGGCACCGCCCGGCCGACTCGTCGCCACCGGGTTGCTCAACCCGGCCATGCCGCTGATCCGCTACGACACCGGTGACCGGCTGGTGCCGCCGGAGGGGGCCCGCCCCTGCCCGTGCGGCCGGACGCTGCCGGTGCTGGGCCGGGTCGAGGGTCGCGCCGACGACCTCGTGATCACCCCCGACGGTCGTCGCATCGGTCGGCTCGACCCGGTCTTCAAGGCCGACCTCCCCCTCGTCGAGGCCCAGATCCACCAGATCGCCCTCGACCGGTTGGTCGTGCGGGTCGTGCCGGGGACCGGCTACGACCGCCGGGTGGCGGAGGTGGTTGCCGTCCGGCTGCGCGACCGGGTGGGCGACGTCGAGGTCGAGGTGGTCGAGGTCGACGCCATCCCGAGGACGGCGGCCAACAAGTTCCGGGCCGTCGTCTCCGACGTCGACCCGGTCGCGCCCGCCGGGACGACCCCGTGACCCCACCCGAGCGGCCGCTCGTCACGGTGATCATGCCGGTGCGCGACGAGGGCCCCTTCATCGAGCGCAGCGTCGGCGCCGTCCTCGACCAGACCTACCCGGCCGACCGGGTCGAGGTGCTGGTGGCCGACGGCCGGTCCACCGACGGCACCCGCCAGCGGGTCCTCGCCCTCGCCGCGGACCACCCCCGCCTCCGGCTCGTCGACAACCCCGAGGGCATCGTGCCCACCGGCCTGAACCGGGCGCTGGCGCAGGCGTGCGGCTCGGTCGTGGTCCGCGTCGACGGCCACGCGGTGGTCCCGCCCGACTACCTCGACCGGTGCGTGGACCTGCTCGAGCGCTCCGGGGCCGACTGCGCCGGCGGGGTGATCGAGACCATCGGGTCGGGCGCCAGGGCTCGGGCCATCGCCGCCGCCCAGCGGTCGCCGTTCGGCGTGGGCAACGCCGCCTTCCGCACCGGTGCCCGCCAGGCCCGCGCGGTCGACACCCTGGCCTTCGGGGCGTACCGCCGCGAGGTCTTCGATCGCATCGGCCACTTCGACCCCGAACTGCGCCGCAACCAGGACGACGAGTTCAACTACCGGCTCACCCAGTCGGGCGGCACCATCTGGATGGACCCGTCCCTCTCGACGACCTACTACAGCCGGGCCTCCTTCGCCCGGGCGTGGCGGCAGTACCGGGAGTACGGCTTGTTCAAGGTGCGGGTGGTGCAGAAGCGCGGCGGGGTCCCGGCACCGCGCCAGCTCGTCCCCGCCGCCTTCGTGGGTGCCCTGGCGGCGTCGGCGGGCCTGGCCGGCCTCCGCCGCTCGCCCCGCTGGCTGGCGTCGGTCGCGGTGCCCTACGCGGCGGCCAACCTGGCGGCCTCGGCCCGCACCGCCGCCACCGAGCCCGACCTGCTCCCGTGGCTGCCGGTGGCCTTCGCCACCTTCCACCTCGCCTACGGCGTCGGTTCCCTCCAGGGGCTGTGGCGGTTCCGAGACCGCTGGCGCGGCCGTGGCTGACGGCGCCGGGCCGCGCCCCTCGTCGGCCGAGGCCCGGGCCGGGGACGCCGCCTCGGACGGGGCCGCGGCGCGGGCCCGGCTGTCGGGGGCCTACGCCACCTACGACGACGAGTCCCACCGCGCCCGTTGGGCCGACGACCAGCCGGGGAACCGGGCCATGGTCGACGAGCGCGACCGCCTCGCCCACCGGCTCGTCGCCGCGGCGTGGCCGGGCCGGCCGGGCACCCCGGCACCGGTCGTGCTCGACCTGGGCTGCGGCGATGGCGAGCACCTCGTCCGGTTCCTGGCCGCCGCGCCCCCCGGATCCCCGCTGGCCGACGCCCGACCGGTGGGCCTCGACCTGCTGCCGACCCGGCTGGGGGCGGCCCGGGAGCGCTGGGGGGCCCGCGTCCTGCGGGCGGACGGGGCGGCGCTCCCCCTCGCCGGCGGCTCCGTCGACCTGGTCCTGGCCCTCACCGTGCTCAGCTCGGTGCTCGAGCCCGACCACCAGCGGGCCGTCGCCGCCGAGATCGTGCGGGTGCTGGCCCCCGGCGGCCTGGCGCTGGTCTACGACCTCCGGGTGCCGAGCCCGCGCAACCGCCAGGTCACGCCGGTGCCACGGCGGCGGCTCGCCGAGCTGTTCCCGGGCCTGGTGTCGACCTCCCGCACCCTGACGCTCCTCCCCCCGGTCGCCCGCCGCCTCGGGGCGCGCACGCCGGTCGCCTATCCGGTGCTGGCCCGTCTTCCCCTGCTGCGCACCCACCGCCTGACCGTGGTCGCCCGGCCCGGCTGACACCGCCGGGACCGGGCGGTCAGGCGGTCGGGCGGTCAGGCCGCCGCGCCGTCGACGACCACCCGGGCGCTGCGCCGCAGCCGGTCGGTGACCTCCTCGACGGACTGGTCACGGGCGAAGAGGGCACCGAACACCTCGATGGAGACCAGCTTGGCCACCAGGTACCGGGGGCCCTGCTCGACCAACTGGCGCATCCCGGTCTCGCTGAGGCCGGCGACCTCGGCCACGTAGCCGGAGCGGAACAGCTCCGGCTGCACCACCACGTCGAGGTGCCCGTGCATCGGGAAGCCCTGCTTCACCCGGTTGGCCAGCGCCGCGGGGAGGGTGGCCTCGGCCAGCTCCCGGATCACCGCCTTCTGCTGGACGAGGGGGGTGCGGCTGCGGATCGGACCGCCCAGGCGGACCTTGTGGCGGTAGGGCAGGTTGAGCCCGAAGGCGACCACGCGCCGGTCGAGGTACGGGAAGCGGGCCTCGATGCTGGCCGCCATGCCCATCCGGTCGTTGCGATGGAGCAGGGTCTGCAGGTGCTCGGTGAGGTAGGCGAAGGTGACGAGCTGGCGCCGAGCCTCGGTCTCGGGCAGGAAGTCGAACGCCGCCAGCCCCCGCTCGCGGGTCGTGGTCGACGTCCGGTCCTCGACCAGCTCGGCCAGGAAGTCGGGCTGGCCCTCGCCGCGGCGGGGGATCAGCTTGGTGGCCAGGCCCGGCACGGTGCCGTAGAGCCGGCGGAGGGCCCGCACCGGGGCGCCGAGGGCGCGGGCCTGGGTGTCGAGCAGCATCAGGGGGTAGCCGAGGAAGAGCTCGTCGGCGCCCTCGCCGGTGAGCACCGACTTCACCCCCCGGTCCCGGGCCCGGGCCGCCACCCGCCGGAACGGCACCGAGTTCACGTGGGCGATCAGCGGCGACCCGTGGTGGAGGGTGGTGAGCGCCCAGTCCTCGATGAGCATCTCCGGGCGGAACTCCACGACCTCGAGCGGCAGGCCGACGGCCGCCGCCAGCTCCTGGGCGCCCTCGCGCTCGGAGTGGCGTCCCACCACGTCGGCGGTGAGCAGCAGGTGGTCGGGGTCGAGGGGAGCGGCCAGCGAGCTGACCAGGGCCGAGTCGACCCCGCCGCTGACGAAGGACCCCATGGGGGCGTCGCTCAGCATCCGGTCGGCGGTGGCGGCGCGCAGGCGGGTGCCCAGCTCCTCGGCGGCCGCCCCGAGGCTGCGGTCGGCCAGGTCGCCGTACAGGTCGGCGTCGACCAGGTCCGCCAGGTCGTGGTGGCGGACCGACTTCTGGACCTCGCCGTCGCGGACGACCAGGTACTCGCCGGGCGCGACCTGGTCGACCCCGGCGAAGACGGTCTGCCAGCCGGAGGCCTCGGCTCGACCCAGCAGGGAGAAGAGCGAGCGCACCGGGTCGGGCCGCACCGGGACCGCCGCACGGAGCCCGGCGATCTCGGAGGCGAACCACAGATCGCCCTGGTGACGGGTCCACAGCAGGGGCTTGATCCCCATCGGGTCCCGGGCCAGCGCCAGGTCACCCGACCGGAGGTCCAGGTGGGCGAAGGCGTACATCCCCTCGATCCGGTCCAGCGCCTCGTCGAGGCCGACCAGCTCGATCAGCTGGAACAGGACCTCGGTGTCCGACGAGCCGTGGAACACCACGCCCCGCTGCTCGAGCTCGCGCCCGAGCAGGCGGCAGTTGTAGATCTCGCCGTTGTAGACGAGCACGCTGCGGTCGGAGCGGAACGGCTGGTCGCCGGCCGCGCTGAGGTCCACGATGCTGAGCCGGGCGTGGCCCAGCGCCACCGGCCCCGCCTCGGCCACCGCGTGGGCGTCGGGGCCGCGGTAGCGGAGGGCGCGGACCATGGCCGCGACCGCGCCGCCGTCGGCGGGTCGGCCGTCGCTCGTCGATACCCCTGCAATCCCGCACATACCCGGCGGGGACCATACCGGCGGTCAGTGCCTCCGTCGCACCACGCCGCCCAGCAGGGCCTCCCACCGGTCGAGCACCACCGGCAGGTCGGCCGCCTCGGCGTTGGCCCGGCCGGCCCGGGACAGCTCTGCGGCCAGCCCGGGGTCGTCGAGCAGGCGCTCCACCCGCTCGACGAGCCCGTCACGACACCCGAGGAGGTCCGCGTCGTCGGGCGCGAGCAGCGCCTCCCGTCCGTCGGCGAGCAGGTGGGGCACGCCGCCGACGGCCATGCCCACGACCGGCAGGCCGCTCGCCCCGGCCTGCAGGAGGCTGACCGGCATGTTGTCGACGCGGTTGGTGTGGAGGAACACGTCGTGGTCGGCCAGGGCCTGACGACGGCGGTCGGGATCGAGGAAGCCGGCGAACTCGACGGCGTCGGCGACCCCGAGCTCGGCGGCGCGGGCCCGGGTGGGCCCGAGCAGGCCGTCGTCCTGACCGGCCATGGTCAGGCGGGCGTCCGGGTGCCGGCGGTGGAGCTCGGCCAGCACCTCCACGGCCAGCTTCGGCCGGTAGAGCTCGTGGAAGGTGCGCATCCAGAGCAGGCGGGGCGACACCGCGTCCCGGTGGCGCAGCTCGAACTGGGACAGGTCGACCGGGTTCGGCACCACCTCGACGTCCAAGCCCAGCGGCGCGACCGCCCCGGCCAGGTAGGTCGACGGCGCGCTGAGCAGGTCGAAGCGACCCAGCACCCGGCCCGCCCAGCGGGGATGGCGCTCGACCAGCGCCGGCAGCCCGCCGCCGGAGAGGTAGCCGACGAGGGGCACGCCCGTCCGACGACCGAGCCCGCTGAGGGCGTCGTTCACGACGAAGGTCGGTCCGGTGTAGAGGTGGACGAAGGCGGCGTCGAGCCAGCGCCGCCGCCGCCAGAGCAGGCCCAGCTGGTCGGCGGCCCGCCGGTAGCGGCCGGGCGCGGACGAGGCGGTCACCACCGGGTGACCACGATCGGCGAGGCCGGGGGCCAGGGTCTCGAACACGTCCGGGGCCTTGCCGATCCGGCCCAGCATGGGGGCGAAGAACCCCAGCGCCGCACCCTCCCCCACCGGGCGCAGGCTAGACGGGCCGATCCCCGGCAGGCGGCGGCGGATCGCTAGCCTCGGTCGGCCGAGGGGAGTGGCCGTGTCGTTGCTGGAGAACCGAGACGAGGCCATCGCGGTCGACGAGGTGACCGACGGTGACGCCGCCCGTCCGCTGCCGCCGTTCACCATCCTCGGCCAGCCGTTCAACTTCACCCTGACCCGCGGGATCGTGGCCTGGGTGGCCCTGCACGTGGTGGTCGCCCAGATCGCCAACGTGGCCCGTCCCGCCGCCACGCTCGTCGCCGTGATCACGATCGTCGCGCTGTTCGTCGCGGCGCTGTCGTGCCGCACCATCTCGACCCTGGTGGCGGTGGCCGCCTACGCCGCCACCGCCGACACCCTCTGGCGCATGACCCGCGCCCAGGTGCCCTGGGAGGGCGGCAAGTACATCGCCATCGCCATCCTGCTCATCGGGCTGTTCCGCTTCGTCGGCCGGCCCACGAACATCACGCTGCCGGTCGCCTACTTCGTGCTGCTGCTGCCGGCGGTGCCCGTCGCGCTCTTCTACTACTCGCTCGGCGACGCCCGCAGCCAGATCAGCTTCACCCTCGCCGCACCGCTCCTGCTGGCGGTGGGCGCCATCTTCTTCGGCCAGGTCCGCTGCCGGTGGGAGTCGGTCGGCCCGATGCTGTGGACGATGATCGGACCCATCGCCGCCATCGCCAGCCTGGCGACCAAGTCGACCGCCGCCCTCAGCGTGAGCGCGTTCGCCAACGCCCAGTCGAACGACGTCGCCGCCGGGAACTACGGCGCCAACCAGGTGTCCGACATCCTCGGCCTCGGCCTCCTGCTGGTGCTCATGCTCGCCCTGCAGGACCGGCGCTGGACGAACCGGCTGCTGGCCCTCGGGCTGGGGACCTGGTTCTTCGCCCAGTCGGCGCTGACCCTCTCCCGGGGCGGCCTCTTCACCGCCGGCGCCGCCATCCTGGTCGCGGCCCCGAACCTGATCGCCCACCGCCGCCTCGGGTTGCGGTTCCTCGTGGCCGCCGGGTTCACGGCGCTGCTGGTGGTCATCGTGATCTTTCCCCGCCTGGAGAGCTTCACCGGCGGCGCCGTCGGACAGCGGGCCCAGGACACGAACTCGACCGCGCGGGGTTCCCTCGCGAGTGACGATCTGCGGGCGTTCACGACCCACCCGATCGTGGGCGTCGGGGTCGGGGTCTCCGACCAACTGCACAACGAGCTCGGCAACCACGTCGCCATCGCGTCCCACACCGAGGAGACGCGGATGCTGGCCGAGCACGGGGTGTTCGGCGTCCTCGCCATGCTGGCCATGGTCGCCATGATCATCCGGGCCTTCCTGAGCCAGACGTCCTGGTTCGGCCGAGCGTGGACGCTCGCGCTCGTGACCTGGTCGCTGGTGGCCATGACCCACAGCGGCACGCGCATCGGCGTCATCGGCTTCGCCTTCGCGCTCGGCATGCTCGTCATCGACGAGGATCCCGAGGAGCGCGGCCTCAGCTGGGCCGAGCGGCGGGAGCGACGCCACACCCAGGCGGTGTACTTCGGCTCGTCGCCGATCGGGCGGCGGGGCCGGCACGCCGCCACCTGACCCCGAGCCCCGCCGGCGGTGCCGCACGGTCAGCGGGTCGGCCGGTCGGACGGTCAGCGACGAGGACGGCTGAGCCGGCGCCGACCGAGCACGGCGCGGTAGAGCGCCTCGTGGCGGCGGGCCTCGCGCTCGACCGAGTACTCCGACGCCACCCGCTCGTGGCCGGCACGACCGAGCCGCCGGCGCTCCTCCGCCGAGTCGGCCAGGCGGGCCAGGGCGTCGGCCAGGCCGGCGACGTCGCCCGGGTCGACGAGCAGGCCCGAACGACCGGGCTCGACCACGTCGCGGGAGCCGGGGACGGCGGTGGCGATGGACGGCACGCCGGCGGCCATGGCCTCGAGCAGCGCCACCGGGCAGCCCTCGGCGTCCTCGCCGGTGGGCAGGCAGAACAGGTCGGCGGCCCCGAGCACCGCCCGCACGTCGTCGCGCTGGCCGAGCCAGTGGATGCGGTCGGCCACGCCGAGGCCCTCGGCGGCGCGGCGCACCTCCTCGACGTAGGCCGGGTCGTTCTCCCGACCGGCGATCAGGACCTGCAGCCCCGGCACCCGGGCGGCGGCCTCGACCAGGGTGCGCTGGTTCTTGCGGGGGATCACCTGGGCGACGCAGGCGACGACGGTGGCGTCGGAGGCCAGGGCCAGCTCGCTCCGGAGGGCGGCCCCGTCACCGGCCTCCAGTCGCCACCGCTCGACCGGGACCCCCCGGGGCACCAGGTGGGCACGCCGGCGCAGCACGGGACCGGTGAAGAAGCGGTCGAGCATGTCGGTGTTCTGGACGGCCACGCCCGAGGCCAGCAGGGTGCGGAGCCACCAGGACCGGTGGTTCCAGCTCATGTTCTTCTTCGTGTACACCCAGGCCGACGCCCCCGACAGGCGGGCGACCAGCGGCTCGGTGTAGTCGTCGAGGTAGTGGAACGAGTGCCACACGTCGAAGCGCCGTCCGTGGCTCCGGACGCGGCGGGCGGCCGCCCGCAGCTCGGGCGGCAACCGGCTCCGGCGCCCGGCCGCCACGGTGACCCGCTCGACCAGGACCTCGATGCCGGCGTCGTGGAACTCCTCCTCCAGCGTCCCGCCGTGACGGCCGATGCAGACCGACGGCGCGACCACGTCGGGATCGAGGTGCTGGACCACGTTGAGCAGCGCCCGGCCCGAGCCGGCGGAGTCGAGGTTGGGCATGGTGAAGAGCACCCGCACCGGGGTCATCGGGCCGGCACCTCGGCGGCCAGTCGGCGGATCCGCCGGCCGAACCACTGCAGGCTGACCAGCGACCACAGCACCCACGTGCGGTGGCGGCCGCCGCGGTGGTCGGCCAGCAGGCGCTCGACCTCCGCCCGGTCGAGCCGGCCGGTGGGCCAGAGGTCGTCGCCGAGCAGCGCGTCGTCGACGACCTCGCGCAGGGCGCCGTCGATCCAGGCGGACATGGGCGAGTTGAAGCCCCGCTTCTCGTCCGAGACCTCGCCGGCGCCGACCCGCTCGGCCAGCAGCTCGGCGAGGACCGCCTTCTGGCGGCCAGCCTGGAGGTGGCGGCGAGGGTCGATGCGGTGGGCCACCTCGAGCACCTCGCGGTCGAGCAGCGGGACGCGGACCTCCAGGCTGTGGTGCATCGACGCCATGTCGACCTTCTTCAGGACCCGCTGGAGCTGCCCGCCGACCTCGGCCCGGCGGGCGAAGGCGGCGAGCCACCGGTGCCGCTCGGTGCCGTCGGCGGGGAGCTGCGAGGACGGCCCGCTGGTGTAGAGGTCGAGCGGCACCGGCCCCCCGTGGGTGCCCGGGGCGAGCCGCCGTCGCTCCTCGAGGCCGAGGCGGCCGTGCACCTGCCGGTAGAAGTGGCCGGGGGTCGGGTGGGCGAGGGCGTCGACGGCGCCGTCGGCCCGCCCCGTCAGCCGTGCCGCGGCCAGCAGACCGCGCCGGGCGGTCGGGGGCAGCCGCCACAGCCGGCTGTGGCCGAGCAGCTGCCGGGGCCGCTCGTAGCCGAAGAACAGCTCGTCGCCGCCGTCGCCGGAGAGGGCGACGGTGACCGCCGGACGGGCCAGCTCGCTCACCAGCAGCGTGGGGACCATCGAGTAGTCGCCGAGCGGTTCGTAGGCGGCCTCCGCCGCGGCCGCCGCCGCCCGGCGGGCGTCGTCGTCGGTGACGTCGAGCAGGTGGTGGTGCAGGTCGAGCAGCCCCGCGAAGCGGCTGGCCCGGTCGGACTCGTCACCCTTCCAGTCCCGTGACCCGATGGTGAAGGCGTCGACCTGGCGGTCCTGCTGGGCCCGGGTGACGGCGGCGACCAGCGGCGAGTCGATCCCGCCGGAGAGGAAGACGCCGAGGTCGACGTCCGCGACGCGCTGGCGGGCCACCGCCGCCTCGACGGCGGCCTCGGCCGCCTCGCGGGCCTCGCCGCCGGCGAGGTCGGGGTGGCGGTCGTCGGGCGCGGCGAACCAGCGGCCCGTGGCCCGGACGCCGTCGGCGTCGATCTCGACCCACCCGCCCGGCTCGACCTGGGATGCGCCCTCGTGGAGGGCCCACGGCGAGGGGACGTGGCACAGCTCGAGGAACAGGTCGAGGGCGTCGGCCCGGACGGCGTCGGGGTCGAGCCAGCCGGTCAGGAACAGCAGGTCGTAGCGGGAGCAGAACGCCACCCCCGGGCCGCCGGGCTCGGTGGCGAGGTAGAGGGGCTTGATCCCGACGTGGTCCCGGGCGAGCAGCACCCGCCGTTCGAGCGGCTCGACGAAGGCGAAGGCGAACATGCCGTTCAGCCGGTCGATGCCGGCGCGCCCGTGCCGGCGCAGCCACTCGAGCAGGACCTCGGTGTCGCTGGTCGACCGGAACCGCACGCCCGCCGCCTCGAGCTCCCGTCCCAGCTCGCGGTGGTTGTAGATCTCGCCGTTGAAGACGAGGACGGCCCCGCCGTCGGCCGACACCATCGGCTGGTGACCGGCCGGGCTGGGGTCGATGACCGCCAGCCGACGGAACCCGAGCTCGATGCCGCCACCGGGGGCGAACCACCGCCCGGCGTCGTCGGGGCCTCGACGTTCGAGGGCGTCGGTCATGCGGTCGACGGTCGACGACCACGACGGTCCCTCCACGTTCACGACCCCGCAGAACCCGCACATCAGCGCGCCACCACGGGGTCGAGCAGCCCGCAGAGGCTGCGCATGTACCCCGGCAGCGACAGCCGCTCCACCCAGAAGCGCCGGGCGCGGCGCTGGAGCTCGACCCAACCGTCCACGTCGACCGCCTCCCGGGCGGCCACGACCCGGTCGCCGAGCTCGTCCAGCCGTCCGGCCGCGGCAGACGACCGCCACCTCGTCCCAGAAGGGGTCGTCCGGCCGCGGGAGCAGGGCCCCGGAGTCGATCACCAGCGGGATCCGCCCGAAGCACAGGGTCTCGGTGAGCCGCACCGAGAAGTTGCCGCCACCGCGCGCGCAGACGGTGAGGTCGGAGCCCCGGATGTTCTCGTAGAAGGCCAGGGCCGAGGGGTGGCGCAGGTCGCGGCGGTCGCGCTTGTCGACCAGGCCGTGGCGGTAGTCGCGCCGGCGGACGAAGTCCGTGTCGACCCGCGGGTCGGCGGCCAGCACGTCGAGGGCCCGGCGACGGAGCCGGACGTGGGAGGACCACGGCTGCGGCAGCTCGTCGGCGCCGCGCCGGCGCTCGACCCGCTCCCGGGCCTTGATGGCCAGCCGGCGGAGCTCGGACCGGGTGGTCGGCACGGCCTGCCCGCAGAACCCGACCCGGACCCGCCGGCTGCGCCGGGGCGCCGGGTCGCCGTCGAAGACCTCGAGCAGGTCGTCGTGGAAGACCGGGAACGGCACCGCCGCGGTGACCCGCCCCGGGCGACGACGAGCCAGGCCCTGCTGGAGCTGGACGACGTTCGGGTACGGCAGGTCGATCTCGGCGTCGCCCCCCTGCCAGACCAGCACCCGCCGGTCGAGCTCGGCCGCCCGGCGGATGTAGGCGACGGCCCGCTCCCGGGCCGCCCCCTGGTAGGCGTGCCACTGGGAGGTGAGGCAGCCCACGTCGGCGTCCTCCAGTCGCTCGACGGCGACGCCGCCCCCCTCGACCAGCGGGGGCTGCAGCACGACGTCGGAGCCCGGCGGCAGCTTCAGCATCGGGGCCATCGCCGCCCGGATCTCGGGCCGGGGGTCGGAGAGGTGGAACCTCACGGCGCGAGCCTCCGGTCGCCGCTCACGCGGCGGGCCGGTGGTCGGCGGCGGCGGCCAGCAACCCGGCGATGCCCGCCGCGTTGTCGTCCGCGGTCAACCCCGCCCGCACCCGCACCAACCCCGCCCGACCCATCCGGTCCCGCAACCCCGGATCCGCCGCCAACCGCCCCAACGCCTCGACCAACGCCCCCACGTCGCGGACCGGCACCACCAACCCCTCCACCCCGTCCGACACCACCTCGACCATCCCCCCGCAATCGGTCGTCACCACCGCCAACCCCGTCGCCATCGCCTCCAGCACCGCGTTCGAGATCCCCTCGCTCACACTCGGCAACACCAGCACATCGGCCCCCCACAACCGCTCGCGCACCTCCACCGGCGACAACCGGCCCACCAACCGCACCCGCTCCCCCACCCCACCATCACGCGCCGCCGCCACCAACCGCCCCCGGTCCCGCCCCTCACCCACCACCTCGACCGACACGTCCACCCCCGCCGCCACCAACCGCCCCACCGCCACCACCAGGAACTCGAAGCCCTTGCGCCAGATCAGGCTGCCGGTGGCGACGATCCGCAGGCGGCCCGGTTCGCCGGCGCGGCCGCCCTCGGGACGGCCCGGCGGCGGCACGAACACCGACGTGTCCGCCCCCGGCCGCACCACCCGCGCCTTGGACCGGTCCAACCCCAACCCCACCGCGTCCTCCACCATCGCCTCGGACACCGCGTGCACCGCCACCGCCCGCTCGAACACCGCCCCCAACCCCTCCCGCACCCCCACCCGATCCGGGTTCCACGGCGCCACCGACACCTGGGCGCCGCGGCAGCTCACCACCACCGGCGGCAGCAGGTCCAGCACCGGGACGAAGGCGCTGGCCGGCTCGTTCCAGGGGAAGTAGACGACGTCGGCCCCCGTCAGGGCCAGGGCGAGGTGCTGCTGGAAGCGCTGGGCCCGCAGCCGGCCGGACCAGCACCCCGTCCGGCGCCAGATCTCCGCCGCCAGGCGGGGGTGCCGGGCCGCCGAGGCGGCGCGACGGGGAATGGCGCGGACCAGGTCGAGCCGGCGGGCATGGGTGCCCGGCACCACCTCGCCCCGGTAGGGCGGCTCGACCCGACGGGCGGTGAGCACCGTCAGGCGGGCGTCGGCGGCCAGCAGGCGCCGGAAGAGGCGGTCGAGGAACGGCTCGGGCGGCCAGACCAGCCCGGCCACGGCCACGTGCAGCCCGGCCGGCAGGACGGCCTGACCGGACGGAGCCGACGCGGCGGTCCGCGCAGGACCGCTCACGCGGCGGGCCGGTGGTCGGCGGCGGGCGGCCAGCAACCCGGCGATGCCCGCCGCGTTGTCGTCCGCGGTCAACCCCGCCCGCACCCGCACCAACCCCGCCCGACCCATCCGGTCCCGCAACCCCGGATCCGCCGCCAACCGCCCCAACGCCTCGACCAACGCCCCCACGTCGCGGACCGGCACCACCAACCCCTCCACCCCGTCCGACACCACCTCGACCATCCCCCCGCAATCGGTCGTCACCACCGCCAACCCCGTCGCCATCGCCTCCAGCACCGCGTTCGAGATCCCCTCGCTCACACTCGGCAACACCAGCACATCGGCCCCCCACAACCGCTCGCGCACCTCCACCGGCGACAACCGGCCCACCAACCGCACCCGCTCCCCCACCCCACCATCACGCGCCGCCGCCACCAACCGCCCCCGGTCCCGCCCCTCACCCACCACCTCGACCGACACGTCCACCCCCGCCGCCACCAACCGCCCCACCGCCACCACCAGGAACTCGAAGCCCTTCACCCAGCCGAGCGCCCCGACCGCCACGATCCGCAGGCGGCCCGCTTCGCCGGCCCGTCCTCCCTCGGGACGGCCCGGCGGCGGCACGAACACCGACGTGTCCGCCCCCGGCCGCACCACCCGCGCCTTGGACCGGTCCAACCCCAACCCCACCGCGTCCTCCACCATCGCCTCGGACACCGCGTGCACCGCCACCGCCCGCTCGAACACCGCCCCCAACCCCTCCCGCACCCCCACCCGATCCGGGTTCCACGGCGCCACCGACACCTGCGAGCCGCGGCAGCTCACCACCACCGGCGGCAGCAGGTCCAGCACCGGCAGGTGGTCGACGGCGGCGAGGGTCCACGGCACGTAGGTGACGTCCCAGCCGTCCCGGGCGAAGGGCACCCGCTCCAGCGGTCGGAACCGGTCCGCACGGCGGGCCAGGTCGACGAGCTGCCGGGCCCGGGCCAGCCGGGGCGGCCGCCGCAGCGCGGCGGCGACGGTGGTGCCGCACGCCGCCAGCAGGGACGGCAGGGGAACCCGTCGACCCGAGGCGAGCGGCAGCCAGCGGTGGGGGGCGGGCACCGGATCGGGCCCGGCGACGGTCAGCTCGGCGCCGTCGCGGTGCAGCCGGTCGAGCAGCCGGGCGACGAAGGGGTCGGCCGGCCAGCGGCAGCCGAGCACCAGCACGCGGGCCCCCGCGAGCGCCGCCGGCCCATGGTCAGCGAGCGCCACTGCGGCAGCGTAGCCAGGACGGCGTCCGACCTTGGCAACGGCGACCGGCGTTACAGTGCGCCGTCCCCTGCTCGCCGGCGCCGGAGATGCACGCATGTGCGGCCTTTGCGGCATCGTCAACACCAGCGACCCGCGGGCCCCCGGGGTCGTCCAGGCGATGAGCGGGCTCATGGTCCGCCGAGGTCCCGACGACGCCGGCCGGTGGTCCGCACCCGACCTCGGGGCCTCCAGCCTCGGCTTCCGGCGGCTGTCGATCCTCGACCTTCGGCGTGCGGGTCACCAGCCCATGGCTCTCGGGCGACGGACGCTGGGTGCTGGTGTTCAACGGCGAGATCTACAACCACCGTGAGCTCCGCGGCCGCCCTGGAGGCCGACGGGGTCTCGCTTCCGGGGCCACGAGCGACACCGAGGTGCTCCTCGAGTGGCTGAACCGGCCACGGCCGCTCCGGCCTCGACGAGCTCAACGGCATGTTCGCCCTCGCCTGGTCCGACCGCGGTCCGTCGCCGGCTCCTGCTGGCGAGGGACCACGCCGGCATCAAGCCTCTGTACCTGGCCGTGCAGCCGGGGGGACCGGGGGTGGCCTTCTCGTCCCGCTACGACGCCCTCTTCCTCACCGGCTGGCTCGATCCCGATCGACGTCGATCCCGACGTCGCTGAGCCTCTACCTGGAGCTGACCCACGTCCCCGCCCCGCACGGGCTGCACCGCGGCGCCGCCCAGGTCGAGGCCGGCTGCTTCGTGGAGGTCGGGCCCGACGGCATCATCGGCAGGGTCGGTGGTGGTCGTCCGGCCGCCGCCCGCGGACCCGGAGCTCCGCGGCGACGAGGCGATCGAGCTGGTCGGGGCGGCGGTCACCAGTCCGCGCGCCCGCCAGTTGGTCGCCGACGTGCCGGTCGGCGTCTTCCTGTCGAGCGGGGTCGACTCGCCGCTGGTGGCGGCCGCCGCCGCCCGCCGACACCCCGACGTGCCCTCCTTCACCATGGGCAGCGACGAGGCGACGTGGCTGGGGACGAGCGGCCGGGCGCGGCCCGGTTCGCCGACGCCCTCGGATCTCGAACACGGCGGGGCATCGCCACCGACGACGACGTCGCTGCCGCGGTCGACCAGTCCGTCGAGGCCGCCCACGAACCCATGGGCGACTACTCGATCCTCTCCGACCCTGCTGGTGAGCGGACTGGCCCGCACGCAGTGACCGTCGCCCTCTCCGGCGACGGCGGCGACGAGCTCTTCTTCGGCTACCACCGCACGGGCCGTGTGCTGCGCGACCGACGACTCTGGCGCCTGCCCCCGGGGGCGCGCGCCGCCCTCTTCCGCGCTCGCCGACTGCCCGGTGTGCCGGCCGTGGACGAGATGCTGACCTCCTCGTCACCGGCCAACGCCATGCGCTGGATGCACGG
>CAWDAD010000003.1:0-1013541 GCA_963800235.1 uncultured Acidimicrobiales bacterium | reverse complement strand
GCGGGAGCCCGCCGAGCCGGCCGTAGCGCTCGATGGACGACTGCCGGCGCTCCGGCGTCTCGAAGGCGAGGATCACCACGCCGACGACCATCGAGACGACGATGGCGGCGGCGCCGACCACCAGGAAGTAGACGGTCCGGTCCAGGTGGACGCCGTGGTTGGCGGGCCCGGCCAGGCCGGCGGCGATCGCCCACCCGACGAGGCCCAGCAGCAGGGTCGGGATCACCCGGCGGCGCACCCCGAGCAGCCGGTTCGTGGCCCACCCGGCGACGGCCACGATGACCACCAGCTTGGCGGCGATGACCACCGCGTCGAGGACCATGGCCGACCAGTCAACCGTCCGGGTCCCGAGCGGCCGAGGACCCTCGCCCGGTCGCTGACCGCCGGCTCGCCCCGGCGGCTACTGGTGGCGCATGTGGTGGGCGAGCTCGGCGTCGAAGTCGAAGGGGGGCGGGGGGCCGGTGGTGATGCGCACCGAGCCCAGCGTGCCGGGGGCGGTCGCCGGCGGCTCGTAGTCGTCGCAGACCGGGAACGGGCGGCCGTAGCCGACGGTGAGGAAGGCGCCGTCGGGGGCGATGGCGGGCGGCACGGGCACCGGCCACGAGCCGCGGACCTCGGTGTCGCCGACCCGCAGGACCAGGTCGAAGCCGTGACCCTCGCCGGGCGTGGCGTCGAGCACGACCAGCTCGGCGCCCGGCACGATCGGCGCGGTGATGCGGTGCTCGGCCCCGTTCCAGGCCAGGCAGCCGCGCACCTCGCCGTTCGTCAGGTAGAGCGCCCACCCGGCGACCCAGTCGCCCTGCTCGCAGACCACGCCGGCGTCGCCGACCGCCAGCCCCGGGTCGTCGAAGCGGGCGACCAGCCGGAAGCCGCCCATCAGGATGGGGCCGTTGGACTCGTGCACCTTGTCGCCGGGCAGCAGGTCGTACTCGGCGCGGAACTCGAGCCACGGCAGGTGGAGCTGGGCGATGCGGTTGTCCCGGCTGTCGTCGAGCGGCAGGACGTGGTTGCGCTCGGCCGCCGCGTACCAGCGGGCGACCAGGTCGTCGACCACGTCGGGGTGCTCGGCCGAGACGTCGTGGCACTGCGACGGATCGGTCCGGGTGTCGTAGAGGTGCCAGACGTCCTCGGCGAACTCGGCGCTGCCCGGGATGGCGTCGCGCTCGGCGGCGGTGAGCTGGTTGACGTGGTTGGTGACCGCGATCCAGCCGTCGGCGTACATGGCCCGGCTGCCCCAGCACTCGTAGTACTGCTCGGTGCGCTCCGGGGCGGCGCCGGCGTCGTCGATGGCCGGGCGGAACGACACGCCGTCGAGCGACAGCTGCTCGACGCCCCGGACCGTCGTCGGCACCTCGACGCCGACCAGGTCGAGCACGGTCGGCAGCAGGTCGACGGCGTGCACGTACTGGTGGCGCAGCCCGCCCTCGTCGGCCAGGTGCCCGGGCCACGACACGATCATCGGGTCGCGCACGCCGCCCTCGAAGGTGTACCGCTTCCACCGGGGGAACGGGGTGTTGCCGGCCAGCGCCCAGCCCCACGGGTAGTGGCCGCTGCTGCGGAACCCGCCGAGGTCGTCGAGGTGGGCCAGTTCGGCGTCGAGGTCGTCGGCCTCGTCGCCCAGGTAGTGGCGCAGCTGGTTCCACGTGCCGTTCGGGCCGCCCTCGGCCGAGGTGCCGTTGTCGGACAGCAGCACCACCGCCGTGTCGCCGCACCGGTCGAGCTCGTCGAGCACCCGGCCGAGGTGGTGGTCGAGGTGGGTGAGGAACCCGGCGAACACCTCCATCATCCGGGCGTACAGCCGCCGCCGGTCGGCGTCGAGGTCGTCCCACGCCTCGATCCACGGGGGCCGGGGCGACAGCTCGGTGCCCTCGGGCAGGATGCCGAGCTCGATCTGGCGGGCCAGGGTGCGGGCGCGCCAGGCGTCCCACCCGTCGTCGAAGCGCCCCCGGTACCGGTCGATCCACTCGGGCGGCACCTGGTGGGGGGCGTGGGGCGACCCGGTGGCGTACCAGAGCAGGACGGGCCGCGACGGGTTGTGCACCCGGAGGTCGCGCAGCTGGGCGATGGCCTCGTCGGCCAGGTCGGCGTCGAGGTGGTAGCCCTGCTCGGGCGGGGCCGGGGGCTCGACGTGGGTCTGGTCGCGGATCAGGTTCGGCGTCCACTGGTTGGTCTCGCCGTTGAGGAAGCCGTAGTAGCGGTCGAAGCCGAGCCCGGTGGGCCACATGTCGAAGGGCCCGGTGGCCCGCTGGTCGCGCGGGACCAGGTGCCACTTGCCGATGGCGGTGGTCGACCACCCCTCGGCGCCGAGCACCTGGGCGATGGTGCCGGCGCCCTCGGGGAAGCGGCCCCGGTAGCCGGGGTAGTCGATGGGCAGGTCGGGCAGCATGCCCATGCCGACCCGGTGGTGGTTGCGCCCGGTCAGCAGGCAGGCCCGGGTGGGTGAGCAGATGGCGGTGGTGTGGAAGTTGGTGAACCGCAGCCCCCGGGCCGCCAGCCGGTCGATGTTCGGGGTGTCGAGGTCGGAGCCGTAGCAGCCGAGCTGGGCGAAGCCGAGGTCGTCCAGCACGATCACCGCCACGTTCGGCGCCCCTGCCCGGTACGGCGGGGGCGAGGGCGCGGCGCGGCTGTCGCGCAGGGCCAGGCGGATCTCCGGGCGGTCGTCGCTCATCGGCCGGCTCCGTCGGTGACCGCCACCGCGCTCAGGTGGGGTCGGCGTCGGTCGGGGCGGCGCCGGTGGCGATGGCGGCGGTGGCGGTGGCGTCGTCGACGGCCACCGCCCGCACGACGAAGCGGGCGGCGGTGCGGGCGGCGACGTCGAGGTCGTCGCCGAGCGAGCCGGTGGCGAACTGGAGCACGAACTGGTTGACCACGCCGGTGGTGCCGTGGGCCAGGGACCGGACGTCCTCGTCGTCGCGGATCAGCCCCTGGGACTGGCCGGCGGCCATGGTGTCGGAGGTGTCCTTGAGGTGGACGTCGCGGGAGGGCACCAGGTCGGAGAACTTGGGATCGCTGGCGACCCGGTAGATCAGCCCGTACATGCGGAAGTTCTCGATGATGAAGCGGACCGACGCCACCACGCCCCGGTACAGCTCGACCAGCGGGTCCGGTGCGTCGGCGGTCGCCTCGGCCTGCGCCGCCCGCAGGCGCTCGCGCATGGCGAGCATGATCTCGCCGAACAGCGCCTCCTTGCTGTCGAAGTACCAGTAGCAGAGCGCCTTGGCCACGCCGGCGGAGCGGGCGATGTCGACCATGCGGGTGTTGGCGTAGCCGCGCTCCTCGAACAGCGCCTGGGCGTGGCGCAGCAGGTCGGCGCGCCGGTCCTGCCCGTGTCGGGTGAGCCCCCGATCGCCGGTCCCCATCGGGGCGACCGTAGCGCCCCGGGCCGGCTGCGCCGTCCGGCGATCCTCGTCCACCTGACCCATGGTCGAGATTTGTTGACCGCCGGTCAAGTCCGACCTACGGTCCTGCCCGTGGTGCCCAAGGTGACCGCGGTCACTCACTCGGTCACGCACCGTACGCGACCAGCGCTTCGTTCGCTCGGCCCGGCCGTGGCGATCCTCGTGGTCCAGCAGGTGCTGTTCCCCGTGCCGCTCGGCATCCTCGTGCGCGGCCTGCTGGTCGGCGGGCTCACCGCCCTGGTGGCGCTCGGCATGGCGCTGATCTACCGGTCCAACCGGATCCTGAACTTCGCCCAGGCCGACCTCGGCGGGGTGCCGGCGGTGCTGGTCATCATGCTGATGACGGCGTGGGGGTGGAGCTACTGGCTGGCGCTACCGGTCGGCCTGGTCGCCGCCGTCGTGGTCGGCGGGCTGGTCGAGCTGGCGGTGATCCGCCGGTTCTTCCGGGCGCCGCGCCTGATCCTGACGGTGGCGACCATCGGCCTGTCGCAGCTCCTCGCCGCCTGCGCCCTGCTGCTGCCCCGCCTGTGGGGCGAGACCCTCGTCGCTCCACGCATCGAGCCGCCCTTCGCCGTGAGCTTCACCGTCTCCGGCATCGCCTTCAACGGCAACGACGTCCTGGCCATGGTGGTGGTCCCGGTCAGCATCGCCGCCCTCGCCTTCTTCCTGCAGCGGACGACCCTCGGGGTGGCGGTGCGGGCCAGCGCCACCAGCGCCGACCGGGCCGCCCTCCTCGGGGTGCCGGTGAAGCGGCTGCAGACGCTGGTGTGGGCGGCGGCCGGCCTGCTCGCCTTCGTCGCCACCTTCCTGCGGGCGGGGATCCTCGGTCTGCCGGTCGGCGCCGCGCTGACCCTCGGCATCCTGCTGCGCTCACTGGCCGCGCTGATGATGGGCCGGCTCACCAACCTGACCGCCATCGCCACCAGCGCCGTCGCCCTCGGCGCCCTCGAGCTCGGCATCGGGTGGAACGCGTCGAGCCCCCTGCTCACCGACCCCATCCTGGCGGTGGTCGTCGGCGTGGCCCTGGTGGTGCAGCGGCGGAGCGCCACACGCGCCGAGCGCGACGACAGCTCATCGTGGCAGGCGGCCGAGGAGGTCCGGCCGGTGCCCGACGAGCTGCGCCGGGTGCCCGAGGTCCGGCTGGTCCAGTGGGCCGGCGGGGCGCTGCTGGTGGCCGCCGCCGTCGCGCTGCCGAACCTGCTGAGCGTCGACCGGTCGCTCAAGGCGTCGGCGGTGATCGTCTACGGCATCCTCGCCCTGTCGCTGGTCGTCCTCACCGGGTGGGCCGGCCAGGTGTCGCTCGGGCAGGTCGCCTTCTTCGCCATCGGCGCGGTGGCGGCGGCCAAGGCGACCATCGTGTGGAACCTCGACCCGCTGCTGGCCCTGGTGCTGGCCGCGGTGGCCGGTGGGGTGGTGGCCGTGCTGGTCGGGCTGCCGGCGCTCCGCCAGAAGGGGCTGTTCCTGGCGGTGAGCACCTTCGCCTTCGCGCTGGCCACCACCTCGTACCTGCTGAACCCCCAGTTCTTCTCGTGGATCCCGACCGACCGGGTCGAGCGCCAGCCGCTGCTCGGCCGGGTCTCGATCGACTCGCCGACGCGCATCTACTACCTCGCCCTGGGGTGCCTGGTCGTCGCCGTCGCCGCCCTGCGCGGCATCCGTCGGAGCCGCACCGGTCGCGTGCTGGTGGCGCTCCGGGAGAACGAGCGGGCGGCGGCCGCCTACGGCATCAGCGTGGTGCGGGCCAAGCTCACCGCCTTCGCGGTGTCGGGCGCGCTGGCCGGCTTCGCCGGCGGCCTGTTCGTCATCCACCAGCAGGCGTTCGGCACCGATCCGTACGACCCGACCCAGAACTTCGCGGTGTTCACCATGGCGGTCATCGGCGGCATCGGCTCCATGGCCGGCGCGGTGCTCGGCGCGCTCTACCTCCGGGGGTCGCAGTGGTTCCTGCCCGCCGACTGGCAGTTCCTCGCCAGCGGCGTCGGGGTGCTGGCCGTGCTCATGGTCATCCCCGACGGCCTCGGCGGCCGCCTGTTCCGGCTGCGTGACCTGTGGCTGCGGTCGGTGGCCCGCCGGCAGGGCATCGTCACCGCCAGCCTGGCCGGCGAGTCCTTCGACGACCGGGTCGAGGACCAGCAGGCGCTCGAGGGCGCCGCCACCTCGTCGGCGGTGGTCGATCGGGTGACCGGCGTCGACGAGTCGGCCGTCGAGGCCCTGGTCGACGCCGCCGTCGAGGACCTGGCCGCCGGCCACGGCCTCGGCGCAACCGCACCGTCGGGCGCGTCCGAGGGCGACGACTCGCTCGAGGCGCGGCGGTGACCAGCCGGCTCCAGCCCCTGACCCACCCGGTGCGGTGGCTGGACCGGCTCACCGGCGGTGGGTCCACCTACGCGCTGGTCGTGCTGTTCGGCCTGAGCCTGGTGGTCGAGATGGACCGCAACGCCTTCGGCATCCTGCTGCCCGAGATCCGCGACCACTTCGGGCTGGGGCTGCAGGGCGTGCTCACCCTGGTGGCGTTGGCCGGGCTGGGCGCGCTGCTGCTGCAGGTCCCGATCGCCTGGGCCGCCGACCGCCACAACCGGGTGCTCATCGCCGTGGTGGGGGCGGCCGTCTGGGGCGTGTTCTCGGTGCTGACGGGGTTCGCGGTGTCGGTGGTGATGCTGGCCCTGGTGCGCATCGGCAGCGCGCTCGGCGGGGCGGTCACCGACCCCACCCACAACTCGCTGATCGCCGACTACTACGCCCCCGAGGTCCGGCCGAACGTCTTCTCGCTCCATCGCTCGGCGGTGGCCATCGGCGGGTTCGTCGGCCCGCTCGGAGCCGGGCTGATCGGCTACGCGTTCGGCTGGCGGGTCCCGTTCCTGGTCCTGGCCGGACCGACCGCCCTCTTCCTGGTGCTGGCGCTGGGCCTCCGCGAGCCGGTGCGCGGCGCCCAGGAGCGCCGGGAGGTGGGGTCGGCCGAGGACGTGGTGCTGACCGAGGAGGCGCCGCCCAGCTTCGCCGAGGGCTGGCGCATGGTCTGGAAGATCCCGACGCTGAAGCGGATCTGGTACGCCCTGCCGTTCCTGGCGTCGTCGCTGCTCGGCTTCGTCTCGCTGGCCTCGCTGCTCTACGAGCAGCAGTTCGGCCTCGACGTGCGGGCCCGGGGGCTGCTGGCGGCGGGGGTCGAGCCCGCCCAGATGGCCGGACTGGTCATCGGGGCGATCATGGGCACCCGGTTGATGGCCAAGGACCGCACGCTGGCCATGGGGTTCCTGTCCAAGGTCACCCTGGTGGTGGCGGGCGCGCTGGCGGTGTTCGCCCTCGCCCCGAACGTGGCGGTGGCGGTGGCGGCCAACGTGGTGATCACCGCCTCGCTCGCCATCATCGCCCCGAGCCTGCTGGCCTCGCTGTCGCTCGCCATCCCGCCGCGGGCCCGGGCCATCGGCTTCGCCGTCGGGTCGCTCTGGGTCATCCCGGGCCTGCTGGTGCTGCCGGTGATCGGCGGCATCGGCGACCGCTTCGGCATCCGGTACGGGATGCTCGGCATGATCCCGGTGTTCGTCATCGGCGGCCAGATCATCGCCTCGGCGGCCACGAGCATGGACGCCGACATCGCCCAGGTGTGGTCGGCGGCCGCCGCCCGGGCCCAGGACGCGCTCGACCGTCGCGAAGGTCGGGCCCGGCTGCTGCGGTGCAAGGGCCTGGAGGTGTTCTACGGGAACGTGCAGGTGCTCTTCGACGTCGACCTCGAGGTCGAGGAGGGCTCGATCGTGGCCCTGCTCGGCACCAACGGCGCCGGCAAGTCGACGCTGCTGAAGGCCGTCTCCGGGGTGGTCGAGGCCGACAACGGGGCGGTGATCTTCGACGGGCGCGAGATCACCCACGCCCCGGCCGACGAGGTGGCCGCCCTCGGCGTGGTCCAGATGCCGGGCGGCGCCGGCGTGTTCGGCGACCTGACGGTGGGCGAGAACCTGCGGGTCGGGGGGTGGTTGCCCCGCCGCCACGCCGCGGCGGACCTGCCGGCGCGCCGCCAGCAGGTGCTCGACTTCTTCCCGGTCCTGGCCCAACGGCTCGACGAGCCGGCCGCCAACCTCTCCGGCGGCCAGCAGCAGATGCTGGCGCTGGGCATGGCCTTCCTGTCCGACCCCCGGCTGCTGATGATCGACGAGCTGTCGCTCGGCCTGGCGCCGGCGCTGATCGAGCAGCTCCTGCCCTTCGTGCGCCAGCTCCGCGACGGCGGCACCACCGTGATCCTGGTCGAGCAGTCGGTGAACCTGGCGCTGACCATCGCCGACACCGCCTACTTCATGGAGAAGGGCCAGATCCGGTTCCACGGCCCCACCGCCGAGCTGCTCGAGCGGCCCGACGTGCTGCGCTCGGTGTTCCTCGAAGGGGCGGGCGCGGCGATCGGGGGAGACGGAGCGGCCGACCGGGTCGGCGCGCCGGCCGGGGCGCCGCCGCCACCGGAACCGGCGCCTCCGCCCTCGTCCGCGGCCCCCGTCGCGGACGAGCCGGGGGACGGATCGGCGTCCGACGCGCCGCCCGCCCTGGCGACCGTCGACGTCGCCTGCCGCTTCGGTGGCATCCGGGCGGTGGACGGGGTGTCGCTGACCGTGGCCCCCGGCGAGGTCGTCGGGGTCATCGGGGCCAACGGCGCCGGCAAGACCACCCTGTTCGACCTGATCTCCGGCTTCACCCGGGTCGAGTCCGGCCGCATCGAGCTCGCTGGTCGCGACGTCACCACCCTCGGCCCGGACCGGCGCGCCGCCCGGGGGCTCGGGCGCTCGTTCCAGGACGCCCAGCTCTGGCCCGCCATGACGGTGCAGGAGGCGCTGGCGGTCGCCCTGGAGCGGTTCGTCGAGGCGCGCGACCCGGTGAGCGCGGCGCTGCGGCTGCCCGCGGTGTACGACTCCGAGGCGGCGGTGCGCGACCGGGTCGACGAGCTGATCGAGCTCATGGGCCTCGGGTCGTTCCGCACCAAGTTCGTGCGCGAGCTGTCGACCGGCTCGCGCCGCATCGTCGACCTGGCCTGCCTGGTCGCCCACCGGCCGACGGTCGTCCTGCTCGACGAGCCGTCGAGCGGCATCGCCCAGCGCGAGACCGAGGCGCTGGCCCCCCTGCTGCTGCGCATCCGCGACGGGCTGGGGGCCGCCCTCCTCGTGATCGAGCACGACATGCCGCTGATCAGCACGGTCGCCGACCGCCTGGTCGCCATGGACCAGGGCCGCGTCATCGCCGACGGTCCCGCCGAGCAGGTCCTCCACGACCCGCGGGTCGTGGCCTCCTACCTGGGCGGCACCGAGGAGGTCATCGCCCGCTCCGGCCAGCTGGCCGGCACCTGAGGTCCCCGCCGGATCCCGACGCCGCACCGACACCCCCGCCGCCCCCGACCCACGCCGCACCCCACCACCCTCCACGCCGCACCCACACCGCAGAGAGGATCAGCCGATGCTCCCCAGCAGCGAGACCCCCCGATCGGGCCGATCGAGCAACCTCAAGCGCTACGGCCCGCTGGCCGTCATCGTGGTGCTGGCGGTGGTGATCGCGGCCGTCGCCCTGACCTCGGGCGGCAAGAAGAGCTCGAGCTCGAGCGCGGACAGCGGCGGAGCGGGCAGCTCGACCCGCCCGGCCGACGCCGTCACCTACCAGCAGGCCAAGGACGAGGGCAGGACCGGGCTCACCTTCCCCCACTGCGACACCAGCACCGGCCGGGTCGCCATCCCCTTCTACTTCTCGCCCGAGTGCTTCGCCGACGTCAGCGACAACGGCGGCGCCACCAGCCCCGGGGTCACCAAGGACACCATCACCGTGGTCGTCTACCGACCCCAGGAGAACGACCCGATCATCGACTACGTCAGCTCGGCGGTGAAGAGCACCGACACCGAGGAGCAGACCCGCGCCACCGTCCAGGGCTACACCGACCTGTTCAACACCTACTACCAGACCTACGGGCGCAAGGTCGTGCTCACGTTCATGACCGCGTCCGGGGTCGCCAACGACGAGGTGGCGGCCCGCGCCGATGCGGTCAAGGCGGCGACCCAGTACCACGCCTTCGCCGTGTGGGGCGGCCCGGCGCTCACCAGCGCCTTCGCCGACGAGCTGGCCGCCCGCAAGGTGCTCTGCATCGGGTGCACCGGCGGCAACCCGGCGTACTTCGAGCAGCGGGCGCCGTACCTGTACAGCATCGCCTCCAACCAGGACCAGATCTCGGTGCTGGGCGAGGAGTACATCGAGAAGAAGCTGGCCGGGCGCAAGGCGGTCCACGCCGGCGACGCCCTGAAGGGCGAGGACCGCAAGTTCGGCCTGCTCTACATCGAGTCCAACGCCGACTCGAAGAAGTCGGCCGACTCGTTCGAGTCGGCGCTCAAGGCCAAGGGCATCCCCCTGGCCGCCCGGGTCGCCTACACCCTCGACCCGGCCCGCCTGCAGGAACAGGCGACCAGCGCCATCGCCAAGATGAAGTCGGCCGGGGTCACCACCGTGGTCTTCTCCGGCGATCCCGTGGCCCCGACCACCTTCACCAAGGAGGCCACCGCCCAGGACTGGTTCCCGGAGTGGGTGCTCGGGCCCAGCGCGCTGGTCGACGTGTCGGCCTTCGGGCGCACCTACGACCAGCAGCAGTGGGCCCACGCCTTCGGCCCCTCGGCCGGCTCGGTGCGGCTGGCCCCCGACGCCAACGCCGCCTACCGGCTCTACCAGTGGTTCAGCGGCCGCACCCCGCCGGCGGCGACCGGCTACCAGCTGCAGTTCGCCAACCCGTCGTTCTTCATCTCGGCGCTGCAGAGCGCCGGACCGACGCTGACCCCGGAGAACTTCCGGCGGGCGGTGTTCTCGTTCCCCACCCAGCCGACGGCCATCACCCAGCCCGAGATCACCTTCGGCAACCACGGCTTCTGGCCGTACACCGACTACAACGGCGTCGACGACGAGACCGAGATCTGGTGGAACCCCGACGCCACCGGTCCCGACGAGATCGGGAGGCAGGGCAAGGGCCTGTACGAGTTCGTCGACGGGGGCAAGCGCTACCTGCCCGGCCAGTGGCCGGCCGGCGAGTCGAGGGCGTTCGACCCCGCCGGCGCGGTCACCATCCTCGATCAGGTGCCGCCCAGCGAGGCGCCGCCGGACTACCCGAGCCCGGCCAAGGGCGGGTAGCCCGACGGCGGCGGTCGCTCAGCGCAGGTCGTAGCGGTCGAGGTCCATGACCTTGGCCCAGGCGGCCACGAAGTCGGCCACGAACCTGTCCTCGTCCGAGGCGTACACCTCGGCGATCGACCGGAGCTGCGGGTTCGACCCGATGGCCAGGTCGGCCGCGGTGGCGGTCCAGCGCAGCTCGCCGGTGGAGCGGTCGCTGCCCTCGTAGACGTGCGGCTCGGTGGCCGACACCTTCCAGGTGGTGCCCATGTCGAGCACGTTCACGAAGAAGTCGTTGGTGAGGGTCTCGGGCCGGTCGGTGAGCACGCCGAGCGAGGTGCCGCCCCGGTTGGCCCCGAGGGACCGCATGCCGCCCACCAGCGCCGTCATCTCGGGGGCGCTCAGGCCGAGGAAGCAGGCCTTGTCGGCCAGCAGCTTCTCGGCGCCGCGCTTCTCGTCGTCGGGGACGTGGTTGCGGAACAGGTCCGAGGTTGGCTCGAGCACGGCGAAGGAGTCGACGTCGGTCATCTCCTGGGTGGCGTCGGTGCGTCCCGGCGAGAAGGGGACGGTGACCTCGCGGCCGGCCGCCTTCGCCGCCTGCTCCACCGCCGCGCACCCGGCCAGCACGATCACGTCGGCCAGCGACACCGTGGCGCCGCCCCGGCCGTTGAACGCCTGCTGGACCCGCTCGAGCGCCGGCAGGAGCTCGGCCAGCGCGGCAGGGTCGTTGACCTCCCAGTCCTTCTGGGGGGCCAGCCGGATGCGGGCGCCGTTGGCCCCGCCCCGCTTGTCGGTGTTGCGGAAGCTGGCCGCCGACGCCCACGCGGTGAGGGCGAGCTGGGGGATCGAGAGGCCCGAGTCGAGGAGCGAGGCCTTCAGGGCGGCCACGTCGTCGTCGGAGACGGGGTCGCCCTCGGCCTCGGGCACCGGGTCCTGCCAGAGCTGGGGTTCGGGCACCCACGGGCCGAGGAGCCGGGAGACCGGGCCCATGTCGCGGTGCAGCAGCTTGAACCACGCCTTGGCGAACGCCTCGGCCAGCTGGTCGGGGTGCTCGTGGAAGCGGCGGGCGATGGGCTCGTAGACCGGGTCGGCCTTCAGGGCCAGGTCGGTGGTGAGCATCATCGGGTGGTTGCGCTTGCCCTCGATGTGGGCGTCGGGCACGTCGTCGGCCGACGCCGGATCGGTCGGCTTCCACTGGTGGGCCCCGGCCGGGCTCTCGGTCAGCTCCCACTCGTACTCGAAGATGTTCTCGAAGTAGCCGTTGTCCCAGCGGGTCGGGTGCGTGGTCCAGGCGCCCTCGATGCCGCTCGTCATGGCGTCGGCGCCCACGCCCGTGCCGGAGCTGTTGCGCCAGCCGAGGCCCATGGCCTCGACGGGGCAGGCCTCGGGCTCGGGCCCGAGGTACTCCTCGGGGACGGCGCCGTGGCACTTGCCGAAGGTGTGGCCGCCGGCGATCAGGGCCACCGTCTCCTCGTCGTCCATGGCCATCCGGGCGAAGGTCTCGCGGATGTCGCGGGCCGCCTTCAGCGGATCGGGGTCCCCGTTCGGGCCCTCGGGGTTCACGTAGATGAGCCCCATCTGCACGGCGCCGTAGGGCTCGGCCAGCCGGCGGTCGCCGCTGTAGCGCTCGTCGCCCAGCCACGTCTGCTCGATGCCCCAGTCGACGTCGTCGGGCTCCCAGATGTCCTCCCGGCCGAAGGCGAAGCCGAACGTCTCGAGGCCCATCGACTCGATGGCGCAGTTGCCGGCGAAGAGGATGAGGTCGGCCCAGGAGACCGTGGTGCCGTACTTCCGCTTGACCGGCCACAGCAGGCGGCGGGCCTTGTCGAGGCTGGCGTTGTCGGGCCAGCTGTTGAGCGGGGCGAAGCGCTGGGCGCCCTGGCCGCCGCCGCCCCGTCCGTCCTCGATGCGGTAGGTGCCGGCGCTGTGCCAGGCCATCCGGATGAACAGGGGGCCGTAGTGGCCCCAGTCGGCCGGCCACCACTCCTGGGAGTCGGTCATCACCGCCATGACGTCGGCCTTCAGCTCGTCCAGGTCGACGGTGGCGAAGTCGGCGGCGTAGTCGTAGTCGGCGCCGAGCGGGCCGTTGCGATCGGACCGGCGCAGCGGGGACAGGTCGAGCCGCTCGGGCCACCAGTCGTCCAGGGTCGTCGGGTGGTCGGTGCCGGGTTCGGGGGCGGAGATGCCCGGGTTCTCGCTGTCGCTCACGGCTGGTCCTCCAGGTCTCGAAGCATCGGTGTCAGGGGGTGGTGCGGGTCACAGGGTGGTGCGGGTCAGGGGTGTGCGCTGGGCGGGTGCGACGGTGGTCAGGTCTCGGTCGGGGCGGCCGCGGTCCGGCAGTCGGGGCAGCGGCCCCAGTAGATGACCTCGGCCTCGTCGATGTCGAAGCCCGAGTCGTCGGCAGCGGTGAGGCAGGGAGGGTCGCCGACCGCGGAGTCGACGTCGACGGTCGTGCCGCAGGAGCGGCAGATCAGGTGGTGGTGGTTGTCGCCGACCCGGTCCTCGTAGCGGGCGGGGGAGCCCGGGGTCTGGATGCGGCGGAGCAGGCCGTGCTCGGTCAGGGTGCCGACCGCGTCGTACACGGCCTGTCGGGAGACGGTGCCGAGCTCCTCCTGCACCACCTCGACCAGGCCGTCGGCGGTGCTGTGGGGTCTGGCCGAGACCGCCCGCATGACCGCCAGCCGCTGGGCGGTGACCCGCACGCCGCGGCTGCGGAGCAGGCCGGGCAGCTCGCCGGTGCCTGCTGCGGTGGTGGCGTCGGCCATGCCGGGCATCGTAGGCCAGTTCTGGACCGTGTCAAGATCTGGATTGCATCGACGGTGTGCACCGGCGCGGGGACCGGGCACCATGGTCGGCGATGCGGGGTGCACGTGCCGGTGGATGAGCGGGTCGTCGGCCCGGACGACTTCGACGCCTGGACCGCGCCGTACCGCCGGGAGCTGCTCGCCCACTGCTACCGGATGACCGGATCGGTCCACGACGCCGAGGACGCGCTGCAGGAGACGATGGTGCGGGCCTGGCGGGCGGCCGACCGCTACGACCCCGAACGGGCGTCGGTGCGGACCTGGCTGCACCGGATCGCCACCAACACCTGCCTGACCGCCCTCGCCGGGCGAGGGCGCCGTCCCCTGCCGTCGCAGGTGGTGGCGCGCAGCGAGGACCCGGGCGAGGCGCTGGTGCCGTCGGCGGAGGTCCGCTGGCTCGAGCCGTGGCCCGGCGGGGTGACGTCAGGCGCCGACGACCCGGCGACGGCGGCGGTCGAGCGCGAGTCGCTGCGGCTGGCCTTCGTGGCCGCCGCCCAGCGGCTGCCGGCACGCCAGCGGGCCATCCTGCTCCTCCGCGAGGTCCTGCAGTGGTCCGCCGCCGAGGTCGCCGACTGCCTCGACCTGTCGGTCGCGGCGGTGAACAGCGGGTTGCAACGGGCCCGGGCGACCCTGCGCTCGTCCGCGGACCCCGCCGGTTCGGGGCCCGAGCACCTCTCGATGAGCGGGTTGGCCGAGGACGAGCGGGCGGTCGTCGAGCGCTACGCCGCCGCCTTCGAGCAGGTCGACCTGGCCGCGCTGGTCCGGCTGCTCCGCGACGACGTCGTGCTGGAGATGCCCCCGGTCCCCCTCTGGTACGCCGGGGTGGCGCACTACCGGGCGTTCATGGAGCGGGTCTTCGCCCTGCGCGGCGAGCGGTGGCGCACCGTCCCGATCGTGGCCAACGGCCAGGCCGGCTTCGCCGCCTACGCCCGCCACGACGACGGCCGCTACCGCCAGCACACGCTGCAGGTGCTCGACGTGCGGGACGGGTGCGTCGCCCGCAACGTGGTCTTCGCCGATCCGTCGCTCTTCGCCCGCTTCGGTCTGCCGGCGGTGCTCGACGTCGACGAGGAGGAGCTCCGCCCGGACCGATGAGTTCGGGCGGTGGCGTGAGTAGGTACCGGCGTCAACCCACCACGCCCGATCGGGCACGGCAGAGAGGGGTCCGCCATGGGCCAGCTGATCGTCATCGAGTTCACCACCCTGGACGCCAAGGTGTCCGACCCCGACGGCGGCGACGGCACGCCGACCGGCGGCTGGGCGTTCCGCCACGGGCCGGAGGCCGTGGCCGGCGACAAGTTCCGCCTGGGCGCCACCCTCGACGAGGGTGCCCTGCTGCTCGGCCGTCGCACGTGGGAGAAGTTCGCCCGCCTCTGGCCGACCCGCGACGACGAGTTCTCCCGCCGCATGAACGCCGTTCCCAAGCTGGTGGTGACCGGCGGGGACCGCGACCTGAGCGCCTGGGAGCACTCGTCCCGACTCGGGGGCGACCTGCTCGACGGCGTGCGCCGAGAGCTGGCCGACCGGGACCTGATCGTCGCCGGGAGCACGAGCGTCGTTCGGGCCGTGGCCGCCGCTGACCTGGTCGACGAGTACCGGCTGCTCACCTTCCCCACCGTGGTGGGCGACGGCGCGCCGCTGTTCGAGGCCGGCCGTCCCGTGCGCCTCACCTGCACGTCGGCCACCCAGGCCGGCCCGGCGGTCCTCGCCACCTACCGGGTCGACCGCTGAGCGGCGCGGTCAGCCCCAGTTGGCGGCGTCGGTGAGGCAGAAGGGGTGGCCGGCCGGGTCGAGCAGGACGCGCCAGGTCTCACCGGGCTGCGGGTCGGCGACGGTGGCGCCCAGCCCGACCGCCCGCTCCTCGGCGGCGGCGATGTCCGGCACCGCAACGTCGAGGTGGTACTGCTTCGTGCCGTTCGGGTTGGGCCAGGCCGGCGGCTCGTAGCCCTCGACCCGGCCGAAGCCGAGCGCCGGGCCGCTGCCGCCGGCGAGCATGGCGTAGTCGTCGCCGCGGTGGGCGATCTCGATCCCGAGCAGGGCCGACCAGAAGTCCGCCATGGCGGCCGGGTCGTCGCAGTCCATCGTGACCATGGCCAGCCGGGTGCCCTCGATCGTGTCGTCGCGCATCGTCTCGTCCTCCTTCGTCGTCGTTCGGCCCCCACCCTGGCCCGGACCGGGCGCCGCTCGATAGGAGGAACACGACAGGGTTCGTAGGCTCGCCCGGTGCCTCGGCGATGGGAGCAGCGGGTCGACGCGCAGGTGCTCGAGCCGAGCCGGGCCGGCGAGCGGATCGCCCTCGGCCGGGCGGACTCGCCACCGGGTCTGGCGCCGTTCGTCGACTACTTCTGGTGGGTCGCCTGGGACACGCCCGAGCCGTACGGGCAGGCGGTGATCCCCCGCCCGGTGCTGCACCTCTCGGCCGAGCGGACCGGCGGCCGGGCCCGCCTGCTGGTGAACGGCGTCCACCGCCGGCGCTTCACCCGGACGCTGTCGGGCCGGGGTCGGACCATCGCCACGGCGTTCCGTCCCGGGGGGTTCCACCCCTTCCTCCGTCGCGACGTCGCCGAGCTGCTCGACCGGGAGGTGGGGGCCGCCGACCTGCTCGGCGTCGACGATCGCGAGGTGGCCGACGCGCTGGTCGGCGACGACCTCGACGTCGAGGACGGCGTGGCCCTGCTGGCCGGGTGGCTGACCTCCCTCGAACCGGCGGCCGATCCCGTCGTCGACGACGTGACCCGGCTGGTCGAGCTGGCCGAGCAGGACACGTCCGTCGTCCGCGCCCAGCAGCTCGCCGACGCCGCCGGCGTCTCCCTCCGCACGCTGCAGCGCCAGTTCCGCGCCTACGTGGGGGCGGGGCCCAAGTGGGTCGTCCAGCTCTTCCGCCTGCTCGACGTGGCGGAGGCCGCCCACCTCGAGGGGTCCGCGGACTGGGCGGCGCTGGCCTCCGAGCTCGGGTACGCCGACCAGTCCCACCTCATCCGCAACTTCACCGCCATGGTCGGCCGCCCTCCGGCCGCCTACGCCGCCGAGGCCTGAGCGTCGAGCGGCCCGGCGGTCGGTCGGGGTGCTGCGCGATCATGCTCCGGTGGATCTGACCGTCACCGCCGTCCCCTTCTACTTCGGGTCGATGGAGGCCGAGCGGCGGTTCCTGAAGCGGCGGGCCGAGAGGTACGGGCCGAGCCCGGTCGACTACACGCGGGACGACACCCTCGCCAGCCTGGCGATGGGCGTCGGCAGCTTGCTGGCGCCGTTCGCCGCCGCCAAGGTCCGGCGGTGGATCACACCGGGCACGGGCAGGTTCCCGAAGGTCCTGGTCCGCACCGCGGTTGCCGCCGCCGCGGCGACGACGGTGGCCGACCGGCTGGCCGACCGCGATGACCGCATCGGTCGCTTCGCCCGCCGGGTCCGCCGCGTCGGCGGTCCGGTGGCCATCGGGTCGGGGGTGCTGGCGGTGTCGACCGCGTTCGCCGATCGCACCAGCCCCGCCAAGCTCTGGCGCAGCCGGCGCACGAGCCGCGACCTGGGCGCCGGCCTCCTCGGCTGGACCGCCGCCGTCGTCGGCTGGGACGCCATCTACTACTGGAACCACCGGTTCATGCACGAGGTCCGGGGGCTGTGGGCGATCCACGTCGTCCACCACTCGAGCGAGAAGTACAACCTGTCGACCGCGCTGCGTCAGCCGGTGGCCGACATCCTCGGGGTCTTCGTGCCCTACGGCCTGCTGTGCCGCCTCGGCGTGCGGCCGCGGCTGATCGAGTCGGCCAGGGGCATCAACCTGCTCTACCAGTACTGGATCCACACCGACACGATCCGCAGGATCGGCCCGGGCGAGGAGGTGCTCAACACCCCGTCGCACCACCGGGTCCACCACGGCGCCAACCGTCAGTACATCGACCGCAACCACGGCAGCATCCTGATCGTGTGGGACCGGCTGTTCGGCACCTTCGAACGGGAGGAGGAGCCGGTCGTCTACGGGCTGACCAAGAACATCCACACCTACAACCCCGGTCGCATCGCCACCCACGAGTACCGCGACATCGTGCGCGACGTGGCCCGCAGCGAGAGCTGGAGCGACCGCCTCTCCTACGTCTTCCGGGGACCGGGCTGGGCCTACGAGCGCCACGCCGAGCTGGCCGAGGCCGGCGTCAGCTGACCACGGCCCACGTGGCGGAGGGACCGGCCGGAGGCTGGGCTCGCAGACGGCGTCGTCCTGCGGACTTCCTGCTCCATCCGGTGTCGGTGTTGGCTCTCGTCCTGCTCATCGCCAATGACCACTGGCTGAAGCGAACCGGCCCTGAGTGGCTTGCCGGAAAGCTCTCCGACTTCGCGGGGTTGCTCTTCCTGCCTCTGCTGCTCATCGGGCTGTCCGAGCTGGTTCGGTCGTCTCTGGGACGTCCGTGGTGCACCCGTCCTCGCACCTTCATCGGCACCGCTCTGGCCGTTGGTGTCATCTTCGCCTTGATGAAGACGACGTCCATCGGCGCCGACTCCTACCGAGCGGCCTTGGGATGGGCGCAGTGGCTCCTGTCCGCACCCGTCCGTGCGATCAGGGGAAGGCCGATCGGAAGTCCGGGCCGGGTGGGTCTCGTCGAGGACTGGACTGATCTGGTCGCCGTCCCAGCTCTGCTCGGCTCGGTGTGGATCGGCCTGCGTGCCTCCGAGCGGGGATCAGCTCAGTGCGAAGAGTGAGCCCGTCGACGTGAGATCGCCCTTCAGGCGGATCTTCAATCCAGAGGAAGCATCGGGCACTTCGAACACCATCCACCCCCGACGGATGTCGTTCGCCGCCACGTCGCCGTCGAGCTGTGGGAGATCCGTGCCGGCGAGCGTGATGGAGAAGTGCTGCCCGCTCGAATCCGAGACCTCAGCGCCGAGCAACGACGAGAACGTCTTCTGCTCGGAAGCGGTGTTCTTGACGGTGAACTCCGTGGCGACGAAATGCTTTCCGGCGGACGCCTGCTCGAACTGGTTCGTCGGCTGATACGGGTTCTTCACAGTCTGCAGTGTGATGTCGAAGTCGCCCGAGTGGGCAGTCTCGCCCACCTTGTAGACCTTCTGGCTCGAGCCTCCCGAGTCCGAAGACGACCCGGACTTGCTGTCGGATCCGCTCGTCGCGGTGATCGACCAGAGGCCGATGATGGCGACCACAACGATCGCGATGCTCTTGATCTTCCGCACGATTCCCCCCCTACGCCGACCCTGCCGAGGCAGAAGGGTACACCGAAGGTGAGCGCTGAACCGAGGCGAAGTCGAGAACGCTGACGATCGGCCGCCCACGTGGCGGAGGGGCCGGGCGGCAGCCGGCTCGTCAGCTGCCGGAGGCGTCGGCCACCGACCGGTCCACCGTGCCGGCGGGCCCGAGCAGGGGCGGCGGGGGCACGCCGGGCCGCAGGTAGTCGTCGCGGTCGACGTCGGCGTCGGCGACGGCCGCGTCGTCGGGCGCGAGGGGCGGGATCGAGTAGCGCTGGCGGAGTTCGTCCAGGTCGACGCCGACCAGGTCCCAGAAGTCCCAGGAACCGGAGTAGACGTCCTCGGTCATGGCCCCCGCCCGCTCCCAGGCGACCCAGACCTTGGCCGGATCCAGGCCCAGGTGCACGTTGCCCTGGTAGTTGTCCCGCCAGCTCGGGTCGGCCGCCATGCGCTCCTGGTCGCCCTGGTTGAGGCCCTTGTTGATGTCGATGCCGAGGTGGTAGATGAGGATCGTCGGCAGCACGTGGCTCTCCATCATGTCCACGTCGGCGCGGAGCATGGCCCCGGTGAAGGACGCCACCAGCAGCTCGCCCTGGGCCGAGGTGCTGTACCCGCTGAGCAGGTGCAGGCTGTCGTGCGGCGTGGCCCAGCACTCGACCATGCCGTGCTGCTCCCCCGGGAACTGGTAGCCGTTGGTCGTGTAGTGCTCGTAGAAGGCACGACCGAGGGTGCCTGCCGGCTGGTCGGCCAGGGCGCGGTAGCGGTCGGCCAGCCCGGGGTCGGCGCGGTCGCCGCCGTAGGGGAGGAAGGGCCGGTACGGGTCCTCGGTGTCGAAGGGCAGGCCCGGCACGCTCGCCACGTTCTGGCGGATCTCGTCGTGGGCCGCCCAGGCGACGTCGTCGGCCTCGAGCGCGGCGATGGCCCGCACGAAGGTCGCCTCGACCGACAGGGCGGCCCCGAAGTCGACCACCAGCTGCAGCTTGGGGCCCTCCACCACGCCGTCGGTGAAGGCCATGACCGCCAGCATCCTGGTGGTCACCAGCCGCAGCTCGGGGTCGCCGACGGCGGCGGCCAGCTGGTCGGGGGCGATGGTGTCGAGCCGATCAGGGTCGACGTCGTGGTCGGACCCGAGCACGGTCGGCGCCGCGGCGGCGACCCCCCGCCGGTCGGCGGCCGACAGGGGCGTGGTCCCACCGGCGCTGGCCACGGTCGCCAGCGCTCGCAGGATCGCGTCGGCCTCGGTCACGCTCGTCCGCACCACCACGTTCCGGACGGTAGCGGAGGCCGTCCCCGCGTCGGTCGATCCGGCCTCGGTCCCGGTCGCCTTCGTCGGCTGGGGCCGGTCAGGCCACGGTGCGGGTCCAGGTCCTGGTGTCGAGCTTCAGGGAGGACGGGCCGTCGGTGACGTCGACGGTGGGCGAGCCGAAGGTGGTCTTGACCCATGGGTTGTCCATGCGCGGGTAGTCGGCGATGGCGGTGGGCTTGCCGTCGACGGTGAGCTGCCCGCCCGTCGAGAAGGCGAGGGTGCCCTCCGACGGGGACTGGTAGGTGACGTCGAAGCCGCCGGGGATGCCCTCGCCCTTGGGCGGGAGCGGCGTGACCGTGATCGGCGCGGCGGCGATCTTCTTCATGAACTCCTCGAAGGTGCCCGAGTCCGACTTCTGGCCCACCTCGGTGATCCAGACGTCGTCGGCGCCGCCGTTGGCGACCAGGTCGAAGTCCTTGGTCAGCCCGCCGGTCGGCACCTTGGACGGGTCGTGCTGGCGCCACTCGACCGGCCGCCACGAGTACAGCGCCACGTAGCCGTCGCCCTTCTTCCCGAAGGTCCAGTTGCCGTCGCGCACCACCTGGTCGAAGCGCTCGCTCGGGAACCAGGCGTGGCTCATGGGCAGGTAGCTCAGGCTCTCGAAGATGCTGCCCTTCGGCTGGATGGGGTAGGCGGGTGCGTACAGGTTGAGCGCCACCCGCCCCTGCTGGGCGGTGGCCGGCTGGGCGGCGGTGCCGGTCCAGTACATGTCGCCGTCCTCCCACTTGTCGCCCTGGCGCGGCTCGTTGCCGGGCACGTTGGTGAAGACCAGGGCCTCGCCGTCGAGGGTCGCCTGCCAGGAGTGGTACTGCTCGCCGCGCATGCCCGGCCGGTAGTCCTGGGCGCTCGACAGCATGGCGTCCTTGCCCCGCCACGTGTAGGTGTTCACCTCCGAGAGCACGCCGAAGGCGAGCTGCGGGGCGTACTCCTGGCCGAGGGCCTGCAGCGTCTTGGGGTCCTTGCCCAGGCTGCGGAAGTCGGCGAAGGGCTGGAACGCGTCGGTCTTCCACAGGTCGTACTTCTCGGCGGTGGCGAAGGTGGTGGGCAGCTCCTGCCAGGCGGTCAGCGCGCCCCGGTCCCACCAGAACGGCACGTTCTCGGGCCCGAACCCGTAGCCGTAGGGCTTGGCCGGGTCGTCGGTCACCGGCGCCGACGGGTCGAGGGGGACCCCCATGCGCTCGCGGTCGACCATCGTCTGGTCGCTGGTGGCGATGCGGCGGATCACCTCGGGCAGCCGGTACTTCTTCGCCCGCGGAACAGCGTCACCCCCGAGGTGCTGGTGCCGTCGTAGGGGAGGGTCGTGTCGTCGAAGAGCAGCTTGGTGATGGCGAAGGTGTCCTGATCGGTGGCGATCGACTTGTCCTTCATGTACGAGCGACCGTGGGTCGCGCCGAAGTCGCCCTTCTGCAGGTGCAGGGCGATGTCGAGCATCACCTGGTCCAGCATGATCGAGGCCTTCCGGGCCATGGTGGCGTCGTCGGACAGCTCGACCAGCGTGAGCAGCGGGGCGATGTCCTCCTGGTAGTAGACGTCGGAGTGCCACTCGTCGAAGCCGAAGCGGGCCTTCTCGGCGAGCCAGTCGTCCATCAGCCGCTTGCCGTGGGCCAGGTGCTCGGCGGCGGACTTGCCGTCGTTGGTGAAGGTGGCGTCGGGGAACGCCTGGGCCGCCAACATCTCGATGGTGTGGTAGATCGCCCGGTGGTTCTCCGACCAGTACCACTTCTGGTCGATGACGCCCTTCGGCGTGGGCTCGGTGTACCAGTACTTGAAGGCGAGGATCCGCTTCTCGATGGCGGCCTGCACGTCCTTCGGCAAGCGGTCGTGGTCGGCGTACCAGAGGTTGAGCAGCCACAGCATGTCGAAGTCGCCGGTGTCCTGGAAGGTGTCGAGCTTCTGGAAGACCGGGGCGAAGTCCGACACCTTGATGGTGCTGGGGTCGAAGTGGAAGTTCGGGTCGCGGTCGCCCCGCTCGAACTGGGCGATCAGGTTCAGCGCCGAGCCCCGGTCGACCTTGGCGGTGGCGTAGCGCAGGTACTGGTCCTGGCGGCGTCGGAACCACATCTCGTCGACGAAGCCGGCGCCCCGGTCGGGCTTGGCGCCCGCGGTGGTGCTGCCGCCCCGCCCGGGCGTGCCGACGCCGTCGCTACCGCTGTCACCCCCGCTGCCGCTCGAGCCGCCCGAGGTGCAGGCCGCCGCCAGCACCACCATGGCCACGCCCGCGACCGACCAGGACCTCAGCTTCCCCATGGGCGCATCATGGCCGATGGCGCGACGGCTCGGCCTCCGTCGGTGTCGAACCTCGCGGCTCAGCGGTGGAAGCGGCGGGTGCCGTCGAGCCAGGTCTCGCTCACCGCGATGCCGGCGATGGTGCGGGGCTCGACGGCGGTCGGGTCGTCCTCGAGCACGGTGAGGTCGGCCCGCTTGCCCGGTTCCAGCGAGCCGACGATGCCGTCGAGCCCGCACTGCCAGGCGGCGTCGGCGGTGACCGCCCGCAGGGCGGCCTCGACGGGGATGCGCTCGTCGGCGTTCAGCACCTCGCCGCCCTCGGACATGACCCGGGTGACGGCGTCCTCGACGTAGCGCAGCGGTTCGAGCGGGGTCACGTTCCAGTCCGAGTGCAGCGAGATGCGCAGCCCGGCGGCCAACGCCGTCGCGGACGGGTCGTAGAGGCGGGCCCGGTCGGGGCCGAGCAGGCGGTCGCGGAACGCCCGACCCCACCAGCGGACGTGACCGATGAGGAACGACGGCGACAGCCCGAGCTCGGCCATCCGCCGGATCTGGTCGGGGTGCAGCACGCTGCAGTGCTCGATGCGGTGGCGGTGGTCGGTCCGGGGGGTGGCCCGGAGGGCCTGCTCGTAGGCGTCGATGGTCGTGTCGATGGCGGCGTCGCCGTTGGCGTGGACGCCGACCTGCCAGCCGGCGCGGTGGGCGCGGTCGACGACGGCGGCCAGCTCGTCGGCCGAGTAGTTGAGGCTGCCCCGGTCGTCGCCGCCGACGTACGGCTCGCGCTGGTAGCCGGTGCCGGCCTGGTTCGACCCGTCGGACCACGCCTTGACGCCGGTGAGCCGGAGGCGGTCGTCGCCGTCGCCGGGCCGCAGGCCGAGCTCGTCCCAGCGGTCCATGGCGGTGGACACGAGCATCCCCCGGTAGCGGACGGGCGGGTCGCCGGCCATGACCTGCTGCAGCACGGTCAGGTCGCCGGGGCCGGCCACCATGCCGATGCCGCAGTCGTGCAGCGCCGTGCAGCCGACCGATGCGGCGTGGTCGAGCAGCCGGCGTCCCCGTGCCACCAGCTCCTCGGGACTGGGGAGCGGCATGCGCAGGACGAACGGGGCGAAGGCGGCCGTCTCCTCGAGCCGGCCCGACAGCTCGCCGGTGGCGTCGTGGCCGAAGCGGGCGGTGGGCGGATCGGGCGTGTCCCGGTCGATGCCGGCCAGGGCGATGGCCCGGCCGTTGACGTAGGCGATGTGGCCGTTGCCCTCGAGCAGGAAGACCGGGTGGTCGGGGGCCAGGGCGTCGAGCTCGGACCGGGTCGGCGGGGCCAGCCCGACGGTGATGGACGGGTCGAGCTGCTTGGCCCGGATCCACTCGCCGGCGGGGGTGGCGGCGACCGCGCCCCGCAGGCGGTCGAGCACCAGGTCGGCGGTCGGCGTGGCCATCGGGCTGAGGTCGAGCCAGTCGTCGAAGGCGGTGAACCCCAGGTGCATGTGCGGATCGACCAGGCCCGGCAGCACGCACCGGCCGTCGAGGTCGATGCGCTCGGTGCCCGGCCCGGTCAGCGCGGCGATCTCCTCGTCGGTGCCGACGGCCACGAGGGCGCCGTCGCGCACCGCCACCGCCTCGGCCCGGGGCTCGGCGGCGCGCATGGTGAGCACCGTCCCCCCGGTGAGGACGGCGTCGGCCACCGGCGGGTGGTCGTGGGGCCCGGTCGGCGTCCTCCGATGTCGACGCAGGCCGTTCCCGACGTCGGCGGGCACCCGCAGTCGGGGCGTGAGGGCCCGCATGACGGCGAGCGTGCCGGGGTTGCAGGCCTGGCACACGGCTAGCGGCCGCGCTCGCCGTAGTCGCCGAAGGGGCGATCGCGCTCGCGCACCGCCTCTCGCCAACCGACCTCCTGGGCCCGGGCCACGAAGTCGAGGCCCTCCTGGGTGTGGCGGGCCACCCCGTCGAACAGGAACCCGAGCAGCCGGCTGGTGTCGGGCTGGTACTGGTGGCGGGCCACGTCGTTCAGCATCCACTTCATCATCTGGAGCTGGTTGAGCGGCAGGGTGGCCATGCGGCGGGCGAGGGCGACGGCGTGGTCGTGCAGCTCGTCGTCGGGCACGCACTCGAGGATCATCCCGACCTCGGCCGCCTCGGTGGCGGTCAGCTCGTCGCCGGTGAAGAGGTAGCGCTTCGCCCGTTCGAGCCCCAGGCGGGCGACCCAGACCCACGGCGCCTCCGGCACGCCCCACACCCGGGCGGGCGGGTAGCCGAACCGGGCCGACTCGCCGGCCACGATCACATCCGCGTTCAGCACCATGTCGGTGCCGCCGGCGATGCACCACCCCTGGACCGCGGCCAGGGTGGGCTTCGAGATCGAGTGCAGCTTGGCGAAGGTGTTCCCGAACCGCCCGATCATCTGCACGTCGGCGACGCTGTCCCATGTTCTCTTGCCCGGGCGGGGCCCCAACCCCGCCCTCCTCCGCTCGGGCGGCGCATCAACTGCGCCGCCCGCGGCCGTCTGCTCCTCCAACGGATCATCCGACTCCTCTGCTTGGGCCAGGGTCGACCAGTCGAGGCCGAAGCCGGCGCAGAACGCCTTGCCTTCGGCTCGCAGCAGCACCACCTTCACCGAGTGGTCGCGGTCGGCGTGGTCGAGGGCGGCGTCGAGCTCGTCGCGAAGCGTCGGCGTGATCGTGTTGAACTCCTCGGCCCGGCACAGCACCAGGTGGCGGACCCCGTCGTCGTCGGTGATGCGGATCGCCTCACCCACGGCCGGCCTCCTCGCCGTGGCGGCCGACGCCTGCGGCGAAGCGCGCCGCCCCGGACCGGGTCTCGCCCGAGCGGATGGGCACCAGCCCGTGGCGGACCTCGTTGGCCATGGCATCGCCGAGGTCGAGCCCCCACTGCTCGTAGCTCGACATCCGGTCGGTGCGCAGGCACACCTGCGGCAGCGCCGACAGCGACCCGGCCAGCCCGGTCGCGGCCTCGAGGGCGCCGCCGGACTCGACGACGCGGTTGGCCAGGCCCCACCCGCCGGCCTCCTCGCCCGACACCCCTCGCCCGGTCAGGATCATGTCGAGGGCCCGGCTGTGGCCGATCAGCCTCGGCAGGCGCACCGTCCCGCCGTCGACCAGCGGCACCCCCCACCGGCGGCAGAAGACCCCGAAGGTGGCGTCACGGGCCGCCACCCGCAGGTCGCACCACAGGGCCAGCTCGAGCCCGCCGGCCACCGCGTAGCCCTCCACCGCGGCGATCACCGGCTTCTGCAGGAGCAGGCGGGTGCAGCCGAGCGGGCCCGGCTCGCCCATGTCCTCCTCGACCCGGTTGCCCCGCCCGGAGCCGATCGCCTTCAGGTCGGCGCCGGCGCAGAAGGTGCCCCCGGCGCCGGTGAGCACGGCCACGTCGAGATCGCCGTCGGTGTCGAAGGCGACGAAGGCGTCGTGCAGGGCCTCGGCGGTCGGTCCGTCGATGGCGTTGCGGGCGGCCGGCCGGTCGATGGTGACGACCAGCGTGCGTCCGGTCGGTTCGGTGCGGACCGTCATGCCCGCACCCTGCCACGGGCCGAGCCGACGCGCCGTGCCGCCGACCCGTCCGGCCGTGCCGCGCTCCCCGCCCCGGCGGTGCTGCGCTCCCCGCCCTGGCCGCTGACCGCCCCCTCCCGCCGAGAACTGTGCAGTTGTGCACCGCAGAGGTGCGTTGCAGCACGTTTCTCCGGAGGGATCGCGCGCTCGCGCCGCCCCCCGAGCCGACCTGCTCAGACGGCGGGGTTGGGCTCGATCAGGTTCGGGGTCTCGAAGACGTCGAGGGCGGCGAGGAACGACCGGGCCACCCCGGCGTCGCCGGCGTCCACCGTGATCGACCCGTCGTCGACCCGCTCGTCGAAGCGCTCGACCCGGTCGACCACCTCGACCAGGGTCGGCCGCGTGAGGGTGCAGACCACGTCGGCGTCGGGGAGCTCGCCGCCCTCGGACGGCGCGGCCAGCGGGGTCAGGTGCACGGCGGCGTTGGCCACGCCGACCGCCAGCGTCTCGTCGATGTCGGTGACCCGCCAGACGATGGTGGCGGCGTCCCGGAAGCGGTCCGGGTCGAAGCGCACGCCCATCACGTCGACCAGCTGCTCGCCGTCGAGGGCGTTGGCCAGCCGAGGGGTTCCGGCCTTGCCCAGCTTCAGCGACCCGTGGCGCAGCTCGAAGGCGCCCGACAGGTAGGCGTTGCGCCAGGTGCCCGACTCGGCCTGGTAGCCGAGCTGCTCCATGGCGTCGGCCGCCAGCCGGCGGGCGGCCTGGTTCGTCGGGTCGCTGAACACGACGTGGTTGAGCAGCTGGGCGGTCCAGCGGTACTCGCCCCGGTCGAACGCCTCACGGGCCTTCGCCACCACCGCGTCGGCGCCGCCCATCAGCTCGACGTAGCGCCGACCGGCCTCCTCGGGCGGCAGGGGGTGCAGGTTGGACGGGTTGCCGTCGTACCAGCCCAGGTAGCGGTTGTAGACCGACCGCACGTTGTGGCTGACCGTGCCGTAGTAGCCGTGCACGTGGCTCTGGCGGGCGAAGGCGTCGGGCAGGGCCAGCGCCTCGGAGATCTGGTCGGGCGTGCGGCCGTGGTTGGCGAGCCGCAGGGTCTGGTCGTGCATCCAGCGGTACACGTCGCGCTGCAGCGCCAGGAACGCCTTGACGTCGTCCTGGCCGAACCGGGGCCAGTGGTGGCTGGTGAACATGGTGTCGGTGTCGTCGCCCCACAGGAGCAGGGCCTCCTGGATGTACTTGCTCCAGGCCAGGGCGTCCCTCGTCTGGGCGCCGCGGATCGGGTACAGGTTGTGGATGTTGTGCGTGCAGTTCTCGGCCATGCACAGCAGCCGGTGGTCCGGGAAGAAGAAGTTCATCTCCGCCGGCGCCTCGGCGTCGGGGGTGTTCTGGAACACCACCCGCAGCCCATCGACGTCGAGCTCCGTGCCGGTCTCGACGATGGTCTCGGTCGGGGCCAGCAGCTCGCTGGTGCCGGTGGGCAGGGCGGCGCCGAGCCCGTTGTCGACCTGGCCCTGCGGGCCCGGGGGGAGCAGCGGGCCGAACTGGTAGAGGGCCCGGCGGATCATGATCGGGCCGGCCAGGATGTTCTCGCCCACCGCCTCGGTCATGAACCCGTCCGGGGCGATGATCCGCACGTCGCCGGCCTGGACCGCCTCGGCGGTGGTGACGCCGTAGATGCCGCCGAAGTGGTCGACGTGGCTGTGGGTGTAGATGACGCCGACGACCGGGCGCTCGCCCAGCTGGTCGTTGGCGAGCTGCAGGCAGGCGGCGGCGGTCTCGGTGGTGGTGAGCGGGTCGATGATCAGCCAGCCGTGGTCGGTGGCCAGGAAGCTGATGTTGCTGATGTCGTAGCCCCGCGCCTGCCAGACGCCGTCGGCGACCTCGAACAGCCCGTGGAAGGCGTTGAGCTTCCCCTGGCGCCAGAGCCCGGGGTGCACGGTCTCGGGGGCCGGGTCGTCGGTGCGCAGGAAGTCGTGGGCGGCCACGTCCCACACCTGGCGCCCGTCGAGCTCGATGCGCCCGGTGTCGTGCTGGGCGACGAGCCCGCGCTGCGCGCCGGCGAAGTCGGTGGCGTCGTCGAAGTCGACCACCGCGGCGGAGTTGCGCCGGCGGGTCTGGTCGGAGGCCGGTTTGGGGGAGAGGTCGTCCTGGTCGCTCATCGACGTCATCCAACCAGGTGGTCCCGTCGCCTGCAGGGGACACGGGAGCCGGGCCGCCCCGGCCCGGCTCAGCCGACCACCTCGATGGGTGGGTAGCGGTAGGTGCCGTCGAGGACTGCCGCTCCCGGCAGGTACATCCGGAGGATCAGCTCGAACGGCCCGGCCGGGGTGGGGATCCAGTTGGCCTCGTGCCGGGCCGGCGCCCGGCTGCCGAGGTAGAGGTCGAGCGATCCGTCAGGGTTGCGCACCAGCCCCGGGGTCTGGCCGCTCAGGGAGTACCGGTCCTGCGGGTTGGGGAAGTAGAAGTCGTCCTCGCCGTAGACGGTGAACGACCAGAACGCCCCCACCGGCGGCTCGCCACCCGGCGGGAGGTGGATCCGGTACGTCTTGGAGCCGTCGAGCGGCTTGCCGTCCGACGCGGTGGCGGCGACCGCGTAGACCGATTCCTCACCGACGTTGGCGCCCCAGCCGTGGCGCGCCACCTGGGCCTCGGTGAGCAGCGAGGTGCCCGGACCGAGGTCGCCGAGGTGCACGTTCACCCGCCAGCCGTTGGAGGTCCGGCCGGCGATGCGGCTGGTGCCGGTGACCTCCTGGTTCCCCCGGGTCGAGGCCCGGGCGAGCACCGTCCGGTCGGCCGAGGACGCCTCGGTGGAGGGGTGGCGGCCGGCGCCGACGCCGAGCGGGGCGACCGCCTCGATGGCTGCTCGGCGTCGGGCGTCGGGCGGCGGGTTCACCGCCAGGTCGTCGCCCAGCTCGTCCCAGTAGAGGAGGCCGTCGGTCCCCGCCGCCTCGGGTTTGCCGGCGGGAGGCGGCAGCGCGGCCGCCGGCTCCTGCGGGGGCCCGCCGACGAGGGTCGAGAGCGGCTCCAGCTTCAGCTCGTCGGTGGCGGCGAAGGCGGCGGGGGCGTCGGCGGGGCTGCTGGCCCGCACCCGGCCGAGCAGGATCAGCTGGTTGGTCGGCGATTCGACCCGGTGGGCGCCGGGCGGGACGGTGGCGGTCGACCCCGGTGCGGTGAACAC
Organism: uncultured Acidimicrobiales bacterium; assembly: GCA_963800235.1. GTDB lineage: Bacteria > Actinomycetota > Acidimicrobiia > Acidimicrobiales > Iamiaceae > CAVVNP01. The sequence continues at coordinate 984,826 of CAWDAD010000003.1, read as the reverse complement.
CCAGGTGCCGGGCTCGGCCTTCGTCTGGCGGGTCCCGATGTCGGTCACGGTCCCCATCCATGCGTCGATGGCCTGGATCACGTAGTACCGGTCGATCCTCGGCACGGTCAGCGCCATCGGGCCGTTGCGGAGGTCGAGCACCGCCAGGGCGTACAGGGTGTCGTGGTTGGGGGCGACGACCAGGCGGACGCTGGCATCGGTCAGCTTCGCGGTCCGCAGCAGCGTGTTGACCCCCGCGATCCCGGCGAACAGCTGCATGATCCGGGTGGTCGTCACCAGCGGCAGGCCGGCCAGGTAGGCCTGCACCGCCCGCTGCTCCGGTGACGCCGTCGCACCGGCGGTGCCGTCCGCGCTCGTGTCGCCGGTGTCCGCGCCCGTGTCGCCGGTGTCCGTCGTGGCGGTGCCGGTGCCGGTGTCGCCGGCGACCGCCGTCCCGGACCCGCCGGGTCCCGCCCCGCTGGCCGCGGGGGAGCTCCTGCTCCCCGTGCTCGACGAGCAGGCGGCGGCCAGGGCCAGGGCGACCAGCAGCGCCAGCGGGCGCAGCAGGCGGCGGGTCGGACCGGTGCCCGACGGTGGAGGGCTCATGGGGCGGAGGGGGTCACGCTCTGGGTGGTCGGCGCCGACGGCCGACCGGCGTCCATGGTGGCACCCGCGCCGCGGCCGGGCGCGGCCGCCGAGCTCGTCGGTCGGCGAACATGGGTCCATGGACGACCGACCCATCAGCTCCGAGCCGCTGCCGAAGTCCTCGATCGACGTCGACGGCGTGGCCATGGCGTTCCACGAGGAGGGCGAGGGCGACCCGATCGTCTTCCTGCACGGCAACCCGACCTCGTCGTACCTGTGGCGCAACGTCATCCCCCACCTGTCGGACAGGGCCCGGTGCATCGCCCCCGACCTGGTGGGCCAGGGCGACTCCGGAAAGCTGCCCGACCCCGGACCGGGGACGTACCGCTTCGTCGGCCACCGCCGGTACCTCGACGGCCTGCTCGACCGGCTCGACCTCGGCGACCACGTCACCCTGGTCGTCCACGACTGGGGGTCGGCGCTCGGGTTCGACTGGGCCAACCGCCATCGCGACCGGGTCGCCGGCATCGCCTACCTGGAGGCCATCGTCCGTCCGGTGACCTGGGACGAGTGGCCCGAGCTGGCCCGGTCGATCTTCCAGGCACTGCGCTCCGAGGAGGGCGAGGAGCTGGTGATGGAGCGCAACCTGTTCGTCGAGGCGATCCTGCCCGGTTCCATCCAGCGGACCCTCACCGACGCCGAGATGGACGAGTACCGCCGGCCCTTCGTCGACCCGGCGAGCCGCCGCCCCACCCTCGACTGGCCCCGTGAGATCCCCATCGACGGCGAGCCGGCCGACGTGACCGAGATCGTGCAGTCCTACGCCGACTGGCTGGCCGGGTCGCCGGTGCCGAAGCTGTTCGTGAACGCCGACCCCGGCGCCATCCTCACCGGCCCGCAGCGCGACTTCTGCCGCACCTGGCCGAACCAGACCGAGGTCACGGTGTCGGGCGTCCACTTCCTGCAGGAGGACAGCCCGCACGAGATCGGCGAGGCCATCGCCGCCTGGCTGCCCGGCCGGTAGGCGGGCGGCGCCGGGGCACAGGGCCGCCGGCGCGACCTACCGTCGGCCCATGACCTTCGCCACCCCGCTCACCATCACCGGGCCGGCCCGCGAGCCGCAGCAGCTCCTGGCCGACCAGCAGTACGGGGGCCATGCCAGCGTCCACGACGCCGACACCGCCGGTGCCCTCGGCCTGGCCGGCGCGCCGATCGAGGGTCCGACCCACTTCTCGCAGTTCGACCCGCTCGCCTTCACGGCGTGGGGCCGTCGCTGGTTCGAGACCGGCTGCATCAGCGCCCACTTCAAGACCATGGTCGTGCAGGGCGAGCAGGTCACCGCCAGCCTGCACGTGCTCGGCGACAGCGTCGGCCGGATCGACGCGGCCAAGGCCGACGGCACCCCCGTCCTCACCGGCACGGCGTCGGTCGAGCCCCACGCCGAGACCGAGCTCGGCGCCCGGCTGGCCGGCGTCGGCGACCCGGGGGAGCTGTTCATCGTCGACCAGCTCGAGGTCGGGCAGCGCACCGAGCGGCCGGTCACCGCCTCGGTCGACCTCGACACCCGAAACGGCGACCTGTACCCCTTCTCCCTCCGGGAGAAGCTGGCGGCCATCACCGAGCCCAGCCCCTGGTACGAGCGCGACGAGAACCCCTGGGGGCGGCCGATCCTGCCGATCGAGATGGCCAGCGTCCTGACCCAGAAGGTGCCGGTCGACCTCCCGGTCCGGGGCCCGGCGCTCGGCCTGTTCCTCGACCTCGAGGTGCGGCTGCTCGGCCGGCCGCTGTTCGTCGGCCAGGAGTACGTGCTCGAGCGCGAGGTCGTGGGGCTCGGTCAGAGCCGGCGCACCGAGTCGTCGTGGGTGCGCACGACGGTCACCGACGCCGACTCGGGCGATCCGGCGGCGGTCGTCCTGCTGCACTCGGGCGTGTTCAAGGAGTCCTACGCCGGGTACCCGAAGGACCGCCTGGCGGGCTGAGCTCAGCTGGCGAAGTCGGGGGTGTTCGAACGGGCCGACTCGGAGCGGCCCTTCGGCTCCTCCCACGCCTCCTGGCGGCCGAGCGCGGTCAGGTCGAGGAAGGCGTAGGAGCCCCCGGTCCACTCCGCGCCGCGCCCGTACAGCGAGTACGTGTGGAACACCTCGTCGCCGACCCGAAGGAAGCAGCTCACGCCGGGCTGCTCGCCCGACCACCCCCGCCACGCCTCGTCGCGGTCGGCCCACTCGTCGAGCGGCCGGTAGTTGTACTCCGCCGGTGACGTCACCGATTCGTCGACGGTGACGCCGAAGTCGTAGTTGAAGCGGCTGGCGAACGACGAGTACCAGGGGAAGGTCCACCCCCGGTCCTGCCGGTACCGCTCGATCTTCGCCAGCGGGGCCCGGGACACGTAGACGAGGGTGGTGTCCCGGGTGGCCAGGTGGCGGCGCAGCCCGTCGGACATCTCGTCGGCGCCGGCCGTGCAGCTCGGGCAACCGGCCTCCCACTCGGGGTCGAACATGAAGTGGCTGGTGATCAGCTGCTGACGGCCGTCGAAGAGGTCGACCAGCCCCACCTCGCCCTCGGGCCCCTCGAACCGGTAGTCGGCCTCGACCCGCACCATCGGCAGCTCACGCCGACGGGTGCTCAGGGCGTCGCGCGCCCGGGTCATGGCCTTCTCCTCCTCGAGCAGGGCGACCCGGGCGGCGCGCCACTCCTCCTGCGAGACGACCTTCGGCAGGTTCATCGGCCTTCCTTCCTGGCTGGGTGCCTTCCCCCCTCCGACGGAGCGGCCGGCCAGGACTGATCGAACGTGTCGTGATCTTCGCCGTCAGGGGCCAGCTTTCACGACAAGTTCGAGGGGTGGAGGGTGGAGCCGCCGACCGGTGGGGCGCGCTCAGCGTTCGATCGAGTCGGCGAGGGTGTCGATGAAGGGGCGGACGATCATCGTGTAGGTGTCGGCGATGGCGACCTCGCGGTGGTCCTTCTGGGCCTCGAGTCGGGCGGGGTCGAGCGCCACCGCCATGAACGCCTCGCGGCTGGGGAAGGCGTTGAAGCGCACCTGGTCCCAGCGCCGGCCGTCGCCCACGATGGTGCCCTCGGCCGCGAACCACCCGGCGATCCGCACGCCGTTCGGAACCGCGCTCCTGGCGGCGGCGCTCTGGTAGGCCTCCATCTCGGCGGGGGTCCGCTCGGCCGCCTCGGCGTCCTTGTAGCGCAGCACGTGCAGCACCATGACCGGCCCGTCGTCCTCGGTCGGAGGGTGGGGGACGTCGTCCCACTCGGGCGGCTCGACCCCGGCCTCCGCGAACGACGGGACGTCGATCGGCTGGCCGCCGATGATGATCGTCTGCTCCATGCCGGCGTCCTTGTGGTGGTGCAGCTCCTGGAACTCCGGCAGCGTCTGCATGTCCATGAAGGCGCGCCGCGTCGGGTACCTGACCACGCCGATGCGGTCCCACCTCGGTTCGTCGCCGAGCAGCTGGTCGCACACGTCGCCGGCGAACACGATCTCGGCGCCGACGTCGCGCAGGGGGCCGAACGGCGTGTAGCGGTCGTCGGCCTCGCGGCCGCTGATGTCGTCGTCGCGGCCGTCCTGGTAGTCGGCCTTCTCGCGGTACTTCATCAGGTTGACCATCCAGACCGGCCCGTCGTCGTCGGGCGCGGTGGACATCAGGGTGGTGGCGTAGTCGGGGTCGACCCGGCCGTAGCGGGGGACGAGGGGCTCGGGCGCGCTCATGGCGTCGTCTCCTGGGGGCTGGCGGTGGAGGGGGAGGGCTCGGCCGCCCGGTGCGCCAGGAGCTGCATCATCTCCCGGGCCACCATGGGGCCGGCGTTCTGGTTCTGCCCGGTGACGAGGTTCCCGTCCACCACCCAGTGGTTGGCGAACGGGTCGCGGAACCGGGTGCTGCTCTCGAAGCGGGCGCCCATGCGCCGCAGCTCGGTCTCGGGGTGGTGCGGCGTCGCCGAGATGCCGAGCTCCTGCACCTGCTTGTCGGTGACGCCGGTGACCCGACGCCCCTCGACCAGCGGCTGGCCGTCGGCGCCGAGGGCGTTGCGGAGCCCGAGCGGACCGTGGCACACGCCGCCGATCACCTTGCCGAGCTCGTTGGCCCGGGTGATCTGCTCGGCCAGCGGCTCGGAGAAGCCGAAGTCGAACGCCGCCCCCCAGCCACCGGCCAGGTAGACGATGTCGTACTGCTCCACGTCGAGCTCGCCGATGGGCAGGCTGTTGGTGACCTTGTCGCGCAGGGTCTCGTCCGCCAGGAAGCGGTCGTCGGCGGCGCTGCGCAGCACCGGCTTCACCGACATCGGGTCGACCGGCACCTGGCCGCCGGCCGGGCTGGCGATGTCGACCTCCATGCCGGCGTCGAGGAACAGGTAGTAGGGCACGGTCATCTCGCTGGCGAAGACGCCGGTGGCCTTGCCGACGTCGAGCACACCGTGGTTGGTGCACACGACCACCGCCCGGTGCCCGACCAGGTCGAGGGTCGGGTCGGCCCGGTCGTCGTCGGGGTGCATGCCGAGCTTCTGCAGGGCTCGCCGCAGCAGCCGGGCCGGCGGCGGGGGCGACTGGGCCGGTGGGGTCGACGGCCGGCGCTCGGCGTAGGGCCACGGGTCGTTGCGCTCGGGCACCGACGCCGCCCGCTCCCCCTTCAGCACGGTGCGCAGGTGGCGGCGGAGCTCGTCCAGGTCGGGGTCGTCCCAGCGGTTGACCGCCTCGATCGGGTCGTCGTCGAGGTCGTAGAGCTCCCACTCGTCGTCGAGCGGCTCGGTGCGGTACACCGGCCCGGTCGGACCGGTGGCGGCGAGGTGGCGGACGCCGGGCTCGGTCCACGTGCCGGGGTCGTCGAAGGTGCGGGCCAGCTTCCACAGGTGCCCGGCGCCCCCGGCCACGTCGGCGGCCTCGACCCGGACCACGACCGCCTCGAAGTTGGCGGCCACGTGGGCCGGCACCTGGATCCGCAGCGGCATGGGCGGCGGGTTGGTGCGGTGCAGGCGGCGGGCCATGCCGGAGGCCTCGGTGTCGCCCTCGAGCATGTTGTCGCGGGTGATCACGTAGACGGCCCGGTCGCGGTCGGGTTCGGTCGAGCCGTCGACCACCGGCATCAGGTCGCGCCCGGGCAGGTCGTGCACCTCGCTGAAGCGGCGGCGCAGCTCGGCCGCGGTCCCGTCCCGGTCGATGCCCGCGGCGGCCAGCAGGGTCGGCACCACGTCGACGTGGGAGGTGGGCACGTCGTCGATGCGACGCGGCCCGGTGGCGCCGGTCGGGCCCGATCCGGTGCGGGCGATGCTGAACGGCACGCGGGTGGCCTCCTCGTAGAGGTTGAACCACTTCTGGTGCAGTCCGCCGTGGGCGCCGAGCAGCTCGCCGTGGTCGGCGGTGCGGACGATGACGGCGTCCTCGGAGCCGCCCTCGGTCACCGCGCGTCGGACCCGGTCGAGCGGGCCGTCGACCTCGGCGTGCAGCCGGTAGTAGAGGTCGCGGTAGGCCTGCTGGTTGTCCCGGTACAGCTTCTCGATCACCGGCGCCGGTCCGTAGCCCGACGGGTAGGCGGCCCGGTAGGCCACCTGGGCGGCCGGCTTGTCGGCCAGGTCCTCGTCGGCGGTGGGCGCGGCGGGCACGTGGGGCGGGTCGAGCTCGGACGAGGGCACCGGGTTGCGCCGGACCCACGCCGGGAACAGCACGATGTCGTGGGGGTTCACGAAGCTGGCGACCAGCAGGAACGGCTTCTGCGCGTCGGCGTCACCGGCCCGCCGGCGGGCGTAGCGGTCCTCGAGCCAGGCCACCACCCGGTCGGCGATCAGCGGGTCGCGGCGCAGGCCGCTGTTGGCGAGGGGGGCGCCGTGGGGCTCGGGGCCGACCCAGCCGGAGAACCCGAACGGGGCCAGCGGGTCGGCGTCGAGGTAGGCCTGCACGGCGTCGGGGTCGACGGTGCCGTGGGCGTCGTTGGTGGCCAGCGGTTGGTGGGTCCCGGGGTCGATCAGGTCGGCGTGGGACAGGTGCCACTTGCCGTCGTAGTGGGTGTCGTAGCCGGCCGCCCGGAACCAGTTGCCGAGGGTCGGGACCTCGCCCGGTCGCAGCCACCGCATGCGGGAGTCGTCGGCCAGCTTGCCGAGGCCGTCGGTCTGGGTGACCCCGTGCAGGTCCGGGTACTGGCCGGTGAAGAGCGTGGGACGGCTCGGCACGCAGGCCAGCGAGCCGGTGTAGTGGCGCTCGAAGTGCACGGCGTGCTCGTCGAACCACCGCTGGCCGGCGAGGGTCCGTCGCCGCCAGTCGCGCAGCTCGTCGGTCTCGTACGGGGGGATGGCCCGCTCCTCGTCGGTCATGATGATGACGACGTCGGGACGAGGGTCGCTGGGCATGGCTCACACCTCCAGGTGCTGCTTGAGCCCGCCGAGCATGGCATCGGACTGGCGGGCCATCACCCGCGAGACGATGCGCGCCACGAGCTGCTGGGGGGGCCGGGGCCCGCAGTCGACGGTGCTGGTGAGGGTGACCTCGGTGGCGCGGTCACCGACGGGGCGGAGCGTCCACGCGTTGACGGCCGAGCGCACGACCTTCGGCAGACCGGTGATGTCGTAGGCCAGCCGCTCGGGCTCGTCGGCGGTGACGATCGTCTCGAGCAGCGCCATGCGTCCGGCCTGCACCCGGCGGACGGTGCCGACGGCCCCCGCCTCGCCGTCGCCGCCGTGGTGGGAGACCGTCGAGTGGTCGACGTTCGGGGCCCAGTCGCCGATGGCGCCGAAGTCGACGAGCGCGGCCCACACCTGGTCGGGCGGGCGGTGGATGGTCGTGGTGCGGGAGATGTCGGCCATCAGCTCGCCACCGGCTGCCGGTCGCGGGCGGCGGGCATCCACTTCGGCCCGGCGGTCTGGTCGATGCGGTCGACCAGCCGGGAGCCGACCGGTTCGACCAGGTCGAGGAACCGGGTGGTGCGCTCGAGCCCGAGGTGGCGCCACGCCTTCGACGACAGCTCGTCCAGCCGGTCCTCGAGGCCCTGCCGGTAGGCGACGCCGGCCTCGTTCACCTGGTCGCCCTCGGCCAGGCCGCGGGCCTCGAGCCGGGACAGGGCCGCGGCCAGCGCCTCGTCGTCGGTGCCCCGGCTGCGCGGCAGCCAGTGGTCGCCGTAGTTGCGCCAGGCGCCGTCGAGCACCCCGGCCATGTCGCCGTCGAGGTCCTCGACCGCCTGGATGGCCCAGTGGGTGTCGCCCCGCCACTCGCGGATGCAGTTCACCGCCAGCCACGCCGACAGCAGCGCGTCGTCCGGCCGGCGCCGGCCGAGCAGCGAGGCGAACAGCACCCGGCCGCTGGGGGGCAGCGACTCGGCGGCCTCCCACAGCGGCTCGGCCAGGTCGGCCAGCCCGTCGCACAGCTCGGGCACGTACGTGCGCAGGCCCTCGACCACCGCGGCGTCGCGGGCTCGCGACGCGTCGTCGAAGGTGGTGTGCTCCCGGCACTGGTCGAGGCAGACGTCGACGAAGACCTTGGCGATCGACCCGAAGGCGGCGGTGACGGCGTCGTTGCCGGCGTCGGCCAGGGACGCACCTCGGGTGGCGATGTAGTAGCCGAAGCCGTCGGGCACCCCGAGGGCGGCGTAGTTGGCGATGGCGACGGGATCCCAGTAGATCCAGCCGACCAGGCGGTGCGAGGCGACGCCGGCGCGCCGGCTCAGCTCGGTCCAGTCGGGTTCGCTCGCAGTGGCTCCGCTCACGTTCGGCTCCTCAGGTGGTGGCGGCGATGAAGTCGTTGATGACCTGGGCCAGCTCGGGGCCGCGGTCCTCCTGCAGGAAGTGGCCACCGCCCTCGATGACGGTGTGGGGCTGGCCCTGGGCGCCCGGCACCTTGGCACGGAACGGGGCGTCGCCGCCCTTGGTCACCGGGTCCTGGTCGCTGTAGGCGAGCAGGAACGGCTTCTCGAAGCGCTCGAGCACCTTCCAGGCGGCCTGGTTGTCGGCGCTGGCGGGGTCGTCTGGGCTGGTCGGCACCAGCGACGGGAAGATGCGGGCGCCGGCCAGGTAGGTGTCGTCGGGGAACGGCGCCTGGTAGGCGGCCACGACCTCGGGGGCCAGGTCGGTGGTGCAGGCGCCGTTGACGATGAGGCCGATGGGGAACTCGTCGGCCTCCTGGGAGAACTTCTGCCAGGAGAGGAAGGCGTCGCTCGGCTTGCCGTGGCCCGTGGGCAGGCCGGTGTTGCCGATGCACACCCGGGCGTAGCGGTCGGGGTCGGTCGCCACCAGGCGCAGGCCGACCAGGCCGCCCCAGTCCTGGCCGAAGAAGGTGATGTCGCGCAGGTCGAGGTGGTCGAAGACGAGCTGGCGCATCCACTCGACGTGGCGGGCGTAGGTGTAGTCGGACTGCTCCGTCGGCTTGTCGCTGCGGCCGAAGCCGACCAGGTCGGGGACCACGACCCGGTGCCCGGCCTCGACGAGCGGCGGGATCATGTGCCGGTAGAGGTAGCTCCACGACGGCTCGCCGTGCAGCAGCAGCACCGGGGCGGCGTCGCTCGGGCCCTCGTCGAGGTGGTGCACCCGCAGGGTGCCGCCCTCGCCGTCGTCGATCTCGGTGTGGTGCGGCTCGAACGGATAGCCGGGCAGGTCGGCGAAGCGCTCGTCGGGGGTGCGGACGGTCTGCATGGGTGGCTCCTGTCGAAGGGGAGGACGGAGGAGGGTTCGGCTCCGGCTACTGCCGGCTCATCTCCGCCCGGGCGGTGGCGTCGGCGGTGTCGCCGAAGCGGTCGGGGCTGGCCTGGATCACGACCTCGCGCAGGTCGCCGGTGAAGGCGAAGGGCGCGGGGTAGCGCTCGGACACCGCCGAGCCGTGGTCGTAGCCGATGCTCGGCCCGATCGAGGACATCATCTGCATGAAGAGCGGCAGGTCGACCGTGCCGGCGGCGGTGCCGTCGACCAGCACCTCGGCGGTGCCGGTCCGGTGGTCGCCCCGGCGCAGCTTGACGGTGAGCTCGACCTCGCCGTCGGGCACCTCGACGTCGGACTCGACGACGGTGTGGTCGCCGAACGCGTTGTAGTCGAGCACCAGCCGCCGGCCCTGCACGAAGACCGACAGGCCCGAGTTCTCGGTGCCGGTGGCGAACAGCACGCCCTCGTCGTCGGGCCCGAGCTCCACCGTGGCGGTGAGGTCGAAGCTGCGCCCGCCGATGGCGGCCGAGGCCTGGCCGGGCAGCGGCGACATGGGCGGCCGGTACACGTAGCGGCGGTCGGCGGGGTGGGGTGAGCGGTCGCGGAAGCGGACCTGGAACAGCTCGATGGTGCGGTCGTCGAGCGGCAGCACGCCGTGGCGGTCGGCCTCCTGCCACCAGAGGTCGATCAGCTCCTGCAGCTTCTCCGGTTCGGCCTGGGCCAGGTCGTGGCACTCCGAGCGGTCCTCGTCGAGGTGGTACAGCTCCCACGGCTCGGTCTCGAAGTCGGCGCCGACCTCGTGCTTGCACACCGCCTTCCACCCGTCGGCGACCAGCGCCCGGCTGCCCATCATCTCGAACAGCTGGAGGGTGTTGGTGGCCGGGGCGTCGGGGTCGGCGAGGGCGGCGGCGAAGGAGCGGCCCGTGACCGGGATCTGCTCGAGCCCCCGGCGCTCCTCGGGCGGGGTGATGCCGACCAGGTCGTAGATGGTCGGGGCCACGTCGGAGATGTAGGCGAACTGGTCGCGCAACGTGCCCCGCTGGTCGGCGGCGATGCCGTCGGGCCAGTGGACGACGAGCGGCACGTGGACCCCGCCCTCGTGGGTGTTCTGCTTGTACCACTTGAACGGCGTGTTGCCGGCCTGGGCCCAGCCCCACGGGTAGTTGGCGTGGCTGTGGGGGCCGCCGATGTCGTCCAGCCGGCCGACCGCCTCGTCGGGGGTCTCCAGGATGAGGTTGAAGAACTTCATCTCGTGGAGCACGCCGAAGGGGCCGCCCTCCTGGGAGGCGCCGTTGTCGGCCATCACCAGCAGGAGGGTGTTGTCGAGCTGGCCGAGCCGGCGCAGGCCCTCCACGTAGCGACCGATCTGGTCGTCGGTGTGGTCGAGGAAGGCGGCGAAGGCCTCCTGCAGCCGGGCCGCCAGCCGCTGCTGGTTCTCCGGCAGCGAGTCCCACGGCTCGACGCCGGGGTTGCGAGGGGCGAGCTGGGTGTCGGGCGGCAGCAGCCCCCGGTCGAGCTGGCGGCGGAACCAGCGGTCGCGGGCGACGTCCCACCCCTCGTCGAACGCGCCCCGGTACTTGGCCAGGTACGCCGGCGGCGCCTGGTGCGGGGCGTGGGTCGCGCCGAACGGGAGGTAGTGGAGGAACGGCCGGTCGGGCCGCACGCCCTTGGCGTCGGCGATCATGGCCAGCGCCTGGTCGACGAGGTCCTCGGAGAGGTGGTAGCCGTCCTCGGGGCCGCCGGGCGGGTTGATCGGGTGGTTGTCGGCGATCAGCTCGGGGTGGAACTGGTCGGTCTCGCCCTCCAGGAACCCGTAGAAGCGGTCGAAGCCGCGGGCGAGCGGCCAGTTGTCGAACGGTCCGGCGGCCGAGCACTGCTCCATGGGGGCGAGGTGCCACTTGCCGGTGCAGAAGGTGGCGTAGCCGGCGTCGTGCAGCAGCTCGGCGAGGGTGGCGGCGTCGTGGGCCACGTGGCCGAGCTGGTGGGGGAACCCGGTCTGGAAGTTCGACACCGACCGCATGCCGACCGCGTGGGACGCCCGCCCGGTCATCAGCGCGGCGCGGGTCGGCGAGCACAACGGGGTGACGTGGAAGTTGGTGAACTGCAGCCCGTCCGCCGCCAGCGCGTCGACGTGGGGCGTCTCGATGCTCGAGCCGTAGCAGCCGAACTGGGCGAAGCCGGTGTCGTCGAGGAGGATGATCACCACGTTCGGCGCGCCCTCGCCGGGGTGGGGCGGCTCGGCGAACCACGGCTCGGAGTCGGCCAGCGTGCGGCCGATGCGACCCTGGAACTGCTGCGGTGCGGCCATCGGTTCCCCTTGCGCGGTGCGGGCGGTGCGTGGTGCGGGCGTTCGGCCGAGCGCCCCTCGGTTGGCGCTGGTCCAGTCAAACTCATGAGAGTCTGACTGTCAATAGATTGTGAGAGTATCAGCTTTCACAATCTCGTGCCCGGGGTAGGGTGACCGCCATGGACGCGGGGGCTGCGGTTGACGAGGCGGTCGGGCAGGAGCGGCGCGTCGACGGCCGCCGCCTGCGGCGCGAGCGCGGTCGGACCGCGGTGATCGACGCCATGTTCGAGATCATCCGCGAGACCGGCGTGCCGCCGACGGTCGACGCCATCGCCGAGCGGGCGGGGGTCTCGACCTCCTCGGTGTTCCGCTACTTCGACAGCGTCGAGGACCTGCAGCAGCAGACCATCGACCGGTACTTCGAGCGCTTCGCCCCCCTCTTCCTGGTCCCCGCCGCCGGTCAGGGGCCCCGTTCCGAGCGCATCGCCCGCTTCGTCGACGCCCGCCTGCAGCTCTACGAGGCCATCGGGCCGATCGGCCGGCTGGCCCGCATCCGGGCCGTCGACCTCCCCCGCTTCGCGGAGCCCCTCGAGCGCATGCGCGCCCTGCTGGTCGACCAGATCGGCGTCCACTTCGCGCCGGAGGTCGCCGACCGCAGCCCGGCCGCCGGCGAGGACCTCGTCGTGCTGATCGACGTGCTGACCTCCTTCGAGGCGTGGGACCTGCTCCACGACAGCCACCACCGCACCCACCGCCAGGTCCGCCGGGCCTGGATCGACGGCCTCACCGCCATCTGCGCCTGAACCCGGACGGTCGTCCAGCGTGGGGCGACGTCCGCGCGCATCGCCCCCGGGCGACGATCCACTGGTGCAGACTTCGCCCGTGCGACCCACGACCTGCCGACCCCACCTCGCCGTCGCCCGCCTCGGTGCCCTCGTCGCCGCCGTCCTGCTCGTGCTGGCCTCGGCCTGCTCCTCGAGCGGCACGGCCACCTCGTCGTCGGGTTCGGACAGCAGCTCGGCGGCGGCGTCCTCGGGGTCGTCCTCGTCGGTGTCGTCGGACACCGGATCGGCATCGTCGGACACCGGCAGCGGCAGCAGCAAGGTCACCCGGTCCGACCTGGAGGCGCTCCTGCCCGCTCCGTCGCAGGTCGGCAGCGACTACACCGTCGACACCTCCTCCTCGGACAGCTCCAGCTCGTCCGGGAGCAGCGACTCCTTGGAGGCCGACGCCGAGAAGCAGTGCCCCGAGCTGGCGGCGCTGAGCAGCAACCAGGTGCCGGACAGCTCCAAGGCGATCCGCTCCTACACCGCGGCCGACAGCAGCAGCATCGAGGTCTCGCTCAACCCGAAGGCCAGGCAGCTCAGCGACCGCGAGCTCGACAAGGACATCGAGGCGATCAACGCCTGCGGTGAGATCGACATCACGGTCAAGGGCCAGGACGAGAAGATCCGGTTCTCGGTGAAGCGCGACGGGTCGCGCGGCGACCAGAGCATCCGCATCGACGTGACCATCAAGCTCGCCATCGCCCAGCTCAACAAGGCGTTCACCGTGAAGTTCGTGGGCTTCGGCTACCGGATCGGTGGTGTCGGCGTCACCGTCTCGGCGCTCGGCGGGATCGACGAGCAGACCCTCGAGGTCGCCCCTCCCGACGAGAAGACGGCCGCCTCGCTGGCGGACGAGCTCGAGCCGAAGGTGCGCAAGCTCGTCGAGGGCTGACCCCTCGCAGCCCGCGGTACCGTCGGCATCCGACCCGAGGAGGCTGCCGTGCCCATCCCGCGTCTCGACGCCGCCGCCACCGCCGAGGAGATCTCGGCCGCCCTGATCGCCGAGGGCTGCGCCATCGTCGAGCGGCTGGCCCCGCCCGAGCTGTGCGACCGCGTGGGCGACGAGCTCGCCCCGTGGATCGACGCCACGCCCTACGGCGAGGACGACTTCAGCGGGCCGGCGACCCGTCGCACCGGCGCGCTGCTGGCCCGGTCGGACGCCGCCGTCCAGCTCATCGCCCATCCGCTGGTGCTCGACGCCGTCGACTCGACACTCTGGCCGGCGAAGTCCAACTTCCAGCTCCACCTGACCCAGGCGATCACCCTCAGCCCCGGGGCCGCCGCCCAGGCGATGCACCGCGACCACTGGTGCTTCGACTTCTTCCCCTTCCCGGCCGACGTCGACCTCGAGGTGGCCACCATCTGGGCCCTCACCGACTTCACCGAGGAGAACGGGGCGACCCGGGTCGTACCCGGCAGCCACCGCGACGCCGGTGGCGCCGACCGGTCCGCCGAGGCCGAGGTGGCGACCATGCCCCGCGGGTCGGTCGTGCTCTACGTCGGCGGCACCGTCCACGGCGGGGGCGAGAACACCAGCGACCAGGACCGCATCGGCATCAACGTCGACTACGCCGCCGCCTTCCTCCGCCAGGAGGAGAACCAGTACCTCTCGGTGCCGCTCGACCGGGTGCGCCAGCTGCCCGAGCGGGTGCAGCGGCTCATGGGCTACCAGCTCGGCGCCTTCGCCCTCGGCTACGTCGACGACGTGCGCGACCCGCGCGAGCTGCTCGACGGCGACGGTTCGGAGCCGTCCCGCAGCGGCTTCGCCGTCCGCCCCTGACCGCGCCTCGGCGGCGGCCCGCGACCGCTCCCCACCCCCCACCCCTTGTCGGCGGCAAGGATCCGCGCGAGCATTCGTACTGGTTCGGGCGGAACCAGCACGGGAACTTCGCGGTCATCGAGCTCAGGGGAGAGGGCATCGTGTCTACGACCGAACCATCTGACGGGAGCGGCCGCGGTCGGGTTCGCCGGTTGCCGAAGCGGCTGGGGCTGATGTCCCTGGTCGCGGTCGCAGCTGCGGTGACCCTGTCGACGGCGGCCTGCACCCCGGCGCCGGTGGCCGCCACCATGCCCGGCATCTGGCGCCACCAGACCAACGTCAACGGCGCCATCTACACCGAGGAGTGGGTGGTCGACCGCAGCGGCGTCTACACCGCCTCGCTCTCCGGGCCTGGCGTCTTCACCCGCAACGTGGGGACGTGGGAGGCGAACGACTCGATCGGCCGCTTCCGGCTGAACCAGCCGTACGACTACTACCCGACCCAGGCCTGCGGGCCGCTCGGGTGCACGCCGATCGCCCGGCCGCCGGGCGAGAGCTTCACCGTGACGGTGCTCAACAACAACGCCATCACCACCGAGTCGTACACGAGCGGCGCCAAGGTGACCTGGCTGCGGGTCGCCTGACGGGTCCGGGCGGACCAGCGAGCCCCGCCATCGATTCGCCACCTGGTGCCGAGATGCGGCACTGCGTGGTGACGCGACGGCCGATCCCCGGCCGACGGCCGGACCCGGCCGCTGCTGGCGCGGTGGGGCCGGCGGGTCAGACCTCGACGGTGAAGCCGTCGTCGCCGAGGTCGACGGGGCCGTCGAAGTGCTCGGCGGCCATGGACCGCCACTCGTCGTGCTGGCCCTCGGCCATGCCCGGGATGTAGTGGGTGAGGACGAGGCGGCCGACGCCGGCGCTCGCGGCGGTGCGGGCGGCGTCCTGCACGGTCGAGTGGTACTCGAGGATGTCGAGGAACCGCTGGCTCGGCACCAGCTTGACCAGGTCCTCGCGCAGCACCGTCTGGACGTAGGCGTCGGCACCCCGGCACAGCTCGGTCAGCTCGTCGCAGGGGATGCCGTCGCCGCCCATGACGACGGTCCGGCCACCCTGCTCGATGCGGAAGGCGACCGACGGCTCGACGGGGCGATGGTCGGTGCGGCCGACGGTCACCGAGGCGTCGCCGACGGTGAAGGCGTCGCCGGGGCCGACCTCGGTGACCTGGACGTCGGGCGGTTCGAGGAGGTCGTCGTGGTGGGCCAGCCGGTAGCGGATGTCGGGGCCGAGCATGGCCAGCAGCCCCTCGACGATCTCGGCGGTGCCGGGCGGCCCGTAGACCGGCAGCGGCGTCGGACCCGGGTTCATCACCCAGTGGCTGGTGACCACGTCGTTCAGGGCGCAGATGTGGTCGCTGTGCAGGTGGGTCAGCAGCACCGCCGAGAGCTGCAGGGGCATGACCCCCGCCGCCGCCAGCCGCATGAGCACCCCCCGCCCGGCGTCGACGAGGATGGTCGCCCCGTCGGTGCGCACCAGCGACGACGGGCCGGCCCGGTCGGGTGCGGGCAGCGGCGTCCCGGTCCCCAGCAGCGTGATCTGCACGGTCACTCGCCGATCAGCTCGGAGCGGAGGTCCTTCTTCAGGAACTTGCCGTTGGCGTTGCGCGGCAGCGGTTCCTCGCGGAACCAGATGGTCGACGGGACCTTGAACTTGGCCAGCTGGTCGTGGAGGTGCGCCCGCAGCCCCTCCTCGTCGAGGTCGACGCCGTCACGAAGCACGACCGCAGCCGCCACGACCTCGCCGAGCCGTTCGTCGGGGACCCCGAACACCGCCGCCTCGGCCACGCCGTCGTGGGTGTAGATGGCGGCCTCGACCTCGGAGCAGTACACGTTCTCGCCGCCCCGCAGCACCATGTCCTTGGCCCGGTCGACGATGAAGACGAAGCCGTCCTCGTCGATGCGGGCGATGTCGCCGGTGTTGAACCAGCCGTCCTGGATGGCTTCGGCGGTGGCCTCCGGTCGGTTCAGGTAGCCCTTGATCACCACCGCGCCCCGAACGCAGAGCTGGCCGACGCTGTCGGGGCCGGCGGGCAGGTCGTCGCCCTGCTCGTCGACGAGCTTGGCGTCGAGGGTCGGCATGACCGGACCGCACGAGGCCGGCTTGGCGACGTAGTAGCGGGCCGAGTTGGCGGTCACGATGCCGCAGGTCTCGGTCAGGCCGTAGCCGGTGGTGGCGCCGCCGCCGACGGTCTTGTCGATCTTCTCGACCAGGTCGGGCTGCACCGGGGCGCCGCCGCCGGCCAGGCCCTTGACGGTCGAGGTGTCGCGGGCCTCCCAGTCGGGATGGGCCAGCAGCTCCCGGGCCATGGTCGGCACCCCCGAGAAGTTGGTGACGCCCTCGCGCTCGATCAGCTCGAGGGCCCGGGCCGGGTCCCACTTGCGGGTCAGCACCATGCGACCGCCGGCGAGGGTGGCGGGGTGCAGCAGGCAGTTGCAGGCGGTGACGTGGAAGAGCGGCGTGGGCGCCATGAACACCAGCTGGTCGGGGGAGGTGAGCGGGTCCTCGGCCTGCTCGCGCTCGACGCCGGCCTCGGCGTCGGCCTTGGCCTCGGCGGTGGTGGCCACCAGGTTCCAGAACACGACGTGGAGCATGTTGTGGACCGAGCCCCGGTGGGTGAGCTGCGCGCCCTTCGGGAAGCCGGTCGTGCCCGACGTGTAGAAGATGGTGGCGTCGTCGTCCGGGTCGATGTCGACCTCGGGCAGGGCCTCGGGGGCGGCGGCGGGGTCGACCACGTCGCTCCAGCGGCTGGCGTCGTCGGGCAGCTCGCGGTCGGTGCGGAGGGCGATGATGTGCATCGGCGCCTCCTTGCGCAGCCCGTCGAGCACCGGCAGCACCCGCTCGAGCCGCTCGTCGTCGGCGATCAGCACCTTCGGGCGCGAGTCGCTCAGGCCGTACTCCATCTCCGAGCTGGTCCACCAGGCGTTCATGCCGACCACGGCGGCGCCGATCGACACGATGGCCCAGTAGCCGACGACCCACTCGGGGAAGTTGCGCATGGCGAGTGCCACCCGGTCGCCCCGCCCGACGCCGTGGGTCTCGTGCAGCAGGTGGGCCAGCGCCCGCACCTGGGCGGCCACCTCGGCGTAGGTGTACCGCTCGTCCTCGTAGACGAGGTAGTCCTTGTCGCCGTGGAGGCTGGCCAGCTCCCACACGGTCCGCATGGTCGGCGGGGCCGAGTCGAACACCCGCATCGGGATGCCCCGCACGGTGATCTCCGACATGGCGAACCCGGCACCGGGGGCGGTCAGCTCGTCCCAGGCCTGGCGGAGGTGGTCGACCGGCGCGTCGTCGGTGCCGGCGGTCGCTGCGTCGGAGCCGGAGGTGGCTGGTGCGTCGCTCATCCCTCTGACCATACGGCCGCGGGGCGCGGGGTGTCGCCGCCGCGGGCTGGCGTCAGCGCCGCCGGGCTCGGTGCAGCCGGGGGGCGGCGCGCCCCGCGACCGGCGGCAGGTCGCGGTAGGTGCGCAGGCCCGGCTCGGCCGCGCACACGTACGGGACGGCGTTCACGCAGTGCTCGGCGGTGGCGACGATGCCGGGGTTGCGGGCCAGGCCCGCCTCGATGCTCTCGGGGTGCAGGCCGTGGAAGGTGACGAAGGTGCCCGGGTCGCCGGTGACCTCGACCTCGAACCGCTCGCCCTCCGGTCCGAACGTCCAGCCGGGGTCGAGGTCGCGGTCGCCCATGAACCAGTTGACCGCGGCGGTCACCACCGGCTCGTCGTCGACGGTGGCCACCCACCGGAACCGCTGGGCGGCGACCAGGCCGGGCTCGATGGGGCCGATCGGCGAGTCGATCGGGGCGGTCGCCACCGCCATCTCGTGGGTGGTGCGAAGCTCCGGGTCGAGGTCGAAGCCCAGCTCGTCGGCGACCATGTGGACCGACTGCCCGAACCCGGCGCCGAGGGCCGCCGGCATGATGCTCTGGCGGGCCTCGTCGAGCGTCGCTCCGAACAGCATCCAGTCGCGGATGACGTCGGGGGCGCCGTAGGTGCGGATGTCGGAGAACTCCTCGGCCCGCACGTGGGTGATCGACCCCGACAGCGCCGAGATCACCAGCGGGAAGCGCTCGGTGATGCCGCCGGGGTGGATGCCGGTGCCGTGGAGCACCACGCCGTGCCGGCGGGCCAGGCGGTCGAACTGCTCGCGCTCGTCATCGGGCGGCTCGAACCACCCGAGGGGGGTGACCACGCTGGTGCCCGAGGCGAGGATGCGGGCGACCTGGTCGGGGTCGGCCAGGAGCGGGGCGTAGATCGCGCAGTCGGCGTCGACGGCCAGGGCGGCCGCCTCGTCGGCGGTGGCGACGACGCCGATCGGGTCCCGGCCGAGCAGCTCGCCGACGTCGCGCCCGTCCTTGTCGGCGGAGTGGACCCAGCACCCGGCCAGCTCCAGCTCGGGGTGGGCCAGCACGCCCTCGATGGCGGCCCGGCCGACGCCGCCGGTGGCCCACTGCACGACCCGCAGCGGACGGGCCGGCGATGACCCCGGCACCGAGCCGGATGCCACCGCTCAGCCCTCCCGACCGTCGACGCCGCCGGTCGGCGGCCGGGGGCTCCGGTCGGGCGCCCGGGGCGGCAGGTTCATGGTCGGCGGCGCCGACCATCCGCTCTCGCCGATCAGCTCGCCCAGCTCGGCCAGGTTCAGCAGGTCGAGCTCGTGGTCGAAGCGGCCGTCGCCGGCGTAGCGCAGGATCGACACCCCCGGCGCCTGGTACGGGCTGCCGTCGCTCCGCTCGCCCGGCAGCCGGTTCCACCAGAAGCTGACGACCCGGTTCCCCTCGACCAGCGTCCAGCCCTCGGGGAACGACCAGTCGTCGAGGCCCGCCATGCTCTCGTCGAAGAACCGCAGCAGGGCCGCCCGGCCCTCGACCCGGCCCCAGGCGGGGTCGATGAGCACGGCGTCGTCGGTGAAGTGGTCCATCAGCGCCGACCACGGCACCTCGCCGGCCTCCACCCGGCCGCGGGTCCCGACGTAGGCCCGGTAGGCCGCCCGGGCCTCGGCCTCGAGGTCGCTGTCCTGGTGCTCCATGTCGGGGTGCCTCTCGGTGGCGGGCTCGGGTCGTTGGTGGCGGGCCGGTCGGGCGCGCTCAGGTGCGGAGGTCGGATGGGAGCCCGAGCACCCGGCCGCCGGGTCCCCGGCGGGCGAGCGACCGGTAGCGCCGCTCGGCGTAGCGCCACGTGCCGTCGTGCAGCTCCAGGCGGTCGCGGTAGAGGCCGTGGGCCTCGGTCCAGGTGTCGGTGGCGGTCTCGTGGCGGATCTCGCACATGAGGAGCCGGCCCGTGCCGGTCGGCGGACCGTCCTCGGTCGCCGGGGTCAGGTCGGCGACGGCGTTCAGCACCACGAAGGTGAAGTGGTCGAAGCGCGCGATGGAGTCGGCGATGAAGGCGGCGATGTCGTCGGACCCGGTGACGGTCCGCGGCGGCGAGGTCACCAGGTCGAGGTGCACGTCGGCGCCGGGTACGAACAGGTCGTCGAAGGCGTCCCAGGAGCGGGTGGACACGGCATCGGCGTAGCGGGCGTGGAGCTCGGCCACGGCCACCTGGTGCTCGGCCTCGCCGGCGCGGGGCCCGACGCGGATCACGGCGTGCCCACCACGTCGGCCGAGCGGACCGCCTCGACCAGGGCGCCGGCCCGCTCGACCAGGCCGGCGGCGTCACCGGGGCGGGCCAGCGACTGGGCCGACACGTGCAGGTCGGTGGCGCCGGCCGCCTCGAGCCTCGGTACCTGGGCCGCGGTGGCGGTGAAGGCCACCCCCCGGTGCTCGGTGCGCACCAGCGGGAGGTGGACGCGGACCTGGGGCATCCCGCGCCGGCCGGCCTCGACCCAGGCGTCGCGCAGCCGCTCGACGTCGTCGGCGACCTCGTCGGTGGTGGCTCCCATGATCGGGATCCAGCCGTCGCCGAGCTCGACGACGCGGCGCAGGTTGCGGGCGCCGAGGGTGCCGCTGAACAGCACCGGCAGCCGTTCCTGGGTCGGCTTGGGGTGGCACCAGGTCTGCTCGAAGGTGACCGATGGCGAGGAGAAGCGGGCCGGTGACGGGCCCCACAGCGCCCGGCAGGCCCCGATGGTGTCGTCGAGGATCCGGCCCCGCTGCTCGAAGCGGAGGCCGACCGCCTCGAGCTCGGTCCGCTGCCAGCCCACCCCCACCCCCAGGTCGACCCGCCCGCCCGACAGCGAGTCGAGGGTCGCCACCGTCTTGGCCAGCACGGCGGCCGGTCGCAGCGGGGCCACGAGGATGCCGGTGGCCAGCCGGAGCCGCTCGGTGACGGGCGCGATGGCGGCCAGGGTCGTGAGCGGCTCGAACCAGTCGCCGTCCGAGCCGGTCGGGAAGGTGCCCCACGGGTAGCGCTCCGGGTCGGGGCCCATGACCACGTGGTCGACCACCACGACCCGGTCGATGCCGACGCCCTCGAGCGCGGCGGCGGTGTCCACCAGCTCCCGCAGGTCACGGAACCACGTGCCGAAGTTCGGCAGCCCGATGCTGAGCGTGGCCACCGCCGCACCCTACGACCCGCCCTGCGGGGGTGGGCGGGGCTACCAGGTGTCGACGAAGGGGCGGCGGTCGGGGCGGCCGGCGCGGTCGGAGCGGGCGGTCTCGAGGCCCCGCAGCAGCCAGCGGCGGGTGTCGGCGGGGTCGATGACCGCGTCGATCTCCAGGTAGCGGGCGACCGACAGCGCCTTGCCCCGCTCGTAGCTCTGCGCGACCCGCTGGTCGAACAGCTCCTGGCGGCGGGCCGGGTCGGGCTCCGCCTCCAGCTCGCCCTTGAAGATGATCTGCACCGCCCCTTCGAGGCCCATGGCACCGAGCTCGCCGGTGGGCCAGGTGGCGGTGAACATCGGCTCCCAGAAGCTGCCGCCGCCCATGGCCATGGCGCCCAGGCCGTAGCCCTTCCGGGGCACCACCATGAACAGCGGCACGGACAGGTTGGCACCGACCACCGCCAGGCTCGACGCCCGCCGGACGGCCGCCTGGCGCTCGCTGGCCGGACCGACCATGAAGCCCGGCGTGTCGCACATCGACAGCACCGGCAGGTCGTGGGCGTCGCAGAGCTGCAGGAACCGGGCGCCCTTCTCGGCCGCCTCGGCGTCGACGGCACCCCCCAGGTGGCGGGGGTCGTTGGCCAGCACGCCGAACGGGTGGCCCTCGATGCGGGCCAGGGCGGTGATCATGCCGACGCCGTACCCGGCCCGCAGCTCGAGCAGCGTCCCGGTGTCGACCAGCAGCTCCAGCGCCCGGCGCATGTCGTAGACCCGCTTGCGGTCCTCGGGCACCACGTGGCGCAGGGTCCGTTGATCGGCGCACGCCCACCCGTCGAGGTCACCCTGGAAGTACGACAGCGCCTGCTTGGCCAGCGCCACCCCGTGGGCCTCGTCGGTGGCCACCAGGTCGACCACCCCGTTGGCCACCTGCACGTCGATGGGCCCGACCTCCTCGGGCCGGTACCGACCGAGCCCGCCGCCCTCGATCATCACCGGGCCGGCCAGCCCGATCGAGCTGTCCTCGGTGGCGATGGTGACGTCGGCGCAGCCGAACAGCAGGGCGTTGCCGGCGAAGCAGTTCCCGGCGTTCACCGCGATCCGGGGCGCTCCGCCGCTGGTGGCGGCGAAGGTGGCGAAGGTGGCGATGTCGAGGCCGGAGAAGGAGACCTCGGAGAAGTCGGTGTCACCGGGGCGCCCGCCCCCGCCCTCGGTGAAGAACACCACCGGCACCCGCCACCGGTGGGCCAGCTCGAGCACCCGGTCGGTCTTCTTGTGGCCGAAGGCGCCCTGGGTGCCGGCCAGGACGGTGTCGTCGTAGGCGAGCACCGCGGTGCGGGCCGCCGCCGGGGCGAAGCGGTCGCCGTTGACGCTGGCGAACCCGGCGATCAGGCCGTCGGCCGGGGTCCGGTCGATGAGCTCGTCGAGCGGCCGGGTGCGGCGCTGACCGGCCACCGCCAGCTGGCCGTACTCGAGGAACGAGTCCTCGTCGCACAGGTCGGCCAGGTTCTCCCGGGCGGTGCGGCGGTGCTTCCTCCGCCGCCGCTCGACCGCGGCCGGGCGGGCGTCGTCGAGGGTGCGGGCGGTGCGCTCCCGCAGCGCCGCCAGGTCGGCCCGCAGGTGGTCGAGGTCGACCTGCTCCTCGGCCGCGGTGAGCTGGGCATCGCCCTCGCTCGGCCGCACGAAGAGGACCGCCTCGCCCTCCTCGAGCACGATCCCGACGGAGATCACGACCTGCTCGACGGTGCCGGCCACCGGCGCGACCACCGAGTGGTGCATCTTCATGGCCTCCAGCACGGCGACCTCCTGACCGGCCAGCACCTCGTCGCCGGCCTCGACCTCGATGCCGACGACCAGCGCCTGCAGCGGAGCCGACACCCGCTCGGTGCCCGGGGGTGTCGACACCGGCGCCCGGCCGGCGGCGGCCGGGCCCTCGCCCCGCTCGGGACGGGCGGGCCGGTCGCCCGGGGTCGGAGCGTCGGGAGCCACGTCGTCGGCGGCCGCCAGCAGCTCGGGCAGGTGGGCCTCGACGAACCCGGTGTCGACCTGCCAGCCGACCAGCTCCGGCCGGTCGAGCAGGGCCAGCAGCAGGCTGGCGTTGGTGTCGACCCCGTCGACGACCAGCTCGGCGATCGCCCGGCGGGCCCGGCGCAGCAGGGCGGCCAGGTCGCCCGCCGGCTCGCTCACCACCACCTTGGCCAGGAGCGGGTCGAAGGCCGGGTTGGCGGTGTAGCCGTCGTGGGCGGCGGCGTCGACGCGGACGCCCGGCCCCGAGGGCGCGCCGAAGCGGACGACGGTGCCCGAGGCCGGCCGCACCGACCCGTCGGCCTGCACCGTCTCGGCGCCGACGCGCAGCTGCACCGCCGAGCCGGACACCGGCGGACCCGACTCGGAACCGATGTCGGCGGCGTCGAGGCCGAGGTCGGCCAGCGACGAGCCGGCGGCGATGCGGAGCTGGGTCTGGACCAGGTCGACGCCGGTGACCTGCTCGGTGACGGTGTGCTCGACCTGGAGGCGGGGGTTGCACTCGAGGAACCAGCAGCCGGCGCCGGGGTCGTCCCCGGCGGCCCCGGCGTCGACCAGCAGCTCGACGGTCCCGAGCGACGTGTAGCCGCAGGCCCGGCCCAGCTCGACCGCCCCGGTCAGCAACCGCTCGCGCACCGCGGGGTGCAGGAACGGGGCGGGGGCCAGCTCGACCACCTTCTGCCGGCGCCGTTGCAGCGAGCAGTCGCGGTCGCCGAGCTGCACCACCGTCCGACCGTCGCCGACGATCTGGATCTCGACGTGGCGCACGGCGGGCAGGTGGCGCTCGGCGTAGACGGCGCTGTCGCCGAAGGCGGCCGCCGCCTCGGCGCGGCACCGGTCGAAGGCGGCGGCCACGTGCTCGGGTCGGTCGACGACCCGCAGGCCGCGCCCGCCGCCGCCGGCCACGGCCTTCAGGATCATGGATCCGCCGTCGAGCGAGTCGAGGAAGGCGACGGCCTCCTCGGGCGAGGTCAGCGCGCCGGTGCCCTCGGCGACGGGCAGGCCGACCGAGCCGGCCAGCGCCCGGGCCCGGAGCTTGTCGCCGAGCTGCTCGAGCACCTCGGGGGGCGGACCGACGAAGGTGAGGCCGGCGTCGGCGCAGCGGCGGGCGAACCCGGCGTCCTCGCTCAGGAAGCCGTAGCCGGGGTGCACGGCGTCGCACCCGTGCGCCTCGGCGGCCGCCACCAGGGCGTCCGCGTCGAGGTAGGCGCGAGGGCCGGCCAGGTCCATGGCCACGGCGCCGTCGGCGTGGCGGACGGCCAGCGAGTCGCCGTCGTCGAGCGAGTGGGCCACCACGCTCTCGAAGCCGAGGTCGGCGCAGGCCCGCACGACCCGCAGGGCGACCTCGCCCCGGTTGGCGATCAGGACCCTCATGGTCGGGCCGCCGGGGGTCGAGCGCGTCGCATGGCCGCCAGCTTGCCGCGAAGGTCGGGCCCAGGGGCGAGCCGGATCGGGAGAGGCGCGGGCCGCGCCGCTCAGCGGTGCAGCGGCTCGGAGTGGTCCCAGTCGGCCAGCAGGGTGCGCAGCGCGGTGAGCAGCAGCAGCGGCTCGTCGAGCATGGCGTGGTGGCCGGCCTCGGGGATCTCGACCACCGGCGCCACCCGTCCGAGTCGCTCGTACATGGCCCGCCCGATGTCCTCGGTCACCAGGCCGTTCTCGGAGCGGAGCAGGGCGAACCGGCAGGTGACCTGGGGCAGGTAGGGCAGGGCGATGCCCCGCATGCCCTCGCGGAACTGGGTGAACACGTGGCGGTCGAACTTCCATCGCCAGCCGCCGTCGACCGCCTGCAGCGACTGCCGGGCCACGTGGTCGATCACGTACGGCAGGTAGCGCTCCTGGGACGGCACGGTGCGGAACCGGGCCAGCGCCTCGTCCAGGTCGGCGTAGGTGCGGCCCGGGCCGCCGAAGGCCTTCTGCACCCGGTACGCCCCGACCTCGGGGTCCGGTTCGGTGACCGGCGAGTCGCACACCACCGCCCCGGCGAGGGCGTCGGGGTGGCGGGCGGCGGTGCCGATCGTGACGAAGCCGCCCATGCTGTGGCCGACCACCACCGGCCGGCCGGCGATGCCGCCGGCCCCGGCCACCGCCACCACCTCGTCGGTCCACGACTCGAGGGCGTAGTGCTCGCGGTGGTCGCTGTCGCCGTGGCCGGACAGGTCGACGGCGAGCACCCGGTAGCGGGCGGCGAAGGTGGCCGCCACGTGGGTCCACCAGTGGGCGTGGGCGCCGCCACCGTGGACGAAGACCAGGCCGCGCCGGCCGGGCTCGCCCCACGCCAGGTAGTGGATGTCGCAGCCGTCGACCTCGACCCGTTCGTCGGTGCAGGGAACCGCCAGCGCGCGGCGGAACCAGGCGGGGGCGTCGTCGGACGGGGTCGGGTTCACGGTGGCTCGGTGGTCGGTCGGGGCGGATCCGGCGCGTCGGGGCCGGGTGCGTTGGCGGCGGCCCGGCGGGGCTGTAGCAACCTAGGTCCCCCGGCCGCGACCCAGGAGCGAGCGATGCCCGACGACCTCGACCAGACCCCGTCGATCACCGTGGCGGAGGACGGCCCGTACCTGGTGACGGGGTTGCCGTTGCGACGGCGGCGGATCGTGGAGTCCGAGCAGGGCGAACCGATCACCTGGCAGACCACCACCACCCTCGACGCCGACGACGAGTACGCCCTCTGCCGGTGCGGGCAGTCGTCGGGCAAGCCGTTCTGCGACGGGAGCCACCGGTCCGAGGGGTTCGACGGCACCGAGACCGCCCCCGAGTCGTCCTACGACGAGCGGGCCCGGACCTACGAGGGCACCGGCGTGGTCATGCGCGACGACCGCTCGATCTGCGAGCACGCCGGGTTCTGCGGCAACGAGGTCACCAACGTCTGGAAGATGATGAAGGCCGACGCCCCCGCCGAGAGCGTCCAGCGCAGCCACCTGATCGCCATGATCGAGCGCTGCCCGTCCGGCGCCCTGACCTACCGGCTCGAGGCCGACGGCGTCGACGTCGAGATCGACCTGCGCCCAGGGGTGGGCGTGGTCGACGACGGTCCGCTGCTCGTCACCGGCGGGGTGCCCGTCGAGCGGAGCGACGGCAGGCCGTTCGAGACCCGCAACCGGATCACCCTCTGCCGGTGCGGCGCGTCGGCGAAGAAGCCGCTGTGCGACGGCTCCCACGCCGAGATCGGCTTCACCGAGCACGGTTGAGGCGCGAACAGGCCGTCCGGCGGCGACCCCGAGGCGTCGCCGAGTCGGGTCTCTCAGACCCGGGGCTGGGTGGCGACGAGCAGCAGGCCGCCGAGCAGGGCCAGGTTCTTGTCGAAGTGGGTGCGCTGCATGGCCCGACGCTGCGGATCCTCCTCGTCCCAGAAGGCGTGGCCGGCCAGGGTGGTGGGCACCAGCGACCCGGCCAGCGCGAGCGACGACAGCCTCGGGAAGCGGCCGGTGGCGAGCAGCACCCCGGCTCCGACCTGCACGACGGCGTTGGCCCGGACCGCGGTGACGGGGTCGGCGGGCACCGCCGGGATGGCCTCCGACAGCGCCTCGACGGTGTCCTGGGCCTTCTCGGCCCGTGGCTCCGGCTTGCGGAGCACGTCGATGCCACTGTGGATGAACACCCAGGCCAGCAGCGGTCGGAGCAGGAACCGCACGTACCTCATCGGACGATCCTCGCAGACGTCGTGCCGGTGCCCGGTCGGTGGCCGCGCCCGTCGGCGGGTACGTCGGCCAGGGCGACGACCCTGGCCGGCTGGGCGACGGTCATGTCCGGCATGGGGGCTCCTCCGTCGGGGTGGCGGACCCGTTCGACCGTACCGGTGCCCCGCCCGCCGCCCACCGAACCCGAACTCGTCGCAGTTGTCGGCGTCAGGCCGCACCAACTGCGACACGTTCGGTCGAGGAGGGCCGTCGGCGTTCTGAGTCGGCCGGTCGGCTCAGGCTCGGAGCAGGGCGCGGACGGTGTCGATCAGGTCGGCGTCGGCGGGTGACTTGTCCGGCCGGTACCGGCGGACGCGGGCGAAGCGCAGGGCGACGCCGCCGGGGTAGCGGGTCGAGCGCTGGACGCCGTCCAGGGCGACCTCGACCACCAGCTCGGGCCGGACCTCGACCACGTGGCCGTGGTCGGCCACCGCCCGGGCCTGCAGCTCGGCGGTCTGCCAGGTCAGCAGCGCGTCGGTGAGCCCCTTGAACGTCTTGCCGACCATCACGAACCCCTCACCGGGCCCGCCACCGCCTGTCCCCCGGTCTCCGGGGGCGGGGTCGCGGGCACCGAGGTGCAGGTTGGACAGCCACCCCCGCCGGCGGCCGTGGCCCCACTCGGCGGCCAGGACCACCAGGTCGAGGGTGCGCACCGGCTTGACCTTCCGCCAGTTCTTGCCCCGCCGGCCGGCCTGGTAGGGCGAGTCGGCCGCCTTGACCACCACGCCCTCGTGGCCGGCGGCCAGGGCGTCGTCGAGGACGGCCGCCGCCTCGTCGGGATCGGCGGTGATGGTCGAGGGGACCACCGTCGGCCCGGCCACGGCGTCGAGGGCGGCCCGCCGCTCGGTCAGCGGCCGGTCGAGCAGGTCGGCGCCGTCGAGGTGCAGGCAGTCGAAGAAGCGGGGGACGAGCAGGGTGCCGGCCTCGCCGTCCTGCCGGCCGGCCCGCGACATCGTGTCCTGGAACAGGTCGGGCCGCTCGTCGGCACCCAGCCCGATGGCCTCGCCGTCGAGCACCAGGGCGGTGGCGTCGAACGACCGGACGAGCTCGGCGACCCCCGGCAGGCGATCGGTGATGTCGTTGAGGTTGCGGGTGTAGACGGCCACGTCGTCGCCGGAGCGGTGGACCTGCACCCGGATGCCGTCGAGCTTCCACTCGACCGAGGCCGTGCCCACCTCCTCGATGGCGGCGGCCACGTCGGCGGAGGTGGCCGCCAGCATCGGCTGCACCGGGCGGAACAGGGTCAGGCCGATGGCCTCGAGCGCGCCGCGACCACCGCGGCGGGCGGCGTCCGCCACCGCCGCCAGGTCCCCCGACAGCATGGTGGCCCGACGGACGACCGCCTGGGGGATGCCGGTGGCCTTGGCGAGGGCGTCGGCCACCAGCGCGGCCAGCGCCCCCTGCCGGAGCTCGCCGGTGAGGAGGCGCCGGACGAAGGCCCCCTCGGCCGGGGTGGTCGCCCCGAGCAGCGACTCCAGCTCGGCGGTCCTGGCGGCGGCCGAGCCCGGTCCGGAGGTGGTGGCCAGCCGGTCGAGGGCGGCGTCGAGGTCGACGACGGTCAGGCCCGGTTCCTCCGCCGGGGCGACGTCGATGGCCGAGATGGTCGCCCAGCCGACCCCGATCCGACCCTGCCGGGGCTCTCCGGCCAGCAGGCCGACGGCCAGCGCCAGGTCGCGGGGCCCGGCCGGCCCGAACAGCTCGACCATGGCCGCCACCTTCTCGGTGCGCTTCGAGGTCGCCGCCACCGCGTCGGCGGTGGCCACCAGGTCGGCCAGCAGCATCGACCGGACGGTACCCACGCCGACCGGGCCGCCCGACCGCCGAGCCGGGTCGGCCTTCACAGATCGACAACACCTGGGCCGTACCGTCCCGTCATGGCTCTCGCACCGGTGACGCCACTCGTGGCCCCACCGCCGCCCCCGCCGCCCCTGCCCCCGCCCCCGCCACCACCTCCGCTCCCGCCGGCGGCGGCGCCCGAGACCCCCTCGGCCACCGGCGTCCTGATCACCCTCGGCACGCTCGCCCTCCTGCTCCTGGGGTTGGCGGTGAACAGCCGGATCCTGTTCGGGGTGGTGGTCGGCGCCGCCATCTTCGTGCCCGTCGAGCGGCTCCTGGCCCTGCACCCCCAGAAGGTCCTCCGGCGGGGCTGGCGCACCGACCTCGTCCACCTGGTCGTGAACCAGGCGCTCACCCTGATCGGGGTCGTGGTCGGCATCGTCGCCGTCGGGCTGCTGGCCCGCGCCGCGGTGCCCGAGGGGGTCCGCTCGGCGGTCACCGGCCAGCCGGGCTGGCTGCAGTTCGCCGAGGCGTTCCTGCTCACCGAGCTGATCGCCTACTGGGTGCACCGTGCCGCCCACACCGTCCCGTGGCTGTGGCGCTTCCACAAGGTGCACCACGCCATCCGGGAGATGGACTGGCTGGCCGCCGACCACCTGCACCCCGTCGACCAGGTGCTGATGCGCACCGCGGTGATCGTGCCGCTCTACGCCCTCGGGTTCTCCAAGGCGACCTTCGGCGCCTTCCTCACCGTCGAGACCTTCCTGGCCATCTTCAACCACGCCAACGTGCGAGCCCGGTTCGGGCCGCTGGCCCAGGTCATCCAGACGCCGCACTACCACCACTGGCACCACGCCGATCACCCGGACGCGTGGGGAAGAACCTGGGCCTGCCGATCCTCGACCGGCTGTTCGGCACCCGCTACCTGCCGGAGACCTGGCCGGAGCGCTACGGCGTCGGCGAGCCCCAGCCCGACGGCTACCTGCGCCAGCTGGCCTGGCCGTTCCGCACCCCCACCCCGACCCGCTTCTGACGAGGCCCAGCTCGGCCCGCGGTCGGGCCGGCGCTCAGGCGGGCTCGACCACGCCGAGGTCGACCAGCCACGACCGCAGCCCGTCCAGGCCGGTGTAGCGGAGGGCGAGCAGGCCGGCCCGCTCGGCGCCGCGGACGTGGCGCTCGGCGTCGTCGACGAAGGCCGCCTGCCCCGGCTCGACGGCGTACCGCTCGGTGAGGGCGAGGTAGGCGCCGGCGGCGGGCTTCAGCACGCCGATCTCGCCGGCCACGTGGACGTCCACGTCGGTCGCTCCGGACAGCTCCGGCATGATCCGGGGCATCTCCTCCTTCAGCAGCACGCTGTTGTTGGACAGGGTGGCGACCCGGGCGCGCGACGCCGCCTCGTGCATCAGCGCCAGCTCGCCTGCCATCGGGCGGGTGGCGGCGATGCGGGCCTGCACCCACGTCTCGCGGTCGAGCCGGCAGCCGAGCCGGTCGCCGACCGCCGCCAGGTACTCCTCGGTGGTCAGCTCGCCCGCGTCGGCCCGGTCCTCGATGCCGCTGGCGAAGACGGCGTCGTCGACCGCATCGGGCGTCCGCCCCAGCAGACTGGCCAGCACCCGCACCCGTTCGCTGCGGTCGTAGTCGTACAGCACGCCGTCGACGTCGAGGATCAGCAGCTGCGCTCGGGGCGAGCGATCCATCCGCCGATGCTAGGGAGGCCGTGGTGTTGAAGCTCCAGGTGATCGTGGGCAGCACGCGTGCCGGCCGTCAGGCCGACCTGGTGGTGCCGTGGGTGGTCGACCGGGCCCGGTCCCACGGCGGGTTCGACGTCGAGGTGCTCGAC
This sequence comes from uncultured Acidimicrobiales bacterium, assembly GCA_963800235.1. Lineage (GTDB taxonomy): Bacteria > Actinomycetota > Acidimicrobiia > Acidimicrobiales > Iamiaceae > CAVVNP01. Next base: position 954,927 of record CAWDAD010000003.1, on the reverse strand, counting down.
CTGCGGGACTGGCCGCTGCCGATGTTCGCCGAGACCCGGGAGACGATCGGCGACCTGCGCGACCCCACCTACTCCGACCCGGTGGTCAAGCGGTGGAACGCCACCATCGCCACCGGCGACGCCTACGTGATCGTCACCCCGGAGTACAACCACAGCGTCCCCGGCGTGCTGAAGAACGCCATGGACAACGTGTTCGTCAGCTTCGGCTTCCGCAACAAGCCGGTCGCCTTCGTCGGCTACAGCAACAGCGCGGTCGGTGCGGCCCGGGCCGTCGAGCACCTGGCCCACATCGCCATCGAGGCCGACATGGCCCCGTTGCGCAACACCGCCCTCATCGGTCGGGTCGCCGACGCCTTCGACGAGGCCGGCGATCCGGTGTCGGTCGAGCACGAGGCGGTGCTCCAGGTCCTGCTCGACGACCTCGACTGGTGGGGCCGCGCCCTGCAGAAGGCCCGGGCCGAGGGCGAGCTGGCCCCCGGGATCCGCCGCCGCATGGCCTACCTGGCCGAGCACGCCCCTGCCGGCTGACCGGAGGCGGTCACGCCGCGGGTTCCGGACCCGGTTCGAGCAGGTCGTCGACGAAGCGGGCGGCGGCGGCGTGCACCCGCCGGCTGGCCTCGGCCCACGGCATCAGGATCGGGAACACGTGGAACATGCCCGGCTCCTCGATGGCGACGTGGTCGACGCCCTGGTCGTCGAGGCGGGTGACGAAGCGCCGGATGGCGTCGCGGAACATCTCGTCGCCGCCCCAGGCCACGAACACCGGCGGGAAGTCCGACAGGTCGGCCTGGTCGCTGTCGACCACCGACAGGGCGCTGTCGTCGCCGTGGAGGTAGGCGGAGGTGGGGATGTTCCAGGGCAGCAGGTCGCGGTGGGCGTTGTCGTTCACCGACGGTTCGTCGAGGCGCAGGTCGACCTCGGGCGAGAAGAGCAGCAGGCCGACCGGCCGGATGCCGAGGTCGGTGAAGAGGGACGAGAGGAGCAGCGAGTTGGCCAGCCCGCCGCCGCCGGAGTCGCCGGCGACCAGCAGTCGGTCGGGATCGGTGCCGTCCTCGACCAGCGCCGAGATCACCGCGGTGGCGTCCTCGACGCCGGCGGGGAAGGGGAACTCGGGGGCCAGCCGGTAGTCGGCCACGAACACCGAGCACCCCGTCGACTGGGAGAGGGCGGCGGTCGCGTAGGCGTACATGGTGGGCGACGTGCCGATGTAGCCGCCGCCGTGCAGGTACACGATCACGCCCCGCCCCCCGTCGGGACCGTCGGTCGGGGCACCCGGCGGCGAGTACCAGAGCCCCGGCACCCCGCCGAGCTCGCGCCGCTCGCTGCGCACCCCGTGGCGGGCCACGACGGGGGGCATCACGACCCTGCACACGTCGTCGAGCACCTTCTCGACGGCCCGGAACTCGTCGATGGGCAGCGACATGGCGTTGCCCATCAGGGTGCGCACGACCTCGCGGGTGACGGCGGCGGCCACGTTGGCCGGGGGGCTCGAGGCGCCCCGCCAGGGCTGGCGGAACGGCACGCGGACCAGGGCGTTGACCAGGGCCTCGGCCAGGCCGAGCGTGTCGACGGTGGCGACGGGCCACGAGGCGCGCGCCACGTCGGACCGGTCGGCCATCACCACGGTGGTCTCCTTCCGCCTGCGCTGGACGAGTCGGTCGAGTCGGCTCAGCCGTTCCTGGGCAGCTCGGAGAACGGGGTGGTCTTGTCCTGGTTCGGCTCCTTGGGTAGGCCGAGGACCCGCTCGCCCAGGATGTTGCGCTGGATCTGGTCGGTGCCGCCGTAGATCGGGGGCGCCTGGGCGAAGAGCGCCATGCCGGTGACCAGCCCGAGGTACGGGTTGCCGGTGGCCTCGTCGAGCGCCTGGCGGTGCTCCGCGTCGTAGGCGTGCAGGGTGCCGGCCGGCCCGAGGATGCGCAGGCCGACGTCGCGGGCCAGCCGCATGATCTCGCTCATCGAGAGCTTGGCGATGTTGGGGATGGCCTTGATGTCCTGACCGGCGGCCCGGGCCGCCTTGGCCCGCAGCCCGTTGAAGCGGCCGATCTCGCCCAGGGTGTGGAGGCGCATGAGGTCCTGGCGCAGCACCGGGTCGTCGCCCCGACCGAGCGACCGGGCCAGCTCGGCCAGCGACGCCGCGCTGGTGACCGAGAGGATGGTGCCCGGGTCGTCCTCGGAGCCCTCGCCCCGGCGGCTGGTGCCGACGAAGTCGCCGGCCCGGCGCTCGAGGTGGCCGGCCACCGTGCCGGGGAGGGCGGCGGTGCCGGCGCCGCCGCCGCCCGCGCCCAGGCCGGCCCGCTCGAACATCAGGGTCGAGTTGGCCACCGCCCACCCGTTGTTCAGGTCGCCGATGCGGGCGCGGTCGGCCACGGTGGCGTCGGTCATGAACACCTCGTTGAAGAGGGCCCGACCGGTCAGCTCGCGCAGCGGCCGGATGTCGACGCCGGGCTGGTGCATGTCGAAGGCGAAGTAGCTGATGCCCTGGTGCTTCGGCGCCTCGGGGTTGGTGCGGGCGATGAGCATGCCGAGGTCGGCGTACTGGCCGCCGGAGGTCCAGACCTTCTGGCCGTTGATGACCCACTCGTCGCCGTCGGCGATGGCCTTGGTCTGCAGGCCGGCCAGGTCCGAGCCCGCCCCGGGCTCGCTGAACAGCTGGCACCACGCCTTCTGGCCCGTGACGATGTCGCGGACGTAGAGGTCGATCTGCTCCTGGGTGCCGTGGGTGGCGATGGTCGGGGCGGCGAGCAGCAGCCCGAGCCCGCCGGGGGCGCCGAGGGCGCCGTGCTTGGCGATCTGGCGGGCGGCGGCGACGGCGTCGTTGCGGGACAGGTCGCGCCCGTAGGCGTTCTCGGGCAGCGCCGGCGCCGACCAGCCGGCCAGGCCGAGCTTCTCCCACCACTCGCCGACGGTGAGGTCCGGGTCCCAGTTGCTGTCGAGCCACGCCTGCAGCTCGTCGCTGGTGTCGCTGGGATCCTTGGTGCGTTCGGTCACCGACATGGCGTCCTCCCGGGACGAAGGTGGGGCCCTGCGAGCTTGCCAGGTCCGCGCCGGACCTGCCCGGTCCGCGCCCCGCATGGAGCGTCGTACCGGTGGCCGTTAGCATCGGCCCTTCGCGAAGTGGGGGGAAAGCGATGGACCGTTCTCCGAACGGAGAGCTGCCAGCACGTCACAGCGCCGCCGTCCGACCGGTCAGCCGGGCGGCCGCCGTCTGATGCTGCGGCGCAAGGGAACGCAGTCGACCGCCGGCCTGGTGCTCACCGGCACCCTGGCGCCGGAGGTCCCGCCGGTGGTCGATCCGGCCGCCGTGGCTGCCGGCGTCGACGGCGACGGCGAGGCGCAGGTCGCGCTGCCGCCGATCCTCGGGGACACCGACGTCGAGGCCGATGCCCGCCGCCTCGGCGAGATCCTGGCCGATCGGGGCCTCTGCACCGAGGAGCAGGTCGAGCAGGCCGCGGTCGAGCAGGAGGAGCACCCGGGTCGGCGCATCGGCGAGATGCTCCTCGGGGTCGGCATGCTCAACGAGCGCGAGCTGGCCAAGGCCCTCGCCGCCCAGGCCGGGCTGCCCTTCGTCGACCTCCGCCACCAGTCGCCGGCGCCCGAGGCGGTCGCCGCCCTCGACGAGGCCGTCGCCCGCGAGGTGGGGGCGCTGCCCGTCGGCGATCAGGACGGCGCCCTCGTGGTCGCCATCATCGACCCGACCGACGACGAGGCCATCGACCGGCTCACCGAGGACATCGAGCGGCCGGTGCAGGTCGCCGTCGCCGCCCCCGACGACCTCCGGCGGCTGCTCGACCGCGCCTACCGGGCCGTCGGCGACCTGGACCAGTACGTCCAGGCCTTCGAGGCCCGGCTGGCCACCCAGACCCACGCCGGACCCGCCACGGCGGGCGGTGACGTCGACGAGAACGCCCCCATCGTGCAGGTGGTCAGCCGGCTGCTCTCCCAGGCCGTGCGCGATCGGGCGTCCGACGTCCACATCGAGCCCATGGGCACCCAGGTGCGCATCCGCAACCGCATCGACGGCGCCCTCCACGAGGTGCTGAGCCTGCCGCCGTCGATGTCGCAGGCCCTGGTCAGCCGCATCAAGATCCTCGCCGGCATGAACATCGTCGAGCGCCGCCGGCCGCAGGACGGCCAGTTCGAGTTCACCGTCGACGGCAACGAGCTCGACGTGCGGGTCAGCACCACCTCGACCGTCTTCGGCGAGAAGACCGTCATGCGGGTGCTCGAGAAGCAGCGGGCCCTCTACGACCTGTCCGAGCTGGGCATGCCGACCGACACCGGCGCCGAGTTCGCCGAGGTGATCCGCTCGCCGTGGGGCATGGTCGTGTGCGCCGGGCCGACCGGCTCGGGCAAGACCACGACGCTCTACGCGACCCTCGCGGCCATCAACAACGACGAGATCAACGTGATGACCGTCGAGGACCCGGTCGAGTACGTGTTCCCGACCATCAACCAGATCCCGATCAACGAGCAGGCCGGGGTCACCTTCGCCGCCGGGCTCCGGGCCATCCTCCGCCAGGACCCCGACGCCGTGCTGGTGGGCGAGATCCGCGACACCGAGACGGCGCGCATCGCCATCCAGGCCGCGCTCACCGGCCACTTCGTCCTCTCGACGATCCACGCCAACGACGCGGTCAGCGCCCTGCACCGCTTCCTCGACATGGGCATCGAGTCGTTCCTGCTGGCGTCCTCGATGCTGGCCGTCGTCGGCCAGCGGCTCGTCCGTCAGATCTGCCCGGAGTGCATCGAGCCGTACCAGCCGAGCCTCGAGGACCTCTCCTTCTACGAGCGGATGGGCGGCAAGCCCAAGGACACCTTCGTCCACGGCGCCGGCTGCGCCTTCTGCTCGGACACCGGGTACCTCGGCCGCACCGGCGTGTACGAGGTCCTGCGGGTCACCGACGAGATGCGCGACCTGATCGTGCACAACGCTTCGGTGGACGACATCCGCAAGCACGCCATCGCCGAGGGCATGGTCCCGCTGCGAGAGCAGGCGGTCCGCCTGGTGGCCGACGACGTGACCACCATTGCCGAAGTCCTGCGGACCATCTACATTTTCTGACGCTTCCCGGGGGGGATGGACGTGGCCTTCTTCAAATACCAAGCCGTTGCGGCCGACGGCACGGTGGTCAAGGACATCGCCGAGGCGCAGAGCGCCTCAGCGGTCGAGAACGAGTTGCTCCGGCGCGGCTTCACCATCCGGCGCATCGCCGAGAAGAAGAAGTTCACCGCCATCGAGATCAGCCCGGAGCGCGTGCCGCGGCAGGAGATCATGCACTTCTCCCGCCAGATCGCGGCGTTCGTCCGCACGGGCATCCCGCTGATCGACGCCGTCGCCGTGGTCGAGCAGGGCACCGACAACAAGCGCTTCCGCGCCATCCTCGCCGACGTCCGCGAGCAGCTGCAGGCCGGCGTGCCCTTCTCCGACGCGCTCACCCCGCACGCCGAGGTCTTCCCGCCCTACTACCTCGGCATCATCCGCTCGGCCGAGCTCACCGGCCAGCTCGACATCGTGCTCGACCAGCTCTCGGTCTACATCGACCGCGACATGGAGGCCCGCTCCAAGGTCAAGTCGGCGCTCACCTACCCGCTCGTGGTCATGGGGATGAGCGTGGTCACCGTGATCGTGCTCGTGGCCTTCGTGCTGCCGCGGTTCGTGAAGTTCTTCAAGGACCTGGGCTCGAAGCTGCCGCTCCCCACCCGCATGCTGCTCGGCTTCAGCGACTTCCTGAGCGCCTGGTGGTGGGTGCTCGCCATCGCCGTGGTCGTCCTGATCGCCGGATACGTCCTGAGCGGTCGCACCGACGGGGGGCGCGAGACGCGCCACCGGGTGTTCCTGGCCATGCCGATGATGGGCACGATCGTCCGCTACTCGGCCATCGAGCGGTTCTGCCGGATCATCGCCGCCATGCTGCGGGCGGGCGTGCCCCTGCCCGAGGCGATGGACTCGGCCATCGAGTCCACCAACAACAAGGTGTTCGAGAAGGGCCTCACCGCAGCTCGTGACGAGATGCTCGAGGGTGACGGCGTCGCCGGACCCCTGGCCCGCACCGAGCTCTTCCCCCCGGCGGCGGTGCAGATGATGCGCGTCGGCGAGGAGACCGGCAGCCTCGACCAGCAGGCGGACTCGGCGGCGAACTACTACGCCCGTGAGCTCGAGTACAAGCTCAAGAAGCTCACCGACCTGTTCGAGCCGGCGATCATCGTCTTCATGGGCCTGATCGTCGGCTTCGTGGCCGTCGCCCTCATCTCGGCCATGTACGGGGTCCTGAACGACAACAACCAGAAGATCTGATCGTGGTGCCGAAGGCGCGCCGCGCCAGCACCCGGCCGGGTGACGGGGGCGAGACCCTCATCGAGGTGCTGGTCAGCGTCGTCCTGCTGGGCACGGCGGTCATCGGCGTCCTCGCCGGTCTGCTCACGACCACCGACACCTCGACCCGGGCGACGTCGGTGAGCCAGATCGGGCTGGCCACCCAGAACATGGTCGAGCAGCTGCAGCAGCCGGTGAACGCCAACCCGGGGGACAACTACGAGTACCGGCCGTGCGCCACCGCGAGCGGCGGGGGCAACGCCTACGGCCCGATCACCACGACGGTCGGCCAGACCTATGCGATGACCATCGTGCAGGTCCGCTACGCCACGGCGATCACGCCGCCCTCGGCGGGGACCCCGGGCTCGGTCACCTGGGGCTCGACCTGCCCGTCACCGGACCTCGGCCTGCAGGAGCTCACCGTGAAGGTGGAATCGTCGAACAGCGCCAAACCCGACACCGAGTACCTGACGATCGTGAAGCGCGACGCCAAGTGCACTCGGCGCTACTCGGCGGCGTACCAGAACGCGGACCAGGGCCCGTGCTGACCATCCTCCGCCGGCTGCGCAACGACGACAGCGGCATGACGCTGGTCGAGCTGATCGTGGCGCTCGCCATCCTCGCCATCATCCTGACCCCGCTCGGCGCCGCCGTCTTCGTCAGCCTGCAGACGACCACCAAGCTCGGCCAGCAGTTCAACGCCACCACCAGCCGCCAGCAGGTCGCCAGCTACTTCGCCGGCGACGTGGCCTCGGTGGACGCCGCCGGAGCCAACACCACCGGCCGCACCTGCAAGGGCTCCAGCGCCTCGTCGTCGGACACGCTGCTCGTGAACCTCAACTCGACCCGCGTCGATCCGACGACCGGGAGCACCATCATCCACCGGGTCTCGTACTGGATCGTGGGCAGCGACGAGCAGATGTCGCTCGTGCGGTCGAGCTGCGACGACGTCAGCCCCACCGCCACCGCGACGGGCGGCACCTACACGATCGTGGCGCCCGAGATCGGCGTCCAGGGCCGTGGCCACGCTGACACCGTGTACGGCACCCTGGGTGCCAACTTCCCGACGGTGCGCGAGCCCTGCGACGAGGAGCACTGCAGCATCAAGGTCGACGGCCGGTTCGTCTACCAGATCACCGCCCAGCGTCGGGTCTTCGGCGCCGGCGTGCCGCTCGAGATCGGCAAGCTCTACAGCTCGAGCAAGACGACGAGCCCTGGGGCCAGCGTCCTCTACGACTACTACGACGCCAACGCCACCAAGGTCGCCACGGAGCAGGTGTGGCCGCAGCACTTCTCCCTGGCGCCGGGCCTCGACGACAGCACCTCGCTGAACGTGCAGTTCCAGGTGCAGCAGGTGGTGACCGGCAAGTACGCCGCCTGCCCGACCTCACCGTGCAGCGGCTCGACCCTGGCCGGCGTGGCCGATCCGTTCAACACCCCGAACAGCTCCACCGCGACCTGGATCGACGGCGTCTACAACACGACGTCGGCCTCGTGGCAGCTGCCGCTCGACATGAACCAGCTCTCCATGGGTGGTGACTACTCGGTCAAGACCCAGCTCATCGCCGACGGCGTGACCAAGACCTACGGCGGCTCCAAGGGCTTCCCGATCTGGGTCGACTGGAAGAAGGACGACTCGGTCTTCGTCTCGCCCAACGGCAGCGACAGCAACACGGGCCTCACCTACGACCAGCCGGTGAAGACCGTCGACAAGGGCCTGCAGGTCATGCAGTCGGGTCGCACCGCGCCGGCGCCCAACGCCCACCCGACCCTCTCCCAGCTGCTGGTGAGCAACGCCGGCGCCAACTACGACGGCTTCACCGCGTCGGGCGCGGCCTACCCGAACAACGTCACCATCGTCGGGGGCTTCAACCCGTCGTCGTGGCTGCGCCGCCCGGTCAACGCCATCGGGAGCTTCACCCCGCCGACGTCGAACCCGACCAACGGCAAGTCGCAGATCACCGGGGTGTCCGCCGCTCCTTGGACCGGCGTCACCATCGACGGCCACACCAACGTGCTCTTCCGGCAGCTCAGCGTGAACTCGCCGTTCGTGAGCTGCTCGCCGTGCACCGATCCGACCAAGGCGAGCGTGTACGGCATCCGCGCCATCAACAACTCGTCCATCGCTCATCGAACAGACGAACGTCACTGCCCGCAACGCCGGCAACGGCGCGCCGGGCACCGACCAGCCGGCTCGCGGCGTGGCGTGCTTCGGCAAGGACGGTTGGGCCGAACACACCCAACGGCAGTCGGGGGGGAAGCCGGCGACCTCGGTGCCGCCCGGGATGTACGCCGAGAGCTGCGTTCCCGGCGGTGTGACCGGCACGAGGTACGTGGATGCCAACGGTGGCGGCGGCACGGGAGCCGGCAACGGCGACGGCGGTGGTGGTGGCGGGGGCGGTGGTGCCTTCAGCTCCGGGAGCGGCGGCCAGAACGGCGGCAACGGCCCGACCGACGGCTTCACGCCGTACACCGCCAGCGGAGGCAGCGGCGGTGGCGGCGGCTACTGCGTCACCCCGAGCCCGGGCAACGGCGGCCAGGGCGGCGGGCACCACCAGCGCCAACGGCGGCGGCGGCGCGGCCGCCGGTTCGGGCAACCCGCCGGGGCCGGTGTGGCGGGGCAACGACGGCAACCCGGGTGACCCCGGCTTCCCGGGCCGGGGCGGCGGCGGCGCCGGCGGGGGCGGCGGGACGTACTGCTTCGGCGCGGCCAACGGCGCCGCCGGCCCCTCTGGCGGCCAGGGGGGCGCGCCCGGCGCCGGCGGCGGTCCCGGCAAGGCCGGCGGAAGCTCGTTCGCCGTCTACCTGTACAACAGCACGCTCGTCAGGGCGGTCGGTGGCCTCACCGCGGGCAACGCGGGCAACGGAGGTCGAGGCGGCAACGGCGGCAACGGCGGCTACGGCGGCGCCGGGGGCCAGGGTGTGAACCAGAGCAAGGGCGGCAACGCCGGCGGCGCCGGCGGTGGAGCCGGAGGTGGTGGTGGTGGCGGCGGCTCCGGCGGTGACGGCGGGGTGTCCGCCGCCGTCTTCAGCAACACCACGACCGGCAACCCGACCAACGCCGGTGGCACCCACGGCAGCACCGGGACCGCCGGGCCCGGCGGCGCCAAGGGCGCCGGCGGCAAGGGAGGCAACGGCGGTGCCACGGTGACCCAGCAGTTCACCTTCTTCAACCTGTTCGTGATCTTCGACTGGACGGCCAACCCGGGTGGCGACGGGGGTGCCGCCCAGGACACGGCTACCGCCGGCCAGCCCGGAGCGCCCGGCAAGGCCTGCTCGACCTACGTGGGTGGCACCTGTGCTTCCTGACCGGGCTCGCCGTCGAGCACCGAGCGACGGCGAGCGAGGAGCGTCGCTCATCATCGCCGTCCTGTTCGTCGGCGTCGTCTTCACCGTGGTCACGGTGCTGCTCACCCAGGCGCAGGTGACCTCGGACTCGTTGCAGGTGTACCGGGTCGACCGCGGCCTGCGGGAGTCGGCCGACAGCAGCCTGCAGCTGACCGTCCAGGCGCTGGCCAGCAACCCGACGACCTACGGCGTCGATGGCGACTCGTCGTGCTCCTCCGCCACCGGCATGAGCTACCCGCTGTCGAACCCGTCCGGCGCGACCCGGTCGACCTTCGCTCCCGGGTCGTCGGTGCTCGTCACCTGCAAGGCCGCTCCCGGCAGCGGCGTCGTCACGGGCGGGTCGCAGGCGCCGCGCGACGTGCAGCTCACGGTGACCTGCAAGACCAGCTCGCCGGCGGTCAACGCCTCCGGCCAGTACCTCTGCGGCTCCGGATCGGTCAGCCGGGTCATCGGTCGGGCCCACGTGCGCTTCGACGTCGACCCCGGCGCCTCGAACCCCGTCGCCTGGGCCGTCGTGCCGAAGATCCTGTCCTGGACGCTCTACCGCTGAGCGAACCGTCGGCCGGGCCGTTCGAGGCGGCGACGCGGCTGTCGGCCCCGCCATTGCCCGCCTCGAAGCGGTCGGGTAGATTGTCCGCCGCTCGGGCGATCGCACGAGCTCAGTCACTGGGCAGCGATCTGCGAGCCCGACACATCTGATCCCAGGGGGGAACCAAGTGCTCAAGCACCTCAAGTCCAGCGAAGGCTGGGACGAGAAGAGACTCGGCGCGAAGGGCTTCACGCTCATCGAGCTCCTCGTCGTCATCGTGATCCTCGGCATCCTCGCCGCGGTCGTCGTCTTCGCCGTCGGCGGCATCACCGACAAGGGCAAGGCCTCGGCCTGCAAGACCGAGGTCCGCACCCTGCACACCGCCGTCGAGTCGTACTACGCCCAGGAGGGCTCGTACCCCGCCGACGCCGGCACCCTCAAGACGAAGAAGTTCATCGCCACCTCGCCGACCTACGTCACCTACTCCGGTGGCTCCGGCAACACCGTCGGCACCTACGGCTGGTCGTCGGCTGCGCCGACCGAGTGCACGAACGCCAGCCCGGCGATCGACCTCGGCAACTGACCTGACCGGGCCCACGCGGGTCTGACAGCACGAGGGGCAGGGCTTCGGCCCTGCCCCTCGTCGCGTCCGGCTTCAGGTGCCGATCAGGCCGAGGGCGCCGCGGCGAACTGCGTCGGCGGGCGCAGCTCCTTGGGGAAGACGGCGCGGACGGCGGCGTCGTCGTAGGTGATGGCCCCGTGGCTGATCAGCATGGAGAGCGACTGCTCGAGGGTCTGCATGCCCTCGCGGACGCTCTGGGAGATGACGTTGCGGATCTGGTGGCTCTTGCCGTCGCGGATGAGGCCACGGACGGCGCTGTTGGCCAGCAGGATCTCGAAGGCGGCGATCATGCCGCCGCCGACCTTGGGCACCAGCCGCTGGGCCACGACCGCCGCCAGCGAGGCGGCGAGCTGCACGCGGATCTGACCCTGGCGCTCGGACGGGAACACGTCGACGATGCGGTCGAGGGCGGTCGACGCGTCGTTGGTGTGCAGCGTGGCCAGCACCAGGTGGCCGGTCTCGGCGATGGTCAGGGTCGTCTGGATGCTCTCGGCGTCGCGCATCTCGCCCACCAGCACCACGTCGGGGTCCTCGCGGAGCGCCGACCGCAGCCCGTTCTCGAAGGTGTCGGTGTCGACGCCCACCTCGCGCTGGCTGATGATCGAGCGCTTGTGCTGGTGGACGTACTCGACGGGGTCCTCGAGGGTCAGGATGTGCTTGCCCTGCCGCTCGTTGATCCGGTCGATCATGGCCGCCTGGGTGGTGGACTTGCCCGACCCGGTGGGGCCGGTCATCAGCACCAGCCCCTGGCTCAGCTCGCAGAGCTGGCCCATGACCGGCGGCAGCATGAGCTCCTCGAGGGTCGGGATCCGGTACGGGATGGCCCGCAGCGCCAGGGTGGTGGCGCCGCGCTGGTGGTACGCGTTGCCGCGGAAGCGGGTCACGTCGCCCCAGGAGAACGAGAAGTCGATCTCCTTGTGCTCGGTGAGCTGCTCCCACAGCTCGGGCGGCAGCATCTTGCGGGCGAGCTGCTCGGTGTCCCCCTCGGTGAGCGGTTCGCGCCCGGCGACCGGCTGGAGCTCGCCATCGATCCTGAACTGCGGCGGCGCGCCGGCGGTCAGGTGGATGTCGGTTCCCCCCCGGTCCCACAGGTCACGCACCAGCCCCTCGATGGGCGTGATGTCGACGTGGGCCACGGTCATGGGATGCATCCTCCCACGCCGGGCCGGCCCGTTTCCGGGGAGGCGAACGCGCACCGGCCCGGTGGCCGAACGGCAGCCTCGCTGCGTACCATCGGCCGCTGGCCCGGCCCGTCTCGGCCGGTCCGACCGGGGGGAGGACCAGATGCTCAGCAGCCAGGCTCGTCGGTTCGGCGAGGCGCTCGTCGACCGCCACGTGCTCACCCGCGAGGAGATGGAGTCGGCGCTCGACCACGCCTTCCGCACCGGTCGTGCGTTCCCCGACGTGCTGGCCGAGCGGATCGAGCTGAGCGAGAAGGACCACGCCGCCGGCTGGGCGGCGTCGCAGGGCATCCGCTTCGTGGACTTCGCGGTCGACGTCGTCCGACCCCGGGCCGCGGCCGCCCTGCCGGCCGAGCTGTGCCGGTCCCACCGGGTGATCGGCGTCCGCCACGAGGACGAGGGGCTGCTGGTCGTCTTCGCCGCCCCCATCGAGGCGGCCGCCCTCGACGCGGTGTCGGACCACCTGAAGCAGCGGGGCGACACGCTGATCGTGGGCACGGCGGCCGGGACCGAGATCGACGACGCCCTGGGCGCGGTGCTCGGCGGGGTCGGTCCCGGGATCCCCGGCGCCGCGCCCGCCGCTGCCCGCGGGCCGTCGTCCGCCGTCGACGAGCTCTACCGCCTGTTCGGCCGGGTGCTCGAGCTCGACGCGTCCGACCTGCACCTGGCCGCCAACCAGCCGCCGTTCGTCCGGCTGGTTGGCGAGCTGGTGCGCATGCCCGACGAGCCGGTGCTCACCGCCGGACAGGTCCGCGAGATGGTCTTCTCGATCCTGACCACCCGCCAGAAGGAGCGCTTCGAGCAGACCCACGAGCTCGACACCTCCCACGCCATGGGCGACCGGGTGCGCTTCCGGGTCAACGTCTACGTGCAGCGCAACGCGGTGGGGGCCGCCTTCCGGGTCATCCCCTACCAGGTGGTGCCGTTCGACCGGTTGGGCCTGCCCGAGGTGGTGCGCACCTTCGCCGACGTCCCCCGGGGCCTGGTGCTGGTGACCGGCCCCACCGGGTCGGGCAAGTCGAGCACCCTCGCCGCCCTGGTCGACATCGTCAACGAGACCCGCCAGTGCCACATCATGACCATCGAGGACCCGATCGAGTTCGTCCACCGCTCGAAGCGGGCGCTGGTCAACCAGCGCGAGCTGGGCGAGGACACCGACTCCTTCGCCGCCGCGCTGCGGGCCTCGCTGCGCCAGGACCCCGACGTGATCATGGTGGGCGAGATGCGCGACCTCGAGACCATCGCCACCGCCATCACCGCGGCCGAGACCGGTCACCTGGTCTTCGCCACCCTGCACACCCAGGACGCGTCGCAGACCATCGATCGCATCATCGACGTGTTCCCCGCCGAGCAGCAGGGCCAGGTGCGCATCCAGCTGGCCAACTCGCTGCAGGGCATCAGCACCCAGCAGCTGGTGCCCACCGTCGACCGGCGCAGCCGGGCGGTGGCGTGCGAGATCCTGCTGCCCACCTCGGCGGTGCGCACCCTGATCCGCGAGGGCAAGGTCCACCAGATCCCGAACCAGATCCAGACCGGTCGGCGGATCGGCATGCAGTCGATCGACGACTCGCTGGCCGAGCTGGCCCGCAACGGCGTCTGCTCGGTCGACGAGGTGATGAAGCGGGCCCGCAACCTCGACGAGGTCGGCCGCCAGCTCGGCATCCGCCAGTCCGACCAGCCCGCGGGCGGTCCGGCGCCGGCCGGCCCGGCTCCCATGGGCGCCGCCGCCCCGGGCACCGCCCCCGCCGCCCGCCTGGGCCGGCGCCGCTAGCCCGTCCGCGCCGCCCGGCTCGCCCGCTCGCCGACGCTCAGCCGGAGGAGTGGGTGAACGGCGAGGCGTCGCGCACGTCGATCGGCAGCGCCACCGACGGCGCGTCCTGGCCGGCGTTGGCGGCGAGGATCGGGTCCTCGAACTGGTGGGCCAGCGCCTCGTTGCGCCGCACCCGGGCGATCACCACCGCCGCCAGGGCGGCGACGACGTTGCCGACCAGCCAGGCCCGTGCGGCGCCGTCGATGCCGTGGCCCGAGCCCCTGCCGGGCACCAGCACCAGGGCGGGGACGATGATCGACAGGGTCAGGATCACCGTGATCAGCACGGTGACGAGCGACCGGTGGCGCACCCGGGCCTCGGTCAGCTCGATGCTGGTGATCGCCCACGGGATGCCCGCCGCCATCATGGCCGGCAGGATCCGGGCGGCGTCGTGGTACCGGGCGCCGTAGACGGTCTGCACCAGCCCGCTGAAGAAGAACGCCCCGACCGTGGCCACCGCCATCAGCCCCAGGGTCAGGGCCAGGGCGAGCCGGGTCTGGGCCTTGACCTGGGCGCCGTCCTTGCCGCCCTCGGCCAGCAGGGCCTGGCTGATGGCGCTCGGCACGTAGAAGACGACCGACACGATGCCCCACGCCACGTAGAAGGTGGCGTTGACGCTGGCCCGCACCGACGCCAGCACGATCACCGGCAGCGCGAAGTACGGCGCCTGGTAGCCCAGGGTCGACAGGTAGTTGATCGCCGAGTACTTGATCGCCGCCCGGGCGTGGCTGGGTCGGGGCCGGAGCCGGTGGCGGCCCTCGGCGACCTTGGTGACCCAGACCGCGCCGAGCAGGCCCGAGAGGGCGGTGGTGCCGGCGGCGATGGTGAAGAGCCAGAGCGCCTGGTTCGACGCGTCGCGCACCAGGTACAGCAGTGGGATGCGGACCACCCCGACCAGGGCGATGCGGACCACCACCAGGTTCCAGCGGCGCACCGTCATGCACCGGACGTCGACGATCAGCGACAGGGCGGCGCCGACCACCATGAGGGCGAAGAGCAGCGGTCCCAGCACGGTGCTGAAGTCGGTGAGCACCTTGGCGGCGTCGACGCCCATGGCCGACAGCACCGCCACGTAGCCGATCGAGCAGACGATCGACCAGACCACGGTGGCCACCGCCGCCCAGGAGAAGACCGCGTCGGACTCGGGGGACTTGTCGGCCGCGTAGCGCGCCAGCGCCACCGGCAGCCCCAGGCCGGCCAGGTAGGCGCCGAACAGGGTGGAGGTGTAGAGGGCGGTGGCGTTGCCGACGCTGGTCGTGCCGCTGGCCGACGAGTCGATGCGCGCCGCCACGAGCCAGAACAGCGCGCCGGTGACGGCCTGGATGCCGGCGCCGACGACGAGGACCGCCGACCCGGTCAGCAGGTGGCGGTGCCCGGTCGGCCGCCGATCCTTGAGCCGGTTGAGGACGCGCTCCACGAAGGATCGAGGCTACTGCCGCGCCCCGTGACGGCACCGAATGGCACCGCCGGGACGCCGCCCGCCACCTGTCGGTCGCTCAGATGTGGCCGGCGATGGCGTGGGGCCGGTACGGCTCCTCGAGCGTGGCGACCTCGTCGTCGCTCAGCTCCAGGTCGACCGCGGCCACCGCGTCGTCGAGGTGCTCGGCCCTGGTGGCGCCGACGATGGGCGCGGTCACCACCGGGTTGCGCAGCAGCCAGGCCAGCGCCACCTGGGCGGGGCTGACGCCGCGGACCTCGGCCACCGCGCCGGTGGCCTCGACGATGGGCCGGTCGTCGTCGGTGTAGAGGGTCTTGCCGAACTGGTCGGTCTCGCTGCGGGTGGTCGTCTCGTCCCACGGGCGGGCGAGGCGGCCCCTCGCCAGCGGGCTCCACGGGATCACCCCGATGCCCTGGTCGGCGCAGAGGGGCAGCATCTCGCGCTCCTCCTCCCGGTACAGCAGGTTGTAGTGGTCCTGCATGGTGGCGAAGCGGGTCCAGCCGTTGCGCTCGGCCACCTGCTGGGCCTTGGCGAACTGCCAGGCGTACATCGACGAGGCGCCGAGGTAGCGGGCCTTGCCCGCCCGCACCACGTCGTGGAGGGCCTCCATGGTCTCCTCGATGGGTACCCGGTGGTCCCAGCGGTGGATCTGGTACAGGTCGACGTCGTCGGTGCCGAGCCGCTCGAGGCTGTGGTCGATCTCGGCCAGGATCGCCTTCCGGGACAGGCCCTCGCCGTTGGGCCCGTCGTGCATGCGGCCCGTTGGCGGTGTCGAAGAAGTTGATCCCGGCGGTGCGGCCCCTGCCTGCCTACCAGCGGACCGGCCCGATGCCGACGGGCCGGCGGGTCGGCGCAGCCACCGGGCGGTCGGATCGGCCCCCGTTAGCCTGCCGGTCGATGGACGCCCCCCCGATCGTCACCTCGACCTCCTATCCGGGGGCGAAGCGGCCCGACCGGTCGAGGTGGGTCGACAGCGACGGGCTGCGCCTGGCGACCTACGAGTGGGGCGACCCCGGCGCACCGCCGGTGCTCCTCGCCCACGGCGGGTTCGACTTCGCCGGCACCTTCGACGTGCTGGCGCCGATGCTCGTGGCCCAGGGCCGGAGGGTCGTGAGCTGGGACCAGCGGGGCCACGGCTGCAGCGAGCACGCCGAGCTGTACAGCTGGGAGGCCGACGTCCGCGACGCCGGCGTGGTGCTCGACGCGATCACCGGCCCCGATGGCGACGCCGTCCCCGTGATCGGTCACAGCAAGGGCGGCTCGCTGATGCTGCACCTGGCCGAGAGCTGGCCCCACCGGGTCAGCCACGTGGTGAACCTCGACGGCCTGCCCTCGGCCCGGAGCTGGCCCGACGTGCCCGAGCGGAACCGCACCACCCTGCTGGCCGGCGAGGTCGCCAACTGGCTCGACCACCGCGCCTCGATCGCCACCAAGGAGCGCAAGCCCGGCACTCGCCGCGAGCTGGCCGAGCGCCGCCGGCGGATGAACCCCCGGCTCGACGTCGAGTGGCTCGAGTACCTGGTCGGCATCGCCGCTCACGAGGACGCCGACGGCTGGCGCTGGAACATCGACCCGACCTTCCGCTTCGGTGGGTTCGGGCCGTGGCGACCGGAGTGGACGCTCTGGCGCCTGCCGGCCCTGCCCATGCCGGTCATGGCCATCCTCGGCCTCGAGAAGGAGGACATGGGCTGGGGTACCGAGCGCGAGGACGTGACGCCCTACCTGCCGCCCGGCGGCCGGCTCATCCCCCTCGACGGGGTCGGCCACTTCGTCCACATCGAGCAGCCCACCGTGGTGGCCGAGCTGATCGACGGGTTCCTCCCGTGAGCGCCGTGACCCCGGCGTCCGTCGACGTCGTGACGCTGCGCCACGGCAAGGTCGAGCTGGCCCTGCACCGGCTCCGCGCCGCCGACGGCCCCGCCCTGCTCCTCCTCCACGGCCTCGGCGAGCGCTCACCGGCCGTCGTGCCCGACCAGGCGTCGGGCTGGCCCGGGTCGGTGTGGGCGCTCGACTTCACCGGCCACGGGGGCTCCACCCTGGCGAGGGGCGGTGGGTACACCGCCGAGGTCCTGATGGCCGACGCCGACACCGCCCTCGGCCACCTCGGAACGGCCACGCTGCTCGGTCGGGGCCTCGGCGCCTACGTCGCCCTGCTGCTGGCCGGCGCCCGGGCCGACCGCGTCCGGGGCGCGGTGCTCACCGACGGCGTGGGACTCACCGGGGGCGGGGTGCGCCCAGCCGGGCCGTCCATGGTGCGCATCGCCGGACGGGCCGATCGCACGCCTGACCCGTACGCCCTGGCCGAGCTGTCGCGCGACGTCCGCCCGCCCGAGTACGCCTTGGCCTATGTGCGGCTGGCGGTGCAGTTCTCCTCCCTGTCGGAGCCGTTGGCTGTCAGCGCCGTGGTCCGACCCGAGTGGCTCGACGCGGTGTGCGACGAGCCCGGCGTCGTCGAGACCAGCGTCGAGGCGGCGCTCGAGCGGTTCGCAACGGCCGCCACCGCCGAACGCTGAGCGGATCGGTCCTGCGGTCGTCTCGCCACCGTGCGTGACGAAAACCTGGTCCGAGCGTTCAACCCCACCGGGCGGCGGCCGATAGGTCTGGGCCGAACCACCGGGACGGCACATCCACGGGAGACGAGATCGCATGGCCCAGCACAACTACGACCTGCCGCCACCGGAGCAGCTGCTGACGCCGTCTGAAGTCGCAGCCATGTTCCGGGTCAACCCGAAGACGGTGACCCGCTGGGCCCGGGCGGGCAAGATCACCGCCATCCGCACCCTCGGCGGTCACCGGCGGTTCAAGGCCTCCGAGATCACCCGCTGCCTCGAGGACATGAGCACGGAAGCCAGCTGACGGCGGAGCCGTCCGCTGGCTTCCGTCCTGTTCATGGCGGTCACCTGCGGCGGCCGCGTGTCGCCGGGTCGCTGGCGCTCCCTCGGCGACCCGGCTGGAGTGGGCTGACGGGCTCGCCCTCGGCCGGACCCTCCGCTGGCTCTCGTCACCTTCTCGTCCCCGGGGGTGCCGAAGTAGCGTCGGGTGGGCATGGGCTCACCGACTGCCGCCTACTCCGTCCGCCTGCGGGTGCGGCTCGAGAACGTCCCCGGGGCGCTCGGCCGGCTCGCCACCGGCATCGGTGAGGCCGGCGGCAACATCGTCGCCCTCGACGGCTTCGAGGCCAAGAGCAGCCACCTGGTCGAGGACGTCATCGTCAACTGCTCCGACGAGGCCCACATCGCCCGCCTCTACGAGGCGGTTCGGGCCCTGCCCGGCATCGAGGTGCTCGAGTGCGACGACCGCACCTTCGCCCTCCACGCCGGCGGCAAGATCGAGACCGTCTCCCGGCTGCCGCTCTCCGACCGCGACGAGCTGTCCATGGCCTACACGCCGGGCGTGGCCCGCATCTGCACCGCCATCGCCGAGGACCCCGCCCTCGTCCACGACCTCACCATCAAGCGCAACACGGTCGCCATCGTCACCGACGGCACCGCCGTGCTCGGCCTCGGCAACATCGGCCCGGAAGCCGCCCTGCCGGTCATGGAGGGCAAGGCGCTGCTCTTCAAGAACTTCGCCGGCGTCGACGCCTTCCCGGTCTGCATCGACGTGCGCCGCGAGAGCGCGGACCTCGAGGCCACCGTCGAGGCCATCGTCGAGACCGTCGAGCGCATCGCCCCGGCCTACGGCGGCATCAACCTCGAGGACATCGCCGCCCCCCAGTGCTTCGAGATCGAGGAGCGGCTGAAGCTCAGCCTCGACATCCCGGTCTTCCACGACGACCAGCACGGCACCGCGGTGGTGGTGCTGGCCGCGCTGCGCAACGCCCTGCGCATCGTGAACAAGCGCATGCAGGACCTCAAGGTCGTCATCGCCGGGGCCGGCGCCGCCGGCGTCGCCATCGCCAAGATCCTCGGCGAGGCCGGGGTGCCCGACATCATCGGCACCGACCGCAAGGGCGCCATCCACCCCGGCCGCAACGACCTCAACACCGCCAAGCAGCGGCTGGCCGAGCTCACCAACCCGGGTCGGATCTCCGGCGGCCTCTCCGACGTGCTCCCCGGCGCCGACGTGTTCATCGGGGTCAGCGGGCCCGGCCTCATCACCGCCGACGACCTGCGGAAGATGGCCACCGACCCGATCGTCTTCGCCCTGGCCAACCCCGACCCCGAGATCCTCCCCGAGCACACCGAGGACGTCGCCGCCGTGATCGCCACCGGGCGCAGCGACTACCCCAACCAGATCAACAACGTGCTCGCCTTCCCGGGCATCTTCCGGGGCGCGCTCGACGCCGGCGCCACCAGCATCACCGAGGGCATGAAGCTGGCCGCCGCCACCGCCATCGCCTCGGCCGTGCCGAGCGACGAGCTGGCCGCCGACTTCATCGTGCCGTCGGTGTTCGACAAGCGCGTCGTCGAGTTCGTGACCAGGGCGGTGGCCGACCAGGCGGTGGTCGAGGGCATCACCCGCTGAGGTGAGCACCCACCCATCTGCCGGCGATCGGTCGATCGTCGCCGTCACCTTCGACTTCTGGAACACCCTGGTACGCGATACCGGCGGCATCCGGGAGGCCCGGCTGGACGCCGCCGCCGAGGCGCTCGACGCGGTCGGCGGCCGGCGGGTCGACCGGGCCGAGCTGGAGGCCGCCTTCGAGCGGGCGTGGGACGCCTACGTGGCGGACTGGCAGGCCAACCGGCCGACCGGCGCCGACCACGCCGTCCGGCGGATGATCGAGCTGCTCGAGATCGACGACGCCGCCGGCGAGCCCCTGCTGGCGGTGTTCACCGACCCGCCGTCGGGCTGGCATCCGCCGCTCACCGACAACGTGGCCGACTGCCTGGCCGAGCTGCGCGACGCGGGGGTCGCCATCGGCATCATCTGCGACGTCGGGCTGACCCCGAGCACGCGCCTGCGCCGCTACCTGGTCGACCACGGGGTGCTCGACCACTTCGACCACTGGTCCTTCTCGGACGAGGTCGGCGTGTTCAAGCCGGACCGTCGCATCTTCGAGCACGCCCGCGACGGGCTGCAGGAGGCCACCGGGCGCACCTTCGAGGCCGGTGAGATGGCCCACATCGGTGACCTGCGGCGCACCGACGTGGCCGGGGCCCGGGCGTTCGGCGCGCTGGCCGTGCGGTACTCCGGGGCCAACGACGACCCTGGTGACGCCGAGGCCGGCACCGACACCGTCGAGGGCGACCTGGTGGTGACCGACCACGCCTTCCTGGCGGCCGCGCTCGGGCTGGCCGAGCCCCGCCCCGTCACCGACTGACGCCGACCGACCGATCAACCGCCGACCGACCGGCCGGTCGCCGGTCTGCTCGCCGTCGGTTCGCGGGTTCCGGCGCTGGGTGGCGAACGGACCGGAGCGCAGGTCCGACCGGTAGCGTCGCCGCCGTTCCCCGCCGCCGTCACCGCCGACGTCGCCCGATCGAGAGGAGCCCGCCCGTGCGAGCCGCCGTCTACTACGAGACCGGGGCGCCCGACGTGCTCCGCTACGAGGAGGTCCCCGACCCCGAGGTCGGTCCCGGCGACGTGCTGGTCGAGGTGGAGGCCATCAGCATCGAGGGGGGCGACACCCTGAACCGGCTCGGCGGCGACATGCCGGCGGTGCCCCACATCGTCGGCTACCAGTGCGCCGGCGCCATCCGTCAGGTCGGCGACGCCGTCACCGACCGCGAGGTCGGCCAGCGGGTCGTGGCCACGATGATGCACGGCTCCCACGCCGAGCTGGCGGCGGTGCCGGCAGGATCGACCTGGCTGGTGCCCGACGGGGCGGACCTGGTCGCGGTGGCCTGCGTGCCGGTCGCCTTCGGCACGGCCGACGACTGCCTGTTCGAGTTCGGCCACCTGACCGAGGGCGAGACGGTGCTGATCCAGGCCGGCGCCGGCGGGGTCGGCGTGGCCGCCATCCAGCTGGCCAAGCGGGCCGGGGCGACCGTGCTCGCCACGGCGTCGTCCGAGGAGCGGCTCGAACGGCTCCGCCCGCTCGGGCTCGACCACGGCATCGACTACATCGCCCAGGACTTCGCCGCCGTGGCCCGGGAGCTGACCGGCGGCAAGGGTGTCGACCTGGTCCTCGACTCGGTCGGATCGACGCTGCCGGGCAGCATCCGCTCCCTCGCCTACCGGGGTCGCATCTCCTACGTGGGCAACGCGGGGCGCGACCAGCAGCCGGTGGACGTGTCGGCGCTGATGATGGGCAACCAGTCCATCCAGGGCGTCTTCCTCGGCATGGAGCTGCTCATGAGCCCCCGGGCGTCGCAGAACATCGCCCGCCTCATCGACGAGGTCGCCGTGGGCGAGCTGCAGGTGGTGGTCGACAAGACCTTCCCCTTGGCCGCGGCCGCCGACGCCCACGCCTACCTCGAGAGCCGGCAGGCTTTCGGCCGGGTCGTGCTCGTCCCGTAGGCGACGACACGAGCCGGGAGGGGACGTGGTCGACACCAGCGACGCCAAGGAGGCGGCGGGCGACGCCAAGGAGGCGGCGGCCGACGCGGTCGGTGACACCGGGGACTGGATCGACCGGTTCGCCCGGGCCGGCCTGGCGGCGCGCGGCAGCGTGTACGTCCTCTTCGGCGTCCTGACGCTGAAGCTGGCGTTGGGGCAGCGTCGGTCCGGGACCACCACCAAGGGGGCGTTGGCCGAGCTGACCCGCCAGCCGTTCGGCCGGGTCGTCATCTGGATCATCGCCGCCGGGCTGGCCTGCTGGACCCTCAGCCTGGTGCTCGGCGTCGCCCGCGGGCGGGGTGGGCGCAAGCCGGGCCACAACGACCTGGTCGACCGGATCTCCAACGGCACCTCCGCCGCGGTGAACGCCGGGCTGACCGCCGCCGCCTTCTCCCTGGCCGTCCACTCGGGTCGCGTCCGCCGGGTCCGACGGGAGCCGTCAGGAGAAGACGCTCACCGCCCGCGCCCTCGACCTCCCGGCCGGTCGGGTGGTGGTCGGGCTGGTCGGCGCAGGGGTGATCGGCTACGCCGTCCACCGGGCCAAGAAGGCGATCGACCAGTCCTTCGCCGAGGGTCTGCAGCTCGCCGCCCTCGACGACAAGCGACGCCAGCTGGTGCTGAAGCTCGGCGTGGTCGGACACCTGGCCCGCGTCGGCGGTGTTCGTCCTGGTCGGCGCCTTCGTCCTGCGGGCGGCGATCACCCACGACCCGAACGAGGCCGAGGGGCTCGACGGCGCCCTGAGCCGGGTGGCCCACGCCAGCTACGGGCCGGCGCTGCTGTTCGTGGTCTCGGCCGGGCTCATCTGCTTCGGCCTGTGGTGCGGCCTCGCCGCCCGCTACCGCCGACCCGATGGCTGATCGTGGTGATCGACACGGTGCGCGATGGTGAGGTGCTCCTCGGGACCGTGGCCATCGAGCCCAACCGCTGGGGGACGATCCGGGCCGATCGCTCGCCGTCGGTCGACCTGGCGGCGTGGTTCGAACGGATCGCCGCGCTGCCGATCGAGGGGATCGAGCTGTGGGAGGGACACCTCCCCTCGCTGGAGCGGGCTGCGGCGGCCGACGCCCCCCCCGTGCGGGTGCTGAGCTCGTACGTGAGCTTCGACGACCCAGACCCCGGGGCGAGGCGGGCGGTGGCCGCCGACGCCCGACGCTGCGGCGCTCCGGCGGTGAAGTTCAACGTGGGGAGCGATGTCGGCGCGGAGGCGGCCTACGCCGATCGGCTGGCGGCGTGGGTCGACGACCTGGGCGAGCGTGTGACGGCGATCTGCGAGTGCCACGCCGGCACCATCGCCGACGACCCGTCCGTCGCCGCCCGCATCCTCGACGTCGGCGGTCCGCCGGCACGCCTGCAGGCCCTGGTCCACACCCACGACGACGCCGACCTGATCGCCGCCGAGTTCGAGGCCTTCGGCGAACGGATCACCCACGTCCACGTGAACCACCTCGACCCTGCGACGTTGCAGCACCCACCGCTCGGCGAGGTGCAGGACGCCCTGGGCCGCACCGTCGACCACCTCCGGACGCTCGGCTTCCACGGCTCGTGGACGTTGGAGTTCGTGAACGGGCTGCTGACCGACCGCGACCGACCCGGAGCGCTGCTCGATCAGGCCGGCGACGACCTGGCCGTGCTGCGTCCGCTGGTGGATGCGCGGTGACCCGGCGACCGCGCACCGCGCTCGCCCACCTCGACGGGCTCGATCTCTTCGCCGCCCGCGATCTCGCGGTGCTGCGAACGACCGCCGATCTGGTCGACCCGGACCCGCTCGGCAGCTGGGACGATCCGCGGGCCGAGACGCTGCTGCCGACGCTGGAGGTGATCGTCGGCCACTGGGGCTGCCCGCTCGTGGACCGCGCCCTGCTCGAGCGGGCGCCGGAGCTCGGGCTGGTCGCGTACACCGCCGGCTCGGTCAAGGGCGTCGTCGAGCCCGAGGTGCTGGACCTCATCCGGGTCACGTCGGGTGCTGTCGCCAACGCCGAGCCGGTCGCCGAGTACACGCTGGCGATGATCCTGCTGGCCAACAAGGGCGTGCTGTGGCCGCCGGGCGCGCACATCGCCTCGGCCACCCCGATCGGGAACTGGGACAAGACCATCGGCATCGTCGGCGCCTCGCTCGTGGGGCGTCGGGTGCTCGAGCTGCTGAGGCCCCTGGCCGGGCTGCGTGCCGTGCTCAGCGACCCGTTCGTGTCGGCCGCCGAAGCCGACGCGCTGGGGGCCGAACTGGTCGACCTCGACGAGCTGTGCGCCCGGGCCGACGTGGTGTCGATCCACGCGCCCGACCTGCCGACGACGCGGAGGATGATCGGTGAGCCGCAGCTCGCCGCCATGCGCACGGGTTCGACCCTGCTGAACACCGCTCGGGGCGCGCTGGTCGACCACGACGCACTGGTCGCCCACGCCCACCGCCTCCACGCCGTCCTCGACGTCACCGATCCCGAACCGCTCCCCGACGATCACCCGCTGCGCTCGGCGCCCACGGAGATCCTCACCCCGCACGTCGCCGGGTCGCTCGGCAGCGAGCTCCACCGCATGACCGACCACGTCGCCGACGAGATCCGCCGCTGGGCCGCCGGCGAGCCCGGTCGAAACGTGATCCACCGGTCGATGCTCGACCGCATGGCCTGACCCCGGATGAACCTGGCCGCCAGCTGCGAGCTCGACTGGCACGGTTCCTACCGTGAAGGCCACTGACAAGGGCGAGGTGACCATCCGCAACTCGACGCCGACGCCGGCAGGTGACAGGACGGTGGCTCCCGACCCGGCTTCCCGTGCGACGACGACCGGGTTGCTCCGCTCGAGCTGCCGTTGGAAGCCGTTGCGCCGCATGGGTTGTGCCTGGTGGTCGGGACCGGCGTCGATCCGGTGACCTTCCGCATTTCAGCCGATCAGGTCGATCCCCCGACGTCCGCCTACGGCCACCGATTCGGTGCTGCGTCAGGTCATGCGCCCACCAACGCCCCTGGTCGTCCACCGCCGTCCGTCGACGAATGGCTCCCCAAATGGCTCCCCGGAGTCGGCCGCCGGGTGCTCATCCGATCGGACGGGACTCTTGGTGCCTCGATCGTGGGAGCTCTGCGGCGAGAGGCCCAGGTTGCGCTGTGCACGCGACTCCCCGGGGCGAGCTCGCACCGGGCCGACCTCGTAGCGATGATCGCTCGTATGCGATCATCGCATCAATGCGATACTGTCGCCGGCGCGGTCGAGGTGGAGCTGCACGACGAGATCGTGGCGTGGATGGACACGCTCGACGACGTCGAGTGGGACCGGACGGTCGTGGTGATCGACCGGCTCGCGACGCTCGGCTCTTCGGCGCGGATGCCGCTGTCGAGGAGTCTCGGCGACGGGCTGTTCGAGCTGCGATTCACGCTCGGCCCGACGGCACGACGGATCACTTACCGGTTCACCAAGCAAGCTCGCATCATCTTGCTGACCACCTTCCGCAAGCAACGCAACAACGAACGCAACGAGATCGCTCGGGCACGCAAGGCTGCAAACGACTGCGCCGAGCAGTACCCCTGAAGGAGACGACGATGGCGAACTACTCCCGCTGGGACGACATCAAGAAGAAGCGCTCCGGGCCGGACGCGGCCACCGTGCCGGCATCGAACAGGACCTCGCGCTGGACAGCTCATCCACGACCTGCGCACCGAGACCGGGCTCGCCAGCGCGAGCTGGCCGAGCGGATGGGCACGACCCAGTCGGTGATCTCCCGACTGGAGGAAGGCGGGGGAGCCCGCAACCGCATCGACACCCTCGCCCGCGTGGCCATCGCCCTCGACCGGCACCTCGTCGTGTCCTTCCCCGAGAAGGTCCCCACCAACCTGAGAGACGCCGTCCAAGTCGCCTGATCCCGGCCGGGCCGAACGAGTGTGAGCGAATCGCGTCTGTTCACCAGCGATTTGCTACCGACCGAGGGCTTGATG
Source organism: uncultured Acidimicrobiales bacterium (assembly GCA_963800235.1). Lineage (GTDB taxonomy): Bacteria > Actinomycetota > Acidimicrobiia > Acidimicrobiales > Iamiaceae > CAVVNP01. The sequence goes on along the minus strand of CAWDAD010000003.1, from coordinate 929,318 downwards.
CGGCGGCGGGGACCATCGGTTGGCACGCCACCCAAAGCGTGGGTTCACCACCTGAGCCGCTGCGATGAGCATGCCGATACCGATCGCAATCAGCCCGAACACCTTCGACCCGCCCGCTCGAACGGTACGCCGAGGTCCCGACGAGTCCTCTACGTTTGGTCGGTGGCAGGCGGTGATGTCGCGAGGCCGGTTCGTACGGGTCCGCCGGTCGGGGAGTGGCGGCGCCGGGTCACGCCGTCGTTGGCCGGGTTGCGTCCGTCGTCTCGGGACCCGGTGATCCACCGGGTCCGGGACCTGCCGCGAAGGCGACCGTGGCTGCTGGTCGTGTTTGGTGGCTCGCCATTGGCGGGCGGCCGCGTAGGCGGCGTTGCGGCTCATCCTCAGGAAGGTGGCGGTTTCCTCGATCGTGAGGACTTCGTCGTCGTCAGGTCGGTCGCGACATGGGGAGCCTCCTGGGACGGACTCGCGGGCTGCTTCTATTCGTCCGACGGCCACTACTACGCGGTCGGGTCGCGGTCCTCACCGACACGGAGCTGTTCGACCTGCGGGTTGCCCGGGCTGCGAACGAGCCGACTGCCCAGCAAGCCGAGACCTACCGCTCGGCGCTCTGGAGTTGCCACGGGTTGATGGACACCTGATTCTGGGGGCGACCTCAGAGGAAGGAGGCCCTGGTGGGCCGTCCAGCGAAGTACCCCGTCGAGTTCCGTCGGGAGGCAGTGCAGCTCGTGGCCAGCTCGGGCAGACCGGTCGCGGAGGTGGCCAGGTCCCTCGAGATCTCCGATGCCACCCTGTGGAACTGGGTGAAGGCCGACCGAGAACGCACCGCCGAGGACGCCGATCCAGATGCGGTGTCGGAGTCCGAACGTGCCGAGCTGAAGCGGCTCCGCAAGGAGACCGCGCAGCTACGGATCGACAACGAGATCCTCGCAAGGCAGCCGCTATTTCGCCCGAGAGACGCACCGGTGACCGGCTTCCGGTTCGTCAACGACCACCAAGCCGAGCATTCCGTCACCGACCTCTGCCGGGTGACCGGGGTCAGCCGGTCCAGCTTCTACGCCTGGTCGACCAGGAAGCCCTCGGCCCGTCAGCGGGCCAACGACGAGTTGCTGGACAAGATCCACGAGATCCACGAACGGTCACGGCGACCTACGGGGCGCCACGGGTGTGCGGCCAACTACGCCGCAACGGTGACCGGGTCGGCCGACACCGGGTCGCCCGGCTGACGCGCGCCGACGGTCTCGTCGGAGCCCACGCCCGCCGGAAATGGCGGTCCGGCAACGACAAGATGGTCCCGGCGCCGGACCTGTTGCAACGTGACTTCACCGCCGAGCGTCCGACCTGCGATGGGTGGCCGACATCAGCGAGTTCCACTGCAACGACGGCAAGCTCTACCTCGCCGGCGTCCGCGACCTACACGACCACAGCCTCGTCGGCCGGTCGATGGGCGAACGCCAGACCACCGTCCTCGTTGTCGCCGCCCTCGTCATGGCCCTCGGACGGCGCGAGCCCAGCGACGACCTCCTGCACCACGCCGACCACGGCTGCCAATACACCAGCATCCAGTTCACCAACCGGCTCGCCGACTCGGGCCTCGCCGGCAGCTCCTCGCAACATCGGCGCTGCTGGGGGCGCCCCATGGACACATCGGCCACCGGAGCCCCGCCACATCACACGGCCCACTGGCGCTGACCCCCATGCCAGCTCCGCCTGCTGTTCGTGTACGTGTTCTGCAACCGCTCGCGCCACCACCAGGCCTGGGTGCGCAGCTACGTCGACTACCTCCTGCCGGGGATCCTGATCGTCACAACTGTCCACGGATCGTGGCACTCCACGCGCGGCGCCTTCACCGCGTTGGCCCGGCGCACTCGCGTTCTCAGCTTCGACGGCTTCCTCGGCCAGCTCCTCGGTCTCGCTCCCAGTCCGCTGCCCGATCGCCCTGCTCGGCGATCCTCTGGCGCACGTCCCGACCTTCGGGCCAACCTTCTCGGTGACCGAGCTGATCGCCTCCCTGCGTCGCGTCTCGTGCTGGTGATCCGCTCTCCGCTCCGGCGCTGGCGTGGTCGCGTGGTCTTCACTTGGTGGGGCATCGCTCCATCCTTCTCAAAGGTTGGAGCCTCCACCAGACCCGGGGCGCTTCACCCCGTGAGTGGGTCGAGCCCCTGGCTCCCGTCGATGAACACGGCGACGCATCCGCCGAGGCGTTCGAGGTCGACGACCTCGCGCAGGTTCGAGCCCCCGGACCGAGTCGTCTCGAACCTCCTACGGTCTGTTCTCCCTGGCGATGATGGACCCGATGGAGTTGGCCGGGGATCGCGGTGGACGACCGAGTCCTTGACGAGTCGCCGTCGCCTCGCGATCAGCGGCTCGCTGCGTTCGGCTCGGTGCTTCGCGGACTTCGGACCGCGAGCGACATCGATCTCCTCGTCGAGTTCGAGTCCGATCGTGTTCCAGGCCTGCTGGCCATCGCTGGCATGGAACTGGAGCTTGAGCTACTCATTGGCCGACCGGTCGACCTGCGCACCTACGGCGACTTGAGCCGCTACTTCAGAGATCAGGTCCGTGCCGCTGCCCAGGAGCTGTATGCCGCCTGACGATGACGTTCGCCTCCGTCACCTGGTCGACGCCGCCGAGACCGCCATCCGGTTCGCGGCGACCGGAGCAGAGCCGACCTCGACACCGACGAGATGCTTGCGCTCGCGCTCACCAAGCTGGTCGAGATCGTGGGTGAGGCCGCCAAGCAGGTCAGTGGAGAGACCAAGGACGCTCATTCCGAGATCCCATGGTCGGCGGCAGCCCGGATGCGGGATCGACCCGTGCACCACTACTTCGACATCGATCTCGATGTCCTCTGGTCCACCGTTCGGCAGGACCTGCCGGCCCTGCTCGAGGTGGTTCCTCCGCATGGTCCCGGGAGATGACGCCCATCCGTGCGATGACGGCGTAGACGCCGCCGGCTCCCTCTCCGCACGGCCGTGGTCTCCAGCGATTCCGCCGTCGAGCAGTTCGGTCGCCCTGAGCCGAGTCGGAACCAACTGGCGTACATGGCTCGTCGCTGTCGATCAGGGCGAGCGCTTGGTCTGTCGAGACGCTTGTGGTCTTCGGGCGAATTGCCGGCACGCGTGGGACGGATGCGAGGTGTCCGGGCGCCAGCCATTGGAGGCAGAGGTCTGACCAAACATGAGGGGCACCTCGTCAAGTGTTCCTTCAACCGGCGGCGACGGGGGGGCTCGTCTCGGGCGAGCTCGGCGCCGTATGCCACAGAGGCTCGGATCCCATCGACGTCGAGTGTCGGGTAGTCAGCGAGGACCTCGGCCTCGGTCATCCCGGCGGCGAGACAATCTCGGATGACGCTGACCATGATGCGCGTTCCAGCGATCACCGCCTGGCCGTGGCAGATCTTCGGATCCCGCACGATCCGTTCTCGCTGCGCTCCGGGCACGTCAGCAAAGCGACGCGACCGCGGGGCCAGGCTCCTTCGACCACGGGACGTCGAACGGACGGCCCCTCCCGAAAGAGCGAGGATGCTTACCCGGCTTCGCTGCTCGGGCCCCGATGTTCGCCGAGGGCACGGCCCATCGGGTTGACGGCGGCGTCGACGGTTGGTGCAACGGCGTGTACGTAGACGGTGCGAGCCATGACGAGGCTGGCGTGGCCTAAGACGTCGGCCACCTTCTCGAGGGGCGTGCCGAGGTCGACCATGAGCGAGGCGGCGGTGTGGCGTAGGTCGTACGGCCGCAGCGGCCCGAGCTCGGCTTCGCTTGCCAGGCGGTCCAGCTCTCGTCGCAGGTTCGAGGGGTCGACCGGGGTGCCGGCCTCGGTCGCCCCCAACCGGCCGACCTGTGCCCGCGGCGAGCGTCATATTCATCGACGCCAACCGGCACCGTTGGCCCGATGCGGGCATGTGCCGGTTTTCGACCTGGCCGCGCGAAGGTCCAACGCCGCAACGCCGCAACGCCGCCACGCAGCGCCCGGCGTCAACCCGGTCGGTCAGCGACCCCGCCGCTATCGCCGAGATCCGTTGGGGGTGCGCCCCCCACCGATTGGTTCGCCAATGCCGGCGAGGGAGCCAATCGAGCTCGATTGGCTCCCCGATTGGCTCCCCTCGGCCTTCGGTGGGATAGAGCGGGAGCCGTGATTTTGCCCAATTCCCCTGCTGTACAAGGGTTCTGGGTGGTGGTCGGGACCGGCGTCGATCCGGTGACCTTCCGCTTTTCAGGCGGACGCTCTGCCAACTGAGCTACCCGACCAGGTCGACCCCGGAGGGGCCGTTGGGGAGCGGTCCCGACGGGATTTGAACCCGCGACCTCCGGCTTGACAGGCCGGCGTGCACTCCAAACTGCACCACGGGACCGTGTCCACGACGGGCGGACCCGAGGCGGAGCCGACACAACGTAGCGGCCCCCTCCGCCGGGACGCCAACGGACTCCGGCGGTGCGCCGACCCACCTCGGGCCGGTGCGGCGTCCTCGGTCGGTCGGGGTCAGGCGAGGGCGCCGGCGGCGTTGACCGCGGCGATGGCGACCGTCCCGCCCCGGAGGTCGCCGACCAGGTTGTCGGCCATCTTGTTCATCACGTAGGCGACCGAGAGCCGCAGATCGAGGTCGATCACGGCGATGGAGCCACCCCATCCGCCCCAGAAGAACGAGCGGGGGTTCGGGCTCAGCGGGACGGCCTCGCTCATCAGGCCGAAGCCGGTGCCCATCTTCATCGGGACGCCGAGCACCAGGTCGGTGCCGTCGGCCTGCACCTCGAGCACCCGCTCGACGGTCGTCCTCCGACATGAGCCGGACGCCGTCGACCTCGCCGCCGCACGCCAGCATCGAGTGGACCCGGGCCACCGAGCGGGCGTTGCCGATGCCGCCGGCGGCGGGGATCTCGGCCGCCACGCCAGGCGCGGGTTCGGGGCTCGGTGGCGTCGAGGGGGCAGCTCAGCAGGACGCGGACGGCGATCGAGTCGGGGTCGGCCGGCAGCTCGCCCCCCAGCTCGCGGCGCGGCGGCACCAGCGTGGCGACCCGATCGTCCTCGGAGGCGGGCAGGCCGATGTGGAAGTCGGCGCCCAGCGGCTCGGCGACCTCCTCGCGGAAGAAGGTGCCGATGCTGCGGCCGGTGATGCGTCGCAGGATCTCACCCTCGAGGTTGCCCTGGGTCACGGCGTGGTAGCCGGACACCGTCCCCGGCTCCCACCAGGGGGACTGGGCGGCCAGGTTCTCGCACGCCTCGTCCCAGTCGTAGAGGGCCTCGACGGTGACCGGGGGATCGAAGCCGGGCACCCCGGCGGTGTGGCCCATCACGTGGCGCACCAGCACGCCGTCCTTGCCGTTGGCGGCGAACTCGGGCCAGTAGCGGGCCACGGGGGCGTCGAGGTCGAGCTCGCCCCGGTCGACGAGCACGAGCATGCACGTGGCGGCCATGGTCTTGGTCGTCGAGTACACGTTGACGATGGTGTCCTCGGCCCACGCCCGGCCGTGCTCGTCGGCGTCGCCGGCCCACAGGTCGACCACCGGCCGACCGTCGAGGGTCACCGCCACGGAGGCACCGACCTCCTCGCCGCGCTCGAAGTTGGCGACGAAGGCGTCTCGCACCGGCTCGAAGCCGGCCTCACAGGTCCCGTTCAGCTCCACGGGACGCAGTCTGCCCCGGCGGCGCCGGTCGCTCCGGCGCCGGTCGGCGGAGCGGTCAGCCGTTCACCCGGCCGAAGGCGAAGCGCATGCTCGTCCACCACTGATCGACGTTGGCCTCCTCGACGCCCGAGTTGGGGTTGGAGGCGCTGACCATCAGGCCGTTGCCGACGTAGATGGTGACGTGGACGATGTTGCTCGTCGAGGTGCCGTAGAAGATCAGGTCGCCGGGCTGCAGCTCGGAGCGGGTGACCCGGGTGGTCGCCCAGTACTGGTCGGTGGCGGTGCGGGGGAGGCTCACCCCGGCGGCGGCCCACGACCACGAGGTCAGGCCCGAGCAGTCGAAGCCGGTGTTCGGGCTGGACCCGCCGTAGACGTAGCTGCTGCCGACCTGGCCCTCGGCGTACCCGGCGGCCTGGGAGCCCTTGGACCGGGTGCTCTGCGGGGCGCTGCAGGCGCTCGACAGGCCGATGGCCAGCATGAGACCGATGGCCACGGCAACGGTGCGAAGCCTGGTGCGGGATGTCACGGGGTGGACCTCCAGAAGTCCGTCTGAACCGAGGGCGAGGGGCCCTCCTCGATTTGCCCGTTCTCTCTGCCTTGTGCTTCGGCACCGTTGCCAGTTGCTTCAACAGATCGCAGGGGACTGTAACACGTCCGTAACGCGCCGGGTCAACCATCTCGCCCCGCAAATCCGGCGATTCCGGGCGATCCGGATGACGACGAGATGACGGCGGTGAAGGCCGGCGGGTGACGCGTGGCACGCTGCGGCCCATCGCCACCGGACGCTTCGCCCCGAGCCCCAGCGGTCGCCTGCACCTGGGCAACCTGCGCACCGGCCTGCTGGCCTGGTTGTTCGCCCGAGGCGCCGGTTCGCGCTTCGTGCTCCGGGTGGAGGACCTCGACCCGGCGGCGGCCGACCCGGGGCGGGCCGCCGAGCAGCTCGCCGACCTGCGGGCGCTGGGTCTCGACTGGGACGGCGCGCCGCTGGTGCAGTCGGCCCGGCGTGAGGCCTACGACGAGGCCGTCGAGCGGCTGACCCGGGCCGGCGAGACCTACCCCTGCTACTGCACCCGACGCGAGGTGCACGAGGCCGCGGCCGCCCCGCACGGCCAGCCGATGCCCGAGGGCGCCTACCCCGGCACCTGCCGGGACCTGAGCACCGCCGAGCGGCGGGAGCCGGAGCGATCCGGGCGGCGGCCGGCGCTGCGGTTGCGCAGCGACCGCCGGCTCCGATCGGTCACCGACCGGCTCCACGGCCCGATCGCCGCGGTGGTCGACGACCTGGTGCTGCGCCGCAGCGACGGCACCCCCGCCTACAACCTGGCGGTGGTGGTGGACGACGCCCACCAGGGGGTCGAGGAGGTCGTCCGGGGCGACGACCTGCTGCTCTCCTCCCCCCGCCAGGCCTACCTGGCCGAGCGGCTCGGCCTCCCGCCCGTCGCCTACGCCCACGTCCCGCTGGTGCTCGGTCGTGGCGGGCAGCGCCTGGCCAAGCGCGACGGCCCGGTCACCCTGGGCGACCTGGCCCCGCTGGGTTGGACCCCGGACCGCGTCCGCTCGTTGCTCGCCGCCAGCCTCGGCCTGGCCGAACCGGACGAGCCGGTGCGACCCGACGAGCTGGCCGATCGCTTCGATCCCGCCCGGATCCCGATCGACCCCTGGGTCGCCCCCACCCTGGGCTGAGCCGGGCCGGCTCCTACCGGGTGGCTCCTACCGGATGGCGCCGAGGTGCACGACGTACCACTGGCCCCGCCACGAGATCAGCGACGTCACCGGCAGGGTGTGGGGCTGGCCGCCGGAGGTGTAGCGCAGCTCCGTCCCGTACACCCGCCAGTAGGAGCCCTTGTTGGACTCGACGCCCGGTGTGATCCACTGGGCCTGGCCGGTCGGCACGTCGATGCCGTCGAAGGTCGCGGCGCCGCCACCGACCTGCTGGTGGAGCGACGCGATGTCCTGGCGGTAGGCGGTCAGCAGGCGGTTCTGGTAGTCGGCATCGGGGTCGCTGATCGCCTTGACCTGCCGGTAGGCGTCGAGCGGGAAGAAGAGCGGCGCCGCCGTGGTCGGGTCGCCGCGCTCGATGGCGTCCCAGAGGCCGCGGACCCGCAGCAGGAAGGCCGGGTCGCCCGGGTCGGGCAGGGTGCCGACCTGCGGTCGTGTCCCGTCGCCGTCGCGGACGAGCCCGTCGGCGGGCGTCGTGGCCGGCGCGCTCGTGTCCGGCGCCGGTGGGCTCGAGGATGTCGGCGGGGTCGTCGACGCCGTGCGCGTGGCCGGCGCGCTCGATGTCGGGCCGGACGTCGGGGCCGCCGAGCCGCCCGAGGTCGCTGGGGTGGTCCGGCCCGACGAGGCGCAGCCGCCCGTGACGAGGGCGAGCGCGGCCGCCGCGGCCAGGGCGAGCGGGACCGGGGCGGCGCGTCGCCCACGAGCGGCGCGCCGCCGGACGGTCACAGGAACTCGGCGAGCTCCTGCACGAGCTGGCTCTTGCCCTTGGCGCCGACCATGCGCTTGGCCGGCTGGCCGTCCTTGAAGACGATCAGCGTCGGGATGCTCATGACGTCGAAGCGGCGGGCCACGTCGGGGTTGTCGTCGACGTTCAGCTTGCCGATCTTGATCTTCCCGGCGTTCTCCGAGGCGACCTCGTCGAGGATCGGGGCGATCATCTTGCACGGCCCGCACCACTCGGCCCAGAAGTCGACGAGGACCGGGGTCTCGGCCCCGGCGATCTCCTCGTCGAAGGTCGAGTCGGACAGCTTGGTGGTGGTTCCGTCAGCCATGAGAGGCCTCCTTGCTCGCGATGGGTCGGAAGGGGTGGTCGTGGGGGCGGCGTCGGGCGGCGCGGTCGGGTGGGGTCACCACTCCGGCACGTGCCCGGGCTCGATCTCGCCGATGCCCTCGAGCCAGCGCTCGGCGTCGATGGCGGCCATGCAGCCCGAGCCGGCCGCGGTGATGGCCTGCCGGTAGATGTGGTCCTGGACGTCGCCGCAGGCGAATACGCCGGCGACGTTGGTGCGGGTGCCCGGGCCGGTCACGAGGTAGCCGGTGTCCTCCATCTCGAGCTGGCCCTTGAACAGGTCGGTGTTGGGCTTGTGGCCGATGGCGATGAACAGGCCGTTGACCGCCAGCTCGCTGGTCTCGTCGGTGCGCAGGTTGCGCACGGTGATCGACTCGAGGGTCCCGTCGCCGGTGATGCCCTCGACCACGGAGTCCCACAGCATCTCGATCTTGGGGTTCGAGAACGCCCGCTCCTGCATGATCTTCGAGGCCCGCAGCTCGTCGCGACGGTGGATCAGGGTGACCTTGTCGGCGAACTTGGTGAGGAAGGTGGCCTCCTCGACGGCGGAGTCGCCGCCACCCACCACCGCGATCTCCTGGCCCCGGAAGAAGAAGCCGTCGCAGGTGGCGCAGGTGGACACCCCGTGGCCGATCAGCCGCTGCTCGTCGGGCAGGTCGAGCATCAGGGACTGGGCACCGGTGGAGACGATGACCGCCTTGGCCCGGTAGGTGGGCTCGGCCTCGTCGGGGTCGCCGACCCAGATGCCGTGCGGCCAGGACGAGAAGTCGACCTTGCTGGCCTTCACCGTCTGGATGTCAGCGCCGAAGCGATCGGCCTGCTCCCGGAAGCGCATCATGAGCTCGGGGCCCATCACCCCCTCGGGGAAGCCGGGGAAGTTCTCGACCTCGGTGGTGAGCATGAGCTGGCCGCCGGGCTGGTCGGAGGTCGAGGACGGCTCGCCCTCGAGCACCAGCGGGGCCAGGTTGGCCCGGGCGGTGTACACCGCGGCGGTGAGGCCGGCGGGGCCCGAGCCGATGATGACCACGTCGTGGACGGGTGCCTGGTTGTCGCTGCCTGCGGTGGGGCTCACGGGATCTCCGGACGAAGGGACGTCAGGTGCAACCGCAACGGACCCCGGGAGTGTTCCCGGCTCAGCTGCGGCGGGGGTCGGTGGCCACCGCCTTGGTCCAGAGCAGCGCCGCGCCGAGGAGGAAGACGACCCCGGCGATGAGGTGGGCGGCCCAGACGTGGTGGTCGACCACGTAGTTGTTCAGCAGCCGGACGGCGAGCACGGCGAGGAGCACCAGGGCGGTGACGCCGACGATGGCGGCGAAGGTGCCGTAGACGATCGCCCGCCCGATCTTCTGGATCGGGGCGGTGGTCTTGTCGTGGACCTTCTGGACCAGGTCGACGACCGCGTCGGTCGCCTGGGTCGGCCACTCGTCACCGAAGGCGGCGCTGGCGGCGGAGGTGCGGTTCGGCTCCGGGTCGGACATCGCCCCACACCCTAGGGCGAGGGGTGCGGGCCGGGCTCCGGCGAGCCGTGCGGCTCCGCCCGACCGGTCGGACCGCTCAGCGCTCGACGCCGAGGACGGGCACGGTGCAGCTCTGCCCGAGGGCGACCTGGCGGACCCGTCCCGGCTGGTCGGTGAGCGGGAAGGTGATGACGAGCACGTCGTCGGTGCCGACGGTGGCGGTGGCGTAGGCGGTCGGGGCGCCGAGCTGCGGCTCGTAGCCGCGGGGGACCTGGGCGCACCGCTCGAGCTGGGCCTCGGTGTAGGTGGGCACCGATGCCGGCGGGGGCACCGGCTGCGGGGGTTGCAGCGTGTTCGGATCGAGTCCGGCCAGCCCGGTCCGGAGGCCGTCGGCGTTCGGGAACGAGCCGAGGTAGGGGAGCGCCCGGGCCGCCGTGCTGCCGGTCCCGCCCGTGCTGCCGGTGCCGCCCGTGGTCGGCGTGGCGCCGTGGACTCCGGCCGACGGGGCCTCCGCGGCGCGCCTGTCGGCGCTGCGGTCGCCGGCGGCGGCGGTCGTCGTGGTGCCGGCCCGGCTGGCGCTGGTCGTGGTCGACGACCGGTGCTGGGTCAGGAGCAGCCCGAGCCCGATGGCCACCATGGCGACGACCACCGCGGCGACCAGGACGGGGTGGGGGCCGCGCGTCCTCCGTCGGCGGCGGATCGGCGCGACCGGGTCCACCGGGCCGTCCTCGTCCGGCCCGTGCCCGTCCGGGCCGTGGGGTCCGTCGGCGCGGCGCGGGGCGGCGTCGGGCTCGTCGGCGGCGGCGAGGGCGATGTCACGCAGCGAGCCGGCGGTCGCAGCGTCGAGCGGCTCGGGCGTCTCGCCCACCAGCGCCCGGACCTTGCGGAACCGGGCCAGCCGGGCCGACAGCTCCGGGTCGGACTCGACCCGAGCGACCTCGTCGGCGCCGGCCTCGCCGTCGAGGACGGCGCTGACCAGCTCGTCGTCGGGCCGGCCGTCGCCGGGGCTGGGCGTCGGGTCGGGGGTCGGAGGTTCAACCATGGTCAGAGATGCGACGATCGTGGTCCCCGGCCGGGTTCCCGAGCCGGTCGGCGAGCTGGGCCCGGCCGCGGGCGATGCGGGAGCGGACGGTACCGGCCGGGATGTCGAGGACCTCGCCGATCTCGGCGTAGTCGAGCTGGCACAGGTCCCGCAGCACCACTGCGGCCCGGAACTCGGGTGCCAGCGAGCGGAGGGCGGCGTCGACGTCGAGCCGGTCCGCCACCCGGCCGTCGACCGAGCCCGTCGGCGCCCTCGCCCCGCCGATCGCCATCGACCGGTGCTCGGCCGACTCGACCTCGGGCAGCCCCGGCTCGGGGCGTCGCCGTCGTCGGCGGAGCTCGTCGAGGCAGGCGTTGGTCGCCACCCGGTAGGCCCACGTCGAGAAGCGGGACCGGCCGTCGAAGCGGGGCAGGCCGCGGACGACGGCGATCAGCGCCTCCTGGGTGGCGTCGAGCGCGTCGGCGTCGTTGCCGGTGATGCGACGGCAGAGGGCGTGGATGCGGTCCTGGTGCTGCTCGAGCAGCTCGCCCAGGGCGGCTCGGTCACCGGCCCGGGCGGCGGCCACCAGTGCCTGGTCGTCGCCGGGCACGGCTCAGCTCTGGGGGGTGATCTCGTCGATGACGACCTCGTGGGTGCCGTCCTGGTCGGACAGGTGGGTGATCCACACCAGCACCGACGTGCCCTTCTTGGGGGTCAGGTCGATGGTCGTCTCGCCGGTGCCGATGTTCGACTTGCGGCCCACCCGCTTGCCCCAGGACGCCAGGTCCGAGCCGGGAGGCCCGTCGACCACGTAGATCTCGGCATCCCACCCCGACGAGCCCGATGCCAGCTTCAGCTTGGAGATGGTCGTGGCCTTGTCCAGGGTGACGTAGATGCCGACGCCCGCCTTCTGCTGCTCGATCGGCGTGTTGTAGTGCTCGGTCTGCCAGGAGGTCGACCGGTCGCCGTCGATGACCCGGCTCGTCTGGCTGTCGTCCTCCTGCCCGTCGCCGAGGGGGTCGAAGGCCTTGGCCGAGACCAGCTTGGCGGCCGCGGCCGGCGGGTCGGTGGTGCGGCCGGTGACGTTGTCGAGCAGCTTGCCGGGGTCGGAGCGGCCGAGCAGCACCCCGGCCACCCCGAGCGCCACCGCGACCAGCACGATCAGCAGGGTCGGCACCAGCCACCGCCGCTCGGACTGCACGAAGGTCGGCGGGGGCTCGCCCTCGCCGGGGTCCGGGACCGGGGGCGTCGGCGGGTACGGGTTGCGGGCGGCCGGGTCGAGCACCCCCGGAGGGATGGTCGGCTCGTCGGGCACCGCCACCGCGGCGAGCAGGGCGGCGCGCAGCTCGCCGGCGCTGGCGTAGCGGTCCTCGGGACGTCGCGCCATGGCCCGCAGCACGACCTGCTCGAACGGCTTGGAGATGCCGGCGCGGACCTGCCGGGGCCGCAGCGGGTCCTCGTGCAGGCGCGCCGAGCGCGGTGCCGGCGTCGGTGTCGGCCTGGAACGGCGCCCGCCCGCACAGCGACTCGTAGAGCACCACCCCGAGGGCGTAGACGTCGGTGCGGCCGTCGACCGGGCCGCCCTGCACCTGCTCGGGTGCCAGGTACTTGGCCGTGCCGATCATCAGGCCGTCCTGGGTGACGTCGGCGCCGGCCATGGCCTTGGCGATGCCGAAGTCCGTGACGAGCACCCGGCCGTCGTCCGACAGCAGGATGTTGGCCGGCTTCACGTCCCGGTGGACCAGCCCGGCCCGGTGGGCGGCGTCGAGGGCGTCGGCCACGTGGGAGGCGATGGCGGTGGCCTCGTCGGGGTCGAGGGTGTGGCGCTCGTCGAGCAGGCGCCGCAGCGTGGTGCCCCGGACCAGCTCCATGACGATGGCCTCGCGGCCGCCGTCGTTGCACGTGTCGTAGATCGACACGATGGCGGGGTGGGCCAGCCGGGCGGCGGCGATCGCCTCGGCCCGGAAGCGGGCCACGAAGGAGTCGTCCTCGGCCAGGTGCGGGTGGAGCAGCTTGACCGCCACCGGCCGTGACAGGACCTCGTCCTCGGCCTCCCACACCTGGGCCATGCCGCCGGTGGCGATGAGCCGGTGCAGCCGGTAGCGACCGGCCAGCACCCGTCCCGTCAGCTCCTCGGCGCCCACCGCGCCCGGTGGTAGGTGGTCGACCACAGCAGTCGAACGGTAGCGGCCCCGGTTCGACCGCTCCCGGCGCCGGAGCGGGGCCCGGGCGGCCCGCCCGGGCGGGATGGTGTCAGCCGGCCTTCGGCTCGATCCACGCCAGGCCGAGGACCCGCGGCCCGCCGTGGGTGCCGATGGTCGGCCCGATCACGCTGACCCGGCGCTGGTCCGCCGGGTAGCGGTCCGCGATGAGGTCGGCGAGGACGTCGACGTCGGGGGCGTGGCCGTCGCAGATGGTGAGGCTCTCGACCTCGCGCTGCTCGTACAGCTTGTCCCGCAGCCACATCAGCGCCTTCTTGCGGGTGCGCTGCTTGCCGGCCTCCTCGACGTGCCCGCTCGACAGGTCGACCAGCGGCTTCACGCTGAGGAGGGTGCCGAGCAGGGCCTGGGCGCCACCGACGCGCCCGCCCTTCTTCAGGTTGTCGAGGGTGTCGAGGGCGCCGAACACCCGCGTGCGGGCGGCGAGGTCCTCGACCAGGGCCACGACCTCGTCGGCCGACGCCCCGCCGCTCGCCGCCTCGGCCGCCCGGATGACCTGGGTGCCGAGCCCGGCGGTGATCGAGCTGGAGTCGAGGACCCGGACGTCGAGGTCACCGGCGACCGCCTTGGCCGCGTTCTGGGCCGAGGCCATGGTCGCCGAGAGCTGCGAGGAGAGGTTGATGCAGACGACCGCGTCGCCGTCGGCCCCAGCCCGCCGGAAGGCCTGCTCGAACGCGCCCGGCGACGGGGCGGCGGTCTCCGGCAGGGCGTCGGACCGCTCCATCCGGGCGTAGAAGTCCTCGGTGCTGAGCTCGAAGCGGTCGACGAGCTCCTCGTCGCCGAACCGGATCGTGAGCGGGACGATCTCGATCCCGTGCTGCTCCACCAGGTCGTCGGGCAGGTCGCAGGCGGAGTCGGTGACGATCCGTACGGGCATGGAGGCGCTCCTCACGGGCCGCACCGGATGCGCGGGCCTGGAACGATCCGACCCGTCGGCGCGCCGATCGGTTACCCGCCGATCAACCGGGCGCCGTCGAGCGCCGGCCGCGGCGGTGGGCGGGCGAGCGGTCGCCCCGCCGCTCGCGGCGGACCCGGTAGACGTGCCGACCCCACCACAGCACGAGGAAGGCGGCGGCGCCGATGGTGATGATCAGCCCGACGCCCGAGACCGCGGTCGACTGCACCCGGTAGCGCGTCGACTGCAGGACCCGGCCGTCCGGGGCGCGGACGGTGATCTGCACGGGCGACACGCCCGAGCCGCGGGTCTCGACCCGGATCGAGATGCGGGTCGTGGCGTTCGGCGGCAGCGGCTTGGTCAGGAAGGAGCGACCGCCCGGGAACTCCAGCCGCTTGTTGGCCTGCAGCTCGATCCGCAGGGTGACGGGCTCGTCGAGCTGGTTGCGGATGGCCAGCGGGATGTCGGCGGTGCTCGACGCCAGCGTGACGGTCTGGTTGTCCGGCACCTCGATCTTGCCGAGCTGCTGGCTGCTGATGGTGTTGATGATGTCGAGCCGCTGCTGGCGTCGGGCGGGGGTCAGGCCGGTCGAGCCCGACACCAGGAGCTGGCGGTTCAGGTTGGCGATCAGCTTCGGTCCGGTGCCGATCAGGCTCTGCAGCGTCGAGAGCAGGCCCTCGGTCGTGCGCAACCGGCTCGGGTAGCTGCCCAGGCCGGCCACCGGGCGGGGGTCGAAGGCCCGGGCCGGGCCGGCGTCGGACGCCCCGGCGGTCCGCGACCCGCCCCCCGCCGGGGGCACGAGGCCGAACAGGCCGTCGAGGGTGGTGGGCGCCAGCACCCCGTTGGCGTCCTGCAGGCCGGCGAGCAGGGTCTCGAGGAACCCGACGGTCGCGGCGAAGCCCGGCGGCGGCACCAGGACGATCCCCCTGGCGCCGCTCGGGTCGTCGCCGAAGACGCTGGCCAGCTCGGCCAGCAGCTCGTGGGCCCCCAGGACCGGGTCGTCGGGGTGGCGGACGAACGCCGCCTGCAGCCGGGGATCGATCTGCATGGCGGTGAAGCCGACCGCCCCGGAGCCGACCAGGAAGGGTCGGGTGGTCAGGGCGTCGAGGTTCTCGTCGCTCGGGGCGAAGGTGTCGGCGGTGCCGACCAGGTGCTGGGTCCCGCCCCCGGCCAGCCGGGTCGCCAGCGCCGGGGTGACCGTTCGCGGGGTGAGCTGGGTGGCGGGGGTGGGCAGGTGGCCGAGCCGCTCGCCGACGACCTTCGCGCCGATGAGCTGCTGCGAGGCGAGCTCGGGGCCGAGGCCGGACGCCAGCCACGCCGACGGGTCGAGGTCGACGTAGGGCTGGGCCAGCAGCTGGTCGTCCCGGGCGGCCGTCGTGAGCCGGTCGAGCGTCGTGGCGTCGGTCGGGTCCCCGGTCGCCCGCAACCCGTCGAGGGTCTCCGCGGTGACGGCCAGCGAGACGGGTACCGACGGGTGCAGCAGCAGCGAGTCGGCGGTGGCCGACAGCCGGCGCCGGTCGGCGTCGGCCAGGCGGTTCCCCCCGTCGGGCTGCAGCACGGGGGCGGAGCCGAACGGGACCACCAGCCCGGTCACCAGCGGCTCGGCGTCCTGGCCCGGGTCCGGCAGGCGGACCAGGTGGGTCACCAGCCGGGCCAGGGTGGTGCCGCCCGGGCCGTGGAGGAGGACCTCGACGGGGTAGACGCCGAACTGGTTGATGTCGACCGAACCCGGAGCGGCGTCACCCCCGTCCCGGACGAGGATGCTGACGGTCACCAGCCGGCCGCCGTCGCCCGAGGACGGGGCCAGGTCGACCGGGGCGGGCGGCAGGTCGAGCGGGAGCGCCCCCTCGAGGTGGTCGGCGGCGAGGCTGTCGTCGAAGGCGGCGTGGGAGCTGGTGGCCTCGTAGACCGTGGTGGTCGCGGTCGCCCCCGCCGGCGCGCCGGTCACGTCGAGGGTGAGGGTGAAGGCCGTGTTCCGCGGTACCCAGGTCGTCTGCGAGCGGACCCGCATCGTCGGGGCGGCGGGCGTCGGCGACTGGGACCCGGGCCGGCGCGCCCGACCGCTCGCGCCCGCCCCGGTGGCGGGGACGACCGACGTCAGCGCCAGGAGCAGGCCGGCCGCCAGTGCCGCCCAGCCGCGGCGCAGGGTCAAGGGCGCGGCCCGGCCGGATCGATCGACAGCACGGCCAGGCCGTGGGGATCGGGCCGGAACCCGAGCCGCACGTACAGCGACCGTGCCGCCTCGTTGCCCTCCTGGGTGTTCACCGCGACCGAGCGGACGTTGCGCCGGCGCAGCCACCGCAGCCCGTCGACCACCAGGGCGGCGCCGACGCCCTGGCGCTGGCGGGCCGGATCGACCGCCAACCGCTGCAGGTACCCGCGGTGGCCGGCCCGGCCGCACACCGCGTAGCCGACGATGCCGCCCCGGTCGACCACCCGGAACCGGCTGACCGGCGTCGCCCGCAGGGCGTCGTCGAGGCTCCGGCCGTCGAGCTGCCAGAAGGCGTCGAAGGCACGGGCGTCCAGCCGCAGCACCGCGGGCCGGTCGATCCGCCGGGCCCGCCGGGACCGGATGGCGGGCGGCTGGTCGGGCAGGTCGGTGAGGTCGTGGACGAGGAGGTGCAGTCGCTCGTGCACCGTGAAGCCGGCGGCGAGGAAGGGCGCCTGCTCGGACGGCGGCAGCGCGCCGGTGTAGGCGACCTCCTGACCGGACCGGGCCAGCGCGGCGACGCAGTCGCGGATGTCGGAGAGGCTCGGCGGGATGCCCTCGACCGTCGGCACGATGAGCGCGGCCCGGTCATACCCCCGCCACGGGCGAACCTGCAGAGCCGTCGAGAGCGGGTGCGACATGCACGGTCGAGGTTAGAGGCCCCCACCCAGCCACGACGGCCCGGTCGGCCGTCGGCGGCGGCCGGTAGCCTCCGCCCCGGTGGCCGACCTGCTCCTCCTCACCGACGCTCGCTGCCTCGACCACGACGCTGGCCGCGGCCACCCCGAGCGTCCGGCCCGGCTGGAGGCCTTCGAGCGGGGCCTGGCCGAGGCCGGCCTCGACGAGGCGGTCGAGCGCGTCGCGCCCCGGCTCGCCACCGTCGACGAGCTCACCGCGGTGCATCCGCGTCGCTTCGTCGACGCCATCGAGCGCCTGTGCGCGAGCGGCGGCGGCCACATCGACGCCGACACCGCCGCCAGCCCCGGTTCGTGGACGGCGGCCCGCCTGGCGGCCGGCGCCGGCCTCGACGCCGTCGAGCGACTGGACCGGGGCGAGGCGGCGGCCGCCTTCTGCGCCGTGCGCCCGCCCGGCCACCACGCCACCCCGACGCGCGCGATGGGGTTCTGCCTCTTCAACAACGTGGCCGTCACCGCCGCGGCCCTCGCCGCCCGCGGGGAGCGGGTCCTGGTGGTCGACTACGACGCCCACCACGGCAACGGCACCCAGGACGTGTTCTACGACGACCCGCGCGTGCTGTACGTCTCCCTCCACGAGTACCCCCTCTACCCCGGCACCGGCGGGCTGGCCGAGACCGGGTCGGGCGCCGGCGCCGGGGCCACGGTCAACCTCCCGCTGCCCCACGGCGCGACGGGCGACGTGTACCGGCAGGCGGTCGACGAGGTGATCGCCCCGCTGGCCGAGCGGTGGGGCGCCACCTGGCTCCTGATCTCCGCCGGCTTCGACGCCCACCGGGCCGACCCGTTGACCGGGCTCGGCCTGAGCGCCGGCGACTTCGCCGACCTGACCGGCGCGCTGGTCGAGCTGGTGCCCGCCGGCCGACGGCTCTGCTTCCTGGAGGGCGGCTACGACCTGCGGGCCGTCGCCGACTCCGCCGCCGCGGTGGTCGGGCGGCTCGTCGGCCGGGACCAACGCCCCGAGCCCGCCACCTCCGGCGGGCCCGGCACACCGGTCGTCGACGCCGTCCGCACCCGCCTCGAGGTCGAGCCGGCCCCGGAAGGGGACGGAACCTAAACGTTCGGCGCCCCGGACCCGACAGGTACAGGCGAGGAGAGCCCGGGCGCCCCCGGACCGGGCACGCGAGCCGGAGGATGGCTGTGGCCGACCTGTCTGCCCTGTTGAACGAGCTGGTCACCGAGCGCGGATCGGACCTGCTCGTCAAGGTGGGCTGCGCCCCCCACATCCGGCGCGACGGCAAGCTCCTGCCGACGGACCTGCCCAAGATGTCCCCGGCCGAGATCGAGTCGGTGGCGGTGGAGCTGCTGTCCAAGTCGGTGATCGAGGAGCTGCTCGACACCGGCGAGGTCGACGTCGCCCACAGCGTCGCCGGACTCGGACGCTTCCGGGTGAACGTCTACCGCCAGCGGGGCTCGATCTCGATGGCCATCCGCCGGGTCGTGCCCGGGGCGCCCTCGATGTCCGACCTCGGGCTCCCGAGCGCGGTCGAGCGGCTGGCCGAGTCCGACAAGGGCCTGCTGCTGGTGTGCGGGCCGGCGGTCTCCGGCCGCACCACCACCGCGGCGGCGATCGTCGACCACATCAACACGACCATGCCGAAGCACATCCTCACCATCGAGGACCCGATCGAGGTGCTGCACGCCGACAAGCAGGGCATGGTCAGCCAGCGCGAGGTCGGCTCGGACACGCTGTCGATGATCGACGGCCTCCGCCGGGTCGGACGCCAGACGCCCGACGTCGTGTTCCTGAGCGCCATGGGCGACGCCGAGCTCAAGAACGAGGCGCTGCGGGCGGCCGGGGCCGGGCGGCTGGTCATCGCCGTGACCGACGACCTGACCTCGACCGAGGCCGTGCTCAGCCTGATCGACGGGGTCCCCCCCACCGCCAGGAGCGGGTGCGCGAGCAGGTCTCGCTCGTGCTGTGCGGCGTGGTCGCCCAGAAGCTGCTCGAGCGGGCCGACGGGCGGGGCCGGGTGCCGGCGGTCGAGGTCATGATCAACACCCCCAAGGTCGTCGAGGGCATCGCCGGCGGCATGGCCAACCTGGAGCTGCAGCGGCTCGTCGCCGAGGGCGAGTACCACGGCATGCAGACCTTCGACCAGGCCCTCTTCCAGCTCCACCGCACCGGCGTCGTCTCCCTGCGCGACGCCCTCGGCGCCGCCTCGCAGCAGGAGGACCTCCGCATCGCCTTCCAACAGGCCGGCCTGCACGCGTGACTCCTGGGCGCCGTGTTGCTGGGCGCCGTGTTGCTGGGCGCCGCCCTGCGGGCGGCGCTGGCTTCGCCATGATGGGTGTCATGGTTCGTGCTGCTCCGCCTGGCGGCTGCGCAGCCTGAACAATCGGCTTGAGCTGACCGAGGGCTTGGCCGCGCCTGCGAGGGAAGCGCCAGCGACGAGCGGGAAGCGAGCGCCGCAGGTGCTCGCCATGAGCAACGGAAGCGCCACCGCAACGCTTCGGACGCTGGAATCGCGGCTTGTAGCGTCGGTTCGTGATCCCCGAGCGGCTGCAGCCGGTGCTCGACGAGGTGCGGCCGGTGGCCGACGCCTTCGCCGACGCCGGGCACCGGATCTACCTGGTCGGCGGCATCGTGCGCGACCAGCTGCTCGGCCGGCCGCTCGGCCCGGGGTCCGACCTCGACCTCACGACCGACGCCCGGCCCGGCGCGACCCGGGCCATCATCGCCCCGCTGGCCGACGCGGTGTGGACCCAGGGCGAGCGGTTCGGCACCATCGGGGCGCGCCTCGGCGACCGCACCTTCGAGATCACGACCCACCGGGCGGAGGCCTACGTCCCGGACTCCCGGAAGCCGACCGTCGCCTTCAGCGACGCCATCGAGGCCGACCTGTCCCGACGGGACTTCACCGTCAACGCCATGGCCCTGTCGCTGCCCGATCCGGTCCTGGTCGACCCCTTCGACGGAGCCGCCGACCTCGCCGCCGGCCGGTTGCGGACCCCGCTCGAACCCGAGACGTCGTTCTCCGACGACCCGCTGCGCATGTTGCGCGCCGCGCGCTTCATCGCCGGCTACGGCCTCGAACCCGAGCCCGAGCTGGTCGAGGCCGTCCGGAACCTGGCTGACCGGCTCGAGATCGTGTCGGCCGAGCGCATCCGCGACGAGCTCGACCGGCTGATCGTCGTCGACGACCCCTCCGCCGGGCTGTGGTTCCTCGTCGACACCGGCCTGGCCGAGCAGTTCCTGCCCGAGCTGCCGGCCATGCGTCTGGAGCAGGACCCGATCCAGCGCCACAAGGACGTCCTGGCCCACACCATCGCGGTGGTCACCAACGCCCGGTCCCGTCGCCGGCTGGTGCGGCTGGCCTGCCTGTTCCACGACATCGGCAAGCCGAAGACCCGCTCCTTCGGCCAGCACGGCGTGAGCTTCCACCACCACGAGGTGGTCGGCGCCCGCATGACCCGCGACCGCATGCGGGCGCTGCGCTACAGCAGCGACGACGTCGACCGGGTGAGCCGGCTGGTGTTCCTGCACCTGCGGTTCCACACCTATCGGCTCGGGTGGACCGACAGCGCGGTGCGCCGGTTCGTCCGTGACGCCGGCGACCTGCTCGACGAGCTGATCGAGCTGACCCGTTCGGACTGCACCACCCGCAACGCCCGCAAGGCCGAGACGCTCGCCCGACGCATGGACGAGCTGGAGGAGCGCATCGAGGCGCTGGAGGCCGAGGAGGAGCTGCGGACGATCCGTCCCGACCTCGACGGCCGGCAGGTGATGACCCACCTCGGCTGCGCGCCGGGCCCGGTCGTCGGGCGCGCCCTCGACCACCTGCTCGAGCTGCGCCTCGACGAGGGCCCGCTCGGCGAGGCGGAGGCCCTCCGGCGTCTCGACGCCTGGTGGGCGGCGCAGCCGGAGGCGAACGACGACGCCTCCGGCGGCACCGGGCGCGGCGCCGGTCGCCCTCCCCGGAGGTGACGACGAGGGTCGTCGCCGTCGACTGGTCCGGCGACCGCCGAAGCGAGGACGGCATCGGCCCCGGGACCCTCTGGCTGGCCGAGGTGGTCGAGGGTCGGCTGACGCAGCTGCGGCCGACGTCGCGCCGGGGGACCGTCGACCGCATCCTCGAGCTCGCCGGGGCCGACGACGAGCTGGTCGCCGGCCTCGACGTGGCCTTCTCCTACCCGTCCTGGTTCGTGCGCTCGCTCGGCATGGGGTCGGTCGAGGAGCTGTGGTGCGGCATGGACCGCGCCCGGGCCCGCCGCCCGCCGTTCTGGGGGTGGGCCGGCAGCCACCGACCGGCCGCCGACCCCGAGCGTCCGCTCCTGCGCCGCACCGACGCCGTCCTGCCGCCGGCCAAGTCGCCCTTCCAGGTGGCGGGACCGGGGTCGGTCGGCACCGGCACCCTCACCGCGTTCGCCCACCTGGCCCGGCTGGTCGCCGCCGGCGTGGCCGTCTGGCCGTTCGCGGTCGCCGGCCGATCCGGGTCCCGGGTCGCCGGTCGGGTCGCCGGCCCGGTCGTCGTCGAGGTCTACCCGCGCCGCTTCACCGTCCCGGCGCTGGTGAAGTCGAACCCCGTCGCTCGGGCGGCGTGGTGGGCGGCCCACGGTCCGGCCGAGCCGACGGCGGCGGCCGCGCTGGTGGCCGCCAGCGAGGATGCCTTCGACGCGGCCGTGTCCGCGCTCGCCCTCTGGGACCGGCGCCACGCCGCCCGCCGGTTGGCGCCCGTCGACGACCCGGACCTGCGGCTCGAGGGCTGGGTCTTCGACGTGCCGCTCCCGGCCTGACCGGCCTCAGCCGGCGGTCAGATGCCCTCCTTGCGGGCCCGCAGCACCAGGGTGGGCGGCACCCACGCCATGACCTCGGCCCACGAGCTGCTGCGGTGGGCGTCGTCGGCCGGCTCCGGTTCGAGCAGGGTGTCGACCCGGAAGTTGGCCCGGCTGAGGCTGAGGAAGATCGACGCCAGGGTGCGGGGGTGGTCGGTCACCGCCTCGTCGCCCCGGTCCCACCGGTGCGGCTCGGCGGCGTGGTACGGCCGCTGGATGCGCAGGGGGTCCGGGGCGGTCGGGTCGAGCATGGCGAAGGCCGGGTGGGTGACCGAGAAGACCAGCGGCGCCTCGGGCTTGAGCACCCGGTGGACCTGGCGGAAGGTCCGGTCGATGTCGGCGACCTCGACCAGCGCGTAGGCGCTGAAGACCAGGTCGAGGGTGTCCTTGCGGAGGAAGGCCAGCTCGGCCAGGTCGGCCTGGTGCAGCTCGACCCGCACCTCGGCCTGCTCGGCGGCCCGGCGCGCCGCCGCCACCTGGGCCTCGGACGCGTCGACCGCGATGACCTTGGCCCCCTGGGCGGCGAAGGCGACCGAGGCGTGGCCGGCCCCGCAGCCGAGGTCGAGCACCCGCTTGCCGGTGAGGTCGCCGAGCAGCCGGAGGGTCGGCTCGGCGGGGACGTCGGCGCCGTAGACGGCGGTGTCGGTCGGCAGGTGGTCGCCGAGCGGCGAGGCGGGGGTGAAGCGGTGCCACCCGGCGGCCGCGGCGGCCGGTTCGGCCGGGGTCGGCGAGAAGTCGGACATGGCGACGAGTCTGGCCCGGCACGACGAGCGGGTGAAGGACCCGGTGCGGACCCCGAGCCCAACCCCGTCACCCCCGCCGAGCGGCCGGTAGCCTGGCCGACCGTGCCCGATCGGTCCGGATCCACCCCGAGGGTCGCCACCCACGGCCCCGGCGAGATCGACTACCGCCTGGCGCGCCAGGCGCGGATCTCCGAGTACCGCAAGGGCCGCCTGGCCCGGCACGAGGTCTGCGACGCCCACCCCGAACTGCGCCGGGCGGCGCGCGAGGTCGGCGACCCCACCCCGCGTCGGTGCCCGATCTGCGAGGAGCACGACCTGGTGCTCGTCTCCTACGTGTTCGGGCCGCGGCTGCCCGCCCACGGCCGGTGCATCACCACCAAGAAGGAGCTGCGGGCCCTGTCCCGCCGGTCCGGCAACTTCTCCTGCTACGTGGTCGAGGTGTGCCCGGAGTGCGGCTGGAACCACCTGGCCCGCACCTTCCTGCTGAACCCGGTCAGCGCCAAGCCGGCGTCGGCCCGTTCGGCCGGCTCCACCCGCTGATCCACGCGGCTCCGGTCGACGCCTGCCTGTCACCGGACCGTCACCTGCCGGTAGCATCCATCGGTCCCGGCGGCGCGGTCGGGACGACCTCCGCCCATGCCTCGTTCGAAGCTCGTCCACCTCTCCGATCTGAAGACCGGCCGGAAGGGTCAGCTCCGCCGCCGCAACATCTTCTGGCGGGCGCGCCGGGCGCTGTTCGTCTGCGCGCTGCTCGGTCTGGTGGCGGTGGGCGGTGCCGGCTACGTGGTGTCGAAGATCGAGATCCCGAAGGCGCCGCCGGCCAGCCAGACCTCGTTCATCTGCGCCGCCGACGTCACCCAGGGCTGCGACAGCAGCAACGCCCTCGCCCAGCTCCACGGCGAGCAGGACCGGGTCGAGGTGCCGCTCAGCCAGGTGCCGGTCAACCTGCAGCACGCGGTGCTGTCGGTGGAGGACCGCGACTTCTTCAAGCACGGCGGCGTCGACCCGCTCGGCATCGCCCGGGCGGCGTGGACCGACATCCGCGGCGGGGCCCAGCAGGGCGGCTCCACCATCACCCAGCAGTACGTCAAGAACGTCTACCTGAGCCAGGAGCGGACCCTCACCCGCAAGCTCAAGGAAGCCGTGATGTCGGTGAAGCTCGAGCAGCGGATGTCGAAGCAGCAGATCCTCGAGGCCTACCTGAACACCGTGTACTTCGGGCGGGGCGCCTACGGCGTGCAGGCCGCCTCCCGCGTCTACTTCGGGCGCGACGTGGGGCTCATCAGCCTCGACCAGGCGGCCTACCTGGCCGGGCTGATCCAGGGACCCGAGACCGCCGACTTCCGCAACAGCCCGGCGGCGGCCAAGCGTCGACGCAGCCTGGCCCTGCAGGCCATGGCCCGGCAGGGCTACATCACCCCGCAGCAGGCCCAGCTCTTCGACGCCGTGCCCTTCGACCTCGCCCACGGCTACGTGCCGTTCAACCCCACCAACCAGGTGCGGGTGCTGAAGGGCCAGTTCGCCGGCTCCGAGTACTTCGTCGAGTACATCCGACAGTGGCTGGTGCAGCGCTACGGCGAGGCCCTGGTCTACGGCGGCGGCCTCCGGGTGTACACCTCGCTCGACCTCAACCAGCAGCAGGCGGCGTTCTCGGCGGTCAACGACACCCTGAACCAGCCCAACGACCCGTCCGCCGCGCTCGTCGCGCTGGACGGCGTCGGCCACATCACCGCCATGGTCGGGGGCAAGGACTTCGGTCAGTCCCAGGTCAACCTGGCGGTCGGCAAGGACGGCGGTGGCTCGGGGCGCCAGCCCGGCTCGACCTTCAAGCCCTTCGCGCTCGCCGACGCGCCTGTCGCAGGGGTACTCGCTGCAGTCCAAGTTCACCTCGCCCGACGAGATCGTGTTCCCGAAGGCCGACAACGGCCAGGACTGGAAGGTGAAGGGCGGCTGCTGCGGCGGGCAGACCGACCTGCTGCAGGCCACCCAGGACTCGATCAACACCGTGTACGCCCAGCTCATGCTGAAGCTGGGTGCGTCGGACGTGGTCAAGATGGCGAACGACCTCGGGATCACCGCCAAGCTGCAGCCGAACCCGTCGCTGGTCCTCGGCTCCGGCGAGGTGTCGGTGCTCGACATGGCCTCGGCGTTTTCCACCTTCGCCGACCAGGGCACCCACATCGACCCCACCGCGGTGCTGCGGGTCGAGACCTCCGACGGCCGGGTGCTCGAGAACTTCCAGCCCCAGCGGACGTCGGTCATCTCGCCGTCGGTTGCCGCCAAGGTCACCTACGCGCTGCAGCAGGTCGTGCTGTACGGCACCGGCACCCAGGCGCAGATCGACCGGCCGGCGGCGGGCAAGACCGGCACGACCGACGACAACAAGGACGCCTGGTTCGTGGGGTACGTCCCCCAGCTCACCGCCGCGGTGTGGATGGGCTACCCCGGGTTCAACGGCAGCCCCGTCGCGCCCATGGAGAACGTCCACGGCGAGACCGTGGCGGGCGGCGGTCTCCCGGCCCACATCTGGTCGACCTTCATGCGCAACGCCTTGCAGGGCGTGCCCCGCCAGGACTTCCCCGCGCCCGGCGACATCAGCGCGGGCAAGGAGTTCAACCCGGAGCTGGCTGCGCCATCGACGGCCATCTCGGTGCCGACGCCGACCGCGCCGCAGAGCTCGGCCACCACGACCGCCCCGGCGACCAGCGCCCCCCAGCCCACGCCGACCACCGGCTTCCAGGCCCAGGGCACCACCGGACCCAGCCCCTAGGCCGGGTCGGCGGCGGGCGAACCCGCGCCCGGCGGGGGCTACCCCTGCACCTGGTGGGGGTAGTGGGTGCGGCAGGGCAGGCACCACCACTCCACCTCGTCGACCACCCGCTCCGAGCCGGGCCCCTCGGCGGTCGGGTCGAGGTAGATGCGCCGGACCCGGACCAGCTCCTCGTCGTCGGCGCCGCAGCTGTCGCACCGGCTCGGCGGCGGTTCGACCAGGTCGAGCTCGGGCGGTTCGTCGGGTGACAGGTCCACGACCCGGACGGTATCGTTACCGCACCGCCGGCAGCCGAGTGGCGCTGGACGGGAAGGAGGCTCCGATGAGCTCGAACGACGCCGGTTCGCCGCGCACACCGGTCACGGTCCCCGCGGTGCGGGCCCGCAAGGCCGCCGACGGCGGCCCGCCGCTGGTCATGGTCACCGCCTACGACGCGCCCGGCTCCCGGGCCGCCGACAAGGCCGGGGTCGACCTGATCCTGGTCGGCGACTCGGTCGCCATGGTCGTCCTCGGCTACGACGACACCCTGCAGGTCACCGTCGACGACATCGCCCACCACACCGCGGCGGTGGCGCGGGCCCGCCCGGCGGCGCTGGTCGTCGCCGACCTGCCGTGGATGAGCTACCACGTGTCGGTGGCGGACACGGTCGCCAACGCCGCCCGGCTGATCCGCGCCGGGGCGCAGGCGGTCAAGCTCGAGGGGGGCCGCAAGCGCCTGCCCATGGTCGAGGCGCTGGTCGACGCCGAGATCCCGGTGATGGGCCACCTCGGCCTGACGCCGCAGTCCCTGCACGCCATGGGCGGCTTCAAGGTCCAGGCCAAGTCGTCGGAGGCCGCGCTGCAGCTGGTCGACGACGCCAAGGCGCTGGCCCACGCCGGCTGCTTCGCCGTCGTGCTCGAGGGCGTGCCCGCCGAGGTGGCCGCCCTGGTCACCGAGGCGATCGACGTGCCCACCATCGGCATCGGCGCCGGGCCGAGCTGCGACGGGCAGGTGCTGGTGTTCCACGACGTGCTCGGCATCGAGGACCGGCTCGCCCCCAAGTTCGTGCGGCGCTACGCCTCGCTGGGCGAAGCCGCGGTCGAGGCGCTCGGCGCCTACGCGGCCGACGTGCGCAGCGGCGCGTTCCCCGGCCCCGACGAGAGCTACCACCTGAAGGCGCAGGTCGCCGCCACCCTCGACCTGTACGGCAGCGGGGGGTAGTTGGCCCCCGACGACGAGGAGGCCTCGGGCCGACGCCCGTCCCGCCGCTCGCCGCTGGCGGTCGCCGGCGTGGCGCTGCTGGTGCTCGGCCTGGTCGTCGTCGTGGCCGCGGTGGTGCTCGACCGTGGCGGGTCCGGGTCGGGGACCGCCAAGGGCCCGGGAGGCTGCGTCGGGCCCGTGGGCTCGGGCACCGTGTCACCGCAGGGCCACGTGTCCCCGCCCCCTGCGATGCCGGCCGGCACCCGCTACGGCGCCGGGCGCACGCCGCGGTGCGGCTTCGGCGAGGGCGTCCTGCGGGTGACCGCGCCGTCCGGCGCCACCGCCGAGCTGTGCGTGCTGACCGCCACCACCGAGGCCCAGCAGCACTTCGGCCTCATGACCGTGCGAGACCGGTCGCTCGGCGGGTACGACGGCATGGCCTTCGCCTTCCCGACCGAGCAGGCCGGCGGCTTCTACATGCGCGACACGCCCCTGCCGCTCTCGATCGCCTACGTCGGGGCCAACGGCGCCGTCGTCGACGCCTACGACATGGCGCCGTGCGGGGACCGGGCCGACTGCCGGGTCTACGGGGTGGCGGAGCCCTTCCGGCTGGCCGTCGAGGTCCCGGCCGGCCGACTGCCCGCCCTCGGCCTGCAGCCCGGCGCCGGCGTGGCCCTCGACGCCTCGGCGACGTGCCCGGCCCGGTCGGGGAGCTAGACGGCCGGCTTCCCTGTCACCCCCCATCGTCATGATGGACCTCGATGCGGTGCCTGCCCCGACCACCCACTACGGTTGACCGGTCCAATCGAAGCCCTGCCCCGATCGTCGGGGCCCCGCCCCACGCGGGTCCAGAGGGAGGTGGTGTCCGCCATGCGGGCCTATGAGCTCATGATCATCGTCGACGGTGATCTCGACGAGTCGGCGGTGGCCGGCGAGATCAACAAGGTGAACGCCCAGGTCGAGTCGGCCGGTGCGACCACCAAGACCACCGACAAGTGGGGCAAGCGCCGCTTCGCCTACGAGATCGACCACAAGACCGAGGGCTCCTACGTGGTCTTCGAGATCCTCGCCGAGCCCGGCGCCCTCGACGGGCTCGACCGCAACCTTCGTCTCGCGGACCCGATCGTCCGCCACAAGTTGCTGCGCCTGCCCGACGCCGAGGCCGCCCGTCGAGGGCTGTTCGGCGAGCAGGCCACCCCGGCGAGCGCCGGGTAACCCGCAGGAGGACCCATGCCAGACAACACCGTCACCGTCGTCGGGAACGTCACCCGCGACCCCGAGCTCCGCTTCACCAACAGCGGTCAGGCCGTCGCCAGCTTCGGCCTGGCGGTCAACCGCCGCTGGCAGAACCGGCAGACCAACGACTGGGAGGAGCAGACCTCCTTCTTCGACATCACCTGCTGGGCGCAGATGGCCGAGAACGTGGGCGAGTCCCTCCACAAGGGGGCTCGCGTGCTGGTCTCCGGGCGGCTCGAGCAGCGCTCCTGGCAGACCGAGGGCGGCGACAAGCGCTCGAAGGTCGAGATCATCGCCGACGAGGTCGGCCCGAGCCTGCGGTGGGCCACCGCCAGCATCCGCAAGAACGAGCGGCGCGAGGGCGGCTCCGGTGGCGACAGCGGCAGCAACCGACCGGTCCGCAACGAACCGAGCTCCGGCGGGGGCAGCTACAACGACGACGAGGAGCCCTTCTGATGGCAGCCAAGCCCAAGCGCGGCAAGAACAAGGACAACGCCCGGCGCGCCAAGAAGAAGATCAGCGTCCTCGTCCAGGAGAAGGTCGAGTACGTCGACTACAAGGACGTCAACCTGCTGCGCCGCTTCATCTCCGACCGGGCCAAGATCCGGGCGCGACGGGTGACCGGCAACAACGCCCAGCAGCAGGCGACGGTGGCCATGGCCATCAAGAACGCCCGCGAGATGGCGCTGATCCCCTACACCACCCGGGTCACCCAGCAGCGGGGCAACCGCGACCGGGGCTCGGACCGTCCCGGCATCCGCGCCGACGGGCCGCCGCCGCGCCCGACCGCCCCGCCGCCCACCGCCAGCTCCGACGACGGTGCCGGCGCTCCGGCCGAGCGCGCCCCATCCGCCGACGAGGGCGGTGCCGAGTGATGCGCGTCGTGCTGCGCACCGACCTCGACAACCTGGGCAAGCGCGGCGACGTGGTCGACGTGGCCGACGGCTACGCCCGCAACTTCCTGCTGCCGAAGGGCTACGCCCTGACCGCGAGCCGTGGTGCCGAGTCCCAGGCCCAGGCCATGCGCCGCGCTCGCGACGTCAAGGACGCCGCCGCCCGCTCGGCCGCCGAGGACATCGCCAAGACCCTCGTCCCGACCACCATCACCGTCACCGCCCGGGCCGGCAGCGCCGGTCGCCTGTTCGGTTCGGTCACCACCGCCGAGGTGGCCGACGCCATCAAGGCCCAGACCGGTCTCGACGTCGACCGGCGCGACCTGCACCTCGACGAGCCGATCAAGAGCGCCGGCGTGCACGAGGTCCAGGCCAAGCTGCACGCCGACGTCCAGTTCCAGGTCACCCTCGAGGTCGTGACCGACTAGGTCGACCTCGCCCGGGCCGCCCGGGGGCCATCCACAACCGTCCACAGCCAGATCCCCAGGTTCTTCCTGTGGCGGCGCACAGCCATCCCGCGGGAAGGTGAGATCACGATGGCCTTCGCCGAGCTCCCCGACGACGACGTCCCCCCACCAGAGCCCATGCGGCGGCGGTCCGGTCCCCCCGGACGGGTGCCGCCGCACAACCTGCAGGCCGAGGAGTCGCTGCTCGGCGCCATGCTGCTGTCGCGTGACGCGATGTCGGCGGCGTCGGAGGTCATCGACGCCAAGCACTTCTACAAGCCGGCCCACGGCCACGTCTTCGAGGCCATCACCACCATCGTCGGACGGGGCGAGCCGGTCGACCCGGTCACCGTCGCCGAGGAGCTGCGCCGCCGTGACCTGCTCGACGTGGTCGGCGGCGCCCAGGTGCTCCTCGCCCTCCAGGCCGGCACCCCGGCGACCAGCAACGCCGGCCGCTACGCCCGCATCGTCGAGGAGCACGCGCTGCTGCGTCGGCTCATCGGGGTGGCCGGCGACATCGCCGAGCTGGGCTACGAGATGCCCGACGACGTCACCGCCGCCATCGACCGGGCCGAGTCGATGGTGTTCGAGGTGGCCCAGCACCGCGTCACCGAGTCGACCACCAAGCTCTACGAGCTGCTGTACGGCGCCCTCGAGCGGCTCGAGACGCTCTACAACCGCGGCGACGCCATCACCGGCGTGCCCACCGGCTTCACCGACCTCGACGAGCTGACCGCCGGGCTCCAGCCGAGCGCCCTGGTCGTGGTCGGTGCCCGCCCCGGCATGGGCAAGACCAGCTTCGCCCTTGGCTGCGCCCTGCACGCCGCCATGCGGGCCGAGCGCCCGGTGCTGTTCTTCTCGCTGGAGATGAGCCGCGTCGAGCTGAGCCAGCGGCTGCTCTGCGGGGAGGCCCGGGTCGACTCCACCAAGGTCCGCAACGGCAAGCTCACCGACGAGGACTGGCGGCGCATCATCTCCGCCACCGACCGGCTGGCCGAGGCCAAGCTCTGGATCGACGACAACCCCAACGTCAACGTGATGGAGATCCGGGCCAAGGCCCGGCGGCTGAAGAGCCGCGAGGGCGACCTGGCCCTGGTCGTCGTCGACTACGTGCAGCTGATGACCGGCCGCTCCGGCGCCGAGAGCCGCCAGGTCGAGGTGTCGGAGATCAGCCGGAGCCTCAAGATCCTCGCCCGCGAGCTCGAGACCCCGGTCATGGCCCTGGCCCAGCTCAACCGGGGCCTCGAGCAGCGCGCCGACAAGCGTCCGCTGCTGTCCGACCTGCGCGAGAGCGGTTCGCTGGAGCAGGACGCCGACGTGGTGGCGTTCATCTACCGCGACGAGCTCTACAACCCGGAGTCACCGGACGTGGGCACCGCCGAGGTCATCGTGGCCAAGCACCGCTCGGGCCCGACCGACAAGGTGCGGCTGGCCTTCCTCAGCCACTACACGCTGTTCGCCAACATGGCGAAGACGGTCTGACCCGGTCGGAGCGGCAGGGACCACCGTGGCGGCGATCGGTCGCGAGCAGGTGCTGGCCTTCCGGGCCGGGCGCCACCAGTTCGAGCGCGCCGTCCACGACCCGGTCGCACTGGCGGTGCTCGACCTCGGCGTGCAGGTCGCCAGCCGGGCGGCGGCGGACACGGCCCTGGCCGCGCGGCTGCCCGCCGGGTTCGACCCGTCGGCGCTCGAGGAGGCGTGGACCCACCGGGGCGCCCCCCACCTCCACCGACCCGGCGAGCTGGTCCGGCTGGCCAAGGCGCTCTGGCCGCTCTCCGACGACGACGCCGCCGAGCGGCTGGGCCGGCTCGGCCCCGAGCTGCTCGACGGGGGCCGCTCCACCCTCGAGGCGATCGCCACCACCGCCGAGGCGGTGGCGACGGCGCTGGCCGCCGTCGACGACGACGGCATCAGCAAGGGCGAGCTGAGCGCAGCCGTCACCGAGCAGCTCCCCCCGGCGTACCTGTCGGCGTGCCGCTCGTGCCGCACCACCCACGTCAACGAGCAGCTGCTGCGGCTGGCGACCCTGCCCGGTGGCGGCCGCATCGTCCCGGGACCGCCGCCGGTGCGGTTCACCCGCCTGTCCCGCTGGCGGGCCCGACCGAGCAAGGCGGCGGGCACCCGGGCGATCGTCGAGGCCTACCTGCGCCTGCACGGTCCGGCGCGACCCCGGGATGCAGCCGGCTTCGTCGGGACGAAGGCCGAGCTGCTCGAGCCCATGTGGCCGCCGGGGCTGGTCGAGGTCGAGGTCGAGGGCGCGACGCGCTTCCTGCTCGAGGACGACCTGGCCGATCTCGAGCGGGCCGAGGCCCCCGACGTCGTCCGGCTGCTGCCACCGTGGGACCCGTACCTCCAGGCCCGTGACCGCCACCTCCTCGTGCCCGGGCGCGACCACCAGAAGCAGCTCTGGAAGATCCTGGGCAACCCCGGCGCCCTCCTGGTGGGCACCGAGGTGGTCGGCACCTGGCGGGCCAGGAAGCAGGGCCAGGCGCTGGCGGTCACCGTCGGGCCGTTCGGGCGGCTGGCCCGGTCCGTCCGTGACGCCGTGGCCGACGAGGCCGGGCTCGTCGCCGCCGCCCGCGGCCTGGAGCGGTCCACCGTCGAGGTGACCTGAGCGACGACCAGCCCCGGGCGGTCAGCCGAGGCGGCAGGCGCTCGACCGGGTCCCCCGGACGGGGGGGGGCTACTCGACCACGGGGTCGGGGCTGGGGCTGAACGGGCCGACCCGGAGCAGCGACGTCCACGGCGTCGGGTCGGCGCCACCCCAGTCGAGGCTGCCGACCTGCTCGACCGACCGGCGCCCCGTGAACGAGCGGAGGAACTCGAAGGGGGCCACGGTGAGGGTGGCCGCGGGCTCGCCGTCGCCGACGACGCGGTCGTGGGGGCCGGTGACGATCCGCAGCGCGGGGAGACCCGCCGACCGGGCGGACTCGTCGAGCGCGTCGAGCAGGAACCGCAGGCCGGCCAGGAGGGCGGGACCGTCGCGCGCCCCGGGCTGGTCGAGGGCGCCCCGCAGGTCCTGCTCGTGGCTGACGGTGTCGAACACGAGCTGGTCGGGCATGGCGCCGCCGGCGAGGGCGGCCTCCACCCGGGGACCGAGCTCGTCCCACTCGTCGAGCACCTCGGTCAGGGTGCGGCCGGTGCGAGCCTCGACCTGCGCCGCCGTCCACGGGTCGGTCCCGGCGGCGCCGATGTTGCCGGCCAGGATGTCCGCGCACACGCCGGCGGTGTGGCTCGCCACCTGGGTGATCGTCCACTCGGGGCAGCAGCGCACCGAGCCGGTGCCGTCGCCACCGTGGGCGCGGAGCATGGCGACGGTGCGCTCGCGGATGTCGCGGTAGAGGTCGGCGTTGTCGATCTGCGGCTCCACGGGCCACCTCCGGGCGGTCGGCGCGCCAGATCCTCCCACCGCCGGCCATGCCGCGCCCACCCTCTAGCGTGACCGCCCATGTCCCGAGCGGTGCGCCTCGCCCTCGCCGCCGGCGCCCTCGGTGTCGGCGCCGCGGTGGTGGCGTCACGTCGACGGTCCCGTGGCCGGGCGGTGTCGGCCGTCGACTCGGTCGCGGCCCGGGTGCGCTCCGCCGTCGGCGGTCAGGGCCGCTGGTCGCGGAACGCCGCCCTCGCCGGCGTCGGCTCGCGTGCCGGTGGGGCCTACGCCATGCACCGGGCCCGGCGGATCTTCGCCGACGCCGAGCGGCGCGAGGCGCTGGACGCGGCGTACCAGCTCCGCACCGCCGAACAGGTCGCCGAGACGCTCGGCAACCTCAAGGGCGCGGTCATGAAGCTCGGCCAGATGGCCAGCTACCTCGACCAGGGGATGCCCGAGCCCGTCCGCGAGGCGCTGGCCGAGCTGCAGCAGGACGCGCCGCCGATGAGCCCCGAGCTGGCCGCCGGGGTGGTGCGCGACGACCTCGGGAAGCCGCCCGAGGAGCTGTTCGCCGAGTGGGACGGCACGCCCATCGCCTCGGCCTCGATCGGCCAGGTCCACCGGGCCATCACCCACGACGGTCGGGCGGTGGCGGTCAAGGTGCAGTACCCGGGCATCGCCGAGGCCATCCGCCACGACCTCGACAACGCCGGGTTCCTGTTCTCGGCCATGAGCGTGATGTTCCCCGGCCTCGAACCGGGCCCGCTGGTCGAGGAGCTGCGCAGCCGACTGGTCGAGGAGCTCGACTACCGGCGGGAGGCGGCCAACCAGCGCCTGTTCGTGGCCTTCTACCGGGGCCACCCGTTCATCCGGATCCCGGCGGTGGTCGACGAGCTCTGCGGCGACCGGGTGCTGACCACCGAGCTGGCGACCGGCGCACGCTTCGACGAGGTGCTGACGTGGGAGGCGGCCGAGCGGGACCGGGTCGGCGAGATCATCTACCGGTTCGTGTTCCGCAGCCTCTACGAGCTGCTCGCCTTCAACGGCGATCCCCACCCGGGCAACTACCTGTTCGGGCGCGACGGCACGGTCACCTTCCTCGACTTCGGGCTGGTGAAGCAGTTCGAGCCGGAGGAGCTGGCTGTCTTCGAGGCGATGATCAAGGCCATCGTCGTCGACCGGGACCCGGGCGAGTTCCGCCGCGTCGTCGAGTCGGTCGGCCTGCTGAAGGCGGGCCAGCCCTTCTCCGACGACGACGTGGTCGACTACTTCGAGCGCGTTCTACGCCATCGTCCGCGAGCGCAAGACCGCCACCCTGACGGCGGCCTACGCCAGCACCCTCGTCCGCCACATCTTCGACGCCACCGGACCCCACGGCGAGATCCTGAAGGCGGCCAACGTGCCGCCGAGCTTCGTCATCATCCAGCGGATCAACCTCGGGCTCTACGCGGTGCTCGGCCAGCTCGGGGCGACCGCGGACTGGCGGGGCATCGCCGAGGAGCTGTGGCCCTTCGTGGACGGCCCCCCATCGACCGAGCTCGGTCGCCAGGAGGCCGAGTGGCTGGCCTCCCGGGTCGGCGCCAGGGCCTGATCCCGACCTGGCCGACCCGGCCGGTCAAGTGCCGGCCGGGCTCGGGTCCGACGGCCGACCATCCGGGTCGGCCGCCGGCGGCGGGGGTGGTGGGGGCGCCGGGCGACCGGTGGCCGCGGCGCCGGCGGGGACCCACGCCGCCCGCACCCGACGGGCGCGCGACCGGCCGGCGTAGGTGAGGGCGAACGACGCGATGCCCAGGGCGACGGTGCCGGCCAGCAGCACCCCGGCCGGCCGCAGCCGCCCCGCGGCCAGGTCGGAGCAGCGGTGGTCGTTGGCGTAGGCCTCCCGGGCCCGCTCGAGCGCCGTGGACCCGCCGCCGTAGGTCTTCTGGGTGCGACCGGCGAGCACGAAGGCCAGGGGCGAGCCGCAGTCCTGCAGGCTGCCGCTGCCCTCGTGGAAGGCGTAGGCGTGGGCGTCGCCGGTCCGGCGCCGGAGCGCCGCGGTCGCCGGCTGGTCGACCTCGGGCCGCTTGGACTGCACCGGGAGGGCGCACAGCACGACGACCCCGACGACGGCGATCACCGCCAGCCAGCCGGTGACGGCCGCCGCCCGCACCAGACCTCGTCCGGCCGGCCGGGTGGGCGAAGCGGTCGGCGGCTCGGCGCTGGGCACGGTCCGCGAGCGTGGCACACGTCGGCGGTGCGGTCGCAGCGGGCGCCGTCGCCGGAGGGCGGGAGCGGGCCACCGGGCGGAGCACCACCGCTCGCCGGGTCGGTGGGGTGGGGGGTGAGGGGGGATTCCGACCCGGCGAACGATGAGCAGAGGGCGAAGCGGTCCGATCACCGGCACGGACGTGCCGGGGCCGTGGAGAGGAAGGCACGAGCCGCTCCGCTCTCGAGGGTGTCGACCGGTCGTTTGGGGAGGGGAACCGCTCGACCCTTCAAGCATCGGCGGTCGCCGGAGATGCTTGAGCGATCCCGGGCCGCTCCGCCCGCTTTCCCGACCCGCCGGCGGTCGATCCGCCCGGTTGGTCCCCTTCGCCCGCTTCGCCCCTCCCGGGTCGGCTGGGATCGGTGGGCCGTGCGGCGGCATCCTGTCGGTGAGGTCGCGGCGACGGTCCGCGACCGCGGAGAGGAGAAGAGGGTGATCGGTGTGCTGGCCGACTCGGGATCGGGAGCGTTCCTCGGCAACGACCTGCTGGCCTACCTGGTCCTCGCCCTCGGCGGTGCGCTGCTGGCCGGCAACCTCCTCGCCGTGCTGCGGCCGCCGCCGGAGGGCCGCCGCCGGGACGGCGACCTGCAGCAGGCCCCCCGGGCCCGGAGCCTCGGCATGGCGGCGGTCGGGCTCGTCGCCGCCCTGTGGGCGCTGGCCAGCCTGGTCGCCAGGTAGGCGGCTCAGCCCGTCCGGCCGGCCGTCGCCGCGCCCGGCGTCCGGCGTCCGGCCGGCGGTCAGTCGTTCGTGCGGGGCCGGTCGGAGAGCGAGCGGTGCCCGGGCCGGGGGGGCCGTCGGCTGCGCCACCAGAGGTAGGCGGCGCCGCCCAGCACCACGGCGAAGAGCAGACCGGCCAGCACCAGCTGCAGCGAGCCGCCGGGATCGCCGGCCTGGGTGGGCTTGCGCCCGCCCTCGTTCGGGAGCGGGATGATGTGGGGCGCGGCCTGGGCGGCGGAGCTGCTGCTGTCCTGGGGCAGCACCAGGCCGGTGTTCTGGCGGGGACCCTTGTCGGTGAAGGTGGTGACGACGCCGAGGACGGCGATGACGCCGAGGATCACCGCCCCGGCGATCACGAAGGAGCGCCGGTCGACGGACGCGCCGCGCCGCCGTGGTGGGCGGCCGGCCGGGGACGCGGGGGCCGGCGACTCGGGGACCCGGTCACCGGGGCGGGGGTCCTCGGCGGTCGGCGGTTCAGGCGGACTGGTGCTCGGGCTCATCGGCGGACGCCATCGTCGTCCCGCGGGCCGTTCCCGACAACTCGGCCCGCCGCTTCCGCGAGGCCCGGTTGACCGGCGCGGTGTCGCTGCCGCCGAGCAGGGTCGCCCAGTCGGTGTCCTCGTGCAGCGCGGCCGCCCCGCCGCGCAGGCCGAAGAGCCGCTTGGACCACACCAGCCAGACGAGGATCACCAGGTTCACCACCAGGGCCAGCACCCGCAGGACCGACACCCGCTTGGTCAGCTCGTCGATCTCGAGGGGCAGGAAGCCGGCGGTGGCCAGCACGGTGAGGTACTCGGCCCACCGCCGCTCGAACCAGAGGCCGATCGCCTCGGTGCCCTCGACGGCGGCGTAGGCGACCGAGGCGACCAGCACCGTCCGCAGCGAGCCGGCGTCGAGGCGGGCCAGCTTGGGCAGCTCGTGGTCGAGCCACGAGCCGCCGTGGCCGGCCTCACCCACCGAGCTGTTCATGTTCCGGATGAGGTCGGTCGCCAGCGAGTGGACGGTGCCGAGCTTGGCCATCAGGAACAGCACGGCCAGCGCGATGAGGCTGAAGGCGACGAAGTGCACCGCCCGGTCGATGGCGACCAGCCGGAGCAGGATGGCGTCGTGCAGCGGCTTGCCCCGCCGCGGCTTCGGCAGCGCCGCCAGCGGGGGCAGCGTCGGCCAGCGCGCCGCGTCGGGTGCCGGGGCGGCGGTCCGCACCCACATGTCGCACCGGAGGCAGCGGGCGAGGCGGCCGACGTCGGGGACGTCCACGCCCAGGTCCCGGTCGGCGGGGCCGAGCGAGGCGGCCTCGGCGGCGGGGATCACGTGCCCCCGCATCGAGCACACCCACGTCTCGGGGTGCCAGTTCCGAGGCCAGATGCGCACCGGCACAGGATGGCACCGACCGCAGGCGCCGGGGGCGACCGCGGCCGGGGACCAGGCCGGGGGCGTCAGGCGTCGGGCGGGACGGCCTGGTCGTCGGGGTCGGACCCCGGGGCGTCGGACCCCGGCGGGTCGGCGGGGACGTCCTCGGCGAGGATGCCGTACAGCTGGCGACGGGTCTCGGTCAGGATCGTCGCGGCGCGAGCCCGCTGGTCGTCGGTGCCGACCGAGGCGACCTGCTTGGCGGCCTGGAACATCCGGGCCATGGCCTGGCGCAGGTCCATGACGCCCGGGTCGGCCCCGCGGGTGATGCGGTCCCACGGCGCGGGTCCGCGCTGGCCGGCGGCGGCCTCCCGGCCGGTGCCGGTCAGGGTGAAGCGGCGCTTGCCCTCGGCCTCCTCCCCGGAGACGAGGCCCTCGTCCTCGAGGAGCTGAAGGGTCGGGTAGACCGAGCCGGGGCTCGGCTGCCAGAGCCCGTGGGTGCGCTCGCCGAGCTCCTGGATGATCTCGTAGCCGTGCATGGGCCGCTCGGCGAGCAGGGCCAGGACGGCAGCGCGGACGTCGCCGCGCCGGGCCCGACCCCGGCCGCCCCGCCCGCGTCCCCGGCCCCTCGGGCCGCGGCCGAACCGCTCGAAGCCCTCGTCCCACGGGTCGAAGGCGGCCCGTCGGCCCGCCCACGGGGGGCGCTGGCCTCCGGGCCCGGAGCCCGGTCCGGCGCCGTGCCGGTGGTGGTCGCGGTCATCGGTGTGCATGGGAGGTCCCTTCGTGTCGATCTGATGATCGATCACGATACATCGCCAACGTATCGTTGCAACCCCGGGATGACGATCGGCGACGACGTCCGGCGGCCCGGCGCGGGCGGATCAGCTGCTGGTCGGCGCCCCCGGGCAGGTCGAGGCCGCGGGCCGGCCGGCGAAGCGGTCGTCGATCCAGGCGAGGCCCTCCCGATAGGCGTCGGGGGCGGCCTGCACGTGGCCCTGGCCCTTGTCGAGGACCCGACGCTCCACCACCTGGCCGAGCCCGCAGAGGCGGGTGAACAGCAGCTGGCTGAGCACGACGGGGACGATGTTGTCCTGCTTGCTCTGGATGATCAGGATCGGGTCGGCGGTCTTCACCTGGCCCGGGTCGTTCTCCTTGTAGAGCGCCGCCCAGGGCTCCACCGAGCCGGCGTCGGGCTTGATCTGGGGTCCGGCCGGCGCCGCCGGCGCGTCGGCCGGGCGGTCCTTGCACCCGTACCGCTCGTCGTCCTCGGCCTTGGCGATGCCGGCGGGGGTGAGGACCTGGTCGAGCTTCGCCTGCGGGTAGGCCCGGTGGTAGCCGGCGGCCATCATCACGTAGAAGCTGGCGGCACCGGCGAAGGTCGGCGCGGCGTTGGCGATGAGCGGGATCTCGGTGGCGGGGGCGCCGGCGAAGGTGCCGACCACGTGGAGGTCCGGCGCCCACCGGGCGGCGACCTGGTTGGCCCAGAGGGCACCGTGGCCGCCCTGGGAGTACCCGGCGATGGCGATGTCCTTGCCGGCGTGGGCGTCGGGCAGGGCGCTGGCCGCCGGCACCGCGTCGATGACCCCGCGGCCCTCGCTGACGCCGACCAGGTACGGGTGCACGCCGGGGGTGCCGAGGCCCTCGTAGTCGGTGCCGACCAGCAGGTAGCCCTCGGGGACGACGGTCGGGGCGACGAGCGACATCTCCACCCCGAGGCCGTCGTGCTTGGACGGCGCGCAGGCGTCGCCGATGCCGGTGGTGCCGTGGGCGAGGGTGAGCACCCGCCGCCCGCCGGCCGGCGCCGGGGCGTCGGGCACCACCGCGTCGCCGGTGACGGCGATCGGCTCACCGGTGACCGATTCGGACAGGTACATGATCCGGTAGGCCTTGGCCCCGGCGGGGGCGGTGACGGGCTGGTAGCGCAGGAGCGTGCCGTGCGGCGCCTTCGGCAGCGGATCGGGCGGGGCGTAGAAGTCGGGGCCGGTGTAGGGCGAGCTCGGGGTGGTGGTCCCCTGGGCGCCGGAGCCGCCCGTCGCCGAACGGCCGGAGGGGGTGCTGTCGCTCGCCTGGGCGGAGCGGTCGGCGCCGGGCTGATCGGCTCGGCTGCCCCCGCTGGAGCAGCCGGCGAGGAGGGCGAGGCCGATGACCACGGCGAGCAGGGCGCGCCCGAGGCGAGCCACCGGCGACCCCGGGCGCTCGGGCCTCACGCCGGCACCTTCGACTGCTCGATGCCCAGCTCGATGGCCAGGGCCAGGCGCACCGAGCCGGAGGCGTACATGTTGCACGTGCCGAGCAGGGCGTTGGCCGGCAGCGGGCAGAGGTGCTCGATCTCGTTGTCTCGGATCAGGTTGGCCCCGGGTCCGGCGGTGCCGCAGTTGCCGCCCTGCTCGATGTAGGGCAGGCAGGGGGCCGACACGTACGCGGCCCGGTAGGGGGTGATGTCCTTGCCGCCGTCGACGAAGGCCACGCCGAGGTCCCGGGCCAGCGCCTGCATGGCGGCGAAGGTCTCGTTGCTGGTGTTGCCGCCGGGGTAGTCGGTGTGCGGACGGTAGACGCCGCCGACGAGCACGACCCGCGTGTGGCCGTTGCGGAACTTCGAGATCTGGGCCTTCAGGTCGTTGTAGTAGCGGGCCCACACCAGGTTCGGCGGGGTGCCGTTCATGCAGTCGTCGACGAAGCTGCCGCCGTTGCCGGAGAAGTTGAACACGACCACGTCGGGCACCGTCGCCGCGTCGTAGGAGGTCGCCCCGTCGAACTCGCAGGGCACGGCCATGAAGCTCGTGTGGTCGGTGACCTGGTAGCGCCCGGCCCAGAAGTCCAGGTTCCCGGAGCCGAACGCCTCCTTGGCGATCGAGTCCCCGTACACGATCACCCGGGCGCCCTGCGGGGGCGGGGCCGGGTCGCACGCCGAGAGGGCGAGGAGCACCACCCCGACCAGTGCGAGCAGCGGACCTCGGCGCATGCGCCCTCCCCTCGTGGCGGTTGGAAGCGGCGCACACGCTAGGGCACCGCCGGTGGTGGCGACGTGAGCGCCGGTTGCGCGCGAACCGACCGGGGCTGCGGTAGCGTGACGCTCGCATCGGCGTCCCGCCCACCCGGGCGGTGGAACAGGTCGGTCCGTGACCGTTCCGGGACGCCAGCCAGGACGGACGTGACCGGTACGAGCCGGTCGCACCGGCGCAGGGAGCGTCAACGACCACGCATGAACGTCTCCGCAGCACTCGATCCCGCACCGCTCGACGCCGCCGCCTGGGCCGCCGCCGAGGGCACCGCCACCGATGAGCAGCTGGCGCGGCTCGAGGCCGATCCGGCGCGCTGGCGCCGTGCCCTCGAGGCGCTGATCGACGAGACCGAGGACGGCCTCGAGTCGGTGCGCCACCTGGCCGGCCCCGAGCGCCAGCAGATCGTCGCCGACTTCGAGGCCGAGCTGGCTCGACTCGAGGCGGCCTATGACCTGCTGACCTCCGCCTCCGACCCCACCGCCGCCGTGGTGGTGGCCGACCCCGACGGCGAGGTCCGGCTGCAGGCGTCGTGGTCGGCCGGCCAGGTCGTGGTGTGGGCCGCCGGCCCGGGCACGCCGCCGGCGAGCAACGACGGGCTGTCCGATCGGCTCGAGGCCATCGGTGGCCCGCCGGTCGGCTGGATCGCCCACAGCGGGGTCCCGCTGCCCATCGGCGCCAAGGCGCCGGCGCTGGCCATCCCCGTGGCCGAGTCGCTCGGGTGGCTGGTCTCGGTGGCGGGTGGGCTCGGCCGCGAGGGGGTCGGCGCCAGCGTGACCTGGATCGGCCAGGTCGCCGCCTGCGCGGTCCGCCTGGTCGCCAAGGGGGCGGTCGCCCCCACGTTGCGCAGCTCGAAGCGGCGTCAGGGCCGCAGCCTCGAGCTGTCGGTGCGCTGGCTGCCGGCGCTGGTCGGCGACGAGGAGATCGAGCGCTTCGCCGCCGCCATGCCGGGCCCGGTGGTGGCCCTGGCCAACGCCGAGCCGCGGGCGGTGACCCTCGAGATCCTGGGCGCGGTGGTGGCGGCCATCGTCGGCGAGGCCACCAGCCGCCTCGAGCTGCCCGCCCCGCCGCCCACCACCACCTCCACCGCGTCGGTGGCCGAGGCGTTCATGACCCGGCTCGACGGCTCGAGCTTCGAGGCCCCCCTCGCCGCCGGCGCCGAGGTGTCCAAGCGGCTCGACCGCTGGGCCAAGCCGGTGCTCGACCGCCGCCGGCCGGAGCTCGTGCTGCAGCTCGACCCGCCCGACCGCGGCGACGCCTGGTTCCTGCAGGTCCTCGGCCGAGGGGCCGAGGGCAACCTGCTGCCGATCGAGCTGGCCCTGGGCGACAGCGAGGGCACCAAGCCGCTGGCCGACGAGCTGGCCCGCCTCGAGCGCATCTGCCCGGTGCTGCTGCGGCCCGGCATGATCCGGCGGGGCCAGGTGTACCTCAGCCAGCCCGAGGCCTGGGAGCTGATGACCGAGACCGGCCCCAAGATCGAGGCCGCCGGCTTCGACGTCCGGGTGCCGTCGCTGTCGCGACGCAAGCCCAAGCCCGGGCTGCGCCTGTTCACCGAGCCGATGGGCGACTCGGTGGTGGGCGCCCACCAGCTGAGCGACGTGCGCTGGTCGGCGGTGTTCGGCGACGTCGAGCTCTCCGCCGCCGAGGTCGCCAAGCTGGCCGCCGAGGCCAAGCCCCTCGTCCGCTCCGGCGGGCGCTGGGTCGAGCTCGACCGGGCCGACCTGAAGGAGGCGGCCGCCGCGCTCGCCGAGCGGGCCTCCACCACCCGGATGACCGGCGCCGAGATCCTGCGGCAGTCCGTCGGCCTCGAGGGCTCGCCCCTGGCCGGCGGCCTGCAGGTCGAGGGTGAGGGCTGGGCCACCGACCTGCTGCGCAAGGCCGAGGCCGCCCCCACCGAGGCGGTGTCGCGGCCCGAGGGGTTCGACGGCGAGCTGCGCGGCTACCAGGCCGAGGCGCTGGCCTGGCTCGGCTTCCTCGACACCGTCGGGCTGGGGGGGTGCCTGGCCCTCGACATGGGCCTCGGCAAGACGCCGACCGTGCTGGCCCACCTGGCCCGCCGCGCCGGCGACGGCCCGGCGCTGGTGATCGCCCCGCCGGCGGTGGTCGGCAACTGGGCGGCGGAGACGGCTCGGTTCGCCCCGGACCTCGACGTCGTCGTGCACCACGGCCAGCTGCGGGCCTCGGCCGAGGACTTCGAGTCGGAGGTGCTCGGTGCCGACGTGGTCATCACCACGTACGGCACCGCGGTGCGCGATGTCGAGGTGCTGTCCCAGCACACCTGGACCCGCCTGGTGCTCGACGAGGCCCAGGCCATCAAGAACACCGCCAACGAGACCAGCCAGCAGCTCCGCCGGATCCCCGCCGGCACCAAGGTGGCGCTGACCGGCACGCCGATCGAGAACGGCCTGGGCGACCTGTGGTCGCTGCTCGACTTCACCAACCCGGGCCTGGTGGGCACCCGCTCGACCTTCATCGCCCAGCTCTCCGGCGAGGGCGAGGCCGCCCTCCGCGCGCTGAACGGGCTGCTCGTGTTCCGTCGCACCAAGGCCGAACCCATCGTGGCCGCCGAGCTCCCCGACCGCATCGACCAGCTCGACCACTGCACCATGACGCCCGAGCAGATCGGGCTCTACCAGGCGGTGCTGAACGACCTGGTCACCGGCGGCACCACCGCCGACCAGCCCAAGCAGGGGGCGATCCTGGCCGCCATCACCGCCCTCAAGCAGATCTGCAACCACCCGTCGAACTACCAGGACGACGGCCGTCCGCTCGACGGCCGGTCCGGCAAGCTCACCCGGCTCGAGGAGATCGTCGAGGCGGTGTTCGGCAACGGCGAGCGGCTGCTCGTGTTCACCCACTTCGCGGAGTGGGGCAAGCGGCTGGCCGACCACCTCACCACCAAGACCGGCGTCCCCATCGCCTGCTACCACGGCGGGCTCGCCCGGGGGGCCCGCGACAAGATCGTGCAGGAGTTCCAGGCGGGCACCGGCCCCGGCGCCCTGGTGCTGTCCCTCAAGGCGGGCGGCACCGGCCTGAACCTGACCGCCGCCAGCCACGTGGTGCTCTACGACCGCTGGTGGAACCCGGCGGTCGAGGACCAGGCCCGCGACCGGGCGTGGCGGATCGGCCAGACCCGCACCGTGGTGTCGCACCGGCTGGTCTGCCCCGGCACCGTCGACGAGCGGGTCGAGGAGGTCGTGGCCGGCAAGCGCCACGTCGCCGACCTCGTGCTGCCCAAGTCGAGCTCGCTGTCCGACCTCGACACCAACCAGCTCAAGCTGGCCCTCGGCCTGCGACCCGACACCCTGCTCACCGACGACGACGCCGAGCCCGGTTCCGACGGCACCCCTTCGGACGACGACGAGCCCCGGGGCGGCGCCGACGGGTCGGGCACGACCAACGGCTCGTCCGGTGCGACCAACGGCAACGGCCGCCGGTCCGGGGGCGACGGCGACGAGCGGGTCGGCGTGGCCGCCGGGAGGTCGTGATGGCCGACTCGTCGCCGGGCCAGCACGGCAAGGGCCAGCAGGGCCAGGGCCGGAAGAACCAGCAGGGCGGGGGCCGCAAGAGCCAGCGGCGACGCCGCGGCCCGAAGAAGCAAGTCGACCTCTGGCGCCCGGTGCCCAAGCTGGCCGACCCCGAGCCGATCGTGCCGGCCGGCGATCCGACGGTGGTGCTCACCTCGCTCGGCGACCCTCCGTTGCAGGCCAACAGCACGGCGGCCTCGTACTACCTGGCCGCTGCCGTCGAGCGGGCGGCCGGCATCGCCACCGCCCTGGCGGCGGCGGGTGGCCTGCTCGCCGAGCCGCCGGCCGACGACGACGACCTCTGACCGGGGGACCCGTCTTGCGTGAGGGGTGGGCGGGCGCCTAGCCAGGGCGGCGATGGCGACCATCGACGAACTGCTGACCGGCAACCAGGCCCACGCCGAGACCGACCTCGAGGAGCTCGGCGCCGAGCCGTCCCGCAAGGTGGCGGTGGTGACCTGCATGGACACCCGCATCGAGCCGCTGGCGGTGCTCGGCCTCGCCCGCGGCCAGGCCCACATCATCCGCAACGCCGGCGGGCGCGTCACCGAGGACGTGCTCCGCAGCCTCGCCCTCTCGACCCACAAGCTCGGGGTCGACACGGTGGTGGTCATGGAGCACACCCGCTGCGGGTTGAGCGGGTCGACCGACGAGGAGCTCCGCCGCGACATCGGTGCCGACCTCGAGTTCCGCGCCATCGGCGACCACGAGGCCGCGCTGCGGGCCGACGTCGAGCTGCTCACCTCGACGCCGTACCTCGACCGCATCCGGGCCGTGGCCGCCTTCCTCTACGACGTCGACAGCGGCGCCGTCACCGAGATCGAGCGCCGCGAGCGCTGACGGCGCCGGGCCGGTCGGGCCGGCCCGGGCCCCCTCGGGTGCGGCAGTCGGTCGGCGATGGCAACGGATCCGCCTCCGGTTCGGACCGCCTCCCTAGGCTCCGTCCGCCATGGCCTCCTTCAGCGAGCAGATGTCCGGGATGGAACCTTGGCGGCGCACGGCCAACATCGTGCTGCTCGTCGCCGCGATCGCCGTGCTGGTGCTCGGCCTGGCCGGCGTCCTGGCG
This sequence comes from uncultured Acidimicrobiales bacterium, assembly GCA_963800235.1. Classification (GTDB taxonomy): domain Bacteria; phylum Actinomycetota; class Acidimicrobiia; order Acidimicrobiales; family Iamiaceae; genus CAVVNP01. The sequence continues at coordinate 885,098 of CAWDAD010000003.1, read as the reverse complement.
ACGGGGGTGGTGTTCGGCGCCGAGGTGGCCGTGGTCGTGCTCGGGCTGCTGCTCGGTCCCCGGAGCCCGTTGTTCCGCGCCGACGGCGTCTGAGTAGGGCCCGCCGACCGCGGACCTCCTCACCCCGGGCGGTCAGCCCCGGGGAGGGACCAGCTTCGGCGATGGTCAGCCCCTCCGCGACGATGGTCGGCGCTCCGGTCCCCGCTGGCATGCGTGACCATCGGACCGGATCGTCCGAAGTGAACCCACGGTCGTCGACCGGTCCGGACCGGGAGGTTCTCGGCGAGAGCGGGTGAAGGGAATCGAACCCTCGTTCTCAGCTTGGGAAGCTGATGTTCTGCCTCTGAACTACACCCGCGAGGTGGACCGCTGACCCTACCGGACCGGACAGACCGCAGGTCGACGGTGCTCGACCGGCCGTCGGCCGCGACGCCGCACGCGCCGGCGGCGTCAGGGCGAGGCGGTGTTGGTCTGGTTGGTGATGGCCTGGTAGGTGCGGCACGGCTCGCCCCGCAGGCCGGGGCAGGCCGGCAGCGGGGTCGGGACGCCGATCGAGGGGACGACCGGCAGCACGACCGACGACGGCATGTCGCTCGTCCGCGCCACCGAGTTCAGCGGCGTGCCCGGCAGCGTGTCGAAGCCCCAGAACGGCCGGTCGCCGCCGGGGGCCTCGATGGTGATGCGCAGGCGCGAGCCGGCCCGGAAGGCGTGGCCGAAGGGGAACAGCTCGATCCGCATCGGCGTGAACTGGTCGGCGGGCAGGTTGGCGGCGTCGGCCTGCAGGTCGGTGTGCACCGGGCGCAGCTCGGTGGTGCGGGTCGGGTCGAGGGCGCGGTGGCTGGCGCGGAGCCAGCCGTTCTGGACGTAGGTCTCCTTGCCGTCGGGCCGGACCTCGCTGACCGTGACCTGCAGGTCGGTGTCCGCGGCGGAGGACCGCAGCCACAGGTCGACGCTGCCGTTGCCCGCGATGACCGTGTTCGACGCCAACGGGTCGGTGACGTAGGACAGCGCGTTGCCGTCGACCACCGGGGTCCAGTTCCAGTTCGGGAGCTGGCGCCAGGTGTCGCTCGTGCCGCCGCTGAAGTCGAAGCGGGGACGGACCGACGGGTCGGACGTGTAGCTGTCGACCGTGTCGGGAGCGCCGTTCGCCGCCGTCGGTGCGGTGGGGGTCAGCGTGCCGTTGGCCCCGAAGTACCAGCGGGTCGGCGTGATGGCGTTGCCGAGCGGCCACTGGTTGAAGTCGGCCTCGAACCCCGTCGCCGGCAGACCCGGGTCGTAGCCCGGCGCACCGCCGGAGTCGAACAGCAACCGCACCGACGGCTCGGCCTGGTAGGCGGCGAGCGCCTGGTCGTAGGTCATGCCGGTGAAGCGGTCCTGCGGGAACGGGACGGGCACCGGTCCGGCCGAGCTCAGCACCTGCTGCTCGATCAGCGGCCCGATGGTGCGCAGCGTCGAGCCGTCGGGCACCTGGTGGGCCACGTAGAACTGCAGGAACTCGAGCCACCGGCTGAGGATGGCGGGGATCAGGGCCTCGGTGTGGTTGCCGTTCACGATGGTGAACTTCTTGACCGGCGCGCTGGTGAAGTCGTGGAGCATGTTCGGGAAGTGCCCGCCGGTCTGGTCGTCCTCCCACGCGCCGGCCAGGAAGACCGGGACGTTGATCTTGTCGACGAAGGTCCGCGGCGCGAGCGCCCGGCCGAGGTCGTACTCGGTCGGGTAGTACGGGTGGTGCTCGATGATGCCGAGCATGTCGGGGTTCTGGCTGCGCATCGACTGGTTGGCGGCGCACACCTGGTCGCCGTTGTCGATCCGCTTCTGGGCCCAACCCTGGCCGCCGCGCTGCTGGCCGGGCGGCACGGGCAGGGCCGACTTGCCGTCGTTGACCCGCTCGGTGACCCAGCTCAGGGCGAAGCCGTTGTTGAAGATGCCGCCCGGGTACAGCGTGGCCTGGTAGCTGTCGTCGAGCACCGACAGCGGAGCGAGGGCGGCCAGGCTCGGGGGCTGGGTCTGGCCCACGAAGAGCTGGCTGATGCCGGGGTAGGAGATGCCGACCATGCCGACCTTGTGGTTGAGCACCCACGGCTGGGCGGCCACGGTCTCGACCGCGTCGTAGCCGTCGGTGCTCTGCAGCTGCTCGAAGAACTGGTAGTCGCCGCCCGAGCAGCCGGTGCCGCGGATGTTGATGCCGACGGTGGCGAAGCCGAGCAGGCCGGCGATCTGCTCGCTCGGCTGGGGGTTGTCGGGATCGGCGGGGCTGTAGCCGGAGTACTCGATCAGCGTGGGGTACGGGCCCTTGTCGGCGGGGCCGGGCAGCCGGACCGTGTAGGAGAGCAGGGTGCCGTCGCGGGTGACGAAGTAGCCGTAGCCCTCGGTGGCGGTGCCGTTGTAGCCGCTCGTCTGCAGCGACTGGTTCCGGTACAGGCCCGGGTTCGGCGTCTGGTTCATGGCCAGCACCGACACCGGCTCCGACGGCTTCACGCCGTCGACGTCGACCCGGCGGACCGTGTAGCCGTTGCCCGGCGGCAGGTACCGGAAGATGACGTGGCCGTTGGCGTCGGCGGTGCGGGTGAGCACCGTGTCGCCGCCCACGTCGACCGACGGGACCACCCGCCCGTTGCCGTCGAGGACCTGCAGCCTCGCCCCGGCGGGCTGGCCGTCGACCCGGATCTGCCCGACGCTGGCGAAGGCCTGGACCTGGGCGTTGGGGTCGACCACGCAGGCGCCCACCGTCACCACGAGGGCGAGGACGGCCAGCAGACCGACGACCCGGATGCGGTGCAGCGACCCTTGGCGGTGTGTCGGTCCTCGCACGGTTGTCGTTCCCCCTCTGACGCCAGCAGCGGCGCGGGAGGCTAGCCCGAGGCGGCGCGCGGTTGTTCCGCGGCGCCCGCGCGGCCCGATCCGGTCAGCGCGTCGCCACGTGCTCGTCGTCCACCCCCACCTCGGCCTCGACCGGTTCGGGCTCGTCGCCGACCGGGTCGCGGAGGTCGATCACGTCGACCTCGTCGAGCCGGCTCACGTCGACCGCGTCGCGGTGCGTGGCGGCCGTGAGGATCTCGCGGGACGAGCGGCGGGAGCTCGGCGAGCCGTAGGCCATGACGAGCAGCAGGAACAGGGCGAGCAGGATGCCCGTGCGGGCGCCGTTCCCCAGCTGGTGCCCCAGGGTGAGGATGTTGCAGAGGTCGGTGCAGGCGTGGATGGCGATCACGGCCACGACGCTGCCGGACCGGTAGACGACCAGGGCGGCAAGGGCGGCGAAGGCCAGGAAGGGCAGGGCGTCGGCCACGTGGCTCATCTGGGCCCGGTGACCGGGGAGGAGCACGAACCACAGCCCGGCGGCGGCGAAGCCGAGCGCTCGGGCCGAGGTCGGCCGGGCCCCCCACCGCACCAGCACCAGGCTCACCACGAGGGGGACGGCCAGCCGGTAGACGAGCTCTTCGTCGGTGGCGGCGATCAGCACCGCCAGCACCGACGTGCCGTCGCCCAGGCGGACGAAGGCGGTGGCGACCGCGGCCAGGGCCAGGCTCACCGCCGCCCAGTAGACGACCTCGGTGTGGGCGTCGAGGGAGCGGCCGAGCAGCCGGCGGCCGAGCACCGGGAGGAACAGGAGGGCCGGGACGATCGACGGCGAGAGCCCGTAGCCGGCGAGCTCGAACGACCCGACGAGGCCGCCGAGCTGGAGCACCTCGACCACCACCACCGCCCCGGCGACCAGCACCAGGGCCACGTCGGTGCCCGACAGCCGGGGCGCCGCACCCCGGGTCGCCGCACGCCGGGTCGCCGTCATCGCGCGCCCGCCATCGCCTCGGCCCGACCGCCGTCCGGCTCGGGGATGGAGAGGGGGGCCGCCGGCTGGGGATCGGCGGCCCCCCGGGTGATGGTAGCCCGGAGGGCGGCGACCGCGACCAGGATCTGATCGTCGTCGGGCGGTCGGGTGGTGATGGCCTGGAGCAGGTAGCCGGGCGCCATCAGGACCCGTCCGACCCAGGTGGTCTGGTGGCGGCCGGCGAAGCGGATCAGCTCGTAGGCGAGCGAGGCGATGACCGGCAGGAGCAGCAGCCGTGACGCCACCAGGACCGGCCAGCCCGGTCGGCCGAGGAAGAGGTTGGTGACGACGGCGACCATCACCACGACGAGCAGGAAGCTGGTGCCGCAGCGGGGGTGGCGCCGATCGAAGCGGCGGATCGACGCCGGCTCGAGGTCGACGCCGTGCTCGAAGGCGTGGATGGTCATGTGCTCGGCGCCGTGGTAGGCGAACACGCGCCGGATGCTGGGTGACCGCGAGAGCAGGAGCAGGTAGCCGAAGAGGAGGGCCAGGCGGAGCGCGCCCTCCACCAGGTTGAAGGCCAGGCTGCTCCGCGGCCCGACCGCTCGGGCGACGAGGGCCGGCGCCAGCCCGAAGACCCCGACCGCCAGCGCGACCGCCACCACGAGCGAGATGCCGACCCCCGTGCGGGTCATGCCCCCCTCGTCCTCGGGTACCCGGGTGCGGGCCCCCCAGGTGGTCGCCTTGGCGCCGAGGCCCACCGACTCGCCGAGGGAGACGATCCCCCGCACCAGCGGGATCCGTCGCCAGCGGTCGACCACCGGCGGGAGCTCGTGGAAGGTGGTGACGATGGTGTCGTCGGGCCGACGGACGGCGGCGCCCCAGCACTGCCCCCGCCGCATCATCACGCCCTCGACGATGGCCTGACCGCCGATGGGTCCAGGGTCGGAGCCGTCCGGGACCGGGCCGCCGTGCTCCGGGCTGTCGATCGATCGGTTGTGGGCCATGGTCCTGCGCCTCCCAGCTCGATGCCGGGCAAGGTAGGCCGTTCGGCCCAGGTCCGAACCGGACGAACCGGACGATCCGGGACGAAGGGGACGAAGATTTCGGCCGGATCCCGAGATTTCTCGGGCCGGACCCCTTCAGGAGGGGTCAGGACGTGCCGATGGCGGCCGACCGTGCCTGGCCGCGGTAACCGGCCCGATCGGCGTCGGGCCGCTCGAGCGCCTCGGCGACGACCCGGGCGAGGTCCTCGTTGCGCACCGGTCGGTGCAGCAGGCCGTCGGCCCCGGCGCCCCACACGTCGGCGTCGGTGCCGGGGGCGGCGCCGATCACCACGACGCGCAGGTTCTTGACCGTGGGGTTGGGGTGGTCGCGGACGTCGCGCAGGAGGCGCAGGTTCGGGTTGGCGGCGCCGGCGCCGAGGTCGAGCAGCGCCAGGGCCGGCAGGTCGGTGGTGATGCCCACCATGGGATCGGCGGCCACGTCGAAGGCCCGGCGGACCTCGTGACCGGCGGCCTCGAGCACCCGGGCGACGATCTCGCCCTCGTCGGCGTCGGCGGCCACCACGGCGATGCCGCCCCCGGGCGGGGACTCTTGGTTGCGGGACTTGCCCAGGCTCGGCACGACGGCGGCTCCGGTCGGTGGTCGGTGGTCAGTCCTCGACGGTCTCCATGACCCGGGCGGTCTCGGCCGCCTCGCCCTGTTCGATGGCCTCGAGCAGGTGCATGGCGATGTCGGCGACCTTGACCTGTTCCTCGTCCATGCCGAGGCCCTTCACGCCGTCGTCGATCATGATGTAGCAGAAGGGACAGGCGGTGGCGACGCGGCTGGCCCCGGTCTCGAGCAGCTCCGCCGAGCGGGCGTCGTTGACCTTGGTGCCGGTGGTCTCCTCCATCCACATGCGGGCGCCGCCCGCCCCGCAGCACATGCCCCTGGTGCCGTTGCGGGCGGCCTCGACGACCTCGACGCCGCCGATCTGGCCGATGACGTTCCGGGGGGCGAGGTACACGTCGTTGTGGCGGCCGAGGTAGCAGGAGTCGTGGTAGACGACCCGCTCGTCGAGCCTGGCCTCGGTGAGGTCGAGCTTGCCCTCGGCGATCAGCCACTCGAGGAACTGGCTGTGGTGGACCACCTCGTAGCGGCCCCCGAGCTGCGGGTACTCGTTCATGAGCGTGTTGAAGCAGTGGGGGCACTGGGTGATGATCTTGCGGACCGCCATGCCGTTCAGCGTCTCCACGTTCTGCATGGCCAGCATCTGGAAGATGTACTCGTTGCCCGAGCGCCGGGCCGGGTCGCCGGTGCAGTTCTCGGCCGGGCCGAGGATGGCGAAGTCGATGTCGGCCCGCTGCAGCAGCTTGGCCACGGCCTGGGTGACCTTCTGGTTCTTGTCGTCGAAGGAGCCGGCGCAGCCCACCCAGTAGAGGTACTCGTGGTCGAGCTCGGCGGTGCCGTCGACGATGTCGATGCCCTCGAGCTTGGAGGCCCACGCCGCCCGGTCGGACTGGCTCATGCCCCACGGGTTCGAGCTGTTCTCCATCGACCGGTAGGCGTTGCCGAGCTCGGTCGGGAAGTCGGACTCCATCAGCGACAGGTAGCGCCGCATGTCGAGGATCTTGTCGAGGATCTCGATGTCGACCGGGCAGATCTCGTCGCACGCCTTGCACGACGTGCACGCCCAGACCTCCTCGGAGGTGATCCGCTCGAACAGCGAGTCGGAGGAGATGGTGATCTCGGGGACGGTGCCGAGCGGCGGCGACACCTGCGGTGAGCCGCTGGCCGCCATGACCTCGCCCGTCTTCAGCACGATCTCGCGGGGGTCGAGCGGCTTGCCGGTGGCGTGGGCCGGGCAGACGCTGGTGCAGCGGCCGCACATGGTGCAGGCGTCGGTGTCGAGCAGCTGCTTCCAGGTGAAGTCCGGGACGGTGGACGCACCGAAGGTCTCGAGCTCGGTCTCCATCAGGTTCGGCATCGGCCGCATGGCGCCCTTGGGACGCTCGCGGTCGTGCAGGTACATGTTCAGCGGCGAGGTGAACATGTGGCGCAGCATGGTGACCGGCAGGATCACCAGGAAGACGACGAAGGCGGCGACGTGGGCGATCCACCAGATCTGGTGGCCACCGCTCAACGAGCTCATGTCCTTGATGGGCGCCGACAGGACCCACCCGACGAAGCTCCACTTCTCGAAGGGGGGCCGGCCCTCAGCGGCGATGCGCCAGGCTTCGGTGCCGAAGCCGGTGACGGCGATGACGAGGAAGGTGCCGAGGATCAGGACGTGCTCGGGCTTGGTCTTGATCCGGATGCGGTACGGGCGCTGCACGAAGCGGCGACCGATGGCCCACAGCACCCCGACCAGCAGGGCCACGCCGGCGGCGTCGCCGACGAAGGAGAAGGCCTCGTAGGCCCGCCCGTGCAGGAACTTGGCGCTGGTGGGCAGCTGGTGGTCGATCTCCAGGGTGGTGGTGACCGCCAGCAGGATCAGGAAGCTGAAGTAGATCAGCGAGTGCATGATCCCGGCGGCGGGGTCGCGGAGCAGCGTCTGCATGTAGACGCCGGACCGGAAGTCCTCGAACCGCCGCTTGGCGTTGGCCGGGGTGGTGGCCCGGTTGTCGGGCTGGCCCCGCTCCCAGTTCTTCACCCGCTGCGAGAACAACCAGCCGCCGTAAGCGATGACGACGGGCATCACCACGTAGAAGATCAGCTTGAGCGGACCGGGGATCCCGGAGAACACCTCGCGCTGGATGTCGTGCTCGTCGTGGGTCTTGTAGAAGACGGGCACGAGGCCTGACAGGGCGGTGACCAGGGCGAAGGCCACGCCCAGCCCGAGGGCCAGGTGGTGGGGCCGGACCCGCTTGGGGGCCTTGTCGGTGCTCGCTTCGGGGGTCTCGACGTCGGTCGCCATAGCGCGCCGAACGCTACTCGTCCACGCGCGCGTCATCTGAACTCGGCCCGGGGTGGGCGGACGTGACCCTCATCACTCGTTCACCGGGACGAAACGAAGGCGAAACCTTGCCTCCCTACCGTGCGCCGGCGATGACGTCTGTCGCCGAGGTGAACGTGGAGCTGGTGCGCTGGCCGGCGGGCGAGCGACATCGGGCGGAGCTCCGCGAGGCGGGGCGCCCCTGCCTGCTCCTGGTCGAGGACGGCGCGCCGGCCCCGCTGGTGTCGTCGCCCCACGAGGACTGGATCCGGGTGCCCGCCGCCGAGTCCGACCTGCAGGCGCGCATCGACGGGCTGGCCCGACGCGCCGGGGAGGTGGTCGCCGAGGTCCCGGCCCTCGACGAGGACGGGCTGCTCCACCTCGGCGACGAGTGGGTGTCGCTCCCCCCGGTCGAGGCCCGGCTCACCGCGGCGCTGCTCGAGCGGTTCCGCCTGGTCGTCAGCCGGGAGTCCCTGTCCCGGGCCGGCTGGCCGGATGGGTCGCCGGGGCGCAACGCCCTCGACGTCCACATGCTCCGCCTGCGCCGCCGCCTCGACCCGCTGGGCCTGGCCATCCGCACGGTCCGCTCGCGGGGCTACCTGCTGGAGGCCGCCCCGCCGAGTCCCCCCTGACGAGGTGCCTCGCTAGCCCTTGGCCTGGTTCTTGACCGCCTCGGCGGCGGCCTGGATGGCCTCGGGGTCGCCGAGGGCCCGGGCCAGCACCGGCTTGGCCTCGGCGGGTCGGAAGTCGTCGCCGAGCTCGTAGACGAGGGGCACCCCGGTCGGGATGTCGAGCCCGGCGATCTCGTCGTCGGCGATGTCGTCGAGGTGCTTCACCAGCGCCCGCAGGCTGTTGCCGTGGGCGGCGACCAGCACCACCTCGCCTGCTGCCAGGTCCGGGACGAGGGCGTCGAACCAGTAGGGGAGCATCCGGGCGACGACGTCGGCCAGGCACTCGGAGGCGGGCAGCACGTCGGGGGCCAGGTGCGCGTAGCGGGGGTCGGCGTTGGCCTGGTAGCGGTTCTCGGGCGAGGTCGGCGGCGGGGGCACGTCGTAGCTGCGTCGCCAGGTGAAGACCTGCTCCTCGCCGAACTCGGCGGTGGCCTGCGCCTTGTCCCGGCCGGTGAGGTCGCCGTAGTGGCGCTCGTTCAGCCGCCAGCTCCGCCGCACCGGGAGCCAGAGGAGGCCCATCGCGTCGAGCACCAGGTTCGCGGTGCGGATGGCCCGGGTCTGCAGCGAGGTGTGGACCACGTCGGGTCGGATCCCGGCGTCGGTCAGCAGCGGTCCGGCCGCCTCGGCCTCGGCCCGACCCTGCTCGGACAGGTCGGCGTCCCACCAGCCGGTGAACAGGTTCTCGGCGTTCCAGGTGCTCTGGCCGTGCCGGATCAGCACGAGGGTCGAGGTCATGGTCGCCGACGGTAGTTGGGGCGTCCCGATCCGGAGGCCGGATCCGGCGCCTCGTCGAGGAGATGGAAGCCCCGGGGCCGTCCGGGTCCCGTCCCTACACTCGCCGAGGTGGCCGAGCCCGCCGACCGCTCACGGCCGGCCGGACCGGGTCGGGCCCCGGACCGAGCCCGGCTCGCTCGCCGGGTCCCGCTCGACGTCGGGGTGCTCGCCCTGGCGGTGGGGGTGGTGTGCCTGGCGGTGGTGGGGAACGTGGTGGAGGCGGCGCGGCAGGGCTGGACGTTGGAGGGCGACGACGCCGCCATCGCCATCAACGCCTTCGACACCGCCCACGGCCACGTCCGGCTGCTCGGGCCGCCGACCAGCGCGGTGCTGTACGCCGGCATCGGGGTCTTCCACCACCCGGGGCCGATGCTCTACTGGCTGTCGACCCTCCCGGCGGGCCTGCTCGGCTGGGGACCGGGCGGCTTCCTGCTCTTCGCCGCGCTGGTCAACGTCGTCGCGGTGGTCGTCACGGCGGTGTTCCTGCGGCGCCGGGCCGGGACCGTCGTCGCCACCTGGCTGGTCGCCGCGGTGGGGCTGCTCCTCTGGGCGGTCGGGCCCGAGGCGCCCCACGACATCTGGAACCCGCACATCGCGGTGCTGCCGTGGCTGCTCACCCTGGTGCTGCTCTGGTCGGTGATCGACGGCGACCCCGTGGCACTGGTGCCGCTGGCGGTCTCGTGGAGCTTCGTCGTGCAGGACCACTACGGGTACCTGCCGGTGGCCGCGCCGCTGCTGGCCGGCGGGCTGGCGGCGGTCGCGGGGCGCTGGTGGCGGGCGCGCCGGCGCGGGGCGGTCCCGCCGGCGACCCGGCGGTGGGTGGTGCACGGCGGGGTGGCCGCCGCGGTCGGGGCGGCGTGCTGGGCGCCGGTCGCCGTGCAGCAGGTCACCGGCGACCCCGGCAACGTGAGCCAGCTCGTCCGGTACGTCACCACCGACCCGCCCCACGGCCGGCAGGGCTCGGTCTACGGGTTCGACCGCCTCGTGGGGTTCTTCGGGCTGCGCCCGTCGTGGCTCGACCGGAGCCCGACGATCCTCGACTTCGTCCGGAGCCCGTCGGTGGCGGACGTGGTCGTCGCCGCCGTCGTGCTCGGCGCGGCGGCGGTGCTCTGCTGGCACCACCTGCGCCGGGGTCGGGCGACGATCGGGCGCCTGCTGGCGCTGAACCTGTCCGGCCTCGTGCTGCTGGCCGTCTCCGCCGCCTCGTTGCCGAAGGAGGTGCTCTCCTCGGCCGCCCCGTACAACTACCTGCCCTGGTGGCCGGTGTGCCTGCTGGCCTGGTGCGGGCTGGTCTGGGGGGCGGTCGACCTGGCCGCCGTCCGGATCGGTGGCCGAGCGCCCGGCCCGACCCGTCGGTCGTCCCGCCCACGGACCGGGATCGGTGGACCGGCGGCCCAACTCGCCGCGGTGGCGGCGGCGGTGGTGCTCGCCGTGGCCGTGGTGGCGGGGACCCACGTCGGCGACGACCGGGCCGCGGGGATGTTCCCCGCCATCGACACCATCACCGCCGGCACCCGGGCCTCGCTCCCGAAGCCGGGCCCCTACTACGTGGTGGGCCGGGGCGAGGCCGCCTACCTCTCCTTCACCAACCCCGTCGTGCTCGACCTGGTGCGCCACGGGTACCGGGTGCGACTCCCCGCCGACCGGGAGGAGTTCCTCGGGACCTTCCGCCGCCCCGATTCCCGTCACCTCGCCGGCGTGGTCCTGGTGCGGTCGGGCCGTCCCCAGCCCCCGCCCGAGGGCGCCCGGGTGCTGGCCGAGGCCCGGATCGACCCTCGCGCCGACGGGCTGCCGACGATCGCGACCGATCGGGTCGTCGCCTACCTCCTGCCGGCGTCGGCCCTCGGCGACCTCCGGGCGCCGGGCGGCGTCGTGACCACCTCGGGCTGAGCCCGGCCCGCCCGCCCCGCCGCCGCCGTCACCCGGCAGCCCGCCCCGCCATCCCCGCTCCGGTACCGACCGTCTGCGCCGGCGCCGCGTCGCTCCGTCCGGTGGGGCCGGTCAGCCCACCATCTTCGAGTCGAGCTCGCGGATCTTGCCGGCCAGCGCCGCCATGACCTTGTGGGAGAGGCCGGGGATCGAGTCGACCAGGCCGGAGAACTGGCGGGCGCTCAGGACCAGGGCGTCGATCGGCGTCTCGGCCACCACCGTCGCCGTGCGGGGCCCCTTGTCGAGCAGGGCCAGCTCGCCCACCGTGTCGCCCGGGCCGAGGGTGGCGAACTTGCGGTTGTTGCGCTTGACCGCCGCCTTCCCCGACAGGATCACGAAGGCCTCCTTTCCCATGGCCCCCTGGTCGACGAAGGTCTTGCCCTCGGGGATCGAGATCTCGTCGGCCGCCTTGGCGATCTTCTGCAGGTCGCGCTTCGAGCACGACGAGAAGAGCGGGATGGAGGCGAGGTGGTCGATGTGGGACGCGCGGCTGGCCATGGGCGCGGATCATAGGTGTGACAGCGATCACCTGCCCAGCAAAAGTTCCTGGCAGCAGTTGATAGCAACATACTCAGGTTTTATGCTGCGTCGAGTAGAAATCAACGCAGCGCCAGCTGCGCAGCGTTTCGCACACATCCACGTTCCTACGTCCCCCTGCTATCGGAGGCACCCCATGCCCAAGGCCGTCGGCATCGACCTCGGCACCACCAACTCGGTCGTCAGCGTGCTCGAGGCCGGCGATCCCGTCGTGATCCCCAACGCCGAGGGCTCACGCACCACCCCCTCGGTGGTCGCCTTCTCCAAGTCCGGCGAGGTCCTCGTCGGCGAGGTGGCCAAGCGCCAGGCCATCACCAACCCCGATCGCACCATCCGCTCGGTCAAGCGCCACATGGGCACCAACTGGTCGATCGACATCGACGGCAAGAAGTACACCGCGCAGGAGATCTCGGCCCGCACGCTGCAGAAGCTGAAGCGGGACGCCGAGGCCTACCTGGGCGACACCGTCACCCAGGCGGTCATCACCGTGCCGGCGTACTTCGACGACGCCGAGCGCACCGCCACCAAGGAGGCCGGCCAGGTCGCCGGGCTCGAGGTGCTGCGCATCATCAACGAGCCCACCGCCGCCGCCCTGGCCTACGGGCTCGAGCGCGAGGGCAGCGACGAGACCGTCCTCGTCTTCGACCTCGGCGGCGGCACCTTCGACGTGTCGGTGCTCGAGATCGGCGACGGGGTGTTCGAGGTCAAGTCCACCCACGGCGACACCAACCTGGGCGGCGACGACTGGGACCAGGCGATCATCGACTGGCTGGTCGAGACCTTCAAGAACGGCCACGGCGTCGATCTGGCCAAGGACAACATGGCCATGCAGCGGCTGAAGGAGGCCGCCGAGAAGGCCAAGATCGAGCTGTCGCAGGTGCAGTCCACCCAGATCAACCTGCCCTTCATCACCGCCAGGGCCGACGGGCCGCTGCACCTCGACGAGCAGCTCACCCGGGCCAAGTTCCAGGAGCTCACCTCCGACCTGCTCGGTCGCTGCCGGACGCCGTTCGAGCAGGCGATCAAGGACGCCGGGCTCGAGCAAGGGCGACGTCGACCACGTGATCCTCGTGGGCGGCTCGACCCGCATGCCGGCGGTGGTCGAGCTGGTCAAGGAGATGACCGGCAAGGACCCGAACAAGGGCGTGAACCCCGACGAGGTCGTCGCCATCGGCGCCGCCATCCAGGCCGGCGTGCTGAAGGGCGACGTCAAGGACATCCTGCTGCTCGACGTCACCCCGCTCTCGCTCGGCATCGAGACCAAGGGCGGGGTGATGACCAAGCTCATCGAGCGCAACACCACCATCCCGACCAAGCGCACCGAGGTGTTCACCACCGCCGACGACATGCAGCCGTCGGTCGAGATCCACGTGCTGCAGGGCGAGCGCGACATGGCCCAGTTCAACAAGACGCTGGGCAAGTTCCAGCTCGTCGACCTGCCGCCGGCGCCCCGCGGCGTGCCGCAGATCGAGGTCACCTTCGACATCGACGCCAACGGCATCGTCCACGTGTCCGCCAAGGACCGGGCCACCAGCAAGGAGCAGTCGATGACCATCACCGGTCAGAGCTCGCTCGACAAGGACGTCATCGACCAGATGGTCAAGGACGCCGAGGCCCACGCCGAGGAGGACCGCCGCCGCAAGGAGGAGGCCGACGTCCGCAACCAGGCCGACACCCTCGTGTACCAGACCGAGAAGCTCCTGAAGGACCAGGGCGACAAGGTCCCCGGCGACGAGAAGGCCGCGGTCGAGTCGGCGCTGTCCGACCTCAAGTCGGCGGTCGGCGGCACCGACATCGACGCCATCCGCTCCGGCACCGAGCAGCTGATGACGGTCAGCCAGGCCTTCACCCAGAAGCTCTACGAGCAGGCCTCGGCCGAGAACGCCGGCCAGTACGCCGGCGGCGAGTCCGGCGCCCCCGGCGGTGAGTCGGTGCCCGACGACGACGAGGTCGTCGACGCCGAGATCGTCGACGACGAGGACAAGTCGGCGTGAGCGACGCAGACGGCACGCCCGACGGCCCCGGTGACGAGGCTCCGGGCGCGGCCGGCCAGACGGCCGAGCCGCGACCCGGCGCCGACGCCGGGTCCTCGGTGGAGGAGCTGGTCGAGGTGCTCGAGCGCACCACCGGCGAGCGCGACGAGTACCTCGACGCCCTTCGCCGCACCCAGGCCGACTTCGAGAACTACCGCAAGCGGATGATGAAGCAGCAGGCCGACGCCGCCGACCGCTCGACCGGCGACCTGGTCGACAAGCTGCTCCCGTGCTCGACGCGTGCGACGGTGCCGTCCGCCACGGCGCCGCCGAGGTCGAGCCCATCTTCGCCGCGCTGCTCGGCGCCCTCGAGAAGGAGGGCCTCGAGCGCCTCGACCCCCTCGACCAGGAGTTCGACCCGAACCTGCACGACGCGGTCATGCACGAGCCGGCCGACGACGACGCCGACGGCACGATCGTGGTCGACGTCATGCGCCCCGGCTACAGCTGGAAGGGTCGGGTGGTCCGCCCCGCGATGGTCAAGGTCCGGGGGTAGCCACCGCCCATGGCCCCGCAACGGGAGTGGTTCGAGAAGGACTACTACAAGGTGCTCGGCGTCTCGGAGACGGCGACGCCGAAGGAGATCACCCGCGCCTACCGCAAGCTGGCGCGCGAGAACCACCCCGACGCCAACCCGGGTGACGCGGCGGCCGAGGAGCGGTTCAAGGACATCTCCGCGGCCTACGACGTGATCGGCGACGCCGAGAAGCGCAAGGAGTACGACGAGGTCCGCAAGCTCGGACCGGTCGGTGCCGGCTTCGGCGGCCCGGGGGGTCCGGGCGGGCCCGGCGGCGGTCCGTTCGGTCCCGGAGGCTTCACCGTGAACGCCGAGGACCTCGGTGGCATGGGCGGCGGCCTGGGCGACATCCTCGGCAACCTGTTCGGCCGCGGCGGTCGGGGCGGCCCCGGGCCGTCGCGCGGGCCGGGGCCCCAGCGGGGCGACGACCTCGAGACCGAGCTGCACCTGTCCTTCGAGGACGCCGCCACCGGCGTCACCACCACCGTGCACCTCACCAGCGAGGCCACCTGCCGCACCTGCCACGGCAGCGGGGCGGCGCCCGGCACCTCGCCGGTCGTCTGCCCCCAGTGCCGCGGCCGCGGCGTCCTCGACGAGAACCAGGGCCTCTTCTCCTTCTCGACCCCGTGCCCGGAGTGCGGAGGCCGGGGCATGAGGTCACCGACCCGTGCCCGACCTGCCGGGGCAGCGGCGTCGAGCTGCGGCCCCGCGAGGTCAAGGTCCGCATCCCGGCCGGGGTCACCGACGGCAACCGCATCCGGGTCAAGGGCCGGGGTGGTGCGGGCCGCAACGGCGGGCCGGCCGGCGACCTCTACGTCATCTGCCGGGTCGCGAGCCACGAGCTGTTCGGCGTCGACGGCAGCAACCTCACCATGACGGTGCCGGTCACCTTCGCCGAGGCGGCGCTCGGGGCCGACATCACCGTGCCGACGCTCGACCGGCGCGCCGGTCACGCTGCGGCTGCCGCCGGGCACCGCCAACGGCCGCACCTTCCGGGTGCGGGGCCGGGGCATCGAGACCAAGAAGAAGAAGGGCGACCTGCTCGTCACCGTCGAGGTGGCCGTGCCGCAGAAGCTGTCGAGCGCCGAGAAGAAGGCGGTCGAGGCCCTGGCGGCGGCGGCGACCGAGTCGCCCCGGGCCCACCTGGGGGTGGCGTGATGGCGGCGACCGACCCGACCGGCGGCCCCGCCGGAGCGTCGCGGCGCTCCGACCGGGCGGTGTACGTGATCTCGGTGGCCGCCGAGCTCGCCGGCGTCCATCCCCAGACGCTGCGCATCTACGAGCGCAAGGGCCTGGTCGACCCTGCCCGCACCGTCGGCGGCAGCCGCCGCTACTGCGAGCGCGACATCGCCCTGCTCCAGCGAATCCAGGACCTGACCAACGACGGCCTGAACCTGGCCGGGGTCAAGCGGGTGCTCGAGCTCGAGGCCGAGAACGCCGAGCTGCGCCGCGAGCTGGGCCGGCTGCAGGCGGCCGGCGACGAGGCGGTCGAGGCCGCCCACCGCCAGCACCGGCGCGACCTGGTGCCGCTGCGCCAGAGCCTGGCCGTGTTCGAGGGCCGTCGTCGACGAGCCCGCTGATGGGGGCGCCGGGCCGAGAAACTTGACAAAGGCATTGTCAGATTTGTTGAGCATGCGGTAGGATCTGGACATGCCACTCGACCCCAACCGCTGGACGCAGAAGACCCAGGAGGCGTTCTCCGCCGCGGTCGAGGCGGCCAAGGCGTCCAGCAACCCCGAGGTCACCCCGGACCACCTGCTCGCCGCGCTGCTCGGCCAGGAGGAGGGCGTCGTGCTCCCCATCCTCGAGAAGCTGGGCGTGAGCCCGCTCTCGCTCCGCAACGCCGCCGAGGAGCGCCTGGCCAAGCTGCCCAAGGCCTACGGCGGCGAGTCCCGGCTCGGCCGCGAGCTGCAGCAGGTCCTCGACGCCGCCGACGCCGCCCGCCAGGAGCTCACCGACGAGTACCTCTCGACCGAGCACCTGCTCCTCGCGCTGGCCGACAAGCTCGGCGTCAGCCGTGAGGAGCTGCTCGCCGCGCTCGCGCGAGGTGCGGGGCAGCCACCGCGTCACCAGCCAGAACCCCGAGGACCAGTACCAGGCCCTCGAGAAGTACGGCCGGGACCTCACCGAGGAGGCGCGCCAGGGCAAGCTCGACCCGGTCATCGGCCGCGACGAGGAGATCCGCCGCATCATCCAGGTGCTGAGCCGCCGCACCAAGAACAACCCGGTGCTCATCGGCGAGCCCGGCGTCGGCAAGACCGCCATCGTCGAAGGGCTGGCCCGGCGCATCGTCGAGGGCGACGTGCCCGAGGGCCTGAAGAACAAGCGGCTCATCTCCCTCGACCTCGGCGCGCATGGTCGCCGGCGCCAAGTACCGGGGCGAGTTCGAGGAGCGGCTCAAGGCCGTGCTGAAGGAGATCACCGACGCCGAGGGCGAGGTCATCACCTTCATCGACGAGCTGCACACCCTCGTCGGCGCCGGCGAGGCCGAGGGGGCCATGGACGCCGGCCAACATGATCAAGCCGATGCTGGCCCGCGGCGAGCTCCGCATGGTCGGCGCCACCACGCTCGACGAGTACCGCAAGTACATCGAGAAGGACGCCGCCCTCGAGCGGCGCTTCCAGCAGGTGTACGTCGGCCAGCCGTCGGTCGAGGACACCATCGCCATCCTCCGCGGCCTGAAGGAGCGCTACGAGGTCCACCACGGCGTGCGCATCCAGGACGCGGCGCTGGTGGCCGCCGCCGTGCTCTCCGACCGCTACCTCACCGGCCGGTTCCTGCCCGACAAGGCCATCGACCTGGTCGACGAGGCCGCGTCCAAGCTGCGCATCGAGATCGACTCGATGCCCACCGAGATCGACGTCGTCGAGCGGCGCATCCGCCAGCTCGAGATCGAGAGGGTGGCGCTGGCCAAGGAGACCGACGAGGCGTCCGCGCGAGCGGCTGGCCGCCCTCGACCAGGAGCTGGCCGACCTCAACGAGCAGATCGGCGTCGATGAAGGCGCACTGGCAGAGCGAGAAGGACGCCATCACCGCCATCCGCGACCTCAAGGAGCAGCTCGAGCAGCTGCGCACCGACCTCGAGCGCGAGGGCGACCTCGAGAAGGCCGCCGAGATCCGCTACGGCCGCATCCCCGAGCTCGAGCAGCAGGTCGACGAGGCCACCGCCCGGCTGGCCGAGCTGCAGGCCGCCCAGCAGATGCTGAAGGAGGAGGTCGACGAGGAGGACGTCGCCGAGGTCGTGTCCAAGTGGACCGGCGTGCCGGTCAGCCGCCTGATGGAGGGCGAGGTGGAGAAGCTCGTCCGCATGGAGGACGTGCTGCACGAGCGGGTCGTCGGCCAGGACGACGCGGTCATCGCGGTGGCCAACGCCATCCGCCGCAGCCGGGCCGGCCTGTCCGACCCCAACCGGCCCATCGGCTGGTTCCTCTTCCTCGGACCGACCGGCGTCGGCAAGACCGAGCTGGCCCGCACCCTGGCCGACTTCCTGTTCGACGACGAGCGGGCCATGGTCCGCATCGACATGAGCGAGTACATGGAGAAGCACTCCGTGTCCCGCCTGGTCGGTGCCCCTCCGGGCTACGTCGGCTACGACGAGGGCGGCCAGCTCACCGAGGCGGTGCGCCGTCGCCCCTACTCGGTGGTGCTGCTCGACGAGATCGAGAAGGCCCACCCCGACGTGTTCAACGTGCTGCTGCAGGTGCTCGACGACGGGCGCCTCACCGACGGCCAGGGCCGCACGGTCGACTTCACCAACACCGTGCTGATCATGACCTCGAACCTGCCGGGCGATCCCCGGGACTTCTTCCGGCCCGAGTTCATCAACCGCATCGACGAGATCGTCCGCTTCCGGGAGCTGGCTCGTGAGGACCTGTCGCACATCGTCGAGATCCAGCTGGGTTCGCTACGCAAGCGGCTGGCCGCCCGTCGCATCGAGCTCGAGGTCACCCCGGCCGCGGTCGAGAAGCTGGCCGACGAGGGCTTCGACCCCGCCTACGGCGCCCGCCCGCTCAAGCGGGTGATCCAGAAGGAGCTCGGCGACCGGCTGGCGGTGTCGCTGCTCGAGGGCAAGGTCGGCGACGGCGACACCGTGGTCGTCGACGTCGACTCCGCCGGCGACCTCGTCCTCGGCGGCTGAGGACCCGTCCGGCTGACCGGTCGGTCAGCCTGCCGGGGTGGGAGGCTCGGCCGCCACAACCCCGGCCCGACGCTGCTTCGTTCGGGTGAGGCCGGCGGGGTTGGGTAGCGTGGCCAGCCGTCCCGATCCGCTCGCGAGGAGCACGCGTGCCCGCAACCGTCCTGGTCGGCACCCAATGGGGCGACGAAGGCAAGGGCAAGTTCACCGACCTCGTCGCCAAGGAGATGCAGCTGGTCGTCCGCTACCAGGGCGGTCACAACGCCGGGCACACCCTGGTGGTGAACGGCGAGACCTTCGCCCTGCAGCTGCTGCCGAGCGGCATCCTCTACGACCACATCACCACCGTCATCGGCAACGGGGTGGTCGTCGACCCCCGGGTCCTGATCGCCGAGATGGACGCCCTGACCCAGCGCGGCGTCGACTGCTCGAAGCTGAAGCTGAGCGGCAACGCCCACCTGATCCTGCCGTACCACCAGGAGCTCGATCGCCTGATCGAGCGCCGGCTCGGCAAGGCCAAGCTGGGCACCACCAAGCGGGGCATCGGTCCGGCCTACGCCGACAAGGCCTCCCGGGTCGGGCTCCGGGTGCAGGACCTGCTCGACCCCAAGATCTTCCGGGCCAAGCTCGACGTGGTGCTGAAGGAGAAGAACCAGGTCCTGGCCAAGGTCTTCAACCAGCTGCCGCTCGACGCCGACGAGATCGCCGAGGAGTACCTCGACGTGTGCGCCCCCCGGCTCGAGCCCCACATCGCCGACACCGTCAACCTGGTGCACGACGCCCTGGAGATGGGCCAGCACGTGCTGTTCGAGGGCGCCCAGGCCACCTTCCTCGACCTCGACCACGGCACGTACCCCTTCGTCACCTCCTCGAACCCGATCGCCGGCGGGGTGTGCGTCGGGGCCGGCGTCGGCCCCCGCTACATCGACCGGGTCATCGGCGTGGCCAAGGCCTACGTCACCCGGGTCGGGACGGGCCCGTTCCCCACCGAGCTGGCCATCTCCGACGACGCCGTCGGCGGGAAGTCACGTGAGGGCGTCGACGCCGAGGAGATCCGACTCGGCGACCACTTCGTGAACGTGGGCCACGAGTTCGGCACGAACAGCGGCCGTCGGCGCCGGCCCGGTTGGTTCGACGCGGTGATGCTCCG
The DNA here is from genome assembly GCA_963800235.1 of uncultured Acidimicrobiales bacterium. Lineage (GTDB taxonomy): Bacteria > Actinomycetota > Acidimicrobiia > Acidimicrobiales > Iamiaceae > CAVVNP01. The sequence continues at coordinate 865,666 of CAWDAD010000003.1, read as the reverse complement.
GCACGCGGTCCGGCTGAACTCGCTGTCGGAGCTGGCCATCACCAAGCTCGACGTGCTCGACCGGCTCGACTCGGTGAAGGTGTGCGTGGCCTACGAGGTCCGCGGCGAGCGCCACGAGCACCTGCCCTACCACCAGAGCGACCTGCACGCCGCCCGACCGGTCTACGAGGAGCTGCCCGGCTGGCGCACCGACATCAGCCAGGTCACCGAGAAGCACGACCTCCCCGCCGAGGCCCGCGCCTACCTCGATCTGCTCGAGGCCCAGGTCGGCGTACCCATCACCCTGGTCGGCACCGGCCCCGGCCGCGACCAGTTCGTGCACCGTGTCGCATAGGGCCGGCTCGGCAGGCCTCGCCGACCCGTGCTTCGCACATGATGGCTGCCATCGTCGGAGCTGCTTCGCCTGGCGGCTGCGCAGCGTGGCCACCGGCTGGGCGCCGGCTCCGGGCGGCGCTGGCTTCGCCACGACGGGTGTCGTCGGTCGCGCTGCGTCGGTGAGGGCGGGAACTCGTCGCAGTTGTGCGGGCCAGAGCCCTGCACCTGCGACAAGTTCGCATGGGAGCGAGCGCCGCAGGTGCTCGCCATGAGCGCGGTGTGCGTGGTCGGGTCCGGGGGGCGGGAGCATGCGCTGGCGGTGGCGCTGGGGCGGACGGCCGAGGTGGTGGTGACGCCGGGGAACCCCGGGATCCCGGGCTCGGTGGCCACGCCGCCGGAGGCGATCGACGCCGACCTGTTCGTGATCGGGCCCGAGGCGCCCATGGTGGACGGGCTCGCCGATCGGCTGCGGGCCGCCGGGCACCTGGTGCTCGGACCCGGGGCCGCCGGTGCGGCGCTCGAGGGGTCGAAGGCCTTCATGAAGGACCTGCTGGTGGAGGCGGGCGTCCCCACCGCTCGCTACGGGGCGTTCACCGAGCCCGGCCCGGCGCTCGACTTCCTGCGCTCGCTTCCGCCGCCGTACGTCGTCAAGACCGACGGGCTGGCCGCCGGCAAGGGGGTGCTCGTCACCACCTCGCTCATCGAGGCCGAGGACGACGTGCGGGCCAAGCTGGCCGGCTCCTCCTTCGGCGACGCCGGCCGCCGGGTCGTGCTCGAGGAGCACCTCGACGGACCCGAGCTGTCGGTGTTCGCCCTCTGCGACGGCCAGCGGGCGGTGCTGCTCGGCTGCGCCCAGGACCACAAGCGGGTCGGTGACGGCGACACCGGCCCGAACACCGGCGGCATGGGCTGCTACTCGCCGGTGCCCTTCGCCTCCGACGAGCTGGTCGACCGGGTGCTGCGCGAGTCGATCGACCCGACGCTGGCCGAGCTGCGCCGCCGGGGCATCGACTACCGGGGCTTCCTCTACGCCGGGATGATCATCACCGCCGAGGGGCCCGAGGTGCTCGAGTACAACGTCCGCTTCGGCGACCCGGAGGCGCAGGTGGTGCTGCCCCGGCTCACCGGCGACGTGGCCGCGCTGCTGGCCGAGGCGGCGGCCGGCGAGCTCACGTCGACGCCGACGTTCTCCGACGACGCCTGCGTCACGGTCGTCTGCGCCAGCGAGGGCTACCCGTCCTCGCCCCGCACCGGCGACCGCATCGACGGGCTCGACGCGGCCGGCGCCGTCCCCGGCGTCGAGATCTACCTGGCCGGGGTCGCCCGGCCGGGGTCGGGCACCGGGCCGCTGGTGACCGCCGGGGGCCGGGTGCTCTCGGTCACCGGTCGGGGACCGGACCTGGCCACGGCGCGCCAGCGCGCCTACGAGGCCGTCGGCCGCATCCGCTGGGCCGGCATGCACCACCGAACCGACATCGCCGCCGATCCCCGGTCGGCGGCTCCCAACCACGACGGAGGAGCGAGATGAGCAACTACAAGGTCGGCATCCTGATGGGATCGCCGAACGACGCCGACAAGATGAAGGCGGCGTCGGAGACGCTGGAGAGCTTCGGGATCGAGGCCGACGTGCGGGTGCTGTCGGCGCACCGCAACCCCCACGACGTGGTGGAGCTGGTGAGCGGGGCCCGCGAGGCCGGCTACTGCGCCTTCATCTGCGGCGCCGGCATGGCCGCCCACCTGGCCGGGGTGACCGCCGCCCACACCACCCTCCCGGTGGTCGGGGTGCCGCTGTCCGGCGGCGCCATCAACGGCGTCGACGCGCTCTACTCCACCGTGCAGATGCCCAAGGGCATCCCGGTGGCGACCGTCGCCATCGACGGCAGCCTCAACGCCGCGCTCCTGGTGGTCGAGATGCTGGCCATCTCCGACCCGGAGCTGGAGAAGGCCCTGCTGGTCGACCGGGACCGCCGCGCCGATCGCTGACCGCTCGGCGGCCGCCGAGCAGCCGCCGGCGGGCGTCGGCGGCGTTCAGCTCGCCGTCGGCGCCGTCCCGGCGTCGCCGGCCCCCTCCCGCTGGTCGACCAGGTACACGAAGTAGGCGTCACCCCGCCCCTGCAGGCGGTTCAGCTCGGCGATGGCGGCCGAGCTGATCCCCTGCCGGCGGAGGGCGTCGTCGACGAAGGGCGATGCCACGATGATCGGTCCTCGCGGCGCGCCGGCCCCCAGGGCCCGCCGGAACCGGGCCTCCAGCTGGCGGGTCCGCCGCCGCTCGGCAGGCGGGAGCGGGTCGTAGGAGGCGACCAGCCGGGCACCGGGCGGTTCGGGCCATGCGGCGCGGTCCTCGCCGGAGACGACCACCAGCACGACGTCGGCCTTCGCCGGGGCCAGGACGTGGTGTCGTCCCATGGCCTGGGCGAACTCCGGAGCGACGAAGACGCGGTACCCCTCCTCGTCGAGGGCGACCGCCAGCCCGGTGCCGGTCGCGCCGAGCGACGACGAGTCGATGGCCTGCAGGACGTACCGCTGGCGGTGGTCGATGGCCCGGGCGGTCGGTCCGACGAGGTGGCCGATGGCGGTCGAGAAGGTCGGGGTCGGCACCTCGAGGGGCAGGGCGGTCACCAGCAGGCCGATGGTGGCGAGGATCCCGACGGCGGCGACCGCCACCGGTGCCACCCGCCGGACCCGGTGGGGCAGCAGGGGCACGGCCAGCTCGACCGCGGCCCAGACCGTGGCCGCGGTCGCCACCGCCATGAGCGGCCACCACCACCGGATCAGGTAGGGCGCCACCGCGCCGCTCACCCGGGAGGTGGCGATCACCCCCAGCACGGTGGCCACGCTCGATCCGAGCACCAGCAGGGCGGGCCCCCGGAGCCGGCGTCGGGCGGCGACCGCGCCGAGCGCGGTCGACACGACCAGGAACGCCACCGCCGGCCAGACGTGGCTGGTCGCGACGTAGCCGAAGCCGTCGGTCTCGTCGGCGCCCAACCACGGGGCGGCCGGGCCGAACTCCTTGCCCCACGCGCCGAACGCGTAGGGGAGGCCGATGAGCGGCTCGACCGGGTCGCGCAGCGAGCTGACGATGGCGGTGAGGTTCCCCGGGTGGCCGGTGAACTGCTGGACGAGCGGAGCCGACCACAGCGCGACGCCCACGCCGAGGGCGACCCACCCCCAGCTCACCCGGCGCCGACGCCCGGCCCGGTGGCGCCCGGTCGACCGGGACGCGTCCCCGGCGTGCAGGTGCGGCTCCGCCCTGCTCCTCACCGGCGGGTTCGGGGGCGTCCGTGGCGGCGGCCCCGTCGGTGGCGCGCCGGCGGCGCCAGCGGGCGACGAGCGAACCCCCTCCCGCCAGGACGGCCAGGCCGATCACCAGCGGGGCGTAGCCGACGTGGGCCTGCACGGCGAAGGACCCGGCCAGGACGGCCAGCGGGAGCATCGGGCGGTCGCCGAGGGTGGCGGCCCACAGCAGGAGCAGGTAGGCGAGGAAGGGCAGGACGGGCAGGTACGGGTTCCAGGGGTCGGCCATGAAGCTCAGGCCGAGCCCGTGCAGCAGGCCGATCTCGGCCAGCCAGACGAGCACGACCAGCCGCACCCCGCCGTTGCGCCGGGCGGCCCACAGCGCCCCCAGCAGGGCGGACCCGTTGATCAGGGCCGTGCCGAGGAGGACCCCCGTGGTGCCGAGGAGTCGCTCGAACGGCGCCAGCAGCCAGAACGGCAGGGGACCCGGGTGGTCCCATCCCAGGCGGGAGTAGGCGCCGACGAGCGGGGTCCGGCCCGTCCCCACCTCGCGGATGCGCAGCAGCTCGATCGCCCAGTCCGAGGACGGGTACCAGCTGCGGCCGGCCAGAGAGGCGATCGCCGCGACGGTCACCAGCACCACGCCCGCACCGGCGACGACGAACGGCACCCGGGCGGCGCGGCGAAGACCCGACGACCGAGCTCCCGAGATCACCGGCGGCGGATGCTACCGGTGGACCCCCCGGCGCCCGGGCCGGCGGTGCGGGCTCAGCGGACGCGGTTCCAGCCGGCGGCAGGCGAGCGGCTGGGCACCGGGCGGGTCGGGGCCGGGATCACCCCGGGGCGTCCGTCGCCCTCCTCCGGCGGCTCGGGGGTCGACCGGCGCTTCTCCTTGGCGGCCTTGGCGGCGCGCCGCTCGGCTCTGCGCCGCTCCTTCTGGGCCTTGCGCAGCTCCGACTTCGAGGCGATCGGCGTGTTGGCGGCGGTGCTGCGCACGCCGCCGGCGGCCATTGCGCAGCTGAGGCAGAGCGGCGGCTTCTTCGGTCCATGGGCGTACACGAGGCAGCGACCGCAGAACAGGTAGCCGCACGAGCCGCACTGGCCCTCGGCCATGTCGAAGGAGTGCTTGACGCACTGGTCGCTCACGGGCGCGCGGCCGTTCCGCGCGTGTCGTCCACTCGCTTCCATCGTCGGGATCGGGGTGCGAGTGAAGCGAACCGGGCAAAAAGGGCCGGCACGCGGGCCGGTATCCTGGGGGCATCGACCACCAGGAGCCACGCGTGCCGGAGACCGACCTGCCCAACGTGCTGGCCTCGCGCTACGCCAGCCCGGAGATGGTCGAGCTGTGGTCGGTCCGCCGCAAGGTCGTGCTCGAGCGGGAGCTGTGGCTGGCGGTGCTGCGGGCCCAGCGCGACCTCGGCGTCGAGGTGCCCGACGGCGTCCTCCACGACTACGAGGCCGTGCTCGAGCGGGTCGACCTCGCCGCCATCGCGGAGCGCGAGCGGGTCACCCGCCACGACGTGAAGGCGCGCATCGAGGAGTTCTGCGCGCTGGCCGGCCACGAGCACGTCCACAAGGGCATGACCAGCCGGGACCTCACCGAGAACGTCGAGCAGCTCCAGGTGCGGCGGTCGCTCGTCCTGCTCCGGCGGCGGATGCTCACCACGCTGGCCCGCCTGGCCGAGCGGGCCGCCGAGCACACCGACACCGTCATGGCCGGCCGCAGCCACAACGTGCCCGCCCAGGCCACCACCCTGGGCAAGCGGTTCGCCAACGCCGGCGAGGAGCTGCTGCAGGCGCTGGACCGGGTCGACGACCTGCTGGCCCGCTACCCGCTGCGGGGCATCAAGGGCCCGGTCGGCACCCAGCAGGACCTGCTCGACCTGCTCGGCACGCCCGACCGGGTCGACGAGCTCGAGCGCCGGGTGCTGGCCCACCTCGGCTTCGAGGCGGCCCTCGGCAGCGTCGGCCAGGTGTACCCGCGGTCGCTCGACCTCGACGTGGTGTCGGCGGTCGTGCAGGCGGCCGCCGGCCCGTCAAGCCTGGCCACCACCATCCGGCTCATGGCCGGCCAGGAGCTGGTCACCGAGGGCTTCGTCGCCGGCCAGGTCGGCTCCTCGGCCATGCCCCACAAGATGAACTCCCGCTCCTGCGAGCGCATCAACGGCCTGCACGTGGTGCTCGGCGGCTACCTCGCCATGGTGGCGTCGCTGGCCGGCGACCAGTGGAACGAGGGCGACGTGAGCTGCTCGGTCGTGCGCCGGGTCGCCCTGCCCGACACGTTCCTCGCCGCCGACGGCCTGTTCGAGACCGTGCTCACGGTGCTCGACGGCTTCGGCGCCTACCCGGCGGTCATCGAGCGTGAGCTGCGGCGCTACTTGCCCTTCCTCGCCACCACCAAGGTGCTCATGGCCGCCGTCCAGGCCGGCGTCGGGCGCGAGGCCGCCCACGAGGCCATCAAGGACCACGCGGTGGCGGTGGCGCTGGCCATGCGGGAGAAGGGCGCCGACGACAACGACCTGATCGAGCGGCTGGCGGCCGACGATCGCCTGGGGCTGGGCGAGGACGCGCTGCACCGGCTCGTGGCCGAGCCCCTGTCGTTCGTGGGCAACGCCCCGGCCCAGGTCGCGACCTTCTGCGACCGGGTCGCCGCGCTGGTCGCCGCCGACCCCGATGCCGCCGCCTACCGTCCGAACCCGATCCTGTGAACGCCACGGCGCGCCCGGCGTCGACCGGCGAGACCCACCACGGAGGAACCACCACCAGATGAGCGACACCATCGGTCTGCCCCACCTGTACAAGGGCAAGGTCCGCGACCTCTACGACGCCGGCGACGACCGGTTGCTGCTCGTCGCGTCCGACCGGATCTCCGCCTTCGACGTCGTGATGGCCGAGCCCATCCCGAGCAAGGGACGGGTCCTGACCGCCACCTCGGCGTTCTGGTTCGACCGCTTCCGCTCGGTGGTGCCGAGCCACCTCATCTCGACCAACCCCATCGACTTCCCGGAAGGGGCCCGCGAGGTGCCGGAGCTGGCCGGTCGCTCGATGCTCTGCCGACGGGCGGAGATGCTGAAGATCGAGTGCATCGTCCGGGGGTACCTGACCGGCTCGGCGTGGAAGGAGTACCAGCGGTCGGGGACCATGCACGGCACCGAGCTGCCCGAAGGGCTGCTCGAGTCGGCCAAGCTGCCCGAGCCGGTGTTCACCCCGTCGACCAAGGCCGAGGGCGGCGCCCACGACGAGAACATCAGCTTCGAGCAGGCCGTCGACGTGGTCGGCAGCGAGCTCGCCACCAAGGCCCGGGACATCTCCCTGCAGCTCTACACCTGGGGATCGGAGTGGGCCGCCGAGCGGGGGATCATCATCGCCGACACCAAGTTCGAGCTCGGGCTCATCGACGGCGAGCTGGCCCTGGCCGACGAGGTGCTCACCCCGGACTCCTCCCGCTTCTGGCCCGCCGAGCACTGGAAGCCGGGCACCACGCCCCCCTCGTTCGACAAGCAGCCGCTGCGGGACTTCCTCGACGGGCTCGACTGGGACAAGACCCCGCCGCCGCCGCCGCTGCCGACCGAGGTCGTGGACGCCACCGAGGCCCGCTACCGCGAGGCCTACCACCGCGTCACGGGCCTCGACCTCGACGACTGGCAGGGCTAGGGCGGTGAGGTTCGACGTCGAGGTCCACGTCACGTTGCGGGAGGGCATCGCCGATCCTCAGGGCCAGACCATCGAGCGGTCGCTGCCGGCGCTCGGCTTCGGCGGGGTGCAGGGCGTGCGGGTCGGCAAGGCCATCCGGTTCGAGCTCGAGGCCGCCAACCAGGGCGCGGCCGAGGCCGAGGTGGCCGACATGGCGGCCCGGTTCCTGTCGAACCCGGTGATCGAGGACAGCTCGGTCGTGGTCCGCGCCGCCGAGGAGCAGCCCGCCTGATGGCCCCCAGGGTGGGGGTCGTGCTGTTCCCCGGATCGAACTGCGAGCTCGACGCGGTCGAGGCGCTGCGCACGCTCGGCGCCGAGGCGGAGATCCTCTGGCACGGCGACACCGGCGTCGGCGGCGTCGACGCGGTGGTGCTGCCAGGCGGGTTCGCCCACGGCGACGCCCTCCGTCCCGGCGCCATCGCCCGCTTCTCGCCGATCATGCCGGCGGTGGCCGCCTTCGGGCGTGACGGCGGTCCCGTCGTCGGCATCTGCAACGGCTTCCAGGTGCTCACCGAAGCGGGGATGCTGCCCGGCGCGCTGCAGAAGAACCGCGGGCTCAAGTTCCTGTGCACGACGGTGTCGCTGCGCGTCGAATCCACCCGATCGGTGCTCACCAACCGGGCCACATCGGATCAGGTCCTGCAGGTCCCGATCAACCACTTCGAGGGCAACTACACCTGCTCGGACGAGGTGCTGGCCCAGCTGCGTGACGAAGACCGGGTGGTGTTGCGCTACGTGCGGAACCCGAATGGATCGACCGACGACATCGCCGGCATCAGCAACGAGGCCGGCAACGTCGTCGGGTTGATGCCCCACCCCGAACGAGCCATGAGCGATCTGCTCGGATCGAGCGACGGGGCGGTGCTGCTGAGCGGGCTGCTCGGTGCGACCCGGGTCGGGTCAGCGAGCTGACCGGCTGATCCCCGCCTGCTTCAGCACGGCCGGCTTCACACCGCTCTCCCGCCAGGCGGCGTAGGTGATGCCCTTGCGGTCGCTGTAGGCCGCGGCGACCTCGATGAAGTCCTGCTCCAGCTCGGAGATGTCCATGGCCTGCTCGCCCGCCCCCAGCTCGTCGGACAGGTCGATCCGCTCCTGCACGAGCTGGACCTGCTTCAACGCATTGGCCTCCGGTAGCTCCTTCTCGATCGCGTCGAGTCGCTTCCGGATCGATTCGGCCGTGCGCTTGCGGCCTCGCTTGGGCTTGTTGGCGTTCAGCGCTTCGAGGTAATAGCGAACCTTCCGGCCCTGTTCACGACCTTCGGCCAAGGCTGCTTTGTGCTCATCGGACATGGTCCGACTTTTCTTCTTTGTGCGGGGTGGCATGGCACAAGCCCACCACATCTTCCACCTTGACGCCAAGCATCCCCATTTGACCTTGTTCGAAATTGCGTCACCGCGCTCTTTGCCGATGAGGTGATGGCCCTGGCCGGTCGGGGGCGAGCCCCGGGCCGGTTAGCGTCCGGCTGTGCCCCCTTCAGCCGAACCGGAGCCGGTGCACCGAGCGCTCGGGCTCACCGACGACGAGCTGGGTGACATCGAGCAGATCCTCGGACGCGAGCCGAACCACCTCGAGCTGTCCATGTACTCGGTGATGTGGTCGGAGCACTGCTCCTACAAGTCGAGCCGCATCCACCTGCGCCGGTTCCCGTCCAAGGGGGAGGGCGTGCTCGTCGGTCCGGGGGAGAACGCCGGCGTCATGGACGTGGGCGACGGCATCGCCGCCGCCATCCGCATCGAGAGCCACAACCACCCGAGCTACATCGAGCCGGCCCAGGGAGCGGCCACCGGGGTCGGCGGCATCCTGCGCGACATCTTCACCATGGGCGCCCGCCCCATCGCCGTGATGGATCCGCTGCGGTTCGGGCCCCTCGACGACGCCCGCAGCCGGTGGGTGGCCGAGGGGGTGGTCAGCGGCATCTCCGGCTACGGCAACTCCGTCGGGGTGCCCACCGTCGGCGGCGAGGTCGTGTTCGACCGCTGCTACCGGGGCAACCCGCTGGTCAACGTCCTGTGCCTCGGTCTGCTGCCGACCGAGCGGCTGGTGCTGGCCCAGGCGTCCGGCGTCGGCAACCTGGCCGTCCTGCTCGGGTCCGCCACCGGCCGGGACGGCATCGGTGGCGTGAGCGTGCTGGCCTCGGCCGGGTTCGACGAGGGCAGCGAGGACAAGCGGCCGTCGGTCCAGGTGGGAGACCCGTTCGAGGAGAAGCGGCTGATCGAGGCGTGCCTCGACCTGCTCGACGCCGGCCTGGTGGTGGGCATCCAGGACCTCGGCGGCGCCGGGCTGACCTGCGCCACCAGCGAGACGGCCAGCCGCGGCGGCGTCGGCATGGACGTCGACGTCACCGCCGTGCACCGCCGGGAACCGGGGATGGAGCCCTTCGAGGTGCTCACCAGCGAGAGCCAGGAGCGGATGCTGGCCATCGTGACCCCCGCCGACCTCGACGAGGTCCTCCGACGGTGCGAGCGGTGGGAGGTCACCGCCGCGGTGATCGGACGGGTCACCGAGCCGAGCGGGGCCGACGGGGGCCGGCTGCGCATCCTCCAGGGGTTCGCCGGCGAGGTCCTGGCCGACATCCCGGCGTCGAGCCTCCACGACGCCGCCCCGCTGTACGAGCGTCCGATGGCCGAGCCGGCCGACCGGGCCGAGCGGCTCGCGACCCCGCCGCCGGCGCCGGAGGAGGCCGAGGCGACCGCCGACCTCCTCGACCTGCTCACCGACACCGCCTGGGTGTGGCGCCAGTACGACCACCAGCTGTTCCTCAACACCGTCGAGGGACCGGGCGGCGACGCCGTCGTCCTGCGGCTGAAGCACCCGACCACCGGCGCGGACACGGGTCGGGGGCTGGCCCTGACCACCGACGGCAACCACCGATGGTGCGCGGTCGACCCACGCCAGGGCGCCACCCTGACCCTGGCCGAGTCGGTGCTGAACCTGGCGTGCGTCGGTGCCCGCCCGATCGCGGTCGTCGACTGCCTGAACTTCGGCAACCCCGAGCACCCCGAGGTCATGTGGCAGCTGTCGGAGGCGATCGACGGGGTGTCCGAGGCCTGCGCCGCGTTCGGGCTGCCGGTCATCGGCGGCAACGTCAGCCTCTACAACGAGTCCGACGGGGTCGACATCGACCCCACGCCGGTCCTGGGCGTGCTCGGGTTGGTCGACCGGCTCGATCGGCGCCCGCCGGGCGTCGGCCTGGTCGACGGCCACCGGGTGCTGCTGGCCGGTGGCGGGGAGCGCTCGCTCGCCGGATCGGCCTGGGCCTGGCACCACGGTCAGCGCGGCGGCGCGCTCCCGACCTTCGACGCCCGGGCCCACACCGCCCTCTGCGGAGCGGTGCGCGAGCTGGTCGGCGACGGCCTCGTGTCGGGGGTGCACGACGTGTCGACCGGCGGGCTGGGCGCCGCCCTCGCCGAGATGGCCATCGGCTCCGACGTCGGGGTGGTGCTCGACGGCGACGGGGTGCCGGCCGCCGACCTGTTCGCCGAGGGGCCGTCGCGGGTCGTGGTGTGCGCGTCCCCGGGCCAGCACGACGCGGTGGTGGCCCGGTTCGCGGCCGCCGGCGTGCCGGTCCGTGCCATCGGCGAGGCCGGCGGCCGCCGCCTCCGCCTGTCGGACTCGGTCGACGTCGACCTCGACGAGGTCGAGATCGCCTGGCGGGACCGCCTCCCCGCCGCCTTCGGCGCCGGCACGACCCAAGGCTGACCGCTGGGTTGATGGCGAGCGCCTGTGGCGCTCGCGTCCGGCTCGTCGCTGGCGCTTCCCTCGCCGGTCCGCCGGAGCCAGTTGTTCAGGCTGCGCAGCCGCCAGGCGGAGCAGCGCAGGTGATGTGAGCCGTCATGGTGAAGCCGGCGCCGTGTTGATGGCGAGCGCCTGTGGCGCTCGCGTCCGGCTCGTCGCTGGCGCTTCCCTCGCCGGTCCGCCGGAGCCAGTTGTTCAGGCTGCGCAGCCGCCAGGCGGAGCAGCGCAGGTGATGTGAGCCGTCATGGTGAAGCCGGCGCCGTGTTGATGGCGAGCGCCTGTGGCGCTCGCGTCCGGCTCGTCGCTGGCGCTTCCCTCGCCGGTCCGCCGGAGCCAGTTGTTCAGGCTGCGCAGCCGCCAGGCGGAGCAGCGCAGGTGATGTGAGCCGTCATGGCGAAGCCAGCGCCGCCCGCAGGGCGGCGCCCAGCAGACAAGTATCGAAACGCGGGGTTGCCGTGCGAGACTGCAACGGTGACCGATCCGGACCGGACCGATGGTGTCGGCACGGACCAGTTGAAGGAGGCCTGCGGCGTCTTCGGGGTGCACGCCCCCGGGCGGCCGGTGGCCCACCTCACGTTCCTCGGCCTCTACGCCCTGCAGCACCGGGGCCAGGAGTCGGCGGGCATGGCGGTCAGCGCCGACGGCCAGATCATGGTGACCAGGGACATGGGTCTGGTCTCCCGGGTGTTCACCGAGCAGACGCTGGCCGGTCTGCAGGGCGACCTCGCCATCGGCCACACCCGCTACTCCACGACCGGATCGAGCACCTGGCGCAACGCCCAGCCGGTGTTCCGAGGCGGCCGCCAGCCCAGGACGAGCCACGACCCGAGCGGTGACGGGCCCGCGCTGCCCGACGTCACCGACTTCGCCCTGGGTCACAACGGCAACCTGGTCAACACCGCCGAGCTGGCCGCCGAGGCGGGCATGTTCCCCGGCACGGTGGCCAGCGACAGCGATCTGGTCGCGGAGCTGCTGGCGGCCGAGCTGCTGGCCGGCGCCGATCCCGACGTGCCGCCACTCGACGTCGAGGTGACCGACGTCGAGTCCGGTGATCGCACCGTGATCGCCACCGAGGGGCTGGAGCGGGCGCTGGTCAAGGTGCTGCCGCGGCTGCGGGGCGCCTACTCGTTCGTGCTGGTCGACGAGGAGCGCATCATCGGCGTGCGCGACCCGAACGGCTTCCGCCCGCTCTGCCTCGGACGGCTGGACGGCGGCTGGGTGCTGGCGTCGGAGAGCCCGGCGCTCGACGTGGTCGGCGCCGAGCTCGTCCGGGAGGTCCGGGCCGGCGAGATGATCGTGATCGACGCCGACGGGCCCCGGTCGATCGAGCCCTTCGCCCCCGAGGTGGTCGACCCGAAGCTCTGCCTGTTCGAGTTCGTCTACTTCGCCCGGCCCGACGCCCGTCTCGACGGCCGCAGCGTCCACCACGCCCGGGTGCGCCAGGGCGAGCTGCTGGCCGGGCAGGCCCCGCTGCCCAGCGAGACCGAGTTCCCCGACGCCGAGTGCATGGTGATGGGCGTTCCCGAGTCGGGCATCCCCGCCGCCGAGGGCTTCGCCAGGGCGAGCGGCATCCCCTACGGGCAGGGGCTGGTCAAGAACCGCTACATCGGTCGCACCTTCATCGCCCCCAGCCAGGAGCTGCGGGCCCAGGGCGTGCGGATGAAGCTGAACCCGCTGCGCGAGAACGTCGCCGGCAAGCGGCTGATCGTGGTCGACGACTCGATCGTGCGGGGCACGACCCAGAAGCAGCTGGTGAAGATGCTGCGGGAGGCGGGGGCGCTGGAGGTGCACCTACGGCTGACCTCGCCGCCCATCGCGTGGTCGTGCTTCTACGGCATCGACACCGGCGTCCGCTCCGAGCTGCTCGCCGCCAACCTGTCGGTCGAGCAGATCGGCGAGGAGCTCGACGTCGACTCGATCGCCTACATCACCCTCGACCGGCTGCGCGAGTCCACCGGCGTGCCGGGCGGCCCCTTCTGCGACGCCTGCTTCACCGGCAACTACCCGGTGCCGGTCCCGGTCGACCTGCACAAGGCCGTGCTCGAGGAGTCGCCCGGGTACGAGCCGATCGAGCCCGAGGCCGAGTCGCTGCACCTGGTGGCCGACCAGCCGGCCTTCCCCGACCTCGACCCGGCCGACGCGGTCGACGACGACGCCCCCGGGCGTCCCGTCGGCGACCCGGTGGCCGGTCGCATCCGCTGAGGCTCCCGTGGGACGCACCTACGAGGAGGCCGGGGTCGACATCTCCGCCGGGGAGACGGCGGTCGAGCGCATCAAGGAGCAGGTCCGCTCGACCTTCCGACCCGAGGTCATCGGCGACATCGGCGGGTTCGGCGGCCTGTTCTCGTTCGCCAACCACCGCTACCGGCACCCGGTGCTCATCAGCTCGACCGACGGGGTCGGCACCAAGGCCCTGATCGCCCAGGCCACCGGGCGCTTCGACACCATCGGCGTCGACCTGGTCGCCATGTGCGTCGACGACATCGTGTGCCAGGGCGCCGAGCCGCTGTTCTTCCTCGACTACATCGCGGTCGGCAAGCTCGACCCCGACCACATCGAGCAGCTGGTCGAGGGGGTGGCCGAGGGCTGCCGCCAGGCCGGCTGCGCGCTGATCGGCGGCGAGATGGCCGAGCACCCCGGCGCCATGGAGCCCGGCGAGTTCGATCTCGTCGGCTTCGCCGTCGGGGTGGCCGAGCGAGACCAGCTGCTCACCGGTGAGCACGTCGAGCCGGGCGACGTGCTGATCGGGCTGCCCTCGCCGGGGCTGCGCAGCAACGGCTACTCGCTGGCGCGCCACGTCCTGCTCGACGAGGGCCGGCGCCAGCTCGACGAGGCCGCCTTCGAAGGCTCGCCCCACTCGCTGGCCGACGAGCTGCTGCGCCCATCGGTGATCTACGCCCCGGCCATCGGCGCGCTGCAGCGGGTCGTCGACGTCCACGGCATCGCCCACGTCACCGGCGGCGGGCTGCCCGGCAACCTGCCCCGCGTGCTGGGCAGGCACGTCGACGCCGTGGTCGAGTCCGGCGCGTGGGAGGTGCCGCGGATCTTCGCCGAGATCCAGCGGACCGGGGACGTCAGCGACGAGGAGATGCGAAAGGTGTTCAACCTCGGCGTCGGCATGGTCGTGGTGGTGCCACCCGACGACGCCTACCGTGCGCTCGACCTGCTGCGGACCAACGACCAGAAGGCCGTCCGGATCGGGGAGGTCACCCGGGGGGACGGCCAGGTCGTCTTCATCGACGGCTGACCGCCGGGGCGGCCACTCGTCCCAGCCGGGGGCGGCTACTCGTCCCAGCCGATGCGGCACCACGTGCGGTGCCCGCAGGCGGGGCAGCTCAGCCAGTGGGCGTGGCGCCGTCCGGGGATCCACACCGAGAAGCTGACCAGCCGCAGCCCGAGGTCGGCCAGGCTGACCCGTGAGCGGGCGCCGCAGCCGTCGCACTCCACCACCGCGGTGCCGCGCTGGCGGGGTCCGGTGGAGAACAGGGCGTCGCGCCCGGACCGGGCCGGGCCGGGCCGCAGGTGGTCGGCCGGCGCCTCGACGGGCGCCTCGAACAGCGCCCGCTTGCCCTTGGGGTCGAGACCCCGCTGGGTCGTGTGCTGGCGTCGGGTGAGGCGGTCGGTCACGGGCGTCCTCGGCGTCAGGGCTCGAGCTGGGCGGCCAGGGCACGGTACGCGATGGCGCTCTTCGACGAGGGGGCGTGGTGCAGCACGGAGCGGTGCCGGCCCGGGGCCTCGGCCACCTTGATCGACTTCGGGACCGGAGGCTGGAGCACGTCGAGGCCGAAGGAGTCCCGCGCCGAGGCGACCACCTCGTTGGCCAGCTTGGTGCGCCCGTCGAACATGGTGGCGATGACCCCGAGCACCGAGAGGTCGGGGTTGGTGTAGTCCCGGACGTCCTCGATGGTCTCGAGGAGCTGGCCGACGCCGCGCTGGCCGAGGCTCTCGCACTGCAGCGGGATGAGCACCTGGCCGGCGGCGGTGAGGCCGTTGATGGTGAGGATCCCGAGCGACGGGGGGCAGTCGATCAGGATCTCGTCGTAGCGGTCGGCCAGGGTGCGCAGCGCCTTGCGCAGGACGTACTCGCGTCCGGTCTTGGTGAGCAGGTGGAGCTCGGCGCCGGCCAGGTCGATGGTGGCCGGCAGCAGGTGCAGCGACTCGACGTCGGTCTCGACCAGGACCTCCTCGGCCTTGACCCGGTTGAGCAGGACGTCGTGGATCGAGCGCTCCAGCCGCTCGGGATCGACGCCGGCGGCCCAGGTCAGCGAGGCCTGCGGGTCGAGGTCGACGAGCAGCACCTTGCGGCCCCGATCGGCCCAGGCGGTGCCCAGGGCGTGGACCGTGGTGGTCTTCGCCACCCCGCCCTTCTGGTTGGCGACGGCGATCGTCCGGCCCACGGCGCGCAGCCTACGACCCGACGGGACCTACCCTCGTCGGGTGGAACGGACCTTCACGCTGGCCGAGGCGAGGGCGGCGCTGCCGAGCCTGCGAGCGGTCGCCGCCGAGGTGATCGAGGTCCGGGCCGCGCTGGTCGAGCAGGCGGCCCGGCACCAGGCCGGCGACCCCGAGGTGGCCCTCGCCGACGTGAAGGGCCACGAGGCCAGGCTGTCCGAGCTGCTCGACGGCCTCCGGGCCGACGGCATCGAGGTCAAGGGCTGGGCGCCGCTGCTGGTCGACTTCCCGTCGCGGCTCGACGGACGGGACGTGCTGCTCTGCTGGCTCGAGGGCGAGCGCGAGCTGGCCTGGTACCACGACCCCGCCCTCGGCTTCGCCGGCCGCCACCGCCTGCCCAGCTGACCGCCGGACCGATCGACGCCACCTCGCGGCTGCGCCGCCCCGACGTCGACGGCCCGCAGGAGCGGTGCTCGGCTCGGGCCGGGACTAGGGCAGGACGGTGCGGGTGTCGCGTCCCGAGCGCAGGACGGTGCCCGGACGGGCGCCGGTGGCGGCGCCGTCGACCACGGTGACCACGCCGTTGACCAGCACCCGGACCACGCCGTGGGAGTCGGCGGTGAGCCGGGGGCTGTCGCCGGGCAGGTCGTGCACGAGGCTGGCGTGCTCCGCGCCGACGGTCTCGGGGTCGAACACGGCCACGTCGGCGAAGGCGCCCTCGACGAGGCGGCCCCGGTCGACCAGCCCGAACAGGTCGGCCGGCACCTGGGTCATCAGGTGCACGGCGTGCTCGACCGAGGTCAGCTTCCGGCCCCGCAGGCAGTCGCCGAGGAACCGGGTGGGGTAGGGCGCCCCGCACATCCGGTCGAGGTGGGCGCCGGCGTCGGAGCCGCCGATCATGGCCCGGGGATCGTCCCAGACCTCCTTGCGCAGCGCCCACGACGCCGGGTCGCCGTCGGGGGGGATGGGCCAGAGCACGGTGCGCAGCTCGTCGGCGATGACGATGTCGAGCAGGGCGTCGAACGGCTCCTGCTCCCGCTCCTCGGCGATCTCGCCCACGACCCGCCCCTTGAGGCCGTCGTTGGCGTCGGAGTAGGTGTCGCCGATCACGTAGTTGGCGAAGTCGGTGAGCCGCAGGAACACGCCGGCGTCGGGCGACTGCGACCGCTCGAGCAGGTGGGCCCGCACCTCGGGGTCGCGGAGCTGCTCGATGCGCTCGGGCACGGGTCGGCGCAGCACCTCGCCCCACCCGGGGATCAGGAACAGGCCGCAGTGGGTGAGGAAGCTCATGTTCATGGGCACCAGCACCGGCATGGTGAGCGCCACCACGCGGCCGCCGCGCTGCTGGGCCACGTCCTGGGCCGAGAGCTGGCGGGGCACCCGCTCGGGCACCCGGGAGTCGACGGTGAGCACGTTCCAGTTGAGCGGCCGGCGAGCGGCGGCGCTCAGGTCGGCGAACAGATCGATGTCGTCGTCGCTGAAGCGGTCGAGGCAGCCGTCGAGCATCCCTTCGAGGGTCGTGCCCTCGTGGCGGCCGACCTCGGTCGCCAGGGCCAGCAGCTCGTCGCGCTCGGCCCAGCGTGAGGCGACCGGCTGGCCGTCGCCGTCGCTGTGGGTCTTCGAGAGGGTGGTCGAGAACCCGAGACCGCCGGCGTCGATGGCGGCGCCCAGCTCGGCGACCATGGCCTCGACCTGCTCGGGCGAAGCGGGGTGGCCGATGGCGTCGGCGCCCATGACGTAGCGGCGGATGGCGCAGTGGCCGACCAGGAACCCGGCGTTGACGGCGATGGCGCCGTCGAGGCGGCCGAGGTACTCCTCGAAGGTCTCCCAGCTCCAGTCGGCGCCCCGTTCGAGGGCGGGCAGGGCCATGCCCTCGACCTGGGCCATCATCCGGCGCAGGTAGTCGGCGTCCTCGGCGTGCAGCGGGGCCAGGGTGAAGCCGCAATTGCCCCCGATGACGGTGGTGACGCCGTGGACGTTCGACGGGCTGGCGTCCGGATCCCAGAACAGCTGGGCGTCGTAGTGGGTGTGCGGGTCGACGATGCCCGGCGTCACCAGCAGCCCGGTGGCGTCGATGGTCTCCCCGGCCTCCTCGTCGATGGTGCCGGGCTCGGCCACGGCGACGATTCGGCCGTCTCGGATGCCGAGGTCACGTGGCTCGGCGGGCGTGCCGGTGCCGTCGACGACCGAGCCGCCGGTGATCAGGACGTCGAGCATGGGCGCGCCTCCGGTGCGGTCGCCGCTTCTGACGGTTCGTCAGGTTAGAGGAGACGACCCGTGCGGCGATCCGGTGCCCCGCCCGGCGGTCCCTCGCCGCGGGCCCGCCCCCGGCTTGCCGAGTCGGGCGAACCAGCGGTCGGCCAGCGCCACGGCGCCGTCGCTGGTCAGGCCGGCGCGGGCGGCCACCTCGTCCACCGCGTCGGCCCCCACCCAGGCCCACGGGAACCAGGCGCTGCGACGGCCCTCGTGCAGGAGCCGCACCGCCTCGCGGTGCAGGTCCGCGCCGGGTGGCTCGACCTCGACCACCGCCCGGCCCCCGGGCTCGAGCAGGTCGGCGATGCGGGCGAGGAGCCGGGCGGGGTCGCCACCGATGCCGATGTTGCCGTCGAGGAGCAGGACGTCGGCCCAGCGGCCCTCGGCCGGGAGCGGGTCGAACACCGACCGCTCGAGCACCGAGGCGCCGCGGTGGCGCGCCGCCCGCAGGGCCGCCGGCGACGTGTCGACGCCGAGGGCGGCCACCCCCCGCTCGGCCAGGAGCTGCACCAGCCGTCCCGGCCCGCAGCCCACGTCCAGGGTCGGCCCCCGCAGGTCGTCCAGGGCCGCCCGGTCGACGGCGGAGGCGTCGGCGTGCCACCGGTCGACGGCGAGGTGGCGGACCTCCCCCGACGAGCACTCGAGGGCGGTGGGGACGGCGACGTGGCCGTGGTCGGGGCTCATCTCCGGGCCCCGTCGCCGGCCCGACGGCGGAGCACCGCCAGCGAGAGGCAGACGACCCAGACGGCGGCGACGACGACGGCGAGGAAGGCGCCGGCGTTGCCGGGGTCGATGCTCGGGTTGGTCGGGGTCGCTCCGTAGCGTCCGGTGACCGGCCGGGTGGCGAGGAAGGTGACCGCGCTCAGGGCCAGGGCGATGCGGACCCAGCTGCGCAGCCAGGCCGGCAGCCAGCGGGCGGTGATCACGCCGACCACCGCCGCCGCCGGGGCCCACAGCCCGTCGTGCACGACGGCTGCGCCGATGGTGTAGCGGGCCAGGTCGGTCGGCACGATCCGGACCCGCAGCGCCGAGTGGATGCCGAACCCGATGGCCAGCCAGCCGACGACCAGCGCGGGCCAGAACCAGACCGACAGCTCCCCGTCCCCCGGGTACGCCGGCACCGCCTGGGACCGACGGTGACCCGGATCTCGAGTCCGGCGATCCGGTCGCCCGGGCCGGTCGTCGGCTCGGCGGACCTCGGCGCCGCTCACGTGACCTCGATCCGGGTGACCCACTTGGTCTGCATGACCCCCGGCCGGTTCGGGGCGATGAGCCGCAGCGGGAAGCCGTGGTCGAGGCTCAGCGGGCGACCGTCCATCCGCAGGGCCAGCAGGGTGTCGGGGTCGGCGGCGTGGCTGGCATCGACGTCGGAGGTCCGGTACGACAGGCCGACCTGCAGCGAGTGGACGGTGGCGGTGGCGTCGGCCCGGGCGCCCGCCCGGCGGAGCAGGTCGCGCATCGCCACGCCGGTCCACGTGGCGTTGGCGCTCCACCCCTCCACACAGCTGATCGGGAGGGTCGCCGTGCGCTGGGTCATGGCGCGGACCTCGTCGAGGGTGAGGCTGAGCGGCCGGTCGACCTTGCCGTCGACGAGCAGCCGGTAGTCCGGCGAGGTGGCGGTGTCCAGCACCCGGGCCTCGACGGCGGGGCGGTTCACCGGCACGCCGTCCGGGCCCTGGTCGGGTCGCCGGGGCGCCAGGCGGGCCAGCTCCTTCAACGGCTCGACGGTCTGGCCGAGGGTGGTGAGGGTGAGGATGCCGGCGCCGGCCGCGGTGGCGCCGAGGAACCCTCGCCGGGTCAGGACCCCGGGTGGGGCGGTGGAGCCGACCCCGGCGCCGTCCCGGTCGAAGAGGGCCTGGCGGGTGACGGTCGCCTTGGCCCCGAGGTGCACGACCAGCGCCCCGACGGTCATCCAGGCGACGGCGTAGTGGGCCGGCACGAACGAGAACGGGAACGGGTACCAGCGCGCCGAGTTGACCAGCCCGCTGCCGAGCATGAACAGCGAGCCGGCGACCAGCACCACGACGCTGATCCGCTCGAGCAGGTGGGCGACGTTGCGGACCGGCGGGGTCTGGAACAGGTGGGGGAACGCCGCCCAGAGCTTGGCCAGCAGCAGGGGCACGGCCACGATGCCGGTGGCCACGTGCAGGCCCTGGGTGACCCGGTACAGCCCGGCCGGGCGGGCGGGGTTGGCGAACCAGCTCGGTGGGTGCTGGACCAGGTGGGAGTAGAGGCCGGTGGCGAAGCAGATCGTGAAGCACGCGCCGAGCGCGGCGCCGAGCAGGGCGTTCGTGCGGGCCTGGTGGACCGGCGCGGCCAGCGCCTCGTCCCGACGGGTCAGGGCGCGGTCGACCAGCCGGTCGACGGGAGCGGGCAGCCGGCGGCGCCACCGCCCGGGCTCGACGTTCGTCGTGCCGGCGGGGCGGTCGGTCCGGGTGTCGGTCCCGCCGGGCGGGTCGGCGGTGGCGGGCTCAGACCCCGGCACGGTCGGTCCTCCGGGTTCCGTCCTGGAGGCGGTCGACCACGGCGGCGACGGCCGAGGCGGTGGCCGAGCCGGGCAGGCTCGCCGCCACCGCGGCGGCCTCGTCGAAGGTGTCGACGTCGCAGAGCGCGTCGACGGTGACCGGCTCGAGCCCGAGCTCGTGGAGCCGGGCGAGCTGGCGGTGGCCGGTGTCGGCCCGGCTCATGGGGATGCCGTCGAAGACCCGGGGGTCGGCGTCGTGCATCCCGAGCAGCCACCAGCCGCCGTCGGTGGCCGGTCCGAGCACCGACCCGGCGCCGGGCCGGTGGAGCTCGGCGGCGGTCCCCGCCAGCAGCTCGGGGGTGACCTGGGGGGTGTCCATGCCGATCTGGACGGTGGGACCACCGACCGCGCGCCACGCCGCCGCCAGCCGCTGGCCGAAGGTCCGGCCCTCCTGGGCGACGAGCTCGATGCCCGACGGGATCCAGGGCCCGGGCTCGCCGTCGAGGGCCAGGACCACCCGGCGGGCGCCGGCGTGGAGCGTCGCCGCGAGGGTGTCGGCGATGGCCGCGCCGGCGATCGTCGCCGCCTCGGACGGCGTGCACGGCGGGCAGAGCCGCGTCTTCACCCGACCGGGTACCGGGGTCTTGGCCATGACCAGGACGGTGGTGCGCTCGATGCCGTCGGTGCGCGCCATGGTCCTCGACCGTACCGACGGACCGGTCGCCGACCCTGGCGGTCGTGCTTACGAATCCCGAAACTCTGCGGCCGTCGCCGGAACCATCGGCCGCTCCGCCAATACGCTCGCCGCCATGGGGCAGGCCGTGTCGACCACCACCCGGCGGGTGCTGGTGATCGACGACGACCTCAACCTGGCCGACGTGGTGAGCCGCTACCTCCAGCGCTCGGGCTTCGAGGTCGAGGTCGACGGCGCCGGTGACACCGGGCTGGAGCACGCCCTCGGCTGGCTGCCGGATCTGGTCGTGCTCGACCTGATGCTGCCGGGGCTGGACGGCTTCGAGGTGTTCCGGCGGATCCGATCGGCGGCGCCGATCCCGGTGATCATGCTCACCGCCCGGGGCGACGAGGAGGACCGGGTCGCCGGTCTCGAGCTGGGGGCCGACGACTACCTGGCCAAGCCGTTCTCCCCCCGCGAGCTGGCCGCCCGGGTGCGGGCCGTGCTGCGCCGTGCCGACGGCGCGGTGGCCGCTCACCCCTCGGCGGTGGTCGAGGCCGGTGACATCCGGGTCGACCCCGTCGCCCGGGAGGCCAGCCGGGCCGGTCGCCCGCTGGTCCTCACCGCCAAGGAGTTCGACCTGCTGGTCCACCTCGTGCAGCGACCGAACCAGGCGCTGCGGCGCGAGCAGCTGATGGAGGCGGTGTGGGGCTGGAGCTACGGCGACACCGCCACCGTGACGGTGCACATGCGGCGCCTGCGCGAGAAGGTCGAGGACGACCCGTCCGACCCCGAGCTGCTCCAGACGGTGTGGGGCGTCGGCTACCGGTTCGTGCCGTGACCGACCCGGCGCCGGCAGGCGGCGCGACCGAGCCGGGCGGCGCGACCGGCGACGATCGCCGCTCGGGGTGGGCGCGGCCGGGCGTGGTGGCCCTCGGGCTGCTGGTCGCCGGGACCATCGTCGCCACCGCCATCGCCCTGCTCTGGGGCTCGTCGCCGGAGGACACCGCCGTGCTGGTGGCCGTCGCCGCCGGGGGCGCGGTCGTCGCCGCCGGGGCCGGCTGGTGGGCGCTCGGTCCGCTGCGCCGGACCTCGGTGCGGGCCCAGGCCATCGTGGTCGTGGTCGTGGTGGTGCTGGCCACCGGCGTGGGGGTGATGGCCGCCGCCCGGGCCATGTTCATCTCCAGCCACGACCTGGGCGCCCTGCTGGTCGTGCTGGTCGCCGCCGGCAGCGCGGGCACCGCCGCCGCCCTGCGCCTCGGGTGGCACGCCTACTCGGGAACCCGCGACGTCGAGCGGCTGGCCGGTCGGCTCGGCCGCGGGGTCGCACCCGAGGGCGGTCCGGCGGTGCCGCCGGCGACCGCCGAGCTGGCCCGGCTCGCCGACCGCATCGCCGAGGTCTCCGCCGACCTCGAGATCGCCCGGGAGCGGGAGCAGGCGCTGCAGCGCTCCCGCCGGCAGCTCATCGCCTGGATCAGCCACGACCTGCGGGGGCCGCTGTCGAGCATCCGGGCCATGGCCGAGGCGCTCGAGGACGGGGTGGTCGACGACCCCGCCACCGTCGCCCGCTACCACACGGCGACCCGGCGGGAGACCGAGCGCCTGTCGCAGATGGTCGACGACCTGTTCGAGCTGAGCCGGATCACCGCCGGCGCGACGAGCGTGCGACCCGAGCGGGTTCCGCTCGGCGGGGTGCTCGACGAGGCCGCCGACACCGTCGTGGCCCGGGCCGAGCGCAGCGAGGTGCGCATCCGGCGCGAGTACGGCGAGCTGCCCTCGGTGCTGGCCTCGGTGGCGGAGCTGACCCGGGTGCTGCACAACCTGCTCGACAACGCCATCCGCCACACGCCGGCGGGCGGCGTGGTGTCGGTCTCCGCCGAGGTGGACCGGGCGGGCGCCACGCGGATCGTGGTGACCGACCAGTGCGGTGGCATCCCCGACGAGGACCTCGACCGGGTCTTCGACCTGGCCTTCCGGGGCGACGACGCGCGTGGACGGGACGGCGGGGGCGGGCTCGGGCTGACCATCGCCAAGGGGCTGGTCGAGGCCCTCGACGGATCGCTGGAGGTCGACAACCTCGACGTCGGCTGCCGGTTCACCGTCACCCTGCCGAGCGCCGGCGACGCCCGTCCCGGCACCGAGCCCGCTCGGCCGGCCTCCCGAGCGCTGCCCGTCAGCCGGTGATCGGCCGGTCGCCGGGCGGTCGGCTGCGTCCGGACGCGTCGGGCCGCCCGCCGGACCGGGGCGGGAGCAGCCGGCGCATGTCCCGGACGGCGTGGACGGTGCCGCGCAGGGTCCCCGTCACCTTGGACCTCCCCGTGCGAGGTCGGTACGGGACGGGCACCGCCTCGATCCGCCACCCCGCCTCGGCCGCCCGCACCACCATCTCGAGCGGCCAGCCGAAGCGGCGGTCCTGCAGGCCCAGGTCGATCAGGGCGGACCGCCGGCACGCCCGCATCGGGCCGAGGTCGCGCGTGGTCACGCCGGTCGCCCGCCGCACCCGACGGGCCAGGTACCGGTTGGCCAACCTGGCGTGGACCGGCCATGCGCCCGGCTCGGCGTCGCGCTCGCCGAGGACGAGGTCGGCGGTCCCGGCCAGCACCGGCCCGACGACCAGCGGCAGGTCGGCGGGGTCGAGGGAGGCGTCGGCGTCGGCGAAGGCGACCACCTCGCCGGTCGCGGCCCGCAGCCCGGCCCAGCAGGCCGCGCCGAAGCCCCTGGTCGGCTCGGTCACCACCTCGGCGCCGAGCGAACGGGCCAGATCGGCCGATCCGTCGGTCGATCCGTTGTCGACCACGAGGGGTCGGTAGCCGTGGGTCCACCGGGACGGGTCGAGCACCCAGCCGAGGGCCTCGACCTCGTCGAGCACCGGCAGGACGACGGTGACCTCGGCGACGCCCGGCTCGACGCCGCCGGCTCGCCCGGCGAGGTGGGGCCGCCCGGCGACGTCGGACCCGCCGCGGCCGGGACGATCGGGCGGGGCCACCGCGGCACCCTACCGGTGCCCTCCCCGGCGCTGGTCGAGCTGCCGACGGCGCTGGTGGCCGCGGCCGTCGCCCTCGCCCTCTGGCTGGCCGGGGCGCAGCGCGCCGACATCGAGGGGCGGGCCGGGTACCTGCTCGGCATCGGGGCGGCCCCGTTCGTCGGGCGCTGGCGGGCCGGGAGCCCCGAGAGCCTGGTGGTGCTCGCCGCGGTCGGCGTCGCCGCGGTGGCGCTGGTCCCGTTCGTCGCCGCCCGGCTGGGCTGGCGTCCGCTGGTCGCGCTGGCGGCGGTGGCGCAGGCCGGCTGGACCCTCGTGCTGGCGGTGCCGGACGGCTGGTCGTCGCTCACCGGGAACCTGCAGAGCCGCTACGACTACCTGGCCGGGGTGGCCCAGGTCGGGTCCCCGGGCCGGTTCCTCGCCCACTTCACCGACCAGATCGGCCGCTACCCGACCCACGTGCGGGGCCACCCGCCCGGCACGGTGCTCCTGCTGTGGGGGCTCGACCGGGTCGGTCTCGGCGGGCCCGTCCCGGTGCTGGTGCTCTGCCTGGCCGGCGGTGCGCTGGCGACGGCATCGGTGCTGGTCGCCGTGCGGGTGCTGGCCGGCGAGGCGGTGGCTCGGCGCGCGGCGCCCTTCGTGCTGCTGGTCCCGGCGGCCGCCTTCGCCGCCAACCTCGACCTGCTGTACGCGGGCGTCGGCGCCCTGGTCATCTGCCTGTTCGTGCTGGCCCTGCGGGCGGGCCAGCGCCGAGCGGCGTCGGTGCGCCTCGCCGTCGCCGCCGGCGTGGTGCTCGGCCTGGGCCTGCTCGGCAGCTACGGCCTGGCCCTCCTCACGGTGCCGGTCGTCGTCCTCGCCGCCGTTCGTCGCCGCCCCGGGGCCCTGGCCGCCGTCGCCGCCGCGGCTGCCGCCGTCGTGTCCCTGCCGGCGGCGTGGGGGTTCTGGTGGCCGGTGGGGGTGGCGGCGACCCGCCACCAGTACTGGCTCGGTCTGGGACGGGTGCGGCCCCCGGTGGCCTTCGCCCTGCTCGACCTGGTCGCCCTGGCGGCGGTGCTCGGCCCGGCCGCGCTGGTGGGGTTGGCCCGGCTGCGGGACCGGTCCCTGCTGCCGGTGGTCGTCGGCGTGGGCGGGTCGGTCGCCCTCGCGCTGGCGTCGCAGCTCTCGAAGGGCGAGGTGGAGCGCATCTGGCAGCCGTTCGTGCCGTGGCTGGTGGTGGCCTGCGGGCCGTTGGCGGCGTCGATCGACCGGCCCGGGTCGTGGCGGCGCACCAGGCGGCTGCTGGCGGTGCAGGTCGTGGCCGCGCTGGTGCTGGCCGGGGGGGTGCGGTCGCCATGGTGAGGGGCGGCGCGGTGAGGGACCGCGTGGTGGGGGACAGCGCGGTGCGGGGCGGCGCGGTGCGGGGCGGCGCGGTGCGGGGCGGCGCGGTGCGGCGCGGCGGGGTGGGGAGCGGCGGGCCCACGGTCGGCCCGGGCGGGAGGCGGCGGCGGTGAGGGTGCTCGTCACCGGGGGCGCCGGCTTCATCGGCAGCCACGTGGTCGACGGCCTGCTGGCCGAGGGCGCCGACGTGGTGGTGCTCGACTCGTTGTCGCCGGCCGCCCACGGGCCCGATGCCGAGCCCGACCTCCCGGCCGCGGTCGACCTGCGGCGGGTCGACCTGACCGACGCCGAGCAGGTGGCGAGGGCGGTGGCCGGCGTCGACGCCGTGTCCCACCAGGCGGCCCGGGTCGGTCTGGGCGTCGACTTCGGCGACGTGGTCGACTACGTCGCCGACAACGACCTGGGCACGGCGGTCCTGCTGCGGGCGCTGTGGCGCTCCGGGTTCGGCGGTCGGCTGGTGGTGGCCAGCAGCATGGTCGTCTACGGCGAGGGCGCCTACCGGTGCCCGGCGCACGGTCCGGTTCGGCCGGGGGCCCGCCGGCCGGCCGACCTCGACGCCGGCCGGTTCGAGCCGCCGTGCCCGGTCTGCGACCGGCCGCTCGAGCCGGGCGTGGTCGACGAGTCGGCGCCGTTCGACCCGCGCAACGCCTACGGCGCGACGAAGGTGCAGACCGAGCACCTGTCGTTCCTCTACGGCGACGAGGCCGGCGTGCCGGTC
The DNA here is from genome assembly GCA_963800235.1 of uncultured Acidimicrobiales bacterium. Taxonomy (GTDB): domain Bacteria; phylum Actinomycetota; class Acidimicrobiia; order Acidimicrobiales; family Iamiaceae; genus CAVVNP01. The sequence goes on along the minus strand of CAWDAD010000003.1, from coordinate 839,831 downwards.
GTCGCCTTCCGCTACCACAACGTCTACGGGCCGCGGATGCCCCGGGACACGCCCTACGCCGGGGTCGCCAGCATCTTCCGCAGCGAGCTGGAGGCCGGACGGGCGCCCCAGGTGACCGAGGACGGTCGTCAGCGGCGGGACTTCGTGCACGTCACCGACGTGGCCCGGGCCAACCTCGTCGCGCTGCTGGACCGGCCCGAGGTCACCGGGGCGTTCAACGTGGCGTCCGGCGAACCCCGCACCGTGCTGGACCTGGCCGAGGTCCTGGCCGCGGCGACGGCGGCCGACGTCCGCCCCGAGGTCACCGGCGCGTGGCGGCTCGGCGACGTCCGCCACGTGGTCGCGTCGCCGCGGGGGGCGGCCGAGCACCTGGGCTTCGAGGCCGAGGTCGGCTTCGCCGAGGGCATGGCCGACTTCGCCCATGCCCCGCTCCGCGGGTGACGGCCGCTCCCGCTCGGGGACCGGGCTCCGCTCAGCCGGCGAGTGCGGCGCCCAGCACCTCGACGACCCGATCGACGTCGTCGTCGGCGAGGTGGTCGTGCAGCGGCAGCGAGAGGGTGCGGGGCGCCAGCCCGTCGGCCCGAGCGAGCCCGGAGGGACCGATCCCGGCGTGGGCGGCCATCCAGGGGAACCGGTGCAGCGGGCGGAAGTGCACGCTGGTCGCGACCTGCTCGCGCTGCATGGCCTCGATGACCTGGGACCGGTCGACGCCGTCGGGCAGCACCACGACCATCAGGTGGTCGGCGCCGCCGGGATCGAGGCGGTCGGGCACGCAGCGCAGCCCGTCGATCGCGGCCAGGCCGGCCCGGTACCGCTCGACCAGGGCGCGCCGGCGGGCCTGCAGCGCGTCGAACCGCCGGAGCTGGCTGCGGGCCATGGCGGCCAGGACGTCGGGCAGGTTGGCCTTCAGGCCCGGGCCGACCAGGTCGTAGATGGGCGAGGCGCCGGGCCGGTAGCGGGCGTGGGCGTCGGCGCTCATCCCGTGGAGGCGGAAGGACCGGGCGAAGTCGGCCAGGTCGGGGTCCTCGGTGGCCAGGGCGCCCCCCTCGGCGCAGGTGAGGTTCTTGGTGGCGTAGAAGGAGAAGGCGGCGCCGACGGTCCCCCCTCCGGCGACCGGTCCCCGGTGGTCCCGGCTGCCGAGGGCGTGGGCGGCGTCCTCGACGAGGGGGATGCCGGCCTCGCCGCAGAGGTCGTGCACCGCCCGGTCGACGGCGACCCCGCCGAAGTGCACCGCCACCACGGCGTCGAGGCCGGCGTCGATGGCGGCGGCCAGCGAGTCGGGCGCCAGGTTGCAGGTGTCGGCGTCGACGTCGAGCAGCACCGGCTGCGCGCCCTGGTGCATGGCCGAGGTCGCCGAGGAGACGAAGGTCCACGTCGGCACCCCCACCCGGGCCCCGGCGGGCAGGTCGAGGAAGGCCCAGGCGATCTCCAGCGCGGCGGTGCACGACGACACCGCCACCACGTGCAGCGGCGGCGCCTCCCGGCCGCCACCGGGCCGGTCGGCGGTCAGGTGGTCGGCCAGCTCCTGCTCGAGGCGCTCGCTCTGCACGCCGGTGGTGATCCAGCCGTCGCGCAGCACGCCGGTGACGGCCTCGATGTCGCCGTCGGTGACCGACGGCTCGGCGAAGCGGATCCAGCCGGGGTCGGTCACCGCCGGTTCAGCGCGAGAACCAGTCGACGGTGCGGCGAAGCCCCTCGTCGAAGCTGATGGCCGGCGAGTAGCCGAGGTCGCGGGCGGCGGCGCCGATGTCGGCCTCGGTGTGGCGCACGTCGCCGGGGCGGGGGTCGACGTGCTGCGGCTCGGGCCGCACCCCGATGATGCGGCCGAGCATGTCGAGCAGGTCGAGCAGCGAGTGCTCGCCGCCGCCGGCGATGTTGTACGCCTTGCCGCTGCAGCGCTCGGCCGGGGCGGTGGCCGCCCGCAGGTTGGCCTCGACCACGTCGGCGATGAAGGCGAAGTCGCGACTCTGGTGCCCGTCGCCGTGCACGACGGGCGTGTCGGCGGTGCGCAGGGCGTCGATGAAGAGGGGGATGACGGCGGCGTACTGCGAGTCGGGTCGCTGGCGCGGCCCGTAGACGTTGAAGTACCGCAGCGAGATCGTCTCGAGGCCGAACAGCTCGGCGTAGACCCGGCAGTAGTGCTCACCGGCCAGCTTGCTGACCGCGTACGGCGACCGCGGGGTCAGGGGCTGGGACTCGGGCGTGGGCCGCACGTCGGCCCCGCCGTACACGCTGCTCGAGCTGGCCGACACCACCCGGCGCGCGCCGGCGAGTCGGGCCGTCTCGAGCACCCCGAGGGTGCCGTGGGTGTTCACCTCGTCGGAGGGCAGGGGGTGCTCGACGGAGCGGAAGACCGACCGGAGGGCGGCCTGGTGGAAGACCACCTCGACCCCGTCGCAGGCCTTGGTCAGCAGGTCGGTGTCGGTGATCGAGCCCTCGATCAGCTCGGCGCGGTCATCGACGTTCTCGGGGAAGCCGGACGACAGGTCGTCGATCACCCGGACCTCGTCGCCCCGGGCCAGCAGCGCGTCGACGATGTTCGAGCCGATGAACCCGGCCCCCCCGGTCACCAAGGTCAGCATCGGGCGCCACGCTACTCAACCGGCCGGTGGCCCCCGGAAGCCACCCGCCCGCCCCGACCCACGCGCTTCTCGGGACAAGGAGCGCGCGTCCACGCGATCCTTGTCCCGAGATACCGGGGAGGAGCCTCAGCGCTCGTGCTCGGCCGGGGTCCGCAGGCGGCGACCGGCGACGACCAGCGCGATCAGCCCGATGCCGGCCAGGGTGGGAAAGGCGACCGGCCAGATCTTCCGGCTCCCGGTCCGGTTGCCGATCTGGTGGAGCCCGTTGAACGGCGAGTCGACCGACAGCGGCCCGATGCGCCGGTCCGCCACCACGTCGGCGGTGGCCATGAGCGGGTTGACGACCAGCACCTCGCGCGGCGGGTGGGCGGGGTCGTGGCCGCGGGCCTTGTCGACGATCCCGCCGCCCACGTAGGCCACGAAGCTGCCGCCGACGAGCAGCACCACCAGGGCGTAGGCGGCGACGGTGGCGGTCTGGACCCGGCTGAAGAAGGCCGAGCAGGCCAGGGAGATGGCGGCCAGGACCAGGCCGACGCCGAGCACGGCGCCCTCGGCGGCGACCACCTGGGCGATGGTGACCCCGCCGATGACGTAGGTGACGGTCAGCAGCGGCAGCGACGCCACGAGCAGCAGGACCAGGAAGGCGATCGCCGCGCCCAGCTTGCCGAGCACGATGGAGCGGGGCCGGAGCAGGGTGACCTGGAGCGGGACCAGCGTCTGGCGCTCCCGCTCCCCGGCCACCGTCCCGGCGGTGAGGGCGGGGACGATGAAGAACACGAGCAGGGTCAGGAAGAAGACGACCCACTGGAACATGGCCCGCCCGATGGAGGCGGTCTGGGTGGCGGCCGGGGCGCTGAACAGGTCGGCGGTGCCGGTCTTGGCCTGGTAGGTGAGCCACACGACCACGCACAGCACCAGCAGGTAGATGGTGAGCATCAGCGCCGCTCGGGCGCCGCGCATCCGCACCCGCAGCTCGCGGGCCAGGACCGGGTTGGTGCGCATCACCGGTGGGCCCGCTTCGATCGTCGGAGCCGGCGCCCACGTCGCGCCGCTCCGGCGCCGTCCCCCTCGCCGCGGTCCCCGCCCTCCGCGCGCCGCCCGCCGCGCTTCCCGTCGAGGCCCTCGGCGTCCTCACCCGTCGGTGCGGCGACGTTCGGGTCGGTCCGGTCGAGGGCGGCCGCCAGCGCGTCGGCCCCGGGCTCGGCGCCACCCTCGTCCGGGTCGGCGGTCAGGCGCAGGAACAGCGCCTCCAGCCCGGCCTCGACGTGGGTGTACTCGACCACCGGGAGGCCCTCGTCGACCAGCCGGCGCAGCAGGTCGCGCTGGTGGGACTCGTTCGACACGGTGACGGTGCGGGCGGCGCCGCCCTCCAGCCGGACCCGGATCTGCCGGGAGCCGCCGAGCTGCTCGAGGATGCGGCGGGGTGGCCCGTCGGCGAGGAGCTGGCCCCGCCGCAGGATCGCCACCTCGTCGCACAGGTCCTCGAGCTCGGCGAGGATGTGGGAGCTGATGACGATGGTCTTGCCCTCGCCCCGGAGCTGGTCGAGCAGGCGGCGCAGGTCGACCCGGGCTCGAGGGTCGAGGCCCGACGCCGGCTCGTCGAGGATGAGCAGGTCGGGATCGTGCAGCAGCGCCCGGCCCAGGCTGAGCCGCTGCTTCATGCCCCGGGACAGGGTGTTCACCATCGACCGGCGGCGATCGGTCAGCTCGGCCAGCTGCAGCACCCGGTCGACGGCGGCGCCCCACCGCTTCTTGGGCAGGTCGTAGGCCGCCGCGAAGAAGCGCAGGTACTCGTCGACCCGGGTGTTGTCGTAGAGGCCGAGCACGTCGGGCACGTACCCGAGGCGGGGCCGCAGGTCGTACGGGTGGCGGGTGGGATCGACCCCCAGGACCCGGACGTCGCCGGCGGTGGGGGTGAGGAGCGAGGCCAGCATGGCGAAGGTCGTCGTCTTGCCGGCGCCGTTGGGCCCGATCAGCCCGAAGACGCTCCCGGCCTCGATGTGCAGGTCCAGGTCGTCGACCGCGACCAGCTCGCCGTAGCGCTTGGTCAACCCCCTCGTGACGACGGCGGGGTCGCGGTGTCGGGACGGGCCGCCACCGGGTCCGGGGCGGCCGCCCTCGGTGGACGGGGGTCGGGTGGGCACCGCGCTCACGTCAGCGACCCTGCAGCAGGAGCTCGGCGGTGCTGTTGCTCGGCCCGTTCAGCCGCACCGCGATGCGGACGTAGACCACCCCGGCCTGCACCGACTTGGGGGGCAGGGCCACCGTGGTGGGCGGGCCGTCGAAGGCCGGGGCGCCGGCGCCCGGCGTCGACGTCTGCCCGGTGCCGTCGCTGCCCGACATGGTCACCCAGCGGGTGCCGTCCCACACGTCCACCCGGCTGAGGGTGGCAGGGACCGACAGCTCGAGCGAGCCCGGCTGGCGGGCGGCGTCGGCCGACGGCAGCACGAAGCGGAACACCGCCCCGGCGGTGGGCCCGTTGGCGTCGTTGATGGGGGTCGAGGACGGGCCGCGCAGCAGGTCGCGCCGGACGGCGATGCCCGGCAGGGTCGTGCCGGGGTCGACCGGCGTGCGGGCCACGACCGCGGTGCGCCCCTGGGCGCCGCTGATCCGGCTGACGGTCCCGGGGGGCGGCAACCGGTCGGCCCAGCCGGCGGCCACCGCCGAACCGGGGGCGCGGAAGTCGGGGCCGAGCTGGCGGGTGACCTCGCCCCACAGGGCGAGGTCGACCGGACCCGTGCGCTGGTCGAAGGTCTGGGTCGTCGCCGTCGGCCAGACCCGCGACTCGGGCGAGGAGTAGGTCCCGACCGGCGCCCCGCTGCCGTCCACCCCCGGGCCGGTGCCGGTCGTGCCGGTCCCGGTCGGGCCGGTGGTCGTGGCGGTCGTGGTCGTGGTGCCGCCGGTGGCCGATCCGCCGGTGGCGGGTCGCGCCGCCGGCCCGGCGGGCACGGTGTAGCTGCGGGTGGCGCCGGGCGCCAGGTCGCCGACGAGCACGCTGCGGACGCCGACGAAGACCGCCACCTGGCGCAGGAGCTGGTTCGAGGTGTTGCGGACGGTGCCCCGGACCGAGCCGTCGGCGGTGGCGGCCGAGGTCAGCTCGAGCCGGTGGGTGACCGGCGCCGGTCCCCGGCCGCTCAGCACCGCGAACTCGCCGCCGACCAGCGACACCTGGGCCCGGACGCCGGCGTCGCCGACCGTGGTGGTCACCGGAGCCTCGGCCGGGCCGTAGAGCTCGTTGGCCACGTTGCCGCCCCACCACCCGGTCGGGAACCCGATCGAGCGGTCGCCGCCCTGCCGTGACAGCACGCCGACGAAGCCGAGGTCGAGGTCGACCCCGGGGGTCTCGACGGTGGCCGCGCTGTAGGCGGTGCGGGTGTTCTCCCGGGCCTGCCCGCCGATGTACCAGCCGCCGACGGTGAAGCCGACGGCCAGCAGGGGCACCACGACCCACGCCAGCTCGGCCCGGTGCAGGCGGTGCAGCACGAGGAAGGTGATCGGCCCGGCCAGCAGCACGTACCCCAGCAGGAAGGCGAGCACCGAGCCGAGCGAGGGGATGCGCAGGCCGCTGTCGCGGGCGATGGCCTGGCTCACGGGGCCGCCGGGGAAGGCCGAGGTGACGATGTCGGGGTCGGCCGGGCTGACCGTCGGCGTCGGCTCGATGGCGCCCGACCAGCCGCCGAGGGCCAGCCGCTTGGCGGTCAGGCGGACCTCGCCCAGCCCGGCCGGGACCCGGGGTCGGGCCCGGGACGGCTGCCAGGCGGTCGGCAGGCCGGAGATGGGGCCGTCGACCTCGTCGACGAGGAGCCGCCCGCCCTTGGCCAGCCAGGCGAGCAGGTTCGTGCGCTGGGGGGCGGTGAGGGAGGCCAGCTCGAGCCCGTTGGCCGCCAGGGTGCCGAGGGGCTCGATCGAGCCGACGACGGCCAGGGTCGGCAGGTCGACGGTGGTGAACCGGGCGTTCCCGATGGGCACCGACAGCGGCTCGGTGGCGGGAGGCGGCGCCTGACGGGCGAGGACGGGCAGCACGCCGACCAGCTCCTCGTCGCCGGCCGGCTCGACGCTGGCGTCGGTCGTGGTGCTGCGACCACCGTGGTGGGCGGTGACCGACACCGTGAAGGCGCCGACGTCGCGGGGCGCGCTCACCACCACGGTGGCCCGGGCGGTCGCCCCCTTGCGGGTCGGTGCGGTACGGGTCGTGGTCACCCCGCCGTTGCCGGACTGCACCCGCACGTCGACCTCGTCGCTCGACGCCGCCGCCCCCGACAGCGTCACCCGGACCGGGAGCAGCCGCCCGGGTCGGGCCCGCCCCTCCCAGCCGGCCGCGACCTGCACGTCGGGGCTCTGGACCCGCGTCGCCCCGGGTGCGCCCGGCGACCGGGAAGACCCCGGCGCGCCGATCGCCGCCGGCGCCACCGCCAGGCCGGCGGTCAGGGCCAGGAGGGCCACGGCCAGCGCGGCGGGCAGTCGTCTGACGTCGGCGATGTCGGCCATGTTCGCGTGTCGCACCTGCGACGACGGGCCGCAGGGGACCGCGCCGGTACCGTGGCCCCATGCCGGTGCGGGCGGTGATCTTCGACTGGGGCGGCACCCTGACCCCGTTCGCCTCGGTCGACCTGCTCGACCTCTGGCGGGGCGCAGCCGCCCGTCTGCACCCCGACGCGCCCGAGGCGGCGGCCGAGGCCCTGCTGCGGGTCGAGCAGCAGCTCTGGGAGCGGACGACGACGACCCAGGAGAGCGGCACCCTCGCCGACATCATCGCCCTGGCGGCCGACGAGCTCGGGCTCGACGTGGTCGACGCGGTGGTGGCCGAGGTCGCCGACCACCACCTGGACGACTGGTCCCGGCACCTGCAGCACGACCCCGACGCCGGCGAGGTGCTGCGGACCCTGCGGGCGCGAGGCCTCCGCACCGGGCTGCTCTCGAACACCCACTGGCCCCGCCGCTTCCACGAGGAGCTGCTGGCCCGGGACGGGCTGGTCGAGCTGCTCGACGCCCGGCTCTACACCAGCGAGCTGAGCCACATGAAGCCGCACCCCTCGACCTTCGGGGCGGCCCTGCGGGCGGTGTCGAACGGCGCGCCGATCGAGCCGGTCGACGCGGTCTTCGTCGGCGACCGGCCGCTCGACGACATCGGTGGGGCCAAGGCGGTCGGCATGCGAGCGGTGCTGCGCCCGAACGGCGACGTGCCGTCGGGCCCGGCCGAGCCCGACGCCACCATCAGCTCCCTGCCGGAGCTGGTGGATCTGATCGATCGCTGGTCCTGACCGGCCGGTCGGCCAGCAGGGTGGGGTCGTCCTCGCTCGAGCTCGCCGCTGCGGTCCGGTCGATCTCCGTCACCAGCGTCGGGTCGTCCCCGTCGTCGTCCCGGCCACCCCCGGTCCGGTCGTCGGCCAGCCGGGTGGGGGCGTCGTCGCCGGTCGGGGCCGACGGCCAGGCCGGCTCGGCCGACCGCACCGGCTGCGACGGCGGGTCCAGGTCGGCGACCACCTGCTCGACCTCCATCCGGGCGGCGCTGATGCGGTCCCGGCAGAAGGCGATCAGCCGGGACGCCCGCCGGACCTTGCCGGCCAGCACGTCGACGTCGAGGTGGTCGTCGTCGAGGTCCGAGAGGATCTGCTCGAGCTCCTCGGCGGCGGCCCGGTAGGACGGCGGGTCGGTGCCCGGATCAGGTTCCATGGCGGTCGCCAGTCTGGTCCACGGGATCGACGACCTCGGCGGCGAACCGGCCGTCGGTCACGGTGACCGACAGGGCGTCGCCGGGACGGGCGTCGGCGGTCGAGCGCACCAGGGCGCCGTCGGCCCGGCGCACGAGCGACCAGCCCCGCGCCAGGACCCGCTCGGGGTCGGCCCCGGCCACGGTGGCGGCGGCCAGGTCCAGGCGATGCCCGGCGGCGACCAGGGTGCGCCCCGCCGACCGGTCGAGGTCGACGCCGACCGTCCCGAGCCGCGCCGCGGCCCGCTCGGGCGCCACCGCGGCCAGCCTCCGGAGCCGGGCCTCGGCCCGTTCGCCGCCCGAGGCGGCCACCGCCAGCGCGCCCCGGGTCGAGCGACGGGCCCGCACGGCGGCGTCGACGGTTCGCCGCTCGGCCTCGCCCAGCCGGCGGTCGGCCCGGGCGGTGATGGCGGCCCAGGCCCCCTCGACGTCGATGGCGAACCGGCGCACCCGCTCGACCAGCAGGGCGGCGCAGGCGGTGGGGGTCTTGGCCGAGGTGTGGGCGACCACGTCGGCGACGGAGGTGTCGACCTCGTGGCCGATGCCGGTCACCACCGGCACGTCGAGGCCGGCGATGGTGCGGGCCACGACCTCGCGGTCGAAGCAGGCCAGGTCGGTGCGGGAGCCGCCACCGCGGACCAGGGCCACCACGTCGACCCGGCGTCCGGCCAGGGTGCGCAGCGCGTCGGCGACGGCGGCGGGGGCCGCCTCGCCCTGCGTGCGGGCGTCGACCAGCGTGACCCGCCAGCCCAGGCCGCTGGCCTCCAGCTCGTGCAGGAAGTCGGCGTGGGCGGCGCTGCCGGCGCTGGTCACCAGCCCGACGGCGAGGGGGACCGGCGGCAGGGGCAGCAGCCCGTTGCGACGCAGCAGGCCCTCGGACTCGAGGACGGCCAGCAGCCGGTCGCGGTCCTGGATCAGGCGACCGAGGGTGTAGGCGGGATCGATGGCGGTCATGCGCAGGCTCAACCGTCCGCCGGCGCCGTACCACTGCAGCCGGCCCCGGATGCGGGCCTCGACGCCGTCGTCCATGCGCACGGCGGCGGAGGCCTGCCGGAGCTGGCGGTTCACCAGCCGCCGGTCGCCGTCGAACAGCGTCACCGGCAGCACCGCCGCCGGCTTGTCCCCGAGGGCGGTGGGCTCGGTCAGGTCGAAGTAGACGTGGCCGGTCGCCGACCGGTTGAGGTTGCGGAGCTGGCCCTGCACCCAGACCTCGGCCGGGAAGGCGGCGGCGAGCAGCCGGGACAGCTCGTTCGACAGCTCGCCCACCGCGTAGGTGCGGTCGAGGGCCGGGTCCACCCGGCCAGTGTGGCCCGTCAAGGCCGCCGCCAACCGGCCGTCGCGGGCGGCGTCGACCCGGGGCGGGGATCTGCGCGACAGTTGGCGTTCACCCGGCGGTCACCATCGACCGCCGACCGAGGGGTCCTGGGGAGAGCGCATGGCTGCAGCACATCGGCGATCGCGGGTCCTGGTCGGGTCGGCGCTGATCGGCGCCCTCGCCCTGGTCGCACCGCTTCTCGCCGTCGCCGGGCCGGCCGCCGCGGTGCCGGCGGCCACCCCGCCCGGACGCGCTGCCGCGCCCGGACGCGCTGCCGCGCCGGCGGCGCCGGCCGCCGACAGCCCAGAGGCGGGCGTCATCCCGACCCTGCCCGCCTCGTCGGCCTACGTGTCGCAGCTCTACCAGACCCTGCTCGGCCGGCAGCCGAACCGGGCCGAGACCGCCTACTGGGGCCAGGTGGCCGACCAGTCGCCGGCCGCCGCCGTCCAGGCCATCGCCACCTCGAACGAGTACCTCGGCCACCTGGTCGACCGCGCCTACCTCTACCTGGGTCGGGCCCCGGACGCCGGCGGCCGGACGTACTGGCTCGGCCAGCTCCACCAGGGCCGCTCCTTCGAGGACCTGCAGGTCTTCTTCCTCAGCTCCAACGAGCACTACCGCCAGTCCGGGGGCACCTCGGCCGACTTCGTCGCCCGCACCTACCAGGACCTGTTCGGCCGTGACGGCGACCGAGGCGGGCTCACCTACTGGACCGGCCAGCTCGACGCCGGCGTCCCCCGCTTCGTGCTGGTGTACCGCCTGCTGCACACCGACGAGATCGCCTTCCGGGTGATCAGCGACTCGTACCGGCTGGTCTTCGACCGCCCGGTCGACGCCCAGGGCTACACGGCCTGGCACGGCCCGTTCCTCGCCGCCACCGCCGGGGTGCGCGACATCGTCGCCTCGCTGATGGCGAGCCCCGAGGCGGTCCGGACCGGGTGCGACCCGCTGGCCGGCCGCAGCTGCCTGCTGCCCTTCCCGAACGACTACTTCACCGTCCCCGACGGCCAGTCGCTGACCGGCCGACGGGTGGCGCTGCGGCCGTCGATGATGGCGACCAACGCCAGCGGCACGCCGGTGGCGGTCGGCCCGACCAACCGCAGCGACGGCTTCGCCGTCGGCCAGCCCATCACCGCCTACGTTCCGGGCATCGACCTGGCCCGGACCGGGGCGGTGCCGATCACCGACATCGCGCAGTACCAGGCCCCGGACGCGCCGATCGTCGTGGTCGACGCCACCACCGGGCAGCGACAGCCCATCTGGGTCGAGCTCGACAGCAACGCCCCCCCGTCGGGCCGGCCCGGCAACCAGCTCCTGTACATCCGGCCCGCCGTCGACTTCCAGGCCGGCCACCGCTACGTCGTCGCCCTGCGGAACCTGCGCGACGGCAACGGGGCGCCGCTGGTCCCCTCCGACGCCTTCGTCCGCTACCGCGACCAGCTCCCCGAGCCGGGCAACATCGACGGCTTCGAGCGGCGCCGGCCCCACATGGAGCAGCTGTTCTCCGAGCTTGGCGACGCCGGCATCGGTCGCAGCGACCTGTACCTGACGTGGGACTTCACCGTCGCCAGCACGGCCAACACCACCGGCCGCATGCTCCACATCCGTGACGACGCCTTCGCCCGGCTCGGCTCCGGCGCGCCCTCCTTCCACGTCACCCAGGTCGACCAGGCGCCCGCCGACGGCATCGCCCGCCGGGTGCAGGGCACCTTCACCGTGCCCAGCTACCTGACCCAGGACGGGCCCGGCGGCCGCTTCGACGAGGGCCCCGACGGCCTTCCCCGGTACGCCGGCCACGACCTCACCACCACCTTCACCTGCATCGTGCCGACCAGCGCGCTGACCACCCCGGGGCGGGCGACCGTCTACGGGCACGGGCTCTTCGGCGGGCAGAGCGAGGTGAACTCGAGCGCCGAGACGACCATGGCCGCCGGCCACGACATGGTGTACTGCGCCACCGACTGGCTCGGCATGGCCAACGCCGACCTGCCCACCGCCTTCGGGATCCTGAACGACCTGTCGAAGTTCCCCGAGCTGGCCGACCGCGTGCAGCAGGGGGTGCTCGCCTTCCTGTTCCTCGGCCGGCTCATGTCCTCGCCGCAGGGCCTGGTCACCGACCCGGCGTTCCAGTCGGAGTCCGGCCCGGTGATCCAGACCGGTGACGTGTTCTACGACGGCAACAGCCAGGGCGGCATCCTCGGCGGCCTGGCCACCGCGGTCTCGACCGAGTGGACCCGCGCCGTGCTCGGGGTGCCGGGCATGAACTTCAACACGCTGGTCGAGCGCAGCGTCGACTTCGCCCCCTTCGAGTCGGTGGCGGCCAGCGCCTACCCCGACGTGCTCGAGCGCACGTTGCTGCTGGCGATCATCCAGATGCAGTGGGACCGGTCGGAGCCCGACGGCTACGCCGCCCACCTCACCGGCGATCCGCTGCCCGGCACACCGGCCCACGAGGTGCTGATGCACGTCGCCCTCGGTGACCACCAGGTCGCCACGGTGGCGGCCGACACCGAGGCCCGCACCGCCGGCATCCCCGCCCGCCAGCCCGCCGTCGCACCGGGTCGCAGCAACGACGTCACGCCCCTGTGGGGCATCCCCGCCATCCCCGGCTACCCCTACGACGGCTCGGCCATCGTCTACTGGGACTCCGGCAGCCCGCTGCCGCCGGTCACCAACACCCCGCCGAGCGTCGGCCACGACCCCCACGAGGACCCGCGCCGGGCGCCGGCGGCCCAGCAGCAGAAGTCCGACTTCCTGCAGGTCGGCGGCATGGTCACCGACACCTGCGGCGGCCAGCCCTGCACCGCTCCCCAGGTCTGATCCGGCGCTGACCCGGGCGGGGCTCGATCCCGGCCCGCCCCGCCCGGGCCGCCGTCAGCTGCGGAGCAGGCGGGCGACCGCCTCGACCGCCTCGTGCACCTTGGCGTCGCCGGCGGCCTGGCTCTCGGCGGCCGCGTCGAGCACGCAGTGGCGCACGTGCTCGTCGAGCAGGCCGAGACCGACCTTCTGCAGGGCCTTGGTCACCGAGGCGATCTGGGTGAGCACCTCGACGCAGTAGGTGTCCTCGTCGATCATCCGCTGCAGGCCGCGGACCTGGCCCTCGATGCGTCGGAGGCGGACGAGGTGCTGCTCCTTGGTGCTGGAGTAGCCGGGCGCGGCGGAGTGGGCGCTCATAGGGTTGGGGGGTACCCTATCCGCCATGAGCAGCCGCACCGACCACGCCGCGACCGAGGTGATCGACCTCCCGGTCGAGGGCATGAGCTGCGCCTCGTGCGTCGGCCGGGTCACCAAGGCCCTGTCGGGGATGGACGGGGTCGAGCAGGCCGACGTGAACCTGGCGACCGCCCGGGCCACCGTCGCCTACCGACCGGGTGCGGTGGCGCCGGACGACCTCCGGGGCGCCATCACCGACCTCGGCTACCGGTCGCCCGAACCGGCCGAGGTCGCCGGGCGCGAGGACGGGTCGTCGGCCGAGGACGAGGAGGTCCGCACCACCGGGCGTCGCCTGGCGCTCGCCGCGGTGCTCACCGTCCCGCTGCTCGCCCTGTCGATGGTCTCGAGCCTGCAGTTCACCGGCTGGGGCTGGGTGGCGCTCGCGCTGGCCACGCCGGTGGTCTGGGTGAGCGGTCTCGGCTTCCACGCCGCGACCCTGACCAACCTCCGCCACCGCGCCGCCACCATGGACAGCCTCGTCACCCTCGGCACGGTCGCCGCCTGGACCTGGAGCACGGTCGTGCTGCTCTTCTTCGACGGCGCCTCCGGTGGGGGCGACGGCGGCCCGCACCTCTACTTCGAGACGGCGGCGGTGATCATCACGCTGATCCTGCTGGGCCGGTGGTTCGAGGCCCGGGCGCGCCGGCGCTCGGGCGCCGCACTGCGGGCGCTGGGCGAGCTGGGGGCCCGGACCGCCGAGCTGGAGGACGGCACCGAGGTGCCCGTGGCCGACCTCCTGGTGGGGCAGCGCTTCGTCGTCCGCCCGGGGGAGCGGGTGGCCACCGACGGCACCGTCGTCGACGGGCGGTCGGCGGTCGACGAGTCGATGCTCACCGGCGAGCCGGTCCCCGTCGAGGTCGAGGTCGGCGGCGACGTGGTCGGTGGCACGGTGAACGCGTCGGGGCGGCTGGTCGTCGAGGCGACCGCGGTCGGCGCCGGCACCGCCCTGGCGCAGATCGTGCGCCTGGTCGAGCAGGCCCAGTCGACCAAGGCGCCCGTGCAGCGGCTGGCCGACCGGGTCTCGGCGGTGTTCGTGCCGGTGGTCCTGGTGGCCGCCGCGCTGACCCTGGCCGGGTGGCTGGCCACCGGCCACGACGCCGGCGTCGCCTTCACCGCCGCGGTGGCGGTGCTCATCGTGGCCTGCCCGTGCGCGCTGGGGCTGGCCACACCCACCGCCATCCTGGTCGGCACCGGTCGGGCGGCCCAGCTCGGCATCGTCATCAAGGGAGGCGAGGTGCTCGAGTCGACGCGGGCCATCGACACCGTGGTGCTCGACAAGACCGGCACGGTCACCGAGGGCCGGATGGAGCTGGTCGAGGTGGTCGTCGCCGACGGCGAGGACGGCGCTCGGGTCCGGCGGCTGGCGGCGTCGGTCGAGGCGGCCAGCGAGCACCCCATCGCCCGGGCGGTGGCGAACGGCGTCGACCGGACCGAGCTGCTGCCCGTCGACGACTTCGAGAGCGAGGCCGGCTTCGGGGTGCGGGGCCGGGTCGACGGCGTCGAGGTGGTCGTCGGGCGCGCCGGCCTCTTCGACCGGGTGCCCGGCGAGCTGTCCGACGCCGCCGGCCGCCTGGCGGCGGACGGCCGCACGGCGGTGTTCGTGGGGTGGGACGACGCCGCCCGGGGGGTGGCGGCGGTCGCCGACGCGGTGAAGCCGACCAGCGCCGAAGCGGTGCGCCGACTGTCCGGCCTCGGGCTCACCACCCACCTCCTCACCGGCGACAACCCGCGGACGGCCGAGGCGGTGGCCACCGCGGTGGGCATCGACCGGGTCCGGGCCGAGGTCCGGCCCGACGACAAGCTCGCCTACGTCGACTCGCTCCAGCGCGACGGGCACGTGGTGGCCATGGTCGGCGACGGGGTGAACGACGCCGCCGCCCTGGCCGCCGCCGACCTCGGCATCGCGGTGGGCACCGGCACCGACGTCGCGGTGGAGGCCTCCGACCTCACCGTCATGAGCGGTGACCTGCGGGCGGTGGCCGACGCGGTGGCGCTGTCCCGGCGGACGCTCTCGACCATCAAGGGCAACCTCTTCTGGGCCTTCGCCTACAACGTCTGCGCCATCCCGCTGGCCGTGGTCGGCGTGCTGAACCCGATGATCGCCGCCGGGGCCATGGGCTTCTCCTCGGTGTTCGTGGTCTCGAACTCCCTGCGCCTCCGTCGCTTCCACGGTGCCCGCACCTGACCCCACCACCCACCAACCGTTCTCGGGACATGGAGCGCGTGGACGCGCGACCGTTGTCCCGAGAACCTCGCCGACGGGTGGGTCCGGCGAGAAGAGCTGGGTCAGTCGACGGGGGTCGGCTCGGGCTCGGCCCCACCGGCGGGCTCGGCCGCACCGGCGGGACGGGTCTCGGATCGCACGAGGGTGCGGTACAGGTCGGCGTAGAGACCGCCGGCGGCCAGCAGGTCGTCGTGGCGGCCCCGCTGCACGATCCGCCCGTCGTCCATCACCAGGATCTGGTCGGCGGCGGCGATGGTCGACAGCCGGTGGGCGATCACGATCGAGGTCCGGCCGGCCAGCGCCGTCGCCAGGGCCTGCTGGATGAGCGCCTCGTTCTCGCTGTCGAGGTGGCTGGTGGCCTCGTCGAGGATGACGACGGCGGGGTCCTTCAGCAGCATGCGGGCGATGGCCAGCCGCTGCTTCTCGCCGCCGGACAGCCGGTAGCCACGCTCGCCGACGACGGTGTCGTACCCGTCGGGGAGGCCGGCGACCACCTGGTCGATGCGAGCGGCCCGGCAGGCGGCGTCGAGCTCGGCGTCGGTTGCGCCGGGTCGGGCGTAGCGCAGGTTCTCGCCGACGGTCTCGTGGAACAGGTGCGGGTCCTGGCTGACGACCCCCATGGCGGCCCGCAGGCTGTCCTGGGTCAGGTCGCGCACGTCGTGGCCGTCGACCCGGACGGCGCCGCCGGTGACGTCGTAGATGCGGGGGACGAGCTGGCTCAGCGTCGTCTTGCCGGCGCCGGAGGGCCCGACCAGGGCGATCAGCTGGCCCGGCTCGAAGGTGGCGTCGACGCCCTGCAGCACCATCCTCGACGGGTCGTCGCTGAGCGGCACGCCGACGTCGGCCTCGAGCGAGGCGATCGAGACCTCCGAGGCGGCGGGGTAGCGGAACGTGACGGCGTCGAGCTCGATGCGGCCGACCGGGTCGACCAGGTCGACGGCGCCGGGCCGGTCGTCGACCTGGACCGGGGCGTCGAGCACCTCGAACACCCGGTCGAAGGAGACGAAGGCGGTCATCAGGTCGACCCGGGCGTTGGTCAGCGAGGTGAGCGGGGCGTAGATCTGGGTGACGAAGGCGCCCAGGGCGATGAGCGTGCCGAGGCTGACCGCCCCGCTGATCACCATGTGGCCGCCGACCAGGTAGATGGCGGCGGTCCCGATGGCGCCGACCAGCGAGAGGGCCACGACGAAGGTCCGGCTGTACATGGCCGACCGCACGCCGATGTCGCGCACCTTGCCGGCCCGGTCGTCGAAGTCCTCGAGCTCGCGCCGACGGTGGCCGAACAGCTTGACCAGGAGTGCCCCCGACACGTTGAACCGCTCGTTCATGGTGGCGTTCATGGAGGCGTTGAGGTTCATGCCCTCCCGGGTGATGCCCTGCAGCTGGCGGCCGACCCGCTTGGCCGGGATCAGGAACAGCGGCAGGAGCACCAGCGACAGCAGGGTGAGCTGCCACTGCAGCAGGGCCATCGCCGTCAGGGTCGTGAGCAGCACCACGACGTTGGAGACCACCGAGCCGAGCGTCTGGGTGACCGCCTGCTGGGCGCCGATGACGTCGTTGTTCATGCGGCTGATCAGGGCGCCGGTCTGGGTGCGGGTGAAGAAGGCCAGGGGCATGCGCTGCACGTGCTCGAACAGCGCCGAGCGCAGGTGGAAGATGAGGCCCTCGCCGACGGTCGAGGAGAAGTAGCGCTCGATCAGCGACAGCACGCCGTTCAGCACGGCCGCGCCGATCATCAGCCCGGCCAGCACCGTCACCAGCCCGCCGTCCTTCTGCGGCAGGGCGGTGTCGACGATGCGGCGGATCAAGAGCGGCGGTGCCAGGCCGAGCAGGGCCTCGCCGATGATGACGACCAGGAAGGCGTACACCTTGCGGTGGAACGGGCGGGCGAACGTCCACGCCCGGCGGATCAGCCCGCGGGACACGGTGGCGCCCTGCAGGTCGGCCCGGGACCGCATCGAGAGGTGCATGGGGGGCTGCCGCACCCGCTCAGGGTAAAGGTGGGACCGTGAGCCGGGTCTTCCACGCCATCCTCGACCTCCACGGGTGGGCCGCCCTCGGGGTGGTGTTCCTGGTGCCCGCCCTCGAGTCGTCGGCGTTCCTCGGCTTCCTCTTCCCCGGCGAGGTGGCGGTGCTGCTGGGCGGCGTGCTGGCCGAGCGGGGCCGGGTGCCGCTGGCCGCGGTGGTGGCCGCTGCCGTGCTCGGCGCCATCATCGGCGACTCGGTCGGGTACGAGGTGGGCAAGCGGTGGGGGCGGCAGATCCTCGACGGCACCATCGGGCGGTTCGTGAAGGCCGACCACCTGGACCGGGCCGAGCAGGGCCTGCGCCACCAGGGCGGCCGGGCGGTGTTCGTCGGCCGCTTCACCGCCGCCCTGCGGGTGCTCATCCCCGGGCTGGCCGGCATGTCGGGCATGCGGTACCGGACCTTCGCCGCCTGGAACGTGGCCGGCGGCGCGCTGTGGGCCACCGGCTTCGTGCTGCTCGGCTACGCGGCGGGCCGCAGCTACCGCCGGGTCGAGGAGGTCGCCGGCGTCGCCGGATGGGGCCTGCTCGCCGTGCTGGTCCTCGTCGCGGTGGCGGTGACGATCGTCCGTCGCCGGCGCAGCCGCCGCTCGGGCGAGGAGCAGCCGGTCGACGGCTGAGCACGCCACCCTCGGGCGGGTCCCCCGGAGCCGTCAGCTCCGGAGCCGTCAGCTCCCCCGCCGCCGGACGCCCCCGCCCGCGTGGGCGGCGGGCGGGGGCGAGCCCGGAGCTCTGAGCGGAGGGTGTGGGATTTGAACCCACGGTGACCGCAGGGGCCACAACGGTTTTCGAGACCGTCCCATTCGTCCGCTCTGGCAACCCTCCGTCCGCCAACCTACCCGGCGCCCCGGTCGGCCAGCCAGGGCGATGGAGCCGTGGTCGGCGCCGGTTCGGTACCGTCGGCCCTCCGCCCCCCCGGAGGTCCCCATGCCGTCCGAGCCCACCGCGTCGCCCGACCTGCCCCACCGGGGCCACGCCGCCGTGGTCACCGGCGGCGGCAGCGGCATCGGGCTGGCGTGCGCCAAGGTGCTGGTCGCCCAGGGCGCCTCGGTCACCATCTGCGGCCGGAGCGCCGAGCGTCTGGCGACGGGGGCGGCCGAGCTGGAGCCGCTGGTGGTGGGCGACGCCACCGTGCGCTCGACGGTCTGCGACGTCCTCGACGAGCACTCCGTCGAGGCCGCGGTCGAGCTGGCCTCCGAGCCGTCCGGCCGTCTGCACGTGGCGGTGGCGTCGGCCGGCACCGGCACCCTCGCCCCGGTGATCGCCACCGAGCTGTCGGAGTGGGACCGCGTGATCGGCACCAACCTCACCGGCGCCTTCCTGCTGTTCAAGCACGCCGGTGCGGCCATCGCCCGCAGCGGCGGCGGGGCCATGGTCGGCATCTCCTCGATCGCCGGGGCGGTCACCCACCGCTACATGGCGCCGTACTCGGTCAGCAAGGCCGCGCTCGACATGCTGGTGCGGGTGACCGCCGACGAGCTGGGCCGCGCCGACGTGCGGGTGAACTCGGTGCGGCCGAGCGTCATCGACACCGAGCTCACCGGCATGCTCACCTCCGACGACGCCACCATGGCCAGCTACTACGCCCAGATGCCGATGCCGAAGCTGGGCACCGTCGACGACGTGGCCGCCGCGGTGGGCTTCCTCTGCGGTCCCGGGTCGTCCTGGATCACCGGTCAGACCCTCGGCGTCGACGGCGGCCACCACCTCCGGGCCGGCCCGGACTTCGAGCCCGGTGCCCGCGCCCTGTACGGCGACGCCGCCGTCGACGCCAGGTGAGCCGGGCCGTGGACCATCTCGCCGACGACGGCATGGGTGACCCCGCGACGGCTCCGCCCTCGGGCCGCCAGCTGCAGATCCGGGCCGGTGAGCAGGTGGCCACCGTGGTCGAGGTGGGCGGCGGCCTGCGCACCTACTCGGTCGGCGACCGGCCGGTGCTCGAGCCCTTCCCGGTCGACGCCATGTGCGACGGCGCCCACGGCTCGGTGCTGGTGCCGTGGCCGAACCGGTTGGGTGACGGCCGCTACCGGTTCGACGGGGCCGACCGGCAGCTCCCGCTGACCGAGCCGGCGACCCGCACCGCCATCCACGGCCTGGCCCGCTGGCGGCCGTGGACGGTGGTCGACCACGCCGAGGACCGGGTCACGGTGGCGATCCACCTGCACCCGCAGCCCGGCTACCCCTTCGACCTCGAGGTGGCGCTCACCTACCGGCTGGGACCGGACGGGCTGCACGTCGAGGCGACCGCCACCGACGTCGGGGCGGCGGCCTGCCCGTTCGGCTTCGGCCAGCACCCGTACCTGTCGCCGGGTGGCGGCACCGTCGACGACGCCACGCTGCGGTTCGGCGCCGCCACCCGGATCACCACCGACGACCGGTCGCTGCCGACCGGCACCGAGCCGGTCGCCGGGACCCCCTACGACTTCGCCACCGGCCGGCCCGTCGGCGACCTCCAGCTCGACGACGGCTTCACCGACCTCGGACGGGACGACGACGGCCGGGCGGTGGTCTCGCTGACCGGTGGGGACGGCCGAACCGTCGAGCTGCGGGCCGGCGCCGCCTGCACCCACCTGCAGCTGTTCACCGGCGACGGCCTGGCCCCCGGCCGGCGCCGCACCGGCCTCGCCGTCGAGCCGATGACCTGCCCCGCCGACGCCTTCCGCTCCGGCACCGACCTGATCCGCCTCGAACCGGGCGCGTCGGCCACCGTCGAGTGGGGCGTCCGCCTGGTCTGACCGGATCACCAGACCGACATCTCGGGACATGGAGCGCACGTCCACGCGACCCTTGTCCCGAGAAGACCGGGCGTCAGCGGCGGGTGGAGAAGAAGCGCTCGAGCAGGGCGACGGCCTCGTCGGCCCGGACGCCGGCGCGGACCTGGCTGCGGTGGTTCAGGCGGGCGTCGACGCTCACGTTGTAGAGCGAGCCGACCGCCCCGGCTCGCGGGTCGGCGGCGCCGTAGACCACCCGGTCGACCTGGGCGGCCCAGGCCGCCCCTGCGCACATGGGACACGGTTCGAGGGTGACGTGGAGGGTGGCGCCGGCCAGCCGCCGGGTGCCCAGCGCTGCCGCGGCGTCCCGCAGGGCCAGCACCTCGGCGTGGGCGGTCGGGTCCTGCCGGCGCTCGCGCTCGTTGTGCCGTCGGGCGACCACCTCGCCGTCCACCGCCACGACCGCCCCGATCGGGACATCGTCGTGGTCGAGGGCGGCGGCGGCCTCCTCCAGGGCCAGGCCCATCAGCTCGTGGTCGTCCACGGCGGCTGACCCTACGGCCACGGCGACGGGCGTTCGGCGGGTCGAGGCAGGAGATCACCTCGCCGACGTCGAAGTCCCTCCTCGTACACGGCTCGTGCCACGCGAGGGGATGGTGCGCGTCGGGGCCTGGTCGGGCGGAGCTGGGGTCGTCCGGCCAGGCCCTCTCCCACCGGGGGCGGCGCACCGGTCGGCACGGGCCAGGTGCGGTGGGCGATGAGTTCGACGCGCCCGCTCCGTCGTTCGGTGCGAGCATCTGCCGACCCGAACCGAGGAGCCCGCCATGCCCACCCGTGACCTCGCCCCCGAAGGCGCCCCGTGCTGGATCGACCTGCAGTCGTCCGACGCCGCCCGGGCCAAGTCGTTCTACGGCGACCTGCTCGGCTGGTCGGTGCAGGAGGCGGGACCCGAGTACGGCGGGTACGCCAACTTCGCCAGCGGCGAGCACCTGGTCGCCGGGTGCATGCAGGCCGACCCCTCCAGCGGACCGGCCGACGTGTGGGCGGTGTACCTGGCCACCTCGGACGTCGACGCCCTGGCGACCCGGGTCGGCGAGCACGGCGGCCAGACCGTGGTGCCGCCCATGGACGTGATGGACCTCGGCCGCATGGCGTTCTTCCTCGACCCGGGCGGCGCCGGCATCGGCGCCTGGCAGCCGGGCGAGCACAAGGGGTTCGGCGTGCTGGCCGAGGCCTGGTCGCCGTCGTGGTTCGAGCTGCACACCACCAGCTACGACGCCAGCGTCGACTTCTACCGCGACGTGTTCGGCTGGGACACCCACACCATGAGCGACGATCCGGCGTTCCGCTACACGACCCTGTTCGAGGGCGAGGCCGCCGCGGCAGGGATCATGGACCGCGCCGGCGCCGAGCCCGCCGTCGACCCCCACTGGGCGGTCTACCTCGGCGTCGACGACACCGACGCCGCCGTCGAGAAGCTGACCGGCCTCGGCGGGTCCCTGCTCGACGGTCCGCAGGACACGCCCTACGGCCGGGTGGCCACCGTCTCCGACCCGATGGGCGCGACCTTCCAGCTCGTCGCCTCCTGATCGCGCCGCCGGGAGGCGGTCAGGGGGTGATGCGGGCCAGGTACTCGGACGAGCCGAGGATGCCGGCGTACAGCTCGGTGGCCGGCCGGCCGCCCCGCAGGTCCGCCACCCAGGTGCTGCGCTCGGCGTCGGTGGGCAGCCGGCCGAGCAGCCCGACGAAGGCGATGGTGACGTCGACGTCGGGCTCCGTGCGCCGGATCGACTCGGGTTCGGCGGCGAAGGCGGCCACCACGTCGGCCCGGCTCGTGCCCGCGCTCAGGCGCCGCAGCCAGTACGAGCGGCCGCCGGGGTCGGGGGTGCGGGCCAGCACGGTCGCGTACAGGTCCTCGACGAACCGGGCGTCGGTCAGGCCTGCCTGGCGCTGCTGGAACTCCGGGGATCCGGCCAGGCTGGCGTCCACCGAGGTGATCGGCTCACCGCTGCGGATCCGGCCCACCCAGTAGGCCAGCCCCGAGGGGTCCGGCGGCCGGTCCAGGTACGCGAGGTAGCTGCGGGTGACCGCCCCCACGCGGCCCTGCAGCTCGTGGCTGCCGGCGAACTCGGCGACCAGGTCGGCCGGCGCCAGCGCGCCGTGGGCGACGAGCGAGGACCAGTGGTCGAGCCCGGCCGGGTCGGCGTCGCGCAGCAGCAGGTCTCGGTACTGGCGGCTCACGAACGACACCGGGTCCGGGAACGGCGGCGCAGTGACGTGCGGGCCGACGGCCAGCCGGTCGTGGAAGAAGCTGGCCTCGAGCGATCGGGTGAGGGCGGGCTGGTGGCCGCCGACGGTGTGGGCGACGCCCGGGAAGGTCACCAGCGTGCACCAGAGGTGGGCGGCGGTGGCGGCGTCGCAGGAGGCGGTGGCCTCCGGGTAGAGGGCCCGGGTGTCGGCGGTGCCGTTCAGCATCATGGCCGGCGCCCCGCCCGGTCGCTGCAGGGTGGTGCCGATGGCGCCCGAGTCGGCCACCACCGCCTTCACGTCCGAGGGGTATCCGGGGTTGCCGCTGTCGCCGGGATCGTCGGCGTGGTAGCCGACGGCCAGGGCGGTGACGGCGCCGGCCGAGCTGCCGGTGATGCCGATCCGCGAGGGGTCGATGCCGTAGGTGGCGGCGTTGGCCCGCAGCCAGCGCACCGCCGCCTGGGCGTCGTGCTGCGCGTCCAGCACCGCTTGGATGTACTGGTCGGTGATGGGCCCGCCGGGCTGGCGGGGGTCCATCGACGAGAGGCGGTAGTCGATCGACACCACGACGTAGCCCCGGCGGGCCAGGTCGGTCGAGGTCGACGCGGTCTGGGCCTTGTCGCCGGCGACGAAGCCGCCGCCGTGCACGTAGACGATGGCGGGCCGACCGGTCGCCGTGTCCCCGGCGGGCCGGTACAGGTCGAGCTTCAGCTGCTCGGTGGCGCCCTGGTCGTCCACCGCGCTGCCGTAGACGAGGTCCTTGGTCACCGTGGCGGAGGGGAAGACCTGGTCGAGGTGGCGGATCGGACCGGCGGCCGGCGCCTGGGCGACCCCTGCACCGACCGCAGGAGCGGCCGGGGACGCCTCGGCGGCCGACGCGCCGACGGCCGGGCCGACGCCGGACGCCGTGGCGACCAGGACGAGCAGCCCGACGACGGCGACCGCGGTGCGGCGCACGGCGCTCATGCCGCCGCCTCGGCCCGGGCCGTGAGGGCGATGATGGGGAAGGGGATGCCGCCGGCGGTCACCAGCTGGCCGTGGGCGGGGGCGACGTCGACCGCCACCTGCAGCTCGGCCAGGTACTGGTCGGCGGTGGCGTTGACGAACTTCTCGGCGGTCTCCTCGTCCTCGACCACGAGCAGGGCGGGGTGGATCTGGCCGAGCAGGCCGTCGAGCCGGCCGCGGTAGGTGTCGAGCCCGGCCGGGGTGGTGGGGGCGTCCGGTGTGGTGGCCGACTTCACGTTCATGGCCCGGGCGTAGCCGGCCTCCTGGACCGCCAGGGCGTCGGCGGCGGCGAAGGTCTGGGCCCTGGTGTGGAGCCCGTTGGTGTCGATCCGGGCGATGAGCGCGCCGACCTGGCTCTGCGGCGGGGCGGCGATCGCCACCGCGGCGACCACCGTCGTTCGTCGTCCCGTCGGCTGCATGGTCCCCGATGCTGGTCGGCGGGTGTGTGCATTCGATGAGCGGCCGGTGAGCAGCCGACCTGTCGGCCGGGCCGGCGCCGCGATCGCTCCTCCGGGGCGGCCCCGGTCGACCGACCGGGCTCGGGGCCTGGCCTTCAGCCCCCGACCGGCTGGCCGTCGCGCCGCACGGGGAACTGCCGATCGGGGTCGTCGGCGCGGGTCGTGCCCGACGGCGGCTCGTCGTGCTGCCAGTCGCCCTGCACGGTGCAGAGGCCGTCGGTGGCGTACTGCACGATGTAGGCCTTGCGGACCCGGCCGGTCTCGTTCGGCCCGGTCAGGTGGGGGGTGAGCGACGAGAAGACCACCGCGCCGCCGGCGGGGACCT
The DNA here is from genome assembly GCA_963800235.1 of uncultured Acidimicrobiales bacterium. Lineage (GTDB taxonomy): Bacteria > Actinomycetota > Acidimicrobiia > Acidimicrobiales > Iamiaceae > CAVVNP01. Next base: position 816,017 of record CAWDAD010000003.1, on the reverse strand, counting down.
CGGCCGGCACCGCCCCGTCGGGCGGCTCGGGCAGGCACTCCCAGCCGATGGGGTCGACCCAGCGGTGGAGCAGCGTCCCGCACCGGTGGGCGCCGGGCAGCACCCACGGGCAGCCGTTGTCCACCGTGGCGTCGGTCAGCGCCACCCAGCAGGTCAGGTAGTGCTGCGGCTCGACGAAGGTGTACCCGGTGTCCTGGTGCCACGGGAACCGGCGGGGCTTCTCCGGCTTCTTGTACACGGCCTGGTCCCAGTAGAGGTTCACGTCGGGGCCGAGCAGGTCGGCGCACAGGCCGACCAGCGTCGGATGGCGGACGAAGGACCGGGCGGCGTCGGAGCGCAGCACGGCGTGGGTGGTGAAGGTGATCGCGCCCGACTCGGCGATGGCGAACCGCCCGTCCTGCTGCTCGGCCAGGAAGCGCTCGACCTCGGCCTCGAGCCCGTCGAGGTCGGCGGTGAGCCGCCGGAGCGGGGCGTCGTCCACCACGTCGGGCAGCACCACGAACCCGTCCCGGTCGAACTGCGCCTTCTGCTCGACCGACAGGGTGGTCGGCCGGGTCGCCGGGAGCGACCACGTGAAGTCGTGGTTCCACGGGTGGCGGACCGCACCCGGGGGCATCTCGGCGGCGGCCACGACCGGAACCTACCGCCGGTGCCCGGTTCCGGCGGGTCCGCCGGTGCCCGGGTGCGCCGGGGTCGACGGGTCGTCAGGTGACGTCAGGGTCGTCAGGGTCGTCGAAGGTTGGCCGTCGGGCGACCCCGCTCTTACCGGAGCCTCACCGCCACGTGCTCTGCTGGGGCGATGGCGAAGCGGCGCACCCCGCCCCGGCCCGACCCGGAGCCGGTCGAGCCCGGTCGATCGCTCCTCGACCGGTACCTGCTCCCCCTGCGGCTGTTCCTCGGCGGCACCTTCGTGTACGCCGGCTTCCAGAAGCTGGCCGACCCGAACTTCCTCTCGGCCGCCTCGTCGGGCTCCATCCAGGCCCAGCTGCGCGCTGCCCAGCACTCCAGCCCGGTCGGCGGCCTGCTCGGACCGCTCACCCACGTCGCGGTCGGCGTCGGCGTGCTGATCGCCCTCGGCGAGCTGGCCGTCGGCATCGGCACGCTGCTCGGCCTCTGGAGCCGGCTGGCCGCCGTGGGCGGCCTGCTGCTCTCCCTCGGCTTCCTGCTCACCGTCAGCTGGCACAGCGACCCCTACTACTACGGGCCCGACATCGTCTTCTGCTTCGCCTGGACCCCGCTGCTCGCCCCACCCGGGCGCTGGTCGCTCGACTGGATGCTGGCGCACCGCGAGGCCGTGGCCGGGGGGCCGGCGGTCGACGTGGAGCGACGGGCGGTGCTGGCCCGGGCGCGGGCGGCTGGGCTCCTGGCGCTGCCCGCGCTGGTCGGCACCGGCGCCGTCGCCGCCCTCGGGCGCACCCTCCACTCCGCCTCGCCCCACGGCTCGACCGTCGCCCTCGGCAGCGGCGGCACCTCGCCCTCGACCGGTGCGCCGTCGACCGGTGCGCCGTCCGGCCCGACGACGGGGGCGACGCCGTCGACCGCCGACCCGGCCGGCCCGACGACGGGGGCGACGCCGTCGACCGCGGCGCCCACCACCGCGGCCAGGCCGGCCGGCGTCGACATCGGTCCGGTCACCGCCGTGCCGGTCGGCCGGGCCGGCAGCTTCCAGGACCCTGCGAGCGGCGACCCGGCCTACGTCGTCCAGCCCAAGACCGGCGACCTCAAGGCGTTCAGCGCGGTGTGCACCCACAACGGCTGCACCGTCGACTTCTCCCCGAGCGACCAGCAGTTCGTCTGCCCCTGCCACGGCGCCGCCTTCGACGCGGCGACCGGGCAGGTGCTCCAGGGTCCGGCCCGCCGTCCGCTGCCGTCGATCCCGCTCACCGTCTCCGGCGGCCAGATCTACGTCGACGGCTGATCGGGTCCGGCGAGGCCGGCCGGTCCCCCCGGTCCCTCCGGTCCGCTGAGGCCGGCCAACCGGCGCTCGAGGAGGCGGCGCTCGGCGTCGTCGTGGACCAGGTCGAGGGCCCGCCGGTAGGCCGCCGCCGCCTCACCCGGCCGCTCGAGGCGGTCGAGCAGGTCGGCCCGGGTGGCGTGCAGGTAGTGGTAGCCGTCGAGCGCCGGGGCCACCGCGTCGGCGATGGCCAGGCCGGCGGCGGCGTCGCCCGCCTCCGCCACCGCCACCGCCCGGCTCAGCTCCACCACCGGCGACCCGGTCGCCCGGGCCAGCTCGCCGTGCAGGGCGGCGATCTGGGGCCAGTCGCACGGCTGCTCGGCGTGGAGCGAGGCGATGGCCGCCTCGATCACGTACGGGCCGCGGCCGTCGAGGGTCAGAGCGCGGTCGAGCACGGCTCGTCCCCGCTCGATCTGGGCGCTGTCCCACCGCGCCCGGTCCTGGTCGGCCAGCAGGACCAGCTCGCCGTCGACGGCCCGGGCGCCCCGGCGGGCGTCGAGGAGGAGCATCAGGGCCAGCAGGCCGTGCACCTCGGCCTGCCGGGGGAGCAGCTCGGTCAGCGCCCGCCCCAGCCACAGCGCCTCGGCGGCCAGCGGTCCCCGGTCGCTGTAGCCCTGGTTGAAGATCAGGTAGACGACGGCGAGGACGGCCGCCAACCGCTCCGGCAGCAGCTCGTCGTCGGGGACCCGGAACGGGATGCCGGCGGCGGCGATCTTGCGCTTGGCCCGCACCAGCCGCTGGGCCATGGTCGCGTCCTTCACCAGGAAGGCCCGGGCGATCTCGGCGGTGGTCAGGCCGCCGAGGGTGCGCAGGGTGAGGGCGACCTGGGCCTCCACGTCGAGGGCGGGGTGGCAGCAGGTGAAGACGAGCTCGAGGCGCTCGTCGGGGAAGGACGATCGGTCGAGGGGATCCACGGCGTCGGTCGGGGGAGCGGAGGGCCGGAGCAGGTGGGCCTTGGCCGCCAGCGTCCGGCGGCGGCGGATGTGGTTGATCGCCCGGTTGCGTCCCGTGGTGATCAGCCAGGCGGCCGGGTGGTCCGGCGCGCCGTCCACCGGCCAGCGGGCGGCGGCGATGGCGAACGCCTCCTGCGCGGCTTCCTCGGCGAGGTCGACGTCGCCGAGGAAGCCGATGAGCGAGGCCAGCACCCGGCCCCACTGCTCGCGGAAGGTCTCCTCGACTAGCCGTTCCACTCGACGAGCGGACGGATCTCCACGGCGCCGCCCATCGCCGCCGCCGGCACCTTGGCGGCCACCGCGATGGCGGCGTCGAGGTCGTCGGCGGTCACGAAGAAGTAGCCCCCGACCGCCTCCTTCAGCTCGACGAACGGGCCGTCGGTGGTCAGGGTGCGGCCGTCCTCGACCCGGACGGTGGTGGCGGTCTCCGGTCCTTCCATCTGCTGGCCGGGGGTGACGCCCGGGCTCTGGTTGAGGGCCTGGTAGCCGGCGTAGACCTGCTGCTTCTGCTCGTCGGGGAGCGCGTCCCACTCGGGCGAGGGCGGCGTGGGGGTGGTCCCCTGGTAGATGAGCACGAGGTAGTTCATGGGTCCTCCTGGTCGGTGGTCGCCGCCCGGAGGTCGGGCGGGTCACCGAGGAGACAACCGAGCGGCGCCCGGATCGACAGGTCGACCGGGAATCCTCGCGGAATCTCCCGATCGGCGGTCGGCCGGTCCCGGGGCGGCCCGCGGCCCGGTGGTCGCCGTCGTCGGCCGGGTCAGCCGGCCGGGGCCGCGTCGAGGTCGACCACCTCGATCGACGGGTCGAGCGCCTGCACCCGGTCGGTGACCACCCGGCGGTGGCACCGGGCCGGTTCGCGCTCGACGCACAGCACCGCCACGTGCTCCTCGGCGGCGCGCCCGGCCAGACGGGCCAGCGCCTCGGCCGCCTCGGGCTCGGTGCGCAGGATCTCCTCCATGCGGGCACGGCCGGTCCGGCCGTCGCCGCGGCGGAACGAGTCGCGGTTCTCCGGCGGGTTGCCGAGGGCCCGCTCGTGGACGTAGCCGATGCCCGCCCGCCCGAGCGCCTCGGCCAGCGCGCCCTTGGCGAAGCCCCGCCTCCGGCTGGCGGCCCGCTGCCGGACGTCGACGAGCGTCGTGACGCCCTCGGTCGCCAGCCGGGCGGCCAGCTCGTCGACGTCGCGCCCCTCGTAGCCCACGCTCAGGATCATCGGTGTCGGCCGCTCACCCCCGCCGCCCGCGGCCCCGGCCGATCGAGTCGGCGTCGGGCCGCTGCAGGATGCGCGTCGCCCGCTCCGAGTCCGCGGTGCGGTTGGCCCGGTAGCCCTCCTCGTCGATCAGCCGCACCGGGTGCTTGCCCTCGACCTGGCCGATGAACGGCGGGTGGATGCTGTAGCCGACCATGGCCCGGACCCGGTCCGAGAAGCCCGCCGCCACCTCGGGCGGGGCGATCAGGAGCTGCGACTCCTGGGGCCGCAGCCACGGCTGGCAGTACTGGTTGGTGAGGCAGAGCCGGGTGCCGTCGGTGCGGTTGGCGCCGCCCCGGTGCCAGAGGGCGGCGTCGAACACGAGCACCGAACCGGGATCCATCTCGGCCGCCACCGGGGCGGCCCCGCCTGCGGCCGCGTGCTCGTCGGGGTGCTCGTCGCCCCAGCGGTGGCTTCCCACCAGCACCTCGGTGGCGCCGTTGGCGGCGGTGAAGGGGTCGACGGCCCAGATGGTCGAGATGCCGAGCGGCTCGGGGCGGGGCCGGGGCTGCACGTAGAAGACGTCGTCGGTGTGCCACGGCTGGCGGGTCTCGCCCGGGTACAGGCGGATGGACTGGCAGTTCGAGAGCAGCCAGTTCGGGTGCAGCAGGCGGTCGAGCACCCCGACCGCCACCGGGTGCTCGGCCAGCCGCTCGAACGGCGCGCCCCGGGCGATCAGGCTGTAGAGGCGGTGCGACCGCTCGCCCTCGAACACGTTGCGGCCGAGCGGGTGCCCGGCCTCGATGGCGGCCACCGCCGCGCCCAGCTCGTCCCGCCGGCCGCGGTCGAGCACGCCCTCGACGATGGCGCAGCCGTGCTCGGTGACCGCCTCGGCCGTCTCGCCGGCGGCGGTGCGATCGGCGTCGTCACCCCCGGCGCCGGCCCGGATCCTCGGAACCTCGACCACCTCCGGCACCCTACGCAGGCGTGATCCTCAGGAACGGTCCGGCGGGGCCGACTCGTACGGAAGTTCGGCGGGCCGGTGGTCGGGTTCCGCCTTCCGCACCCGAAGGAGGCACCCATGCCCGTTCCTCGTCCCATCGGCGGCTTCCTCGCCGTCCTGACCGCCGTAGCGGTCGTCGCCGGCTGCTCGTCCTCGTCGGTCACGACGACGAAGCTCGCGTTCAAGACCGAGGAGACCTCGTTCACGGCCGTGCCCGTGTCCGGTCAGCAGGAGGCGACCCCGCAACCCGGCGACTACGTCGTGATCACCGACGACTTCCGCTCCGGCGGCAAGAAGGTCGGCGGCGACTTCGTGCACTGCACCTTGATCACCACCGAGGCGTCGCTGTGCAGCATCGGGGTGGAGCTCCAGGGTGGTGAGCTGACCTTGGAGGGCGTCGGACCGGCGGGCGGCTCGGGCAGCTTCGACGTGGCGATAACCGGTGGGACCGGGAAGTACGAGAAGGCCCGAGGCCAGGTCCACTTCGCCAGCACCGGCGCCAAGACCGGTGAGGAGACCTTCACCATCGTGACGTGAGCCCCGGCGCCCCCCTGGTTCGCGTGGCACCGAACCGGCCGGATCGGGGCGCGGGAACCGGCCGGATCGGCGGTCGCCGGGCGTACCGTGGCGAGCCGGGACCGGCCGAAGGGACGGCGAGCGCGTGGCACGTCGACGTGAGGACGAGGTGGAGCGGGAGGTCGAGCACGCCCGCGAGGTGGCCGAGCTCGAGGCGGCTCGGCCGTACCTCGAGCTGGCCCGGGAGATCCGCCAGCAGGTCGACGCCGCCGCCGGCGGGTCCGGGGACGAGGCGGGGGCGCTGCGCGGCGCGGTCGTGTCGGTGCCGAGCGCCGAGCGGGACCGGCTGATCCGTGGGGTCTTCGCCCGGCTGGCGCCCGAGGAGCAGTGGGCGGTCCTGGCGCGGGCCTTCGGCGACGAGGAGATCCGGTCCCACCTCGAGGCCGAGCGGCAGGCCGGGCTCGACCACCTGCGGAGGACGGCGGCCGACCACGCCTACGTGGTGGCCAGCCGGGAGGAGCGTCGGCTCGACCTCACCGCCCTCCCGCCCCGCGCCGAGCTGACCCTCGGCCTGTTCCTGCCCGAGGACGTCCGCGCCGCCGTCCGCCGGGGCCGCACCTCCACCGTCTGCGCCCGGCGGCTGGTCGTCCGGGTGGCCGGGCCGGTGGGCGGGACGGCCGCCGGCGGTCGGTCCGACGACGGGCCGTCCGCCGAGGGGGCCGCCACAGCGGGTCTCCTCCACGTCATCGAGGACGTCTTCGACCCGGGCCGCAGCCTGTTCGTGACCCCCGAGTACGACCGCTCGGCGTGGGCGCGAGACCGGCTCGACGACCACGCCCGGGTGCGCATCGGCTCCGCCACGGCCGACGCCGGCGACCGGCTCGAGCCGGTGCTCTACCCGGGTGGCCGGTTCGACGTCGAGCAGGGCGGCGAGCTGCGTCGGGGTCCCCTGCACCTCGGGTTCGCGGTGATCGGCGACGAGGACGTGTTCGCCCCGTAGCACGGCGATCCGGGCTGGATACGCTCGACGTGGGCCGCAGTCCGCGGCCTCCACCAGCGAGGCGGAACCACCATGCAGCTCGTCGTGTTGCTCCTGATCGCGATCTTCGTGATCGTGGTCGTCGCCCTCTTCGGCGCCCTCCGCAGCTTCCACTCCATCGGCGCCTCCGAGGTCGGCCTGGTCACCAAGCGGTTCGGCCGCAAGCTCGCCGACGACCAGCTCATCGCCCTCCACGGCGAGGCCGGCTACCAGGCCGACCTGCTCATGCCCGGGGTGCGGTTCAAGCTGTGGCCGCTCTTCAAGGTCCAGCGCTACCCGTGGGTGCAGGTCGCCCCCGACCACGTCGGCCTGGCCATCGCCCAGGTCGGCCAGGCACTGCCGACCGGCGCCAAGTCAGCGGTCTACAAGCCGGAGTTCGGCAGCTTCGCCGACCTCCGGCACTTCCTGGCCGACGGCGGCCAGCGCGGCGTCCAGCGCCCCGTGCTGCCGCCGGGGACCACCGCCCCGATCCACCCCATCGGCTTCGTCGTGATCACGAGCGACGAGGTCTTCGGCCAGGCGCTGTCGAAGGCCACCCTGTCGGCGGTCGGCGCGGTCGAGTCCGATGCCCTTCGGGTCACCCACATCACGCCCCAGGGCGAGCGCGACGTGGTCGGCGTGGTCACCACGCTCGAGGGTCCACCGTCGGGCGACATCGCCAGCCGCATCGGCGGGTTCGGCGACGTCACCGAGATGGAGGAGGCAGGCACCGGATCGCCGGTCCAGATCATCCAGGCCGTGCTGCGGGCCAAGAACGGCCTGCACGACAACTACCAGGACTACCAGGCGTTCCTGGAGGCCGGCGGCTGCATCGGCCTGCAGCACGACCCCCTGCTCTACGGCTCGTACCTGCTGAACCCGTTCCTGGTGAACGTCGAGCTGCGGGAGATGCTCGTGGTGCGCCAGGGCGAGGTCGCGGTGATCAAGAGCTACGTCGGCCTGCCCACCGAGGACACCTCGGGCGAGGAGTTCAAGTTCGGCTCGATCGTGAAGCCGGGCCACCAGGGCATCTGGTCCGAGCCGCTGCGCACCGGCAAGTACACGCTGAACCCCCGCATCTACGAGGCCGAGATCGTCCCGACCTCGATCCTGACCCTCAACTGGTCACACGCCACCAGCGACGCCCACAGCCTCGACGAGCACCTCGCCCCGATCGAGGCCAAGAGCAAGGAGGCGTTCAACTTCAGCATCGACCTGCAGGTGCAGATCCACGTACCCGACACCCGGGCGCCCAAGGTGATCTCGATGGTCGGCACCATGCAGAACCTGGTCAACGAGGTGCTGCAGTCGGCGGTCGGCAACTACTTCCGCAACAAGCTGCAGACCCTCGGCGCCACCGAGTTCATCGAGAAGCGCGACGAGGTGCAGCACGCCGCCGAGGGCTACATCCAGCAGTACCTGTCGCGGTACGAGGTCGAGACCCGCGGCGTCTACATCCAGGACGTGGTGTTCCCCGCCGACCTGGTCGAGGTCCTGACCAGCCGGGAGATCGCCGCCCAGGAGCGGGCGACCTTCGCCCAGCAGCGCGAGGCCCAGGAGGCCCGCGTCAGCCTCGAGCAGCAGCGCGGCGTCGCCGACATGCAGAGCGAGCTGGCCCAGGCCAACGTGTCCATCGACATCGAGAAGTCCCGGGCCTCGGCGGCGCGGGCCCGGGCCGAGGGCGAGTCGTCGGTGATCACCGTGGTCGGTGCCGCCGACGCCACCCGCACCCGGGCGCTCGGCGACGCCAACGCCGCGGCCGAGCAGGCGCTCGGCCTGGCCCGGGCCAAGGGCTTCGCCGCCCAGCGCCGGGCCATCGGCTCCGAGCAGACGGCCCTGGTGGCCGCGCTGCGCGAGGTCGGCAGCGGCCACGTCAAGATCGTCCCCGACATCCAGGTCGGCAGCGAGAGCGGCGGGGTCCTCGGCGGCCTCGGCGCCCTGCTCATGCGCAACCTGTCGAACGGCAGCGGCTCTGACGCCGCTCCCCTCGACGACCTCGACATCAAGGGGTCCGACGACGACGGCGACGCGGGGGCGACCGGCGGCGACGGCCCGGGCGCTGGCGACGGCTCGGCCGGTGGCGGCGCGACCGCCGATGAACCGGCTGCTGGCGACGGTCGCTAGCCCTCGACCGCGGCGCCATCTCCCACTGGCGGACGAGGTGGGATTGCAACCGGAGCGGAGCAGTTCGAAGACCTTGGTGCGGGGCAAGTGCCGTCGGTCAAGATCGGGAGCAGCCGACGGGTGCCGGCTGCGGCGGTCGAGGAGCACGTCGCCGGCCTGGTTGCCTGACGTCGTCGTCACGGGGGGACTCAATCCGCGAACCGACGTAGCCATGCGCTGATCCTGGATCGATCGTCGACCGCGACCGTCGGTCGATGCGAGGCGTTCGGCGATGACGCGTGTGTCCACGATGTCGCCGACGATGAGCGCTGCGCAGAACTCGTGGTCCTTCTCTCGGCCGGCGACCAGCTTCGCCACGCACAGGTCATGACGATCGAGGCAGAGGGCGGTTCGACCTGCGGTGTTCACGTTCGACACCGAGGTCAGTCGATCCCGCCAACCGTGCGGCAAGGTGGCTGTCCGTTGCCCGGCACCCTGGACGTAGGAGCCATGGGCCTCGTGGAACATGGAGCCCTCGCCGATGGCACCATCGACGGCGTCGGCCTTCGTCTCCGCTGGGTCGTCGATCGGGAGCACATCGATCTCCATCGACCACATGACCTCTGGCGGCAACGGGTCATCGTCGACGCTGCCCAGCACGGACTGGCTCCCGATGATGGTGACCGACTCCTCGTGGAGGATGTCGGTGGCAGCTCGGATCGCGTGCTCGAGTTGGTCACGGCGCATGCGTCGCTCCGCTCGTCGGGTAGGCGCGTGAGCGCTCGGCCGGCGTCATCACGCCGGCGAACGGACTCGTCTGCCGAAGGTCACGGGCGCGCTCTGAGGGATCGATCAGCACGCCGACCAGCTCGTGTTCGTCGGCGCCGAGCAGTCGATCCCACGCATCGAGGTAGCGGGCTGAACGGCCGGCCTCGTCGGCGCTGCGCATGCGGGCCAGGTTCACCCGCCCTTTGGCGATCACGGCCACAGGGTCTTCGAGCAGCTTCACGGCGATGAGCCGGTGGTACGCCAGGCTGCGCCTGTCCTCTCGCGTCATCGGAACCACTCGCTTGGGAACAGCTCGGAGCTCGAGGACGTAGCCGATGCTCGCAAGGATCCGCTCGAGGGTTGCCGTCGGAGCGACCCGGCCATGTTCGATCCGGTCGACGGTCGCAGGCGACACACCAGCGACCCTCGCCAGTGACCGCACGCTCATGCCAGAGCGCTGTCGCACATCTCGCAGCAGACGAGGGCCGTTCACGCCCGTAACCATATCTGGGTACAGCCGGACCAGTGGACCGCGTCCGTGTCGCGGGTGGCCGCTTGCGGGCGCCGTCCGGAAGCGCCGGCCGCAGAGGTCGAGGTCGTCAGCTTCGGCTGCGGGCAACGCACCGGCAGCGTCCCGACCGGGTTGGGAACCCTGAGGGTCATTCGGCCTCACGAGCCCCAGGGGTCGAGCACCTGGGCAGCCCGCTTGGCAAAGGCTGTCGGCCGCTGCCCGAGGCTGCGGACATGACCCTCGGTGGTGGATGAGGAGGCATGGCCCACAGAGCGGGCGATCTCCTCGATCGACTCGCCAGCCTCTGCGTACAGCGCGGTCACCACCGATCGGCGACCGGTGTGCGTACCGAGGTGGGCGGTATCGATGCCCGCCTTCTCCGCCGCCGTCCGAAGCGTCTTGGTCACCGCCTGACGAAGCGCGGCAGCACCGGTCAGGGTCGTGAAGAGGAGGTTGACCTCGAGGCCGTCGTAGTCGTGGCGCTCCCATCCCGGCGCGGCAACGAGTCGGTCCTGCGCTTGGGTGACACGTCGGCGCCGCAGCAGCTCGACGGCGGTCGGTGCGAGGAGGTGCGCACCCATCGCGCCTCACTGCTCCGCCCACCCTGCAAGAACAGCAGCGCCACGGCGGCGCAACTTGTCGCCGGGACCCTGGGTGGCTTGACCCGCCGGACGGGGTTTCCGGCGACGAGGCCGAGTCCGATGGCCTGGTCGATGATCTGGGCCAGCGTCTGGCGATGGTGGGAGACGGTCTTGGGCGCCAGCTCGTCGAGGAGCTTGGCCTGCCATCGCACCACGTGCTCCACGTCGAGGTCGACGACCAGCAGCCTGCGCTGCGTCGAGGTGATCCGCCGGACGAGGTCTTCGGCTTTGGACCACGACGACTGGCGGACCGGGTGGCGGTCGGCGCGGAGGAGGTGGGATTCGAACCCACGGTGAGTTTCCCCACACACGCTTTCCAAGCGTGCCGATTCGGCCGCTCTCGCACTCCTCCTGGTGAAGCGATGCCCGCCCCCGGGGGTGGCGACCAGGCGATCTGCGGCACACCGCAGGCTCCGCTGAGAGCTGCTGCCTCCCGGCCCTGACTCGGTTCACGGGCTGCAGTTGCACAGGACCTGGCCGCCACCCCCGAGAGCGGGCAGCCCGACGATCGTAGCGGCCCACGGTCCGCCCGAGCCACGGCCGGTCTCAGCCCCTCAGCCGGAGGTGGGGCCGGGCCGGCCTCGCTGACGCCGGTCCACCCAGAGATCGAGGACCTGGCGGATGGTGGGCCTGGCCTCCAGCTCGTCAGGGAGCGGGAGCTCCTCGCAGACCTGGTAGCGGTTGCGCCGACCCCGCTTCTCCTTCAACAGGTAGCCGCCCTCGGTGAGGTCGACCACGATCCCGTAGGCGGTGCGCTCGGTCACCCCGATGGCGTCGGCGATGTCGCGCAGGCGGCAGTCGGGCTGGTGGGCGATGTGGAGCAGCGCTTTGGCGTGGTTGGTGAGGAAGCTCCACTCGGCCACATCACGACCGTACTTGCGCAGCGGCACCCAGGTGGGCAATCCAAGACGTGTAATCAGAAACTAGAAAAAATCTGCTCATGTTTGGCCGGGTTCGAGCCGATGAGACCGGTATGCACGCTCGCCGCACACGCTCAGCTCACCTCGTCGTCGCCCTGGCCCTGATCGTGGCCGCGGCCATGGCGATCGTGAGCAGCGGTCAGGCGTCGGCTGCCGAACCGACGGTGGGTCTGGGCACGACGCAGAGCTTCGCCGTCCTCGGCGGCTCGACGGTGACCAACACCGGTCCGTCCCTCATCAGCGGCGACGTCGGGCTGAGCCCCGGTAGCGCGATCACCGGCTTCCCCCCTGGCGTCGTGGTGAACGGCACCATCCACGGGACCGCTGCCTCCGACCAGGCCCAGGCCGACCTCACCACCGCCTACGACGATGCTGCTGGTCGTTCGCCGAGCGGATCGATCTCGGCCGACCTCGCCGGCCAGACGCTGACGGCCGGCGTGTACGCGGGGCCGACCCTGAGCCTCAACGGCACGCTGACCTTCGACGCGCAGGGCGACGCCAGCTCGGTCTTCATCATGCAGGCGAGCAGCACGCTCATCACCGGGTCCGCCAGCTCCGTGCGCCTCGTCAACGGGGCCGACCCGTGCAACGTGTTCTGGCAGGTCGGGAGCTCCGCCACGCTGGGCACCGCATCGAGCTTCGTCGGCACGATCCTGGCGCTCACCTCCATCACCGCCGACACCAGCGCCGTCGTGTCCGGCCGCCTCCTCGCCCGCAACGGCGCGGTCACGCTCGACTCCAACACCATCAGCACGCCGACGTGCGACTCGTCGACCACGACGGTTCCGCCGACGACCCAGCCGGGTACGACCCAGCCGCCGACGACGCAGCCGGGTACGACCCAGCCGCCGACGACGCAGCCGCCGACGACCCAGCCGGGTACGACCCAGCCGCCGACGACCCAGCCGGGTACGACCCAGCCGCCGACGACCCAGCCGGGTACGACCCAGCCGCCGACGACCCAGCCGCCGACGACCCAGCCGGGTACGACGCAGCCGCCGACGACGCAGCCGCCGACGACGCAGCCGCCGTCGACCCAGCCGCCGTCGACCGTCACGACCCCGTCCACGTCAGCCGCCACGTCCACCACCCAGCCGCTGACCACGACCGCCGGCCCGTCGAGCACCGGAACGGGAGGCGGGACCACGTCCGGGACCACCGGATCGGGGAACGGCGTCACGTCGGGGACGTCGGGTGCCGGCTCGGTCGGGACCACGGGATCGTCGGGGACCACCGGGTCGACCACGGACACCAGCGGGTCGACGGGCCAGCTGGGGACCTCCGGCACCACCGGGACGACCGGCTCGACGGGTACCTCGCCGACCACCGGCTCCCTGTCGCTGGCCCGGACCGGCAGCGACCTGGTCGTGCCGGGTGTCGTCGGCCTGGTCGCCCTGGCCCTCGGGTCCGCCCTCCTGGTGGCCTCCCGACGCCGTCGCCTGGACGGCTGATCCACCTCGAACGACCGGGACCGGCGGGCGGCCCGATCGTCGCCTCGTCGATCCCCCGGGCGTCGTCACCGCCGACGAGCCCCGGCCCGGTGGGCCCGGTGTGCAGAAGTTCGTCGTGGAGACGAACAGCTGCACACGACCTCCCGATCGGCCGTCCCCGCCGGACACCAGCCGGGCCCGGCGAGGGGGTCGGTGGGCATCGGTAGGCTCGGAACCGATGGCGTACCAGTCCCTCTACCGGCGCTACCGGCCGCGTCGGTTCGCCGAGGTGCTGGGCCAGGAGCCGGTCACCACCGCCCTGCGCAACGCCGTGCGCGACGGCCGCGTGGGCCACGCCTACCTGTTCAGCGGTCCCCGGGGCACGGGCAAGACCTCGACCGCCCGCATCCTGGCCAAGGCGCTCAACTGCACCGATCCGCAGGCCGGCGAGCCCGACTGCGCCTGCGAGTCGTGCCTGGCCATGGAGGCCGGTCGCAGCTACGACCTGCAGGAGCTCGACGCCGCCTCCAACAGCGGCGTCGAGGCGATGCGCACGCTGATCGACCGGGTGGCGCTGGGCTCGCCGGGCCGCACCAAGGTGTACATCCTCGACGAGGTCCACATGCTGACGGCGGCGGCCTCGAACGCCCTGCTGAAGACCCTCGAGGAGCCGCCACCCCACGTGGTCTTCGTGCTGGCCACCACCGACCCGCACAAGGTGCTGCCCACCATCCGCAGCCGCACCCAGCACTTCGAGTTCCACCTGCTGCCCGCCGAGGTGCTCGAGCAGCACGTCCGCTGGGTGGCCCAGGACGCCGAGCTGCACGTCGACGACGACGCCGTGGCCCAGGTGCTGCGGGCCGGCGGCGGCTCGGCCCGCGACACCCTCTCGGCCCTCGACCGCATCGTGGCCGGCGGGGGCGACGAGCAGGTCGAGTCGGTCGACCACCTGGTCGATGCCCTCGCCGAGCACGACACCGCCCTCGCCCTGCAGGCGGTGGCCGACGCGGTGGCCGCCGGGCGTGACCCCCGGGTGCTGGGCGAGGAGCTGCTCGGCCGCCTGCGCGACGTCTTCCTGCACCGCATGGGCGGCCGGCTGCCCCACCTGACCGCCGGCGACCAGGAGCAGGTCGAGACGCTGGCCGGCCGCTTCACCGACCGGGCCACCACCCGGGCGCTCGAGCAGGTCGGCGAGGCGCTGCTCGAGATGCGCCAGGCGCCCGATCCTCGCATCCCGCTCGAGGTGGCGCTGGTCCGCCTCACCCGGCCCGACGCCGACACCTCCGTCGACGGGCTGGTGGCCCGCATCGAGCAGCTCGAGCGTCGGCTCGCGGCAGGTGGCGCCGCGGGTGGCGCCGCGGCCGCGACCGGAACGGGAGCCGGCGATGCCGGGTCCTCGTCCGACGCCGGGTCGAGCGCGGCTGGTGCCGGCCCGGCCGCCGGTTCGCCGGCGCAGCGGGCCATGGCGAACCTGCAGGCTCGGAGCGCGCCGCCCCCGCCCCCACCACCGCCCGTCCCACCGTCGGCCCCGTCCGGCCCGGCCCCGTCCGGCCCGGCCCCGTCCGGCCCGGCCCCGTCCGGCCCGGCCCCGTCCGGCCCGGCCCCGTCGACAGCCCCGTCGTCGTCGGAACCGGGCGGCGAGCGTCCGACCAGCGAGCCACCCGCCGCCGGCTCCTCGGCGGCGGACGAGCCGGCGGGCGGCGCCGAGGCGGCACCCTCGGCCGAACCGGACGACGCCATCGACCTGCGGACGGTGCGCTCGGCGTGGACCGACGCGGTGCTGCCCAAGCTCTCCGGGCTGACCAAGGCCATGTTCTCGGCCGGGCACGTGGCCGACGTCGACCGGGGCACGGTCATCGTCGCCCTCCCCAACGCCCCGCACCGCGACCGGTGCGCCACCAAGGTCGACCAGCTCACCGAGGCGCTCGCCGGCCACTTCGGTCACCCCATCCCCGTCCGGCTGGTCGTGGGTGACGGCCCGAAGCAGGACTCCCTCCTCGATCCCGGCAGCGCCTCCGGCGGCGGAACGGCCCGAGGGTCGGGTTCGGGGCGCTCGGGCGGGGGAGGACAGGTGGCCGGCCGGCCCGAGACGTCCGGTACCTCGGGGGACTCGGGTGCAGGCGGCCCCTCGGCATCCGCCCGGGGTGCTGACGCCGTCGGCGGCGGCCCACACCCCGACGACGAGCCGTTCGACCACCACGACCTCGAGCCGGCCACCGACGTGCCTGCCGACCACATCGCCCGCCTCACCGACGCGTTCCCCGGCGCCGAGCTGCTCGATGGCGACTGACCCGCGCGGCTTCCCAGATGGGGACGCCCGACGACCACCGGCCCGACCGACGCGCCGGCGCACATGACGAGGACCAGGAGCAGCCGTGACCGACCCTGACGACCAGCACCCGGTTCCCCGCGAGCCGATCTCGCCCGACGAGGTGGCCGCCCCGTCCGGCGCCGAGCAGCCCACCGCCGACCCCTTCGCCGCCCTCGGTGGCGGCCTCGACCTCGGCGCCCTGCTCGAGCAGGCGTCGTCCATGCAGCAGCAGATGGTCGAGGCCCAGGAGCAGGCGGCCGCCACCGAGGTCGCCGGCGTGGCCGGCGGCGGGGTGGTGCGCGTCACCGCCACCGGCGACGGCCACTTCACCGCCGTGCACATCGACCCCGACGCGGTCGACCCCGCCGACGTCGAGATGCTGCAGGACCTGGTGCTCGCCGCCCTCCACGACGTCACCGAGCGGGTGCAGGAGCTGCAGTCCCACTCGATGGGCGGCCTCGACCTCGGGGGCCTCGGCGGCCTGCTCGGCGGCAGCTAGGGCGTGGCCGTCTACGCCGGTCCGGTCCAGGACCTGATCGACGAGCTGGGCAAGCTGCCGGGCGTCGGGCCGAAGTCGGCCCAGCGCATCGCCTTCCACCTGCTCAAGCTGTCGAAGCTCGACGCCGGCCGGCTGGCCCAGGCCATCACCGACGCCAAGGAGAAGGTGGCCTGGTGCAGCCGGTGCTTCAACGTGGCCGAGGGCGAGCTGTGCGGCATCTGCGCCGACGACCGCCGTGACGCGGCGGTGATCTGCGTGGTGGAGGAGCCCAAGGACCTGGTGGCGGTCGAGAAGACCCAGGAGTTCCGGGGCCGCTACCACGTGCTGCAGGGCGCCATCAGCCCGATCGAGGGCATCGGTCCCGATCAGCTGCGGGTGAAGGAGCTCCTGGCCCGTCTCGAGCCCGAGGGCGTCACCGAGATCATCCTGTGCACCAACCCCAACATCGAGGGCGAGGCCACCGCCATGTACCTGGGCCGGCTGCTGAAGCCGCTCGGGCTCACCGTCACCCGCATCGCCAGCGGGCTGCCGGTGGGCGGCGACCTCGAGTACGCCGACGAGCTGACCCTCGGACGCGCCCTCGAAGGCCGTCGGGACGTCGACGCCTGAGCGGGAGCGGCGGAAGCTCTGCTTCTGCTACGACACCTGGAACAGGACGGCGTCGCCCTGGCCGCCGCCGCCGCAGAGGGCGGCCGCGCCGAGCCCGCCGCCACGGCGCTGCAGCTCGTTGAGCATGTGCAGCGCCAGGCGGGTGCCGGACATGCCGATGGGGTGGCCGAGGGCGATGGCCCCGCCGTTGACGTTGGTGACCTCGTCGGTGATGCCGAGGTCGTCCATCGAGGCCAGGCCGACCGCGGCGAAGGCCTCGTTGAGCTCGAACAGGTCGATGTCGCCGAGCTGCTTGCCGGAGCGCTCGAGGGCGACCTTGATGGCCCGGGCCGGCTGGGTGAGCAGGGACGGGTCGGGCCCGGCGACCTGGCCGTAGCCGACGATCTGGGCCATGGGGTCGATGCCCAGCTCGTCGGCCTTCTCGGGCGAGGTGACGATCACGGCGGCGCCGCCGTCGGAGAGCTGGCTGGCGTTGCCGGCGGTGATGTTGCCGGCCTTGTCGAACGCCGGGCGCAGCCCGCCGAGGCTGTCGGCGGTGGTGTCGCCGCGGACGCCCTCGTCGGTGTCGACCACGATCGGGTCGCCGCTTGCCGCTGGGGCACCTCGACCGGGACGATCTCGTCGTCGAACAGGCCGTTCTTCGGCGGCCTCGGCGGCCCGCTGGTGGGACTGGGCGGCCAGCTCGTCCTGGGGCTGGCGGTCGATGCCGGCGGACGCGGCGTACTTCTCGGTGCCGGCGCCCATGGCGCACTGGTCGAAGGCGCAGAAGAGGCCGTCGTACATCATCGAGTCGACGACGGTCTTGTCGCCGGCCCGGTAGCCGGCCCGGGCGCCCGGGAGCAGGTACGGCGCGTTGGTCATGGACTCCATGCCGCCGGCCACCACGATGTCGGCCTCGCCGGCGCTGGATCATCAGGTCGGCCAGGTGGATGGCGTTGAGCCCCGACAGGCACACCTTGTTGACGGTGGTGGCGGGCGTCGACATGGGGATGCCGGCGTTGACCGCCGCCTGGCGGGCGGTGATCTGCCCGGCGCCGGCCTGCAGCACCTGGCCCATGAACACGTAGTCGACCTGGTCGGGCCGGATGCCGGCGCGGTCGAGCGCCGCCTTGATGGCGAACCCGCCCAGGTCGGTGCCGCTGAAGGACGCCAGCGCCCCGGAGAGCTTGCCGATGGGCGTGCGGGCGCCCGAGAGGATGACGGAACCGGCCATGACGGGATCCCCCGATCGAGGTGGTGGTGGGCGGCCAAGGCTACCGGCCTCCCCCACCCCGCCGAAAAGGCGGTCCCGCTCGGGGCTACGAGCCGGAGCTCGAGGCGCCGGCGGTGGCCGACTCGGCGTCGGCGTGGCCGGCCCCCTCGGTCCCACCCTGGTCGCCGGCCTCGTCGTCGGTGACGGCGGCGGTGGCGGGCAGCGCGTCGTCGTCGAGGGCGCCGACGGTCTCGAGGGCGTGGGTGAGCTGGTCGTGGGTGCGGCGCAGCCGGTCGCTCAGCTCGGCGTGCTGCTGGCGGAGCTGGGCGTACTCGGAGCGGGCGGACGCCAGCACCTCGTCGGCCTGGTGGCGCGCCTTCTCCTCGGTGGCGTCGAGCATCCGCTTGGCGCGGGCCTCGGCGTCGGCCACCAGGCCGAGCGCCTCCGCCTGGGCGTCGCTGAGCGCCCGGGAGGCGGCCTCGCGGTCGGTCTCGGCCTCGACCCGCTTGGCCTCGACGGCCTGGTCGGCGTCGGCCTTGGCCTGCTCGGCGTACCGGTCGGCGTCGGCCCGGGCGTCGGCGGCGTAGCCCTCGGCGGCCTTCCGGGTCTCGTCGGCGTCGGCCCCGGCCTTCTCGATGATGGCGGCGGCAGCCTTCTCGGCATCGGCCCGCATGGCGGCGGCCTGCTCCTCGGCGACCCGCAGCACCGCGGCCACCTGCTCGCCGGCCTTGGCGTAGGTGTCGGCGGCGGAGGCGCCGGGTTCGCCCTCGGCGGCGGCCGGTGCCTTCGCGGCACCGCCGCTGGCCTTGGCGTCGGCCAGGAGCCTGTCGGCCTGCTCCTGGGCGGAGGCGACGGTGTCGCGGGCCTGCTGCTCGGCCTCGGCCAGGATCTTCTCGGCCTTGGCCTTCGCCTTGGCCTTGGCGTCGTCGTCCTTGCCGCCGCCGACGCCGACATCGCGAGCGGTGGCCAGCTCGTCGGCCACCTCGGCGAGGAAGGCGTTGACCTCGTCCTTGTCGTAGCCGCGGAGCCCGACGACGAAGTGCTTCGACTTGATCTCTTCGGGGGTCAACGCCATGGGGGAGTCCCTTTCCTCTGGCGGCCTCGGAGGCGGACGAGTGTACGGCCGCCCCCTCTCATCGGACCGGCGGCCCGGTTGTCAAGGTTTCGCCCGATTTCGCCGCTCCGGACCGACCCCGGGCCGCCCGGCCCGACCGAAGGCCGGCGCGTTCCGACGACCTAACCTGCGGCCCATGCAGGAGATCCTCGACGCCATCCAGTCCGGCGCGTCCGGCGACGACATCGCCGGGCTGGCCATCCCCGAGTCCTACCGGGCCGCCTTCGTCAAGAAGGACGAGGCCGACATGTTCGAGGGGATGGAGTCCGACGACAAAGACCCGCGCAAGTCCCTGCACGTCGACGAGGTCGCCACCCCCGAGCTGGCGCCCGACGAGGTGTACGTGGCCCAGATGGCGAGCGCCATCAACTTCAACACGGTGTGGACCTCGATCTTCGAGCCGCTGCCCACCTTCGCCTTCCTCTCCCGGCTGGGCAAGGAGAGCGTGTGGGGCAAGCGCCACGACCTGCCGTACCACGTGGTCGGCTCCGACGGCGCCGGCGTGGTGCTCAAGGTCGGCTCGGCGGTGCGCAACTGGAAGCCGGGCGACCGGGTGACCATCCACTGCAACCACGTCGACGACCAGGACCCCTCGGCCCACGACGACTCGATGCTGGCCGCCAACCAGCGCATCTGGGGCTTCGAGACCAACTTCGGCGGCCTGGCCGACCTGGCCCTCGTCAAGGCCAACCAGCTCATGCCCAAGCCCCGGCACCTCACCTGGGAGGAGGCGGCCTGCAACGCGCTGACCAACTCGACGAGCTACCGCATGCTGGTCAGCCACCACGCCGGGCACATGAAGCAGGGCGACGTCGTGCTCATCTGGGGAGCATCCGGCGGCCTCGGCGGCTACGCCGTGCAGTACGTGCTGAACGGCGGCGGCACCCCGGTCGGCGTCGTCTCCTCGCCCGAGAAGGTCGAGCTGCTGAAGGACCTCGGCTGCGAGGCGGTCATCGACCGCAAGGCCAACGGCTACCGCTTCTGGTCCGACCCCCACACCCAGGACGAGTCCGAGTGGCGCCGCTTCGGCAAGGACATCCGCGCCCTCGTCGGCCGTGACCCGGAGATCGTCTTCGAGCACCCCGGCCGCCAGACCATGGGCGCCTCGGTCTTCGTCACCGCCCGAGGCGGCAAGGTCATCACCTGCGCCGCCACCAGCGGCTACATGATCGAGTACGACAACCGCCACCTCTGGATGAAGCTGAAGAGCATCATCAGCTCCCACTTCGCCAACTACCGGGAGGCGTGGGACGCCAACCGGCTGATCTGCGAGGGCCAGATCCAGCCCATCCTCTCCGCCGTCCACCCGCTCACCGAGGTGGGCGACGCCGCCTACTCGGTCCACAAGAACCTGCACGAGGGCAAGATCGGCGTGCTCTGCCTCGCCCCCGAAGAGGGCCAGGGCATCGACGACCCCGAGTTCCGCGAGCAGGTCGGCGAGGACCGCATCACCCTGTTCCGCCGCCACGGCGCCTGAGCGCCCCGTCACCCGAGCAACGACCCCACCCGAGGACCCGCCATGCCGCTCGAAGCCAAGAACCCCCACGACGACGGCGAACCCGGCCCCGACGACTTCGAGTCCGCCGGCGCCGACGGCCCGCTGCTCACCGAGATCGACCACATCGCCATCGCGGTCGACGACCTCCCCGCCGCCATCGACTACTACCGCGACACCTTCGGCGCCACGGTCGACCACCGCGAGGTGGTCGACAGCGACGGGGTCGAGGAGGCGCTGCTGAAGGTCGCCGAGAGCTACATCCAGTTGCTCACCCCCACCCGCGACGACTCGCCGGTGGCCAAGTACCTGGAGAAGAAGGGCGAGGGCCTGCACCACGTCGGCTACCGGGTCGCCGACTGCGCCGAGGCGCTGCAGTCGGTGAAGGACCAGGGCGGTCGGGTGCTCGACGAGCAGCCCCGGCCCGGGTCGCGCGGCACCACGGTGGCCTTCGTCCACCCCAAGACCGCCTTCGGCACCCTGATCGAGCTGGTCCAGGAGTAGCCCGGCACCGTCGGCGCGACGGCTCCGCCGGCACGAGCGACCCGGTGGCGGCCCCGCCGGCCGGACCGACCCGGCCCTTCGCCCGGCTCCTCGCCACCGAGGGCGTGGTCGAGGTGCTCGAGCTGCGCAGCCGGTTCGGGTTCCTCGCCTTCCACGGGGGCTCGCTGGAGGAGCGCACCGACGTGATCGCCTCGGCGGCGGCCGAGGCGGCGGGCGCCACCTACTACGGGGTGCTGCTCCCGCCGGGCCTGCAGTGGCACATCCCCTCGGCCCGGGTGGACCCGGCCGAGTCCGGGCAGCTGGCCGCCTTCGTCGCCCACGTCGAGGTGGGCGTCGCCGTCCACGGGTTCGGCCGCCACGGGTACTGGACGACCCTGCTCGCCGGCGGCGGCAACCGCGACCTGGCGCGCCACCTCGGCAGCCACCTCCGGGCCGCGCTCCCCGGCTACGCCGTCGCCACCGAGCTCGAGGACATCCCGCAGGGCCTGCGGGGCCAGCACCCGGACAACCCGGTCAACCGGCTGTGCGGCGGCGGGGTGCAGCTCGAGCTGCCGCCCCGGGTGCGGGGCAACACGCCCCGCTGCCCACCGCCCGGCGACGACGGCCTCGTCCCCGACGCCCGCGCCCTGGTCGACGCCCTGGCCGCCGCCGCCCGGTCGTGGCCGGTCGGCCGCTGAGCGGGACGGACGGCCGGGGCCGCCTCAGACCCGTCGGCCCATCACCACCGCGTCCCACAGCTCGCCGTCGCGCCGGCGGTAGTGCTCGTGGAGGTGGCCCTCCACGAGGAACCCGGCGCGCCGGTACAGCTGGTGGGCGGGGACGTTGTGCGACCAGTGCTGCAGGGTGATCTTGTGGACGTCGGGGTGCTCGGTGGCCCAGCGGATGCCCCGGTCGAGCAACCGACGCCCGAGGCCCTGCCCCCGGTACGAGGGCAGCAGGGCCATGCCGAGGTCGGCCACCCCGTAGGGCAGCCGGTGCAGGCCGAGGCTGCCGACCACCTCGGCGCCCTCGACGCACACGAACGAACCGTGGTCGGGGTCGTCGATGCCGGCCCGGAAGGACTCGGCCATGGCCTCGCGGTCCACCGGCGCCTCGCGCCCGATCCAGCGCCCCTCGGCCGCGACGTGATCCATCATCTCGGCGAACCCCTCGGCGTCGTCCGGTCGGCTGGGGCGGATTCGCGGCGTCGCGGCCATCCCGGCATCGTCGCGCCCGCCGGTCGGCCGGGCGCCGCGATTTGCGCCGCTCAGAGACCGGCGGCGCGGATGCCGTCCACCACGTCGTAGGCGAAGCGCAGGCCGCCGGCGTTGTGGACGTTGCAGTCCTCCTCGGCCAGCGACACCAGCGTCGAGTCGAGGCAGAAGTGCGAGCCGCCGCCCATGACGGTGGCCCCGGTGAACGGGTTGTGGTCGTCGGGCCGCACCTGGATCCGCCCGTCGGGGCCGCACCCCGGCTCCTGCGGGTAGCAGGCGACCAGCGCCCCCGGCCCGGGGACCAGCCCCGGCGTCGGGTCGACGAAGGAGAAGGCCCTCGGGTCGGTGCGGGCGACGTCGCGGAAGGCGTCGGTCACCCCCGGCGAGCCCGGGTAGAGCGGCGTGCCGTCGGCGTGGGGGAGGGCGCCGACCAGCACCACGTGGGTGCCGCCCGGCGCCCCGTTGAAGGCGGCGTTGGCGCCGATCGACGTCAGGGCCCGGTGGTACAGGTCGTAGGTGGGCTGGTAGCCGTCGACGCAGTTCCAGAGGGAGCCGTTGCCGACGTACTGCAGGACGAGGATGTCGGGCTTGTCCTGGACCACGGTCTGGTCGATGGAGGCCTCGTCCTTGCACATGCTGTTGCCGATGAAGGCCTCGAAGTGCACCAGGTCGTAGCCGGCGGCGTCGAGCTGCTCCTTGATCTCCGGGGCGGCGTTCACCGACATGGAGTCGCCGAAGTAGACGACGGTGGGACGCCGGCCATCCGCCGGTCGGGGCGTGGGTGGCAGCGGGTTGGTGGCGCCGACCGGTGGCTTGGGAGGGGCGGTCGTGGTCGAGGTGGTCCGGCCGGCCCGGGCGCCGGTGACGGTGGCCGAGCCGGTGCCGCCCGACGACGAGGCCCCGGACGGGGCGCGGTAGGCGACCTGGTCGGCCCGCCGGTTCCCGGAGCCGGACCGGTCGCCGAAGGTGAGGACGACGGCGAAGGCACCGACCAGCAGCAGCAGGAGGCCGGCGAGCACGACGATGCGTCGGCGCCGGAGCTGCGCCTGCCGCCGTCGCCGCCGGACACCCGACGGCCTCCCCAGTTCGTCCATCGCTTCATGATGGTCGACGGCACCCCGGCGGATCGAGCCATCCGGCGCTCGTCGGCCCGACCTGCCGGCCGGTAGCGTCGACCGCCGTGTCTGCCGCCGATGCCGAGGTCCTCGCCGACCTCCGTCGCGCCCGGCGCCGGCACCGGGTGGCCGACATCCACTGGGTCGACGCCATGTACCGGGTGTACGTCACCGCCATCCTGGCCACCGCCGCCGTCCTGGTCCTGTCGGGGCTCACCGGCGACGGCAAGCTCGACGCCGCCGGCACCGCCAAGGTGCTCGAGCACGGCCCCGCCGCGCTCGGCCTGGTCGCCGCCGCCGCGGTGCTGGTCGGGCTGCGCTCGGGGTGCCGGGGCGGCCCCCTGGCGCTGGAGAAGCCCGACGTCCGCCACGTGCTCCTGTCGCCCATCGACCGGGGCGTCGCCCTGCGCTCGCCCACCCTGCACCAGCTCCGGTTCCTCACCTTCGGGGCGGTGGTGGCCGGCGCCATCGCCGGCCAGCTCGCGGTGCGCCGGCTCGACGGCAACCCCATCGTGTGGGTGCTGTGCGCCTCGCTGTTCTGCGTGCTGCTCGTCTGGCTCTCGATCGGCTGCGCCATGCTGGCGTCGGGCCGGCGGCTGCGCTCCTGGATCGGCACGTCGGTCGGTCTGGCCCTGGTGGCCTGGTCGGTGGCCGACCTGGCGGGCCGGGCGCCGACCGCACCGCTCTCCTTCCTCGGCCGGCTGGCGCTGTGGCCGCTGCGGTTCGACGCCCTGGCCCTGATCCCGGCCGCCGTGGCGGTGGCGGCGATGGTCCTGGGCGTGGGTGCGGTGTCCGGGCTGTCGCTCGAGGCGGCCGAGCGCCGCACCGCCCTGGTCGGCCAGATCAAGTTCGCCGCCACCCTGCAGGACCTGCGCACCGTGCTCGTCCTGCGCCGCCAGCTCTCGAACGAGGTCTCGCGCACCAAGCCCTGGCTGGGTCACCCCGCCCGCACCGAGCGAGCCCACCCGACCCGGTTCCCCGTCTGGTGGCGGGGCTGGCGGGGCGTCATGCGCTGGCCCTCCGCCCGCCTGGCCCGGCTGGTGCTGCTCGCCGTCGTCGCCGGGCTGGCCATGCGGGGGGCGTGGGACGGCACCACCCCGCTGATCGTGGTGGGGGGCTTCGCCCTCTGGGTGGCCGCCCTCGACGCCATCGAGCCCCTGGCCCAGGAGACCGACCACCCCGGCCGGCTCGAGGCCTACCCCCTCGACCGGGGCAAGGTGCTGCTCTCCCACGTGCCGGTCACCCTCTGCGCCATGGTCCTCGTCACGGTGGTGGCGGGGGCCGCGGCGGTGCTGGCTTCGCCCTCGACCGGTGCGCTGCGGGTCGCCGCCATCGCCATCATCCCGGCGGCGGGGGGCGCGGCGGCCGGCGCGGTCGTCAGCGTGCTCATGGGGGCCCCGAAGCCGAGCGACAACCTGGCCATGATCTCGCCCGAGGTCGCCGGCATGCGCAACCTGCTGCGCACCGTCGGGCCGCCCCTGCTCGGCGTCGTCGGCGTGGCGCCGGTGCTGGCGGCGCGGGTCGCGCTGAATCACCAGGCCGACGCCACCTCGGCCCAGCTGGCGGCCTCGCTCGGCGTGCTGGTGGCGGTGGCGGTCACCTTCGGGTGGGTCCGCTTCCGCGACGACGTGCGGGCCTGGTTCGAGCAGGCCATGGAGGAGGCGAAGGCCACCCAGCGGTCGAAGGGCGGCGGGGCCGGCTCGGGCGCCGGCCGCTCCACCGCGAGCGCGTCGGCGCCGACGACGGTCGAGGTGGACGAGGACGAGGACGGGGACGAGGACTGGGACGAGGACGACGAGTGGGACGAGGACGAGGACGACGAGTGGGACGACGACGAGGACGAGACCGAAGAACCCGAGCCCGACGAGCCCGACGACCTGGCTCCGCTCCCCCCGACCCGAGGACGACGACGTGACCAACGACGCTGACGCCGACGCCGGTGAGATGGCGGTCCCCGCCGTCGACTCGCTCGAGCTGCACAAGAGCTACGGCGACCTCGTCGCCCTCGCGCCGCTCGACCTCGAGGTGGAGGTCGGTCAGAGCCTGGCGCTGATCGGCCACAACGGCTCCGGGAAGTCCACCTTCATGCGCATGGCGGCCGGCCTGCTCGAGCCGACCGGCGGCGAGATCGAGATCGCCGGCTGGCCGGTCGGGTCCAACGAGGCCCGGGCCACCTCCTCGTTCCTCCCGGACAACCCGGTGCTCTACGACGACCTCAGCCTGCGCGAGCACGTCGAGTACGTCTCGCGGCTGCACGGCGGCGACGGCTGGGACGACTACGCCGAGGAGCTCACCGACAAGCTCGGGCTCATGCACCGGGTCGACGACCTGCCGTCGCGCTTCAGCCGTGGCCTGCGCCAGAAGTCGGCCATCATCCTCGGGCTCGTCCGGCCGTTCTCGGTGCTGCTGATCGACGAGCCCTTCGTCGGGCTCGACGCCAGCGGTCGCAGCGCCCTGCTCGACCTGCTCGACGAGGTCCACAGCGACGGCGCCGCGACCCTCGTCGCCACCCACGACCCCGAGTTCGTCGAGCGCGTCGACCGCTGCGTGGCCCTGCGCGACGGCGAGCTGATCTACGACGGCAAGGCCGGCACGGTCGACATCCTGAGCCTGGTCTCCGCCTAGCCGGGCCGGGGACGCGTTCCCCCGGACCGGGACGGACGCGCTGTGGGAGGCTCGCGGGGTGGAGGTGCACCTGGTCGACGGGACCTACGAGCTGTTCCGCTACCACTTCGCCCTTCCCTCCCACGTCACCGACGACGGCCAGGAGGTCGCCGCGACCCGCGGCGTGGTCGGCACGGTGCTCTCCCTGATCGAGGACGGCGCCACCCACGTCGGGGTGGCCACCGACCACGTCATCGAGTCCTTCCGCAACGAGATGTGGGCCGACTACAAGGACGGCTCGGGCGTCGATCCAGACCTCACCAGCCAGTTCCCGCTGGTCGAGGAGGCGCTGGCCACCGCCGGCGTCCGGGTGTTCCCCATGGTCGAGTACGAGGCCGACGACGCCCTGGGCGCAGCGGCGGCCGTCGCCGCCGACGACGACCGGGTCGAGCGGGTCGTGATCTGCACGCCCGACAAGGACCTCGGCCAGTGCGTCGGGGGCAAGGTGGTGCAGCTCGACCGCCGCCAGCAGAAGCTGATCGACGTCGAGGGCGTCCGGGCCAAGTTCGGCGTCGACCCCGAGTCGATCCCCGACTACCTCGGACTGGTGGGCGACAGCGCCGACGGGTTCCCGGGCCTGCCCGGCTGGGGGGCGAAGTCGGCCGCCGCCGTGCTGTCCCGGTACGGCCACCTCGAGCAGATCCCCCCGGCTGGCGACGACTGGGACGTCGACGTCCGGGCCAAGGGCAAGCTGGCCCGGACGTTGCGCGACCAGCTCGACCTGGCCGTGCTGTTCCGGCGCATCGCCACCCTCGAGCTCGACGCCCCGGTGATGGACGACGTCGACGAGCTGCGCTGGGTCGGCCCCACCGACCGCTTCGCCGCGCTGTGCGACCGCATCGACGCCCCCGGCCTGCTCGACCGGGCCGAGGCCCTGGCCGCCGAGCGGGCGGCCGTCGGCGGGAGCGCGTGATGGCGACGCGCACCGCCGGCAAGGGCGAGAAGGTCGACGTCGAGGTGGAGGTCCCCGGCGGTACCCGCACCGTCGGCATCTCCAGCCCGGACAAGGTCTTCTTCCCGGCGCGGGGTGAGACCAAGCTCGACCTGGTCCGCTACTACCAGGCCGTGGCCGGCCCGCTGCTGGCCGTGCTCGGCGGTCGGCCGACCATGATGCAGCGCTTCCCCGACGGCGCCGCCGGCAAGTCGTTCTTCCAGAAGCGGGTGCCGAAGGGCGCGCCCGACTGGCTGGAGACCACCGTCGTCTCGACGCCGAACGGCACGACCAGCAACGCCCTGGTGATCGCCGACCTGGCCCACCTGCTGTGGGCGGTCAACCAGGGCTGCCTCGGCTTCCACCCCTGGCCGTACCTGGCCGCCCACCCCGAGGTCGCCGACGAGCTGCGCATCGACCTCGATCCCTCGCCCGGGGTGACCTTCGACATGGTGCGCGAGGCGGCCGGCGAGACCAGGGCGCTGCTCGACGAGCTGGGCATCGCCGCCTTCCCCAAGACCACCGGCAACCGGGGCCTGCACGTCTTCGTGCGGCTCGAACCCCGCTGGGACTCCTACCAGGTGCGCGCCGCGGTGGTGGCGCTGGCCCGGGAGCTCGAGCGTCGCCGGCCCGACCTCATCACCGCCCAGTGGTGGAAGGAGGAGCGGGGCACCCGGGTCTTCGTCGACTTCAACCAGACCGCCCCGCACAAGACCGTGTTCGGCACCTGGTGCGTGCGACCCCGGGTCGGCGGCCAGGTGTCGACGCCGATCCGCTGGGACGAGGTCGACACCGTGGTGCCCGACGACCTCACCCTCGCCGTGGTGCCCGACCGGGTGGCGGCCGGGGGCGACCCCTGGGCCGAGATGCACGACCACCCGCAGACCATCGAGCCGCTGCTCGAGTGGTCGCGGCGCGACCTCGACGCCGGGCTGGGCGACGCCCCGTGGCCGCCGGTGTACCCGAAGCAGCCCGACGAGCCGCCGCGGGTCGCCCCGTCCCGCGCCCGCCGACCCGACCCCGAGCCCCCCGGACCCGACGGGTCCGACCCCCGAACGGAGGACTGACATGCGCGTGCGAGCCGCCGGTGCCCTGCTCCTGGCCCCGCTCCTGGCCGTCACCTACCTCGCCATGCAGGAGATCGGGCTGAGCGGCGCGGGTGGGTCGGTGGGGCGCGTCCTGTTCTGGGACGGGGGTGGCGCGCCCCAGCCCAAGGGGGTGCTGGTCGGACGCGACGTGGTGTTCGCCGTGCTCCTGGTCATCGCGCTGATCGCCATCGCCGGGCCGCCCTTCTCCCGCTGGCTGGCGGCCCTCGGCGGCGTCGTGCTGCTCGTGCTCTACGTGCCCTGGATCGTGTACTCGCTCGACGCCACCGGCGGCGGCACCCGGCCCCCGTCGTGGCTGCGCAAGAACTTCCCCTGGTACTACCCGGCCCGGGCGTCGGCGGTGCTGTTCACCGTCGTCGGCGCGCTGGTCGTCATCCTGGCGGTGACCGACCGCGACCCGCGCCGGGCCCAGCGGGCCACCCCGGCCGCCGGCGGGACAGGCGACCACGGCGCCGCCGCCCACCAGCCCGCCCCGCCCGCCACTCCGGCGTACGGCGCCGGCGGGGGCTACCCGTCCGGCGGCGGCGCGTACCCGTCCGGGGGGGCCTACCCGTCCGGGGGGGCCTACCCGTCCGGGGGGGCCTACCCGTCCGGCGGCGGCGCGTACCCGCCGCCTCCCGGCTCGGCGCCCTCGTCCACGCCGACGCACCCGACCACGCCCGCCGCTCCGCCGCCACCGTCGGCCTACCCGCCCGCCCCGGGCCAGGCTCCGGCGCCGGAGCCCCCGCCCGCCTCCCCGCCCCCGGCCGAGCGACCCACCCGACCGGAGCCCGACCCCGGCCCCGATCCGACCCGTCCCTACGGGCAGCCCGACGCCGGCGACCGCGGCGCCGGTCCCGGTTCGGCCCAGCCGCCCGCCGGGCCCGACGACCCGACCCAGACGGTGGCCTGGCGCGGCGGACCCACCGGCGAGCCCCACGGCGCCGAGGACCCCACCGCCGTCCAGCCCCAGGTCGACCCCGAGGACCGCTGACCCCGCCTCGGCTCCGTCCCCCCCATCCCGAACTCGTCGCAGTTGTTCGGCCGCCACGCCCAGATCTGCGACGAGTTCGCCGCTCCGGCCCCTCCCTTCCCGAACTTGTCGCAGTTGTTCGGGCTGCACGCCCACGACTGCGACCGGTTCGTGGTGGGCGGCGGAACGGGCGGCGGAACGGGGGCGTCAGGCGCCGAAGACCTCGGCCAGCTCCATCGGCACGGTGACGTCGAGCTGCTCGTAGGTGCACGACGCCGGGTCGCGGTCCGGTCGCCAGCGCACCAGCCGGGTGGCGTGGCGGAACCGGGCGGGCGCCCAGCCGTGGTCGCCGGATCCCCCGCGGATGGCGGGGCGGGGGTCGCCCTGGACGTGGGTGTAGCCGACCTCGGCGACCCGCTCGATGCGCAGCGGCTCCCACGACAGGTCCTTGCCGGCGTTCCACCGGCTCTGGGCGCCGGGCTGACGCTGCCCGCCGGACTCCTGGGCCTCCTGCTCGGCCCACCCGGCCCAGGGGTGGCCATCGAGCGAGTCGGCCCGAAGCGGCTCGATCTCGCCGAGCAGCTCCTTGCGGCGCTTGGCGCTGAAGCTGGTGGCGACACCGACGTGGTGCAGCGTCGGCGGGTCGCCGGCGTCCCACAGCCCGAGCAGCAGGGACCCCACGCCGTCGCCGCTCTTGTGCATGCGGAACCCGGCCACCACGCAGTCGGCGGTGCGCTTCGGCTTCACCTTGAGCATGACCCGCTTGTCGGGCAGGTAGGCGAGGTCGGCGGCCTTGGCCACCACGCCGTCGAGCCCCGCCCCCTCGAACCGCTCGAACCAGTCGGCGGCCTGCTCGCGGTCGTCGGTGAGCGGGGTGAGGTGCACGGGCGGGCGGGCGTCCGCGAGGGCGTCGGCCAGGCGGCGGCGGCGCTCGGTGAACGCCTCGCCGGTCAGGTCGTCGTCGCCCTCGGCCAGCAGGTCGAAGGCCACGAAGCTGGCGGGAGTCTCCGCCGCCAGCCGGTTGATCCGCGACTCGGCGGGGTGGATGCGCTGGAGCAGGGCGTCGAAGTCGAGGCCCCGGTCGCCGGCGATCACCACCTCGCCGTCGACCACGCAGCGCTCGGGCAGCGAGGCCCGGAGCGGGTCGAGCAGCTCGGGGAAGTAGCGGGTCAGCGGCCGCTCGTTGCGGCTGCCGATCTCGACCTCGTCGCCGTCGCGGAAGACGATGGCCCGGAATCCGTCCCACTTCGGCTCGAACAGCACCGAACCCGGCTCGGCGTCGGGCAGGGCGTCGACGGCCTTGGCGAGCATCGGGGAGACGGGCGGCGACACCGGCAGGTCCACGGGGGCGACGGTACTGCGGCACCGCCGGTCCGACCGTCCCCTCGGCCGGCCGGATCGCGGCAGCCGGAAACCGGGCCATATGGCCCCCTCAAGCGGGGCCGCCGCCCTGCCGATCCTCTGGGAGGACGCCGGTGCGGTGTCCCTTCCCCTCTGACCAGTCGAACAGGAGACCAGGCTCCGATGATCCGTCGCGGAGAGATCTCGGCGACCGCCACGGTCGGTGACGTCCTCCGGTGGGCCGCGGAGCGACGGGAGTCCGGCGGTCTGGTGCTCGACGGGTCAGACGGCGCCGACTCGGGCGTCGTCTACCTCCTCGACGGGGACATCACCCTGGTCACGACCGGGCGCAGCCTCCCGATGGAGCGCCAGCTCCTGGCCGCCGGCGTGGTGACCCGGGAGCAGCTGCCCGACGTGTCCGCCCAGGTCCGCTCGGGTCGCGACCTCGCCTACGTGCTGGCCGCCGAGCCGGGCATCGAGTTCCGGGGCGTGGTGCAGGTCATGCACGACAGCTCGGTCGAGGCGCTGGCCCGGCTGCTCGGCGTGGCCGCCGGCACCTTCTCGCTCGACCGCTACCTGCAGCACCCCTTCGGCGGGTTGAGCCAGTGGGGGGTCGAGCCCATGATCGAGCTGGCCGACCGCAAGTACCGCTACGACCTGCTCGACCCTGCCGCGGCCGTGCTGCTCGACCAGGTGCCCGTCCCCGCCACCGGCGGCGACGACGACCGCGACCTGGTGCTCACCCCGGTCGAGCTGCGCCTCCTGCTCGCCGCCCGCGACGACCGGACCCTCGAGGAGGTCGCCGGGCGGGCCGGGCTCGAGCTGTCGGCGGCGGCGCTGCTGGCCCAGCGGCTGGCCGACCGCGACCTGCTGCGGTTCACGCCCGGTGGCGGTCCCGAGCCGACGGGCACCACGCTGCCGTCGACCGCGTCGGCGCCGCGAGCGGTGGCCGCCGACCGCCGTCCCGAGCGGCTCATCGCCTCGGCCTGACCTCGCCGCCGGCTTTGGGATGCGGTGAAAGGCGCCGCCTAGCCTCCGGCGCATGGCCGAACACCCCCTCAGCGAGCGGATCGCGGAAGCTCGAGCAGCGCAAGGAGGAGGCTCGCCGACCCGGTTCCGACCGGTCGGTCGAGCGCCAGCACAGCCGGGGGAAGATGCTCGCCCGAGAGCGCATCGAGTACTTCCTCGACGACGGCTCGTTCCACGAGCTCGACATGCTCGCCCGCCACCGCAACCCCGACATCGAGGAGCGGCCCTACACCGACGGGGTCATCACCGGGTGGGGCACGGTCGACGGCCGCAAGGTCTTCGTCTTCAGCCAGGACTTCACGCTGTTCGGCGGCGCCCTCGGCGAGGTGTTCGCCGAGAAGATCCACAAGCTCATGGACCTGGCCCTCAAGGTCGGGGCGCCGCTCGTCGGCCTCAACGACGGCGCCGGCGCCCGCATCCAGGAGGGGCCGGTCAGCCTGGCCTCCTACGGCGGCATCTTCTACCGGAACGTCCTCAGCTCGGGCGTGACCCCGCAGATCAGCGTGATCATGGGCCCGTGCGCCGGCGGCGCCGTCTACAGCCCGGCCATGACCGACTTCATCTTCATGGTCGACGAGACCAGCTACATGTTCATCACCGGCCCCGACGTGGTGAAGACGGTGACCGGCGAGGACGTCACCCAGCTCGAGCTGGGCGGGGCCATGACCCACGCCAGCAAGTCGGGCATCGCCACCCACGTGGCGCCGGACGACAAGGCCTGCCTCGACGACGTTCGCTACCTGCTGTCGTTCCTGCCGTCGAACAACCTCGAGGAGCCGCCGGTGTTCGCCACCGGCGACGACCCGGAGCGGCGCTGCCCCGAGCTGAACGACATGATCCCGGCCTCGCCCAACCAGCCCTACGACATGCGCAAGGTCATCGAGGCGGTGGCCGACGACGGCGAGTTCTTCGAGTACTTCCCGCACTGGGCGCAGAACATCGTGTGCGGCTTCTCCCGCCTGAACGGCCAGCCCGTCGGCGTGGTCGGCAACCAGCCCATGTTCTTCGCCGGGGTGCTCGACATCGAGAGCTCGGAGAAGGCGGCCCGCTTCGTGCGCACCTGCGACGCCTTCAACGTCCCGCTGATCACCTACGTCGACGTGCCCGGGTTCCTGCCCGGCACCGACCAGGAGCACGGCGGCATCATCCGCCACGGCGCCAAGCTGCTCTACGCCTACTGCGAGTCCACGGTGCCCCGCATCCAGGTCGTCACCCGCAAGGCGTACGGCGGCGCCTACGTGGTGATGAACTCGAAGTCGATCGGCGCCGACCTGGCCTTCGCCTGGCCCAGCGCCGAGCTGGCGGTCATGGGCGCCTCGGGCGCGGTCGAGATCGTGTACCGCAAGGAGCTGGCCGCCGCCGACGACCCCGACTCCCTGCGGGCCGAGCTCGAGGAGGCCTACGCCGAGCGGTGGCTCACGCCCTACACCGCCGCCGAGCGGGGCTACGTCGACGACGTCATCGACCCCGCCGAGACCCGCGTCAAGCTGATCGCCGGGCTGGAGATGCTCAAGTCGAAGAAGGAAGAGCTTCCGCCCCGCAAGCACGGGAACATGCCCCTGTGAGTGGCGCCGTGCCCGGGACGAGCGGGTCCGAGGACCGCAGCGACCGGTCCTCGGGTGAGGCTGCGCAGCCGCCAGGCGGAGCAGCGCCGACTCCCCAACAGGCGGCCGCCATCATGGCGGCCGTCGAGGCGGTGTGGCCCAGGCCGGCGGCGAGCGAGCCGCCCAAGCCGTCGCGGTGGCGGTTCAGCGGCCGCTGGTGGTCGAAGCCGGTGCCCATCCGGCGCAACCGGCCCTGGTGACGCGCCTGCCCTGACAAGGGTGCACCCCCGCCGAGGACGGGCGGGCCACGATGAGAGCACCGCGCCGAAGCCGGAGCCGCGTTGCTCTTCCCCACACCTGAGTTCGCCGTCTTCTTCTCGCTGGTGTTCGTCATCAGCTGGATGCTCCGGCCGCGCCCGGTGGCCTGGCGCGTCTTCCTGCTGGTGGCCAGCTACCTCTTCTACGCCTGGTGGGACCCGCGGTTCACCCTGCTGCTGCTGGCCTCGACCTTCATCAACCAGGGGGCCGCCCGGCTGATCCAGCGCTCGCCGACCGACGGCGGCCGGCGGGGCTGGATGACCGCGGCGGTGGTCGCCGACCTCGGCATCCTCGGGTTCTTCAAGTACTACGGCTTCTTCGTCACCTCGGTGGCCGGCGGCCTCGACAAGCTCGGCCTCGGCGTCGACGCACCGCTGCTGCAGGTGATCCTGCCGGTCGGCATCTCGTTCTTCACGTTCCAGGCCATGAGCTACGTGATCGACATCTACCGGCGCGACACCGAGCCGTACCCGCTGCTCGACTTCGCCGTCTACCTGTCGTTCTTCCCCCACCTCGTCGCCGGCCCGATCGTGCGGGCCCGCGAGCTGCTGCCCCAGCTGCAGGGCAAGGGCGACCCCCGCCGCATCGACTCGGCCCTGGCCTTCCGGCTGATCTTCGCCGGCCTGTTCAAGAAGGTCGTGGTCTCGAGCTTCCTGGCCAGCGCCATCGTCGACCCGGTCTTCGCCGTGCCGAACCAGCACTCGGGCCTCGAGGTGCTGTTCGCCATCTACGGCTACGCCATCCAGATCTACGCCGACTTCAGCGGCTACACCGACATCGCCATCGGCTGCGCCCTGCTGCTCGGCCTGCGCTTCCCCCAGAACTTCGACGCCCCGTACACGTCGCGGTCCGTGCAGGAGTTCTGGCGCCGGTGGCACATGACCCTCTCGTTCTGGCTGCGCGACTACCTGTACATCCCGCTCGGCGGCAACCGGGGCTCGGAGAGCCGGACCCAGCGCAACCTGTTCCTGACCATGGTCATCGGCGGCCTCTGGCACGGCGCGGCGTGGACGTTCGTGATCTGGGGCGCCATCCACGGCGGGGCCATGTGCGTCGAGCGGGCCTGGCGGCGGATGCGGGCCGCCCACCGTGACGCCACCGGCGAGCCGTTCCGGGGTGCGTCGCCCCTCGGCGAGGTGGGGCGCTGGCTGCTCACCTTC
This sequence comes from uncultured Acidimicrobiales bacterium, assembly GCA_963800235.1. Classification (GTDB taxonomy): domain Bacteria; phylum Actinomycetota; class Acidimicrobiia; order Acidimicrobiales; family Iamiaceae; genus CAVVNP01. The sequence goes on along the minus strand of CAWDAD010000003.1, from coordinate 781,937 downwards.
CACGTGGTCTGCCTGGCCTGGGTGTTCTTCCGGGCGCCCGACTTCAGCGGGGCCACCGCCATGCTCGGGCGCCTGTTCGCCTTCGGCTCGGCCCCGCTGGTGAAGCCCATGGTGGTGTTCGCGGTGGTGGCCATGGTCGCCGCCCAGTTCGTGCCGACCGGCGTGGTCGAGCGGGGGCAGGTGGTCTTCTCCCGCATGGCGCCGCTGCTGCAGGGCGTGGCCCTCGGTGTCGGTCTCCTGATCATCGACGCCCTCGGCCCCGTCGGCGTGGCCCCCTTCATCTACTTCCAGTTCTGAACGGTGCACGCGCCAGGGCAGGCGCCGGTCCGGGCGCGGGCCGCTCCGCGTCCGGCGGCGGGACCGTCGGTACGCTCGGATCCGGCGCGGGCAGCGGCCTTCGCGTGTCGCGAGCCCTCGGCGCCGGCCTCCTCGTGACCGAACCCTCGACCCCGCCCCGACCCGACCGGCCGCCACCGGAGCGCCCGGCGCGCGGCCGCGGCGGCGGAGGTCGCCGAGGCGACGATGAGCCCCGCACCCTGCGGTACCACGGGACCAGCGGGGCCCGACGGATGCCGGCCGGCCGGGTCCTGCAGATCGGCTTCATCGCCCTGCTGGTCGGCGCCCTGCTCAACGCCGACTCGCTCTACGCCACCGCCAGCCGCCAGGACTTCGGGTGGCAGCGCGACGTGGCCCGGGCCGTGGTCACCCCGTTCCGCTCGGTCAGCCACCTGCTGCGGCTGAACCGTCCCCGGGCCGACATCGAGCAGGCCATCGGGCGTCAGACCCAGACCGGCAAGACGGTGCTGCACGGCATCTCCCGGAAGCCGAAGGTGGCCATCACCCCCTCGGCCCCGCCGCCGATCGTCCTCCACCAGCCCAGCCCGCAGGATCCGCTGAAGGTGTGGATCGGCGGCGACTCGATGACCCGGGACTACGGCCTGGCCTTCCAGTCGAAGCTCGGGGCGCGGCCCGGCTTCACGGTCGACGTCGACTACCGGATCTCCTCGGGGCTGACCCGACCCGACTACTTCGACTGGCCGGCCGAGCTGGCCGACCACGTGCTGCCCACCAAGCCGCAGATCATCGTGATCATGTTCGGGGCCAACGACGCCCAGGGCATGGAGCTGCCGAACGGCGTCTTCCAGGTCGACTCGCCGGAGTGGAAGGCCGAGTACACGAGACGGGTCGGCGACACCATGGACCTGCTGGCCGGCGACGGCCGGCTCGTCATCTGGGTCGGCCAGCCGTACATGCGGGACCAGCAGTTCTCCGACCGCATGGCCGCCCTCGACGAGATCTACCGGACGCAGGCCGCGACCCGGCCCTGGGTCCGCTACCTCGACAGCCGGCCGGTGCTCAGCCCGGCCGACCACCCCGGCTACGCCGCCTACCTGCCCGACGGGTCGGGTGCTCCGACCCTGGCCCGGCAGGAGGACGGCATCCACCTGAGCGAGTTCGGCGCCGACAAGCTGGCCGACGCCACCATCGACCTGATCCTGCAGATGGTCCAGCAGTTCTCGCCGCCCACCCCCGGACCGGGGGGCTAGGCCGAGAACGACCGCCCGCTGCTCGACCGCATGGTCGAGCGGGCCTGGTCCCGGTCGGGCGGGAGGTCGAAGCCGGGCCGCAGGTGGGACGTGTCGTTGAACCGGCGCAGGATCCACCGACCGCTGGTCGAGACCAGGTGCGACACCGAGCCGTTGTCCGACCCGACGAAGGCGAACCCGTAGTCGGCGCCCACCGCCATGGCCAGCGCGGTGCCGATCACCCCACCGTGGACCACGGCCAGCACCCGCTGCCCCGGGTGGGCCGACACGATGCGTCGCAGCCCGGCGGTGACCCGGGCCTCGAACTCGGCCTGGGGCTCGCCGCCGGGGATGACGTCCCACCGTCCCTCGGCGAACATGCGCTGGGCGACGGGCCCGCCCTCGGCCACCTTCTCCCGGAACAGGCCGCCCTCCCACTCGCCGAGGCCGACCTCGCGCAGGTCGCGCTCGACCTGCGGCTCCATGCCCAGGCGCCGCGCCAGGGGCGCCACGGTCTGGACCGTGCGCTGGAGGGTCGTGACGTAGAGGGCGTCGAGGTGCTCGCCGGCGAAGCGGTCCGCGACCCGCTCGGCCTGCTCGTGGCCCTCCGGCGCCAGCGGCGGGTCGCCGTGGCCGTCCACCAGGTCGAAGCTGCGCCCCGGGACGTGGGGGGCCGACGCGCCGTGGCGCACCAGGAACAGCTCGGTCGAACCCGGCGGGGGGCGGAAGCCGGTCTGCCGGTACTCCTGCTCACCGGTCGCCGGGTCACCGGTAGCTGGGTCACCGGTCGTCGGGTGACGGGTCGTGGGGTCGCCGGTCGTCTCGTCCTGGGCCATCGTCGCCGACGGTACCGCCCGCCCCTCCTGCGCCCGACCGGTCAGCCGCCGGAGACGAGCAGCTCGGCGCCGGCCGGTGGACGGGGGTCGTCGGCGGACTCGAACCAGCCGTCGGGCACCGCCACCCGCCGGGGACCGTGGGTGTGGCCGCGCACCATGCGGCGGGCCTCCGCCGGGAACGGGTGGTCCGGGCCGAGCCGGTCGAGGGCGACGGCGACCAGGTCGTCGAGCTCGGCCAGGGTGGCGACCTGGTTCAGCGACCGGCGCAGCTCCGAGCCGACCGGGAACCCCGTCAGGTACCACCCGGTGTGCTTGCGGAGGGCGCGCACCCCGGCCACCTCGCCGTCCTGGTCGGCCAGCAGGCGGGCGTGGTCGACCATGGTGGCGACCACGCCGCCGAGGGTCGGCCACGGGCCCGGCGGCCGGCGGTCGAAGGCGGCGGCCAGGTCGGCGAACAGCCACGGACGGCCCAGGCACCCCCGTCCCACCACCACGCCGTCGCAGCCGGTCCGCTCGACCATGGCCAGCGCGTCGGCGGCCTCGAGGACGTCGCCGTTGCCGAGCACGGGGATGGTGGTGACCGCCTGCTTCAGCTCGGCGATGGCCGACCAGTCGGCCGACCCCGAGTACTGCTGCTCGGCGGTGCGGGCGTGGAGCGCCACCGCCGCCGCTCCCTCGGCCTCGGCGATGCGACCGGTCGCCAGGTGGGTCAGGTGGTCCGGGTCCACGCCGATCCGGAACTTCACCGTCACCGGCACGTCGCCCGGTCGGGCCGCCTCGGCGTCGGCCGCCCGCACCGCCGCCCCCACGACCGCGGCCAGCAGCCGGTGGTGGACCGGCAGGGCCGCGCCCCCGCCCTTGCGGGTGACCTTGGCGACCGGGCACCCGAAGTTGAGATCGACGTGGTCGACCCGGTCGGACGCCACCAGCCGGCGCACCGCCTCGCCGATGGTGGCGGGGTCGACGCCGTAGAGCTGCAGGCTCCGGGGCGCCTCGTCAGGGGCGAAGGCGATCATGCGCTCGGTCCGCTGGTTGCCCTCGACCAGCGCCCGGGCGGTGATCATCTCGCTGACGTAGAGGCCGCCGCCGAAGCGCCGGCAGAGCCGCCGGAAGGCCGAGTTGGTGACCCCCGCCATCGGGGCCAGGACCACCGGCGGCCACACCTGCAGCCGGTTCCCGAGCCGCAGCGGCGCCGGGGTCGTCGGCGTCGGTCAGGCCCACAGGTCGACCACCGACACGCCGAGCCGGCCGAGCAGGCGGCGGAGGGTGGGGAGCGACAGGCCGATGACGTTGCTGGGGTCGCCGGTGACCCCGTCGACGAACGGGGCGGACCGGCCGTCGAGGGTGAAGCCGCCGGCCACCTCGAGCGCCTCCCCGGTGGCGAGGTAGGCGTCGAGCTCGGCGTCGGTGTAGTCGCCGAAGTGCACCGTCGTGGCGGCGACGGCCTCGGCCCGGCGCCCGTCGTGGGCGAGCAGGCAGTGACCGGTGAGCAGCCGACCGGACCGGCCACGGGCGGCCTGGAGCCGGGCCCGGGCCTCGTCGAGGGTCGCCGGCTTGCTCTCGGCGTGGCCGTCGAGCTCGAACACCGAGTCGCACCCGATCACCAGCCACGGTGCCGTCCCGCCCCGGTCGCCGCAGCGGGCGGCCACGACCTCGGCCTTGGCCCGGGCGAGCCGCTCGACCAGCTGCTCCGGTGTCGGGGCGGTGACGGCCTCCTCGTCCACGCCGCTCACCGCGACCTCGGGGTCGAACCTCGCGTCGCGCAGCAGCCGCAGCCGGGCCGGTGACGCCGAGGCGAGCACCAGGCGGGGACGAGCGGTGGCAGACACGGCCGTCCAGCCTCGCGGACCGTGGGGCTCCGACCGAGATCCGCCCGGCCCACCGCTCGTCGACCGTCCGATCTCGGGACGCCGGCCGCGTCATCGCCCGGCCAGCGTCCCGAGACCGGCGTGGGTCGGGCCGCTACCTTGCCCGCCATGCCCTCCCTCGGCGCCCGGTCCGGCCGGCCCGACCCGTCCGTCGCCGGCTGAGGACGACCGCTCGTGGCCGCCAGCTCTGCGCCGCTCCGGGTGGCGTCGGCCTTCCCGGACCCGCCGTTCGAGGTGTCGGCCGAGGAGCCGTCGGGCCTCGACATGGACCTCATGCGCGCGGTGGCCGACCACCTCGGCCGCCCGTTCGAGCTGCACCCCTACGCGGGTGGGGACTTCGAGGGCATCTACGACCTGCTGCGGACCGGGGACTGCGACGTGGTCGCGTCCGGCGCCACCGTCACCGACCACCGTCGCACCCTCGCCCGCTTCTGCTCGCCGTACCTGCGTTCCGGCCAGAGCCTGGTCGTCGACACCGGACGCTCGCCGCACGTCCGGTCGACCGCCGACCTGACCGGCGTGGTGGTCGGGGTCCAGCGGGGCAACACCTCCCAGCCGGTGGTCGAGGCCCTGCAGGCGGGGGGCGGCGTCGGCGGGGTCCGCACCTACGACTACGACGCCATCGTCTCCGCCCTCGACGACCTGGCCTCGGGCGCCATCGGGGCCTTCATGAAGCTCGAGCCGGTCATGCGCTGGCTCACCCGGGACCGACCGACCCTCGACGTGGTGGAGACGGGCATCACCGACGAGCAGATCGCCGTGGCGGTCCGGCTCGACGACGACGAGCTGGCCGAGGGCATCGAGTCGGCCCGACGGGCGCTCGCCGCCGACGGGACCCTCGCCCGGCTCGGCTCGACCTGGCTGGCCGGCAGCGACCCGGTCGGCCACCGCCATGGTGGTCGGCCGGTGATCCGCCTGGTCCGGCTCTCCACCGGCACCGACGGCCAGTCGCACGTCAGCGAGGGCGAGGTGGACCTGGCCGAGACCGGCCTCGACCTGGCCTCGGCGTGGGAGCCCGCCGCAGAGGTGCGCTTCCAGGAGAGCCCGCCCGACGCCCACCTGGACTGGCACGACGCGCCCCGTCGCCAGTACGTGATCACCCTCACGGGACGGCTCGAGTTCACCACCCGTGGCGGCGAGACGTTCCGCCTCGGACCGGGCGATGTGCTGCTGGCCGAGGACACCGCCGGCGGCGGCCACTCGTGGCGGACCCTCGACGGCGAGCCGTGGCGCCGGGCCTACGTGTCCCTCGACGGACCCGGGGGTCCCACGCCTTGACCGCGCCCACCGCCGACCGCCACCTGCCCCTGCCCGAGAGCCCGCCCGAGCTGACCACCGTCGGCACCGACGAGGCGGTGCTCCACGACGCCGGCCAGGTCCGGCGCCGGGCCGGCCTGCAGCCCGACACCGACTACGAGTGGGAGGGCTTCGCCTTCCGCACGCTGCCCGAGCCGGGGGAGCGGCTGGCGACCTTCGCCACGGTCAACGACGTGCACCTCGGCGAGGTCGAAGCCGGGATCATCGGCGGCACCGACATCGGCCCGACCTTCCGGACCGAGCCGGGCGACGACCCCTACCCCGAGGTGATGAACCGGGGGGCGGTGGCCGAGATCGCCGCCCTCGGTCCCGACGCCGTGCTGGTCAAGGGCGATCTCACCTCGACCGGCACCCCGGCCGAGTACCGGCAGTTCCTCGACCTGTACGAGCCGGCGTTCGGTGACCGGCTGCTGGTGGTGCGCGGCAACCACGACGCCTACTACGGCCACGACTTCGCCGACGAGCCGCTGCAGCGGGTGGACCTGCCCGGCGCCACCCTGGTGCTGGTCGACACCTCGGTGAAGGCCAGGCCGAACGGCTCGCTGACCGGGGACCAGCTCGAGCGGCTCGACGCCATCGGGGCCGAGGCCGACCGGCCGGTGCTGGTGTTCGGCCACCACCACTGCTGGAACCCCGACTCGGCCGAGCGGCCGGAGGGGTACTTCGGGATCGTGCCCGATGCGTCGGAGCGGCTGGTCGACGTCTTCGCCCGGCGGCCGATGCTGCGCGGCTACTTCGCCGGGCACACCCACCGCAACCGGGTGCGGCGGTTCTCCGCCACCGGCGACGTCCCCTTCGTCGAGGTCGCCTCGGTCAAGGAGTACCCGGGGGTCTGGGCCGAGTACCGGGTGCACGAGGGCGGCATCCTGCAGATCCTGCGTCGCATCGCGTCGCCCGAGGCGCTGGTGTGGACCGAGAAGACCCGCCACATGTACGAGGGCACCTACCGCGACTACGCCTTCGGTCAGCTGACCGATCGCTGCTTCGTGATCCCGCCGGCGCCCTGACCGTTCGTCCCGCTCCGGTCGCCGTCCGCCCCGTCGCCGTCCGCCCCGTCGACGTCCGGCCGGCCGACCTCGGCGTCCACGAAGGCGGCGATCTCCTCGGCCAGCCGGACGGGCTGGTCGTGGGGGACGAAGGCCCGGCTGTCGGGCACCTCGACGAACCGGGACCGCGGGAAGCGCCCCGCCAGCTCGCGCCCGTCCTCCAGCCGGAAGAACGGATCGTCGAGGCCCCACACCGCCAGCACCGGCCGCTCGAAGGATCCGAGGAGCTCGGTGGCGTCGGCCAGGTCCTGCTGCTGGGCGTCGATGCCGCGCACCAGGCGGGCGAAGTCGCGGTCGATGGCCAGGTCGGTCACCGACGGCCCGATCCACCCCCAGGTCAGCTCGTCGTCGAGCGGCGTGCCGCACAGCGGCCCGTAGGCGAGCCTGCCGGCCCGCAGCCGGGCCGAGCGCATGGGCTGCATCAGCAGCTTCGACAGCCGGGGCCGGACGGCCAGGCCGAACATGCGGTCGAAGGGCGGAGGCGGGAACCGGCCGACGGTGTCGCAGTTGGTGAACACCACGCCACCCACCCGATCGACCGCCGGCTCGCCGCTGGCCAGCAGCAGCTGGGTGACCGCACCCCCGGTGTCGTTGGCGACCAGGGTGACCCCGTGGAGGTCGAGGCGCTCGAGGTAGTCGAGCACGCGCCGGGCCTGGCCGACGGGCGTGAGGTCGGCGTCGTCGGGCATCGGCAGGCGGTGGGAGCCGAGGGGGAGGTCGGGGGCGTAGGTGCGGAGGCCGCGGTCGGCCAGCCGGTGGTCGACGTCCCGCCACAGCGTCCCGTCGACCAGGGCGCCGTGGACGAACACCACCGGACGGCCGTCGGCCGGCCCGAGCACCCGGTGGTTGATCCGACCCGATCGCAGCTCGATGACGTCGGTACTGGCCATGGTCGCCCTCCTGGGTAGAGTTACGAACAACCTGCACGCAAGTTACGGACAGTCTGCATGAATGTCAAGCGGTCGTCGGGAGACCGACCGGAGAAGCCCCGCCGCACCCAGGCCGAGCGCACCGCCGCGACCCGCGCCGCGCTGATCGCCGCGGCTCGTCGCCTCTTCGCCGCCGAGGGGTACGGGGCGGTGGGCACCGAGGCCATCGCGTCGGCCGCCGGCGTCACCCGCGGTGCCCTGTACCACCAGTTCCCCGACAAGGCCGAGCTGTTCGCGGCCGTCTTCGAGGCGGTCGAGGCCGACGCCACCGGTCGGCTCGACGCCGTGCTGGTGGAGGGCTACTCGGACCCGGTCTCGCTGCTCCAGCAGGGGATCCGGGGCTGGCTCGACGCCTGCACCGAGCGGGAGGTGCAGCAGATCGTCCTGCTCGACGGCCCGGCCGTGCTGGGGTGGGACCGGTGGCGCGAGATCGCCCTCCGCTACGGCGGGGGCATGGTGCAAGGAGCCGTCCAGCTGCTGGTCGACGAGGGCTACCTCGCCGAGCAGCCGGTCGAACCGCTGGCCCACCTGCTCATCGGGGCGGTCGACGAGGCCGGGCTCTACGTCGCCCGGGCCGACGACCCGACCGCCGCCCGCGAGGAGATGGTCGAGGCCCTCGGTCGCCTGGTCGACGGCCTGCTCGTGCGCTGACCGACGGACCGCGAGACTGCCGAGGTGAGCGTGTCGGACCCCGAGCCGGACCCAGGGCCGACCGTCGGGTCGGACGCCGAGCCGGGCCCGGCCTCGCCCGGGCCGCTGGCCGACCTCCGGGTGGTCGACTGCGCCACCGTGGTGGCCGGGCCGGGCTGCGCCCGGTACCTGGCCGACTTCGGCGCCGACGTGATCAAGGTCGAGCGGCCCGCAGGCGGTGACACCAGCCGCGCCATGGGCTGGGTCGACCCTCGCGACGACGTCGCCCTCTGGTGGCGCTACCTCGGGCGGAACAAGCGCACCGTCGTGCTCGACCTGAAGGACCCCACCGACCTCGACCGCATGCGTCGGCTCCTCGCCCACGCCGACGTGCTGGTGGAGAACTTCCGGCCCGGCACGCTCGAACGGCTCGGTCTCGCGCCCGACGACCTGCTGGCCGCCAACCCCCGCCTGGTGATCACGCGCGTCACCGGCTTCGGCCAGGACGGCCCGTACGCCGGCCGGCCCGGCTTCGCCACCCTGGCGGAGGCCCTCTCCGGGTTCGCCGCCATCAACGGCGAGCCGGAGGGCGGCCCGCTCCTGCCGCCCATCGCCCTCACCGACGAGGTCACCGCCCTCGCCGCCGCCTTCGCCACCATGGTCGCCGTCCACTCCGGGGTCGGCCAGGTGGTCGACGTGAACCTGCTCGAGTCGCTCTTCCAGCTCATGGGGCCGCTCCTCGCCGCCTACCGGCTGTCGGGCTACCTCCAGCCCCGCCTCGGCTCGGGCATCCCGTACTCGGTGCCCAGGGGCACCTACCGGGCCGCCGACGGGCGCTGGATCGCGGTCTCGGCCACCGCCGAGTCGGTCGCCACCCGGGTCATGGCCCTGGTCGGCGCCGGCGACGACCCCCGCTTCACGACCTTCGCCGGGCGGATCGAGCACCGGGACGAGGTCGACCGGCTGGTGGCCGACTGGATCGCGGCGCGACCGGCCGAAGAGGTGCTGGCCGCCTTCACCGAGGCCCACGCCGCCGCCGCCCCCGTCTACGACATGGCCGACATCGACACCGATCCGCACGTCGCCGCCCGGGGCGCGGTGGTCGACCTCGACGGCGTGCCGATGCAGGGCCTGCTGGCCCGGTTGTCCGCCACCCCCGGCTCCCTGCGGTGGGCGGGGCGGCCGATGGGCGCGGACACCGCCGACGTGCTGGCCGAGCTGGACGCCCTCGACGACCCGGACCGCGACGCGGACGCCCCCGGGGACGCGAGCAGTTCACGAGCCGGGCGCCGCGACCGATGAGGAGGGCCATGGACCCCACCGGCGACCGTCGCCCTCGACGCCCGCTCACCCTGACCGTCCTGGTGCTGGCCTCGGTCGGCGTGGTCGTCGCCATGTCGTCGTGCTCCGGCTCGGGCACCGCCGCGCCGGCGAGCGGCGCCGCCTCCTCGTCGGTGACCACGACCTCCCGCTCCGCCGCCTCCACCACGACCGCACCGCCCTCCGGCGACGTGGTGAAGGAGGTCCTGGCGACCGACGTCGACCCGCCGGGCGGCGGCGGGAGCACCCTGTCGCTCGTCCGCTACACCATCCCGCCCGGCGCCAAGCTGGCGCCCCACACCCACCCCGGCGTGCAGATGGCGTCGATCGAGTCGGGCCGGCTCTCCTACACCGTCGTGTCGGGCACGGCGTCGGTGAGGCGGGCGACGGCGCGACCGAGCAGCTCACCGGTCCGACCACCACCAGCTCGGTCCCGGCGACTCGGTGGTCGAGCTCGACGGCATGGTCCACTTCGGCGCCGACGACACCGACCGAGCCCGTCGTCATCCTCGCCACCCTGCTGACCCGTGACGGCCAGCAGCTCGCCGTCCCCGTCGCCCGACCCGCCGGCTGACCCGCTCCCGCCGGCCTCCTCCTCAACCCGGCTCGGTCGTCCGACGGGCGCCACTCCGTTCGCCGATCTCAGTCGTTCGGGATCTCGGCACCTGGCTGGCGGGGACGTGGCCGACCCACGCGGCGCCGGTCTGCGACGGGCGCCGTCGCCGCAGCACGCGCCGTCCTCACGCGGCACGACGCCACTCGCCGGTCCGCCGGATCAGCCCACCGCCTCGTCGAACGCATCGTGCAGCTCGCCCCAGGTGAGCCTGACGACGAGGTAGCCGTGGGCGGCCGCCAGCAGGTCCCGCCGGCGGTCCCGCTCCATGGCGGCCAGCCGGGCGTGCCATCGGCGCCCGTCCGCCTCGAAGACCACCATCCACGCCTCCGACAGCGCATCCAGCCGCTCGCGACCGGCCGGCGCCCACGGGGGGTCACCTGCCACGTCACGCCGGGACGTCGGCGGCGACCAGCGCGTCGGCGCAGGAGGCGCTCGAGCTCGTTCTCCGGCGGCGACGTAGCCCTCGCCGCGCTCGGCCACGATGCGCCGCACCTGGGAGCCCGGGACCCGAGCGCGGTCGAGAGTCCGCCAGCCGCTGCTCGAACCGGGCCACCGTCGACCGATGTTCCAGCAGGCGTGGTCGACCGTCCGGCGCGATCGCCGTGGTACCCCGAGGTGCCGCCGACGTCGATCACCGCCTGCTCGACGGTGACCACCCGGAAGCCGTGCAGGCGGGTGGCCATGGCCAGGTCGGACTGGTGCACCGTGGCGAGCGACGTCGCGCCGGGGGCCGCGGGGGGACACGTCAGCTCGATGCGGTCCGTCCGGCGCCGGAGAGCTGGTGGAGGGCGAGCGCCGAACGTCCTGGACACGGCCGAACCGGCACGCTCAGCTCGGCCGCCTCCAGCCGTCGGAGGAAGGGGTGGCCACCCGGTGAGGCCGTAGACGCCGGGCGCGAGGCGCCCAGCTCGCCGTGCCGCCACCCGGCTCGCGAGCATCGCCCCCGAGGCGCCGGTCGCTCGGCCTGCTCCCACGAGAGCACGCCGTGCTGGTCGAGCGCCACCTTTCGCAGCAGCCTGTCGATGTCCCGCCTGGTCATGCCCCCATCGTGTCGCCGGGGGGTGACAGCGAACCGAGCCGCGCACCGACGCGGTGGCCGGACCCTGCGCACGTCCTCTCGCCACCGGGTGCCGACATGCGATGATCAGCGGCGACGCGTCGGCCGGTTCGCGGGTGCGCCATCGTCGTCTCGCCACCGGGTGCCGCATCTCGGTCGTCGGCGGCGAACCGTCGGCCGCAGCCGGTTGGCGGCGAACCGTCGGCCGCAGCCGGTTGGTTGCGCTGAACCGTGAGCCGCAGACGCAGCCGCAGCCGTAGCGGCGGGGCGGCGGTCAGTCCTGGGCGGGGATGGCGACCTCGATGCGGTCCTGGCGCCACTCCCGGGCCAGCTCCAGGGCGCCGGAGGCCCGGGTCAGGATCTGGCCGGCGTCGAAGGCGTGGGCCGGGTAGCAGGCGATGCCGGCCCACACCGTGGTGCCGGGCAGGCGGTCGGCCATGCAGCGGCGGATGCGCTCCACGGTCCACACCGCCCCGTTCTCGGGGGTGTCCTCGAGCACCATGGCGTAGGTGCCGTCGTCGAGTCGGCAGGCGGTGTCGGCGTCGCGCAGCGTGTCGAGCAGGACGCCCGCCACGATGCTGGGCGGCGGCCGCTCGCCGGTCTTCAGGTCGGACACGGTGTCGACCAGCACCGCCGACAGCGGCCGGAGCCCGCGGCGGGCGGTGGAGACCCGCTTGTCCATGGTGCACATGAAGAACGGCTCGTTGAACAGGCCGGAGCCCTCGTCGGTCACCCCGTCGTAGTCGGTGGTGGCGCCGGTCTGGCGGCGGGTGGCGTCGGCCTTCATGGTCTCGGCCAGGGTGGTCTTGGCGGCGATGGCCTCGGCCTCGAAGCGGGCGGCCCGGGCCGCCATCTGGTCGCTCTCCTCGGTGATCTGCTCGACGCGCTCGCCGACCGCGCTCACGGTCGCGTCGGCCCGCTCGAGCCGCTCGGCCAGGAAGACGGCGGCGAACCCGGCCGCCAGGGAGAACAGCGCGGCCGGGATGAACCAGCCGGTCTGGCCGGTCAGCAGGCCGACCACGGCGGAGATCACCCCGAGGAGGCCCAGGCCCAACCCGGGGAGCACGCGCCGCACGTTCATCCCGAGAGATATCGGCGCCGTCGGGCGCCGATCAAGCTCGCCGACGGCAGCCGACGCCGGTCCGCCCGCCGCCGGTCAGGCCGCATCGACCAGGTCGGCCAGCTCGCCCATGATGCGAACCAGCTCGAAGTCCTTGGGGGTGTACACCGCGGCGACGCCGGCCTCGAGCAGGCGGGCCCGGTCGTCCTCGGGGATGATCCCGCCGGCGACGACCGGCGCCTCGACGCCGGCCTCGCGCACCAGCCGCACCACCTCGGGCACCAGCTCGAGGTGGGAGCCGGACAGGATGGACAGCCCGATCACGTCGACGTCCTCGTCCCGGGCGGCCGAGGCGATCTGCTGCGGGGTGAGCCGGATGCCCTGGTAGATGACCTCGAAGCCGGCGTCGCGGGCCGCCACCGCGATCTGCTCGGCACCGTTGGAGTGGCCGTCGAGTCCGGGCTTGGCCACCAGGAACCGGGGTGGGCCGCCGGGCCGCTGCTTCACCCGCTCGGCGACGGCCCGCAGGCCGTCGGAGCCGCCGCCCACGCCGGCGGCGGCGCCCACGCCGGTCGGCGCCCGGTACTCGCCGAACTCCTCGCGCAGCACCTCGGCCCACTCGCCGGTGGTGCCGCCGGCGTGGGCCAGGTCGATGGTGGCGGGCATCACGTTCTCACCGCTGCGGGCGACCCGGGCCAGCTCGTCGAGCGACCGCTTCACCGCGTCGTTGTCGCGGTCCGACTTCCACTCCTGGACCTCGGCGATCAGCCGCTCCTGCACCGCCGGGTCGACCCGCAGGATGTTGTCCTCGCCGCCGAGGGGCGACGGGGCGGTCTCGGTGAAGCGGTTGACCCCCACCACCTGCAGGTCACCCGACTCGATGCGCCGCATGCGCTCGGCGTGGCTGCGGACCAGCCGCCCCTTGAGCTCGTCGATGGCCTCGAACGCCCCGCCCAGCTCGAGCACCTCGTCGAGCTCGGCCTGGGCGGCGTCCTCGAGCTCCCGGGTGCGGGCCTCGACCACCTTGGAGCCGTCGAAGATGTCGCCGTACTCGAGCAGGTCGGTCTCGAAGGCCAGCACCTGCTGGATGCGCAGCGACCACTGCTGGTCCCACGGTCGGGGCAGGCCGAGCGCCTCGTTCCACGCCGGCAGCTGCAGCGACCGGGCCCGGGCCCGCTTGGAGAGCGTCACCCCGAGCGCCTCGAGCACGATGCGCTGGATGTTGTTCTCGGGCTGCTCCTCGGTGAGGCCCAGGCTGTTCACCTGCACGCCGTAGCGGAAGCGGCGGGCCTTGGGGTCGGTGACGCCGTAGCGGTCGTGGCAGAGCCGGTCCCACATGTTGGTGAAGGCCCGCATCTTGCAGGTCTCCTCGACGAAGCGGATGCCGGCGTTGACGAAGAAGCTGATCGACGCGACCACGTTGACCATGCGGTCCTCGGGCACCTGTCCCGACTCCTTCACCGCGTCGAGCACGCCGATGGCGGTGGCCAGGCTGTAGGCGATCTCCTGCACCGGCGTGGCCCCCGCCTCCTGCAGGTGGTAGCTGCAGACGTTCATCGGGTTCCACTTCGGGATCCACTGCTGGCAGAAGGCGAACATGTCGACGATCAGCCGGCGGCTCGGCAGCGGCGGGTAGATGTAGGTGCCGCGACTCAGGTACTCCTTGACGATGTCGTTCTGGGTGGTGCCCCGCAGCGCCGCCGACTCGACGCCCTGCTTCTCGGCGTTGGCCACGTAGAGCCCGAGCAGCCATGCCGCCGTGGCGTTGATCGTCATCGACGTGTTCATGTCGCCGACGGGGATCTGGTCGAGCAGCGTCTGCATGTGGCCGAGGTGGACGACCGGCACGCCGACCTTGCCGACCTCGCCGTTGGCGAAGACCGAGTCGGGGTCGTAGCCGGTCTGGGTGGGCAGGTCGAAGGCGATCGACAGGCCGGTCTGGCCCTTGGCCAGGTTGGTGCGGTACAGCTCGTTGGATGCCTCGGCGCTGGAGTGGCCGGAGTAGGTCCGCATCATCCACGGACGGTCCCGTTGCGCTCGGTGGACGGACTCCTCGCTCATGGGACCATTCTCCCCGCTCCGCCCGCCGAGGGCGACTCCGAGCGGTGGCGCTCCGGGTGCGGTCGGTGGCCGGCTGCGGCTCGGCCAACCCTTCTCGGGCCAAGGAGCGCGCGTCCACGCGACCCTTGTCCCGAGATGTGGTGGCGCGCGGGGTGCGGACGGTGGCTCCGGAGGCGGGTCCGCCTGCCGACAGGACCGGGGTGAGGACCGCACCGCCGGCCACGACGCCGAACGTGCCGAGGTCGGACACGTCGTCCGCCGGCGGTGGCGCTTGGCGCGACCGCTGGTGACCGTCACCGACCCGCCGGCCACCGGCGCCGTCGTCGAGCGGGACGTGCCGATCGTGGTCCGCGACGGCACGGTCCTGCGGGCCAACGTCTTCCGGCCCCCCGCCGGCGGCCCGCACCCGGTGATCCTCTGCGCCCACCCCTACGGCAAGGACCGGCTTCCGACCAGACGCCGCCGCGGTGGGTGCAGGGTGCCGACGCAGTTCCGAATCCTGCCCCAGAGCGAGCCCCTGACCATCTCGGCCTGGACCGGGTGGGAGGGGCCGGACCCGGCGGTCTGGGTCGCCGCCGGCTACGCCGTGGTGAACGCCGACCTGCGGGGCTGGGACCGCTCCGACGGTCGGGCCCGTCCGCTCGACCCGTGCGAGCCCGACGACCTGCACGACATCGTCGAGTGGGCCGCTCGACCTGGCCGGCGCGCCGAGCGCCTCGCTGCGCATCGAGCTGGGACCGATCCGGTCGAACCTGTTCGTCGGGCTGCAGCTCCGGCGGAACGGTCGAGCGATCCCTTTCGAGGTCTTGTACGGCTTCACCGGTGACCTGGTGACCCACGGCCTGCTGGCCGTCGACGGCACCCGGAACGGTGAGCGCGGGTTCCGCGAGCTCGAGGTCGAGCTGCTGGCGGCGGCGGTGCGGCTGGCGGAGGACGACGAGCTGGAGGTCGTGGTCCGGGGCCGCTGGTTCTTCCCGACCAACCCCCTCACCGGCCAGTTCCCCGCCCACTACGACCGCAGCCGACGCGGCTCGGCCGCCCTCGCCCGGGTCGCGCTCGACCTGCCGGTGATCCCCCTCGCCCCCGCCTAGCAAGTTCTCGGGACAAGGAGCGCGCGTCCACGCGACCCTTGTCCCGAGAAACGTGGCGGTGGGGGTGGGGGCGGGGTCGGGCGGTCGACCTCCGGACGCGGTCGGCGGCGCCCTCAGGCCCAGACCGGAGGGAGGGGGCGGGCCAGGGCGTCGGCCAGCAGCTCGAGGTAGTCGGGGCGGGGCACGTCGACGGCGCCCAGGCTGGCCAGGTGGTCGGTGCCCCACTGCACGTCGAGCAGGGTGGCGCCGCCGTCCCGCAGGCGCTCGACCAGCCCGACCAGCGCGACCTTCGACGCGTCCCGCTGGCGGTGGAACATCGACTCGCCGGCGAAGAAGCCGCCGATGGCGACGCCGTAGAGCCCGCCGGCCAGCTCGCCCTCGGGGGTCCACGCCTCGACGCTGTGCACCCACCCCAGCCGGTGCAGCTCCAGGTAGGCGGCGCGGATCCGACGGTTGATCCAGGCACCGGGCCGGCGCTTGTCGCCGCAGCCGTCGATCACCTGCCCGAAGGCGGTGTCCACCCGGACCTCGTAGCGGCGGCACGACCGCCGCAGCGAACGGGTCATCCGGAGGCCGTCGAGCGGGAGCACCCCCCTCGGGTCCGGTGACCACCAGGCGAGGGTCCGCCCGCCGATGTGCATCGGGAACAGGCCGTGGCGGTAGGCGGCCAGAAGCGTCCCCGGCTGGAGGTCACCGCCGAGGCCGACCACGCCGTGCTCGTCCGGCTCGGCGCCGGTGCGGAAGCTCCAGCGCGACGGCGGCGGCTCGGTGGGCGCCACGTCACCGGGGGAGGGGGAGGCCGAGCGAGCCGGCGACCTCGCGGCCGACCGCTCGCGTCGCCCGCCGGTTCAGCGCCGCCCCGGCGCCCGCCCCGATCAGGAACGGCGCCAGCGATCCCAGGTTGCGTCCGGTGCGTGCGACCAGCCGCCGCCGCAGCCGGCGGGTCAGCTCGGTCCGGGCGCCGCGCCCCATCAGCTCGGCCGGGGCGATGCCGAGCAGGTCGGCGGGCTTGATGCCGCGGCCGGTGGTCCAGGCGGTGGCGACGGCCATGCCCTTGACGGTGGCCGATCCGCCGACCGGAACGCCGGCCACCGCGTGCAGCTCGGCCACCAGCTTCAGCTCGACGGCGACCACGACGGCCGTCTCGACCAGCAGCTCGACGGGGAGGGCGGCCCAGGTCGGCGGGGCCAGCTCCGACGCGGTGGCGAGGGCCCCGGTCGCCGCGCCCACCGCCGCCGAGGCGGTGGTGGCGCTGCGGATCATGGCGTCGGCGAGCAGGGGTCCGGTCAGGCCGTGGTGGTGGTCCTCGAGGGTGGCCAGGTCGCGCACCGGGATGTGCTCGGCCACCTCGAGCACCAGGTCCGTGAACCAGCGGCCCGAGCCGACGGCCCGCACCCCGGCCCGTCGCGCCGATGCGCCGAACTGGCGCACCAGCGTCGCCAGCTGCGACGGGTCGAGCGACCCGGGGCGGCTGCCGGCCTCGGCCAGGTGGCGGCCGAGCTTGCCGTCGTCGTGGGGGGCCGGGGGCGTGGTCCCGCCGGGTGGGACCCCGTGCGGATCGGTCACGCCGTCCTTCCTACCGGACCCGGACGGCGACGGCGCCGGCGAGCGGGCGTCGAGGTGGGCCGTGCGAGCCGGGCACGGCGTCGTCCGGGCGTCCCGAGGCGCCCGTCGCCCCCGCTCGTTTCGCGTTCCTGGCCCCGGGTAGTCACCGGGGCTTCCTGCGACACCCTGCGACGCATCTTCCGGGAGGAACCCCCATGGTCACCATCATCATCATCATCCTCGCCGTCATCGGACTGGGCGTGGTCGTGGCCCGCCTGATCGGGCGCTAGCGGTGGCCCGCTACCGACGGGAGCGGGTGGACGGGCGGTCCGAGGACCTGGTCGAGGACCGCCCGGCCGCGTCGGCGGTGGCGGGGCAGGTGCTGATCCTGGCCGTCGCCGCCGTCCTCCTGCTGATGGGCGGCCTGGCGCTGGCCCGGTCGGGCACCGACGACCTGAGCAAGGTCGTGAGCGTGTTCGGGTTCACCCACTCGGGGTGGCTCGGCATCGTCGAGCTGGGGGCGGGCTTCCTGTTCCTGCTCGGCGGGCTCAGCCCGGGGGCACGCGACCTCGGGCTGGCCCTGGGCATCCTCGTGCTGCTGGCGGGGGTCATCGTGCTCATCCAGCCGAGCGCCGCCCCCAGCTCGCTCGACGTCGAGAAGAGCTACGGCTGGCTGCTCGTCGTGCTCGGTGCCGCCGGCATCGTGGGCGGGTTCCTGCCCAACGGTCGGGTCCGGCGGTGGCGCCGGTACGACGGCGCCTAGGACCCGCCGGCCGGCACCGCCGCCGAGCGGGCCGAGCGGTGCGCGGCCCCGCTCGCCCTACTTGCGGTAGTCGTAGAAGCCCTGGCCGGACTTGCGGCCGAGGTGCCCGGCGCTGACCATGCGGCGCAGCACCGGCGCGGCGGCGTAGTTCGGGTCGCGGAACTCCTCGTACAGCGCGTCGAGGATCGACAGCGAGGTGTCGAGCCCGACCAGGTCGAGCAGCGCCAGCGGGCCCATCGGGAAGTTGCAGCCGCCCTTCATGGCGGTGTCGATGTCGTCGCGGGTCGCCGTCTGGTTCTCGAGCATCCGGACCGCGTTGTTGAGGTACGGGAAGAGCAGGGCGTTGACGATGAAGCCGGCGCGGTCCTTGACCTCGACCGGGTCCTTGCCGCAGGCGGCGGCGAAGGCGGTGACCGCCTCGATGGTGCCGTCGGAGGCCGTGAGGGGCCGCACCACCTCGACGAGCGACATCATCGGCGCCGGGTTGAAGAAGTGGACACCGCACACCCGCTCCGGGCGCTCGGTGACCACGGCCAGGTCGACCACCGAGAGGGTGGAGGTGTTGGTGGCGAGGATGGCCTCGTCGTTCACCAGCAGGTCGAGCTCGGTGAACAGCTCCTTCTTGACCGCCAGGTCCTCGACGACCGACTCGATCACCAGGTCGCAGTCCTTGAGGTCGTGCAGGTTGGCGGTGGCGCGGACCCGGCCGAGGGCGGCGGTGCGGTCCTCGTCGGCGAGCTTGCCGCGGTCGACCTGCTTGGCCAGCGACTTCTCGAGCACCGCCACCATGGCGTCGGCGGAGTCCTGCTTGCGGGACCGCAGCACCACCTCGTGCCCGGTCTTGGCCGCCACCTCGGCGATGCCCGACCCCATGATCCCGGAGCCCACGATGCCAACACGTGTGATCGTCATGGGCGGCGAGCATAGAGGTCGGGCGCGAGGCCGATCCCGGGGGCCCGCCACGGCCGCCGGTAGGGTCCCGGCCCATGGCTCCGGGACCCCTCGCCCTCGTCGGTGGCGGCGAGTTCAGCGACGGCTGCAGCTTCGACGCCACCCTGCTCGCCGGTCTCGGCGGGTCGGGGTCGACCGAGGTGGTGGTGCTGCCCACCGGCGCCGCCTACGAGCACCCGGAGCGGTCGGTCGTGGCCGCCACCGCCTGGTTCGAGGGCCTGGGGGCCACCGTGCGCGGCCTGGACGTGCTCAGCCGGGCCGACGCCCATGACCCGGCCAACGCCGACGCCGTCCGCTCTGCCCGCTTCGTCTACCTGGTGGGCGGTTCCCCCATGCACCTGCGCTCGGTGCTGAAGGACAGCCCGGTGTGGGACGCGCTGGTGGAGGCGTGGGACGGGGGGGCGGTGGTGGCCGGCAGCCACGCCGGCGCGATGGTGCTGTGCGACCCGATGGTCGACCCGCGGGGCGGGGCGTTCACGGTGGGCCTGGCCCTGGTCGAGAACCTGGCGGTCATCACCCAGCACGACCACTGGTCCGAGGAGGCCGCCCACCGGACCCGCGTGCTGAGCGCGCCCGACCTGGTGCTGGCGGGCATCGACGAGCGCACCGCGCTGATCCGCGACCCCGACGGCTCGTGGCGCGCCGAGGGCGCCGGCGAGGTGGTGGTGTTCGTGGGTGGCAAGCCCGCAGCCCTGGGCGACATCCACCTCTGAACGGGCGGGACGCCGGTCGGACGCCCCGGGTCAGGGAGCCGAGGCCGGTGCGGTGGTGCCGGTCGTGCCGGTCGTGGCGCCGGCCGGTGCCGAGGGCGGCGTCGACGAGCCCGGCGCGGACGGGGCGCCCGCGGTCGTGGTCGCCGCGGTGGTGGGCACCGTGGTCGCCGGGGCCGTGGTGCTCCCCGCCGGAGCGGTCGTGGTGGTGGTCTTGCTGCTCCCGCCCCCGCCGTTGATCAGCGAGATCACGAAGCCGACGACCACCACCAGCACGGCGATGATGACCAGGTTGCGGATCAGGGTGCTGCGGCGCTGGCGCTGCTCGGCAGCCCGCTTCGCTTCGAGCCGGGCCTGTCGCCCCGCCTTCTGCCGTTCGCGCTTCTCGGTCCCCATGGGCGGCACCCTACCCAGCGCCCGTCGCGGGTCCCGGCGGCGCTTGCCGTCGCCCGCCGCGTGGGCAAGTGTGGCGCCGAAACCACGAAGGGTGCGATGCGAGAGGACGACGAGACCGCTGCCGAGGGGCCCCGCACCGTCGACGGCTTCGACGAGGCCAGGGCCACCCGCGAGGTGGGTCAGCGCCTGCGCGCCATCCGCCAGGCCCAGGGGCTGTCCCTGGCCGCGGTCGAGGAGCGGTCCGGCGGCCAGTGGAGCTCGTCGGCCGTCGGCGCCTACGAGCGCGGCTTCCGCACCCTGAGCCTGCCCCGCCTCGCCGCCCTGGCCGCCTTCTACAAGGTGCCGGTCTCGGTGCTGCTCGGTGAGCCCCACCCGCTCACCACCCCGCCCGACCGCCGCAAGATCGTCCTCGACCTCGACGCGCTGGCGCGGGTCGACCCGGCGGCGCCCATCCAGCGCTTCGTGCGGTCGATCATCGAGGCCCGACGTGACTACAACGGCCGGGTGCTGTCGCTCCGGGCCGACGACCTGAAGGTGCTCTGCACCCTGGTCGGCGGGGACATCCCCACCGGCGTCGCCCAGCTGCGCAGCTGGGGGGTCATGCTCGACGGACCGGAGTAGGACCGCCGCTACCGTGGCCCCTCGTGGCCCTGGTCGTGCAGAAGTTCGGAGGAACCTCGGTCAGCGACCCGGACCGCATCCGGGAGGTCGCGGACCACATCGCCCGCACCCGGCGGCACGGCACCGACGTGGTGGCCGTGGTCAGCGCCATGGGCAAGGAGACCGACCAGCTGCTGCACCTGGCCGCCCAGGTGTCGCGGACCCGCCCCGGCCGGGAGATGGACATGCTCATCACCGCCGGCGAGCGCAAGGCCACCGCCCTGGTGTGCATGGCCCTGCACGACCTCGGGGTGCCGGCCGACTCCTTCACCGGCAGCCAGGCCGGGTTCCTCACCGACGGCAACCACACCAACGCCCGCATCCTCGAGATCCGCCCCGACCGCCTGCAGAAGGCGGTGGCCGACGGCCGGGTGCCGGTGGTGGGCGGGTCCCAGGGCGTCTCGCCCGACCACAACGTCACCTTCTTCGGACGCGGCGGCTCCGACACCACCGCCGTCGGGCTGGCCGCGGCCATGGACGCCGACTCCTGCGAGCTCTACACCGACGTCTCCGGCGTCTTCACCGCCGACCCCCGGGTCGTGCCCCGGGCCCGCCGGCTCGGCCAGGTCAGCTTCGACGAGATGCTCGAGATGTGCGCCAGCGGCTGCCCCAAGCCGGCCATGCGGGCCGTCGAGTTCGCCCGCACCCACCACGTCACCCTGCACGTCCGGTCGGCCTTCACCTGGGAGCCCGGCACGTGGATCACCGAGGAGGTCCCCACCGTGGAGCAAGCCATCGTGTCCGGAGTGGTCGGCTCGGTCGGCGACGCCAAGGTGACCATCTCGGGGGTGCCCGATCAGGTGGGCATCGCCGGCCAGCTCTTCCGGGGCCTGGCCGAGCACGACGTGAACATCGACATGATCGTCCAGAACACCTCCGAGCACGGCAAGACCGACATCTCCTTCACCGTGCCCCACGACGACCTGGCCGACAGCATGGCCGTCACCGGCGACCTGGCCGAGCGCATCGGCGCCTCGGGCGTGGCCAGCGACACCGAGGTGGCGCGGGTCAGCTTGGTCGGCGCCGGCATGAAGTCGAACCCGGGCGTGGCCGCCAAGGTCTTCGAGATCCTGGCCGCCACCGACGTCAACATCGAGATGATCTCGACCTCGGCCATCCGCATCAGCGTGGTGGTCCGCGAGGACGAGATGGAGCGGGCCGTGCAGGCGCTGCACGCCGCCTTCGAGCTCGACGCCTGAGCCGAGCCGCCGACACGCCCACCGAGGCCGGCCCACCGTCCACCGAGGCCGGCCCACCGTCCACCGACGTCCACGGGTCGAACCCGTTCGGGGACCGTGCGGCCCCGTCGGTACCGTGGGCGGCATGCAGATCGGCATCGTCGGCGCCACCGGTCAGGTCGGTGGCGTCATGCGCCAGCTCCTCGGCGACCGGGACTTCCCGGCCGAGCAGGTGCGCCTGTTCGCCTCGGCCCGCTCGGCGGGCCGCACCCTGCCCTGCCTGGGCAGGGAGGTCACCGTCGAGGACGCCGCCACCGCCGACTACACCGGCCTCGACGTGGTGCTCTTCTCCGCCGGCGGGGCCACCTCCAAGGAGCTGGCCCCGAAGGTGGCCGCCGCCGGTGCGGTGGTCATCGACAACTCCAGCGCCTGGCGGATGGACCCGCAGGTGCCGCTGGTCGTGGCCGAGGTGAACCCCGGGGTGGTCGCCGACCGGCCCAAGGGCATCATCGCCAACCCAAACTGCACGACCATGGCGGCCATGCCGGCGCTCAAGGCGCTCGACCTCGAGGCCGGGCTCCAGTCGCTCGTGGTCAGCACCTACCAGGCCGTCTCCGGCGGCGGGCTGGCCGGTGTCGCCGAGCTCGACGAGCAGGTGCAGAAGGTGGCGAGCCACGCCGCCGAGCTGACCTTCGACGGCACCGCCGTCGACTTCCCCCAGCCGGTGAAGTTCGTGGCGCCGATCGCCTTCAACGTGCTGCCCTTCGCCGGCTCCTACGTGGCCGACGGGTCGGGTGAGACCGACGAGGAGCAGAAGCTGCGCAACGAGAGCCGCAAGATCCTCGGCCTCCCCGACCTGCCGGTGTCCGGCACCTGCGTGCGGGTCCCGGTGTTCACCGGCCACTCGCTGTCGATCAACGCCGGCTTCGCCCGCTCGCTGACCCCCGACCAGGCCCGCCGGGTGCTGGCCCGGGCGCCCGGCGTGGTGGTCGAGGACGTGCCGACCCCGTTGCAGGCGGCCGGCCAGGACCCGACCTTCGTCGGTCGGATCCGCATCGACGAGACCCGCCCCAACGGGCTGTCGTTCTTCGTGTCGAACGACAACCTGCGCAAGGGCGCGGCGCTCAACGCGGTGCAGATCGCCGAGCTGCTGATCTGACCGCCGGCGCGAAGCTTCGGCGCATGGCAGGTGACGACGCGACCCGACCGACCAACGTGGTGGTGCTGCTGCTCGACAGCCTCAACCGCCACCTGATCGGCCCCTACGGCAGCGAGGAGTTCGACACCCCGAACCTCGATCGCCTGGCCGCCCGCTCGGTCCGCTTCGACCGCCACGTCACCGGGTCGCTGCCGTGCATGCCCGCCCGCCACGACCTGCTGACCGGGTCGATGGACTTCCTCTGGCGGCCGTGGGGCTCGATCGAGCTGTGGGAGGAGCCGGTCACCGCCGAGCTCCGGCGCCACGACGTCACCGCCATGCTGGTGTCCGACCACCCGCACCTGTTCGAGACCGGCGGCGAGAACTACCACTGCGACTTCACCGCCTGGGACTACGTGCGCGGCCACGAGGGCGATCCCTGGCGCACGACCGTCGACCCGTCCTGGATCGGGGCACCGGCCCTGCCCGCCCGACCCGGGCCGCTGGCCCATCCCTACGACCGGTCGCGCACCTGGTTCCGCGACGAGGGCGACTTCCCCGGGCCCCGCACCATGGCCACCGCGGCCGCGTGGCTCGAGCACCAGGCGCCGGCGGCCGAGCGCTACCTGCTGGTGGTCGACGAGTTCGACCCCCACGAGCCCTTCGACACCCCCGAGCCGTGGGCCTCGCGCTACGACGACAGCGACGACGAGCGCATCATCTGGCCGCCGTACGCGGTGCGGGCGGTCGAGCGGGGCGTGCTCAGCGCCGACGACGCCCGGCGCCTGCGGGCCGCCTACGGGGCCAAGCTCTCGATGATCGACCACCACCTCGGCCGGGTGCTCGACGTGCTCGACCGCCGGGAGGCCTGGGACGACACCGCGGTCGTGCTCTGCACCGACCACGGCCACTACCTCGGCGAGAAGGACGTGTTCGGCAAGCCGGGCGTGCCGCTCTACCAGGTGATGAGCCACATCCCGCTGCTCGTCGCCTGGCCCGGCCAGCCGGCGCGGACCGTCGACGCCCTCACCACCACCGTCGACCTGCACGCCACCCTGTGCGACGTCTTCGGGGTCACCCCCTCGCACCGCACCCACGGCCGCTCGATGGTGCCGCTCCTCGACGGCTCGGCCGACGCCATCCGCGACTGGGCGCTCATGGGCATCTGGGGGCGGGAGGTGCACGTCACCGACGGCCACCGCAAGTACGTCCGGGCGCCGCAGGGCGACAACGCCCCCCTGTCGATGTGGTCGAACCGGTGGTCGACCATGCCGATCCACAGCTTCCCGGACATCCGCCTGCCGAAGCCCGACGACCGGGCGGTGCTCGACCGCATGCCCGGTTCGGACGTGCCGGTGATCCGCCAGCCCTTCGCGGCCGGCGACGACCTGCCGTTCTGGGCCAGCACCCGCTTCACCGGCGACCACCTGTGGGACCTCGACGAGGACCCGACCGAGGACCACGACCTGGTCGGCGGCACGGCCGGTGGAGGCTCGGCCGGTCGACGCCCGGCCGGCCGCGTCGAGCGAGAGGCGGCCGACCTGCTGCGCCACGCCCTGGACGAGGTCGAGGCCCCCGCCGACCACTACGTCCGCCTCGGCCTGGCCTGACCCGCCGTCGCTGCGCTGCCGGCCGTGGCGGCCGGCCCGTCAGTGGGGGCGGTCCTCGACCGCAACCTCCACCGGACCGTGGCGCTCGGCCCGCTCGGTCGGCTGCCGGGTCGAGCGGTGGAGGTCTTCTGCCGGTGCGACGTTTGGCCCGTCCGTTCGCCGCCGAGTAGCGGAATCCGGCACGAGGTGGCGAACAGAAGGCGAGGATGTTCCGAGCGAGTTCCGTGCCGAGGTGTCGGCTGCGTCCCACGTCGCGCGCCCGCCGGCGCCACGGGTGCCGCTCAGGCCGCGCACACCGCGGCCCGGCTGGAGAGGCCGACGCCCCGCCGGGCCTGGCGGATGACGTCGCGGTCGAGGCCGTTGGTGCAGTAGCCGAAGGAGATGCCGGTGGCCGGATCGGCCCAGGCCAGCTGGCCGCTGGCGCCGTTGTGGCCGAAGGCGCCGGGCGAGTTGGTCGCACCGAACCCGCGGCGGGTGGCCAGGCCGTCGTCGCCGGCCAGGATCAGCCCGAGGCTGCGGTTGGCCGGCACCTGCAGCATCGGGTCGGGCAGGCGGTTGCGCACCCGGCCGGTGGCGTCGGCCAGCACGTCGGGGTCCCAGAGGCCGGCGTCGTCGTGCAGCAGCGCCTGGTAGAAGCGGGCCAGGTCGGCGGCGGTCATCACGCCCCCGCCGCCGGGGACGCCGACCTGGCGGGCCCTCGGGTGGTCGAGCGAGAGCAGCGCGTCCTCGGTGACCTCGCCCACGACCAGCCCGATGTCGTCGATCCCGAACAGCTCCTGCAGCGCCTCGGCGCTCGGCGGTTCGCCCACGCCCGTCAGGTGGGCGATGGGGGCGTCGTCGGACGGGTCGAGCCCGAGCACCCGCGGCAGGCCGAGCGGCGCGGTGACCCGCTCCTCGACCACGTCGGGACACGGCTGCCCGGTGACCCGCTCGATCAGCTCGCCGAGCACCCAGTGGGCCGAGGTCGGGTGGTACTCGTAGCGGGTCCCCGGCTCCCAGTTGAGCCGCCACGAGGCCATCTTCTCGATGCGGCCCTCGCGGGTCGACGCGGTCTGCACGTCCATGGGGGCGTGGGGGAACCCCGAGGTGTGCAGCATCACCTGCTCGATGGTGATGACGTCCTTGCCGTTGGGGGCGAACTCGTCGAAGACGTCGACCACGCGCCACGCCGGGTCGATCGTCCCCTCGGCGACGAGCATCCACATCACCGACGCCACGAACGCCTTGGTGGCGGAGAAGACGTGGTAGCGGACGCCGTCGGGGGCGTCGCCGATGGTCTCCCACACCGCCAGTCGGCCGTCCCGGGCCAAGGCGATCTGGCACGACGGCAGCAGCCCGGCGTCGACCTCTCGATGGGCCCGCCGGACCAGCTCCGCGACCTTGACGGGGTCGAGCCCGACCTCCTCGGGCGGCACGACGGTCGGGGCGGCGGTGTCGGTCACGGCTCGCAACGTACGGCGTCCCGACCGCCGCTGCTCGGGCGAGGGACCGCCCCGCGTGCCCGCCGACCTCTACCCTCCTTCCACAATCCCCCGGCCAGGTCGCGGCCGGGACGTCGTAGCGCACCAGCTCGGGAGTGAGCATGCAGGAACCGGATCACCACCCTCGCCGTCGGCCCGTCCGGGCCGGCAGGGGACGGGCCGTCGCGGTCGTGCTGGCGGTGGCGCTGGCCGCCGGGTGCTCGAGCGGCGGCTCCGCGGGCTCGGGCGCCTCGTCCGGCGCCGGGTCGCCCGGCGCGGCGTCGTCGGGCACCGCCTCGGGCGGCGGGGGCACCTTCGCCGCCGCCACCCGGTCCCGCCTGAAGTCGACCGTCGACGGGTTCCTGACCGAGGCCCACGTGCCCGGCGCGGTGGTCATGGCCTGGACCAAGGACGCGACCTGGACCTACCCGACCGGCAAGGCCGACGTGGCCACCGGCCGGCCCATGGTCGCCGGCGAGATCTCGCCCATCCGCAGCGTGACCAAGTCCTTCACCGTCACCCTGGTCCTGCAACTCGTCGACCAGGGCAAGATCGACCTGGACGCCACCGTCGACCGGTACCTGCCCGGCTTCCGCGACGGGTCGCGCATCACCGTCCGCCAGCTGGCCGGCATGACGAGCGGGTTGCCGGACTACACCAACCAGAAGCTGATCGACCTCATCAAGACCGACCCGACCGCCAGCCGGACCCCCGAGCAGCTGCTCGCCTTCTCCGCCGACGAGCCGCTCGACTTCCCGCCGGGGACCTCCTACAGCTACAGCAACGCCAACACCATCGTCCTCGGCCTCATCGTGGAGAAGGTCACCGGCCAGCCCTTCGCCGAGGTGCTGCAGCGGCAGATCCTCGGCCCGCTGCACCTCACCCACACCGAGTTCCTCGACGGCAACCAGGCGCCGTCGCCGCACCCGGAGGGCTACAGCCCCGACCCCGAGACCGGAGCGCCCCAGGCCGACCCGGCCATCAACTACTCGCTGTTCTCCTTCGCCGGGGCCATGGTGTCCACCGCCGCCGACCTGCGGACCTGGGCCGGCGCCCTGGTGTCGGGCAAGCTGCTGAAGCCGGAGACGCAGGCCCAGCGGCTGCAGGGGCGCAAGCCGCTCGACGGCCCCGAGTACGACCTCTACGGCCTCGGCATCGGCCAGATCGACGGCTGGTGGGGCCACACCGGCAACGGGCTCGGCTTCACCGCCGGCGTGCTGCAGGACCCGAAGACCGGCGACGGCGTGGTCATCCTGTTCAACGGCGACGGCGATGGCGACGGCCCGGCCCACCTCGCCAAGCAGCTGATCCCGATCATCTCCGGCGCCGGCGGCTGAGCCCGGGCGGATCCCTCCGGCGCGTCCGCCCGGCGGGGACCGCAGCCCGTCCCGCGGCTCGACCGCTCCGACCGGTACCGCAGCTTCGGCCTGACCCGGTGCTTCCGAACCGGCGTCGGACCGGGTCCATCCATCCGGTCCGCGTCGCCTTGTCCCATTCGTCGACCACGACCACCGGCGTTTCGGAGGCCGGCACCTCAGACCGGGTGCTCCGGCGCCGATACCAGCCTCGTGCTCACCGGTCGCCGCCCTCGTCCCACCCGCCACCGCCTGCTCCCGGTCGCGCTGGTGGCCGCCGCCCTCGCGGCGGTCCTCGCCGCGCCGACCGCTGCCTCCGCCGAGGGGGGTGGACGGGGCCACGCCGTGGGGCGCGACGACGTCGCCCGGCGGCCCGCGGTCGTGCCGATCGCCTCGCCGATCGCTCCGCCGGTGCCGCTGTCGGTCGCCTCGCCGGCCTCGGTGGCGCGGACGTGGTCGGCTCGTCCGGCCGACCCGGACCGGCCCGCACCGGTGCTCGTCTACGTGCCCGGCGGGGCGGGGTTGGGCTTCCCGACCGAGGACCTGTTCCAGCAGTGGGCCCGTCCCTACGTCGACGCCGGGTACGTGGTGGTCATGCCGCGCACCGACGTCGGCGTGCTGCCCGTGGCCGTCGACCGTGACGGCGACGGCCAGGTCGACGACCCTTCGTCGCTGACCGCGCTGAGCGGGCTCGGCGTCGCCTACGACCCCTCGCAGGCGCTGCTCGACGTCATGGGCGACATGGTCCTGCGTTCGGGGACGACCCCGCCGGCCTACGTCTGCAACCCCTACCGGGACGACGGGGTCGAGCCGGTCACCTATCCGCTGCCGAGCGGCGACGTGCCCTGCTGGCTGTTCCTCGACCAGTACCGGCGCACCCTGGCACAGGTCCGCGCGACGGTGAGCTGGCTGGAGGGACCGGGGGCGGCGCAGCTCGGCGTCGACCCGGGCGCCGTGACCGTGCTCGGCGAGTCCTCGGGAGCGACCACCGCCCTCGACCTGGCGCTGGAGCCCGCCGGGCTGCCCCGGCCGCCGGCCCTGGTGGTCACGGTGGCCGGCTCCTACCCGCTGCTGGCCGACCTCCCCGCCGCCCGCCCCGGCTCGCCGGTCGTGCTGTTCGAGTACGCCGCCCCCGACCAGCCCACCCTGTACCGGCCGGCGAACGGGCTCCCCTTCCCCGACTCCTCGATGGTCTTCGACCGCTTGGCGGCGACACGCGGCACCGGCGCCCTCCTGCGGCTCGACGGCTCGGGGCACATCCCGCCGGCCGGTACCCCCGAGGCCGCGTGCGTCCAGGAGGTGACCATCGCGGTGGGCGCCCCGGGCGGCGTCCACCGGGCCACCACCGATCGCTCCATCGGCGTCTCGTGCCGCCCCGGCGTCGTGACCGGGGTCGCCCGCACCGACGGCGCCCCCTGACCCGTCGTCGCCCTCCGGCCGAGTCGCCGGCGGGCGGGCGACCGGGGCGATGGGACGGCGGCCCGACCGGCCCGCCAAGCTGTCGCCGTCCTCCGCGTCGACCCGAGAGTCGCCCGTGCCCGTTCCGCGCCGCCACCCCCTCCGCACCGCCGTCGCTGCGCTGGCGATCGGATCGGCTGCGGCCGCGGCGCTGATCGGGTGCTCCTCGGGCTCGGGGTTCGGCAGCGGTTCGAGCGCCGTCGACGGGTCCGGCGTGCGGGCGGCGCCGTCCACCGGCGGGGGAGCCGGGTCGGGCCCGACCTCGTCGGTCGGTGCGCCTGCGCCGTCGTCGCCGGTGCCGCTCGACCTGGCGCTGCCCGGTCCGCCGGGGGTCGTGCGGGCGGCCGCCCGGGGTGGCCCGCAGGTCTCGCCCAGCCCCGGCGGGCTCAAGCCGGCGCTGGTGTGGGTACCCGGCGGCGCCGGCCTCGACTTCCCGACCTCCGCCAGCTTCCAGTCCTGGGCCGAGCCGTACCGCTCCGCCGGATTCGTGGTGGTCCTGCCCCGCACCGAGACCGACGTCCTGCCCCGCGCCGTCGACGCGAACGGCGACCACCGCGTCGACGATCCCTCGCTGCTCACGGCCTTGGCCCGGTCGGGTCGGTCCTATGACCCGTCGCGCCCGCTGGCGAGCGTCCTGGCCGACATGACGCTGCGCTCGACGTCCGACCCGCCGCGGTACGAGTGCAACCCGACCTTGCAGGGCGGGGCGCAGCCGACCACCTACCCGCTTCCGACCGGTGACGTGCCGTGCTGGGTCTTCCTGCCCCAGTACGACCGGACCCGCGACCAGGTGCGGGCCTCGGTCAACTGGCTCGAGGGACCCGGCGCGGCGTCCCTCGGCATCGACCCGACCCGGGTGACGGTGCTCGGCGAGTCCTCCGGCGGCACCCCCGCGCTCGACCTGGTGTTCCGCCCCGCCGGCCTGGTCCGGCACCCGGACCTGGTGGTGACCGTCGCCGGCTCGTACCCCTTCGTCGCCGAGATCGGCCGGCGACGGCCCACCGCCCCGATCCTGCTGTTCCAGTACGCCGACTCGAAGGTCCCACCGATCTACGAGCCCGCCGGCGGGGCGGCCTACCCGGGCTCGGTCCAGGTCTTCGAGCACGTCGCCGCCACCGACGGCACGGCCGAGCTGGTCGAGCTCTCGGGCTCGGGCCACCTGCCCCAGGCCGGCTCACCGGCGGCCGCCTGCCTGCTCGACCTGCTGGTCGGCTCGGTGGGCGGCGACGGCCCGGCGCGGGTGGCGTCGCGCCGCACCGTGTCGGCGACCTGCGGGCAGGACACCGTCGACCGGGTGCGCCGCACCTGAGCCGCGCCCGCACCACCGACCCTGCTCGGTCCGGTCGCGCCACGCGTCGCCCGCCGCCGGTGCCCGCAGCCCGGCACCAGCTTCCCGCCGCCGGTCGCATGGCAGCATGCGGCCATGACCGACACCCGCATCGAGGTCCAGCGCACCATCGAGGCCGAGCCCTCGGCGATCTTCGCCGTGCTGCGCGACCCCCGGGGCCACGTCGCCATCGACAGCTCCGGCATGCTGCAGGACGCCAGCGGCGAGGCGGTCTCGGCCGCGGGCGAGAGCTTCGTCGTGCACATGGATCGCGAGGCGCTCAACGACTACCCGATGGGCCGCTACGACGTGACCGTCCTCTTCACGACCTACGAGCCCGACGCCGAGATCGCCTGGACGATCCGCGGCCAGATCGAGCCCCAGATCGGTCACGTCTACGGCTACCGGCTCGAGCCCGCCGGGGGCGGCACCCTGGTGACCTCCTACTACGACTGGTCGGACATCGACCCGGTCTGGAAGGAGGCGGACATCTTCCCGATCCTGTCCGAGGGCGCCCTCCGGGCGACCCTGGGGATCCTCGACCGGACCGTGACCCGGGCCGGGTGGGCGTCGGGCACCACCTGATCCCCCGTCGCCGCGGCGACCGCTACCGTCGCCGGGCGAGGAGGGGAGGCCCATGGGGACCGTGGTGCCGGAGGACTTCCCGCTGGCGAGTCTGCGCAACGACGCAGAACGGCGGGTGGTGGAGGCGTTCCGAGACGGGTTGAGCGACAACTGGGTGGTGCTGCCCGACGTCGGCATCGGCGCCCGGCGCGACTTCCAGTGCGATGTGGTGCTCGTCAACGAGGACTTCGGCGTGGTCGACGTCGAGGTGAAGGGCCACCGGGTCAAGGTGAAGGAGGGGCAGTGGGTCGCCCACGGCAAGGCCCTCCAGCCCCAGCCGTTCGCCCAGGCCCGGGAGAACGCCTACGCGCTGCGTCGGGTGCTGCGCGGCGTGCACCCGGACCTCGAGCGGCTGCAGGTCGAGTACGCCGTGGCCTTCCCCAACACCAAGCAGATCACCGGTCAGCTCCCCCCGGACATCCACGCCCCCCAGGTCCTGCTGGCCGACGCGCTCGACGACCCGGCCGAGGCGATGGACCAGGTGCTGTTCGCCCGCAACTGGAGCCACCCGATCGGGCACCGGGCCGTCGAGGCCGTCGTGCGGGCGCTCCGCCCCGACGTCGAGTTCTCCTGGGACCCGACCAGTCGCATGCGCGCCGCCCGGGCGCGGCTCGACGAGCTGTGCGCCCACCAGCTCAAGCCGCTCGAGTCCCTCGACGAGAACCGTCGGGTCCTCGTCACCGGGGCGTGCGGCACCGGCAAGACCCGCCTGGCCATGACCTGGGCCCGCAACGCCGCGCTCCACCGGGGCGAGCGGGTCCTGCTCACCTGCTACAACGAGCCGCTGGCCGACCACATGGGCGAGCGGCTCGACGGCGTCGAGGGTCTCCACGTGGTGCCGTTCCTGCGGCTGGTGCTCGAGCTCGACGGCCCGCCGCCGCTCGCCATCCCGGACGACGCCGACCAGGAGTGGTGGGACCTCACGCCGGTGGGCAACGCCATGCGCCACTGGGACCAGGTGACCGAGCGCTTCGACACGATCGTGGTCGACGAGTCCCAGGACTTCAGCCCTGGGTGGCTCGGCCTGCTCGAGTCGCTCCTGTCCGACGACGGCCCCAGCCGGATCCTGCTGCTCGCCGATCCCGCCCAGGAGATCTACCCGCGGGGCTTCCGCATGCCGACCACCCGCGATGGTTGGACGGTGTGCACGCTGGCCACCAACCACCGCAACACCCACGGGATCGGTCGGCTGCTGCGCCGCCGGCTCGGCGGGGCACCGTCGCCGCTCAGCGGACCCAGCTCGACCGCCGTCGCCTGGGTGCCGGCCGGGTCGGACGAGGCCGCCGAGGCGGCGACGACCGCCGAGGTCGACCGGCTGTTGGACGACGGCCGGTCGCCCGAGCAGCTGCTGGTGCTGACGTGCGCCAGCCGGATCCGGGACCGGCTCCGGTCGACGGCGGGGTACGTGCCGTGGGAGCAGCGCGGCGGCGACGCCGTCGTCTGCGAGAACGTCCACCGGGCCAAGGGCCTCGAAGCCGACTCGGTGGTCCTGGTGGTGGACGCCGACCACAGCACCGACGACCTCCTCTACATCGGCGTGAGCCGGGCGGTGTCCGAGCTGGTGGTGGTCGCGCCGCAGGTGACCGCCGACCGGCTCGGGTTGGCCGACGCCGACGCCATCGCCGGTGCCGTCGTCGACGCGGGCCAGCGCGCCGCGCCGGGCCCCTGACCCGGCGACCGGTGGCGCCGCCGGTCGCTGCCGTCGCCCGAGTAGCCGTCGTCGCGGGCGGCGACGGTCGGGAAGCCCCCGGTCGGGTTCAGGCGGGCGGTGCGTCGAGGCCGAAGGCGGCGGCCAGCCGCTCGACGGCCACCTCGGCGATGGGCGTGTCGACGGCGAGCTCGTCGCCGAGGCCGATGGCGAGGCGGAGGTCCTTGGTGCCGAGCTCCAGGCTGTGGCCGAAGACGGTGCGCAGGCCGTCGTCGGTGGCCAGCGGGCCGGCGGTGGGGCGCAGCATGATCATGCCCGGACCGCCGATGACCCGGTCGGAGTGGCGCACGACCTCGCCGAGGCGCACCAGGTCGACCCCGCCCGCCTCGGCCAGCCGGGCCGCCTCGCCGACGGCGGCCATGGCGGCGAAGGAGATCAGGTTCCGGGCGAGCTTGGCCCGGGTCCCCGTGCCGACCCCGCCGACCCGCACGACCAGCGTGGCGAACTGCTCGAAGGGAGCCCGCAACCGCTCCACCGCCTCGTCGCTGCCGCCGACCATCACCGCCAGCGAGCCGGACCGGGCGCCGCCCACCCCACCGCTCACCGGGGCGTCGACAAGCTCCACGCCGCGGTCGGCGGCGACCTCCGCCAACCGGACCGGGGTCGCGGCCTCGACCGTGGAGTGGATGGCCACGATCGAGCCGGGCCGCGCCGTCGCCAGGATCCCGTCCTCGCCGGCGACGACCTCCTCCACCTGCCGGTCGTCGCGAACCATGACCGACACCACGGTGGCTCGGGCCGCCACCTCGGCCGCCGTGGCCACGGCCGTCGCGCCCCGCTCGGCGAAGGGGGCGGTGGCGGTGGGGCGGGCGTCGGCGACCACCAGACCGCCGGGCCAGTCGATCAGGTGCTCGGCGATCGGGGCGCCGATCTGTCCGACGCCGACGAAGCCGACGGTCTCCGGGGTGGGGTCGGGCACGCTCGGTCCTCCTGGTCGGTCGCTCGGGGTTCGGCGCGACCCGCTCGGGTCCGGTGGGGCGGTGAGGTGGTTGGGCGGGGAGCGGTGCGCTCGGCGGCCGGCGCCACCACGACCCTCGAGGTGATCGGTCGGCCCGGTGCCGGAGCGCCGTGGTCACACCATCGCACGCGGACGCGCGGCGGAAACCGACCCATGGCCTCGCGCATCGGTCGGGCCGTGACCGGCCGGTGGGCGGCGACCCCTTGAGGTGGGCGGTCGAGCGACCGATGGGTGGAGCCGGCTGGAGCCGACCGCCGGCCGGTTGAGACGATGACGAT
Organism: uncultured Acidimicrobiales bacterium; assembly: GCA_963800235.1. Taxonomy (GTDB): domain Bacteria; phylum Actinomycetota; class Acidimicrobiia; order Acidimicrobiales; family Iamiaceae; genus CAVVNP01. The sequence goes on along the minus strand of CAWDAD010000003.1, from coordinate 748,461 downwards.
GATGAAGAGCGACCGCGCCGAGGCCGTCAAGCGCACCTTGCTGCCGACGGACGAGCGCCACCACATGTACGAGGAGGCGGCGGGGATGCTGCTGTACACCTCCGTCGTCCTGCTCGCGACGCTCTTCGCCCTTCCCAACCGCTACGACCTGGACGGCGCCGGCCACGGCTTCGACCACAACGAGTCGGTCCTCGCCGTCGTGTGGGGGGCGACCGTCGGCCTGGTGCTGGCCCACTGGTTCGCCAGGGCCATCGCCATGAGCACGACCATCCGCCACCGGTTCCACGGACCCCTGGCCGAGGGCATCGGTGCGGTGGTGCCCGCCATCTGGGTGTCGGTCCTGATCCTGGTGGTCAGCGACTCCCGGGACGTCGACGGGGCGATCCTCTCCCTGACCCTGCTGCTCGGGGCCTCCGGGGTGCTGGTGCCGTACCGGGCCGGTCGCAGACGGGCCTTCTGCCTCGGGGCCGGCGCGGCGTGCCTCGTCCTGGGCGTCGCCATCGCGCTGGTCAAGCAGCACCTCGGCGGCCACTGAGCCCCCGTCCCCCCGGCACCGACCGGTCGGCGGGCGTCACGGCTCCTCCGGTGGCAAGGTCGGGGCCGGCACCGCCGGGCCACCGGGCCCGTCGGGCGGTGGACCATCGACCCCGGAGGCGCTCGTGACCGACGACTTCACCCCCCGAACCGAGCACCACTTCACCTTCGGGCTGTGGACGGTCGGCAACCCCGGCGGCGACCCGTTCGGCCACGAGGTGCGACCGCCGCTCGACCCGGTCGAGGCCGTGCACCGGTTGGCCGAGCTCGGCGCCTACGGCGTGAACTTCCACGACAACGACCTGGTGCCGTTCGGGTCGAGCGGCGGTGAGCGGGAGGCGATCCTGAAGCGGTTCCGGGCCGCGCTCGACGAGACCGGCATGACCGTGCCCATGGCGACCACCAACCTGTTCAGCCGGCCGATCTTCAAGGAGGGTGCGTTCACCGCCAACGATCCGCGGGTGCGGAGGTTCGCGGTCCGCAAGACCCTCGACGCCATCGACCTCGGCGCCGAGCTGGGGGCCGACGTGTACGTCATGTGGGGAGGCCGCGAGGGCGTCGAGGCCGACGCCGCCAAGGACGCCCGGCTGGCCCTCGACCGCTACAAGGAGGCGGTCGACCTCTGCTGCGAGCACATCCGCGAGCGCGGCTACGGCATGCGCATCGCCCTCGAGCCGAAGCCCAACGAGCCACGCGGCGACATCTTCCTGCCGACCGTCGGCCACGCCCTGGCCTTCATCGGCGAGCTGCAGTGGCCCGACATGGTCGGCCTCAACCCCGAGTTCGCCCACGAGACCATGTCCGGGCTGAACGTCACCCACGGCGTGGCCCAGGCCCTCTGGCAGCGGAAGCTCTTCCACCTCGACCTCAACGCCCAGCGGATCGGCAAGTTCGACCAGGACTTCCGCTTCGGGTCCGAGGGCGTACGGGACGCCTTCTACCTGGTGCGCCTGCTCGAGGACTCCGGCTGGGACGGCATGCGCCACTTCGACGCCCACGCCTACCGCACCGAGGACCCCGAGGGGGTGTGGGAGTTCGCGCTCGGCTGCATGCGCACCTACCTGATCCTGAAGGACAAGGCCGAGCGCATGCGTGACGACCCCGAGATCCAGGAGGCGCTCCGCCTGGCGCAGGCCGATCGCCTGGCCGAGTCGACCGGGACCCTCGACGAGGTGCGAGCGGCCCCGTTCGACGAGACGGCCGAGGCCGAGCTGGCCGACCAGGGCTACGGCAACGAGCGCCTCGACCAACTCGTCACCGAGCTGCTCCTCGGCGTGCGCTGATGCCGGACCTCCCCTGATGGCCCTGGTCGCCGGCGTCGACTCGTCGACCTCGGCGTGCAAGGTCGAGGTGCGCGACGCCGACTCCGGCGAGCTGGTGGCCTCCGGCCGGGCCCCGCACCCGGCCACCACCCCACCCCGCAGCGAGCAGCACCCGTCGGCCTGGTGGGACGCCTTCGAGGCGGCCGCCGGCGCCGCCGGCCTCTTCGACCGGAACCGGCCGGCCGCCATCGCCGTCGCCGGTCAGCAGCACGGCCTGGTCGTGCTCGACGGGGCGGGGGAGGTGCTGCGCCCGGCCAAGCTCTGGAACGACACCGAATCGGCCGACGACGCCGACCTCCTGGTCCGGGCGCTCGACGGCGGGGCGGCGGCCTGGGCCGAGGCGTGCGGCAGCGTGCCGGTGCCCAGCTTCACCATCACCAAGCTGGCCTGGCTGCGCCGGTGCGAACCGACGGTCTTTCGCCGGGTGGCCCGGGTGCTGCTGCCCCACGACTGGCTCACCGCGCGCCTCACCGGCGCGTGCACGACCGACCGGGGCGATGCGTCGGGCACGGGGTGGTTCTCGCCGGCCGAGGGGCGGCACCGCCCCGACCTGCTGACCCTGGTCGACGACGGTGTGGACTGGCCGAGCGTCCTGCCCCGGGTGGCGGCGCCGGACGAGGTCGTCGGCGAGTGGCGCGCCACCGGGGCGGTGGTCGCCCCCGGCACCGGCGACAACATGGCGGCGGCCCTCGGCCTCGGGTTGCGCGACGGCGACGTGGCCCTCGGCCTCGGCACCAGCGGCACGGCCATGGCGACGAGCGATCGGCCGGCGGCCGATCCGACCGGCGCGGTGGCCGGCTTCGCCGACGCCACCGGGCGGTACCTGCCGCTCGTCTGCACCCTCAACGCGACCAAGGTCACCGACGCCGTCCGTCGCCTGCTCCAGGTCGACCGGGACGGGCTCGACCACCTGGCCCTGACCGCACCGGCAGGCGCCGGCGGGCTGGTGCTGGTGCCCCACCTCGACGGCGAGCGCACGCCGAACCGCCCCGCGGCGACCGGCACGCTCTCGGGGCTGCGTTCCGACGTCACCCGCGAGCAGCTGGCCCGCGCTGCGGTCGAGGGCGTCGTCTGCAACCTGCTGGCCGGCGCCGACCGCCTGGCCGAGTGGGCATCGCCTCCGGGCGTCGCCGGGGCCGGCGACCCGGGTGCGCCCCGGTGGCCGTCGGGCCGGGTCGTGCTCACCGGCGGCGGCGCCCGCAGCGCCGCGTTCCGCCAGGTCGCCGCCGACCTCACCGGTCGCCCGGTGACCGTCCCCGCCGGCGAGCCCGTCGCACGCGGCGCCGCCCTCCAGGCCGCCGCCGCCCTGACCGGCGCCGACTTCACCGCGGTCGCGGACGCCTGGGACCGGGGCGCCGCCGCCGTGGTCGAACCGACCAGCGCCGGCGCCGGTGCGGCCGAGGACGTCCGGGAGGCGTTCGCCGCGCTGGCGCTCCGGTCCGACGGCGGCTGACGCGACCGGCGACCCGCTCGCCGCGCCCGGCGCGACAGCCCCGGACCGGTGCCGGCGCGCCATCTGCACCTCTCGGTACAAGGGCTGAACCGTCGAAGTACCGTCGGGAGCGGTGTCCGAGTTCGGCTCGTTCTGTCCGGTGTCGAAGGCGGCGAACGTCCTGTGCGAGCGCTGGGCGATCCTCGTCGTGCGCGAGCTGCTCTCGGGCAGCACGCGCTTCGTGGAGCTGCGGCGCGGTCTGCCGGCCTGTCCCCCGGCGACCCTGTCGAAGCGCCTCAAGCAGCTCGAGGCCGCCGAGGTGCTCGACCGGATCGAGATCGGCGGTTCGGTGAACTACCGGCTCACCGACGCCGGCCGGGAGCTGTACCCGATCGTCCAGGCCTTCGGCGAGTGGGGCCAGCGCTGGGTCCGCAGCTCGTACCCGGACGACGACCTCGACGCCGACGAGCTGCTGTGGGACGTGCGCCGGTTCCTCGACCCCGGCGGACTCGACCGCGATCCCTGCGTCGTCCAGTTCGACGTCGAGCTGCCGGGCGGTCGACGCAAGCCCTACTGGTTCGTGGTCGACGCCGGCGTGGTCGACCTCTGCGACGTCGAACCCCGGCGGGACGTCGACCTCTGCGTCAGCGCCCACGTCCGCACCCTCACCCGGATCTGGCTCGGCGACACCACCTACCCGGCCGCACGGCGCGCCGCGCTGATCACGGCGACCGGCCCCCGCACGCTCGTCCGTCGGCTCCCCGCCTGGTTCGGTCAGCACCCCGTCCTCGCGCCCGTCGGTCCGGGCCGGCGACGGGAGGGTGAACGCTCCAGCACCCGGAGCACGAGTCCGTGACCCGCCGAGCGGCGGCACGGGGCGACATGGACGACGGCCAGGTGCTGGAGGTCAGGCTCGGCGGCGACGGTCCGCCGTCGGCGGCCGGGGCGGCGGCCCGTGCGGTCGCGCAGCAGGTGGGTCTCGGCTCGGCCGAAGCCACCCGGGTCCGGGCGGTGGTCGAGGAGCTGGTCGTCGAGTCCCTGGCCCGCGAGGAGGCCGATGGCGAGGTCGACGTGGTGCTCGCCGGGACCTTCGACGGGACCGTGCTGCGCTTCACCGTCACCGACCAGCGGCTGCCGGTGGCGCCGAAGGAGGCCCGGTCGCTGCGATCGCGGAAGCTGGTCGGTCTCGGCTTCGTCGACCGGCTGCACATCGCCAACCAGGGGCGCGCTGGCAACGTGGCCGAGTGCGAGGTCCGGGTCGACCGGTCCGGCGACGACGCCAGGGCCGCCGCGACGGTCGAGGCGCAGCTGCCCGACGACGTGGCGGCGGCCGACGACGCCACCGCCGCCGGCCTGGAGGTCCGGCCGATGGAGGCCGGCGACGCCTTCGGCCTCGTCCGGTGCCTGTACCGCTGCTACGGCTACACCTACAAGGAACCGGCGATGTACGACCGTCGGGCCATCGAGCACATGCTGCGCACCCGGTCGATGCGCTCGGTGGTGGCCGTGCTCGCCGACGGGTCGGTCGTGGGCCACTCGGCCTTCCTCTTCGAGCGACCCGGCGACCGGGTGCCCGAGGCCGGCCGGCTGGTGGTCGACCCCCGCTTCCGCGGTCACCACCTGGCCGAGCGGCTGGCCCGGGCGCGGGGCCAGCTGGCCCGGGAGGCCGGCATCCCCGGGGTGTGGGCCGAGTGCGTGGCCAACCACCCGGCCAGCCAGCGCATGGTGCTGGCCGCCGGCGGCGCCGAGGTGGGGCTCCTGATCGGGGCCTCGCCGGGCGGGGTGACCATGGCCGGGTTGGGCAACGACAACGTCGGGCGTCGCACCCTCGTGGCCACCTTCACCCGCGCCAGCGGCTCGAACCCCTCGACCATCCACGTGCGGTCGCGCCACGCCGACCTGTTCGAGACCCTGGCCGAGCGGCTCCGGCTGCCCCGCCAGGTGGTGGCGCTCGACGAGGGCGACGCGCCCGAGGGCGCCACCCGGCTGCGGTCCACCGTCGACCCCGGGGCCGGCACCGCCCACCTCCGGGTGCTGCACCTCGGCGCCGATCTCCTCGCGGCGACCTCCGACCAGCTGGAGGCGCTCTTGCCCGACGAGCTCGGCGCCACCTACCTCGACCTGCCCCTGTGGAACCGCCACGGGGCCTGGGCGGTCGAGCAGCTCGAGCGGCTGGGCTTCTGCTGGGCGGCGTGGATCCCCGACTTCGACCCCGATGGCGACGTGGTCCGTCTCCAGCGCGTCGGTGACCACCCCGTGGACGTGGAGCACGTCGTCTGCGCCCGTCCGGAGGGCGAGCAGCTCCGCGACCACGTCATCGACGAGTGGCACCGGGTCCGCCGCCTCGCCCTCGGTGCCTGATCGCCCGGGCTCGGTGAGCTGGGCGCTGACGACCGCGGCCGGCGCTCGACGTCCCCTGGGATCGCCGAGCGCCCTTGGTCGGGGTGGCGGGATTTGAACCCACGACCTCTTCGTCCCGAACGAAGCGCGCTGCCAAGCTGCGCCACACCCCGTGGCTCACCCACGGTACCCGACCTCCGGCGCCCGCCGGAAAGCCGATCCGGCCGGCCTGGCGGCCTGGCGGCCCCTAGGGCAGAGGCACGTCGGCCGAGGGGGCGTGCTCGGTGTAGGCGTCGCCGGCCAGCAGGGCGCGGGCGGCCTTGCGCAGCCGGAAGGCGTCGAGCGGCTTGATCAGCCAGCCCTCGGCCTCGGAGCGCTTGGCCAGGAACACGTCGGCGTCGCGGTCGAGCAGCATCAGCACCGGCATGTGCGGCAGCCGGCCGGCGTGCATCTCGTGGTGCAGCGCCATGCAGGCGGCCATGCCGCCCATGTTGCCGATCTGCAGGTCGAGCACGATCAGATCGGGCTCCCACTCGGCGGCCGCGGGCACGACCTCGGCGCCGGTGCGCACCCGGCGGAGCACGTCGTTGGGTCCGGCCAGGGCGGCATCGACCTCGGTCAGGATCCACTCGGCGTCGGTGGCGAGCAGCACGTCGGACACGGCTGCGGAGGCTAGTCCCGCCCCCCTCCGACCCCGAGATCCACCGCCCGCCCCGGTGTGACCCACCGCACACCTCCGGGACCACGGACCGGGTGTCGGCGTTAGCATCGCAGCTTGGCGCCCGACCCTGCTTGGAGGACCGCGCGTGCTGGACATCGAGATCAACCGCGACGAGGCGTACACGCTGTGCCGCCCCGTCGGCGAGCTGGACGCCTACACGGTGGCCCAGTTCCGTGACGCCCTCGGCGAGCTGGCCAACGTCCCCAGCCTGCTCATCGACCTGTCCAACGTCCCCTTCATGGACTCGGCCGGCCTGGGGGCGCTGATCGGCGGCATCCGCCGCACCCGCGAGGCCGGCGGCGAGGTGGCGGTGGCCTGCAGCCGCCCGACCCTGACCCGCCTGCTGCACACCACCGGGTTCGATCGCATCGTGCCGGTCACCGAGACCCTCGACGATGCCGTCGCCGCCCTCACCGAGGAGCCCAGCGACGCCGTCTGAGGGCACCCGGCCCGTCTGACCGGACCGGCCACCGACCCCCACCATCTGAACTCGTCGCAGTTGTCGGCGTCGAGCCCGCACGACCGCGACAGGTTCGCTCGTCGGCCGGGTGCGGCTACTCCCGGACGCCGGGGAAGAGGTGCCGGGCGATCTGGTCCATGCCGCCGAGGTCGTGCACGTCGGACTCGAGGAACGGCACCCGCACCACGGGGGCCGGCGCCACCTGCTCGGCCAGCCCGGCCAGGTGCTGCTCCTCCCGGCTGGCGACCAGAGCGAAGTCGGCCAGGTTGTCGTAGAGCGCGCCGAGGTCGGTGCCCGCCAGCGTCTCGGCCCGGGCCCGGGTCGCCTCGGCCAGCCCGTCGGAGAACCGGGGGTGCATCCGGTTCACGATCAGCGCCCGCACCGGCAGGTCGGACTCGGCCAGCTTGTCGGCGAAGAAGGTCGCCTCGGCCACGGTGTCGCGGCGGGGCGAGGCCACCAGCACGAAGGAGGTGTCCCGGTCCGACATCAGGGCCATGACCTTCTCGGCCCGCTGCTTGAAGCCCTCCTCCATGCCCTCGAAGGCCTGGAAGAAGGCGATGGCGTCGTCGAACACCTCGGCGCCCACCACCTTCGACACCGTCCGCATGAAGGTCTGGGCGGCCAGGTTCACGGCGCGCATCACGCCCCGGGTCGGTGCCATGAGCACCCGGTAGAGGCGGTGGTCGAGGAACCGGGTCAGCCGGCGCGGGGCGTCGAGGAAGTCGAGGGCGTTGCGGGTGGGTGGGGTGTCGACGACCACCAGGTCGAACCCGGCGTCGGTGTGCAGCTCGTACAGCTTCTCCATCGCCATGTACTCCTGGGTGCCCGACAGGGCCCCGGAGATGTTGCGGTAGAAGCGGTTGGCCAGGATGCGCTGGGCCTGCTCGTCGTCCTCGGCGTAGGTGGTCACCAGGTCGTCGAAGGTCGACTTGGTGTCGAGCATCACCGCCGACAGCTCGCCGGGCCACTCGCCCTCGATCCGCTTGGGGGTGTTGCCGATGCCCTCGAGCCCGAGGGCGTCGGCCAGCCGGCGGGCGGGGTCGATGGTCACCACCACGGCCCGGCGTCCGCGCCGGCGCCGCCTCCATGGCCACCACGGCCGCGATCGTCGTCTTGCCCACCCCGCCCGAACCGGTGCAGATCACCACCTTGCTCCGCTCGACCAGGTCGTCGAGCCGGCCGGCGGAATCGGCGTGGACAGACACCGCGTCGACGACCCGGCCCGGGTGCACGGGCACCGGCGACGGGCTCACCCGCCCCCCCGGCACGTGCGGTCGCTCACGCCGACTCGGCCTCGTCGAGGGCGGTGACCTGGGCGGTCAGCTCGTCGGCCAGCGCCGAGACCTGGTCGGGCCCGAGCTCGGCGTCGAAGAGGAACGGCAGGCGCAGCTGCGGGAGCGGCAGCTTCGCCGCCAGCCGCTCGACCTGCTCGCGCTGCAGCTCCATCCGGCGGCGACGGAAGGCGGCGGCTGCGGCCAGCGACTCGGCCTCGCCGGCCCGGAGGCCGGCGCCGGCCTCAGCGGCGGCGTCGGCAGGATCGACGTCGAGGCCGGTCATGGTCGGGTACAGGCCGTTCACCACCACCGGACCGAGGGCCACGCCGACCTCGTCCTCCAGGCTGAAGGCGGTCTCGACCAGCTCGTTGACGGGCGTCTCCTCGGGCAGGGTCACCAGCACGACCTGGCAGCGGGTGGCGTCGTGGAGCAGGGTCAGCACCTCGCGGGACTGGGCGTTGATCGGGCCGACCTTCACCGCGTCGACCAGGCCCTTGGGCGAGCGCAGGAAGCTGATGGCGTGGCCGGCGGCGGGGGCGTCGAGCACGATCAGGTCCGACGCCTTCGCCTGCTCGAGCTGCTTGAGCTTGGCCAGCACGACGATGTCGCGGATGCCGGGGATGGCGGTGGACACCATGTCGAGCGCGCCGCTGTTGACCAGTCGCTTGGAGAGCCGTGACATGCCGTGGTCGCGGAAGTACTCGAGCAGCGCCTCGTCCGGGGTCAGGGTCCGGGCGGTGATGCGGGCCCGACCGGTCGCCGCGTCGGCCGGGGTCAGCTCCACCTCGTCGTAGGACATCGGCTCCGTGCCGAACATCGACGCCAGCCCGCTCTTGCCCTCGACCTCGAGCACCAGCGTCGACAGGCCGGCGCGGGCCGCCGCCAAGGCCATCGCTCCGGTGACCGTGGTTTTGCCGACACCGCCCTTGCCAGCAACGATGACGACTCGGGAAGCAGCGAAGAACTTCGCAGGATCCACGTACGGCCTTTGAACGACGGCTCCCGGGAGGGACTCGTGCGCAGACTATCGACCGTCGGGCTCCTGACGGTCGCTCTCGGGGCGGCGGTCGGGCTGCTCGCCTCGGCCGCACCGGCGTCGTCGACCCCGGCCGGACCCCTCCGGACCGCCGTCCCGTCGGCCACGCCCACCGTCGCGTCAGCCACGCCGACCGTCGCGTCGGCCGGGCCGCGGAACGAGGTCAGCGTGGTCAAGATCAGCGGTCGGCTCGACCCCGTGCTGGCCGACTTCCTCGAGCGGTCCCTCGACGACGCCGAGGCCCGGAACCCCATCGCGGTGGTGCTGCAGCTGAACAGCAAGGGCTCGCTCGTCTCCAAGGCCCGCCTCGCCCACCTCGTCCGCCGCATCCACGACTCCAAGGTGCCGGTGGCGGTCTGGATCGGGCCGAGCGGGGCCACCGCCCTCGGCGGCAGCGCCCAGCTCGCCGGCGCCGCCTTCCGCATCGGCGTCTCGCCCGGCAGCACCCTGGGCCGGACCGGCCCGCTGGTGGCCCCCGATGGCGAGTACCTGCCCGCCTTCGTCGACGCCGCCGACCGCCTCGAGCACGGCACCGTCGGCAGCAAGGACGCGAAGGCCCTCCGCATCGCCGCCAAGGACGCCCCGGTCATCGGTCAGCTCATCATCGACCTCCCCGGGGTCGGGTCGAAGGTCGTCACCCGCAACGGCCGGACCAGCCGGGAGCCCACCACCACCCCGGTGTTCAGCGCCCTGCCGGTCACCAGCCAGCTGCTGCACACGGTGTCGAGCCCCGAGGTCGCCTACCTCCTGTTCGTCATCGGCATGGCCCTCATCCTCTTCGAGCTGTTCACCGCCGGCGTGGGGGTGGCGGGGCTGGTCGGCGCCGGGTTCTTCGGCCTCGGCTGCTACGGCCTGGCCGTACTGCCGACGCGGCCGTGGGCCATCGCGCTGCTCGTCGTCGCCATGGTCGCCTACGCCATCGACGTGCAGACCGGCGTGCCCCGGGTCTGGACCGGCATCGCCACGATCTGCTTCATCGTCGGCTCCTTCGTCCTCTACGACGGCCTGCAGCAGTCCTGGATCACCCTGCTCGTCGGGATCGTGGGCATGACCCTGGCCATGGTCGGCGGCATGCCCGCCATGGTCCGCACCCGGTTCTCGACCCCCACCATCGGCCGGGACTGGATGGTGGGCGAGGGCGGCGAGGCGGTCGCCGACGTCTCGCCCGACGGCGTGGTGCGCGTGCGCGACGCGCTCTGGCGGGCGCGCACCAACCGGGCCACCCCGATCCGGGCCGGTGCGAGGATCACCGTGGTCGGCATCGAGGGCCTGCTGCTCGAGGTCGAGCCCGAGGAGGGCGGCGCCCGCGACCACCGAGAGCGGCGGCGCTCGGCCACCTGACCTCGGCCGCCCGCCCGCCGGCGGTGTCGACGCCGGTCAGCGTCACGCTGCGCGCGCGTTCCTGACCCGGCGATCGCGCATGGCCCCTGAGCAGGGGAAATGCTCGCGACTGACGCCGATCTGCTCGCGAAAGTGACCCTTGTCTCAGGGAAATGGCCAGTTGTAGGGTCCGCGGCGAAAGGGGGCACGCACGACGTGAGCGCACTTCATGACGACGCAGCGTGGCAGATCAAAGGGGCCTGCCGTGGACCGCAGGCGACCGTCTTCTTCCCGCCGAACACCTTCGAGCGCAAGGACGAGAAGCTCGAGCGCGAGACGCGGGCCAAGGACATCTGCCGCACCTGCCCGGTCCGCCAGCCCTGTCTCGACTACGCGCTGCAGATCCGCGAGCCGCACGGCATCTGGGGCGGGCTGAACGAGAACGAGCGGAAGGCCATCTGGGCCAACTGAGCCGGGGCGCGGTCAGCGCGCCGACGCGTCGGGCACCGGGATCGGGACGGGGCGGTCGATGATCTCGTCGACCAGCCCGTAGGCGACGGCGTCCTCGCCGCGGAGGATGTAGTCGCGGTCGATGTCGGCCACGATCCGGTCCCGGCTCTGGCCGGTGTCGGCGCTCAGGCTGTCGACCATCCGGCCGCGGAGCAGCACCATCTCCTTGACCGCCAGCTCGAGGTCGGTCGACTGCCCCTGCGCCCCGCCGTGGGGCTGGTGGATGAGGACACGGGCGTTGGGCAGGGCGAAGCGCTTGCCCGGCGTGCCGCCCGCCAGGATGACCGCGGCCGCCGAGGCCGCTTGGCCGATGCACACCGTCGAGACCTCGCAGCGAAGCACCTTCATGGTGTCGTAGACGGCGAAGAGGGCGGTCATGTCGCCGCCCGGCGAGTTGATGTACAGGCGGATGTCCTTGCCCGGCTCGTCCGCCTCGAGGTGCAGCAGCTGGGCGATCAGCAGGTTGGCGACCTGGTCGTCGAGCGGCGTGCCGAAGAACACGATCCGCTCGGCCAGCAACCGCGACCAGATGTCGAACGCCCGCTCGCCGCGGGGATGCTGCTCGATGACGGTGGGGATGAGCACGTCGGCCTCGCTCTCCGCCGGGCGTCGTCCCGGCACGTGCAACTGGATGGTTGCGTCAAGCTACCGGTCGGCCGGCGAAACCCGCAACCACGCGGTTGCGATAACGTGGCGGCATGGAGCCGCTGTCCGTCACCCGCACCACCGTCCTCGACGCCGGGCCCGAGGCCGCCTGGCGGGCGATCAGCGATCCGGTCGAGCTCGCCGGGTGGCTGGGCGGATCGGTCGACCTCGAGCTGGTTCCCGGTGGCGCGGGCCGCTTCGCCGACGACGACGGCACCGCCCGCCGGATGGTGGTCGCCCACGTCGCCCCCGGTCGGTCGATCGGCTGGGTGTGGTGGGACGAGGACGCACCGGCCGACTGCTCCGCCGTCGAGGTCCGGGTCGAGGGCGACGGAGCGGGCGGCGCCCGGGTCACGGTGACCGAGACCGCGGTCACGGGCGGCGCCACCGCCTGCGTGCTCGCCGCCGCCGACCTCGGCGACCGCTGGGACGAGCGCCTCGACCGGGTGCTCGACCGGGTGGCGGTGCGCCTCGGCGCCCGGACCGGCGTCGCGCCGGTCGCCGCCGCGGCCGCGTGACCTCGACGGCGCCCGACGCGGTGTTCGCCGCCCTGGCCGACCCGACCCGGCGCGCCGTCCTGCAGGCGGTCGCCCGGGCCGACTCGCGCACCGCCACCGAGCTGGCGGCGGCCATGCCGGTGAGCCGCCAGGCCCTGGTCAAGCACCTCCAGCAGCTGGCCGACGCCGGCCTGGTGACCGCCGAGCGCCGCGGCCGCGAGCGCCGCTACCGGATCACCCCCGCCCCGCTCACCGACGCCATGGCGTGGATGGCCGACGTCGGCTCGGCCTGGGACGCCCGGCTCGACCGCCTCCGCCGCCGCCTCGCCGACTGATCGCGCGCCGACGGCCCGACCGAGCCCCCGGCCGCCCCCACCCCCAGGTTTCTCGGGACAAGGGTCGGGTGTCCACGCGCTCCGCGTCCCGAGAAGCGGGGAGCCGGCGGGGGCGAGGCGGGCGGACCGGCGCGCCCGTAGGGTGACCGGCGATGTTCCTGGTCGCCGCGCTGGTGCTCGTCATCGCCGAGCTGTACGTGATCATCCAGGTCGGGCACGCCATCGGCGCCCTCGACACCATCGGCCTGCTGATCCTCGGCACCCTGATCGGGGTCTGGCTGGTCAAGCGCGAGGGCCTCGGCGTGATGCGCCGCATCGACGCCCACCTGCGCCGCAACGAGCCCCCTGGCAAGGAGCTGGTCGACGGCTTCCTGATCCTGGTGGCCGGCATCCTCATCACCGTCCCGGGCTTCATCAGCGACGGCCTCGGCTTCCTGCTGCTGGTCCCGCCGGTGCGTGCCGGCATCCGCGGCCTCGCCCGGCGCCGGTTCGAGCGCCGCATGGGGGTCGGATGGCTCGGCGACCGCGGCCGGTTCGCGGGCCGTCGGCGGATCTGGGTCGAGAGCCGGGTGGTCGACGTCGAGCGCTCGGGCGACCGGGATCCCGCCGACGGCGCGGTCCCCGACGACCGACCGGGTCCGTCCGAGCTGCCGCCGGGCCGGTACTGAGGCGATCGGAGTGGCCGAGGTCGAGCTGCGCGAGGCGGCGACGGTGCTGCTGCTGCGGGATCGCCCGTCCGGTCCCGTCGGTGACGGCGACGGGCCGGGCCTCGAGGTGTTCATGCTCCGGCGGAACCTCAACTCGGACTTCGTCGGCGGCGCCTACGTCTTCCCCGGCGGCGCGGTCGACCCCGAGGACCGCGACGGCGACCTCGGACCGCTCTGCCAGGGCCGCACCGACGAGGAGGCGTCGCGCCGGCTCGGGGTCGACCGGGGCGGCCTCGCCTTCTGGGTCGCCGCCATCCGCGAGTCCTTCGAGGAGGCCGGGGTCCTGCTCGCCTACGACCGCGACGGCGACGAGCTGCGGCTCGACGGACCCGACGGTCATCGAGCGGTTCGTCACCCACCGGGCAGACGTCGACCAGGGCCGACGCCGCCTCGTCGAGGTCTGCGCCGAGGAGGGTCTGAGCCTGGCGGTCGACGGCATCCACTACTTCGGCCACTGGATCACGCCCGAGGGGGCGCCCCGCCGCTACGACACCCGCTTCTTCGTGGCCGCCGCCCCCGTGGCCCAGACCCCGCTGCACGACGACCGCGAGGTCATCGCCAACCTCTGGATCAGCCCCCGGGAGGCGCTCGACCAGCACCGGGCGGGCACCTACGAGATGCTCCCGCCGACCATCGCCAGCCTGCGGGCCATCGCCCGGTTCGACTCCGCCGCCGAGGCCCTGGCCGCGGCGACCGAGATCGTCGACGTCCCGGCGATCCTGCCCCGCATCATCCGCGACGACGGAGGCTTCCGCATCGTGCTCCCCGGCGACCCCGAGTACGGCGACGGCTACACCGGCGGCGAGCCCTTCGCCGAGTGGCCCACCCCCTCCGGCCGGTCGGCCGCCGGCCGGTCGGGCGACGCGGCCGCGGCGAGCGACGAGGCCGGCGGCCGATGACCGGCACCGAGTCGACCCCCGCCGGTCCCCTCGACCGCCCGCCGCTCACCCCCGACGTCGCCGTCCGGCTCACGCCGGTCGTCCGCCGCCTGCTGGCCCCCAACCCCGGCATGATGAGCGGACCCGGCACCAACACCTACCTGGTCGGCAGCGACGAGGTGGTGGTCATCGACCCCGGGCCCGACGACGAGGGCCACCTCGACGCCGTCGCCGAGGCCGGCGGCGACGCCATCCGCTGGATCGTCGCCACCCACACCCACATCGACCACTCGCCGGGCGTCGCCGGGCTCAAGGCCCGCACCGGCGCCGAGGTCCTGGCCTTCGACAGCCGCGACGGCCTCGAGGTCGACCGCCGGCTGGCCGACGGCGACCACGTGGGCGAGTGGGGCGCCCAGCTCACCGCCCTGCACACCCCCGGCCACGCCTCCAACCACCTCTGCTACTACCTGGCCACCGAGCGGCTGCTGTTCTCCGGCGACCACATCATGGACGGGTCGACGGTGGTCATCAGCCCGCCCGACGGCGACATGGGCGCCTACCTCGACTCGCTGCGCCGGCTGCAGGCGATCGACCTGGCCGCCATCGCTCCCGGCCACGGCCACCTCATCCACGACCCCACCGCCCGGGTCGAGGACTACCTCACCCACCGCCTCGAGCGGGAGGCCGAGGTGCTCGAGGCCCTCCGCCGCCTCGGCCCGGCCACCGCCGAGGAGCTGGTGCCGGGCATCTACGCCGACGTGCCCGAGGTGCTGCACCCCGTGGCCGCCCGCTCGGTGTGGGCCCACCTGCGCAAGCTCGGCGACGACGGCCTGGCCACCGGGGACGACCCCGACGACGTCGCTCGGGCCTGGCGGGCCGTCGAGGGGTAGCGTCCGACCATCGGGCACCGGCAGCGATCGGCCGCCTGCGCCCGTCCGAACCGAGACGCGACCCACAAGGGGCTCTGGCCATGGCCGACTTCCAGCTCTTCATCGACGGCGAGTACGTCGACGCCGCCAGCGGCGACACCTTCGAGACCCACGACCCCGCCACCGGCGCCAAGATCGGCGACGTGGCCAAGGCCGGCAAGGACGACGCCGTCCGGGCCATCGAGGCCGCCCGCAAGGCCTTCGACGAGGGCCCCTGGCCGAAGATGAGCGGCAAGGAGCGGGCCGCCAAGCTCAACCGGGTCGCCGAGCTGCTGGGTGAGCGCTCCGAGAAGTTCGCCGAGATGGAGGCCCGCGACGGCGGCGGCACCATCAAGAAGGCGATGTTCGCCGACGTCCCCGGCGCCCAGGGCGCCCTGCAGTGGTTCGCCGGCCTGGCCGAGAACGAGGCCACCGAGGTCGAGCTCGAGGGCACCCCGTTCCCGCCGTCGAGCAACTTCCTCGAGTACGAGCCCTACGGCGTCACCACCGGGGTCATCCCGTGGAACTTCCCGCTGATCATGGCGTCGTGGAAGATCGGCCCGTCGCTCGCCGCCGGCAACTGCTCGGTGATCAAGCCGGCGTCGTTCACCTCGGTCACCGCCCTGATGCTGGGCGAGCTGTTCCAGGAGGCCGACATCCCGCCGGGCGTCGTCAACGTCATCGCCGGCCCCGGCGGCACCGTCGGCGAGGAGCTGGCCTCCAACCCGATGGTCGACAAGACCGCCTTCACCGGCTCGACCGAGGTCGGTCGCCGCATCATGCAGCTCGCCTCGGGCACGGTGAAGGCCGTGACCCTCGAGCTCGGCGGCAAGTCGGCCAACATCGTGCTCGACGACGCCGACCTCGACCTGGCCGCCGCCGCCGTGCTGTTCGGCACCTTCCTGCACGGCGGCCAGGTGTGCGAGTCCGGCACCCGAGCCCTGGTGCACCGCAGCATCTACGACGACTTCGTCGGCCTGCTCGCCGACCGGGCCGGCAAGATCGTGCTCGGCAACCCGCTCGACTACGGCACCGACCTCGGGCCGCTGGTGTCCCACAGCCAGGTCGAGACCGTCGAGCGCTACGTCGCCCTCGGCCGCGACGAGGTGGGCGAGCCCATCACCGGCGGCGGCAAGCCGGCGGGCCTGCCCGACGGGCTCGACCGCGACGCCTTCTTCGAGCCGACGATCTTCGCCGACGTCCCGAACTCGGCCAAGATCGCCCAGGAGGAGATCTTCGGCCCGGTGCTGTCGGTGATCCCCTTCGACTCCGACGAGGAGGCGGTGGCCATCGCCAACGACTCCATCTACGGCCTGGCCGGCGGCGTGCAGTCGACGAACATCGAGCGGGCCCGCAAGGTGGCGAGCGGCATGCGCACCGGCACCGTGTGGATCAACGACTACCACCTGATCGACCCCAAGCGGCCCTTCGGCGGCTACAAGCAGTCGGGCATCGGTCGTGAGCTCGGCACCCAGGGCTTCCGGGCCTACCAGCAGGTCAAGCACGTGCACGTGAACCCCGGTGGCAGCCGCGACAACTACATGCACTACGCCGCCCTGAGCCCCAACATCTAGTCCCCCCCAGCTGGTCGTCCGGGCCGGGGTCCCGACCCCGGCCCGGCGGCCGGTTCGCCGCCCATCCGTCGTAGCCTGGACCCATGCGCGTCGACGCCACCGAAGCGGCCGAGCGGGTGATCGAGCGGGCCCGGGCGGCACGGTCGGGCACCCTCACCGTCACCATCGGCACCGGTTGCTGCGAGTCGACCGCACCGTTCCTGTACGAGGACTTCTGGCCCGGCCCCGACCAGGAGGCGGTCGGCGTGGTCTCCGGCGTCGAGGTCTTCGCCCCCGACTACCTGCGGCGCATGTACCCCGGCGACGACTCGGTGGTGCTCGACGCCGTCGACGAGCTGGCCGAGTCGCTGTCGATCGAGACCGAGTTCGGCTGTCGCCTGATCCTGCGCGGCGCCCGCAGCGACAGCCGCGGCGAACCCGAGGTGTGCGAGGTCCCCCCGCCGGTGCCGGGCGTGTCGAGGCGCCCCGTGGTCGACACCCGCACCGTGACCGGCACCCCGCCGCCCCAGCTGCTCGGCCTCAAGCTGCGCTGATCCCGGCCGCCAGGGCTGCGCCCCTCCCGGGTGGGAGGAACGGGGACGGTTCCGCCCCACGAAGCGGGTGGCGGCGCCGCCGGCCCGCCCGCCGGGTCAGGGGGTGGCGGCGTCGAGCTCGTCGAGGGCGGCGGCCGCGGCATCGAGCATGCGGGCGCTGCACCCGGCCAGCTCCGGCAGGGGCACCGCTTCGTCGAGCACCCGGTCGGCGATGGCGCGGAAGGCCTCGGCCGCCGGGCCCTCGCCGAGGGCGATCGGAGCACCGGTGTCGCCGCCGGCCGCCACGCCCGGCTCGAGGGGCACCTGGCCGAGCAGCGGTGCGCCGGCCTCGGTCGCCAGCGCCTGGCCCCCGCCCGATCCGAAGAGGGCGTACGACTGGCCGTGGTCGCAGGTGAAGGCGCTCATGTTCTCGACCACGCCGGCCACCCGCAGGTAGCTCTTGCGGGCCATGTTGACCACCCGGTAGGCGACCTTCTGGGCGGCCTCGGCCGGGGTGGTGACCACCACCACCTCGGAGCGCGGGAGAAGCTTGGCCACCCCCATCTGCACGTCGCCGGTGCCCGGCGGCATGTCGATGAACAGGTAGTCGAGGTCGTCGCCCCAGTCGACGTCCTGCAGGAAGTGCTGCACCCCGCGGTTGAGCATCAGCCCCCGCCACATGAGCGCGGTCTGCTCGTCCTCGACCAGGAAGCCCATGGAGACGACCCGGAGCACCCCGTCGCCGACCACCCGCTCGTGGGGGACCATCAGCTTCCGCCCGTCGCGCTCGGTGCCGCCGAGGCGACCGCCGACCCCGAGCATCCGGGGGACCGAGAAGCCCCACACGTCGGCGTCGAGCACGCCGACGGTCAGGCCCTTGGCCGCCAGCGCGGCGGCCAGGTTGACGGTGACCGACGACTTGCCGACCCCGCCCTTCCCCGAGGCGACGAGGACGACCCGGGCGTTGAGCGGGACCGAGGTCTCCACCTGCCGTTGGCTGATGTTGAACCGGGCCTTGGCCATGGCCGAGGCCTTCTGCTCCTGGTCCATCTCGGTCCACTCGAGCTGGACCCGCTCGACGCCGGGGACCGAGCCGACCCGGGTGCGGATGTCGCGCTGGATCTGGGCGCGCAGCGGGCAACCGGAGGTGGTGAGGGCCACGGTGACGGTCACCGTCCCGCCGTCGACGGCCACGCCGCCGACCATCCCGAGGTCGACGATGTCGCTGCCGAGCTCGGGATCGACCACGCCTCGCAGCAGGTTGCGGACCTCCTCCGGTCCCGGTGGTGTCGCCCCATCGGCCATGGCAGCGATTTTACCGGGACTGCCCGTGTAATCTCGATCCCGATGGTGCGCCGCCCCGAGTCCGACCACGGTCCGGAGCGGCTGGCCATCCTGAAGGCCCTCGGCGACAACACCCGCTACGCGGTGTACCTCGAGCTGGCGCGGTCGGCGGCACCCCGCTCGACCTCTGACATCGCCGTCACCCTCGACCTGCACCCGAACACGGTGCGCCCCCACCTGGAGCGCATGCGGGAGGTGGGCCTGCTGGCGGTGGAGACCGACGCCGACGGGTCGGTCGGCCGTCCGCAGCACCTCTACTCGCTGGCGCCCGACGCCCCGTCGCTCGGCCTCGAACCGCCGTCGTTCCCCACCCTCGCTCGCATGCTCCTGCACGTGGCGGCGGCCACCGGGGCCGGTCCCGACGAGGCGGTGGCGGCCGGCCGGGCCCAGGGCGAGGAGGACGGCGCCGAGCTGGCCGGCCTCGACTGCCTCGACGCCATCACCCTGCGCATGGTGGAGCTCGGCTTCGACCCGGCGCTGGTCGACGAGGGCGAGCGGGCCACCATGGCCTTCACCCACTGCCCGTTCCGCGAGCTGGCCGAGCGCCACCCCGGGATGATCTGCAGCTTGCACCGCGGGATGGTCGAGGGGTTGGCCGACTCGATCGGCGGCGCCCGGGTCGAGGAGTTCCGGGCCCTGGCCGAACGCGACCCGTGCCAGGTCGACATCCGGATCGATCCCGACGAGGCGGGGGCGCCGGTCGGCGCCGGCCGCGGGTAGCCTCGGAACCCGACGCACAAGGCAGGAGGACCATGATCACCCTCACCGACAACGCCGCTGGCAAGGTCAAGGAGCTCATCGAGGCCGAGGACGACCACCAGGCCCTCGCGCTGCGTGTGGCCGTGCGTCCCGGCGGGTGCTCCGGCTTCAGCTACGAGATGTTCTTCGACAGCGACGTGGCCACCGACGACCTCACCGCCGACTACTCGGGGGTGAAGATCGTGGTCGACCCCTCGAGCGCCCAGCTGCTCGACGGGGCCACGCTCGACTTCAAGGACGGGTTGCAGGGAGCGGGGTTCTCCATCGACAACCCCAACGCCCAGCGCACCTGCGGTTGCGGCCAGAGCTTCTCCTGATCAACGCCTAGCCGCCGGGCCGGCGGGCCCGCCGGCCGCTTGCGTCCCTCGACGCCTCAGCGCTCGTCGACGGGGTGCGGCGCGCTCGACCCGGGGTGCCCGTTCGCCGACGTCGGCAGCACCGACGCGTCCTCGACCACCACGGCCAGGAGGAGGCGGGGGTCGAGCCCGGCCAGCAGGTCGCAGATCTCCCGGGCCCGTTCGGTGGTGGTGCCGAAGCACGGGGTCGCCACGACCAGCGGCTGTGGCGGGTCGCGCAGGTCGATGGCGTCGTCCGCGTCGAGCTCGGCCAGGGCGTTGTCGACCTGAGCCGGGTCGGGGGCCGTTCGGTCGAGCTCCTCCCAGACCTCGATCCAGCGGGCCTCGTGGGACCGGGCCACCGTGGCGGCGATGGCGGTCGCCGACCGGTGGGCCGCCGCCGAGCTCGGGGGCGCGACCGTGGGTGCCGGGCTCGGCCGGCGGTGACGCCGTCCGGACAGCACGACGAGGGTGGCGAGCAGGGCGGCGAGCGCCGGCACGAGCCAGACGAGCGGGTGCGCCCCGAGGGTGCTGGCCGCCGCCGCCAGCAGGACCACGACCGCCACCAGCACGACCGCCGCGGTGACCGCCGTCGACCGGTGGCTCGGAGCGTCGCGGACCGGCGTCCGCACCTCGGCCGGCGTCTCGGCCAGGCGACGCTCGGTCTTGGCGAGGATGCGCCGCACGTCGAGCAGCTCGGCGGCGGCCGCCCGCACCGCCCCGACGTCGACCGAGGAGGTCCCGGCCCGGCGCCGCAGCTCCCGCGCCGCCTGCTCGGTGGCCGACGGGCCGATGAGCAGGGTGGCGCCGCGCTCGCGCGCCATGGCGGTGGCGAGCGCGATCGGATGGGCAGCCTCGATGACCGGCAGACGGCCGGGGAGCACCTTCGGTTCGTGCATCATGGATCCAGGTGGTGGGCCGGAGGCCCGTCGACGGCGCGGATCAGGCGGTGAGCCGGGCCAGCGCCTCGCCAAGCTCGCGCTCGTCGAAGATGTTGTCCAGCCGCTCGACCACCGTGCCGTCAGGCGAGGTCAGGAAGAGGCAGGGCTCGAAGGGCAGCTGGAGGGCCTCGACCGCCGGTGCGAGCTGGGCGCTCGCCAGGTTCTCGGCCGCCTGCTGGCCGCTCTTGTACACCTCGACGTGGATCATCTCGACCTTCTGGCCGTACGCCGCCTGCTGGCTCAGGAGCACGTCGAGCACCGGCCCGCAGATCGCCACCTGGCAGAACGCCGGCGTCGCCACCAGCAGGGCGATCGGCTTCTGCGGTGCGGCCAGCACGTCGGCCAGCGAGGTGCCGTGCAGCGGGCACTGCGGCTGCGCGGTGCAGATCGGGTCGACGCCCCGGTGGTCGGCGGTGGTCGGCGTCTGGACGTCGGGCAGCTTCTGGCCGACCTGGGGGAAGGGGACCTGCGAGGGATCGTCGACCCGGAAGGCGGCGCTGGCCGGCTTGCCCGAGAGCGTGGTGGTCACCTGGTAGTTGCCGGCGCTCGGGATGTCGACCGTGACCGGGTAGTACCCGCGGGGGAGGCCCTGCTGGTGGAGCTGGGCGACGATCGGCTCACCGACCGGGGAGCCGTCGGTGGTGCGGACGGTGAAGGTCAGCTCGGCCGGGCCCTGCTTGACGAGCGCGCCGTCGGCGGTGCCGACCCCGAAGACCAGCCGCTGCGGCGCGGCGGTGCGCACCACCCCGCCCTGCTGCTGGAAGAAGGCGATCAGGTTGGTGCCGGCCTGGCTGGCTGCGCCCGGGTCGGAGGCGGCCGAGCCGGAGGACCTGCTCGACCCGCCGCACGCCGTCAGCAGACCGGTGGCCCCGATGGCGAGGCCGCCGGCGAGCAGCGACCGTCGGGACAGCGGGTGGTCGGGGAGGTCGGCCATCGGGACGAACCTATCCTCCGCCCCGTGACCGTCGTCCTCGCCCACGCCGCCCGCTGACGTGGAGCTGGAGGTCGACGGCGAGGCCGTCGAGGTCGAGGTCGAGGACGGCGTCTCGCTGCTCGAGGTCCTGCGCGACCGGTTGGGGCGCCACGGCCCGAAGGACGGCTGCAGCCCGCAGGGCCAGTGCGGCTGCTGCACGGTGCTGGTCGACGGCGCGGCCCGGGTCGCCTGCGTCACGCCCGCCCGCCGTGTGGCCGGTCGGCGGATCACCACCGTCGACGGGCTCGACCGGGCCGACCGCTGGGCCGACGCCTTCTGCGCCACGGGGGCGAGCCAGTGCGGGTTCTGCACGCCGGGCATCGTCGTCCGCCTCGACGCCCTGTGCGGGCAGGGAGCGGCACCTCCTCCCGACCGGGTCGACCGCGCCCTGGCCGCCCACCTGTGCCGGTGCACCGGCTGGCAGACCATCGTCGAGGCGGTCGACCGCTTCACCGAGGCGGGCGGCATCGGCCCCTGGGACGGGCGTGACCGGGGCGCAGCCGAGCAGCGGGCCGCCATCGAGGGCGGCGCGGCCCAGCAGGTCGGCGCCCACGTCGCGCTGGGTCGCGCCGGGTTCGCTGACGACACCGCCCCCGGCGACGCGCTCATCGCCGTCCCCGACGGGTCGGGGGGCTGGGCGGTCGGCGAGACGCTGACCGAGGCGAGGCGGCGGGCCGGCAAGGTCCAGGGACGCCGCACGACCGGACCGGTCGGCCACCCCCTCGACCTGCCTGCGGGCGACTGGGACCTCGCCCTGCGCACCCCCTGGGTCGAGCCGGCCTACCTGGAGACCGACGCGTCGTGGTGCCGGCCCGGGGGCGAGCCGGCGTCCCCGCTCGCCAACGGCGGCGCCTTCGGGTCCAAGCGGACCTCGCCGGCCCCGGCGGCGGCCCGGGCGCTGGCCGACGAGTTGGGCCGGCCGGTGCGGGTGCTGCTCTCGCGAGAGGACGCGGTGCGCCTCGGCCCGAAGCGCCCCCCGGTGGCAGGCGGGATCGCCGCCGACGGCTCGGGTGTGCTGCGGGTGGTCCGCACCCCGGGCATCGCCGACGCGGTGGCGTCGGTGGCGCCGGGACTGGTGGTCGAGGAGGTCGAGGTCGACGGCCCGCCGACGTCGGCGCAGGTGCGCGGCGCCGGGTGGGTCGAGGCTGCCGTGCTCCTGGCGGCGTCGTCCGCCCGCTCGCTCGGCGTCGACGCCCCGACGGCGACGGTCACCGATCCCACCGGCGGCGTCGCGTCGGCCACCGTGGGGCCCGACGGATCGATCGACATCGAGGTCCGGGCCGGTCGGGTGCTCGATGCCGTGGTCCTGCGCTCCTACTGCATCGGTGCCGCCCACCTCGCCCTGGGGTGGGTCGGGTCCGAGGGCCTGTCGGTCGACAGCGGCGGCCGCGTCGACGACCTCACCATCCGCTCCTTCGGCATCCTCCGCGCCGCCGACATGCCGCCGGTGGCGGTGCGCATCGTGGCCGACGACGGTCCACCGGTCCGCGGGTCCGACGCGGTCCTCGGCGCCGTCGCCGCGGCGTCGTGGCTCGCCCGGGGGTGCCCCGTCGACTGGCCCGCCGGCACGGCCGAGGCTGGTGCGCGGCGGCCGCGCCGGACATGATGGGGCACATGGGAGGCGCTGTCGTCATCATCCTCGTGCTCGTGGCCGTGATCCCCGTGGCCGTCCTGGTCAGCGGCGCCATCGCCGCCGCCATCCTCGGCTCGTTCCTGCGGTACGACGTCGACAAGTCCCACGAGGGCAGCGAGCTCATCGACCTGAACGTCTGATCGACCCCGGACGCGACGGAGCCCGGCTCCTGCGAGCCGGGCTCCGGTCACGACCTCACGGCGTCGGACCCGCCCGTCGGGCGAGGCCGGGACGCCGCCCTGTGACTAGCAGGTGCGGTTGATGTAGGCGTCGACGTTGGTGACCTCCGAGCCGTCGTTCGCCGAGGCGAACTTCTGGCGGGCGGTCTCGCGGGCGGAGTCGCCGGCGCTGGTGCTCTGCACGACCTGGTTGAAGTCGACCCAGGCCTGGGCGATGAACTGGGCGTCGCTCTGCTGGCTCGACGGGGCGGCGTCGGCCAGATCCTCGAACGCCGTGGCGCCCTCGTCGATGGCGGCCTTGTACTGGGTGTCGTCACCCGACGCGTTGGCGGCGTTGATGTCCTTGGTCGCCTGCTTGATCTTGTCGACGGCCTGGCAGAAGGCGGCGGTGTCGCTGCTGCCCGACGACGACGACGAGGAACCCGAATCGCTGAAGGAGCCGGTGTCGCTCGAGAAGGTGTCGCTGGACGAGCCGGTGTCGGAGCTCGCGCTGGTGTCGCTCGAGCTGCCGGTGTTGCTCGACGCCGACGACGACGAGCTGGTGTCGCTCGAGGTCTTGGCCTTGCTGCTGCCGCTGCTGCAGGCGCCGGCGACGAAAAGCATCGTCACGGCGAAGAGAGCAGCGATGCTCCGTCTGGTGGTGCTCACGAGTTGTCCCTCCCAAGTGGGCGGCGGGGCTGCGGTCAGCAGCTCGGTATGGGCAAGGACGGGATCGTACTCGGCCGGGAGGGGTCGGCTGCGAACCGGACGGCGATTCGGCCTCGGCGGTCCCGGTGCTCAGCGATCCCAGCGGGACTGACCGAAGCGGTAGCCGACCGACCGGACGGTCGAGATGAGCCCGGCGTGCTCCTCGCCCAGCTTGGCGCGCAACCGACGGATGTGGACGTCGACGGTGCGGGCCCCGCCGTAGTACTCGTAGCCCCACACCCGGCTGAGGAGCGTCTCGCGCGTGAAGACCCGGCCCGGCGACTGGGCCAGGAACTTGAGCAGCTCGTACTCCATGTAGGTGAGGTCGAGGGCCTGGCCGTCGAGCAGGGCCTGGTAGTTCTCGAGGTTCAGCACGAGCGGCCCGTACTCCACCAGGTCGGGGTGGCTGTGCCCTCCGGCGCCGCCGATGAGCCGCCGCAACCGGACTTCGAGCTCCCTCGGCTGGAAGGGCCACAGGCAGAAGTCCTCGAACAGGTCGTCGCGGTGCTCGAGCTCGGTCAGGCGCCCTCCGCTGACCATGAGCAGGACCGGCTGGACCGGGTTGTCGAGCTTGCGGATGGCGCGGCAGAAGCTGAACGCCGAGTCCGGGTCGAGGTCGACCACCACGATGCCGGCGCCCCAGCCGGTGTCGGGCTGCTGGCGACGGGCCTCGTGCTCGTCGGCGACGGCCTTCCACGGCAGGCCGGCCAGGTCGATCGCCTGGGCCAGCTCCGGTGGCGGCGGGGCGGGGTGCAGCAGCAGGGCTTCCATCGAGGGCAGCAGTCTCGTCCAGAACGCGGGTGGTCGGCTCCGCTCACCAGGCGGCGAGGTAGCGGTCGAGCTCGAAGGGGGTGATCCTCGACCGGTAGTCGGTCCACTCCGACCGCTTGTTGCGCAGGAACCATTCGAACATGTGCTCACCCAGCGCCTCGCGGACGAGGTCCGACCCCTCCATGGCGTGGAGGGCCTCGGCCAGCGACTGCGGCAGCGGCGTGAGGCCCTGCCGACGGCGCTCGGCCTCGCTCAGGTCGAAGATGTTGGCGGTCGCCTCGGGGGGCAGCTCGTAGCCCTCCTCGATGCCCCGGAGCCCCGCCGCCAGGATCACCGAGAAGGCCAGGTACGGGTTGCAGGCCGGATCCGGGGCCCGGTACTCGATGCGCACCGACTCCTCCTTGCCGGTCTTGGCGATGGGCACCCGGACGAGCGCCGACCGGTTGTTGCGGGCCCAGCTCACGTGGGCGGGCGCCTCGGTGCCCTCGACCAGCCGCTTGTAGGAGTTGACGAGCTGGTTGGTGATGGCGGTGATCTCGGGGGCGTGACGGAGGAGGCCGGCGATGAACGCCCGGCCGACCTTCGACAGCCGGTAGGGGTCGGCCGGCTCGTGGAAGGCGTTGGTCGACCCCTCGAAGAGCGAGAGGTGGGTGTGCATGCCCGAGCCCTGCACGCCGGGCAGCGGCTTGGGCATGAAGGTGGCGTGCACGCCCTGCTCCTGGGCGATCTCGCGCACGACCAGGCGGAACGTCATGATGTTGTCCGCCATCGAGAGGGCGTCGGTGTAGCGCAGGTCGATCTCGTGCTGGCTCGGGCTGTCCTCGTGGAACGAGTACTCCACGGGGATGCCCATCGCCTCGAGGGTGGTGATGGTCCGCTTGCGCAGGTCCGAGGAGACGTCCGCCCGCGTGAGGTCGAAGTAGCCGCCGTCGTCGAGGGGGACGGGTGCGCCCTCGGTGCGGCCGGACTCGAAGTAGAAGAACTCCATCTCCGGCGCGACCAGGAACGCGTAGCCGAGGTCGTGGGCGCGGTCGAGGTTCCGCTTGAGCACGTGGCGCGGGTCGCCGGCGAAGGGCGACCCATCGGGCGAGGCGATGTCGCAGAACATGCGCGCCGAGTGCCCCTCCTCGGACTCCCAGGGGAGCATGGCGAAGGTCTTCGGGTCGGGGATGGCGAGCACGTCGCTCTCCTGGACCCGGCTGAAGCCGTCGATGGCCGAGCCGTCGAAGTGCATGCCCTCCTCGAGGGCGTCGTCGAGCTCCGCCGCCGAGATGGCGAAGGACTTGAGCTGCCCGAGGCAGTCGGTGAACCACAGCCGCACCAGCCGCACGCTGCGCTCCTCGACCGCTCGCCGCACGTAGGTCCGCTGGGCCGCGGCCCGGTCGTCCGCCGAGGGCGAGGCGTCGGCGTCGGCCGCCGCGAGGGGGTCGTCGGGGTCGGGCTGGGACGGGGTCGCCGTTTGCTCGGGGGGAGGCACCGACCCATGATGATCCACCGGCGAGCCCGCCCCGGATGGACCCGGTCCAGTTCACACAGCATTCACAATGTGGCAACGGACGAGAAATCGCCCGTCGGAAGGGTGGGCCGCACTGCCCCCGGGCGGTCAGGGTGACCGCGCCACGACGAGCAAACGAGGGATTCGTGACCTACAAGGCTGAGTACATCTGGATCGACGGCACCGAGCCCACGGCCAAGCTGCGCTCGAAGACCAAGATCCTCGACGACGGCGCCGACCTGCCCATCTGGGGGTTCGACGGGTCGAGCACCAACCAGGCTCCCGGTGACCAGAGCGACTGCGTGCTCCAGCCGGTCTTCGACACGCCCGACCCGATCCGGGGCGGCGACGACAGGCTCGTGCTCTGCGAGGTGATGGACATCGACATGACGCCGCACCCCTCCAACACCCGGGCGCCGCTGCGGGCGGTGGCCGAGAAGTTCGCCGACCAGGAGTGCCTCTTCGGCATCGAGCAGGAGTACACGTTCCTCAAGGACGGCCGCCCGTACGGCTTCCCGCTCGGTGGGTACCCGGCCCCCCAGGGCGGCTACTACTGCGGCGTCGGCTCGGACGAGATCTACGGCCGTGACGTGGTCGAGGCCCACCTCGAGGTGTGCCTCGAGGCCGGGCTCTCCATCTCCGGCATCAACGCCGAGGTGATGATCGGCCAGTGGGAGTTCCAGGTCGGGCCGCTGTCGCCGCTGGCGGTCTCCGACCAGCTGTGGCTCTCGCGGTGGCTGCTCTACCGCATCGGTGAGGAGTTCGACGTGGCGGCGACCCTCGACCCCAAGCCGGTCGCCGGCGACTGGAACGGCGCGGGCGCCCACACCAACTTCTCGACCAAGGCGATGCGCGAGAACTACGACGCCATCATCGCCGCCTGCGACGCCCTGGGGGAGAAGGCCGAGGAGCACGTCAAGGCCTACGGGTCGGGCATCGAGAACCGCCTCACGGGTCTGCACGAGACGGCCCCGTGGAGCGAGTTCAGCTACGGCGTGTCCAACCGCGGCGCCTCGGTGCGCATCCCGTGGCAGGTGGCCCAGGACAAGAAGGGCTACATCGAGGACCGCCGGCCGAACGCCAACATGGACCCGTACCTGGTGACCCGCATGATCACCGACACGGTCTGCTCCAAGCTGGCCTGACCCGCTCGACCTCGTCACGGTGGCCGGTCCCGACGGGGCCGGCCACCGGCGCGTCCGAGCGTCGGTGGGCTCGCTCGCCACCACTCTCCGTGCGAGGTCTTGCCAATCATCACGCAGAGTGGTAGACCCTCGCTGCAACCACGGAGGGTGAGATATGAACCGATCAACCACGCAACGTCGTCGAGGAGCAGCGCTGACCCTGGTGGTCGCGCTGGTGCTGTCCCTCTGGGCCACCGGCTCGACACCGGCCGGC
The DNA here is from genome assembly GCA_963800235.1 of uncultured Acidimicrobiales bacterium. GTDB lineage: Bacteria > Actinomycetota > Acidimicrobiia > Acidimicrobiales > Iamiaceae > CAVVNP01. The sequence goes on along the minus strand of CAWDAD010000003.1, from coordinate 720,941 downwards.
GCGGTCAACTACCCGCAGACGACGGTGGTCTCGGCGCAGCCGATCAGCAAGACGCCCTACGTGCTCGACGGCACCGTCTACACCATCGCCCCCGTCGGCAACACCGTCTACGTGGGCGGCGACTTCACCACCGTGAAGAACCCGGGTGGCGCCCCGAAGCAGAACATCGTCGACCTGTTCGCCTACGACAACCGCACCGGGCAGCTGAGCACGACCTGGTTGCCCAAGGTCGACGGGCAGATCAACGCCGTCGCCGCGGCCCCCGACGGCGGCATCCTCATCGCCGGGCGGTTCAAGACCGTGAACGGCGTGGCCGCCCCGTACCTGGCCAAGCTCGATCCCACGACCGGACAGGTCATGACCAACTTCACCCCTGGGGTCAACGGCTGGATCGAGGACATGAAGGTGTCCGGGAACAGCGTCTACATCGGCGGCTACTTCACCAAGGAGCGCGGCGTCTCCGCCGTCAGCCTGGGCCGGGTCGACGCCACCACCGGCAAGCCCGACGCCTCCTTCGCCTTCCCGGCGACCCAGCCCACCAAGGGCTCCACCCGGGTCAACTCCCTGGACGTGAGCGGCGACGGCAGCCGCCTGGTGATCACCGGCAACTTCCAGCAGATCGCCGGCCAGCCCCGCAGCGAGATCGCGGTGATCGACCTGCGCAGCAACGCCCTCGCCAACTGGAGCACCAACCGCTTCGGCCCGACCGACTGCTCCAGCGTCTTCGACACCTACATGCGTGACGTCGACATCTCGCCGGACGGCAGCTACTTCGTGGCCGTCACGACCGGTGCGTGGCACGGCACCTCGACCATGTGCGACAGCGCCTCCCGCTGGAGCCTGCAGACGTCCGGCTCGGGCCTGCAGCCCACCTGGGTCGACTACAGCGGCGGTGACACCTTCACCGCCGTGGCCGTCACCAACGCCGCCGTCTACGTCGGTGGGCACATGCGGTGGCTGAACAACACCAACATCACCGGCGAATCCCGTGGCCCGAGCGCCGTCGACCGTCCCGGACTGGCCGCCCTCGACCCCCAGAACGGCGTCCCGCTGACCTGGAACCCGACCCGTGACCGGGGCGTGGGCGTGTTCGCCATGGTCGCCACCGCCGACGGCCTCTACATCGGCGACGACACCAACGTGGTGGCCAACGAGTGGCACCCGCGGCTGGCCTTCTTCCCGCTGGCCGGCGGCACCACCAACCCGGTGCTCACCCCGAACGGCCTGCCCGGCGACCTGTACCAGATCGACAGCCGGGCCAACCTGAGCGCCCGCTCCTTCGACGGCTCCTCGATGGGGACCGCCCGCAACGTGCCGGTGGGCAGCGCCCTCGGCGGCGTGCGAGGGGCCTTCCTGCTCGACGGCCAGCTGTACACGGCCAACAGCGACGGCCACCTCTACAAGCGCAGCTTCGACGGCCGCACCGGCGCCCTCGGCTCACCCGTCGACCTGAGCAGCTGGACCAGCTTCGCCTCCGTGACCAGCTTCTTCTACGACGGTGGCCGGATCTACTACACCAGGGCCAACGACAGCCGGCTCTACTACCGGTACTTCACCACCGAGTCGAACGTCGTCGGCAGCCAGGAGCTCGTGGCCAGCGGCAACGGCGACGGCTTCAACTGGAGCACCGCCCGCGGCATGACCGCCAACGGCGGGTACCTCTTCACCGCCACGAGCGACGGCAACCTGCACCGGGTCGGTTGGGTGGGCGGCGCCCCGAACGGCACCGACCAGGTGATCGCCGGGCCGGCCCTGCGGGGTCCGTCCTACACCGGCGCCGGGCTGTTCGTGGGACCGCTGACCGGCCTCTGACCTGGAGGCGGCCCGACCGGGGGGGGACCGGAGGGACGGGAGGTCGTCGTCGAACCCGACGATGACCTCCCGTTCACTTTTCCCTCACATCTGGCCGCCACCATGACGCGCATCGAGATCGCCCGGGGCACCGAGCCCCGGACCGAGAGGAGCCCGAGATGCGCAAGATCGTCGCCAGCGTCGCCGCCGCCGGAACCCTGGCCGCCGGCGGCACCGCCGTCGCCGTCCTGAACCCGTTCCAGGGCGCCGGCGCGCAGACCGCCCCGCCCACCACCGCCCCCGCCTCGCCCCGGGCCGCCGGTCGGGGTGACGCCCTGAAGAAGATCCTCGACGACCTGGTGTCCAAGGGCACCATCACCCAGCAACAGGAGGACGCCATCGTCCAGGCGGTGAAGAGCCACGTCGGGGTCGAGGGCAAGGGCCGGCTCGGACGGTTCGCCCTCCACCGCAAGGAGCTCGGCACCGAGGTCGCCAAGCTGCTGAACACCACCCCGCAGGACCTGCGGGCCCAGCTCAAGTCCGGCAAGTCCATCGCCGACGTGGCCAACGCCCAGGGCGTGCCCCTCGCCACGGTCACCGACGGGCTGACCAAGGCGATCGACGGCCGCATCGACCAGGCCGTGACCAGCGGCAAGCTCGACCAGCAGCGGGCCGACGCCTTCAAGGCCAAGGTGCCGACCCTGGTCGACAGGATCGTCAACCACAAGAAGGGCGGCTGACCGCCCGTCGGGCCCGAGTCCGCGATCTACGCCCGGTCCGCCCGCTGCGGGCCGGGCGTAGATTCGCGTCGTGACCCGACTGCGCGTGGCCTGCTGCCAGCTGAACACCCGGGTCGGCGACCTCGACGGCAACGTCGCCCGGATCCTCGACGCCGCCGCTCGGGCCGAGCAGGACGGGTGCGACCTCGCCGTGTTCCCCGAGCTGGCCGTCACCGGCTACCCGCCGGAGGACCTGCTGCTGAAGCCCCGCTTCGTCGCCGACACCCGGGCGGCGCTCGAGCGGGTGGCCGAGGCCAGCGGGGCGTGCGCGCTGGTGGTCGGCTTCGTCGACAGCGGTCGTGACCTGTTCAACGCCGCCGCGGTGTGCGCCGGCGGCGAGGTCCACGGCGTGTACCACAAGCGGGAGCTGCCCAACTACGGCGTGTTCGACGAGGCCCGCTACTTCGCCAGAGGGGTCGAGCCCCAGCAGCTCTTCGAGATCGGCGGCGTCCGCGTCGGGGTCTCGATCTGCGAGGACGCCTGGAACCCGTCGGGACCGATCGCCGACCAGGCCGAGAGCGGCGCCGAGCTCGTCGTCAACCTCAACGCGTCCCCCTACTTCGAGGGGAAGCTGGCCAAGCGGGAGCGGATGCTGGCGACCCGGGCGGCCGACGCCTCGTGCGCGCTCGTCTACGTCAACCAGGTCGGTGGCCAGGACGAGCTGGTCTTCGACGGCGCCTCGATGGTGTTCGACGCCGAAGGGTCGCTGCTGGCGCGGGGTCCGCAGCTCACCGAGGACGTGCGGGCGGTCGACCTGGTGCTGCAGCCGGTGTTCCGCAAGCGCCTGCTCGACCCCCGCGGCCGACCGCCCGACAGCCCGCTGCCCGTGGTGGCGGTGTCGCCGGGCCCGAGCCGCTCGGCCACCGAAGCGCCCACCGCGCCGCAGCAGGTGGTCGCCCGGCTGCTCGACCCGGACTCCGAGGTCTACGAGGCGCTGGTGGTCGGCACCCGCGACTACGTGGCGAAGAACGGCTTCTCCGACGTGGTGGTCGGCCTGTCCGGCGGCATCGACTCCACGCTCGTCGCCGCCGTGGCCACCGATGCGCTCGGGGCGGGGAAGGTCCACGGCGTCTCGATGCCGTCGCGCTACTCGAGTGCGCACTCCCGCACCGACGCCGCCGAGCTGGCCGCCAACCTCGGCATCGACCACCGCACCATCCCGGTCGAGGCCGCCCACGCCGCCCTCACCGACATGCTGGCGCCGTCGTTCGAGGGCCGCCGGCCCGACCTCACCGAGGAGAACCTGCAGTCGCGCATCCGGGGCATGGTGCTCATGGCCCTGTCGAACAAGTTCGGCTGGATGGTCCTCACCACCGGCAACAAGAGCGAGACGGCGGTGGGCTACTCGACGCTCTACGGCGACACCGCCGGCGGGTTCGGGGTGCTGAAGGACGTGCTCAAGACCCGGGTCTACGAGCTGTGCCGGCACCGCAACCGGGTGGCCGGGTGGTCGATCATCCCGGAGTCGGTGCTGACCAAGCCGCCGTCGGCGGAGCTGCGCCCGGACCAGCGCGACGACCAGAGCCTGCCGCCCTACGAGCTGCTCGACCCGATCCTCGCCCTGTACGTCGAGCAGGACCGCACGTCGCCCGAGATCGTCGAGGCCGGCTACGACGAGGCCGTCGTCGACCGGGTCGTGCGGCTCGTGGACCTGGCCGAGTACAAGCGGCGCCAGACCCCGCCCGGGCCGCGGGTGACGCCCAAGGCCTTCGGCAAGGACCGGCGGCTGCCCATCACCAACGGCTACCGCTGAGGCATCGACGGCTCCCGCCGAAGGCGGCGGCCCCTTGACGGGAGACGACTGTTAGGCAAACCTACCGACCGATGGGTTGCACGGTGACCGCCTGCGGATCGGGGTCCGCCTCGTGATGGTGTGCCACTGCCGCGGCGTGAACGACCGGCGCATCCGCCGCGAGATCGCCGAGGGCGCCGACACGGTCGAGCAGATCGCGGTGCGGTGCGGCGCCGGGAGCCGCTGCGGCGGCTGCGTGGAGACCGTCCGCGAGGTGCTCGTCCAGGCCCGCCCCGACGCCGCCGACCGGGTCGCCGCCAGCGCAGCGTGACCGGCGCCGGCCGGGCGTCCGCCTAGGTTGGCCCACGCCGAGAGCCCCGTCCTCCGATCCCCAGCTGAGGAGCCGTCGTGCAGGGAGACCCCGACATCATCGAGTTCCTGAACGAGGTGCTCACCGCGGAGCTGACCGCCGTCAACCAGTACTTCATCCACTCCCGCATGTGCCGGAACTGGGGCCTCGGGCGGCTGGCCGAGCACAGCTACGAGGAGTCGCTCGACGAGATGCGCGACGCCGACCGAATCATCGAGCGCATCCTCTTCTTCGACGGCGTCCCCAACATGCAGCGGCTCAACGCGGTGAAGGTGGGCGAGACGGTGCCCGAGCAGCTGCAGCTCGACCTCGAGGTCGAGCGGGCGGCGGTCGAGCGGTACAACCGGGGCATCGCCCTGGCCGAGTCGAAGGGCGACAACGGCACCCGCGAGCTGCTGCAGCGGCACCTTCTCGGCGAGGAGGCCCACGTGGACTGGATCGAGGCCCAGCTCCACCTGATCGAGACCATCGGCGTCGAGCGCTACCTCGCCGAGCAGCTCCGGACCTGACCGTCCGGTGACCACCGAGCGCCCGACCGGCGCCGTCGCGACCCCGTCGTCCGGGTGGCTCGACTTCGACGGGTGGGCCCGTCGCATCGGGCGCTACGCCTGGTGCGAGCAGCGGCTCTTCGAGCTGCTCGGTCGGTGGTCGGTGGAGGTGCCCGAGGCCGAGGCGTGCGTCCTGCTGGCCCGCCAGGCGCGGCGCCGGGCCCGCCACGCCGCCCGCTGGGACGGGCTGCTGCCGACCGTCGCCGGTCGCCCGGCGACCGAGCTGGTGCGCCCCCCCGACGGCCTCGACGACCTGGGGGACCGGCTCGGCGCCGGTTCCGGTGCGCCCACGACGGTCGAGCGGCTGGCGGCGGTCGGCCACGTGGTCGGACCCGGGCTGCTCGAGGTCTACGCCGACCACCGGGCGGCCGCCTCGCCGATCGCCGAGGGACCGACCATCGAGGTGCTCGACGCCGTGCTGGTCGAGCAGGGCGAGGACGTGGCCGACGGCCAGGACCTCCTGGCCCGGATCGACCCGACCGGCGCGGCGACCGAGCGGGCCGTGGCCGGCCTCGGCGCCACCTGGCGGCCGGGCCTCCGCGAAGCCTGGTGAGCCGGGCCGCGTCGGGCTCCCCGTGGCGAGACCCGCCCGGACCCGGTCACGTTTGGACCCGCCCTCGCGCGCCGGTAGCGTGCCCGGGCGCTCCGCCGCCGCCGGCAGGGTGTCCTCCGGGCGAGGTGGCCGCCGATGCCCCGCGTTGGTGACCTTGACCTCGTCGGTATCGTTGTACCGCACTTGTGCGCCCCGTCGGGCCGAGCCATCCGAGTGCCGCAGTCCGCCGCCACCAGAAAGAGTGCATCTTGGCCAAAGAGCGCGTGGAACGCGACGAGGAAGATCTCGTTCGCCTGTACCTGACCGACATCGGCCAGTACCCGCTGCTGACCAAGGACGACGAGGTCCGCCTCGCCCAGGCCATCGAGGCCGGCAACGCCGCGCGCGCCGAACTGGCCGCCGGGGGCAAGGGCGTGTCCGCCACCCGTCGTCGAGAGCTTCGTCGCTCGTCCCGTCAGGGCGAGGACGCCGAGCGCACCTTCGTGCAGTCGAACCTCCGCCTGGTGGTCTCGATCGCCAAGAAGTACCAGGCTTCGGGGCTCCCGCTGCTCGACCTGATCCAGGAGGGCAACCTCGGCCTGATGCACGCCGTCGAGAAGTTCGACTGGCGCAAGGGCTTCAAGTTCTCGACCTACGCCACCTGGTGGATCCGCCAGGCCATCACCCGCGGCATCGCCAACACCGGTCGCACGATCCGCCTGCCCGTGCACGCCGGCGACACCCTGGCCCGCCTGCAGAAGGCCCGGGCCCGCCTCGAGCTGAAGATGGGCCGTCCGGCGACGCTGGCGGAGCTCTCGGCCGAGGTCGAGATGCCCGAGGACAAGGTCACCGAGGCCCTCCGCTTCGCCGCCGAGCCCCTGTCGCTGTCCGAGCCGCTGCGCGAGGACGGCGACGCCGAGCTCGGTGACGTCGTCGAGGACCGCTCGGCCGAGTCGCCCTTCGAGGTGGCCGCCACCGCTCTGCTCCCCGAGGAGATCTCCCGGCTGCTGGCGCCGCTCGACGACCGCGAGCGGGAGATCCTCAAGCTCCGCTTCGGCCTCGACCGCGGCGAGCCCCGCACCCTCGAGGAGGTGGGCGAGCACTTCAACCTGACTCGTGAGCGCATCCGCCAGATCGAGGCCCGGGCCATGTCGAAGCTGCGCCACCCCTCCTCGGACACCGGCGCCCGCGACCTGCTGGCGGTCTGAGCCGGCCCTCGGGGCCGTCGGAGCGGGCCCGTCGGAGCCGACCCGTCGGCGCCGGCGGACCCGGTTCCGGAGCGGCCCCGTGACCCTGTCACCACCCACCGCCTACACTCGTCGGTCATGAAGAAGCTGCTGCTGCTCCTGATCGTCGCCGTGCTCGCGGGCATCGCCGCCAAGAAGGTCCGCAGCGTCTGATCCTTCCGCTCCGGTCGGGTCTCCCGGCCGGTCGCTCCGGCGCCTCCGGCTCGCCGCCGGTGGAGGCGCCGTCCCCTCGGCGGCCGCACCTTCCCCTCTGCTCGGTTCGTCGCGCTCGGGGAGAGCAAGGTGCTGTGTACGTGTTGGGCCGCCAAGGGCGGCGTGGGGACCACGGTGGTGGCGGCGTCGCTGGCGCTGGCCTGGGCGGCGGAGGGTCCCGCCGGCGCCCTGCTCGTCGACCTGGCCGGTGACGCCCCGGCGGCGCTCGGCCTGCCCGAGCCGGGCGGTCCGGGGGTGGCCGAGTGGGTGGCGGCCGGCGAGGAGGTCGGCGCCGACGCCCTCGGACGCCTCGAGGTCGACGCCGGCGCCGGGCTGGCCCTCGTCCCGAGGGGCACCGGTCCGCTCGACGACCACGCCCGGGCCGAGGCGCTGGCGGCCGCGCTGGTCGCCGACGGGCGGACCGTCGTGGTCGACGCCGGCGTCCTGCCGGGGTCGGCGGTCCCCACGGTGCTCGCCACCGCGGCAACCCACTCGCTGCTCGTGACGCGGGCCTGCTACCTGGGCCTGCGGCGGATGACGGCGGCGCCCTGCCGACCCTCCGGCGTGGTGCTGCTGCGGGAGGCGGGGCGGGCGCTCGGTCGGGCCGAGGTCGAGCAGGTGGTCGGCGCGCCGGTCCGGGCCGAGGTCGCGGTCGACCCCGCGGTCGCCCGGGCCGTCGACGCCGGTCTGCTCTCGGCCCGGCTGCCGCGCGTGCTGGCCCGCTCGCTCCGGGGCGCGGCATGAGCGCGCCGGGCGCCGCCCCCACCCCGGCCGAGCTCGTCGCCCGGGTGCACGGCGAGGTCCTCGGCTCGCCCGGTGAGGTCGACGCCGCCTCCGTCGACGCGGTGGTCCGGCGTATCGAGCCGCTGCTCGGCGAGCGGGGGGTGCGGTCGGTGACCCGGGCCGTGCTCGCCCGGGTCCAGGGGCTCGGCCCGCTCGATCCGCTCCTCGCCGACCCCGTGGTCAGCGAGGTCATGGTGAACGGCGGGGGTTCGGTGTGGGTGGAGCGGTCGGGCCGACTCGAGCGGACCGGGCTGCGGCTCGACCCCCGCACCGTCGCCGGGCTCATCGAGCGGATCGTGGCGCCGCTCGGGCTGCGCGTCGACCGGTCCGCCCCGCTGGTCGACGCCCGCCTGCCCGACGGCTCGCGGGTCAACGCCGTGGTGCCGCCCCTCGCCGTCGACGGGCCGTGCCTCACGATCCGCCGGTTCGCCGCCGCGCCGATCGAGCTGGGTGCCATGGCCGCTCCCGCGGTCGTCGACCTGCTGCGATGGGCGGTCGCGGCGCGCTGCAACGTGGTCGTCAGTGGGGGCACCGGCGTCGGCAAGACCACCCTCCTCAACGCGCTGGCGGGCGGGATCGACCCCGGCGAACGGGTGGTCACCATCGAGGACACCGCCGAGCTGCGACTCCCTGGCGACCACGTCGTCCGGCTCGAGGCCCGGCCGGCCAACGCCGACGGGGTGGGCGCGGTCACCGTCCGCGACCTGGTGCGCAACGCGCTGCGCATGCGCCCGGACCGCATCGTGGTCGGCGAGGTCCGGGGGGCCGAGGCCCTCGACATGCTCCAGGCGATGAACACCGGCCACGAGGGGTCGCTCTCCACCTGCCACGCCAACGCTCCCCTCGATGCCCTGCGGCGCATCGAGACCATGGCGCTGATGGCCGACGTCGACCTGCCCCTGGCCGCCGTCCGTGAGCAGCTCGATGCCGCCGTCGACCTGGTCGTCCACCTCGGCCGTCGGGCCGACGGGACCCGCCGGATCGCCGCCGTCGCCGAGGTCGCCGCGCCCGACGCCTCGGCCCCGCCCGCCCGACCCGGTGTCGCCGGCCCCCGCACGGAGCTCGTGGCCGACGGCGATCGGTTGCTGCGGCCGTTGCGCCGGCCCCCTCGCCGGTCCGGCGTCGTCGCCCCGCCCGGGCCCGTCGGGGCGGTGGCCCCATGACCGCCGAGGTGGCCGGGCTGCTCGCCGCCTGCGGGGTGCTGGCGCTGGGCGCGCTCCTCGTCCACCTGGCCCGGGTCCGCGCCGGTCGGCGGGTCGTGGCCCGGCTCGATCGCGTCGCCCGCTCGGCGTCGTCCGGCCCGGGGCTCGTCCGACGTGGGCGGCCGGTCGGGGGAGGGCGCCCTCCGGCCTGGTTCGTCCGGCTGGTTCGGCGGTCGGGATCGCCGGTGCCTCCCGGCTCGTGGTGGGTGCGATGGGCGTCGGTGGGCGTCGGCCTGCCCGTCGTGGCGTTGGTGCTGGCAGGGCCGTGGCTGGCGATGGCCGTCGGTCTCCTCGCCGCCGCCGGACCGCTCACCTGGCTGCGGGTGCGGCGGGGGCGTGACCGGCGGGTGCTGGCCGAGGCGCTCCCCGGCGTCGTCGACGACCTGGCCCGGTCGCTGCGGTCCGGCCGGTCGCTGCCGGGCGCGCTGGCCGAGGTGGCCGGCGGTGACCACGGCCCCTGGGACGACGATCTGCGGGCGCTGGCGGCCGCCATCGACCGGGGTGGCACGGTGGCCGGCGAGCTGGAGACCTGGGCCGGGCGCGAGCGCTGCGACGGCGCCCGTCTGCTCGTCGCCGCGCTGGCCCTCGGCGCGGAGGGCGGCGGCTCCCGGGCCCGTGCCCTCGACGCGGTGTCGGCCACCCTGCGCAGCCGGGCCGGGGTGCGGGCCGAGCTCGAGGCGGGGGCCTCACCCGCCCGGGCCTCGGCGCTGGTGATGGCGGCGACCCCGGCGGCCTTCGCGGTCCTGGCCGCCGCCACCGACCCGAGGATCGGCGGCTTCCTGGTCCACGACCCACTCGGGGTGGGCTGCCTGGTCGCCGGCGGCGGCCTCGACCTGGCGGCGTTGGCGTGGATGTCCCACCTCACCGGGGGAGCGGAGGCGTGAGCGGGCTCGCCGTGCTGCTCGGCGCCGCCTGGGCGGTGGTGGTGCTCGGCGTCGGGTGGGTCGAGCGGTCGGGCCCGGCCCGTCGGCCCCCGGCCGCCCCGGGCGACGGGGACCCGTCCCACGATCGGCATCCGCACCGCTCGGGCGCCCGGTGGGGGATCGGCTTGCGGGGCGACGGGCAGCGGAGCGACGGGTGGCGGGGCGACGTGCTCCGGACCGTCGGGGCCCGGCTGTCGCGCGCCGTCGGGTTGGCTCCCGTGGCGGCCCGCGACCGTGCCGTGGGCGCCGGCCTGGTGGCCGGTGCGCTCGCCGTCGCGGTGCTCCCGGTGTGGTGGGCGGTCCCCATCGGCTCGGCGGTGGGCGGTGCGGTGCGGCGCCGCGGTCGTTCTGCCGAGCGCCGGCGCCGCACCCGGCTGGCCGACGACCTGCCCGACGTGGTCGACCTCTTCGTCCTGGCGGCCGGCTCGGGCGGCAACGTGGCGCTGTCGGTGGCCGCCGTCGCCCGCTTCGCCGACGGCCCGCTGGCCTCGGCCCTGGCCGCGGTCGACCGGGCCTGTGCCCGGGGCGCCCGGCTGGCCGACGAGCTCGAGCGGCTGCCCGAGTCGGTCGGTGAGCCGGTCCGGCCGCTCAGCTCGGTCCTGGTCGGCGCCGAGCGCGACGGCACCCCGCTCGTCCCGCAGCTCGAGGCGCTGGCCGCGGAGCTGCGGGCGGCCCGCCGGCGGCGGGGCGAGGTGGCGGCGCGCCAGGCCCCGGTGAAGCTCCTCTTCCCCCTCGTGCTCTGCGCCCTGCCGGCCTTCGCGCTGCTGACGGTGGTGCCGCTCGTGCTGGCCACCCTCCGGTCGCTGCACCCCTCCTAGCCGGCTCCGGCCGCCCCGGTCCCGGCGCCGTCCCAGGCCGGGCGCCGACCGGAGCCGACGGTCCGACCCCCTCGTCCGCGCCGTGCGGACCTCGCTTCCCCCGACTCGCCCGTCGTCCGGGCCGTGGAACCGAACCCACCTCCGAGGAGGAGCCGTGCTGTCCATCGTCGTGGCGACCCGAGTCGCCGTCCTGTCCCTCGTCGCCTGGCTCGACCGCCGCCTGCCCCGCCGTGACGACCGCGGCCAGGCCACCGCCGAGTACGCCCTGGTGCTGCTCGGCGTGGCGGCGGTCGCCCTGCTGCTGCTGGCCTGGGCGACCCGGTCCGGCAAGCTCGGCGAGCTGTTCGACGCCGTGATCGACAACCTGATCGGCAAGGCCCGGTGAGCCGCCGGTCCCGCCCCGCTGAAGGCCGCCGCCGGCAGGGTCGCGGCCGTTGCCGTGGTGGGGATCGTCACCTGCGCCGGCGCGACCACGGCCAGGCCACGGTCGAGCTCGCCCTGTGCCTGCCCGTGGTGTGCCTGCTGCTGCTGGCCGTGGTCCAGGTGGGGTTGGTCGTGCGCGACCAGGTCCTGCTGATCCACGCCGCCCGCGAGTCGGCTCGCACCGCGGCGGTCGATGCCAGCCCGGCCGCCGCGCAGGCCGCCGCGGTCCGGGCCGGCCCGCTCGACGCCAGGCGCCTGTCGGTGTCGGTGTCCGGCGGCCGGTCCGACGGCGACGACGTGCGGGTGGTGGCTCGCTACCGCTCGGCCACCGACGTGCCTCTCGTCGGTGCCCTGCTCGGCGACGTCACGCTGCAGGCCGAGGTCACGATGCGAGCCGAGCGGTGACCGGCCGCCCGAGCAGGTGGGCCAGCACCGCCACCGCGCCGGCCTTGTCGAGCGGCTCGTTCCACGACCCGCACTTGGGCGACTGCACGCACGACGGGCACCCGTCCCGGCAGCGGCAGCGCTCGACCAGGTCGAGGGTGGCGGCCAGGTGCCGGTCGCCCGCCTCGTACCCGAGCTCGGCCACGCCGGCGCCGCCCGGGTAGCCGTCGTACACCACGATGGTCGGCAGGCCGGTGTCGGCCTGCCGGGCGGTGGACACGCCACCGACGTCCCACCGGTCGCAGATGGCGAACAGCGGCAGCAGGCCGATGGCGGCGTGTTCGGCGGCGTGCAGCGTGCCGGGAACGTCGGCGGGGGCGACCCCGGCCTCGGCCAGCCGGTCCGCGGTGATCGTGTACCAGAAGGCCCGGGTCGCGAGCCGGGTGGGGGGCAGGTCGAGCTCGTGGCGGCTGAGCACGTCGCGCGTGGCCACGTCCTTCACCTGGTACCCGGTGACCTGCGAGGTGATCTCGACGTCGCCCAGCCACAGCTCGGCGCCGCCGACCCGGCACGAGCGGTCGACGCCGAGCACGGCCACGTCGGTCTCGGACCGAGCCACGGTGTAGCGGCTGCCGTCGGTGGGCTCGACGATGGCGGCGTGGTCGTCGAGGTCGAGGGCGGTGACCTGGAAGGTCGCGCCCTGGTGCAGGTAGGTGGCGCCGGGGTGGACCAGGTCGAAGGCCCGCCCTTCGTCGACGGTGCCGACGAGCTGCCCGTCGGCCAGCGCGATCCGGTACTCGTCGCCGGCGCCCGAGCGCAGGCCGACGCCTCGGGAGGGCCACCCGCGGGCCGCCCAGCACGCCTGGACGTCGGTCGAGCCGGGTGGGCCGGTCCGTCGGAGCCGGCTGCGCAGCTTCAGCCGGTCGTCGAGCACGAGCCGCCGCACCCCGTCGTGCAGCGCCTCCCCCCACCAGCGTTCGTCGGCCGGACGCAGCGGCTGCTCGTAGGCGGCGCAGGCCAGGTGGGCGTCGAGCACGTGCGGGTTGGTCGGGTTGATCACGGCAGGCTCCGGCGGCCGGCTGAACAGCTCGTCGGGATGGGCCAGGTAGTAGTGGTCGAGCTGGTCCTCGCCGGCCACCAGCAGGGCGAGCGACTGCTGCTGGGTGCGTCCGGCCCGCCCGGCCTGCTGCCAGAGCGAGGCGATGGTGCCCGGGAAGCCGTTGAGCAGGCAGGCGTCGAGGCTGCCGATGTCGATGCCCAGCTCGAGCGCGGTCGTGGCCACCACCGCGCGGAGCCGACCGGCGAACAGCTCGGTCTCGATCTGGCGGCGCTCGGCCGGCAGGTAGCCACCCCGGTAGGGCCGCACCGATCCGCCCAGCTCGTCGTCGACGCGACGGCGGACCTCGGCGGCGACCAGCTCGGTGCTCTTGCGGCTCCGGCAGAAGGCGATGGTGCGGTGACCGCCGGCCACCAGCTCGGCCAGCAGCCCGGCGGCCTGGCCGTTGGCGGCAGCTCGGGCGCCCGACCGGTCGTCGACCACGGGCGGGTTCCACAGCCCGAACAGGCGCTCGCCGCGTGGCGAGCCGTCGCCGGTGACCTGCTCGACCGGCAGCCCGCACAGCGCGGAGGCCAGGCGGCTCGGCTCGCCGATGGTGGCCGAGCTGAGCACGAAGGTGGGCGACGAGCCGTAGCTGGCGCACAGGCGCCGGAGCCGGCGCAACAGGTTGGCCACGTGGCTGCCGAAGACGCCGCGCAGGGTGTGCAGCTCGTCGATCACCACGTACCGGAGCCGCATCAAGAAGGTGGCCCAGCGCTCGTGGTGGGGGAGGAGGCCGCAGTGCAGCATCTCGGGGTTGGTGAGCACGACGTTGGCGTGGCGGCGGGCCCACGTGCGCTCGTCCGGGCCGGTGTCGCCGTCGTAGGTGGCCGGCACGACTCCGGGGAACCCGAACCGGGCCAGGGCGTGGAGCTGGTCCTGGGCCAGGGCCTTGGTCGGGAAGCAGAGCAGGGCGCTGCCGGGCCGGACGGGGTCGGCGGCCGCCTCGGCGATGGCGGCCTGGTAGCAGAGCGACTTGCCCGAGGCGGTGCCGGTGGCCAGCACCACCGAGCGCCCCGACCGGGCCAGGTCGAGCCCCTCGGCCTGGTGGGTCCAGAGCCGGTCGACGCCGAGCCGCTCGAGGACCTCCGGCGGCAGGGGTCGGGCCGGTTCGCGGTGGCGGGCCGGTCGCGCCGGCAGCCGCTCGAGGTGCACCAGGCCCGCGTCGTCGCCGTGGGCGCGCTCGGCGAGGGAGGCGACCAGGGCTTCGAGGGAGGTGGCGGTGGCCAGCGACATGGCGACGGCCTCGACGAGTGGGTGGGCGCGCGAGTGTAGGAGTTCCGGCGGCGTAATTACCGGGCTGTGGTTCCCCGACGGCGACGGCCGCGGTCCCGACGGGCACGAGCCGCACCGGCGGGACCGGTCTCCTCCGCCGGTCCGGGCAGGGCGACCGGGCGTCGCGATCCGTCTTGTACCTTGTGCCCACCGCACCGGCCGCGAGAGGAACGCCTTCGCATGGACTTTGGTCTGGATGTCTCCGAGCAGCAGTCCTGGGTCGTGCTGGCCGTGCGCGGCGAGGTCGACGTGGCCACGGCGCCGAAGCTCCGGGAGAAGCTGATCGAGCTGGTCAACGCCGGCAAGGCCCGGATCATCGTGGATCTGGCCGGGGTCGAGTTCCTCGACTCGACCGGCCTCGGCGTGCTCGTCGGCGCCCTGAAGCGGGTGCGGGGGGCCGACGGCGAGCTGGTCCTGGCCTGCGAGGAGCCGCGGATCCTCAAGGTGTTCGAGATCACGGGGCTCACCAAGGTGTTCACCATGCACCCGACCGTGGACGACGCCGTCGGCGCGAGCTGACCCGAAGGCGCCTGTGGCTGCGGAGATCTCCCTCGAGGTTCCGGCCCGCCCCGAGTTCCTCTCCCTTGCCCGCCTGGTCGTGGCGGGCACCGTCGTGCTCGACCCGGCGTTCGTCGACGAGCGCATCGCCGACCTCCGACTGGCGGTGTCCGAGGCGGTCACCAACGCCATGGAGGCCCAGCAGCGGTCGAACGAGCGCTCCGGAGCCGACGACCGCGTCACCATCCGGTGCCGCATCGACGACGCCTCGGTGGTGGTGGAGGTGTCCGACTCCGGCCCGGGCTTCGACCCCGACGACCTGGTGCCCCACCCCCCGGTCAACGACCCGGCCCGGCTCGACTTCGAGCGGGGGCTCGGCATCCCGCTCATCCGGCTGATCACCGACGAGGTCGACTTCGACGTCAGCGACGACGGCACCACCGTGCGGATGGTCGTGAACGCCTTCCCCGGCGGGGGCTCCTGACCGCAGGGTCCCCGACCCTCGCCGGATCAGGCGAGCTGGTCGACCCAGCGCTCGACCTCCCGCCGGGAGCACAGCCGCGCGAAGCGCAGGTGCGACCAGCGAGGGTCGGCCATGGCGGCCAGGTAGCGGTCCCGGTAGACGTGGTGGCGGGTCCACGCCCAGGCGATGATCGAGCGCTGCGGGTCGAGCCGGTAGAGGTTGCCGAACGGTTCGCGGTTGCCGTTCCACAGCTCCTCGCGGCTGACGACCCGGCGCAGGGTCCGCCGCACGACCCGGGCCATCACCGCCCGCCGGGGCAGGTCGAGGAACACGACGGTGTCGGCGCGGGCCCACACCTGCTCGCGCACGAGGCTGTAGTTGCCGCAGGCGACCCAGTCCGGGCCCCGGGTGGCCTCCTCGACCACGGCACGGAACTCGTCGGGGGCGAGGGGCTGCCAGCCCGGCTGGTGGAAGAGGGCGTCGAGCTCGACGTGGGGCACGTCGAGGCGTTCGGCCAGCCGCCGGGCGAGGGTGGTCTTCCCCGACCCGGAGTTGCCGACGACCGAGATGCGACGGGGCGGTCCGTCGACCGCCGGTCCGGGTGGGGCGGCGGTGACCGAGCGGGCCGGCCGGTCGCTCACCCGTCCGGCCGGGTCGCCTTGAGGCTGAAGCTGAGCGGCAGGTTCGATCCCGGTTGCCGCCAGAGCCCGTCGTCGCCCTGCTCCATGGTGGGCCACATCGGCCAGACCAGCTCGGGACGCTCGTGCAGCCAGTCGAGGTGGAGCCCGGCGGCGGCGAGGGCGCTGACGATCTGGTCGAGCCCGTGGCGGAACTCCACCGACCGGGTGTTGACCGTGGGGGCGTCGGGCTCGGCGTAGGTGCCCGGCTCGTCCCAGTCCAGCTGCGTGCTCCGGCCGTAGGGCTCCTGCTCGACCAGCAGGCCGGGGGCGCCCTCGGCCGGGTGCAGGGCACCGGCGAAGGGATGGGCCTCGGCGAGGTAGAGGAACCCGCCCGGCTTCAGCAGGGAGGCGACCACGCGGGCCCAGGCCTCGATGTCGGGCAGCCAGATGAGCGCGCCCCAGGTGACGTAGACGAGGTCGACGTCCCCCTCGACCACGGCCCGGGCGTCGTACACCGACGCCTCGACGAACCGGGCCCGGTCGGACAGGCCGAGCTCGTCGGCCAGGGCGGTGGCCGTCTCGATGGCCGGTCGGGAGAAGTCGACGCCGACCACGTCGGCGCCGAGGCGGACCAGGCTCATCGAGTCCATGCCGAAGTGGCACTGCAGGTGGCAGACCCGGCGCCCGTCGAGCGGGCCGAGCTCGGCCGCCTCGAACGCCTCGAGGGTGGAGCGACCGGCCTTGAACCCGGCCACGTCGTAGAACGCGGACGCCACGTGGATCGGCACCCGCTCGTCCCACAGGGCGCGGTTCAGCTCGACGCGCTCGTCGACCGGTGCCCTCGCCTCGCCCCCTGCGTCGCCCACCGTCCGAGGCTACCGAGCCCGACGAGTACCCTGGATCGTTCTGGTGTGCCGGGAAGCCTGGTCGGCGGACGTTCGTCGACCCCTGGTGGAGATCCTGTGCTGAGCCGCTCCCTGAACCCGATCCGGCGGTTCGCCGAGCTGGAGGCGTCGAGCGGCATCGCCCTCCTCGCCGCCACCGTGGTCGCCCTGGTCTGGGTGAACTCGCCGGCCCAGGACTCGTACCACTCGGTCTGGCACGCCTCGCTGGGCGGCGACCTCGGCCCGGTCCACCTGCCCGACTCGGTGCTCCACTGGATCAACGACGGCCTGATGGCGGTGTTCTTCTTCGTCGTCGGGCTGGAGATCCGGCGCGAGTGGGTGTCGGGCGAGCTGCAGGACCGGCGGGTCGCCGCGCTGCCGGCGGTGGCGGCGGTCGGCGGCATGGTCGTGCCGGCCCTGCTCTACCTGGCCCTCACCGCCGGCTCGCCGGCGTCGAGCGGCTGGGGGGTGCCCATGGCCACCGACATCGCCTTCGCCCTCGGGGTGGTGGCGCTGCTCGGCGACCGGGTGCCCCCGGCGCTCAAGGTCTTCCTGCTCACCCTCGCCATCGTCGACGACGTCGGCGCCATCCTCGTGATCGCCGTCGCCTACACCGACCACGTGGCCCTGGCCTGGCTGGCCGGCGCCGGCGCGGTGACCTCGGTGGTGGCGCTCCTGCGACGGCTCGAGGCCCTCGCGCCGGTGCTCTACCTGGCGCTGGGCGTGGGCCTGTGGGTCTGCGCCCTGAACGCCGGCGTCCACCCGACCATCGCCGGGGTGGTGCTCGGCCTGCTCGCTCCCTCCGCCGAGCGCGGTGAGCAGCTCGAGGAGGCCCTCCACCCCTGGACCAGCAACCTGGTCGTCCCCCTCTTCGCGGTGGCCAACGCCGGCATCGTGTTGTCCGGCGAGGTGCTCCACGGCGGACGGACCCTGGCCGGGGTGGTGGTCGGCCTGGTGGTGGGCAAGGTCGTGGGCGTGACCGGCGGGGCCTGGCTGGCCATCCGCCTGGGCGTCGCCGCGCTGCCGTCGGGTGTGCGCTGGCGTCACATCGTCGGCATCGGTGCGCTGGCCGGCATCGGCTTCACCGTCGCCATCTTCGTCAGCGGGCTGGCCTTCGACCGGGCCGCTGACGAGGCCGAGGCGAAGCTGGGCGTGCTGCTGGCCTCGGTGGTCGCCGCCGCCGTCGGGTCGGTGGTGCTCGTCCGAGCGGCCAGGGCCGACCGGGTCGAACCCCCGTCGTCCCCGGCCGACGCCACCGGGGCGCCCGCCGAGCGGTGAGCGGACCGGCACCCGGCGGGGCTGGGCGAGACTCGGGTCGTGGAGGTCGTGCGCCGGCTCGCCGGGGCCAGCACCGGGACCCTGGAGGTCGTCCGCCTCGCCGCGGGTGAGCAGCAGGCGGGCTGGCCGGAGGAGGCCGTGCTCCGGCGCTACACCGAACCGGCCCTGCTCCGCCGCCACCCGACGCTGCCGGCGGACGAGGCCCGGGCGCTCCGGGCCGTCGCCGGCCACGGCATCCCGGTGCCCCGCCTGCTCGACGTCGATCCCGACGGGACCCGGTACGGGGTCCCATCGCTGCTGATGACCCGGCTCGACGGCGCCCCCTCGCTGCGACCCGGTCCGCCGGCCGCCGCCGATCTCGACGGGTGGCTCGACGGGCTGGTCCTGGCCCTGGCCTGGGTGCACGCGGTGCCGGCCACCGAGGTCGCCGGCCTCGGGCCCATCGCCCCCTGGTTCGACCCGGCCGACGGTCGGGTGCCGGCCTGGGCGTCGCACCCCGAACCGTGGGTGGCGGTGGCGGCGGCCGTTCGAGCCGACCCGGTGCCGCCCGCGGTCGAGCCGGTGCTGGTGCACCGGGACCTGCACCCGGGCAACGTGCTGTGGGTCGACGGCGAGGTGCGCGGCGTCGTCGACTGGGTGAACGCCGGCGTCGGCTCGCCCGCCGCCGACCTGGCCCGCTGCCGCACCAACCTGGCCATCCTGGTCGACCTCGACGTCGCCGACGAGCTGCTCGTCCGCTACCGGCGCCGCACCGGCCGGCCGCTCGACGACCAGCGGTGGTGGGACCTGGCCGACCTGGCCGGCGTCATGGGCGAGGCGGTCGAGGGGATGGGGATGGTCGACGCCGTCGTCGGTGCGTCCGCCGCCCTGGGTGCAGCGGTGGAGCGGCACGAGGTGGTGGCCGCGCTGGAGGCCCACGCGGCGCGGCTGACCGCCTGACCCCGCCGTCGTGGGCGGGTCGGGCGGTCAGTTCAGTTCGACGGCCGGGCACCACCGGTGCAGGGCGTCGCCGATGGGACCGTCGCGCCAGGCCGGGTCGAAGGAGCCGACCGGCACCAGCCGGTCCCAGCCCTTGGCCGCCAGGTCGTGCCGCAGCGAGGGCTCCGCGACCCAGTGGAGGCGCCCGGCGACCAGCTCCAGGGCCTCCACCCGACCGTCCGGGAGCTCGGCGACGGTCACGCCCTGCACGTCCTCCCACCGGGCCTTGAGCTGGAACCGACCGGGTTCGAAGGAGAGGCCGTCGGGCCGCAACCGCAGGCGCGCCACCTGTCGGCGCCGCAGGCCGTAGGTGAGGAAGGCGGTCTGGACGACCAGGTAGCCGACCGCCGCCGGCAGCCCCACCACGAGGAGCACCACCGCCGCCACCGGGGAGCCGGCCACCACGAAGAGGGCCATCATCCGCAGCTCCCGACCCCGGCGCAGCCGGGGGAGCGGGGTCACGACGAGCTCACCGGGGGCCGGTCGGGATCGGGGCACGCCTCCAGTCTCGCCTGCGCCCGCCGACAGGCTGGCAGGTCCGGCCCAGCCCGGCTCCCGATCCGGCACGAACCGGCTGGACGAGCACGCAGGGTGACGGTTGGGGCAGAATCGCAGGCCCGGCGACCGGTCGTTCGCGAGGAGGCACCGTCGGTGGCAGCGCAGGTCGAGCAGAGGCGGGCACGGCGGGCCCCCGCCCGCGCCCTGTCCCCGCTGGCCATCGCGCTGGTCGTCGTCCTCGTCGCGGCTGCCTGCAGCGGCGGGGGACACGCCGCGTCCCCGACCTCGGCCCGCTCGGGGACGACCACCGCCGACCGCCCGGTGCCCGAGGCCCCGGCGGGGATCGGGCCCCTCGACCAGGTGGTGCTGACCCCTGACGGCTTCGACACCTACGGCGCCATGGCCGGCGGTCGCAGCATGGGCGTGGCCACCGGCGTGGCCAACACCGACGGCAACCTCCGCACGATCTACGTCCCCCGCCTCAGCGCCGAGACCGCCGACCAGCAGGTGTGCGCCACCTGGACCGCCCAGCGCGGCGAGGTCGTGCAGGAGGGCGTGGCCCTGCGGGTCCGTCCCGATGCCGGGGCCCCCGGCCAGGCCCTCACCGTCACCAAGAGCGTGTGGGGCGGGGTGCCCTGGTACATCAACGTGCACCTGTGGACGGGGGGGAGCCAGACCTGGCACCTCGAGCTCATCCAGCAGTTCGACGTGCAGCCCGCCCTGGAGCGTGCCGGTGGGATCGCTCCGCTCCCGTGGCGGCTGTGCGCCCGGGCCGAGGGCTCGGTGGTGAGCGTCAAGGTGTGGCCCGCCGACGAGTCCGAGCCCTCCTGGGACGACCCGACCTACACCTACCGGACCCTCGTCCCGCCCTCCACCGACCAGCCGGGGAAGGTGGGTTGGTACGTCGGTCACCTGCGTCCCGGGGACTCGCTCCGCTACGACGACATGACCGTCACGGCGCCCTCCTGACCCCCGGTCCGTCGCTTGACAAGCCGTCGCTGCGCACCGTTACCTGTGCCGCGTGGCCAAGCCCCTCGTCATCGTGGAGTCCCCCGCCAAGGCTCGGACCATCGCCGGCTTCCTGGGCGGCGACTACGTGGTCGAGTCCTCGGTGGGCCACATCCGCGACCTCGAGCCCAAGGGCCTCGGCGTCGACGTCGACAACGGGTTCAAGCCGACCTACGTCGTCAACGCCAGCAAGAAGGACGTCATCCGCAAGCTCAAGGCGGCGCTGAAGGACGCCGACGAGCTGTACCTCGCGACCGATGAGGACCGGGAGGGCGAAGCCATCTCCTGGCACCTCCTCGAGGAGCTGAAGCCGACCATCCCGGTCAAGCGGATGGTCTTCCACGAGATCACCCGGTCGGCCATCGAGCGGGCGGTCGAGGAGTGGCGCGACATCGACTACGGGCTGGTCGACGCCCAGGAGGCCCGGCGCATCGTCGACCGGCTGTTCGGCTACCCGGTGTCGGGTGTGCTCTGGCGGAAGGTGAACAACGGCCTGTCGGCGGGCCGGGTCCAGAGCCCGTCGGTGCGGCTGGTCGTGCAGCGCGAGCGCGAGCGGATGGCCTTCGTGGCCGCCGGCTACTGGGACCTCGGCGCCGCCTTCCCGACCACCCCGGGGTTCGAGGCCACCCTGATCGAGGTCGGGGGCCGGCGGGTCGCCGTCGGCCGCGACTTCGACCAGACCGGCCAGCTCTCGGCCCGAGCCCGCACCGGCACGCCGCCGGTCGTGCTCGACCGGGCGGCGGCCACCGACCTGGCCGACCGGCTGGGAGGGGCGGACTTCTCGGTGCGGTCGGTCGAGGAGAAGCCCTACCGCTCGTCGCCCAAGGCCCCGTTCATGACCTCGACCCTGCAGCAGGAGGGTGGTCGCAAGCTGCGGATGAGCGCCGCCCAGGTCATGCGCGCCGCCCAGGACCTCTACGCCAACGGCTACATCACCTACATGCGGACCGACTCGGTCACGCTGTCCGAGACGGCGGTGTCCGCCGCCCGTGACCAGATCCGCGACCTCTACGGCGCCGACTACCTCTCCGACGGGGTGCGGCGCTACACGTCGAAGAGCAAGAACGCCCAGGAGGCCCACGAGGCCATCCGCCCCGCCGGCGAGCGGTTCCGCACCCCGGACTCGCTGCGGGGCGAGCTGTCCGGCGATCAGCACCGCCTCTACGACCTCATCTGGAAGCGCACGGTGGCCTCGCAGATGGCCGACGCGGTGGGCCGCACCGTCTCGGTCCGCATCGGCGCCACCGCCCGCGGCGGCACCGACACCCGCTTCTCGGCGTCGGGCCGCACCATCACCTTCCCCGGCTACCAACGGGCCTACGTCGAGGGCTCCGACGATCCCGAGGCCATGCTCGACGACCGCGAGTCGCTGCTGCCCGAGCTGGCCGAGGGTGACGAGCTGCCCAGGCCCGAGCTCGAGGTCGCGGGCCACACCACCTCGCCGCCGGCCCGCTACACCGAGGCCTCGCTGGTCAAGCGGCTCGAGGAGCTGGGCATCGGCCGCCCGTCGACCTACGCCACCATCATGCAGACGATCCAGGACCGGGGATACGTCTGGAAGAAGGGCTCGGCGCTGGTGCCGACCTGGGTGGCGTTCGCGGTGGTGAACCTGCTGGAGCAGCACTTCACCGACCTCGTCGACTACGCCTACACCGCCCGGATGGAGGCCGACCTCGACGAGATCGCCAGCCGCCAGGCCGACCGCGAGCCGTGGCTGCACCAGTTCTGGTTCGGGAACGGCACGCCGGGACTCAAGTCGCTGGTCGACGACGGCCTCGACCAGATCGACGCGGCAGCCATCAACGTGATCCGCATCGGCACCGACCCCGACGGGGTCGAGGTGGTGGTCAAGCCCGGCCGCTACGGGCCCTACATCAAGCGGGGCGAGGACACCTGCTCGGCGCCCGACGACGTCCCGCCCGACGAGCTCACCGTCGAGCGGGCCCTCGAGCTGCTGGCGGCGCCGAGCGGCGACCGCGAGATCGGCACCGATCCCGCCACCGGCCTGCCCGTCATCGCCAAGAACGGGCGCTACGGGCCCTTCGTGCAGCTCGGCGAGGCCGGCGAGGGCAGCAAGGAGAAGCCGAAGACGGCGTCGCTGTTCAAGGACATGAGCCTCGACGCCCTCACCCTCGACCAGGCGCTGAAGCTGCTCAGCCTGCCCCGGGTGGTCGGCAACGACCCCGACACCGGCGAGGAGATCACCGCGCTGAACGGCAGGTACGGGCCGTATCTCAAGAAGGGCTCCGACAGCCGCAGCCTGAACACCGAGCCGGAGCTGTTCACCGTCACGGTGCCCGAGGCGCTGGCGCTGTTCGCCGAGCCCAAGCGCCGCGGTGCCCGGTCGACCGCCCCGCTCCGCGAGCTGGGCGAGGACCCGGTGAGCGGCAAGCCGGTGGTGGTGAAGGATGGTCGCTTCGGGCCCTACGTCACCGACGGCGAGACCAACGCCTCGTTGCGCAAGGGCGACGCGGTCGAGTCGGTCACCATCGAGCGCGCCGCCGAGCTGCTGCAGGACCGGCGCGATCGGGGCCCGGCCAAGAAGCGGGGCGGCCGCAAGAAGGCGGCCACCACGAAGAAGGCCGGCGCCAAGAAGGCGGCGACCACGAAGAAGGCCGGCACCACGAAGAAGGCCGGCGCCAAGAAGACGGCCGGCACCAAGAAGACGGCCGCCAAGAGGACGGCCGCCAAGAAGGCGGCCGCCGAGAAGACGGCCTCGAAGCAGGCCGGGACCCGGCCCGACATCGACGGCTGACCCCAGGCCCGCCCGGTGTCCGACGCGACGCTCGCCACCCTCGCCATGATCTGCGCGGCGTCGGTGCTCTCACCGGTGCTGGCCGACCTCGTCCCCGGCGCCCTGGTGCCGGCGGTGGTGATCGAGATCCTGTTCGGGATCGCCATCGGGCCCTACGGGCTCGACTTCGCCGCCGCCGACCCGGTCATCTCCGTGCTGGCCGGACTCGGCCTCGCCACCCTCATGTTCCTCGCCGGGTACGAGCTCGACTTCGGCGAGCTGCGGGGTCCGCTGCGGGTGGCCATCCGGGGCTGGTGCGTGACGCTCGTCCTGGCCCTCGGCATCGGCTACGTGATGGCCCGAACCGGCGAGGTGCACAGCGGGCTGCTGGTCGGCCTGGCGCTCACCAGCACCTCGCTCAGCACCATCCTCCCGGTCCTGGCCGACAGCGGTGCGCTCAACACCCCGTTCGGCACCCGGGTGCTCGCCATCGGCTCGGCCGGCGAGTTCGGCCCGATCCTGGCGGTGGCCCTCCTCCTCGGCTCCGACAGCCCGGCGCTCACGGTGGTGCTGCTCGCCGCCTTCATCTCGAGCGCCCTGGTGGCCGCCCGGCTGGCGCTGCGTCCGCACCCCGCCCGCCTCGTCCGCCTGGCCACCGCGACCCTGGGTACCAGTGGGCAGCTGGCCGTGCGCATCGCGGTGGCCATGCTCGTCGGGCTGGTGTGGCTGGCCGCACGGCTGACGCTCGACACGATCCTCGGCGCCTTCACCGCCGGCATGGTGTTCCGGCTCTACGCCTCGGCCGGTGAGCCGGTCGAGCGCGAGGTGGTCGAGGGGAAGATCAAGGCCATGGGGTTCGGGTTCCTGATCCCCCTCTTCTTCGTGGTCACCGGCATGCGGTTCGACTTCCAGCCCTTCGTCGACCGCCCCGCCTCGCTGCTGCTCGTGCTCGGCTACCTCCTCGCCATCCTCGTGGTCCGGGGCCTGCCGGTGCTCCTGCTCCACCGCCACGACGATCTGACCGCCGGCGAGCGGCACGGCATGGCGCTCCTGGCGTCGACCGCGCTGCCGATCATCGTGGTGGTCACCACCATCGGCACCTCCACCGGACGCATGTCGGTCGAGAACTCCTCGGCCCTGGTCGGCGCCGGCATGCTGTCGGTCCTGCTCTTCCCCGCCTTCGGCCTGCGGCTGCGGAGCCGGGGCGTGTCCGGCGCCGGCGTGCTCGAGGTCGGTCCGGCACCCGACTAGGGAACGGGTGCCAGGATGGCGTGTGCCCGAGCCCGTCCGCCCCGGCCGCTTCATCGCCTTCGAGGGCGGCGAGGGCTCCGGCAAGTCCACCCAGGCGGCCCTGCTCGCAGACCGGCTCGACGCGCTGCTCACCCGGGAGCCGGGCGGCACCGCCGCCGGGGCCCGCATCCGGGACCTGGTGCTCGACGCGGCCACGGTCGACCTCGACCCCCGTGCCGAGGCCCTGCTCATGGCCGCCGATCGGGCCCAGCACGTGGCCGAGGTCGTGGCCCCCGCCCTCGCCGCCGGTCGCCACGTGGTGAGCGACCGCCACGTCGGCTCGTCGCTCGCCTACCAGGGCCACGGTCGTGGGCTGCCGGTCGAGGAGGTGGCCCAGCTCTCGCGCTGGGCCACCGCCGGGTTGCGACCGGACCTGGTGGTGCTGCTCGACCTGCCGGTCGAGCGGTCCCAGGCGCGGCTCGGCCGCACCCGCGACCGGCTGGAGCAGGCCGGCGCCGCGTTCCACGTCCGGGTGGTCGAGGGGTACCGGCGCCTGGCCGCCGCCGACCCGGGCAGGTGGGCGGTGGTCGACGGCTCCGGGTCGGTCGAGCAGGTCGGCACCGCGGTCCGGGCGGTGGTGGCCGACCGCCTGGGGCTGGCTGTCGCGCCGCCGGCGGGCTGACCGACCCCGCCCGGTCGAGCTCGGCGTCGCCCTAGCCTCGGCCCGGTGGCTGCCCCGGTCGAGACCGCCGACCCCTGGGCCGACGTGGTCGGCCAGCCCCGGGCGGTGGCCCAGCTCCGGGCCGCGCTCACCGACCCGGTGCACGCCTACCTGCTGGTCGGTCCCCGGGGATCGGGCAAGCGGGCGGCGGCGCGCGCCTTCGCGGGCGAGCTGCTGGCGCACGGTTCCGAGGGCGAGGACGTCGAGCGGCACCGCCACCTGGCCGCGGCGGAGGCCCACCCCGACCTGATCGTGGTGGAGCGCTCCGGCGCCTCGATCGACGTGGGCCAGGCCCGGTCGATCACCGAGCGGGCGAGCCGCAGCCCGAGCGAGGGCGATCGCAAGGTCCTGGTGCTCGACGAGTTCCACCGGCTCGACCCGCGCACCGGCGGCATCCTGCTGAAGACCATCGAGGAGCCGCCGGCCGGCACGTTCTTCGTGGTGCTGGCCGAGGAGGTGTCCCCCGACCTGGTCACCATCGCGTCCCGCTGCCTGCAGATCGCCTTCACGCCGGTTCCCGCCGCCACCATCGAGGCCTCCCTGGTCGAGGAGGGCATCGACGCGGCCGCCGCTGCCGACGCCGCCGCCTTCGCCGACGGGGACCTCCGCCGGGCCCGGCTGCTCGCGACCGATCCCCGGCTCGGCGTCCGCCGTGAGGCGTGGCGCAGCCTGCCCCGGCGCCTCGACGGCACCGGTGCCCGGGCCGCCACCCTGGTCGACGAGCTGCGGGCGACCATCGACGACGCCCAGGCCGCCATCGACGCCGCCCACCGGGAGGAGCGCGCCCGCCACGACGAGCAGGTCGAGCGCTACGGGCAGCGGGGGGCCGGATCGGCCGAGCTGGTCAAGCGCCACCGCCGCGAGGTGCGCCGGTTCCGCACCGACGAGCTGCGCACGGGGCTGGCCGAGCTGGCCCGGGCCTACCGTGACGAGCTGGCGGTGTCGTCCCGGCCCGGCCCGCTGATCGACGGCCTCCGCGCCATCCAGGGCGCGGCCGAGTCGCTCGTCCGCAACCCGAACGAGGAGCTGCTGCTGCAGGCGCTGCTGCTGCGCCTGCCGTCGCTCAGCTGAGGACGCGCCGGGGGGCCCGGTGGCGGCCGAGGTACCCGGCGAAGGGACCGGCGGGCATCGGGCTGCTGATCAGGAACCCCTGGGCCAGGTCGCAGCCGAGGTCGGCCAGGCAGTCGAGCTGGTGCTGGTGCTCCACCCCCTCGGCCACCACCTCGAGGTCGAGGGCGTGGGCCATGCCCAGCACGGCGTCGACGATGGCCCGCCCGTGGCGTCGCTGCCCGGCGCTGCCGGGCGCCCCGCCGGTACCACCCGGGTCGGCGCCGCCGACCGGGCCGTCGGGGCCGTCCGACGCGGAGACGGGTGCGATGTCGGCCACGAAGGTCCGGTCGATCTTGACCTGGTCGACGGGGAAGCGGTGCAGGTAGGTGAGCGACGACCACCCCGTCCCGAAGTCGTCGATGGCCAGGCTGACCCCCAGCCGCTTCAACCCGGCGAGCAGCGTGCCGACCTCGCCGATGTCGTCCATGAGCACGCTCTCGGTGAGCTCGAGGCAGAGGGCGGTGGGCTCGATCCCGGTGGCGGCGAGGGCCCGCTCCACCCGGTCGGTCAGGTCGGCCTCGGCCAGCTGGCGGGCGGAGAGGTTCACCGACAGCGTGAAGGGGTCGAGGTCGATCTCGGACCGCCAGGCCGCCAGGTCGGCCAGGGCCCGGTCGAGCACCTGGTCACCGAGGGCGGTGATCAGCCCGATCTCCTCGGCGGCGGCGAGGAACTCCGACGGCGACAGCAACCCCCGTTCGGGGTGGCTCCACCGGACGAGGGCCTCGGCGCCGCGCAGGCTGCCGTCGAGGCCGACGATGGGCTGGTAGTGGACCTCGAACTCGCTGCGCTCGACGGCGCGGCGCAGGTCGTTGCCCAGGGTGAGGCGCCGGACGGCTCGGGCGCGCATGGCGTCGTCGAAGATCTCCAACCGGTTGCGGCCCAGCTCCTTGGCCCGGTACATGGCCGAGTCGGCGTTGCGGAGCAGCGAGGCGCCGTCGGTGCGGCCGCCCGAGGCCACGCCCATGCTGGCGGTCAGGAACACCTCGATGCCGTTGGGCAGCGTGAAGGGCTCGGCGAGGGCCCGTTCGAGCCGTTGGGCCACCGACACCGCGATCTCGGCGCCGTGCTCGTGCACGCACACCACCACGAACTCGTCGCCGCCGAAGCGGGCGATGGTGTCGTCGGGACGCACCAGGCGGCGCAGCCGCTCGGCGAAGCCGGTGAGCAGCAGGTCGCCGGCGCCGTGGCCGAGGCTGTCGTTCACGACCTTGAAGCGGTCGATGTCGACGAACAGCACCGCCACCTCGCGGTCGGCGTGGTCGGCCCTGGCGATGGCGTGGTCGAGGCGGTCGACCAGCAGGGTGCGGTTGGGCAGGCCCGTGAGCTGGTCGTGCAGGCCCTGGTGGACCAGTCGGCGCTCGGCTGCGACCCGCTCGATGGCGATGGCGATCAGCCGCCGGGCGGTGGCCACGGTCCGCTCCGCCTTCTCGCCGAGCTCCTCGGCCCCCGGGTCGAGGGCGAGCACGGCGGAGACCTGGCCGGTCTGCAGGTCGACCACATCGTAGGAGGCCACGCCGGGCCGGGTGCGGTCGAGGGGGGCGCCGGAGCGGGGCACGAGCCGATCGTCCTCGGCGATGAGCACCTGGGCGGCGGCGTCGGGGATCAGCTCCTCGATGGTGGCGACGACCTCGGCGAAGGTGTCGCAGAGGCGGGCGCCGCCCGCGATCATCTCGAGGATGCGGGCCTGGCGGGCGAGCAGCCGCTCGTCGGCCCGCCGGTGGGTGATGTTGCGGCTGGTGATGACGATGCCCTCGACGGCCGGGTCGTCGAGCAGGTTGCGGGCGTTCAGCTCGACGATGGCCCAGCTGCCGTCGCGGTGACGGGCGCGGAACTCGGCCTCGAGCTCGCCGCCGGGTTCGGCCTTGAGCTGCTCGAGCAGCTCGACCGCCTCGGCCACCTCGTCCGGGTGGGCGAGGTCGAAGGCGCTGCGGCCCTCCCACCAGTCGGCCGGGTAGCCGAGGATGTCCTTGGTCTGCCCGCTGGTCGAGGTGATGCGGCCGTCGGCGTCCATCACGGTCACGGTGTCGGAGATGGTGCGCACCAGGGTGCGGAACCGCCGCTCGCTCTCGGCCAGTGCCTGCGTCGCCGCTCGCCGCTCGGTGACGTCGACCGCCACCGCCAGCACGGCCTCGGGCTCCCCCCGCTCGTCGTGGACCGGCGTGGTCCAGAGCGAGATGGTGAGCAGCCGCCCGTCGCGGTGGCGTCGCTCGACCTCGGCACCCGACCGCCTGGCCCCGTGGAGGTTGGCGACGTGGTCGGCCAGGTAGGCCTCCCAGTCGGCCTCGTCGACGATCGGGAGCCGCTGGCCGAGCACCTCCTCGGCACTCCAGCCGTAGGTCTGCTCGGCGGCCGCGTTCCAGACCAGCACCCGCCCCGTCGGATCGACCTTGTACATGGCCACCGGGGCGTTGGCGACGAGGGCGTCGAGCTCCTCGTTGGACCGCTGCAGCGCCTCCTCGGCGACCTTGCTGGCGGTGTGGTCCCACACGCTGACCAGGGCGCAGGTCCCGGCGTCGGTGGCCACCCGGGTGATGTCGGCGTCGAGCCAGAGCGACGTGCCGTCGGGTCGCCGGTACCAGGCGCCGCCGGAGATCCGCTGGCAGTCGCGGGGTGGCTCGGCCAGCCAGCGGGCGAGGGACTCGACGTGATGGGAGGCGGCGAAGCGGGTCAGGGGCTGGTGCAGCAGCTCGTCCTCGGGCACGCCGAGCAGGCCGCAGAGCGCGGTGTTGGCCCGGATCACCCGTCCGGTCTCGTCGAGCAGCGCGAGCCCGGTGGTGGCGAGGACGAAGCCCCGCTCGGTGACGTCCAGCCAGAGGTCCCCGCCGTCGAGGGCAGCTGCCCTGCTCGGCGCTTCCTCCACCTCGCTCACGTCGTGCCCCCCAGTGCGCTCGTCTCGAGCCCGATCGGTCGGCAGTTGTCGCGGTCGACGATGGCCGACCGCAACGTTCGTCCCCAGTGTGACAGGTGTGACGGCTCCGGCGTGGGGTACCGGACCCCACCCGATCCCGTCGGCTCGCGCGCGCCGGATGTGAGGAGGTCGCGCGGCGGATCGGACGGCTGCGGCGACGACCCGGCTGCTAGCGTGGCCCGTTCCGCCCGGGTAGCTCAGTCGGCAGAGCGGCTCACTCGTAATGAGCAGGTCAGGAGTTCGATTCTCCTCTCGGGCTCCAGGCGCGCCGGCGTGCCGAGCCCTCCGATCGGGGGGCCGTCCGGGTCGAGGGGCCGTCCGGTCGAGGGGCCGTCCGGTCGAGGGGCCGGTCAGGCGACGGCGGGGTCGTCGGGGACCGCCGACCGCCTCGCCGAGCCGGCGCCGAGGTAATGGGCCTCGTGGTGCAGCTCGCCGGCGGTGCCGACCGAGACCACGAAGTCGAGCACGGTCAGGTTCCCGACCTCCATCCGCCCTCCCAGCATGGGCGGCGTCACGAAGTCGAAGACCTCGCGCTCGTCGGGTTCGAGCCCGGCCCGACCCGCCTCCTCGGCCAGATCGGCCAGCAGGTAGCGGTCCTGGCCCTGGGGGGTGGCGAGCGTCGCCCGCAGCTCCTGGCGGTTCGACCACGGGCGGGTGAGGGTCCCGGCGAGGGTGTCGAGGAACCACACGCCGTCGTCGGCCTGCAGGAACAGGTCGCCGAAGACCGAGCTGAGGAACGGCACCTTGCCCTCGAGGCCGATCCACGTCCACGAGTGCAGGCCCCGCCGGTAGCGCTCCGGCTCGAACACCCGGGTGAGATGCACCGCTCAAGTGAAGCGCGCCGGACCGCCGCGAACGCGGACCCGGGCCGGTTGCGGCTCCACCGGCCGGATGGGGTCGACGGCGGGACCGGTCAGCGGGCCGGGGGGCGCCCGGTGGCGGCGTCGCCGGGGCCGTGGTCGAGTGCCCGTCGGGCCTGCGCCAGGTCGTCGGGGGAGTCGCAGTCGAACCACGCCGGCAGGGCGAGCGGCCCGGGTGCGAGCGCCACCCGGTCCGGTCGGAGGGGGGCGAGGAGGGCGGTCAGCGGCCGGCCGGCCAGGGCGCCGGCCGCTTCCACCGCCCGGCGCAGGGGTTGCGTGCGCCAGGCCGACAGCAGCCACTGCTCGCGCCCGCCGGCGTCGACGGCGACGACCCCGGCGGCCGTCGGGGCGGCCCCCCGCAGCCGGTCGACGAGGCTCCGCAGCACCGCCCCGGACAGGAGGGGCAGGTCGCCGGCCAGCAGCAGGACCACGTCGGTTCCCAGGACGGCCACGCCGGCGGCAACCGACGCGGCCGGTCCCGAGCCCGGCGGGTCCTCGTCGACGTCGACCACGGCGGCCCCCGCGGCCGGCCGGCCGGGGCCGTCCCCGCCCCGCCGCGCCCGCCCGACCCGCACCACCGGCCGGGCTCCGGCGGCGCGCGCCGCGCCGACGACCCGGTCGAGCGAGGTCCGTCCGGCGAGGTCCAGGTCGAGCTTGTCGACCGGGACCTCGGCGCCCATGCGGCGGGACCGGCCGCCGGCCAGCACCACGGCGCCGACCGACGGGGCGGCCGCCGAGCTGGATGCGGCCGACGTCGATGCGGCCGACGTCGACGAGGCCGACTGCGCCGACGTCGGCTGCGGAGGTCGGTCCGGCGCCACCGCCCCCGACGCTAGGCCCCCGGCCTCCGGCGCCGTGGCGGTCGGCACCCGCCGCTAGGTTGGCCGAGATGGCAGATCAGGCCACCTTCGCCGACCAGGCGATGGAGTTCATGCCGCAGCTGTACTCGGCCGCGCTGCGCATGACCCGGCGCCCGGCCGATGCCGAGGACCTCGTGCAGGAGACGTACCTGCGCGCCTACCGGGGCTTCGGCGGCTTCGAACAGGGCACCAACCTCAAGGCCTGGCTGTACCGGATCCTCACCAACACCTTCATCAACAGCTACCGGGCCAAGCAGCGCCGACCCGACGAGTCCGAGCTCGACGAGTCCGAGGACCTCTACCTCTACCGGCGGCTCGGCGGTCTCGAGGCCGCCGCCATGGGGCGCAGCGCCGAGGACGAGCTCATGGACTGGTTCACCGATGCCGAGGTGAAGTCGGCCATGGAGGCGCTGCCCGAGTCGTTCCGGCTGGCGGTGATCCTCGCCGACATCGAGGGCTTCTCGTACAAGGAGATCGCCGAGATCCTCGACATCCCGATCGGCACGGTCATGAGCCGGCTGCACCGGGGAAGAAAGAGCCTGCAGAAGCAGTTGTACGAGTTCGCCGCCGGACGGGGCCTGGTGGACCCCGACGACGACTCCCCGACTCGACTCGGCACAGGAACCCACGCGTGAGCCAGCCCGACGACCACCAGCCCGACGCCCTCCACGACGAAGGGAACTGCGAGGAGACCCTCGTCGAGCTCTACACCTACCTCGACGGCGAGCTCACCTCCGACCGACGGGCCCACATCCAGCAGCACCTCGACGAGTGCGGGCCGTGCCTCGAGGCCTTCGACTTCGAGGCCGAGCTGCGCATGGTGATCGCCCACAAGTGCCAGGAGGTGTGCCCCGACTCGCTGCGCCAGCGGGTGGCCGAGGCCCTCCACGCGGCATCGGGAACCCCGCCCCCCGGCACGTCGCCGGCCGGTTGAGGCCGGGTGCGGACCCACCCCTAGGATCGCCCCCATGCTCGTGCTCGCAGCCAAGGTCTGGACCTACTGGATCGGCGTGCCGCTGGCCGTCCTCATCATCGTGGCGGGCCTGGCCACCATCGGTGGCTACCTGGTGAAGGTCGTCCGGCCCAAGTACCCGCCCCGCGACCGGCCCTGACGTGGCCGGGTCCATCGACTGGGGCCTGGCCGAGCGGGTGGCGGTCCGCGCCGCCGGGCGCGACCCGTTCAGCGACTCGTACCACTACCAGTCGCTCGTCCCCGACTTCGAGGAGCTGACCGCCGAGGCCGAGCGGAAGGTCGAGGCCGCCACCGGGCTGACCAGCCTGGCCGGCCCGGCGCGGGCCCGGCGTCACCGACCGCCCCGGCTGGATCCGCGCCAACATCGCCTCCTTCCAGCGCCTGCTCAACCCCTTCACCGAGCGGCTCGAGGAGAAGCTCTCCCACAGCCCGATGGCGCCCGTCGCCCGTCGGGTCGCGGGCGCCGAGCTGGGGGTCCTGCTCGGCTGGATGTCGAGCCGGGTGCTCGGCCAGTACGACCTGCTCGTCATCGAGGACGAGCACCCCGAGGACCAGGACATCGTCTACTTCGTCGGGCCCAACGTGCTCGCCCTCGAGAAGCGCTTCGCCTTCCCGCCCCGGGAGTTCCGGCTGTGGTTGGCCCTCCACGAGGTCACCCACCGCGCCCAGTTCACCGGCATCCCGTGGATGCGCGAGCACTTCCTCGGCCTGGTGCACGCCACCGTCGACTCGGTCGATCCCGACCCGAAGCGGCTGCTCGACGCCCTCGGCCGCGGCCGTCGACGCCACCCGCAAGGGCAAGAACCCGCTCGACGACGGCGGGCTCATGGCGCTGTTCGCCGGGCCCGAGCAGCGCGCAGGTCCTCGACCAGGTCGGCGGGCTGATGAGCCTGCTCGAGGGCCACGGCGACATCACCATGGACCGGGCCGGCGCCGACCAGATCCCGAGCGCCGAGCGCTTCGGTCGGGCCCTGCGGCAGCGGCGCCAGCAGGGTCACCCGGCCTGGCCAAGCTGCTGCAGAAGCTGATCGGCCTCGACGCCAAGCTCAAGCAGTACGAGCAGGGCGAGCGCTTCATCGAGACGGTCGAGTCCGTCGGCGGACCGGCGCTGCTCGACCGGGCGTGGGAGCGCCCCGAGAACCTGCCGTCCATGGCGGAGATCCGCGACCCGGAAGCCTGGCTCGACGCGCGCCTCGGCACCCCGCCACGAGGTCGCGTCCTGACGGACCGGTCGGTCCGCGTCCGCCCTGCTCGGGCGCTGCACCTTCCCCGATCCCGACCCGCCGGTCACCCTCGCCGTCTCGGGCGGGGCCGACTCGCTGGCGCTGCTGGTGCTGGCCGCCGCGGCCGGCCTGGCCCCCGGCAGCACGGTCGTGCACGTCGACCACGGGTTGCGGACGGGCTCGGCCGCCGAGGCGGTGCCGGTGGCCGAGGCGGCCGACCGCTTCGGGTTCGCCTTCCGGTCGGTGGTGGTCGAGGTCGGCGACGGGACCCAACCTCGAAGCGCGCGCCCGCGCCGCCCGGTACGGCGCGTTGCCGGCGCGGGGTCCTCACCGGCCACACCGCCGACGACCGGGCCGAGACCGTGCTGCTCAACCTGCTGCGCGGCGCCGGGCTGGACGGGTTGTCGGCCCTCCGCCGCTCGACCCGGCGGCCGCTGCTCGACCTGCGGCGCCGCGAGACCGAGGCGGTCTGCCGGGGCGCCGGCCTGAGCTGGTTCGACGACCCGTCCAACGCCGACCGGCGCTTCCGGCGCAACCGGGTCCGTCACGAGGTGCTGCCGCTGCTGACGTCGGTGGCCGAGCGGGACCTGGTGCCGGTGCTGTGCCGCCAGGCCGACCTGCTGGCCGACGACGCCGACCTGCTCGCCGCGCTGGCCGCCGACCTCGATCCGAGCGACGCGGCGGCGCTGGCCGCTGCCCCGGCGCCGCTCGCCCGGCGCGCCGTCCGACGCTGGCTGCAGGCCGCCTCCGACGACGGCCAGCCGCCCAGCGCCGCTGCGGTCGACCGGGTGCTGGCGGTGGCCCGCGGCGAGGTGGTCGCCTGCGAGGTCCGGGGCGGTCGGCGGGTGGCCCGTACCGCCGGCCGGTTGCGGCTCGAGGGGCCGTGCTGAGCGTTCCGGGCGACCTGGCAAGATGCGGCGGTGGCTGCCGCCGACGACCCCTCGCTGGGACCGGTGATCGTCCCGGCGGACCGCATCGCCGAGCGCATCGCCTCGCTCGGCGAGCAGATCACCGAGGACTACGCCGGGCGGGTGCCGCTCCTGGTCGGGGTGCTCAAGGGCGCCTTCGTGTTCATGGCCGACCTGGCTCGGGCCGTCGACCTGCCCCTCGAGTTCGACTTCATGGCCGTCTCGTCCTACGGCGCCGCCACCCGGTCGAGCGGCGTGGTCCGCATCGTGAAGGACCTCGACATCGACCTCTCGGGCCGTCACGTGCTCCTGGTCGAGGACATCATCGACAGCGGGCTGACCCTGCAGTACCTCCGCCGCAACCTGCTCGCCCGCAACCCGGCCAGCCTCGAGGTGTGCGCCCTGCTCGTCCGCGAGGGCCTGCAGGAGGCCGACCTCGACCTGGCCTACACCGGGTTCACCATCCCGCCCGAGTTCGTCGTCGGCTACGGCCTCGATCTGGCGGAGCGGTACCGCAACCTGCCCGACGTCCGCCGCTGCGACGGCTCCTGAACCCCGGCCACGCCACCGGGACGGTCACCGGGCGCCGGTAGCCTCCTGGGCCTGTGAAGCTCACCCGTCGGACCATCGTCGGTGGTGTGGTGGTCGTCCTGGCCGCCATCGCGCTGGCCTCGCTGCTGAACCGCGGCGGCTCGCCCACCGACCTGCGCCTCGACCAGCTCGAGCAGAAGGTCCATGCCGGCAAGGTGGCCGACGCCACCATCAAGGACAAGGACCACCAGGTCACCGGCAAGCTCACCGACGGCACCTCCTACAAGGCCTCGTTCCCCGGGGACTACACCGAGACGCTCACCAAGGAGCTGCGCTCGGCCAAGGGCGCCGACGGCAAGCCGGTCGAGGTCAAGACCAGTCAGCAGGGCACCCCGCTGTGGCAGACGATCCTGCTCGACTTCGCCCCGGTCGTCCTGCTGATCGGCGTGTTCCTCTACTTCGTGTCGTCCATGCAGGGCGGCGGCGGCAAGGTCATGCAGTTCGGCAAGGCCAAGCCCCGCAAGGTCGACCACGACGAGCCGCAGGTCACCTTCGCCGACGTGGCCGGCGCCGACGAGGCGGTCGAGGAGCTGCAGGAGATCAAGGAGTTCCTGCAGAACCCGGCCAAGTTCCAGTCGATCGGGGCGAAGATCCCCAAGGGTGTGCTGCTCTACGGCCCGCCCGGCACCGGCAAGACGCTGCTGGCCCGGGCGGTGGCCGGCGAGGCGGGGGTGCCGTTCTTCTCCATCTCGGGATCCGACTTCGTCGAGATGTTCGTGGGCGTCGGCGCCAGCCGGGTGCGCGACCTGTTCGACCAGGCCAAGGCCACCGCCCCCGCCATCGTGTTCGTCGACGAGATCGACGCCGTCGGCCGCCACCGCGGCGCCGGGTTGGGCGGCGGCCACGACGAGCGCGAGCAGACCCTGAACCAGCTGCTCGTCGAGATGGACGGCTTCGACGTGAAGTCCGGGGTCATCCTGATCGCCGCCACCAACCGTCCCGACATCCTCGACCCCGCCCTGCTGCGCCCCGGGCGCTTCGACCGCCAGATCGTGGTCGACCAGCCCGACCTGCTCGGCCGACGGGCCATCCTCAACGTCCACGCCAAGGGCAAGCCGCTCGCCCACGACGTGAGCCTCGACGTGGTGGCCCGCCGCACCCCGGGCTTCACCGGCGCCGACCTGGCGAACCTGATGAACGAGTCGGCCCTGCTCACCGCCCGGCGGGCCAAGCAGACCATCACCATGGCCGAGGTCGAGGAGGCCATCGACCGCGTGCTGGCCGGTCCCGAGCGCAAGACCCGGGTCATGTCCGACAAGGAGAAGCGGGTCATCGCCTACCACGAGGGGGGCCACGCCCTGGTCGGCCAGGTGCTGCCCAACACCGACCCGATCCACAAGGTGTCGATCATCTCCCGGGGCCGGGCCCTCGGCTGGACCCTCGCCCTGCCGGTCGAGGACAAGTACCTGCGGACCCGCTCGGAGCTGCGCGACCAGCTGGCCATGCTCCTCGGCGGCCGGACCGCCGAGGAGCTCACCTTCGGCGATCCGACGACCGGCGCGGCCGACGACATCGAGAAGGCGACGCAGATCGCCCGGGCCATGGTCACCGAGTACGGCATGAGCGACGAGCTGGGCCCCCAGCGGCTCGGCGAGAAGCACGGTGAGGTGTTCCTCGGCAAGGAGGTCGGCCACGAGGCCAACTACTCCGACCAGGTCGCCGGGTCGATCGACGCCGAGGTCCGCCGCCTGCTCGACGAGGCCCACGGCGAGGCCCGCGAGATCCTGACGCTGCACCGCGCCACCCTCGACCGGTTGGTCGACGCCCTGGTCGAGAAGGAGACCCTCGACGAGCCGCAGCTGCTCGAGATCTTCGGGGGGCTCGAGACCTGGGGCGGGGTGGCGGCCGACCCGGCGGGGTCGTCGTCGTGAGCCTGGTGCCCGACGACGAGCGGCCGGTCGGCCTGACCCTCGACGAGGGCGGTTCCCCGGTCGACCGCGTCCGGCTCGAGAAGGCGGTGGTCGAGCTCCTGCTGGCCATCGGCGAGGACCCCGAGCGCGACGGCCTGCGCGACACCCCCGCCCGGGTCGCCCGCATGTACGAGGAGATCTTCGCCGGCCTGCGCGAGGACCCGTCCGAGCACCTGACCACCACCTTCGAGGCCGGCCACGACGAGATGGTCATGGTGCGCGACATCCCCATGTACAGCTGCTGCGAGCACCACCTGCTGCCGTGGGTCGGCACCGCCCACGTCGCCTACATCCCCAACCACGACGGCCGGGTCACCGGGCTGTCCAAGCTGGCCCGGCTGGTCGACGGCTACGCCCGCCGCCCCCAGGTGCAGGAGCGGCTGACGACCCAGGTCGCCGACGCCATGGAGCAGACCCTCGAGCCCCGCGGCGTCATGGTCGTGATCGAGGCCGAGCACCTGTGCATGTCCATGCGCGGGGTCCGCAAGCCCGGCTCGCGCACCGTCACCTCCGCGGTCCGCGGCCTGTTCCGCAGCAACGTGGCCACGCGCGAGGAGGCCATGCGCTTCATCAACACCAACCGCTGACGCCCGCCCTCACCCGGCGTGAGCTCCCCGCCGGCGAGTCAGGCCCGCCCGCAGCCAGCCGGCCACGGTGACGGCCAGCAACCCGAGCAGCAGGGGGTCGAGCACCATGCGGAACCGGCCGTTCTCCCCCAGCTCGGTGGTGAGGCCGAGGGCCAGCACGGCGGCGAGGGTGATGGCCACGTAGAGGCGGGCGAGGTCGGCCGGGTCGGAGGCGCCCTCGCCGCCGGGTCGCCGTCGCCAGGCCGCCCGCAGCCCGAGGCCGAGCGCCACCACGATGGACGCCGCGGCGGTGAGCGACACCTTCAGGTCGAGCCCGGGGAGCCCGCCCGGGGAGGCCTGCCAGCCCCGCATGTCGAGCCGGTGGGGCACCACGAGCAGCACCGCGTCGCCGACGTGGCGCAGGGCGGTGGTGACCGGGCTGCGGGCCCCGATGCCGTCCTGCTCGTTGAGGAAGATGGAGGCGGCGGTGACCCGGGTGCCGAGGTAGCGGCCCGGTTCGGCCCGCAGGGCGGCCAGGGCGTCGCGCTGGGCCCGTCGGTAGGCCGGCAGGTAGCAGTCGGCGTCGTAGTTGGCGAAGCCGGCCCGCTTGACCGGCGAGGCCAGCACCGGATCGCGGCTGGAGCTGCGGCAGGGCCCGAAGAGGGGCTGGTAGTCGGCGTAGGCGGAGAAGGGATCGATGGTCGCCTCGCGGGACACGGTCCCGTCGGCGACCATCCGGCGCACCGTCGCCGGGGGGAGCGGCCCGATCACCGAGCGCTGCAGGTTCATGCCGGCGAAGCTGCTGAGCTCCCACGATCCCGAGAGGGCCTGGTGCTGGGCCATCACCACCCCGACCAGCACCAGCGCGGTCGCCGCCGTGGCCGCGGGCACCGGCCAGCCCGAGGCCGGTCGTCGCAGGAGCAGCACGCCGACCAGCACCAGGAGCAGCCAGAACGGGTGGAACAGGCTGCGGGTGAGCACGGTGGCGGTGGCGGCGCCGGCGAAGAGGGCGTAGTCCCGCCACGACCCGGTGCGGGCGTAGCGGGCCACGCCCCACGCCGACACCGTCACCAGCGCGGTCACCGGCGTCTCGTAGGTGAGGGTGTGCTCGAAGGCGAGCAGGTAGGGGTCGAGGGCGGCCACGGCCAGCGCCACGCCCGCCGCCAGGCGCCAACCGGTCCCCAGCTCCAGCAGGAAGCCGAACAGCGCCAGCGCGGTGACCGCCCCGCAGGCGACCCACAGCACCTGGAACGAGAGCCCCGGCGGCCAGGGCGACCAGCGCAGCACCACCCCGACCACCAGGTTGTAGAGCGGTGGCTGGATGTGGGTCCGCCAGGCCGCCCCGAAGGGATCGGCGGCGAGCTGGACCCGGTCGAGGAGCTGGGGCTGGATGTCGAGCAGGGAGGTGGAGAACCGGCCGCCGGTCAGCCAGACCAGAGCGCGGACGGCCAGGAAGCCGCCGGCCACCACCGTCGCTCCGAGGCGACCGCCACGGTCGACGGTCACGTCATGAGCCGGATTTGACACTGGTCGTAGTATTCCCGCCCGTGCTGCCGTTGGTGATGGGGGTCGTGAACGTCACGCCCGACTCGTTCTCCGACGGTGGACGCTACCTGGACCACGCCGACGCCATCGCCCACGGGCGGCGCCTGGCGGCCGAGGGAGCGAGCTGGATCGATGTCGGCGGCGAGAGCACCCGGCCCCACGCCGAGCCGGTCGACGTCGACGAGGAGCTTCGCCGGGTCCTGCCGGTGGTCGAGGCCCTGGCCGGCGAGGTCCCGGTGTCGATCGACACCCGTCACGCGGTGGTGGCCGCCGCCGCCATCGACGCCGGCGCCACCCTCGTCAACGACGTGTCCGCCTCGCTGCACGAGGTGGTGGCCGACCACCCTGGCGTCGGCTGGGTGGCCATGCACATGCTCGGCGATCCCCGCACCATGCAGGCCGCCCCCCGCTACGACGACGTGGTCGCCGAGGTCGGCGACTTCCTGGTCGAGCGGGCCGAGGCGGGTCGGTCGGCGGGCGTCGAGCAGGTCTGGATCGATCCCGGCATCGGGTTCGGCAAGACCACCGAGCACAACCTGGCCCTGCTGGCCGGGATCGACGACCTGGTCTCGACGGGCTACCCGGTGCTGGTCGGCACCAGCCGCAAGCGCTTCCTCGGCCGGCTGCTGGCCGCGTCCGACGGGGTGGACGAGGTCGGCGCCGACGACCGGTTGGAGGGCTCGGTGGCCACCGCGGCGTGGTGCCTGGCCCACGGGGCCGCCATGGTGCGCGCCCACGACGTGGCCGACACCGCGGCCGTCGCCGCCCAGGCCGGTGAGCGGCTCGCGGGGAGAGGAGCCTGATGGCGGCCAAGGGGAAGTGGGCCCAGGGGATCGAGCCCCGCAACTTCGCGTGGGTGATGAAGGACCGCCTGGCGGTGAGCGAGCGGCCCGGCGGCTACGGCGTCAACCACCGGCGGGTCCGTCGCCAGGAGGAGATCATCTGGATCCGCGAGCAGGGCTTCACCTGCGTGATCTCGATGATCCCCTCGACCCACAACCTGCACAACTACGAGGAGCTGGGCGTCACCTACCGGCACCGGCCGATGGAGCTGCTCGAGGACCCCGAGCCGTCGCTGGCCGAGTTCTACCCCGAGCTGCACCAGATGCTGGGCGCCGGGGAGAAGATCCTCCTCCACGGCGAGGAGCTGAACGACCGCATCTCCGGGCTGATGGCCGGCTACCTCGTCTGGGCCGACATGGTGCCGAGCGGACCCCGGGCCACCTCCCTGATCGAGCGCATCCTGCACCGCCAGATCGGCCCCACGGGGCGGGAGCTGGTCGCCGTCTCGCTCGCCATGGCCGGCCGGCGGGGCCCGGCGTCCGGGCCGGATGTCGCCTGACCGCATCGAGCTCCGGGGGCTGCGGACCACCGGCTTCTGCGGGGTGCTGCCCGAGGAGCAGGTCCGGCCCCAGCCGCTCGAGCTCGACCTCGACGTCGTGGCCGACCTGGCCGCCGCAGCCGGTTCGGACGATCTGACCGACACCGTCGACTACGGCCGCATCTGCCAGGTGGTCGACGACACCGTGGCCGCCGGTCGCCCGGCCCTGCTCGAGGCGCTGGCCGAGCACGTGGCCGCCGCGGTCCTGGCCGAGCCCGGCGTCGAGGAGGTCACCGTCACGGTGCGCAAGCTCCGGCCCCCGGTGCCGCAGCAGTTGGCCACCTCCGGCGTGCGCATCACCCGCCGGCGCGCCGGCTGAGGGCGCGGTGCGGGCGTTCCTCGGGCTCGGGTCCAACCTGGGCGATCGCCGTCGCTTCCTCCGCGAAGCCGTGGCCACGCTCGGTTCGACGGTGGTGGCCGTCTCGCCGGTGTACGAGACCGACCCGGTCGGCGGGCCGGGGGGCCAGGGGCCGTTCCTGAACCTGGTCGTCGAGATCGACACGGACCGCACGCCGCACGAGCTGCTGGGCGTCTGCCACCGGCTGGAGTCGGCGGCTGGCCGGGTGCGGACCGAGCGCTGGGGGCCGCGGACCCTCGACGTCGACATCCTCTGGATCGACGGGGTGGAGGTGGACGACCCCGACCTGCAGGTGCCCCATCCCCGGTTCCAGGAGCGGCGCTTCGTGCTGGCGCCGCTGGCCGACCTGGCGCCGGAGCTGGTGGACGACGCCTGGTGGGACGCCGCGGTCGGTGACGTCCGGCCGGCCGGTCCGCTCGATGGCGGCGGCCCCCTCGAGGCCGACGGCCCGCCGACCGCTCGCTGATCGCCGACCGTGGCTGGCAAGCTTCTCCGGTGCTCTACCTGCACGGCCTCCTCGGACAGGTGAAGGGCCTGGTGGCGGAGAACCGGTTCTGGATGTCCTGGAACCTGCTGCTGGCCCTGGTGCCGGCGGTGCTGGCCGTGGCGGTGTTCCGGTTCCGTGGGCGGCGGGGCGTGGCCTGGTGGGTCGGCGTGGCCGCCTTCGTGCTGTTCCTGCCGAACGCCCCCTACGTCGTCACCGACCTGGTGCACCTGCCCGGCGACGCCGGGTGGGTCGGGTCCAGAGGCGCGGTGCTGGTCGGCGTGCTCCCGCTGTACGCGGCGTTCGTGTTCGTCGGGCTGAGCGCCTACGTGCTGGCCCTGCACGAGGTCGACGGGTTCCTGCACCGGATCGGCCGCGACCGCTGGCGCCGCCGGGTCGAGGTGTCGGCCCACGTGGTCTGCTCGATCGGCATCGTGCTCGGCCGGGTCGGTCGCCTGAACAGCTGGGACACCGTCACCGATCCCGGCGCCACCGCCAGCCGTGCCACCGAGACGCTGTCGTGGTCGGGCACCCCGCTGCGCCTGGCCCTGGTGGTCGCCACCACCTGGATCGGGTTCCTCGCCGTCCGCGCCGCCTGGCGGGCGGTCGAGCAGGTGTCCGGTCGGCTCGTCGCCAGGTGAACCCACCCTCGATCCGCACCGTCACCACCGTCGCCGAGCTGCGATCGGAGCTCGACGCCGTCCGCCTCGACGGTCGACGCGTCGGCCTGGTGCCCACCATGGGCTACCTGCACGCGGGCCACGCCTCGCTGATCGAGGCCGCGGCGGCGGCGGACGACGTGGTGGTCACCACCGTGTTCGTGAACCCGCTGCAGTTCGCCGCCGGCGAGGACCTCGGCGCCTACCCCCGGGATCTCGAACGGGACAGCGGGCTGGCCCGGGCGGCCGGCTCGGCGCTGCTCTTCGCCCCGACGGTCGAGGAGATGTACCCGGCGCAGGTGCGCACCACGGTGTCGGTCTCGGGGCCCGTGACCGAGCGGATGGAGGGGGCGTCGCGACCGACCCACTTCGCCGGGGTGGCGACGGTGGTGGCCAAGCTGCTCTCGATCGTGGGGCCCTGCCGCGCCTACTTCGGTGAGAAGGACTGGCAGCAGGTCGCGGTGGTCCGGACCATGGCGCGCGACCTCTCGATGCCCGTCGAGGTGGTGGCCTGCCCGACGGTGCGCGAACCCGACGGCCTGGCCCTGTCGAGCCGGAACGTCTACCTGACCCCCGACGAGCGGGCGGCCGCCCCCGTGCTCCGCCGGGCCCTGCTCGCCGGCGCCGAGGCGGTGGCCGGGGGCGAGCGGTCGGCGGAGGTGGTGCGCCGGATCGTCACCGAGCTGGTGGCCGGTGAACCGCTGGCCGAGCTCGACTACGCCGAGGTGGTCGACGCCTCCACGTGCGCGCCGATCGATCCGCTCCAGGGCGAGCTGCGGCTGCTGGCGGCCGCCCGCTTCGGTGCCGCCCGCTTGATCGACAACCTGGGCGCTGCGGCATACTGAGCGCGGACCTCGAGCAAGGGGGCGACCGCTGCGGCGGCGCCCACCAGGAAGGGGATGTCGCCATGCGACGCCGGATGATGAAGTCCAAGATCCACCGCGCCACGGTGACCGACGCCGACCTCCACTACGTGGGCTCGGTCACCGTCGACGCCGACCTGATGGCGGCCGCCGACCTGGTCGAGTACGAGCAGGTGGCGGTGGTCGACATCGACAACGGCAACCGGCTCGAGACCTACGTCATCGAGGGCGCGGCCGGCTCCGGCGACATCTGCCTGAACGGCGCGGCCGCTCGTCTCGTCTCGCCCGGCGACAAGGTGATCGTCATCAGCTACGCCGACTACGACCAGGACGAGCTCGCCGCCTACGAGCCCCGGATCGTCCACGTCGACTCGATGAACGCCGTGGTCGACGAGGAGCTGGCCCGCAAGCTGGCCGCGTTCGACACGCCGGCGCCCCGCCGCTACGTCGAGGTCCCGGCCGCCGGGACCTGACCGTCCGGCCGGTCGGTCGGGCATCGCCGTCGGGACGGTAGAAACCCCCTGTGGCCGCCGACGAGCTCGACCTGCTGGTGCTCGGCTCGGGCGTGGCCGGGCTGTCGGCCGCCGTGCGGGCCGCCGAGGCCCACCGCATGCGGGTCGGGGTCCTGACCAAGGGCGAGCTGGCCCAGGCGACGACCCGCTGGGCCCAGGGGGGAGTGGCCGCGGTGCTGCACGGCGACCCCGACTCCACCGACCTGCACCTGGCCGACACCCTGGCGGCGGGGGCGGGGCTGTGCGACGCCGACGCCGTGCGGGTGCTGGTCGACGAGGGCCCGCTGCGGGTCAACGAGCTGATCGCCCTGGGTGCCATCTTCGATCGCGACGAGCTCGGCGAGCTCGAGCTGGCCCGGGAGGGCGGCCACAGCCTGGCCCGGGTGGTGCACGCCGGCGGCTCGGCGACCGGCGCCGAGGTCGAGCGGGCCCTGGTCGCCGCCGTCCGGCGAACGGCCGCCGCCGTCTACGAGCAGCACTTCGCCGTCGACCTGCTGGTCGAGGGCGGCCGGTGCGCCGGCGTGGTCGCGGTCGATCCGACGGGGGCCACCACCAAGGTGCGGGCCACCAACGTCCTGGTCACCACCGGCGGCGCCGGCCAGCTCTTCGCCGTGACCACCAACCCGGTCGAGGCGACCGGCGACGGCATCGCCATGGCGCTGCGGGCCGGGGTGGCGGTGGCCGACATCGAGTTCGTCCAGTTCCATCCCACCGCCCTGCACCACGAAGCCATGCCCCGCCCGCTCCTCTCCGAGGCGCTGCGGGGCCACGGCGCGGTCCTCCGCGACGCCGACGGCGAGCGCTTCGTCGACGAGCTGCAGCCCCGCGACGTGGTCTCCCGCGCCGAGCTGTCCCGGATGCAGGAGCAGGGCACCGACCACGTGTGGCTGGACGCCACCGGCCTCGAGCAGTTCGACGTGCGCTTCCCGAACATCGCCGCCCGGCTGGCCGAGGTCGGCCTGGACCCCA
Organism: uncultured Acidimicrobiales bacterium; assembly: GCA_963800235.1. GTDB lineage: Bacteria > Actinomycetota > Acidimicrobiia > Acidimicrobiales > Iamiaceae > CAVVNP01. The sequence goes on along the minus strand of CAWDAD010000003.1, from coordinate 677,254 downwards.
CCGCCGACTGGCTGCCCGTCGCCCCGGCGGCCCACTACACCTGCGGGGGGATCGTCACCGACCTCGACGGCGCCAGCTCGCTGCCGGGGCTGTGGGCGGCCGGCGAGGCGGCCTGCAGCGGCGTGCACGGCGCCAACCGCCTGGCCTCCAACTCGCTGCTCGAGGGCATGGTCTTCGGGCCCCGGGCGGTCGAGTCCATGGAGGACGGCCGGCGGGGGCCCCGTCCGACCGGGGCCATGCGCTCGGTGCTGGCCGCCGACGGCGAATCGCCGGCTCCGGCCCTCGACGACCCGGCCCCCGACGTCGCCGGCCGGGGCGGCCCGGTCTCGGGGCCGTCCGGGGTGCCCGCCGACCGGGGTGATCGGCGGCCGCCGGCTCCGCCTGCCGTCGGCGTCGGGGCCGGCGCCGACCGGCGACCCCACCGCCCTCCGGCGGCAGCTGCAGCGGACGATGACCGTCGACGCCGGCGTCCTGCGCTCCGCCGACTCGCTCGCCGCAGCGTCGGCGTCGCTCGACCGGCTCGTCGGCGGCGAGGACCCGCCCCCGGCCGCCGGTCGGCCGGCGGGCGACCCGGGCCGGAGCGGTCGACCGGGCGCGGCCGCCTCGCCGGCGGCGACGCTCGAGCTGGCGAACCTGCTGGTCGTCGGGCGCGCCCTGCTGGCGACGGCGGCGGCCCGGCAGGAGAGCCGGGGGGCCCACGCCCGGCGGGACTTCCCCGACGTCGACCCGGGGTTCCACCACCGCCTCGTCCTGGTCTGAGCGGGTCCGGCGCCGCGCCGGCCGACGCGCGCTCCGGCCTCCGGGAGGTGGCATCGGACCGCTACCGTGCCCCGCCATGACGGGAACCGACCAGACGCCGGCCAACTGGTATCCCGACCCCATGGGCCGGCACGAGTACCGGTGGTTCGACGGCGCGCAGTGGACCGAGAACGTGTCCTCCCACGGCCGGCAGTCCACCGATCCGCTGCACGCGCCGGCGGTGGTGCCCACGCTGGCCAACGACCCGGACAAGCTCGCCCAGCAGCTCCAGCGCGGCGGCGTGGCCCAGGGGACGGTGCAGGGCGGCGGCACCCTCTTCACCGAGCCGGTCCTGGTGGTCAACCAGAAGGCCAAGCTCATCGAGGTCAACAACGAGTACGCCATCTTCGACCAGAACGGCGCTCAGATCGGCGCCGTGCGCCAGGTCGGTCAGAGCAAGGCCAAGAAGGTGATGCGGGTGCTCACCTCGGTCGACCAGTTCATGACCCACAAGCTGCAGGTCGTCGATGCCGGCGGCAACGTGGTGCTGGCCCTCACCCGTCCGGCCAAGTTCGTCAAGTCGCGGATCGTGGTGCAGGACGCCACCGGCGCGGAGATCGGCGCCATCGTCCAGCAGAACGCCATCGGCAAGATCCGCTTCGGCCTGGAGGCCGGCGGCCAGGCCCTCGGCAGCATCAACGCCGAGAACTGGCGGGCGTGGAACTTCAACATCCAGGACGCCCAGGGCCAGGAGATCGCCCGCATCACCAAGACCTGGGAGGGGCTGGCCAAGGCCGCCTTCACCACCGCCGACAACTACGTCGTGCAGATCCACGCCCCGCTGCAGGAGCCCCTGCGCAGCCTGGTGCTGGCGGCGGCGGTGAGCGTCGACACCGCGCTGAAGCAGGACAGCAACTGAGCCCGCTCGACCCGCCCGTCACCGCGGTCCGCCAGGCCGTCGCCCGCGCCCTCGAGGAGGACCTGACCCCGCTCGGCGACCTCAGCGCGGCCCTGGTCCCCGCCGAGGCCACCGCCACCGGTCGGTTCGCCAGCCGGGACGCCGGGGTGCTGGCCGGCACCCGCTGCGCATCGGAGACCTTCGCCCAGGTGGACCCCGCCATCGAGTGCACCTGGTACGCCGGCGACGGCGACCGGGTCGCGGCCGACGAGGTGCTGGGCCGGGTGGTCGGACCCCTGGCCTCGATGCTCACCGCCGAGCGCACGGCGCTCAACTTCCTCTCCCACCTCTCCGGCGTGGCCACGCTGACCCGCCGCTTCGTCGACGCCGCCGGGCCCGACCTGGGGGTCTGGGACACCCGCAAGACCACCCCGGGCCTGCGCAGCCTGGAGAAGGCGGCGGTGCGGGCCGGTGGCGGCGCCAACCACCGCGGCAACCTCTCGGACTGGGTGATGCTGAAGGACAACCACCTGGAGGTGGTGGGGGTGGCCGAGGCGGTGGCGCAGGCCCGGGAGTGGTTCCCGGCCCGCACGGTGCACGTGGAGTGCGACACCCACGAGAAGCTGGTCGAGGCGCTGGAGGCCGGTGCCGACGCGGTGCTGCTCGACAACATGGGCCCCGACGCCGTGCGTCGCTGCGTCGTCACCGCCGACGAGCACGCCGCGTCGACCGGGCGGCGCCGACCGCTGATCGAGATCTCCGGGGGTGTGACCCTCGAGACGGTGCGGTCCTTCGCCGGCAGCGGCGCCGACCGGGTCTCGAGCGGCGCGCTCACCAACTCGGCCCCGGTCCTCGACATCGGCCTCGATCTGGACTGACGCCGCTCGACCGGGCGGGGACGACGCCTCCGGCGACGTCAGCCGGGCAGCGAGGCGCCCATGGCCCGGACCATGCGCTCGACCAGGACCCGGGAGGTGGCCAGGTTGAACCGGACGAACCCGGCCCCGGGCCCGCCGAAGGTCGAGCCCTCGTTGAGCGCGACCCGGGCGTGCTCGAGGAACCAGGCGCCCGGCTCCTCCGGCAGGTCGAGCGCCCGGCAGTCGAGCCACGCCAGGTAGGTGCCCTCGGGCGGCACGTAGCCGACGGCCGGCAGGTGCTCGGCGAGGAGGTCGGCGAACCAGGTCCGCGTCCGGTCGAGGTAGGCGAGCACGTCGTCGAGCCAGGGTCCCCCGTCGGCGAACGCCGCCCGGCTGGCCTCGATCCCGATCGTCGAGGCGCCGTGGGTGTGGGCGGCCATCGCCTGCCAGCGGTCCTCGTCGGCGTCGTTGCTCACGATGGCGACCGCGCAGCGCAGGCCGGCCACGTTCCACGCCTTGCTGGCCGCGGTGAGGGTCAGGGTGTGCCCGGCCGCCTCCGGCGACACCGACGCGTAGGGCACGTGCGGGGTGCCCGGGTAGGTGAGCGGCGCGTGGATCTCGTCGGAGATCACCCGCGCCCCGTGGCGCTCGACGACCTGGGCGAGGGCCCGCAGCTCCGCCGCGTCGAACACCCGCCCGACCGGGTTGTAGGGCTGGCACAGGATCAGCGACCCGGCCCCGGCGGCGAAGGCGGCATCGATGCCCTCGAGGTCGAGCGCCGCCCGTCCGCCCTGGTGGACGAGCGGCACCTCGACGATCGAGCGGCCCACCCCGCCGGGGACGTCGAAGAACGGCATGTACGCCGGCGTGGGCAGCACCACCGCCGATCCGGGCGCCGACAGGTGCTGGATGGCGAGGGACACGCCCCGCAGCACGTCGGGCAGCAGGTGCACGCGGCCGGCGTCGACGGGCCATTCGTAGCGGTCGGCCGACCAGGCCGCCACCGCGGCGGGCAGCCGGGTGGCGGCGTCGGCCACCGGGTAGCCGAACTGCTGGCGCTCGACCGCGCCGGCGACGGCGGCGCGGACCGCCGGAGCGGTCCCCAGATCCATCTCGGCCACCCAGGCGGCCAGCACCCCGGGGCCGTGCTTCGACCACTTGATCGTCCGTCGCGCCAGCTCGACCCCCACGTCCACGTCGTCGAAGCCGGAGGGGTCACCCATCGTCCCAGCTTGGCCGGTGTCGAGCCTCGGAAGCGGTTTCGGGCAGGCTGGGGCCGTGCTGCTCGCCATCGACATCGGCAACACGCAGACCGTGATCGGGCTGTTCGACGACGACGACGGTGAGCCCGACGAGGTGTCGCGCCGGGTGTCGGAGGAGGGTCTGCTCGACCACTGGCGCATCGCCACCAACGCCGAGCGCACCGCCGACGAGCACGCCCTGCTGGTGCAGGAGTTCCTCGGCTTCCACGGGTTCTCCTTCGACGAGCAGATCCACGGCATCGCCATCTCCTCGGTCGTCCCCCGCCTGACCATGGCCTTCCGGGACATGACCGAGAAGTACTTCGGCTTCGTCCCGGTCATCGTCGAGCCCGGCGTCCGCACCGGCATCCCGATCCTGACCGACAACCCCCGGGAGGTCGGTGCCGACCGCATCGTCAACGCGGTGGCGGCCCACGACCTCTTCGGCGGCCCGCTCATCGTGATCGACTTCGGCACCGCCACGACCTACGACGCGGTGTCGGCGAAGGGCGAGCTGCTCGGCTGCGCCATCGCCCCCGGCATCGACATCAGCCTCGACGCGCTCTACGCCCGCGCCGACGCCCTGCGGCGGGTCGAGCTGATCGAGCCGCGGAACGTGATCGGCCGCAACACCGTCGAATCGATCCAGTCCGGCGCCATCTTCGGCTTCGCCGGCCAGATCGACGGGGTCTGCGCCCGGATGGCCGACGAGCTCGGCGACCCCCAGGTGGTCGCCACCGGCGGGCTGGCCGCCCTCATCGCGCCGTACACGACCTGCATCGACCACCTCGAGCCGTGGCTCACCCTGCACGGCCTGCGCCTGATCTTCGCCAAGAACCGCTGACCGGAAGGCGCCGTGACCGACGAGACCATCCCCTACCGCTTCGAGCGGACCGACGCCGCCGCCGACGTGGTCGAGCGCTACCGGCACCTCGAGGACGGTGCGGTCACCGAGGCCGAGGCCGACGTCGTGTCGGTCGCCGGTCGGTTGATGCTCCGCCGGGGCCAGGGCAAGCTCGCCTTCGCCCAGCTCCAGGACAGCTCGGGCCGGGTCCAGCTCTTCGCCCCCGCCGACGTCACGCCCCGCTTCGACGCCTTCAAGGCCCTGACCGTGGGCGACTGGGTCGGGGTCCGGGGCCGGGCCATGAAGACCAAGCGGGGAGAGGTCTCGGTCGAGGTCGACGAGTGGTGCCTGCTGGCCGACGCCCGTCGCTCGTTCCCCGACAAGTGGCACGGCCTGTCCGACCCCGACACCCGGTACCGGCAGCGCTACGTCGACCTCTGGGTGACGCCCGAGTCGCGGCGCACCTTCGTGCTGCGCTCCCGTCTGATCAGCCTGACCCGCCGGTGGCTCGAGGACCGCGGGTTCGTCGAGGTCGAGACGCCGATCCTGCACCCGATCCCGGGCGGGGCGACGGCGAAGCCCTTCGTCACCCACCACAACGCGCTCGACATGGACCTCTACCTGCGCATCGCCCCCGAGCTGTACCTGAAGCGGCTGGTGGTGGGCGGGTTCGAGCGGGTCTACGAGATCAACCGGAACTTCCGCAACGAGGGCATCGACGCCACCCACAACCCCGAGTTCACGATGCTCGAGCTGTACCAGGCCTACGGCGACTACCACGACGCCATGGCCATCACCGAGGAGCTGGTCGACCACCTGGCCACCGAGCTGGTCGGCTCGACGACCATCACCTACGGCGACCGGGAGCTCGACCTGGGCGCCCCGTGGCGGCGGGCGTCCATGACCGACCTGGTCGAGGAGCAGATCGGCGAGCGGGTCGACCTGGCCGCCCCGGTCGCCCGCCTGCGGGCGCTCTGCGACGAGTACGAGGTGCCCTGGGAGGACGGGTTCGGTCCCGGGAAGCTGCTGCTCGAGCTGTACGAGAAGACCACCGAGGGCCAGCAGTGGCAGCCGGTGTTCGTCACCGACTACCCCCAGGAGGTCTCCCCCCTCGCCCGGCCCCACCGGGAGCTGGCAGGCATGACCGAGCGGTTCGAGGCGATCGTCGCCGGCCGCGAGCTGTGCAACGCGTTCAGCGAGCTCACCGACCCCGACGACCAGCGGGCACGGTTCACCGAGCAGGCCCGCCAGCGCGCCGCGGGCGACGACGAGGCCATGGCCGTCGACGAGGACTACCTCCGGGCGCTCGAGTACGGGCTGCCCCCGACGGCGGGCCTCGGGATCGGCATCGACCGGCTCGTGATGCTCCTCGCCGGGGTGCCCACCATCCGAGATGTCCTACTCTTTCCAACGCTCCGGCCCGAACAGGGAACCGGGGCGGGAGGGAGTTGAACCGATGGCACGCCAGCGGCTGCTGGTCACCGGGATGGGTGGCGAGCTCGGCACCCGCGTGACCAACCTGCTCGAGGCCCTGCCCGGCGTCGAGGCCATCGTCGGCCTCGATCAGGACCCGCCCCGTCGGCGGGTGCCGCACTCGGAGTTCCACCGCGTCGACCCCCGCGACCGGGGCCGGGTCGCCTCCATCGTCAGGGACCTCGATCCCACCGCCGTCGTGCACCTCGGCATCTACGAGCCGAACGCCCGGGCCTACCCCGACGACGCCCGGATCGCCACCGTGGCCGGCACCGCCGCGGTGCTGCAGGCCGCCGCCCGCTGCCGGTCCCTCGAGCGGATCGTGGTCCGCTCCGGCATCGAGGTCTACGGGCGCAGGCGCGGCGCGGTGATCCGACCCGACGAGGCGGTGCCCTGCTGGCCGACCTCCACCTTCGGTCGCACCCTCGCCAAGGTCGAGGAGCTGGCCGGCGACGCCGGCCGCCGCGCCGAGGTCCCGGTCACCGCCCTGCGCTTCGCCTCCATCGTCGGGCCCCACTTCCCGAGCCCGCTCGGTCGCCTCCTCCGCCTGCCGCTCGTCCCGGTGAGCGCCCTCGCCGACCTCCCCTTCTCCCTGATCCACCAGGAGGACGCCGCGGTGGCCATCGCCGCCGCCACCGGAGCCGGCTTCGACGGGCCGGTCAACGTGGTCGGCGGCGGCGCGGTCACCCCCGTGCAGGCGGTCCGCCTGGGCGGCCGGGTGCCGCTGCCGGTGGTCGGCCCGGGCTGGATGCCCGCCCGGCTGGTGGCCGAGCTGGCCGGGGCGCCGGTTCCCGACCACGTGCGCGAGCTCCTGGTCCGGGGTCGGGGCGCCGACGGGTCGGCGATCCACGAGGTGCTGGGCGTGGCTCCGGACCGGACGACCCCGGACGTGCTCAAGGAGCTCTACGAGTGGGCGCCGGTCACCTACCTCGACGCGACCGGCCGTTCGGCGGCATGACCGCTCCCACGGAGGTCCGGGAGCTGGTGCGGCGCCGCTGGCAGGGCACCTTCACCGTCGACGGCTGGGGCCTCGACGCCGATCTGCTCGCCCTGGCCGCGACCTACGCCCGGTTCCGCTGGGACGTGGTGGTGTCCGGCGCCGACCACCTGCCGACGGCCGGACCGGCGGTGGTGGTGTTCGGCCAGCGCCTCGGGGTCTCCGAGCCGGGCGTGGCCGTGCGGGCCGTGCACCTGACCACCGGTCGACCGCTCCGCGTCGCCGGCGTGGTCGACGTCGGCCCCCTCGGCACCTTGCAGCGTCGCCTCGGCGGGGTGCTGTCCGACCCCGACGAGGTCCACGGCCTGCTGCGCGTCGGTGAGCTGGTCGGCCTCGGCCTCGGGCTCGAACCGCTGTCGCGCCGGCCGGGGCGGCTCGACGCCGAGCTGCTGGCGCCTGCCCTCGAAGCCGGCGTGCCCGTCCTGCCCATGAGCATCCGGGGTCGCGAGCTGGGACGCCGCTGGCGGGTGGCGGTCGGGCCGCCGGTCCTCGCCGGTGACCGCGAGGTCACGCCGGCCGACCTGGCCGACCTGGTGCGCAGCGAGATCGCCGCCGTGGGCGGCGGACGGCCGCCGGTCGAGGTGGCCCGGGTGCCCGGGTCGCCCGTGGTCGAGCTGGTGCGCTGATGGCCTTCATCCGCAGCCTCGACGGCACCCGCATCCACTACGACCTGTCCGGTCGCCGCGACGGCGAGCCGCTGCTGCTGATCCAGGGCCTCGGCGCCGACTCGCGGGGGTGGATCATGCAGCGCCAGGCGCTGGGTGCCGACTTCCGGCTGATCACCGTCGACAACCGGGGGGTCGGGCGCTCCGACAAGCCGCCGGGACCCTACGACCTCGAGACCATGGCGATCGACGCCGCCGCCGCCCTCGACGCCGCCGGGTTCGAGTCGGCCCACGTGATGGGCGCCTCGATGGGCGGCATCATCGCCCAGATCCTCGCCGTCGAGCACCCGGGACGGGTGCGGTCCCTGGTGCTGGCCTGCACCGCGTGCCGGCACCTGCGCTGGCGACGGGAGCTGCTCGACCAGTGGATCGTCGACGTCGAGACCCTCGGCATGCGGGGGTTCGTGAACAAGAACCTGCGCTGGCTGGTCGGTCCCCGCTCGCTGCGCCGGATCTGGCCGGCGCTGACCCTGCTCGGCCCGCTGGCCTTCAACGTCGACCCGGCGGCCTTCGTGGCCCAGGTGCGGGCCATCCTGGCCATGGACGACGGGCTCCGCGACCGGCTGGTCGAGGTCGAGGTCCCCGCCCTGGTCATGGTCGGCAGCCAGGACACCCTGACGCCCCGGGGGGACTCCGAGGAGCTGGTCTCGCTGCTGCCCCGCAGCGAGCTGGCCGTCATCCGCGGCGGCGCCCACTCCTTCATGGTGGAGCAGTTCCGCACCTTCAACCGCACCGCCGGGGCCTTCCTCGCCGGACCGGCCTCGGCGCCGACGTCGACCGACCGACACCTCCACGCCGTCTGAGCAGCTGGCGGCGCGCTGGCCGACCCGACGCGTGAGAGCCGCCCCGGAGGGCGGCTCTCGACGGCGTTCGGTGCGGCGGGGGTCCCGCCGGGACGTCAGCTCAGGATGGCGGCGTCCGGGACCCGGCCGGGCTTCTGCTCGGTGTCCACCTCGGTGTTGGTGAAGGCGAGGGGCACCGCCGACTTGGCGTCGGTCGGGGCCAGCACCAGCGACAGGGCGCTGAAGTGCCGGGACTCGACGCCGCCGATGGCCATGATCGCCTGGCGCAGCTCGGTGGTGGAGAGCTTGCCGGCGGCGTAGGCGTAGGTGCTGGCGGCGTTGGCCTCGAGGTGCATGGCGAACTTCACCACCGCGGTCTGGTCGGTCAGCGTCGGCAGCGCCGGGGTGACGACGTTGTCGAGGATGTACGTGTTGGGGTCGGTGTACTTGGGCTGACCGGCGTTGGTGAGCACCGAGTTGAGCTGGTCGGCGTGCTGCTGGTGCTGGTCGCGGAACAGCTTGGCGGCGTCGGCGACGGCGGCGTCGTACTGGATCTGCAGTCCGAGCGCCTTGTCGTAGACGGCCACGGCGAGGTTCTCGAGCGACACCGCGGTCTTGGCCAGCACCAGGTCCATCTGGGAGCCGCCGCCCGAGGACGAGCTCGAGGAGCCGGTGTCGGTCGACGGGTTGGTGCCGTTGGCGCTGCTCGACGAGCCGCTGCCGGTCGAGCTCTTGTTGTCGCTGCTACAGGCGGCCAGCACCGCAGCACCGGCGACGGTGGCGCCGCCGATCTTCAGGAACTGGCGGCGGGCGGGGACGCCCAGCAGGTCGGCCTTGTCCCGCGTGGTGAGGTTCTTGTCCTCGAAGATGCGGTGCAGGGCGGTCCGCCAGCGGGGAAGGGCCTCGCGCTGCTCGGCCTCGGCCTCGCGGAGCTGGCGCCGGATCTCATCGTTGTTCATGTGCAATCTCCTTGTGGGGTCCGGCGGGTCAGCTGACCGGGTAGTCCTTGGGGCTCAGGGCGTTGTCGGTCGAGACGAAGGCGGGGATGTAGCTCTTGATGTCCAGCTTCAGCACGGTGCCGAGCACGGTGGCGTGCTGGGACTCGACCGGCAGGATCGTGGCCAGCAGGGCGGCGCCCTCGATGCCGATGGCGCCGAGGCCGAACAGGTACGTCGAGGCCGCCGCCTCCTCGATCTTGTAGGCGATCTGCAGGATCGCGGCCTGGTCGGCCGCCCCCTGGATCTGAGGACCGAAGGTGGACACGACCTTCTGGTTGGGCTGGGTCACCTTCTGGTCGCCGAGGATCGGGTTGAACGAGTCGGCGTGGTCCTGGTGGTGGCTGGCGAAGAGCGTCCCCACCGCGGTGGCGGTGGCGTCGAGCTTGCCGGTGCCGGCGGCGGCCTTGTAGGCGGCCACGGCGGCCAGCTCGACGCTCTGGGCGAACTTGGCCAGGTCGGCGTCGCTCGGTGCGGCCTGGGCCCAGGCGGACGGGAGGAACCCCGAGATCGGGGAGAAGGCTGCCGCCGCGGTCAGCACGCCGCCGCCGACCGCCGCCTTCTTGAAGAGGTTCCGACGGCTCTCGCGCAGCTCGTCGGCCACCTCACCCTCGAAGTGGATCTGGTGGAGATCGTCGGACATGGTGCGCATGCCCTCACGGTGCTCCTGGTCGACCTCCTCGGCCATGGCCAAGAACGTCTGCTCGTCGTACTGCACGCTTCCTCCAAGGGGTGGGGATCGGTGGGGGCTGGGGGTGGGGGACGGGGCGGCTCGGTGACCGTGGCGGTCAGGAGACGACGACGGTGCCCTTCATCGAGACGTGGATCTCGCAGTGGTACTGGTAGGTGCCGGGCTTGTCGAAGGTGAACGAGTAGGTCTTGCCCTGGGCCAGGTTCCCCGAGTCGAAGGTGGTCGGGGCGCCCTCGTCGGAGGTCACGGTGTGCACGGCCGAGTCCTGGTTGGTCCAGGTGACCTTGGTGCCCGCCTTGACCTCGATCTTCTTGGGCGTGAACTGGAAGTTCTTGATGGCGACGGCGTTGGTCGAGCTGCTGCCGCCGCCGCTGTCGGCGGAGGACGAGCTGCCGGCGGCCGATCCGCCGGAGCTGCTGCACCCGGCGATCAGGAGGCCCAGCACGGCGATGGCGGCCAAAAGGACCAACCTGAACGGACTAGTACGTCGCTGCACCGGGCCGACCATACGGAGGGGCCCGGACCTTTCCAACGCTCCCGGGCGGATCCGGCGTTCGTCATCGGATCGTCATGTCGGGGCCCGCTCAGCGGGGCAGCGGCGCCACCAGGGCCTCGACCGCGTCGGCCAGCGCCCGCCCGACCGGCCCGTCGTCGACGCCGCCGGCCAGGGCGGCGGCCTCCTCGACGAAGCGGCGGGCGGTGCCCGCGGCCGAGGCCACCCCGCGCTCGCGGGTGAGGGCGCGGGCCCGCTCCCAGGCCCCATCGCGGACCGGCCCGCCGAGCAGGGACCGCAGCTCGCCGCCCGGGTCCGCCTCGAGCGCCCGCAGCACCGGCAGGGTGTAGACGCCCTCGACGAGGTCGTGGCCGGCGGGCTTGCCGAGCTCCTCGTCGGTGGCGACCACGTCGAGCACGTCGTCGACGATCTGGAAGGCCATGCCGTAGCGGTGGCCGAAGCGCGGTGAGGCGGTCGACGTCATCGGCCGGCAGGTCGACCACGAGCCCGCCGATGCGGCACGCGGTGGCGAACAGCGAGGCCGTCTTGCCGTCGATGCTGGCCAGGTAGGCGTCCTCGGTCGCGGTCGACGTCGAAGGCGTGCTGCAGCTCGAGCACCTGGCCCTCGCACAGCCGGCCGATGGTGGCGGCCAGCAGCCCGGCGACCTCGGTGCCCAGCGACGCGGCGATCTCCGACGCCTTGGCCAGCAGGAAGTCGCCGGCGAGGATGGCCCTGCAGGTTGCCCCAGCGGGCGTTGACGCTCGTCGACCGTGCGCCGGGTCTGGCCTCGTCCATGACGTCGTCGTGGTAGAGCGACCCGAGGTGGACCAGCTCGACGGCCACCCCGCCGAGCACCGCCTCGCGGGGGGCGGGGCCGTCGGCGCCGGGGGCGGTGGCGGCCGCCGCCAGGGCGAACAGCGGGCCGGACCCGCTTGCCGCCGGCCACGATCAGGTGGCGTGGCCATCTCGGTGAGGGACGGCTCGTCGGTGCGCGACCGCCGCCCGCAGCTCCCGCTCGACCCGGTCGAGGTCGGCGGCGAAGTCGGGGAGCTCGCAGAAGGGGGTGCGTGGCCACGACGCTGCTGTCGACGGCTCCGCCGACCCTAGGCGGCGCCCCCACGGCGCCGGCAACCGGAACGAGGGCCGCCGCCGAGGGTCACAGCCCCGGTCGTTCGTCCGATGGGAGGGCCCGATCGTTCGATGGGAGGAGGGTCGGTGCCGGAGGGGGACGGTTACACTTGCCCCACGATCCCCACCTGGGGAGGCAGTGCTCCTTGTTCGAACGCTTCACCGACCGGGCCCGCCGAGTGGTCGTGCTGGCCCAGGAGGAGGCCCGCCTGCTCAACCACAACTACATCGGCACCGAGCACATCCTGCTCGGGCTGATCCACGAGGGCGAGGGCGTGGCCGCCAAGGCCCTCGAGTCCCTCGGCATCTCGCTCGAGGCCGTGCGCAGCCAGGTCGAGGAGATCATCGGCCAGGGCGGCTCGTCGCCCGAGCGGGCACATCCCCTTCACCCCGCGCGCCAAGAAGGTGCTCGAGCTGTCGCTGCGCGAGGCGCTCCAGCTCGGCCACAACTACATCGGCACCGAGCACATCCTGCTCGGCCTCATCCGCGAGGGCGAGGGCGTCGCCGCCCAGGTGCTGGTCAAGCTGGGCGCCGACCTGTCCCGGGTCCGCCAGCAGGTCATCCAGCTCCTGTCGGGCTACTCGCGGCCCCGGCCAGCTCCGGCGAGAAGGCCGGCGCCACCACCGGGCCCGGCGCCAGCGCCGAGAGCGCCCGTCGGGTTCGCTCGTGCTCGACCAGTTCGGCCGCAACCTCACCCAGCTCGCCCGCGACAAGAAGCTCGACCCGGTCATCGGCCGCGCGCGCGAGACCGAGCGGGTCATGCAGGTGCTCAGCCGCCGCACCAAGAACAACCCGGTGCTGATCGGCGAGCCCGGCGTCGGCAAGACCGCCATCGTCGAGGGCCTGGCCCAGGCGATCGCCGCCGACAACGTGCCCGAGACGCTCACCGGCAAGCAGCTCTACACCCTCGACCTCGGCGCCCTCGTGGCCGGCTCCCGCTACCGCGGCGACTTCGAGGAGCGCCTCAAGAAGGTGCTCAAGGAGATCAAGACCCGCGGCGACATCATCCTGTTCATCGACGAGCTCCACACCCTCGTCGGCGCCGGTGCCGCCGAGGGCGCCATCGACGCCGCCAGCATCCTCAAGCCGATGCTGGCCCGTGGCGAGCTGCAGACCATCGGCGCCACCACGCTCGACGAGTACCGCAAGCACCTCGAGAAGGACGCCGCCCTCGAGCGGCGCTTCCAGCCCATCAAGGTCGAGGAGCCCTCGGTGGCCCACACCATCGAGATCCTGAAGGGCCTGCGGGACCGCTACGAGGAGCACCACCGGGTCACCATCACCGACCAGGCCCTGGTCGCCGCGGCCAACCTGGCCGACCGCTACATCTCCGACCGGCACCTGCCCGACAAGGCCATCGACCTCATCGACGAGGCCGGCTCCCGCCTGCGCATCAAGCGCATGGAGACCCCGCCGGACTACAAGGAGCTCGAGAACCAGATCGCCGAGGTCGTCCGCCAGAAGAAGGAGGCGGTCGAGGCCCAGCACTTCGAGGAGGCCGGCTCGCTCCGCGACCAGGAGAAGGAGCTGCTCGCGCGAGAAGGACGCCAAGGAGGCCGAGATCAAGGCCTCCGGCGTCGACCTCTTCGACGAGGTCGACGAGGAGGCCATCGCCGAGGTGCTGTCGCATCTGGACCGGCATCCCGGTCTACAAGCTCACCGAGGAGGAGACCGCCAAGCTCCTCCGCATGGAGGACGAGCTGCACAAGCGGGTCATCGGCCAGGAGCAGGCCATCAAGGCGGTCAGCCAGGCCATCCGCCGCACCCGCGCCGGCCTGAAGGACCCGAAGCGGCCCAGCGGGCTCGTTCATCTTCCTGGGCCCCTCCGGCGTCGGCAAGACCGAGCTGGCCAAGACCCTCGCCGAGTTCCTCTTCGGCGACGAGCAGTCCCTGATCAGCCTCGACATGTCCGAGTACATGGAGAAGCACACGGTCAGCCGCCTGGTGGGCTCGCCCCCCGGCTACGTGGGCTACGAGGAGGGCGGCCAGCTCACCGAGGCCGTGCGTCGCAAGCCGTTCTCGCGTGGTGCTCTTCGACGAGATCGAGAAGGCCCACCCCGACGTGTTCAACACGCTGCTGCAGATCCTCGAGGAAGGCCGGCTCACCGACAGCCAGGGCCGCTCGGTCGACTTCCGCAACACCGTGCTGATCATGACCTCCAACCTGGGCACCGCCGACCTGCGCAAGGCCAACGTCGGCTTCGGCAAGGCCGACGAGGCCATCTCCTACGAGAAGATGAAGGAGAAGGTCAACGACGCGCTGAAGCAGCACTTCCGGCCCGAGTTCCTGAACCGCATCGACGAGACCATCGTCTTCCACGAGCTGTCCAAGGCCGAGGTCACCCAGATCGTCGACCTCATGATCAAGCGGATCAGCGCCCAGCTCGAGGCCCAGGGCATCGGCCTCGAGCTCACCGAGGCGGCCAAGATGCTGCTGGCCGAGCGGGGCTACGACCCGACCCTCGGCGCCCGGCCGCTGCGTCGGGCCATCCAGCGCCTGGTCGAGGACCCGCTCTCCGAGCGGCTGCTCTACAAGGAGTTCCGTGCCGGCGAGATCGTCGTGGTCGACGCCGAGCCCGATCCCGAGACGCGGGTGGCGAGCAGGTCATGGTCTTCAGCGCCGTCGAGGGCTTCGAGCCGCCGCCGGTCGAGCTGGCCGAGGCCGGCCCCCCGCCGGACCTCTGAGCCGCATCCCGCCGCAAGGCCCGACCGGCGCGCCCCGGCGTGCCGGTCGGCCGCGCTCGGGGTGGTTGGGCCTGCTGCTGGCCGGGCTGGTGGTGCTGGTCGCCGCCGGTTGCGACGTGCGCTCGACGGTCACCGTCACCGTCGCCGGCGACGGCAGCGGCTCGGTCGAGGTGGCGGTGGTGCTGGACAGGGAGGCGGCCGCCCGGGTGCCCGACCTCCGCGACGGGCTGCAGACCAAGGACCTGGTGGCGGCGGGCTGGACGGTCGACGGGCCGACCGCGACGCGCCAGGGCGGCCTGCGGATCGTGGCCCGCCACCCGTTCCGCTCCCCCCAGCAGGCCGGCCAGGTGCTCGCCCAGCTCGGGGGCGACGGCGGCCCCCTGCGGGGCTTCGAGCTGTCGCGGACCCACTCCTTCGCCACCGATCGCTACCGGGTCGACGGCACCGTCGACGTGTCGAAGGGCCTCGACGCCTTCGCCGACGCGTCGTTCCTGCAGGCCCTCGGCGGCCAGCGGGTCGACCAGATCCTCGGGGGCGGACGCCGCCGCCCACCCGCCGACCCTCGCCGTCACCGTGTCGCTGCCGGGGGCGTCGCCGACCACCCGCACCGTCGCCCTCGGCGCCCCGCCGGCCACCATCCACGTCACCAGCCAGCGCCACTCGGGCCAGGCGGTGGTGTTCGTGGGCGTCGCCATCGCCGCCGGCGTGGGGCTGGTGCTGACCGGTGCGCTGGTGCTGGTCGCCCGCATGCGGGGCCGTCGACCTGTCGGTGGGGATGCGTAGGGTCGGACCGTGGCCAGGTCGAGGACCGTCTACCGGTGCGGGGCGTGCGACGCCTCGGCGCCCCAGTGGGCCGGCCGGTGCCCGGCGTGCGGCGAGTGGAACTCCCTGGTCGAGCAGGTGGCCACCACCGGCCCCGCCACGGTCGGTGACGCCGACCGACCGCAACCGCTGACCGAGGTCGACCCGACCAGCGGGGCCGCCGTGCCCACCGGCATCGCCGAGCTCGACCGGGTGCTCGGCGGGGGCCTGGTGCCGGGCTCGGTCACCCTGCTCGGCGGCGAGCCGGGCATCGGCAAGTCGACCCTGCTGCTGCAGGCGTCGGCCGCCCGGGCGTCCGGCGGCGCCCGGGTGCTCTACGTGTCGGCCGAGGAGTCCAAGCAGCAGGTCCGGCTGCGGGCCGAGCGGCTGGGGCTGGTCTCGCCCGACGTGTGGCTGGTGTCGGAGGTGTCGCTGCCCGCCGTGGTGGCCCACCTCGACGCCGTGCGTCCCGACCTGCTGGTGGTCGACTCGATCCAGACGGTGGTCGACCCCGACGTCGGATCGGTGGCCGGCAGCGTGGTCCAGGTCCGCGACGCCGCCCACCGCCTGGTGCAGGAGAGCAAGCGGCGGGGCGTGGCCACCGTGCTCGTCGGTCACGTCACCAAGGACGGCGGGCTGGCCGGGCCCCGCGTGCTCGAGCACGTGGTCGACACCGTCCTGGCCTTCGAGGGCGACCGCCACCACGCCCTGCGGCTGCTGCGGGCGTCCAAGCACCGCTTCGGCTCCACCAACGAGCTCGGGCTGTTCGAGATGGGCGAGCGGCGGGCTGGTGGCGGTCCCCGACCCGAGCGGGCTGTTCCTCGCCGACCGGCGCCGGGGGGTGGCCGGGTCGGTCGTGGTCCCGACCATGGAGGGCCACCGGCCGCTGCTGGTCGAGCTGCAGGCCCTGGTCACCGCCACCTCGCTGCCGGCGCCCCGGCGCTCGGCCCAGGGCCTCGACTCGGGTCGCCTGGCCCTGCTCGTCGCCGTGCTGGGCGAGCGGGTCGGCCTGCCGCTCGGGCAGTTCGACGTCTACGCCCTGGCCGTCGGAGGGGTCCGGGTGGTCGAGCCCGGCGCCGACCTGGCGGTGGCGCTGGCCCTGGTGTCGGCCCGCAGCCACCTCGCCCTCGACGACGAGCTGGTCGCCTGCGGCGAGATCGGGCTGGGCGGCGAGCTGCGCCAGGTCGCCCAGACCGGCCGTCGCCTGGCCGAGGCCGCCCGCCTCGGGTTCCGCCGGGCGGTGGTCCCGGCGTCCGCGCCCGACGGGCCGCCCGGCATCGAGCTGCTGCGGGTGCCCGACCTGCCCGCCGCGGTGGCGGCGCTGTTCCCCGCCCTCTCGTCAGGAGCGGTTCAGATCGAGCAGCTGGTGACCGCCCCGTAAGCTCCGGCGGTGGCCGTGTCCCGTCGCAACCCCGAGTTGCTCGACGCCCTGGCCCAGGTCGCGCCCGGGCGGCCGCTGCGCGACGGGCTCGACCGCATCCTGCAGGCCGGCATGGGCGCGCTGATCGTGGTCGGCGACGGTCCCGAGGTGCTCAACATCTGCTCCGGGGGGTTCCTGCTCGACGCCGCCTTCAGCCCCCAGCGGCTCTCGGAGCTGGCCAAGATGGACGGCGCCATCATCCTCGCCTCCGACGCCAGCCGCATCGCCCGGGCCAACGTCCACCTGGTGCCCAACCCGAACGTGCCCACCACCGAGACCGGCACCCGCCACCGCACCGCCGAGCGGGTGGCCCGGTCGATCGCGGTGCCGGTGATCTCGGTGTCCCAGCGCATGTCGCTCATCTCGGTGTACGCCGCCGACGGCAAGACCGAGCTCGAGCCGACCCCCCGGGTGGTCAACCGGGCCAACCAGGCCCTGCAGACCCTCGAGCGCTACAAGGCCCGGCTCGACACCGAGGCGGGGTCGCTGCTCGGCCTCGAGATCGAGGACCTCGTCACCCTCCGCGACGTGGCCACGGTGCTGCAGCGCATCGAGATGGTGAGCCGCATCGCCGAGGAGATCGAGGGCTACATCATCGAGCTCGGCGTCGACGGGCGCCTGTTCCGGCTGAACCTGGTCGAGCTGATGGGCGGCGTGGCCGACGACAGCCGGCTGATGATCCGCGACTACCACGCCGACGACTCGGGCTGGGACGTCGAGCAGTCGCTCGAGGCGCTGTCCGAGCTGTCGACCGACGACCTGCTCGACCTCAAGAAGGTCGCCGGGGTGCTCGACTCGGGCGCCGGGGTCGAGCTCGACGCCGGCGTCACCCCCCGTGGCTACCGGATGCTGGCCATGATCCCGCGCCTGCCCGAGGGGGTGATCGACCGCATCGTCGAGCAGTTCGCCAGCCTCCCCCGGATCATGCGGGCGACCATCGACGACCTCGACGACGTCGAGACCGTCGGCGAGGCCCGGGCGCGCGCCGTCAAGGAGGGCCTGGCCCGCCTGGCCGAGACCAGCCTGCTCGACCGCTACCTGTAGCCCGCCCGTCGGCTCGTCGCTCCACCGTGGCCGATGCCGACGCTCCTCCGGGAGCCGACGGCACGCTCCTCCTGGAGCCGACGGGGACGAGCCCGGGCTCGAGGCCCTGTGCCCGCCGGTCGACGCAGTGCCCGTGGAGCGGCGGCGCGACGACGACCCGGCCGGCGCGCTCGCGGTGCGGGGTCGGCCTGCGGTGACGGCTCAGCGGGCCCGGCGCTCGAGCTCCTCGCGGTTGGTGATGGCGTAGCGGCGGTCGGTCTGGTCGATCCACCCCAGGCGGATGAAGCTGGCGATGGCCTTGTTCACCCGCTCGCGCGACGCCCCGACCATGCCGGCCAGCTCCTCCTGGGTGATGGGGAGGGTGAAGCTGTCGGCGTCGCCGGCCAGCTCGAGCAGGCGCTTGGCGGTGCGGCCGGTCACGTCGAGGAAGACCGAGTCGGCCAGGGCGGTGTCGGTGTTGCGGATGCGCTGGGCCAGCAGCTTGACCACGTCCCAGAGCAGGGCCGGCCGGCCCGCGTAGATGTGGCGCAGCGGCTCGTACGGCAGCGCCAGCACCTCGGAGCGCTCGAGGGCCCGGGCGTCGGCCGAGCGGCCCAGCCCGTCGAACAGGGGCATCTCGCCGAACAGGTCGCCGCGCTCCATCAGGGCCAGCACCGACTCGCGACCGTCGATCGACTTGTTGGCGATGGCGATGCGGCCGGTGATCACCACGAACAGCTCGTCGGGATCGGACCCCTCGGCGAAGAGCACGTCGCCCCGCTGCAACGTGCGACGCTCGGCCGAGGCGGCCAGCCGGGCCGCCTCGTCGGCGGTGAAGCCGGCGAACAGCTCGACGGCGCGGAGGTCGGTCGGTTCTGCCATCGGCCGGTCAACCTAGACGACGTGGCGCATGTCACTCACAAGCGGATGGCGGCCCCCCGCCTACCATCCCGGCCGTGCCCGAGGCCGGTCCCGACGCCAACCCCGAGGTCTGGGTGATCGTGGTCGCCGCCGGGTCGGGCGAGCGGTTCGGCGGGCCCAAGCCCTACGTCGGGTTGGGTGGGCGACGGGTGCTCGACTGGTCGCTGGCCGACGCCCGGTCGGTCGCCGACGGCGTCGTCCTGGTGGTCGGCACGGCGCGCCTCGGTGACGAGGAGCCGGACGCCGACGTGGTGGTGGCCGGCGGGACCACCCGCTCGGGCTCGGTGCGCTGCGGGCTGGCGGCCGTCCCCGACTCGGCCGAACTGATCCTGGTCCACGACGCCGCCCGGCCGCTGGCCGGCGCGGCGCTGTTCGCCACGGTCGTCGGCGTGCTCCGCGACGGCGCCGAGGGCGGGCCGGCCGACGCCGTCGTGCCCGGCCGGGACGTGGTCGACACGCTGCGGCGGGTCGCCGGCGGCACCGTCGACCGGACCGGCGTCGTCGCCGTGCAGACGCCCCAGGGGTTCCGCGCCGACGTGCTGCGCCGGGCGCACGAGGGCGCGCCCGAGGGCACCGATGATGCGTCGCTGGTCGAGGCGGCAGGTGGCAGGGTGGTGGTCGTGCCGGGGCCCGACCGCAACCTGAAGATCACCCGGCCCGACGACCTGGTGGTGGCCGAGGCCCTGCTGGGGGAGCGGTGAGGGTGCGGGTGGGGATGGGCTTCGACGTCCACCGCACCAGCGACGACCCCGGCCGGCAGCTGGTGCTCGGGGGCGTCGACTTCGACGGCCCCGGCCTCGACGGCCACAGCGACGCCGACGCCGTGGCCCACGCCTGCGCCGACGCCCTGCTCGGCGCCGCCGGCCTCGGCGACATCGGGGAGCTGTTCCCCGACACCGACCAGGCCCTGGCCGGCGCCGACAGCATCGAGCTGCTGGCCGAGGCGACCCGCCGGGTGCGGGCGGCGGGCTGGGAGCCGGGCAACGTCGACTGCAAGGTCGTGCTCGACCGCCCCAAGCTCGCGCCCCGGCGGGACGAGATGGCGGCCCGCCTCTCCGGTGCGGTGGGGGCGCCGGTGACCGTGGCCGGCCGCCGGTCCGAGGGGTTGGGCGCACTGGGGCGGGGCGAGGGCGTGGCCTGCTGGGCCGTCGCGGTGGTGACCGCACCGTGACGCCGCCCCGCGGCGGCGGGCGTTCGGGCCGCAGTGGCGGCGCCCGCCCCTCGCCGGGCCGTGGTGCCGGCGGTCGGAGCGGGTCGTCCGGCCGGGGATCTGGGGGCCGCGGTTCGGGGGACCGGGGTTCGGGGGGCCGGCCCTCGTCCGGCCGGGGCTCGGGGGCCCCGTCGTCGCGCGGCGGCGGGGGCCGTCCCGGGCGCGGTGGTGCCTCCGGGGGTCGCCCGACCGGGGGGCGGGGTAGCCGTGCGCCGTCGCCCAGCCGACGACCGGCCCGCCCGTCGGGTCGCAGCCTCGGCGGCGATCAGGTCGAGGGGCGCCAGGCCGTGCGCGAGCTGCTGCTGGCCGGCCGGCGGACGGTCCGCGAGCTGTGGATGGCCAACGACCTCGACCCGGCACCGATCCTCGACGAGATCGTCGAGCTGGCCGCCGAGGCCCGGGTCGCCGTGCGCGAGGTCAGCCGCGGCAAGCTCGAGGCCGAGGCCCGCACCGACGCCCCGCAGGGGGTGCTGGCCCACGCCGCCGAGCTGCGTCCGGTGGAGCTCGACGACCTGGCCGGTCCCGCTTCCGGCGGTCGACGCCCGTTCCTGCTGGTCCTCGACGGCGTGACCGATCCCCAGAACCTGGGCGCGCTGCTGCGCTCGGCCGAGTGCGCCGGTGTGACCGGCGTGGTCCTGCCCCGCCACCGCGCCGCCCACGTGACCGCCAGCGTCACCAAGGCCGCCGCCGGGGCGGTCGAACACCTGCCCATGGCCCTGGTCGGCGGCACCCCGTCGGCGCTGGTCCGGCTCCGCGAGCTCGGGGTGTGGTCGGTCGGGCTGGATGGGGCGGCCGACCGGAGCATCTGGGAGCTCGAGGTGGACCTGGCCGGCGAGGCGGTGGCGGTGGTGCTGGGGGCCGAGGGGCGGGGGCTGTCCCGGCTGACCCGGCAGCGCTGCGACGCCCTGGCCGCCATCCCGGTGGCGGGTCGGGTCGAGTCGCTGAACGTGGCCACCGCCGGCGCCCTGGTGTGCTTCGAGGTGGTCCGCCGCCGACGCGCCGTCGCGAACTGAATCGACGTTTAGCAAACATCGCTCGTCGGTACGGTACGAAAGCCAGTCCGTGCTCGGGGACGAGCCCCTCGTCGCTGGTGCCGTTGCCGACGTGATCCACTCCGCCCTCCTCCTCGCCCAGACCGACCGCCAGCTGGCGGCCCGGTCGCAGGACGGAGACGACGAGGCGATGACGGCGCTGCTGCAGCGCTACCGGCGCTTCGCCCGCGCCCGGAGCCGCTGCTACTTCGTGGTGGGAGCCGACCCGGCCGACCTCGAGCAGGAGGCGTTGATCGGCCTGCTCAAGGCCGCCCGGGACTACCGCCTCGACCAGGACGTCCCGTTCCGTGCCTTCGCCGAGCTGTGCATCACCCGCCAGGTCATCAGCGCCATCAAGGCGTCGAGCCGGCTGAAGCACAGCCCGCTCAACCAGGCGGTGTCCATCGACGGGAACCCCGACGGCGACGCCGGCGGGCCCATCGCCGACCGGGTGCTCGTCGACCGGCGCGAGCCCGGTCCGGCCGAGGCGGTGGTGGCCGCCGACCAGCTGGCCCACCTGCGTCGGGTGATCACCGGTCGGCTGTCGACCCTCGAGGTCCAGGTGCTCGACCTGTTCGTGGCCGGTCACTCCTACCAGGCCATCGCCGATCGGGTCGGCCGTCGGCCGAAGGCGGTCGACAACGCGCTGCAGCGCATCAAGCGCAAGCTCGAACCGGCCCTGGCCGCCGCCTGATCCTGGCCGGGCGCGGCAGGCGGGTCAGCCGACCTGCAGCGGCAGGGTGCGCGGCCCGCGGACCTGCCCGCCGGACCAGGTGACGGCGTCGGGATCGGCCAGCGAGAACTCGGGGAAGCGCTCGAGCCAGACCTGGAGGGCGACCTGGACCTCCATGCGGGCCAGGTGCGACCCGACGCAGCGGTGGATGCCCAGCCCGAAGGCGGCGTGGCGGTTCACCGCCCGGTCGATGGCCACCTGGTCGGCGTCCTCGACGAACTCGGGGTCGCGGTTGGCCGACGGGAACGACAGCAGCACCCAGTCGTCGACCTTCATCGGGCAGCCGCCGACCTCGACGTCCGCCTTGACCAGGCGGGCCATGGTGACCGGCGCGTAGGCCCGCAGGAACTCCTCGACCGCGGTGGGCAGCAGGTCGGGGTCGGCCACCAACCGCTCGCGGTCGGCCGGGGTCCTGGCCAGGTGCCAGATCGATGCGCCGATGGCGCTCCAGGTGGTGTCGATGCCGGCGATCAGCAGCAGGCCGATGGAGCCGACGACGTGGGCCACGTTGAGCTTCTCGCCGCCCATCTCGGCGTTCATCAGGTAGCTGGTGAGGTCGTCGCGGGGGTTGGCGGCGTGGTCCTCGATCTGACGGTTGAGGTAGTCGAAGAGCGCCTCGAGCCCGGACATCCGCTCCTCGAGGGGCAGGTTGATGCCCTCGAGGACGGTGGTGATGAAGCCGCGGAACTGGTCGGCGTCCTCGGGCGGGAAGCCGAGCATCTGGGCGATCACCCGCACCGGGATGTGCTGGGCGTAGTCGCGGGCGGCGTCGACGGTGTCCTTGCCGTACTGCAGGTCGATGAGCTCGTTGCAGTAGTCGCGGGTGACCGGCTCGAGCTCCGCGATGGCCTTCGGTGAGAAGGCGGGGAGCAGCAGGCGACGGGCGTCGTGGTGGAACGGCGGGTCCGAGGAGATGGGCGGGGAGATGCCCTGGGGGGCGATCTCCGGCGGCGGCCGGTGGTTGCCGAGCACCACGCTGCGCGAGGTGAAGTGGTCGGTGTCGTGGGCGATGGCGTCCACGTCGGCGTGCCGGGTCGGGAACCAGGCCCCGCCGAAGCGGTTGGTGTGGGCGACGGGGCAGGACTGGCGGAGCTCCTCCCAGATGGGGAAGGGGTCCTTCGCCCAGGCCGGGTCGAGGTGGCTCCAGTCGGTCGACCAGTCGGTGACCGGGTCGTCGACGACGTCGCTCTCGGTGCCCTCGCTGAGCTCGACACCTTCGCCGAAGGGGTTGTCGCCGCCGAACAGCTTGGGGTCGGGCGTGTAGCCCCGGACCTCGCTGGCGGGTCGGCGGGTGGCGGCTCGTTCGGTGGTCACGAGGCGGCTCCTCGGGTTGCGGTGGTGGTTCCGGTGGGAAGGGGACCGGTCGGGGTGGGACCGGCGTCGTTCCGGTCGGGCTGCAGGGAGCCGGCGACCCGGGCGATGAGCGACTGCCACTCGGGGCGGTCGACCTCGGGCAGGTCGAGGGCGGCGACGAGCAGCGAACCGAACAGCAGCATGACGCTGAACCGGCTGATGGTCTCGGGCGACCAGACCGGGTCGAGGACGCCGTCGGCCTGGGCGGTGCCGATCAGGTCGACCAGCCAGGCGTCGCGCTCGCCGACGTGCTCGGTCATGAGGCGGGCCAGCTCGGGGTCGCGGCGGGCGGCGACGATGGCCTCGACCACCAGCGCCCCGTGCTCGGGCGGGTGGTCGGGGAGCGAGGAGCCGAGCACGACCAGCAGGTCGAGCAGGGTGCGGTCGGGGTTGTCGAGGAACAGGGAGGCCAGCTGGGTCGAGCCGTGGTTGCGCAGGGCCTCGGCCAGCAGGGCCGCCTTGGAGTCGAAGTGGGCGTACAGGGCGCCGTTGCTCAGCCCGGCGCGCCCGGCGATGTCCGCCACGCGCGTGCCTGCGTACCCCTTGGCGGCGAAGACCTCGGCGGCGGCGTCGAGCAGCCGTTGGCGGGTCTCCGCAGCGGTCACCCCGGCGATGCGGCCCATCGCCCCAAGTAAATGACCGTCCGTTCAATTTGTCAACGGACCAAGGTCCCGACGTCGCGGGACACCGAGGCCGCTCGTCCGGAGCGGCCTCGGCGTCGGCGCCCTCAGCGGGAGCGGGCGAAGCGGGAGGTGGCCAGCGCGCCGAACAGGACCATGATGGCGGCGCACCAGAGAAGGCTCAGCCCCACCCAGTAGCCGGTGGTGTGACCGATGCCGACCACGTCGGTGCCGCCCTGCATCAGGCTGCGCACCGCGTTGATCACGACGGTGATGGGCTGGTTGGCGGCGAAGGGCTGCATCCAGCCCGGCATGCTCCGGATCGGCACGTTGGCGCTCGACACGAACGAGAAGGGGATCACCAGCATCGACAGGCCCTGGGCGGCCTGGGCGTTGCCGGCCACCAGCCCGATGGTGATGAAGATCCAGGTGAAGGCGTAGCCGGCGCCGAGCATGAGGACGAAGGCGCCGAGGGTCGGCACCACCCCGCCGTGGGCCCGGAAGCCGATGACGAAGCCGAGCACGCCGGTGACGAGCATCCCCCAGCCGACGAGGGTGGCGTCGGCCAGCGACCGGCCCACCATGACCGCCACCCGCGGGATGGGCAGCGACCGCAGCCGGTCGTAGACGCCGGAGGCCGAGTCCTCGGCGACCCCGGAGGCCGCGCTCATGCCGGTCCAGAGGATCACGGTGACGAGGAACCCGGGGACCAGGAAGTCGACGTAGCTGAGCTGGCCGCCGGTGCGGATGGCGCCGCCGAACACGTAGCGGAACATGAACAGGAACAGCGCGCCCTGCACGGTGCCCATCATCAGCAGCTGCGGGGTGCGGAAGAACTGCAGGACGGTGCGCCGGCCGGTGGCCAGGGCGGTGGTGACCAGGCCGGCGCCGCCGGCGGCGGGCAGGTCCGGCGTCGGGGCGGCGTCCGGCGCCGGGGCGGGATCGGCGAGGGTGGGGCCGGCGGGGGTGGGGCCGGTGGGGGTGGGGTCGGCGGTGGGGGAGGTGGTGGTCAAGGCGGCGTCTCCTTCAGGCGGCGTCGGCCGTGGCCGGACGGTCGGGGGCGGGGTCGGGGGTCGGCTCCAGCGGCTGGCCGGTGAGGGCGAGGAAGACCTCGTCGAGGGTGGGGCGCCGGAGACCGACGTCGTCGACGGGGATGTGGTGGTCGTCGAGCAGGCGCACGACGGTGGACAGCCGGTCGGCGCCGCCGTCGATGGGGGCCGAGACCCGCTGGGTGTCGGCGTCGGTGCGCACCGCCTCGGCGGCCACGGCGGCCAGGACCTCGGCGGTGGCCGCGAGCAGGTCGGCGGCGTGGGGCCGGACCTCGATGACGTCCCGACCGGCCCGGCTCTTCAGCTCGTCGGGCGTACCCGAGGCGATCACCTTCCCGTGGTCGACGATGACCACGTCGCGGGCGAGCTGGTCGGCCTCCTCCAGGTACTGGGTGGTCAGGAGCACGTCGGTGCCGTCGCTGACCAGCATCCGGATGGCCTCCCACAGCTCCATGCGGCTGCGCGGGTCGAGGCCGGTGGTGGGCTCGTCGAGCAGCAGCAGCCGGGGCCGACCGACCAGGCTGGCGCCCAGGTCGAGCCGCCGGCGCATGCCCCCGGAGTAGGTGCGGACCAGGCGGGTGGCGGCGTCGGCCAGCCCCAGCCGCTCGAGCACCTCGCCGGCGGCCCGCTTCGACTCGGCCCGGCCGAGGCCGAACAGGCGGGCCACCAGCTCCAGGTTCTCGAACCCGGTCATGGCCTCCTCGACCGACGCCGACTGGCCGGCCAGCCCGATGACCCGGCGGACCCGCTCGGGGTGGCGGGCGGCGTCGATGCCGGCCACGTGCAGGGCGCCCGAGGTCGGCCGCAGGAGGGTGGCGACCGCGTTGACGAAGGTGGTCTTGCCGGCGCCGTTCGGGCCGAGCAGGGCGGTGACCCGGCCGGACTCGGCGCGGAGGTCGAGCCCGTCGAGGGCGTGGACCTCGCCGTAGTGCTTGGTCAGCGCGCGGGCTTCGATGATGGGTGGCATGGATCGCTCCTCGGGGCGGTCGGTGGCGTCGGCGGGTCAGGTGGGGACGACGCGGAGCCCGTGGACTCATCGTCGTCGGCGCCACCCGTCCGACGGGCGCATCGTGGCCGGACTTCCGGCCGCCAGATGGCCGCAACCCCGAGGCGACCGATCGCCTCCCCCCGGATCTCGTCGCAGTCGTCGGGCCTCCGCCGACACGACTGCGACGAGTTCGTCAGGTCAGGTGAGCGGGTGGTCGGCCAGGAAGGCGCGGACGGCGTCGGTGGTGGCGTCGAGCACGTCGTCGTCCTTCCAGCGGTCGAGGAAGGTGACGTCGGGCAGCCGGTCGCGCAGCTCGAGCGAGATCGACCGGGGGTGGTAGTGGTCGCGACCGGAGGCCAGGAGCACGGGGGCGGTCACCTCCGACACCTGGTCAGGGGTCGCGGTGAGCACGAAGTCGCCGTCCCACATGTTGCTGCGGTAGCTGCTCCAGGCCGCCTCGTCGGCCTCCGGGTGCTCGTCGACCAGGTCGGCGGACCAGCCGTCGAACAGCTCGTAGAACGCGGGGCGGTTGTCCTCGATGCCCACCGGCTGCAGCAGCACCGCCGAGGCGACGCGCTCCGGGGCCGCGTCCAGCAGCCCGAAGGCGAACGGCCCGCCGATGCACATGCCGAGCAGGTGGCACCGCTCGATGTCGAGGTGGTCGAGCAGGGCCAGCTGGTCGGCGGTGTAGGTGGGCCAGCCGTCGTCGGCGTGGACCGGGGCGGTGGAGCGACCGGCGTTGCGCTGGTCCATGCCGACCAGCCGGAAGCGGTCGGCCAGCCGCGCCCGCGGGTTCCACGGCACGTTGCGCCAGGCGGCGTTGGTCGAGCGCATGCCCCCGGGCGCCAGCAGCAGGACCGGCTCGCCGTCGGGGTCGCCCTCGACCTCGTAGCGCAGGGTCGCCCCCGCCCGCTCGAAGGTCGTGGGCTGGCTGTCGTCCGGGCCCTGGTCGCTCATGGCCGGCGATCTTCCCACCTCCCGCTAGTCGCCGGCGGCGGCCTCGGCGACCGCGTGCTCCTCGGCCGCGACCCGGGCGGCGGCCCGGAGCCGGGTGTTGGCCAGGACCAGGCCGGCGACCGCCATGACGGCCGCGCCGGCGAAGGCGGACCGGTCCGCCCCGGTGACGCTGACGAGCAGCCCCAGGGCAGGGGCGCCGAGCCCCTGGGACAGGTCGAAGAACAGCGAGAAGGTGCCGACCGCGTGGCTGCGCTCGTCGTCGGGGGCGTCGTTGACGGTCAGGGTGAAGAGGGCCGGGAACAGCAGCGACATGCCGATCGAGAGCAGGGCGGTCCCGAACCACAGCGCCGGGACGGTCGAGACGGCGGCGATGGCGCCGACACCGACGCCGATGGACACCAGGGCGATGCTCGAGGTGCGCACCGGTCCGAGCCGGTCCGGCAGCTTGGCGCCGACGATCCGCACCGCCAGCACGATGACCCCGTAGGCGAGGAAGAACGGGCCGGCGTCGTGGACGCCGATCGTGTCGATGTAGAGGGGCAGGAAGGCGCTGAAGCCGGCGAAGCCGAACAGGCCGAGCAGCAGCACCGACCCCGGCAGCACCGCCGCGGGGTGCAGGTAGCCCCGTCGCGGTGGAGGGTTCTCGACCCGACCGAGGTCGCGGGGGATGCGGGTGGCGACCAGCGTCGACACCGCGCAGGTGGCGGAGGCGAAGATCCAGGCGGCGTCCGGTCCGATGTGCTTGTACAGGCCCTCGCCGATGACGGGGCCGAAGGCCAGACCGCCGTAGATGGCGATGGAGAAGAACGAGGCGGCCTCGCCCCGGCGGTGGTTCGGGGCCAGGTCCTGGGCGGCGGTGGCGGCCCCGATGAAGAAGCCGGCCTCGCCCAGACCGGCGACCAGCCGGCACACCACCAGGAACCACACCGCCTTGACCAGCCCGAGCGGCAGGATCGACACGGCGGCGATGGCCGATCCGCCCACCGCCATGGTGCGCCGGCCGAGCACGTCGCCCAGCCGCCCGGCCGTCGGGCGGACCAGGGCGGCGGACACCGCGAAGGCGCCCACCACCAGGCCCACCTCGAAGCCGCCGCCGTGCAGCCGGTGCTCGACGTAGAGCGGCAGGACCGGCAGCAGCGACCCGACGGCCAGGAAGTAGCCCAGCCCGGCGGCGGTGATGAGGGCGAAGAGGGGGGTGACGAGCCGTTCGTCGCCTCCGTGCGGCGAGGTCACGCCTCGCGGGTCGTCGTCGGCCGCCGACATCGGCTCAGTGTGACCGCTCGCCGCCGGGGTGCCGCCAATCGGTTGCCCGGACGGGGCCGAGGCCGGCGCCGTGGGCGGGAGCGATCGCCGCTCAGCCGACCCGGGCGGCCTGACCGCCGTCGACGGCCAGCAGCACGCCGGTGACGAACGCCGACTCGTCCGACGCCAGGAAGAGGGCGGCGTTGGCCACGTCCCACGCCGTGCCCTGCCGGCCGAGCGGGACGACCGCGGCCCGGGCGTCAGCCACGGCGGCCCGCTCGGTGTCGAGGGCCCGGGCGGCGGCGTCGACGGCCATGGGCGTGTCGATGAACCCCGGAAGGATGGCGTTGGCCCGCACGCCGTGCTTGGCGTTGGTGATCGCCAGGTTCTGGGTGAGGGCGTTCACCCCGGCCTTCGACAGCTTGTAGGCGGTGAGGTTGCCGGCGGCGGCGATGGAGGCGAGCGATGACACGTTGACGATCGCCCCGTGCTCGCCCTGGCGCAGCACCGGCACCGCCGCGCGGCAGGTGCGCCACATGGCCCGGAGGTTGACGTCCATGATCCGGTCGAACGCCTCGTCGGCCAGGTGGTGGGGCGGCCCGTCGCCGGCGCCGATGCCCACGTTGTTGTGCAGGACGTCGATGCGTCCGAAGGCGTCGACCGCGCCGTCGACGATGCGGTCCGGCCCGTCGTCGGCGGCCACGTCGGCCACGACCTCGGCGACCTCGGCGCCCTCGGCCCGGGCCCGCTCGGCCGTCTCGGCCAGCGAGTCGGCGTCTCGGTCGACGAGCACGAGGGCGGCGCCCTCCCGGGCGAAGGTGATCGACACCGCCCGGCCGTTGCCCATGGTCTCGCCGGCGGTCTGGCCGGCGCCGACCACCACCGCCACCCGGTCCTGGAGTCGAGCCACCGGATCGACCGCCGTCAGCGCTCGGGGCGCTTCTGGGGGGTGAAGGTGACGGGGTAGCGCTTGACCCCGCTGACCAGCGGGACGCCCAGGCCGTCGAGGTAGACGGGGTCGCCGACCGGCGCGATGTCCGGCAGGCGGGTGAACAGCTCGCGGTACATCAGCCCGACCTCGCGCCGGGCCAGGTGCGCCCCGAGGCAGAAGTGCGGCCCGGGGCCGCCGAAGCCGACGTGCGGGTTGGGGTCGCGGCGCACGTCGAAGGACTCGGGATCGTCGAACACCTCGGGATCGCGGCTGGCGGCGCCGTAGAAGAGGATGAGCCGCTCGCCCTCGTCGAGGTCGTGGCCCGACAGGGTGACCGGGCGGGTGGTGGTGCGGCGCATGAAGGTGACCGGCGCAGCGCAGCGCACGATCTCGTCGACCGCGGTGGGGGTGATGCCGTCGAGGTCGTCCTGCCAGATGCGTCGCTGGTCGGGGTTCTCGGCGAGCAGGTGCATGCCGAGGCTGATGGCGGTCCGGGTCGTGTCGTTGCCGGCCACCGCCAGCAGGATGAAGAACGGCCCCAGCTCGGCCGGGCTGAGCATGTCCTCGCCGACGTCGGCGTGCACCAGCGCCGAGGTGAGGTCGTCGGTGGGGTCCTTGCGGCGCTTCTCGGCCAGCTCGTTCATCAGCGCCACCAGGGTCTGGCCGGCGGTCAGCAGGGCGGTGAACAGGTCGCCGTCGCCCACCATCTCCGGGTCGCCCGACCCGAGGATCACGTTGGTGGCGTCGAGCACCGTCTGGAACTCGCTGCGGGGGATGCCCATCATGTCGCAGATCACGAGCAGCGGGAACGGGGCGGAGATGGCCTCGACCAGGTCGACCTCGCCCTTCTCGCACATGTCGTCGACGACCTCGGCGCAGATGTGGGCGACCGAGTCGATGACCTCGGCCAGGCGCCGGGGGGTGAAGGAGCGGGCGACGATGCCGCGCTGGCGGGCGTGGCGCGGGTCGTCCATGGTGATGAACGAGCCGAAGAACTCCGCCGCCTCGGCCGGCATGTCGGGGATGGCGGTGGATCCCTTGCCCGAGCAGTAGGTCTCCGGGTGGCGGCTGATCTCGACCACGTCGGCGTAGCGGGTGACCGCCTTGTAGGGGAACTGCTCCTGGGTCAGCGGGTTCTCGAGCATGTACGGGGCGAACGGGGTGGCCGCCCGGATGGTGGCGAAGGCGGCCATGCGCTCGGCCAGCGACTGCTGCCAGAAGGCCGGGTCGTTGATGTCGGGGAGGGTGGTCGTGGTGTCGGCCATGCGCGCAGTCTCACACCTTCAGGTCGCTCTTGGTCCGGCCCAGCCGCGACCAGTGCTGATCGGTGCGGCCGAGGCGGAACCGCTCGGGCTTCTGGTCGTCGGTGAGCAGGTCGGTCTCCAGCCAGAGCCGCTTGAGGTGGCGGATGCGGCCGGCGGAGCGGTCGTCGGTGTAGCCCCGGCGGGCGTGGAGCACGTGGTAGTTGTTCACGAACTGCATGTCGCCGGGACGCATGGTCATCTCGGCGTGGTAGCGGGGTTCGGCGCACAGCTCGTCGAGGCGGTCCATGGCCTCGCGGGCCCGGGCGGAGGGCCGGGGGGCGTCGGCGTGGCGCTTCGACGAGGCGATGTAGGGGCGGATGTAGCGCACGAACAGCCGGTCGCCGCGTCGGGTGAACACCGGCATCGTGTACCAGCCCCGGGCGCCGGGAGCCTGCTCGCCCCGCAGGTCGTAGGGGAGGGCGCCGTACAGCTCGGCGGCCAGCTCGGGCTCGTCGGTGACCATCCGGTTGTGGATGGCCAGGGCGTTGGCCACCAGGCTGGCGCCGCCCGAGGCGCCGGGGTCGAGGCAGAGCAGCCCGACCAGGTCGGAGCCGTCGGAGTGGAACGGGAACGGCACCCCGCCGATCTCGTTGCCCCGCGACGTGGGGTCGTCGACGCCGCGGCCCTGGTCGGTGACGTCGCCGAGCAGGTGGCCCTTGGCGTTCTGCGGCCACGGCTCGCCCAGGTGGGTGCCGATGCCCCAGTAGGCGGTGGCCGACCGCTCCTTGCCGTAGTCGGCGACCGGCAGCCCCCGGAGCAGCACCACCCCGCAGCCGTCGATCAGCCGGCGGGTGACGTCGCGGAGCACCGGACCCAGCGTCGGCAGGGGGAAGTCGTCGCGGGTGACGTCGAGCACGTCGTCGCGCACCGACTCGGCGTGGGCGAGGGCGGCGTCGACCTCGGCCAGGTGGTCGTCGCTCAGCTCGACGACGTAGCGGTCGCCGAGGGTGTCGGAGGTCCACTCGCCGTCCGGCTCGAGCGGTTCGAGGGTGGCCGGGTCGGGGACGACGCCGACGTCGCCGGATCCGGTCGTGGTGGGGCCGGTCGTCGTGCTCATCGAGCCGCTCCCTTCGGTTGGGGCCGGGCGCCGCGGACGAGCCGTCCCGGCAGCTGGCCGGTCGCCTCGCCGTCCTGGTAGGTGACCTCGCCCCCGCAGACGGTGGCCACGTAGCCGTCGGCCCGCTGGATCAGCCGGTTGCCCCCGGCGGGCAGGTCGCCGCGCATCTCCGGCCGTCGGGCCCGCAGCCGGTCGAAGTCGATCAGGTTCACGTCGGCCCGGTGGCCGGGGGCCAGCACGCCGCGGTCGAGCAGCCCGACGGTGCGGGCGGTGGCCTGGGTCTGGCGGTGGACCAGCAGCGGCAGCTCGATGCGGCCGTGGGAGCGGTCACGACCCCAGTGGGCCAGCAGGGTGGTGGGGAAGCTGGCGTCGCAGATGGTGCCGACGTGGGCGCCGCCGTCGGCCAGGCCGACCACCGTGTTCGGGTGGGTCAGCATCTCGCCGGCGGCGTCGAGGTTGCCGTCGGCGTAGTTGAGCATCGGCAGGTAGAGGAACGCCTTGCCGCCGTCGCCGAGCAGCAGGTCGTAGGCCAGGTCGAGGGGGTCGCGTCCCATCTGCTCGGCCACCGCGGCCACGCTGCTGGCCGGGTCGGGCTCGTAGTCGGGCGGGTCCGAGAGCGGGAACATGCGGTGCAGCGAGAGGATCAGCCGGCCACCGAGCTGGGTGGCCCGGGCGGCGGTGGCGGCGTCGAGCACCCGGGTCTTGAAGGCCGGGTCGGACATGGTGGCGACCCGCTCGGCCAGCGGGAGGCGGGCGACCTCCCGGTAGGCGGGGTTGGTCATCAACGGGTTGAGCGTGCACTGCAGGCCGAGCAGCAGGCCCACGGCTCGGGGTGCGACCTGGGCGGTCATGGCCACCCCGTCCGCGTTGGCCGCCGCCAGGAGGTCGAGCTGCTGGCGCCAGGTGTCGGCCGGCGACTGCACCAGCGAGAACGACAGCGGCCGGCCCGACTGCTCGGCCATGGCGCGGAACAGCCCGAACTCGGCCTCGACGTCGGCGAAGTCGGAGACCACCTGCAGCACGCCCAGGCCGGTCTCGCCCAGGGCGCAGGCGATGCCGACCAGCTCGTCGGCGCTGGCGGTCAGCGTCGGGGTGGGTTCGCCCTTGCTGGTGCGGTGGTTCAGGGTGCGCGAGGTGGTGAAGCCGAGCGCCCCGGCCCGCACCGCCGCCTTGGCCTGGATGGCCATGGCCGAGATGTCCTCGGGCGTGGCCGGCTCGCGCTGGGCGCCCCGCTCGCCCATGACGTTCAGCCGCAGCGCGCCGTGGGGCAGCTGCAGGGCGACGTCCATGTCGAAGGCCTTGCCGTCGACCGCGTCGAGGAAGTCGGGGAAGGACCGCCAGTTCCAGTCGAGCCCTACGTGCAGGGCGGCGCCGGGGATGTCCTCGACCCCTTCCATCAGCTCGATCAACCGCTGCTGGTCGGCGGGCTCGACCGGGGCGAACCCGACGCCGCAGTTGCCGGCCACCACGGTGGTGACGCCGTGCCACGACGACGGCGTCAACCGGTCGTCCCAGGTGGCCTGGCCGTCGTAGTGGGCGTGGATGTCGACGAAACCGGGGGTGACCAGCAGGCCGTCGGCGTCGAGCTCGCGCTCGGCGGCGCCGTCGACCCGGCCGACCTCGGTGACCACCCCGTCGCTGACGGCCACGTCGGCGGTGCGGCCGGGCGAGCCCGTGCCGTCGACGACGGTGCCGCCCCGGATGATCAGGTCGTGGGTCATGGGCGGGCGTCCTCTCGGAAGGTGGGCAGGACCTCGATCGCCAGCAGCCGGGCCGACCGCTCGGCCACCGCGGGGTCGGCGGTGAAGTCGGCGCCGATCGTGACCACCCGTTCGATGCCGGCGGCTTCGAGCTGGTGCAGGCGCTCGATGCAGTGCTCGGGCGGACCGACGATGGCGAAGCTGTCGACGAAGTCCGGCGTCGAGCGCGGCGTTGTGGTCGGCGTCGTTGCGGAAGTGCTGGGTGGTGTCGTAGCGACGACCGACCTCCTGGATCACCGAGCGGTCGTCGTCGCTGAGCCCGGCTCCGGTCGAACCCGGCGTGGCCGAGAAGTGGGCGAAGGCGGCCACCCCGCCGGCGATCGCCGCTCGGGCCGCACCGGCCTCGGGGAGGCAGGCCACGTTCACGTAGACGCCGAAGCCGATCTCGGCCGGGTCGCGACCCGCCTCGGCCGCGGCCTTGCCCGCCAGGTCGATGGCCCAGCGGATGCGGTCGGGCTCGGCGCCGACGGCCAGGGTGAGGCGGTCGGCGACCTGGGCGGCCAGGGTGATCAGGCGGGGTCCGGAGCAGGCGACGTCGAGCGGGACCTTCGGCTGCTGTGCCTGGTCGAGCCATCGCAGCGAGCTGGCGAAGCCGTCGCAGTCGACCTCGCCACCGGACAGGTAGGTCTGCACGTCTCGGAGGCGGGGCTCGAACTCGGCGACCGGCATCGGCGTGCGGCCCAGGTGGGAGAGGGCGGTGTCGCCCCGCCCGACGCCGAGCACGAACCGGCCCCCGGTCTCCTCCTGCACCATCGTCGCCGTGCCCGCCAGCAGCGCCGGGTGGCGGGTGAACAGGTTGGTCACCCCGGTGGCGAACCGCAGCCGCTCGGTCGCCCGCCCGGCCAGGGCGACGGCGACGAAGGGATCGGGGTTCAGGTTCTGGGAGTCGGTGAAGGTGATGCCGGTCCACCCGTCCTGCTCGGCCCGCTCGGCCTGGCGCTCGACGGCTCGCAGTTCGGGGATGCGTGCGGCCCACAGCTCCACCTCCTCGACGCTACAACTGACCGCCGGGTCAAGTCCGGGGGCCGGCCGACCGGCCCGCTCCCCCCGTCCACGCCGCATCGGCAACCATGGGGTCCGTGAGCCAGGAAGGCGCCGTTGCGCACCGCTGACGTCTCGACCTTCTTCGCCATCCTGTCGCTCGTCGCCTGGGCCGGAACGGTGCTGTCGCTGGCGGTCGTGCTGGTCGACCGGTTCCGCCCCGTCGACGCGCTGGTGCCGGTCGCCGACGCCCTGCGCGACAACGCGCTGTGGTTGGCGTGGGTGGTCGCCGCCTTCGCCACGGCGGGCAGCCTCTACCTCTCCGAGGTCGCCCACTTCATCCCCTGTCCGCTCTGCTGGTACCAGCGCATCGCCATGTACCCGATGGCGGTGATCCTGCTGGTGGCCGCCGTCCGACGGGACCTCCCCAGCCGCTGGTACGTGCTGCCGCAGCTGGTCGTCGGCGCCGCCATCGCCGTGTACCACACCCTGCTCCAGGCCTACCCCGACCACAGCTCGCCGTTCTGCACCACGACCGAGCCCTGCACCGTTCGCTACGTGTGGAAGTTCGGGTTCGTGTCCATCCCGTTCATGGCCCTGGCCGCCTTCGCCTTCTGCATCGTCATGGTGTCGATCGCGCGGGTGGGTGCCCCCGAGCCCGAGGACGCAGACCAGACTGTCGGCGGAGGCGTCGCCGACGACCCCACCGGCGCCGCCGAGTCGGCGGTCGAACCCCTCCCGACTGGAGCCCGATGAGCACCAACAAGTCGCGCCGGCCCTCCGGCGGCAGCGCCGCCGCCCGCGCCCGCCGCAGCGGCGCCGGATCGGCCAAGGCCCGTGGGGCCTCCTCGGGCCGGGGGTCCAACACCACGACGTGGGTGATCGCCGGGGTCGTGGTGGTGATCGGCGTCGCCCTGGTCGCCGCCCTCGTCATCGGGCGGTCCGGCGGCTCGACCGCCCCCCAGCCGGTCGCCTCCGACCTGGTGAAGCAGGTGACGTCGGTGCCCGCGTCGGTGCAGGCGACGGTCGGCACCGGGAGCGTCACCAACTTCCCCGCCAAGCTCACCGGTGCCCCGCCGCTGACCGCCGACGGCAAGCCGCTGGTGCTCTACATGGGGGCCGAGTACTGCCCCTACTGCGCAGCCGAGCGGTGGTCGATCGTGCAGGCCCTGTCGAAGTTCGGCACCTTCACCGGCCTCAAGACCACCCACTCGTCGAGCACCGACGTGTTCCCGAGCACCCAGACCTTCACCTTCGTCGACGCCAAGTACACCTCGGACTACCTAACCTTCCAGTCGGTCGAGACCCAGGGCAACGAGCTCTCGGGCAGCGGCTACCCGACCCTGCAGACGCCCACCGCCGAGCAGGCGCGCATCGCCCAGACCTACGGGTCACCGCCCTACGCGCCCCAGCAGCTGTCCCAGTCGATCCCCTTCATCGTGTTCGGCAACCAGTTCGTGGTGAGCGGTGCCACCTACAGCCCGCAGGTGCTGCAGGGCCTGTCGGCGGAGGAGATCGCCAAGGCGCTGAAGGACCCGACGAGCGACGTGGCCAAGGGCTCGGTCGGGGCGGCCAACGTGCTGACCGCCGTGCTGTGCGACCTGACCGGCGGCCAGCCGGGCACCGTCTGCCAGTCGCCGACGGTCACCCAGATCCAGGGCCAGCTGGCCAAGAAGTAGCGCCGTCCGGCCGAGGCCGCGACCGGCTCAGAGGGCCGGAGGGTTCGCCACCTGGAAGCGCTGGAAGAACCTCCAGATCTGCTGGGTGGCGTCGATCTCCTGGTTGGTCGGTCCCACGATGCTGGCGATGCTCGTGTCGAACTGGCTGCCCGGCCACGAGTGCCCGCCGCCGTCGACCACCGCGAACTCCACCGCCGTGCCGGCCGGGCAGGGGTAGGCCCGCAGCGACACGTGGTCGGCCTCCCGGGTCACCTTCGGGTCCTTGCCGCAGCCGTACTTGGCCGCCCACCTCCGGATGGTCTCGGGGTAGCCGGGGCCGTTCACGTCGGGCGGCGCGGTGGTGGTGCTCGGTCCGGTGCTGGGCGGCGTCTGGCCGGCGGGCAGCACCCCGGCCAGGCGGTCGTACCCGATGCCCCCGTTGAAGTGGAGGATCGGGTCCTCGGTGCCGTGGAAGGCGAGGATCGGCACCTTGCGGCTCTGGTCGCAGGGGCTCGGGAGCTGCACGCCGGCCACCGGTGCGACCGCGGCGATGCGGTCGCTGAGGGCGCAGGCGAGGGTCGAGCTCATGAAGGCGCCCATCGACAGGCCGGTGGCGTAGACGCGGGTCTCGTCGATGCAGTGCTCGGTGGCCATGGTGTGGACGAGGTCCCGGATGAACTGCAGGTCCTTGTTGGTGGCCAGGTCGGTGCTGATGTCCCACATGATCGGGGTGCCGGTGCCGTTGGGCTGCACGACGGCGAACCCGTCCTTCTGGGCGAGCCGGCCGAACTGCGACTCCTGGGCGTGGATCTGCATGCCCTCGGCCAGGCCGTGGATGTCGATGACCAGCGGGAGCGGCTCGTCCGCCGGGGCGTCGGGGAGGGTGAGCAGGTACTCGCGCTGGGCGCCGGCCACGTCGAGGGTCCGCCGCTCCTCCAGGGTGGCGGGCGACGCCGCGGGCGCCGAGCAGCCGGGGGAGGCCTTGGCCGGCACGGGGGCGGCGGCGGTGCCCGTGGTGGAGCCGCCGTCGCTCGCCGCCGACGAGCCGGACCCGGCGGCCTTCGAGCCGGAGCCGGAGCCGGAGCTGCAGGACGCCGCCAGCAGGCAGGCGACGGCGAGGAGGGCGACCGCGACCGGGCGGAACCGGGGGTGGCCGCTCACGACGCCCCTCCCGCCGAGCCGAGCCGCACGGGGAGGCGCTTGGAGCTGTTCATCAGGTTCGACCGCAGCCGCACGGGCTCGCCGGTCAGCTCGATGTCGTCGAAGGCGGCCAGCAGCTCCTCGAAGAAGACCCGCCCCTCCAGCCGGGCCAGGTGCACGCCGAGGCAGAAGTGCTCGGCGATGCCGAAGGCCAGGTGCGGGTTCGGGTGGCGGTGGACGTCGAAGCGGTCGGGGTCGGCGAACACGGCGGGGTCGCGGTTGGCGGCGGTGTAGTAGAGGACGACCTTGTCGCCGGCGGCGATGGTGGTGCCGCCGAGCTCGGTCGCCGCGGTGGCGGTGCGGCGGAAGTAGTGGATCGGGTTCGCCCACCGCAGCACCTCCTCGACGGCGCCGGCGACCAGGCTCGGATCGGCCCGCAGCTCGGCCAGCTGGTCGGGGTGCCGGAGCAGCGCCAGCAGGCCGGACGACAGGAGCGTCTTGGTGGTGTCGTTGCCGGCGGTGACCAGCTGCACGAAGAAGCTGGCGAAGTCGACGTCGGTCATCCGCTGGCCGTCGAAGTCGCCCTCGAGGATCAGCGTGGTGAGGTCCTCGCGTGGGGGCTCCTGGCGCCGCCGGGCGGCCAGCTCGAGCGCGTACATGGCCATCTCGATCGACGCCGACTGGTCGATCTCGGCGTCGTCGCCGACGATGTCGGGGTCCTGGCCGCTGGTCTGGCGCTCGGCCAGGCTGAGCACGAGGTCCCAGTCCTCCTCCGGCAGGCCCATGAGCCGGCCCATCACCCGCGACGGCAGCTTGGCGGTGACGTCGTGGACGAACTCGACGTCGGGACCCAGCTCGGCGGTCTCGGCCATGAGGTCGCGGGTGATCTCCCGGATCTGGTCCTCGAGGTCGCCGATCACCTTGGCCTTGAAGGACTCGGCCAGCGGTCGCCGGTAGGTCGTGTGCCGTGGCGGGTCCATGGCGAGCAGCATGTTGCGCATCATGTCGAGGTTGGCCGGCTCGAGGTCCTCGAGGACGACCCCGCCCTCGGTCGCCGAGTAGAGGGTCGGCGACCGGGACGCCGCGACCACGTCGGCGTGGCGGAGCACGACCCAGAAGCCCGGCTCGCCGTCCATCTCCTGCCAGGCCACCGGCGTGCTCGCCCGCAGCTCGGCCAGCTCGCGGTGGGGCACCCCGTCGGCGAAGGTGTCCGGGTCGGCCAGCCGCAGCGTCGTCACCGGTCCGGTGCTCATGGGCGAAGGGCTAGCAGGTGCGCGGTCCACCTGCTCGTCCCCGACGTCGGGCGGCGCAGCCGCTGCGGACCGGTCAGTAGCCGGCGCGGTCCGGTCAGTAGCCGGCGCAGACCGGGTCGGCGCTCGGCGGTCGCATGCCGGAGTAGAGGTTCAGCTGGCGGGCCAGGAAGGTGGTCCACTGCTCGTCGGTGGCCGCCTTGTTCTGGTCGTACAGGCTCTGGGCGTGGCCGCCCTGGCCGCAGTAGGAGGTCAGCTCCGCCACCAGCCCCTGGGCCCGGGCCGCCTCGGTGGTGTTGGCGGCGCAGGCGTAGGGCACGGCCTGGTCCTGCTCGGACTGGATGAAGGAGGTCGGCGAGTCACCGGCGCCGATGGTGGTGGGCACGCCGAGGTCCGGCGAGTAGGTGCACCCGGAGGCGCCGAAGGTGGCCTGGGCGTAGGAGGCGTCGGCGGTGCGGGGGTCACCGGGGAAGTAGGAGACGGGGCCGATCTGGTCGTGCTGGTAGGCGACCATCGAGGAGGTCACCGCCCCGGCCGAGAAGCCGCCGACCGCGATCCTGTTCGGGTCGACCCCGAGGAAGGCGGCATGGGCGCGCACCCAGCGGACGGCGCCGAGGGCGTCGTACTGGGCGTCGAGGATGTTGCGCTCGCACTGGGCCTTGCGGTCCTGCCAGAGCTGGCTGCTCGGGTCGACGTCGTCCTGGACCCACTGGCAGAGGCTGGTCCACGACCCGTTCGGCAGTTGCACCTGGGTGGTGTCGATGCGGTACTCGATCGAGAACCCGACATAGCCCCGCTGGGCGTACGCCTTGGCCACCGTGTTGCCGAGGCCGTACATCGAGTCGATCCCGTAGGCGAAGCCGCCGCCGTGGATCCAGATGATGGCGGGGCGGTTGGTGCGGCCGTCGTGGGGATCGGCCGCCCACAGGCGCAGCGGCTCGTTGCCGTTCACCAGCGCGGGACGGGGGTCCTGGCCCTGCTTGGGCGAGCCCTGGTAGAGCGTGCCGCCGTAGTGGGCGTCGATGGCGGGGGCGTGGCCCCAGACCACCGGCTGGTCCTTCGGGGTGACGACGGGCGAGATGCCGGGCTGGATGCCGAGGTAGAGCCCGCTCGGGCCCGGGTCGGGCGGCACGCAGCCGGCGGCGACCAGCAGCGACAGGGCAGCGACGAGCACGAGCAGGGCTGGGCGGCGCACGGGTGGTTCCCCTTTCCTTCGGTGGTGGCGTCCCGAACCCTCCCACGGGCCTGTGAGGAACATGTGAAGCTCTCGTCCGGACGTCGAGCGGCCGTCTGCGTGGTAGGCAGCAGCCCGGCGAAGGACCGGGGGTGGCGATGAAGCGGTTGCGGATCCGGCGGGCTGACACCTGTCGAGGGTGCGGCACGACGCTCGATGTCGGGACGTCGGCGTGGTGGGACGGCGAGGCCAGAGCGGTCGAGTGCACGACCTGTCACGACCGGGACGACGGGGCCGGTGATGGTTCGTCGGGGTCGGTCGCTGGAGCGTCGGACCTGATCGCTGCCGAGACCCCGGTCTGGCGGACCTCGGTCGGCGAGCCAGCGACGCTCGACGACGGCGAACGCGGGGTGGCCGGAACCAGCGCTCGGGCCGAGCGCCGGCGGCGGAGCGAGGTTCGGGAGCGTCGGGTGCGAGCGGCCCACCCGCACCTGGGCGGGTTCCTGCTCGCCCTGAGCGACGACCCGGCGTCCACCAGGGTCTGGGACCAGGGGGCGGCGGGCGAGGAGCGCGTCGGCAGCGTGCTCGAGGCGGCACGAGGTCGGGGGATCGAGGTGCTCCACGACCGTCGGATGCCTCGGTCCCGAGCGAACATCGATCACCTCGTCGTGGCACCGAACGGCGTTTGGGCGGTGGATGCCAAGCGGTACCTCGGCGGCAAGCTCGAGCAGCGCGACGTCGGTGGTTGGTTCACGACCGACCGGCGCCTCTTCGTCGGCGGCCGGGACCGATCGACGTTGCTCGACGGGGTGATCAGGCAGACCGAGGTCGTCCGAGCTGCGGTGGCCGAAGGGCCGGTGCCGGACTGCCCGGTGCGCGGCGCGCTGTGCTTCGTCGACATCGAGCTGGGGTGGTTCGCCAAGCCGTTCGTCCTGCGAGACGTACGGGTGACCTGGCCCAGGCAGCTGGTGTCGCACCTGCTGGAGCCCGTCGTGGTCGACGGAGTCCGGCAGGCCGAGCTGGTCGCCTTCCTCGCTGCCCGGTTCCCGGGCATGTGAGCGCTGCCTCGAACTGGAGGTGACCGCCACGGTCACGGGCGGTTCACGGACGTGCAGGAGGTCGGCGGGTACGGTCGCCGGATGATCGGGGCGACGGGAGCCGGCGAGCGACGAACGGCCCGAGGTGGCCCGGCTCGCCGACGGCACGGGCGCCGGTTCGTGCCGGCGGTGGTAGCGGTCGTCGCCGTGGTGTGCCTGGTGGCCGGGTGCTCGAGCTCGTCGTCCGGCCGCTCGTCGAGCTCGGCGCCGGGTAGCGGCGCCGGCGGGTCCGACGTGGCCACCGACTCGGGGGCGACGACCACGGGATCGGGCTCCGACCTGGCGCCCGACGACGGCCTGACGCCGAAGGGCGGCAGCCTCGACCGGGCACGCACCCCGGCTGCGGTGGCGCCGGTGCCGGGCTTCGACGGCGCGGACTTCTACGCGGTGCCGAAGCCCCTGCCGGCGGGGCGGCCCGGCGCCGTCATCCGCACCCAGACGCTCGACGACGGCGCCGACGGCGGCCACGTCGTGCTGCGGGTCATGTACCACTCGATCGACGCCGACGGCCACGACCGGGCGGTCACGGGCACCATCAGCTACCCGACCGCCGCAGCGCCGAAGGACGGCTGGCCGGTCGTCGCCTGGGACCACGGCACCAGCGGCATCGCCCCGCCGTGCGCGCCGAGCCGGGCCTCGAACGCCGCCCCGGCCGTGTACGGACCCGAGGGGGTGCGGGTGGCGACCGACTACCTGGGCCTCGGACCGGACGGCGAGATCCACCCCTACCTGCAGCGGACCACCGAGGCCCGGGCGACCATCGACCTGGTTCGCGCCGCCCGCACCATCGCGGCCGCCCACGCCGGCCGCCGCTGGGTCGTGGTCGGTCACTCCCAGGGCGGTCACGCCGCGCTGTCGACCGGGGAGCTGGCGCCGAGCTACGCCCCCGAGCTCGACCTGATCGGCACGGTCGGCATCGCCCCCGGTGCCGAGCTGACGACCAAGATCCCGGGCGAGAACCAGCTCGTCCCGGACATCGTCACCGCCATCGGCATGTACGGGGCCAAGGCCAACGACCCGAGCTTCCCGCTCGACCGCTTCATCGCCCCCGACGCCCGAGGCGTCGAGTCG
The DNA here is from genome assembly GCA_963800235.1 of uncultured Acidimicrobiales bacterium. GTDB lineage: Bacteria > Actinomycetota > Acidimicrobiia > Acidimicrobiales > Iamiaceae > CAVVNP01. The sequence goes on along the minus strand of CAWDAD010000003.1, from coordinate 635,994 downwards.
GCCATGTACGGCAGCTGCCTGCCGCAGATCCAGGACTTCCTCGTCTCGGTGGTGGCCAAGGGCGGCACCATCCTGTCGGTCAACCCCCGTGACGACCCCGTCGGTCGGCCCTTCCTCGAGGCCAACGAGGTGGGCCTGGTCCGGACCAGGAGCCCCATGCTCATCGTGTCCGGCGGCCAGGACGCCGTCGTCGTGCCGGCCCGCACCGCCGCCCTGATGCGCCGGCTCTGCGCCATCGGCGACACCGTGCAGCGCATCGACCTGCCCGGCGCCAGCCACGACACCGAGCCCTCCGCCGGCGCCGCCCAGGTGGACGACTGGATCACCGCCCGCTTCGCCGGGAAGCCGGCGCCGACGTCCTGCTGAGCGGGATGGCGAGCGGCCGGACACGGCTGGGCGTGACCGGGGCCGGACGACGCGGCGGAATCATCCGGCGGCGTCCGTCGTTGTCGCCAGGGATGACCCAAGGACACACGATCAGCACCCACCGTGGCGACGCCCACGTCGAGGTCCGCCTCGACGGCGAGGTGGTGGCCACCTCCGACCGCCCGGTCCTGCTGGAGGAGACGGGCATCCCGACCCGGTACTACCTGCCCCGCGAGGACGTGACCGCCGAGGTGCGGGGCATCGAGCTGTCCACCCACTGCCCGTTCAAGGGCGACGCGTCGTACTGGACCATCGACGCCGGAGGCCGCACCCACGACGGCATCGCCTGGAGCTACGAGGACCCCTTCCCCGCCGCCGGGGAGATCGAAGGGCACCTGTCGTTCTTCCCCGACCGGGCCGAGGTGCTGGTCGACGGCGAACGGGTCGGCTGAGCAGGCGCGTGGCCCGAGCGAGGGCGGTCGGCCGAGCGATCGCAGCCAGTCGACGACCGGCCACCTGAGCGACCGCCCCGGCGGCCGGAGGCGGCGGCCCGGCGGTGGACGGGGCGCCGTGTCGGGCATCCTGTGGTGATGGGTGGCGAGGCGCACGTCGACCGCGGCGTGCCCGTGGAGCGGCTGGACCTCGGCGGCGGGGCGTGGCTCGACGTGGCGCGCCGCTGGTTGGTCGATGCCGACGAGCTCTTCACCCACCTGCGTGACGAGGTGGCGTGGCAGACGAGCTCGCTGTTCCGCTACGACCACCGCGTCGAGGAGCGGCGGGTCGGCTCGTGGTGGAAGCCGGGAACGCCGCTGCCGCACCCCGCGCTCGGCGAGGCGACCCGCACCCTGCAGCACCGCTACTCGGTGCGCTTCGACGGGTTCAGCATGCTGCAGTACCGCGACGGCGCCGACGGGCAGGCCTTCCACCGCGACACCGACATGCGCTGGCTGGACGACACGATCATCGCCGTGCTCTCGCTGGGCGCGACCCGGCCGTGGCTGCTGCGGCCCCGCACCAGCCGTCACGACCACGGGCCCGGCCGGGGGGCCACCCACGACCTGGCCCCCGGCTCGGGCGACCTGCTGGTCATGGGCGGCCGCAGCCAGGCCGACTGGGAGCACTCGGTGCCCTATCTGCCCGGACGCCCGGTCGAGCCGCGCATCTCGATCCAGTGGCGCTTCGCCCGGCGCACGGGCCGGCCCTTCGCCGGCGGCTCCTACCGGGACGCCCTGTCGTACGGGCAGGGCCGGGCCCGGTACTGACCGGCCGTGGTTGAGCTGCGGTTCCGACCGCTGACCCGTGAGGACCTCGGCCTGCTCGGCCGCTGGCTGGCCGCCGACCACGTCGAGCCGTGGTGGCAGGAGGACCCGTCGCCGGCCGCCGTCGAGGCGCGGTACGGGCCGGCCGTCGACGGGCGGGAGCCGACCGACCTGCGCATCGTGGAGGTCGACGGCGAGCCGATCGGGTTCATCCAGCGCTACCGCCTGGTCGACGACCCGGACTGGCAGGAGTCCCTGCGGGTGGCGGGCACCCCGGAGGACGCCGCCGGCTGCGACTACCTGATCGGCGATCCGGGTCGCCTGGGTGCCGGGCTCGGGCCGCGGCTGATCGACGCGTTCGTCGCCGAGCTCTGGGACCGCTACCCGGAGGTGCCGGCGGTGGTGGTGGACGTCGACCCGCGGAACCGGCGGTCGTGGCGGGCGCTCGAGAAGGTCGGCTTCGAGCGGGTCTACGAGGGGCACCTCGAGTCGGAGGACCCGGCCGACTGCGGCCCGACCTACGTGTACCTGCTGCGGCGGCCCGATGCGACGGCGGTCGGATGAGCGGCGATCCGGACCGCCGACGGGTCCTGGCGGCGGCGCCCGTGCGGGTGGCCGACGTGGGGGGCTGGACCGACACCTGGTTCGCCTCGCCGGGCCGGGTGTGCAACGTGGCCGTCGGCCCGGGGGTCGCGGTCGAGGTCGTGCTCGGACCGGGCGAGGGTGTGGTCCGGGTCGACGCGCCGGCGCTGGGGCCACCGTGGGAGGTCGCGCTCGCCGCGCTCGATCCGGTCGACCCGATACCGGGCCACCGGCTGATCGAGGCGGCCATCGCGGCGGCGCTCGGCCGGCCCGAGGCCGACGAGCACGGCCGGACGGGACGTGCTGGTGTCGATCCGCTCGGCCGTGCCGGTCGGAGCGTCGCTCGGCACCTCGGCGGCGGTGCTGGTGGCGTTGCTGGCCGCCCTCGATGCCGCCGTGCTCGGCGGGGAGCGGGGTCCGGCCGAGCTGGCGGCGTGGGCGCACGCGGTGGAGACGGGGCCGGCCGGACGGGAGTCCGGGGTGCAGGACCACTGGGCGGCCGCCTTCGGCGGGGTGTCGCTGCTCGAGGTCGACTACCCGGCGGTGGAGCGGTCGGCGGTCGACGTACCGGCCGCGACCGGTGCGGAGCTGGCCGAGGACCTGGTGACGGTCGTCTTCGACGCCCATGACTCCGCGGTCGTGCACCGCCAGGTGATCGAGGCCACCAGGGCCGGCGACCCGGCTGCTCGCTCCGCAGCGGCCCGGGCGTTCGCCGAGCTGCGTCGGGGCGCGACGGACGCGGCTGAGGCGCTGGCCGCCGGCGACCTGCGGCGCTGGGCGGAGGTGCTGGTGGCGGCGACCGCGGTGCAGGCCGCCCTGCACCCGGAGCTGGTCGGTCCGGCCCACCGGGAGGCGATCGAGCAGGCCCGTTCGCAGGGCGCGCAGGGGTGGAAGGTGAACGGCGCCGGCGGCACCGGCGGCTCGCTCACCGTCTACGCCCCCGGCGCCGCCGAGCGGCTGGCCGACGCCTACCGCCGGGTTCGGGGCTGGACCGTGCTCGAGCTCACCCCGTCACCGGGCGTCATCGTCCGCTGAGCCCTCGAGGCGCCGGCTCGTCGCGGTCGGGTCGGCCGGCTGCTGGAGCTCGACCAGGTTTCCGCTGGGGTCGTGGAGGAACGCCTGTCGCCCGGTCCCCACCGGGACGGGGTCGGACACGTCGAGACCGTGGCCCCGGAGCTCGGCGACCGCGCTGTCGAGGTCGCCGACCCAGAGGGCCAGGTGCTGGCCCCGGTCGTCGGGCGGCGCCGCCTCGATGAGGTGGACCTGCTGGTCGCCGGCGTCGAGCCAGGCGCCCCCGAACCCGAAGTCCGGCCGGTCGGTCCGCTCGGCGAGCCCGAGGTGCCCGACGTAGAAGTCCGTCGCCGCGGCGACGTCGTCGACGTTGAGCGAGACGTGGTGCAGCCCGAGCGGTTCCATGGGGAGAGTCTCGCGCCGGCTCCGGGTGTGGTCCCGGGCCGGTCCCGGGTCTCGAGCGTGATCGCCGGTCAGCGCTTCTTGCCGTCGAGGAACGGGGCGACCGCCTCGTCGCGGCCGGTCCGCCCGTCGACGCTGCCGGTCCACCGGACGCCTGACCGGCGATCCGGGACGACTGACCGTGTGCCGGTCACGGCGGCTCGGCCCGGCCGGGCGGATCGGGCCCGGCGGCCGGGTCCGGTGGGTGCAGGGTCCAGGTGAAGGGTGGGTCGCCGGGTCGGAGGGTCCAGCCGGCGGTGGTGACGAGGTCGTGGTGGTGGCCGCAGAGCGGGGCGAGCTCGGTCGAGGCGGGTGCGGCGGGTGTCGGCCCAGCCGGTGGGGGAGGTGGTGTGGTGGATCTCGAGGTGGTGGCGGTTGCCGCAGACGACGCAGCCGTCGTGGAGGACCTCGAGGCAGACCTTCATGTGCTCGGTCGGCGTGCGCGACGTGGTGGCCATCGCGCGGAGGTCGCCGCCGTGGCGCAGGAACAGCCGCAGCGTGGCCTCGCCCAGCTGCTCGACCGCCCACGCCACCGGCACCGACCCGACACCGGGGATCTCGCACCGCTCACCGGGCTCGAGGCAGCCGCGTCGCAGGGCGGGCAGATCGACGACGACCGACACCGCCGTCTTCGGCTTCGGCGCCCGATCGTCACCACCCGCACCGCCGCCGCCGGCCACCCCGGTGCGGGACCGTCGCGCCATCTCGACCAGCGCGTCGAACGCGTAGGCGGCGGCCGGCTCCCGTCGCCCCTCGGCGTAGGCGGTCCTGAAGATGCCCTGGGCCTGTCGTTCGAGCTCGGCGCGGACCTCGGCCACCGCCCCCGGCGGCCCCGAGGCCAGCAGCGTGGCGCACCCCTCGGCATCGGTCCCGAAGCGCACCTGCCGGGCGGCGTGCTGTCGCTTCGCCCTCGCCGCGTCCTGCTCCGCCGACCGGGCGGCCGCCTTGACCCGCTCGGCCCGCTGCCGGGTCTGGCGCAACGTCTCACCCTTGGCGCGCTCGACCAGCTCGTCCTCGCTGGCCGGGTCGGCCGTCGCCGCCGACGCCACCTCGGCCGCCTGGTCGGTGGACAGCGCCCCCTGCCGCAACGCGTCGGCGAGACCCGTCCGCCGCCCCAACGACTCGGCGGTCTCGGCATCGCGCCGGGCCGACCCGAACGACCCGCCCGTCCTCGACGTCAACCAGTCCTCGAACGACCGGGCACCGTCGCCACCCCACGAACGCGTCTCGGCCACCCGAGCCGACAGCAACAGGCGAGCCCCGCCCAGCAGCTTCTCGGCCTCGAGCACCGCACCGAGCGCCACCCGAGCATCCGAGCCAGCCAGAAGCGACGCGTCCAACGACCCCACCAACACCGCCAGCTCGTCGCGCAGCATCCCGAACGACCCCGGCCGTGCCCGCCGGCTCGCCACCGCGGACGCATCGGACGACGAGCGCGCCTCGGACGACGAGCGAACCTCGGACGCCACCGACCCACCGAGCCCACCCGACGGCGACGAGCCGGACACGGGGGCCGGACCCGACAGCTGCAACGCTCCCGACACACCCACCCCTGGTCACCTCCCGTCGCACGACGCCCGCTCGACCACCGACGCACAGAACCCTGTGACCGGCTGCGAGCACACTGGATGAACGGGTCCCGACGGACCGAGCCACTCCTTCACCGGATGTGCCGCCGACGACACCGGTGGAAGCTGGTCCAGTCAGCATACACGAACGCTTGTTCTGATGTCAACCCCTGGATCGAGCAGGATTCGGGCTCGTCGACCCGGGGCCGTCAGGCGCCCGAACCGGCGTCCCCGTCCTCGATGCCGCCCGGCTCGCCGTCGGCCCGCCAGGTCGCGATGACCTCCTCGCACGCCGCAACCAGCCTCGACACGTTCGGGTACCCGGCGTACGGCGCCAGCATGACCAGGGTCTCCCGCAGCTCGTCGGGGGTGAGCTCGCGGTTGCGCAGCGCCGCCCTCGCCTGCACCTTCCACACGTCGGCCCGGCCGTCGGCGGCGATGACGCCCATCAGCAGGAGGCGGCGGGAGCGCAGGTCGAGCACGTCACGCGCCCAGATCTCGGCGAAGAGCGTGCGCACCATGACGTCGTTGAACGCCATGGTCCCCTCGGGGATGTCGACCACGTCGCCGGCGTAGACCTCCCGCAGCTTGGCGGCGCCTCGTTCGAAGGGGGTTGCATCGGTCACGGGTCTCGCAGCTCCTCGTCGCTCGCAGGCATCGGTCGGCGGTCGGTCGCAGGCATCGGTCGCCGTCGCCATCGGCTGACCGCTGGAGCCGTCGATCACCGGCTCGGCGGGACCGATCACGGCGTCTCGGACGAGCCGGACCGGCCTGCCACGACGCCGACGCTACCGGTCCGAGGCCGCCCCGGAACCCCATCGGGCCGAGGCGAAGGAGGATCCGAAGGGGTGATGGGCAAGGCGGTCGGAGCCGGGGGCACGGCCCGTGCCCGCTACGTCGAGGCCGGCCCGGAGGGTCACGAGGTCGACGGCGCCAGGCCCGAGGACCATCACGGCGGCGATCCCGCCCGCGGGACCGTCGATGGCACGACGTTCGGCGGTGGTGGTAGCCGTGGTGGGTGGTCACCCCGTCCTGGCGCCGGCTCGAGGACGTCCTCGGTGCCCGGTCCGCGGGTGGACCGGCGTCGGCCGAGGTCGCCGAGCCGGTCGATCGCTACTTCCGGGCCGCGCTCGGAGACGGGTGGCAGCAGCGGTCGCCGGTGTCGGCGGCGGTGCTGGAGATGCGCGGCCAGATCCGCATCGGACGCTGGTTGCCCTTCCGGGCCCGGCAGCTCCTCGCCCCGACCTCCGGCACGGTGTGGGAGGCGAGGGTGGCCGGGGTGATCGTCGGCAGCGACCGCTACGTCGCCGGCGCCGGCGCCATGTCCTGGAGGCTGTTCGGGCTCGTCCCGATCGTGCGGGCCGAGGGGCCCGACGTGTCACGGAGCAGCGCCGAGCGCGCCGCCGGCGAGTCGATCTGGGTGCCGGGCGCGGTGACCCCGACGGCCGGGACGCGTTGGAGCGTCGAGGGTCCCGACCGCATCACCGCCCACCTCGACACCGACGGCCACCTGGTGGACATCGCCCATCGCATCGATGCCGATGGACGGCTGCGATCGGCCTCGTTCCTCCGGTGGGGCGACCCCGACCGCACCGGCACGTGGGCCGAGCACCCCTTCGGCGTCGAGGTGAGCGAGCACCGCCGCTTCGGCGACGTGGCCATCGCCAGCGCCGGGACCGCCGGATGGCACCACGGCACCGACCGATGGGACGAGGGAGCCTTCTTCCGCTTCGAGATCACCCGCTGGAGGTCGTGGCCCGCACCCTCGACCTGATGCCGAGCAGCATCCGCCGGGTCATCACGAAGCTCACCACCCCCATCGGGGCCATGGCCGCCCTGATGACCCGACGATCGAACGCGACCCGCTCCCGGACGAGCAGCCGGGTGGCCCCGCCCGGCGCGTCACGCAACGCGAAGGTCCACAGGAACTCCCACCCCAGCTTCTCGTCCCGCCGCACCGGCCGGCCGGCCGGCAGATCGGCGAGCTTCAGCACCAGCACCTCGGCCGGGCGCAGCTCCATCACGAACCAGCCACCCGAACGACGCCGGTCGGCGTACACCACGTCGCCGACCTGCAGGTCCTGCCACCGCCCGACGACCTCCCCGGCGCTGTGGATGCCGAGACCGACGAGGTTCTCGAGCCGGTCGTAGGAGTAGAAGCCGCCCCGGTCGGCGCCGAGCTGGACGATCCAGGGCCACACCGCCTCCCGTCCGGCCTCGATGGTGATGGCACGGGTCCGCTGCATGGCCGGCTCCGCCACCAAGGCGTCGCCCGGCAGGCTCATCGCCACCTCCTCGTCGGTCGCGCCCCAACGCTCCTGCCACGGCTCGACCCACGCCCGGTAGCTCGACGCCGCCCCGGCGGCAGCGAGCAGCACCGCCGCGCTCTTCGTCATCATCAGCGTCCTCTCCTGCCACCTCGACGACCCTCGGATCCCTTGTCGCACAAGGGATCCCGGTCGAGCCCGAGGTCGGAGTCGAACCGACGACCTGACGCTTACAAGGCGCCTGCTCTGACCAGCTGAGCTACCCGGGCGGGCCGGCGCGCAAGGCGACAGGACCTCGAGCGGCGGAGGGTGCAAGCGTAGGCATCGGACCGTGCCTGGCGTCAGGACGCGTCCTGGGACCCGGCTCACGGCGCGCCGATGGGACTGTCGGGCGCGCTCGAGCCCGGTGCTGCGGGTTCCGAGCCGGTTCACGTCACGACAGCTCCGCCAGCGACGGTGGAGCGATGAGTTTCGGGCAGGCGTACGGTCTCAACAGCCATGGACGCAACGAACCTCGGAGCCGCCGACGGCCTGCCGGCCATCGAATGGTCGCTCGTCGAAGCGCAGCTCGCCGACCTGTTGACGCACGACGATCCCCGCTCGCCGGACCGCTCGACCTTCTGGCTCACGACCCTCGACGAGGACGGCAGCCCGCACGTCACGAGCGTGGGTGCGCTCTGGCACGCCGGCCGCGGCTGGTTCCAGACCGGTGAGCGCACGCGCAAGGCGCGGAACATCGCCCGCGACCCGCGATGCGCGATGAGCGTCGCCACGAAGGGCTTCGACGTGATGGTCGCGGGGGAGGCGCAGCACGTCACCGACCCGAAGATCGTGGCCGTGACCGCGGCGCTGTGGGCGAAGAGCGGCTGGCCCGCTGAACCCGACGACTCGGGAACCGGCATCACGGCGCCGTTCAACGCCCCGACGCTCGGTCCGCCGCCGTGGCGCGTCTACGAGCTCAGGCCCCGCACCGCAACCGCAGTCGGCACCGCCGAGGACACGCCGGGCTCGATGCGTTGGCGGTTCTGAGCCCGTGACAGCCGGGCTGCTCCACAGCCGTGCCGCCTCGGGGAGTGAGCGGAAGTCCACCAACGGATCTGCGCGTCGATGCGCCCGCTCCCACTCGTCGCCCACCCGTCGGAAGATCTCGGCCGCGCCCTAGGAGTCGTGTCGGGCGTCGGCGGCGGCCTCGTCGGGCGCGTCGTCGCCGAACCCGACCCCGATGCGCTCGTCGTCGCGGGCCCGCGCCTCCTTGGCCCGGTCGCGCAGCACCTGCTCGTCGGCCTCGGTCGGGGTGTCGGCCGTCAGACCTCGGGGCCACAGCCCGCGGGCCAGCACCGGGTTCAGCTCGAGGGCGTACATGGTGATCTTGGCCAGCAGCAGCAGGAAGGTGACCACGCCGATCACCGATCCGAGCGCCCCGTAGGTCGCGCTGCTGTGGCGGAGCTGGTGCTGCACCAGTCCGGCCCCGACGGTGATGAGCACGGTGAAGCCGACCGACGCCAGCACCGCGCCCGGCACCAGCTGGCGCACCCCGACGTCGACGGCGGTCAGGATGCGGAACGACAGCAGGTAGAGGCCGGTGTTCACCACCAGCATCCCGACGACGATCAGGATGCGGGCCCACAGCGGTCGACCGATCCCGGCGGCCAGCGACGAGGCGAAGGCGTTGAGGAGGAAGGCGCCGCCGATGGTGGCCAGGGCGGCCAGGCTCCGCACCAGCCGGGGCACGAACCCCGGCACCTCGGTCGGCGGCTGGTTCCACACCCGGCCGGCCGCCTGCTGGGCGACCTGGGTGACGCCCTGGGCGCCGTAGACCAGCCCCACCAGGCCGACCACCAGCGCCGGGATGCTGCCGTGGAGGTTGGCGCTCCCCGCCGCCGGGTTGAACTGCTGGCCGATGACCGGGAACTGGTGCAGGGTGTCGACCACGCCCTTCCCCAGCGACTCGACGCCGATGTAGCCGAGGATGGTGACCACCACCAGGATCAGCGGGTAGATGGCGGTGAACCCGTACCAGCCCAGCGCGACCACGAACAGGTTGGCGTCGTCGTCCCCGAACTTCTTGACCACGCCGTAGGTCGGTCCGGCGACGCGGTTGCGCCGCTGCCAACCGTCGACGGCGGCGACCAGGCGGCCCACCCCGGCGCTCATCGGAGCGGGAGGAGGTGCTCGGCCTCGTTGTAGGAGGCGAGCTTCCACCTCCCCTGCTCGTCGTCGTGGTGCCACTCGGTGAGGCCCGTGTTGGTCGGCCGGAGGTGGGCGCTGGTGGCCGGGTCCGCGATGCCGAGCAGCAGTCGCATCGACGCCATGATCACCCCGGCGTGGCACACCGCCACGACGGTCCGGCCGGCGTGGTCCCGGGCGAGGCGCTCGAGGGCCGAACGGACCCGTTCGTGGAAGCTGTTCCAGCTGTCGCCACCGGGCGCGAAGCGACGGTCGGGTTCGGCCTCCATGTCGAACGAGCCGAAGCGGCGGTTGAACTCGGTCCAGTCCAGCCCGTCGGCCACGCCGGTGTGGATCTCGCAGAGGTCGCAGTCCTGGTCGGCGACCGGGAGACCCAGGGCCGGGGCGATGATCGTGGCGGTCTCGATGGCTCGGGGCAGCACGCTGGCCACCAGCACATCGGCCCGGATCCGCTGCGTCGCCGCGAGGTGGTCGCCGAGGAGCTCCGCCTGTCGTCGTCCGAGCGGGGTCAGCCCCTGGCAACCGGTCGGGCCGGCCACCGGACCGGTGAACCCGGCGTGGGCGTCGCCGTGGCGGACGAGGATCAGCTGCACCCGACGATGGTGCCACCGCAGGGTGCTCCCAGGTCCACCCGGCGGGTCGTCGACGCCCACGAGCACCGCTGGCGGTCGAACCGGGCGACCGCCCTGCCGGGAGGTGCTCGGACGTTGTTGTGTGGCCTCGGCCCCGCCGGTGAGACCGGAGGTCATGAGCGATGACGACTTCTCGCCGGACGGGGCCCGCGCCGCGGCGGAGCGCGACGATCTGGCGGGGTGGGTGTCGAGGTTCCTCGCCTCACCGGGGAGCGACAACGCCGAGCTCGCCGCCCAGCTGCGGCAGCGCTACCTCTGGTGGTACGGCCCCACGGCGGTGCCCCTCGACGAGCTCCACCGCCTGGCTGGGCCCCCGGGGGCGCCGGTGCAGCAGGCGGTGGACGAGGACGACTGGCGGGACGACGTCGACGACCTGGCCCGTCGCATCCGCGCCGGCCACGAGCCTCCACCCTCGATCGCCACCCATCGCGGTGACCACCTCGTGCTCGAGGACGGCAACCACCGGGTCGAGGCGCTCCGTCGCGCCGGTCGTGAGGTCGCCCTGACCATCGTCGGCTTCGACGAGCGCGAGGCCCGTGACCGCTACGCGAGGCGGCGCGACCGACGGTGACCGAGCACGAGGCGTAGCGTCCCGAACGGTGCGTGGGCCGGCCCGGACCGTCGGCGGGTGGCGGGACGGGAGCCGTCGTGCCTCCCGAGGGGCGTCCGTCCCCGAGGCGGCAATCCCTCCGGCGGCCGCGCCCGTAACCCCGGGGGTGAAGCCGTCGGACGACTCGCTGCTGGCCGGCGTGTCGGCCGGTGACGCCGACGCCACCGCCGCCTTCGTGCGCCGCTACCAACGTCGGGTCTTCGGGCTGGCGCGGTCGGTGGTGGGCGACGGCGCCCTGGCCGAGGACGTGGCCCAGGAGGCGTTCGTGCGGGTCTGGCGCAGCGCCGGCACCTACGACGCCCGCCGGGGCTCGGTGGCGGCATGGGTCCTGACCATCACCCGCAACCTGGCGATCGACGCCGTCCGGGCCCGGGGCTCGCGGCCGACGGCGGCCCTGGAGCGCGCCGTGGTCGAGCTGGAGTCCGATCTCGGATCACCCGAGGTCGCCGCCGTGGTCGACGACGACATGGCCCGCGTCACCGCCGCCCTCGCGTCGCTCCCCCTCGTCCAGCGGCGGGCGGTGCTGCTGGCCGCGTTCGGCGGCCGAACCGCCCGTGAGGTCGCCGACCTCGACGACATCCCGATCGGGACCGCCAAGACGCGCATCCGCGACGGCCTGCGACGGGTGCGGGAAGCGCTGGCCGGCGCCGATCGGGGACCGCAGCGATGACGGACCGGACCTGTGCCGACGTGCGGGCCATGACCCCCGAGCTGGCCCTCGGCGCCGTCTCGGGCCGCGACCGGGCCGATGGCCTGGCCCACCTGGCCGCGTGCCCCCGCTGTCGTGGCGTGGTCGACGACCTGGCCGGCGCGGTCGACGCGCTGCTCGTGATCGGTCCGCAGGCCGAACCGCCGGTCGGCTTCGAGACGGCGGTGATCGAGCGGCTCCGGAGCGAGGCCGGTGCCGCCGAGCCCGTCACCCGAGGTGCGGCGTTCGTCAGAAGGTGGCGTCGGCGGTCCGGACCGTTGCTCGCGGCCGCCGCGGTCGCCGCCCTGCTGGCGGTCGCCGCGCTGGTCGTCGGCGTGGGGTCCGGCGGTGGGCCGTCGCGAGCCGTCTCCGGCGCCGAGCAGGTCCGCACCGCCGCCATGTCGACCGCCGACGGGCGGGTCGTCGGCCGGGTGGTGCTCACCGGTCAGCCCGACGCCCTGTTCATCGCCCTGCCGACGTGGCGGCTGGTCGCCGAGGAGGGGTCGGGCCCGGGGTACCGCCTCCGCGTCACCTTCGCCGGAGGTGGCACCGCCGACGTCGGTCCGGTGGTGCTCGACCGGCCGCAGGCCTCCTGGGGCACCGTGACCACCTTCGACGCGCGATCGGTCCGGTCGGTGACGCTGCTGGACGAGGGCGGGCGCGCGCTGTGCTCGGCGACGCTTCGGACCTGACGGCAATCCCTCGCCGCCCCTGGTCCGTAGTCCCTGGCATGTCGCACCGATCTGCCCGACGCCGCGCCGTCACCCTCCCGGCCGCCGCCCTCCTGCTCGTCGCCCTCACCGGGCTCCTCGCCTCGTGCGGGAGCTCGTCGGGGTCGGGCAGCTCCGCGGCCGCGTCCTCGACCGACTCGGGCGCCGCCGGCGGGTCCGCTCCGCTGGTCACGACCAAGGCGGATGCGAAGCTGGGCACGATCCTGGCCGATCAGGAGGGCCGGACGCTGTACACCCTCACCAACGGCGGCCGACCGGTCGAGTGCGGGGCGGACTGCCAGGCGGTGTGGCCACCCCTGGTCCTCCCGGCCGGCGTCCGAGCCCCGACGGGGGCGTCCGGGGTCGGGGACCTCGGCGTCGTGCAGGGCTCCGGCGGTCAGCAGCTGGTGGCGGTGCACGGGCTGCCCCTGTACACCTTCGTCAAGGACCAGAGCCGGGCGGACGCCAACGGCGAGGGGATCGCCAGCTTCGGCGGTGTCTGGCACGTGGTCCGGGTGCCGTCGGCCTCCTCCGACAGCGGTTCGACCGTCCCCACCTCGACCGGATCCGGTTCGACCGGCTACTGACGGTCGACGGGCCGGTCCGACCCCGAGCATCCCGCGCTCACGAGCAGCCGGGCTCGGGGTCGGAGCCGGAGATCGACCCGGCTCAGCGGTCCCGGGCGGCCGCCCGGACGGACTCGGAATCTCCCTCGAGGCCGCAGCGGACGAGGGCGGCGGCGAGCTCGGCCATGGCGGCGTCGTCCGGGACGAGGCCGCGCAGGCCGCGACCGGTGTGGGGAAGGCCGAGGGCCCCGGCCGAGTCGGCCGCTCGGTCGTCGACGAACGGCGCGACCTCGTCCCACACCGCCTGCACCTCGCGAAGGAACAGGTCCGCCCCGACGTCGCCGATGCCGGTGAACTCCGTGAGCAGGCGGTGCTCCTCGTCACGGCTCCGCCCGGACCGATCGCGCAGTCGCCGCAGGTCACCGTCGTAGCGGTCGAGGAGGGCGTCGGCGGTCGCCCCGAGGTAACGCGACGTGCTCTCGTCGTAGCGGGCGTACCCGGCGTGGTTGAGCACCGAGGTCCGGTGCTCCCAGGTCGAGTCGGCCATGGCGGCGGGCGTCGTCAGACCGTCGTCGACCAGCGCTCGTGCGGCGCCCATGGCCAGCTCGGCGCCGATGCGGGCGCTCGCCAGCAGGGAGAGGCAGAGCAGCTGGAAGAGGGGAGCGGGCGTGTTGCGGGACAGGCGGATGCCCGCCTCGGACGCGTAGGTCCGGCCGTGGCGGTCGAGCAGGGCGGCGACGACGGCGCGGTGTCGATCATGGGCGGATGGCGGGCTCACCGCCAGGCGCTACCCGGAGCGGGCGTCTCCGAACCCCCGCAGCCCGACCAGACCTCACCGCTCCGAGGGTCACGAGCGGTGCGGTCAGCCGCTCGGCGACGACGTGCCGAGCCCGAGGGTGCCGGTGCGGGCCACCTGCTCGGCGACGTCGCGCAGCTTCTCGTTCCGGTGGTTCGACGCCGCCCGCAGGAGGTCGAAGGCCTCGTCGGCGGTCAGCTTGTGGCGGGCCATGAGCACGCCCTTGGCCTGCCCGATGAGGTCTCGCGACTCGAGGGCCCGCTCGAGGTCGTCGACCAGCTCCTCGAGCCGCTCGCGCCGGTCGGCGTGCTCCAGGCCCAGCCCGACCAGCGATCCGACCGCGCCGGCGACCGACGTGATGCGTTCGGGGTGGGGCGGCAGCGGCGAGCGGAAGTGGGCCGAGACGACCCCGACGAGCTCGTCCCCGGAGATCACCGGCGAGGAGAAGCTCGACCGGACCCCTTCGTCGCGCAGCACGGCCCGGGTGGCGTCGTCGAACCGCCGGCCGAGGGCGGTGTCGTCGCTGACGACCAGACGCCGCCGACGGGCCGCCTCCAGGCAGCCGGTCCGATGACCCCGGCCGGGATCGATCAGCGCGAAGTGGTCGAGGAACGGCCCACCGAGGCCGCGGTGGGCGGTCAGGACCAGCGCGCCGTCGGCGGTGACGACCTGGGCGGTCGCCATCGGCGCGCCCGCGTCGGTCAGCGCCGTGATGGCGAACTGCCATCCCGCGAACTGCCGCTCGGCTCGGACCAACTCCGCTTCCTCCGGTGAACGACGGCTGCCCGACGTCGCAGCCGACCCGACACGGCACGTGGTCTGTACCACCGGTCAAGATATCCGGTCCCGATTCGGGTGTTCCAGCCGCGAGCGGCCGGGCGCCCCGGCGGGATGTTGTGCGCCGCCCTCGGCGGGTAGCTGGGTCTGCAGGGCCACCGACAGGACGACCAGCCAACGGAGGAGAGAGCGATGAGCGTGGAGCGGAAGCCGATCGGGATCCTGTGCGCAGACGGGGTCGAGCAGGTCGAGGTGACCGCGCCTCGGGACGCCCTCTCCGACGCGGGGTTCGAGGTCGAGGTGATCAGCCCGGACGGCGGTCAGGTCCGGGGCTACCACTACATCGAGCCCGGCGACCTCATCGACTGCCAGCTCGCCCTCGAGGACGCCGACCCGGAGCGGTTCTCGTGCCTGGTGCTGCCGGGCGGCCTCGGCGGCCCGGACACCCTCCGCAAGGACGTCGCCGCGGTCAACCTGCTCCGCCGCTACCTGGAGCTCGGCAGGCCGGTCGCCACCATCTGCCACGGCCCGTGGCTCCTGGTGGAGGCGGCGGCGCTGCGAGCGAGGACGTTGACCTGCGCCGACCAGATCACGACCGACGTGGTCAACGCCGGCGGGTGCTACGTGGACGAGGACGCCGTCGTCGACGACGGGCGGGAGCCGCAGCTGATCTCGGGCCGCAACCACGACGCCGTCGATCGCTTCGCCGAGGTGCTCGTCGACGCCCTCCAGCAGGGGGGCGCCGACCCCGGCTGAGGGTCCGAGGTCCTGGCGGTGCGGACGGCGGCCCGTCGCCTCGGTGGCGCTACGGGCCGGTCGTGCCGGTCGACCCGGTGGAGCCGGTGGAGCCGGTGGACCCGCTGGTCGAGCCCGTGGTGGAGCCGGTGGTTCCGGCCGACCCGGTCGACCCGCCGGTGCCGCTGGACCCACTGGTCGACCCGGTGGAGCCGGTGGAACCGCTCGTCGAACCTGTCGAGCTGCCGGTCGAGCCCGAGGTGCCGCTGGTGCCGCCCGTGCTGGTCGTCTGCACGTTGCGGGGCTGGAGGGTGACCGACCTGGTCGCCGTCTTGCCGCCCGCTCCGTACGCGGTGAGCAGGAAGGTGTGCGAGCTCGAGCAGTTGAACGGCAGCGAGTCCGAGCCGCTCGGGCCGTAGGTCTTGTACACCCCCGGGCCGTCGATGGAGATGGTGACCTTCACCGCGTCGGTCGTCGACCAGGACGCCGAGAAGGTCTGCGAGTTGCCGTTGTGGCAGTCGATGTCGCCGGGCGTGGTGAAGCTCTTGATGGTCGGTGTCGAACCGGACCCGCCGGAGGAGCCCGAGCCCCCGCTCGTGCCCGACCCGCCGGTCGTGCCCGAGCCGCCCGAGGTGCCCGTGCCGGACGCACCGCCGGTGCCGGTCCCGGCGGAGGACCCCGAGGACGAACCGGACGAGATGGCGCTGGACGCGGAGTCCGACGAGCTGGTCGACCCGCCGCTCGACCCGCAGCCGGCGAGGACGAGGACGGCGACGAGCGCCACCCCCAGCAGGGCGCCGACGGCCGGGCGTCGACGCGGATCGGTGAGCTGGCGCGACTCGCGAGACGTGCCCGGAGACCTGGCGAACATGAGGGTGCCCTTTCGTTGCCCGTTGTGCCCGCCGGAAGTGTCCACCTCCCCCGTCGCCTGCGCAAGTGGTGTACCTCGCGCAGGTGCGGGTAGCGGAGGTGGACCGCCGCTGGGATGCCTGTCCCGGGTCGGCCCAGAGCCCTCGAGCAGACGGGAGGCGAACCTACCGATGGCTGCACGCCGGTTCGACGACTTCGGCGACGTGGGCGCGGCGCTGGACGGGTTCGAGCACCTGCCGGTCGCCGTCAGCGTCACCGAGGGGCGCGACCACCGCTTCCGTGCCCTGAACGACGCCGCTCGAAGCATGGTGGGTGGCCGCTTCGACCTGCACGGCTCGACCGGCGAGCGCTTCCCCGACGTCGACGGCGAGGGGTGGGTCGAGTTCCTCGACCGGGTCGTCGACACCGGCGTGACCATCAGCCGAGACAGCCTGACGATGCGCTTCGACCGCCCCGACGGCACCGTCGGCGAGCGCTACCTCGACGTCACGGTGGCGCCGAGGTGGGGATCCGACGGTCACCCCACCGGCACCATCTCCTTCGCCCGGGACGTCACCGACCGGGTCCGGTGCGAGCGCGACGTGCAGCGCGAGCTGGAGGGAGCGCTGCACAGCGGCGCCACCGCCCTCGCCACCGGGCGTGCCGTGCAGCGGGCCCTGCTGCCGGAGGAGATCCCGGTCCTGCCGGACGTCGACCTCGCGGCCCGCTACCAGGTCGCCGCCGACGAGCGGGTCGCGGGCGGCGACTGGTTCGACGTCGTGGCCGACGGTGACCGGGTCGTGCTGGTCGTCGGCGACGTGGTCGGCCACGGGGTCGACGCCTTGGTCGCCATGACCCAGCTCCGCAGCGTGCTGCTCGCCAGCCTGCGCCTCGGGGCGGAGGTGGTCGAGGCCCTCGAGGCCCTCGACCGGTTCGCCGAGACGGTGCCCGCCGCCCGACGGGCCACGGTCTGCGTGGCGTCGATGGACCTCGGCGCCGGGCGGGTCGAGTACTGCACGGCCGGTCACCCGGCACCGCTCGTCCTGTCGAGCGACGGTGCGGGGGGCAGCCGGTACCTGCAGCCCACCGGGTCGGGACCGCTCGCCACCGGGAGCCGCTTCCGCACCGGCGACGCTGCGCTCGGCATGGGCGACGCGCTGCTGCTCTACTCCGACGGCGTGCTCGAGCGGCCCGGCATCAGCGCACCGGCGGCCTCCGTCGCGCTGCTCGAGGCCGGCGACGACGCCCACCGCACCGGCCGGGGGCCGATGCATGGTCCCTCCGCCGGGCGCGCCTCGGTGCCCGAGCGCATCTGCGAGGCCGCGCTCGGGCTGCTCGACGGGTCGGGCTGCTCGGACGACGTGGCGCTGGTCGCGCTCCACCGCCGTCCCGCGGTCGCCCCGCTGTCCTCGATCCTCGAGATCACCCCCGCGGCGCCGCGGGCGGCTCGGGGCCTCCTCGAGGCGTGGCTCGGCGGGCTGGGTGTGGCGCCCACCGCCGGAGCGATCCTCGTCCACGTCGTCACGGAGCTGGTGACCAACGTGGTCGACCACGCCTTCGTCGGCCCGGCCGGCCCGTCGGCCGGCGCGGACGGCGTGGGTGCGGCGGCCCCGGGGCCGCCGCCGCCCATGGTCCTCGCCGGTCGGCTGGAGCGGACCGGAACCCTGGTGGTCGAGGTGGCGGACTCGGGCCGGTGGCGGGCGCCGGTCGTCGTCGGCGGCCGGGGCCGGGGCCTCGCGCTCAGCCGGCAGCTGGTCGATCGGCTCGAGATCGACCGGCGGGAGGACGGCACCACCGTGCGCATCCGCCAGCAGGTCTCCCGACCAGCCGGCCTCCTCGCGGACCCGAGGCCCGGCTCGATGCCACCGGTGTCCGTCTCCGACGTGGTCTGCTCGGGCGGGCCGAGCCCGGTCATCGCGGTGCTGGGCGTGCTCGACGTGCACGCGGTGAGCGACCTGTCGGCCGAGATCGCGCTCGCCATCACCGAGGCCGACGAGGCGGTCACCATCGACCTGGCCGACGTCAGCCTGCTGGCCAGCGCCGGTGTCGAAGCCCTCTTCGTCGGCGCCGATCGGGCGGCGACCGGCGGCGTGGGACTCGACCTGATCGCGCCGGCGGGCTCCGCGGCCCAGCAGGTCCTGGCGCTGGTGGGCCTGCCGCGGGGCGCCACCCTCCGGGAGCGCTGACCCACCGGCAGCAACTCGGAGATCCGCTTGGTACGCTGGGGAACTCAAGTCTCGACGTGTCGACCTCCTGGCGCCTCCCGACCGGACCGAGGAGCGGCACCGATGGACGAGGACTTGGCGGCGGCAGTCGCAGATGTCGGGCGCGAACTGGTCGGCGAGAGCGACTTCGGCGCCGCCCTCGAGCGGGTCACCGCGCTCGCGCTCGAGCACTTCGACGGGTGCGAGCACGCTGGGATCACCCTGGTCGAGGGTCGGAGGGTCAAGACCGTGGCCGAGTCCGACGAGGTGGCCCGGGCGGTCGACCGGGTGCAGTACGAGACGAACGAAGGTCCCTGCCTGGACGCCATCCGAGAGCGCGGGATCGTTCGCAGCGACGACGTGAGCGCCGACCCCCGGTGGCCGACCTTCGGTCCCCGAGCCAGGGCGGAGGTGGGGGTCACCAGCATGCTCTCTCTACCGCTGCACGTGCGCAACCAGGAGAGGATCGGCGCCCTGAACCTCTCCGCCGGGAAGAGGGGCGCCTTCCGCGACGGCGGCCAGGCCCGGCTGCTGGGCGCCGTCTTCGCCGCCCACGCCTCCATCGGGTTGACCGCCGCGCTCACCGCCGACCAGCTCAAGCAGGCCCTGGCGAGCCGCGACGTGATCGGGCAGGCCAAGGGCATCCTGATGGAGCGGCACCGCCTGAGCGCTGATGAAGCCTTTGCCGAGCTCCGTCGGGTGTCGGTGAACCACAACCGCAAGCTGCGCGAGGTCGCCGCCGAGCTGGTGGCGACCGGCCTGCTACCGGGGGCTTGACCTGCCTGCGGCCACCGCCGCCCGGCCCACCTCGGCCGCGACCGGGCGTGGGGCGTGGCCGTTGCTCGCGCGTGGGGCGTGGCCGTTGCCGTTGCTCGCCGGCGGGAGGTCCTGGACGCGCCCGTCGACGAGGTCGAAGGGCTCGTGGCCGTCGGCCACGAGGCTTCGGAAGCGGGCGTCGGCCATGAGCACCGAGGTCAGCGCGGCCCGGCTGTGCACGCCCAGGCGGGTGAACAGCCGGTGGAGGTGGGTCTTCACCGTGTTGGTCGACAGGTAGAGGGCCTCGGCGATGTCGCTGTTCGAGTCCCCTCGAGCACACAGGACCGCCACCCGCAGCTCCGCCGGAGTGATTCGTTCGAGTGTCGAGGCCATGAGCTTCCTTTCCCGCGGGTAGAGGCCTGGTCTCGACCGGGGTTCATCCTAGCCGCCGTCGCGGTCCTGGTCATCGTGGGTCGGGGTCCGCTGCTCGCCCGGGCTGCGGTCGCCGGACGCCTCGCCGTCCTCATCGTCCTCGCCGTCGTCGGGCCGGCTGGCCCGCTGTCGGGCGATGGACGCCGGAGGGACCTCCTGCGGTTCGGCGCCCTCCTCGTCCCGGTCGTGGCCTCCTTCGCCGTCCATCAGGTGACGACTCCCACCCCGGCCACCGGCGCAAACGATGGCCGGTCGTTCACCCGAACCGGCGAAACCGGTGTGGAGACGCCACCGGTGGGCAGACCCCGCCGGCTCGAGAAGCCGGGTACGACGACCGGGAGAAGTCCCCCATGGGTGAGGAGCCTGCGCCAAGAACCGTTTCCGATCACGCCGAGGTGGAGCGACTGCACCTCGAGCTCGCCCGCACCGGCAGCCCGGACGCCCGTCGTCGTCTGGCCCTGCACCACCTGCCGCTGGCCCGGTCGTTGGCCCGGCGGATGCACCGTGGCAACGAACCGCTCGAGGACCTCGTCCAGGTGGCGAGCGAGTCGTTGCTCCACGCCCTCGACCGCTACGACCCCGATCGGGGCATCCCGTTCGACGCCTTCGCCCGACCGACGATCATCGGCGCCCTGAAGCGCCACTACCGCGACCTCGGGTGGGCGTTGCGGGTGCCGCGCACGGTCCACGACCTGACCCCGTCCGTCCGCGCCGCGCGCGAGCGGCTGACCCAGCAGCTCGGCCGGGCGCCGACCGCGTCGGAGGTGGCGGCCGACCTCGGCCGGGAGGAGGACGTCATCCGGATGGTGTCGACCGCCCATGACCGGCGAGAGCTGGTTCCGCTCGACGCGCCGACCGGAGGGCGCGACGAGGATCGAGGGGACGGCTACGAGGTGGTGGGCCGGGCGGACCCCGGCTTCGCGCGCACCGAGAACCACCTCGACCTGCGCGACGCCCTCGCCGTGCTCCCCGACGACGACCGGGAGCTGCTCCGCCGCTACTACGTGGAAGAGGACACCCAGAGCTGCATCGCCGAGAGCCAGGGCGTCAGCCAGATGCAGATCTCGCGGCGCCTCGGTCGCATCACCCGCCGCCTGCGCAGCGAGATGTCGCCGGTCTGATCGGCGGGCGCCGCAGCCCGGACCGGGTGGTCGGGACGCCCGGCGGGACCGCTCGGTACGGTGGCCCCGATGAGCGGGCCACGGCTGCCGGGAGGGGTGGTGCACGAGCTGCCCGGCGACCTCCGCGACGGGCTCGCCGCCAGCCCGGTCGCGCAGGCGGCGTGGCAGGACATCACCCCCCTGGCCCGCAACGAGTTCATCTGCTGGGTCGAGGACGCCAGGCGCGAGGCCACTCGGGGGCGGCGCATCCGCCGGACCCGGGAGGAGCTGGAGGAGGGCCGGCGTCGGCCGTGCTGCTGGCCCGGCTGCGCCCACCGCGAGCGCAACGGCCGCTGACGCGGCCGAGCCACCCTGCCGACCGACGACGGGCCGGCACGAGGGCGTCGGGTCCGTCGCCCGGTCAGTCGCCGCCCTGGCCCTGGGGGCCGTCCTGGTCGTTCGGATCGGCGGGGCCGTGACCGTGACCGTGGCCGGGGCCGTGGCCGCCGGGGCCGTGGCCGCCGGGGCCCTGGCCGCCCGTGCCCTGCCTGACGCCGAACGAGCTGTCGAGGTGGACCTCGACCTGGGAGCCGTCGGCCTTGGTGACCGTGACCTCGTAGCCGTCCTTGGTGAGGTCGCTGGTGACCTCACCGGCGGTGCCGCCGCCGACGCTCTTCACCGCCGCGTCCTGGGCCCGGGTGTCGTCGGCGCCGGTGACCGGCGTCTCCTGGCTCTCGTGCTCGGCGCGGCCGTGGGCGGGCATGCCGGGGCGGGCGGCGGTGCCGGAGCCGTCCGACGAGCCGCCGCCCGAGCCGGAGTCGGTCGAGGTGGTCGGCGTGGTCGGGGCCGACTGGGCGCCGGCGGTGCCGACGAGGCTGGCACCGAGGGCGCCGCCGGCCAGCGACGCGCCGACCACGGCCCCCACGGCGACGGTCTTGCGGGCGATGTTCATCGAGGATCTCCTCTGATCTCGGGGCTCCGGGTCCGGTCTCGGACCCGGTGCGGAGCAGCCTCGGCGGGGCGCGTGAGCGCGGTCCCAACCCGACGCGAGAACTGCGCGAGAAGCCGACCCGGGCGTCGGTCCTCGGCCCGGTCCGGTCAGCGGCCGGGGCGGGCGCGAGCCCGGGAGGGGTGGAGGGCGGCCAGGCGGCCGATCTGGCGGTCGGTCACCAGCCCGGCGTCTCGCCAGGCGACCAGGGAGTCGGCCAGCGAGGAGCGGAGGTCGCGGGGGAGCACGCCGAGGTCGGCGAGGGTGGAGTCGTCGGTGCCGGCCCAACGGGTCAGCAGCGTCATGCCCTCGGCGGTGAGGGCCGTGTCGATGGGCCGCACGCGGCCCAGGCGGTCGAGCAGCCGGCCGGTGCCGACCAACGCCCGCGGCGGGATGGGCGGGACGGGGAAGCGTCGGCCCGTCAGGTCGCGCAGCGCGAGGGCCAGGGCCTGCATCGTCACCAGGTGGCCGCCGGCCATGATCCGGCGGGGGCCGCGCCCGGGTTCGAGCAGGGCCACGAAGGTGGCCGCCAGGTCGCGCACGTCGATCAGCGAGAGGGCACCGCGGTGGGTGGGCATGAAGCCGCCGGGCAGGAAGCGGCTGACCCCGTCGGCGGTCTCGCCGAGCGCCTGGCCGGCGGCCGGGCCGATGATCCCGCTCGGGTAGACGACGGCCACCGGCTCGCCCCGCTCCTGGTGCCGGCGGGCCAGCACCTCGCACTCGGCCTTCGACGCCCCGTAGCCGCGCCCGCCGGTGACCGGCGGCAGGTCGGGGGAGAGGGGGCCGATCCGCGGTCGGAACAGCGCGCTGGTGCTCGACACGTGGACGATCGGGTCGAGCGAGGCGGCGGCGGCGGCATCGAGGACGGTCGCCGTCCCCGCCCGGTTGACCTCCCGCATCTCGGCCTCGTGCCGCGTGTCGAGGCTGACCACCGCCGCACTGTGGATGACGGCGTCGGCGTCGGCGACCAGGCGGGCGACGGCCGCGGCGTCGGTCATGTCGCCCACCACCACCTCGGGCACCGGGGTGTCGAGCGACACCGCCACGGCCTCGAGCCGGGCCCGGTCGCGCACGAGCGCGGTGACCCGGTGGCCCGCCCCGTGGATCGCCGCCACGGCGTGACCGCCGACGAAGCCGGTCGCCCCGGTGACGGCGACCCTCATCGCCGGTCGGGGGCGGCGGCGGTGCCCGTGGGGCCGGCGGAGGTCAGGGGCACGGCGGAGGTCAGGGGCACGGCGCACCTCCGCGGGTCGGCGACGGGCCGGCGGCGCCGGCGGCAACGGACGAGGACGGCGCGACGGTACCGGCCCGGGCGTGGGCGGCCGGACCGGACGGGACGGGGTGGTGACGCCAGGAGCCGCGGCGTCCGCACCCGTCGCCCTGCGCCGCCGAGCGCCGCGGTCAGCCCTCGCCGTAGAGCTCGGCGATGCGTTGGCGACGACCTTGCCCAGGGTCCTCCTCGGTGTCTGCGGTGCGTCCAGTGAAGCCCGGTGCCCCGGCCCGTGCGGTCCGGTCCGGACGGCTCCGGTGTCGACGGAGCGGCCCGCGGGAACTGAGCGGCCGCGCCGCACGGCTCCCGTGACGGTGGCGCGGGTCGGGTCGGGCAGGCGTCCGAGGAGGACGAGGGGCGGGAGCGGGCGTCGGTGGTCCAGACTCCGGCCATGCCCGAGGACACGCACCACGACGCCTCCGACGAGCTGGCCGCCGACGACCCCCACCGTCGGCCGCCGGGCGCGTCCGACGAGCTGGTGGAGGCGGTGGGGCAGGTGACCGAGGCGCTCGAGTGGGTCGAGCGGGCTCGCGGCCACCTCTACGACTGGCACCAGATGATGGGCCACGCCGACGGCCTGCTGGGCGAGGCGGCCGACGCCCTGGCCGACGCCGGTGCCGACGAGCAGGCCGAGCGGCTGCGACGGGAGATCGTGGGTCGCAACGCCATCGAGGGGCGCTGGAGCTTCCAGGTGGTCGAGGAGTTCGACCACGACTACTGGCAGCCGCTGCGCGAGGCCGAGGGCCGGGTGCGCGATCGGCTGCTCGACGGCCGGCCGCACGTGCTCGAGTCGGAGATGAAGGAGCGGCGCCGGACCCACGGCGGGCCCGGGCACGAGGCCCGACCGCCTGCGCCCGCGCCGTGAACGGCGAACCGGCGAGCGGGGGCCGACCGACGGGCCCCGACGGTGGGTCGGCGGGCGGAGGGGCGGGGAGCGGTGGCGGTGACGGGCTGAGCGCCCAGGGCCGGGCGATCCAGCGCTTCTTCGTCACCGTGGGCGAGGTCCTGGCCCGCTGGACCCGGCTCGACTACGAGGGTCCGTCGCAGCTCCCCGAGGGTCCGGCCCTGATCGTCGCCAACCACGGCTTCGGTGGCATCTTCGACCCCAACGCCTTCGCCCTCGCCGCCCTCGCCGACCGCCTCCGGCCCGACGACCGGGCCCAGGTCACCGTCCTCACCCACCAGCTCGCCTGGACCCTCGGCGTCGGCCGGCTGCTGGAGCCGGCCGGGTTCCGCCCGGCGAGCCGGGAGGCGGCGCTCGACGGCCTGGCCGCCGGGCGGTACGTGCTGGTGCTCCCCGGGGGCGACCTCGACGCCGGCAAGGACTTCTCCCGCCGCAACCAGGTCGTCTTCGGCGGCCGCTCCGGGTTCGCCCGCATCGCCCTCGACGCCGGCGTGCCCATCATCCCGGTGGTCGTGTCCGGCGCCGGCGAGACGCTGCTCGTCCTGAACGACGGACGGCGGCTGGCCCGGGCCCTGCGGCTGCCCGAGCTCGCCCGGACCAAGACGCTGCCGGTCAGCCTCTCCCTGCCCTACGGGCTGAGCGTCGGCGTGGCCGGCATGCTCCCGTACCTGCCGCTGCCGGCCAAGATGCGCGCCGCGGTGCTCGATCCGGTGGTGGCCGCCGAGCACGAGGACGCCGGTGCCCTCGCCGCCCGGGTCCACACCGCCATGAGCGAGAAGCTGGCGGCGATGACCGCCGGGCGGGTGCCGTTCCTCGGCGTGCGCTGGGACGAGCTCCCCGGCCGAGCGCGGACCGAGCGCCGGGTCGTGTCGGCCGCCCGGGAGGTGGCGGCGCCGGCCGACCGGGTGTTCGAGCTGATCGCCGACCCGGCTCGTCAACCGGAGTGGGACGGCAACGACAACCTCGCTCGGGCCGCCGGCGGGCAGCGGGTGCGCGCCCTCGGCGACGTCTTCGTCACCACCCTCACCCGGGGGGCCGAGCGGGAGAACCACGTGGTCGAGCTCGAGGAGGGCCGGCGCCTGGCGTGGAGGCCGTCGGAGCCGGGGGCCGAGCCGCCGGGCCACCTCTGGCGGTGGGAGGTCGAGCCCCTCGGCGAGGGCCGCTGCCGGGTGTCGCACACCTACGACTGGACCGGGCTGCGCGACCCCGCCCGGCTCGTCCGGGCCCGGGCGACGACCCGTGACCGGTTGCTGGCGTCGGTCGACCGCCTCGCCGCCCTGGCTGAGGCCGAGGAGAGCGCCGCCGGGACGTAGCCGCCGGCGCACCGCCCGTCCCGGTCGGTGATGTCGTCGCCGTCGGCGGCCGGTCCGTCAGGCGGCGACGAGTTGGCGGTCGGCGCGGCGGTCGTGGCGGCGGACCAGCGCGCGGCGCGCCTCGTCCGCGCCCCACACGATGAAGGGGAACGGGGCGACCAGCAGCAGGTACTCGGGCGGCAGGGCGGCGGTGTGCAGGAGGTCCTGCAACGGCGGGGCGTAGACGACCGCCGCGGCCACGGCGAGGGCGAAGGCGATGCCCCAGAGCAGCAGCCGGTTGCTGAGGATGCCGACGTCGCGCAGGGCGACCCGCTCGGTGCGGGCGGCGAAGGCGGTGCCGACCTGGCCCGCGACCATGGCGAGGAAGGTGACGGTGGTGGCCTGGAGGTAGTCGTGGTGCAGCGGCGTGCCGGGCCCCACCGGGTCGCCCGGGTGCCACCCCGCCCGGTGGAGCACGACGAAGAACGCCAGCATCTGGAGGGCGGCGGCGATCAGCCCCACGAAGAGCCACGCCCGCAGGAGCATCCCCCGCCGGATCACGCCCTCGCCGCGAGGGCGGGGCGGCCGCTGCATGATCCCCGGCTCGGCCGGCTCGCGCCCGAGGGCCAGCGCCGGCACCGTCTCGGTGCCCACGTCGAAGGCGAGCAGCTGCAGCACGGTGAGCGGCAGCGGGACCCGGCCCCGGGCCAGCGCGTACACGAGGAAGGGGGTCACCTCGGGGGTGGCGTGGGCGAAGATGTAGAAGATGAACTTGCGGACGTTGTCGTAGACGCGCCGCCCGACGTCGATGGCGGCCACGATGGTCGCGAAGTTGTCGTCGGTCAGGACCATGGTCGCCGACTCCCGGGCCACGTCGGTGCCCGAGCGGCCCATGGCCACGCCGATGTCCGCCCGGCGCAGCGCAGGGGCGTCGTTCACGCCGTCGCCGGTCACCGCCACGATGTGGCCGAGGCTGCGGAGGGCGTCGGTGATGCGGAGCTTGGCCACCGGCGAGGTGCGGGCGAAGACCAGCTCGCCGGCCGACTCGAGGGTGGCGTCGAGCTCGGGCTCGGGCATGCCGTCGAGCTCGTCGGGCCCGATCACCCGCGGTTCGGGGCCGCCGATGCCGACCCGCCGGGCGATGGCCGCGGCGGTCAGGGGGTGGTCGCCGGTCACCATGTTCACGTGGATGCCGGCGGCGTGGCAGCTGGCGATCGACGCGACGATCTCGGGCCGGGGCGGGTCGAGCATGGCCACCAGGCCGAGGAACTCGAGGTCGGCCTCGGCCTCCTCCCGGACGTGGGGGACCGCTGCGCCCGGGGCCAGCGGGCGGGTGGCGCAGGCCAGCACCCGGAGTCCCTCGCCGGCGTAGGCCGTGGTGCGATGCTCGATCTCGGTCCGGTCGGCGTCGGTCATCGGCCGGGGGGCGCTGGCGTCGCGGGTCGGGCCGGCGATGGCGGTGCAGCGGGCCAGCACCGCCTCGGGCGATCCCTTGGTGTCGATCCACGTCGCTCCGCCGACCTCGTCGACGGTGGTCATCAGCTGGCGGGAGGCGTCGAAGGGGAGCTCGGCACGGCGGTCGCGCTCGCGGGCGGCGATGTCGAGCGGTTCACCGAGCCGGGTGGCGGCCCCGAGCAGGGCGACCTCGGTCGGGTCGCCGTGCAGGTCGTCGTCCTCGACCACCACGTTGCTGCACCGGGCCAGGACGCGCAGGAGGTTCGGCGGTGCGGTGGACGGACCGCCGGGGTCCGCCCCGACCCCGGCCAGCTCGCCGGAGGGGGTCCACACCGCCGTCACCTGCATCCGGTTCTCGGTGAGGGTGCCGGTCTTGTCGGTGCAGATCACGTCGGTGGAGCCGAGGGTCTCGACCGCGCTCAACCGCTTGACCACGGCGTTGCGGCGGACCAGGTCGCGGGCCCCGAGGGCCAGTGCCAGCGTGATGACCGGGAGCAGGCCCTCGGGGACGAGCCCGGCGATCAGGCCGACGGCGAAGAGGACGGCATCGGAGAACGAGAGGCCACCGCCGATGGTGGCGAGCGGCAGGAAGGCCACCCCCAGCCCGACGGCCACGGCGGCGATCACCCAGGCGATGGTGCGGACCTGGCGCTCGAGGGGGCTGTCGTCGTCGGCCACCCCCTGCGACAGGGCGGCGATCCGCCCCAGCTCGGTGCGCATGCCGGTGGCGAAGACCACGGCGTGGGCGTTGCCCTCGGTGCACGAGGTGCCGTTGAACACCAGGTCGCGCGCGTCGAGCAGGGAGTCGCCCGCGTCGGTCCACTCCGCCGAGCGGGCCACCGGCACCGACTCCCCCGTGAGGGTCGACGTGTCGACCTCGACGGTGCCGACCAGCAGCCGGGCGTCGGCGCTGATGCGGTCGCCCTCCTCGATGACCAGCACGTCGCCCGGGACGATCAGCCGGGCCTCGATCGAGCGGGGCGCGCCGTCGCGCACCACGGTCGCACGGGGCGGCATGAACCCGGCCAGGGCCTCGACCGCCCGCTCGGCCTGCAGCTCCTGGACGAAGGCGAAGCCGGCGTTGGCCACGATCACCACCAGGATGGCGACGGCCACCGCCACGATGCCGGTGAGCCACGACAGCGCAGCCGCCGCCCAGAGCAGCAGGGCCAGCGGGTGGGTGAACTGCTGGGCCAGCTTCCGCCACCGGCTCCGGCCGGCCCGCCGCTCCAGCTCGTTGGCTCCGTGGACGAGGAGGCGGCGCTCGGCCTCGCGCTCGGACAGCCCCCGCCGGCTGCTGCGCAGGTCGCGCAGCAGCCGGCTCTCGGGCTCGGTGGCGTCGACGTCGTCCCGGGGCTCGCCCGCCCCCTCCGCCTCGTCGACGCCACCGGAGCGCTCGACCGGGTCGTCATCGGCGTCGCCATCGGTGCCGGTGCGGCCGGTCGCGGGGTGGCCGGACGCATCCACGTCCGATGACGATCACCGGTGGCGGGGCCGTCGTCCAGGGGCGAAGGTCACCGTCGCCCCGCCGTCGGGGACGCCCGGCTCGGGGCCGTCAGCGACGAGCGTCCCCGGGACCAAGGTCCCGATCCGTCGGTTCCGGGACCTTGGTCGGTGGTGCGGCCCGCCGACGCGACGTAGATCAGGCCCCGATCGGCGCCGGCCCGGCGCCACGAAGAGAGGGATTCGCCATGAGACGGAAGCTGTTCGACTCGCTGCTCACCACGGTCGGGGCGGTGCTGGCCATCGTGCTCCTGGCGGCGGGCGGCCTGCTGACGTGGGCGTCGGTGTTCGTCCACGACCAGGTCCACGGGCAGCTGGCGGCCGAGCAGATCCACTTCCCGAAGAAGGGCGACCCCTCCCTGCAACCCTCCGACATCGGTCCGTACCTCGATCGCTACGCCGGCCAGCAGCTGGTGAACGGCCCGCAGGCCAAGGCCTACGCCGACCACTTCATCAAGGTGCACCTGAAGGAGATCGGTGGCGGGCAGACCTATGCCCAGCTCTCGGCCAAGGCCAAGGCCGATCCGTCGAACCAGAAGCTGGCGGCGGAGGTGGACACGGTGTTCCGCGGCGAGACCCTGCGCGGCCTGCTGCTCAACGCCTACGCCTTCGACACCATCGGCCGCATCGCCGGCATCGCCGCCGACGTGGCGTTCGCGGCCGCGGTCGTGATCCTCGTCCTGGTCGTCCTGGGCTTCTGGCACCTCCGCCGGACCCCGCCCGACGCCCGGGTGGGGGTCGACGCCCCGTCCGCACCGGCCGAGCACTGACCCACCGGTCCGGCTGGTCCGGCCCCACCGGGGGCCGGACCAGCCGTGCGGTGGCGCCGCCGCCGACTAGCTGTGCTCGGCGGTGGCGGCGGGAACCACGACCACCGGCAGCGCCTGGGAGCCGTGGAGCAGCTGCATGGTCAGGCCGCCGAGCCGCATGCCGGTGACCTTGCCGCGGGACCGGGTGCCGATGGCGATCATCGAGCCGTCCAGGTACCCGGCCGACTCGAGCAGCGCCTCGGCCCGGTGCTGGTCGATCAGCACGCGGCAGTCGTACTCGACCTGGCGGTCGAGCAGCGGCTTGGTCCAGCGGTGCTCGAGGTCGTGCTCGACCCGGTCGACCCAGGTCTGCTCGTCGCCCTCCGCGTACCAGTCGACCATGGGGAAGGTCACGTGCCGCGCCGAGACCGGGACGTGGAGGCCGACCGCCACCTCGGCCACCCACGCGGCGGCGGTCCGCGACCCGTCCGAGCCGTCGAGGCCCAGCACGATCCGGTGGATCGGACGAGGGCGGGCCGCCGGCGGGACCACCGCCAGCGGACGGTCGGCGTGGTGGGCGAGGTGGTCGGCGACGCTGCCGAGCAGCAGCCCCGAGAAGCCGCCGTGCCCCCGGGACCCCACCACCACGAGGTCGGCGTCCCAGCGCTCGGCGCAGTCGAGCAGGCCCAGCGCCGGGGACAGGGTGAGCACCTCGGTGCGCAGCTCGACGTCGGTGGCCCGCAGCGGCTCGGCCCACTCGCCGGTCAGGGTCGCCTCGACCGCCTCGATCTCCTGCGGCCAGTCACGGGCGGGCAGGTCCTGGACGGCGGCCTGGGCCGAGGTGGCCAGCACCACCTCGCAGCCGAGGTCCCCGGCCAGCCGCGCTCCCCAGGCCACGGCCGCGGCGGCCGGCTTCGACCCGTCGGTTCCGATCACGATGCGCTTCACGCCCCTCACTCTCGGAGTGGTCGACCCGCCACGGCCAGGGTCCAACGTCATCGGGTGCGGCGTCCGGCGGGCGGTGACGAGCGGAGCGTCGGGGCCGGGGGCGACGTTGGGTCTTCGGTCCCTGCCCGAACCCCCGATCCCGGGTCGATCATGAGAGGGGACGTCGGAATCCCCTGTCTGGAGGGCCCATGAAGCGCATCGTCGTCGGGAGCGATGGTTCTCTCGGCGCGACCGCCGCGGTGGTCTGGGCCGCCCACCTGGCCGAGGCGCTCGATGCCGAGGTCGTCCTCGCGTCCTCCTTCGAGCTCGACGAGTTCGACCTCGACGGCCGAGCCCTGACCTTCCCCGAGGGACCGGCCGCGGAGCTGGTCCAGCAGTGGTCCGCACCGCTGGAGCGGATCGGGGTGGCGCACGACACGGTCCTGATGGCCGGGCCGGCGGCGCACACCCTCGCCCAGTGCGCCGACGAGCGCGAGGCCGACCTGCTGGTGGTGGGAGCGCGAGGGGTGGGCGGCCTGACCGGGCGCCTGGTCGGCAGCGTCGCCGACCACCTCGCCCACCACACCGATCGGCCGCTCGCGGTGGTCCCCCGCGGCGCCTCCACCGGTGTGCCGTCCCGCGCCCTGCTGGGCGCCGACGCGTCGGCCGGCAGCCTGGCCGCCGCCCGCTGGCTGGCCCCGGTCGCCGCCCAGCTCGGCATGCCGGTGACGGCGGCCCACGTCTCCATGCTCGATCCCCGCACGGTCCCCGAGGACGATCCCCGCAGCCCGGCGGCCATGCTCCGGGGGCCGTGGACGGCACCGCTGACCGATCGGGGCGTCGAACCCGAGGCCCTCCAGCTCACCAGCGAGCACGTGGCCCGGGCCCTCCTCGACGCCACCCACGACGTCGGTGCGGACCTGCTCGTCATCGGGACCCGGTTGGGTCATGCGCCCCTCCACCCCCGCATCGGCGGCGTCACCATGCAGCTCGTGCACGGTGCCTCCGAGGCGGTCACCGTCGTCGTCCCGCCGACCTGAGCCCGGTTCGGGACCGGGCTCGCGCGGCCCGCGGGCGTGGCGGTCGTGGACACCGGGCCCGAGGTCCTGCCGGAGGGTGGTACGGCCCCGCCCGGGTGGTACAGCTGTTGGGCGGTGCCGCTACGCGGGCGGTGCCGCTACGTGGCCAGGTCGCCGGCGTCGACGGCCAGGGTG
Organism: uncultured Acidimicrobiales bacterium; assembly: GCA_963800235.1. Lineage (GTDB taxonomy): Bacteria > Actinomycetota > Acidimicrobiia > Acidimicrobiales > Iamiaceae > CAVVNP01. Next base: position 605,156 of record CAWDAD010000003.1, on the reverse strand, counting down.
CTGCCGGTCATCAGCATCGACATGTCCGACGCGCAGAACAGCGCCACCCGGGCGACGTCGTCGGGGACGCCGTTGCGGCGCAGCGGCGCCCGTTCGGCCATCTGGGAGAGCAGGTCGCCCAGCCCGGCCGCCTCGAACGCCTCGCGACCGGCCTCGATGCCCGGCGTCTCGATCAGCGTCGGGGCGATGGCCAGGGCGCGGATGCCGAGCGGCCCCAGCTCGACGGCCAGGGCCTTGGTCAGGCCGCCCACCGCGTGCTTGGTGGCGACGTAGTGGGCCACCCCCGGTCCGGCCGCCTTGAAGCCGGCGGTGGAGGTCAGGTTGATGATGACCCCCGGGGTGCCGGCGTCGCGCATCCGGCCGGCGGCGGCGTGGGCGCCGAGGAAGGTGCCCCGCAGGTTGACGCGGACGACCTCGTCCCAGGCGGCGGCGGACAGGTCGAGGAAGGGGGTGCTCGGGTAGATGCCGGCGTTGTTGACCCAGATGTCGAGGCCGCCGAGCTCGGCGTCCGCCCGGTCGGCCAGCTCCTCGACCGAGCCCTCGTCGGCCACGTCGACCTCTGCCCCGACGGCGCGGCCGCCGCCGGCCGCGGTGATGGACTCGGCGACCTCGTCGGCCAGGACCTTGTCGAGATCGGCCACCACCACGTCGGCGCCGGCCTCGGCGAACCGGCGGCTGATCGCCTCGCCGATGCCGCGGGCTCCACCGGTGATGACGGCTCGGCGGCCGGTCAGCGTGAGCAGCTCGTCGACGGACAGCTCGGACACATCGGCGACGGGCATGGGTCGCACCTCCTCAGGTCGCTCCGACCACGCAGGTCGTTCCCCCACCGTGGCGGTCCGGCGGTGCGCCCGGCAGGGCCGAAGGTCCACCATCTCGATCTCCGCCGTGTGGTCCGGGGTCCGTGCGCACGTGCGTGGTCCGGCTGGCGTCGGGTAGCGACCAGCGATGCGGTGCCCGTCCGATCGTGCTCCTGTGGACCGTGGTCGCGCTGGCTGACCCCCGGTGGTCGGCGCTGGTCGAGGAGGCGAAGGGCTGCCGCGCCTGTCCGCTGTGGGAGCCGGCGACCCAGGTCGTGTTCGGCGAGGGCCCCGTGGCGGCGCGGGCGGTGCTCGTCGGCGAGCAGCCCGGCGACCGGGAGGACCTCGACGGCCGGCCGTTCGTCGGCCCGGCCGGCGGCGTGCTCGACCGGGCGCTGGTGGAGGCCGGGGTCGACCGCTCCGAGCTCTACGTCACCAACGTGGTCAAGCACTTCAAGTACGAGCAGCGGGGGAAGCGTCGCATCCACCAGACGCCGAGCGCCGGCGAGCAGGTGGCCTGCCGCCCGTGGCTGGACGCCGAGCTCGACCTGGTCGAGCCCGACCTGCTGGTGCTGCTCGGGGCCACCGCCGCCCGTCGGGTCATCGGGTCGAGCTTCCGGCTGACCCGGCACCACGGCGAACCGTTGGCGTGCGACGCCGCCCCCTTCGTGACCGCGACCGTCCACCCCTCCGCCGTCCTGCGGTCCCGGGGTGAGGCGCGTGAGGAGCTGTTCACCAGCCTGGTCGACGACCTCCGCCGTTCCTTCGCGTTGATCGGCGGGTGACGGGCGGTCTCGCTCGACCACCGGCCGGGCGGGGGTCAGCTGCGGCGCGATCGCTGCGGTACGTCAGCGCCGGCGCATCAGCTGCGACCTTCAGCGGCGGCGCCGGTCCGATTGGTCGGCCGGTCCCTGATCCTCGGATGACTCGGTGACGGGCTGCTCGGCCCGGCTGTCCTCGGCTTCGAAGGCGCGCAGGGCCAGGGCGGCGCCGGTGTCGGCCTCCGGGCCGTAGTTGAGGACGGCCGAGCCGCGGGCCCCGCAGCTCGGACAGGTGACGGCGGCGACCGCGAGCATGTCGGCCGGGTCGGACACCCCCTCGAGTCGGCGCAGGCCACGGACGACCACGGTGTCCGCCGGCGACTCGGTCCGGCACTCGGGGCACCGGAGCAGGGCGTCCTCGGTGACGGTCATGTTGGCGTCGAACCCGTCCGCGGCGAACGTGGCGAGCACCTCTTTGAGCGTGGTTGCGTCCTCGGGGACCATGTCGGTCGACTACCCGGAGAACGTCCCGGCACGCACACGCCGGCCGCGTCGATGGGCGGTCGCCGGCGTGCAGGGGTCTCCTCGGCCCCGGCGACGGACGCCTCGGCGCCTGCCCGGAGAGTCGCCGTTGACAGACGAACTGGTGTTCGTCTATGATCAGGGGACCAGCTTCCACCGGGATTGATGGCGTTCTCGTCGGCGGCGTTCTCGTCGGCGGGACGGCGGTGGGGGAGTGGCTCGGTCCGTCGGGACCCGTTCTGATCAGCGTGCTCGTGGCCGGTGCCAGGTTCCTGTGCCGGTCCCCGGGCGGTGTCGTGTGACGGGAGGTGATGAGCCGTGGGTGTGTCGGAGCTGTCGGAGCTGTCGGAGCTGTCCGGTTCGGCGGACGCGGCGGGCACCGCGCGTTCGTGCTCGCCGTCGGGCACGGAAGTGGCGTCGGTGTCGTTTCGGCGGGTGCGTGACGAGCTGGCGGTGCTGGTGGGGTCGCTCGACGCGTCGCTTCTGGCTGGCTCGGATGCTCGGGTGGCCTTGGACGCGGTGCTCGAGGCCGAGAAGCTGCTGGGCGGGGCTCGCCTGTTGCTGTCGGCCCGGGTGGCCGAGACCCGGGCGTGGGGTGGCGACGGGGCCCGGTCGTTCGAGGACTGGTTGACGTCGAGGACGGGCGGGTCGTTCGGGTCGGCCCGGCGCGATGCCGAGACCGCCGAGTCGTTGGGGCGGCGGACGGGTCTCGCCGACGCGTTGCGGCAGGGGGCGCTGTCCACCGACCAGGCCGCCGAGGTGGCCGCAGCGGCGACCGCCGACCCGGGCAGTGAGGGTGAGCTGGTCGAGCGGGCCAAGTCCGAGACGTTGCGCCAGACCCGCCAGCGCGCCGAGCGGGTCAAGGCCGCTGCCCGGACCGCCGAGCAGGACGCGGCGCGGGCTCGCCGCCAGCACGCCGCCCGGCAGGTGCGGTTCGGGACCGATGCCGAGGGGTGCGCCACGTTGCTGGCCTCGGGGCCGCCGGGGGCGGTGGCCGAGGTCCGCGCCGAGCTCGAACGCCGGGCCCAGGGCATCTTCACCGCGGCCTACGCCGACGGGCGCCGCGAACCGGCCGCCGCCTACGCCTTCGACGCCCTGGTCGAGATGGCCCGACGGTCCCGCACCGGCGGACCGGGCGTCGGCGACCATCGGGCACCGAGGCCCAAGACGGCGGTGTCGGTCATCGTCGACCTGCCCGCCCTACGACGCGGCAGCCTGCAGCCCGGCGAGCGGTGCGAGATCCCCGGCGTCGGCCCGGTGCCGTTGGCGTGGGCGGTCGAGCAGCTGGGCGAGGCCACGCTGCGGCTGTTCCTGCGCCACGGCGGCGACCTCCGCGCGATGGCCACCACGTCGCGCACGCCGACCGAGCACATGAAGATCTGCCTCGAGGTCCTCCACGACGGCTGCGTCGTCTGCGGCAACCGCCACCACCTCGAGATCCACCACACCACCTCCCCCACCGGCTGGGCCGACACCCGCCGCACCCGCCTCACCGAGCTCGCACCCCTCTGCGGCCACCACCACGACCTCCTCACCACCGCCGGCTGGACCCTCCACCCCGGCGACCGGGCCTTCACCTGGACCCTGCACCCACCGAACCCCGCCGCCGGACCCGATCCACCCGGCCGGCCGGACCCGCCACCGCACGACGGGCCACCCCGCGACGGGCCATCCCGCGACGGACCGGCCGGCGAGGGACCGGCCGGCGAGGGACCGGCCGGCGAGGGATCGCAGGCTTCGACCGGGAGTGGCCGGGACCTCGGATGCGACCATGGGTCGTTCGCTGCCAGGAGGTCCGCGTGACCCGCATCCCGCTCCACCGTCCCCGTCGCCGCTCGTCCGAGAGGCCTCCCCCGCCTTCGGCTGCTGGGGGTGGCGATGGTGCTCGCGCTGGTCGGCGCCGGGTGCAACTGGGTGCAGTTCGCCGACGGCGACCACTCCGGCGTGAGCCCCGAGAGCGCCATCTCGGTCGGGACCGCCGGCCGCCTCCACCAGCTCTGGCGGGTGTCACTGCCGGCCCGGGCCGACGGGTCGCCGGTGTTCGTGGCCGGCGTGGCCACCCCCGGCGGCACGCGCGACCTGGCTGTCGTCACCACCGCCGCGGGCGATCTGGTGGCCATCGACGCGACGACCGGAGCGACGGTCTGGCAGCGCCACCACCCCGCCGGTAGCTGCACGATCAACAACGGGTCGAACCCCTGCTACACGACCTCGTCGCCGGTGCTCGACCCGAACGGGCGGTTCGTCTACACCTACGGACTCGACGGTCGCGTGCACAAGCACTCGGTGACCGACGGGGCCGAGGTGGTCGGCGGGGGCTGGCCGGTCACCGTGACCCTCAAGCCCTTCGACGAGAAGGGCTCGTCGTCGCTCAGCACGGTCACCGACCCCTCCGGCAAGTCGTACCTGTACGTCACCCTCGCCGGCTACCCGGGCGACCGCGGCGACTACCAGGGCCATCTCGTCACCGTCGACCTGGGCACCGGCACCGCCCGGGTGTTCAACACCCTCTGCTCGGACCAGACCGTCCTCTTCCACGAGACGCCGGGGACGCCGGACTGCCCCCAGAAGATCTCCGGGGTGTGGGCCCGTGCCGGCGTGACCTACAGCCCCGACACCGGGCGCATCTACCTCTCCACCGGAAACGGCACCTTCTCGCCGGCGAACCACGACTGGGGCGACACCGTCCTGGCCCTCCACCCCGACGGCACCGGGGTGAACGGCGATCCGGTCGACACCTACACGCCGACCGACCACGCCACCCTCGACCGGTACGACATCGACCTCGGCTCGTCGGTGCCGGCCGTCCTGCCGGCCACGCCGAACGCCTCGGTCCACCACCTCGGCGTGCAGGGGGGCAAGGACGCCAAGCTGCGCCTGCTCGACCTCGACCACCTGTCCGGCCAGGACGGCATCGGCCACGTCGGCGGCGAGGTCGGGCCGATCGTGGACGTCCCCCAGGGCGGCGAGCTGCTGTCGCACCCGACGGTGTGGACCGACCCCGCCGACGGCGGCATCTGGGTGTTCGTGAACACCTCGAACGGCGTGTCCGGTCTGCAGCTGGTGGTGTCGGGCAACGGCACGCCGTCGCTGGTGAACCGCTGGACCCGGCACCCCGGTTCGAACGGCACCACGGTGCTCGAGGGCGGCGTGCTGTTCGTGCCGGCCGACGGGGCGCTCGTGGCCTACGACGCCACCACGGGCCGGCCGCTGTGGTTCGCCGGCACCGGCAACATCCACTGGGAGAGCCCGGCGCTCGGCGGCGGCAAGCTGTTCGTCACCGACCAGGGCGCGCAGCTCACCGCCTACGGCACCTGACGCCTCGCGCCCGGCGACGTCACCGGAGGCGCCAGTCCGGTCGCCAGCCGGACTCGAAGCGCCGTTGGCCGGCGGCCAGGGTCTCGGCGTCGGAGCCGATCCGGGTGAACAGGTTGGCCACCTCGATGCCCTGCTGGCGCGACACCTCGAGCGCGGTCCACAGCGCCCGCAGGGTCCCCTGCACCGCCACGGGGGGCGCGTCGGCGATCACCCGGGCCGCCCAGTCGGCCCGCTCGCGCAGCTCGTCGCGCGGGACGACCTCGGACACCAGGCCGACCTCTCGGGCCCGCTCGGCGGACATGCGCTCCTCCGCGCCGAGCAGCGCCATCCGCATGACCTCCTGGAACGGCACCTTGGCGAGGAGCTGGATCGGCTCGAAGGCGGCGGTCATGCCGTAGGTGACGTGGGGGTCGAAGAAGGTGGCGTCGTCGGACGCGATGACGAACTCGACCTCGCCGAGCAGGTAGAAGGCGCCACCGCACGCCATGCCCTGGACGGCGGCGATGACCGGCTTCCAGCAGTCCCGGGCCTTCGGGCCGAGGTCGCGGCCGGGGTCGTCGAACATCCACGGCGTCGGGTAGCCGGGGTAGCGACCGGCGGCCATGGCCTCGGTGTTGGCCTCCGAGAGGGCCTCCCCCCGGTCGATCCCGGTGCAGAACGACTCGCCCTCGGCGGTGAGCACGATGCAGCGGACCTCGTCGTCGTAGCGGAGGTCGTGCCAGATCTGGGCCAGCTCGGCCTGCATGGTCGAGCTGATGGCGTTGCGGACCTCCGGCCGGTTCAGCGACACGTGGGCGACGCCGTCGGCCTTGGTGAAGAGGATCGTCTCGTATGCGGTCACCGGGCGATCGTAGGAACACCGCCGGACCGCCGTTCGTCCAGACTGACGCCGTGGTCGATCCCGAACACGGCATCGCGGACAGCGGCGCGGCGTCCCTGGCCGAGAAGCTGGCCCGGCTCGATGCGGTCACCCGCGACCTGACCGGGCCGGGCGGGATGTTCGAGGTGGTCGAGGAGGACGTCGGCGGCGAGCGAATGGCGATCTTCCGCGACCGGCCCCGCAGCCTGCGCGAGTACGTGCTCCGGGCCGCCGACCACGGGGACGCCGACTGCTACGTGTTCGGCGACGGCACCCGCGTCCGCTTCGACGAGCTGCCCGGGCTGGTGGCGTCGGCGGCCGCCTACCTGCGCGACCGCCACGGCGTGGGACCCGGCGACCGGGTGGCGATCTGCGCCGCCAACAGCCCCGGCTGGCTGCTCGCCTTCTGGGCCACGACCTGCCTGGGAGCGGTGGTGGTGGGCATGAACGGCTGGTGGACCGCCACGGAGATGGTCAGCGCCCTCGAGCTGTCCGACCCCACGCTGCTGCTGATCGACGCCAAGCGGGCCGACCGCCTCGATGCCGACCGTCCCGGCGACGGCGACGGCGACGGCGACGAGCGGGGCAGCGGCGACGGCGACGGCGTCGGCCGCGAGCGGGTCGTGCCACGGCTCGACCTCGACGAGGCGTTCGCCGCCATGGTCGCCCACGACCCGACGGCCGCCCTGCCGACGGTGGCCATCGACGAGGACGACCCCGCCACGCTCATCTTCACCAGCGGCACGACCGGCCGTCCGAAGTCGGCGACGCTGACCCATCGCAACATCGTCGGGTTCACCCAGATGCAGCTCTTCATCGGCGTCCGCTCGATCATGGCCGGCGACGCCCCGGCACCGGCGGGGCGCAGCGTGCGGCTGGCGGTGTTCCCCCTCTTCCACATCTCGGGGCTGAGCGGCCCGGTCACCGGGCTGGTCGGCGGGTCGACCACCGTCTGGCCCGTGGGCCGCTTCGACCCCGCCGAGGTGATCGAGCTGACCCGGCGGGAGGGGATCACCGGCTGGAGCGGGACCATCACCCACATCTCCCGCCTGCTCGACCACCCCGACCTGGCCCGCCTCGACCGGTCGACCATCACCCAGATCGGCATCGGCGGCTCGGCGACCACCCCCGAGCTGGTGCGCCGGGTCGAGGCCCTGTTCCCCCACCTGGCCGGGACCATGTCGTCGGGCTACGGCTCGACCGAGACCGCCGGCCTGGTCAGCTACGCACCGGGGTGGCTGCTCCGGGCCTGGCCCGACTGCGTCGGGCCGCCGCTGCCGACGGTCTCGGTGCGCATCACCGACGACGACGGCCGGCCGGTGCCCGACGGCCGCGTGGGCGAGATACGGGTGCGGAGCCCGCTCGTCACGCCCGGCTACTGGCAGCACGCCGAGGCCGACGCCCAGTCCTTCGGCCCCGGCCGCTGGTACCGCACCGGCGACTACGGCCGGCTCGAGGACGGCCTGCTCTTCATCGCCTCACGGGTCCGGGACCTGATCATCCGCGGCGGCGAGAACGTCTACCCGGCCGAGGTCGAGCACGTCATCGAGGCCCTGCCCGAGGTGGCGGAGTGCGCGGTGGTCGGCCTCGACGACCGGGACCTCGGCCAGACGGTGCACGCGGTCGTGGTGGTCCACCCCCGGGCGTCGCTCGACCCGGAGGCCGTCCGCCGCCGCTGCGCGACCACCCTCGCCGCCTACAAGGTCCCGGCCACCGTCGCCCTCACCGAGGACCCGCTGCCCCGGAACCCCACGGGCAAGGTGCTGAAGCAGGTGCTGGTCGGCGGCGAGCTCGCCTTCGTGGACGACTGAGGGCCGCCGGTCGGCTCAGAGGGCGGCGACCTTGGCGTCGGCCCTGGTGAGCAGGGTGCCGAGCACCGACGGGTCGAGCGGGGCGCCGGCACCGGTCGCGGAGGACAGGTCGACGCCGACGATGGCGAAGAGCACGTCGCCGCGCCGGGCCTCGGCCAGGTACACCTTCTCGGTCACGGGACGACCGGCGACGGTGGCGGTGATGGTGAGCTGGGCCCCGAAGGCGTCCTGGCCCACGGACGGGACGGGCAGCTCGGCCAGGTCGGCGGTGGCGGTGACGCCCTGCTCGTCGAAGGTGAAGTGGTTGCAGGTCTTGAGCGCCCCCTTGGTGGTGGTCAGCTGGTCGGCCAGCTCCTTCGACCGGGCGATCACCTCGGCCAGCACGGTCGAGCGGCCCTTGGTGAACAGCGCGGTGGCGGTGGTCGCGGTCGACCCCCGGTTGCCGGCCGAGAACGAGGCGAGGAGCTGCTTGCACTCCGGTGTGGTGTCGACCGACGACATGTCCGGCGTCGATCCCGTCGTCTGCGTGCCCGCCTGCTCCTTGAGCCGGGTGTAGCCGGCACCCACGTCGGACTCGGTCAGCAGCGCCCTGCGCAGGTCGCCGGCCCCGGTGCCGGACGAGGACGTGTCGTCGGCCCCGGTGCCGGACGAGGACGTGTCGTCGGTGGCCCCGGTGTCGGACGGGGCCCGGTCGCTCGACGCCGTGGCCGAGGACGCGGCGGTGTCGCCCGTGGTGCGGTCGCCGGCCGACGCGGCACCACCCGTCCGGGTCGAGCCCGACGAGCACCCGGCGGCGACCAGCGCCGCCACCGCCACGGCTGCGATCAGCAGCTTCCTCACGCCTCTGCCCTCCTCGCCGCCGGCGGCGGTCGCCGCCGACGCTACCCAGGAGGGACGGTCCGGACGGGGAGGTGGGGCGTCCGCTCGAAGCGGTCTGGCTGCGACGTGGGCGGCGGGCAAGGATGCCGGTCCGCGGGTGGCGTCCCGTCAGCGGGAGCCGCCGGTCCCACCGACACGGAGCAGGGGGCAGGTCATGGATGTGGAAGGTCGCTCGGCCATCGTCACCGGGGGCGCGGGCGGGCTCGGCGCCGCCACCGTGCGCCACCTGGTCTCGCTCGGGCTGGGCGTCGCCGTGTTCGACCGGGACAGCGATCGGGCGGTCGCGCTGGGCGAGGAGCTCGGCGCCGCCGCCGTCGGGGTGGGCGGCGACGTGAACGACGACGACGACGTGGCGTCGGCCATCGACGCCGCCCGGTCGGTCGGTCGGCTGTCGATCGTGGTCAACGTGGCCGGCGGCGCCACCGGCGTGTGGCGCACCCTCGACCGCAAGGGCAACCCCCACGACAAGCAGGGCTTCCACGACACCGTCGCCATGAACGCCTTCGGCACCTTCAACGTGAGTCGCCTGGCGGCCGCGGCCATCGCCACCGAGGAGCCGGACGAGGACGGCCAGCGCGGCGTGATCGTCAACACCGGCTCGGTCGCCGGCCTGGAGGGCCAGACCGGCCAGCTCGCCTACGGCGCGGCCAAGGCCGCCATCCTCGGCATGACCCTGCCCATGGCCCGGGACCTGGCGCCGGTCGGCATCCGGGTGTGCGCCATCGCCCCCGGCACCATCGGCACGCCGCTCATGCTGAGCGCCCCCGAGGAGGTGAAGGACGGGCTGGTGGCCAGCATCGTGTTCCCCAAGCGCATGGGCCGGCCCCACGAGTTCGCCCTGCTGGTCGAGTCGATCGTCCGCAACGACTACCTGAACGGCGAGAACATCCGCCTCGACGGCGCCCTGCGCTTCCCGCCCAAGTAGGTCGGTGGCGACCCGGCCCGACGACGGCGGCGGGGTCGCCGGGGTCCGCTGGTAGCATCCACGGCGGCGAAGGGGAGTAGCCCGAACGCTGGGAGATCGACACGCTGGGTGATGAGCCCCGGTCCCCAGATCCGCTCCGGCGGGTGGGCAAGACCTTCGGCCGGTGTCCCGTTCACGGATGCCCGGCCGAGGTCGGTCCCGAGCCGGCTCCGGGCCGGGAGCGAGGAGCCCGACGTGGTGCAAGCCTTCCTGATCGCCTTCGGCGTGATCTTCGTCGCCGAGCTGGGCGACAAGAGCCAGCTGATGGCGCTGACCTTCGCCACCCGGTTCCGGCCGGTGCCGATCCTGATCGGGATCACGGTGGCGACCGCCGTGGTCCACGCCTTCTCGGTGGTGGTCGGCGCCCTGATCGGTGCCCGGCTGCCGACCACCGCCATCACCCTGGTGGCGGGCCTGGCCTTCTTCGCCTTCGCCGCCTGGACGCTGCGGGGCGACGAGCTGGACGAGGACGAGGAGACCCGGGCCCAGCGCACCTCACGATCGGCGGTGGTGGCGGCCAGCGGCGCGTTCTTCCTGGCCGAGCTGGGTGACAAGACGATGCTCGCCACCATCACCCTGGCCACCAAGGAGGCGCCGTTCGGCACGTGGCTCGGCTCGACCGTCGGCATGGTGGCCGCCGACGCCCTGGCCATCGGCGTCGGGGCGGTGGCCGGCGCCCGCCTGCCGGAGCGGGCGATCCGCATCGGTGCGGCCGCCGCCTTCGCCGTGTTCGGCGCGCTGCTCGTCATCGAGGCGCTGGTCGGCTGAGCGGGCGCCACGGCCCGCTCACCGGCGACGGGCCGGCGGTAGTGTCGGGCCGGTCGCGGTGGCCGGTCGCGGTGGCCGGTCGCGGTGGCCGGTCGGTGCCCCGCCGGGGAGGTCGGAATGGCGTTCGGGTTCAGGAAGCGCTGCCTGCAGGCCATCGAGCCCTGCCTCGAGGACGGCGAGCAGCTCGAGGTGTTCGTCTGGGCCCGCAGCACCGGCACGGTCGAGCAGGCGCTGTTCCGCCAGGCGTCGATCCCCTCGTGGATCATCACCCTGACCGATCGGCGGATCATCGTGCACGAGGGCGACAACTACCGCGCCAACCGCAGCCGGCTGCTCGGCTCCTTCCCCCGTGACCGGGTCCGCCGGATCGACACCGGCGCCAAGCCGAGGTCCAAGCTGACCCTCAGCTTCGACGGCGACGAGGGCCACACCTTCCTCATCCAGCTGATGTGGTCGAAGGACGCCGCCGCACTGGCCGCCTCGCTCGACGCCGACGCCGCCGCGGGAGATGCCGGGGCGGCCGACGCCTCGTGAGCGACCGCGGTCCCTCCGCGCCGCCGACCCCCGACTGGGACCCGCACGACCGGGCTGCGCTGCTCGGGCGGTTCGACCTGACCGGTCGGGTCGCCATCGTCACCGGCGGCAGCCGGGGCATCGGCCGGGCGGTGGCCGAGGGCTTCGCCGCCGTCGGGGCCTCGGTGGTGGTGGCCAGCCGCAAGCCCGAGGCGTGCGCCGAGGTGGCCGAAGGGATCGAGCGGGCCGGTGGCACCGCCCTCGCCGTCCCCACCCACGTCGGTGATCCCGACGCCCTCGGAACCCTGGTCGAGACCACGGTGGCCGAGCTCGGTGGCGTCGACGTCGTGGTGAACAACGCCGCCAACCCGCTGGCCCAGCCGGTCGGGTCGATCACCCCGGAGGCGTTCGCCAAGTCCCACGAGGTCAACCTGCGGGGCCCGGTCTTCCTGGTCCAGCACGCCCTGCCCCACCTGCGCGCCAGCGCCCACCCGGCGGTGGTCAACGTGGTCACCGCCGGGGTCTTCACCAGCGGCGCCCACGTCTCGCTCTACGCGTCGGCCAAGGCGGGGCTGCTGATGATGACCCGGTCGATGGCCGCCGAGCTGGCGGGCGACGGGATCCGGGTCAACGCCCTGGCGCCGGGCACCGTCGACACCCAGATGGTGCGCAACACCGACGAGTCGTTCCAGCGGCTGGCGGTGGAGAGCCAGCTGGTGCGCCGGATGGCCTCACCGCTCGAGATGGTGCCGCCGGTGCTGTTCCTGGCCAGCGACGCCTCGAGCTTCATGACCGGCCAGGTGCTGGTCGTCGACGGGGGCATGACGACCGGCTGACGGCTCGCCGCACGGGTCCCGGCCCACCGTCGTCGGGGACCGGCGATCGGCACCGCGGTCGAGGCCACCGGCACCGACGCCCCCCTGGCCGTCGGTTGTCGGTTGTCGGTTGTCGGTTGTCGGGACCAACGGCCCTGTCGTCGTCGCCGCCGTCGCACGACGCTCCAGCCATGGTGACCCACGATCCGCCCACCCTCGACCGCCAGGGCCTCGAGGTCCTCGACTCCGACACCTGCTGGGCGCTGCTCGCCGGCGCCCCGGTGGGCCGGGTCGCCTTCGTGGAGGACGGGCACCCGACCGTGCTGCCGGTGACGCACCGGGTGGACGGCCACGCCGTCGTCTTCCGCACCGACTCGGGCGCCAAGCTGTCGGCGGCCATCATGAACCGGCCGGTGGCCTTCGAGGTCGACGGGTGGGACGCGGTCGCCGAGGTCGGGTGGAGCGTGCTCGTCAAGGGCGTGGCCGACACGGTGCTCGACCCCGACGAGCTGGCCCACCTCGACGGCCTCGGCCTGGAGCCGTGGGCCACCGGGATCGAGCGGCGGGAGTGGGTGCGCATCCGGCCCGACGAGATCGGCGGGCGCAGCATCCCCGCCGGCGGCTGAGCAGCTTGGCCGCGGAGCGGGAGGTCGGATCAGCCGCGGAGGGGGAGGGCGGTCCGGCCGCGGCGCGGCCGGACGAGGCGGTCCCGGCGCCACGGCGAGCCGCCGAGGGGCAGAATGACGAGGTGATCGGCGTCTTCCTCCTCGACGACCATGAGATCGTGCGGCGGGGCGTGCGCGACCTGATCAACGAGGAGCCCGACCTCGAGGTGGTGGGCGAGGCCGGAACCGCCGACGCCGCGCTGGAGGTCATCGAGCGGGTGCGGCCCGACGTGGCGGTGCTCGACGTGCGCCTCCAGGACGGCTCCGGCATCGAGGTCTGCCGCGACATCCGCTCGGCCCACCCCCGGGTGGCCTGCCTGATGCTCACCTCCTACGCCGACGACGACGCGCTGCTCGGCAGCGTGCTGGCCGGCGCCGCCGGCTTCGTGCTGAAGCAGGTGCGCGGTGGCGAGCTGCTCACCGGCATCCGGCAGGTGGCGACGGGCGGGTCGCTGATCGAGCCCGACGTGGCGGCCCGCGCCGTGGCCCGCATGCGGGCCCGGACCCAGGAGGACCGTCAGCTGGCCTCCCTCACGCCGCAGGAGCGGCGCATCCTCGACCTGCTGGCCGAGGGGATGACCAACCGCGAGATCGCCGACGCCCTGTACCTGGCCGAGAAGACGGTGAAGAACTACGTCTCGAACCTGTTGATGAAGCTGGGCATGAAGCACCGCACCGAGGCGGCGGTGTACGCCGCCCGCCTGGCCGACCGGCAGTCCTGAGGGGCGGATGGCTGAGCCACGGCTTCGGCCGACGGCCTCGCGTCACCTGCCGGTGGCCAGCGTGGCGCAGATGCGCCGGCTGCTCGACGCCTTCGTGCAGATCGGCTCCGGGCTCGAGCTCGACGAGGTGCTCCTGCGCATCGCGCGCACCGCCTGCGGCCTGGTCGGCGCCCGGTACGGGGCGCTGGGGGTGCTCGACGAGCGGCGCGAGCAGCTCGCCCGCTTCGTGACCGTGGGGATGGACGACGAGCAGATCGCCCGCATCGGCGCCCTGCCGGAGGGCCACGGCATCCTCGGGCTGCTCATCGTCGACCCCCGCCCGATACGGCTGTCCGACCTCAGCCGCCACCCCGACAGCTTCGGCTTCCCGCCCGGCCACCCGCCCATGACCACCTTCCTCGGCGTACCGATCTCCGTGCGGGGCGAGCCGTTCGGCAACCTCTACCTGACCGAGAAGATCGACGGGGGCGAGTTCAGCGAGTCCGACGAGGAGCTGGCCATGGGTCTGGCGGCGGCCGCGGCCATGGCCATCGAGAACGCCGAGCTGCACAACCGGGTGCGCGAGCTCGACCTGCTGGCCGAGCGCGAGCGCATCGCCCGGGAGCTGCACGACACCGTGATCCAGCGCCTGTTCGCCACCGGCCTCGAGCTGCAGGGGGTCGCCAAGCTGGCCCAGAGGGCCGAGGTCGTCGCCCAGATCGAACGCACCATCGGCGACCTCGACATGACGGTGCGCCAGATCCGCTCGGCCATCTTCGAGCTGGAGCACGCCGAGCCCGACGAGGAGAGCAGCCGGGGGCTGCGCCACGCGGTGCTCGGCGTGGCGACCGAGCTGGCGGCGACGCTCGGCTTCGTGCCGACGGTGTCCTTCGACGGCCCCGTCGACACCATCGTCCCGGTCGACACCATCCAGCACGTCGAGGCCGTCGTCCGCGAGGGCCTGGCCAACATCGCCCGCCACGCGGGGGCGAGCGCCGCCCAGATCACCGTGACCGTCGACCACGAGGTGCTGCGGGTCGAGGTCAGCGACGACGGGAGCGGCCCCGGACCCGATCGGGTGGCAGGACGGGGCCTGGAGAACCTGGCCTCGCGCGCCACCCTGCTCGGCGGCTCGATGTCGTTCGAGGCCCAGCACCCGAGCGGGTCGCGGCTGTGGTGGCAGGTGCCGCTCAGCCGTCTGATGCCCCCCGTCGAGGCGATCGACTGAGGCCGGTGCTCGGGGCCGCCTGGTTCAGGCCTCTGTCGCCTCGGGCCACGGATCGAACCGCTGGGCCATGACGCGCGCCACCTCCGCGGTGGCCTCGGAGCGGCTGCGGCCCCCGGCGAGCCGGCGGCCGATGCGCTGGGCCGCCACCACGGGCGGTGCGCTGCACTGCACCTCGCTCAGCAGGCTCTTCGTCCTCGTGGCCACCTCCCGGGCGCGGTCGCGCTCGCCGGCGTCGGCCCACGAGGCGTCGATCACCACGCCCTCCCCGAGCGACAGCAGGGCCTCGGCCTCGCTCAGCAGCCGGTCGTACACGGCGCGGCGCAGCTCGGGCCGGTACCGACCGGTGTCGGGGTCCGACGGCCCCTCGGGCTCGCCGGCCACGTCGGCGCGGGCCTCGTCGGAGCTCAGCACCACCGCCCCGGTGCTCTCCCCCAGGCTGGTGGCGAGGGTCGTCTTGCCCGTGCCGGGCAGACCACCAACCAGCGTCAGCCGCACCTGGGCCAGCTCCATGCGCCGCGCGGCGATGTCGAGGTAGGGGCGCACCGCCGTCGCCGGGCCGCCGGCCTGGGCCGACCGGACCACCGCCACCTTGGCCCGGACCGCCGCCCGGTAGGCGATGTGGTGGTGGACCAGGCTGTTCGGCCAGCTGTCTCCGGTCAGCTCCTCGTAGTGGTCGAGGAAGGTGCGGGCCAGGTCGGGTTGCCCGAGGCGCTCGAGGTCCATGGCCAGGAAGGCGGCGTCGAGCATCCCGTCCCCCCACCGCAGCGACTCGTCGAACTCGATGCAGTCGAGGATCCGGGGGCCGTCCGGCAGCAGGTAGACGTCCGCGCACTGGAGGTCGCCGTGGCCGTCGACCACCCGGCCCCGGTCGCACCGCTCGTCGAAGAGCTGGTGCCGGCCGTCGAGGTAGCGGTCCACGTTGCGCTCGAGCGTCGAGAGCAGGACCGGGTCGATCGAGGGCACCTCTCGGAGCACGGCGAAGGCGTCGTCCCAGAGCCGGCGCATCCAGTCGGCCGAGGCCAGCTGCGTGCGGGCCCCGGCCGGGCGGCTGGCGGCGTGGAGGGTGGCGACCTGGTGGGCGACCTGCCACAGGTCCTCGTCGACCCCGTCTCCCCGCTCGAGGCACCGCTGCAGGCTGCGGTCGGCGGGGAGCCGACGCATGACCACGGCGTGGTCGAAGGGGGCGCCGTCCTCGTCCCGCAGCGACGCGACCCCGAGGTAGACGTCGGGCGCGAGGCGGCGGTTGAGGTCGACCTCGGCCCGGCACGCCGCCGCCCGCGCCGCCTCGCTCGAGAAGTCGAGGAAGCCGAGCGAGACGGCCTTCTTGAACTTGTAGGCCCGGTCGCCGGCGAACACCACCAGGCCGCTGTGGGTCTCCCGGACGTCGCCACCGGCGTCGGGCGGCGCGACCGCGGGCCAGGTCGGGGCGCGCCCGTCAGATCGAGGGTTGCGGGTGCCGGCGGCCATCGGATCGATCGTGACGGGCGCCCCGCCGGCCGGGTAGGGGCGAAGGACCCCGGCCACGCCGGTCCGGGCCGGACGATCGGTCCGTGGTACCGGGCCCCGATCGGGACCTCCGACCCTTCCGGGCGCGCCCCACCGGCCGCAGGCTGTCGGCATGGCAGACGGCACCGACGACCGCCCCGACGGCTACCCGTCGCTCGTCGACGAGCGGACCCACCTGGAGGTCATCCGCCGGCTCCCGGCCATCGAGCTGCTCCGCGGCGCCCGCGTCGGGCGGCTGGGCTTCCTCGACGAGGGCCGGGTCACCGTCGTGCCCGTCAACCACCTGGTCGACGGCCAGCGCATCGTGCTGCGCACCTCGCCCGGGGCGAAGCTCGACGCCGCCCTGCAGGGCCAGGAGGTCGCCTTCGAGGTCGACGGCTTCGACGAGGAGGCCCGCACCGGGTGGGATGTGCTGGTGCGGGGCCGCGCCGCGCCGGTCACCGACCCCGACGAGATCGACCGGCTGTCGAGGTCGGGCGTCTTCCCCTGGGCCCGGGCGCCCAAGACCGCCTGGGTCGAGATCCCCCTCGACGAGGTCTGGGGCCGCCGGACGATGGTCGTCTACGAGCCGCTGCCCACCTGAACCGCCGAACCGATCCGGCGCCGAGCCCGGCGCCGCCACGCCACCCCCACCGAACCGAGGACCAACGATGAAGGCCATGATCTACCACGGGCCCGGCGACAAGGCCTGGGAGGACGTCCCCGACCCCGAGCTCCGCGACGATCGCGATGCGATCGTGCGCATCGACGCCGCCACCATCTGCGGCACCGACCTGCACATCCTGAACGGCGACGTCCCCGAGGTGCCGGCCGGCACGGTGCTCGGTCACGAGGCGGTCGGCACCATCGAGGCGGTCGGGTCCGGCGTTCGCAACCGCTCGGTCGGCGACCGGGTGCTGGTGTCCTGCATCAGCTCCTGCGGCGTGTGCCGGTTCTGCCGGGAGGGCCGCTACGGCCAGTGCCTCGGCGGCGGCGGCTGGATCCTCGGCCACACCATCGACGGGGTGCAGGCCGAGCGGGCCCGGGTGCCGTTCGCCGACACGTCCACCTACGTCCTGCCCTCGGACCTGTCCGACGAGCACGCCCTGCTGCTCGCCGACATCCTGCCCACCTCCTTCGAGGTCGGCGTGCGCAACGGCTGCGTCGAGCCCGGCGACGTGGTCGCGGTGGTGGGCGCCGGCCCAATCGGGCTGGCCGCCGTCCTGGCCGCCCGCCTCTACTCGCCGAGCCACGTGGTGGTGGTCGATCCCGCGGCCAGCCGGCGGGAGCTGGCGCTCAAGCTGGGCGCGGACCTCGTCGTCGATCCCGACGCCGAGGATCCCCTCGCGCTCGTCCGGGCGGTCACCGAGGGCCTGGGTGCCGACGTCGCCATCGAGGCCGTCGGCACCCCGGCCACCTTCGAGCTGACCGTCTCGCTGGTCCGTCCGGGTGGTCACGTCGCCAACATCGGCGTCCACGGCGCTCCGGCCACGCTGCACCTGGAGCAGCTGTGGATCAAGGACGTCACCATCACCACCGGCCTGGTCGACACCTGGTCGACGCCGACCCTGCTGCGCCTGATGGCCGACCACCAGCTCGACGCCGACACCTTCATCACCCACCGCTTCGGACTCGACGAGGCCGAGCTGGCCTACGACACCTTCGCCGACGCCGCCGACACCGGCGCCCTGAAGGTCGCGCTCCACCGGACCGCCCGATGATCGGCTCCCACGGTGAGCGACGGGTCGTGATCCTGGGCGGCGGCACCGGCGGCACCATCGTCGCCAACCGGCTGCGCCGACGGCACCCCCACGTCGACCTCGAGATCGTCGTGGTCGACCGCGACGACCGCCACGTGTACCAGCCCGGGCTGCTCTTCGTGCCCTTCGGGCTGGCCGACGTCGAGGACCTGGTCCGCCCCCGGGGGCGCCAGCTCCACAAGGGCATCGCCTTCGAGGAGCAGGCCGTCGACCACGTCGATCTGGGCGAGCGGACCGTGGTGCTCGAGGACGGCGCGTCGCTCTCCTACGACGTGCTGGTGGTGGCCAGCGGGGCGGTGCTGGCCCCGGAGGAGACCGCGGGCCTGACCGGTCCGGGGTGGATGGAGAAGGCCTTCACCTTCTACACGCCGGAGGGCGCGGCCGCCCTGGGGGCGGCGCTGGCCCGCTTCGACCACGGTCGCCTGGTGGTGAACGTGGTCGACATGCCGATCAAGTGCCCGGTCGCCCCGCTCGAGTTCTGCTTCCTGGCCGACTGGTACCTGCGCGAGCGGGGGGTGCGCGACGACGTCGAGCTCACCTACGTCACGCCCCTCGACGGCGCCTTCACCAAGCCGGTGGCGTCCGAGCACCTCGGGCGCCTGCTGGCCGACAAGGGCATCCGCACCGTGACCGAGTTCAACACCGGCGAGGTCGACGGGACCGGGGGCCGGCTGATCGGCTACGACGACCGCGAGGTCGGCTTCGACCTGGCGGTGGTCGTGCCGCTGCACAACGGCGCCCCGTACGTGGCCCGCTCGCCGGGGCTGGGCGACGAGCTCGGGTTCGTGGCGGCGGACGAGCACACGCTCCAGTCGACCGCCTCGCCCGACGTGTTCGTCATCGGCGACGCCGCCGGCGTGCCCGCCTCCAAGGCCGGCTCGGTCACCCACTTCGAGGGTGAGACGGTGGCCGAGAACGTGACCCGCCACCTGGCCGGCCAGCCGCCGGTGCCGGGCTTCGACGGCCACGCCAACTGCTTCATCGAGACCGGGTTCCACAAGGCGCTGCTGGTCGACTTCAACTACGAGACCGAGCCGCTGCCGGGTCACTTCCCCGGCCGGGTCGGCCTGCCGCTGCTGGCCGAGTCGCGGCTGAACCACCTCGGGAAGCTGCTGTTCCAGGGCGTCTACTGGCACAGCCTGCTGCCCGGCCGGGACCTGCCCGGCATCCACCCGAACATGCCGCAGGCCGGCAAGGAGCCGGCCGCAGCCGGCGCAGAGGAGAGCTGACATGGCCACCACCACCGTGGGGGACACGACCGTCGACGTCGACGGCGAGGGCTTCTTCGTCGACCCGACCGCCTGGGACGAGGCCATGGTCCCCGATCTGGCCCGGCGCGAGGGCATCGACGACCTGTCCGACGAGCACTGGCAGGTCATCCGCTTCATGCGGCGGCAGTGGGCCGACACCGGCACCGGCCCGACCGTCCGGGTGCTCGGCCGGACCTCGGGGGTGTCGATCAAGCGGCTCTACCAGCTGTTCCCGAAGGGCCCCGCCAAGGTCGCCGCCCGCATCGCCGGCATCCCCAAGCCACGCGGCTGCATCTGAACCCGCCGCCCCACCCGAGGAGAACCCCGTGACCGACCCCGCCCCCGCCGAAGCCGGCGGCACCTCGCCCACCATCAGCCCGCCCGCCATCGACAAGGTGTCGATCATCGTGTCGAAGGGCTCGCTGGAAGGCGTCTACCCGGCGCTGATCATGGCCAACGGCGCCCGGGCCGAGGGCATCGACGCCAACCTGTTCTTCACCTTCTTCGGGCTCGACGTGGTGCACCGCGCCCGGCACGACCACATCAAGCTGGCCACCGTGGGCAACCCGGGCCTGCACCTGGCCACCGCGGTCGGCGGCTTGCCGGGCATGTCGTCGGTGATGACCCACTACCTGCAGCACAAGATGGACGAGCTCGACATCCCGTCCATCCCGGAGTTCGTCGAGATGATCGCCGACACCGGCGCAGGCCTCTACGGGTGCCAGGCGTCGGTCGACCTGTTCGGCCTGGACAAGGACGACCTCATCCCCCAGGTCGAGCGGATCATCACCGTCGGCGAGTTCTACGCCATGGCCGCCGGCGGCGAGATCATCTTCACCTGAGCCCGGCGAGCGTCCGGCGGCGGCACCCGCCGGTCGTCCGTCCGTCCGGCCGGTCAGCCCTCAGCGGGAGTGGGCCAGGTCGGCCTCGCGCAGCCCCGCCCGGAGCCGCATGGCGGCGATCTCCGGCGGGAGGGTGGAGACGCCGAGGCCGGTGCCGAGCTCGAACCCCCCGAGCACCTGCAGCCTCGGCCAGATGTGCAGGTGCCAGTGGAACGCGTCGCTGGCGTCGGGGGCGGAGTGGGCGACGACGACGTAGTCGGGGTCGTCGGCCGCCTCGCGGAGGGCGACCAGGCTGTCGCGCAGCAGCACCGCCATCGGGCCGAGCTCGGACTCGCGGTCGCTGAGCCTCGGGCGGTGGTCGTCGGGCGCCACCAGCAGCTCGTAGGGCGCCGACGACCAGCTCGGGCACCAGGTGGTGGCGCCGCCCCTGCGGGCGACGATCAGGTCCTCCTGCCGGCGTCCGTGCCAGCACAGCGGGCACGGGTTGGCCCGGCGCAGGCCCTCGCCCTCGACGGCGGTGACCGGGAAGGGGACGTCGAGGCCGACGACCTGGGCGTGGGGGTGGGTCCGGGACGCGCCCGCACCGGCGCCGTGGTTGACGAAGGTGATCACGTAGCGGTGGTGCCGCTCGAGGGCCCGGACGCGGGACCGCAGGAACCGCAGCGCCTCGATCGCCTCGTCGTCGGTGAAGTCGGCGATGGCGGCGTCGTGGCGGCGGCTCAGCACCACCACCTCGTGGGTGCCGGTGGCCACCGCCTCGGCCGAGGCGGTCGGGAGCGGACCGCTGGCGGGGTCGTGGACGAGCGGGAAGCGGTTCGGGAAGGCCCGGAGCCGCCAGCCCTCCGGGCCGGGCACCGTCGCCGTCGGCATCGGCGTCTCCGACTCGTTGCCCGGGCAGAAGGGGCAGGGGGCGCCGGCGCGGTCGACCGAGCGCTGGGCCCGCTCCGAGGCGACGACGACCCATCCCCGCCGGAGGGGGTCGTGGCGCAGCTCATGCATCGGTCGGGACCTCCTCGTCGTGGCGACCGGTGTCGCCGGGCTCGTCGTGGCGACCGGTGTCGCCGGGACCGGGAGCGGGCGGGGGGTCGCAGGGCGGCGAGGGCGTACCGGCCAGCGAGGCGTACAGCTCGAGCTCGTCCTCCAGCAGGCGGGGCAGCAGGAAGCGGGACCGCACCACCTCGTGGCCGTGGAGGCCCATCTCGCGGCGCAGCTCGCCGTCGCGCAGCAGCTCGACCAGCCGGTCGGCGCACTCGGGGACCGAGTCGACGAGGTAGCCGGCGACGCCGTCCTGCACCTGCAGCGGGATGCCTCCGGCCCGACCGGCGACCACCGGCGTGTGCTTCCAGAGCGACTCGGAGACGACGAGCCCGAACCCCTCCCGCAGCGACTTCTGGATGGTCACCGCCGACAGCGCCTGGAAGGCGTTGACCTCGATGTTGCCGACGCCGGTCAGGTTGGTGAAGAGGTGGACGCCCGGGTCGCTGTGGACCTCGCTCTGGATGCGGCGGTACACCTCCCAGGCGTCGGGGTCGTCGAGCGCCATCGAGGCCACGAGGGCGAGCTGCAGGTCCGGCACCTCCTGGCGGGCGAGGCGGTAGGCGGCCAGCACGCCGAAGGGGTCCTTCCACGGGTCGAAGCGCGAGACCTGGGTGACGAGCGGGCGGTCGAGGTCGACCCCGATCCAGTCCAGGACTCGGCGGGCCAGGTGGTCGTCGAGCGGCAGGTTCTTCGGGCTCTCGGGGTCGATGGCCGGCGGGATGACGGCGACCCGCAGCGGGAAGTCGGGCGGCACGAACGAGCTCAGCGTGAACACGGCGACGTCGAAGGGGTCGAGGAACGGGCGCAGGAACGCCCAGGTCTCGGGGTCCGGTTCGGAGGTGTCGATGTGGCAGCGCCAGATCCAGCGGGCTCGGCAGTGGTCCACCATCCGGGCCAGGGCCAGCGGCTGCGGGTCGTGGACGACGATCAGGTCGTAGTCGAGGTCGAGCTGCTCCGCGTTCTCCCGGCTCGTGCTCAGGTAGGCGTCGCGCTGGTCGAGGCGCAGTTCGCCGTCGCTGCCCTGCAGCCCGTCGTGGAGCCGCTTGGTGGCGTGGAAGAAGCGCTCGTCACCGGCGATGAGCCGCCAGTCGGCGGCCAGCCCCAGGTCGCGCAGGAGCGGGACCTGCGAGCGCAGGATCTCCGCCACCCCTCCCCCGTAGGGGGTGGCGCTCAGGTGCAGCACCCGCAGGCCCTCGACCCGCCGGGCCTGCTCGCGGACCCGCTCGACGGCGGCGTCCCCCGCGCTCTGCCGGTAGGCGTCGATGGACTGCTCGCCGATGTCGACCTCGTGCAGCACCGGGATCGCCTAGCGGTCGGGGTGGGCGTCGACGCCCCCGGACGACCCGGCGGTCGGAGCCCCCCGCAGCTCCTCCCGGGTGGTGCGCAGGGCTCGGGCCAGGGCGACCACCGCGTTGGCGTGGGGCTCCGCCGGGTGGTCCTCGAGGAAGCCGAGGAACTCCTCGGAGATCCCGGCCCGGGCGGCGAGCTGCTGGCGCGTGAGCCCGAGGGCCCGGCGCCGGAGGCGGATCCGCCAGCCCAGGTCGCCCCCGGGGTGCAGCGGCAGGTCCGGTCCCGGCGGTTCGGCGCGCCCGGGTCCTGCGGCGTCGTCGAGGGCGGCGGCCTCGAGGCTTCGCGGGTCGGTCTCGATCATGCGACCACCCTCGCCGTCGCCCGGCCGGTCGGCCAGGGTCCAACGTCCATCAGCGGGCCCGGTCGAGCAGCAGCCGGCGTTCGGCCTTGGCCACCGTCCGCCGGGTGGCCACCGCCACGTCGGGGTTCACCGAGACCGAGGTGATGCCGGCGGCCACCAGGTGGGTGGCCAGCTCGGCGTGGTCGGACACGGCCTGGCCGCAGAGCGAGGTGGTCAGCCCGGCGTGCTGAGCCTGCTCGATGATCCGGTCGACCGCGTCGAGGACGGCGGGGTCGAGCGGGTCGAACAGGTCGCTGCAGACCTCCGAGTCCCGGTCGACGCCGAGGACGAGCTGGGTGAGGTCGTTGGTGCCGATGGACACGCCGTCGATGCCCAGGCCGGGCGTAGGCCGGCAGCCAGTAGGCGACCGAGGGCACCTCGGCCATGATCCAGCGCTTCAACCCCCGGTCCCTGCCGAGCCGGTGGCCGTCGAGCAGGTCGAGGCAGGCGGCCAGCTCCCAGCGGGTCCGCACGAACGGGATCATCAGGTGCAGGTTCGGGTCGGTCTCGCGGACGGTCGCGACCACGTCGAGGTCGAGGGCGAACAGGTCCGGGTCGCGGACGTAGCGGAAGCACCCCCGGTACCCGATCATCGGGTTGCGCTCCTCGGGCTCGTCGTCGCCGCCCTCCAGCGCCCGCAGCTCGTTCGAGCGCAGGTCGAGCGCCCGGTACACGACCGGCCGGGGGGCGAAGGCCCGGGCGATGCGGCGCACGCCGTCGGCCATCCCCTCGACGTACTCCTGTCGCCGGCCTTCCCGGACGACCAGGTTCGGGTGGCGCCCGTCGAGCGCCTCGCCGACCAGGAACTCGGCCCGCAGCAGCCCGACCCCGTCCACCGGAAGGGCGGCGACCCGCTCGGCCTGGTCGGGCACCGCCAGGTTCACGTAGATCTCCGTGGCGGTCACCTCCGCCGCCGGCGCCGCGGTGACAGCCGGCGCGGCCGCGACCGCGCCGGCTGTCGTGGGTTCGGCGGGCGGCGCCCCCTCCAGCACCAACCCGTGGCTGCCGTCCACGGTGACCAGCTGGCCGTCGGTCAGCACGGTGGTGGCGGTGCGGGTGGCGACCACGACCGGCCGACCGAGCTCCCGGCCGACGATGGCGGCGTGGCAGGTGACCCCGCCGCCGTCGGTCACGACCGCAGCGGCGCGGCGCAGGGCCGGCAGCCAGTCGGGGTCGGTCATGGCTGCGACCAGGACCTCGCCGTCCTGCAGCGACGCGCTGTCGGCCGGGCTGGTCAGCACCCGGGCCCGGCCCGTGGCGACGCCCGGTCCGGCGCCGAGGCCCTCGACGAGCACCCGCTGGCGGCCGGTCCCCGACGCCGCCGCGTCGGAGCCCGTCGCGCCGTCCCCGTCCCCGGCCTGGTCGGACGGCGCTCCCAGGGTGGTGATGGGGCGCGACTGCAGCACCCACAGGCGGTCGTCGTGGAACGAGAACTCGATGTCCTGGGGCCGTCCGTAGAGGTCCTCGATGCGCACGCCGATCTGGCCGACGGCCCGCAGCTCGTCGTCGTCGAGCACCCGACGGCCCTGGTCGCCGGCGACGATGTCGACCTCCCGCTCGCCGTGGGGGCCGGCCAGGATCTCCCGCTCCTGGTGGCCCCCGTGGATCGAGAGCGGACGGAGGGTGGTCTTGTCGAGCACGTAGACGTCGGGCTCCACCTGGCCGCCGACCAGCACCTCACCGAGCCCGAAGGCGGCTTCGACCACCAGGCGCTGGCGGTCCCCCGTCCGGGGGTCGGCGGTGAACATCACGCCGGAGCGGTCGGCGGCGACCATGGCCTGCACCACCACCGCCAGGGTCGGCTCGTCCTCGTAGCCCCGCTCGGCGCGGTAGGCGATGGCCCGATCGGTCCAGAGCGAGGTCCAGCAGGCCACGACGGCATCGATCAGCTCGTCGTCGCCGGTCACGTCGATGATGCTCTCGTGGACGCCGGCGAAGGAGTTGTCCGCCGCGTCCTCGGCGGGGGCCGAGGAGCGCACGGCCACCGCCACGCGTGGCCCGAGGGCGTGGTACGCCTCGACGACCTCGTCGCGCAGCTCGTCGGGCAGGCCGGCCCGGGTGATCAGCTCGCGGGCGGCGGCCGGGTCGCCCGGTCCCTCGTCGGCCAACCGGTCGCGGATGCCGGCCTGCTCGACCGCGTCGAGGTAGGTGGAGGCGGGGAGGGCGAAGCCGGGTGGCACCGGGAACCCGCCCCGCGCCAGCACGCCGAGGTTGGCGGCCTTGCCCCCCACCGCCGGCGCGTCGGCCGAGCCGAGGTCCTCGAACCAGCGCACGGCACCGGTGGAGGACGGCACGTCGGCGGGGGCGGGGTGGGTCAGCTCGGAGGCCATGACCCACCGTGGCGCCGCCGGCGCCCCGATCGGAAGGGTCCAAGGTCACCGCCGGGCGGCGGTCAGGAGCGGGTCGGCACGTCCGTCGCCCCCGCGAGGCCCGGCGCGTCGGTGCGGGCCCGGTCCGGCGGCGGGACGACCACCACCGGGCAGGGGGCGTGGTGCAGGCACTGCTGGCTGACCGATCCCAGCAGCAGCCCGGCGAACCCGCCCCGGCCCCGGCTGCCGACGACCAGCATGGCGGCGCCCTCGGCAGCCGCGATCAGGGCCTCGGGGGCGGTGGCGGGGACGGCGAGGCGTCGGACGCGCGGCACCTCGGGCCGCCCGGCGGAGGCGTCGGCGACGACCGCGTCGATGACCGCCCCGCCGATGCGCTGGAAGTCCTCGTCGGCGAGCGGGCCGTAGGCCATCCCGCCCGGCGGCACCGCCACCGGCGTCTCCCAGCCGTGGACCACGACGAGCTGCCGGTCCGTCCGCTCGGCCTCGGCCATCGCCCACCGCAGGGCGGTGCGGGCGTTCTCCGAGTCGTCGACGCCGACGACCACCTCGCCGCTGCCGGGTGGTGCCGGGGCTCGCACGGCGGCGACCGGCACGGTGGCGTGGTGGGCGCAGCTCGACGCCACCGACCCGAGGAGGAGGCTGCCGAAGCCGCCCCGCCCCCGACCGCCGACGACCAGCAGGTCGCCGTCGCGGGCCACCTCGAGCAGGGTCGGCACCGTCGTGCCCTGCACGGCCAGGGCCTCGACGCGCCCGCCCGCCCGTCCGGCGGCGCGTCGGGCCTCGGTGGCGGCCTGCTCGGCCACCTCGAGCGCCCCGGCGCGGACGCTCTCGGGATCGATGGTCACGCCGATGGGGCTCGGCCAGACGGCGACGGGCGGGCTCCAGACGTGCACGACCCGGAGCGGGGCGTCGCGGGCCGCCGCCTCCTGGGCGGCCCAGCGGGCGGCGACCATCGAGGCCGCCGACCCGTCCACCCCGACCACGACGGGTCGGGCCTCGGGCGTGGGAGCGATGCTCATGGGGCCACCGTCGGGCGCGCCCGGCGTCCGGCGCCAGGGTCCAACGTCCTCCCCGCCCGCCGCCGAAGAACCGGTTGGGTCTTCCGACCCTTCCGGGTGGCGCGGGGGCTCCCGATGCTCACGGGCACACCGAGATCGTGATCAGGAGAGCTCGTGCGCATCCTCGTCGGAACCGATGGTTCACCCGGCGCCACCGTCGCCGTGCGCTGGGCCGCTCACCTGGCGGTCGGCCTCGGGGCCGAGGTGGTGCTGGCCTCGGCCTTCGAGCTCGAGCCCTTCGACCTCGACGGGCACCTGGTCGACTCGCCCGAGGGCGTCGCCGAGGCGGTGGCGGGTCGGTGGGCCGACCCGCTGGCCGCCGCCGGCGTGCCGTTCGAGACCGTCGTCCTGGTCGGCCCCGCGGCCGACGCCCTCCGCGAGCACGCCGAGGACCACGACATCGACCTGGTCGTCGTCGGCTCGCGCGGTCGAGGCGGCTTCGCCGGGCTGATGCTCGGCAGCGTCGCCGACCACCTGGCCCACCACACCGATCGCCCCCTCGCCGTCGTCCCGGGCGAGGCCGACCCGCGGCTCCCGGTCCGGATCGTGCTCGGGTCCGACGCCTCCCAGGGGGCGGAGGCGGCCACCGCCTGGCTGGCGCCGGTCGCCGCCGAGCTGCGGGTCCCGGTGACCGCCGTCCACGTCTCGATGCTCGAGCCCGACGCCTTCCCCGAGACCGATCCCCGCAACCCCGCGGTCATGCTGCGGGGCCCGTGGACCGCCGCCCTCGCCGAGTGGGGGGTGAAGGCCGACGTGGAGCAGCGGACCAGCGAGCACGTGGCCCCCGCCCTGGCCGAGGTCGCCCACGACCTCGACGCGTCGGTGATCGTGATCGGGACCCGGATGGGCCACCAGCCGCTGCACCCCCGCATCGGGGGCGTGACCATGCAGCTGGTGCACCGGGCCACGGACCTGGTGATCGTCGTCGTCCCCCCGGTCTGACCTCGGCGCCCCGCCCGGCCGGCGCTGTGACCATCGGCCCTTCCCGGGCACCGGGGCGGGGGCGCAGGATCGGGCCATGTCCCGTCCCGTGGTCGACGAGTCCGCCGCGCTGCGCTTCCTGGAGTGCGGCCGCATCGCCGTGGTCGGGGCATCGCCCGACCCTCGCAACTTCGGGCACACCGTGTTCGCCGAGCTGCGCGCCCACGGGATCGACGCCGTCCCGGTCAACCCGAACGCCCAGGAGATCGACGGCTGCCGGTGCCACCCGGACGTGGCCTCGGTCCCCGTCTCCCTCGACGGGGTGATGGTCGTCGTGCACCGCGAGCGCGCGACCCAGGTCGTCGAGGAGTGCCTCGCCCTCGGCATCCCCCGCATCTGGTTGTTCCAGGGTCTCGGCGGACCCGGCGCGGTCTCCGACGAGGCTGTCGAGCGCTGCCGGGAGGCGGGCGTCGAGGTCGTCCCCGGGGCGTGCCCCCTGATGTTCCTCGGCCCGGTGTCGAGGTTCCACCGCCTCCACCGATCGGCGCGGGTGCACCTCACGCACTCCCTCGCCCCGGTCGAGCCGGCGAGCCGGTAGAGCCGGCGAGCCGGTAGAGGCCGCCCGCGGATCCGTCGGCCGACCCCCCCCGGAACCGGTGATGGATCTCCCCCAGGGCGCACGGGGCCTCGCCCGGAGGATCCGGGCCGGCGGGGCCGGCGGCGAGGCGGCGCTGCTCGGCGTCGCCGGGCTGGCGCTGGTGGTCGGTGGGCTGCTCCACCTGAGCGGCCGACCCGACGCGGCGGGCGCGACCTGGGCGGTCGCCGCGGGGGCCGGCCTGGTCGCCTCGGTGTGGTGGGTGGTGCAGACCGCCCGGCAGGGGCGGGTGGGGGTCGACGTGGTGGCGGTGCTGGCGCTGGCCGGCACCCTGCTGGTCGGTCAGCCGCTGGCCGGCAACCTGATCGCGCTCATGCTCGCCAGCGGTCGCGTGCTGGAGGCGTGGGCGGCTCGGCGGGCCCGCTCGGCGGTGGCCGCCCTGGTGGAGCGGGCACCCCGAACCCTGCACCGGCTGGTGGCCGGCGGGATCGAGGACGTCGAGCCCGAGCTGGTCGCGCCGGGCGACCGGCTGCTCGTCCGGTCCGGCGAGGTGGTGCCGGTGGACGGGCTCGTCGGCGACGAACCGGCGGTGCTCGACGAGTCGGCCATCACCGGTGAGTCGGTGCTGGTCGAGCACCCGGAGGGCGACCTCGTCCGCAGCGGGGCGTCCAACGCCGGTGACGCCTTCGCCCTGCAGGCCACCGCCACGGTCGCCGACAGCACCTACGCCGGGATCGTCGCCCTGGTCGCCGACGCCGAGGCCTCGGACGCGCCCTTCGTGCGGGTGGCGGACCGGTACGCCCTCGTGTTCCTGGCGGTCGCGGTGGCCGGTTCGGCCCTGGCCGCCCTCCTGTCGGGCAGCCTGGTCCGCGGGGTGGCCGTCCTGGTGGTCGCCACCCCGTGCCCGCTGATCCTCGCGGCGCCCGTCGCCATCGTGTCGGGGCTCTCCCGGGCGGCCGGGCTCGGCGTGCTGGTGAAGGACGGCGCCGCCCTCGAGCGGCTGGCCCTCAGCCACGTGCTGCTCTTCGACAAGACCGGCACGCTCACCGCGGGCCGTCCCACCGTCGCCGAGGTGCGCGCCGCGCGCCCCGGAGGGGAGGACGAGGTGCTGCGGCTGGCGGCGTCGGTGTCCCTGCCGTCGGCCCACGTGGTGGCGGCCTCGCTGGTCCGCGCCGCCGGTCGCCGGGACCTGCCGCTCGAGCTGCCCGAGGGCTTCGTCGAGGAGGCGGGCCGGGGGACGAGCGGCCGGGTCGACGGCCACCAGGTGCGCATCGGCTCGGGGATCGCCAGCAGGGACGCCCCGCCGGACGCCGCGGACCAGGCTGCGAGCCAGGAGGCGGCCCGGGACGCCCCGGGGAGCTGGTCGTGGGCGACGCGGCGTCGCGCCGAGCTCGACGGCGCCCTGCTCGTCGAGGTCGAGGTGGACGGCCGGGCGACGGGGTTGATCCGGCTCGACGACGCCATCCGGGGCGACGCCGCCAGCGCCATCCGCGGGCTGCACGGGGAGGGCATCCGCCGCGTCGTGATGCTCTCCGGGGACCGGGCGGACGTGGCCGGGACGGTGGGGGCGGTCATCGGCGCCGACGAGGTGTTCGCCGAGCGGAGCCCGGCCGAGAAGGCCGAGGTGGTCCGGGCCGAGCAGGAGACCGGTCCGTGCGTGATGGTGGGTGACGGGATCAACGACGCGCCGGCGCTCGCCATCGCGGACGTCGGTGTGGCGGTGGGCGCCAACGGGGTGGGCGCCGCGGCCGAGGTGGCCGACGTGGTGCTGCTCACCCCGCGTCTCGATCGGCTGGTCGACGGGGTGCGGGTCGCCCGGCGCGCCCGGGGGATCGCCCTGCAGAGCGTCGTCGCCGGTCTGGCCATGTCGGGCGTGGCCATGGCCGTCGCCGCCCTGGGCTGGCTGCCGCCGACCTGGGGGGCGCTGCTGCAGGAGGGCATCGACGCCGTCGTCATCGTCAACGCCCTTCGGGTCGCCGGCGGCGGGGAGGGCCGGCGTCGCCTGAGCGAGGATGACGCCGAGGTGCTGCGGGAGTTCGAGCGGGCCCACGAGCAGCTGCGACCGAGGCTGGAGCAGGTGCGGACCGCCGCCGACCTGGTGGGCGAGGCCCCCGACGACCGGGCGGTGCAGGCGGTCCGCGACGCCCACCGCTTCCTGGTCGAGGAGGTCCTGCCCCACGAGGAGGCCGACGAGGCCGAGCTGTACCCGGTGTACGCCCGGGCCATCGGCGGTGACGACCCGACCGCCCCCATGAGCCGCGGCCACCTGGAGATCCGCCACCTGGTCCGCCGCCTCGGGCTGCTGGTCGACCAGCTCGACCCGGACCACCCCGACCACGACCTGCTGCTCGAGGCGCGCCGCCTGGCCTACGGGCTGCACGCGGTGCTCTGCCTGCACTTCGCCCAGGAGGACGAGCGCACGCTCTCGCTCGACCGCTCGGCCTGACGTCCGCCGGGCCGGTCGGTCGACGGACCCGCCCCGCCCGGCGGGTCCGGTCTCAGGCGGCAGGACCGGTCAGGCGGCGGCCGGCAGGATGGGCCGGTCGACCACGCCGGCCGAGGCGCCGCCCGGGGGCTCGTCCGGGCCCTGGTCGAGGCGGAACGGCGGGTACTCGTCGCGCATGAGGGCGACGTAGGCGATGACCCGCCAGCTCCACCGGTGCAGCCCCATCACCAGGTCGAAGATCGACTCGGGGTACCGCCGGCGGACGGCGATGGTGACCCCGGCGATCAGGGACAGCACGCCGATCAGGCCGCCGCCCGTCTGGGCCCCGCCGCTGAAGATGCCCAGCAGCACCAGGTGGGGGATGGCGAGGAGCCATGACTTCACCCAGACCAGACCCCGTGACAGCTCCTCGGGGTAGGCGATGTCGAGCTGGCCGGGGAAGTCCGGTACCACGCCGAGGGTGAAGGGCGGGTAGCGGTCCGTGGACAGGGTGAAGGCGTAGAGCTGGACGCGCCACGTCCAGCGCATCACGCCCAGGTTGAAGTCGAAGAGGCTGCGGGGGTAGCGACCGGTGATCACGATGGCGAACCAGGCGACGACGGTCAGCACCACCAGCACCAGCCACAGGAGGACCAGCACGATGACGTGGGGGAGGGCGAGGAACCACTTGTAGAGCCACGACCACCGTCGCGGATCGTCGATGCGGGCCTGCACCACCACCGGCGGTGGCTGCTCGGGCGGCGGCGTGCTCGTCTCCTGCTGGCTCATGGCGTGGTTCCTCCCTCGACGACTTCCCGGCTCGGTGCCTCCCCGGCGGGCGGCACCACGACCACGGGGCACGGGGCGTGCCGGGTGCACTGCGCGGCCACGCTGCCGAGCAGCAACCCGGCGAACCCGCCCCGCCCCCTGGTGCCCACCACGAGCAGGTCGGCCCCCGCGGCGACGTCGAGCAGCCCGAAGGCCGGGCCGTCGGCCTCGAGCTCGACGCACGACAGGTCGACCGGCGGCCCGTCGAGCTCGGCGACCAGCTTCTCGGCCACCGCCCTGGCCTGGTCGGCGAACCAGCGGCGGTCCTCGGCCCACCGGGCGTCGAACCCGATGGTCCACGGCGGCGACCACACGTTCACCGCCTGCAGCCGCGCGCCGCGCCGCTGGGCTTCGTCGGCCGCCCAGCGCAGGGCCAGGCGGGCCCCCTCCGAGTCGTCGACGCCCACCACGATGCGGGCCGCGGCTCCCGTCGGATCTTCGACCACCAGGTTCCTCCTCGTCGACGGGGGCCGGGGCGGCCCCCTGGTCGGCACCCGTGCGGTGCGTCCCCGCCATGGTCGACCACGCCGGCCCGTCGCGGCAGTGCCGAAAGCCCCATACCCCCCACGGCCGGTCGATCTCGTCCGGTTGGCATGCCTCCGCGGCCGTGGCGACGAGCGGGACCTTGGTCCCTGGCCTGCTCGTGCTCGGGCGCCGACGATGGCGGCCGACGAACGGAGGAGCGCCATGCAGGCGAGCAAGGGTGACCGGATCATCATCAAGGGCCACCGGGTCGGCGAGCCCGACCGCGACTGCGAGGTGATCGAGGTGCGGGGGCCGAGCGGCAACCCGCCCTACGTCGTGCGCTGGGGCGACACCGGCCACCAGACGCTCTTCTTCCCGGGTTCCGACGCCCGGGTGCAGCACTTCGAGCACGCGAGCTGAAGGAGCCGACCATGCGCACCATCGACGCCATCCGCCGCTCCGGCGTGGCCATCGGTCCCGACCAGACGATCACCGCGGCTGCCGCGGTCATGGACCAGGCCGGCGTGGGCGCGCTGGCCGTGGTCGACGGCCAGGGAGGCCTGATCGGCATCGTGACCGACCGGGACCTGGTCCGCCGCGGCCTGGCCCGCCGGCTCGACGCCGACGCCCGGGTCGACGGGGTGATGAGCGCCCCCGTGCTGACCATCGACGCCGACGCCGACCTCCACGACGCCTTCGCGCTGTTCCGCACCCACGGCGTGCGGCGGCTGGCCGTGGTCCGCGACGGTCAGTTCGTGGGCACCGTCACCGTCGACGACCTGCTGATCGACCTGGCCGCCGACCTCGCCGACCTGGCCCGGCCGATCACCGCCGAGGTGGTCTTCGGCCACCACGACAGCGCGGTCCCCGCCCCGGCCTGACCCGGCCGGCAGGCCGACCGCCGTTCCTCTGCCCGGGGTGCCGACGTCGCCGGTCGGTGCACGACCCCGTATCGGCCACCCGCCGGGGGCCTCCCGCGTCGCCTCACGCGTTGGTCACCCGAGCCGGTCGGCCGCTGGGGAAGCCGACCGGCTCAGGCGTCCGGGTGTCCCGCTCCACTGCTCGGCGGGAGGGGCGCGACCGCGCGGTCCGGAGCCGACGAGCGTTCCTCGACGATGACGTCGACGGTGTCGAACCGGTGACCGCCCATCCGGATGGCGTCGAGGGTCCGGGTGCTGATCGCCTGGCGGTCGTGGAGGGCCAGCGCGGCCGGCAGGTCGACGCGCACGGTGAGGCCGCGGCCCTGGCGCCGGGTGCGGACCTCGACGTCGTCGGGTCCGAGCTCGTTGGCGGCGAGGGTCTCGTGGCAGAGCTCGGCGACCCGGTGGCGGAGGGCGAGTCGCGCCGCCTCCACCGCCTCCTCACACGCCGACACGACGTCCTCGCCCGAGCGGGCCGCCGCCCACGGGGCGAAGGGGTCGAGCAGCGCCGGCCCGTCGGTGGCCAGCGGCACGTTGCGGCGCAGCCCGCAGGTCACCCCGGCCTCGAGCACCGTGGGCCGGGTGGCGTTCCGCCGACGCGTCAGCAGCACCACGTCGACCCCCCGGTCGATGGGGCAGCCGTCGTCGGTCAACCCGGCGCAGGGGAACCCGCGCGAGCCCTCGTCGTGGCAGCGGTGGACCCGGTGCCCGGCGGCCTCCAGGCGGCGGGCGGCGTCAGCACCAGCGCCCCGGTGGCTCTCCACCACCAGCACGTCGAGGCCGCCCGACCCGACCCGGGAGGCGCTGGTCACGGGTGCTCCCCGGCGGCCGGATCGTCGGCGCGGACCGGCTCGAGCGGATCGACGAGGGGGTCGAGCCCGACGGCGGTCACGGCGTCCTCACCGGACCGATGGTGCCCGTCGTCCCGGTCACGGCCCAGGGGCGAAGGTCCTGGGCCGCCCGCTGCGCGCTTCAACTGGCGAGTCGCCCGGTCCGGCCGAGGTCGTTCGGCGGGGCGGGTGCCGCCGGCGGCGATCGCGCTCGGTCAGGTGGCCGCCCGAGAGGTCGTAGTGCACCCCGCATCCGGGGCAGCGGCCGTGGGCGACCCCGCGCCGTCCGGAGGAGGCGACCTTCGCCTTGCCGTCGCACCCCGGGGTGGGGCAGGGGACGAGGATGTGCGTCACCGGCCCAGGCCTCGGGTGCACGGGGAGCCCGTCGAGTGCATCGTCGCTCGGTTCGTTCGCTACGGGGCTCCCAGCTGGCCAGACGGCGCTCCGGTGCGCCAGGGACCTTGGTCCCGATCCGCCGCACAGGTGGTGCGCTCGTCCGGTCGAGGCGCAGCTTGGCTACCTTGCCCGTGGGCCGATGAACGGGGGAGCAGTTCCCACCGGGGAGGATCGGATGCAGCGAATCGTGGTCGGCACCGACGGCTCGGACGGCGCCGGGGTGGCCGTGGCCTGGACGGCGGCCCTCGCCGCCGCCACCGGGGCCGAGGTGGTCGTCGCCGCCTGCTTCGAGCTCGAGCCCTTCGACGTCGAGATGCGCCTGGAGCAGCGGGTCCCGGACGGGGCGGCCGAGGACCTCGCCGGGCGGTGGTCGCGCCCGCTCACCGACGCCGGCGTGGCCTTCGACCCCGTGGTGCTGGTCGGTCCCGCCGCCCAGGAGCTCGAGCGCTGCGCCAAGGCGCGCGGGGCCGACCTGCTGGTCGTCGGGGCCCGGGGTCGGGCCGGGGTCGCGGGGGTGCTGCTCGGGAGCGTGGCCGACCAGCTGCTCCACCGCGCCCGTCGCCCGGTGGCCATCGTGCCGCGCGACGCGGCGCCGGCGCTGCCCACGCGCATCGTGCTCGGGGCCAACGTGGCCGGCGGTCTCGGCGCCTCGGCCGCGTGGGTGGCCGAGCTCGCCAGCCGGCTGGACCTGCCGGTGACCACCGCGGTGGCGGCGGACGAGGTGCCCGACGCCGGGAGCGGATCGGGACCGGCATCGGCCGGCTCGCCGTCGACGGCGCCGTGGGCCGAGCGGCTGGCCGAGCGGGGTGTCGCCTCGGACGTGGTGCCGGTGGGCCGGGGCGACAAGGTGGCGCCGGCGCTGGTGCAGACCGCCCACGACGTGGGCGCCGAGCTGGTGGTGGTCGGGCGGAAGAAGGGCCGGGGGCCGCTGCACCTCCGGGTCGGCGGCGCCTCCATGCACCTGGCCCACGACGCCGACGACCTGGTGGTCGTGGTGGTGCCGCCGCCCTGACCCCGCGCCCGGCTCGGGCGGACGGGGCCGTGAGCGGCGAGACTGGCGACCACCACGGGAGGCCGACGTGACCATCGACGACAGGACCCGGCGCCGCAGCGACGTCCGCCCGTTGGAGGTGGACGAGGTCCTCGACGGGGTGCTGGCGGAGGCCTGTGCGGCGCGCTGGCGACCTGGCCGGTCGGGGGATGCGGTACCTCGGGCTGCCGCCGCTCGGCCTCGAGGTGGGCGAGCGGGCGGTGACCCTCGGAGCCGCCGGGGGTGCCCTCGGCCTGCGCCCCGGCACCGCGGCGGCCGGGGTGGTCGTCGCCGCCGAGGTCGCGGCCTGCTCGGACCTGGTCCAGGACGTGGTCTCGACGATGGGCGCCGCCATGTCGTCGCAGGCCCGGATCATCCGGGGCAGCCTGAACGACTGGATCGGTTGGGAGCCGGTGCTGCGGGCCCTGCTCGACGGTCGGCCGGTCCACGAGGCCGGCGACGTCACCTTCGACGACGGCCAGGGCGGCACCCTCGACCTCGACCGCAGCTTCGGCCTCGACGACGACCCCGCCGAGATGGGGCGGTTCCTGGAGCAGGCGGGGTTCCTCCACCTGCGGGGCGTGTTCGAGGAGGAGGAGATGGCCGCCCTCGGCGCCGACCTCGACGACTGGTTCGGCCGGGTCCGACCCGGTGACGACCAGGCGTGGTGGGCCACCGACGGCCAGGGGCGGGAGCTGCCGGTGCGGGTGCTCGAGCTGCACGAGAAGTCGGCCACGCTGCGCCGGCTGGCGGCCGACGACCGCTTCACCCGCATCGGCGGGCTCACCGGCGACGGGCACCGGTACCGGGGAAGCGCCGAGGGGCTGGTGAAGCCGCTCGACATCGTGCGGGGCCTGTCGGACCTGCCGTGGCACAAGGACTGCGGCCAGGGCGGCCACGCCTACCGGTGCAACGCCCTGACCTGCGGGATCTCGGTCACCGGCGCCGACCGCGACAGCGGCGCCCTCGGCGTGATCCCCGGCAGCCACCGGGCCAACACCATGGCCACCGGTCGCGACCCGAACCTCGACCTGCAGCCGATGCTGCTCGAGACGGGGACCGGTGACGTCACCGTGCACTGCTCGGACACCCTGCACCGGGCCCACCCCCCGGTGGTGCGCCCCCGCCAGGTCGTCTACGCCGACCTGGTCCTGCCGCCGCTGCCCGGCGAGGAGCGTCGCCGGCCGGCGGACCCGACCTCGGCACGCGCCGGCCGGTCCCGGCGGGCCGCGCTGTCCGACGTCCAGTCGAGGATCGAGGCGGCCGACAACGGCGCCGCGCCCGACCGCTACCGCGCCGGCCGCGGGCGCTGAGCCGGTCCGACCTCCTGCGCACGGGCCGACGAGCGCTGAGCCGCGCCGCTACCAGATGGCGGCGACCCGTTCGGCGCTGGCCTTGCCGAGCCGCATGCCGGCCTCGGCGGCGGCGGTGACGAGGGAGAAGTCCATGAGGGACATGCCGTAGCCGGACAGCTCGAGCAGCTCGGCGTCCGGTTCGATGACCTCGACCCTCGCACCGGACCGGCGCAGCGCGTCGATCTCGGCGTGCTGGGCGTCGAAGAAGGCCTGGAACCGCTCGTCGGCCAGGTCGGCCAGCTCGGGCGGCAGCTCGAGGGGCATGACCGACACCACCACGGCGGCGTCGTGGCCGGTGGCCAGGTCGGCGTTGAGGGGGGACCGCACACCGCCGTCCATGTAGCGCCTCCCGTCGATGGTGACGGGCGGGTAGATGCCCGGCACCGAGCAGCTCGACGCCACCGCCCGGTCGAGGGGGACCCCGCTGGTCGCGCTCCAGACCGCCGGCTCCCCGTTGGCGGCGTCGACCGCGGTGCACGAGAACCCCTCGGGCCACACCTGTCCGCCGAGGGCCAGCTCGAAGGTGCCCAGGTAGGCGGCCTCGGGCACGGTCTCGGCGGCCAGCGCGACCTCGCCGACCGCGGCGTAGCGCTCAAGGGCGGTGCGGTCACCGGTGTCGACCACCGCGCCGATCAGCAGGTCGAGGATGGCGTCGAACCCGTCGGCGGGGACCTCGTCCACCCCGGACCCGACGACGCTCTGCGCGAAGAGGTCGCCGACCTGGTCGACCAGCTCGACCGGGTCGGCGCCACCGGTGAGGTACGCCCCGGTGATCGAGCCCGCCGAGGTGCCGACCACGGTGTCGGCCGCGGTGAGGCCGACCCCGGCGGAGGCCAACCCGGCGGCCAGCCCCGTCTCCCAGCCCACGCCGACCGGGCCCCCGCCCCCCAGCACCAACGCCCGTCGCTTCTCGGCCATGCGTCCTCCTCACCCTGTTCGGATCGACGCCCACCCTTGCACCCGGGTGGCCGGGCGCGCACCTCGTTCAGCCGGTGACGGTGAAGGTCGCGCCGGTCCCCGACGACCGGTCAGACGGTGCGCAGGTCCAGGGCGACGGACCGGTCCTGCAGCCGCCGTTGCAGCGAGAGGAACCGATCGACGTCGGCCCGGCCGAGGGCGGCCAGGTCGAGGAAGTGCGAGAGCGCCTCGGGCAGGATCAGCGAGCCGTCGTGCAGGACGGCGGCGGGGTCGGTGCGGCTGCGGTCGAGGATGCGCTCGACGTCGGTGCGCGACGACCCGTGCAGCTTCGCCAGCGAGTCCGACGGGTGGAGGCCCCCGGCCCGGCGGAGGCGGGTCAGCAGCCGGCGTTCGAGGTCGGCCAGCGCCATCCGCTCGCCTCGGTCGAGGCCCACGTGGACCGCCAGCCGACGGGCGCCGGGGGCCGGGCCGTCCACCACCCCGAGCCCGCTGCTCACGACCAGCACCCGGCCGGAACCGCCCCGGTATCGGCGGGCCTCGCCGAGCTGGCGGACGAGGGGCTCGTCGTCGACCACCACCGTGACGCCGTGGGACCGCAGCATCGACAGCACCGCCGGACCGACCTGGTACACGCCCTCGCCGCCGCGCATCTGGACGAGCAGCGGTCCCGAGCCGTGCTCGAGGACGGGCAGGGCGTCGCGGGTGACGGCCTCGGCGACCGGCGGCGCCCAGGCGGACGAGCTGGCGCCGTGGTCGGCCGGCACCGAGGCCAGCGCCGCCACCAGGACCGCCACGACCCCCGTCGCGAGCGCCGGTCCGGCCAACGGCCGGCTCACCGGTCGGGCGCCCGACGACGGTCGCCGTCGCTCCGCCCGTTCCGCCACGGCGGGCACCCGCAGCAGGCCCCACCCGAGGGCGAACCAGGTGAGGAGGGCGATGGGCCAGAGCCACCGCACGTAGGCGGCGTCGAGGCCGAGCGGTGAGTTCGACTTCGCCACGCCGACGAAGCCGAGGACCAGGGTGAGCACGGTGGTGCCGAGGAGCGCCCGCGTGGTGCGGTCCCGGCGGCGGGCGGCCGAGACCAGCAGCACGACCAGCCCGGCGACCAGCGCGGTCAGGGCGGCGGCGACCAGGACGACCGGCCGGCCGGAGCCGTCCGGCTCGAAGCCCGGGTGCTGCCAGCTGGGCGGGAGCCACCACGGCGGCAGGGCCACCACGTCGCCCACGGCCTGCAGCGCGCCGCCGGCGCCGGGCGTGGTCGGCGGGGTGCGGCCGGCGGCGGTGACCAGGCTGCTCAGGTTCCCCTGCGCCCGGGAGAGCTGCTCGTAGAGCGGCTGGGCCCACGAGGCCAGCAGCACCGCGACGGTGGCGCCGGACCAGCCGAGCAGCCGTCGTCGCTCGGCGCTCCACCGCCCGGGGTCGGCCCGGCGGCGTCGGCGCGCCTCGACCACCAGCGCACCGAGGGCGCCGACGCCGAGGCCCGGCACCAGCAGCACGTAGCTGAGGTGGGTCTGGAACAGGAAGCTGCCGGCGAAGGCGGCGATCGGCAGCGCGACCAGGTCGCCGTCGGCGACCGACCACACCGCCACCAGGAAGCAGAGGAAGGGCAGGAGCGGGGCGAACTGGCTCCAGGCGTCGTAGAGCAGCTCGCTGCCCATCGACCAGACCAGGGTGCCGACCAGCACCAGGAAGACCGCCCCGGCCAGCGGGCCAGCCCGCCGGCGCACCAGCCAACCCGCCACCCACAGGGCGGCCACGTTGACGGCGGCGGTGCCGACGGCCACGCCGGGCCCGACGCCGAGCAGGCGGACGGGGACGGCCAGCAGGTCGAACTGCAGCGCCCCGGGGTGGTTGATCCAGACCCTGGCCCACAGCGACGCCGACGACCACGTGCCGAGCAGCGGCGGGTTGCGGCTGAACACGTCCTGGGCCCGGAAGGCCACGATGCCGACGTCGCCGGTCGGGTACCAGCCCCGCGCCACCGCCCGCCCGGCGGCGACGGCGAACGGCACCGGGGCGACCACCGCGGCCAGCCACAGCACGAGGCGCTCGGGTGGCCACCGATCGGCGGCGGACGTGACAGCGACCGGTTCACCCATGCCAGACCGTTCCCCAGGACCCGCCGAACAGGCGCCGAGCCTACCTGCGCCGGTTCGAACGGGCCGGGAGGCGGCGTCCCGGGAACGATCTCGGCGGGCGTGTCGAGAACCGGCGGTCGGCTCCGTCGAAGGGGTGCACGCGGCACCATGGCTGCGACCGACCAGGAGAACCCCATGCCCAAGTACCTGCTGCTCAAGCACTACCGCGGCGGCCCCGAGCCGCTCGGCTGCCCCCCGATGGACCAGTGGACGCCCGGGGAGGTCGACGCCCACATCCGGTTCCAGCGGGACGTCGGCCGGCAGCTGACCGAGACCGGCGAGTTCGTCGGCGCCGAGGGCCTGTCCCCCGACGGCAACTGGGTCCGCTACGGCGGCCCCGACTCGCCCCCCGACGTGCTCGACGGCCCCTTCGCGGAGTCGAAGGAGCTGATCGCCGGGTGGTTCCTGATCGACGTGGAGTCCGAGGCCCGGGCCCACGAGATCGCCGCCTACGTGTCCTCCGCCCCCGGTCCGAACGGCGACCCGATCTACGAGTGGCTCGAGGTCCGTCAGGTGATGGGCGCACCGGCGACGTCGGACTGACCGTGCCCGGGGGTGACGACCCGGGCGACGCCGGCCCGCACGGCGCCGAGGACCTGCTGCGGGCGGCGGGCCCCCAGGTCCTCGGCGCGCTGGTCCGGCGGGGCGCCGACTTCGCCGACGCCGAGGACGCCGTCCAGGAGGCCCTCGCCACCGCCGTCGCCCGGTGGCCCGAGGCCGGCGTGCCCGACCGCCCGGTCGCGTGGCTGCACACCGTCGCCCGGCGCAAGCTGCTCGACGCCTGGCGGGCCGACTCGGCCCGCCGGCGGCGGGAGGACGAGATCTCGGCCGAACCCGATCCCGGCCCCACCGAGGAGGCCGACGACACCCTGCGGCTGCTGTTCCTCTGCTGCCACCCGGCCCTGACCCCGACGGCGGCGGTGCCGCTGACCCTCCGGGCGGTCGGCGGGCTCACCACCCGGGAGATCGCCGCCGCCCACCTGGTTCCCGAGGCGACCATGGCCCAGCGCATCAGCCGGGCCAAGCGCACCGTCGCCGACCAGCCGCTCGACCGGCCCGGCGACCTCGCCCTGGTGCTGCGGGTGCTCTACCTGGTCTTCAACGAGGGCTACGCGCCCGGTGGGGCGCGGATCGATCTGGCCGCCGAGGCGGTCCGGCTCACCCGGCAGCTCCACCGGTCCTCGGACGAGCCCGAGGTCGCCGGGCTGCTGGCGCTGATGCTGCTGCACCACGCCCGCCGCCGGGCCCGCCTCGACGACGCCGGCACGCTGGTGCCGCTCGCCGACCAGGACCGGTCGAGGTGGGACACCGCCATGATCGCCGAGGGCGTGGTCCTGCTCACCGCCGCCCTGGCCCGGCGGCGCCACGGGCCGTACCAGGTGCAGGCGGCCATCGCCGCCCTCCACGACGACGCCGCCACCGCGGCGGAGACGGACTGGCCCCAGATCCTCGAGTGGTACGACGAGCTGGTCGAGCTCACCGGGAACCCGGTCGCCGTGCTGAACCGGGCGGTGGCGGTGGGCGAGGTCGACGGCCCGCTGGTCGGCCTGCGCTCCCTCGACGGCCTCGACGACCGGCTGGCCCGCACCCACCGGCTGCCCGCGGTGCGCGCCCACCTGCACGAGCGCGCCGGCGACCTGCTCGTCGCCGCCCACCTGTTCGCCGAGGCGGCCCGCCGGGCCCCCAGCGTGGCCGAGCGCGACCACCTCCTCCGCCGCAGCGCCGCCGCCCGCACCCGCGCCGGCCGGTGAACGGCCCGCGGCGCTACTGGCTCTGGCGGTGCAGGCTCAGGACCTGCAGGGCGAGCTGGTCGATCTGGGACTGGTCGAAGGGGGCGCCGCAGGTCGAGGCCGACACCACGATCAGGTCGGGCCCGTCCACCTGGTAGTCGGTGGTGCGGTGCTCGGTGCAGGTCCGCCCGCCGAAGGTGTAGTCCTCGTCCCGGTCGAGCTGCAGCCGCAGCGGGTCGGCGTCGGCCGGGGTCACCGACACCATGCGGGCCGGCTGCACGTCGGTGGCGCCGGTGCCCTCGAGCTCGCGCTGGTCGCGCTGGAGCAGGCACTGCTGGTACTCGGGCTTGCGGCGGTCGAGGATCGTCGCCATGGCGTAGAGCTGCTGGGAGAACCGGTCGACGTGGACGTCGGCCTCGCCCTGGACCCCGTCGGGCAGCTGCAGGGCGAAGCTCCGGGCGTACCCGGCGTGGGCGATCGGCGAGCCGGGGAGGCAGTCGACCTTCAGCTCGTCACCGGAGGTCGCCTGGTCCTTCAGCATCCGCCACTCGGCGGCCGAGCCCGGCTTCACCAGGGTGCGGGAGATCAGCCCGACGTCGGGCACCGAGTGGGAGAGGTCGGCGCTGGCGGCGGAGGCACCCTGGGCCGAGCCGTCGCCGTAGCCGCCGGCGGTGTCGGCGGCGGTGGTCGAGGCGCGGCCGGGGCCGCCGCCCGAGCAACCCGTCGCCAGGGTGGCGGCGGCGAGCGCGGCGGCGAGCAGGAGGCCGAGGGTGCGCAGCTTCATGTTCCCGACCTCCGAGATCGCACGGGGACCGGCCCGCCGGTGCGGACCACTCGTGCGACCATCGGCCGGGAGCCGACCCGAGTTGAGGCACCGGCCGACCGGCGCGGTCAGAGGCCCATCGACCGGCCGATGATCTCCTTCATGATCTCGGTGGTGCCGCCGTAGATGGTGGTGATGCGGGCGTCGGCGTAGGCCCGCCCGATCGGGTACTCCCACATGTAGCCGTAGCCGCCGAACAGCTGCAGGCACCGGTCGACGGCCCGCTTCTGCAGCTCGGTGCACCACCACTTGGCCATGGCCGCCTCCTCGGCGGTGAGGGTGCCGGCGTTCAGACCCACCACGCACCGGTCGACGTAGGCCTCGGCCACCTGCACCTCGGTGGCGATCTCGGCCAGGGTGAAGCGCGAGTTCTGGAACGAGCCGACGGGTTGGCCGAAGGCGGTGCGCTCCTTGACGTGGTCGAGGGTCCAGGCCAGCGCCGCCCGGGCGGCGGCGACGCCGGCGATGGCGATCGAGAGCCGCTCCTGGGGCAGGTTGGCCACCAGCTGCAGGAAGCCCCGGCCCTCCTCCCCGAGCAGGTTGGCCGCCGGCACCTCGACGTCGGTGAAGAAGAGCTCGGCGGTGTCCTGGCTGTGGAGGCCGACCTTCTCGAGGTTGCGACCCCGTTCGAAGCCGTCCATCCCCCGCTCGAGCACCAGGAGCGACATGCCCTTGTGCTTCTGGCCGGGGTCGGTCTTGACGGCGGTGATGACGAGGTCGGCGTTGATGCCGTTGGTGATGAACGTCTTCGACCCGTTCACGACGTAGCGCTCGCCGTCGCGGATGGCGCTGGTGGTCATCGACGCCAGGTCGGAGCCGATGCCGGGCTCGGTCATGGCGATGGCGGTGACCAGCTCGCCCGAGGCGATGCCGGGGAGCCACCGCTCCTGCTGCTCGGGCGTGCAGTAGCGGAGGAAGTACGGGATGCAGATGTCGTTGTGCAGCGTCAGGCCGAGCCCGGCGCCGCCGACGCCGGCGTGCTGGACCTCCTCGGCGACGACGGTGTTGAACCGGAAGTCCTGCACCCCGCCCCCGCCGAATCGCTCGGGCACGTCGAAGGCCAGGAAGCCGTGGCGCCCCGCGTCGGCGAACAGGTCGTGCGGGACGATGCCCGCCTTCTCGAACTCGTCGGTGCGGGGCACGACCTCCTTGTCGAGCCAGGCCCGGAAGCTGGTCCGCAGCTCCTCGTGCTCGGTGTCGAACAGCGCTCGCTCCATCGGCCCAGCGTAGGAACCCGGGTACGGTCGGCGTCGATGCCAGCAGGTGGTCCGGAGATCGGCCCGGCGCCCGACGAGGGACTGCTCGCCGACGTGGCCGACGCGGTCCGGCGGGCGTGCGCCGACTTCGACGACGCCTACTGGACCGGTTGCGAGGCCGACCACCGGTTCCCGACCGAGTTCTACGAGCGGATGGCGGCCGGCGGCTGGCTCGGCCTCGCCATCCCCGAGCGCTACGGCGGCGGCGGCCGGGGCATCACCGAGGCGGCGGTGCTCATGCGCGAGATCGCCGGCAGCGGCGCCGGCATGAACGGCTGCTCGGCCATCCACCTGACGGTGTTCGGGCTCAACCCGGTGGTGGTGTTCGGCAGCGACCGGCTGAAGGAGGCGTTCCTGCCCCGGGCGGCGGCCGGCGACCTGCACGTGGCCTTCGGCGTCACCGAGCCCGACGCCGGCACCGACACCTCGCGGATCACCACCCGGGCCGAGCGCGACGGCGACGGCTGGCGCATCACCGGGCGCAAGGTCTGGACCACCAAGGCCCTCGAGTCCGAGGTCGTGCTGCTGCTGGCCCGCACCGACCCCGACCCGGCGGCCGGCTTCGGCGGCCTCAGCCTGTTCCTGGCCGACCTCGATCCCGCCCACGTCGACATCCGCCCCATCCCCAAGCTCGGTCGCAACGCGGTGGCGTCGTGCGAGGTCGCCTACGACGGGCTGCCGGTCGAGGGGTGGCGGCTGGTGGGGGAGGAGGGGCGGGGCTTCGCCCACCTGCTGCACGGCCTCAACCCCGAGCGCATCCTGGTGGCGGCCGAGGCGGTCGGCATCGGGCGGGTCGCCATCGACCGGGCCGTCGCCTACGCCAAGGAGCGCATCGTGTTCGACCGGCCGATCGGCGCCAACCAGGCCATCAGCCACCCGCTCGGGGAGGCCCACCTCCGCGTCCACGCCGCCTGGCTCGCCGTGCTCGACGCCGCCCGCCGCTACGACGCCGGCCAGCCCTGTGGCGAGCAGGCCAACGCGGCCAAGTGGCTGGCCGCCGACGCCGGGTTCTTCGCGGCGGACCGGGCGCTGCAGACCTTCGGCGGCATGGGCTACGCCACCGAGTACCAGGTCGGCCGCTGGTGGCACGAGGCCCGGCTGATGAAGCTGGCCCCCGTCACCCAGGAGATGGCCATGAACTTCATCGCCCAGAAGGTCCTCGGCCTCCCCCGCTCCTACTGACCCGCGCCTGGTGCGGGCCGGTCCCGGTCATCGCGGCCCGGTCTGCTCGGCCCGGTCCGCGCGGCCGGGTCATCGCAGCTCGGGGATGAGCTCGGCGTAGCGGTCGACGAAGGGGTAGGTCGTGGCCGGATCGGCCCAGCCGGTGCGGTTGGGGCCGATGACCACGTCGGTGATGCCGAGGTCGCGGTAGCGGCGCAGGTCGTCGGGCGTCGGATCGCCGAAGGTGACCAGCGTGACGGGGATGTCGTCGCGCCCGGCCTCGGCGGCGGTGCGGCGGAAGGTGGCGAGCTTGGCGGCCACGTCGCCCAGGGCGACGTCGACCGGCAGCCAGGCGTCGGCCCACTCGACCGCGTGCCGGGTCCCCAGCTTCCCGCCGGTGCCGCAGAGGATCGGCGGGTGGGGCTGCTGCAGCGGCTTCGGGAACGCCCACACCGCGTCGAAGTCGTAGAACTCGCCGTGGAACTCGGCCTCGTCGTCGCACCAGAGCGCCCGCAGCGCGCCGACGCACTCCGCCAGCGCCCGGTAGCGCTTCGACCAGGGGACGGGGCGGTGGTCGTGCAGCTCCTCGACGTTCCACCCCACGCCGACGCCGAGCCGGAGCCGGCCGCCGGTCAGCCGGTCGACGGTGGCGACCGTCTTGGCCAGCACGAACACGTCGTGCTCGAGCGGCAGCGCCACCGAGGTCCCCAGGCCGAGGGCGTCGGTCGCCGCGCCGGCCGCCACCAGGCTCGGGAACGGGTCCATCATGCGGGTGTACTGGCGGGGCATCTCGCCACCGGCCGGGTACGGGGTGGTGCGCCGCACGGGGATGTGGCTGTGCTCGCCGACCCA
This sequence comes from uncultured Acidimicrobiales bacterium, assembly GCA_963800235.1. Lineage (GTDB taxonomy): Bacteria > Actinomycetota > Acidimicrobiia > Acidimicrobiales > Iamiaceae > CAVVNP01. The sequence continues at coordinate 560,456 of CAWDAD010000003.1, read as the reverse complement.
GAACGAGCCGTACCCCCGCTCCTCGAGCGCTCGGGCCAGCTCGTCGGGCGCCGGGTCCTCGGGCGTGTTCATCGACGAGAAGCCCAGCTCCATCGGGCGCACGGTACTGTCGGCACCCCGGTGCGCTTCATCTACCAGTACCCCGACACCCGGGGACGTGACGGCGACATGCTCGACGCCGGGCCGGTCCCCGAGGTCGCCGTCGCCGTGGAGCGGACCGGTTGGGACGGCTTCGCCTTCACCGAGCACCCGGCTCCCGGCGCCCGGTGGCTCGACGCCGGCGGGCACCAGACCACCGACCCGTTCGTGTCGCTCGGCTGCGCGGCCGGCGTCACCGACCGCATCCTGCTGCTCACCTACCTGGCGGTGGCGCCGTACCGGAACCCGATGCTGCTGGCCAAGGCGGCGGCGACCCTCGACCAGGTGTCCGGCGGTCGCCTCGTGCTCGGCCTGGGGGCCGGCTACCAGAAGTCGGAGTTCCACGCGCTGGGCGTGGACATGGACGAGCGCAACGCCCTCTTCGACGAGGTGCTCGACGTGCTCCCGCTGCACTGGTCCGGCGAGCCGTTCAGCTACCGGGGCCGCCACTTCACCGCTCGTGACGTGATCGCCCGCCCCCGGCCGGTGCAGTCGCCCATCCCCGTCTGGATCGGCGGCAACTCCGGGTTGACCCTGCGGCGGGTGGCCGAGCGGGCCCAGGGCTGGATGCCCCTGCTCGGTCCGCCCGAGCTGACGACCACGACGCGCACCAGCGCCGTCACCGGGCTCGACGACCTGACCGAGCGCATCACCAGGGTGCGGGCGGCGGCCGGCGACCGGCCGATCGAGGTGCTCGTGCCCTACCTCGACGAGGGCATCCACCGGCCCGAGCGCGACGCCGACCGCCACCGCCAGGCCTTCGCCGACCTCGAGGCGGCCGGCGTCACCGGCATCGCCGTCGCCGGTCGCACCGGCGAGTGGGCGGCCACCGACGACTTCCTCGCCGCCTTCGGCTCGACCTACCTCTGACCGCACCGGGCCTCTGATCCCGCCGGGCGGCTGATCCCGCCGGGCGGCCCGAGCGGTTTTCCCGATGCGCAGCCGGGAAGTCGAGGGACATGCCGACCGACGACCAGCGTGAAGCCGAGGAGCTCGACGAGGACGAGGTGGGGGGCACCCGGATCCCGCCCGACCAGCCGCTCGGCGTGGAGGACTTCGGCACCACCGAGGCCGAGGAGCGCTACGGCGAGCCGCTCGACGAGCGGGTCCAGCGCGAGCAGCCCGATGTCGGGGCGGCCGGCGCAGCCGGCAGGTCCGGCCCGGCGGTCGAGATCGCCGAGGTCGAGGGCGAGCCCGACACCGAGGGCGAGGCCGTGCCCCTCGACAACCCGAGCGACGCCGGCGACCCGCTCGACCCGCCGCCCGGGACCGCCGACGACCTGCCGGCCGAGGAGGCCGCGGTCGAGGTCCGCGACGAGCCGGGCTGAGCCGTGACCGGTGACGACGCCCTCGACCGCTACCGGGGCAAGCGGGACTTCGGCCGGACCGCCGAGCCGTCCGGGTCCGGCGGCCGGTCGAGCGGGTCCGGCGGCTCCGGTGGGCAGCCCCGGTTCGTGATCCAGGCCCACGACGCCTCGAGCATGCACCACGACGTCCGCCTCGAGGTCGACGGCGTGCTCAAGAGCTGGGCGGTGCCGAAGGGGCCGTCGACCGACCCCCGGGACCGGCGGCTGGCGGTGCCCACCGAGGACCACCCCCTCGACTACCAGGACTTCGAGGGCACCATCCCCGCCGGCGAGTACGGCGGTGGCGCGGTGCTGGTGTGGGACGCCGGCACCTACGAGAACCGCTCCCACGACGAGGACGGCGAACCGGTGTCGATGTCCGAGGCCATCGAGGCGGGCCACGTGTCGGTCGACCTGCACGGCGAGAAGCTGCAGGGCGGCTACGCCCTGACCCGCACCCGTCGGGGTGAGGGGGCCGGGGGCAAGGGCGAGGCCTGGATCCTCGTCAAGAAGAAGGGCGAGGGGGCCGACGCCCGCCGCAACCCGGTGTCGACCCAGCCCGAGTCGGTGCTCACCGGCCGCACCGTCGCCGAGGTCGAGGCCGACGCCGAGCCGGACGCCGACGGCGAGGACGACTCGACGTCCTGATCCGCCGGGTCGACCGCCCGCCGGTCACCGGCCGCTCCCACCGCACCCCCCACGCGTCGGGTCGTGCAGACTCTCGGGCCGATGAGGCCGGAACGGGCGCTGGCGGTGCTGGCCCGCGTGCTGCGGGTGCTGGTGTGGCCCGTCGTCCGCTTCGACATCACCGGCGGCGAGGCGCTGAACCGGAGGCTCGGCGCCTGCATCATCGTGACCGCCCACCGCAGCCTGTTCGACGTGGCCGCCGGGCTGGTCGTCTTCCACCGGTACCGCCGCTACCCCCGGGTGCTCGTCGAGAGGAAGTACGTGGAACGGGCGTGGACCCGGCCCTTCGCCCGGGTCATCGGCGCCATCCCGGTCGACCGCGCCGCCGGCCACGGCCAGGCGTTCGCCGCCGCCGTCGAGATCCTCCGCGACGGGGCGACGGTCATGCTCCTGCCCGAGGGCCGGCTGCACTTCGACGCCGACGAGCCGTGCGGCACCGGGCCGGCCTCGACCGGCGTGTCCCGCATGGCCCGGGCCGCCGGGGTCCCCGTCCTGGCCGCCGGCATGGTCGGCACCGAAAAGGTGTGGCCCCCCGGCGGCCGGCCCCGCCTCCGGCCGTGGCACCGGCCGGTGGTGCGGGTCCGGTTGTCCGACCGGGTTGTCGGCCTCGACCCCGAGTCCGATGACGAGACCCGCACCGAGCAGGTCATGGCCGACGTCCGCCGCCTGCTGCGGGAGGCGGCGGCGGACCGGGCGGCCGACGGACCGGTCCCCGGCTGACGGTCCGTCGGCCCCTCGCCGACCGGTCCGTCGGCCCGGTCCCCGCCGGTGGCTAGAAGATCCCGGCGGCGTCGCTCACCGCGCTCCCGGCGCAGACCCGCCCGGAGGGCACCGAGACCTCCTTGGTGGTGATCTTCCCGCTGTCGCTCACGGTCAGGGCCCCGCCGGCGCAGTTGCCCTTGGCGTCCTTCACGGCGAAGGTCAGCCCGCTCGACAGGCCGGCCGGCTTCTTCGGTGAGAAGGCCTGGACACCGGAGATGCCGTTCTCCGGGGCCTCGACCGCGGAGCCGTTGAACAGGTCCTCGTGGCCCTTGAACACCGACGGGAAGGCGTCGGCCCACGCCCGGGCGTAGGCATCGGGGCTGGTCGCGTTGGGGTCGACCTTCTCGGCCACCTTCAGCAGGTCCTTCACCCACTTCTCCGCCGACTCGACCTTGCCGCCGGAGATGTACGAGTAGCTGCTCGACGCAGACCCGGTGTCGCTCGACGCCGACGACGATCCGCGGTCGGATGCGGCGCTGGCGCTGGTCGACGAACCGCCGTCGGACGAACCGGACGAACCGGACGAACCGGACGAACCGGACGAACCGCAGGCCGAGAGCAGCGCCAGCACGGCGACGACGGCCACGGCGGCGATGGATCGACGAACCCGCCTGGTCGGAGCGGTCGGAGCGGTCGGACGGGTGGGCGGTCGCGTGCGCATGGGGCGATGATGGGTTGCCCGGGCACGCGCCCGCATCCGTGGACCCCCGTGTTCCTCGGCTACCGCTGGACGGCCTGCCCGGAGCCGGGGCTCACCTGCACCGAGGTGGCGTCGACGGCCTCGAAGTCCGAGCCGGTGATCGAGCGCAGCGCCTGCAGGTCGTCGTTGCTCCAGCGGGGGTCGGGGACCCCGCTCATGAACCAGGCCGAGCCGTTGTCGGCGACGATCCCGCCGTAGGTCCGGAGGGCGACGACGATGGGGCGGACCGAGGCCGGGAAGGCGTTCGGGTCGACGCCGGCCTTCAACCGGAAGCGCTGCCCCATGGCCGGGGCGTGGGGGTTGGTCGTCGAGCCGGCCTGGTGCCGGGCCGGCCACACGTAGGCGGTGCGGCTGACGGGCACGGTCAGGCGGATGGCGTGGTCGACGCGACCCGAGGCGACCTCGTCGTAGGTCACCAGCCCGGGCAGGATCGGCAGGCCGGCGGCGTCGGCCGAGGTCCAGCCCGCCGGTCGCAGGGCGTTCGACCGCAGGTCCCACTCCGCCCCTGACCCGGCGTGCCAGCTGCCGTCGGCCAGGGGCCGGGCGTCGTACAGCTCGTAGAGGGTGCAGGTGCCCTGGTCGACGATCAGCACGTGGCGGTCACCGGTCGAGCCAGGGCCGCCTTCGATGGGTGGGTTCGACGGGATCGGGTACGGGCCGGGGTCGCTCTCGCCGGAGTGGTCGAAGGTGACCCGGACCGAGGCCTGGCCGCCGGGCACGACCACGTAGGGGATGCCGATGGGCCCGCCGTCCCAGGTGCCGGACCCGAAGTCGGCCTTCAGCGCGTTCGTCGCCCCCACCACGCCGACCATGGCGGCGGAGTCGGCCAGCACCGGTAGGCCGGTGACCGGCGTGTGCCAGTGGCTGTCGGCCGGGAAGAGCGGGCAGGACGTGCCGGCCACGGTCGGGCCTCCGCCCGTCGCCGGCAGGCACGCCCCGAGGCAGGCCGAGACCAGCACGGCGGCCACGCGGGCGAGGGGGACGTGGCGCCTCGTGCTCGCGCCGACCGGTCCGTCCCCGGTCCGGTCCCTGCGCCCGTGCACCCCGGGGTTGTCGGTCGGCGCGAGGCCCGCCTTGAGGCAACGCCACCGGGACGCAGGGCGGGCATCTTCCTGGGCGCCGGTCGGCGAACCTTGGTAGACCCCGGCCATGGCGCACGAGCTGATCGAGCTGGAGCAGCGCGGCTGGCGGGCCCTGTCGACCGAGGGCGAGGCCGCCGGCTTCTACGACGAGGTGCTCGACGACGAGCCGCTGATGCTCCTGCCCGGCGGCATGGTGCTCGACGATCGGGCCCAGATCGTGGCCTCCATGGGCGGCGCCCCCTGGGACGCATACGACCTGGAGGAGCTCCGGGTGGTCGAGCTGGGCGACGACGCCGCCGTCGTGGCCTACGGGGCGACCGCCCGCCGGGGCGAGACCGACGTGTCCTCGCTGTTCAACAGCACCTACGTGCGGCGCGCCGGCGGCTGGCGGCTGGCCGTCCACCAGCAGACCCCCCGCTGAGCCGACGGTGCGAGGTGTCCGCTGACGTCGCCGGGCTGCGGGCCGACCTGCAGGCCGCGCTGACCACCGCCATGCGAGCGCGGGACCGTCCGGCGGTCGCCGCCCTCCGGTCCCTGCTCGCCGCCATCGCCAACGCCGAGGCGGTCGAGGTGGTCGAGGTCCGCCGGGACGCCCAGCCGGGCGGCACGCCCACGTCCGGCCCGATCGCCGGAGCCGTCACCGGGCTCGGAGCCGGCGACGTGGCCCGGCGGGAGCTCACCCCCGACGACCTGCGGGCCGTCGTCCGGGCCGAGGTCGACGAGCGGGTCGTCGCCGCCGAGCAGCTCGCATCAGGCGGTGCCGCCGACCGGGCGGCGCAGCTGCGGGCCGAGGTCGAGGCGCTCTCTCCCTTCGTCGCCTGACGCACTCCGGGGGCGGCACCGGCCGGCATGGCTCCGGTCAGGCGAAGGTGCGCATCAGGGTCAGCACGTCGTCGGCAGCGGGGCCGGTCGCCCGCAACCCGGTGCCGGAGGCGTCCGCCCGTTGGCCGGCCACGGTGCAGAGGTCGAGCGCCGTCCCCCGCACGACCGTGTCGGCCGGATCGTCGCCGACGAGCCAGGTGCCGCCCCCGGGAGCGTCGAGCTCGAAGCGGACCGGGCCCGGCGGTGCGAGGCCGGCTCGGGTGAAGGCGTAGGGAAGGGTGCGCCACACCAGCCGGGCGACGTGCCAGAGGCGCCCGGTCGGCGGCGGCTCGGGCCCGAGGGCGACGGCCACGTCGACGGTGTGGATCCAGGTCTCCGAGAGCCGAGTGGTCGCCAGGCTCCGGGCGGCCAGCTCACCCGCCACCCACCGGACGCGCTCGCCGGGCGCCACCGATTCGAAGGCCGCTCGCTGAGCGGCGGCGCTGGCCAGCCAACGGTCCCGGGCGGCGAGGGGGTCACCCCGTTCGGCCGCCACCAGCTGGGCGGCCAGGTCGTCGACCGAGCTGTCCGGTTCGACCGACGTCGCGACCTCGGCCACGTAGCGGTCGAGCCGGCCCTCGACGCTGGCCACTGCCATCTCGTTGGTCTGGGCGAGGTGCAGCAGCACGTCGGCGACCGACCAGCCGGGGCACCGCGACGGCCGGTCGAGGGCCGACCCGTCGGCGGCGGCCACCAGCCCGGCCAGCTCGTCCTGCTGCGCGCCGAGCGCGACCACCGGGTCGTCGTCGACCCCATCGGGCACTGCAGCCGAGGCCGTCCCGTCACCCACGCCGCGACGCTAGGCGTCGGGTTTGCTCGCCGCCGCCCGTGCGCCCACCTCGGGCATCAGCCGCCGGTTTCCGATGCCCACGACCCGATGTGCCCGAGCGTGACGCTGCACCAGCGAACTTGTCGTGATCTTGACCCTCAGGGGGTGGACATCACGACAAGTTCGCAGTGGGCGCCGCCCAGTGACGCTGCGCAGCCGCCAGGCGGAGCGGCTCAGCGGTTGACAGCCGTTGTGGCGAAGCCAGCGCCGCCCGTGGGGCGGCGCCAGACGACCGGGACGCTGCGCAGCCGCCAGGCGGAGCGGCTCAGGGGTTGACAGCCGTTGTGGCGAAGCCAGCGCCGCCCGTGGGGCGGCGCCAGACGACCGGGACGCTGCGCAGCCGCCAGGCGGAGCGGCTCAGCGGTTGACAGCCGTTGTGGCGAAGCCAGCGCCGCCCGTGGGGCGGCGCCAGACAACTCAGCACCAGGCGTTGGCGGGCACCCCGGCGCACGGATCGGGCATCGTCGGCAGGTCCGCCGGCAGCGGGCGCATGACCACCGGCTGGCGGGTCGGGTAGGTCGAGCCCGGCGGGCAGGTCCCGAACCCGGTGTCGCACAGCACCTGGGGCAGGAGGTCGCCGCCGGAGTCGGCGGCGGCGGTGCCCCCGCAGGTCGAGTACGTCTGCTGGAGCGTGGCCGGGGCGGTGCCGTCGGGCGTCAGGTTCCCCGAGAAGCAGTTGGCCGGGTGGCCGCCGGCCAGCACGATCTGGCCGAGGTCGCTGTTGCTCGGGTTCCCGAAGTAGCCGTTGTTGGTGAAGAAGTTGTTGAGGACGCGGTTGCCGCTCGAGTCGAGCACGCAGCCGAGCCCGGGCACCTGGAGGCCCCCGGACTGGGCGCAGCTCTGGCCCATCGTCGGCGTGCCGCCGTCGGGATAGGGCACGACGAGCAGGCCCCACGCCCCGTTGTTGGCGAACAGGTTCTCCTGGATGGTGTTGTTGCGGCCGCCCGACACGGTCATGCCGGTGCCGACCGGCCCGGCGGCGGCGCTGCCGGCGGCGGGCACGTCGTTGTTGTTGTTGTCGTGCACGTAGTTGCGGCGGAACACCCAGCAGGACGTCGTCCCGGTGATCGGGCTGGTGCGGCCGCCGGGGCAGGCTCCGTCCTGGGGGGCGGTCGGGTCACCGCTGATCGAGGTGTTGGTGTCGAGCCCGTCCTGGTTGTGGTCGAACTCCGAGTTCTGGATGATCACCGCACCGCCGGAGTTGGTGCCCGAGTAGCCGAGGGCGTTGTACTCGAGCTTGGTGTGGTCGATGGTGATGGCGCACAGCTGCTTGCAGGCGCCGACGTACATGCCGGAGTCGTTGAAGTTGCTGGCGTAGGTCTGGTCCCAGAGGGCCGGGCCCGAGATGTCGGAGGAGAAGATCCCGTAGCTGGCCGCCGCGCTGCCGTCGCCGTAGTAGGTGGAGGTGGCGGTCAGGTACTTGCCGCCGTAGCCGACCGCCCCGATGGTGCCGGTGTCGGCGCCGCCGTTCCACCAGATCTGGTTGCCGCTGTCGTAGGAGCCGGACAGGAAGTTGCAGACCGTGAGGTTGTCGACGGTCACCCCCGTCGCCTTGTAGACGACGATGCCGTTGCGGCCGGTGCGGTGCCCGTTCGACTCGGTGTTGCCGAAGTCCTGCACGGTCGGGTCGTTGCTGCAGGCCCCCGAGCCGTTGGGGGCGGTGCCGTCGACGACCACGCCGTTGCGGTCCATCCCCCGGATGTGGACGTTGTTGGTGGTGACGAGCACGCCGCCGCTGGCACCGGCGTCGAGCTGCTCGTCGGTCGGTGGGCTCTGGTGGTCCGCGGCCTCGTGGTACACGCCGGGCGCGACCAGCACCCAGTCGCCGGGGTGGGCGTCGCGGACGGCCGCCTCGATGGAGGTGTACTGGCCGGCGTGGCCGTTGAAGGTGCCCACCAGCAGGGCCCGCGGCGCCGGCGGAGGCGTGATCTTGCAGGCGGTGAGCAGGGCGGCGACCAGCACGGTCGCCGCCAACCCTCCCCGCACGGCCAACGTCGACCGGCGTGTTCCAGCGGTTCTGGTGTGCACGAGAGGCCCCCCTTCGTCCCGGCGGGGGAGCGTACGCCTCCGGCGGAGGTCGTGCCGGCGCCGGTCAGGCGGCGGACGGGGCGAGGGGACGCGCCGGACGATCTCCCGGGCCGGCGGCCCCGTCGGCGCCGGGCGACCCGGCGGGGCGGCCCGACGCGGGGGTGGGGGCCGGGTTGGAGAAGACCATGGCGCCGTCGTCGATGCCTTGGCGCCGGAGCGACCGGTAGTCCTGCAGGTAGCTCTGGTACACCCGCCACGGGTGCCGGGTCCCCTGCTTGGGGAAGAGGTGGGCGGCGCGCTGCACGTACCCCGAGGTGAGGCCGAGCAGCGGGTCGTCGCTGACCAGGCCCTGCTCGTCGACCGCGGTGCACTGGCGCATCCCGGTCTCGTGCATGCGGTTGAGCAGGCGCGTGACGTACTGGCAGGTGAGGTCGCACTTCAGCGTCCAGGAGGCGTTGGTGTAGCCGATGGCGGCGGCCATGTTGGGCACGCCCTCGAGCATCATCCCCTTGTACATGAGGCGGTCGGAGGCCTCGACCCGCTCGCCGTCGACGGTCACCGTCATGCCGCCGATGAACAGCAGCTCGAGCCCGGTGGCCGAGACCACGATGTCGGCGGGCAGCTCGTCGCCCGACGCCAGCCGGATGCCGGTCGGGGTGAAGGTGTCGATGGTGTCGGTGGCGACCGAGGAGGTGCCGTCCTTGATGGACTGGAAGAGGTCACCGTCGGGGACGGCGCACACCCGCTGGTCCCACGGGTCGTAGGTCGGGTTGAAGTGGGTGTCGACGTCGAAGCTCTTCGGCAGCTGCGACTCCGCCAGCTTCCGGAACACCTTCCGCATCGCCTTCGGCCAGCGCTTGCTCAGGTTGTACGAGGCCTGCGTGGTGAGCGCCTTGAACCAGCGGATCACCGGTCCGGACCAGCGGGCGGGGAGGATCTTCTGCAGCAGCGTGGCGACCGGGTCCTTGGCGGGGAGCGGGGCGATGTAGGTCGGCGACCGCTGGAGCATGGTGACGTGCCCGGCGGTGCGGGCCATGGCCGGCACCAGGGTGACCGCGGTGGCGCCGCTGCCGATGACCACGACCTGCTTGCCGTCGTAGTCGAGGTCCTCGGGCCAGTGCTGGGGGTGCACCAGGCGTCCCTCGAACGCCTCGATGCCCGGGAAGTCGGGCTCGTGGCCGTGGTCGTAGCGGTAGTAGCCGCAGCAGGAGAACACGAACCCGCAGGTGAGCCGGACCAGGTCGCCCTCCTCGCCGGTGGCGGCGGGGTCGTCGTCGTGGTCGGGGGTGCGGCGGGCGGTGACGTGCCAGCGCGCCTCCTCCGAGCTCCAGTCGGCCGACACGATGCGGTGGCGGAACCGGATGTGCTGGTCGATGCCCTCCTCGCGGGCGGTGTCGACGATGTAGTCCAGGATCGAGTCGCCGTCGGCGATCGACTTCTCCTGTGTCCACGGCCGGAACGAGTAGCCGAGGGTGTACATGTCGGAGTCGGAGCGGATGCCCGGGTAGCGGAACAGGTCCCACGTGCCGCCGATGGCGTCCCGGGCCTCGAAGATGGCGTAGGAGGCCCAGGGGCAGTTGGCCTGGATCCAGTGGCCGGCCCCGATGCCCGACAGGCCGGCGCCGACGATGAGCACGTCGACGTGCTCGACGGGCTCGCCCCCGCCGCTCTCGGACGAACCGCTGTCGGACGGGTCGGCGGCGGTGGCGCCTGCGGCGGCGGTGGTCACGCCGCCTCCGAGGTGGTGGCGGCGGCCTTGGCCCGGTCCTTCTCGCTCAGCTTGTCGTTGAGCGAGCCGGTGTCACCGAACAGCTCGGCCCGCCACGACTCGACCAGCCCGACGGTGTCGCGGTCGTTCGGGTGGAAGCCCTTGCGGTCGTAGTCCTTGAGCTGGTCCCACACCTCGCGGCTGAGCATCGGCGTGCTCTTGAAGCGCTTCCAGCTGCGGCGCAGCACACCCGGCTTCCAGGCCGAGCGGTCGCGGGCCACGGCCAGGACCATGCTGATCACCAGGCCGACCACGAAGCCGGCGCGGATGGCCTTCATGCTCCAGATGCGCATGCGCTCGGTGCCGCCGACGGCGCGGTAGACGTCGAAGGCGACCGCCTTGTGCTCGGACTCCTCGAGGGCGTGCCACACGAACAGGTCCTGCACCGCCTGGTGGCCCATCCGCCGCCGGGTCTCCTCGTTGGTCAGCACGTGCTCGGCGAGGGTGGCCGTGAAGTGCTCGAGGGCGGCGGTGGTGGCCAGGTTGGCCTTGGGTGACATGACCTTGGTGCGGAAGGCCAGGACCTTCCTGGTGAAGGCCTCGGACTCCTTGGTCGGGTACCCGAGCTCGGCCAGGCGGTCGTTGAACGCCCGGTGCTCACGGCCGTGCACGGACTCCTGCCCGATGAACCCCTTCACCTGCTCCTTGAGGACGGGGTCGCTCACGTCCTTGCGGAAGTGGCGGACGGAGCGCACGAAGTAGTCCTCGCCGTCGGGGAACACCGACGAGAGGGCCGAGATGAGGTGGCTCGACAGCAGGTCGCCCTCGTCGGCGAAGTGCTTCGGCACGTCCTCGAAGGACTCCTCGAACTCCATGCGCCGGGTGGGGACGGTCTGCAGCGGGCTGCTGGTCTGGGTCGACGTCGTGCTCATGTACTGACGGTAACATGATCTGAGAGATTTGATCAAGTCCTCATTTCCTGTACCATCGGTCACATGACGATGACCGGGTCGACGACGTCGGCGGTGACCGGGACGGGGTCGCCGGAGCTGAGCAAGGGCGAGCAGACGCGCCGCTCGGTGCTCGAGGCCGCCATCGCCCGCTTCGGTCGCGACGGCTACCGGCTGACCTCGGTGGCCGACATCAGCCGCGACGCCGGCGTGTCCGGAACCGTGGCCTACGTGTACTTCGCCAACAAGGAGGACCTCTTCCGCTCGGCGCTCGACGAGGACGCCGCCGCCGCCATCAACGAGGGGCTGCCGGCCGTGCTCGACCAGCGCCGCCAGGGCGACTGGCGCGAGAACCTGGTCGTGGCCCTGGCCGCCGCGGTGGACGGCCACCCCCTGGCCCGCCGGGTGCTGGCCGGCCTCGAGCCCGAGGTGGCCGCCCGCTTCGTCGAGCTGCCCGCCCTCGAGGACCTGCGCCGGGCCGTCGCCGAGCGCCTGGCCGACGAGCAGCGGGCCGGCACCGTCCGCCCGGAGATCGACCCCCAGGTGGTCGGCAGCGGCCTGGTGTCGATCATCCTGGCGCTGCTCATGTCGGTGGTGCAGCTGGGCGCCGACGCCGTCGCCACCCACGTCCCCGACGTCATCGCCGTGTTCGAGGCCGCCCTCGACCCGTGTTGACGAGCCCGGGCGGGGCCCCAACCCCGCCCTCCTCCTGAGCTCGGCGCATGCATTGCGCCTCGCCAGGCTGTGTTGACGAGCCCGGGCGGGGCCCCGACCCCGCCCTCCTCCTGAGCTCGGCGCATGCATTGCGCCTCGCCAGGCTGTGTTGACGAGCCCGGGCGGGGCCCCGACACCGCCCTCCTCCCGAGCTCGCGCATGCATTGCGCCTCGCCAGGCTGTGTTGACGAGCCCGGGCGGGGCCCCGACACCGCCCTCCTCCTGAGCTCGCGCGCCGCTAGGTTCGGCCACGATGCCCGCGTTCCAGGTCCGACCGCTCACCGCCGCCATCGGCGCCGAGGTCACCGGCGTCGACCTCGACCGGGCCGACGACGAGGACGTGGCCGAGGTCCGGGCGCTGCTGCTCGAGCACCTGGTCCTGCTCTTCCCCGGCCAGTCGCTCAGCCTCGACGGCCACGTCGCCTTCGGACGCCGGTTCGGCGAGCTCGAGGTCCACCCGACCCTGCCCAACCCCGACGACGAGCACCCCGAGGTGGTCGAGCTGCGGGCCAGCTTCGGCGGCGTCGCCGACGAGTGGCACACCGACGTGACCTTCCTGCCGAGCCCGTCGGTCATGTCGATCATGCACATGGTGGCCTGCCCCGAGCTGGGTGGCGACACCATGTGGGCCAACCAGTACCTGGCCTACGAGGGCCTCAGCGCCCCGCTGCGGTCCCTGGTCGACGGGCTCACCGCGCTGCACGACGGCGCGCCCCACGGCCGTCGGGACCTGGCCTCGATCCACCCCGTGGTCCGCGTCCACCCCGAGACGGGCCGGCGGTCGCTGATGGTCAACGAGCACTTCACCCGTCGCATCGTCGAGCTCAGCCACGACGAGTCCCAGGCCCTGCTCACCTACCTGACCCGGTGGTCCGTGGAGGAGCAGTTCGTGGTCCGGTACCGGTGGACGCCGGGGACGGTGGCCATCTGGGACAACCGCTGCACCCAGCACAGCGTCGTGCACGACTTCGACGGCGAGCGGATCATCCAACGGGTCACCGTGCTCGGCGACGACCCGACCGGTGACGGCCGCCGCTGGCCGGTGTTCACCCGCGACAAGGTGGGCGCCACCTCGGTCCACGACGCCGTCCTCACCAAGTACTTCGCGGCGCACCCGGGCCCCGCCTGAGCCCTGCAACCACGTTCGGTGGTTTTGGCAGCACTCGTTGTGGGGAGGCTTCACCCATGCCGCCCGATGGCGCCGACGACCCCCACGACGACACCTCCCGGGAGGCGATCGGGGGGCCGCCGGTCGTGGGCCGGGCGCTCCAGCTGCACGCCCTCGCCGCCCTCCGGGCCCGGAGCGAGGACGGCGTGGTCAGCGACGAGGCGGTCGAGGACCTGCTGGTCGAGGAGCTGTGCGACATCACCGACCGGCCGACCGCCACTGCCCCGCTGGTCGCGGCCGGGTGGTGGGAGCGGCTGGCGACCGACGACGGCTACCGCATCCGCGGCCGGACCGGTCGCCTCCGCCTGCTCTCCAGCTGACCGGATCCGTCGGCGTGCGGTCCGGCGATGGCGTAGGACTGGGGGATGGCGCCGGACCACGAGGAGGACGAGCACGAGCCCGACCACCACGCCCCGGTGGACGACAGCGCGCGGCGCCAGCAGGAGCTGGCCGACCTCGACGCCGGCGAGCTCGACGACGAGGGCGACCGCGACGAGCTGCGCCGGCGCTTCTACGGCCTGCTCCAGGAGCTGCGGGTGCTGCTGCCGGGCGCTCAGGTGCTGGTCGCCTTCCTGCTGACCGCGCCGTTCAACAGCCAGTTCGCCCGCCTCGACCACGCCGGAAGGGCCTTCTACGGGGTGTCGCTGTGCTCGGGGATGCTCGCCATCGTGGCCTTCATCGGGCCCATCGCCCTGCACCGGGTCGGCCACCGCACCGTGCGGGCCTCGCGTCTGGTCTGGTCGATCCGCCTGACCCGGTTCGGGCTGGCGTCGCTCGCCCTGAGCCTGGTCAGCGGGCTCCTGGTCGTGACCCGCCTGATCTACCCGGGTGCGGTCGGCATCGCCCTGAGCGGGCTGCTCGGCCTCGCCATCCTCGGGGCGTGGGTCCTGCTGCCCGGGTCGGCCGGCCGGGAGCGCTCGAGCGCGCTGAACCGGAGGCCCGCCGTCGACCCGACGGCGACGCCGCGACGCGGCCCGCCTCGAGGACCAGTCGGAGCAGGCGGATCGGGATGCCCCGGCTTCCGGCCTCGCGCAGCGACAGACGCGGTGAGCAGCGCCGCCTCGCCCGCCGGCAGGTCGACCGCGCAGGTCGGGCAACCGCCGGGTCGGTGGCCGACCAGGTGGGCGACGCCCTCGGCCAGACCGGCCTGGTAGCGGCGGCGGGTCGCGACGGTCGCAGCGGCGCGGACGGCCGGCTCGGCGTGGGCCGGGACCACCGCCCGGCGCGCCAGCTCCAGCAGCTCGACGTCGGCGGGGCCGTCGCCCACCGCCAGCGCCGGCTCCGGGGCCAGGCCCGGGTCGGTGCGGTCGAGCAGCCACCGCACGGCGGCGGCCTTGGTGGTCCCCGTCGGGACCAGATCGGTCTGGTCGTCGCCGGGGACCGCGTCGAGCCCGCACGCGGAGACGGCTGCGGCCGCGGCGCGGGCGCCGGCCAGGTCCTCGGCCGAGAGCGGGCCCCGGCCGCGACCGGTGGGACCCGTCCGCCACGCCCGGACGGTGAACCGGTGGGCGAGGTCGACGACCACGCCGTCCTGCGCCGCCAGCCATGCCCGGGCCGCCTCGACGGCCCTGGCGCCGTCGGCGTCGCGGCGGTCGTGGATCGAGCCGTCGTCGAGCACCACCACGGCGCCGTACTCGGCGACCGCCGCCGGCAGGCCCCAGCCGGCGCGCCGGCGGGCGACCTCGTCGACGGCCCGACCGGTGGCCAGCACCACCCGATGGCCGTGGGCGACCAGCGTCCGCAGCGCCAGGCCGCCGGCCCGTCCGGGCGCCGACGCCCCGTCGAGCACGAGCGTCTCGACCACGCCGTCGAGGTCGAGGGCGACCCACGGGCCGGGCCCGTCGGCGGCGACCGGCGCCAGGTCGGCGAGCAGCAGGTCGGCCACGTGGTCGTCGAGGGCGGCGGCGCAGGCCCGACCCATGGCCGGCTGCGGCAGGCCGCCGTGGCGGTGGCGGTCCCAGGCGTGCACCAGGCGGAGCAGCAGCCAGCGGGCCGGCTCGATCTCCGTGCCGGTGCGGGCCCGGTGGGCGGCCCGGACCTCGGGGGCGCGGTCCAGCTCGTCGCCGAGGGCGGCGAGGTCGAGCACCGGGTCGTAGGACCAGAGGTCGCGGTTGGAGAAGGCACCTTCGCCGAAGTCGAGCTTCACCGTGCCGCCGTGGGCCCCGGGCACCCACCGGTCGGCGCTGATGCGCCCGTCCACCACCGCCGGGCGCTCCACCGCCAGCAGGCGCCGGACCAGCGGCTGCACCACCGCGACCCGCAGCGGGAGGTCGGCCGGTCCCAGCGCCGAGCCCACCAGCTGCGCACCCACCTCGGCCGCGGTGCGCCGCCCGCGCATGGCCTCGGACCGGTCGACGGGCCGGCTCAGGCGCTCGGCCCGGGCGATCACGTAGTCGACACCCCGGTCGAGGTCGAGCCCCGGCCCGGGCTGGTCGGCCCCGTCGTCGGGCACGTCGTCGCCGGCCGGGTCGACGGGGACGGGGGCGGCCAGGAGCTGGAGCAGCAGGCCGTCGGCCACGCCGAGCACCTCGGGGACCCGGTCGCCCAGCCGGGCGGCCACGGCCACGTCGTGCCGCCCGAACAGGCCGATGCCGGCGCCCTGCACCAGCAGCGTGCGCCGGCCGGTCGTCCTGCGGCCGGTGGCCCTGCGGCCGGTGGCCCTGCCGCCGGCGTCGGAGGTCCCCACCACGTCGACGGCGTAGGCCGCCCGGGCGTGCTCGCGCGGGGTGCGGGCCACGCCGCCCGGCGCGGCCCCGCCCGGAACCGGCACCGGGCGCAGGGGGCCGTCCGTCCGTCGGCCACTCGAGGACAGCAGCCGGTCGCAGGCGGCCCGGACCGTCTCCGGGGCGAGGGCGGTGGTGCGGAACCAATCGCGGCTCCACAGCACCTCGCGTCGGTGGCCGGCCAGCGACGGGGGCAGCTCCCAGCCGTCGGGCAGCGCCAGGGCCAGCACCACCGCCGAGCTCGACAGGCCCGCGGCCACCAGCTCGTCGATGCAGCCCCCCACCGCCCCGCCGCTGACCGGCGGGTCGTCCACCACCAGGCACGGCCCGCCACCCAGTCGGGCGATGGCACCCCGCTGGCTCCGGTCGAGGCGCTCGCCGGGTCGCAGCGTGACCAGCTCGGCCGGGCACCCGCGTCGGCGCAGGGCGGCGGCGGCCAGCGGCCCGAGGTAGGAGCCCGAGGTCCGCACGCCCACCACCAGCGCCCGGTCGGGGACCGGACCCCGGGCCAGGAAGCGGGCGACGAGGGCGTCGGTGTCGGCGGGGTGCTGGTCGAAGCTGCGGTAGCACGACGGCAGGCGCAGGAGGGCCTGGCCGGGGACGGGTCCGGTGGCCAGGGGGCCGCCGTCGCCGAGCAGCCGGTCGGCCCGCTCGACGGTGGCCCGGTCGAGACCGTGTTCGAGGCCGGACCCGTCGACGGGCTCCCCACCGGCCGACCCGCCCAGCCAGCGGTCGGCCAGCTCGACGGCCAGGGCGAGCAGCTCGTCGCGGACCGGGGCGAGCCGCCGGGCGGTGGGCAGGGCGTGGCGGATCCGGCGGCGGGTCTGCGATGCCATGCGAGCGCCGGCGGCCGCGGCGGCCGGGAGGCCGGATCCGCCCGGGCGGGCGGACGCGCCGGTCAGGTGCTCGGCGGCCAGGTCGACCAGGTGCTCGCTGCCGTGGAGGTCGTCCTCGACCACCTGGCTGCAGCCGGCCACCAGGAGCAGGGCGTCGAGCACCTCGCCGCGCTCGGCGGCGACCAGGGCGGCGGCCCGGGCGTCGTCGAGGGTCAGGAGCAGGTCGATCGGGTCGTCGAGCACCTCGACGCCGGCGGACCGCTGCGGGCGGCCGGGCCGCGGGGCGCGGCCGGCCCGGGCGTCTCCGCCGAGCCGTGGGGTGCGAGGACGGCGCTCATCGGCCCGCCAGCACGTAGACCTGGGCGTCAGGCGACCGGTAGACGGCGCGGAACCGCGGCGAGGTGGCCAGCGACCGCTCGAGACGGGCGTAGTCCCCAGCCGGCAGCTCGCCGAGGGCGTCGACCTCGCGCTGCTGGGATCGGGTCAGCAGGATGTAACCGGTCCGGTAGCGGGGATCGGCCAGCCAGCCGGCCAGCACGGTGGCAGGGTCGGCCAGCACCCGGGCCTTCGAGTCGGACGGCTCGCTGGCGATGGGGACGTAGACCAGGCGTTCGTAGTTCTTCCACTGGTCCGGGTAGTTCGACGTGACCGTGACGAGCAGCGAGTCCTTCGGGGCGGTGGAGAGGATGAGGTCCGACGCCGCCACCTCGTCGTGGCTGAAGAAGTACCACTGGTCCTTGCCGTAGTACCCGAAGCAGTAGCCGCTCAGGAGCACCAGGGCGACCAGGGCCGACGCCCCGGCCCGGAGCAGCGCCGAGCGACCCACCGGCCGCCGGGCGCCCGACCCCACCAGCCAGATGGCCCGGGCGGCGTACCAGCTGAGCATCGGCAGGGCGAACAGGTAGGTGCGGAAGGCGATCTCGCCGTCGAAGCTGTTGGCGAAGATCAGGGCCGCCGGCGTGACCAGCAGGATCAGGCCGGTGCTGTCGGTCGAGCGTCGGCGCAGCAGCCCGAGGACCCCGAAGGCGGCCACCACCGCGATGGCCACCACGGTGACCCGGCCCATGTTCGACACCAGCACCTGGCCCCCGGTGAGCCGGCCCTGGTCGACCAGGTTCTGGTCGGTGTTGCCCACCGGCTGCCCCACCGTCGACAGCAGCGAGACGATGTTGCCGCGCATGAAGTTCCAGGCGCCGGTGACCGACCAGACGGTCGTCATGGCCAGCACGGCGACGGTGAGCCAGCCACCGCGGACCTGGCGGGCGGCGGTCAGCCCGACCAGCGCCACCACCAGCATGAAGGGGGTGATCTGGTGGCTGGTCACGATCACCGCCGACGCGGCCAGCACCACGACCGCCGGCCACCACGTGCGGGACCGGCGCCCGACGCTCCGGCGGGCGTCGGCGGCCGACGCCGGCGCCACCCGGTAGTGGTGCAGCAGCACCGCGATCACGACCAGGTAGAGCAGGAAGCAGAGCGACTGCGGGGAGAAGTAGTCCTGGCCGACCCAGTTGGCCACCGAGAACAGCAGCACCGCCAGCCAGCGCTCCCGCCGGTGCTGCCCGCCCCAGATGGCGGTGTAGAGGTACAGCAGCACCGGGATGACGGCCAGGTCGGCGGCGAGGGGCCACCAGCGGGCCAGCGAGATGCCGTCGGGCAGCCCGAGCAGGTCGGTCAGGGCGCTGGTGCCGGCGAAGAAGCCGGGCCAGTTGTGGTACACGCCGAGGGTCCCGATGGACGGGTCGACCGCGCCGTGGCGGTGGATGTAGTCGAGGATCCCGAGGTGCTTCCACGCCCAGGAGTACCGCAGGGTGCCGTACAGCACCGACGGCGTCGCCTGCAGGGCGGTGACGAGGCCCAGCACCGGGAGGGCGAGGCGCCACACCGCCGGGCGGGTCCGGCGGAGCTCGACCACGAAGGCGGTCACCAGGGCGCCGGCGCCGAGGAAGGCGGGCGGCCGGATGATCGACAGCAGGCCCAGGTCGGTCATGGCCGCCGGATCGGCGCCCCACGTGCCGCCCAGCCAGAGGGCGGCGCCGAGGGCGGTCAGGGCCAGGGCGGTGCGGGCGTGCCGGCGCTCGAGGCGGCGGGTCGAGGTGCGGCGCCGGGCCTCGGCCACCGCCTCGGCGGCCCGCCGGGCGGCGGAGGCGGGGCCTCCCGCCACGGCCGGGGCGTCGGTGGGCGCCGCGCCGGGGGCGACGAAGCGGGCCTCGGTCGGCGGGGCCGAGGGCGGCTCGACCAGCAGGCCGCCGGGCGCGAACAGCGCCAGCAGGTGCTCGGCCCGGCGGGCCGCCCGGGCAGCGCGGGCGGTGTCGCCCACCGCCCGCAGCTCCTGGTGGGTCTGGTGCAGCCAGGCCAGCAGCACCGCGGTCGACGGGCGGAGCGGGTTCGGCGACCAGCCGTCGCCGGCCAGGCGCTGGTCGTCGTCGGACCAGCCGTTCAGCAGGCACTCGACCGCCGGGCCGGTGAGGTCGCCCGGACGTCGTGCCGGCTGGTCGTCGGGGGCGAGCAGCCGCAGCACCCGGTCGATCTCGACGGGTCCGGCGTCGACCGCCACCCGGTCCCCGGCCGCCCCGGCGGTGGCGCGGGCGACGGGACGACGCACCCGCAAGGGGGCGACCATCACCTCGACCCCGGCCAGCTCGCGGTAGAGCCGGCGTCGGATGGCCTGGACGCCGAGCACCGCCCGGCCGTCGAGCAGCAGCGGCTCGAGGGCGTGGAGCGGCTGCTCGACCCAGCGCTCGAGCTCGGCCGGACCGGCGACGGTCCAGCGAGCCGCCCGGGCCTGCTCGGCCCGCAGGGCGTCGAGGGCCTCGCGTCGCTCGTGCCAGACCGACGGCGTGACGGAGCGCTCCCGTCGGCCGGGCTCCACGTCGACCACGGTCCCGGTCACCGTCGACCCCCCGACGCGCCCGCGGCGAGCGTCGCCGGCTCGGCCTCCGACGGTGCCGCCGGCTGGTCGGGGTCGGGTCCGGGGCCGCTCGCCGGCGAGGCGGCGGAGGGGCGTCCGGACCGCCGGGCCTGCTGCGCGAACAGGGCCACGGTCGCCACGCCGGCGCCGGCCAGCAGCAGGCCGGGCGACCACAGGTGGGTGTAGAGCAGCACCTCGGCGGCGAGCAGCTCGACGCAGATCGCGAAGGTCGGTCCCACGACCCGGGCGGCGCCGTCGACCGTGCCGAACCGGCGGTTGCAGGCGATGCCGGGGGCGGCCAGCAGGGCGGCGAGCACCAGCGGCACCCGCAGCACCCCGGGCCACCCCAGGGCCACCGCCGCCCCGGCGGCGACCACCACCGAGGTGGCGATCAGCGCATCGCGCCGGGCGGCGACCCACGGCCGGACCGTCGGCGCAGTGGAGCGGGCGGCGCGCCCGGCGCCGGTGGCCCGCGCCGCGAGCGGCGTCGGCTCGGCGGCGACGCCCGACCGGTCCGGGGCGGAGCCGACGACCGGATCGGCCTCGGAGCCGAGCACCTCGAGCACCCGCTCGACGTTGTGGTGCAGCCACCACCGGTTGGCGCGGTACCGGTCGGTCTTCTCGAGGTTGGCCTGCAGGTGGGCGATCCAGGCCAGCAGCAGCAGGGTGGTCGGTCGCACGTGCGAGTTGGGCAGGAGCGACCCGGCCAGCAGGTCGGCCTCCTCGGGTGCCCACCCGTCGCGCAGCACCTCCGCCACCGCCTCCCCCAGCTCACCGCCACCCCAGCCGGTGCGACGCGACAGCAGCAGGAGGAAGGCGTCGACCTCGGGCGGCGCGGTTCGGGCCGACTCCCAGTCGATCATGCCGGTCACCGAGCCGTCGGCGTCGACCAGGATGTTGTCGATCGACGCGTCGCCGTGGCAGAGGGCGACGGTGACCGACCGGTCGGAGAGCTCGTCGACCAGCCGGGCGTGGAGCGCCGCCAGCCCGTCGGCGGCGTCGGCGCCGCGGACCCAGGGGGCGATGGCGGCGATCGGCCGGTGCACCCAGGCGTCGAGCTCCTCGGCGCCCGCGAACACCTGGTGGCGGGTGGCGTCGTGGACCCGGTCGAGGGCGTCGAGCACCGCGGCCACCGCCTCGGTCCGGGCGTGGGGCCGCTCGACCGACGCGACCGGTCGTCCGGGTCGTCGGGTCTCGACCAGCCAGCGGTCGTCGTCGTCGCGGTGCAGCACCTCGGGCACCAGGTGGGCCACGCCCCCCAGCCGGGCGTCGCTGCGGACCCGGTCGAGGGAGGCGGCGTGGGCGGCGACCACGGCGCGGCCGGCGTCGCTGGAGGCCACCCGGGCCACCACCGGCGCGCCTCGGGCGGTGGTGGCCAGCACCGTCAGGTCGTGCTGGTGGGAGAGGACCTCGATCCCGGCAACGCCCGTCACCACCTCGGGGATGGCGTCCACCAGACCGGGGAGGCGTCGACGGGTCCGGCCGGCCTCGAGTCGTCGGCGGAGGTCGCGCAGGACCGTCACCGCCCGGTCGCGGTGGCGACGCTCCCACGCCAGGCGGGCCATGAGCAGCGTGCCGAGGACCAGGCTCACCGCCTGGGCGATCACCCAGGCCACGCCCACGCCGACGATGCCGTGCTCCGGGGCCAGGACCAGCGCCAGGCCGATGGTGATGACCGACATGGTGACGTGGACGACCACCACCAGGGTGAGGCGACGCCGGATGTGGGCGATGGCGACGAAGACGGTGGTGGCCGCGTTCAGCGCCCCGGCACCCACCAGCAGCCGGAGCGCTCCGGTGGCCTCGGAGCGGTAGCCGGGGCCGAAGAGGCCCATGATCTGGGGGGCGGCGACCAGCAGGACGAGGATGGTCGGGACGAGCAGGAGGGCGATCTGGGCGCAGGCCCGCCGGACCCGCGCCGGCGTCCCGGCCCGGTCGACGGCGGCTTCGGCGACCAGGGCGTCGGTGATGTTGCTGCTGACGAGGAAGATGCCGTAGGCGATCTGGAACGCCAGGTAGAAGTGGGCGTTCGAGGTGGCGCCGACCTCGGCCAGCACGATCAGCGGGGTGAGGTAGACCGCCCCCTGCCAGAAGAGCGAGGCCACGTACTCGGCGCTGGTGAAGCGCAGCACGGTGCCGACCGTCGGCGGGTCGGTCGTCGACCGCTCGGGCTCGTAGCGGAGCCCCCGGCGCAGGGCCCAGCCGTTCACGGCGACGGCCACGACCAGGGCCGGGAGCACCCACGACAGGAGGACCGCCCACTGCTCGCCGAAGGGGGCGGCCAGCAGCGCAGCGAGCGCCACCAGCTTCAGCACCGAGAACGCGGCGTTGGAGATCGGGACCGCGCCGGCGCGCCGCCCGCCGATCAAGGCGGCGTCCTGGAGCACGAAGATCGCCCAGATGGCCACGGCCGCGAACATGACCAGCGGACCGGCCAGGCCGTGGTGCAGCTCGGGGATCTCCTCGACGATGCGGTCACCGGCGCCGGCGAGGAACACGGCGGCGAACAGGAGCGCCAGCAGGACCCCGGCGGCGTAGACCCGCACGACCAGCTGCCGGCCGCCCGGACCCGCCGCCCGGATGAAGCGGATCAGCCCCCGCTTCAGCCCGGCGGTCGACAGGCTCGTCACCAGGAGCATGGCCGACACCAGCGCCGCGCCCTGTCCGAGCTCGCTGGAGTTGACCAACCGGGCCGCGCCGAACCAGTAGAGGAGGCCGAGGCCCGAGGTGACGACCGAGCTGAGCAGCAGGGCGTACCCGCTGCGGGTCTGCTCGGTGCCGAGGTGGCGCCGCGCCCGGCCGATGCCGCGCGCCACGGGGCCCTCGCCGTTCATCGCCCGGTCCACACCGCCACCTCGTCGACGAGGAACCGGGCGGGGAAGTCGGTGGACGCCGGCACCGGGCCGGCCTGACCGCCGACCGCGAGGTTCACGAGCAGGTACATGGGCTCGGAGGGCACCCGGTCGCCGTCGACCTGGAACTGCGGCGCGCCGTCGAGGAGCCACTGGAGGTGCCCCGGCGACCAGCGCAGCTCGACGGTGTGCCAGCCCTCGGCCAGATCGGTGGTGCGGAGCTCGTGGCGCTCGACCTGGGGATCGCCGTTGCGGCCGGTGCCGTGCAGCGTCATCTTGGCGGTGGAGGTGTCGCTGCCGTACTGCTCGAGCAGGTCGATCTCCGGCAGCGAGTCGTTGCTCGCCGGCAGCATCCAGATCGCCGGCCAGAGCCCGCCGCCGGCGGGAGTGCGGAACCGGACCTGCACGACGCCGTAGGTGAAGGCGAACTTGGGCCGGTCGGAGGACCGGTCGCCGGTGCGACCGGTGCTGACCATGCCCGAGGCGTACCGGTAGGTGCGTCCACGGTGGGTCGACGGCCGGGGCGTGGCGGTCAGGCTGAGGACGCCGTCGGCCACACCGACCTGCGAGGGGCGGTAGCGCTCGAGCTCGTGGTTGGTCTCGATGGTGCAGCCGTCGTGCTCCCACCAGTAGCAGGTGGTCCACTTCGAGGTGTCGAGGTGCGACCCGTCGAAGTGGTCGAGGAACGCCGGTCCGCCGTCGCTCGACGCGGTGTCGCTCGACGCGGTCGAGCCGCCGCTGGCGCAGGCCGCCAGCAGCAGGGTCGCCAGGGCGGCGGCGATCACCGGACGGGCGGCGACGAGGGCGCGCGCGGGACGGGTCACCGGTCGCGGAAGCCGATCAGCCGCTTCACCGCGCCACGGGCTCGGGCGTCCACCGCGGTGGCCGGCACCCGCTCGATCCGGTGCTCGGCGTAGTCGTGGCCGACGGCGCCGAACTTCTCCTTGTAGCGCGACAACGAGGTCGACGAGCCGGACTCGCCGAGGTGGAACCAGCCGCACCCGGACTCGACGGCGTGGCGGATGGCGTGCCACATGAGCAGCTCGTTGGGGCGGTCGTTGCCCACCGCCTCGCGGTCCATGGCGCTGCGGGTCATGTGGGCGTTGTGGCCCTGCAGCACGATCATGGCGGCGATCGGCTGCTCGTCGCGCCGGGCGACCAGCACGTTGCAGCCCCCGTCGAGGGCGTCGGACCAGGCCGTGAACTTGGCCAGCGGGTCGCGTCGAGCGGCCCGGAACCGGGCGAGGGCGAGCGGCTCGTGCTGCGAGCCGGCCCAGCGCTCGACCGAGCACAGCAGCAGCTGGTGGAAGATCGGGAGCAGGCGGCCGCTCGTGTCGTGCTCGACGGTGAGACCGGCCTTGGTGGCGCTGCGCACCGCGCGGCGGGCCGAGGAGGCGAACGACGTGGCGAACACCTCGTCCGGGTCGTCGCCGAGGCGCAGCACGTGGGCGCGCTTGGCCAGCTCGAAGGAGCGGCCGGCGGCCCCGGCCCCTTCGTGCCAGGCGTCGGCCAGCAGCGGGTTGGGCCGGATGCGGATCCAGGCGGTGCGGACCGTGGCCAGGTCGGCGAGCACGGCGGCCACGTCCTCGGCCCGCACGTCGGGCCCGACCAGCCCGCCGAACCCCCAGGCGTCGGGCATCGACAGCTCGGGGCCGCCGACCCTTCCGAGGTGCCGGCGGGTGACGAGCGGCAGGACCAGCTCGCGTCCGTCGGCGGTGCGGTAGAGGCGGCTGGCGTCGCGCCAGCGGCCGGTCGCCTCGAGGGCGTCGACCCACTGCGGGGACTGCGAGGGCAGGGCCAGCGGGTCGGCGCGGTAGGCCTGCTCCCAGGCGACGCGGATCGGGGGGTGCACGGTGACCGGCGCGGCGGCGACCGATCGGGTCGAGGGCCGGCCCGACGACGTGGTCGCGCCGGCCGGGTCGCCGGTGGCGGCCGGCCGGGACGGACCCGCCGTGCTGGTCGGGACGGCGGTCATCGGGTGGCTCCCACGAGGGTGCGGGCCCGCCGGTAGCCCCGCCACGCCTTGGTCCGCAGGCGCTCGGGCGCCGGGGCCACCGCCAGGTCGGTGCCGGCGAGCACGCCGCGCAGGTCCTCGACGGTGCGGTCGGCGGTGAGGGTGACCCGGGCGAGGGCGTAGCGGTCGTCCGACGGCGAGCTCAGCATCTCGCGCACCGCGCAGGCCGAGTCGTAGCCGGCCGCCCGCACCGCGTCGACCACCGCCCGGCCGTGGTAGCCGTGGGGGTAGGCGAAGGAGCGGACGGGGTGGCCGAGCCGGGCGTCGAGCACCTCCCGCGAGCGGGCGACCTCGCGCTGCAACCGGTCCCGCGGCACCACGTCGAGCTGCGGGTGGGTCTCGCCGTGGCTGCCGATCTCGCAGCCCTGGCGGTCCAGCTCCACGACCTCGTCCCAGCCGAGCATCGGCGTGTCGCCGCCGTCCACGTGGTCGAGCCAGCGCGCCGTGCCCCCGACGCACCCGGTCACCACGTAGAGCGTGGCCCGCAGGTCGAGGTCGCGCAGCACCGGCCAGGCGTGCCGACCGAAGTCGGCCAGGCCGTCGTCGAAGGTGATGGCCACCGCGCCCTCGGGCACCTCGCCGTGGCGGTCGAGGTGGTCGAGCAGGCCGCTCACGGTGAAGGTGGGCCGGCCCTCGTCGGCCAGCTCCTGCATGTGGGCGGCGAAGCGGTCGGGGTGCATCGCCCACGGCGCCATGGCCGGCGGCGCCGAGGGCGCCACCCCGTGGTACAGCAGGACCGGGATCGGCCGGAGCTCGCCCTGACGCGGCGCCGGTCGGGTCGACCGGGACCGGACGGCGTCGGGTCGGGCGGGGAAGGGGGCGTCCACCTCAGGCCTCCTTGCGGGCGTCGATCCGACGCTGGCGCAGGTACCGGAACGGGCCGGCCACCATGCCGACCCGCTGGCGCCGGACCAGCCGACCCGGGTAGTCGGCGGGTCGACGGGCGTTGCCGGTGGAGTCGGGGTGCAGCGCCCAGCGCAGGCCGCTGGCCGCCCGACGGACGAGCTCGGCGCCGGCCGCCGGCCGGTGGGCCACGGCGCTGGCCAGGTAGGCGGTGAGGCCGGCGCCGTAGGCGTAGGCCTGCCGCTCGAGGGCGTCGGCCCGGTCGTGGTGGCGGTGGAAGACCACGGCGTCGGGCTCGTAGACGAGCTCGTGGCCGGCCACGATCACCTGGTGGAAGGCGGCCAGGTCGTCGCCGCCGAGGGCGTCGGTGCCGGCGCCGAGGGCGGCGTCGAAGCCGCCGGCGGCCCGGAGGGCGTCGGTGCGGAACGCCATGTTCGCCCCGGACCCGAGGGTCCCGGCGTCGAACGGGAAGAGCGAGCTCTCCCCGTCGCCGTCGGCCAGCGAGTGGATGCGACGCTCGAAGCCCTTGCCGAAGCCGGCGCTGCGCTCGATCCACCACTGCTCGCGGGTGCGAAGCTCGGCGGGGGCGATGAGCCCGGTCACGCAGGCCACGTCGGTCGAGGCGCCGAAGGCCTCGCCCAGGGCGCCGACCCAGCGGGCGTCGACCACCACGTCGTCGTCGGTGAAGGCGACGAGCGGGGTGGTGACGAGCGGGAGGGCGGCGTTGTGGGCCCGGCCGAGCCCGGGCAGGGCCTCGCGGACGTAGGTGACGCGGTCGGCGTAGCGCTCGGCGACCAGGTCGCGGCTGCGGTCGTCGGCCGGGGCGCTGTCGACCACGATCACCTCGGCCGGCGGGGGTGAGGCGGCGAGGACGCTGTCCAGGCTGCGGGCCAGCAGCTCGGGCCGGTCGCGGGTGGCGATCACGACGGTCATCGGCACGGGCCCGGCGTCGCCCGACCCGGCGGGCGCCGGGCCGTCGGGCGGCTCGGTGCTGGTGCCGGGGGCCAGCACCCCGCTCCGGAGCTGGTCGGCCACGCTGCCGCCGACGGCCACGGCGATGCGCTCGGCCAGCTCGGCGGCGGTGCACCACGCCCGCCCGCCGTCGAGGTCGACCTGGCCGACCGGTCTGCCCTTGACCCGGACCAGCAGTCGGGCGCCGAGGGCGGGGATGTCGATCAGGTCGGGCAGCGGCCGGGTCAGCTCGAGGTCGGCGACCCCCCGCTCGACCGACTCGGTGCCGGCCGGCGACCGCAGCTCGCCCTCGGCCGGGGACGGGGTGACGTCCTCGGCGACGGTGGCGGCCGCCGCGTCGTTGCGGGCCTCGGTGGCCAGTCGGCGTCGGGCCTCGACGTAGGAGGTGGCCACGAGCCACAGCCCGGCGGCGAGGGCGCCGGCCCGGGTCCGGGCCTGGTCGGGCTCGGGCGTCGGGGCCAGGGACCGGATCACCCCGGCCGGCAGGGTGCGCCGGACGTAGGTGCGCTCGGAGCTGAGGCCGTCGTCGGCGCCGACCAGCTGGCTCACGAAGGCCTTGGACCGGCCCTCGGCCCGGCAGCGGGTGGCGAAGTAGTCGAAGGTGGCCCGGGCGGCGGGCACCCGGTGGCGGACCCGGGCGGCCGGCTCGAACAGGATCCGGGCGGAGGGGTCGCGCTGGCGGAGGCGGATGCAGAGCTCGGTCTCCTCGCAGCCGGCCCCGTCGTGGCCGACCCGGCCGAGCGACTCGGCGAAGGCTCCGGCCCGATCGAGCGCGCTGCGCCGGAACGAGATGTTGGCGCCGACGGGGTTCCGCACCTCGGAGCGGACCGTCGGCATGCCGCGGTAGGTGCAGCCGACGACCCAGTCGAACTCCTCCGGGAACCACGACGGGCGTCCGGTCTCCCAGTGGGGGTCGACCGACCCGCCGACGCCGGCGACGGTCGGGTCGGCGTAGGCGTCGAGCAGCCGCTCGGCCCAGTCCGGCTCGGCCCAGGCGTCGTCGTCGACGAAGGCGACGACCTCGCCGGTGGCGGCCTCGACCGCCGTGTTGCGGGCGCCGGACAGGCCGCGCCGATGGACGCTGTCGAGCACCCGGACGCCGTCGAGCTCGGCGGTCGCCCGCTGGGACAGCTCGTCGTTGTGGTCGACGACCACGATGACCTCGTCGGGCGTCACCGACTGCTGCCGGACGCTGTCGACGCAGCGCACCAGGTCGTGCCAGCGGTCCAGGTCGTGGGTGCACACCGCCACGGTGAGCGACGGGCGGGGGGGCACGGCCGGTCCGGCGGCCCGCGGCTCGCCCCGGCGGGCCGGGGGCGCCACGGGGCTGCGCCCGGGCACCGGGATGGGGAGGGTCGAGGAGCGGAAGGCGCGCCGCTCGCTGAAGATCTTGCGCAGCACCCGGGTGCCGTCGCGGACGGTGTTGAGGTTGCTGCTGCCGTGGATGCGCTCGGCCTCGAAGCTCGGCACCTCGACGACCTGGAGGCCGGCGGCCAGCGCCCGGACGTTGATGTGGGTCTCGACCTCGAAGCCGGGGGCGCGCCCCTCGAGGTAGGGGATGACGTCGCGCCAGAGGGCGAAGTAGCCGTAGCAGAGGTCGGAGTACCGGCCGCCGTACATCCGGCGCACGATCTCGGTCAGCCCCCGGTTGCCGAGCCGGCGGAACGGGGTGATGTCGTCGGTGTGGGCCCCGTGCACGAAGCGCGACCCCTTCACGTAGTCGGCACCGGCCATGAGGGCGTAGACGTAGCGGGGGATGTCCTCGGCGGCCATCGACCCGTCGGCGTCGAGGGCGACGATGATGTCGCCGGTCGCCGCCCGCATGCCGGTGAAGAGGGCGCGGCCCTTGCCCGGCTCCGGTTCGCGCAGGATGCGGACGTCCGGCAGCAGGCGCCGGGCCTCGTCGATGGTGGCGTCGGTCGATCGCCCGTCGACGATGAGCACCTCGTCGACCCACGCCGGGATGCCCGGCAGGACGTGGACCAGGTTGCGCTCCTCGTTGAGCGTGGGGATGACCACGCTCACGCGGGGCAGCCCGTGGGGTCGCTGGCGTCGCTCGACGAGCGGGGGCCCGTCGGGCTGCGGCGCCGTCCCCTCGATCACCCGCAGGCGATCGCGCCGTCCTCCGTCTCCGTTGCCGGTCGTCCCCTCGTCGAGCGCCCGCTCGACCGGCGCACCGTTGGTCCGACCTGTGGTGATCGGTTGCATCGTGGCCTCTCCCCGTAGCGCTCCGACTCTTCGTGCCACGCCCTGTGGTTGTGTCGAGGCCACAGCGTACGACCACTCTCTGTATTGATCAAGTCGCCTCGACCACCGAGAGTGTTGTGAGGGGAGCGCCACGACCGGGCGGCGGCGGGGCCCGTCAGAGACCCGGCTGCGCCGGCGTCCGCGTCAGGCCTGGCGGCAGAAGTCCGCGATGCTCGCCGCCGTGTCGCGGCTGATGTCGGGGCAGGCGATCACGAAGATCTCGACGCCGTGGATGGTGCCCATGACCTGGCGGCAGCGGGCGGGGACGCCGGCGCGGAGGAGCAGCCGGTAGAAGGCGATGCCCTCGTCGCGGAGGGGGTCGCACTCGTTCACGCTGATGACGGTGGGCGGCAGGCCGGCCACGTCGTCCTCGGTGGCGAAGCCCGGCCACGCCAGCGGGTTCTGGTTCTCGAGCTCCTTGATGCCGTAGCCCATGGCGCCGCGGTTGTTGTGCAGGTGCAGCAGGATGCCGTCGTTCTCGGTCGACGACGGGTAGCGGTCCTGGGGCCAGGAGCCGGCGATGTACGGGCAGAGGGCGTAGAGGCCCCGGATCAGCCCGAGGTCGCCGTCCTGCTTGAGCTTGAGCCCGGTGGCGAGGGTCAGGTTCCCGCCGCCGCTCTCGCCGGCCACGATCACGTGGTCGGCGTCGATGCGCAGGTCGGCGGCGTGGTCGACGAGCCAGCGCAGGCCGGATACGCAGTCGTCGAGCCCGGCGGGGAACGGTTCGACCTCCGGGGTCGAGGACGGCTCCAGGCAGTTGCGGAAGTCGATCATGGCGACGGCGACGCCCCGGGCGGCGAGCACCCGGGCCCAGGCGCGGTACATGCCGTCGAAGGCCGACATCGAGGCCATGCCGCCGCCGTGGATGTAGTACACGCACGGCAGCACGTCGTCGCCCTCCGGGCGGACGTACCGCAGCTTCACCGTGTTGCCGTCGGGCGACGACGTGAGCTCGTGGACCTCGACGGTCAGCCCGGCCGACGGCGCGACGCCCTCGTCGTCGACCATGTCGAGCAGCCCCTTCAGGTCCTCGCGGAGCTGCACCGCCTCGGGGGTGCTGACCTCCTCGAGCAGCTGCTCGCGCGACTCGACGTCGGGCAGGTCACGGGTGGGCATGTCGGCCATGAGGGCCGTGATGCGGGGGTCGATCCTCGGGTCGTCGGCGATCCTGCTCATGGTCGGGTTCCCCTTCTCGCGCGCTCGGGGCCGCGACCCTACGCAGCCGCCGAGGCGCCCGCGCCGAGACCGCCCGCGCTAGCAATGGCGGGTCATGACGATCGAGCCCGAGCCGTGAAGCTCCAGCCGACCGAGTCCGAGGAGGCGTTCCGGGCCCAGCTCCGGGCCTGGCTGGCCGAGGCGCTGCCGGACCTCCCGCCCAAGCCCGACCCGAACGACTGGCCGGCGCGCCGCGCCTACGACACCGGGTGGCAGCGGCGCCTCTACGACGCCGGCTGGGCCGGCACCAGCTGGCCGGAGGCCTTCGGCGGGCGCGGCCTGTCGCCGTCCCAGGAGCTCATCTTCCTGGAGGAGACCGAGCGGGCCGGCGCCCCCTACGTCGGCTGCAACTTCGTGGGCACGCTGCACGCCGGCCCGACCCTGATCGCCGAGGCGTCCGACGAGCAGCGGGCCTTCCACCTGCCGCCGATCCTCAGGGGGGAGCACGTGTGGTGCCAGGGCTTCAGCGAGCCCGAGGCCGGCTCCGACCTGGCGTCCCTGCGCACCCGGGCGGTGCGCGACGGCGACCACTACGTGGTCACCGGCCAGAAGATCTGGACGAGCATGGGCCAGGTCGCCGACTACTGCGAGCTGCTGGTCCGCACCGACCCCGACGCCCCCAAGCACAAGGGCATCACCTGGCTGATCATGCCGATGGACCTGCCCGGGATCGAGCTGCGACCCCTGCAGACGCTGCTCGGCGTCTCGGAGTTCAACGAGATGTTCCTCGACGAGGTCCGCATCCCGGTCGAGAACCGGGTGGGCGACGAGAACGACGGCTGGCGGGTCACCATGGTCACCTTCTCCTTCGAGCGGGGGACCGCCTTCGTCAGCGAGCTGCTGGCCTCGATGCGACTGCTCGACGAGCTCACCGGCCTGGCCCGCAAGGTCACCCGAGGCTCGGCCACCGCGTGGGACGACGCCGGCACCCGGCGGGAGCTGGCCGAGCTGGCCGCCGAGCTCGACGCCCTGTGGTCGCTGATCCGCCGCAACGTGTCGGTCGCCCAGGCCGGGGGCGACGCCACCATCGGCGGGTCGATCTTCAAGCTCGCCTACCACGAGGTCCGCAACCGCATGGGCGACGTCGCCCTCCGCCTGCTCGGTCGGGCCGGCCTCGCCTTCGGCGACCCCCTCGACCTCACCGGCGCCGACCACGTCGAGCAGCGCCTCTACGCCCTGTCCCTCAGCATCGCCGCCGGCACCAGCCAGGTGCAGCGCAACATCATCGGCGAGCGGATGCTCGGCCTGCCCCGGGAGCGCTGAGCGGTGGAGTTCCTCCTCGACGACGACCAGGTCGCGCTGCGCGACGAGCTGCGGCGCTCCCTCGCCGGCAGGGCCGACCACGACCGGCTGCGGGCCGCCATCGACCTGCCCGGGGCCGTCGACCGCGACCTGTGGCGATCCCTGGCCGACACCGGGGTCTTCGCCCTGGTCCTCCCCGAGGACGACGGGGGCGTGGGCCTCGGGTGGGCCGACGCCACCATCGTGTTCGAGGAGCTGGGTCGGGCGGCGGTGCCCGGCCCGCTGGTCGCCACCTTCCTGGCCGCCGGGTGCCTCGGCGGGGTGGCCGCCGGCGAGCGGGTGGTGGGGGCGATCGAGCCGGCCGCCCCCGCCTTCGTCGAGCACCTCGACGCCCTCGACGACCTGCTCGTCGTGGACGCCGGCGGCGTGATGCGCGTCGACCCGGCCTCCCTGACGGGCGACCGGCTGGCGCCCCTCGACCCGCTCACGCCCATCCACCTGGTCGACCGGCTCCCCGCCGACGCCCCCGCGCTCGACGGGGCACCGGCGCCGGAGGTGTGGCGCCTGCGCAGCGCCCTGCTCTCCGCCGCCCTCCAGGTGGGGCTCGGCGCCGCCGCCACCGACCTGGCCGTCGCCTACGCCAAGGATCGCCACCAGTTCGGCAAGCCCATCGGCTCGTTCCAGGCCCTCAAGCACCTGCTGGCCGACGCCCAGACCGGCATCGAGGTGTCCCGGGCCGCGGTGCAGGCCGCCGGGTGCCTGGTCGAGGAGCTGGGCGAGGGCGGCGAGGCCGCCCGGGCGGTGGCCTCGGCGCGGATCGTCGCGGCCCGGGCCGCCCGCCAGGCGGCCACCACCTGCGTGCAGGTCCACGGCGGGATGGGCTACACGTGGGAGGTCGACGCCCACCTGCTGCTCAAGCGGGTGCTGGTGCTCGACCAGGCGGTCGGCAGCGTCGACGAGGCGGTCGACGCCCGGGTCGACGCCCTGGCCTGACCGGTCAGTCGCCGCAGAGGGCGGGGGCCAGGCGGCGCCAGCCGGCGAGCGGGAGGGCCAGCGGGTCACCGCCGAGCACCTGCACGCACACGTGGTCGGCACCGGCGTCGCGGTGGGCCTGCACCCGCCCGACGACGGCGTCGAGGTCGCCCCACGCCACCAGGGCGTCGACCAGCCGGTCGGAGCCGCCGTCGCGGGTGTCGTCGGGCTCGAACCCGACGCGGTACCAGTTGTTGGCGTAGTTGGGCAGCGCGAGGTAGGTGGCGAGGAAGGCGCGGGCCACCTCCCGGGCGGCGTCCGGGTCGGTCTCGAGCACCACCGCCTGCTCGGGCGCCACCAGCGCCCCGGGACCGAGGGCGCCGCGCACGGCCGCGGTGTGCTCGGGGGTGACGTTGTAGGGGTGCGAGCCGGCCGAGCGCCGACGGGCCAGGTCGAGCATCTTCGGTCCGAGGGCCGCCAGCACCCGGCGGTCGGCGGCCACCGGCGGCTCGGCGGCGTCGAGCCCGTCGAGGTAGGCGGCCATGGCCGACAGCGGCTTGCGGTAGGTGCCCGGCTCCCTGGCGTCGATCAGCGGGGCGTGCGACACGCCGATGCCGACCAGGAAGCGGTCGCCGTGGGCGGTGGTGAGCCGGGCGTGCTCGGCGGCGGTGGTCGACGCCTCGTGCATCCAGAGGTTGAGGATCCCGGTGGCGACGGTGACCGTCGAGGTCGCCGCCATCGCACGCTCGACCGCGTCGAACAGGTCGCCGCCGACGTCGGGCATCCACAGCGCGGTGTAGCCCAGCTCCTCCAGCTCGGCGGCCGCCTCGCCGGCCGCGACGGCGTCGCCGTAGCGCAGGCCGGAGCTCCAGACGCCCGTCCCGGCGAGGGCCGGAGGTGGGGTCGTGGGGGTGGTCCCGGGCGCGTCGTTCACGGTCGGACCTCGTAGCACGCGTTGAAGGCCGCCTTCACCGGCAGTCGTCGGCAGGTCGAGTAGCCGGCGCCGACCACCAGCTCCCGCAGGGCGGACTCCGGCAGGCCGAGCGTGCCGAGCCGGGCGGTGCCGGCATGGCTGGCGACGGGCAGGCAGTAGCCGACGCTGACCAGGTGCATCAGCGTGGCCAGCGGGCCCACGTTCTCGGCGGGGTCGTCGGCGGACAGCGGCTCGAGCACCAGCACGACCCCGTCGTCGGCGGTGACCGCCCGCAGCGTGCGGGCGACGGCGGCCGGGTCGCCGGCGTCGTGCAGCACGTCGAAGGCCAGCACCAGGTCGAATCGGTCGTCGCCGATGCCGGGTCCGGAGCCGCCGCTGCCGGTACCGAGGTCGAGGCGCCGGAAGGCGACGCGGTCGGCCAGGCCCTCGGCCTCGGCGTCGGCGGTGGCCGCATCGAGCGAACGCTGGTCGAGGTCGAAGCCGGTCCCGCGCACCCCGGGGTAGGCAGCGGCCAGCGACAGCAGGGCCCGCCCCCGCCCGCAGCCGACGTCGGCGACGCTCGCTCCGGCGGTCAGCCGCTCGACCAGCCCCTCGACCGCCGGGACCCATCGCTTCGGCAGGGCCTGGCGATAGGCGAAGGCGCCCATGCGTGCCATGCCCTCGGACATGGCCGCCGGGTACGACGCCGGGTCGATGCCCGCCCCGTCGCGGCACGCCTGCACGACCTGGGGCCACATGGCGGCCAGCGCCCCGATCTCCTGCAGGCTGCCGGCGATCGAGGTGGGCGAGCCGTCCACCAGCACCGCGGCGTGGGCCGCCGGCAGCTCGAGCGACCCGTCGTCGTGGCGACGCAGGTAGCCGGCGGCCACCAGCCCGCCCAGCACCTCCCGCGTCGAGCGGGGGTCGGCCCCGGTGGTGGCCGCCACCTCCTCGGCGGAGCGGGGTCGGGCCCGGAGGGCCTCGAGCAGGCCGAGCTCGTCGGCCAGCGCCCAGAGCATCCCGGCGCCGAGGCCGCCCAGGTCGGCGCCCACCCGGGCCTGGAAGTCGGCGACCGCCGCCTTGGTCGCGTCGTCGGCGTGGGGAGGCGGGGCGTGGTCGGGGGAAGGAGGCGTCACCGGGCCCATCATCGCCGCTCGCCCGGCCGGGCGGCGGAGCGTCAGCTGATGAGGTGCTCGAGGGTGACCTCGATGCGGCGGTTCTGGGCCCGACCCTCCTCGGTGTCGTTGGAGGCGACCGGATCGGCCGACCCGTGACCGATGGGCACGAACCGCCCGGGGTCGATGCCCCGGCTGGCGAAGTAGCTGACCACCGCGGACGCCCGGGCCTGGGAGAGCAGCAGGTTCGAGTTCGGGTCGCCGGTCGAGTCGGTGTAGCCGTCGATGATCATGGTGACCTGCGGGTTCTGGGTCATCACGATGACACCCAGCTCCAGCACGTTGCTGTAGGACGGGTCGAGCTGGGCGCTGCCGGTCGGGAACACGAACCGCTGGTCGACGATGACCTTGCCGTCGGTGCCCGGCGGGATGCGCGGGTCGATGAGGTACCCACCGACCACATTGTCCTCGCCGACGACCGCCACCGCCTTCTGGTACAGCTCGTGGCCGGTCGCCCCGTCGTGCACCGCCCCTTCGAGGTAGAGCTTGCCGTCGCGGTACACCGCCCGGTGCGACAGGGGGATCGGGCCGGCCGGCGCGGCGGTCGTCGGCGGCGCGGTGGTCGGCGGCGCGGTCGTGGGCGCGGCGGTCGGGGGCGGCGCGGTGGTCGCCCGGCCCGTGGCGGGGGAGGCGGCGGTGCGCGCCGCTGCCGGGGTGACGGTGGTCGGCGCCGCCCGCCTGGCGGTGGAGGTCCCGCGGTCCTGCTGCAGCAGCACCACGCCGACGGCGACCAGGCCGAGCGCGCCCACCACCGCGACCATCGGGATCCAGCGCCGGCGGCGCCGGCCCGACGCGTACGGCAGCTCGCCGGTGGCCAGCACCCCCACGACCGGGAGCGGGCCGGTGCGCGGGCCGGAGAAGTCGGCCCGGGTCAGCGGCCGGGGTCGCTCGCCGGTGTCGTCCCCAGGGGTGGTGTGGTCGCTCATCATCCCAGCTCGGTCACGTTGGGTAGCGATGCTACCTGAGATCTCACGGTCCGCGTCGAGTCGGATGATGTCGGCGGCCGGACGCCTGCCGGTCGCCCGCCGACGAGGGGGTCGGTCGGACCCGGTGTCTTGGTTGAGCCGGCGCCGAGTGGTCAGTGGGCCGGTCCCTGCGACTCCCCTGCGACGAGAGGTCCCCCGTGATCGTCACCATCATCATCGTCATCCTCGTGATCATCGGCGCGCTGGCCGTGCTGCGCGCCGTGACCGGAGGGCGCCGGCGCCTCTGACCCAGGGGCCGGTCGTGGCCGGTAGCGTCCGCGACGGTGCGCGACTCGGTCACGATCCACATGGCGGCGCCGCCGGGGCCCATCTGGGACCTGGTCACCGACGTCACCCGCATCGGCGAGCTCAGCCCGGAGACCTTCGAGGCCGAGTGGCTCGAGGGGGCGACCGGGCCCGAGGTCGGCGCCCGGTTCCGCGGCCACGTCCGACGGAACGGCAAGGGCCCGGTCTACTGGTCCCCGTGCACCGTGGTGGCGGTCGAGCCCGAGCGGGAGTTCGCCTTCGCCGCCGGTCCGCCCGGACGGCCCCTGAACACGTGGCGCTACCGGCTCGAGCCGACCGCCGAGGGCACGTCGGTCACCGAGTCCTTCGAGCTCACCGACACCCTGCCGCTGCGCGTCTACTGGTTCCTGCTCGGCTGGGCCCGGGGCCGCACGAACCGCGACGGCATGCGCACCACCCTCGAGCGGGTGAAGGCCATCGTCGAGGCCGACCCCGAGGCCTGACCGGTCGGCGGCGCGTTGCGGCGGGCCAGGTCACCGCAGTAGACCGGGGCCGGTCGCAGGTGTCGACGCACGGAACGGGGGATTCGCATGGGTGGGTCGACGGTGTCTCGCCGGCGCGTGCTCCAGGGCATGGCGGCCGGCGCCGCCGGGCTGTCCGTCGTCGGCGGCGCGGCGCGGGCCGGCGCGTCGCCGCTGCCGCGTGCCCGCCGCCTGGTGCTCCCTCCGGGCACCCGGCCCGACCCCAGCAGGCCCGAGGGCGTCGACCTCCTGCCGCAGATCGAGCACATCGTCATCTACATGCAGGAGAACCACAGCTACGACAACTACTTCGGCGTGCTCGGCCGCGGTGACGGGCTGACCATCGGGCCCGGCGGCACGCCGACCAACACCAACCCGGACCTGAACGGCAACCCGGTGGGCATGCACCGCATCACCTCGCCGTGCGACACCGCGGACGGCGCCAGCCAGTCGTGGAACGCCAGCCACATCGAGTTCGACGGCGGGGCCAACGACGGGTTCATCCGGGCCGCCAACGGGGCCACCGGGTCGATGGGCTACTGGGACGGCTCGACCATCCCCTTCTACCACGGGCTGGCGAACACCTTCGTGCTGTGCGACCGGTGGTTCGGCTCGGTGCTCGCCCAGACCTTCCCGAACCGGCGCTACCTGCAGGCGGCCACCTCGGTCGGCATCGTCTCGACCAACGTGCAGGAGGTGCTGGCCACCCCGTCCGCGCCCAACGGGGTGATCTGGGAGCGGTTCAACGACCACGGGATCACCTGGACCGACTACGCCTTCGACCTGCCGGACATCCTGCTGTTCCCCGACTTCGCCGCCAGCAACGGCGACCACATCAAGACCTTCAACGACTTCCTGCTCGACTGCGAGAGCGGCTCGCTGCCCCAGGTGAGCATCGTCAGCCCCGGCAACACCACCTACACCGAGGAGGGGTCGGTCGACATCCAGCTCGGGGAGGCCTACAGCGCGTCGATCGTGAACGCGGTGCTGAACAGCCCGAACTGGCCGACCACCGCGCTCTTCTTCCTGTACGACGAGCACGGCGGCTACTACGACCACGTGCCGCCGCCGGCGGCGGTCGCCCCCGACAGCATCGCCCCCCGCATCACCGTGCCGCCCGACCAGCCCGGCGCCTTCGACCGCTACGGCTTCCGCGTGCCGGCGGTGATCGTCTCGCCCTACGCCAAGCCGAACTACGTCTCGAGCGTGGTCCACGACCACACGTCGATCCTCAAGTTCATCGAGACCAAGTTCAACCTCGGGGCCCTGACCTACCGCGACGCCAACGCCGACGACCTGTCCGACGCCTTCGACTTCTCGACGCCGGCCTTCCTCGACCCGCCGACCCTGCCGGCCATCGGCCTGCCGGCGTCGGGGAGCACCTGCCAGGCCGGCGTGCCACCGCCGCCCACCCAGGGCACCACGACGACGACCACCACCACGACCACCACGACGTCGACCACCACCACGCTGCCGTCGACGACCACCACCCTGGGCCAGGGGGTCGGTCCCACCAGCGCGGCGAACGCCCCCACGACCCCGGGCAACGGCGGGGCCCTCGGCCCCCCGGGCGCCGGCACGACCGGGACCTCCGGCACCGGGACGAGCGGCTCGGGCACCTCGGGGTCGGGCACCAGCGGTGCCTACGACGGGAGCACGGGTGCCCTGGCCCGGACCGGCGCGCCGGTCGGCACCCTCGCCCTGGGCGGGGCGGCGGCGGTCGGAGCGGGGCTGCTGGCGCTGGCCGCCCGCAAGGCGGCGATCCGCAACGGCGCCGAGGGCGACGGCGAGGAGGCGCCCGCCGGCTGATCGACGGCCCAGGCGAGCGGTGGTCGGTCCGTCGGGTGCCGACGGTCCGTCGGGGCCGCTGGTCAGGCGTCGCGGCGGTCGAGCAGGACCGCGGCCACGATCAGCAGGACCAGCGCGTAGCCGCAGAACAGGGCGAAGCCGGTCCACGGGGCCAGGTCGCCGGCCCGCCGCGCCAGCCCGTGGAAGATGCCGCCGCCGGCTTCGGACGGCAGGTACTTGCGCACATCCTGGTTCCAGGGGTCGGGCAGGAACTCGGTGAGGATGGGCAGGATCAGCAGCACGCCGACCAGGGCGGCGATGGCCCCCGCGGTGCGTCGGATGATGGCCCCGAGCCCGATGGAGAAGGCGCCGAGGACCATCAGGTAGAGGGCGCCGCCGACGACCACCCGTGCGGCGGTCGGGTCGGACAGCGAGACCCCGGCGTGCTTCTCGGCGAGGATCGACTGGCCGACGCCGAAGGCGATCACGCAGCCCACCAGGCCGACGAGGAAGGTGGTCGCCATGAACACCAGCACCTTGGCCCCCAGCACCAGCCGGCGTTGCGGCGTGGCCCCGAAGGTCGCGCGGATCTGGCCGGTGGCGTACTCCGAGGAGATCACCAGCACGCCGAGCACCCCGATGGCGAGCTGGGCGAGGAAGAGGCCGTTCAGGCTGAAGCCGGCGGCGTCGAAGGTGAGCCGGGCTCGGAGGCCGAGCCGGTCCCATCGGGCGACCCGGGCGGCGCAGAACAGCGCGCCCAACCCGACGGTGATGACCAAGCTGACGAGCAGCGACCACATGGTCGAGCGCACCGTGCGCAGCTTGGTGAGCTCGGCCCGAGCGGTCGACGTGAAGAGCCTGGGCGTCGACGGCTCCGGGGTGGACGTCACCACGGCCGTCCGGTCCGCCGACGCCGACCCGACGGCGGTCACGCCGGCGCCCCGCCGGGGGCGGGACCGGTACCCGTCCCGGCACCCGCCGCGGCCCGGAACTCGCCGCGGTCGCGGGTCATCTCCATGAACGCCTCCTCGAGCGACGCCCGCTGCGGCGACAGCTCCCACAGGGTGATGCCGGCCCGGGCGGCGGCGGTGCCGACCGCTCGGCAGTCGAGCCCGGTGAGGACGGCGGCGTCCTCGCCGTCGAGGGCCACCACGACCCCGGGTCGCTCGAGCAGCCGGCGGAGCCGGTCGAGGTCGGGCGACACGACCCGGACCTGCTCGGCCGAGGTGCCGGCGATGATCTCGGCCACGCTGCCGCTGGCGACGAGCCGGCCCTGACCGACCACGATCAGGTGGTCGGCGGTCACCGACATCTCGCTCATCAGGTGGCTCGACACGAAGACCGTGCGGCCCTCGGCGGCCAGGCCGCGCAGCAGGTTGCGGACCCACTGGATGCCCTCGGGGTCGAGGCCGTTCACCGGCTCGTCGAGGAGCAGCACACCCGGGTCGCCGAGGAGGGCGGCGGCGATGCCGAGCCGCTGGCCCATGCCCAGCGAGAAGCTGCCGGCCCGCTTGCCCGCGACCGAGGAGAGCCCGACCTGCTCGAGCACCTCGTCGACCCGACGCCGGCCGATCCCGTTCGACTGCGCGAGCCACCGCAGGTGGTTGCGGGCGGTGCGCCCCGGGTGGACGGCCCGGGCCTCGAGCAGCGCTCCGACCTCGTGGAGGGGGTAGCGCAGGTCGGCGTAGCGCCGGCCGTTGACCGAGATGGTGCCGGAGGTGGGGCGGTCGAGGCCGATGATCATGCGCATCGTCGTCGACTTCCCGGCGCCGTTCGGGCCGAGGAAGCCGGTGACCCGTCCGGCGGGGACGTCGATGGAGAGGTCGTCGACGGCCACCGTGTCGCCGTAGCGCTTCGTGACCCGACGGAGCTCGATCACCGCAGCGCCCTGCCCACGGCACGCAGCCTGCTCCGCCTGCCGCTCGGGCGACGCTGGCCCCGGCAAGCATCTGGCAAAAGATCGCGCCGCCGCCGTCGGTGCGTCAGGCGAGCAGGGTCCGCCCGTAGTGGTCGGCGCCGTCGCGCACCCCGGGGAGGGCGAAGAAGTAGCCACCGCCGGTGGGGGAGACGTAGTCCACGAGCGGCTCACCGGCCAGGCGGTGCTGGACCGCCTCGAACTGGCGGGCCGGGTCCTGCTGGAAGCAGGTGAAGACCAGCCCCATGTCGAGGTTGCCGTTGGCGTCGATGCCCCGGTCGTAGTTGTAGCCCCGACGCAGGATGCGGCTGTCGTCGCTCCCCGGGGTGCGGGGGTTGGCCAGGCGGATGTGGGCGTCGAGGGAGATCGAGTCGCCCTCCGGGTCGGCGCGGTAGTCGGGCACGTCGGCCTCGCGGTTGCCGTCGAGCGGGGCTCCGGTGTCCTTGCGCCGGCCGATCATGGTCTCCTGCTCGGTCAGCGAGACCCGGTCCCAGAACTCGACGAGCATGCGGATGGTGCGCACCACCTGGTAGCTGCCGCCGTCGGTCCACGCCGGCTCGCCGCCGCGGCCGCCGTGGACCCAGACCAGCCGGTCCATCTCGGCCGCGTCGGTGATGTCGGGGTTGGCGGTGCCGTCCTTGAAGCCGAGCAGGTTGCGTCCGGCACCGGACGGCCGCGGCGCGCTCGAGAACCCGTCGACCTTCCAGCGCAGCTGCATGCCGCCCCGGGTGCGGCGGGCGATCTGGCGGAGGGCGTGCAGCACGGTGTCGCGCCGGGTGGCCCCGACCTGGAGGACGAGGTCGCCGTGGGTCTCGGTCGGGTCGAGGTGGTCGTCGGGGAAGGTGGGCATGGCCGTCAGCCGGGCCGGCCGGCGGTCGGCCAGCCCGTAGCGGTCGTCGAACAGGCCGGCGCCGACGCCCACGGTGATGTTCAGCGCCGGGTCGGGAGGGGGAGCGGCCCGAGCACGCCGTTGTCGGCGGGGGGCGCCTTGGTGCCGGGGTCGGCCGGGTCACCTCCCGCGGTCAGCCGACGGGCCTCGTGGGTGAGGGCGCGCAGCAGGTCGGCCAGCTCGGCCCGGTCGGCGGCCAGCACGTCGAAGCTGGCGATGGTGGCCTCGGGGGCGGGCGGCTCGACGACCCCCGCCTGGTGGTCGCCGTGGAAGGGGCGGATGCTCGGCCGCCCCCGGTCGGCCGGCGGCAGCGACTCGCCGCGGGCCACGCCGAGCGGGTAGGCGCTGGCCAGCCCGGCGGCGCCGCCGACGGCGGCTGCGCCGAGGAAGCGGCGGCGCGAGAGGTCGGCCACGCTCAGCCCGCTCCGCCCGGCGCCGGCTCGAGCACGTCGGGGATCGGGGCCAGCTCCTCGAGCAGCTCGCCGGTGACCCCGTCGAGCCGCTGGCGCTGGGCCCGGGTCAGGGCGCCGACCGGCGTCCAGGCGCCGTCCGGGCGGCGGGCGCCGTCGAGCAGGTCGGCCAGCTCGTGCAGGTCGGCGGTGCTCGCCC
Source organism: uncultured Acidimicrobiales bacterium (assembly GCA_963800235.1). Classification (GTDB taxonomy): domain Bacteria; phylum Actinomycetota; class Acidimicrobiia; order Acidimicrobiales; family Iamiaceae; genus CAVVNP01. Next base: position 519,635 of record CAWDAD010000003.1, on the reverse strand, counting down.
GCAGCGCCTGCCGGGTCGCGGTCGCGCAGCAGCGGGGCGAGGGCGTCGAGGGCGTCGAAGGTGCCGTCGACGTTGGCCCGGGCGGTCGCCAGGTTCGATCCGCTGCCCTGGTCGGTCTGGCCGGTCAGCTCGAGCTGCAGCGTGTTCTCCAGGATCTCGTGGGCCCGCAGGGCGAGGTCGGTCGGGTCGGTGTCGAGGGTCGGGAAGCTCGACTGCAGGCGGTGGACGTCGGCGTCGAGCCGGTCGGCGGTGGCCACCGGGTCGCCGGTCCCGGGGTGCCACAGCTCGTGCTCGAGCCGGTGGAAGCCGGTGAAGGAGGGATCGCCGGCCCCGCCGGCCAGGCCGTCGGGTCGCCCGTCGATGGCGGTGTCCAGGTCGCCGAAGGTGCCGTAGGCCGCGCCCATCCGCTGGTAGCTCTGGTGGGCCACCACCCAGCGCGCCCGGGCCGGTCCGAGGTCGCCGGAGCGCACCGCGGCGGTGAGGGCGTCGGTGTCGGCCACCAGCGCGACGAGGCGGGTGCCGACCCGGGTCCGGTAGCGGGCGACGGCGGCGTCGAGCTCGGCGGCCGACACGGGACGGGAGGTGGTGGCGCCGTGGACCTGGTCGCCGGTGACGGTGGCGGTGCCGGAGTGGGTGACCGCGCCGGCGACGGTGACGCAGCGCCAGCGGTAGGAGCCGGGCGGCACGACGACCTCGAGGGTGCGGTTGGTGCCGGGCGCCAGGCCCTCGACCTCGCCGTAGGTGGTGCGGCCGTCGGCGGACCGGAGGTAGATCTCGATCGTGGTCGACGACTCGTTGTCGATCTCGAACCGGCGCCGCCCGGAGTCGGGGGCCTGCCAGTCGGGGGCGCAGGCGTGGTCGGTGACCTCGATGGCGACGGTCGGCTCGCCGTCCTTGGTGCCCGTCAGCGCCACGACCAGGGCGACCAGGAGGGCGGGTACGAGCACCAGCCCGGCCCCGACGAGCAGGGTGCGCCGCCGGCCACCGGCGACTGCCGGTTCGGTGCCCGCGGCGGGCGTCGGCCCGGCCGGCGCGGGCCGGGTCGGGGCGGGCACCCGGCGTGCCGCCCAGAGGAAGAGCCCGAGCACCACGACCAGGTAGGTGAGGTAGGCGACGACCCGCAGCACCGACATGCTCGGCGTGAGGTTGAACACGCCCTCGACCAGCCGGGCGTACCACGAGGTGGGGTCGATGTGGCGGGTGAGGTCGACGGCGAGGGTCTCGCCGCCGGGCAGGATGGCGGCCTCCTGCAGCTCGGCGACGGCGTAGCCGAGCACGCCGGCGGCGACCACGATCAGCCCCGCGCCGGTCCAGGTGAAGAACCGGGAGAGGTTGATGCGCAGCGCCCGGCGGTAGAGGCCGAAGCAGAGCCCGCCGGCGATGGCGAACCCGAGCAGCGCGCCGAGGAGCGGCCCCGTCGACTCGCCGGCGGTGCGGGTCGTGCTCCAGAGGAAGAGGGCCGACTCGAGGCCCTCGCGTGCCACCGCCACGAAGGCGGTCACCACCACGACCCGGCTGCCGAGGACCAGCGCCTGCTCGGTCCGCGAGGTCAGCTCGGCGCTCAGGGTGCGGGCCGAGCGCCGCATCCAGAAGACCATCCAGGTGACGAACCCGACCGCGACCAGGCTCAGGATCCCGCCGATGGCCTCCTGGTTGCGGGTCGAGAGGTCGGCGGCGGCGAAGGTGAGCACGGCGCCGAAGGCGAGGCTGATGGCGGCGGCGGCCACCACGCCGAGCCAGAGCGGGGTGAGCTGGTGGCGGCGACCGGCGCGGACGACGGTGGCCACCAGGATCGACACGATGAGGCCGGCCTCGAGCCCCTCGCGCAGGCCGATCAGCAGGTTCGGCAGCGCATCGGTGAACATCGGCAGCCGAAGCTACCAGAGCTTGGTAGGTATGCCTAACTCGACACGGGGACGCACGTCGCGTGCCTCCGGGTCGGTCGAGCGGCGCCGCCTCAGCCGGTGAAGCTGACCGGACCGCTCACCGGGGCGGCCGGCCCGGTCGACGTCGCGCCGGCGCCGGTCCCGCCCGACCCGCCGCCCGCGCCGGTCCCGCCCGCGCCGGTCCCGGTCCCGCCTGCTCCCGCTCCGCCGCCGCCCGGGCCGGTGGTCGACGATCCGGCGGGGGCGGTGGTGCTCGGCGAGGTCGTGGTGGTGGTCGTGGTCGTCGGGCTCTTGGGGGCGGTGGGCTCGCGGGGCTGGGGCTGGCAGGCGCTGCCGGTGGCGGGCAGCCCCGGCTCCGGCAGCGGCGGCGGGTCGAGGAACTGCGGGCGGCTGAAGTCGAAGCAGTCGAGCAGGTCGTCGGCGTTGGCGTCCCGGTAGGTCATGGCCCCGAGGTTGAACTTGGTCTCGATGAACTTGAGCACCGAGGTGTGGTCGTGGACGACGTGGGAGACGTAGCCGCCGGCCCGCGACCACGGCGAGATCACGAAGCCGGGCACCCGGATGCCGTACTGGGCGAAGTCGCCCGGCTGGTCGGGGGGCACGGTGATGCGGGGGGCGATGTCGTCCGGTGCCACCGCCGCCGGCGGCGGCACGTGGTCGTAGCCGCCGCCGTGCTCGTCCCAGGTGAACAGGATCGCGGTGGTCGGCCAGCACGAGCTGTTCATGATCGAGTTGATGATCGAGGCGCTGAAGGCCTCGCCGTTCTGCACGTCCTGCGAGCCCTCGTCGTACTGGTCGTGGCCGCCGGGCGCCAGGATGCTGACCTGGGGGAGGGTGCCGTTGGTGCAGTCGGCCAGGAAGTCGGCGTAGAACTTGCGGTTCGGGGCGCTGCGGTCGAGGAACGGCCCGTTGGGGAACAGCAGGATGTCCCAGATGTCGATGGCGTAGTCGGCCCAGGTGATGCCGTGGTCGAGCAGTCGGTCCCAGATGGTGCCGTTGGGGGCGGTCGGCGTGGCCAGCACCTCGTTGGTGTCGGTCGAGACGATGCCGATCGAGGTGGCCGCCTGCAGGAACCGCCGGTTGGGGTAGGTGGGACCGAGCACCGAGGAGAACCAGCGGTCGCACAGGGGGAAGGTGTCGGCCAGGCCCCGGTAGAAGGGCAGGTTGGTCTCGTCGTAGTAGCCCATGACGTTCGGGCCGCTGACCTTGGCGAAGCCGTCCATGGCGCCCTGGTTCCACTCCTGGTGGGTGCCGTTCCAGGAGTGGTCGCCGCTGATGGCGTCGCAGGTGTCGGTGACGTGGTGGACGGTGACCGGGTTGCCCTGGGCGTCGAGGTTGGTGTTGGTCGGCAGGCCGCCGGCGCCGATGGTGAACCCGTCCCCCTTGCCGAGGGTGCCGAAGTAGTGGTCGTAGGACTGGTTCTCCTGCATGTAGATCACGATGTGCTCGATCTGGGGCAGGAGGTCGGTGCCCTCCGGCTTGGTGGGGTCGGGCCGGGTGCCCGGCGGCAGGATGGCGCCGGCGGCCCGGGCCGGACCCTGGGTGAGCCACGAGCTCACCCCGGCCCCGGCGGCGGCGACACCGGCCGCCGCCAGCATCCCCTTCAGGACCTTCCGCCGGGACATCTCCAGGCGCCAGGCGACCTCGTCGCCGCGTCCCGGCACTGCTGCCATGTGCTCCGACCCCCCGGTCATGCGCTCGGTCGGCCGGCACGGTAGTGCACCGGTCGGTCCGACCGGGGGTGGGCCCGTCGCGCCCCTGCCCGTCCGGTCCCGGGACGACGGTCAGCCGGGGGAGGGCTCGGCGCCGACCTGGTCGGCGACCTCGGCCTGGCGCGCCCCGATCGGTTCGTCGCCGTCGACGGTGGTGTCACGCGCCGTCTGGCGCTCCAGCTCCGCGTTGAGCTCGGCCCCGAGCAGCACGGCGGCGGCGCTGATCTCGAGCCACAGCAGGACCACGATCACCGCCCCGAGCGACCCGTAGGTCCTGTTGAACCGGCCGAAGTTCGACGTGTACACGGAGAAGGCGATCGAGGCGACGATCCAGATCGCCGCTGCCGCCAGCGAACCCCACGTGACCCAGCGCCACTCGGGGTCGCGCCGGTCGGGGCCGAAGCGGTAGAGCACGCTGAGCCCGATGATGAAGGCGGCGAAGAGGCCGCCGAACCGGGCCAGGCCGAGCAGCAGGCCGCCCAGCACGCCGAGGTGGTCGAACAGACCGGGCAGCACGGTGATGACCCCGACCGAGACCACCAGGAACGCCACCGTCCCGACGGTGAGGGCCAGGGCGGTCAGCCGCAGCTTCACGTACCCCCGCGACTCCTCCTCGTCGTAGACGACGTTGACGGCCTCGATGAGGTGCTTCATGCCGGCCGACGCGCTCCAGAGGGCGATCACGATGCCGAGCACCACCCCGATGCCGAGACCGCCACCGCTGGCGCTGGTCAGCTTCTCGAGCTGGTGGCGGAGCAGGGCCTGGGCCTCGGGCGGGGCCGACCCCAGGTACCTGTCGACCTGGGTGGTGATGTCGCGGGGGTCGAGGACCAACCCGTAGATCGACACGATGGCGACCATCGCCGGCACCACCGCCAGCAGGGCGTAGAAGCCCAGGCCGGCCGACAGCAGGGCGATCGAGTCGCGCTTGGCCGCCTCCTTGACCCGGAGGCCGACCTCCTTCCAGCCCTCGGCCGGCATCTCGAGGGGGGACTCCGCGCTGCGGCCCGCTTCGGTCGCCATGGGGCCATCCTTCCAGCCGACCCCCGCCCGACCGCCCACCGTGGTCATCGCGGTCGTTCGCCCGTCCGCTGGCCCTGCCGCCGGGGGCGGGTGGTGGCCGGACCGCCCGGCGGCTGCTTGGATCGCCGGGTGATCGTGATCGTGATGGGGGTCAGCGGCGTCGGAAAGACGACGGTGGGGGAGGCGCTGGCCGCCCGTCTCGGCCGCCCGTTCCTCGATGCCGACGCCTTCCACACCCCGGCCTCGCTGGCGGCCATGGCTGCCGGTCGACCGCTCGACGACGCCGCCCGCGGGCCGTGGATCGCCAGGATGCACCAGGCCCTGGTGACGGCGAACCGACGCGGCGAGGAGCCGGTCCTCGCCTGCTCGGCGCTCAAGGCGGTCCACCGGCGCGCCCTCGTCGCCGGCCTCGCTCCGGTGCTCTGGCTGCACCTGGTCGCCCCGCCCGGGGTGGTCGCCGACCGGCTGCGCCGGCGGCACCGGGCCCGGCCCAGCACCGTCGGACCGGACCTGCTGGCCTCGCAGCTCCGATCGATCGAGGCGCCCGTCGCGGACCTCGGCCCGGTGGTCGAGGTCGATGCCACCGCCGGGACCGACGCGGTCGTCGAAGCCGCCGTCGGCGCCGTGCGCGCCGCCGAGGTGGCCCCGGACGGCTGACGGCCCGCCGGGCCCGGCGGTGGGACCGGTTGACGACCATGAACGAAGCCCGTACGATGTTCGAAGTGTCTTCGGAAAACGTACGCACATCGACAACCACCGCGGCGGGGACCGTCGAGCCCGACCGCCGGACCCGCAAGCGCCGGGCGCGCCGCGAGTCGCTGCTCGACCTGGCCGCCGACCTGGTCGAGGCCGACGGCGTCGACGGGGTCACCATGGCCGCCCTGGCCGAGGCCGCCGACTACGCCCCCGCGTCGCTGTACACCTACTTCTCCTCGCGCAGCGCGCTCCTCGCCGCGCTCCAGCAGCGGGCGCTCGGCGATCTCGGCGCGGCGGTCGACCGCCAGCTGGCGGCGTGGGACGACGTCCTGGCCACGACCGATCCCGCCCCCGCCGGGCGCGTCGTGGCGCTGGCCCGGCTGCTCGCCTTCTCCGACCTCTTCCTCGACGCCCCCCAGCGGTTCCCTCGCCAGTTCACCCTCCAGCAGCAGCTCCTCGTGACCCCGGGCGCCCAGGAGACCGCCGACGCCGCCACCGTCGTGCCGGCCGCCATGGTCGTGCTCGACGCGCCCCGACGGCTCCTCGAGGCCGCCGTCGACGCCGGCGCGCTCGTCGGCCCACCGCCCGGTCGCCGACCCCATCGACGAGCCGGTCGACGGCGCGCTGGCCCGGACCCTGGCGTGGGTGGTGGCCCTGAACGGCGCCCTGCTCGTCGACGGCCTCACCACGGGGCTGCCGACCACCGGCGCCCGGCTCGGCGCCGAGATCACCGACGCCCTGCTGGCGGGGTGGGGCGCCGACCCGGACGAGGTCGTCGCCGCCCGGCCGCTGGCCGATCGCCTCTTCGACGTCCGGCCTCCCCGCACGAAGGGCTCGTGACGGTGGCCGCCGCCTCGACCCTGCTCACCGTCGCCGTCGCCCTGCTCGCCGGCGCCGCCACCTGGACCCTTGCCGAGTACCTGCTGCACCGCTTCGCCATGCACGAGCTCCACGGCCGGGGGATCATGAGCCGCCAGCACCTCGAGCACCACGTCCGAGCCGTGTGGCAGTACGACCGGCTGCTGCTGCTCAGCTGGGCCGGCATGCTGCTCGTCGGGGCGACCGTGCTCGGGCCTGCGGGCTGGCTGGTGGCCGGCCCGGTGGGGGCGGTGGCGCTCCCGGCGGGCTGGGTCCTCGGCTACGCCCACTACGAACTGCGCCATGCCATGGCCCACCTCCGCCCGCCCCGCAGCCGCTACGCCCGCTTCGTCCGGCGGCACCACTTCCACCACCACTTCGGCCACCCCATGGCCAACCACGGCGTCAGCACCGCCGTCTGGGACCGGGTCTTCGGCACCTTCGAACGGCCCGAGCGGGTCCGGGTGCCGCGCCGCCTCGCCCTGCCGTGGCTGCTCGACGTCGACGGCGAGGTGCGACCGGAGCTCGCCGCCGACTACGAGCTGGTGGGCACGCCCGAGGTCAGCGACCGGACCGCGGCGATCGACCGGGCCCGGGCCTTCGCCTCGGTCGCCCCGGCCGACTGAGCGCCGGTCCGTCCGGCCCGCCCGAGCTGCGGTCCCGATCAGCCCAGGTGCCAAGCTGGCGGTGATGGAGCGCACACCTGTCGCCGACTGGGCGACCGACTTCGACCACACCGACCCGGCCTACGCCGAGGCGGCACCGGAGATCTGGGACCGGCTGCGGGCCACCTGCCCGGTCGCCCACTCGGAGCGCAACGGCGGAACCTGGCTGCCGACCCGCCACGCCGATGTCTCCGCCATCGCCCACGACACCGAGCACTTCAGCTCGGAGGGCGTGATCGTCAACCCCGACCGTCCGGTGGGCCTGGCGCCGATGGGGTACGCCCCGCCGATCACCTCCGACCCGCCCTTCCACGCCCTGGCCCGTCGCCTGCTGCTGCCCGCCTTCGCGCCCAAGCAGATCGACACGTGGGAGCCGGCCACCCGCCAGACCTGCCGCGAGCTGCTCGACGACCTGCTCGGCTCCGGCGAGGACGTGGTCGACGCCGCCTCCGCCTACACCCGGCACGTCCCCGTGCGGGTCATCGCCGAGATGCTCGGCGTCCCCCGCGAGGACGGCGACATCTTCCGCGGTTTCATCCAGCGCATCCTCGAGGAGCCCGGTCAGCACGCCGGCACGGTCCACGAGGACGATCGGATGGACACCTACCTGAGCCGGGTGATCGAGGACCACCGCCAGCACCCGCGCGACGACCTGGTCGGCTACCTGCTCGGCCTCGAGGTCGACGGCGAGCCGCTCAGCAACGACCACATCGGCGGCACCCTGGCCCTGCTGCTCCTCGCCGGCATCGACACCACCTGGTCGGCCATCGGCGCCAGCCTCTGGCACCTCGCCCAGCACCCCGACGACCGCCGCCGCCTGGTCGCCGAGCCCGACCTGCTGCCCACCGCGGTCGAGGAGCTGCTGCGCTTCTACGCCCCGGTCACCATGGCCCGGCTGGTCGCCGAGCCCGTCGAGGTCGGCGGTCAGCAGCTGGGTGAGCGCGACTGGGTGCTGCTGCCGTTCCCGGCTGCCAACCGCGACCCCGAGGCCTTCGAGCGGGCCGACGAGTTCGTCATCGACCGGGCCCGCAACCGCCACCTGGCCTTCGGCCTCGGCATCCATCGCTGCCTCGGCTCCAACCTGGCCCGGCTCGAGCTCACCGTCGCCCTCGACGAGTGGCTCCGCCGCATCCCCGACTTCGAGCTGGCCGACCCGACCGCCGTGCGCTGGTCCACCGGCCAGGTCCGCGGCCCCCGCTCGCTCCCCGTCCGCCTGCTGGCCACGAACCCGGGAGGTTCCTGATGCGCATCACCCTCGACTCGTCCGCCTGCGAGGGCCACGGCCGCTGCTACGCCCTCGCCCCCGAGCTGTTCGACAGCGATGACGAGGGCTACGCGGTGCTGAAGGTCGACGGCGAGGTGCCCGCCGGCCAGGAGGAGGCGGCCCGCCTGGCCGCCGACAACTGCCCCGAGTACGCCATCGCCGTCGAGGAGTGATGCCCGGCCCCTCGCCGACGGCGCGCCGGCACGAGGGACCGACCTCCGGCCCGACCTAGAGCTCGACGGTGAGCTGGTGGCCGTCGGGGTCGGCGGCGTGGCGGGCCACCACCACCTGGTGCGGACCCGACGCGGGCCGCCAGGCGTGGGCCTCCACGTCGCGCCGGGCCGCCCGCCCGACGGGCACCTCGACGGTGACCGGCCTCCGTTCGCCGGCGGCCACCTCGACCCGGGCGAAGCCGACCAGCTTCCGGGGCTCGCCGGCCGCGCCCAGGTAGATCTGCACCACCTCGACGCCGGGGCGGGCGCCCCGGTCCGCGACCACCGCCTCGACCACGATCCGGCCGTCGGCGACCTCGGCGGAGGCGGACTCGATGGCCAGGTCGGTGTAGCTGAGCCCGAAGCCGAAGGGGAACGCGGGTGCGTGACCGTCGCGCTGGAGCAGCCAGTAGCCGTGCCAGCGGTCGTAGGTGCAGGTGGTGGCGTCCCGGTCGAAGGGCGGCAGGTGCTCCGGGTCGGTCGGCACCGTGAACGGCAGCCGGCCGGACGGCTCGGCCCGGCCGAGCAGCACGTCGGCCAGCGCGTGGCCGCCCTCCATGCCCGCGTACCAGGACTGGACGACGGCCGCCGGGGCGTCCCGCCACGGCTCGACCACCACCGCGCTGCCGGCCACCACGGCCACGACGGTGCGGGGGTTGGCGGCGGCCACGGCGCGGATCAGCTCCTCGTCGTTCGGGTGGAGCCGCAACGACTCGCGGTCGCCGCCCGCCGCGAAGCCGGTGCGGTCGTCGTCGCCCTCGGTGCCGGCGGTCGGCTGGGCCAGCACGGGGCGGAAGGCGTTGTGGGGATCGGCCTCGACCCGCGCCTCGAAGGCGGCGGCCAGGGCGGGGTCGTCGGGGCCGGGCATGAGGTGGCGGAGGTGGTCGGTGGCGCTCGGCCCGATGTACTCGCCCTCGTCCGCCTTGGTGTAGCCGACGACGACCACGGTGACGTCGGCGTCGGCCGCCACCTCGGCCGCGGCGGCCGGGTCGGCGCCCTCGTGGTGGACCACCTCGACGCCCGGTTCGAGGGCGGCGCGCAGCCCCTCGAGGGGGGTCACGGCGGACGGTGCCCACACGTCGCTCGACCCGCCGTCGCCGAGGTTCGGCACCGCCGCCAACCGGCCGACGACCGTCACGCGGCCGATCGCCCCCGCGTCGATCGGCAGCGCCGGTCGGCCGTCCACGTCCTCGTTGCGCAGCAGCACGACCGAGCGGGTGGCGGCCTCCCGGGCCAGCGCCCGGTGCTCGGGCCGGGCCAGCACGTCGAGCCCCACCGCCGGGCGGTCGAGGCGGTCGGCCCACCGCAGCTGGGTGGCGACCACCCGCGTCGCGGTGGCCGCCACCTCCTCGGCATCGGTCCCGCCCGCCTCCAGGTCGTGCTCGAGGTCGCGGGCGCGCACCATGCGGTACGGCATCTCGACGTCGAGCCCGGCGTGCACCGAGCGGCCGGCGTCGCGCACGCCGGCGATCCAGTCGGAGATGACGATCCCCTCGAAGCCCCACTCGTCGCGCAGCACGTCGGTGAGCAGCTCCCGGTTCTGCCCGCACCATTCGCCGTTCACGGAGTTGTAGGCGCTCATCACCGCGGCCACGCCCTCGTCGACGACGCGACGGAAGTGGGGGAGGAACACCTCGTGCAGGGCGGCCTCGTCGATGGTGACGTCGACGGTGAAGCGGGCGTTCTCCATCGAGTTGGCGGCGAAGTGCTTCACGCACGCCATGGTGTGGCGCTGCACCCCCCGGGTGAGGGCGGCGCCCATCTCGCCGACGTGGAACGGGTCCTCGCCGTAGGTCTCCTGGGCCCGTCCCCACGCGGGGTGGCGCAGGACGTTGATGCACACCCCGCCGTACAGGTCGGCGCCGACGGCGCGGAGCTCGGTGCCGATGGCGTCGCCGATCCGCTCCTCGAGGTCGAGGTCCCAGGTGGCGCCCCGGGCCATGCTCACCGGGAAGCAGGTCGCCGGCCCGATCACCACGCCCCGGGGACCGTCGGAGAAGGCGAAGCCGGGGATGCCGAGCCGCTCCACCCGTGCCGCGGGGAAGGTGCGCCGGTGGTAGCCGCCGCGTCCCATGTCGCCGAGCCCGGCCCAGAACGGCAGGTCGCCGTCGAGGCACCACCGCTGCTCGTCGGGGGTCATCTGCGCCACCAGCCCGGCGGCCTCGTCGGCGGGATCGGCGCCGGCGCGCACCTGCTCGACGGCCAGCTCGAAGGGGGTGGTGGTCATGGGCGCCATCTTGGCCGGTTCCCGGCACGTGCCGCCGGGGTCGCACCGCCCGGGAACAGGACCCGGGGACCGGGGGTTGCACGGCCCGTCGTCGACCGGAGGGAACATCCGTGAACGTCCTCTACACCGCCGTCGCCACCGCCACCGGTGACGGTCGCAACGGCCACGCCACCAGCGAGGACGGCCAGCTCGACCTCGACCTGCGCATCCCCACCGAGATGGGCGGGCCGGGCGGGGCGACCAACCCCGAGCAGCTGTTCGCGGTGGGCTACGCCGCCTGCTTCCACTCGGCGCTCAAGCTGGTGGCCGGCACGGACGGCCTCGACGTCGAGGGCACCGAGGTCTCCGCCAGCGTGGGCATCGGGGCCACCGACGACGGCGGCTTCGGCCTCGAGGTCGAGCTCGACGTCCACGCGCCCAACCTCGACGACGTCACGGCCCAGCAGCTGGTCGAGCGGGCCCACGCGGTGTGCCCGTACTCCAACGCCACCCGCGGCAACATCGAGGTGACCCTGCGGGTCGTCTGACGGCCCCGTGCCGATCCGCCTGACGGCCGTCGGACCGGCCGCCCCCGCCCGGCCTAGCGTGGCCCCGTGGGGGAGCCGACGGGTACGGGCCAGCAGGGCGCGAGCCTGCTCGGGCTGCTGCTCGTGGTGGTGACCCTGGGCGTCATGGCGGCGGTGGCGGTGGCGGTGGTGCGCCACGAGCAGGAGACGACCGACCGGGCCGTGGACACCGCCGGCCTGCCCGCCTCGACGTCGACGCCCTCGCCGGCCGGGACGGGATCGGCCCTGCCCTCGGCGCCGGCGGCGGCGGCCGAGGTCGCCTGCCGTACCGAGAAGGCCGCGTTGACCCAGGCCGAGTCGATCGGCAGCCAGCTCGAGGGCCACCCGCTGACGACCGACGAGCTGATCGCCGGCCACTACCTGAGCAGCCGGCCCGCGTACTACGAGGTGGTGGTCGGCCCCGACGGCACCGCCGCCATCCGCTCCCGCGACCTCCGGGTGTGCCCGTAGGTGGCTGGGGCGTGCGAGCTCGGGTGCCCGCCGCCGGCACGGCGGGAGGGGCGCTGGCCGAGGGTGCTTGCATCCACCACGGGCCGACGAGCAGGCTGACCGGGTGCCGCTGACCGAACGTGACAAGGCCATCCTCGACTTCGAGCGGACCTGGTGGGCGGAGCCGGGCGTCAAGGAGACCGCCATCCGGGAGCGGTTCGAGCTGTCGGGCACCCGCTACTACCAGATCCTCACCGAGCTGCTGGAGTCCCCCGACGCCATGGCCTACGACCCGCTGGTGGTCCGCCGGCTGCACCGCCAGCGCGCCGCCCGTCGTCGGGCCCGCTTCGGCGCCCGCACGGTGAACGAGAGGCCGTCGACGTGACCTACCCGACCGAGCGGCCCGGCCCTCCCGAGCGCCGCGGGCCCTCCGACCCCGCCGTCACCCGGGGCGTGATCGTGCTGATCGTCGCCGCGCTGGTCGGCATCGTGCTGCTGGCCGGCAGCGGCAGCTTCACGGCCAAGAACGCCAGCACCCGTTCGGCCACGACCACGCCCAGCCCGGGCAACGTCACCACCACCGCCACCACCACGACCCCGCCGTCGCCCACCACCCACCAGCCGGGCCAGGTCAAGGTCGTGGTGCTGAACGCCACCGGGGGCCAGATCCCGACCGCCGGCGCCGACAACACCTCCAAGCTCTCGCCGGGCGGCTACGCCACGCTGCCGCCGAACGACGCCGCCACCGCGGCGGCGAGCCACGTGTACTACAAGGCCGGCTACGAGGCCGACGCCCACGCCATCGCCTCGCTGCTCGGGCTGCCCGACTCCACCGTCGGCCCGATGCCCTCGCCGCTGCCGGCGCCCGACGCCCAGCCGGCCAACGTGGCCGTGGTGATCGGCACCGACCGCAGCGCCGGCGGCACCTCGACCGGCGGCACCTCGACCGGCGGCACCTCGACCGGCCGCACCACCGGTACCTCGGGGACGACCACCCGGGGCACGACGGGCTGATCCGCTGCTTCCCACCATGGCCCCCGGGCTACTCGAACCACTTCGCCGGACGCCCCGGTCGAGCGGGCTGTTCTGCGACTTCGACGGCACGCTCTCGGCCATCGTCGACGACCCGGCGACGGCCCGACCGATCGAGGGGGTGGTCGAGGTGCTGCACGAGCTCGCCACCCGCCTGGCGGTGGTGGCGGTGGTGTCGGGCCGGCCGGTCTCCTTCCTCGCCGGCGTCCTCGACGACCCGCTGCTCCGCCTCTCGGGGCTCTACGGCCTCGAGCTCTCCCACCGGGGCCGGCGCGCCGACCACCCCTCCGCCGGCGCCTGGCGCGAGGTCATCGACGACGTGTCGGCCGGGTCGCGCTCGGGCGGTCCCGCGGGGATGACCGTCGAGAACAAGGGCCTGTCGATCACCCTCCACTACCGGACCCACCCGGAGCTGGCCCCGCAGGTCGAGGCCTGGGCGGAGAAGCAGGCCAAGCGCTCGGGCCTGCTCGTCCACCCCGCCAAGATGTCGGTCGAGCTGCACCCGCCCGTCGAGGCCGGCAAGGACACCGCCATCGAGGCGCTGGTCGGCGGGCTCGACGTGGTCTGCTTCGTCGGCGACGACCAGGGCGACCTGGCCGCCTTCGACGAGCTCGATCGGCTGGTGGACGCCGGCCTGCAGGCCATCCGGGTGGCGGTCGACAGCGACGAGGCGCCCGGCGAGCTGCTCGAGCGGGCCGATCTGGTGGTCGACGGCCCGCCCGCGGTGGTCGAGCTGCTCCAGAGCCTGCTCTAGCCCGAACGCGCCGGCGTCAGCCGGCGGCGGCGAGCTGGTCGGCCAGCCAGTCGGCCGGGGTCCGCGCCGCCACCAGGGCCTGCAGCGCGTCGTGGTGGCGCCGGCGGCCGGCGTCGTCGAGCGAGAGGGCCTGGTCGAGGCGCGCCGCGGTGGCGGTGACGTCGTAGGGGTTGACGTCGAGCGCGGCGTCGCCCAGGAGGTCCCAGGCCCCGGCGCCGGTGCCGAGCACCAGCGCGGCGTGGCGCCGGCTGGCCAGCACACCCTCCATGGCGACCAGGTTGAGCCCGTCCCGGATCGGGTTCACCAGCAGCACGTCGGCCCGGGCCAGGGCGGCGACCGAGCGGGGGTAGTCGTCGGAGGGGTCGTAGTCGACCGGCTGCCAGCCCCTGTCGCCCCAGCGGTCGTTGATCGAGGTGACGAGGTCCTCGACGTCGGCCCGGTAGCGGCGGTAGCTCTCGAGCCCCTCGCGCGACGGGTACACGTAGGCGCCGAACACCACCCGGCCCCGCCAGCGCGGTGACCGCTCGAGCAGCTCGTCGAAGGCCTGGAAGCCGCGCAGCAGGTTCTTCGACAGCTCGATGCGGTCGACCCGCACGACGAAGCGGCGGTCGCCGAGCCGGCGGTCGATCTCGTCGCCGGCCCGCCGGCACGCCGCCGAGCCGAGGGTGCCCGCCAGGTCGTCGGGGTCGGGGGCGAGCGGCGAGACGAACGCCGGAGGGGCGGCGATGCCGTCGGCCCGGCAGCAGCCCTCGTAGGCGTCGGCCCAGCGCCGGGTGTGGAAGCCGCAGGCGTGGAAGGCGGCCATCGCCCCGAGCAGCTCGCGCCGGTGCTCGTCGGGGAGGACGGCCAGCTCGCCCGGGGGGGCGAAGGGGGTGTGGCTGAAGTGGGCGGCGCGCAGGTCCGGGCGCAGCTCGGCCAGGGCCGGCGCCACCAGCGCCAGGTGGAGATCCTGGACCAGCACCGCCGCGCCCTCCGGCGCCGCGTCGGCCAGCGCCTCGGCGAAGGCCCGGTTGTAGCGGCGGTAGCCCTCCCACGCCCGGCGCCAGGCGGCGTCGAAGACGGGTTCCCGCGCGTGGGCGAACAGGCCGTGGTGGAGGAACCAGAGGGTGCGGTTGCTGATGAGGTCGTAGGCGTCGTGCTGGTCGGCGGGGTCGATCGACAACGTGCGCACCCGGAAGCCCTCGGCCTCGATGGTGCCGCCGGCGGCGGCCTCGCGGTCGGCCTCGGACAGGGCGGCGGCCACCCAGGTGGTGCCGGTGCCGACCACCAGCGGGGCCAGTCCCGAGACGAGGCCCCCGGCGCCCCGGCGGGCCACCAGCTCGCCGTCGGGGCGGTGGCGGAACGACACCGGGCCGCGGTTGGAGGCGATCACGACGGGGCGGTCGGGCACGGGGCCACCCTAGGAAAGCGGGCGCGGTAGACACGGAGGATGCGCGTCGTGGCCTGCCCGGACAAGTTCCGGACGACCGCGACCGCCGCCGAGGTGGCCGCCGCCATCGCCGTGGCGGTGGCGGGTGCCGGCGGGTCCTGCGACGTGGCCCCCCTCGCCGACGGCGGCGAGGGCACGCTGCAGGCGCTGGGCGGCGCCAACCGCACCGCGGTCGTCACCGGCCCGCTCGGCGATCCGGTCGAGGCGGGCTGGCGGCTCGACCGCCGAACGGCGGTGATCGAGATGGCGAGGGCCTCGGGTCTGGACCTGGTCGGGGGGCCGCGTGGGAACGACGCGGTCGCCGCCGCCACCCACGGCACCGGTGAGCTGATCGCGGCGGCGATCGACGCCGGCGCCCGCCGCGTGCTGGTCGGCATGGGGGGGTCGGCGACCACCGACGGCGGGCTGGGGGCGTTGCGGGCCCTGTACCCGCTGCAGCGGCTGCGGGGCGTCGAGCTGGTCGTGGGCTGCGACGTGCGCACCCGGTTCGTCGACGCCGCCGAGTGCTTCGCCCCCCAGAAGGGCGCCTCCGCCGCCCAGGTCCAGCTGCTCCGGCGCCGGCTGGAGCGGCTGGCGGCGGTGTACCTCGAGGAGCACGGGGTCGACGTCACCGACGTCGAGGGGGCGGGCGCGGCCGGCGGCCTGGCCGGGGGCCTGGCCGCCATCGGCGCCGAGCTGGTGTCGGGCTTCGACCTGGTGGCCGACGAGCTCGACCTCTACGCGCTGCTCGAGGGGGCGGACCTGGCCATCACCGGCGAGGGCTTCGTCGACGCCCAGAGCTTCGAGGGCAAGGTCGTGGGCGGGGTGGTCGAGCTGGCCGGCGAGCTCGGGGTACCGGTGCTGGCGGTGGCCGGCGAGGTGTACGACGGCTGCGCCGACCGGGTCGAGGCGGTGTCGCTGGTCGAGCGCTACGGCACCGAGCGGTCGCACCGGGACACCCTGGCGTGCGTCACCGACGCGGTGGCCGACCACCTGGCCGCCCGGGCGGCGCGCTAGCGGGGCGGTGGCGCGGGCGGCGGCCGGCCCCGTGCGGAAGGGGGGCGGTCAGCGGCGGAGGGCGACCAGGGCGCAGGCGACCGTGCTCCACGGGTCGTCCGTGCCCCCGAACCCCTGGGGGTCGGCGGTGAGGTCGACCGGGCGTCCCCGCCGACCGACCTCGATCGCCTGCGCCGCCCGCTGGGGTGCGCAGCGTCCGAGGGCCGAGACCAGCTCGACCATGCGGTCGCCACGCTCGTCCTCGCTGATGCAGACCGTTGCCATCTCTGGAACCATCGACCGATCAGTACCCACGAACAGTGAGATTATAACCACCAAACGTGAAATTTTGGGATGGTCGTGCCTCACTGTCCGAAGGGTGCCGGATCGGCGGGCCGCCCCGTACGGAGCGCAGCGGCCCGCCGATACCATCGCGCCGTCCGTCGTCGCCCCACCGAGGCCTGCCATCCATGAGCGTCACCGTCCGCGTCCCCACCACCCTGCGCACCCTCACCGCCGGCGCCTCCGAGGTGTCGGTCGAGGGCGCCACCGTGGGCGAGGTGCTCGACGCCCTCGAGCGCCAGCACCCGGGCTTCCGCGAGCGGATCCTCGACGACGAGGGCGGCCTGCGCCGGTTCGTCAACCTGTTCGTGTCCGACGACGACGTGCGCTTCCTCGACGGCCTGCAGACGCCGGTGCCCGACGGCGAGACCGTCTCGATCATCCCGGCGGTGGCGGGCGGCTGATCGCCAGCAGCTCGGCCCGGTCGGGGCCGAGCGACGGCTCCGGCGATCGGCGGTCCCGGTCCTGGTAGACGGCCAGCACCCGGCCGATCACGTCGTGGTCGGCGAGCAGGGCGTCGGGCGGGCTCAGCAGGTTGAACATGCGCACGAAGGCCCGGTACACGACCGGGTCGAGCCGCACGGCGGGCGCCACACCGTCGCGGAGGAGCGCCGCCAGCTCCCGTCGCCCCAGCCCGGCGAAGGCACCGGGCGCCGACGGCTCCTCCGGTGCGGCGGCATCGGCGCCTCCGTCTCCCGTCGGCCGGTCCGCGGCTCCCTCGACCGGTTCGGCGCGCTCCCGCTCCATCCGGTCCTGCGCCACCGCCGCCCGGTACCACGGCAGCACCTCGACCGCGCTGGCCGCCTCGTAGGCGGAGAGGGCGGCGTCGAGGTCGTCGGCGTGGCCCGCGAGGGCGTCGGCGAGCAGGGAGGCCTGCACCATCGCCAGCGAGCAGCCGCGCCCGTAGAGGGGGTTGGTGCAGGTGTGGGCGTCGCCGACCGCCACCAGCCGGCGCACGATCGGCCGACCGAGGTCGTCGGCGTAGCGGCGCCGGCGGTTGACCAGCCCGGCCATGACCTCGACGCCGGTGATCGGCGCCGAGCACGACCCGTCGACCCAGGGGGCGACGGTGGGGATGGCGCCGGCCACCCGGTCGAAGGTCTCCGGGTGGGCGAGGCGGGATCGCAGCTCGCGGTCGGCGGTGCCGCAGGCGAGGGTCAGCGAGAAGGTGCGGTCGTCACCCGGGAACAACCCGTACTTCAGGTAGCCGAGGTTGCCGACGGTCAGGCCGGCCGACGGCGGCTGCGGCGCCCCCGGCACCAGTCGGCGGAACCGCGAGAAGTAGACGATCCCGGTGTCCTCCTCGGTCTCCACGAGGGGTACCCCCCGCTGCCGGACCCAGCCGGCGACGGGGTCGCGCCGGCCGCCGGCGGTCACCACCAGGTCGGCGCCGATCGTGCGCCGCTCGGCGCGCCGGCCGGCGACGGGCCGGCTCTCGACCTGCACGCCGGCCACCGCCGGTCGGCCGTCGGTCCCGCCCGCGGCGTCGTCCCAGGCCAGGCCCCGAGCGGCGGCCCCGTCGAGCAGCTCGACGCCGGGCTCGGCGAGCACCGTCCGGCGCAGCACCCACTCGAGGGTGGTGCGGCGACCGGCCAGCGCCACCAGGTCCTCGTCGCCGGGGCGGGGCGCCCGGTCGAGCACGGTCTCCGGAAGCAGGTCGGCGAAGCGGATCTCGGTCACCCCGGCGGCGTGCAGCCCGTCGAGGACGTCGGGGTGCCGGTCGCGCAGCAGGTTGCGCAGCCGGGCCAGCAGCGCGTGGGAGTGGCGGACCTGGGGCGCACCCCGTCGGTCCCAGTGGAACGCCTCGGCGGCGGTCGCGGGGGTGGGGGTGGCGTCGCGCTCGACGACGGTCACCCGGTGGCCGGTCCGGGCCAGCCCGAGGGCCGTCCCGAGGCCGCCGATCCCCGCCCCGACGACGGCCACGTGCATCGGCGAAGCGTACGACGCCGACGGCCGGCGGCTCGGGCCGAGGAACCCCGCCGGTCAGGTTGCGGCCGGCCCGCCGAGGTGGTTGGCTAGCACTCGACACCTGAGAGTGCTAACCGGAGGACACACACGCATGCCGAAGATCATCGCCTTCGACGAGCAAGCGCGTCGCTCGCTCGAGTCGGGCATGAACCAGCTCGCCGACGCGGTGAGCGTCACGCTCGGGCCCAAGGGACGCAACGTCGTCCTCGAGAAGAAGTGGGGCGCCCCGACCATCACCAAGGACGGCGTCAGCGTCGCCAAGGAGATCGACCTCGAGGACCCCTACGAGCGCATCGGCGCCGAGCTGGTCAAGGAGGTCGCCAAGAAGACCGACGACGTCGCCGGTGACGGCACCACCACCGCCACCGTGCTGGCCCGGGCGATGGTCCGCGAGGGCCTGCGCAACGTGGCCGCCGGCGCCAACCCGATGGCGCTGAAGCGCGGCATCGAGGCGGGGATCGAGGCGGCCGTCGCCTCCCTCGGCACCCTCTCCAAGGACGTCGACGACAAGAGCCAGATCGCCCAGGTCGCGGCCATCTCGGCCAACAACGACGACGAGATCGGCGGCCTGATCGCCGAGGCCATGGACAAGGTCGGCAAGGACGGCGTGATCACCGTCGAGGAGAGCAACACCTTCGGCATGGAGATCGACCTGGTCGAGGGCATGCGCTTCGACAAGGGCTACATCTCGCCGTACTTCGTCACCGACCCCGACCGCATGGAGGTGGCCCTGGACGACGCCTACGTGCTCCTGGTCAGCTCCAAGATCAGCGCCGTGCGCGACCTCGTGCCGGTGCTCGAGAAGGTCATGCAGGGCGGCAAGCCGCTCCTGATCGTGGCCGAGGACATCGAGGGCGAGGCACTGGCCACCCTGGTCGTCAACAAGATCCGCGGCACCTTCAAGAGCGCGGCGGTCAAGGCTCCCGGCTTCGGTGAGCGCCGCAAGGCCATGCTGGCCGACATCGCCATCCTCACCGGTGGCCAGGTCATCAGCGAGGACGTCGGCCTCAAGGTCGAGAACACCACCCTCGACCTGCTCGGTACCGCCCGCAAGGTCGTCATCACCAAGGACGAGACCACCATCGTCGAGGGCGGCGGCAACGAGTCCGACATCAAGGGCCGGATCCAGCAGATCAAGAACGAGATCGAGAACACCGACTCCGACTACGACCGCGAGAAGCTGCAGGAGCGGCTGGCCAAGCTCTCCGGCGGCGTGGCCATCCTCAAGATCGGCGCGGCCACCGAGGTCGAGCTGAAGGAGAAGAAGCACCGCATCGAGGACGCCGTCTCCACGGCCAAGGCCGCGGTCGAGGAGGGCGTGGTCCCCGGGGGCGGGGTGGCCCTCCTGCGCTCGCAGCAGGCGGTGCTGACCGCCGGCGAGAAGCTCTCCGCCGACGAGGCCACCGGCTGCAGCATCGTGGCCAAGGCCCTCGAGGAGCCGCTGAAGCAGATCGCGGTCAACGCCGGCCTCGAGGGGGGCGTCATCGTCTCCAAGGTCAAGGACCTGGAGGGCTCCACCGGCTACAACGCCGCCACCGGCGAGTACGAGGACCTCATCGACCTCGTCCCCGACGCCGCCAAGGTGACCCGGTCGGCCCTGCAGAACGCCGGCTCCATCGCCGCCCTGTTCCTCACCACCGAGGCGGTCATCGTCGACAAGCCCGAGGAGAAGGCCCCGGCCATGCCCGGTGGCGGCATGGACGACTTCTGATCCGCCCGAGCTGAACCGAACGGCACGAGGGCCGGCCTCCGGGCCGGCCCTCGTCGCGTCCTGGCACCCGGTGCCGGTGCGACGGGGCGCCGGCACCGCCAGGTCGGCGGGGCCGTCGAGGTGGTGGTCGACGGCCTGTGGTCGGCGGCCCGGTGGTCGACGGCTGGGTGGTCGTGGTCGAGGTGGTGGTGGTCGAGGTCGTGACCGAGACGTGCAGGGTCAGGGTGCCCGGTGATCCCCCCGACGCCGCCGGGACGGTGAAGCTGCCGTGCCAGGTCAGCTGCTGGCCGGAGGTGGTCGGACCGGCGGTGGTGGCGCCCGACGAGGAGCCGGCGGTGTAGGAGAACCACGTCGGCGGGGTGTCGGACACGGCGAAGAGGTCGACGGCGGTGCCGCCCCCGTTCGACAGGCTGCTGGTGTCCCCGTCGCCCCCACGGGGGTGCCGAGACGCCCCCTCCTACACTCGACGACATGCCCGATCCGCTCGTCCCGACCACCGGCCAGGCGGTGCTGCACCTCTTCTTCCGGATCGCCCCGGACACCGACCGCGAGGCGGTGCTGCGGGCGGTCAAGGCCGCCGAGGGCGACGGGGCCCAGGTGGTGGCGGTGGCCCTGCTCGGGCACAAGGCCGACCTGGCGCTGATGGGGCTGGCCCCCGACACCTGGACCCTGCGGTCGCTGCAGACCGCAGCGGTGGCCGCCGGCCTCGACCTGGTCGGCTCCTACGTCTCGCTGACCGAGATCTCCGAGTACGCCCAGGGGGTCCCCGACGAGCTCAAGCAGGCCCGCCTCTGGCCGCAGCTGCCACCCGAGGGCAAGCCGGCGTGGTGCTTCTACCCGATGTCCAAGCGCCGCAACGTCGACCAGAACTGGTTCGCGCTGCCCTACGACGAGCGCAAGCGGCTGATGTACGAGCACGGGGCGTCGGGCCGGACCTTCGCCGGCCGGGTGCTGCAGGTCGTCACCGGGTCGACCGGCGTCGACGACTTCGAGTGGGGGGTGACGCTCTTCGCCGTCCACCCCGACGACCTCAAGGAGGTCGTCTACACCATGCGCTACGACGAGGCCTCGGCCCGCTACGCGGAGTTCGGGCCCTTCTACACCGGCATGGTCGCCGACCTCGACGCCGTGCTGACCGAGGTCGGGCTGCCCTGAACCCGATCGCCGGCGTGGCCGCTCCTGCCGACCCGACCGCCGCCCTGGATCGCCTCCGGGCCGGGCTGGTCGAGCTCGACCGCGCCGTCGTCGCCTTCAGCGGCGGCGCCGACTCGGCCCTGCTCGCCTGGGTGGCCACCGACACCCTCGGCCCCGACCGGGTGCTGTGCGCCACCGCGGTGTCCCCGTCGCTGGCCGGGTCCGAGCGCGCCGCCTGCGAGGAGCTGGCCGGGGAGTGGGGCCTGCGCTGGCAGCCGGTCGAGACGAGCGAGCTCGATGACGCCGCCTACCGGGTCAACGACCCGCAGCGCTGCGCCCGCTGCAAGTCGGCGCTCATGGACGCGGTCGGCCCCATCGCTCAGGCGGAGGGGGCGACGGTGGTGCTCGGCGTCAACGTCGACGACCTCGGCGACCACCGGCCGGGCCAGCAGGCGGCGGCCGCCGCCGGCGCCCGGTTCCCGCTGCTCGACGCCGGCTTCACCAAGGCGCTGGTGCGATCGGCGTCGCAGCGGCTCGGCCTGCGCACGTGGGACAAGCCGGCGGCGCCCTGCCTGGCGTCGCGGGTCCCCTACGGCACGCCGGTGACGGTGGCGGTCCTCCGCGGCGTCGAGGCGGCCGAGGCCGGCCTGCGACGGCTCGGCTTCGACGACCTGCGGGTCCGCCACCACGACGATCTGGCCCGCATCGAGGTGCCCGTCGACCGGCTGGCCGACGTGGTGGGCGACCGGGAGCGGGTGGTCGCCGCCGTGCGGGCGGCCGGCTACCGCGACGTCACCCTCGACCTGCAGGGGTTGCGCTCCGGTAACCTCAACGCCGCATGGGGAGCGGGCCGAGCAGGCGCCTGACGGGCCGACGCAAGCTGGTGGTGCTGGCGGTCGCCGCCTCGTTCGCCGCGGCGGCGTGCGTCACCCACGTCCCCCAGCTCACCTACGACGGCAGCGGTGACCCGGCGCAACGGACCGTGGTGCTCACCCCCGACGGGTTCGACACCTACACCCTGACCTCGGGGTCCGGGTCGGCCCGGATCCAGGCCCGTCCGGACAACCGGGACACCAACCTGCGGGAGGCCTTCTGGCCGATCGACGGGCCGGAGGTCGTCGACGAGCAGTCCTGCGCCACCTGGAGCGAGGCGACCGGCGGCGAGACCCAGCAGGGCGCGGTGCTGCGGCTCTCGACCGCCTTCGGCCGGGTGCGGGCGGTCACCGTGACCAAGAACATCTGGTTCTACGGGGTCTGGGTGTTCAACGTGCACGTCTGGGACACCTCCAGCCTCCAGCCCTTCACGCTGGTCGGCCAGGTCGACCTGCGCGACGAGCTCTACCCCGGCGGCGTGCTGCAGCCGCTGCCCTGGCACCTCTGCGCCCGGGTCATCGGGTCGGTGCTCGACCTGAAGGTCTGGCACGGGGGCGAGGCCGAACCGGCGTGGGGCGACGGCCTGCACGGCGGGACGGTCGTGCTGCCCGACGGGTGGGTCTACCCGGGACGGGCCGGCTGGTACCTCGGCCACCTCGGCGCCGGCGACGTGGCCCGCTTCGACGACCTGCGCACCTGGCAGTACGTGACCCAGCCGGTGGAGCCCCCCTCCACCACCACGACGACCGCCACCACCACGACGGCGCCGACCACGACGGCGACGTCGTCCACGACCACGACGGCGACGTCCACGACCACGACGTCGTCCACGACCGGCGCGACCTCCAGCGTCCCGGCGTCGGGGCCGACGACCGCACCGGGGTCCGGGCCGACCACCCCCGCGCCCCGAGTGGCGAGCGGTCCCCTCGGCACGATCTCGCTCGGCTGACACCGCTCGCCGGGTGCTCAGAACCGGGCGTTGTACTCCACGGTGTTGGGGATGGCGTCACCGATCTGCTCGAGGGTGAGCCCCGCGAGGAACGACTGCTCGCCGGCGGTGGGCACCCGCTGCATGGCGCCGAACCACTCGATGAGGCGGGAGACCTTGGCGTCGGTGGCGTTGCGGAACTCCGAGGAGTCGGAGAAGTAGGCCATCATCCCGCCCCGGGTCAGGCCGTTGGCCAGGCGGTTCAGCCAGTACGAGCGGCCGCCGGAGTCGGGGGCCCGGCCGAGCACGTTCTGGTACACGAGGTCGACGAAGGCGCCGTCGTCGAGCGATCCGTAGGTCGACTGGAACTCCGACGACGAGGCGAAGAAGTTCGACACGTCGGTGACGGAGCGCCCGCCCCGCAGCCATCCGATCCAGAAGGCCAGGCCGCCGCTGTCGGGGTCGCGCTGGAAGTACGCCCGGTAGAGCCGGGTGACCGCCCCGGCGGTGTGGTCCCAGGCGTCGGTGCCGTTGACGGCGGCGATCAGCGAGCCGGGGGAGCCGCCGCTGCCCAGGATGTACTGCCAGAACGACAGGTAGCTGCCGGCGAAGGCGCCCGTGTAGTCGAGGAACTGCCGCTGGATGAAGGCGTCGCGGTCGAACGGCCCGTACCGGCTCCCCTGGGAGATCCAGTTGGCGTAGGCGGGAACCCGGGTGTACACGCCGGGGTAGCCGCCCTGCGCGCAGGGGTTGTTCACGCCCCAGCTGACGATGCCGACCTCGATCACGCCGTAGCCGAAGGGCACCACGAGGGGGCCGCCGCTGTCCCCGTCGCAGGAGTCCTTCCCGCCGAAGGGGTAGGAGCCGGCGCACAGCATGGTCGAGGGGTGGTAGGCGCCGCCGTAGACGCTCGGCTGCGAGCAGGTGGAGTCCGACAGCACGGGGACGGTGACCTGGCGGAGCTCGTCGGGGTACGACGGCGTGGTGGTGGCGCTGGTGTCGCCCCAGCCGTAGATGGTGGCGTCGGTGCCGGGGGCGTAGGCCGACTCGAAGCCGGGGGGCATGAACGGCAGGGTGGGGCTGGTCGAGGGGTCGGTCAGCTGCAGCAGCGCCAGGTCGTTGTCGTCGGTGTAGGGGTTGTAGTCGGGGTCGACGTAGGCCCGGGCCACCCGGATGCGCTGGCCGCCCGAGCCGGACAGCAGCTGGCGGCCGGTCACGACGTCGATCGTCGTCGGCGCCGGGTAGCGGGTGCAGTGGGCCGCGGTGAGCACCCACGACGGGGCGATCAGGCTGCCGCCGCAGAACTGGCCGGCGTAGGCCGACTGGGTGGCGTCGACCAGGGCGACGGTCCAGGGTCCGTCACCCGGTTGGCTGGTCGTCCCGCCCACGATGCGGGGCTGGGGGGTGGGGCCAGGGGCGGGTGACGGCCCGGTGGTCGTCGGCGCGGTCGGCCCGGTCGTCGGCCCGGTGGTCGTCGGTGCGGTGGTCGTCGGTGCGGGTGCCGACGAGGAGGGGGCCGGCGCAGTCGTCGTCGAGGTCGGCGACGGCGGTGTCTGGGCGGTGGCGCCGGTCGTGGTGGCGGCGACCGCGGCGAGGACGACCAGCGCGCTCAGCACGGCGCGGGTCTTGGCGCGGTGCGAGGTCGTCAACGGTCACCTCCGGGCGGGTCGTGGTTCGGGGCCGTCACGGCCTTCGCCCCCGGGGATCCGTCCCGTCGGAGCCGGCCGGAGGCCTCCCCGACGTTAGGTGGTCGGCGGACGCCCACCGGGGCATCCCGTGTCGATCGGCGTCCAGAACGGGAAGGTGAGGTGGTCGACCCCCAGGTGGGAGACGACCCGACCCCGGGCCGTCAGCTCCCCGAGGCAGCGGTGCGCCACGGCCCGATCACCGACCATCGCCGCGTACTCGGCCACGCTCAGCAGGATCGGGCCGGCGTCGGCGTCGCCCTCGCGCAGCACCGCCTCGACCTCGAGGGTGGGCGAGCACGGCCGGTCGCGGTCGACGGCCCAGCAGTGGTACACGACGCCCTCGAAGACCGAGAGGGCCCGGATCCTCACCAGCCGGCCGTCCCGGGCCCGCCCTTGAACGGCCCCACGACCCGGGAGGTGATCCAGCCGCCGTAGAAGGCGCCCTCGTTGGCCTCGACCACCTCGTCGTCGACCAGGCACCGGTCGAGCTTCTGGGCGTAGAAGGCCAGGTGGTCCCGGATCGGCTCGAAGCCGGGGGAGGGGTCGGGGTAGGTCCAGCCGGCGTCGGCGACGAACCGGTCGCCGACCCGCAGCGAGACGTGGCTCGCCAGGCCCTTCCACTCGCAGAAGGTGACGTGGGTCGAGCGCTCGAGCCGGTCGAGGTCGACGTCGGCGGGGGGCAGGTAGTAGGCGGGCGGTTGGCTGGTCTCGAGCACCCGCCAGGCCTCGGTGGTGTCGGCGATGGTGGCCCCGGCCAGCTCCACCCGGATCCGCGCCGGGGTGCGTTCGACCCCGGGCGGGCGGGGGTAGTCCCACACCGACTCCTGGCCCGGGCCCGGTTCGATGCGGTCGGGGCGCCACATGGGGACATCATGGCGACCGTGACCGACGAACCCACCACCGACCGATCCGGCGGCGACGACCGCTCGGGCGGTCCGGCGGCGGACGAGGCCGCGCTGGCCCGCGCCGCCGCCCGCCTGGCCGACGGGGTCGAGGCCGCCCTGCCCGGGTGGGTCGAGCGCCAGGTCGACCGCCTGGCGGTGGCGTGGCACGGGCAGGTCGCCGACGAGCTCGCCGATGCCGCCCGTCGGGCCGGCCGCCGGGCCCGGGACGAGGTCGGATCGGCGGTCCGCCACCTGCTCGAGACCGATGTCGACGCCCAGCACGGCAACCCGCTCGCCCTGCTCCGGCGGGCCGTCCGGTACCCCACCGCCGTGCTCGAGGCGGCCGGGGTCCCGCCGGTCGAGCGCGACGCCTTCGCCGAGGACGTCTTCCCCGACGACGTCTACGACCTGGTCCCGGCCGGGTTCGCCGACCTCGACCCGGCCCTGCAGCAGCCGGGCATCGAGTGGGGGGCGGCCAAGGCCTATGTGGTGCTGGCCCGCCGCCGGGCGGAGGGCCGCCGATGATCGTGGCCCTGGTCCCGGACCTGATGGACCGGTCGAAGGTGGCCGCCGCCGCCCGGGCCCTCGACCGCGAGGTGCGGTTCGTGACGGCGGGCGACCTGCCCGCCGCCGCCCCCGGGGCGGGCCTGGTGCTGGTCGACCTGTCCCGGCCCGGCGCCGTCGACGCGGTGCGGGCGGTCGCCGCGACCGGCGGGGGCGACGAGGACGGCACGGGGGCGCCGACCCGGCCCCGTCCGCACCTGGTCGGCTTCGGCAGCCACGTCGACCGGGAGCTGCTGGCGGAGGCCGCCGACGCCGGGTGCGACGAGGTGCTGGCCCGCTCGCAGCTGTTCGGGCGGCTGGCCGAGGTGCTGGGCGTCGATCCGGCCGGCTGACGGCGTCGGCCGGCCCGACGGGCGGCCCGGGCGGGTCAACCCTCGGGTTCGTCGTCGCCGGAGCCGAACCGCTGCCAGCCGGCGTCGGTGATCGACCGGGGCTCGAAGAACAGGCAGCCCTCCGGGCAGGCGAAGGGCGCGGTCTCGTTGGCGTCGACCCGGCACCGCTGGACCTGGTCGCCCCCCGGGGTCGACCGGGTCGAGTAGTGCCGGCAGTCCTGGCGCACACCCATGCCCCGATTGTCGCCCAACCAGCCCCCATCGCCCGAACTCGTCGCAGAACCGGTGCCCTGACCCCCACACCTGCAACAACCTCCGGGCGTCAGCCCGGCCGGCGTCGCGAGCGCCAGCGAGCCGCCGGCACGCGTCCGCCGCACGTGGACGCCATCAACGCGGCTTTTGGGCGACGTCGGAGAAGAAGCCTTCGACGGCCTGGACGGCGGCGGTGAAGGCGTCGTAGTCGACCGGCTTGGTGACGTAGGCGTTGGCGTGCAGGTCGTAGGTGGTGTCGATGTCGGCGCGCGCCTCCGAGGTGGTGAGCACGACCACGGGGATGCGGCGGAGGGCGGGGTCGGACTTCAGCTCGGCCAGGACCTCGCGCCCGTCCTTGCGAGGCAGGTTGAGGTCGAGCAGCAGCAGGTCGGGGCGGGGGGCGTCGGAGAAGGACCCGGCGCCCCGGAGGAAGGCCATGGCGTCGACGCCGTCGCTGACCACGTGCAGCTCCAGCTCCGGCCGGCGGTGCTCGAGCGCTTCCCGGGTCATCAGGACGTCGCCGGGGTCGTCCTCGACCAGCAGGACGACGTGGGCGGACGACCGGTCGCTCGGGTCAGCTGTGTCGGGCATGGGCGGGCTCACTCGGTTCCGGGAAGGTGAAGCGGATGGTGGTGCCGGTCGGCGCGTCGGTGTCGAGCCAGATGGTGCCGCCGTGGTGCTCGACGATGCGCTTGCAGAGGGCGAGGCCGATGCCCGTGCCCGTGTAGCGCTCGCGCGGGTGCAGCCGCTGGAAGATCACGAACACCCGCTCGGCGTACTCGGGCTCGATGCCGATGCCGTCGTCGGCCACCCAGACCTCGTGAGCGCTGGCACCGTCCAAGCCTGTCGCATCGGACCGGCTGCCGACGCGGACCGTCGGTGACCGGTCGCCGCGGAACTTGATGGCGTTGCCGATCAGGTTCTGGAACAGCTGGGCGAGGAGGGCGCGGTCGCCGAGCACGGTCGGCAGGGGGTCGGCGGTGATGGTCGCCCCGCTCTCCTCGATGGCCACGGACAGGGCCGAGCGGGCGTCGTCGAGGGCGTCGCCGAGGTCGACCGGCTCGGTGGCGACGTCGACCCGCCCGACCCGGGAGAAGGCGAGCAGGTCGTTGATCAGCACCTGCATGCGCTTGGCGCCGTCGACGGCGAAGTCGATGTACTGCCGGCCCCGGTCGTCGAGCTGGTCGCCGTACCGGCGCTCGAGCATCTGGCAGAAGCTGGCGACCTTGCGCAGCGGCTCCTGCAGGTCGTGGGAGGCGACGTAGGCGAACTGCTCCAGGTCGGCGTTGGACCGGGCGAGGTCCTGGGCCTGGGCGACCAGCCGCTGCTCGGCGGCGGTGACCGCCGCCAGCTCCTGCACGATGCGCCGACGCATCTGCTCGACCTGGCGGCCGAGCTGGTCGACCTCGGTCGGGCCGCTGGGCTCGATGGGGTGGTCGAGCTCGCCGCCGCTGACGGTCGTGACGTCGTGGCCGAGCCGGGCGAGGGGCTGCAGCACCCAGCGCCGGGCGACCCGGCGGGTCAGCAGGGCGGCGGTCAGCGCCACCAGGATGAGCACCACGAAGGTGGCGACCAGCACCCGCACCGCGGTGTCGAGGTTGCGCTTGGCGGAGCGGGCGGTGGCCTGGATGTCGGTCCGCAGCGTCTGGTACTGCGCCCGGATCCGGTCGAAGCGCTGCTGGCCGGCGGCCGAGTCGATCCGCAGCGGCTGACCGCCGGACCGCTGGATGATGATGATCAGCGGCTCGGCGAACTGGGTCTGCCAGTCCCGGGCGGCGCGCTCCAGGCGGTCCAGGTCGGCGACCAGGTGGGGCTCGTCGCGAAGGCGCCGCCGGAGGTCGGCGTCGATGCGCTGCTGGTCGGCCCGGCCGGTGCGGTACGGGCCGAGGAAGTCGGTGGTGCCGGCGAGGGCGTAGCCCCGAACACCCGTCTCCTGGTCGACCAGGGCGGCCAGCAGGTCGCGCTGCTGGGCGTCGGCCGGGTCGAGCTTGTCGACCTGGCGGTTGACCGAGCGGACGGCGACGACGAGCGACGTGCCCACCAGGGCCAGCCCGACCAGCAGCGCGGCGGCCATCACCGCGAAGGCCACCCGCAGCCTGCGTTGCAGCGACCGGTTCGGTCGCGGGGTGTCAGGCGCCACCGTCGACGCCGGGCGACCGGGTCACCATGAGCACGGCCACGTCGTCGACCAGGGCGCCGCCGTTCAGCCGCTCCACCTCGGCCACGGTCTCGTCGAGCAGCGCGGTCAGGTCGGGTGCCGGTCGACCCTCTTGGCCGCGGTCGGCGAGCCCGGCGTTCAGGAGGTCGACGAGGCGGTCGGGCCCGAGGCGGTCGGTCTCGCCGCCGACCCGGCCCTCGATCAGGCCATCGGTGTAGAGCACGAGCGACCACGCCGTCGGGAGCTCGAGCGGCTGGCCCCGCCACCGCACCCCTTCGAACATGCCGAGCGGCTGGCCGCGGAGCGAGGCGTCGATCTGGGTCGCCCGGGCGCCGCACACCAGCAGCGGCGCCGGGTGCCCGGCCAGGTGCAGCAGGGCGCGCCGGCGGTCGGGGGCCACCTCGAGCTGGCACAGGGTGACGAAGACCTCGTCGTCGCGGCGCTCGGTCTCGAGGACCACGTCGAGCGTCGGCAGGATCTGGTCGGGCGGCTGGCCGGCCAGCACCAGCGTCCGCCAGGCGATCCGCAGCCGGACCCCGAGGGCGGCCTGGTCGGGGCCGTGGCCGCACACGTCGCCGATCATCAGGTGCAGCGCGCCGTCGTCGGTCTCGACCGCGTCGAAGAAGTCGCCGCCGAGGAGCGCCTGGTGCCGCCCGGGCCGGTAGCGGCTCACCGCCGAGAGGCCGGGGTCGACGAGGATCGGCACCGGCAGCAGCCCCAGCTCGAGCCGGGCGTTCTCCTCCTCCCGGACGGCGGACTCGAGCAGCTGGCGCTCGGACTCGTCGGATCGCTTGCGCTCGACGGCGTAGCGGATGGAGCGGGCCAGGAGGGGCCCCTCGACCTCGCCCTTCACCAGGTAGTCCTGCGCCCCGGCGGCCACCGCGGCGTCGCCGCGGGCGGCGTCGGCCAGGCCGGTCAGGACGATGACGGCCGCGGCGGGGTGGTGGCGTCGGACGGCGTCGATGCTGTCGAGCCCGTCGGCGTCGGGCAGGTTGAGGTCGAGCAGCACGCAGGTGAAGCGGCGGTCGTGGCGGGCGAGGGCCTCGCCCAGGGTGGGCACGGTGACGAGCTCGACCGGCGCCCCGGCCTCGTCGAGCAGCTCCCGGACCAGGAACGCGTCGCCGGGATCGTCCTCGACGAGCAGCACCGGCACCCGAGCGGTGCCGCCGTCGCCGATCGGCGCCGAGCCGCCGGTCGCCCCCTCGCCCGTGTCTCCCCCGGCAGCGCCTGGCGCCATCGCGACACCCTAGAGGTCGACCCCCCTCCTCTAACCTCAACCGGTGGCCGAGCGACTGGTGGTGATCGGGGGTGACGCGGCCGGCATGTCCGCCGCTTCCCAGGCCCGGCGGCGCCAGCGCCACCTCGACATCGTCGCCCTCGAGCGGGGCGGTACACGAGCTACTCCGCCTGCGGCATCCCCTACCTGGTGGCTGGTGAGATCGATCAGGTCGACGACCTGGTCGCCCGGTCGCCGGAGGAGTTCCGGGAGCGCCAGCTCATCGACGTGCGCACCGGCCACGAGGCGGTCGGCGTCGACCTGGATGCCCGGAAGGTCGAGGTGCGCGACCACCACCGGGCCCGCACCCTGGTGCTCGGCTTCGACCAGGTGCTCTTCGCCACCGGCGCCCGCCCCGTCCGCCCGGACCTGCCCGGCATCGACCACGACTGGGTGCGGGGGGTGCAGACCCTCGACGACGCCGCCGACCTGCTCGAGGTCGCCGGTCGCTCCCAGTGCCGCGACGTGGTCGTGGTCGGTGGCGGCTACATCGGCCTCGAGATGGCCGAGGCGTTCCAGGCGCGCGGCGCCGCGCGTCGTGCTGGTCGAGGGAGCCGACCAGCTCATGTCCACCCTCGACCCCGACATGGCCGAGCTGGTGCTGCGCGGCACCCGGGCCTTCGGCATCGACGTCCGCCTCGGCCAGCGGGTCGAGGGGTTCTCCGACGGGCGGGTCCACACCGCCGAGGGCTCCCTGTCCGCCGACGTGGCGGTGCTCGGCCTGGGCGTGCGGCCCAACGCCGAGCTGGCCGCCGACGCCGGGGTGTCGACCGGCGCCCACGGGGCCATCGCCGTCGACCGGCGCCAGCGCACCGACGTCGACGGGGCCTGGGCCGCCGGCGACTGCGCCACCAGCCACCACCGGGTCACCAACCGGCAGGTGCACGTGGCCCTCGGGACCGTCGCCAACAAGCAGGGCCGGGTGGCCGGCATCAACCTGGCGGGCGGCTACGCCACCTTCCCCGGCGTGGTCGGCACCGCCATCACCCGGGTCGGCACCACCGAGGTCGCCCGCACCGGCATCGACGAGCGCGAGGCGGCCGCCGCCGGGTTCGACGTGGTGGCGTCGCGGATCGAGACCACCACCCGGGCCGGCTACCTGCCCGGCGCGCCGGCCATGACGGTGAAGCTCCTCGCCGAACGGGGCACCGAGCGCGTGGTCGGCGCCCAGATCGTCGGCGGCGCGGGCGCCGCCAAGCGCATCGACACCGCCGCCGCGGCCATCACCGCCGGCATGGACGTCGGCGACCTGGTCGACCTCGACCTCGCCTACGCCCCGCCGTACTCGTCGGTGTGGGATCCGCTCCAGGTGGCCGCCCGCGACGCCCTGCGCGTCCTCGGCGAGGAGTAGGCGGACCGCCCCACGGCGACGGCGGGGTCGGCGGCGGAGCGGCGGGTTCGGGACAGGCCCCGGTCAGCAATAGGGTTGGCGCCCGTCATCCACCCGTCAGCGACGGCTCAGGTGCGGAGCCCGGCTCGTCGCAGCGCCGGGCGCGACCACGACAGGGAGACGCGCGCAACCGTGAACTCTGGAGACACCGCCTGGATGCTGGCGGCGACGGCGCTGGTGCTGTTCATGACCCCCGGGCTGGCGTTCTTCTACGGCGGCATGGTCCGGGCCAAGAACCTGCTCGGCATGTTGATGCAGAACTTCTTCGCCATCGGGCTGATCGGCGTGCTCTGGGCTGTCGTCGGGTTCAGCCTGGCCTTCGGCAACCTGGGCGACGGCGGGCTGCTCGGCGGCTTCGGCCACCTCGGCCTCTCGGGGGTCGGGCCCCGGCGTGGCCCACGGCCTGACCATCCCCTTCATCCTGTTCGCGGCGTACCAGATGACCTTCGCCATCATCACCCCGGCGCTCATCACCGGCGCCACCGCCGACCGCCTCAAGTTCGGCTCCTACGCCGTGTTCATCGGCGTCTGGCTGGTGGTGGTCTACGCGCCGGTGGCCCACTGGGTGTTCGGCGGCGGCTGGCTGGCGCGAGCTCGGCGCCCTCGACTTCGCCGGCGGAGCGGTGGTGCACATCAACGCCGGCGCCGCGGCGCTGGCCGTGGTGCTCGTCATCGGCAGCCGCAAGGGGTGGCCGAAGGAGCTGATGGCCCCCCACTCCCTGCCGTGGACCCTGATCGGCACCGGCATCCTCGTGTTCGGCTGGGCCGGGTTCAACGCCGGGTCGGCGCTCGCCGCCGACGGGGTCGCCGCCCAGGCGCTCATGAACACGTTCCTCGCCGCCGCCAGCGCCATGCTCGGCTGGCTGGTGGTCGAGCGGATCAAGGACGGCCACGCCACCACCCTCGGCGCCGGGTCCGGCGCGGTCGCCGGCCTCGTCGCCATCACCCCCTGCGCCGGGTTCGTGGCCAGCATGCCCGCCCTGGTGGTCGGCGCGGTGGCCGGCGTGGTCTGCTTCCTGGCCCTCGGCCTCAAGCGCCGGTTCCGCTTCGACGACGCCCTCGACGTCATCGCCGTCCACCTGGTCGGCGGCCTGATCGGCTCGGTGCTGCTCGGCCTGTTCGCCGACTCCGCCGTCAACCGCCTGGTGACCCACGAGGGGCTGTTCGTCGGCGGCGGCGCCCGCCTGCTGCGCGACCAGGTCATCGCCTCGGCGGCGGTGTTCGCCTTCTCCTTCGTGCTGTCCTTCGCCATCGCCAAGGTGATCGACCTGACGATGGGCATGCGCATGGACGAAGCTGCCGAGGACGAGGGCATGGACCTGGCACTGCACGCCGAGACCGCCTACGCCTTCGGCGACGTCGGCACCCGCGTCTGAGCTCCGCCCCACCCACCCAGGAGGACCCACCCGCATGAAGCTCGTCACCGCCATGGTCAAGCCGTTCAGGCTGGACGAGGTCAAGGAGGCGCTCAAGGCGGCCGGCGTGCACGGCATGACCGTCGGCGAGGTGCAGGGCTTCGGCCGCCAGGCCGGCCACACCGAGGTCTACCGGGGGGCCGAGTACACCGTCGACTTCGTGCCCAAGGTGCGCATCGAGGTGGTGGTCGACGTCTTCGACGCCCAGAAGGTGGTCGACGCCATCGTCACCGCCGCCCGCACCGGCAAGATCGGCGACGGCAAGGTCTGGGTCACCGAGGTCGACCAGCTGACCCGGATACGCACCGGGGAGATGGGCGCTGACGCCGTCTGAGCCCGATCGGGCCGGCCGGCCGGAGCTGCCGCGGCAGGCCCTGCTCGAGGACCAGCGCCTGACGGGGCGCCGCTTCACCGACACCTACACCGCGGTGGTCGACCGGTGGCTGGCCGGGCTCTACGACCTGGCCACCGGCGGTCAGCCGCCTGCCGGCGTCTCGCTGGTGGCGGTCGGCGGCTACGGGCGGGGCGAGCTGGCCCCCGAGAGCGATCTCGACCTGGTGCTCCTCCACCGGGCCAAGGGGATGCGCGCCGACGCGGTGGCCGACCTGGCCGACGGCGTCTGGTACCCGATCTGGGACGAGGGGCTGAAGCTCGGGCACTCCGTGCGCACCGTCGACGGGGCGCTGGCGCTGGCCGCCGCCGACCTCGACACCGCCACCTCGCTCCTCGACATCCGCCACCTGGCCGGCGACCCGGCGGTCAGCGAGGAGCTGGCCGAGCGGGCCCGGTCGAGCTGGCGGGCCGACGCCCGCCGGCGCCTGCCCGAGCTGGCCGACTCCGTGTCCGCCCGCCACCGCACCGCCGGCGAGGTGGCCTACCTGCTCGAGCCGAACCTGAAGACGGCGCGGGGCGGGCTGCGCGACGTGCACGCCCTGCACTGGGCGCGCGCCGCCGGCGTGGAGCTGCTGGCGGGCGACGACCAGCGGCTGGCCGAGGGCTACGAGGTGCTGCTCGGGGCCCGGGTCGAGGTCCACCGCCGCACCGGCCGACCGCTCGACCTCCTGCTGCTCGAGGACCAGGACGCCATCGCCGCCGCCCTCGGCCACGCCGACGCCGACGTGCTGATGGCCCAGATCGCCGCCGCCGGCCGGATGATCGCCTGGGTCAGCGACGAGACCTGGTTCCACGTCCGCCGCCGGGCCCGCACCCGACGTGACCGCCGACGTCGCCCGGCCGAACCGGTCGCGGTGGCCCCCGGGGTGGTGGTCGAGGACGGCGAGGCCCGGTTCGCAGCGGGGGGCCGACGGTGGAGCGCGACCCCCTGGCCGCGCTCCGCCTGGCGGTCGCCGCCGCCGAGGCCGGGGCGCGGCTCGGGCGCGACGACGCTCACCCGGCTGCTCGTCAGCCCGGCCCGGCTGCCGGACCCGTGGCCGGACGAGGGGCGCGAGCTGCTGATCCGCCTGCTGGCCACCGGGCCGGCCTTCGTCGACGTGGCCGAGGCCCTCGACCAGTTCGGCCTGTGGACCCGGCTGCTGCCCGAGTGGGCGCCGGTCCGGAACCGGCCGCAGCGCAACGCCTACCACCGCTTCACCGTCGACCGTCACCTGTGGGAGGCGGCCGCCAACGCCGCCGAGCTGGTCGGCACCGTCGAGCGGCCCGACCTGCTGCTGGTCGGCGCCCTGCTCCACGACATCGGCAAGGGGTACCCCGGCGACCACACCGAGGCCGGCATCGAGGTCCTCGGGCGGATGGCGCCCCGGCTCGGCTTCGACGAGCCGGACGCCGCCGTGCGTGGTCGACCTCTGCCGGCACCACCTGCTGCTGCCCGACGTGGCCACCCGGCGGGACCTCGACGACGACGCCACCATCACCCGAACCTGCGAGCTGGTCGGTGATCGGCTCCGGCTGCACCTGCTGGCCGCCCTCACCCAGGCCGACTCGCTGGCCACCGGCTCGTCGGCGTGGGGGTCCTGGAAGGCCTACCTGGTCCACGAGCTGGTGCGGCGGGTCGATCACGTGCTGGGCGGCGGCGAGGTCGACGACGTGACCCGCGGCGACTTCCCGACCGTCGCCCAGCGGGCCCTGCTGGCCGACGGCGCGCGGGTGGTGCGGGGGAGCGGCAACGAGCTCACCGTGGTCGCCCCCGACCGGGCCGGCCTGTTCAGCCGGGTCGCCGGCACCCTGGCCCTGCACGGGCTCGGGGTGGTGGCGGCCGGTGCCCACACCGAGGGCGGCATGGCCCTGGAGTTCTTCCAGGTCCGCAGCCAGATCGACCGGTCGGTCGACTGGGACCTGGTGGTGGCCGACGTCGAGCGGGCCATCGGCGGCCGCCTGGCGGTGGCGGCCCGGCTGGCCGACCGGGCCCGCACCTACGCGCCGAGCCGCTCGGCGTCGGTGCTCGGCGCCCACCCGCCCGACGTCCGGGTCGACAACGACGGCTCCACCTCCTCGACGGTCATCGAGGTGCACGCCCCCGACAGCATGGGACTGCTGTACCGGCTGACCCTCGCCCTGGCCGGGCTCGACCTCGACATCGACCGGGCGCTGGTGCAGACCCTCGGCCTCGACGTGGTCGACACCTTCTACGTGCGCGACCAGGGCGGCGGGAAGGTCACCGACCCCGCCCACCTGGTGGAGATCCAGCGGGCGATCCTGCACGCCGCCGTCGGCTGAGGCCGGCCCCGGCGTCCGGGCCGCCGGCGACGGCTGCGCGGCCGGCGCGTGGGTAGGGTCCCGGCGATGGAGGAGGGACGGCGTGCGCCGACCGAGACCGACCTGCTTCGGTGGTCCGAGGCCCTCGCCGGCATCGCCCGCACCGGGCTCGGCTTCACCGAGAACCTCTACGAGCGGGAGCGGTTCGAGGAGGTGCTGGCGGTGGCGGCCGACATCCGCCACGCCGCCGGGTCGGCCTTCGAGCCCGAGGTGCTCGTGCAGGAGTGGATGCGCTCGGTCGGCGAGGGCGTGCCCGGCTACGTCACCCCCAAGGTGGCGGTGGGCGCGGTGGTCGGCAACGACCGCGGGGAGATCCTGCTCGTCCAGCGGGCCGACTCGGGGGTCTGGCTCTACCCGACCGGCTGGGCCGACATCGGCTACTCCGGCGCCGAGGTGGCGCAGAAGGAGGTGCGGGAGGAGACGGGGATCGAGTGCCGGGTCGAGGGCGTGATCGCCGTCCTCGACGGCCTCCGCCTCGGCTTCACCCGGGTGCCGCTCTACTCGGTGGTCTTCCACTGCACCGCCACCGGCGGCGAGCTGGCGCCCCACCCGCTCGAGACGAACGACGTGGGCTGGTTCGCACGCGACGCGCTGCCCTCGCCCACCGCCGGGGCCGAGCTCTGGCGCGACTTCGCCTTCGCCGCCATCGACGGCGAGCCCCGGCCGGTGCACTTCGACCCGCCGCGCGACGCCCCGTGGCAGGAGGGCGAGGAACCTCGGGACCCTCCCGGCTGAGGCACGGTCGAGGGGTCCTGCCGGGGAGCCGGCTGCGCCGCCCGGGGAGCGCTCCTAGCATCGCCGCCGATGAGCTACGAGCGCCTCTCCCCGCAGGACGCCCTGTTCCTGCACCTCGAGAACGACCACCAGCCGATGCACGTCGGCTCGTTGGCGTACCTGGAGGCGGCCCCGTTCTTCGGTGAGGACGGGCGGTTCCGCATCGACGAGGTGCGGCAGCGGATCGTGTCCCGGCTGCACCTGGTGCCGCGCTTCCGCAAGCGCATCATGAACGTGCCCTTCGACCAGGGGCGACCGGTGTGGGTCGACGACCTCGCCTTCGACCCCTCGTACCACGTGCGGCTCACCGCCCTGCCCCGGCCGGGCTCCGAGGACCAGCTGCTCGGGCTGATGGAGCGGCTGCAGGCGGTGCAGCTGGACCGACGCCGACCGCTGTGGGAGATCTGGTTCGTCGAGGGGGTCGAGGACGACCGGGTCGCCATCATCCAGAAGACCCACCACTGCCTGATCGACGGGGTGTCGGGCATCGACGTGGCCACCGTGCTGCTCGACCTCGAGCGCGACCCGCCGCCGGTCGTCGCCCCCGAGTGGCATCCGGTGCCGCCGCCGCAGCCCAACGAGCTGCTGGTGGAGAGCCTGATCGAGCGGGTGGTCGAGCCGACCGAGCTGGTGCGCTCGCTGCGGGCCACGCTGCGGATGCCGCAGGTGGCGGACGCCAAGCTCACCGGCGGGCGGCTGGCCGGCGCGGTCGAGTCCGTGCTGCAGTTCGGAGGCGAGCAGCTCTCGGGCCTGGTCACCTCGGCCCGTGAGGTCGGCAGCGGCCGACCGGACACCCCGCTCAACGTGCCCATCACCCCGCACCGCCGCATGGAGCTCGCCCGGGTGCCGCTCGACCGGGTCAAGCAGATCAAGCAGGCGGCGGGCTGCACGATCAACGACGTGGTCCTGGCCGCCTGCTCGATGGCGCTGCGCTCCTTCCTCGAGTCCCGAGGCGCGCTGGCGCCCGGCCTGGTGCTCAAGGCGATGGTGCCGGTGTCGGTGCGCGACGAGTCCGAGCAGATGGCCCTCGGGAACCGGGTGTCGATGCTGGTGGCCGAGCTGCCCGTCTCCGAGCCCGACCCGCTCGAGCAGCTCGAACGGGTCGCCGAGCAGATGCGGGCGGCCAAGGGCTCGACCCAGCAGATCGGCGCCGACGCCATCATGGCCCTGGCCGGCTTCGCCCCCCCGACCCTGCTCGGGCTGGCGGCCCGGCTGGCGCCCCGGGCCCTGCCGGTGAACACCGTCGTCACCAACATCCCCGGCCCGCAGTTCCCGCTGTACTGCATGGGCGCCCGGGTGCTCGAGGCGTTCCCGTACGTGAACCTGGTCGACAACCTGGCCCTCATCATCGCGGTGATCTCCTACGATGGGCAGCTGGCCTTCGGCGTGTCCGGCGACCGCAGCGCGCTGCCCGACATCGAGCTGGTGTCCGAGGGCCTCACCGACGCCTTCGAGCAGATGGCCGCCGCCCTCGAGCTGGACGAGGAGCCGGCCGGGAAGCCCCGCGGCAAGGCGAGCGCCAAGGGCTCGGCCAAGGCGGGCTCGAAGTCGGGCGCCAAGTCGAAGAAGAAGGCGTCGTGAGCGACGCCGGGCCGGACGGCTCGGTCACGGCGGGCTCCGCCGGGCTGGACGGCCCGGTCACGGCGTGGCCGCCGGTGGTCGAGCTGGCCGAGTCGGTGCGTCGGGGCGAGGTCCACGCCGTCGAGCTGCTCGACCGGGCCCTGACCGCCATCGAGGCCGGCAACGAGGCGCTGAACGCCTTCGTCCACGTCGATGCCGAGCTGGCCCGCCGGGCCGCCGAGGCGGTCGACCGCCGGGTGGCCGACGGGCTCGACCCGGGCCCGCTGGCCGGGGTGCCCTTCGGCGTCAAGGACCTCGAGGACTGCGGCGGCATGCCGACCTCCCACGGCTCGCTGGCGTTCAAGGGTCGGCCGCCGGTCGAGCGCGACTCGGTCCACGTGGCCCGGCTGCGGGCGGCGGGCGCCGTCCCGGTGGGCAAGACGGCGGCCCCCGAGTTCGGCACCCTGAACTGGACCAAGACCCCGGCCTGGGGGACGACCCGCAACCCGTGGGACACCAGCCGCACCCCCGGCGGGTCGAGCGGGGGCTCGGCCGCCGCGGTGGCGGCCGGGCTGGTCCCCTTCGCCACCGCCTCCGACGGCGGCGGCTCGACCCGGATCCCGGCGTCCTACACCGGCCTGGTCGGCATGAAGGCCAGCTACGGCCGGATCGCCGACCCCGGCCCCAGCGGCTCGCAGACCGCGGTGGTCGGGTGCCTGGCCACCACGGTGACCGACGCCGCCCGCCACCTCGACGTGGCCGCCGGTCCCGACGAGCGGGACCGCACCTCGCTGCCGCCGCCGACGCTGTCCTACGAGCGGGCCGTCGACGAGCTCGACGTGGGCGGCCTGCGGGCCCGGTGGTCGCCCGACCTGGGCTTCGCCGCCGTCGACCCCGAGGTGGTCGAGCTGGCCGGGGCGGCGGCCTCGGTGCTCGCCGACGCCGCCGGGCTCGACCTCGACGACGACCCGGTCCACCTCACCGACCCGGTCCGGGCCTGGCTGTCCTCGGGTGCCATCGACCTGTGGCTCGAGATCGAGGAGGGGAGCTGGCCGGCGGTGGCCGACCGGCTCACCACCTACTCGCGGCAGGTGCTCGAGCAGACCGAGGGGCTGCCCGTGTCGAAGTTCGCCCGGTCGATCCGCAGCCGGGCCCAGCTCGAGGCCGACCTGGCCGCCGTCTGGGACGACGTCGACGTGCTGCTGACGCCCACCACCGCGGTGCCCGCCTTCGTGGCCGAGGGTCCGCCGCCGTCGGTGATCGACGGCCGCGAGGTGTCGCCGGTGCTCTCGGTGCCGTTCACCATGCTCGGCAACCTGTGCTGGAACCCGGCCATCTCGGTGCCCGCCGGACGCACGGCCGACGGCCTCCCGGTCGGCCTGCAGGTCCTGGCCCGGCGCCACCACGACGAGGTCCCCCTCCGGCTGGCCCGGGTGCTCGAGCAGCGCCAGCCGTGGCCCCGCACCGCCGGCTGAGCCATCCGACCTAGGCAATACGGCACCCATCGCTCAAGACCAGGGACGAACCGCTCGATACCTGGGCGGTGAGGACGTTCCGCACCGCCGTCGTCGCCCTCCTCGCCCTCCTCGCCGTGTCGGCCTGCTCGGTGGGCACCGACGTGCTGGCGACGCGCGACGAGGGCGGCCAGCCGGGCCAGATGACCACCTTCGCCACCCCGCCGGGCAAGCCGACCGTCCCGAACGGGGTGCTGTTCGGGATGAGCTCGTACCCCGACGGCTACGGCACCATCGCCACCCGTCAGGCCAACTGGGACCTGCGGACCCAGCAGCTCGGCCGTCCCGCCGACATCGCCAACTTCTTCTACCCCTGGGACAAGCCCTTCCCGACCCAGGAGGAGCAGGGCGCCATCGCCCGGGGCACCACCCCGATGGTGTCGTGGAACGGCACCGACACCGCGTCCATCACCTCCGGCCAGCAGGACGCCATGATCCGCCAGCGGGCCGACGCCCTGCGCGACCTCCACGTCCCGCTCTTCCTGCGGTTCTTCTGGGAGATGGACGGCAAGAAGGGCCGGCAGCTCGCCGGCGGCAACCCCTCGAACTACATCGCCGCCTGGCGCCACGTGCACGCCCTGTTCGACCAGGAGGGCGCCACCAACGTGGCGTGGGTGTGGGCGCCCACCAACCTGCGGTTCGGCCCCACCGACACCAGCGCCCCGAACTGGTACCCCGGCGACGACGTGGTCGACTGGATCGCCTGCGACGGCTACGACTGGGCCCCGGTCTGGTCGGGCTACCCCTACGACCAGTTCGAGTCGATCTTCCGGACCTTCTACGACTGGGCCGGCAGCCGGGGCAAGCCGCTGATGATCGCCGAGACCGGCGCCATGGAGCGCAACCCCGGCGACAAGGCGGCCTGGTTCACGAGCATGGCCTCGACCCTGAAGACGACCTACCGGAACATCCGGGCGGTGGTGTACTTCGACATCACCTGGTCGGACGGGACCAACACCTTCCCGTTCCGGGTCGACTCCTCGGCCAGCTCGCTGGCCGCCTGGCGGACCGTCGGCCAGGACCCGTACTTCAACCCCCGCAACCGCTGACCCGGCCGGCGGGTCGCGTCGGGCGACGGTGACCGGGCCGGTCCGTCGCGCCGTCGGTCAGTCGCTCCGGCGGTCGCGCAGGTAGCGCTCGAGCTCCTCGACCAGGCGAGCGCCCTCGGGGTGGCGGTCCCACGAGCCCTCCTCGTCGCACAGCCGCTCGAGGCGCTCGACGTACTGGGAGGTGTCGTCGTCGGCGGCCACCAGCTCGGTGATCTGGCGTTCGTAGGCCTCGGCGCTGATCTCCAGACCGGTGGTCTCGAGGCGGGTCGACAGCATCGAGGCGACCGCCCGGACCAGGGCGAGGGCGGCCTTGGGGGACGGGGCGGCGGGGACGTAGGTGGGGACCTCGGCCCAGAGGGTCGCGGCCTCGACCCCGGCCTGCTGCATGGCGTCGTGGACGACGGCGACGATGCCGGTGGGCCCCTCGTAGCTCGACGCGGTCAGCTCGACGTCGGCGATCAGCTCGTCGCTGGTGGAGCTGCCGATGATGGTGACCGGTCGGGAGTGGGGGACCTCGGCGAGCAGGGCGCCGAGGGTGATGGCGAAGCGGGCGTCGCACGCGTCGGCCACGGCGGTGAGCTGGGCGGCGAAGGTCCGCCAGCGGAGCTGGGGCTCGACGCCGAGCACCAGGACCACGTCGTGGTCGAGCTCGGGCAGGGTGGCGGCGTGCAGCTCGGTGCGGGGCCATCGGACCTCGCGCTGGTGACCGTCCTCGAGGGTCACCGTGGGGCGCACCGAGGTGAAGTCGAAGAACTCCTCGGGATCGATGGTGGCGAAGGCCTCGGCCCGCCAGCTCTCGCACAGGTGGCGCAGGGCGGTGGTGCTGGCGTCTCCCGCGTCGTTCCACCCCTCGAAGGCGGCGACGATGACAGGACGGCGAAGGGTGGGACGACGCTCCCAGCGGAGGTGGTCCATGCCGCCGAGGGTACCGGCGAGGTCGGGATGACCCTCGGGGCCGCCGGGGACGGTAGAACCGGGCCATGGCCGTCGCCGTGTCCGTCGCCACCGAGGTCTCGAACGACCTGCTGGCCGCCTTCGAGCGCCTGATCCCCCAGCTCTCGTCGTCCAGTCCGCCGCCGGGCCGGGCCGAGCTGGAGGCCGTGGTCGCATCCCCGGCCACCTCGCTGCTGGTCGCCACCGACGAGGCCACCGGCGACGTCCTCGGCTCGCTGACCCTGGTGGTGTTCCGCATCCCGACCGGCGTGCGGGCCTGGATCGAGGACGTGGTGGTCGACGAGGGCGCCCGGGGCCGCGGGGTGGGCGAGGCGCTCAACCGCTTCGCCCTCGACCTGGCCGCGCAGCAGGGCGCGGCCAAGGTCGACCTCACCTCCCGCCCGTCGCGGGAGGCGGCCAACCGCCTGTACCGCCGCCTCGGCTTCGAGCCCCGCCGGACCAACGTGTACCGCCACGTCGGCTGAGCGGAGGAACCGCGCGGGTCAGGTCAGGGCGACGGGGGCCACCGGGCCGCCCACCGAGCGGGTGAGCGGCAGGGGGTTGGCCACCAGCAGCACGTCACCCCGGCCGGTGGCCTCGCAGTGGGCGGCCAGGTCGTCCAGGTACCAGTTCTGGCCCTGGAGCAGGCCCATGTCGCGCAGGTGGATCATGTGCACGGGCAGGAGCACGTCGGGGTCCTCGCCGGGGAAGACCTCGAAGACCAGGGTGTCGGTGGCGACCGCGGCCACGTCGTGGTCGTGCAGCCACTCGATCGACTGCGTCGACAGGCCGGGCGACGGGTTGGCGTAGCGCCGGCGGTCGTGGGGCAGGTGGGCCATCTGGCCGGTTCGCACCAGCAGGGCGTCGCCCGCCTCGACGGCGACGCCGGCCCGCTCGGCGGCCGCCCCCAGATCGTCGCCGGTGATGGCGTAGCCGTGGTCGAAGTGC
This sequence comes from uncultured Acidimicrobiales bacterium, assembly GCA_963800235.1. Taxonomy (GTDB): domain Bacteria; phylum Actinomycetota; class Acidimicrobiia; order Acidimicrobiales; family Iamiaceae; genus CAVVNP01. The sequence continues at coordinate 477,502 of CAWDAD010000003.1, read as the reverse complement.
GCGACGCCGTGCAGGCGGGCCACGTCGAGCACCACGCCCCGGGTGACGACGGGCCCCACGTGCTCGATCCCGAGTCGGTGGGCGCCGTCCTCGTCGATCTCCGAGTCGTCCACGCCGTTGTAGAGGCGGCCGCCGTAGCCGACGTGGGCCAGCGCGTCCCAGTGGGTCGCGGCCTGCACGCCCATGGTCACCGCGTCGTCGGAGGTGGTGAAGTCGTCGGGGTCGCCGGTGAAGGCGGTGCGCACCATGAGCATGGTGCGGCTCGGGTTGTCGCGACCCGGGATGCCACCGGTCTGGGGGCCCTCCTCGTCGAAGGGGATGGCGAGGGAGAACGCCCGCCCCTCGCGGACCGCGGCCAGACCCCGCTCCCGGGCGGCGGCGTCGATCAGGTTCAGGGTGCCGCGCTGGTCGTCGGGGCCCCAGCGCCCCCAGTTGGACACCCGGGCGGCGAGCTGCTGCAGGTGGTCGGGCAGGGCCATGGCGGCGAACCCCTCTCGCTACGCGGCCTCGAGCCGCATGATCGGGCCGCCGACCGACAGCAGGTACACCTCGCCGGCCGCGTCCTGGTCGATGCTCACGGTCCGCTCGAGCTCGACGCCGAGGCCCCGCTCGTCGGCCACCCGGCCGCCTGGGCCGAGTCGCAGGCCGCGCAGGGCGGCTTGGCAGTAGTCGCTGAAGAGGTAGGTCCCGTCGAGGGCCGGGATCGCCTCGCCCCGGTACACCACGCCCCCGGTGATCGAGCAGCCGCCGGTCGCGTGCCGGTACTCGAAGACCGGCGGGACGGTGTCCGGGCGGACGCGGGCCGGGATGTTCCGCTGGGTGCCCTCGAACCCGCTCCACCCGAGGTCGGCGCCGCGGCCGGTGCCCGCCGGCAGGTGGTCGACCTCCTCGACCTCGTCCTGGCCGACGTCGCCGATCCAGAGGTCGCCGTTCGCCCGGTCGAAGCTGAAGCGCCACGGGTTGCGGACGCCGGCCAGGTAGATCTCGGGCCGGCCGCCTCCCTCGGCGTAGGGGTTGTCGGTGGGGATGGCGTACGGCATCGACCCCGACGGGGTGCGGGGGTCGATGCGCAGGATGGTGCCCAGCAGGTCGTTCGGGTCGCCGGCCCGGTCGTCGGGGTCGTCGGCCGAGCCGCCGTCGCCCAGCCCGAGGTAGAGGTAGCCGTCCGGTCCGAGCTGGAGGTCCCCCCCGTCGTGGTTGGTGTACGGCTGCGGCTGGGTGAGCAGCACCGTCGGGGACCCCACCGAGCCGTCGTCGCGCACGGGGTAGCGGACGAGGTTGGTCGTGCCGTCGCGGTCGTTGAAGTCGACGTAGAGCTGGCGGCCGTCGGCCGAGAAGGCCAGGCCGAGCATGCCGAGCTCGCCGTCGGTCGCGACCTCGGCGGTCCGGTCGACGACGGGCTCCGGGTCGACCGCGAAGCGCCCGCCGCCGCGGGGCAGCAGGCGCCGGACCCGGCCGGCCCGCTCGGTGACCCACAGCTCACCGGTGCCGGGCCGGGGCTGGAGCTGGGTGGGCGACTCGAGCCGGGCCACCTCCGTCAGCCGCACCCCGACCTCGGAGAGCGAGCCGTCGCGGGCGGGGGCGTCGGGGGTGCCCCGCCCCGGCCCGGTGGTGGGCGGGGCGGTCGAGGCCGGACCCGGCCGGGTGTCGGCGTCGGTCGTGCAGGCGGGGGCGCCGGCCAGCACCACCGCCAGGGCCGCGACCAGGGCGGACAGGCTCCGCCGGGCGGCGGTCGGCGACGGGCGGGTCACAGCGGCCGGATGAGCCCTTCCTGCACCACCGACGCGACCAGCTCGCCGCTGCGGGTGTAGATGAGCCCGCGGGCGAGGCCCCGCGCGTCGGACGCGCTCGGGGTGTCGTGGTCGTAGAGCAGCCAGTCGTCGGCCCGGAACCGGCGGTGGAACCACATGGCGTGGTCGAGGCTGGCCATCTGCACGTGGCCGTCCATGGCGGTGCCGCCGTGGGGCAGCAGCGTCGTGTCGAGCAGGGTCATGTCCGAGGCGTAGGTGAGCACGCAGGTGTGCACCAGCTGCTCGTCGGGCAGCCGGCCGTCGGCCCGGATCCAGATGCGCTGGTGCGGCGGCAGCGGGTGGCGCCGGTCCGGCGGCTCCCAGTCGACGTACCGGGAGTCGATGGCGCGGGGCCGCTCGAACCACTCGCCCAGCCGGTCCTTCCACGGCGCCCACCGGGTGGCGAAGTCCGGCAGGTCCTCCGGCGGGGCGACCTCGGGCATCGGGAACTGGTGGTCGAGGGCGTTGGCCTCGTGCACGTGGAAGGAGGCCTGCAGGTTGAAGATGGCCCGACCGTGCTGGATGGCCACCACCCGCCGGGTCGTGAACGACCGCCCGTCGCGGATGCGGTCGACCTCGTAGAGGATGGGCACCGACGGGTCGCCGGGGCGGAGGAAGTAGGCGTGCAGCGAGTGCACGTACCGCTCGCCGGCGTCCTCGTCGCGGTCGACGGTGCGGGCGGCGGCGACCAGCGCCTGACCGGCCACCTGGCCGCCGAACACGCGCTGCGCGTCGACGTCGGGGCTGGTGCCCCGGAAGATGTTCACCTCGATCGGCTCGAGGTCGAGCAGCGACACGACGACGTCGACGGCCTCCTGCTGCACCGCCGCATCCTCGCGTAGGTTGCCGAGCATGACGCAGACGGACCAGCCGTTCCCCGAGGGCTTCCGCTGGGGCACCGCCACCGCCGCGCACCAGATCGAGGGCGGCAACTGGAACAACGACTGGTGGCGCTGGGAGCACACCCCGGGCTCGGGGTGCCGCGAGCCGAGCGGCGACGCCTGCGACAGCTACCACCGCTGGGAGGAGGACGCCGACCTGGTCGCCTCCTTCGGCCTCTCGCACTACCGGTTCTCGGTCGAGTGGGCCCGCATCGAGCCCGAGGACGGCGAGTGGTCCCAGGTCGAGCTCGACCACTACCGCCGGGTGTGCGACGGGCTGCGCGAGCGCGGCGTCGAGCCGGTCGTCACCCTGCACCACTTCACCACCCCCCGGTGGCTGGCCGACCAGGGCGGCTGGGCGGAGCCCGCCACCGCCGACCGCTTCGCCGAGTACTGCCATCGGGTCGGCGAGCGGCTGGGCGACGTGGCCGGTCGCTTCTGCACCCTCAACGAGCCGAACATCGTCGCCTTCTGCGGCTACGCGCTGGGCGTCTTCCCGCCGGGCGAGACCGACGTCGGCCGTTTCCTGGAGGTCGGCCAGCGGTTCGTCGAGGCCCACCACGCCGGGCGCGAGGCGCTCCGGGCGGCGGCGCCCGCGGTGCCGGTCGGCCTGACCCTGTCGATGACCGAGTGGGTGCCCGTCGACGGCGGCGAGTCGCGGGTCGCCAAGCACCGGGCGAGCATGGAGGACGTCTTCCTCGACGGCGTCGCCGGCGACGACTTCTTCGGCGTCCAGACCTACAGCCGCACCCGGGTCGGCCCCGACGGCCACCTCGGCCCGGAGCCCGGCGTGCCCACCCTGGTCATGGGCTACGAGTTCTGGCCGCAGTCGCTCGAGGCGACCCTGCGCCGGGCGTGGGGGCGGACCGGGGGCGAGATCCCCCTGCTCGTCACCGAGAACGGCATCGGCACCGACGACGACGAGCAGCGCATCGACTACGTGCACCAGGCGCTGCAGGGCGTGCAGCGGGCGCTGGCCGACGGCATCGAGGTGCTCGGCTACACGTACTGGAGCCTGCTCGACAACTTCGAGTGGGCCTACGGCTACACCCCTCGATTCGGGCTGGTGTCGGTCGATCGGAGCACCATGCAGCGGTCGCCCAAGCCCAGCGCGAGGTGGTTCGGCGAGGTGGCGAGGGCAAACTCCCTGCTGCCCAAGCCGTCGAACTAGCGTGGAACGCTCGTGAACCTGACCCCGTCGGCGCTGCTCGCCCACGCCAAGTCCGAGCCCGGGCGTCGAGCCATCCGATACTCGCTGACCTCGCTCATCTGCGTGGCCATCACCCAGGTCCTGCTGTTCCTCTTCACGTCGAAGTCGCTCCTGCACTGGAAGCCGGGCTGGGGGAACCTCACCGCCGTCATGCTCACGAGCATCCCGGCGTTCATCCTCAACAAGCGCTGGGTGTGGGGGAAGCGGGGCAAGGCCCACATGCGGCGCGAGGTCATCCCCTTCGCCGTCTTCACCCTGGCCGGGTGGGTGCTGTCCACCCTGATGGTCGTGCTGGCCACCAACGCCACCGCTGACATGAAGATCCACCAGCTGGCCATCCAGGGCGCCAACGTGGCCGGCTTCGGCATCCTGTGGGTGCTCAAGTACCTCTTCCTCGACAAGATCATGTTCGGCGAGCACCACCACACGCCCTACGACGCCGACATCGAGATCGCCGAGGAGCGGCAGCGCTCGGGCGAGGTCCCGGCGGTGGTGGTCGACCGGGCGGGGACGCCGCCGGCCCGTTGATCGATCCCGAGCTGCGGGCGGCGGCCATCGCCGCCCGGGGCTTCATGCCCACCGACGAGGGCGACGCCCTCCACGACGCCGCCGTGGTCGCCGCGGCCGAGGTGCCGGGGCGTCCCCTGCTCGAGGTGGGCAGCTACTGCGGCAAGTCGTCGGTGTGGCTGGGCGCCGCCGCCCGCTCGCACGGCACGGTGCTGTTCGCGGTCGACCACCACCGGGGGTCCGAGGAGAACCAGGCCGGGTGGGCCCACCACGAGCCGGACCTGGTCGACCCCGAGACCGGGGGCCTCGACACCCTGCCGACGTTCCGTCGCACGATCCGCGACGCGGGGCTCGAGGACTCGGTGGTGGCGGTGGTCGGCGAGTCGGGCGCGGTGGCCACCGCCTGGGCCACCCCACTGGCCCTGCTGTTCATCGACGGGGGCCACGGGGCCGAGCCGGCCCACCGCGACTACGAGCGGTGGACGCCCCACGTGGCGCCCGGCGGCATCCTCTGCATCCACGACGTCTTCCCCGACCCCGCCGACGGCGGCCGCCCGCCGTACGAGATCTACCGCCGCGCCCTCGAGTCGGGTCGCTTCACCGAGGTCGGCGCCACCGGCTCCCTGCGCGTCCTGCGCCGGACCGGCTGAACCCGACGCTGCGCAGGCGCCAGCCGGAGCAGCACGTCGGTGCGAGCCATCGTGGCGAAGCCAGCGCCGCCGGACCGGCGGCGCCCGACAACGCAGGCGCCAGCCGGAGCAGCACGTCGGTGCGAGCCATCGTGGCGAAGCCAGCGCCGCCGGACCGGCGGCGCCCGACAACGCAGGCGCCAGCCGGAGCAGCACGTCGGTGCGAGCCATCGTGGCGAAGCCAGCGCCGCCGGACCGGCGGCGCCCGACAACGCAGGCGCCAGCCGGAGCAGCACTAGGCGAGCCAGGGCGCCGTGCCGGGGTCCTTGACCAGCTGGCGGGCGACGACCATGCGATGGACCTCGTCGGGGCCGTCGTAGATGCGGGCGTAGCGGGCCTCGCGGTACATGCGCTCGAGCGGGGTGTCGCCGGTGACGCCCAGGGCGCCGTGGACCTGGATGGCCCGGTCGATCACGTCGTGGAGCATCTGGGCGCCGTGGAACTTGATGAGGCTGATCTGGACCCGGGCCGAGCGGCCCTCGTCCATGGCCCGGGCGGCGTCGATGGTCATCAGCCGGCAGGCCTGGATCTGGGCGGCCGACTCGGCGATGTAGCGCTGGATCTCGCCCTTCTCGGCCAGGAGCGACCCGTGGGCGTAGCGGGTGCGGGCCCGCTCGCACATCAGCTCGAAGGCCCGCTGGGCCTGGCCGAGCCAGCGCATGCAGTGGAAGATGCGGCCCGGCCCGAGCCGCTCCTGGGCGATCACGAAGCCGTGGCCGCGCTCGCCGAGCAGGTTCGAGCGGGGCACCCGCACGTCGGTGAGGCGCAGCTCGCAGTGCTGGCCGCCCGTGTGGCCCATGGTGGGCACCACCCGCACGATCTCGTAGCCGGGCGCGTCGGTGGGGACGATGATCGAGCTGAACCGCAGGTACTTCTCGGCGTCGGGGTCGGTCTGGGCGAAGATGGTGGTGAAGGCGGCGACGCTGGCACCGGTGGTGAACCACTTGTGGGCGTTGATGACCCACTCGTCGCCGTCGAGCTCGGCGGTGGCCTGCATCAGGGTGGGGTCCGACCCGGCCACCTCGGGCTCGGTGAGCCCGACCGAGGGCATGATCTCGCCCGCCACCAGGGGCTTCAGCCACCGCTCGCGCTGCTCGGCGGAGGCATGGAGGTCGAGCATGATCGAGTCCTGCATGCTCACGGTCCCGACCGCGAGCTGCCCGAACTCCGACCGGCCGATGATCTCGTTCAGCAGGGCGAACTCCATCAGCGGCAGGCCCCCGCCCCCGAGGTGGGTCGGGTGCCCGAGCGCCCACAGGCCCTCGGCCTTGGCCTGCTCCTTCAGCCCGGCCAGGGCCTCGGCCGACTCGTCGTCGCGGTGCTCGAGCACGGGCTCGAGGGGGATGACCTTCTCGTCGATGAACTCGCGCATCCGCCGGCGGAGGTCGTCGGTGGCGGTGGTGCCGGAGGTGGCGGTGGTCGCAGCGTCGTCCATGCCCGGCACCCTACGGACCGTCGGCCGGGCCCGCCCGGGTAGCTTCGGGCGGCGATGAGCGCCGACGCCGAGCAGCTGGCCGTCGCGCTGAGCGAGCTGCTCGGCGGGCCGATCACCGGCATGCGTCGGCTGAGCGGCGGGGCCTCCAAGCAGACCTGGGCGGTGTCGGCCGGCGACCGCGACCTGGTCCTCCAGCTGCAGCGCGCCGCTGCCGTCGACCGGCCCGGGGTCGGTCCCGACGGTGAGGCGTCGCTGCTGCGGATGGCGGCCGACGTGGGGGTGCCGGTGCCCTCGGTGGTGGCCTCGTCGGCCACCAAGGACGACCTGGGGGCGCCCTTCCTGCTGACCGAGGCGGTCCCCGGCGAGACCATCGCCCGTCGCATCCTGCGCGATGAGCGGTTCGAGGACGCCCGGCGGCGGCTGGTCGGCCAGTGCGCCGGGGCGCTGGCCCGGCTGCACGCCGCCGCCCCCGACTCGGTCGACGCGCTGCACGAGCCCGATCCGCTGGTGTCGCTGCGCGAGGTCGTCGACCTGATCGGCCAGCCCCGACCGGCCCTCGAGCTGGGGCTCCGCTGGCTCGAGCTGTCGCAGCGTCCGTCGGCCGGCCGGGCCGTGGTCCACGGTGACTTCCGCCTCGGCAACCTCATCGTCGACGACGGCGGCCTGGCCGCGGTCATCGACTGGGAGCTGGCCCACGTCGGCGACCCGGCCGAGGACCTGGGCTGGATGTGCGTGCGGGCGTGGCGCTTCGGCTCGTCGCTGCCGGTGGCCGGCGTCGGCACCTACGAGGAGCTGATCGACGCCTACGTCGAGGCGGGCGGGGTCGAGATCGACCCGGAGACCCTGCGGTGGTGGGAGGCCTACGGCACGCTGCGCTGGGGCGTGATCTGCATGATGCAGGCGGCCAGCCACCTGAGCGGGCTGGTGCGCTCCCACGAGCTGGCCGCCATCGGGCGGCGGGTGTGCCAGACCGAGCACGACCTGCTCGGCCTGGTGGCCGGCCCGAGCGAGCCGCCGCCCTACGCCCAGCCGTCGGGAGAGTCGCTGCCATGGCCGGTCAGCGTGCACGGCCGTCCCACCGCCCCCGAGCTGGTCGAGTCGGTGCGGGAGTGGCTCCAGGGCCCGCTGGCGGACGCCACCGACGGGCAGATCCGGTTCCACGCCAGGGTGGCCGCCAACGCGCTGGCCATGGTCGAGCGCGAGCTGGCCGTCGGCCCGCCCCAGGCCGAGGCCCACCAGGCCCGGCTCGCCGCCCTCGGGGTGGGCGACGACCACGCCCTGGCCGCCGCCATCCGCACCGGCGAGCTCGACGACCGCTGGGACGAGGTCAAGGGCGCGGTCTGGGCCGACGTGCTCGACGCGCTGGCGGTGGCCGACCCGGGCTACGCCGACGACTGATCAGATGCGGCGGGTGCCGTGCCCCGCCCAGTACTCGTCCTTCAGCAGCCGCTTGTAGAGCTTGCCGGTGGGGTGGCGGGGCAGCTCGTCGCGGAAGTCGACCGAGCGGGGGCACTTCACGTCGGCCAGGTGCTCGCGGCAGTAGGCGATGAGCTCGCGCTCGGTCTCGTCGCCGGCGTCGGCCGGGTCGATCAGCTCGACCACCGCCTTGACCTGCTCGCCGAAGTCGTCGTCGGGCACCCCGAACACGGCCACGTCGGCCACCTTGGGGTGCATGGCCAGCCGGTTCTCCGCCTCCTGCGGGTACACGTTCACCCCGCCGGTGATGATCATGTACGCCTTGCGGTCGGTGAGGTAGAGGAAGCCGTCGTCGTCGAGGTAGCCGACGTCGCCGAGGGTCGACCAGCCCTGGTCGTTGCGGGAGCCGGCGGTCTTCTCGGGGTCCTTGTGGTAGCTGAAGGTCGCCTCGCTCTCGAACCAGATGGTGCCGGCCTCGCCGGCGGGCAGCTCGTGGCCCCCGTCGTCGGCGATGTGGACCTTGCCGACCAGCGGGGTGCCGACGGTGCCGGGGTGCTCGAGCCACTGCTCGGCGTTGCAGTAGACGAACCCGTTGCCCTCGGTGCCGGCGTAGTACTCGTGGATCACGGGGCCGAACCAGTCCATCATGGCCAGCTTGGCCTCGACCGGGCAGGGGGCGGCGGCGTGGATCATCATCTCCATCGAGCTGACGTCGTAGCGGGCCCGGACCTCGTCGGGGAGCTTCAGCATGCGGATGAACATGGTGGGCACCCACTGGCTGTGGGTGACGCCGTAGCGCTCGATGGCGGCCAGCGCCCCCTGGGCGTCGAAGTGCTCCATGACCACGACGGTCCCGCCCACCCGGTGCACGCACAGGCAGAAGCGCAGCGGAGCGGCGTGGTACAGGGGCGCCGGGCTCAGGTAGGTCATGTCCTGGCGGTACCCGAGCACCCCCTCGCACAGCAGCGACAGCGCCCCCTTGGTCCCGAGCGGCTGGGCCACGAACGGGCCCTCGACGCCCTTGGGCCGGCCGGTGGTGCCCGACGAGTAGAGCATGTCCATGCCCTCGACCCAGTCCTCGTCCCGCTCGGCGGGCTGCTCGGCCAGGGCCGCCTCGTAGGAGCGGTGGCCCTCGGCGGTGCCGTCGAGCAGGAACCGGGCCTCGACCTTGGGCGTGTCGGCCACGATGCCGGTCGCCAGGTGGGCGAGCCTGGCCGAGGAGATGAACACCCGGGCGTCGCAGTCGTCGACGATGTAGGCCAGCTCCTCGGGGGTGAGGCGGGTCGAGGCGGCGGTGTAGACGAGCCCGGCGTAGGTCGCGCCCCACACGAGCTCGAGGTACCGGATGTGGTTCTCGACGCAGAACGCCACGTGGTCGCCCGGCTGCAGGCCGAGCGACCGGAACAGGTTGGCCAGCCGGGTGGCGCGCTCGTCGAGCTCGGCGTAGGTCAGGGTGGCCCCCGAGTCGGCCATGACCACGGCCGCCTTGTCGGGCGTCTCGGCGGCGAAGGTGCCGGGGAAGCTCATGGCCGGCGACCGTAGGCCAGCCTCCCGCCCCCCGCTGTCCTCCCCGTCGGCCGCCCCCGGGCGGCCGGTGGGTGTCACCCCCCGTCGGCAGGGTGGAGCTCATGGAGGACGTCACCGCCGACCACCGCGCGGCGGGCCCCGCCGCCCGCCAGCTGGGTCTGCTGACCCTGGCCGACGCCCGTCGCTGCGGGCTCACCCGGTCGCAGATCGGCCGTCGGTTGTCCGCGGGCCGCTGGGAGGCGGTCGGGCGCGGCGTGTACCTGGTGCGGGGTGCGCCGCCCTCCCCGACGCAACGGCTCCTGGCCGCCTGTCTGGTCGGGCCTCCGGGCACGCTCGCCCACGGGCTCAGTGCGATCGGATTGCTGGGTCTGCGGCCGCTGCCCGAACCACCGCACGTCGTGTCGGCGGCGCGGACCACCGGCCGCCACCCGTTCGCCGTCGTCCACCGCAGCGACGTGCCGCCGCGGCAGCAGACCCGCGTCGGGCCGGTCCCCGCGACCGTGCCTGCCCGCAGCATCGTCGACGCCGCTGGATCGCTCCCCGACGCGCGCGCTCGCCGACGTGCTCGCCGCCGCGGTCACGAGGCGCATGACGAGACCGGAGCAGGTCGCAGCGGTCCTCGAGGCCATGCCGTCGGGCCGGGGTCGAACGGGAGCCGATCGGCTCCGGTCGGTGCTCCAGCCGTGGTTGGAGGGATTGGTGCCCGAGAGCCCGGGTGAGGCGCGGCTGCTCCGACGTCTCGGGGAGTGGGGTGTGCCGAGACCGGTGACGCAGCACCCCGTCCACGACCGCGAGGGCCGGCTCGTCGGGCGGCTCGACGTGGCGTGGCCGTATGTCCGGGTCGGCCTCGAGTACGACGGCGAGCGGTGGCACACGCCTGACCGGCTTGCGCACGACGAACACCGGCACGCCCGGCTGGTGGCCGCCGGCTGGTGGGTGCTGCGAGCCGGTGCCGACGACCTCCGCCCGAGCGCGGACCGGCTCCGTCGCGAGCTCGGGCACGCGTTCCGGCAGCGCCGCGCTCACCGCTCCGCCGGGTGAATCGTGCTGTTCTGCACCGCAAGGGTGCACAACGACACGTTTCGCGCCGAGGAGGTGCACGACGACACCGACGGGGACGACGGCGGGGTGCGGCGGCGCTAGGCGAGCTGGAAGTCGTCGACGAAGAGGTTGGCGGTGGGGTTGGCGCCGCAGAGGGCGTCGGCGGCGAGGACCACCGCGGCCGAGGTGTAGGTCGACTGCTCCCCGCCGGGGAAGTGGACCTCCTCGGGGTACACGGTCCCGGTCCAGTAGCGCCCGCCGTCCACCCGGTACTGCTGCACCCAGCCGAACAGCTCCGCGGCGTGGGCCCGGCGGCCGACGGCCAGGTTGGCCAGCAGGTACTCGCAGGTCTCGGCCACCGTCACCCACGGGCGGTCGGACACGCAGCGGACGCCCCGGCCCTCCATGACGAAGGCGTCGCAGCGCCGGTCGAGCCGCTCCCGCCCGGCGTCGCCGGTGAGCACGCCGGTGAGCACCGGGTAGTACCAGTCCATGGCCCAGCGGTGCTTGGGGGCGAAGGCGTCGGGCTCGGTGCGGATCACCGTCGCCAGCCGGTCGGCAGCGCCGACCCAGTGCGGCCGCTCGAGCCCGAGGTGGTGGGCCAGCGCCAGGGCGCAGCGCAGGCTGTGGCAGATGCTCGACGAGCCGGTCAGCAGGGCGAACGACCACGGGGTGCCGTCGGCGTGACGCGCCCAGAGCACCTCACCCCGCTCGGTCTGCAGGCCGAGCACGAACCCGATGGCGGCGTCGACGACGGGCCACATGGTCTCGACGAAGCCCTGGTCCTTGGTCAGCAGCCAGTGGTGCCACACGCCGGCGGCGACGTAGGCGCAGACGTTGGCGTCGAGCTTGTCCTGCTCGATCCGGTCGGCCAGGTAGTACTGGTGCCAGGCGCCGTCGGGTCGTTGCTCGTCGACCAGCCACTGGTAGGCGGCCTCGGCCTCGGCCACCCGGTCGCCGAGGGCGATGGCCATGGCCGCCTCGACGTGGTTCCACGGGTCGGCGTGGCCGCCGGGGAACCACGGGATCATGCCGTTCGGCAGCTGGCGCTCCACGATGGCGTCGACGGTCTCCTGGATCTGCTCCGCGGTGACGACGCCGGCCACGGCGGGCACGGTCATCGCGCCGCTCCCGTCGCCGCACCGGTCGGGGCTCCGGGTCGCGACCCCGACGCGCCCGCCGCCGGCTTGGTGGCGTAGACGACCAGGCTCTTGCCCAGCACGGGGTTCAGCGCCCGCTCGGTCCAGCGGGTCAGCTTCGGCGCCTTGGTGATGTCCCACACCAGCAGCCGGTGGTAGGCGCGCACGGCGGGGTGGTCGTCGTTGGTCGGCCCGACCGCGCACTTCAGCCACCAGTAGGGCGAGTGCAGGGCGTGGGCCCGGTGGGCGGCGCCGGGGTGCAGGCCGGCGTCGCGCATGCGGCGCCGGAGGGTGGCCTCGGCGTAGATGCGGACGTGGCCACCCGGCACGAAGGGGGCGTGGTACTCGTCGCTCAGCGCCCAGCAGAGGCGCTCGGGCAGCTGGGCCGGCACGGTGGCGGCCAGCACCCCGCCGGGCCGCAGCACGCGGGTCAGCTCGGCGAGGGCGGCGGCGTCGTCGGGGACGTGCTCGAGCACCTCCGAGGCGATGATCCGGTCGATGCTGCCGTCGTCGAAGGGCAGGCGGGTGGCGTCGGCGTTCACGCAGACCCCGACCGCCTCCGGCGCCACCTCGCCCGACCGGGTCATGGCGGCCATCAGGGCCTGCACGTCCTTCAGCTCGGCCCGGTCGAGGTCGGCCGCCACCACCTTGGCGCCCCTCCGGTAGGACTCGAAGGCGTGGCGACCGGCACCGGCGCCCATGTCGAGCAGCGTCTCGCCGGGCTGGAGCCCGAGGCGTCGGTAGTCGACGGTGAGCATCAGCCGCCGGCCGGCCGGCCGCCGGTCCCGGGCCGGCCGTCGAGCATCGCCCGGTACTGCTCGACGGTGCCGAGGGCGGTGTGGCGCCAGCTCCACTGGCCGATGACCCGCTGGCGGCCGGCGTCGCCGATGCGCCGGCGCAGGTCGGCGTCGTCGAGGGCGCGCCGCATTGTGGCGGCCAGCGAGTCGGCGTCGCCCGGCGCAGCCAGCAGGGCGGTCTCGCCGTCGGCTCCCACCACCTCGGGCAGGGCGCCGCCGGTGGTGGCCACGACCGGCACCGCGCAGGACATGGCCTCGATGGCGGGCAGCGAGAAGCCCTCGTAGAGCGACGGCACCACCGCCACCTCGGCCTCGGCGTACAGCTCGACGATGCGCTCGTCGGACACCCCGGAGACGAACTCGACGTGGTCGGTGAGCCCCAGGCGGTCGATGGTGGCGGCGGACTTGCCGCCCTCCTTCTTGCGCCCGATCACGGTCAGGTGCAGGTCGTCGCGCTCGGTGCGCAGCTTGGCCAGCGCCTCCAACAGGAACGACAGGCCCTTCATGGCCACGTCGGCGCTGGCGGTCGTGATCAGGTGACCGGGCCGTCGCTCCACGGACTCGAGCGGCCGGAACTGGTCCGGGTCGACGCCGACGGGGACCACGTGCATGCGCTCGTAGGGCACCTTGTGGTCGGCGTGGATGTCCTTCCACGAGTTCTGCGACACGGTGATGACCCGTTCGACGCGCCGGGCCACCTCGGTCTGCATGCGGGTGAAGGAGTACCAGCGGCTCAGGGTGAGGCGCTGGTAGAGGCTCGTCGCAGCCGCCATCTCCAGCCGGCGGTCGACGGTGATGGGGTGGTGGATGGTGGCGATCAGCGGCCATCCGGCGCGCTGCAGCGCCAGCAGCCCGTAGCCGAGGCTCTGGTTGTCGTGGACCAGGTCGAAGTCGGCCCGGCGGCCCCGCAGCGCCTCGAAGGCCCGCACGGAGAAGGCCAGGGGCTCGGGGAACGAGCCGAAGGAGAAGGCGGTGACCTCGATCAGGTCGGCGACGTGCTTGATCTCCCAGAGCCCGGGCATCCGCATCGGGAAGTGCTCGTTGTAGATGTCGAGGCTGGGGAGCTGGTGCAGCTCGACGCCCTCGTCGAGCACCGGGTACGGCTGGCCGGAGAAGACCTCGACGTGGTGGCCGAGCTCGTGCAGCGCCCGGGCGAGCTGGCGCACGTAGACGCCCTGCCCGCCGACGTGGGGCTTGCCCCGGTAGGTGAGCAGCGCGATGCGCAGGGGGCGGTCGGCGGCCATGAAGGCGTCAGCCTCCCCGGTACCCGACCGGGCGGTCAAGCCTGCGGAGGCCGTTCACGCTCCCGTCACGGCCCGGGGACCACCGGGTCGCCGACCGCCACCGGGCCCGGCTCGACGACGGTGGCGTAGACGCCGAGGTTGCTGCCGTGGTGGTCGCGCAGGGCACGGGCCACGCCGAGGTCGCGGTCGAGCCCCGGTTGGGTCCGGACCGGCATGGGGCAGCGGGGGGTCAGCATGTCGACCCGCACCCGCGCCGCGCCGACCCGGACGTGGTGCTCGACCCACCCGTCCTCCACGAAGCCGCTCGAGCCGCTGTCGACCAGCACGGTGGGCCGGAACCGGCGGACGTCCCAATCGCCGTCGGGGTGCAGGGCCCGGGCGGCGGCCACGCTGGCGGTGGTCAGCAGGTGGCACCCGGCCACGTCGACGTAGGTGCCGGCCGCCACCGGCCAGGAGAACACGTCCTGGTCGGGGTGCTCGGCGTCGAAGCTCATCTCGAACTCGGGCGCCTCGGTCGGTGCGGGCCGGGCCGCCAGGTGGCAGGGCCGGTCCAGCCAGGCCACCAGCGCGGCGTTGGTGCCGGCCTCGCCGGCGAGGTGCTCGGTACCGTCGGGGAGGGTGATCACGCAGGAGCCGTCGGCCTCGGCGCGGGCCGCGGCGTGGAGCAGCTCGCCCACCCGCTTGGCGCTCAGGACCTTCCCGGTCTCGTCGTCGACCACCGCCCAGTCCCGGTCGCCGTCGAGCCCGGTGGACCGCAGCTCCGCCCGCTCGACCCGCTCGCCCTGCATGGACTTCACCGGGAACCGCCACAGCTGGGTGATGGTGTCGGTCATGGGTGCCTCCCTCAGAACAGGTTGCTGACCGTGAAGATGAGCAGGCCGGCCAGGCCGCCGACCACGGTGCCGTTGATGCGGATGAACTGCAGGTCCCGGCCGACCTGCAGCTCGATGCGCTGGGTGGTCTCGTCGGGGTTCCACCGCTCGACGGTGGTGGCGATCAGCTCGCCGATCTCGTCCTGGGACTGCTCGACGACCTGGACCGCGGCCGAGGCGATCCACCCGTCGACCCGCTGCTGCAGCTCGGGGTCGTCGCGCAGGCGCTCGCCGAAGGTCGTGATGGCCGACTCGATCCGGCGGCGCAGCTCGCTGTTCGGGTCGGCGCTGCGGGAGAGCATCGCCTCCTTCAGGTCGGTCCAGACGGTGGCGGACCACTCGCGCAGCGCCGGGTGGGCCAGCAGCTCCTCCTTCAGCTCCTCGGCGCGCTGCTGCATCTCCGGCGAGCACTTCAGCTCCTCGGCCAGCTCGTTGATGCGGGCGTCGAAGGTGGCCCGCAGCTCGTGCTCGGGATCGGCGGCCACGTCGCGGAGCAGGCCCTGCACCCCGTCGAAGATCTTGGCGAAGATCCGGTCGTCGATCGGCTCCGGCACCCACCACGGCGACTCGTGGTCGAGGCGCTCGCGCAGCTGGCTGCGGTTGGCGTCGAGGCTCTCGGCGACCCGCCGCAGGATGCTGCTCAGCAGCTGCTGGTGGCGTCCGTCGGCGATGGCCAGGTCGAGGCCGCGACCGAGGATCGGCCCCGCCTCGGTCGTGCGCACCTTCCGGGCCACCGCCGTCTCGATGGCCTCCTGGACCTCGTCGTCGCGCAGGACGTCGAGGGCGGCGTGGGTGACCGCGGCGGCCTGGTCGCCGAGGCGGCGGGCGTTGTCCGGTCGGGCCAGCCAGTCGCCGAGACGGGAGGCGATCGGGGTGCCGGCCAGCTTGCTCTCCACCACCTCGGGGGTGAGGAAGTTGCGCTGCACGAAGCTGCCGAGCCCCCGCCCGATGTCGTCCTTGCGGTTCGGGATGATGGCGGTGTGGGGGATCGGCAGGCCGAGTGGGTGCCGGAAGAGGGCGGTCACCGCGAACCAGTCGGCCAGGGCGCCGACCATGGCCGCCTCGGCGAAGGCGCGCACGTAGGCCAGCCACCCGTAGGTGCCCTCGAGCGACCGGGCGATCACGAACAGCACGCTGACCGCCACGAACATCGACGTGGCCGTTCGCTTCATGCGCCGCAGGTCGGCGGCCCGGGCGGCGTCCTCGTCGGGGGCCCGGCCGCTCGGCGCCGGGCCGGGCGGGGCGGCCGACGAGGCCGGCGGCGCGGTCGTCGTGCTCACGGCTCGTCGTCCCCGGTCGTCGCCTCGGCGGGTCCCTCGTCCGGGTCGGCGCGGCGGGCCAGGAGCTGGCCGCCGGCCAGGGCCAGCACCACGAGGATCAGGGTCGGCCACTCCCCCCACCGGTTGTAGAGGGTCAGGCCCTCCCGCAGCGCGACGGTGTGGGTCCGCACCGCCTGCTGGCGCTGGGACGTGCGTTCGAGCACCCGGCCGTCGGGGGTGACGAACGCGCTGAACCCGGTGGGGGCGACCTGCACGACCCACCGGCCGGTCTCGATGGCCCGCAGGCGGGACGAGGCGATCTGCTGGGTCTGCACCAGGGTGCCCGTGAAGGACGCGCCGTTGGTGGGGTTGAGCAGCACCTGCCCGCCGTCGCCGATGGCGCTGCGGGCCCGGTGCCCGAAGAACACCTCCCAGGAGATCACGATCCCCAGCTTCCCCGCCGGCGTGTCGATCACCGCAGGACCGTGGCCCACGATGGCGTCCTTGGCCGGCAGCGACGGTCCGGCGAAGGGCTTGATCAGGCTGCGGAACGGCACCCACTCGCCGAAGGGCACGCGGTGCACCTTCTCGTACCGCCCGATGACCCGACCGGCCGGGTTCCAGGCGACCGAGGCGTTGAAGAAGTGCTCCGGCCCGGCCGACTCGACGACCCCGGCGACCAGGGTCGCCTTCGTGCGGCGGGCCAGGTCGGCCAGCTGGGCGCCCTCGGGGGTGTCGGTGACCGTGGTGGGCACGTCGACCACGTCCTCGGGCCAGACGACGAGGTCCATGCCGGGCGGTACCGCGGCGCTGGCGGCCAGGTGGCGATCGAACACCACCGACGGGTCGGTGTTGATGGCCCGGGTGCCCTGCGGCCCGCCGCCCTGCACCAGTGCGACGCGGATGGTCCGGCCGATGTCGTGGCCCCGGGGGGCGACGGCGGCGAGCCCGGTGACCGCCACGACCACGATCGCGGCGACGACCGCGGGGCGCCACCTCCGGCTGACGGCGGCCGACACCGCCACGGCGGCGGTGACGGTCACGCCTCCGAGCAGCAGCGTTCCGCCCACCCGGGCCACGCCGGCGAGCGGGCCCGCCACCTGGCCGATGGCGAGGGTCGACAGCGGCACGCCCCCGAAGGGCCAGGCGCCCCGGACCGCCTCGGACAGCACCCAGGCGGCCGGGAGTGCCAGCCACCGGCCGCGGCCGGGTGGGACCAGGGCCATGGCCCCGCCGATGACCGCCGAGTACACGAGCACGGCGATGATCCAGCCCGGCAGGGTCAGGTCGTGGATCCAGTAGAAGCTGATGCCGAGCAGGCCGAGGCCGACGAGCCAGCCGCGGCGGAAGCGCACGGCGGCGGGTCGTCCGGCCAGCAGCCGGTCGAGCAGCACCAGGCCCACGAGGGCGAGCGGCCACCAGCCCCACGGCGGCAGGGCGAGGGCCAGCAGCACCCCGGCCCCGAGACCGGCCGCGACGGTGCGGGGATCGGGCCGGCCGGGCCGGCGCAGTCGGGGTCGCGGCATGGGGCCCCGAGTCTGGTCCAGCGACGTCGGCGGTCGGGTCCCGGCGGTCAGCCGGCCCCGGTCGCGGGTCCGGCGGCGGCCGACGCCCGCTCGGCGGCGGCCCGACCGCTGGCGATGCACGCCGGGATGCCGACGCCCTGGACGGCCGTGCCGGCCACGGCGACGCCGGGGAGGCGGGCGTCGAGGTCGGCCTGGGCCGTGGCCATGCGCTGGGCGTGACCGGGGGCGTACTGGGGGAAGGAGCGGTCCCACCGGGTGATGCGGACCTCGGTGGGCTCGCCGCGGAGCCCGGCGGTGCGTCCGAGGTCGGCGAGCACCGCCTCGACCAGGTCGCCGTCGTCGAGGTCGGCGGCTCGCCCGTCGCCGTGGCGTCCGGCCGAGGCCCGCAGCAGCACGGTGCCATCGCCCTGCTCCGGCGCCAGGTGGGCCCACTTCGCGCTGGCCGCGGTGCAGGCGGTGATGAGCGTGCCCTGGTCCCGCGGGACGAGGAAGCCGCTCGATCCGGGGTCGAGGTCGACCTCGCCTGGCCGCACGGCCAGCGTCACCAGGGCGACCGAGGCGGTCTCGATGCCGGCCAGCAGGTCGGCGGCCTGCGTGGCGGGGGTGGAGGCCAGCAGGCCGGCGGCCACCTGCACGGGCACGGCCAGCACCGTCGGGCCGGTGATCGACTCCGCCCGTCGGTTGGTCCGGATCGTGCCCGGGGGGAGGGCGGCGGCCAGGGCGTCGACCACCCGGGCCATGCCCGACGGGTGGGCGGCGAACACGGGAGCGGCCGGGTCGGCCCCGGCGGCCCGGGCCCGGGCGAGCTGGGCCCGGCAGGCCTCGACCAGGCTGGGGTGGTCGGCGTCGCGGGCGGCGGCGTCGAGCTGGGGCACCACCGCGGCCAGGCTCATGCGGGCCGGGTCGCCGGCGTTGATGCCGCCCACCAGCGGCCCCACCAGGCGGTCGAGCACGGCCGGACCGAGTCGCCGCTCGATCTCGGACGCCACGTCGGTGTCGGGCCCGGTCAGCGGGGCGGCCGGCCGCTCGACGTCGGCCCGGAGCCGTTCGAGGCCGGCCTCGTCGAGCAGCCCGGACCGGGCCACCGTCTCGAGGTCGGTGGGCACGCCCATCACCTGCGGCGGCAGCGGGTGGCGGGCACCGTCGGCGTACACGGCGGCGGACCGGGCGGCGGGGTGGACCAGCGCCCCGACCAGGTCGAGTCGGCGGCAGAGGTCGAGCGCCTCGGGGCGTCGCACCAGGAAGGCGTCGGCGGCCTCGTCGACCGGGCGGCCGGCGACGATCGAGGTGCGCAGCATGCCCCCCGGCCGCGCCCCCGCCTCGAGCACCGTGACCGGGTGGCCGTGGTCGTGCAGGTGCAGGGCGGCGGCCAGGCCCGTCACCCCGCCGCCCACCACGGTGACCGGCCGGCCGTCGCCCAGGGTCACGGCCCCGCCGGGCGGCCGCTCGACGGGGCGAGGACGGGTTCGGCGGCCTCGCACCTGCGGGCCAGGGCGGCCAGGACCTCGGGGTCGTCGTTGAGCGAGCGGGTGCGGGCGAAGGGCAGCCCGAGCTGCCCGGCCAGGCCGGCCGCCTCGACGTCGAGGTCGTACAGCACCTCGAGGTGGTCGGCGACGAACCCCTGGGCGCAGACCAGGACGCCCGGGCAGCGACCGGTGGCGGCCAGCTCCCGCAGCACGTCGAGCACGTCCGGTCCCCGCCACGGCTCGGGGGTGCGCCCGGCGCTCTGCCAGGCCAGCCCCCAGCCCGCCCACGGGGGGAGCCCGACCCGGGCGGCCACCGCCGCCGCGCTCTCGGCGAGCTGGTCCGGGTACGGATCGCCGGCCAGCACCCGTTCGGGCAGGGAGTGGGCGGTGAAGAGCACCTTGGTGCCCTCCGGCAGGCCGGCCAGCGCCTCGGTGACGGCGCCGGCCAGGAAGTCGAGGTAGGCGGGCTCGGTGTGCCAGCTCTCGATCCCGGCGGCGGCCAGCCCCCGCTCGGCGGCGCGCTCGGCCAGCCGGGCCTGGTACTCGCCCACGCTCGCGGCGGAGAAGTGGGGGGCCAGCACCAGCCCGACCACCTGCTCGACGCCGCCGTCGGCCAGCTCGTCGACCGCGTCCTCGATGAAGGGCGGGGCGTGCTTCTGGCCGAGCACGACCCGGTACCCGTCGCCGAGGGCGGTGGCCAGGCCGACCCGCTGGGCCTCGGTGCGCTGGGCCAGCGGTGACACGCCGCCGAGGGCGTCGTAGCGGCGGCGCAGGTCGGCGAGCTGCTCCTCGGTCGGCGGCCGACCGCGCCGGATGTGGGTGTAGTAGGCCTCGACGTCGTCGGGCGTGCGAGGGGTGCCGTAGGCCATGACCACCACGCCGACCGGGGCGGCGCTCACGAGGCGGTGACCTCCGCGTGGCCCTCCTCGTGCACCAGGTCGGTGACCCGCTCCAGCACCGCCGGGTCGACGTCGGGCGTGACGCCGTGGCCGAGGTTGAAGACGTGGGCCGGGTGGCCGCCGTTGTCGCGCAGCACCTGGCGGGTGCGCTCGGCCACCACCTCCCACGGGGCGCCCAGCACGGCCGGGTCGAGGTTGCCCTGCAGGGCGGTGCCCTCGCCGACGCGCCGGCGGGCCTCGTCGAGGGGGACCCGCCAGTCGACGCCCACCACGTCCGCGCCGGCGTCGCGCAGCAGCGCCAGCAGCTCGCCGGTGCCGACGCCGAAGTGGATGCGCGGCACGCCGAGATCGGCGACGCCGTCGAAGACCTTGCGGCTGGCCGGCAGCACCGACCGCCGGTAGTCGGCGGGCGCCAGGGCCCCGGCCCAGCTGTCGAAGAGCTGCACCGCGCTGGCCCCGGCCTCGATCTGGGACCGCAGCGAGGCGACGGCCAGGTCGGCCAGCCGGTCGAGCAGGGCGGCCCAGAGGTCGGGCTCGCCCAGCATCAGCGCCTTGGTGCGGGCGTAGGTGCGGCTGGGTCGACCCTCGATCAGGTAGCTGGCGACGGTGAAGGGCGCCCCGGCGAAGCCGATCAGCGGCACGTCGCCCAGCTCGGAGACCAGGTTCCGCACGGTCTCGACCACGTAGGGGGTGTCGACGTCGGGCTCGAGGGGGCGGAGCCGGTCGAGGTCGGCCTTCGACGCGAAGGGCCGGTCCACCACCGGCCCGGTGCCGGGGACGACGTCGACGCCGAAGCCGATGGCGTGGACGGGCACGACGATGTCGCTGTAGAGGATGGCGGCGTCGACCCCGTAGCGCCGGACCGGCTGCAGCGTGATCTCGGTGGCCAGGTCGGGGCTGGCGATGGCGTCGAGCATGCTGCCCTCGCCCCGCGCCGCCCGGTACTCCGGCAGCGACCGCCCGGCCTGGCGCATGAACCACACCGGCACCCTCGGCCCCGGCTCACCCCGGCACGCCCGCAGCAGGGGCGCGTCGGCGGGGGGTGGCACGGCGGTCACGGTAGGCGGTCGCCGCGGGACCCGGGCCGTCGGCGGGCGCGCCTAGGCTGTTCCATCCCCCAACTCCCGGTCGACGACTCCCGTGGCGACGCTGCACCCTGACCTGGCGGCCGAGCAGGCCTACATCGATCACGCCTACGAGTGCCTGGAACGGGCGCGCACCTCGGCGTCGAAGCTGCAGACGATGGTCGAGGTCGGCAAGGGCGGCACCGAGCAGGCCCGCTTCGAGCGCGACGTCATCTGGGACACGATGCTGCACCGCCTCAAGCGGCTCCACCTGGGCGACGCCTCGCTCTGCTTCGGGCGCATCGACACCGAGGGCACCGAGGGCGACGGGTCGAGCGACCCCGAGAGCTTCTACATCGGCCGGGTGGCGGTGGCCGACGAGCAGCAGGAACCGGTCGTGGTCGACTGGCGGGCGCCCATCGCCGAGGCCTTCTACCGGGCCACCGGGCGCGAGCCCATGGGCCTGGTGCGCCGGCGGCACTTCGCCACCCGGGGGCGCCAGCTGCTGAACATCGAGGACGAGCTGTTCGGTGACCGGGCGGCGGCCCTGGTCGGCGGCGACGGGCCCGGCGCCAACGGCGCCAACGGGAGCGGGGTCAACGGCAACGGCGAACGGCCCGAGGGCGTCACCGGCTACGGCACGCTGATCTCGGCCCTGGAGACGGCTCGGTCGGGCCGCCTCGGCGACATCGTCGCCACCATCCAGGGCGAGCAGGACGAGATCATCCGCTCGCCGCTGCCCGGCATCCTGGTGGTGCAGGGTGGGCCCGGCACGGGCAAGACGGTGGTCGCCCTCCACCGGGCCGCCTACCTGCTGTACACGTACCGGTTCCCGCTCGAGGACCAGGGCGTACTCGTCATCGGCCCGAACCGCCTGTTCCTCGCCTACATCGAGCAGGTCCTGCCCAGCCTCGGCGAGGCCGGGGTCGAGCTGGCGGTGCTCGGCGACCTGGTCGACGGCGTCCGGGTGAGGGGTTCGGACCGGGCCGAGACGGCCCGGATCAAGGGCGACATCCGCATGGCGCGACTGGTGTCGCGGGCGGCCCGCGACCGCAAGCGCCCCCTGCGGCGGGACCTCCGCGTCGGGTACGGGCTGCAGACGCTGCTGCTCACCGTCGAGCGGTCCGAGCGCATCGTCGCCGACGCCCGGCGCCGGTTCCGCACCCACAACGCCGCCCGCCGGTTCGTGGAGCGGTCGGTGGCCGAGGCGCTGGCCGACAGCGCCCGGTCGCCGGTCGACCCCGTCGGGCTGTGGCCGGCCATCCGCGGCGAGGTGGCGGTGCGCGAGGCGATGGAGTGGATGTGGCCGGTGCTGACGCCGGCCGACCTGCTCCACGACCTGTTCGGGTCGCGGGCGCTGCTCCGGCTGGCCGCCGGCGGGGCCCTGACCGACCACGAGCAGGCCTCGCTCCACCGGCTCCGGTCGGACGACGTCGACCGGGTGGTCTGGACCGACGCCGACGTCCCGCTGCTCGACGAGGCCCGGGCCGTCCTCGGGCCGACCCCGCGGCAGAAGCGCCGCGGCGAGGGGGACGTGCGCACCTACGGCCACCTGGTGGTCGACGAGGCCCAGGACCTGTCGCCCATGCAGCTGCGGATGCTCGCCCGGCGCTCGCTGAACGGGTCGATGACCGTGGTCGGCGACATCGCCCAGTCGACCGGCGCCTGGGCCCACGCCGACTGGGACGAGATCCTGGCCGAGCTGCCCGACCGCAAGCCGCCCCGCCGGGCCGAGCTCACCGTCGGCTACCGCATCCCGGCGCCGAACATGGAGCTGGCCGCCCGGGTGCTCACCGAGGCCGCTCCCCAGCTCTCGCCGCCGCAGTCGGTCCGCCAGGAGGGCCGGCCGCCCCGCTTCGAGCGGGTCGGCGCCGACGAGGTCGGTCCGGCGGTCGCCGCCGCGGTGGTCGAGGAGATCGGCGAGGTCGGCAACGGCAACGTCGGGGTCATCGGCCCCGAGTCCCTGGTCGAGGACCTGAGCCAGGCGCTCACCGACGCCGGCATCGAGCACGGCCGGGCGACCCAGCAGGGCCTCGACCACCAGGTCACGGTGGTGCCGGTCTCCCTGGTCAAGGGCCTCGAGCTCGACGCCACCGTGGTGGTGGAGCCGGCGGCCATCGTCGCCGAGGAGGCCCAGGGCCTGCGCTCGCTCTACGTGGCCCTGACCCGGGCCACCAAGCTGCTGACCATCGTCCACGCCCAGCCGCTGCCCGCCGTCCTGGCGTGACGCCTGCGTCGCCCCCGGCCGCGCCCCCGGTCGGCCCGCCGGCGCTCGGGCGCGGCGTCGTGGTGCCGGCCGGCGACCCGGTTCCCGACCCGTGGGCCGGCGTGCCGGTGGTGACCATCGACGCCGCCGCGGTCGACGACCCCTCGACGGTGGTGCCCGTGCTGCACGAGGCGTGGTCGAACCGGCGCCCGGTGGTGGTGGCCCTGGCCGTCGACCCCGGCGACTTCCGGTCCCCCCGCACGTGGTCCGACCCGCCCCACGCCCTCGACCCGGACCTGGAGCCGTGGCACGACCGCCTGCACTTCCTGGTGTGGACCAACAACGTCGACGCCCGCTCCGGCGAGCCGACCTGGTGGTGGGCCGTGAAGGCCGGGCGGCTGGGGGCCGAGCCCACGCCCGACGGCCCCGCCGACGTCCGCCTGCCCGACGGCCGAGCGGCGTGGATCGACGGCGGACCCCGCCAGCCGATCGCGCCCGACGACGAAGGCGGCGCGGGCGGGGCGGTGGTCGTGCACGCCGAGACGGTCGACGCCGCGTCGCTGCAGCCGCTGCCCGCCCCGGTCGCGCCGTCGGCCGAGCTGGCCCCCGACCAGCTCGCCGCCGTCGCCCACCGGTCCGGCCCCGCCCGGGTGCTGGCCCCGGCCGGCTCCGGCAAGACGCGGGTGCTCACCGAGCGGCTGCGCCACCTGGTCGTCGACCGGGGCTACGAGCCGGGCGGGGTGGTGGCCGTCGCCTACAACGTCAAGGCCCGCGACGAGCTGGTCGAGCGCACCGCCGGGTTCCAGCCCCGGGTCCAGACCCTGAACGGCCTCGCCTACGCGCTCCTGCGCGACCACCGCGGCCAGGCCCCGACCGTGGTCGAGGAGCGCGAGGTCCGGCGCATCGTCGAGGGGCTGGCGCCCCGGAAGCGGCCGCGCGCCAACACCGACCCGCTGGCCGCCTACCTCGAGGGCCTCACCGCCGTCCGCCTCGGCCTGCGCGACCCGTCCGAGGTCGAGGACGAGCGGGGCGACGTGCCCGGGCTGGCCGACCTGTTCGAGCCCTACCGCGCCGAGCTGCGGCGGCGGGGGGCGGTCGACTTCGACGAGCAGGTGTACGCCGCGGTCGAGGCCCTGCTCACCGACGGGCCGTTCCGCCGTCGGGCCCAGGCCCGCCACCGCCACCTGCTGGTCGACGAGTTCCAGGACCTCACCCCCGCCCACGTGCTGCTCGTCCGGCTGCTGGCCGCCCCCGCCTTCGACGTGTTCGGGGTGGGCGACGACGACCAGGTCATCTACGGCCACGCCGGTGCCGACCCCGCCTTCCTCGTCGACGTCGACCGCTACCTGCCCGGCGCCGGCACCCACGAGCTGGAGGTCAACTACCGCTGCCCGGTCGCGGTGGTCGACGGCGCCCGCCACCTGCTCGGCTACAACCGCCGGCGGGTCGTGAAGGTCATGCGGCCCGGGCCGTCGGCCCTCCCCGGGCCCGGCGCGCTCGCGGTGGTGCGCCACGACGCCGACGGCGGCGCCACGGAGCTGGTCGACCAGGTCCGCGACTGGCTGGCCGAGCCCGGCGCCGAACCCGGTCAGGTGGCGGTGCTGGCCCGGGTCCGCTCGCTGCTGCTCGCCCCCCACGTGGCGCTGACCGAGGCCGGTGTGCCGGTGCAGTCCATCCTCACCACCGACGTGCTCGGCCGCACCGGCGTGCGGGCCGCCCTCGCCTACCTGCGCATCGCCGTCGACCCCGGCGGCGTGCGGGGCGAGGACCTGGCCGAGGTCTACCGGCGCCCCAGCCGCGGCCTGCCGAACTGGATCACCAAGTGGTTCGCCCGGGCCGGGAGCGTCGAGGGCGTCCACCGCATCGTCGACCGCCTCGACGACGAACGGGCGGCCGCCAAGGTGGCGGACCTGGCCGCCGACCTCGACCTGCTGGCCGCCCTGGCCGAGTCGGGGGCCGACGCCCGGGCCCTGCTCACCGCGGTGCGCGACCAGGTCGGGCTCGGCTCGGCCATGGAGCAGCTCGACCGCTCGAAGGGCGGCGAGGGCAGCAGCCAGCTCGACGACCTGGAGGCGCTGCGCCAGGTCGCCAGCCTGCACCCGGACCCGGCCGACTTCGAGCCGTGGCTGCGGTCGGTGTTCCACCGGGCGACCGACGCCGGCGGGGTGACGCTGTCGACGGTGCACCGGGTGAAGGGCCGGGAGTGGGACCGGGTCGCGGTGTTCGGGGCCACCAACGGGCTGCTGCCCCACCGGCTGGCGGGCGACGTCGAGGAGGAGCGGCGCGTCCTCCACGTGGCGATCACCCGGGCCCGGCGCGCCGCCGTGGTCTACGCCGACCGCACCGCCCCGAGCCCGTTCCTGGCCGAGCTCGACGGGTCGGCCCCCGAGCCCGCCCGGCTGCCGACGACGGCCGGCGGCGGGGTCGCCGCCTCGCGACCCGGTCGGGCCGGCACCCGCGGCACGGCGGCCGACCCCGAGCCCGGCTCGCTCGGGGCCGCCCTGCGGGAGTGGCGGCTCGAGCGCAGCCGCACCGACGAGGTGCCGGCCTACGTGGTGGCGAGCAACGCCACCCTCGACGCCATCGTCGACGCCGAGCCCACCAGCGAGGCCGCCCTGGCGCGGGTCCCGGGCATCGGTCCGGCCAAGCTCGAGCGCTACGCCGACGACATCCTCGCCATCGTGCGGCATGCTCGGGAGCATGGCTGACCTCCTCGAGCTCTCGTCGCGGATCATCGACACCGGAGACCTCGACACCCCGACGAACCGCATCACCCAGGAGCTCTCCGAGCTCGGCGACGGCCTGGCCATGGTCGAGTCGTTCAGCCACGCGGTGTGCTTCGACACCGACGACGGCCTGGTGGTCTACGACGCCAGCAGCCCGTTCACCGGCCGGGCGGTGGTCGAGGCGGTGCGGGGCTGGTCGTCCGAACCGGTGCGCACGCTCGTCTACACCCACGGCCACCTCGACCACGTGGGCGGCTCGCCGGCCTTCCTGGCCGACGCCGCCGACCGGGGCGACCGGCGGCCCCAGGTGGTCGCCCACGAGGCCGTCCCCGCCCGCTTCACCCGCTACCGCTACACGTCGGGCTACAACGCCAACATCAACGCCCGGCAGTTCGGCGGGAGCTTCGCCGGCCCGTTCCTGCCCGACGACGTCGCCGACCCCGACCTCACCTACGAGTCCAGGCTCGACCTCTCCGTCGGCGGGCTCGAGATGCAGCTCCACCACGGCCGCGGCGAGACCGACGACCACACCTGGGCGTGGATCCCCCGCCACCGGGCCATCGCCTGCGGCGACTTCCTGATCTGGAACTACCCGAACGCCGGCAACCCCCAGAAGGTCCAGCGCTACCCGGCCGAGTGGGCCACCTCGCTGCGCCGGATGGCGGCGCTCGAGCCGGAGCTGCTGCTGCCGGCCCACGGCCTGCCCATCGCCGGCGCCGACCGGGTGGCCACGGTCCTCGACGACGTGGCCGGCACGCTGGAGGACGTGGTCGGCCGGGTGGTGGCCATGATGAACGAGGGGGCCACCCTCGACGAGATCGTCCACACCGTCCACGTGCCCGACGAGACCCTGGCCAAGCCGTACCTCCGCCCGTTCTACGACGAGCCCGAGTTCGTGGTCCGCAACATCTGGCGGCTCTACGGCGGCTGGTGGGACCGCAACCCGGCCCGCCTGAAGCCGGCGCCGGACGCGGCGGTGGCCGCCGAGGTGGCCGGGCTGGCCGGCGGGGCCCGGGCGCTGGCCGGTCGGGCCGGCGAGCTGGCCGCCGCCGACGAACTCCGGCTGGCCTGCCAGCTCGTCGAGTGGGCCGCCGACGCCGACCCCGACGACCCCGAGATCCGCAGCGTCCGCCGCCAGATCTACGAGCAGCGGCGCGACGCCGAGTCCTCGCTGATGTCGAAGGGCATCTACGGCGCCGCCGCGCGGGACTCGGCGCCTCCCGGCTGAGGGCCTGGCAAGCTGGTGCCATGAGCCAGACCAGCGCGACCGAGACCGGATCGGGGGCGGTGCCGGTCGAGGACCTCGACCTCCCCGAGGTCGACCTCACCGGCCTCGACCGCACCGAGGCGGCCAAGGCGCTGGCCGCGGCGGCCGAGCAGCACTGGCTGATCCGCACCCCGCTCGGCTACGGCGTGGTGCGCTACGACGACGTGGTCGCCGTGCTGCGCAACCGTCGGTTCCACTCGGCGCTGTCGCTGCTGCCGCAGATGCAGGGCATCGAGGACGCCGACGTCGACCTGGGCGACGAGCGGCGGGCGCGCTCGATCCTGGCGCTGGAGGGCGACGAGCACAACCGGCTGCGCCGGCTCGTGTCGCCCGCCTTCACCCCGGCGTCGACCGAGGCGCTCCGCCCGTTCATGCGCCAGGTGCTCGACGACCTGGTCGACCCGGTGGCCGGCGCCGGCCGCACCGAGCTGGTGGCCGACATCTGCGAGCCGTACCCCATCCCGATCATCTGCGAGCTGGTGGGCGCGCCGAAGGAGGACTGGAAGCTCTTCTCCCGCGTCGCCACCCAGATCTTCAAGGTGTTCAACCAGAACCTGCTCGAGGACGCCGCCGACATCAAGGCGGCCAGCGACGAGCTCGACGCCTACCTGGTCGACATGATCGCCGAGCGTCGCCAGTCACCCCGCGACGACCTGCTCAGCCGGCTGATCGCGGTCGAGGAGGGCGGCGACCGCCTCACCACCGACGAGATGACCACGCTGGTCGCCACCCTGCTGCTGGCCGGCACCGACACCACCCGCAACCAGCTCGCCTGCGCCCTGGCCCTCTTCGCCGAGCACCCCGACCAGTGGGCGAGGCTGGCGCGCGAGCCCGAGCGGGCACCGGCCGCGGTCGAGGAGGTCATGCGCCACCTCGGCGCCGTGCGCGGCAGCATCCGGGTCGCGGCCGAGGACCTCGACTTCAAGGGCGTCCGCTTCCCGCAGGGCACGCTCGTCAGCGTCGCCATCGCTGCGGCCAACCACGACGGCTCGGTCTTCTCGGAGCCGGACACCTTCGACATCACCGCCCAGCGCGACGCCGCCCAGCTCACCTTCGGCTGGGGCATCCACTTCTGCCTCGGCGCCAACCTGGCCCGGGCCGAGCTGCAGGAGGCGCTCGCCCTCCTGGCCCGCCGCATGCCCGAGCTGGCCCTCGACGGCGAGATCACCTGGAAGCCCGACACCTTCGGCATCTGGGGCCCGGCCGTGCTGCCACTGCGCTTCGCCCCGACCTGAGCGGGTCCGCGCCTCGCCCGCAGGCCTCAGCCGCCGGTGGCCACCAGGATGCGGGCGCTGGCGAAGGCGCCCACGCCGACGTGGCGGCCCTCGACCTCGATGGTGGTGGTGCCGTCGGGTGACGAGGCGGTGATGGTGCCGGTGCTGCCCGGTACCACCGAGGCGTCCTCCAGGAACTCGAGCAGCCCGGGGGCGAACTCGAGCTCCTCGGGGATGCGGGTCACGGTGAAGGGGTCGCCCACGCCGAGGGTCGACAGGGCCACCGCCGCAGGGGCCGTGTAGTCGGACCCGGGGATCGGGTTGCCGTGGGGGCAGGTCGTGGGCGCGCCCAGCAGGCGGTCGATGGCCTGCTCGACGCTGTCGGAGATGACGTGCTCCCAGCGCCCGGCCTCCTTGTGGGCCTCGGCCCACGACAGCCCGAGGATGTCGGTGAGCAGCCGCTCGGCCAGGCGGTGCCGGCGAACGACCCGCTCGGCCAGCCGGCCGCCGTCGTCGGTGAGCCGGACGGTGCCGTCGACGCGCACCAGGCCCTGCTGGTCCATGCGCCGGATCATCTCGGAGACCGCCGGGCGGGAGACCTCGAGGCGGTCGGCGATGCGGGCCTGGATGACCTCGACGTCGTCCTCCCGCAGCTCGTAGATCGCCTCGCAGTACTCCTCGAAGGCGGGGTGGTACTCCGGCGTGCGGTACTCGCCCACGGCCGGAGTGTACGGCTCCGGCCGTGGGCTCCGGTCCGGGCCGGCGGGTCGGCGGAAGGGCCCCGCTCGCTAGGGTCGGCGGCCGTGTCCCGCCCCCGGGCGCTAGCCCTGCTCGCGCTGCTCGTCCTGCTGATCGTCCCGGCGGCGGGCTGCAGCTCCGGTGGGGGCGGGTCCTCGGGCGCCGGGCGCGACTGCCTGCAGGTGGGCGGCGCCACGACGATCGTCGCGGAGAACGTGGCCTGGCAGACCACCGCCGGCAGGTCGCTCCGCTGCATGCACGCCAAGGCCGGCGAGAAGGTCACCTTCACCGTCGACAACAGGGACAGCGTGCGCCACAACCTGCACATCTCCGGCAACGGCTTCAGCGAGAAGACCGAGCTGGAGGCCGGACCGGTCACCCAGGAGCTGGCCCTCACGGTCCCGAAGGCGGGGACCTACCGCTTCGTGTGCGACATCCACCCGAACATGACGGGCACCCTGACCGTCTCCTGACCGGGCGGCTCGGCCGGCCGGGCTTGTCACCCCCGGTCCGTAGGCTCGGCCCATCGCCCTCGACCGCTTCTCCGAGCCCGTTCGGGCCTGGTTCGAGGCCAGCTTCCGCGCCCCCACCCCGGCCCAGGAGCAGGGCTGGCCGGCCATCGCCGACGGCGACCACACCCTCATCCTGGCCCCCACCGGCTCGGGCAAGACCCTCACCGCCTTCCTGTGGGGCATCGACCGGCTGCTCTTCGAGACCCCTCCCGAACCGGCGCGGCGCACCCGCATCGTGTACGTCTCGCCGCTGCGGGCCCTGGCGGTCGACGTCGAGAAGAACCTCCGGGCCCCGCTGCAGGGCATCACCCTGGCCGCCGAGCGGCTCGGGGTGCCGGTCCAGCCGGTCACCGTGGGCGTCCGCACCGGTGACACCCCCGCCGACGAGCGCCGCCGGCTGGTGCGCCACCCGCCCGACCTGCTGATCACCACCCCCGAGTCGCTCTACCTCATGCTCACCTCGGCCGCCCGGGACACCCTGAAGAACGTCGAGGCGGTGATCATCGACGAGATCCACTCGGTCGCCGCCACCAAGCGCGGCGCCCACCTGGCCCTCACCCTCGAGCGCCTGGCCCACTGGTGCGACGAACCCCCCCAGCGCATCGGCCTGTCCGCCACCCAGCGGCCGCTGGAAGAAGTGGCTGCTTTTCTTGGCGGCTACGACACGGCACCCGGGTCTGGCGGACACGGCCCGGCGAGGCGCAATTCATGCGCCCGAGCCAAGGGATGAGGGCGGGGTTGGGGCCCCGCCCGGGGGAGCGAAGCGACCAGTGAGGATCGTCGACGCTGGGGCGACGAAGGAGCTCCAGATCGACGTGGTGGTGCCCGTCGAGGACATGGGGGAGCTGGGCCAGGTCATCGAGGAGCCGGTCAGCGGCCCGGCGGCGGCCGGTCCCGCTCGGCGAAGCATCTGGCCGGCCATGCACCCGAGGCTGCTCGAGCTGGTGCAGGCCCACCGCTCGACGCTCATCTTCGTCAACGCCCGCCGCCTGGCCGAGCGCCTGGCCACCCGCCTCAACGAGCTGGCCGCCGAGCAGGCCGGCGACGGTGAAGCCACCTACACCGGTGCCGAGGCCGTGGGGACCCCGCCTGCGCCGAGCTCGGGAGGAGGTCGGGGTTGGGGCCCCGACCGGGGGAGCGAAGCGACCAGCGAGCTGGTCAAGGCGCACCATGGGTCGATCTCCAAGGAGCGACGGCTGCTCATCGAGGACGAGCTGAAGTCGGGCCGGCTGAAGGGGCTGGTCGCCACCTCGTCGCTGGAGCTCGGCATCGACATGGGGGCGGTCGACCTGGTGGTGCAGGTCGAGTCGCCGGGGGCGGTGAGTCGCGGCCTGCAGCGCATCGGCCGGGCCGGCCACCAGGTCGGCGAGCCCAGCAAGGGCACCCTCTTCCCGAAGCACCGCAGCGACCTGGTCGAGGCGGCGGTGGTGGTCGAGCGCATGCACGACGGGCTCATCGAGCACACCCGCTACCCCCGCAACCCGCTCGACGTGCTGGCCCAGCAGATCGTGGCGGTCTGCGCCCTGGACGAGTGGCCGGTCGACGAGCTGAAGGCGCTGGTCAAGGGGGCCGCCAACTTCGCCGAGCTGTCCGACGAGGTGTTCGACTCGGTCCTCGACCTGCTGGCCGGCCGCTACCCGTCCGACGAGTTCGCCGAGCTGCGGCCCCGGATCGTGTGGGACCGGGTCGACGGCGTGGTGCGGGGCCGGGCCGGGGCCCAGCGCCTGGCGGTGACCTCGGGCGGCACCATCCCCGACCGCGGCCTCTTCGGGGTGTTCCTGCCCGACGGCACCCGGGTGGGCGAGCTCGACGAGGAGATGGTCTACGAGTCCCGGCCCGGCGAGACCTTCCTGCTCGGTGCCTCGACGTGGCGCATCGAGGACATCACCCACGAGCGGGTGGTGGTGGTGCCGGCGCCGGGCCAGCCCGGGAAGATGCCCTTCTGGCACGGCGACGGGCCGGGCCGGCCCCTCGAGCTGGGCCGGGCGCTCGGCCGGTTCGTCCGCGAGGTGCGGGCGGCGCCGGCCGAGCAGGCCCTCGAACGGCTGGCCGACCGCAACGACCTCGACCCCCTGGCCGCCGGCAACCTGCTCGCGCTACCTCGACGAGCAGGCCGAGGCCACCGGGGCGGTGCCCGACGACCGCACCATCGTGGTCGAGCGCTTCCGCGACGAGATCGGCGACTGGCGGGTGTGCGTGCTGTCGCCCTTCGGCGCCCAGGTCCACGCCCCGTGGGCCATGGCGCTGCGGGCCCGGCTGGCCGAGCGGTGGGGGCTCGACGTCGAGCTGATGTGGAGCGACGACGGCATCGTGGTCCGCCTGCCCGAGGCGGTCGACGAGCTGCCGGTCGACGAGCTGCTGATCGACCCCGACGAGGTCGACGACGCTGGTGATCGGCCAGCTCCCCGGCACGGCCCTGTTCGCCGTCTCGGTTCCGCGAGGCGGCCGCCCGGGCGCTGCTCCTGCCCCGCCGCCGGCCCGACCGTCGCACGCCGCTGTGGCAGCAGCGCCAGAAGGCGGCCGACCTGCTGGCGGTGGCGGCCAAGCACCCCGACCTTCCCGATCCTGCTCGAGGCCACCCGCGAGTGCGTCAACGACGTCTTCGACCTGCCGGCCCTGCGGGAGCTGCTCGCGCGACCTGCGGTCCCGGAAGGTGCGGGTCGTCGCCGTCGACACCCCGCGGGCCTCGCCCTTCGCCCAGTCGCTGCTCTTCGGGTGGATCGCCGTCTACATGTACGAGGGCGACGCCCCGCTGGCCGAGCGGCGGGCCACCGCCCTGGCGCTCGACCGCGACCTGCTGCGCGAGCTGCTCGGCGCCGAGGAGCTGCGCGACCTCATCGACCCCGGCGTGCTGGCCGACCTCGAGACGGAGCTGCAGCGCCTGGTCGACGGCCGCCGGGCCCGTGACGCCGACGAGGCCCACGACCTGCTGCGGGTGGTCGGGCCCCTCACCCGCGACGGGCTGGCCGCCCGCTCCGAGGCGACCGCCGAGGTCGTCGACGGCTGGGTCGCCACGCTGGTCGCCGAACGCCGGGCCATCGAGGTCACCGTCGCCGGCGAGCCGTGCCTGGCCGCGGCCGACGACGCCGCCCGCCTGCGCGATGCGCTGGGCTGCGCCATCCCGCTCGGTCTGCCCGCCGCCTTCACCGATCCCGTGCCGGCACCGCTGGTCGAGCTGGTCGCCCGCTACGCCCGCACCCACGGTCCGTTCCTCACCGCCGGCGCCGCCGCCGCCCTCGGGGTCGAGCCGCTCCGGGTGCAGGCGGCGCTCGACCAGCTCGAGGCCGCCGGCCGGGTGGTGCGGGGCGAGTTCCGGCCCGACGGCGTCGAGCGGGAGTGGTGCGACGACGACGTGCTGCGGCTCAGCTGCGTCGACGCTCGCTGGCGGCCCTGCGCCACGAGGTCGAACCGGTCGACGGCGCCGGGCCCTGGCCCGGTTCCTGCCCCAGTGGCAGGGCGTGGGCCTGCCCCGGCGCGGCCTCGACGGGCTGGTCGAGGTGCTCGGCGTGCTGCAGGGAGCGGCACTGCCGGCGTCGGTCGCTCGAGGCCGACGTGCTGCCGGCCCGCTGCGCCGCCTACTCGCCCGGCCGACCTCGACGCCCTCTGCACCGCCGGCGAGGTGGTGTGGGTCGGCGCCGGCGGCATCGGCTCCTCCGACGGCCGGGTCCGGCTGGTCTTCCGCGACCAGGCGCCGCTCCTGGTCCCCGCCCCCGGCGACGCCGCCCGAGGGCGACGGTGCACGCCGCCCTGCTGGCCCACCTGGCCGAGCGGGGGGCGTCGTTCTGGCCCGAGCTGGTCGCAGGCCGCCGCCGCCGCCGACCAGCCCTACGACGAGCCCACCGTCCTGGCCGCCCTCTGGGACCTGGTCTGGGCCGGCGACGTCACCAACGACTCGCTGGCGCCGCTGCGCGCCCTCGTCGCCGGGCGGCCGCGGGCCAGCGGCGGCAGCCGCGGTCGGCCCGGGCCGCGCCGCCGCCCGCCGCTCGGCCGCCCGGCCCCGCCCCGGCCGGCTGTCGCGCCTCGGTCCGCCCGCCGCCGCCGGGCGCTGGTCGCTCGTCGCTCCGCTGCTGGCGCCGGCCCCGCCGCCCACCGAGGCGGCCCACGCCCGGGCCCTGCAGCTGCTCGAGCGCTACGGCGTGCTCACCCGCGAGGCGGCCCTGGCCGAGGGGGCCGAGGGCGGCTTCGCCGGGGTGTACCCCGTGCTGAAGGCGCTCGAGGAGCGGGGCCAGGTGCGGCGGGGCTACTTCGTCGCCGGTCTGGGTGCGGCCCAGTTCGCCCTGCCCGGCGCGGTCGACCGCCTGCGGGCCGCCCGGTCCGAGCCGGGCGGCGACGGCGGGGCGGCCGACGGCACGAGGTCGACGGCCGAGGTGGTGGTGCTGGCCGCCACCGACCCGGCCCAGCCCTTCGGCGCCGCCCTGCCCTGGCCCGCGACCGGCGGCCGGCCGTCGCGGTCGGCGGGCTCCCGGGTCCTCCTGGCCGACGGCCGGCTCCTCGCCGAGGTCGACCGCAGCGGCCGCTCGCTGGTGCTGTTCCCCGCCGCCGACGAGGTCCGCGGCTGGGCCGACGCGCTGGCCGCCGAGGTCCGCGGCGGTCGGTACCAGCGCCTCGAGATCGCCAAGGTCAACGGCGAGCCGGTCCGCGAGGCCGACGGAGTCGCCGACGCGCTGCGGGCGGCCGGCTTCCAGGACGGCTACAAGGGCATGGTCCTGCGCCGACGCTGACCTTCACAGGAGCAGCCCCTTGCGGCGACGGTCGGCCAGGTGGTCGGCGAGGCGGGCGAGCACGAGGTCCCCGTCGGCGACCACCTCGTCCAGGCTCACCTCGACCACCCGCCAGCCCTGGCGGTGCAGCCGCCAACGCCGGGTCTGGTCCCAGCGCAGGCCGGCGTGGCTGAGGCGCTGGGCCCGGCTGTCGCACTCCAGCGCCACCCGCAGCTCGGGCCAGGCCAGGTCGACCGAGCAGGAGCCCTCGGCGTCGGTGACCTGCCACCGGGCCACCGGGAGCGGCAGGTCGCTGCCACCGATCAGCCGGAACGCCTGGGTCTCGAAGCCGGCGTCGGTGGCGGCGACGAGGGCCCCCCGCTCGGCCAGCAGGGCGTGCAGGGCGGCGCTGCCCCGCCGGTCGGGTCGGGCCACCTCGAGGTGCCGCCGCGCCACGCGGCGCAGCACGGTGTCGTCGGCCCGCGCGGCCGCGTCGAGGACCCGTGCCGCGGCCGGCCGGTCGAGCACCGCCGGCAGGTCGACCAGGGTGCGCACCAGCGAGGTGCAGGGCACGCCGTCCCGCTCGCTGACGTCGCCGCCGACCAGGTCGGTGGTCCCGTGGGTGACGACGTCCGGCGCCGACGACGACCGCCAGGACCCCTCGGACAGCACCTCGACCACCTCCGGTGGCGAGCCGTCCAGCCCCCACAGCGCCGCCGCCGTCCGGTGCGACGCCAGCGCGCCGGGCCGCGAGCGCACCACCTCCCGCACGTCCCGCCGCCATCGGCGATCGGCCTCGACCTTCGTCAACACGTCCATGTCCCGTCCTTGGTGTTGTCGCCGTTCACCGCGCGGGGGGACTTGGTGGGGGTGGCGTCGCTGGGTTGTGAGGGCGCATCTGTACCTTGCCCTGGGTAAGGATCGGTGAAAGGCGCCGCCGTCCGGTCGCCGGTCGACTGCTCAACCCAATCGCTCGACCGTGAACGCGACCCACGCGCTCAGCTGCACGATCGCGCCCACCGGCAACGGTTCTGGCCGTCCCGGTCGAAGTCGTAGCGACCGCCGGTCGACAGGTTCATGGAGGTGTGGTGACCGAGCCTCTGTCGGTCACGAGGACGCCATCGGCGGTGATGTGGACGGCGAGGTGGTCGCGAGAGATCTCGCCGTCCGGATCGGCGACGCGCACCACTCGGGCCGGTTCGCCGTCGACCAGTACCCCCTCTGGCGGATTCCGACCGACGAGAGCGTGCGAGCTCAGCTCGACGATCCGCCCGTTCGTGAAGCGAAGGCGGGCTCGAATCGACGACCGCCCGGGTTGGCGAATCCCTCCGGCGGCCGAGGGGCTGGGGCCGTCGGCTCGTCGATCCCGCGGACGGTTCCCTCGAAGAGGTGTCGAGCGTCGAGGCGCGGCGCCTGATCCGGTGCCGGGAGATCGGTCGGACCGAGGCCGGCACCCGATCCGCGAGCAAGGCCGAGACCGCACCGGCGGCGAGGATGCCGCCGGGCATCGCTCTGGTGAACGCCGGATCGGTGGGCCCGATCGCCGCAGATGGGAGGCGGATCTCCACCTGGGCGCCCGGAGGGATGCGCCGAGTCCTCCACACGTGTCCTGCTGCATCGAATCGCTCGAGCCGGTCGGTTGACCGAACGGCGCTCGTGGCCGCACCTCGCACCGACAGGCTTGGGCCGTCGAGGCCCTCGCCGAGCACGCCCACGTCGGCGCTCGCTCCCTCGACTGGCCCGTCGAGATGCCGGAGGATCGTGTCGAGGGGCTCGCCCGAGAGCACGAGCGGAGCGAGACGAACGACGAGCTCGCTCGACGACGCGACGTCCACCAGCGCCACCACGGTCGGCCCGACGAGCAACGTGCCGACCCCTTCGGCCACAGAGGGCGGTCGAACCAGGCGGACTGGAGCAGCCGGGAGACCTCTGGGGTGCTCGCTGCCGCTGGTCACGTCGTCACCGCCCTCATCCTGGCGCCGGTTCCGCGCGCGAACTTCAGTTGTTCGTCGCGCGCTGTAGTCGTCGTAGGTTGCCGAGCTACTGGTGGGTGCAACAGCGGCGGAGCAAGGGAGGGGCTGAAGGTTGCTGCTGAGGATCGGGCGGCGGGGTGATGGCCGACGGCAGGCTCGGGCAGCGCCATGCTGCTGAAGCTCACGCTGGCGAGCCGCGACTCGACGGATGACGACGTCCTGGTCGACGCAGACGCGTCGGCGACGGTGAGGGCTCTTGCCGAAGCGATCTCGACCCGGAACCCCCGGTCGTCGGGTGGGCCGGCTTCGACAGGTGTGACGCTGCAGGTCGAACGGCTGGGTGAGGCCCACTCGCTGGCCGCCGAGCGTGCGCTCGGCGATGCAGCACTGCGCTCGGGAGATCGGGTCAGCGTCCAGCCGGAGCCCACCCATCAGGGCGTTGCGGCGGATCTACGGGCTCCGGCGGCGACGCTGGTCGTGGCCGCGGGGCCCGACGCGGGACGGCGCTTCCCGCTTCGGCCGGGCGCGAACGAGGCCGGCCGATCTCCCGAGAGTGACGTCGTCCTGGCGGATCCCATGGTGTCCAAGCGGCACGCACGGTTCACGGTGAGCGACGTCGTCGAGGTGGTCGATCTCGACTCCGTCAACGGCGTCTTGGTCAACGACATGCTGGTGGCGCGGGCGGTCATCCGTGCCGGCGATCAGGTGTTGCTCGGCGATTCCGTGCTCTGCGTCGAGGGCACCCGCGCCGGCGGGGCGGACCACGGGTCGAGCATCTCCTTCAACCGCTCCCCGTACCTCGATCCGACCTACGAGGGCCGCAAGGTGCAGGCACCTGAACCGCCCTCCCGACCGTCGCCGACCCGGTTCCCTGCCATCGCGCTCGTAGCTCCTCTGCTGTTCGGGATCATCCTCTTCGCCTTCACCCGGCAGCTCATCAGCGTCGTCTTCATCGCGCTGAGCCCTATCATGCTGATCGGATCCTGGTTCGAGACGCAGCGCAGCTCGCGCCACACGATGCGCGAGGCGATCGATGAGTACGGCAAGTCGCTCCGCCACCTCGACGCCACGCTGACGAGCGCTCAGGCTGAGGAGGTCGCCCGGCGACGCCTCGAGCATCCGCCGACGGGTCAGGTCATGGCTGCGGGCGGCCACCTTGCCCCGATGCTCTGGACCCGGCGGCCGGACCGGCACAGCTTCCTCCACCTGCGGTTGGGGGTCGCATCTCTGCCCACGCGAACCGAGATCGAGCTTCCGCGAGCGAACGACGCCATCCCCGAGCTCCGGCAGATGCTGAACGAGGTCGTCGATCGCCACCGAACCGTCGATGACGTGCCGGTCGTGGCAGCGCTTCCGGAGGTCGGTGTGCTCGGGGTCGCTGGCCCGGTCGAACAGGCGATGGAGGTTGCTCG
This sequence comes from uncultured Acidimicrobiales bacterium, assembly GCA_963800235.1. Classification (GTDB taxonomy): domain Bacteria; phylum Actinomycetota; class Acidimicrobiia; order Acidimicrobiales; family Iamiaceae; genus CAVVNP01. The sequence continues at coordinate 439,992 of CAWDAD010000003.1, read as the reverse complement.
CGTCATGGTCGTCCAGCTGGTCGGCTTGCACAGTCCCGCGGAGGTCCAGCTGGCCGCAGCGGTCTCTCAGGCCGGCGCAGCAGGATGGGACTGGTTGAAGTGGCTCCCGCACACGACGCCTGACGAGCCGCTCCTCGACCGTCCGCTGCTCGCTGCGGGTGGTCCGGATGGATCGACGCTGCTGTCATCGATCCGCGACCTGGTCGATCGACGAACCGCCGAGGGCGACGACGCCCCTCGCCGCACTCCTTCGCTGGTCCTGATGGTCGATGACACGGTCCCAATCGAGCGCAGCCTGCTGGTCGAGATCGCCGAGCGTGGACCGGCAGCGGGGGTGCACTGCCTGTGGATCGGACGTTCGATCGAGAGCCTTCCTGCTGCGGCAACCGCCTTCATCGCCGTCGACGCAGCCTCGCCGCAGGGAACCGTGGGGTTCGTCGACGGAGGTCGAGCAATCGCGCCCGTCGACCCCGAGCGGCTCGGTCATGACGCCGCATCGAGCTTCGCCGCGAGGTCTCGCACCGATCGTCGATGCGGCGGCGCGAGGGACGACACGAGCGACGTGCCCGGTGCCGTCGCCTACCTCGACGAGGTGGGTCCCGAGCTGGCGGAGTCACCCGATGCCGTGACCGACCGTTGGCGCCTGAGTGAGTCGCTACCCGGCGATGGAGACACCTGGCGTGAGGGCCCGGCGCACAACGTCGGCTCGTTGAAGGCCCTCGTCGGCGTCTCCAGCCAGGGCCCCTTCCACCTCGACCTGCGGACGCAAGGACCGCATGCGCTCGTCGGCGGCACGACCGGCGCCGGCAAGAGCGAGTTCCTCCAGAGCTGGATCCTCGGGCTGGCGGCCAACGCACAGCCCCGCCACGGGTCACCTTCCTCTTCGTCGACTACAAGGGCGGGTCGGCGTTCGCCGAGTGCGTGCAGCTGCCCCACTGCGTCGGGCTCGTCACCGATCTGAGCCCGCACCTCGTGCAACGGGCGCTGACCTCGCTCCACGCCGAGCTGCGCCACCGGGAGCACGATCCTCAACGCAAGCACGCCGCGAAGGACCTTCTCGACCTCGAGACGATGCAGCGACCCGGACGCCCCTCCGAGCCTCGTCATCGTGGTCGACGAGTTCGCCGCGCTCGTGTCCGGAGGTGCCCGAGTTCGTCGACGGGGTGGTCAACATCGCTCAGCGCGGACGATCGCTCGGTCTCCACCTGGTGCTGGCCACCCAGCGTCCCGCCGGCGTCATCAAGGACAACCTCCGGGCGAACACCAACCTGCGCGTCGCGCTGCGTATGGCCGACGAGGACGACAGCGACGACGTCGTCGGTTCGAAGGCGGCTGCGGCATTCGACCCTGCCATCCCCGGGCGGGCGATCGCCAAGACGGGCCAGGCCGGCTGAGCGTCTTCCAGGCCGCCTACGTCGGCGGCTGGACGACGGGGGAAGCGCCGCCGCCGCGTATCACGATCGCCACGAACTCCCTCGGGTCCGTCGTCGAATGGCCGGAGCCTGTGGCTCCGTCGATCGAGCGGGACCATCGAAGCGACAACGACCTCCGGCGGCTGGTCCGAACGATCGGTCAGGCTGCTTCGAAGGCTTCGATCCCTTCGCCCCGTCAGCCGTGCGGGCTGAGCTGGCTGCGGAGTATGAACTCGGGCGGCCGGCATCTTGGGTGAGGCCGTCCGCCTGATCTCTCGCACCGATGCACAGCTCGTCTTCGGGGTGCTCGACGATCCGGCGCACCAGGACCAGGTTCCCGTCGCCTTCGTGCCTGACCTCGACGGAACATGGCGGTACTAGGCACCGGTGGGTCGGGGAAGAGCGCCTTCCTCAAACCTCACCGTGGCGAGCACCCTCTCGACCCGTGGCGGACCCTGCCAGTCTACGCCCTCGACTTCGCTTCGCGGCTCGACATGGTGACCGACCTGCCGAACGTCGGCGCCGTGGTGCCAGGGAGCGATCAGGAGCGCACGGTCCGATTGCTCCGCATGCTTCGAGGTCTCATCGACGAGAGGTTGACTCGCTTCGCATCGGTTCGTGCCAACACGATCGGCGAGTACCGCGAGATCGCCGAGCGGCCGGACAAAGCGCGATCCTGTTGCTGGTCGATGGGTACCCCGCCTTCCGTCAGGAGTACGAGGTCAGCCAGCTCGCCTCGATCTACGAGCTCTTCCAGTCGATCGCGATCGATGGCCGTCACGCCGGGTGCACGTCGTGATCGCTGCGGATCGGCTCGGGGCCATTCCCTCGGCGCTCGATCGTCGTGCAGAAGCACTCGTGCTTCGCATGGCCAGCGACAACGAGTACTCCTTGGCCGGAGTTCTGCCGGCGCCTTCCCCCTTGGCACGCCTCCCGGTCGTGGCTACTTCGACTCGCACGAGGTCCAGGTCGCGGTACTCGGGGAACGGCCAACACGGCGGTGCAGCGGCCACCATCGCCGAGCTCGGCACGCTGGCTCGACAGCGTGGAATCGGAAGCGCCTCCCATCCGATCGCTCCGGTCCGGATCCGTCTCGATGACCTCCGTCCGGCTCCGACGAGGCTCGTCGTCGGCTGGCCGACGAGACACTGGGCCGCTGACGATCCCCGTCGACGCACCCTCGTCATCGTCGGCCGCCCCGATCGGTCGCACCACCACGGTGGTCACCTGTGTCGAAGCCGTCAACCGCGTCGCTCCGGCCTGCCGATGATCTACGTCGACCCGGCCGGTCATCTCTGCGTACTGCGTTCCCGTGGGTCGACTCCGTGATGCCCGGCGCAGACGTTGGAGCTCAGCTCGACGACGTCCGCCAACGCTGGGCCAAGGGCGATGCCCCGGCTGTTGGGTCAGAGCCTCCGAGCGCCGTCCTGGTCATCGACGACGCCGCAAAGGTCGCCAGCTAGCCCGATGCCGACGCCATGAGATCCGTCGAAGCCTTCCGTGATCTCGGGCACGCGGTCTTCGCCGACGGCGAGACCTCGGCGATGGGGGCGACCTGGGGGTTGCTCCAGACTCTGAAGGCGACACGGTCAGGCATCGTGCTCGTCCCTGACCAATACGACGGGGAGACGGTCTTCAAGACGCCCTTCCCGAAACTGTCCCGGGCGGACTACCCACCCGGGCGAGGTCTCTACGTCCGTGACGGCCTGGCCCACAAGGTCCAGGTCGCTCTTCCAGGAGGAGCGCAGACGTAGGGCGGGGAGCTCCCCCGAAGGCCCGAGCGCTCCGTCCGACAGGGGTCGGGTGCATGTCGGGTCGTCCACCGACAACCGTCAGAGAAGGAGAACCGACATGGCGTTGACCCATGGCATGAACATCGAAGAAGTGCGCGCGCTGGGCCACGAGCTCCAGCAGAAGCAGAGCCAGATCCAGCAGCTCATCAGCCAGATCGAGTCGCGCGTGAATAGCGCCGGCTGGGAGGGGCCCGACGCCAACCGGTTCAAGCACGAGTGGTGGCCGCAGCACCGCACCAACCTCCAGAAGATCGGCGAAGAGCTGCGCGGCTTCGGCACGTCGGCCCTGAACAACGCCTCGGAGCAGGAGGGCGTCTCCAACCGCTGATCCACTCGATCGGGTCGGAGCTCTCCGGCTCCGACCCGATCGCCGTCCACCTACCAGGAGGATCTCGATGGCCGGTCTCACGCACGGCATGAACCCGACGGAGGTCGAGGACCTCGGTCGCCATCTGCAGGCCCAGGCCGCCGAGCTGGAGCGGTTGGTCGACCAGCTGGATCGCAGCGTGCGCTCGACCTCCTGGCAGGGCGCCGATGCCCAGCGCTTCCGGACCCAGTGGTGGCCGGCCCATCGGACCCGACTCGCGCAGGTCGCCGAATCCGTGAAGGGGTTCGGCCAGTCGGCGCTGAACAACGCAGCCGAGCAACGTCGAGCCAGCGGAGCGTCCGGCGCCGCTTCCGTGGACGGCGGAACCGGATCTGCTGCCCGCAAGTTCAGCGACGGTGCCCTCGGTCGAGTTGAGCCGTCCACTCCCTCGGCCTCGGAGCAGGCGTTGCACCTCGCCGAGCAACTGCCTGTCGCCGGATCGCTGATCAGCCTCGGCCTGGCGTCGAAGGGGTTCTTCTACGACACATGGGAGGCCGGTTTCGAGTACGGCTTCGACAGCCAGCAGCTCTCGGACGTGATCGTCCGCTCAAGCGCTGAGGGAATCGACGCAGGGGTGGGAATTCTCGGCCTCGACGCCGTGAGCAGCGAGACGGCATTGACGTCAGCTTTGATCGACAACACCTTCGGCACTGACATCGCTGATCACCTTCAGCCGGGTGGCTGGATCGACGACTTCTTCGGAGTTCGCGACCGGTGATCACCAAGATCCCGATTGACGCTTGGGCGTTGCGACGCGTCGATTCGACGAGCTTCGCGGGTCGGAACGGTCTGACGCCCAGCTGCGAGCCGCTGATGTCGTTGAGCCTTGCCGTCCACGATCGTGAGGGCCGAACGTCGGTCACCTACCACGTCGGTCCTGAGGTCTCGAATCGCGCAGAGCGCTCGGGGGACATGGTCGAGGTCACGGTCCTGCCGACCGCAGAGGTGCTGCGCTGGGTTCCGCGAGATGTCGGGCTCCCGCCGCTCACGTCGGCCGTTCGTCGTCTGGAGTCCGTCGAGACGACCATCGCCGCGCTCCTCGATGCCGGCACAACGCGTGAGCCGGGCGACGGTGGGCGGCTGCTCGACGCGCTGCGGTCGATCGAGCAGCGCGCGGTGGTCGCCTTCGTGCCCGCCGCCGAGAGGGCGGGCGAGCCAGCAGTGACGCAGTGGATCACAGGCAACGGTGCAGAGACATGGCTCGTTCCGCTGGCCAGCGGAGATGACCGAGAGCGAAGGACGATCTGGCGGGTCACCCCGGATCTTCCCTGGTTGCTGCTGGTAGACGGCGTGCGTCGTGCCGGCTGGGACGATTGGGAGTCCCTCGAGCTCGACGGTGCCGTCGGAGAGGTCTCCGTCGGTGGGTGAGCTCACTCATGGGATGAACCCGGATGAGGTCGAAGCGCTCGGCCGGTTCCTGCGGGCCAGCGCAGAACGCATCCGGACGTTGGTCTTCGACCTCGACGGCCGGGTCAGGGCGAGTGCCTGGCAGGGCTCGGACGCCCGGCGGTTCAAGGATCAGTGGTGGCCGGTGCGGCGAGCCCGCGTCACCGACATCGCCTCGTCGATCGAAGGCTTCGGCCGCTCGGCCGAGAACAACGCCGCCGATCAGCGCCGGGCGAGCTCGGAGTCGGCGACGTCACGGTCGGGGAGCGTCGGCCGTGCGAGCTCGGACCGGCTCGGCGTCGGCCGTCGATCCCTGCTCGCTGCGCTCGGTGCGACAGACGGGACGACCGGCCGGGACGAGATCAAGGTCCGACGCCTCGAGAACGGGCGCTACATCGTGATCCTGCCTGGAGTGACCGACCTCTCTGACGGCTTGGGTACGCGCAATCTGCTCGGAGCCGTGGGTGAGTGGATGGCGCCCAGCAAGTACGGCTCGGTCAGGGACATGAGCCACGCCGTTCCCACTGCGTTGAATCCCTATCGACGTGACGAATACGCCGAGGACGTGAAGGCGGCGCTCCAACGTGCGGGAGTGCCAGCGGGCTCTGAGGTCATGCTCGTCGGCCACAGCTACGGGGGCTACGCCGCCATGCACTTGGCGGCGGACCGGACGTTCAACCGCGCCGGTGTCGACCCCGATGGCCGGTACAGCGTCGAGGTGACCGACGCCGTCTCCTTCGCGGCAGCCACGAACCACTACCTGCCGCGTGTCCCACCCGGCACGAGCGCGTTGGTCGTGGCGAGTGCCGAGGACGTCCCAGCTGCCATCGAGTCGCTACCCGATGCGCCGGAGTCGCTCTGGGCGGGCGTGGGCGGTGAGCCACGCAACCACCACTCCGTGCTCTTCGATTCATCGCTGTGGTCGGTCGCCGTCGGTGCCGGCCACAGCCCCGGGCACTACGACAACTGGCTCATCGACGGGCACTTCGACCCCGAGACAGAGGCGATCATCTCCGGAATTGGTGAGCGGTACGGAGGGCCGGGAGACGCGATCATCGAGAAGGTCCCCGATCGCTGAGGCTCGGTAGCGTGCGCCCATGGCTGAATCGCAGCAGTGGTACTGGTGCCTGACCCACGAGCGGCCGGAGCCGGAGGGCACGCAGTGCAGCGCCGGCGAGGTGCTTGGGCCGTACCCGTCCGAGGAGGCGGCCCGGAACTGGAAGCAGCTCAACGAGGAGCGCGACGAGGCGTGGGAGGAGGAGGACCGGCGCTGGGAGGACGGTCCCGAGGGGTCGCCCTCCTAGCCTGAGCCGGTGCCCGAAGGCGACACCCTCCACCGGAGCGCGGACCGGCTCCGACCGGCGCTCGAGGGTCGGGTCCTGCGCCGCTTCCGGGCGCCCCGGCTGGTCGGCGACCGCCCGGTGCCCGGCTGCAGCATCACCGCCGTCGAAGCGGTCGGCAAGCACCTGCTGATCCACTTCGACAGCGGGCTGACCCTGCAGACCCACCTGCGCATGACGGGGTCGTGGCACCTGTACCGCACCGGTGAGCGCTGGCGGAAGGCCCCGCACCTGGCCCGGGTCGAGGTCGAGGTCGACGGGTGGGTGGCGGTCTGCTTCTCCGCACCGGTGGTGCGCACCTACCGGCCCGACGCCCCCGGCGGCCCGCTCGGCACCGGTACCAGCCCGGTCGCCCACCTCGGACCGGACCTCTGCCGGGTCGACGTCGACCTCGACGCCGGGTTGGCCCGCATGGGCACGCTGGTGGGGCCCGAGGAGGAGATCGGCAGCGTGCTGCTCGACCAGCGGGTCGTGTCGGGCATCGGGAACGTGTACAAGTCCGAGGTGCTCTTCGCCTGCGCCGTCGACCCCTTCGCCCGGCTGGCCGAGCTCGACGAACCCGCCCGTCGCCGCATCCTGCGCACCGCCCACCAGCTGCTCCGGGCCAACCTCGGCACCGGCGGCGGGCGGATCACCACCGACCTGGCCGGCGGTGGTGGCGTCGCCGTCTACGGCCGCCAGCGCCAGCCCTGCCTGCGCTGCGGCTCGCCGATCCGCATGCGCCGCCAGGGCCCGCAGGCCCGCAGCACCTACTGGTGCCCGTCGTGCCAGCCGGCCGCCGCACCGGCCGAGGTGGCGTCGCGGTGAGCGCGCTCGGCCGGCTGCGCCACCACGCCCTCAGCCTCGCCTACACCTCCGCCCTGGTCGGAACCAGCCTGGCGGGCCAGCGCCTGGGGCGGAGGCGCTGGACGGAGCGGCTGCAGCGCTTCAGCAGCGACGGCCACAACCTCCGCCGGGCCCCGCTCCTCGCGCTGGCCGGCAGCGCCCTGTTCGTCGAGCCCGACCTGTGGCCGGTGAACCTGCTCTTCACCGCGGTCGCCCTGGCCGCCTTCGAGCGCCGGGTCGGCGCCCGGGCCACCGCCACGGTCTTCACCGCCGGCCACGTCGGCGCCACCCTCGCAACCCAGCTGCCGATCATGGCCGGGGTCAACCGGGGCCTGCTCGACGAGAGCGAGCTGCGTCGCATCGACGTCGGCGCCAGCTTCGGCCTGTACGCCTGCCTCGGCGCCTACACCGGCGTGGTCGACCCGAGGTGGCAGCGGGTGGGACTGGCCGCCATGATCCTCTCCCTGCCGATCAGCGGTGCCACCTCGGGTGACGCGGTCGCCGCCCTCGGCCACCCCGCCGCCATCCTCGTCGGCATGGCCTTCTGGCCGTGGCTGCGCCGTCGCGGAGATCGGCGCCGGTCGGTCGAGCCCGCCCCGGTCGAGGAGCTCGACGCCCTGCCCGGCCCGTCCACCGAGGTCGTGCCCGTACCGTGACCGCCATGGGAGCACGTCCTCGGGTCGTGGTCATCGGCGCCGGGTTCGCCGGGCTGCAGGCCACCAAGGAGCTGGCCGACGCGCCGGTCGACATCACCGTCGTCGACCGCCACAACTTCCACACGTTCCAGCCGCTGCTCTACCAGGTGGCCACCGCCGGGCTCAACGCGGCCGACGTCGGCCACCCGGTCCGCGACATCTTCCAGCGCCAGGCCAACGTGGCGTTCCGGCGGGCCAGCGTGAGCGGCTGCGACTGGGACCGCCACGTGCTGCGCCTCGAGGAGGAGGGGGGGCTCAGCACCGAGCTGGGCTTCGACCACCTGGTGATCGCGGCGGGTGCCACCACCAACTTCTTCGACCTCGACGGTGCCGACCGGCACGCCTTCCCGCTGTACCAGCTGGCCGACGCCGTGCGCCTCCGCAACCACGTGGTGGGACGGTTCGAGGCGGCCGACGCCGACCCGTCGCTCGTCGACGACGGCGCCCTCACGGTGGTGGTCGCCGGCGGCGGCCCGACCGGCGTCGAGGTGGCCGGCGCCCTCGCCGAGCTGTTCAGCCACGTGTTCCGCCGCGACTACCACGACCTCGACACCGGCCGGTCACGGGTCGTGCTGGTCGAGATGGTCGACGAGGTGCTGGCCACCTTCAAGCCCGTGTCCCGCCGCCACGCCGCCGACTCCCTGCGCCAGCGCGGGGTCGAGCTCCGCCTCGGCGAGAAGGTCGCGTCGGTCGACGGGCGTTCGGTCACCTTCGAGTCCGGCGAGGTGCTGCCGGCCCACACGCTGGTGTGGGCCGCCGGGGTCAAGGCCAACCCGCTGGTCGAGGCCCTCGGGCTCGTCCAGGCCAAGGGCGGGCGCGTCGAGGTCGACGCCGACCTGCGGGTCGTCGGCCGCCCGGAGGCGTTCGCGGTCGGCGACATCGCCGCCATCCAGGGGGCCGACGGCGTCCTGCCCCAGCTCGCCCCGGTGGCCATGCAGTCGGGCCGTCACGCCGCCGCCCAGCTCCGCGCCGATCTCGCCGGACGCCCGAGCCGGCCGTTCCACTACACCGACAAGGGCACGATGGCGACCATCGGCCGCCGGGCGGCGGTCGCGGAGCTGCCCCTCGGCGTCAACCTGCGGGGCTCACCGGCCTGGTTCGCCTGGCTCGGCCTGCACCTGATCTTCCTGGTCGGGTTCCGGAACCGGCTGTCGGTGCTGATCGGCTGGGCGTGGAACTACCTCACCTGGGACCGGGGCCCGAGGATCATCCTCGAGACGGTCAAGGACGCCGGCGACGTCCCCACCGCCACCGACGACGACTGACCGGCGTCGGCCACCGCCGTCACGGCGCAGCGTCACAGCCCGGCGGCGCTGCCCACCCCGGTACGGGGATCGGCGGCGGCCGCCCGCTGGCCGTCGGCCAGCCGCTCGATCAGGTGGGCGTGGCCGAAGCTGACCCCGTCGGAGGGATCGGCCACCTCGACCCGGTAGCCGAGGTCGCCGAGCCCCGCCGCCCAGGACGGGGCGCCGTCCGCCTCGATGCGCAGGACGTGGTCGTCGGGCGCGTCCCACAGGTCGAAGCCGACCCCGGTCGGGTTGTGGGGCAGCGCCCTCGGCCCCGACAGCACCTCGCCGGGGCGGTGCCCCGCGGTCAGCAGTCGGGCGAGCAGCTGCAGCACCACGAACGGCTGCGCGTCGCCCCCCTGGGTGCCGAGCACCGCCCGGCAGTCGCCGGCGGCACCGGTGACCAGCGCGGGTGACAGGGTGTGCGGCGGCCGACGGCCCGGCCCGTAGGCCGCCGGGTGGTCGGGGTCGAGCGAGAAGCCGATGCCCCGGTTCTGGAGCCACACGCCGGTGCCGGGCACCGCGAGCTGGCAGCCGAACGGCCCGGCCAGCGACTGGATGAGGCTGACCGCCAGGCCGTCGGCGTCGACCGCGCACAGGTAGGTCGTGTCGCCGTGCGCGGCCGGTGGCAGCGAGCTCGCCGAGTCGAGGTCGACGGACGCGGCGAGGGCGTCGAGCCGGTCGGGGTCGAGCAGCGTCGCCGGGTCGGCACCGTCGTGGAGGTCGGACGGGCGGTGGCGGCCGATGGCGCCGACCGCCGAGGTCAGCAGGTGCGGCCAGGCCGGATCGTCCGGTCCGGGCCCCCCGTCCGGTGCCAGCCCGAGCCGGGCGGCGATGCCGGCGCCGCCGAGGGTCAGGTAGCCCTGCGAGGGGGGAGGCACCGTCCAGACCCGGTGGCCCCAGACCTCGACGGAGATCGGGTCGACCCACCGGGCGTGGCTCGCCTCGAGGTCGCCCGCGGTCACGTCACCGCCGAGGCCCGTGAGGGTCACCCCGGCCCTTCCGCCGTAGAAGGCGTCCCGTCCGCCGGCGCCGATGGCCGACAGGGTGGCGCCGAGCGACGGCGAGCGCAGCCGCTGGCCGGCCGTCGGGGTCGGCTCGGCCAGGTCGTCGTCGGCCCGCTGCGGCATCACCGACAGCAGCAGCGCCAGCAGCGGCGATGCGGGGAACCCGCCCTCGGCCAGCCCCACCGCCGGGGCCAGGACGTCCGCCAGCGGGAGGCGGCCGTGGCGGCCATGCAACGCCGCCCAGCCGTCGACGCAGCCGGGGACGGTGGCGGCCCGCAGGTCGCCGGTCAGCGGGATCCGGGTGCGTCCCTCGGCGCGCAGCCGGTCGAGGTCGGCCCCCGACCCGGCCGCGCCGGCGGCGTCGAGGCAGGTGACGGCACCGGTGGTCGGGTCGTGGACGAGGGCGAACAGGTCGCCGCCGGGCCCGCACATGTGCGGGTGGGTGACGGCCAGCGCGGCGTTGGCGGCGATGGCGGCGTCGACCGCGCTGCCGCCCCGCGCCAGCACCGCCATGCCGGCCTGGGTCGCCAGCTGGTCGGCGCTCGACACCATGCCGCCGGGGGCGCGCACCGTCGGCGCCCGCCGCGCCGCGCTGGTCACTCCCCGTCGACGGCGAGCTGGCGGCCGGCGGCGCTGAGCAGGGCGTGCAGCGAGGCGGTGACGATGTCGGGGTGGGTGCCCACGCCCCAGCGGTGGTTGCCGTCGGCGTCGAGCGTCTCGACGTAGGCGACCGCGGTGGCGGTGGAGCCCGAGCCCTGGGAGTGCTCGTGGTAGTCGACCACGTCGAGGTCCAGGCCGAACTCGTCGTTGAGCCCGTTGACGAAGGCGGAGATCGGGCCGTTGCCCTTGCCGACCACGGTGTGGGGCTCGCCGTCGAAGGTGACCTGGGCGGTGATCGACGCCTCCTTCTCCCGGCCGGTCACCAGCTCGTGGGACCGCAGCGTGAAGCGGGGGTCGTCGGGCAGGTAGCTCGACTGGAAGGCGTCCCACATGTCGGCCGGGCTGATCTCGGTGCCCGAGTCCTCGGTGGTGGTCTGGATGGTGCGGCTGAACTCGATCTGCAGCTTGCGGGGCAGGGAGAAGCCGTGCTCGGCCTCCATGATGTAGGCCACGCCCGCCTTGCCCGACTGGCTGTTGACCCGGATGACCGCCTCGTAGGTGCGGCCGACGTGCGACGGGTCGATGGGCAGGTACGGGACCTCCCACTGCTCGTAGTCGTCGGAGAGGGCGGCCAGCCCCTTCTTGATGGCGTCCTGGTGGGAGCCGGAGAAGGCGGTGTAGACGAGGTCCCCGGCGTAGGGGTGCCGCTCGTGCACCGGCAGGCGGTTGCAGTACTCGGCGGTCCGGCGGACGGCGTCGATGTCGCTGATGTCGACCTCGGGGTCGACGCCCTGGCTGAACAGGTTCAGCGCGAGGGTGACCAGGTCGACGTTGCCGGTGCGCTCGCCGTTGCCGAACAGGCAGCCCTCGACCCGGTCGGCGCCGGCCAGCTGGCCCAGCTCGGCGGCCGCCACCGCGCAGCCCCGGTCGTTGTGGGGGTGCAGCGACAGGATGATCGACTCGCGGTTCGGCAGGTTGCGCAGGAACCACTCGATGGTGTCGGCGTAGACGTTGGGCGAGTACATCTCGACCGTGGCCGGCAGGTTCATGATCAGCCGCCGGTCCGGTGAGGGCTCGATGATCTGGGCGACGGCGTCGCAGATCTCGACCGCGTACTCCGTCTCGGTGCCCGTGTAGCTCTCGGGCGAGTACTCGTAGCGCACCTCGGTGCCGGGCAGGCGGTCCTCGAGCTTGCGGCACAGCTTGGCGGCGTTGACCGCGATGTCGGTGATGCCGTCCTTGTCGAGGCCGAACACGACGCGGCGCTGCAGCACCGAGGTCGAGTTGTAGAAGTGGACGATGGCGTGGTGGGCGCCGACCAGGCTCTCGTAGGTGCGCTCGATCAGGTCGTCACGGCACTGGGTCAGGACCTGGATGGTGACGTCGTCGGGGACCAGGTCCTCCTCGATCAGCACCCGCACGAAGTCGAAGTCGGGCTGGCTGGCCGAGGGGAAGCCGACCTCGATCTCCTTGTAGCCCATGCCCACGAGGGTCTCGAACATGCGGCGCTTGCGCTCGATGTCCATGGGGTCGATCAGCGCCTGGTTGCCGTCGCGCAGGTCGACCGCCGACCAGATCGGTGCCTTGGTGAGCTGCTGGTCCGGCCAGGTCCGGTGCTCGACGGTCATCGGCACGAAGGGGCGGTACTTCTCGAACGGCATCCGCTTCGGCTGAGCTGGCTGGGGGGGCATGGCAGGTTCCTATCGGCTGATCGCGGTCGCGGTGAACGGGGCGGAAAACGAGAGAAGCTCCTGGCCCGGAGGCGCAGGAGCTTCGGCACGTACCTCTTGGCGGTACGTGCCTACATGAGCAGGAGGAGGTCGGCGGCCAGACGCAACATCGTCGCCAAGGGTGCCAGCGCCGGCACGGAACGTCAACCCCTGTGCATCCCGATGCCCCTCGGTCAGGCCCCCGAGGGCACGAGTGGTCGCTCGGGTTCGGGTCGGTCGGCTCCCGGCCGGTCGGGGTGCCATCGCTCGGGCGCTCGTCGTTGCTGACCCTGGCGCTGGCTGTGCAGCGTGCGGCCCTGCGGCGTGGTCCAGGTGAAGGCGCCACTGCGTTCGGGGTCGGCCCGCATCGACCACCCGGATCGGTGGGTGACCCCGTGGTGGTGGCGGCACAGGAGGGCGAGGTTCTCGAGGTCGGTCGGCCCGAGGTCGGCGGTCCACTCGTCGACGTGGTGGCCGTCGCACCAGTGGGCGGGGGCGTCGCAGCCGGGGAAGGCGCACCCGCCGTCGCGCACGCCGAGGGCCAGCCGCTGGTGGGGGCTGACGGTGCGCTGGGACCGGCCGAGGTCGAGGGGGATGCGCTGCTCGTCGAGCCACATGGCCCGCCAGACCGCCGAGGGCACCAGGCCCCGGAGGGTGTCCGGCCGCACCTTCGCCCCGTCGGGCGTGGTCGCGTCGCCGGACTCGGCATCGATGAGCACCACCACCTCGGGTCGGGGCGGGGCGGTGTCGGCCCGGTCGCGGGCGCCCGATCGCCGGCAGATCTCCGCGAGGGCCCGGGCTCGCAGCTCGGCCCGGCTCGGGATCGGCAGCTCCGGGGTGGCGTCGTGGTCACGGCTCGCCTGGCGGAACAGCTGGTCGGTGATCCGCTCGAGCTCGGTGACCACGGTCGGGGTGAGGTCGTCGGACAGGCTGCCGAACAGCAGCGTGAGGCCGCCGATGGTGGGTGACGTGTACAGCTCGACCGCCTGGTCGCGGCGGGGGTCGTGGCCCCCGTCCTGGTCGAGCAGCTCGGCGAGCGCCCGGACCTGGCCCGCCCAGCGGGCGAACACCAGGCCCTGGGCGGCCTCGATGATGGGCTGCTGCAGCTCGGCGATGGCATCGATGATCCGGGGGTTGGCCGCCTCGTGGATCACCCGCACGTGGTCCCAGGAGATGCGGCCGTCGTCGAGGGCGCCGAGCACCTCGGGCAGGTGCGCCCGCAGCTTGGCGGCGACCTTCACCCGGTAGCGGCACTGGCCGACCGGCAGGTCGGTGCGGGCGGCCAGCCACGACCCGGTGGCCTGGCCGAACTCGAGGTCGCAGGCACCCCGCCGCTCGAGCTCGGCGAGGAGCCGGGCCTGCTCCGCGTCGTGCCGTCGCCGGGCGGCCTCACCGGCCAGCGCTGCGCGGAAGAGCTCCTCGTCGCTGGCGCCGTCGACATCGAACATGCATCCGATGATACCGACGGGGGGTGACAGCTTCCGGGCGAGGGTCAGGCCCCTCGGCCGGTCTCCTGCTGGAGGGCGTCGATGCGCTCGGAGGCCTCGGCCTTGGTGAGGTTCGGGTCGAGCTCCTCGCCCGCCTCCCGGGAGAGCGTCTCGAGGTAGGACGCCTGGGCGCCGGTCATGGCCTCGTCGCCGGTGACCCACTCCTCGGGGTCCTTCACGGCGCTCGGGTCGTCGCCGGTGGCCGGGGCGTCGGTGGTGGAGGCGGTGGTCCGGTCGCTCATGGGGCGTGATCCCTCCTCGATGGTGACCGCAGAGGTCGCGACTCCCATCGAACAGCAGCGAACGCGTGTTCGCAACCCGGGACGTCGGCGACGCGTGCCGCAGGGACCGGCGCCGCCGGCCGCCAGACTGGCGAGATGCGGGTCCTGGTCCTGGCCGACACCCACCTCCCCGACGGCGTCGACCGCACCCTCGACGCCCGGGTGCTCGACGCGGCGGCCGAGGCCGACGTGGTCCTGCACGCCGGCGACGTCACCGGTCGGGAGCTGTTGGCGACGCTCGGCGAGCTGGCCCCGGTCCACGCCGTGCTCGGCAACAACGACCGGGGCCTCGAGGACGAGCTGCCCGATCGGGTCGAGCTCGAGCATCGACGGCGTGCGCGGTGGCCATGGTGCACGACAGCGGGACGACCAAGGGCCGCCCGAACCGCCTGCGCAGGTGGTTCCCCGACGCCGACGTGGTGGTGTTCGGCCACTCCCACCAGCCGGTCGACGAGCGGGCCGACGGCGCCGGTCCGCTGCTCTTCAACCCGGGCAGCCCGACCCAACGCCGACGGGCCCCGACCCGGACCTTCGGCACCCTCGACCTGGTCGACGGGCGCATCGCCGCCCACCGCCTCGTCCACCTCGACGGACACGGCGAGCAGCCGGCCGCCCGGCCTGCATCCGTCGTCGAATCGACGATCGTCGTGCACCGATGGAGGTCGCGGTACGACTTCGCACGCGGCCGCCCTTCGCGCCGCCAGTACGAGCAGCCGCCACGCCACCTACTCGGTGCCGATGGCGTCGAGGACGTCGAGCTTGACGGCGCGGCGGGCGGGCCAGGCGGCGGCCAGCACGCCGGCGACCACCGTCAACGCCAGCGCGAACGCCAGCCGCCCCCACGGGACCACGACCCGGGCGCCCATCAGGTCGTCGCGGGCCGCCGACATGATCGAGGTGGCCAGGGCGATGCCGGCCACGATGCCGAGCAGCGTGCCGAGCAGGGCGATGATCACCGACTCCATCGAGATCGAGGCGCCGAGCTGCCGGCGGGTCATGCCGACGGCCCGCAGCAGCCCCAGCTCCCGCGTCCGCTCGTGGATCGACAGCAGCATGGTGTTCACGATCCCGAGCAGGCCGATCACCACCGTCAGCCCGAGCAGCAGCAGGAAGAACCCGAGGAACTGGTCGAAGTTCTTGGTCGCCTGGTCGGTGACCTGCTGGGTGTCGAGCACCTTCACCTGCGGGAAGTCCGCCTGGGTGATCCGCTCGATGGCGGCCCGGGCCTCGGCGTCCGGCACGCCGGGCCGGTCGCGGACGAGCACCCGGACGTCGCCGGCGGTGTTGGGCAGGTAGCGCTCGGCGGCGGGGATCCCCATGAGGAACGGGTCCTGGTTCTGGGTGATCGACGAGGCGTTGGTGTAGATCGCCACGACCGTCGTCTCGACGACCTGGCCGCTGGCCCATCGCACCGGCACCTTGTCGCCCACGTGGAGGTCGTGGGCCTTGGCGATGTCCGGGTTGACCGCCAGGCCGTCGGCGCCGAGGGTGCGCAGCGTCCCCTGCGTGGGACCGACGTCGACGATCCGCTCGATGGTCGCCGGGTCGACGAAGGCGACCCGCTCCACGTGGCCGAACACCTGGGCCTGGCCCGTCCGCACGCCCGAGACGACGTCGACCTGGGGCAGCGCCGCCACCCGTGACGCCAGCGCGGGGCTGACGCCGCCCCCACCGCCGAAGGACTGCGAGTCGAGCACGAACTGGCCGTCGAAGCGGGCCCGGAAGGTGTCGCCGATGGTGCCGAGGAACGACGCCACCAGCACCAGCAGGGTGGCGATCAGGGTGAGGCTGATGACCAGGACGGTCGAGGTCGCCGCCGTCCGGCGGGGGTTGCGGACCGCGTTCTCCCGGGCCAGGTGGCCGGCGGTGCCCGACCTGGCCATGACCCAGCCGACGCCCCTGCCGACCCGCGGCGCCAGCACCGGACCCAGCACGATCAACCCGACGAGCAGCAGCCCGCCGCCGGTGCCCGACACCGCCAGGGTGGCGGTGGCGGCCCCCACGACCAGGGCGACGACGGCGAGCGCGACCAGCACCACCCCGACGGCGCGCCGGGACCGGGACTGGTCGGCCTCGTCGATGGCCACGTCGCGCATGGCGGCCACCGGGGGCACCCGGGCCGCCTGGCGAGCGGGGACCACAGCCGAGACCACCGTGACCACCAGCCCCACCGCCAGGGCGACGACGACGGTGCGGGGCTCCACCACGTTCGGGCTGGCGGGCAACCCGGCGCCGACGTTGGCGAAGACCGACTTCAGGGCCACCGCCAGGCCGATGCCGCCCACCAGGCCGGCGACCGAGCCGGCCAACCCGACCGCCACCGACTCGACCAGCACCGATCCGGTCACCTGCCGGCGGCTGGCGCCCAGCGCCCGGAGCAGCGCCAGCTCGCGGGTGCGCTGGGCCACGATGATCGAGAACGTGTTGTAGATGAGGAAGACGGCGGCGAGCAGCGACAGCAGGGCGAAGGCGACGAACACCTGGGTCAGGACCTTGATCGCTCCCTGGACGTTCTGCTGCTGCTCCGCGGTGTAGCGGGCGCCGGTCAGCACCTCGACGGAGTCGGGCAGCCGGGAGCGGAGGGCGGCCACCAGCCGGGTCTGGCTCACGCCCGGGTCGGCCTGCACCGTGATGTTGGTGAGCTGGCCGGCGGCGAGGAAGTTCCGCTCGGCGTCGGCGGTCTGCATGGCGACGAACCCGAAGCCGCCGAAGTCGTCGTTGCCCTCGAACCGGGCCACCCCGACGACCCGCACCGGCACCGTCGGCGCGTCGCCGGTCGGGCCGCCGTCGCCGGTCTGGGCCCCGCCGGGGGGGCCGCCGAGGAGGGTGAAGCGGAGCAGGGTGGTGCGGTCGCCGACGCCGAGCCCGGTGCGGTCGGCGGTGGCCTTGTCGATGACCACCTCGTCGCCGCCGCGCGGGGCCCGCCCGTCGACCAGGTCGAAGTGGTTGAACGCCGGCGTCTCCTGCCAGTTGAGCCCGGCGGTCCCGCCGAACTGCGGGTTGGCCGTCAGCTTCCCCCTGCCGTCGAGGAGCAGGGCCACCCCGACCACGTTGCCCTCCGCCGCCCGCACCCCGGGCACGCCCCGCACCGTGGCGAGGGTCGACGCCGGCACGGGCTGCAGCGCGCCGCCGATGCCTCGCTGGGTGTCGAAGGCCGCCCGGGCCTGGACGACCGCGTCGACGTTGCGGGTGAGGTCGACGAACAGCGAGTCGAACGCCTTGGTGACCGAGTCGGTGAGCACCAGGGAGGCGGACATGAAACCGACGCCGAGCAGCACCGCGAGGGCCGTCGTCGCCAGCCGGAGCTTGTGGCCGAGCAGGCTCTTGACCGCGGCCCGCAGCATCCGCCGACCCTATGGCCTCGCCGGTGCGCGGAACGGCCTCACGGATGCGCGCGACCCGTCCGTAAGCTGGCAGCGTGAGCTGCCCGACCTGCGGTGCCCAGGCCGAGGCCTCGGCGCGGTTCTGCTCCAACTGCGGCAGCGAGATCCGCCACCTGAGCGACGAGCGCCGGGTGGTCACCGTGCTGTTCGGCGACCTGGTCGGCTTCACCTCCCTGTCGGAGACCCGGGACCCCGAGACCGTGAAGAACCTGGTCGACCGGTGCTTCGCCCGGCTGGCCACCGACATCACCGCCTTCGGGGGCACCGTCGACAAGGTGATCGGCGACGCCATCGTCGCCCTGTTCGGCGCCCCGGTGGCCCACGAGGACGACGCCGAGCGCGGGGTGCGGGCGGCGCTGCGCATGCAGCAGACCCTGGCCGGCTTCGTGAGCGAGGTGGCCGGCGCCGAGCTGCGCATGCGCATCGGGGTCACCACCGGCGAGGTCCTGGTCGGCGCCCTCCGGGCCGGCGGCGACTACACGGCCATGGGCGACGTGGTGAACACGGCGTCGCGCCTCCAGACCGCCGCCCAACCGGGCGAGGTCCTGGTCGGCGGCTCGACCCACGCCGTCACCCAGCAGGTCATCGACTTCGAGGCCCGCCCGCCGCTGCAGGCCAAGGGCCGGGAGGCGCCGGTCGAGGTCTGGGCGGCGACCGGCACGCTGGCGCCGCCGGGGTCCCGCCCGCGCCAGTACTCGGTCCCGCTGGTCGGGCGCGACCGGGAGATCGGGCTGCTCGAAGGTGCGCTCCAGTCGTCCATGACCAACCGCCGGGCCACGTCGATCCTGCTGGTCGGCGACGCCGGGCTGGGCAAGACGCGCCTGGCCAGCGAGCTGGCCGCCCGCACCGTGGCCGAGGGCGGGGCGGTGCTCGAGGGCCGGTGCCTGCCCTACGGCGAGGCCAACGCCTGGTGGCCGGTGGCCGAGGCCATCCGTCGCAGCTGCTGGGTCGAGGCCGGCGACCAGTTCGAGGCGGCCCGGGCCCGGACCCGGGAGCGGGTCCTCACCGCCCTCGGCGACACCGCCGACGCCGAGGAGCGCGAGCGCGTCGTCACCGGCCTGCTGCACCTGATGGAGTTCGAGCAGGCCCTGGTCGACGTCGACCCGGCCAACGCCCGGGACGAGGCGATCCGCTCCCTCGTCGCCTACATCGAGGGGTTCGCCCGCCAGTTCCCCATCCTCATCGTCTTCTCGGACCTGCACTGGGCCGACGACGTGGTGCTCGAGCTGACCGACACGCTGCTCGACCGGCTCGGACGGTCGCCGGTCACCCTGCTCGGCACCGCCCGCGAGCAGCTGCTCGACCGGTGGTCGCCCAAGCCGGGCCGGTACAACGCCGTCCGCCTCTACCTCGATCCGCTCGGGCCGGAGGCGGCCGCCGACCTGCTCACCGCCCTGCTCGGTCACGAGCCGACCCCGGAGCTGGCCCGGGTCATGCTCGAGCGCAGCGGCGGCAACCCGTTCTTCATCGAGGAGCTGGTGTCGCTGATGGCCGACGCCACCGACGAGGGCGCCACCTCGATGCCGATCCTGCCCGACACCCTCCGGGGGCTGGTGGCGGCCCGGCTCGACGGGCTGTCGGTCGACCAGCGCACGATCCTGCAGGACGCGGCCGTGCTCGGCCCCCGCGGCGAGGTGCGCGACCTGCAGACCATGGCCACCGAGATGCACCAGCAGGTCGACGTCGACCGGGTGCTCGGCTCGCTCGTCGCCGACGACCTGTTCGAGCTCGACCTCGACCACTGGTCGTTCCGCTCCGACCTCGTCCGCGAGGTCGCCTACGGCACGCTGACCAAGACCGACCGGGCCAAGCGCCACGAGGGCATCGCCCGCTACATCGAGTCGCACATGGGGTCCCACCCCTCCGACAACACCATCGACCGGTTGGCCAACCACTACGGGGTGGCCGCCCAGCTCACGGGCGAGCTCGAGGGCCGCATCGGCGACGACCTGCGCACGCGGGCGCTGCACTGGCTGGGCAAGGCGGCCGCCCGCGCCTCCGAGTCCGAGGCGCTGCCGCTCGCCGACCGGCTGTTCAGCCAGGCCATCGACCTGGTCGGCGAGGACCCCGACGGCGAGCGATGCGCCCTGCTCCTGGGGCGGGCGTCGGCGCGGACCGGCGCGTGGGACCTCGAGGGTGCCGAGCTCGACGCCCGCCGGGTCCGGGCCGACGCCGCCGAGGCCGGCGACGAGGTGCAGGAGGCCTGCGCAGTGGTGCGGCTGGGCGAGATCGCCCAGAAGGCGGGCCGGCTGACCGACGCCCTCGAGCTCTTGGGCGACGCAGTGGCCCGCTTCCAGCGGCTCGGCGACGACGCCGGGTTGGCCGAGGCGCTCCGCCTGCTCGGCATGACCCAGCTGTTCTCCGGCGACCTGCCCGCCGCCGAGACGTCGGTGCGCTCGGCCCAGCACGTGTTCCAGGCGCTCGCCGATCGCCAGGGCCAGGGGTGGGCGTTGCAGAACCTGGCGTGGATCGCCTTCGTCCAGGGGCAGCTCGACGAGGCCGACCAGCGGCTGCAGAAGGCGGTGGCCGCCTTCACCGAGGTCGGCGACAACGTCGGCCGGTCGTGGGCGCTCGGGCTGCTCGGGTTCGTGCGCATGCAGCAGGGCCGCGTCGAGGACGCCGAGGCCATCGCCGTGCCGATCCTGGACGACGCCCGCGAGCGCGACGACAAGTGGGCGATCGGCATCATGACCACGCTGCTCGCCAGCCTGCGGCTGTGGGCGGGGCGCACCGACGAGGCGGTCGACCTCGGCGAGCAGGCGGTCGCCGTGTTCGAGGGCCTGCGGGACGGCTACGGCCTGTCGCAGGCGGTCGGCGCCTGCGGTCGGGCGATGGTGATGGCCGGCCGGGTCGACGAGGGGGTCGAGCTGCTCGACCGGTTCGGCCAGCTCCTGGCCGAGCTGCAGGGCGCCGAGGCGGCCCACATGATCACGGCCATCAAGATCATCATCGCGGTGCAGATCGGCGACGCCGCCGCCGGCCGGCGGTGGGCGCGGGACCTCGACGTCGGTGCCGACGAGGCTGCCGCCCAGCTCAACGTGACGACCCTCCGGCTGGCCCGCGGCATGGTGGCCCTGCAGTCCGGGGACCGCCAGCGAGCCGCCGGGGCCCTCGGTATGGGGGAGGGCGAGCCGCCGGCCGACCCGGTCGAGTCGCCCGAGTCCGGCGGGCCGTGCGCGCTGGTGCTGGCCGCCAGCGGCCGGGTCGAGGAGGCCGAGGCGATCGCCCGGGCGACCTTCGACAGCTCCCGGGCGACCTACCTCGACCTCGCCATGGCCGAGGTGGCCGTCGCCCTCATCCGAGCCGGGGTCGACGGCGACGACGCCTGCGAGTGGGGCGAACGGGCCCGGGAGCGGGTCGACGCCACCCAGGACCGGGTCGCCCAGCTCGTCGTCCGGCTGGCCGTCGACCTGGTGTGCGACACCGTCGGTGACCGCCTCGGTCGGGCGGGCTCGACCGGCGCCGAGATCGACCGGCTCCGCCGACAGCTCGGCATCGAGGCCGTCGGGTGGTCGACGGCGTTCGAGACGGTGCTGCGGGGTGCCGCCCCCGCCGTCCTGGCCTGACCGGCGCCCGGCCGGTCGCCGCCGCGGACCGACCCGCCGGTCGCGGGCCCGGTGCCGAGGTCGGCGGGGCCTAGAGGACCGGTGCGCCGGCCGAGCGGCAGCTGCTGACCAGGTCGGCCCGACCGGGGGCGACGCCGGCGCGGGCCGTGAAGGGCACGGTGGCCCCCGGAGCCACCGTGCCGGTGTCCGCGCTCAGCCCGACGACCACCCGGCCCGAGGCGTCGACCGCCACGACCGAGGCCCGGAACCGGGCGGCGGTCGCACCGGGGTTGGTGACCGACCCGGTGGCGATCACCTGGTCGCCCTCGATCCGGCAAGACGCGACCCGCACCTGACCGGGCGACGCCTGCGGGGCGGTGGTCGGCGGTGACGTGGTCGGCGGTGCGGTGGTCGGCGGTGACGTGGTCGACGGCGCGGTGGTCGGCGGCGCGGTCGTGGACGGGGGAGCGGTGGTCGAGGAGGTGGTCGTGGTGGGGCTGGTCGTGGTGGTGGAGCGGTCGGACGAGGTGCCGGCGGACGACCCGCCGTCGGTGCCCGGGACCGGCGTGGTGGTCGAGGACGACGACGTGGCGTCGCTCCCGCCGGGGCCCAGGGCGAAGGCGGCGACGATGGCGGCGACCGAGACCACGCCGACGACCCACAGGATCCATCGGGGCGTGCGGTAGGGCTCGTCGGGCGAACCCGGGCCGTCAGGCGCTGTCATCTGCTGGGCTCCCCTCTCTCTCCGTGGTCAAATTAGCGCCATCGGCACGCTTCGTCACCATGGAGATATGCCGCATTCCGCCCCGACCCGCCGTCCGGACGCCGTCGGCCGGCCGAGCCGGGCCCGTCTCGACGGGTCGAGCCCCGGTCATGGGGATCAGAACCGGCCCCACGGGTCCCCTCGTCCCGCCGCAGCCTACGCCCCCGCCGGCGGCGCTCCCGGAGCGGATCGCGGCGACGTGCGTTCCTCCGGTCGTACTCGCGCGACGCCGACGAGCAGAGTTGCCCGTGGGGGGTGGAACGGCGGAATCGCCATCCGGGTTTCGTCGCAGAACCTGGGTGAACCGAAGGGCCGGGGTCCGCGGGGCCCCGGCTCTTCCCATTCCCGCCGTCGCCAGGTAGGAAGGGGGAGTGGGCTTGCGAGTCGCAGTGGTCGACGACGACGACATCACCCGCGCCGGCGTCGAGGCCATCCTCTCCGGGTGCGACGAGATCGAGGTCGTCGCCGTCCTCACCCATGACGAGGCCCTCCAGCCCGACCGGCGCTGGCACGAGGTCGACGTGGCCCTGGTCGACGCCGCCGACGAGCGCCAGCCCTACGACCAGTTCCCCGGGGTCCAGGTGGTCGAGCGCATCCGGGCGGCGCGAGGGCCGGAGGAGACCATGGTGATCGTGGTGACCGGCCACTTCTTCGACGACGCCGTGCGCCACCGCATGCGCGAGGCGCGGGCCGACCTGCTGTACCACCGCAGCCAGCTCCAGCAGCGCGAGCGGCTGTGCGAGATCGTCCTGCACCCCGAGCGGTCCAAGGCGGCGGTGCCCGAGCCGCTCGACCCCGAGGCCCTGTGGCGCCTCGGCATCACCGACCGGGCGTCGGTGAACGAGGGCGTGCGGGCGGCCGGTCGGCTCGACCTGGCCCACGGCGCCGCCGGCGGCCGCAGCCGGGCCCGCACCCGCCTGCGGGCCACCTTCAACCGGTCCGCCAAGCTGACCACGGTGAACGCCGACGGCACGACCCCCGAGCGCGACCAGGACGCGCCGTCGTTCCCCCAGATCGATCGGTTCGTGCAGTGGGCGACCCGGAGCAAGCTCCCGCGGTAGCGACCGACCTCAGCTCTCGGCCCAGCGGAGGGCGTCGAGCTGCCCTTTGGCGCTGTCGAGCCGCCGGGTCAGCTCGGCCGCCATCTCCTCGTCGAGCCACGGGTGTTCGCCCGAGCGGCCCTCGGCCAGCCGTTCGCAGGCCGTCCGCCACGAGGACTCGACCAGGTCGAGCACCGAGTTGCGCCCCGCCAGCCATGCCCGCTCGACCTCGGTCCGGCTGAGCTGCACCAGCTCGTCACGCCGGGACTCGTTGGCCCGATCGAGACCGCCGGTGATGCTGTGCACCGCCTCGTACGCCGCGATGGGCCAGGTCATGGCCGACAGCACGTCGCGCCGAGGTCGCGGGGGCCGGGCCGCCGCCAGCCCGGCGGCGATCACCGCGGCGGCGAGCGAGGTGGCCTCGATGCGCTCGGCGGGCGTCGACGGCGGGGTGCTGACCGCCAGGTACATGGCCGGTGCGGCCAGGCTGAGCTGGATCGGGAGCTGGCGGAAGCCGTCGGAGTTGTAGAGCTCGCGCTGGCCGCGGGAGATCGTCACCGCCTGGATCCCGGCGGTGACCAGGGCGGCGAGCAGCACCCGGTGGTCGGAGGTCTCCTGGCGGTCGAGCCGGCTGCGGGCCCAGGCGGCCAGCGCCACCGACAGCGACGCCGGCGGCAGGGCGCGGCGCAGCGGGACGTGGCCGTGGGAGGCGCTCATCGACGACAACGCCCACCAGAAGCCGCCGACCAGCACCACCGGCCGGGGGTCGACGGGGCGTCGCGGTCCGCCCTCGTCGGCGGGGATCACGATCCGGCGCCCGCCGATCCGCAGCTCGACGGCGTCGCCTGGCACCCGGCGGTCACCGGTGGGCATCGACAGGGGGACCCGCCCCCGGAGCCCGAGGGCGTCGAGGGCCTGGGTCAGCCAGGCGGCCTGCCCCGACGACAGCACGGTGGTCCCGAGACCGGGGGGCAGGTCGAGCACCACGTCGGCGGAGAGGTCGGGGCCGCGGCGGGCCCGCTCCCACCGCGTCAGCAGGGTCCCCAGGTAGATGGTGTCGACGACCGTGGCCTCCGCCAGGCTCGCCTTCCACGCCGCCAGCGCCCGGCCCGTACCGCCGGCCTGCGACTCCGGGGACAGCGACGCGAGGACGTGTTCGACCCGGCCCAGCTCGTCGACGACGGTGTCGGCGCCCATGGCGACCTCGTTCTGCCCGGCGAGGAAGGCCGACGACGTCCGGGCCCCGGCCTCCTGGCGGGCCCGCTGCTCGGTGGTGCGCCGCTGCACGGCCTCGTAGCGGTCGAGCAGCCACGCGGCGCCGACGGCCACGACCTGCCAGCCCATGGTCTGCACCGGGGTGCGACGACCGGTGCCGCGCCGGGCCAGGGCGAGGACGGCCCAGTTGGCCGCCGGCACCACCAGCCCGCCCCAGCCGTAGCGGGCGCCGGCCTCGAGGGCCAAGGGCACGCTGACCAGCGTCGGCGTCTCGGGCGGGCTCGGGATGTCGCGGCCCCAGACGGCGGCGTCGAGCGCGTCGACCAGGAGCCGCACGCCGACGAGCGGGCGCGTCGAGCGGCGCAGGGCGGTGGCCACGCCGACGTCGACGGCCACGCCGGCCAGCGCCCGCTTGAGGTTCAGCCGGCCGTCGCGCCGGCGCAGCGCCGACAGCTCGTACAGCCGCACCTGGGCCCGGTAGGCGACGTTGATGCGCCACCGGTTGGCCAACCCCTGCGAGATGGCCGTGGTCGACGGGCGGGGCTCCGCGGGTGCGATGCCCCTCCGTCTAGCCCGTCGCCACCGGCGTCGCACAGCGTGCGGCGGTCGGTGGCGACGGGCGAGGGCGGGAGGCGGACCTCAGCTGGGCTGGGGGACCGTCCGCAGGTACGGCTTCTTGGCGTCGAAGCTGCCGTACTTGGCCTTGGCGTCCTCGTCGGACACCGCGGGGGCCACGATCACGTCGTCACCCTCCTCCCAGTCCGCCGGGGTGGCGACCTGGTGGCCGGCGGTGAGCTGCAGGCTGTCGATCACCCGGAGCAGCTCGTCGAAGTTGCGGCCGGTGGAGGCCGGGTAGGTGAGGGTCAGCTTCACCTTGTTGTTCGGGTCGATCACGAACACCGAGCGCACGGTCAGGGTGTCGTTGGCGTTCGGATGGATCATGTCGTAGGCGTCGGCGACCGTGTGGTCCGGGTCGGCGAGCAGCGGGAAGTTGAGCTTGTTGCCGGTGACGTCCTCGATGTCGCCCGCCCAGTCGTTGTGGCTGTCGAGGGGGTCGACCGACAGCCCGACCACCTTCACGTCGCGCTTGTCGAACTCGGGCTTGAGGCCGGCGACCCGACCCAGCTCGGTGGTGCAGACGGGCGTGAAGTCCTTGGGGTGGGAGAACAGCACGGCCCAGCTGTCGCCCTTCCAGTCGTGGAAGTGGATCTCGCCCTCGGTGCTGTCGGCGGTGAAGTCCGGGGCCTCGTCGCCCAGTCGGATGGCCATGGTGCAGGTTCCTCTCGTCGTCGCGTGTGCTGCAGCCACCCTACGGGCGGGCTTCCCGAATGTCGACCTGTTGAGTCGGCTTTCGGGGTCGGGGCCCCGCCCGGGGAGGCAGCACGGCCGCGAGCGGCGCAATTCATGCGCCGCTCAGGCGGAGGAGGGCGGGGTTGGGGCCCCGCCCGGGGAGGCAGCACGGCCGCGAGCGGCGCAATTCATGCGCCGCTCAGGCGGAGGAGGGCGGGGTTGGGGCCCCGCCCGGGGAGGCAGCACGGCCGCGAGCGGCGCAATTCATGCGCCGCTCAGGCGGAGGAGGGCGGGGTTGGGGCCCCGCCCGGGGAAGAAGCACGGGTTGGGGCCCCGCCCGGGGAAGCAGAGCACGGTCGAGGTCCGGCTCGATGTAGATGAGGTGGGCCTCGGGGACGTCGGCGCGGATGGCGGCCTCGGCCCGGTCGATGGCGGCGGCCACGGTGGCGGCGTCGAGGGAGGGGGCGAAGGCGACCTTGGTGCCGACCAGCAGCTCCTCGGGTCCGAGGTGCTCGGTGCGCAGGTGGATGACCCGGTCGACCTGCTCGTCGGCCTCGAGGGCCGCGACGATGCGACGCCGCACGTCGGGGCTGGCGGACTCACCGATCAGCAGGCTCTTCATCTCCACCGCCAGGAGGCCGGCCACGGTGACGAGCAGGGTGCCGATGGCCAGCGTGCCGACGCCGTCCCAGCGGCCGTCGCCGGTGATCACCGCGGCGCCGAGGGCGGTCAGGGCGCACACCAGGCCGGTGAGGGCGGCGAAGTCCTCGAGCAGCACCACCGGCAGCTCGGGGCTCTTCGACCGGCGGATGTAGCCGAGCAGCGAGTGGCTCCGCCGGTCGCCGGAGGACTCCCGCATGGCGGTGCGGAACGACATGCCCTCGGCCCCCATGGCGACCAGCAGGATCACCAGCGCCACCGGGGCGGACTCGATCTGGTGGGGGTGGACGACCTTCTCGTAGCCCTCGAACAGGGCGAAGACGCCCCCGAGCAGGAACAGCACCACCGCCACGATGAAGGACCAGAAGTACCGCTCCCGGCCGAAGCCGAAGGGGTGCTCGGCGGTGGCGTCGCGCTGGGACCGCTTGTTGCCGAGGAGGAGCAGGCCCTGGTTGCCGGTGTCGGCGACGGAGTGGATGCTCTCGGCCAGCATCGAGCTGGAGCCGGTGACGAGGAAGCCGGCGAACTTGGCGACCGCGATGCCCAGGTTGGCGAGGAAGGCGGCGACGATCGCCCGGGTCCCGCCGCTGGTCGACATGCGGCGCATGGTACGCAGCCCGGTTCCTAGCCTGACCACCATGAGCCCGTCGCCCGGTCCCGCCGTCACCCACGAGGTCACCAACCAGCCGCCGCCGCTCGAGGGCTACGACGTCTTCTCGGCCGACCGGGCGCTGGTCGAGGCGGTCGAGCGGGAGGGGGCGGGCTGGGCGGCGGCGGACCTGTCGGCGCTGGGACGGCGCGCCGGGTCCGCCGAGGCCATCGAGTGGGGCACGGTCGCCAACGCCAACCCGCCGCAGCTGCGGACCCACGACCGGTTCGGCCACCGGGTCGACGAGGTCGTGTACCACCCCTGGTACCACCGGCTCATGGAGGTGGCGACCGGGGCCGGCCTGCACGGCGCCCCGTGGGCCGATCCCCGTCCGGGGGCCCACGTGGCCCGCGCCGCCGGACTCGTGGTCTGGTCCCAGGCCGAGGCCGGCCACACCTGCCCGATCTCGATGACCTACTCGGTGGTGCCGGCGCTGCGCCACGCCCCCGACCTGGCCGAGCGGTGGGAGCCGAGGCTCACCGCCCGCAGCTACTCACCCCTGCTGCGCGACGACGACCCCGACAAGCGCTCGGCCATCGCCGGCATGGGCATGACCGAGAAGCAGGGCGGCTCCGACGTGCGGGCCAACCGGACGAGCGCGGAGCCGGTGGCCCCCTCGGCGTCCGGCCCGGCCGGCACCGAGTACCTCCTCACCGGTCACAAGTGGTTCTGCTCGGCGCCGATGAGCGACCTGTTCCTGGTGCTGGCCCAGGCGCCCGGCGGTCTGACCTGCTTCGCCGTGCCCCGGGTGCTCGACGACGGCAGCCGCAACCCCTTCCGCATCCAGCGGTTGAAGGACAAGCTCGGCGACCGGTCGAACGCCTCGAGCGAGATCGAGCTGTCCGGCACCGTCGGCTGGCGGGTCGGCGACGAGGGCCGGGGCGTGCCGACCATCATCGAGATGGTCAACCACACCCGCCTCGACTGCATCCTCGGCTCGACCGCGGTGCTGCGGCTGGGCACCGCCCAGGCCCTGCACCACACCGCCCACCGGTCCGCCTTCGGCCGGCGCCTGGCCGACCAGCCGCTCATGCAGCAGGTGCTGGCCGATCTGGCCGTCGAGTCGGAGGCCGCCACGGTGACGGTGCTGCGGCTGGCTCGGGCGTTCGACGCGGTGGCGCGGGGCGACTCCGAGGGGTCCCCGCTCGAGCACGAGCGGCTGCTCCAGCGGCTGGCCACGCCCGTGGTGAAGTACTGGGTCTGCAAGCGGGCGCCGGTGCACGCCGCCGAGGCGCTCGAGTGCCACGGCGGCAACGGCTACGTCGAGGAGTCGGTCCTGCCCCGCCTGTTCCGGCAGAGCCCCCTGAACGGCATCTGGGAGGGGTCGGGCAACGTCATGTGCCTCGACGTGCTCCGGGCCATGGGCCGCAGCCCCGAGGCGCTGACCGCCTTCCTCGACGAGGTGCACGAGGCGGCGGGTGCCGACCGCCGGCTCGACGAGGCGGTGGCCCGGCTGGAGAAGGAGCTGACCGACCTCGACGACGTCGAGCGCCGGGCTCGGCGCCTGGTCGAGGACATGGCGCTGGTGCTCCAGGGGTCGCTGCTGGTGCGCCACGGCGACCCGGCGGTGGCCGACGCCTTCTGCCGCAGCCGCCTCGACCGCGACTGGGGCCACGCCCTCGGCTCGTTGCCCGCCGGCGTCGACGTCGAGCGCATCCTGTCCCGCCACGCGCCGGCGCTCGGGTAGCCCCTGGGCGGCGGCCGGTCAGCGGAGCGGGGTGTAGCCGGGCACGTCCTCGTGGCGGGTGTGGAGCTGGACCTTGGCCTCGGGGGCACCGGCGAAGCGGCCGTGGGACCAGCGGATCTCGACCACGCCCTCGACCACCCGCTCCTCGTCGCAGTTCGCGGCGGCGGCCGCGACGTGGCCGCGCCAGCGGACCTGGGGCTGGCCGGCGTCGAGGTCGGGCTCGAGGTCGAGGGCCACGAGCCGCCACCGCTGCCGCCAGTCCCACGGGGTGTCGACCCGCAGCCGCAGCCGGTCGGTCCGGGAAGCGCCGAGCAGGAAGTAGGGCGCCGGCGCCAGGCGGAGCAGGTGCCAGAGCTGCAGCTCCCGGGCGGCGGGGTCGGCGAGGCGCTCGTTCCACCGCTCGGCGCTGGCGATCGACACCGCCCGGGCCAGGGCGCGGTACGGGCCCGCCAGCTCGTCCGGCCAGCGGCGATCGGGGAGCGGGGCGGTGAGGCGGCCGGCCTCGGCCTTGGTGAGCTCGGTCGCCGCGTCGGGCAGGTCGTCGACGGCCGCCACCTCGCGCGTGGCGTCGTAGAGGGCCTGCAGCTCGCCGGGCGCGACCACGGCGTACCAGTTGCCGCGGTCGCGGCCGTCGCCGAACAGCCCGTTCGGCGACAGGTTGTGCAGCACCTTCGACCGCTCCTTGACCGACACCAGGAAGACGTGGTCGATGCGCAGGTCGGCCGGCACCGGGTCGCGACCGACCGGCCGCTGCGGCCCCCGCCACTCGACCCGCACCGGCAGCCGGCCCCGCAGACCGTCGGTCGCCTCGAGGAAGGCCCGGCCGTTGCGCCAGGAGGCGGCGAACAGCTCGCCCAGCTCGCCGGCGGCGTGGGCGTCCCGCAGCTCGATGAGGGTGAGGAAGTCGACGCCGACGAGCTGCGGTGGCGGGTGGGCGAGGGCCTCGGTGAGGTCGAGGCCGAGGGTGCCGACGGCGGTGGCCAGCTCGCTGACGTGGGTCCTCAGCGACGCCACGTCGGCCCCGCCGGCGAACCGGCCGACACGTCAGGTGCCGCCGTGCAGCTCGGCGTCGGTCCAGAAGCCGGGCAGGCGTTCGTGGACCCTGCCGCCGGCGGCGTAGGCGGCGAGGCGCCCTTGCCCGGCTGCGTCGAGCATCTCGACCGCGTCGTGCACCGGCCAGCGCGGCTGCGACTGGCCGAGGGCGGGCACCAGGGCGCGGAGGGCGTGGTCGCCGACGCTGCGGGCCGGCGGCAGGTACGAGGTGAGCAGCACGAGCGGGGGCTGGTCGTCGCCCCTGGCGGCGATGACCCCGGCCCGGCCGAGGCACCTCCAGAGGGTGTCGGTGCGGATCAACCCGCCCCGGGGCGTGGTGAAGGCGCCGGTGACGTCGAACCACCACGGCTGGTCGTCGGCGTCGACGGCCACCACGTCGACGGTGATGCCGAGCCGGGGGATGCGGTGCTTGACCTTGGCGATGCGGAAGCCGGCGTCGGCCAGGACCTCCTCGGCCAGGGCCTGCGCCGCCTTGCCGCGCGTGGCCGCCCGGGAGGGGACGCTCGTGGCGCCGTCGTCGTCGACGACGGCATCGGCGACGCGCGCGCGGGCGATGGCCAGGTAGTCGGGGTCGAGGTCGTAGCCGATCCAGCGACGGCCGCGCTGCTTGGCCGCCACCGCGGTGGTGCCGGCGCCGAGGAAGGGGTCGAGGACCAGGTCGCCCTCGAAGGTGTAGAGGTCGATGAGCCGGGCCGGCAGCTCGACCGGGAAGGGCGCCGGGTGGCCGACCCGCCTGGCCGACTCGGTCGGCAGGTGCCACAGGTCGAGGGTCGACTGCATGAAGTCGTCGTTGGTGATGGTCGGCCGGTGGGGGAGGCCCCGGGCCTGGCGGTGGCGGGGCGGCACGGCCCGGTCGAAGCGGCCCTTGGAGGCCACGATCACCCGCTCGGTGAGGTCGCGCAGCACCGGGTTGACCGGCGAGCCGAACGATCCCCACGCGCAGTTGCCGCCGGCGCCGTCGGCCTTCTGCCAGACGATCTCCCCCCGGAGCAGCAGGCCGTGGTCGTCCTGCAGGATGCGGATGACGTCGGCGGCGAGCGACCGGTACGGCTTGCGGCCCAGGTTGGCCACGTTCACCGCGATGCGGCCACCGGGCTCGAGCACGCGGGTGCACTCGGCGAACACGTCCCGGAGCAGGTCGAGGTACTCGGCGTAGGTGCCCGGCACGTCGTTGGCGGTGAGGTCGGCCTCGTAGGCCTTGCCGGCGAAGTACGGCGGCGAGGTGACCACCAGAGCGACGCAGCGGTCGGGGAGCTGGGCCATGTCGCGGGCGTCGCCGTGGATCAGCTCCTCGCCGTGCAGGTCGGGTGCCGGCTTGACGTCGTCGTCGGCGGAGATGGACGGTGCCTCGAACCGGTCGTAGAAGCCCGAGGCGTCGTGGGCCTCGCGCCGGCCGGTGCCGAAGGCGCGGGTCGCGGTGGGCGTCCGCCGTCGCCGGGGCGTCGTCACGCCGGCTCCTCGGGCGCGGCCGCCGGGGGCGCGGCGACGGCCGGGGCGGTGACCGCGGCGATGTCGGGGAGCCGGGCGAGGTAGTCGCTGACCGCTCGGGTGACGAGCAGGTTGACCGACACGTCGCGCTGGCCGGCCTCGTCGTGCAGCCGCTGGTGGAGCGACTCGGGCAGCCGGACCTGGGTGCTCACCCGGTGCTCGTGAGTAGCGCCGCGGCCTGGCCATCGCCGGACGGTAGGGGCCGGGCGCGGGTTCGTGGTGGATGGTGCGAGCGCGCACGTGTTCGACCCGTTCCGCCTCGGCGCGGCGCTCAGCACCGGGCCCGGTCGGCGTGGGCGGCCAGCACGTGGGCGACGGTGGCGGTGACCCGACGCCCGGTGGCGAGGTCGAGGAACTCGTTCGGCCCGTGGGCGTTCGAGCCGGGGCCGAGCACGCCGGTGACGAGGAACTGGGCGTCGGGGAACCGCTCGCCGAGCATGGCCATGAACGGGATGCTGCCGCCCTCGCCGATCGACCGTGCCGGCCGCCCCCACAGCTCGGTCGAGGCGTGGTCGAGCGCGGTCCGCAGCCACGGCTCGGTCGGGGGCGCGTTCCAGCCGGTGGCGGCCTCGACCACGTCGAAGCCGACCCGGGCGCCGTCGGGCGGCTGGGCCTCGGCGGTGGCGGTCAGGGCGTCGGCGGCCGCTCCGGCGGGGCAGGTGGGCGGCAGCCGGAACGACAGCACCACCTCGGTCCAGGGGCGCAGCACGTTGCCGGACTCGCCCCAGGGCGGGAGCCCCCCGGCCCCGATGGTGGTGAGCGTGGGCTCCCACGTGCGGGCCAGCAGCCGCTGCAGGGGTGTGTCGCGGGCCGGCCGCACGCCGTCCACGTAGGGGAAGGCGGGGTCGCCCAGCCCGTCGCCGGTGACGTCGACCGCCTCCTGCCGGCGGCCCGGCGGCACGTCGACCCAGAGCTCGGGGACCAGCACCCGGCCGGTGCCGCTGTCCTCCAGGCGGTCGAGGATCTGGCGGAGGAGGCGGAACGACCCGGGCACCGCCCCGCTGGCGCTGCCCGAGTGCACCCCCTCGGTCAGCACGTCGACCCGCAGGCGGGCGGTGAGCATCCCCCGCAGCGAGGTGGTGCACCAGAGCCGGTCGTAGGAGGCGCAGCCCGAGTCGAGGCAGACCACCAGCTCGGGACGGCCGATGCGGTCGGCCAGGTGGTCGACGTGGGCGGGCAGGTCGGGGCTTCCGCTCTCCTCGCTGCACTCGATCAGCACGATGCAGCGGGCGTGGGCGAGGCCGGCGGCCTGGACCGCCTCGATCGCCGTGGTGGCGGCGAAGGTGGCGTAGCCGTCGTCGGCGCCGCCCCGCCCGTAGAGGCGGCCGTCCTCGATCACGGGCTCCCAGGGGCCGCGGCCGGTCCGCCAGCCCTCGGTCATGGGCGGCTGCTTGTCGAGGTGCCCGTAGAGCAGCACCGTGCCGGCGCCCTCGACCGTGGCCGGCACCTCGACCAGGAGCACCGGCGTGCGCCCGGGCAGCCGGACCACCTCGGCCGAGAGCCCGTCGACCGGCCGGCCCTCGCACCACTGCCGGGCCAGCGCCACGGCGTCGTCCATGTGGCCGGCGTCGGCCCAGCCGGCGTCGAAGGCGGGGGACACGTTCGGGATGCGGACGTACTCCTGCAGCGTCGGGGTGATGTCGTGCTCCCACACCGCACCGCACGTCGCCGCCAGCCCCGTCAGGTCGGATGCCATGCGAGGAGCTTCGCGACCACCCGCCGGTTGCGCCAGACTCGGCGGTCGTCCACGCCGACGGGGCGTGGAGTGGGAGGGGAACCCGTTGCGTCGAACGACCGTCATCGCCATGTTCGCGGCCCTGGTGCTGGTGGGCGCCGCCTGCGGCTCCGACCCGGAGCTCGAGGCCGCCCGGGCCGGGGGACCGAGGCGGGCCTCGGTCGAGGCCATCGACAACGTCTTCCAGGCGAAGACCGTCGAGGTCGGGACCGGCGGCACCGTCGAGTGGCGCAACGACGGTCACAACGTCCACGACATCGTCCCGGTCGACGCCAAGACCTGGGGGATCACCGCGTCGCGGTTCCAGCCCGGGGCGTCGTACAGCACCACCTTCTCCCGGCCGGGCGTGTACGCGTACTACTGCTCGATCCACGGCACACCGACCTCGGGCATGCGCGGCGTGATCGTGGTGGGCGGCGCCCAGCAGCAGGCCGCCGACCGCACCGACACCAAGCGACCGGCCGGGCCGCCCACGACCATCCGGGTGCCCCAGGACGCCACGACCATCCAGGCCGGCGTCGACCGGGCCCGGCCCGGCGACCTGGTGCTGGTCTCGCCCGGCGTCTACAAGGAGGCGGTCACCGTCGACACGCCCCAGCTGACCATCCGCGGCGTCGATCGCAACCGCACCGTCCTCGAGGGTGAGTTCAAGCGGGACCACGGCGTCCGCATCGTCGGGGCCGACGGGGTGGCGGTCGAGAACCTGACGGCGCGCGACTACCGGTACAACGGCTTCTTCTGGACCGGCGTGACCGGCTACCGCGGCTCCTACCTGTCCACGACCCGCACCGGCGACTACGGCGTCTACGCCTTCGACTCGAAGAAGGGCCAGTTCGACCACGACTACGCCTCGGGCGCGCCCGACGCCGGCTTCTACATCGGCCAGTGCCAGCCCTGCGACGCGGTGATCACCGACGTGGTCAGCGAGTACAACGGCCTCGGCTACTCGGGCACCAACGCCGGCGGGAACCTGATCATCGCCAACTCGATCTGGCGCCACAACCGGGCCGGCATCGTGCCCAACTCCGGCTCCTACGAGCGGGGCGCGCCCCAACGGGGGAACGTCATCGTCGGGAACCTGGTGTACAGCAACAACAACGGCACCTCGCCGGCCATCGACGCGGCCAAGCTGGCCCAGGGCAACGGCATCCTCGTGGCCGGGGGCCAGGACGACGTCATCGAGCGCAACCAGGTCTGGGACCACGACCTGACCGGCATCGCGGTGATCACCTATCCCGAGCTCGACAAGGACAACCACGTGTGGCCGGCGGCGGGCAACCGCGTCGAGCAGAACGCGGTGAGCGACTCGCGGCTCGCCGACCTGGCCCTCTACGTGCAGGGTGGCGCTGCGAAGAACTGCTTCTCGGGCAACCGGTTCGCCACCAGCGCTCCGGCCGCCATCGAGCAGGCCGTCCCCTGCACCGGCACCGGCACCGGCGACGTGACCACCGGTGGGTTCGACCTGCTGACGCTGATCCAGCGCGACGTGCCCGACTCGGTCGACTACCGGACGGCGCCAACCCCACCCATCCCCGAGCAGCCCCAGATGCCCGGGGCGGCGTCCGCCGGCCCGCATCCGGCCACCGACGTGCCGATGGCCATCGACGTCGACGCCATCGCGCTGCCGCCCCGCCCCGCCGGAACGTGACGGCCCCGCTCCGACGGGTGGCGGCCGGGGCGCTCGCCGCGCTGCTCCTCGTCGGGTGCGGCAGCTCGGCGCGGTCGTCGGCGCCGGCCCCGCCGGTGCCGGCCGCCTTCCGGGTGACCGCCGGGCACCGGGGCGACTTCGTCGTCGAGTGCGCCTTCGGCCACCGGGCGCCCGACGACCCGATCGTCTTCCCCGGCCGGCCGGGTGCCTCCCACAGCCATGACTTCTTCGGCAACACCAGCACCGACGCCGGGTCGACCGCCGCCTCGCTGCACCGGACCGACGACACCACCTGCCGGACCTCCGAGGACACCGCCGCCTACTGGGTGCCGACCCTGTACCGCGGCGACACCCCGCTGACGCCGCTCGGCATCAAGGCGTACTACCGGCCCGCCCTCGGCAGCGACGCCCGGGCCGTGCAGCCCTACCCGGACGGGCTGCAGATGCTGGCCGGCGACGTGCGCTCGACGCGGGCCCAACCGCTGACTCGCGTTGGCTGGGCGTGCGGCGACCGGCCCGGTGACCGCCCCGGCGACCTCCGCCCGGCGCCACCGACCTGCGCGCCGGACCTGCCGCTCTCCCTGCAGCTGCGCTTCCCCGACTGCTGGGACGGTCGCCACCTGACCAGCGCCGACCACCGGTCCCACGTGGCCTACTCCTCCGGCGGGCGGTGCCCGGCCTCGCACCCGGTGCTGCTGCCGGAGCTGCTGCTGATCGTGCGGTGGGACGACGGTGGCGACCCGGCGGGGCTGCGGCTGGCCTCGGGCCCGACGGTCACCGCCCACGGCGACTTCCTGAACGCGTGGGAGCCCGACCGGCTCGCCGAGGAGGTCCGGGTCTGCCTCCGGCGCGGCGTCGTCTGCGCCACCGGGGTCACCGGGGGGCTGGAGGGCGTGGCCCCGCCCTGACCCGGCTCGACCACTGGTGCCGGCCGACCGCCGGTCCCGCTCAGCCGGCGGCGCGGGCCAGCGCGTCGGCCCTGCCCTGGCAGTCGTAGAGGGTGCCGTCCCGCCGAACCCGCCGCCGCCGAACCCGCCGCCGCCGAACCCGCCGCCGCCGAACCCGCCGCCGCCGAACCCGGTGCCGGTGCCGCCGTAGGCGGTGGCGGGCACGAGGGTGCAGGCCGAGGTCACCACCCCCGACACGTTCAGCCGGCCGGGGGCGGTGCGGCCGGCCTGGGCGCCGATCTGCTCGCCCCCGGCGAGGACGAAGCGGAGCTTCCCCGAGCGGACCAGGTCGACCAGCTCGCTGCGGGTCATGGCCGGGTCGGTGCCGTTGAAGCCGCCGTAGGCCATGACCGGCTGGCCGCTCTGCAGGGTGAGCGGGGCGGCCTGGTTGGAGCTGGCCACCGCCACGATCCAGGTCGCACCGTCC
The DNA here is from genome assembly GCA_963800235.1 of uncultured Acidimicrobiales bacterium. Taxonomy (GTDB): domain Bacteria; phylum Actinomycetota; class Acidimicrobiia; order Acidimicrobiales; family Iamiaceae; genus CAVVNP01. The sequence goes on along the minus strand of CAWDAD010000003.1, from coordinate 404,274 downwards.
CGGTGGGCCTCGAGGTAGCGGATGAGCCCGCGCTGGTCGCCCTGGGGCCCGCCGATCACCCCGGTGCCCGAGCCCCGGTTGGCGTTCGGGTGCTGCCTGGCCCGGGCCGGCGCGGTCGGCCGGGCCTCGGGGAAGACCCCGGCGGTGGGCTGCTGGGCCCCGTTCCAGGACCACAGCCCCGGGAGCACGAGGAGCGCGGCGGCGGCGCCGACCACGCTCAGCCGGCGGAACCCGGCGCCGAGGTGGAACCGCTCGAGCAGCCGGTTCGGCAGCACCTGGAGCAGCAGGGCGGCGGCGGCCACCAGGGCGGCGGCGCCGACCAGGCCCCGGACCCAGGGGGCGTACTCGATGCGCCGGGCCAGCACGATCTCCGCGACCGCCGTGCCGACCACGGCGAGGGCGCCGAGGCCGGCCAGCACCCGGCGCAGGCCCACCGCGCCGACGAAGGTGACCAGCCCGATGCCGGCCAGCGCGGCGACCGCCGGTGCCAGCAGCGAGACGTAGTACGGGTGGAAGATCCCCTGGGAGAAGCTGAACACGCAGAAGGCGGCGGCGCCCCAGCCGGTCCAGAGCAGCAGCGAGCCGAGCTGGGCGTCACGACGCCGCTCCACCGCCACGGCGACCAGCCCGACGACGGCGCCCGCCCCGGCCAGCGGGAACAACCAGGCGATCTGGTCGCCCACCGCCGAGGTGGTGAGCCGGGTGATGCCCGAGGGGCCGCCGAGCGGGTTGGCGAAGGCGCCCCGCCCTCCGGCCCCGGCCCGGAAGCCGCCGGCGAACGGGCCCGGCTGGGTGCTGGTGGCCGCTCCCGCGCCGGGCGCGGGCCCCACCCGCCGACCGCCGGGGGTGGCACCACCGGGACCGGTCGGGCCGGTGCCCGGTCCTGCGGTTCCGCCGCCCCCTGCGGTCGGCCGCCGGCCGGCGTTCGCACCCGGCCGGGTCGGGGCACCGGGGGCGAACCGGCCGGACGGGCGCCCCCGGCCTCCGCTGCGGGTCTGATCCTGTCCGTCGACCCGGCCGAAGCCGTTGTACCCGAAGATCAGGTCCCGGACGGTGTTGTCGGTGGAGCCGCCGACGTAGGGCCGCGACGACGCCGGGGTGAGGTCGACCGCCACCGCCCACGACGCCGACACCGCCAGCAGCACGGCGGTGGCGATCGAGAGGTGCAGCACCCGGCGCCACCAGCGGGTGCGGCTGGCGACGAGGTAGGCCAGCCAGATCCCCGGCACCACGATGAAGGCGGCCAGCATCTTGGTGTTGAAGCCGAGGCCGACGAGCGCCGCCGCGGCGATCAGCCACCGCAGTCGTCCGTCCTGGACGGCGACGGTCATGCACCAGGCCGCCGCCACCAGCAACAGGACGAGCATGGCGTCGGGGTTGTTGTCACGGCTCACCGCCACGCTGACCGGCGTGAGGGCGAGGGCGGTGGCGGCCACCAGGCCGGCGGTGCGTCCCCACACCCGTCGCACCGCCAGGTAGAGGAAGCCGACGGCCCCGGCGCCGGCCAGCGCCTCGGGCAGCAGGATGCTCCAGGAGCTGTAGCCGAAGACCTTGACCGACAGCGCCTGCGCCCAGAAGGCGACCGGCGGCTTGTCGATGGCGATGAACCCGCCGGCGTCGTAGGCGTTGAAGAAGAAGTTGTGCCAGCTCTTCGCCATCGACTGGACGGCGACGGCGTAGAAGGCGTTGGCGTCGCCGCTGCGCTCGGTGTGCCAGGCGCCCAGGAAGAAGGCCAGCAGGATCGGACCCCACGGCGCCACCTGCGTCAGCCGGGTCAGCGCCGCCGACCGCGCGGTCCCGGTCCCCGCCACGGCCGCGTCCGGGCGCGTCGGCGGAGCCGGGCCGGAGGCTCCGGCCGGGACCGGGGGGAGGTCGCTCGGTGAGCCGGTCGTCACCGGGGCGGGGGCCACCCTGGCACCGCTGCCTGACGACCGGCCGGCGGGGGGCGGTGCGGCGGCTGCGACCGGTCCTCGCGGGTCCGCGCCCCCGCCGGTCGCACCGGCGGCGTCGTCGGCCGGCAGCGGCAGGTCGGGGCCGCCCTCGGGCAGCTCGACGGTGATGGTGACCCCGCCCCCGGGCGTGGGCGAGTAGCGGGCGCTGCCACCGTGGGCCTCGGCGATCGACGCCACGATCGACAGCCCGAGGCCCGTGCCCCCGCCGTGGTCGTGGGACCGGGACCGGCCGGTGTCGGCGGTGGCGAAGCGCTCGAAGATTCGGTCGGCCAGCTCGTCGCCGACGCCCGGGCCGTGGTCGACCACGGTGATCCGCGCCCCCTGCCGACCCGCCGGCGCCTCCAGGGTGACCTCGCAGGGGACCTCGGCGGGCGTGTGGGCGCGGACGTTGGCCAGCAGGTTGGCCATGACCTGGCGCAGCTCGCGCTCCGAGCCGGTCACCACCACCTCGGCCGGGGTCGAGAGGGCCCAGGGCCGCTCCGGCTGGGCGGCGCGGGCGTCGGCGACGGAGTCCGAGACGACGGTGGCCAGGTCGACCGAGGCCAGGTCGAGGGGGCGCTCCTCGTCGTGGCGGGCCAGCACCAGGAGGTCCTCGACGAGCAGCCCCATCCGCGACGCCTCGGCCTCGATGCGGCTCATGGCCTTGGCCAGGTCATCGGGCCGGTCGGCGGCGCCCCGGCGGAACAGCTCGGCGTAGCCGCGGATCGAGGTGAGCGGCGTGCGCAGCTCGTGGGACGCGTCGGACAGGAACCGGCGCAGCCGCTCCTCCGACGCCCGCTGGCTGGCGAAGGAGCGCTCGAGCCGCTCGAGCATGGTGTTGAGCGCCTTGCCGAGCCGGCCGACCTCCGAGCGGTCGTCGGCCGGCTCGACCCGCCAGAGGTCGTCGCCGGAGGCCACCTCGCCGGCGGCGGTCGCCATGCGCTCGAGCGGGCGGAGCCCGAGCCGCACCGCCCACAGGGCGACGGCGGCCAGCACGGCGAGGGCGGCGGCGCCGACCAGCACCTCGATCAGGATGAGCCGGCTCACCGTGTCGTCGACCTCGGTGAGGGTGAGCGCGGTGATGCCGAGGGTGCCGTCGGCTCGCTGCCGCACGACCATGCGGTACCGGGTCGAGGAGGAGCTGCCCACGGTGAAGGGCCGGGCCGGCGCACCCGGGGCGGTGGCCCGGTCGGTCAGGGTGGTCGGGTCGAGCCGCGGCAGGGCGATCGGCTGGCCGTTGCGCAGCGGCCGCGACAGCACCACGACCTGCTTGCCGTCGGAGCTGGCGTCGGCGAGGAACAGCCGCAGCCCCTCGGGGATCCGCCGCTGGGTGTCGAAGGTGGGCGAGCCCGACGGCGGGTTGCCGAACCCGCCGAGCGGGCCCCGCCCGGCGCCGGCGTCGGCGAGCTGGGTGTCGACCCGGTCGTAGAGGAAGCTGCGCAGCTGGGCGGTGACGATCACGCCGACCACCGCCATGCCCAGCCCGGCCAGGGTCAGCAGGATGACGACCAGCCGTCGGCGCATGATCGGCGGCCGGTCGGCCCACGACCGGAGCCGGCGGTGGCGCGGCGGACCGTCGGGCACGCGATCGGCGCCGTTCAGTCGCGGGGCAGGCGCAGGCTGTAGCCGACGCCCCGGACGGTGTGCAGGAGCGGGCGACCGCCGCGGTCGATCTTCTTGCGGAGGTAGGAGATGTAGGTCTCGACCACGTTGGCGTCCCCGTCGAAGTCGTACTGCCAGACGTGGTCGAGGATCTGGGACTTCGACAGCACCCGCTCGGGGTTCAGGAGCAGGTAGCGCAGCAGCTTGAACTCGGTGGGGGAGAGGGCGATCGACGTGCCGTCGCGGAACACCTCGTGGGTGTCCTCGTCGAGCTCGAGGTCGTCGAAGCGGAGCCGGCGGTCCTCCTCGGCGGTCTCACGGGTGCGGCGCAGCACCGCCCGGATGCGGGCCACGACCTCCTCCAGGCTGAACGGCTTGGTGATGTAGTCGTCGCCGCCGACGGTGAGGCCGCGCACCTTGTCCTCGGTGGCGTCCTTGGCCGTGAGGAAGATCACCGGGGCCTTGACCCCGTCGTCGCGCAGGCGGCGGCACAGCGCCATGCCGTCCTCGTCGGGGAGCATCACGTCGAGGAGCATCAGCTCGGGCAGGAAGGAGACGGCCCGCTGGCGGGCCGCCAGGGCGGAGTCGGCCGTCTCGACCTCGAAGCCCGTGTAGCGCAGGGCGGTCGCCAGCAGGTCGCGGATGTTGTCCTCGTCGTCGACGACGAGGACGCGGGCGGAGTCGGCGGCACCAGCGTTGGCCACGATCGCCGTTTCTACGCCGTTCGCCTGCACGTCTGCTGGCCGTCGCCTGAGAGCTCCCTGTGAACGACCGCCCTCGGTTCGGGGCCGGGCGCGGGTCGAGCGGCGGGACTGTGACCGATGTCCGGTTGCGGCCGGCCCGTTCCGGCGATTGCCTGTTTCCGATACGGAACGATTTCGTTTCGTAAAGAGGGTCGATGCGAAAGGGCCGCCTGTGAACGCCATCAGGGAACGGATGCGAGATCCCGACGCCGCCTACCGGCGCCGGTGGCTGACGCTGCTCGTGCTGTGCGTCAGCCTCGTGGTGATCGTGCTCGACAACACGATCCTGAACGTGGCCCTGCCCACCCTGGCCAAGCCCACCGCCGAGGGCGGCCTCGGCGCCTCCGCCAGCCAGCTGCAGTGGATCGTCGACGCCTACACCATCGTGTTCGCCGGCCTGCTGCTCACCGCCGGCAGCCTCGGCGACCGCTTCGGCCGCTACAAGTTCCTCGCCTTCGGCCTGTTCACCTTCGGGCTCGGCTCGGTGCTGTCGGCGGTGGCGACCTCGGCCGGGATGCTGATCGCCACCCGCTCGCTCATGGGCATCGGCGGCGCCGCCATCATGCCGAGCACACTGTCGATCCTCACCAACGTCTTCACCGACCCCCAGGAGCGGTCGAAGGCCATCGGCATCTGGGCCGGCGTGTCCGCCCTCGGCCTCGGCATCGGCCCGATCACCGGCGGCGTGCTGCTCGAGCACTTCTCGTGGGGCTCGATCTTCCTGGTCAACGTCCCGATCGTGCTGGCCGGGCTGGTGTCCGGCTTCTTCCTCGTCCCCGAGTCGAAGGACCCCTCGGCCCCCCGGCTCGACCCGATGGGCGCCGCCCTCTCCATCGCCGGGCTGACCGCCGTGCTGTGGGCGGTGATCGAGGCCCCGGACAACGGCTGGGCGTCGCCGACGACGTTGGGCGGCCTGGCCCTGGGCTTCGCCGTCCTCGGGGCGTTCTTCGTGTGGGAGCGGCGATCGGACCACCCGATGCTCGACATGGAGTTCTTCAAGAACCCCCGCTTCTCCGCCGCCAGCGGGGCCATCACCCTGACCTTCCTCTCGCTGTTCGGCACCATCTTCCTCCTGACCCAGTACCTGCAGTCGGTGCTCGACTACTCGACGGTGAAGGCCGGCGCCGTCCTGCTGCCCCAGGCGGCGGTGATCATGGTGGCGGCGCCCGTCTCGAGCCTGCTGGTCAACCGCTTCGGCAACAAGCTGGTCGTCACCGTCGGGCTGTCGGTGGTGGCGGCCTCGATGGTGCTGTTCACGACCATGGACGTGCACTCGAGCACGCTCACCGTGATCCTCATCTCGATGGTGCTCGGCCTCGGCATGGGCAACGTGATGGCCCCGGCCACCGACTCGATCATGGGCTCGCTGCCCCGGGCCAAGGCCGGCGTCGGGTCGGCCATGAACGACACCACCCGCCAGGTGGGCGGGGCGGTGGGCGTGGCCGTGCTCGGCTCGATCCTGGCGTCGCACTACACCAGCCACATCGACTCGCTGCTCGGCGGCAAGGTGCCGCCGCAGATCCTGGGGCCGACCAGCCAGTCGATCGGCACCGCCCAGGGCCTGTTCCAGAGCCCGCAGCTGCCGCCGCAGGCCAAGGCCCTCGCTCCCCAGGTCCTCGGCGTGGCCAAGGACGGCTACGTCCAGGGCATGCACACCGCCGTGCTGGTCGCCGCGGTGATCCTGGTGCTCGCCGCCATCGGCGTGGCCATCTGGCTGCCCCACCGGGCCACCGATCCCGAGGCCGCCTACGCCGCCCGCATGGCCGGCGCGTCCGACGGCTCGTCCGGACCGCCCTCGGACGACGGTGCCGCCGTCGGCGACGACGGGCAGGGCGAGGCCGAGCCGGCCCCCACGCCGGTCACCGCCTCGAGCGGTGCCGGTGACCGGGAGACCGGTCCCGAGCTGGTCGGACCGATGGCCGAGCGGGTCGCCGACGACGGACGGCTCCGGTGACCGCCTCGACGGCCCCGACCACGCCGCCCGACCGTGGGCCGGAGGCCGGGCCCGAGGCCGGTGCGGCGGAGGCCCGTGCGCCGACGGACGGTGTGCCGGAGGCCGGTCGCCCGGTCGGAGCCGACGAGACCCCCGGGGGCTGCGGCCCGGGCGTCCGTCGGGGCCGTCCCCGCAGCGAGGAGGCCGACCAGGCCATCCTCGACGCCGCCCTCGACCTGCTGGTGTCCGAGGGGTACCAGGGGATGTCCATGGAGGGCATCGCCCAGCGGGCCGGGGTGGGCAAGGCGACCCTCTACCGCCGCTTCTCGGACAAGGCCCAGGTCGTGGTCGAGGCGGTGAGCTCCCACGGCTGCGCGGTGCTGCCGATGGTCGACACCGGCGACCTCCGCGCCGACCTGCTGGCCTTCTACGAGGGCATGGCCCGGTCGCTGGCCGGTCCCGACGGACCGATCATGGCCGCCGTCGCCACCGAGAAGGCCCGCCACCCGGAGCTGCAGCGCGAGTTCGAGCAGGTCTTCGTGAGCGACCGGCGCGCCTACCTGCGCCGGATCATCCGCGCCGCGGTCGACCGGGGGGACCTCCCGGCCGACACCGACGTGAACCTGCTGGCCCTGGTCGGTCCGGCCGTGCTCTGGCAGCAGATCACCATGGAGGCCAGCGCCGAGCAGCTGCTCGAGCTGCCCCGGCGCCTGGTCGACCAGTTCCTCCCTGCCGGCTGACCTGCTCGCCGCCCGCTCGGTGACGCCGGACCGTCGCCCTCGCCGAACGACGGCGCCGGCCGGAGGCGACGGAGTCGGCCGGTGCGTGCCAGGCTCGACGCCCATGCGAGCCGCCGTGCTGGAGGCGCCGGGCACCCCGCTGGTCGTCGACGACCGGATCACGCTCGACGACCCCGGCCCCGGCGAGGTGCAGGTCGAGGTCGCCCACTGCGGGCTGTGCCACAGCGACGTGTCGGTGATGTCCGGCCAGGCGCCGGCACCGACGCCCGTGGTGCTCGGCCACGAGGCCAGCGGGGTGGTGACGCAGGTGGGAGCGGGGGTCACGTCGCTGGTGCCCGGCGACCACGTGCTGCTCACGCCCATCCCGTCCTGCGGTCGGTGCGCGGCCTGCCTGCAGGGGAGACCGGCCAACTGCCCCAACGTGGTCGCGCTGGTCGGCCAGACGCTGCCCGACGGCACCACCCGGCTCCGCCGAGACGGCGCGGTCGTGTACCAGGGCCTCGGGGTGGGCGGCTTCGCCGAACGCACCGTGGTGGTCGAGACCGGGGCGGTGAAGGTGCCGGCCGACCTCGACCTCGGCGTCATCGCCGTGTGCGGCTGCGCGGTCCAGACGGGGGTGGGGGCGGTGTTCAACACGGCGCGGGTCGAGCCCGGCTGGTCGGTGCTGGTGATGGGCCTGGGCGGCATCGGGGTGGCCATCGTCCAGGGCGCCCGCATCGCCGGTGCCGCCCGCATCATCGTGTCCGACCCGGTCGCCGCCCGGCGCGACGCCGCCGAGCGGTTCGGCGCGACCGACGCCGTCGACCCGACCACCGAGGACGTGGCCGCCGCCTGCCAGCGGCTGACCGGCGGCGTCGGGATCGACGCCGCCTTCGACGCCGTCGGGTCCTCGGCGCTGGTCGCCACCGGCGTCGACGCCTGCCGGCCCGGCGGGATCACCGTGCTGGTCGGGGCCGGCCCGGTCGACGACCAGCTCGGCATCAGCCGGATCCTGCTGATGATCACCGAGAAGCGGCTGGCCGGCAGCCTGCTCGGGTCGGCCAGCGCCCACCGAGAGGTCCCCCGCCTGCTCGAGCTCTACCGGCGGGGCCTGCTCGACCTCGAGTCGATGGTCACCAGCCGCCGCCCGCTCACCGAGATCAACGAGGCGGTCGACGACATGGCGGCCGGCCGGGGCCTGCGGACCATGCTCACCCCCTGACGCCGCTCCGCCCGCGCGCCGGCCGGCGGCCCCGACGGCGAGGGGTCAGCCGGCTCCGCCGTCGCGGTCGAGGTCCTCGGTGATCCAGGGGTCGAGCGGCAGGTCGCTGCGGCGGTAGACCGAGAACTTCCCGGCCTCCTCGAGCACCAGCAGCTGCACCTCGTCCATCGAGCGGACCTGCTGCTCGCGCAGGACGGCCCGCACGTCGCGTTCGGTGACCCGGGCCTCGGCCAGCCGGTCGTCGAGCAGCCGGCCGTCGCGGACGAGGACCACGGGGTCGTGGTCGACGACGTCCTGGGAGCCGGGCCAGCGTGTGCGGATCAGCCCGACCGCCCGGTGGGCGGCGATCAGCGTGGTGATGGCCGCCGCCCCCTGCAGGGCGCTGGTGCTGCCTGCGGTGGCGCTGCGGCCGACGATGGCGCCGATGGCGACCGCGACCACCACGTCGAAGGCGGACATCTCCGCCAGCGTCCGCCGCTCGCTGCCGCGGACGGCCGCCGACGCGAACAGGTAGATGGCGAGCGTCGCCAGGGCGATGAGCCCGACCGTGCGCCAGTCACCGATCAGCCAGTGGAACATGACGCCATCATCCACCGACCTCGTAGGCCCCGGCCCGCTCGGCCAGGGTGAGGCCGTTGCCCGTCCGGGCCGGGTCGGGTCGCAGCACGCCGCCGGCGGGGTCGAGCACGCCGTCGAGGAGCAGGGCCTCGGCCCGGGCGTGGTCGGCGAAGTGCTCGAGGTGTCGCAGGTTGGGCACCGCGGCGGCGACGGCGGCGTGCATCGACGGGGCGCAGTGGCCCGAGATCTGCAGACCGGCCGCGGCGGCGGCGGCGGCGATCCGGAGCCACTCGGTGATGCCGCCGCAGCGGGTGACGTCGGCCTGCACCACGTCGACGGCGTCGGCCGCCAGCAGGTGCCCGAAGTAGGCCAGGTCGTAGCCGTACTCGCCGGCGGCCACGTCGGCCAGCACCTGCGACCGCACCTCGTGGAGCCCGTCGAGGTCGTCCGAGGACACCGGCTCCTCGAACCAGATGACGCCCAGCTCGGCGAAGCGGTGGGCGACGCGGATGGCCTGCTTGCGGGTGTAGCCGCCGTTGGCGTCGACGTAGAGCTCGGCGCTCGGTCCGATCACGTCGCGGGCCAGGGCCATCCGCTCGAGGTCGCGGGTCGGCGTCGCCCCCCAGCTGTTGCCCACCTTCATCTTCACCCGGGGGATGTCCTGGTCGTGGACCCAGCCCCCGAGCTGCTCCGCGAGCTGCTGATCGGTGAGCGAGCAGAAGCCGCCGCTGCCGTACACCGGCACCTCGTCGCGGACCCGGCCGAGCAGGGTCGCCAGGTCGACCTCGAGCAGTCGGGCCTTCAGGTCCCACAGGGCGAGGTCGACCGCCGAGAGGGCCATCGACACCACGCCGGGCCGTCCGGCGTTGCGGATGGCGCGGACCATGGCCGACCAGGTGCCGGCCACGTCCATCGGGTCGGTGCCGGTGACCACGTCGGCCAGCTGGTCGCGCACGACGGTGGCGCACGCCGCTGGCCCGTAGGTGAGGCCGAGGCCCGTCGCGCCGCCCCCGTGGGCCTGGACCACCATCACGTCGGTGCTGTCCCAGGTGAGGGTGCCGTCCGACTCCGGCTCGTCGAGCGGTACCGAGCAGCAGGTCGCCTCGACCCGCTCGACGGCCTCGGCCCCGGTGGTCACCTCGCCGCCATCAGCGGGGGGCGGACGGCGCCGACCCGTCGCGGTGCAGCGCCATGGCCAGCACCTCGGCCAGGTGCAGGGCCTGACGGCTGCTGTTCTGGCCGATCTGGGTGCGGCAGCTGAACCCGTCGGCCAGCACCAGCGTGTCGTCGGACGCGTCCGCGGACGGCGGGGAGCAGCACCCGCTCGGCGCAGGCGATGGAGACCTCGTGGTGGCCCGCCTCGAAGCCGAAGTTGCCGGCCAGCCCGCAGCAGCCGGAGTCGAGGAGGTCGGCGTCGAGGCCCACCCGGTCGAGCACCGAGCGGTCGGCGTCCATCTCCATCACCGCCTTGTGGTGGCAGTGGCCCTGGACGATGGCGGACCGCTCGAGGGTCGGCGGGTCCCAGTCGGTGTCGTCGTCGTCGAGCAGCTCGGCCAGGGTCCGCGTCTGGCGGGCGATCCGGCGGGCGTCCTCGTCGTGGGGGAACAGCTCGGTCAGGTCGTGGCGGAACGTGGCGGTGCAGCTCGGCTCGAGGCCCACCATGAGGGTGCCGTCGCGCATGGTCGGGGCGAGGGCGTCGACGGTGCGTCGCAGCATGCGGGTGGCCGTCTTGAGCTGGCCGGTCGAGATCCAGGTGAGGCCGCAGCACAGCGGCCGGTCGGGGATCGAGACCTCGAAGCCGGCGTGCTCGAGCACCTCGACCGCCGCCACGCCGATCTGCGGATCGAAGTGGTTGGTGAAGGTGTCGGGCCAGAGCAGCAGCTTCTGGCCGCCGTGGTGCTGCGGTCGGCGGTCGGCGAGCTGCTGGCGGAGCGTGTGGGGCGCGAAGCGGGGGATGGTGCGGGCCTGGTCGATGCCGCCGACCTTCTTGGCCAGCGTCTCGAGGCCGGGGGCGTGGGCCAGCGCGTTGACGAGGCGGGGCGCCTTGCTGGCGGCGCGGGCGGCCAAGGGCAGCCACCCCATCGAGTAGTGGGCGGCGGGCCGGACGCGCCTCGCGTAGTGGTGGGCCAGGAACTCGGCCTTGTAGGTGGCCATGTCGACGTTGACCGGGCAGTCGCCGAGGCAGCCCTTGCAGGCCAGGCACAGGTCGAGGGCGTCGCGGACCGCCTCGGACCGCCACCCGTCGGTGATGACCTCGCCGTTCAGCATCTCGAACAGCAGGCGGGCCCGCCCCCGGGTCGAGTCCTTCTCCTCGTGGGTGACCATGTAGCTCGGGCACATGGTGCCGCCGCTCTCGTGCCGGCACTTGCCGACGCCGACGCACTTCAGCCCGGCCGCCCGGTCGAAGCTGAACCGGTCGTCGGGGTAGCGGAAGAAGGTGACCGGTTCGCTGGGCGAGTAGTCGGTGCCCAGCCGGAGCTGGCCGTCGAGGGGGTTGGGGTCGACGACCTTGCCCGGGTTCATGCGCCCGGCGGGGTCCCACAGCGCCTTGAACTCGCGGAAGGCGCCGACGAGCCGCTCGCCGAACATCTTGGGCAGCAGCTCCGCCCGGGCCTGGCCGTCGCCGTGCTCGCCGGAGAGCGAGCCGCCGTGGGACAGGACCAGGTCGGACGCGTCCTCCATGAAGGAGCGGAACCGCGCGATCCCTTCGGCATCGCGCAGGCCGAAGTCGATCCGGGTGTGGATGCAGCCCTGGCCGAAGTGGCCGTACAGGGCGGCGTCGTAGCCGTAGCGGTCGTAGAGCCCGAGCAGCTCGCGCAGGTAGTCGCCCTCCTGTGCGACCGGCACGGCCGAGTCCTCCCAGCCGGGCCAGGTGTCGTGGCCGCCCTTCTCGTGGGCGGTGGCGGCCAGCCCCGACTCGCGCACCTCCCAGACCTGCCGCTCGGCGTCCTCGTCGTCGAAGAGCTTCATGGAGGGGCAGGTGTCCTCCTTGCGGAGCGCCTCCATGAGCTCGTGGGCCTTGGCGTCGGACTCGTCCTTGGTCTCCCCGCCGAGCTCGACGAACAGCCACGCCTCGCCGTCGGGCATGAGCGAGACGGCCTGGGGGTGCAGGTTCTGGTCACGGGTGAGCTCGAACAGCCGGTTGTCGATGCCCTCGCAGCCGCACGGACCGTGCTCCATGATCCCGGGGACGTGGTCCGCCGCCGTGCAGATGTCGGGGTAGCCGAGCACCAGCAGCGAGCGGGCCGGCGGGCTGTGGATCAGGTCGAGCTCGGCCTCGAGCACGGCCACGCAGGTGGCCTCGGTGCCCACCAGGGCCCGGGCCACGTTGAAGCCGTTCTCGGGCAGCAGCTCGTCGAGGTTGTAGCCCGACACCCGCCGGGGGATGTCGGGGTAGCGACGGCGGATCTCCTCGGCGTAGGTGTCGCGGATGCGCTTCAGACCGGCGTAGATCTCGCCTCGGCGACCGCCGGCGGCGATGATCGACTCGAGCTCGTCGTCGCCGGTGGGTCCGACCGTCAGGCGCAGCCCGTCGTAGGTCAGCACGTCGAGCGAGCGCACGTTGTCCGAGGTCCGCCCGGCCATGACCGAGTGGATGCCGCAGGAGTTGTTGCCGAGCATGCCGCCGAGGGTGCAGTGGTCGTGGGTGGCGGGGTCCGGGCCGAAGGTCAGGTGGTGCTGCTCGGCGCGGTCGCGCAGGTCGTCGAGCACGCAGCCCGGCTGGACCCGCGCCCGGCGCGCGTCCGGGTCGATCTCGAGCACGTGGCGCAGGTACTTCGACCAGTCGATGACCACCGCCACGTTGCAGCACTGGCCGGCCAGGCTCGTCCCGCCGCCGCGCGAGAGCACCGGGACGTCGTGGTCGTGGCAGATGCGGACGGCGGCCATGGCCGCCTCGACGGTGCGGGGGACCACGACCCCGATCGGCACCTGGCGGTAGTTGGAGCCGTCGGTCGCGTAGAGCGCCCGATCGCCGTCGCCGAACCGGACCTCGCCGTCGACCGCGGCCTCGAGGTCGCCGGCGAGGGACCGGACGGTGAGCCCGGGAGCGCTCACCCTCGGCCCGGCAGCATGTCGAGCATCGTCTGCTTGCTGGACTGGCGGACGATGCCGCCGAGGTCGGGGTCGCCGGTGAGCATGGCCTTCATCAGCGCCTTGGCCTGCTTCCACTCGATGTGGGGCGGGATCGGGGGCACGTCGGGGCTGGTCACCGCGTCGATCACGGTGGGGATGCCGGCGTGGAACGCCTCGTCCCAGGCCGAGGCGATCTCGTCGGGGTCCTCGACCCGGATGCCGCGCAGCCCGCACAGCTCGGCGTACCGCGAGTAGTCGAAGTCGGGGATGTCCTGGCTGACGGAGAACTTGGGATCGCCCGACATGGCCCGCTGCTCCCAGGTGACCTGGTTGAGGTCGTTGTTGTGGAGCACCAGCACCACGAAGGTCGGGTCCTCCCACCGCTGCCAGTACTTGGCCACGGTCAGCACCTCGGCGTTGCCGTTCATCTGCATGGCGCCGTCGCCCTCGATGACGAGCACCGGGCGGGTCGGATGGGCGAACTTGGCGCCGATCCCGTAGGGCATGCCCGGGCCCATGGTGGCCAGGGTGCCCGACAGCGAGGCCCGCATGCCCGGGCGGAGCTTCACGTCGCGGGCGTACCAGTTGGTCGACGAGCCCGAGTCCGCGCACACGATGGACTGGTCGGGCAGCCGGTCGGAGAGCTCCCAGAAGACCCGCTGGGGGTTCATCGGCTCGGCATCGGTGTGGGCCCGGGCGTCGACCAGGTTCCACCACTCGGCCACGTTCTTCTCCACGTCCTCGCGCCACGACGACCGGCTCCGGCTGTCGAGCAGGGGGATCAGGGCCTCGAGGCTCGCCTTGGCGTCGCCGACCAGGTTGACCTCCATCGGGTACCGCAGTCCGACCATGCGGGGGTCGATGTCGATCTGGACGCCGCGCGCCTGGCCCCACTCGGGCAGGAACTGGCTGTAGGGGAAGCTCGACCCGATCATGAGCAGGGTGTCGCAGCCGGCCATCAGGTCGTAGCTGGGCTTGGTGCCGAGCAGGCCGATGGAGCCGGTGACGAAGGGCAGGTCGTCGGCCAGCACGTCCTTGCCGAGCAGGGCCTTGGCCACCCCGGCACCCAGCATCTCGGCGACCCGGGTCACCTCGTCGGCGGCACCGCGGGCGCCCTGGCCGATCAGGATGGCGACCCGCTCCCCGGCGTTCAGGACCTCGGCGGCGCGCTCGAGGTCGTGCCGCCTGGGGGTCACGAGGGGCCAGGACACTCCCACGCTGCCGGGAGAGACCTTGAAGGCGTGGGGCGGGGGGGCGGCGTCCATCTCCTGCACGTCGTTCGGCAGGATCAGGCAGGTCGGGCAGCGCTGGGTGGCGGCGATGCGCAGCGCCCGGTCGACCGCCATGTGCACCTGCTCGGGCGTGGTGATCATGGTGACGTACTCGCTGGCGACGTCCTTGAACAGCGAGATCAGGTCGATCTCCTGCTGGTAGTGCGAGCCGAGGGCGGTGGTGGCCTGCTGGCCGACGATGGCGACCACCGGCTGGTGGTCGAGCTTGGCGTCGTACAGCCCGTTCAGCAGGTGCACCGCGCCGGGGCCGGAGGTGGCGGTGCAGACGCCGACCTCGCCGGAGAACTTGGCATGGCCGCAGGCCATGAACGCCGACATCTCCTCGTGTCGGCTCTGGATGAGCTCGGGATCGTTGCCGGCGCGGTTGAAGGCTCCGATCAACCCGTTGATCCCGTCACCGGGGAACCCGAACACCCGGTGGATGCCCCAGTCCCTCAGTCGCTGCAGCAGGGCGTCGGCAACGGTCTCGGGCATCAGGACTCCTCTCGACGGGCTCTCCGGGCGACTAACCATCCTTGACGTGGGCAAACGTGGTGGGTGTTTGACGGGGACCTCCGGGCGGAAGTCCTGCCTCGGCATGGATGTGCACGCCCCTTGAACCGGTTCCCTCCCCACGTGCTGCGCGAATATGCGCTCCTCGCGGACGGCGAGCGGGGCGCGGTGATCGGTCCGCGGGGCGACATCGCCTGGTTGTGCGTCCCGCAGTGGCACTCGCCGGCGGTGTTCTCGACCCTGATCGGCGGGTCCGGCACCTACGCGGTCACCCCCGCGGACCCCCGCTTCGTCTGGGGCGGCTACTACGAGAGCGGCTCGCTCATCTGGCGGAGCCGGTGGGTGACGAGCGACGGCATCATCGAGTGCCGGGAGGCGCTCGCCTACCCGGCCGACCCCCGGCGGGCGGTGATCCTGCGACGGGTCGGGCCGGTCGAGGGACGGGCGGAGGTCGAGGTGGTGCTCGACGTCCGGGCCGACTTCGGCCAGCGGGGGCTGACGGCGCGTTCCCAGCACGACGGGGTGTGGACGGCCCGCTCCGGTGGGCTCCACGTGCGCTGGACGGGGCAGGGCCCGGCCCGCTCCCGCAGCGACGGGTCCGAGCACTCGCACCTGTCGGTCGAGCCCGGCGGCCACCACGACCTGGTGCTCGAGATCGCCTCCGAGCCGTTCGTCGACGATCCGCCCGACGCCGAGCTGCTGTGGACCGAGACCGCCAACGCCTGGGACCGGGCCGTGCCCGACCTCGACGACACCCTGGCCCCCCACGATGCCCGTCACGCCTACGCGGTGCTGACCGGCCTCTCCAGCTCGACCGGCGCGATGGTCGCCGCCGCCACCACCTCGCTGCCGGAGCGAGCCGGCTCGACCCGCAACTACGACTACCGGTTCGCCTGGATCCGCGACCAGAGCTACACGGGGCAGGCGGTGGCCGAGTGCGGGCCGCTGCCCCTGCTCGACGGCGCCGTCCGGTTCGTGTCCGAACGCCTCCTCGAGCACGGCGCCGACCTCGACCCGGCCTACACCGTCGACGGTGGGCCGGTGCCGCAGGAGAGCAGCCTCGGCCTGGCCGGCTACCCGGGCGGGCGCGACACCATCGGGAACTGGGTCACCGACCAGTTCCAGCTCGACGCCTTCGGCGAGGCGCTGCTCCTGCTGGCGGCGGCCGGACGCCACGACCGCCTGGACGCCGACAACTGGCGGGCCGTCACCGCGGCGGTGGACGCCATCGAGCAGCGCTGGCACGAGCCCGATGCCGGCATCTGGGAGATCGACCCGCGGCGGTGGGCCCACTCGCGGCTGATCTGCGCCGCCGGGCTGCGGGGCGTCGCCGCGCTGGCCCCGCCCGAGCAGTCGTCCGGCTGGACGGCGCTGGCCGACGCCATCGTGGCCGACGCCGCCTCCGACTGCGTGCATCCGTCCGGCCGCTGGCAGCGGGCGCCCGACGACGAGCGGGTCGACGCCGCCCTGGTGCTCCCGGCCCTGCGGGGCGCGCTGCCGCCCGACGACCCCCGCAGCGTCGCCACCCTCGACGCCGTGGCGGCCGAGCTCTCCGACGAGCAGTACGTGTACCGGTTCCGCCACGACGAGCGGCCGCTCTCCGACGCCGAGGGCGCCTTCCTGCTGTGCGGCTTCCAGACCGCCCTGGCCGAGCACCAGCAGGGCCGCACCGTCGACGCCGTCCGTCGCTTCGAGCGCAACCGGGCCGCCTGCGGTCCGCCGGGCCTGCTCACCGAGGAGTTCGACGTGGGCGAGCGCCAGCTCCGGGGGAACCTGCCCCAGGCGTTCGTGCACGCCCTCCTGCTCGAGGCCGCCCACCGCCTGGCGTCACCGGGCTGAGGCCGGCGCGGCCTCGGACGCCGCGTCTCGGCCACGCCGTCCGGTAGGGCGACCGGTCGCCGCCCGGAGCGCTGGGGGTCAGGTCTGCCAGCCGAGCGGCTCGGCGTCACCGGACGGCAGGTGGTCGGCGGCGTCGGCGAAGGCCTCGAGCGCCGGGCCCAGGGCGACCCGGCTGGCGGTCGGCATCCGGCTGAGCACGCCGGCCACCGCCCGGCGCCGGCGCCGCATGACCGAGTCGACCAGGCGTTGGCCGTCGTCGGTGAGGGTGATCTCGACGTGGCGGCGGTCGGACTCGGGCTCGCGACGGTCGAGCAGCCCGTCCCCCACCAGCCGGTCGCAGGCCCGGGTGGCGTTCGAGGGGTGGACGTCGAGCCCCTCGGCCACCGCGCTGAGGTTCAGCGGGCCCTGGGTGGCGACCATGAGGAGGATGCGGAACTGGGGGAGGGTCACCTCCACGTCGGCGATCGACGCGGCCACCACGTCGACCAGCACGCGGGCGGCGGCCAGCACCGCGTCGATCTCGGCGCTCTGCACCCGCGGGTGCTCGCCGGTGGTGCCGGCACCGGGTCGGGTCGTGCTCGGCCCCGTCGGGGCCGTCGCCGTCTCGGCCGTCATGGGGACGAGTCTGGCCGGAGCACTGCGGTCTCGCAACTGTTGCGCTCTCGCAATGGTTGCGCTACGATAAACACCGTCCAGGGAGCCGGCCCGCACGACCGGCGCAGCGCAGAGCAGCAGAGGAGGAACAGCGTGGTTCCGCATCGCATCGTGGTCGGGGTCGACGGGTCGGAGGAGAGCCGCCAGGCCGCTCGTTGGGCGGCCGCACGGGCGCAGGAGACCGGGTCCGAGGTGATCCTGGTCCACGCCCTCGGGCCCGACGCCCAGTTCTGGAACGACCTCCCGCCGCTCGGCTTCTCGAACTGGCGGGCCCGGGTGCGCACCCGCCTGCGCAAGGAGTGGTCCGCCCCGGTGCGCGAGGCCCACGTACCCTTCCGGTCGATGGTCATCGACGCCGATCCGGTGCAGGCGCTGAGCGCGGTGGCCAAGGCCGAGCGCGCCGACGTCATCGCGGTGGGGGCGCCCAGCAAGGGCCACCTGACCGACCGGGTCATCGGCTCGTTCACCCAGCGGCTGCTGCACCGCAGCCACCACCCGGTCACCATCGTCCCGAAGGACTGGGCGGAGCTCGAGGAGGCGGCGACGGCGTCGGTCGGCGCCGAGCCGGCGCTGGGCTGATCGGACGCTGAGCAGGACCGGCGGCGAGCGGTGCGGACCCTGGTGGTGGGGGCGGGGGTGGCGGGCCTGACCCTGGCCGCCAAGCTCTGCCAGCAGGGCCGACCACCCGTGGTCGTGGAGCGGGACGCCGAGGGCGGCGACGACGGCTACGCCATCTCGCTCTACCCCATGGGCGGCGACGTGCTGCACGGCCTCGGCTGCCACGACGAGCTCGAGGCGTGCTCCCTCGTCACCGAGCGCTACGAGCTGCGCGACGGCCGCGACCGGACCCTGCAGGCCATGGACCTGTCCGAGCTGACCGACCGGGTGGGCCCGATGCGCACGGTGGCGCGACGCGACCTGCTGCGGGTGCTGCGCGGGTCCTGCACCGACGCCGACCTTCGCCGGGGTGCGACCGTGCAGCGCTGGCACCGAGCCGGCGAGCGCATCGTCGTCCGGCTGGACGACGGGTCCGAGGAGGAGGTCGACCTGCTGGTCGGCGCCGACGGCATCGCCTCGTCGATCCGGCGACGGTCGCAGCCCGACGCCGCCGGCTACGACTCCGGGTGGGCGCTGTGGACCTGGTGGGCGGACGAGTCCGTCGCCCCACCGGAGCTGGTGCGGGAGTGGTGGGGCGACCGTTGGATGTTCGGCACGTACCCGGCCCCGGGCCGGGTCATGTGCGCGGCGGGCGGGCCGGCGGACGTCGTCTCCGCCGACGCCGACGCCCGCCGGTCCCTCGGCGACCTGCTCGCCCCGCTGGTCGAGCGCTCCCCGACGGTGGCCGCCGCCGTCGGTCGCGTCGATCGGCCGTACCGGTGGGTCATGCGCGACGTCCGGGCCCGCTCGTGGTCGTCGGGTCGGATCGCCTTGTGCGGGGACGCCGCCGCCGGCTTCCTGCCCACCGCCGGGGTGGGCGCCTCGTGCGCCCTCGGGGGCGCGGCGGGGCTGGCCGACGAGCTGTCCCGTGCCGGCGCGGCGACGGTGCCGGTGGCGCTCGATCGCTACGAGCGCCGGTGCCGACCCTGGGTCGAGGCCAACCAGGCCGAGTCCCGGCGGCTGGCCCGGGTGATGTTCCTGTCGCGACCCGGGCTGACCGGCCTGCGCGACGTGCTCGCCCGGCTGGTGCCGGGGTCGATGATGCTCCGCCAGATCGTCCGCAGCTCGACCCGCCCCCTCTGACCGGTCGTGCGGCGCGGCCCGCAGCCGGCGCTCAGCCCTGGTTGGCCTCGATGTAGCGGTCGGGGTCCTCGTCGGACAGGTCGAGCCCGCCGGTGCCGGTGTGGTCGGCGACGAAGGCGGCGAAGCGGAAGCCGAGCCGCGTCCGCTCCTCCGGCGAGGTGTGCAGGCGGAAGTCGGCCAGCGCCCCGCGCTCCTCCTCGCCCATGTGGTCGCTGTTGGCGACCCGGGTGTCGGCCAGGGCCTGCCACCACTCGTCGCTGCCCGGCGGGTGCTCGTCGGCCCGGCGGATGCCGTCACGGATCTCGTTGTGGTCGCTGATGGCGTCGTCGGTCTCGTCCTCGGCCTCGTCGCCGACCTCGAGCAGCCGGGGGTAGAACAGCGCCTCCTCGGCGTCGGCGTGCACCGAGAGCAGGTGGCGCAGCCCCGACCAGAGCGAGGCGAGCACGTCGGGTTCGGCCCCCCAGGCCCGGGCCTCGTCGAGTACGGCGAACCCGTGCCGCTGCTGGGCGTGATCCGCCAGGATCAGATCGCACATGTCCATGGTGTCGCTCCGTGTGTCGGTCGGTCAGTCGGTGAGCGTCGGCTGCGGCTCGCCCTCGGGCATCGCCGCCCCGGCGTCGCCGCCGTCCCCGCCGGGTCCCCCTCCGCCGTCGCCCCCTCCGCCGTGCCCGTCGTCGTCCTCGCCCTCTCCGCCGTCGAACTCGTGCTCGGCGATGGCGTAGCGGGAGCGGATCTCCTCCTTGCGCTCCTCGGAGTGGTCGGCCTTCTGCAGGTCGAGGCAGACCTTGCGGGCCAGCAGGAACACCAGCGCCGGGACGACGAACACGGCGACCCGCAGGGTCCAGGTGACGGGGTCGATGGCCACCTCGAGCTTCTGGGCGATGACGTCCTGGGACCCGGCCAGGAACAGCACGAAGTAGAAGGCCAGCATGGCCAGGCCGAACGGGGTGCGCATCGGCCGGTCGCGCGGGCGGTCGAGCAGCTCGTGGTCGTCGTGGTCGCCGGTGAGCTTCGCCTCGAGGAACGGCCAGGCGTAGAAGAGGGCGAAGGTCAGCGTCGGCAGCACCACCCCGGGCCAGAACAGCTCCGACACGGTGTGGCCGAACAGGTGGATGCGCCAGGCCGGGAAGAGCCGCAGCGCGCCCTCCAGCCAACCCATGTACCAGTCGGGCTGGGCGGCGGTGGACACCGCCGGGGCCTCGAACGGCCCGTACAGCCAGATGGGGTTGATCTGGGCCACCCCGCCGAGGAAGGCCAGCAGGGAGAACACGGCCGCGAACAGCCCGAGCGAGCGCAGGGCGTAGGTGGGCCACAGGTGGGAGCCCTCGATGTTGTCCTCGGTGCGGCCCGGACCGGGGAACTGGGTGTGCTTCTGGTGCCACAGGATCGCCAGGTGGGCGCCCAGCAGCCCGAACAGCAGCCCGGGCACCAGCAGGATGTGGATGGTGAACAGCCGGGACGTGATGTCCGAGGACGGGAACTCGCCGCCGAAGAACAGGAACGCCAGCCACGTGCCCACGACGGGGATGGACAGGGCGATCGAGTAGCCGATGCGCAGGCCCGTGCCCGAGAGCAGGTCGTCGGGCAGCGAGTAGCCGGTGAAGCCGTTGGCGAGCGCCAGCACGAACAGGCTGAGGCCGATGATCCAGTTGAGCTCGCGGGGCCGGCGGAAGGCGCCGGTGAAGAAGATGCGACAGAGGTGCATCACGATGGCGGCCAGGAACAGCAGGGCGGCCCAGTGGTGCATCTGGCGGATGACGAGCCCCGCCCGCACGTCGAAGCTGAGCCGAACCGTCGACTCGTAGGCCTGCGACATGTGCACCCCCTGCAGCGGGGCGTAGCTGCCGTGGTACACGACGTCCTTCTCGCTCGGGGAGAAGAACATGGTCAGGTAGGTGCCGGTGATCACCAGCGTGATCAGGCAGTAGAGGGCGACCTCGCCCAGCATGAACGACCAGTTGTCCGGGAAGATCTTGTCGAGCGCCGACCGGGCGAACCCCGAGACCCCGAGCCGCTTGTCGAACCAGCGGATGGTGCGGTCGATCATGGGGTCCTCCCGTCGATGGTCGAGACCCGGCGGGGGTCGAGCGCGACGCCCGAGCGCCGGGTCGAGGTGCTCGGCGCCCGGGGGATCGTGCTCGGCGGCCGGGGGACGGTGCTCGCC
The DNA here is from genome assembly GCA_963800235.1 of uncultured Acidimicrobiales bacterium. GTDB lineage: Bacteria > Actinomycetota > Acidimicrobiia > Acidimicrobiales > Iamiaceae > CAVVNP01. The sequence continues at coordinate 383,311 of CAWDAD010000003.1, read as the reverse complement.
GCTCGCCGGTCGCTGTGGCCCACCCACGTGATGAACAGGGCGGCGGCGGCGATGGCGTAGCCGATGCCCGGGAACGCCCACATGATCACCGCCCCGATCTCCTGGTCGCCGAGCGACGGGTAGGCCCCGTACCAGGGGCGGGCGGCGAGCAGCATGGCCACCCCGAGGGCCGTGCCCGCCATCGAGGTGGCGAAGACGGCCATGATGGCCTGGCCGCGCACGGCGACCGGCCCGAGCCCGACGGCCCACCAGAAGCCGCAGGCGGTGAGCAGGAAGCTGAGGTGCTCGGCGGCGTGCACCGCGTCGTGGGCGACGGCGGCGTCGTAGAGCACCGGCAGGTGCCAGGCCCAGAGGACGAGGATGTGCACCACGGTGGCCGTGACCAGCCAGTAGATGCGGCCCCGGCCCCGCTGGTGCTGTACCGCCCGCCGCCAGCGGCGCAACGCCCGGTCGCGCCAGCGGTGGGGCAGGCTCCAGAGCATGGCCGGCAGGGGCGAGCCCGCCACCAGCAGCGGCGGCGCCACCGCCAGCAGCAGCACGTGCTGCACCATGTGGGCGCTGAGGTCGTGGTCGGCCAGGGTGTGCAGCGGCGACTCGAGGGCGGCGGCGCACACGAGCAGGCCCGAGGCGAACCACAGCGGTTGGCGGGGGCCGATGAGCCGCCCGTGGCCGGCCTGGGCCCAGGCCCGCTGGGTGCCGAGGAAGTAGGCGCCGGCGGCCAGCACGAGGCTCAGCGAGACGAGCACGTCAGGCAACCGGTGTCCTCCGGATGATGTTCAGGTACAGCTCCTCGAGCACGATGAGCGACCCGTTGGCGACGGCGAAGGCCAGGCCCATCAGGCCGATGAAGCGGTCGCGGGCCGCCTCCTCGCGCCCGTCCGGGTCGCCGCTCGACTTGCGGGCCAGGCGCACCGAGAGCACGGCGGCGACCACGACCATGGCCAGGGTGACGGCGGTGATGCCGTGCATGGCCAGGCGGGCGCCGGACCGGTCGGTGCTCAGCTTGGCCAGGCTGACGAAGGCCAGCAGGTGGATGATCCAGGCGGCCAGGCTGCCGAGCAGCGGGTACCAGACCAGCCAACCCGACCGGAAGACCGACGCGACGCTGTGGGCCTTGCGCGCCTCGGCGGGGGCCAGGCCGTCGTCGGGGGAACCCGGGGCGGGCAGCGTGTCGGCGACGTCGGTCACGAGGGCGCTCCCATCACGAGAGGTGGGCCGACAGGAAGAACGACGGGAAGACGAGCAGCCACACCGCGTCGACGAAGTGCCAGTAGAGGGAGAACACCTCGGCGCTGGCGTGGTGGCCGTGGTCGTAGCGGCCGAGCTTGGCCTTGAGCTGCACGACCAGGTTGATCACCAGGCCGATGACCACGTGGAAGAGGTGGAGGCCGACGGTGACCCAGTAGATCGAGGCGTAGGCGTTGTCGGTCCAGTGGAAGCTGAGGTCGGCGAAGTCGTGGAGCGAGTAGCCGACGAAGGCCAGGCCCATGAAGAAGCTGATGGCGATGCCGACCCGGAACCGGCCCACGTCGCCGTTGCGGAGCCGGGACTCGGCCCACACCACCGGGATGCTGCTGCCCCAGAGCACCAGGCTGAACGGGATCGAGAGCTTGAGCTCCGGCGCGTCGATGCCGGGGGGCGGCCAGGCCGACGACGACGCCCGCAGGAAGAAGTAGGCGCCGATCAGGGAGAGGAAGATCATCCCCTCGGTCAGGATGATGGCGGCCACGCCCCACCAGGCGGTCGAGTAGGTGCGCAGCCGCGACGCCCGGGTCGGCGTGCCGGCGTGGTCGGTCGGGGCCGTGACCGCGGTCATGGCAGGTCCTCCTCGGTCTGCCAGGTCCACCAGGCGATGGCGGTGACCACCCCGACGGCGGCCAGCACCATGATCAGCGTGGTGGTGATGAGCAGCCCGACCATGAGGAGGGCGAGGCCGAGCGCCAGCATCAGCGGCACGTAGGTCTCCTGGGGGATGTCGAGGTTGGCGTGGGGCAGCGTGTCGAGGCCGCTCGTGATCGGCGTCTGGCGGGCGAAGGCGCCGGCCACCGCCAGGCCGGCGGTCTCCTCGTCGTGGCTCGGCACCGCCACCGGCGGTCCCTCGGGTCCCCACATCGGGTGGCGGTCGGTGACCTCGGGGATCTCGGCGAAGTTGTACGGCGGGGGCGGGGAGGTGGTCGCCCACTCGAGGGTGTCGCCGCCCCACGGGTCGGCCGGCGCCTGCTCGCCCCGACGCCAGCTCCACATCCAGTTGAAGAGGGTGATGGCGGCGCCGAGCCCGAAGAAGGCCGAGCCGATGCTGACCATCTGGTTGAGTCCGGTCCAGCCGAGGCCGCTGTTGTAGGTGTAGACGCGCCGCGGCATGCCCAGGAAGCCGAGGATGTGCATCGGGAAGAACGTGATGTTGAACCCGATGAACATGATCCAGAAGCTGATCTTGCCGACCTTCTCGTTCAGCATCCGGCCGGTCATCTTCGGCATCCAGAAGTAGATGGCGCCGAAGATCGGGAACACCACCGCCCCGTTCAGCACGTAGTGGAAGTGGGCCACCACGAAGTAGCTGTCGGTGACCTGCCAGTCGAAGGGCAGGATCGCCACCATCACCCCGGTGATCCCGCCGAGCAGGAAGATCAGCAGGAAGCCGATGGCGAAGAGCATCGGCGTCTGCAGCTTGATGTGGCCCTTCCAGAGGGTGGCGATCCAGGCGAAGAACTGGATGCCGCTCGGGATCGCGATCAGCAGGCTCACCCCGGAGAACAGGGCGGTGGCCAGCGCCGGCATGCCGGTGGCGAACATGTGGTGGATCCACACGCCGAAGCTCATGAACCCGACGGTCACCAGCGCCGCCGCGACCCAGAGGTAGCCGCTCAGCCGGCGCCGGGAGAAGGTCGGGATGAGGTGGCTGATCATGCCGGTGGCCGGCACGAAGAGGATGTAGACCTCCGGATGGCCCCAGAACCAGAACAGGTGCTGGTAGAGCAGCACGCTGCCGCCCTGGGCGGGGGAGAAGAACGACGTGCCGAACAGGCGGTCGAGCTCGAGCAGCCCGGCGGCCAGGGTCACCGCCGGCACCGCGAACAGCGCCATGAACGAGAACACGAGCATCGACCACACGAAGATGGGCAGCCGGTTCAGGGTCATGCCGGGGGCGCGCAGCTTGAAGATGGTGACGATGAAGTTGATCGACCCGACCGTGGTGGAGAGCCCGACGAAGGTGACGCCGAGCCCCCAGAAGTCCATGTTCACGCCGGGCGAGTAGCTCTTCGACACCATGGGCACGTAGGAGAACCACCCGCCGTCGGGCATCTTGCCGAAGAAGGCGCTCGAGCACAGGAAGATGCCGCCGAAGAGGAACACCCAGTAGCTGAAGGCGTTCAGGCGGGGGAACGCCATGTCGCGGGTGCCGAGCTGCAGCGGGATCAGGTAGTTGCCGAAGCCGGCCAGCACGGGGGTGTTGAACAGGAAGATCATCATCGTCCCGTGCATGCTCATCAGCTCGTTGTAGAGCTCGGGGCTGAGCACCTTGCCGTTCGGTCCGGCCAGCTGGGCCCGCATGACCAGCGCCAGGCAGCCGGCGATGGCGAAGAAGACGAACGAGGTGACGATGTAGCGCACGCCGATGCGCTTGTGGTCGACGGTGGTGAGGAAGCCCGACGTGCCGGGCGCGTCCTCCCAGAGCTCCTCGAGGTCCTCCCGGGCCTCCTCGTCGCCGGGCCGGGGTTCGGGCTGGGGTTGCGGGGCGTCCTCGACGAGGGTCATCAGCCGGTGCTCTCCAGGTAGGCGACCAGGCGACGGACGTCGTCCGCGCTCAGGGTGGACGGGGGCATGAGGTTCCCGGGCTTGATGCTCTGGGAGTCACGGATCCACTGGCTCAGGTGCTTCGGGTCGTTGGCGACGGTGCCGGCGCCGATGTAGCCGCGGGTGCCGAAGTCGCTCAGGTCGGGGCCGACCTTCCCCTGGGCGCTGGTGCCCGACACGGTGTGGCACCCCGCGCAGCTCTCCCGCAGGAAGACCCGCTGGCCCTGGGCGGCGTCGTCGGACTCCGGCTGGGTGCCGGCCCCGCTGCGCTCCCGCGCCATCCACCGGTCGAACTCCGCCGGCGGCTGGGCGATGACGTAGAAGATCATGTGGGCGTGCTGCAGCCCGCAGTACTCGGCGCACTGCCCCCGGTAGGTGCCGGGCTTGTCGGCGGTCAGGCGCAGGTGGTTGGGCTGGCCCGGGATCATGTCGACCTTGCCGGCCAGCTGGGGCACCCAGAAGCTGTGGATCACGTTGTCCGACCTCAGGGTGAAGTCGACCTGGCGCCCCACCGGGATGTGGATCTCGTTGGCGGTGCGCACCCCGTGCGCGTACTGCACGTCCCACCACCAGCGCTTGCCGGTGACGGTGATCTCGAGCGCCCCCTTCTTCTGGTCGCGGACGCCGTTGGTGGTGGTGACGGTGACCACGGCCAGCACCGCCAGGATCAGGACGGGGATGATGATGCCGCCGATGACCACGAAGCCGGTGTCCCGCCGGGAGGGCTCGGACTCGTCGACCGCCACCGTGGCGGCGCTGCCGACCCGGCGCCGGATCACGGCGAAGATCACCAGCCCGGCCACCACGACGTAGACCGCGGCGGCCAGCCCGAACATGAGCCACCAGTCCGAGGCCACCCGGCTGGCCTCCTGGCCCTTGCCGTCGAGCATGCTCGGGCTGCTCTTGCTGCAGCTCGACACCAGGGCCAGCCCGGCGCCGACCAGCACGACGGTGGCGGCGCGGCGGAGGGCCGGCCGCCGCCCGCGGGTGCGGCTCAACGCTCGCTCCAGAACGCCGGTCCGACCGGGGCGGAGAAGTCGCCGGTGGCCTCGAGGGCGCCGTCGGCGCCGATGCGGATGGGCAGCTGCGGCAGGGCGGCGGCGGCGGGGCCGCCGGTCGGCTTGGCCCCCTCGAGGACGTCGAAGGACGACTGGTGGCACGGGCACAGCAGCTGGTGCAGCTTCGGCTGGTAGAGGCCGACCGGGCATCCGGCGTGGGTGCAGAGCTTCGAGTAGACGATCAGTCCGTCCGGCGACCAGTCCTGCCGTCCCGACTCCGGCTGGATGCGCCCGGGCCGGACCCGGACGAGCACCGCCTGGCCGTCGGGCGAGCCGGCGTGGCCCTCCGGGAACACGGTGACCAGCCCGTCGAGGGGGACCTCGGCGGCCTTCACCACCTTGCCGTCGTCGGTCACCAACCGGGAGCCGCGCTTCCAGGGGGTGACCCGGAGCTTGTTGCCGGGGTTCGGCCCGAGCGAGCGGAGCGGGAACACGGCGGCGCCGCCCATGGCCACCAGGGCGGCGATCAGGCTGTTCCGCAGCGCGGTGCGCCGCGAGATGCTCTCGCCCCGGGCCAGGTCCTCCTCGACGTCCTCGACGGTCGACTCCGAGCTGGCCAGCTCGTGGCGTGGCCGGACGTGCGGACCGGTCGAGGTGATGCGGTTGGCGATCATGATGAGGCCGTAGGCCAGGCAGCCGAAGGTCAGCGCCAGCAGCAGGCCCTCGGCCTGGGGCTGGCCGCCGCGCCAGTAGACCGCACCCAGGGCGATGGCGCCGGCCGCGCTGACGAGGAAGCTGATCGAGGCCCGGCGGGCGGCGACGTCGGCCCGACGCTCCCGCTCGGCGTCGATGCAGTCGCAGGGTCGGTCGCTCATCCGCGCTCTCCCATCATCCGCAGCAGCACCATGACCAGCCCGATGGCGACCAGCGCCACCGCGCCCTCCGCCACCGGTCCGAGGTAGTCGAGCGGCGACCCGCCCCGGTTCTCCGGGTGGTCGAGGTACCGCACGTAGGACACGACGTCGTTCAGCTGGTCCTTGCTGAGCGCCGCCTCGCCGAACTCGGGCATCTGGCCGGGACCGGACCGCACCGCCTCGGCGATCTGCACCGGGGTGGCCGGGTGCAGGTCGGGGGCCTCCCGCTTGGAGAGGGCGCCGCCCACGCCGGCCCAGGCGTGGCACGCCGCGCACTGCAGCCGGAAGAGCTCGCCGCCCTTGGCCCGGTCACCGGGCTGGACGTCGGGGATGTCCGGCCCGCCCGGTCCGAGGCTGGAGACGTACTCGACGAGCTGGTCGATGGTGGTCCGCGAGTACACGGGGTGGTTGCGCTTCGGGGTGGCGGAGGGGTCGGGCAGCACCCGGTTCGGGTCCTGCACCGGCGGCCGGCCGGAGGAGTCGGTGCGGGTCGCCGGAGCCAGGGGCATCCGGCCGGTCGAGAGCTGGTAGTCGATCGACGCCTTGCCCACCGAGATCAGGCTGGGTCCCCGGTCGGTGCCCTTCCCGGCGTTGCCGTGGCACACCGCGCAGTCGGAGAGGTAGAGGTCCTTGGCGGGGTTCGACGCCGCGGGCGCGGTGGACGCCGCCGGGGGCCGGGCGGTCGGGGCGGCCTGGGCCGAGCCCCGGCTCACGCCCGTCGCCACCACCACGGCGGCGACGCAGGGGACGGCGAGGACGAGCAGGGACAGTCGGGACCGGGTGCGGCGGGCGGGAGCGGGACCGCTCACGCGTCGACGAACCCGATCACGGCGAAGGTCGCGGCGATCGCCGCGTCGGTCAGGGCGGCCCGTCGCCAGCGCTGGTCGGCGACCGCGAAGGCCAGCGCGGAGGCCCCGTGGAGGCCGTCGACCACCGCGCCGGCCCGGCGCCACCGGGTGCCGTGGCGCCACTCGAGCGCCGCCTCGACGAGGTGGCGGGCGCCGAGCACCCGTGCCACGCGCTCGGCCGACGGCCGCGTGCGGCCGCCGAGGACCCGCAGCCCGGCGGCGGGGCGGGCCACGAGCAGGCCGCCCCACGCCACCCGGGCGACGAGCGGCGCCGTGCCGGCCCGGCTCAACGCCGGTACCGCCGGTACTTCTCCCGGGCCAGTCGGCCGGTGGCTTGCACGAAGGTGCGGGCGGTGTTCGGCAGCGACGAGAGGAAGCTCGGGTCGAGGAACCCGCCGGCCTTGTCGTCGAAGCTGCCGTGGGCGCCGTGGTCGTCGTCGACGTCGACGGGGTCCCAGAGGTCGATGGGGCGGTCGGGGTCCACGTGCTGGTCGATGAGCTGGGTGTCCCAGGCACCGATGGCCGCGTACTGGTTGCCGAGGCCGGGGAAGAGCTTGCCGGCGGCCACGAGCAGCTTGTTCCACGAGCCGAGCACCGAGTCACGGCGGCCGTCGTGCACCACCTGGACGATGCGGTGGGCGGCCAGCTCGGGCTGGTAGATCGGCGGGACCGGCTGGGGGTGCCGGGACATCGTGGTCTTGCACCAGTCGAACTGCGGCGTGTTGACCGCCGGCATGTGCACCATGCTCATCTGCACGTTGCTGCCCTCGTGGAGCAGCTCGGCCCGCACCGACTCGAAGTAGCCGCGGCAGGCGAACTTGGAGGCGCAGTAGGCGGACTGCAGCGGGATGCCGATGAAGGCCAGCGCCGACCCGACGTTGACGATGGTGCCCCGGTCGCGGGGCCGCATGCGGGCCAGGGCGGACTGGGTGCCCCACACCTGACCGAGGAAGGTGACCTCGACGGCACGGCGGAAGTCCTCGGCGTCGACCTTCCAGCTCGGGGCGAAGACCGTGGTCATGGCGTCGTTGACCCAGAGGTCGATCGGGCCCAGCTCGTCCTCGACCCGGTCGGCGGCGGACTCGACCTGGCCGGCGTCGGCCATGTCGGTGGGGACCGCCAGGGCCCGGCGTCCACCCGCCTCGACCTGCTTGGCCGCGGCGTCGAGGCCGGCTCGACCACGGGCGAGGAGCCCGATGTCCCATCCGTCCTCGGCCAGGGCCGTGGCGGTTGCCCGCCCGATTCCGGCCGAGGCCCCCGTGACGACGGCGACTCCCACGTTCGACTCCCTCCTGCTGCTGCGTTGGCTGGTCTGTTCGGCGCGTCGCTCCCCTGAGGCGTCGTGGCCACGGGCGCTGCTACCCGTCGAACGAACCATGACACATCGGACGGGAAGATTTTTCCGACGGCAACCGTGGTGGCGCTCGGGCGACCGGTGTTTGGTGGTCGCGGGCGGGGATAGCGCTCGGCGATGGCCGTCGTCCAGGGACCGCGAGGTGCGCCGATCCTGCGCTCCGAGGTCGTCGCCGACCGTCCCCCCGCGGCGCCGTCGGCGGCGCCCGGTGGGACGGCGCCCGGTGGGCCCGGATCGGTGGACCGTGCCGTCGCCATGCTCGACCCGCCCGCCGACGGCACGATGGCGGCGACCGCGGCGGCGGCCGCCGCCGGCCCGGGCTCGGCGCTCGAGCGGTTCGCCGCCGTGGTCGCCTCGCTCCCGGGCGGCGGCCACCGGGCCGCCGCCCGCTTCGAGCTGCTGGCCGAGGTCGGGGCCGTCGACCTGTCGGTGGTGCGGTTGCTCGAGGGCCACCTCGACGCCCTCGCCGTCCTCGCCGAGCTCGGCGGGCCGCTCCTGTCGACGGGTGAGCTGCTCGGCGTGTGGGCCTCCAAGGCCGACGGGCGGCGCGTGCGGGCCCGACGCACCGACCCGGGCTGGGAGCTCAGCGGCTCGATGGCCTACTGCTCGGGGGTGGGGGCGCTCGACCGGGCGCTCGTGGTGGCCGACGACGGCGGCGACGACCGCCTCTTCCTGGTCGATCTGCGCCAACCCGGCATCCGCACCGACCCCGGCAGCTGGCCGGCGCTCGGGATGGAGGGGACGAGGAGCGAGACCGTCGAGCTCGACCGCGTCCCGACGGCCGACGCGGTCGGCGGAGCCGGTGACTACGTCGGCCGAGCGGGGTTCTGGGCCGGGTCGGTCGGGGTGGCCGCCTGCTGGGCCGGCGGTGCGCTCGGCCTCGTCCGCGCCGGCCGGGACGCCCTCGGGACCGGCGGCGACGACCACCAGGCTGCCCACCTGGGCGCGGCGGCCGGCGCGTGGGTGGCGGCCTGGAGCCTGCTCGCCGCCGTCGGCGACCGGGTCGACGCCCGGACCGTCGACGAGCTGCTCGCCCACCTCGTCCGCGGCGAGGTCGAGGCGGCGTGCCAGCGCGTGGTCCACCACGTCGGCCGGCTCGCCGGTCCGGGGCTGTTCGTGCGCCGCCCGCAGGACGCCCGTCGCGTGCCGGACCTGCTCACCTACCTGCGCCAGCACCACGGCGAGCTCGACTGGGCCCGCGCCGGTCGACGGCTCGGCGGGCCGGGGACCGGGTCGTGAGCGACCGACCGGCCTTCGAGGTGTCGCCGTCGTCGCCGGGGACCGACGAGGGCAGCTGGCTGGAGGCGATCGAGGCCCGCGACCTCCCCGTCCTCGACGAGGACCAGCCGCGCCGGCTCGTGGTGGCCGCCCCGCACCCCGACGACGAGGTGCTCGGCATCGGCGGGCTGGTGCGCCGCCTGGTGGCCCGACGGGTGCCGGTCGAGGTGGTCGCCGTCACCGACGGCGAGCGGGGGCTCGGGACCCGGGACGGGCGCGGCAGCCGGCGACTGGCGCAGCGCCGCTCCCAGGAGACCCTGCGGGCGTTGCAGCGTCTGGGTGCGTCGGCGTCCGTGGTGCGCCTGGCGGTGCCCGACGGCGAGGTCGATCGCCACGTGGGGGGCGTGACCGAGTCGATCGAACGACGACTCGGTCCGGGGGACTGGTGCGCCGCCACCTGGCGGGGCGACGGCCATCCCGACCACGAGGCGACCGGAGCCGCCGCCGCGGCGGCGTGCCGGGCGACGGGTGCCCGGCTCATCGAGTTCCCGATCTGGATGTGGCACTGGGCCGAACCGACCGATCGTCGGGTGCCCTGGGACCGGGCCCGCGTCGCCTTCATGGACGCCAACGTCCTGGTGGCCAAGCGGGCGGCGATCCGTGAGTACCGGTCGCAGGTCACCGGGCCTCGCCGGTCGGGCCGGGGGGCCGGTGCGCCCCTGCCGGCCACGGTCCTGGACCGCTTCCGCCGCCCTTTCGAGGTGGTCTTCACGTGACCTCGCCGCCATCCCGAGGGCGGGGCGGGCGGTGAGCCGGCGGGCCGACCGGTGGTTCGTCGACCTCTACGCCGCCGAACCCGATCCCTGGGGGTTCGAGACCCGGTGGTACGAGGTGCGCAAGCGCAGCCTGACCATGGCGATGCTCTCGCGGGCGCGGTACGAGTCGGTGTTCGAGCCCGGCTGCGCGCAGGGCCTGCTGACCGTCGAGCTGGCGGCGCGCAGCGCCTCGCTGCTCGCCCTCGACCCGGTGCCGTCGGTCGTCGACCGGGCGCGGGAGCGCGTCCAGCAGGCGGTCCTCTCGGCCGAGGTCCAGGTCCGGCTGGGCGCCCTCCCCGAGGACTGGCCGGTCGACCGCACCTTCGACCTGGTGGTGCTGAGCGAGGTCGGCTACTACCTCGACGCCGACGCCCTGCACGAGGTGGTCGGCCACCTCGAGTCCTCGGTGCGCCCGGGCGGTGACGTGGTCGCCGTGCACTGGGCGGGGCCGACCGACTACCCCTCCTCGGCGGCGACCGTGCACCGGGCCATCGACGCCAGCGCCGTGCTCGACCGGTGGTCGTGCCACCGCGACCCGGAGTTCCTGCTCGACCTGTGGCGGCGCTCGTGATCGATGACGTCGTCGTGGTGATCCCCGCCCGCGACGAGGAGGCCCTGGTCGCCGCCAGCATCGAGGCGGTGGGGACGGCCGCGGCGAGGTGCGCAGAGGTGCCCGTGGGGCTCGTGCTCGTGCTCGATCGATGCGCCGACGCCACGCCGGTCGTGGCCCGTCGCGCCGCCGAGCGCTTCGTCCGCGGTGGGGCGGGCGCCGGGGCCGAGCGTTGGCTCGAGGTGCTCGACCTCCCGCTCCTCGGGTCGGCCGCGGCCTCCGGCGTCGGCGTGGCGCGGCACCGCGGGGTGCGCGGCATCCGGGGGGCGCGGTCGGTCGACGCCGCCCGCACCTGGGTCGCCTCGACCGACGCCGACACCACGGTTCCGGCGGGGTGGCTCCGCCACCACCTGGCCGTGGCGGCCGCCGGGGTGGTGGCCATGGCCGGATCGGTGACGGTCTCGGACTGGTCGCCGTGGTCGCCCGGCCTCGACCGGAGGTGGACCGCCGGGTACGAGCACGCGGCCGCGGCGGCGCCGGTCCACGGCGCCAACCTCGGCATCCGGCTGGACGTCTACGAGCGGCTGGGGGGCTTCGCCGACCTCACCGACGGCGAGGACCGGGACCTGTTCGAGCGGGTGCGTGCCGCCGGGCTGCCCACGGCGGTGACGACCGCGGTCCCGGTCGCCACCAGCGGGCGGCGGGTCGGGCGGGCCCCGGCGGGCTTCTCGGGGCACCTCCGAGGGCTGGAGCGCTCGCTGGCGTCAGCAGCGCCGGCGGAGGCGTGAGGGGGATGGGGGGGATCGTCGCCGCCGGTCGTCGCCGGCCGGCCGAGGATCCGCCCTGTCAGATCGACGACGCCCGGCGGAAGCTGGGGTCCGACAGCAGCACCGCCGCCGCCTTGGTCCGGTTGGGGGCGTCGAGCTTCTCGAGCACCCGGCGCACGTGGGTCTTCACCGTGTTGACGCTGAGGTAGAGGGCCTCGCCGATCTCGCGGTTGCTCAGGCCCTCGACCAGCAGCGCGGCGACCGAGCTCTCGCGCTCGGTCAGGCCGCGGCTGCGCCCCGGCCAGTCGCGCATCGCCTCGTTCGACATCGGCGCGGTGAAGGTCGTGCCGGCGTTCACCACCACCTCGCCCCGCGCCACCCGGATCAGGTCGTGCACCAGCTCGTGACCGGGCAGCGACTTGGAGAGCACGCCGGTGGCGCCGGCCCGGCGGGCATGGGTCACCACCTCGGGGGTGACCGGCGAGGTGTAGATGGCCACCCGCCCCACCCCGTGCTGCCCGCACAGCTGGCTGAGGAGCGCGCCGTGCGGGTCGACGCGCCCGAAGGTGTCGTAGAGCGCCACGTCGACCGGGATCGGCGGCGTCTCGCCGATGATGATGGCGTCGCAGACGTCGATCTCGGCGAAGGAGGACAGCATGGCGGCCAACCCCCGTACGACGATCTCGTAGTCGTTGACCGCGGACACCTTCACCCTGTCCACCGGCGAACCGTAGTCGACGGCGGTCACATCGCTCAACCGGACGATGTGGGGGTCGCATCCGCCTGGTTTCACCCGGTTGGGTGGTGCCAACGGGCGGTGTCCACCCCGAGAGTAGTAGGGAGATGGGTATCGCCGCCGCGCCAACGACGCACCACGAGCCCTCCCGATCCGAGCTCGAGCAGCTCCATCGCCGCTACGCCCGCCTGCACCGGCGACAGGACCTGCGGCGCCTCGTCGAGGAGTACCGCGGGTACGCCAACAGCCTGGCCCGGCGCATGCTCCGCGGCGGCGAGCCGCTCGAGGACCTCGAGCAGGTGGCCGCCGAGGGCCTGGTCCGCGCCCTCGACCGCTTCGAGCCCGAGCGCGGCATCCCCTTCCCCGCCTTCGCCCGCCCGACCATCGTCGGATCGCTGAAGCGCCACTTCCGCGACCTCGGCTGGGCGGTCCGGGTGCCCCGCGACGTGCACGAGCTGGCGGGTCCGCTGCGGCGGGCGACCGACCGCCTCTGGGGCGAGCTGGGGCGTTCGCCGAGCAGTCGGGAGCTCGCCGCTGCACTGGAGGTCAGCGTCTCGGCCATCGACGCGCTGCAGCAGGCGACCCGGGCCCGGCTCACCCGCTCGCTGGCTGCTCCGGTCGGCGAGGACGGCCTGACCGTCGGGGACCGGCTCGGTGCGGTGGACGGCCGCCTGGCGCTGGCCGAGGACCGGGTGGCGCTGCACCGCGCCCTCGACGCCCTCGACGAGCGGGACAAGGACGTGCTCGGCCGCTACTTCTTCCTCGGCCAGTCGCAGTCGGTCATCGCCGACGCCTTCGACGTCAGCCAGATGCAGGTGTCGCGGTGGATCGACTCCTCGCTCCGCCGCCTGCGCAGCCGCATGGCTGCCCGGTGACCGAGCCGGTCGCCCTCCCCGCCCGGCGCCGACCGTCGGTCGACGGCTGTCTGCACCCCGTCGTCCGCCAGCTGGTGGCCGCCGACGTCGAGCGCACCTTCGCGGTCGTCTCCGACCCCACCACCTACCCGGCCTGGCTGTACGGCGCCCGCCGCATCCGCTCGGTCGACGAGGGCTGGCCGGCGCCCGGCTCGCGGTTCCACCACCACGTCGGCCCCGTCCTGCCCGTGGTCATCGCCGACTCGACCGAGGTGATCGAGATCGAGCCGCCCCACCGGCTGGTGCTCGAGGTCCGCTTCCGGCCGGTCGGCGTCGCCGTGGTCACCTTCGAGCTCGGCCCCGCCGGGGATGACGCCGCCCCGACGGCGGGTGCGGGGCCGATGACCGAGGTGTGCATGCAGGAACGGCCCCAGGGGCGCCTCGCCCTGTTCACGCCGCTGCTGGCCGGGCCCTTCGCGCTGCGCAACGTGCTGTCGCTGCGCGCCCTCGACCGCTACCTGCGCTGACCCTCCCCGCGCCCACGGGGCGCGCCGTGGGGGCCCGTCACGCTCGGCTCCGTCGCGCTCAGCGGCGACGACCGGTCAGCCAGACGGACGCCCGCCGGACCCGATCGCCGGCGATGGCGGCCCGGGCCGCGTTCGAGCCGCACACCCCGTGGACGGCACCGCCGGGGTGGGCCGACGACGACGCCAGGTAGAGCCCCGCGATCGGCGTGCCCGGTCGGCCGGTGCCGGGGACGGGACGGAACACGAGCTGCTGGTGGAGCTGCTCGGTGCCGCCCTGGATGGCCGACCCGTCGAGGTTCGGGTTCTCGGCCTCGAACGCGGGCGGGGTGGTGACGTGGCGGCGCCGCACGCAGTCCCGGAACCCGGGGGCGAGCTTCTCGATCTGGTCCTCGACCCGCTCGGCGAAGGCGTCGGCCTCGACCCGGTCCCAGACGCCGGTCAGCGACCCGCCGCTGTCGCGCCGCACCTTGCGGGGGACGTGGGTGTACGCCCACGCGGTGTCGTGCCCGGCCGGTTGGCGGGTCGGGTCGGCGATGCTCTGCTGACCGACGAGCAGGAAGGGTTCGGCCGGGATCGCACCCCGGGCCAGCCCGCTGGTGCAGAGCGAGAGGTGGTCGACGTCCTCGCTGACGTGGACGGTGCCGGCCTGCCGGGCGCCGGCCGCCTTCCAGGGGATGGGCTCGTCGAGGGTCCAGTCGACCTTGAAGGTGGCGTCGTCCCAGTCGAAGCGCTCGATGGCGGCGAGCAGCCGGGCCGGCAGGTGGTCGGCGGCGACCAGCGAGCGGTACAGCATCGGCGCGTTGACGTCGGCCAGCACGGCACGGTCGGCCCGCAGCTCCTCACCCCCGCTGCCGCTGCCCACGCGGACGCCCGCGGCGCGCCCGTGGCGGACGACCACCTCGGTGACCGGCGCCCCGCAGCGGACCCGACCGCCGCCGGCCTCGAGCCGACGGACGAGCGCGTCGGTGATCGACTGGGCCCCGCCGACCGGGACCGGGAAGCCGACCTGCTGGCCGGCGGCGCACATCAGCCAGCCGAAGAAGCCGCTGAGGGTCGACTCGGGGGAGAAGTCGGCGTGCAGCGCGGCGCCGGCCAGCAGCCGGCGGGCGGCCTCGCCGGTGAACTCCTCCTCGCCGAGGCGGCGAACCGGCAGGAGGAAGAACCGCAGCAGGTCGGGGATCTCGCGCGGGGGCACCCGGCGGGCCAGCTTGGCGAGCGCCCGCACCGGCGGGAAGGGACCGAGCACCGCGGGGACGAGCCCGGGGGCGAGGTCGAGCCAGCGCTGGTACAGCCGGTCCCAGGCCTCGGCGTCGCCCGGCGAGGAGCAGTCGGCCAGCGAGTCGTGGGTCACCGCCGGGTCGGTCGAGAGGACCGGGCAGGTGCCGTCGTCGGCCGGATGGGCGAGCACCAGCGGGGCGTGGACCCAGCGGAGCCCGTGGGCCCCGAGGTCGAGCGAGTCCATGACCGGCGAGAGCGCGGTCATCGGGTAGAAGGCGCTGCAGAAGTCGCTGATGTGACCGGCCTCGACGAACTCGCCCGAGCGGACCGCGCCGCCCGGCGAGTCGGCCGCCTCGAGCACCTCGACCGACCAGCCGGCGTCGGCCAGCACGTTGGCCGCCACCAACCCGTTGTGCCCGGCCCCGATCACCAGTGCGTCGACCATGGGGCCAGTCTGCCGCGACGCCGGCGTGTCCCGGGCGGGTGGGGGACGCCGGCCCCGGCGGCGGCGACGCCCGGTCAGCCGAGCACGTGGTTGGGACAGGACCGCAGGGCCTGCACGTACAACTGCGCGAGGGCCGTCTGGCCCTGGGCGTTGGGGTGGACCTGGTCGCCGGGCAGCAGGTAGTCGGGGTGGGCCTGCACCACCCGCTTCCAGTCGGCGATGCGCACGTTCGGATGGGTGAAGGCGAACGCTCCCAGCGTGTTGTTGACGATGTCGACCACCCGCTGCGCCTTCGGGTCCTTGCGCACGTTGACGGTGGTCAGGACCAGGCACGGGGCCGAGTCGGCCTTGGTGGCGATGCGGAGGAAGTTCTTCGCCGGGTCGGGGTGCTGCTGCAGGGCGTCGTTGGTGCCGAGGTTCACGATGATGGCGGCGGGGCGGCCCTCGGGGTCGGTGATGCCCGACTCGAGCCGACCGAGCATCTGGTCGGTGCGCTGCCCGAACTTGGCCTCGATGCGCAGCCGCACCTGCTGGTCGAGCGCCTTCTGGATGGCCGACGCGGACAGGACCGTGATCGAGTCCCCGACGACGAGCACCCGCGGCGCCCGGGCCGGGCCGCGGTAGGTGCTGCTCGGCTTGTTGAGGTACACGACCAACCCCACCAGGGCGGCCACCACGACCACCGCGGCGATGCCGGCGATCCACGCGCTGGTGCTCGACTTCCGGTTGCTCACGTTCCTCCTCCGTCGGTGCGGCCTCGTGCGTCGCCGTGGACCTGCGGCGTCGTCGCTGGTCGTTCCAGCTTGCCGGAGGGGGGTGGGGGACCGGTGGGACCGGGCGGCCCCGGCTCAGGTGCCCGTCACCGCGTGCACCGCGCCGATGGCCGCCGCCACCGTGGTGCGCTCGACGGTCGAGCGGGCGGCGTCGCCCCTCGCCATGCTGTCGCTGCCGGCGATCACCAGCCCGCCGACCAGCGACGCCAGCACCACGGCCGTGCGACCCCGCAGGCCGTAGCCGCGCCGGATCAGCTCGATGATGAACCCGGGTGCGGACCGGCCGTCGGCGGCCAGGTCGAGCACGGGTGAGCCGGCGCCGACCAGGGCCTGCATGAGCTCACCCCGCTCGACGACGTGGTCGAAGTAGGCGTGCACCCCGGCCGCCATCATGGCGTCGCCCTCGCCGATGCCGTCGACCGCGGCGAAGATGGCCGCCGTCAGGCGGACCAGCTCCCGGCGGTACAGCGCCACCAGGGCGGCGTCGGCGTTGGCGAAGTGCCGGTACGGCAGCGCCTTGGACACCCCGGCGGCGCTGGCCAGGCCCTCCATGGTGAAGCCCATGAGCCCGTGGTCGCGCACCAGCTCGGCGGCGGTGTCGAGCAGCTGCTCGCGCCGGTCGTCCCTGCTGGCGGCGCCCGTGGCCTGCTTGGTCCGGCCGCCGCGCGTGGAGGTGCCTGTCGCGCTCATGGCTGACGCGGACGTTACCGTACGGACCGGCCGGATCCGATGGGAGATCGGCGCGCGCCCGCCGTGGCGCTGTGGTGGGATGTCGGTCGTCCGCCACCGGGCCGAGGGTCCGGCGGGCGACCCGCCCCGACCACCGGAGGACCCATGACCGCCACCTTCGAAGCCGCCCCCCTCACCGTGCACCGCGGCGAGGCCGACCTGCCCTTCGTCGACCTCGGCGACGGGGTCGGGCTGCAGCTCCTGCAGGTCGACCTGGCGACCGGGATCTGGGTGCTCCGAAACCGCTTCGCTCCCGGCACCGTGGTGCAGACCCACAAGCACACCGGCCACGTGTACGCCTTCACCCAGGCCGGCTCCTGGTACTACGCCGAGACGCCCGACCAGGTGAGCACCGCCGGGTCGTACCTGTTCGAGCCGGCCGGCTCGGTCCACACCCTGACCGTGCCGGACACCAACGACGTCGACACCGACGTGTGGTTCACCATCTACGGCGCCAACCTCAACCTCGATGCCGACGGCAACGTCGAGATGGTGATCGACGCCCACCTGATCCTGCCCTTCTACCGCGCCATGTGCGAGGAGCAGCACGGGCTCGCCGACCCGCCGGTGTACGTCATCGAGCCCTGACCCGGTGCTGCCCGGCATCTTCTGGGTCCGGCGCCCGGCCCCTCCCGCGCTCGCCGACCCGGGTTCGGCGACCACCGCCGCGCTGGCCGGCCTCGACCTGGGGAACCGCACCTCGCCCGGTCGGTCCGTGGCGGTGGCGGTCGGCAGCCGTGGCATCGCCGACCTGGCCGGGATCGTGGCCGCCACCGTCGGCCACCTCCGCTCGCTCGGCCTCGAGCCGTTCGTGGTCCCGGCCATGGGCAGCCACGGGGGCGGCACGGCCGAGGGCCAGCGCGCGGTGCTGGACGCCCTCGGCGTCACCGAGGAGGCGGTGGGCTGCGCGGTGCGGTCGCAGATGGACGTGGTGGAGCTGGCCCGCCCCGAGCCGGGGCTGCCCATCCACCTCGATCGGGCGGCGGCGGCCGCCGACCACGTGGTGCTGGTCAACCGGATCAAGCCCCACACCATGTTCGACGGGCCGGTCGAGAGCGGGCTGGTCAAGATGCTGCTGATCGGCCTCGGCAACGCCGAGGGGGCGGCCACGGTGCACCGGGCCGCGGTCGATCGGTCGTGGCCGGCGGTGGTCCGGGCGGGCGCGCCCGTGGCGCTGGCGAGGGCGAAGGTGCTGGCCGGCGTGGCCGTGGTCGAGGACGCCGGCGGTCACGCCGCCCGGGTCGAGGCCCTCGCCGCCAACGACGTGCTCGACCGCGAGACGGCCCTGCTGGTCGAGGCCCGCGCCCACCTGCCCCGGCTCCCGGTCGCCGACCTCGACGTGGTGCTGGTCGACCGGATCGGCAAGGACATCAGCGGCACCGGCTTCGACCCCAACGTGCTCGGCCGGAAGGGCTCGGTGCACGAGATCCGGGCCGGCGCCCCGGCGCGGGTGCGCACCATCGTGGTCCGGGGCCTGTCGCCGGGCACCGGGGGCAACGCCCTGGGCGTCGGCCTGGCCGAGCTGTGCCGGAGCCGGGTCGTCCGGGCCATGGACGCACCGGCGACCTGGCTGAACGCCGAGACCAGCGGCGACCTGGCCGCCGCCATGGTGCCCATGCACCACGAGACCGACGCCGAGCTGCTGGCCGCGTGCCGGTCGAGCACCGGCCTGCGCGAGCAGGCCGGCCTGCGGCTGTGCTGGGTGCGCGACACCCGCGACCTCGGCGTGGTCGCCTGCACCGAGCCGCTGCTCGCCGAGGTGGCCGCCGACCCCGACCTCGCCGTCATCGGTGACGTGGTGGCGATGCCCTTCGACCGGCACGGCAACCTGCCCGACCTGCTGCCCGACCCGCCGGACGTCTGACCCGTCCCCCCTCACGGCGGCGGTCCCGGGCACGGCGACCGGCCCCGAGCACGTCGATGGGGCGACCCCTATGGTCCGAGCGATGGAGCAGCACCTGGCGACCGTGTTCGAGTCGGTGGCCGACGCGGTCGGCGACGCCACGGCGCTGGTGCAGGGCGAGGTGCGACGGAGCTGGCACGACTTCGACGACCGGGCGGCGCGGCTGGCCCGTGCGTTCCTCGACGCCGGACTCGGTCGGGGTTCGACGGTGGCGGAGTACCTGTTCAACTCGCCCGAGTACCTCGAGACGTACCACGCCGCCCTCAAGATCCGGGCCACGCCGGTCAACGTCAACTACCGGTACCTCGACGACGAGCTGCTGTACCTGCTCGACGACTCCGACGCCGAGGTGCTCGTGTACCACGCCAGCCTCGGCGACCGGGTGGCCCGCATCTGCGAGCGGGCCACCAAGCTGAAGCTGCTGGTCGAGGTCGACGACCGCGACGGCGTCGACCACCACGCCACGGTGGTCGACGCCGCCGAGGGCTACGAGCAGGTCCTGGCCGGCCACGATCCGGCCGAGCGGATCACCCGCAGCCCCGACGACCGCACCATGACCTACACCGGCGGCACCACCGGCCTGCCCAAGGGGGTCATGGGCCGGGTCGGCGGCGGGCTGGGGGCGATCATGGCCACCACGCCCGGGCTGGTGGGCATGGCGCCGGTCACCGACCCGGCGGCCATCGCCCCGCTGGCGGCCCAGCTGGCGGCCGAGGACCGGCTGCTGGCATCCATGCCGGCGTGCCCGCTCATGCACGCCACCGGCCTGGCCATCGGGGCGCTGCCGGTGCTCACCTTCGGCGGTGCGGTGGTCCTGCTGGAGCACCGCCACCTCGACCCGGACGAGGCGTGGTCGACCATCGAGCGCGAGCCGGTCAACGCCCTCACCATCGTCGGCGACGCCTTCGGCCGGCCGCTGCTGCGCGAGCTGCAGGAGGGGCCGCCCCGCGACCTCTCGAAGCTGATGCTCATCTGCTCGTCGGGCGCCATGTTCTCGACCGAGACCAAGGCCGGCCTCCTCGAGTACGCCACCAACGCCCTGATCCTCGACATGATCGCGGCCACCGAGGGCGCCATGGGCACCTCCGTCTCGACCCGGGGGAACCTCGCCGACACCGGTCGGTTCCGCCCCGGCGCGGGGGTGAAGGTGTTCACCACCGACGACCGCGAGGTCGAGCCCGGATCGGGGGAGAGCGGCATCGTGGCCGTGCCGGGCGCGGTGCCCGACGGCTACTACAAGGACGAGGAGAAGACGGCCCGGACCTTCCGGGTCATCGGCGGGGTGCGCTACTCGATCCCGGGCGACTGGGCCACCGTCGACGCCGACGGCACCATCCGCCTGCTCGGGCGGGGCTCGCAGTGCATCAACACCGGCGGCGAGAAGGTGTACCCCGAGGAGGTCGAGGAGGCGGTCAAGCGTCACCCCGGCATCGACGACTGCCTGGTGTTCGGCGTGGCCGACGAGCGGTTCGGCCAGCGGGTCGTGGCGGTGGCGTCGTCCTCGCCCGACTCGACGGCGTCCGCCGACGAGGTGCTCGCCGAGGTGCGCGAGCGGCTGTCGTCCTACAAGGTGCCTCGCCGGCTCGAGCTGGTCGACGCGGTCCCCCGCGCCCCCAACGGCAAGGCCGACTACCCCTCGGCCAAGCGCCTCTACGCCGAGCGCACCGGCGAGCCGACCTCGGCGCCCGCCCCCGCCACCTGACCGGGCTGGCGGGCGGCCGGGCCGGTCGGCCCGGCCGATCGGCTCGGCCGCTCAGACCCGCTGGGTGGCCGAACCGCACGCCGGGCAGGTGACGCGGTCGGCGCCCTCCGGGTAGCTCAGCTCGACGCCGCACGCCCGGCACGGCGCCCGCCCGGCCCCCACCTCGATCCGACGGCCGCAGGCGTCGCACACCACCACCCGGGCGCCCGGGACGGTGCGCAGGTCGGCGCCGCACCCGCCGCAGGTGCGGCCCTCGGTCGGCTGGTCGGTGACCTCGACGTAGTCGGCGTCGAGGCCGTACTCGCGGAGCAGCCGGTCGCCGTCGGCGTCGGAGAGGTGGGCCAGCCAGGCCTGGCAGAAGGTCGACAGCTCCATCCGCACGGCCACCCCTCCCGGCGGGTGGTCGGGGTCGAGGGCGGTGACGCCGGTGCGGTCGAGCATGGCGTACACCTCCTCCATCTGCCGCTTGAACAGCGCGGCGTACTCCCGGAACGGGCCGGCGACCCGCCAGGCCCCGCCGGGCGTCGGGATCCGCTGCAGCGAGGCGGCCAGGGCCTCGGACCGGGCGTTCTGGTCGGCCTGGGCGGGGTCGAGGTCCTTCGCCGTGGTCGACGCGGCGCAGTACTCGACGAAGGCCGATCGGAACCGCTCGTCGGTCCGGGCCCGGGGCGAGGCGGCGTCGGGGCAGTGCTCGAGCCAGCGCGAGAAGACCTGCCGCTGCAGACCGAGGTAGGCGTCGCGGTCGCCGCTCGTCCGGGCCCGGACGAGCGCCGGGGCGGCTTCCGCCACCAGCCGGTGGAACACGGTGTTGGTCAGCCCGGCGTTGGTCCCGCGGTTGGCCCGGCGGAAGTCGTAGTCGACGAGCTGCCCGCAGAAGTCGCAGTAGAGGTAGGCCGTCGGTGACGGCAGGGTCTTCGGTCCGCCGCACTGGGCGCAGCTCACCCGCTTCACGAAGTCGCTGCGGGCGGTCAGCGAGGCCGGCAGCGCGTCGCCGGTCCTCGGCAGGTCGGCGTCGACCCGGGCCGTCGGTGGCGCAGCTCCGTCGCCAGCGCGCCGCTTCCTCCCGAACCGTGCCATGGCCGTCTCCGATCGCCCGTCCCGTCCGATCATGGCAGCCCGCAGGCCCCCGGCGGGCTGCGGCGCGCTCCGCTACCGTCGGCCGACGACCGGTTGCCGGCGGGGGTGGGGCGGCGGCTCGACCACGACAAGGGGATCCTCGTGAAGCGACTGTCCGGGCTCGACGCCTCGTTCCTCTACCTCGAGACGCCGGCCATGCACCTGCACGTGTCGAGCCTGGCGGTGTTCGACCCCCGCACCGCCCCGGAGCGGCTGAGCTTCGACCGCATCGTGGAGCTCACCGAGGCCCGGCTCCACCTGGCGCCCATGTTCCGCCGCCGGCTGGTGACCGTGCCCTTCGAGCTGCACCACCCGGTCTGGATCGAGGACCCCGACTTCGACATCCGCGACCACATGTTCCACGAGGTGCTGCCCGCCCCCGGCGACCGCCAGCAGCTGGCCGAGCTGGCCGGGCGGGTCAACTCGGTGCCGCTCGACCGCCACAAGCCGCTGTGGGAGATGTCCGTGGTCGAGGGCCTGGCCGACGGGAACCTGGCGGTCATCACCAAGACCCACCACGCGGCCGTCGACGGCGTGTCGGGCATGGAGCTGACCGTGGCCCTGCTCGACCTCGAGCGCGACCCGCCGCCGGTGCCGCCGCCGGACGAGCCGTGGGAGCCCGAGGCGGTGCCCGACCCCGTGTCGATGCTCGGCTACGCCGTCACCTCGCTGGCCCGCCAGCCCCTCCGGGTCGTCCGGGCGCTGCCCAAGACCGCCCGGGCCGGCCTGCGGGTGCTGCAGCAGCGCCGCCGGTCGACCCCCGACCTGCCCCCGCCGCCGTTCCCGTTCCAGGCGCCTCGCACCCCGCTCAACGTCGCGCTCGGCCCGGACCGGACCTTCGCCTGGGGACGGGTCCCGCTCGACGAGCTGAAGTCGGTCAAGCGCGCCCTCGGCGGCACCCTCAACGACGTGGTGCTGGCCGTCACCGCCGGGGGCCTGCTGCGCTGGCTCGAAGCCCGGGACGAGGTGCCCGACCGCTCGATGATCGCCATGATGCCGATCTCGGTCCGCACCGAGGAGCAGGCCGGCGCCGCCGGCAACCAGGTGTCGAGCCAGCTGGTCTCGCTGGCCACCGACGTGGCCGACCCGGTCGAGCGGCTGCACGCCATCAGCGCCAGCACCGCCGGCGCCAAGGAGGCGGCCCAGGCCATCGGCGCCACCACCCTGCAGGACTGGGCCGAGTTCGCCGCTCCGGCGCTGGCCGCCCGGGCCGCCCGCCTCTACTCGCGGACCCGGATCGCCAACCTGACCCGACCGCCGTTCAACCTCACCATCTCCAACGTGCCCGGCCCGCCGTTCCCGCTCTACTCCTTCGGGGCCGAGATGGTGGAGATGTACCCGCTGGGGCCGGTGTCGGAGGGCAGCGCCCTCAACGTGACCGTGGCCAGCTACCAGGGCGACATGACCTTCGGGCTGTTGGCCGACGCCGACGCGGTGCCCGACCCGTGGGAGATCGGCGCCGCCATCGAGGCGGCCGCCGCCGAGCTGGTCGCCGCCGCCCGGGCCGCGCCCGGATCGGTCGACCGGGCCGACGCCGACGACGAGCCCGACGACGGGTCCGACGCCGACGACACGGCACCGGCCGAGCGCTCGACCGCCTGACCGCCCGACGCGGGGCGGCGGTGGTTGGCGGCCCGGCGGCGGCCGGCGACACTGGCTCGATGCCCTCCGATCGCCGGCCCGGTCCGCTGCTCTTCGCCACCGAAGGGGTGCGCTCGGGGGCCGAGCTCGGCGCGTTCGTGGCCGCCGCCGGTCCCCTCGTCGCCCGCTCGGCGCGTGGCGACGGCCACGACGTGCTGGTGCTGCCCGGGTTCACCGCCGACGACACCTCGACCCGGCCGCTGCGCTGGTTCCTCCGTCAGCTCGGCTACCGCACCCACCGCTGGCGGCTGGGCCTGAACCTCGGGCCGACCGACCGGGTGATCGACGGGCTGCTGGCCCGCTTCGAGGCGGTCACCGACGGCGGTCGCCGCCCGGTCAGCCTGGTGGGCTGGAGCCTCGGCGGCATCTACGCCCGGGAGCTGGCCCGCGTCGCCCCGGACCCCGTCCGCCAGGTGATCACCCTGGGCAGCCCCTTCCGGCTGGCCGATCCCGAGGTCAGCAACGCCAGCCCGCTCTACGACGTGCTGTCCACCTTCCACAGCAACCGCATCGTGACCGACACCCGCGCCGACCAGTTCGGCGAGCCGATGCCGGTGCCGACCACCGCGATCTACACCAGGGGCGACGGCATCGTCCCGTGGCGGGCGACCATGGAGCCCGACGGCCCCCGCTCCGAGTCGATCGCGGTCCGCGGCTCGCACTGCGGGCTCGGTCACAACCCGGCGACCCTGCGCATCCTCGCCGACCGCCTGGCCCAGCCGGCCGGCGCCTGGGCGCCGTACAAGTCGGGCGCCGCCCAACGGGCGGCGCTGGCTTCGCCATGACGGGTGGCATGGTCGTGCTGCTCCGGCTGGCGCCTGCGCAGCCTGACTGCGGGCTCGGAGCCGCCGGCGAGGGAAGCGCCAGCGACGAGCCGGGCGCGAGCGCCGCAGGTGCTCGCCGTGAACACGGCGCTGGCTTCGCCATGACGGGTGGCATCGGTCGTGCTGCTCCGGCTGGCGCCTGCGCAGCGTCGCCGACGGTCGTGGAGCCGTCGGCGAGGGAAGCGCCAGCGACGAGCCGGGCGCGAGCGCCGCAGGTGCTCGCCGTGAACACGGCGCTGGCTTCGCCATGACGGGTGGCATGGTCGTGCTGCTCCGGCTGGCGCCTGCGCAGCGTCGCCGACGGTCGTGGAGCCGTCGGCGAGGGAAGCGCCAGCGACGAGCCGGGCGCGAGCGCCGCAGGTGCTCGCCGTGAACACGGCGCTGGCTTCGCCATGACGGGTGGCATCGGTCGTGCTGCTCCGGCTGGCGCCTGCGCAGCGTCGCCGACGGTCGTGGAGCCGTCGGCGAGGGAAGCGCCAGCGACGAGCCGGGCGCGAGCGCCGCAGGTGCTCGCCATGAACACGATTGACGCGGCTTTCCTGGGGAAGCAGCCCGCCAGCCCTACCGCCCGGACAAGGAGATCGGTCCCCCATGAGTCGCAGCTTCCTCGACTGGCCCGTCCTCCGGCAGCTCCGGGGTGAGGACCGGACGGGGAGGGGCGAGGCGGTGCGATCGGCCACGACCGACGACGTGGCCTCGACCAACCGCATCGCCACCGCCGACCGGGTGGTGAAGTCGATCTGCCCGTACTGCGGCGTCGGCTGCGGCCAGGAGATCTTCGTGCGGGACGAGAAGGTCGTGCAGATCGAGGGCGACCCCGACTCGCCGATCAGCCGGGGCCGGCTGTGCCCGAAGGGCTCGGCGACGCTGCAGCTCACCACCGGCGACAGCCGGCTGCACCAGGTCCTGTACCGCCGGCCCCACGGCACCGAGTGGGAGACCCTCGACCTCGACACCGCCCTCGACATGGTCGTCGACCGGGTGATCCGGACCCGGCGCGACACCTGGCAGTGGGACGAGGACGGCCAGCGGGTGCGGCGCACCATGGGCATCGCCAGCCTCGGCGGCGCCACCCTCGACAACGAGGAGAACTACCTGATCAAGAAGCTGTTCACCGCCCTCGGCATGATCCAGGTCGAGAACCAGGCCCGGGTGTGCCACAGCTCGACGGTGGCGGCGCTCGGCACCTCCTTCGGCCGGGGCGGTTCGACCACCTTCATGCAGGACCTGCAGCACAGCGACTGCATCGTGATCCAGGGCTCGAACTTCGCCGAGTGCCACCCGGTCGGCTTCCAGTGGGTGATGGAGGGCAAGGCGCGGGGCGCCAAGGTCGTGCACGTCGACCCCCGCTTCACCCGCACCAGCGCGGTCGCCGACGTGCACGTGCCGCTGCGGGCCGGCAGCGACATCGCCTTCCTCGGCGGGATCATCAACCACGTGCTGTCGAACGACCTGCAGTTCACCGACTACGTCGTGAACTACACGAACGCCAGCCACCTGGTGTCGGAGGACTTCGTCGACACCGAGGACCTCGACGGCCTGTTCTCGGGGATGGCCGACGACGGCAGCGGCTACGACCTGTCGACCTGGCAGTACGAGGGCCAGCCGGTCCAGGCCGCCTCGGGTCGGCGCGACAAGCAGTACGACGAACTGGTCGACCAGGGAGCCGACGACGACCCGTCCGGGGACGACTCCTCCCCCGGCGAGGCGTCCGGCGGCGAGGCGTCCGGCGGAGCCAGCGACGACTCGGACCAGCCCGGGCACGCCGAGTCCCACGGGTCGGGCGGCGCCAGCAGCACCGGCGCGCCGCCGAGCGACCCGACCCTGCAGCACCCCCGCTGCGTGTTCCAGGTGCTGAAGCGCCACTTCTCCCGCTACACGCAGGAGGTCGTCCACGAGGTCTGCGGCGTCGAGCCCGAGGCCTTCGCCGAGGTCTGCCGGCTGGTCACCGAGAACAGCGGGCCGGACCGGACCACGTCGTTCTCCTACGCGGTGGGCTGGACCCAGCACAGCACCGGCGCCCAGTACATCCGCACCGCCGCCATCCTGCAGCTGCTGCTCGGCAACATCGGTCGGCCCGGCGGCGGGATCATGGCCCTGCGGGGTCACGCGAGCATCCAGGGCTCGAGCGACATCCCGACCCTCTACAACCTCCTGCCCGGCTACCTGCCGATGGTCCACGCCCACAGCTACGAGCACCTCGACGACTACGTGGCGGGAGAGGCGGCCGAGAAGGGGTTCTGGGGGAACATGCGGGCCTACATGGTCAGCCTGCTCAAGGCCTACTGGGGCGACGCCGCCACCGCCGACAACGAGTTCTGCTTCGACCACCTGCCCCGCATCACCGACCCGGCCGGCACCTACCAGACGGTGCTGGCCCAGCTCGACGGCATCTGCAAGGGGTACTTCCTCCTGGGCGAGAACCCGGCGGTCGGCTCGGCCAACACCCGGATGCAGCGCCTCGGCATGGCCAACCTCGACTGGCTGGTCGTCCGCGACTTCAACCTGATCGAGAGCGCGACCTGGTGGAAGGACGGGCCCGAGATCGAGAGCGGCGAGCTGCGCACCGAGGACATCGCCACCGAGGTGTTCTTCTTCCCGGCGGCCAGCCACACCGAGAAGTCCGGCGCCTTCACCAACGCCAACCGCTGGCTCCAGTGGCACAACGCCGCCGTCGAGCCCGAGGGCGACGCCCGCAGCGACCTGTGGTTCCTGTACCACCTGGGGCGACGCATCCGCGAGCGGCTGGCCGGCTCGACCGACGCCATGGACGCGCCGGTGCTCGACCTCACCTGGGACTACCCCACCAAGGGCCGCATCGAGGAGCCCGACGCCGAGGCGGTCCTGGCCGAGATCAACGGCTTCGGCCCCGACGGCGACCACCTGTCGAGCTACACCCAGCTGGCCGACGACGGGTCGACGTCGTGCGGGTGCTGGATCTACTGCGGCGCCTACGCCGACGGGGTGAACCAGCCGGCCCGCAAGAAGCCGTGGACCGAGCAGGACTGGATCGCCGGCGAGTGGGCCTGGGCCTGGCCGGCCAACCGGCGCGTGCTCTACAACCGGGCCTCGGCCGACCCCGACGGCAAGCCGTGGAGCGAGCGCAAGGCGCTGGTCTGGTGGGACGCCGAGCAGGGCTCGTGGGCGGGCCACGACGTGCCCGACTTCGTCGCCGATCGGGAGCCGGGCTACCGGCCCTCGCCCGACGACCACGGCGTCGCCGCCCTGTCGGGCCTCGACCCCTTCATCATGCAGGCCGACGGCAAGGGCTGGCTCTACGCCCCGGCCGGCCTGATCGACGGGCCGCTGCCGACCCACTACGAGCCGCAGGACTCGCCGGTGCAGAACCCCCTGTACGGCCAGCAGCGGAACCCGGTGCGCGAGGTGTACGCCCGGCAGGACAACCGCTTCCACCCGAGCGGCGACGAGGCCGGCAGCGACGTCTTCCCCTACGTGGTGACGACCTACCGGCTCACCGAGCACTTCACCGCCGGCGGCATGTCCCGCTCGGTGCCGTACCTCAACGAGCTGCAGCCCGAGATGTTCTGCGAGATCTCGCCCGAGCTGGCCAGCGAGCGGGGGCTCGAGCACCTCGGCTGGGCCACCATCGTCACCGCCCGCAACGCCATCGAGGCCCGGGTGCTGGTCACCGACCGGGTCGGGCCGATGACCGTGCAGGGTCGCACGCTGCACCAGATCGGGCTGCCCTACCACTGGGGCCCGAACGGCGGCTCGACCGGGGACGCCGCCAACGAGCTGACCTCGATCGCCCTCGACCCGAACGTCCACATCCAGGAGGTCAAGGCGTTGAGCGCCGACATCCGACCCGGCCGACGACCGCGGGGGCCCGGCCGCCTGGCCCTCGTCGAGGAGTACCGCCAGCGGGCGGGCGTCACCGCCGACACGGGGATGGCCCGGCCGTGACCGCCATCCGCCGGAACCACGTGTCCGACCCCGCCGGCGCCAGCGGCTACGACGAGCACCCCGAGCGGGTCGGGTTCTTCACCGACACCTCGGTGTGCATCGGGTGCAAGGCCTGCGAAGTGGCGTGCAAGGAGTGGAACCAGGTGCCCGACGCGCCCCTGTCGTTCACCGGCATGTCCTACGACAACAGCACCGGCCTGGGCGCGGACCGCTGGCGCCACGTCGCCTTCATCGAGCAGCGCAAGCCCGGCCTGGCCGACACCGCCATCGAGCACCCCGAGACGGGCCCGGACGCGGCGCCGCCCCCGCCGGACTCGGCCGTCCCGACGGTCCCCGGCTCCGGCGGCGAGCTGCGGTGGCTGATGTCCTCGGACGTCTGCAAGCACTGCACCGAGGCGGCCTGCCTCGACGTGTGTCCGACCGGGTCCCTGTTCCGCACGGAGTTCGGCACCGTCGTCGTCCAGGAGGACATCTGCAACGGCTGCGGCTACTGCGTGCCCGCCTGCCCCTTCGGCGTGATCGACCAGCGCGAGGGCGACGGCCGGGTGTGGAAGTGCACCCTCTGCTACGACCGGCTGGGCGACGGCATGGAGCCGGCGTGCGCCAAGGCGTGCCCCACCGACTCGATCCAGTTCGGCCCGCTCGACGAGCTGCGGGAGCGGGCCGGCGACCGGGTCCGGGAGCTGCAGGCGGCCGGCATCGGCGACGCCCAGCTCTACGGGGAGGACCCCGACGACGGCGTCGGCGGGGCCGGCTCGGTCTTCCTGCTGCTCGACCGCCCGGAGGTCTACGGGCTGCCGCCGGACCCGGTGGTCACCACCCGCCGGCTCCCCGACATGTGGCGCCAGGCCGCCCTCGCGGCCGGTGCCCTGCTGGCCGGTACGGCGGCCACCTTCCTCGGGGGACGGCGATGACCGCGGTCGACGGACGGCCCTCGTCGAACGGCCGGCACGCCGGCGCCGGCCCGGGGGCCGGGGACGGTCGTCGTCGACGTCGGCGGCGGGGCGGCGAGGAGATGGTGCCCGAGGCGGAGTTCAGCTCGTACTACGGCCGTCCGGTCATCAAGGCGCCGGTGTGGGAGGAGCTCGACATCGCCGGCTACCTCTTCCTCGGCGGCGTCGCGGGCGGGTCGGCGATCCTGGCCGCCGGGGCCGAGCTCACCGGCCGCCCGGTCATGGCCCGGGCCGGCAAGGTCGGTGCCACCGGCACCATCGCCCTGTCGGCCGCGGCGCTGGTCCACGACCTCGGCCGCCCCGGGCGCTTCTACAACATGCTGCGGGTGGCCAAGCCCAGCTCGCCCATGAGCATGGGGTCGTGGCTGCTGGCCGGCTTCGGCCCCACGGCCGCGGTGGCCGCGGCCAGCGACCTCACCGGCATCGGCCGTCCGCTCGGTCGGGCCGCCACCCTCGGCGCAGCCGTGCTCGGCTCGGCGGTGGTCAGCTACACCGCCGTGCTCGTCGCCGACACCGCCGTGCCGTCGTGGCACGAGGCGTGGCGAGAGCTGCCGTTCGTGTTCGTCAGCTCCGGGGCCTCGGCCGCGTCGGGCCTGGCCCTGGTCGCGTCGCCGGTGGCCGAGGCCGCACCCGCCCGCCGGCTGGCCGTCGGCTCGGCGGTGGCCGAGTCGCTGCTCCGCCGCCGGATGGTGTCGCGCATGGGCCTGGCCGGCGAGCCGTTCGAGCAGGGGCGCGCCGGACGGCTGCTGCGGGTGGCCGACGGTCTCACCGCCGCCGGGACGGCCGTGGGCGCGCTCGTCGGCCGTCGCAGCCGGCTGGCGGCGGCCGCAGGGGGCCTGGCCCTGCTGGCCGGCTCGGCCTGCACCCGCTTCGGGATCTTCGCCGCCGGGGTGGCCTCTGCCCGGGACCCCAAGTACACCGTCACCCCCCAGCGCGAGCGCCTCGACGCCCGCCGCTGAGGCGGTCCCCCGGCGCCCGGCGCGAGGCGACGACGACCGTCGGAGACGGCTGGTCGGGGGTCAGGTCGGGCGCGGTCGGCCCGTCTGCCCCACCGCGGGGCGGAGCGACGGGCGACCGGCGGCCCAGGCGTCGAGCAGGTGGGCGCTGAACCGCCGCTCGACCTCGGTGAGCGCGGCGGCGCCGAACACCACGTCGCCGCCCAGGTCGGGCTCCTCGGCCAGCAGGCCGGCCACCATCTGGTCGAGGGCGATGACCTGGTGGTGCTCGTCGGCGGTGACGTGCACGTCGTAGAAGCGGCGGCCCAGCGCCCCGGCGCCGATCCGTGACAGCGCGGTGGCGTAGCGGCCCATCGGCCCCACGGAGGTCATCTCGAACAGGGCGAGGTGGCCGACCAGGGCGCCGCGCCAGCGGCGGTGCAGCCCCAGCAGCGACACCAGGTTCACCGTGGCCAGCGTCGTGGCCGGCAACCGGTCGAGGTAGGCGCCGTAGCGGCGGTCGAGGCCGACCGACCGGAGGGTGCCGGCGAAGAGCTGCGCGTGCATCAGCCCGTCGACGCCGCCGCCGTACTCGTCGGCCTGGATCTCGACCATGGCCGCCTTCCCGGGCCCGTGCAGCCGCGGCATCGCCCAGGTGTGGGGGTCGGCCTCCTTCAGCTGGTAGGCGGACCGGTGGATCAGGAACTCCTCGATCCTGGGGCGGGTGCCGCTCGTCGGGTCGGCCAGGAAGGCCGAGAGCGAGGGCCCGGCCGGGGTCGTGGCCAGACGCCGCAGCTCCGCAGCGGCAGCCGCCGGGCGCAGGCCGGGGCCGGGGTGCCGGTCGAGCAGCGGCTCGAGGAACGTCCGCTCCAGGCCGGCCCGGAACGCCAGCAGTGCGGGGTCCCACTCCAGCCCGTCGGCCACGCCGGCGAAGCCGCGGTAGTGCAGCTCGTAGCAGCAGTAGAGGGCGAGCTGCAGGTCGTCGTCGGCCAAGGGGTCACCGGCCGACGGCCCCGGGGCGGTCGGCAGCCGGTCGAGGTCGGCGGTCGCGCCGGCGCGCAGGGCGCGGAGCAGCGCGGCGCTGCGGGGACCGCGCGGTCGGGGGAGCGGGGGCCCGTCGGTGGGCCGGCGTCCCGCCCGAACCGGGCCGGCGTCGGACCGGGGATCGTCGCCGGCGACGGCGATGGGGCGCGGATGTCGGACGGCAGGCGCGAACATGAGCCGTTCCAGCCAAGCAGCTTCCGCCGCCGATCCCCCCACTCGAACGGGTGAACGGGCTCCGGGAGACCTGGTTCAGGCGGCCACCCGGGAGCCGAGCAGCTCGCGCATGTTGCCGATGTAGAAGCGGTCCTGGGTGGCGGCGTCGAAGCCGTCGAGGTGGGCGGCGAAGCGCTCGATCGGGTTCTTCGTGCCCTCGGGGTGGGGGGTGTCGGTCGAGAACATCAGCAGGTCGGGGCCGATCTGCTCGGTGATCCAGGCGACGTCGTCCTTCGGGAACGGGGTGAACTTCACCTGGCGGCGGATGTAGTCGGAGGCCGGCATGGGCAGGGCCTGCAGGTCGGGCTCGGTGCGGGCGAACTGCATGGCGCCGTCGAGCTTCTTCAGCATGGTCACCACCCATTCGGCCCCCTGCTCGATCGAGGCGCCCCGCAGGCCGGGGAACCGCTCGAACACGCCGTCGAGGGCCAGGGCGGACAGGAAGTTCTCCGGCCAGTAGCCGATGTTGAGGAAGTCCTTCGACCGGATGTTCTCACCCCCGCCCAGGAAGTCGGTGGGGGCGGGTCGGCCGTTCTCGCGGTAGCCCTTCGGCACCAGCCGGCCGCCGGTGCCGACGTGGGTCACGAAGGGCACGTCGGCGTCCTGCAGCCTGGCCCAGAAGGGGTCGAGGTCGACGTGGCTCGGCCCCATGGTCGGCGAGGGCGCGGTGCTCTCGAGCAGCACCGCGCCGCACCCCGTCCCGATGGCCACGTCGAGCTCGGCCAGCGCCCGCTCGACGTCGGCCAGGGGGATCAGCGGGACCGGCAGCAGCCGGGGATCGCTGGCGCACCAGTCGGCCAGCGCCCGGGTGTGGGCCCGCACCCCGCCGTAGAGCAGCTCGGGGTCGCTCCGGCCCTGGAACTGGATCGGGGCGAAGGTCGAGAACACCAGCTGGCAGTCGATGCCGAACTTGTCGAGCACGACGATGCGCTCGGCCGGGTCCCACGCCCCGAACGACTTGTAGCCCCGTCCGAAGGCGGTGCCGACGGCGTCCGGGTCGTCACGGCGGGCCGCCACCCGGGCGGCGGCCGACGCCCGGTCGAGGTCGGGTGGGGCGGGCAGCGGGCGCAGCCGGTCGCGCAGGCCCGGGTCGACGTAGGCCACGAGCCAGTCGGCCGGTTCGAGCACGTGGCTGTCGGCGTCGAAGTAGCGGCGGTCCTCGGCGATGGGCATCTCGGTCCTCCTGCTGGCCCGTGGGCGGTGAGGGTACCGTCACCGTCAGCGCCTGTCAGCCGACCTCTCGGCCGGCCGGCAGCCAGGTGCGGGCGGCGGCGACCAGCGCGTCGATCCCGGTGTCGAGGGTGGGCTGGATCGCCGGGGCGTAGAGCGGCGAGTGGTTCGAGGGGACGTCGCGGAGCCGGCGCTGCACCTCCTCGACGCTGGCCGCCCCTTCGAACAGGGCGGCGTCGGCTCCGCCGAGCAGCCAGAAGACGCAGGGCACGTCCGCCGCGGTGGCCAGCAGCCCGACGTCCTCGCTGCCGGTCACCAGCCCGGGATCGACGACCGTGCCGGTGCCGAACCTGGCCTCCAGGCCGTGCTTGGTGCGCAGGGAGGCGTCGGGGTCGTTGACGACGGCCGGGAAGCTGGAGAGGGTCTCGATGTCGGGAGGGCGGGGGGCGCCGGCGGTGGCGGCCTCGCCCCGGACGATCCGCTCGATGGCGTCGAGGGCGCGGGTGCGCACGTGGGGGTCGAAGGACCGGAGGTTGACCAGCAGCTCGGCGTCGTCGGGGATCACGTTGGCAGCGGTGCCGGCCCGGATGGAGCCGACGGTCACCACCGCGGTGTCGGTGCCGGCCAGCTCGCGGGACACCACGGTCTGCAGCCGAAGCACGGTCGCCGCCGCCATGACGATGGGGTCGATCCCCGCCTCGGGCCGGGAGCCGTGGCCGCCCTCCCCGTGCAGGACGACCCGCAGCGAGTCGCTGGCCGCGAACGCCGGGCCGGGCCGCAGTGCCAGCAGCCCGGCGGGGAACGGCGCCACGTGCTGGCCGAGCACCACGTCGGGTGGGCCGATCCGCTCGTAGAGGCCGTCGTCGACCATGGCCTGGGCGCCGGCGCCCAGCTCCTCGGCCGGCTGGAACAGCACGATCAGGCGACCGGCCCACCCGTCGCGGTCCTCGCTCAGCCGACGGGCGGCCCCGAGCAGGCAGGCGACGTGCATGTCGTGGCCGCAGGCGTGCATCACGGGCACGTCGTCGCCGTGCTCGTCGGTGCCGCGCTCGGTGCTGGCGTAGTCGAGGCCGGTCCGCTCGAGGACGGGCAGGCAGTCCATGTCGGCCCGGAGGAGCGCCGTTGGACCGGGACCGTTCTCCAGCACCCCGACCACGCCGGTCCGGCCGATGCCGGTGGTGACCTGGTAGCCGAGGGCCCGCAGCTCGGCCTCGGCGAGGGCCGCGGTCCGGTGCTCCTGGAACCCGAGCTCGGGGTGGGCGTGCAGCTCCCGGTAGGTCAGCTCGAGGTCGAGCCCACCGGCGGGCCCGGAGGTCGATCCGTTGGTGGGGACGTCGACGGCCATGGGTCGCTCCTTGTCCGCGGTGCCGGCGACGGTACCCGGTCGCTCGCCGGGCGTTGCCCGCCGACCCGGGACGTTGGCAGGCTGGCCGCCTTGGACTGGCCCACCTGGCACCAGGGCGCGATCGCCGCCGTCGTACTGCTCGCCGTCGCGCTGGTCACCCGGCGGCGCGAGGGGCGGGTGGTCGGCTTCGTGTCGGCCCTGACGGGGGAGATGTCGCTCGTCTCGGCGCTCTACGCGCTGTGGCAGTTCGCCCACGAGCTGCCGCTGGCCCAGGACGCCGGTGCCGAGCGGCGGGGTCGGCAGATCTACCACCTCGAGCGCTGGCTCCACCTGCCGAGCGAGCTGGCCGTCGAGAACTGGATCGCCCCGCACCGCCTGCTGTCGGAGGCGACCAACGTCTACTACGCGACCCTCCACGTGCCGGTGCTGCTGCTGTTCCTGCTGTGGCTGTTCGTCCGCCACCGCGACCGGTACGGGCGGTGGCGCAACGCGCTCGCCATCCTCACCGCCTTCTGCCTCGTCATCCGCTACGTGCGGGTGGCGCCGCCCCGGCTCCTGCCCGGCCTCGGCTTCTTCGACCTCGGCGCCCGCTACGGCCAGTCCGTCTACGGGCCGGTCGGCACCGGCATCTCCGACCAGTACGCGGCCATGCCGTCGATCCACGTCGGGTGGGCGGCGGTGGTCAGCATCGGGGTGTTCGTGAGCACCCGGAGCCGGTGGCGGTGGCTCGTCGCCCTGCACCTGCCCCTGACCATCTTCGTGGTGAGCGCCACCGGCAACCACTGGTGGATGGACGGCATCGTGGCGGTGGCGCTGCTCGGCGTGGCCTGGCTGATCGACGGGGGCGTGCGGGCCGCGGTCGCCCGCCTCCGCCGCCGACGGCGGCACGACGGTGCCGGCGGACCGGCGGTCCCCGACGCCGACGACGCAGCCGATCCCGACCGCACCGCGGCGGACGACCCAGCGGCGGACGACCCAGCGGCGGACGACCCGGCTCCGGACGGGGCCGACGAACCGGCGGCCCCGGGTCACCCTCGTCCGGTCGCCCAGCCGACCTAGGTCCGCAGCCGACCGGGGGTCCCGGCCGACCCAGCGCCGAGGGTCGTGGCCGGGGCCGGGACCGACGTCGGGGTCAGGTGCCGGTCCACGACGGCGTGCGCTTCTCGAGGAAGGCGCTGATGCCCTCGCGGGCGTCGTCGGTGACGACGTTGGCGACCATGGTCGCCGCCGCCAGGTCGTAGGCCTGCCGCTGGTCGAGGTCGATCTGTCGGTGGAACGTGCGCTTGCCGAAGGCGACGGTCAGCGGGCTGGCCTCCGCGATCCGCCCGGCCAGCGACCGGGCGGCGTCGGTCAGCGCGTCCGGTTCGACCACCGTGTTCACCAGGCCCCACTCCGCCGCCGTGGCTGCGTCGATCAGGTCGCCGGTCAGCAGCATCTGCATCGCCCGCTTGGGGCCGACCGCCCGCGACAGCGGCACCATCGGCGTCGAGCAGAACAGCCCGATGCGCACCCCCGGGGTGCCGAAGCGTGCGCCGCGCTCCGCCACTGCCAGGTCGCAGGAGGCCACCAGCTGGCACCCGGCGGCGGTGGCCACGCCGTGGACCTCGGCGATCACCGGCTGGTCGATCGACTGCACCGTCTCCATCAGCTCGGTGCAGGCCCCGAACAGCTCGGTCGCCGCGGCGGCGTCGGTGCAGGCCAGCTCGGTGAGGTCGTGGCCCGACGAGAAGCAGGGCCCGTTGGCGGCCAGCACCACCACCTGCCCCGCCGCCGAGCGGAGCGCCCCGGTCAGCTCGCGCATCAGCTCGAGCGAGAGCGCGTTCCGCCGGTCGGGGCGGTCGAGGACGATGCGGGTGACGGGCCCGTCGTCAGCGATCTGGAGGGCAGCCATGGTCCGAACGTTAGGAGTTGGCAAACGGAGGTCCTCCTCGGTCCCGCCGGGGTGACACTGGGAACGTGCAACCGCTGACCACGGCGTTCCTCGAAGGCCCCGACCTGGTGATCGTGCTGGTCATCTGCCTCGTGCTGTTCGGGGGCGCCAAGCTGCCCCAGCTCGCCCGCTCGCTGGGCGAGGCCAAGAGCGAGCTCGACAAGGCCATGCGAGACGAGCCGTCCCCGGCCCCGCCGGCCGACGCCGTCCCTCCCGTCCCGCCGGCCGAGCCCACCGACCGCTGACGCCGGACCGCCTGCGCCCGACCGGGCCGCCGGCCGGTCCGCGGCCGCGCCCCGACGTCCGTGCCGCGGGCGCCGCGGTCCGGGCGCGCCGGCCGTCCGGTTCGTAGGCTCGCCCGGCGATGGAGGAGGACCACCAGCCGGTTGCGCCGGGCGGCGTGCCCCGCGGCGCCGCCGACCTGACCGCGGCCTGGCTCACCGAGGCCCTGGCCGACGCCGCAGGCCGCGCCGAGGTGGTCGACGTGGCCAGCCGGCCGGTCGGCACCGGTCAGGTCGCGGAGACCCGACGGCTCTCGCTCACCTGGGAGCCGGCCGGGGCCGGACCGTCGGCGGTGATCGCCAAGGTCCCCTCGCCCGACCCGGCCAGCCGGGCGGCGGCGACCGCGGTGCGGACCTACGAGATCGAGGCCGGCTTCTACCGCGACGTGGCGCCGACCGTCGATGTCCGGGCCCCGGCGTGCTGGTGCACCCGCTGGGCGCCCGAGACCGACGACTACGTCGTGCTGCTCGAGGACCTGGCGCCGGCCGAGCAGGGCGACCAGCTGGGCGGGTGCAGCGTGGACCAGGCGGCGTCCGCCCTGCGGGAGCTGGTGGCCCTGCACGCCCCCCGCTGGGGTGATGCGACGTTGCTCGACCTGCCCTGGCTCGACGGGGTGACGCCCGAGCGGGCCCAGATGCTCGCCGCGCTCCTGGCCGCCCTGCTGCCGGGCTTCATCGACACCTTCACCGCCACCGTCAGCCCCGAGGTGATGAGCCTGGCCGAGCGGTTCGTGCCCCGGTCCGAGGACTACCTGCTCGGCTGGCACGGACCCACGACGGTGACCCACGGCGACTTCCGGCTCGACAACCTCCTCTTCGGCGGCCCACGGGTCGGGGTCGTCGACTGGCAGACCGTCGGGGTCGGCGCGGCGGTGGGTGACGTCGCCTACTTCCTCGGCGGGAGCCTGCGCCCCGACGTCCGCGCCGCCCACGAGGACGAGCTGGTGCGCGAGTACCACGACCGCCTCCGGGCCGCCGGGGTCGACCAGTCGTGGGACGACTGCTGGAGGGGGTACCGCCGGGGGGCCTTCGGCGGGCTGCTGATGGCCATCTTCGCCTCCCAGGTGGTGCAGCGCACCGAGCGCGGCGACGCCATGTTCACGGTCATGGCCGAGCACGCCGGTCGCCACGCCCTCGACCTCGGGGCCGAGGACCTCCTCGCCTGACCACGGTGGTGCGATGACGCGGCCAGGCGGCCCACAGGGCGCGCGGGGCGGCGCGCCGCCACCCCGGTGGCGGCACGGGTGGTGGCGTTGGTCGCCGCCGTGGTCCTGGCGGCGTCGTGCTCGTCGTCGACGGGGTCGACCGGCGCGCCCGGCTCGTCACCCGTCGGCCGGACCACGGTCGTCGTGCCCGGCGGCGGGACGGGTGGCTCGCCCGGGTTGCCGACCGCCCCGGGGACCGACCCGTCCCCGCCCACCGCCGACCGGACGGCACCGCCGACGGCGTCGGTCGGCCCGGCCGAGGTGGTGCGGAGGCTGCTCGGGCGCCTCCGCGTCGCGCTGGTCGACCGCGCCCTCCCGCCGTACCGGCGGAAGGCCTTCGGCGACGGCTGGGACTACGACCGGGCGTCGGGCTGCAACACCCGGGAGCGGGTGCTGATCGCGGAGTCGCTCACCCCGGCCGTGCTCGGCCCTCGCTGCAAGGTGCTCTCGGGTCGGTGGACCTCGCGGTACGACGGCGTCACCACCACCGATCCGGCCGACCTCCAGATCGACCACCTCGTGCCCCTCGGCGACGCCTGGGGGTCGGGGGCGTCGGACTGGACCGCGATCCGGCGCGAGCAGTTCGCCAACGACCTCACCGACCCGGCGACGCTGATCGCGGTGACGGGGCGCACCAACGAGTCGAAGGGCGACAAGGCCCCGGACCACTGGCTGCCCCCCGACCCGGCGGCGCGCTGCCCCTACGTCGCCGACTGGATCGAGGTCAAGGCCCGGTGGGGGCTGAGCGTCACCCCCACCGAGCACGACGCGCTGGCCCGGGTGCTGGCCGGCTGCTGAGGCGGCGGGGTCCGGTGTCGAGCCGGCCCGATCCGT
Source organism: uncultured Acidimicrobiales bacterium (assembly GCA_963800235.1). Lineage (GTDB taxonomy): Bacteria > Actinomycetota > Acidimicrobiia > Acidimicrobiales > Iamiaceae > CAVVNP01. Next base: position 345,750 of record CAWDAD010000003.1, on the reverse strand, counting down.
CCCGTTCGTGACATCCGGGGTGTGAGCCCCGTCACGTCCGGGTACAGGCGCCCGGATGGCCGGGGGTCGGCCGCCGCTCCGCGTCGACTCCCGCGATCGGACCAGCCGACCAACCGAACAGACGGGAGATCCGACGTGAGCTGCGCCGCACTGCGGTCGACGACGAGGAAGGTGGCGGTCCTCGCCGCCCTGGTGCTGGGCCTGCTCGGCCTGCTGGCGGCCGGCGGACCACCGGTCGACGCCGCCGGCAGCTACGCCCCGGCCAGCACCGCTACGGTCCATCCAGGCGTCCAGACCTTCACCGAGGGCGCCCAGTGCACGGCCAACTTCGTCTTCACCGACGGCACCAACACCTACATCGGCCAGGCCGCCCACTGCTCGGGCACCGGGTCGAGCACCGACACCAACGGCTGCACGTCCGGCTCGCTGCCGCTCGGCACCAAGGTCACCATCCTCGGCGCCTCCGAGCCCGGCACCCTCGTCTACAACTCGTGGCTGACCATGCAGGCGGTGCACGAGACCGATCCCGACGCCTGCGCCTACAACGACCTGGCCCTGGTGCAGCTCGACCCCGCCGACGTGGCCTCGGTCAACCCGTCGATCCCCCACTGGGGCGGTCCGGTCGGCCTCAACACCACCGGCACCACCAACCTCGACCAGGTGTACTCCTACGGCAACTCCACCCTCCGCGGCGGCGTCACCCTGCTCAGCCCGAAGGTCGGCGTCAGCACCGGCACCGAGGGCAACGGCTGGACCCACGTGGTCGACACGGTCACCCCGGGCGTGCCCGGTGACTCGGGCAGCGCGTTCCTCGACAAGGACGGCAAGGCCCTCGGCGACCTGAGCACCCTCGGCGTCGGCGTCCCCGGCGGCGTGGTCAACAACGTCAGCGACCTGAACCACGAGCTCGCCTACCTCCACGCCCACACCACCGGCGACCTGGCCGGTGTGCAGCTGGTGCTCGGCACCGAGGGCTTCGATCCGAACCAGGTGCCGCTCGACACCGACCACCCGGTCGACGACCCCGTCGGCACGCTGCAGAACTTCCTCGGCGTCTGACCCCGCGGGCCACGGCCCGACCCGGCGCGCCCGGGTCGGGCCGCGCCTAGCGTGCAGCCATGGCTGATCCCATCTCGTTGGTCGAGGAGCGCCTGGAGCAGCTGCTCGACGAGCACGACCCCCGCGCCGAGGACCAGATCGAGTTCCGCGGCCACCAGTTCGACCAGGGCCTGGCCTGGGTGCACTTCCCCGAGGGGTGGGGCGGTCTCGACGTGCCGCCCAGCCTCCAGCGGGTCGTCGAGGAGCGGCTGCACCGGGCCGGGGCGCAGCCGATCGGCTCGCGCCACTTCTTCGCGCTGGCCATGTCGGGGCCGACCATGGTCACCCACGGGTCCGACGAGCTGAAGGGGCGGCTGCTGCGCCGCAGCTTCACCGGCGAGGACGCCTGGTGCCAGCTCTTCAGCGAGCCGGGGGCCGGGTCCGACCTGGCCGGCCTGGCCTGCCGGGCCGAGCGTGACGGCGACGAGTGGGTGATCTCCGGCCAGAAGGTCTGGAACACCCTCGCCCACATCGCCGACCGGGGGATGCTCGTCACCCGCACCGACCCCAACGCCCCCAAGCACAAGGGCCTCACCTACTTCGGGCTCGACATGCACGCCGAGGGCGTCGAGGTCCGGCCGCTCCGGCAGATCACCGGCGAGGCCGAGTTCAACGAGGTGTACCTCACCGAGGTCCGGGTCCCCGACGGCGACCGCATCGGCGAGGTCGGCGAGGGCTGGCGGGTCGCCATGACCACGCTGATGAACGAGCGGACCACCATCGGCGGTGGCGGCGGGTCGCCGGCGCGGGGGTCGGGGGCCATCGCCGAGGCCGTCCGCATCTGGAACGAGGAGGTGCTGGTCCGGACCCCGGTGGCCCGCGACCGCCTCGTGCGCACCTGGATCGAGGCCGAGGCGCTGCGCCTCACCAACATGCGCGCCAACCAGAACCGCAAGGCCGGCAACCCGGGGCCCGAGGGCTCGATCGCCAAGCTGATGTTCGCCGAGGTCAACGAGCGCATCTACGAGCTCTGCGTCGACCTGCTCGGCGCCGACGCGCTGGCCGGCTACGACTACACGATGCGCCGGGCCGAGCAGCTCGGCCTGGTCGGGCCGCCGGGGTCCAGCCGCAAGATGTTCCTCCGCTCCCGGGCCAACTCGATCGAGGGCGGGACCTCCGAGATCCAGCGCAACATCCTCGGCGAGCGGGTGCTCGGGCTGCCGGGCGAGCCTCGCACCGACAAGGACCTGCCGTGGAAGGACGTCCCGCGCAGCTGAGCGTCGCGGTGGGCGGACGCCGGCCGGTCGATCAGCCGGGCGGCACCGGGGGGATCACGAGCTGCTCGTACTGGTGGGCCCGGGCCAGCACCGACGCGGCGTAGAACTCCGACTGGTTGTACGAGAGGTAGGCGCCGTGGAGGGCGGCGTCGCCGGTGAGGTCGGGCCGGCCGACGCACAGGTACCTGGCGGTCGTCGCCGCGGCGTCGTAGATGTCGTTCGGGTCGATGATGCCGTCCCCGTCGCCGTCCACGCCGAACGCCTTGAACGTCGACGGGATGAACTGCATCGGACCCACCGCCCGGTCGTAGGTGGGGTCGCCGTCCATGAGCCCGTGGTCGCTGTCGGGGATGCGGGCGGTGCCGTTCGCACCGGTCAGCGGGATGCCCACGATCCGCTTGGTGGTGCGGCCGGTGGCGTCGAGCCGGCTGCCCTCGTCGGTGCCGTGCTTGCTCTCCACGTAGCCGATGGCGGCGATGGCCCACCAGTCGATCTTGCAGGAGGCGCGGTGGGCCGACCGCCAGTAGGCGTCGAGGGCCACCAGCTCGAAGTCGGCCCCCACCACCGGCGCCGTGACGCGGGCGTCGGCCAGCGCCAGCTGGGCGGTCTGCTGGTCGAGGAGGCGCTGGGCGATGGTGGTGTCCGCCTGGGTGATCTGGTCCCCGGTCGAGCCGATGCGGGCGTCGAGGTCGGCGACCTGGCCGGCGGCGGCGCGGGCGTCGGCCTCGCGGTCGGCCTCGGCCCGCCGAGCCCGGTCCAGGGCGGCGTCGGCGTCGTGCAGCCGCTGCTCGGCCTCGGCGGTGAGGCGGGCCTTGTCCTGCAGCGTGCGGAAGCGGTCCTGCACCGACCGGTACCGGGCGTCGATGGCCGCCTGGGTCATGGCCTTGCGCTGGGCGCTGCCGGTCTGGGTCGGCGAGTCCGGTTCGAGCAGGTCGACGATGGTCTCGGTGCCCTGGTGGGTGTAGCTCACGACCGCCACCGCCCGCAGCTGGGCTTGGGCCGCCTCGACGTCGCGGCGGGCGCCCGCCTCGGCGGCCCGGGCCCGGTCGAGGTCCTCCTGCGCGGCGGTCTGGGCCTGCTGGGCGGAGATCACCCCGACCTTGGCGTCGACCACCGCCCGGTCGGCACGGGCCGATGCGTCGGCCGCCGCCTGCCGCTGCCCGGCCAGGTCGGTGCGCTGCTGCTGCAGCCGCGCCTCCTCGGCCCGGGCGTCGGCGACCGCGCCCTTGGCCCGGTCGAGCCCGGCCTGGGCCGAGGCGGTGGCACGGGGGTCGACGGACACGCCGGCCAGCTCCGGTGCCGTGGTGGCGCCCGGGTGCTGCGGATCGGTGGGCGTGAGCGGCTTGGTGGGGTCCGACGGATCGGGCACCGGGCCGGCCGAGGCCCGGGGGAGCGGCGCGACCAGCGCCACCACCGCGACGAGGGCGACGACCGCGGCCAGTCGCCCCAGTGAGCACGTCGGCGGGCGGCTCGAGGCGCCCGGGCGGCCGGCGCGACGCGGCCGCCGGCCCACGCCCGATGTCCCCCTGACCAGCACTGACCCAGACGCTACCGAACGCCGGAGCGGCCACCGCCGCGGAGGGCAGGTGCTGGCGAAGTGCCGCGAACGGCGGCCACTAGGGTCGCTCCGATGCAGGGGAACAGGTCCTGGGTGCGCGCCGTGGCGCTGCTCGCCGTGCTCGTGCTCGTCGCCGGCTGCGGCGGTGAGTCGCTCACCGGGAAGGTCGTCAAGGACGCCGGCATCACCTGCGTCCAGCCCAAGGCCTTGCCCGTCGCCGAGGGCAAGCCGGCGCCGGGCACGGTCCCGACCCGCCCGCCGATCGCCGATCTCGAGGTCACCGACATCCGGCCCGGCACCGGGGCCGCCGCCAAGGTCGGCGACAAGCTGGTCGTCGAGCTGTACGTCGTCAGCTGCCAGTCGGGCCAGCAGCTGTACTCGACCTGGGACGCCACCGCCCCGCCGACCACCGCGCCAGCCGATCCGACCGCCTCGTCCACCACCGCGGCGCCGGGCCCGACCGGGCCCCAGCCGCTGGTCCTGCGCGACCCGCCGTTGCCCGAGGGGCTGCTGAAGGGGCTCGAGGGCATGGCCGTCGGCGGCCAGCGCCGGATCGTCATCCCGCCCAACCTGGGCCTCGGCAGCAAGGGCGGCGCCCTTCCCGTCGGCGGCCAGGCCGGGCCGAACGACACCCTCGTCTACGTGGTCCAGCTCGACGACGTGCAACCGGGACCGCCGCCGTGCGCGGACGCGACCGTGACCCCGCCGACGCCCGGCCCCGCCCCCACCGTGAACGTGGCCGCCGACGCCTACGGCCCCGACGCCCTGGTGAAGAAGGACCTCACCGTCGGCACCGGGCCGGCGCTCAAGCTCGGCGACGCCTACACCCTCAACTACGCCGGCTTCGTCTGCGCGACCGGCAAGGAGTTCGACGAGTCCTTCACCACGGGGAAGCCGCTGACCGGCACCGCGTCGGAGGGCTCGCTGATCCCCGGGTTCCTGAACGGGCTGGTCGGCATGCAGGCCGGTGGCCGGCGGGAGCTGGTGATCCCCGCCGACCAGGCCTACGGGGCCAGCGGACAGGGCGCGGACATCCCGCCCAACGCAGCGCTGATCTTCGTCATCGATCTCACCAAGATCGGCTGATCCGCCCCGGCGGTTGAGCCCGTGGCGTGGCGCGGGCCAGGACCCCTGTGACGGATGTCCCAGGGGGGTGAATTGATCGGGCGGCACTCGCCGCCGACCATGTCAAGGGCCCCACCACCTTCGCTGCGGGGCCGGAGACGATTTTGTCCCGATTCCTGTACCGCCTCGGACGTGGTGCCGCGCACCATCGGCGGATCGTGCTGGGCAGCTGGATCCTCGCCCTGGTGGCCCTGGCCTTCCTGGCCGGCTCCTTCGGCGGCAAGCCGGTCGACAGCTTCACCATCCCCGGCAGCGAGACCCAGCAGGCCCGGGACCTGCTGAAGCAGCGGTTCCCGTCCCAGGCCGGTGCCAGCAACCGGGTCGTCTACTCCGTCACCGACGGCGGCGTCCTCGACGGTGCCCGCCGGGCCGAGATCATCCAGGCGCTGACCCAGGTGTCGCACCTGCCCCACGTGCAGGAGGTGAGCGACTTCTCCGACCCCACCGTCGACACCACCCAGGTCTCGAAGGACGGCAAGGTCGCCTTCGCCTCGATCCAGTACGACCGCCAGCCGGGCGACCTCGGCAAGGCCGCCGCGGACCGTCTGGTCGCCACCGCCAGCCTCCCGCCGTCCACGGGCGTGCACGCGTCCTTCGGCGGCGACCTGACCCAGTTCACCCAGAACAGCGGACCGGGGGACTCGAGCGAGGCCGTCGGCCTCGGCGTCGCCGTGCTGGTGCTGCTCGTCGCCTTCGGCTCGGTCGTGGCCATGGGCCTGCCCATCGTCACCGCCCTCATCGGGTTGGGCAGCGGGCTGATGGTCGTCACCCTGCTGGCCTCGGTGATCGACATCGCCACCGCCGCCCCCACCGTCGCCACCATGATCGGGCTGGGCGTCGGCATCGACTACTCGCTCTTCATCGTCACACGCCATCGCGAGCACCTGCACCACGGCCACACCGTCGAGGACGCCATCGGCCGAGCCTGCGCCACGTCCGGGCAGGCCGTGCTGTTCGCCGGCACGACCGTGGTCATCGCCATCCTCGGCCTGCAGTTCGTGGGCATCCCGCTGGTGGCGACCATGGGCTACGCCGCCGCCATCGTCGTGGCCATCACCGTGCTCGGCGCCCTGACCCTGCTGCCCGCCCTGCTCGGCTTCGCCGGCCGGACCATCGACAAGCTGCGCATCCCCGGGGTGAAGGTCACCAAGGTGGACGAGCACAGCCTGGCCGGCCGGTGGTCGCACCAGGTCTCCGACCACCCGTGGCGCTACCTGCTCATCAGCCTCGGCATCCTGCTGCTGCTCACCATCCCCTTCTTCTCCATCCGGCTGGGCCAGGCCGACGCCGGGAACGACCCGAGGGGCTCGACCACCCGGACCAGCTACGACCTGCTGGCCAAGGGGTTCGGCCCCGGCTTCAACGGGCCGCTGGTGGTGGCGGTCGACCTCGGCGGCGTCCCGGCCCGATCGGCCCTGCCGACCATCGCCGCCGCCATCGGCCGCGACCCCGACGTGGCCATCGCCGCCCCCGGGCAGGTGAGCCCCCGGGGTGACGCCGGGGTCATCGCCGTCATCCCCCGCAGCTCGCCGCAGTCGCAGCAGACCCAGGACCTCGTCCACCGGCTGCGGCGCGACGTGGTGCCCCCGGTCCGCGCCCAGACCGGGGTGCGCAGCGCCTCGGTCACCGGTGCGACCGCCGCCTTCATCGACCTCTCCGACAAGATCCAGTCGCGGCTGCCGGTGTTCATCGGCTCGGTCCTGCTGCTGAGCGTGCTGCTGCTGCTCTTCGTGTTCCGCTCGATCCTGGTGCCGATCAAGGCCGCCTTCATGAACCTGCTCGGCATCGGCGCGGCCTACGGCGTGGTCGTCGCCGTCTTCCAGTGGGGCTGGGGGATGCAGCTGTTCGGGCTGAGCGAGACGGTGCCGATCATCTCGTTCCTGCCCATGTTCATGTTCGCCATCCTCTTCGGCCTCTCGATGGACTACGAGGTGTTCCTCATGTCGCGGGTGCGCGAGGAGTACCTGCGCAGCCGCGACAACCGCAGCAGCGTGGCGGCGGGCATCTCGACCACCGCCCGGGTCATCACCGCCGCCGCCATCATCATGGTGAGCGTCTTCGGCAGCTTCGCCTTCGGCAACAACCCCACCGTGCAGATGAGCGGCGTCGGCCTGGCCACCGCCGTGCTGCTCGACGCCACGCTCATCCGCATGGTGCTGGTGCCGTCGACCATGGCCCTGCTCGGCGACCGCAACTGGTGGCTGCCGGGCTGGCTCGACCGCCGCCTGCCCCACCTCGACATCGAGGGCGAGGACACCCTGCCCCCGCCCGAGCTGGAGCACGACGGGGTCGACGACCCCGACCCCGAGCCCGAGCGGGAGCTGACCGGCGCCTCGGTCTGACCCTCGGTCCGCCCGGCCCCGGGTCGCACCGGACCGATCGATCGGAGGCCGCGGCCCCCCTGCGGGTGGCTCCTGCGGGGCCACCAGGCTAGAAACCTCGCATGAGCGAGGTTCGGGTGGGCACGGCGGCGCAGATGCTGGGGGTGAGCGCCGACACCGTCCGGCGCTGGGCCGACGACGGCCGGCTGCGGACCCGGCGCGCATCGGGCGGGCAGCGCCTCATCGACGGCGCCGACCTGGCCCGGCTCCTGGCCGAGCAGGCTCCCGAGCCCGACCGGTCGCCGTCGGTCGCCCGCTCGGCCCGGAACCGCTTCCCCGGCCTGGTCACCAAGGTCGTCGCGCGACACCGTCATGGCCCAGGTCGAGCTGCAGTGCGGGCCCCACCGCGTCGTGTCGCTGATGAGCCGGGAGGCGGCCGACGACCTCGGGCTCGCCCCGGGCGTCGTGGCGGTGGCCAGCGTGAAGTCGACCAACGTGGTCGTCGAGCTCCCGGAGCCGACGTGGTGAGCCGGCGGGGCGCCGCCCTGGTGGCGGCGCTGGTCCTGGCGGTGACGGCCGCGGCGTGCGGACCGAGCAAGCCCAGCTCGTCGGGTGGCGCCATCACCATCGACGTGGCGGCGGCGTCGTCGCTGACCGAGGCGTTCACCGCCATCCGGACCGACTTCGAGCGGGCGCACCCGAAGATCAAGGTCGTGCTCGACTTCGGGGCGTCCTCCTCGCTGGTCGAGCAGGTCCGCGGCGGCTCGCCGGCCGACGTCCTCGCCACCGCCGACACCCGCACCATGGACCAGGCCAGTGCCGCCCACCTGGTCGACCGGCCCACCACCTTCGCCCGGAACCGGCTGCAGATCCTGGTCCGGGCCGGGAACCCGAAGGGCATCCGGTCGCTGGCCGACCTCGACCGCAGGGGCGTGTCGTTCGTCCTCTGCGCCCCGGAGGTCCCCTGCGGCGCCTTCGGTCGCAAGGTGCTCGACCGGGCCGGCGTCCACGCCGACCCCGTGTCGCTCGAGCCCGACGTCAAGGCGGCCGTGGCCCGGGTCACGACCGGCGAGGTCGACGCCGCCGTCGTCTACGCCACCGACGTGGAGGCGGCCGGGTCGAAGGGCACCGGGGTGGCCATCGCCGACCGCGACAACGCCGTCGCCACCTACCCGATCGCCACCGTGCGCGGCAGCGGCCAGGCCGACGCCGCCCGGCAGTTCGTCGACTACGTCCGCTCGCCCGCCGGCCGACGGGCCCTGACCGACGCCGGCTTCCTGCCGCCGTGACGGGTCCGGACGGCGGTGCTGGTCGGGCCGACGGTGCCGGTCGGGCGGACGGGGCTGGTCGGGCGGACGGGGCTGGTCGGCTCGACGGTGCTGGTCCGGCCGGCTGCCTGCGCCGGCTGGGGGCGACGGGGCCGACCGCGCTGGCCGCCGTCCTGGCCGTCCTGGCCGTCGCCTTCCTGGCGCTGCCCGTCGTCGCCGTCCTCGAGCGGGCGCCCTGGCGCTCGCTGCCCGACCTGCTCGGCGAGGGGGGCCCCGAGGGCCCGCTCACCGCGCTGCGGCTGTCGCTCGTCGCCTCCCTCGGCGCCACCGCCGTCTCGGTGGTGCTCGGCCTGCCGCTGGCGTGGGTGCTGGCCCGGCGCTCGTTCCCCGGCCGACGGCTGGTGCGCTCGCTCGTGCTGCTGCCCATGGTGCTCCCGCCGGTCGTCGGCGGTCTCGCCCTGCTGGGCGCGCTGGGTCGCAACGGGCTGGTCGGCCGCTGGCTCGACCGGTGGTTCGGGCTGGTGCTGCCCTTCACCACCGGCGGCGCGGTCGTGGCCGAGGCCTTCGTGTCGATGCCCTTCCTGGTGATCACCGCCGAGTCCGCCTTCCGGAACCTCGACCGCCGCTACGAGGAGGCCGCCCGCACCCTCGGCGCCGGCCCGCTCACCGTGCTCGGACGGGTGGTGCTCCCGCTGACCTGGCCGGCGCTCGCCGCCGGGACGGTCCTGGCCTGGGCCCGGGCCCTCGGCGAGTTCGGGGCGACGATCACCTTCGCCGGCAACGCGCCCGGCCGCACCCGCACCATGCCCATCGCCATCTACCTGGCCTTCCAGGAGTCGCCGGACCAGGCGCTGGCGCTCAGCGTGGTCCTGGTCGCGGTGTCCGTCGCCGTGCTGGTGGCGCTGCGCGACCGGTGGTTCGGGGTCGGCCCGGGCGCGCCCGAGCGGTCCCGGGGGCTCGCCGGGTGACCGGCCCGACCTCCTCACCCGTCCGGCCCGGAGCCGACCCGGCCGAGCCGGGAACCTCCGCGCGGGCCGGGAGCGGGTTGGCGGCGGCGGTGGTCTGCCGGCGGCCCGGCTTCGAGCTCGACGTCGAGGTGCGGGTCGAGCCGGGCGAGACGGTCGCCGTGCTCGGCCCCAACGGCGCCGGGAAGACGACCCTGCTGCGGGTGCTCGCCGGGCTCGAACCGCTGCACCACGGGCGCGTCTCGGTCGGCGGGGCGGTGGTCGCAGCGGCGGAGCAGGGCCGCGTCCTCGTCGACGTGCCGACCGAGGCCCGCTCGGTGGGGCTGGTGTTCCAGGACCACGGCCTCTTCCCCCACCTCTCGGCGCTCGACAACGTGGCCTTCGGGCTGCGCCGGCGCCGGCCGCGCCCGACCCGGGCCGCCGCCCACCGGCTGGCGGCCGGCTGGCTCGACCGCTTCGGTCTCGCCGACCGGTCCGCCGCCCGACCGGGCGAGCTGTCCGGCGGCCAGGCCCAGCGGGTCGCGCTGGCCCGGTCGCTGGCGGTCGGACCGGCGGTCCTGCTGCTCGACGAGCCCCTCGCCTCCCTCGACGCCACCACCCGGGCCACGGTCCGCCACGAGCTGGCCGACCACCTGGGGGCCGACCCCGGCGCCCACCTGCTCGTCACCCACGACCCGGTCGACGCCTTCGCCCTGGCCGATCGCCTCGTGGTGCTCGAGGGCGGCCGGATCACCCAGACCGGCACCGCCGACGACCTGGTGGCCCGCCCGGGCTCGGGGTACGTGGCCGACCTCGTCGGGGTCAACCTGTGGTGGGGCCACCGCTCGGACGGCGGTGCCGTCGAGCTCGACGGCGGCGGTCGGCTGGTGGTGGCCGGTTCCTCGGAGCCGGCGACCGGCCGCGCCGGGGCAGGGGTCGGCGTCCGAGCGAGCCCCCGGGCGGTGTCGCTGCACCTGGCCCGACCGGAGGGCTCGCCCCGCAACGTGTGGCGGGGTCGGGTGGAGCGGGTCGAGCAGCTCGGGGACCGGGTGCGGGTGCGGGTCGGGGGGCCACCCGGCATCGTCGCCGAGGTCACCCCCGGCGCCCGCCGGGAGCTGGCGATCGAGCGCGGATCGCAGGTGTGGGTGTCGGTCAAGGCCTCGGAGCTGTCCACCTTCCCTCGCGGCTGACCCCGGCCGCGGTGGACCAGACTCGCCGCCATGCCGAGCGATGCCATGAACGCCGTCCGGGCCCTGCTGGAGGCCCAGCAGGCCGAAGCCGCCGACCAGCCCCCGCCCACCATCGAGGAGCAGCGCGCCAACCTCGAGAACCTGGCGGCGCTCTACCCCGTCCCCGACGACGTCGAGGTCGTCGAGGTCGAGGCCGGCGGCGTGCCCGGCGTGTGGGTGCGGTCGGCCAACGCCGGTGACGAGGCGGTGGTGCTCTACCTCCACGGCGGCAGCTACACCGGCGGCTCGTCGCGCAGCCACCGGGAGCTGGCGGCGCGCATCGCCCGGGCGGCCGCGGCGCGGGGCCTGGTGCTCGACTACCGGCGGGCGCCGGAGGACCCCTACCCGGCGGCCCTCGACGACGCCCTCGCCGCCTACCGCTGGCTGATCGGCGACCAGGGCGTCGACCCCCGCGACCTGTCGGTCGCCGGCGACTCGGCCGGCGGCGGGCTGGCCCTCTCGCTGCTCCACGCCCTGCGCGAGGCGGGCGACCCGCTCCCGTCCTCCTTCGCGCTGCTCTCGCCGTGGCTCGACCTGGTGGGCACCGGCGACTCCTGGGCCGAGCGGGTCGACCGCGAGCCCATGCTCGACGTCGAGCGGCTGCGGGAGGCGGGACGGTCCTACGCCGGCCGGCTCGACCCGGCCGATCCCCGGGTGTCCCCGCTGCACGGCGACCCGGCCGAGCTGCCGCCGGTGCTGGTGCAGGTCGGCACCGACGAGATCCTCTTCGACGACTCCACCCGCTTCGCCGACCGGGCCCGGCTGGCCGGCGTCGACGTGGAGCTCGAGGTCGTGGACGGCGCCTTCCACGTCTTCCACGCGGTGCCCGACATCCCCGAGGCCGAGGCGGCCACCAGCCGCATCGGCGCCTTCCTCGCCAACCACCGCCCGCCCGCCGTCGGCTGAGCGGCGCCACCGGTCGCCTCGGGCTCGGCCCGGTCAGATCACCCGGGCGGCCACCTCGTCGGTGGGGCGCAGCCGCAGGTCGACCTCGACCGCCGGCACGTCGAGGGCCAGGCAGAGCCGGCCGAACGGGCCCTCGGCCCCCGCCCGGACCTCGTCGGGATCGGCGTCGTCTCGGATCGACACGGTGGCCACCAGCTCGGGCCGGTTGCTGAGGGTGACCATGCGCACCTTGGCCGCGCTCACACCCGGGACCAGGCGCAGGTCCTGGGCCACCACCCGGGCCAGCGCCACCGGCTCGACCGACGTGCGGCCCCGCTGGGTGCGGCGCATGAGCGTGGAGCCGATGCGGCCGTCGCTGCGGGGCCGGAGCTGGCGCCAGAACCAGAACACCGCCACCAGGGCCAGCACCGCGGCGCCGCCCACCACCGCGTAGCGCCACACGTCGCTGTGGTCGACGGCGTTGCGGTGCAGCCGCCGGTAGTAGGTGCCGGGCTCGGCGAGGTCGAGCGAGTGGTTGCGGGCGAGCAGCCCGACGACGCCCGCCGCGGTCAGGACGAGGCCGAGCAGGGTGAGCACGACCCGGTTGAGCCGGTGGACGAGCACGGCTAGCTGACCCGCCGCCGGGCCGGGCGCAGCCGGACCTCGACCCGGAGCGGCTGCTCGAGGTGGACGGCGTCGAGCCGCTCGGTGACCATGGTGCGGAGCCGGGCCCCCACCGAGGACGGGTCGGCGTGGGTCGGGAAGCCGGCCCGCAACTTGGCGGCGCGCCGGGTGACCTTGACCGTCGGCGCCAGCACCTCCGGGTCGCGGTCGGCCAGCCGGGTGAGCTGGCCCTCGAGGCCCCGCCGGGACATCGACACCTCACGCCCCTCGACGGTGTTCCCCACCGCCAGCCGCAGGGGCGGCTTCGGCAGCAGCTCGGCGACCAGCAGCACGGCGCCGACGCCGGCCAGGACGATGCAGGTGGCGGTGACCCAGCCGTCCTCCCAGCGCACCGCCGGCAGGTTGGCGTTCCACCGGTCGCGGGGGATCAGCCACGGGTCCCGACCGGTGGCGAGCAGGATCGTCTCGATCGCCACGACCACCCCGAGCCCGGCCAGGGCGAGGGCGGCGACGAGGCCGAGGAGGCGGTTGGCGGCGCGCACGGATCGGCGGTCAGGTCGGCGACGGCGCCAGGTCGGTGATGTGGACGTCGACGGTCAGCGCCCGGCCGTCGAGCGAGGGGGCGACGGCGTCGGTGACCGCCGCCCGGATGCCGGCGGCCAGGTCGGGCAGCATCGACCCGAAGGCGGCGATCACCCGCACCCCGACGACGACGCCGTCGGGTCCGCTGCGCACCGTCACGCCGCCGCAGCGCCGGCCGTCGCCGTAGGTCGAGTACGCGTTGAGGGTCCCGGCGTCGCGGTCGACGACGCCGGGAACCCCGTCGGCCGCCTCGGCGGCCGAGGTCGCCACCTCGAACGCGCTGGCCATCGGCGGCGGGCTACTCGACGCGCCCGGTGGTGGTGGTGTCCTCGCCGCCTTCGAAGGCCAGGTCGGCCACCGCCACGTTGACCTCCACGACCTCGAGGCCGGTCATGCTCTCGATGCGGCTGATGACGTTCTGACGGACGTTCTCGGCCACCTGGGGGATGCTGGCCGGGTAGGTGACGGTGATGGAGAGGTCGACGGCGGCCTGCTTGGTGCCGACCTCGACGCCGACACCGGCGGTCTTGTGCTCGTCGCCGCGGATGCGGCCGACCACGCTGGCCAACGCCCCGGAGAGGACGCCGCCGAGGCTGTCGACGCCGTCGACCTCCCGAGCCGCCATGGCGGCGATCTTGGCCACCACCGACTCGGCGATCGAGGTGGTGCCCTTCTCGGTCTCGAGGCTCGCGATGGCGTCGCGGCCCGTGTCCTTGGTGATGTCGCTCACGGGGATCTCCTTGGCTGGTGAGGGGGGTTGCCGGTTCGGGGTGGCTCGTGCCGGGCGTGGGTGCGGCGGGGGCCGGCCGATCGGCTGCGGGGCGGGCGGGTCACTCCTCGTCCCGGTCGCGCCGGCCGGTCAGCTCGCTCAGGTCCAGGCCCTGGGTGATGACCAGCCCGATCAGCAGCCCGACCGCGCCCATGGCCGCCGTGGTCAGCGCTCCGGTGGCGTCGGTCAGGGCCCAGACGGCCCCGACGATCAGCCCGACGATCATGGTGAAGCGGGGGGTGAACATGGCTGGCCTCCACGGGTCCGGGGCCGGTTCTGGTCCGCCGGCGGGGTCGCAGGGAGCCGCCGGAGGTGCACGTGCGTGGTCCACTCGGACAGTACGCGACCCACCCGCCGGCGGGGTCGATGGGGGCGGGCGCCGGAACCCCGCATCGCGAGGCGCGCCGCCGATGCCGGGCACGACGGCCGCCCCCGCGATCCCACGTGCCGCCCGCCACGGGGTCGTCGACCCGACCGGCGTCGGCCGTTAGCGTCGGCCCCGCATGGACCTCGCCGCCGCCCGCCGGATCCTCGGGGTCGCGCCGGGTTCCTCCGTCGCCGACGTCGAGCGGGCCTTCCGGGCGTTCGCGGTGCGGGCCCACCCCGACCACGGCGGCGACCCGGCCGACTTCCAGCGGGCGGTGCAGGCGCGGGACCTGCTCCGCTCCGGGCCGACGGCCGCGACCTCGCGCCCGTCCCGGCCGGCGCCGGTCGTCATCGTGCGGCGGCGGTCGGTGCTCCGGGTGGTGCGCGACGGCCTGGATCGACGCCACCGCCATCCGCGCGTCATCTGACCCTCCCGCTCCCACCCCTCGCGAAAGGACCCGTCGCCGTGTCCAGCTCGCTGCCCACCTTCGTGGCCAAGGCCCCCGATCCCGCCGAGCTGCTCCGCGCCTGCGGGGCCAAGCCGTCCGACGTCTGCCGCTGGACCCTGGAGCAGACCGAGAGCGTCGGCTGGGCCCGCGCCGTCGACTTCATCGTCTCCAAGCCGCTGAAGATCCTGCTCATCGTGGTGGTCGCCTACCTGCTGAACCGACTCGTGCGCCGGCTGATCCGGCGGTTCGCCGCCCGGCTCACGACCTCGGCCCAGGGCGGGAGGCTCCGATCGATCGCCGCCAAGGCTCCGGCGGTTCTGATGCCCACCGGCGAGATCAGCCTGCGGGCCGACGCCCGGGCCAAGACCCTCGTGGCCGTGCTGAAGAGCCTGGCCACGGTGATCATCTACACCTTCGCCGCCATCTACATCATGGGCACGCTGGGCCTGCAGCTCGGCCCCCTCGTCGCCGGGGCCGGCATCGCCGGCGTGGCCCTCGGCTTCGGCGCCCAGAGCCTGGTCCGCGACTTCCTCTCCGGCATCTTCATCCTGGTGGAGGACCAGTACGGCGTGGGCGACATCATCGAGGTCACCGGCACGTCCGGCACGGTCGAGGAGATCTCCCTGCGCACCACCCGGATGCGTGACGTGAACGGCACGGTCTGGCACATCCCGAACGGCGAGGTGCGCAAGGTCGGCAACAAGTCCCAGCAGTGGGCCCGGGCCCTGCTCGACCTGATCCTGCCGGTCACCGCCGACGTCGCCGTGGCCGAGGCGACCATCAAGCGGGTGGCCGGCGAGGTGTGCGCCGAGCCCGACATCGCCCCCCACGTGCTCGAGCCGCCGGAGGTGTGGGGCGTCGAGGACGTCGGGCTCGAGGGCATCACCGAGCGGCTGGTGGTGAAGACCACCCCCGGCGGCCAGTGGGTCGTGATGCGCCGCCTGCGGGCCCGGTTGATCACCGCGCTCGCCGAGGAGGGCGTCGAGCTGCCGGGGTCGACGAGCAACCTCTACATCCGCCACGACCGGGCCGTCGCCCAGGCCGAGCAGGCGGCAGCCGACGCCAAGGACGCGGCCGGCTCGTCTTCGAGCGCAGGGCCGACGCCGAAGTAGCGTCGGGGCATGGCCAGCGGTCACCACCCCGATCTCCACGACCCCGACGCCGAGGTCCTCGAGGACCCGACCGCCCACGATCCGGCCACCGAGGACGACGCCACCGCGCCCCACCCCTCCATCGAGGGCGAGCACCTCGAGGACGAGCCCGGCCTGGCCGCGGTCGTCGTCGAGGAGGAGCACCACGCCGCCCACGACGCCCACGACGTGGCCGAGCACCCGGTCGAGTCGCCGACCTGGGTGCTGGCGCCGCTCGTCGTCGGGCTGGTGATCGGCGTGATCCTGGTGGTCGTGCTCGGCACCGGCATCTGAGCCGCGCCGCCGTCCGGGGCCTCGGACGGCCCGGACGGCCTGGGCGCGTCGGCCGGGCGCCGACGACGATCAGCTCGTCGCCAGCACGCAGTCGACGGCGGTCGGTCCCTCGGCGGTCGTCCACCGGTCGACCTTGCCGGCGTCGCGCACGTCACCCGCCGCCCCGTCGAGCAGGGCCAGCCGCTCGGCGGTGTCGGTGACGGTGACGGCGGCGACCTCGGTGCGCATCGACACCTTGGCGTCGGACTTGGCCCGGCGGATGGCGGTGAGCACCTCGCCGGCCACGTCGAGCACCGCCGGGTCGGCGTCGGCGCCGGCGGCGTCGCGCAGCTCGGCGGCGGTCGGCCACGCCTGACGGTGGACCGAGCCGTCCCGCCACCAGGACCAGACCTCCTCGGTGACGAAGGGCAGGGACGGCGCGAACAACCGCAGCAGCGTCGACAGCGCCGACTCGAGCGCGGCCCGGGCCGACCCCCCCGCCGGGCCGGTGCCCCGGGCGCGGCTCTTGACCAGCTCGAGGTAGTCGTCGCAGAAGGTCCAGAAGAACGTCTCGGTGCGCTCGAGCGCCCGGGTGTAGTCGTAGTCGTCGAAGGCGGCGGTGGCGGCGTCGACCACGTCGGCCAGCTGGGCGAGCATGGCCCGGTCGAGCGGCTCGACGACCGGCCCGGTGGTCGGTGCCGCCGAGGCGGTCTCGCCGTCGTCCGGCTCGGCGCTCCCATCGGTCTCGGCGCCCAGGGTGAGCACGAACTTCGAGGCGTTGAGCAGCTTGATGGCCAGCCGGCGCCCGACCTTCATCTGGCCCTCGTCGAAGGCGGTGTCGGTCCCCGGCGCCCCCGAGACCGCCCAGTAGCGCACCGCATCGGAGCCGTGCTTCTCGAGCAGGTCGATGGGCACGACCACGTTGCCCTTCGACTTCGACATCTTCTTGCGGTCGGGGTCGAGGATCCAGCCCGACAGGGCCGCGTTCGACCACGGCACCTCGTGGTGCTCGAAGTGGGCCCGCACGATGGTGGAGAACAGCCAGGTGCGGATGATGTCGTGGGCCTGCGGGCGCAGGTCCATGGGGAAGGTGCGGGCGAACAGGTCGGGATCCGACCGCCAGCCGGTGGCGATCTGGGGGGTCAGCGAGGAGGTGGCCCAGGTGTCCAACACGTCGGGGTCGCCGACGAAGCCACCGGGCCGGCCCCGCTGCGAGGGGTCGTAGCCGGGCGGGCAGTCGGTCGAGGGATCGACGGGCAGGTCGGCCTCGTCGGCCAGCAGCGGCTCGTCGTGGACCGGATCGCCGGCGCCGTCGAGGCGGTACCAGACCGGGAGGGGCGGACCGAAGTAGCGCTGGCGGCTGACGAGCCAGTCGCCGTTCAGCCCGTTGACCCAGTCGGTGTACCGGGCCTGCATGAACGCCGGGTGCCACCTCACCTCGTCGCCCCGCTCGATGAGGGCGGACCGCAGGTCGGCGTCCCGGCCGCCGTTGCGGATGTACCACTGGCGGCTGGTGACGATCTCGAGCGGCTTGTCGCCCTTCTCGTAGAACTTCACCGGGTGGGTGATGGGGCTGGGCTCGCCGTCGAGGTCGCCCGACTCGACCAGCAGCTCGACCATCTGCTTGCGGGCCGAGAAGACCGTCTTGCCGACCAGGGTGGCGTAGGCGTCGCGGGCCGGCCCGGGCCCCGCGGCGATGGCGTCCGGGGGCTCGGCCAGCACCCGGCCGTCGCGCCCGAGGATGTTGCGGGTCGGCAGCTGCAGCTCGCGCCACCAGGTGACGTCGGTGACGTCGCCGAAGGTGCAGATCATGGCGATGCCGGACCCCTTGTCGGGCTCGGCCAGGTGGTGGGCCACGACCGGCACCTCGACGCCGAACACCGGCGTGGTGACCGACGAGCCGAACAGCGGCTGGTAGCGCTCGTCGTCGGGGTGGGCGACCAGGGCCACGCAGGCGGCCAGCAGCTCGGGGCGGGTGGTCTCGATGTGCACGGCGCCGCCGTCGGGGCGGTGGAAGGCGACCCGGTGGTAGGCGCCGGGCTGGTCGCGGTCCTCCATCTCGGCCTGGGCCACGGCGGTGCCGTAGGTGACGTCCCAGAGCGTCGGCGCCTCGGCCTGGTAGGCCTCGCCCCGGCGGAGGTTGCGCAGGAAGGCCTGCTGGCAGGTGGCCCGGCTGGTGGCGTCGATGGTGGCGTAGGTGGTCGACCAGTCGACCGAGAGGCCGAGCCGGCGGAACACGTCCTCGAAGGCCACCTCGTCGATGGCGGTCAGCCGCTCGCACAGCTCGACGAAGTTGGGGCGCGAGCAGGCGACCTCCCGCTTGGCCGAGCCGGCCTCGCCCGGCGGCTCGAAGTCGGGGTCGTAGGGGAGCGAGGGGTCGCAGCGGACGCCGTAGTAGTTCTGCACCCGGCGCTCGGTGGGCAGGCCGTTGTCGTCCCAGCCCATCGGGTAGAAGACGGCCTTGCCGCGCATGCGCTGGTAGCGGGCCACGGTGTCGGTGTGGGTGTAGCTGAACACGTGGCCGACGTGCAGCGAGCCCGAGGCCGTGGGCGGCGGCGTGTCGATGGAGTAGACGTCGGCCCGCTCGGCGGTGCGGTCGAAGGCGTAGGTCTGGTCGGCCTCCCAACGCTCGCTCCACCGGGCCTCGAGGCCCTCGAGGCTCGGCTTGTCGGGGACCTCCCGGCGTCGGACCGCGTCGCTCATGGCCCGACGGTACCGGCCGGTGTGCAGGCGTCCCGAACCCGTTCCTCCGTCGCCCTGCTCCCTGCCACGACGGGCGGAACGGACGCCGGGCGGTCCGGGGGCGACCACTACCGTCGGCCCGATGCTCCGCCTGCACGACACCGCCCAGGGGGCCGTGGTGCCCTTCGAGCCGGCCACGCCGGGACGGGTGTCGATGTACGTGTGCGGGCCCACCGTCTACGGCCCGGCGCACCTCGGCCACGGCCGGTTCTCGCTGGTGTTCGACGTGCTGCGCCGGTACCTGGAGTGGTCCGGCTTCGAGGTCACCTACGTCTCGAACATCACCGACATCGACGACAACATCATCGAGAAGGGCCGCAGCGCCGGCCAGGACCCGGCCGAGGTGGCCGTCGAGTTCGAGGGCGAGTGGTGGACCGACATGGACGCCATCGGCGTGAAGCGGCCGACCCACGTGCCCCACGCCACCGCCTACGTGGAGCAGATGGTCGAGCTGATCGGCCGGCTGGTCGACGCCGGCGTCGGCTACGAGACGAGCGACGGCGTCTACTTCGACGCCTCCCGGGTCGACGGCTACGGGCTGCTGGCCCGCCAGTCGCTCGAGTCGCTGGAGGCCGGGGCCCGGGTGGAGGCGTCGGAGGAGAAGCGCAGCCCGGTCGACTTCGCCCTCTGGAAGAAGGCCAAGCCCGGCGAGCCGTCGTGGCCCTCGCCGTGGGGCGACGGCCGACCGGGGTGGCACACCGAGTGCGTGGTCATGTCGCTCGACCTGCTGGGCGAGGGCTTCGACCTGCACGGCGGCGGTCACGACCTGCGCTTCCCCCACCACGAGAACGAGCGGGCCCAGGCGGTGGCCGACGGGCGGCGCTTCGCCGCGCCACTGGGTGCACAACGGCTTCGTCGAGGTCGAGCGGCGAGAAGATGTCGAAGTCGCTCGGCAACTTCACGACCCTGCGCGAGCTGATCACTGCGACCGACCCGCGCGCCTACCGGCTGCTCGTCCTGCGGGCCCACTACCGGTCGCCGGTCGAGGTGACCCGCACCAGCGTCGCCGACGCCACCGCCGCGCTGCAGCGGCTCGACGCCTTCGCCCGCCGGGCGGCAGCCCTGCCGGCCGCCGACCCCGACCCCGAGGTGGTGGCCCGCTTCCGCGAGCTGATGGACGACGACCTGAACACCCCGGCGGCGACGGCGCTGGTGTTCGACGCCGTGCGCCGGGCCAACGCCGCCCTCGACGCCGACGACGTCGATGCCGCCGCCCCGCTGGCGGCCGCCGTGCTCGACCTGACCGGGGCGGTCGGGCTGGTCGTCGAGGGAGGGGTCGGCGACGACCTGCCGCCCGAGGTGGCCGAGCTGGTCGCCCGGCGTGACGCCGCTCGGGCGGCGAAGGACTGGTCAACCTCGGACCGGCTGCGCGACGAGCTGGTCGCGCAGGGCTGGGTGGTCGAGGACGGGCCGGAGGGGACCTCGGTCCGCCGACGCTGACCGGCAGGCCGGGGTTGACGGCTAACAGCGTTAGCCGTATGGTGGCTAACACCGTTAGCCGACCGATCCGAGAGGAGCTCGCCATGACCGAGACCCGCACCCCCGTGGCCACCACGGGCCCTACCCCCGCCCCCGCCACGACCCCCGCCCCCGCCCCCGTCGCCCCCGGCGCCGGACCTTCCGACGAGGGGACGCCCCGCTACCAGGCCCCGGGCTGGTTCACCCGCCACGTCTTCAACGGCGCGGTCCGCGGGCTGACCCGACTGGGCATCTCGGTGCTGGGCTCGCGGGTGCTCGAGCACCGCGGTCGCCGCTCGGGTGAGCTGCACCGCACGCCGGTCAACCTGCTCCAGCTCGACGAGGAGGACTTCCTCGTGGCCGCCCGGGGCGAGACCCAGTGGGTGCGCAACGTCCGCGCCGACGGCGGCCGCCTGGTGCTGGGCCTCGGCCGTCGGCGCACCGCCTACGTCGCCACCGAGCTGGCCGACGACGACCCGGAGAAGACCGTGGTGCTGCGGGCGTACCTCCGCCGGTTCAAGGTTGAGGTCGGCGTCTTCTTCGGCGGCGTCGACGCCGACGCCCCCGACGAGGAGTTCGCGGCAGAGGCGGTCGAGCACCCGGCCTTCCGCCTGACCGAGGTCCCGTGACCCACCCTCCCGCCCTCGACCCCGTCGCCCCCCGGCCGCCCGACCCCGAGCGGCCGGCGCGGGTGGCCGAGATCGCCGACGTGGCCCGCCGGGTGGTCGAGGTCGAGGGCGCCGACGCCCTCACCATGCGCCGACTGGCCGACGAGCTCGGCATCAAGGCGCCGTCGCTCTACAAGCACGTGGACGGCAAGGAGGCGGTCGAGCGGGTGCTGGTCGCCGACGCCCTCTTCGAGATGGGCGACATCGGCCACGCCGCCGTCGCCGAGCCCGGTCGGGCGGGACCGGTCGCCGCCCTGCTGCGGGCCTATCGGGTGTGGGGCCTGGCCCACCCCAACCTCTACCGCCTCCTGGGCGGCGACTCGGTGCGCAGCCTGTCCGCCGACCTGCCCGAGGGGCTGGTGGCGTGGTCGGGCGAGCCGTTCTGGCGGGCGACCGGCGAGCCCTACCTCTCGCAGGCGCTGTGGGCCTTCGCCCACGGGACGCTGATGCTCGAGATCGACGACCGCTTCCTCGAGGGGTCCGACCTCGACCGCACGTGGCGGGCGGGGGCCGACGCCTTCACCGCCGCCCGGAACGACGCGGCCCGGAACGACGCGGCCCGGAACGACGCGGCCCGGAACGACGCCGCCCGGGAGCTTGCACCGCCACCACCCCTTTCCTAGCCTTGTTACCCGCCGGTAACATCTGCGATCCGTCCGGTCGTGGTCGACGCCGACCACCTGCCGGGTGCTCGCCACGTGCTCTTCCCCAGGGGTGTTCGCCATGACCGACTTCAACCTCGCCCTGAACGAGGACCAGCTCCAGATCCAGAAGTGGATCCACGACTTCGCCGAGGAGGTGGTCCGTCCCGCCGCCGAGGAGTGGGACGAGCGGGAGGAGTTCCCGTGGCCCATCGTCGAGGAGGCGGCCAAGATCGGGCTGTACTCCTTCGACTTCATGGCCCAGGCGATGATGGGCGACGAGACCGGGCTGACCCTGCCGCTCGCCCTCGAGGAGCTGTTCTGGGGTGACGCCGGCATCGGCCTGGCCATCTTCGGCTCGGGCCTGGCGGCGGCGGGCATCGCCGGCAACGGCACCCCCGAGCAGGTCGTCGAGTGGGTGCCGCAGTGCTACGGCACGCCCGACAAGATCGCCCTCGGGGCCTTCTGCGTGTCCGAGCCCGACGCCGGCTCCGACGTGAGCTCGCTGCGCACCCGGGCGACCTACGACGAGGCCAAGGACGAGTGGGTGCTGAACGGCACCAAGGCGTGGATCACCAACGGCGGCATCGCCGACGTCCACGTGGTGGTGGCCGCCGTCGACCCCGAGCTGAAGGGCCGGGGCCAGGCCAGCTTCATCGTGCCCCCGGGCACCAAGGGGCTGTCGCAGGGTCAGAAGTACAAGAAGCACGGCATCCGGGCCAGCCACACCGCCGAGGTCGTGCTCGACGACGTGCGGGTGCCGGGGTCGTGCCTGCTCGGCGGCAAGGAGAAGCTCGACGCCAAGCTGGCCAAGGCCCGCGAGGCGCTGGACAAGCCGAAGAAGGAGAGCTCGGGCAAGCAGCCGGCCATGGCGACCTTCGAGGCCACCCGGCCCGCCGTCGCCGCCCAGGCCATCGGCATCGCCCGGGCGGCCTACGAGTACGCCCTGCAGTACGCCCAGGAGCGCCACGCCTTCGGCAAGCCGATCATCATGAACCAGGCCATCGCCTTCACCCTGGCCGACATGATCACCGAGATCGACGCCGCCCGGCTGCTGGTGTGGCGGGCCGCCTGGACCGCCCGCAACGGCACCTACGTCAACGCCGAGGGCAGCCAGTCCAAGCTCAAGGCCGGCCGCGTCGCGGTGTGGGTCACCGAGCGGGCCATCCAGATCCTGGGCGGCTACGGCTACGTGCGCGAGTACCCCGTCGAGCGCTTCCACCGCGACGCCAAGATCTACGACATCTTCGAAGGAACCGAGCAGATCCAGCAGCTCGTCATCTCGCGGGCCATCTCCGGCCTGCGCATCGAGTAGCCAGGGCCGGTCATCGTACGGCGTTCGGGTATACTCGAACATCGTATGGGCCGGACCTCTGCCGCCGAGCTGGAGGCGGCGGCGTCGTCGGCGCTGGCCCAGGCCCTCGAGTTCCTGGGCTTCCGCGTCGAACGACCGCCCTCCGATGGCCGCGCCGAGCTCGTCGTCGCCATCGACGATCGGAAGCTGCGGCTGGACCTCCAGGCCAACGCGTACGGAACCGGTCCGCTGGTGACCGAGCTGATCGCTCGACCCCACGGCCGCGGGCTACCGGTGCTGGTGGCGGACAAGATCACCGCCGAGGCCCGCCACCGGCTGAACGACGCCGGCTGGTCCTGGCTCGATCGGCGGGGCCGGCTGCACGTGACCGCCCCCGGGATCCGCCTGGACGTCGACGTTCCCGCCGACGAGCGGCTCGGCGTGACCCCGGCTCGCAGGGAACCCATCGGTGGCCCCGGCGGGCTGGCCGTCGCCTACTGGCTGTGCTCGCACCCCGGTGAGGCGGCATCGCCCAACGGCCTCGCGCCCGAGCTGGGCTTCGCGCCGTCGACGATCTCCACCGCGAACCGCCGGCTGGGCGACGCCGGTCTCATCGGGTCCGACGGGACGGGCCTGTTCCCCGAACTCTTCTGGGAGCTGGCCGCGGCGTGGCGCCCGGAACGGACCTGGGTCGCCACCCTGCCCGTTCCGCCGTCGCGGCTGGCCGACGCCCTGGCGCAGGGCTGGCGGTTGAGCGGGACCGCCGCCGCCGCCGCCTACGGCGCACCGGTGGTCAGCGCCGGGGACGGCCCGGTCGAGCTGTACCTGCCCGGACCGGTCGACCTCAGCGTGGCGCGGCGCCGCCTCCACGCGGCTGAACCCGGTACCGGAGCGGCTTCCCTGGCCGTCGCGCCGGTGCAAGCGGTGTGGTCGAGCGGAGACGACGAGGAACCGATGCTGGTGGGCGGATGGCCGGTCGCTCCGGTCCTGGCCGTCACCCTCGACCTCGCCCAGGACCGGGCTCGAGGCCATCAGGTGCTCGAGGACTGGGAGGTCGACGGTGCCATCTGGCGCTGAGCCGGCCGTCGTGCTGACCGGCCACGCCATGGTCGGCCCGGTCCGGGCCGTGGCGGCGATGCAGACCGCCGGGCTCGGCCGCCACGCCGTCGTCGGTGGACTGGCGGTCTCGGTCCGCCTGAACCGGGCGCACCGCGCCACCGCTGACGTCGACACGGTCGTGGACGAGACCACGCCGCCGGATGCGGTCACCGCCCTGCTCGCCCTCGACGACGCCCGGCCCGATCCGCAGGCCGGCCACCGCGTCTACGTCGGCGACACCAAGGTCGAGGTCCTCGGGGTGGGTCCGATCGATGCCGACGAAGACCTGGCCTGGGCGCCGGAGAGCGAGGCCCTGTTCGTCCTGGCGCACAGCTGGGCGGTCGACACGGCCACCCCGGTCTCGGTCATGGCCGGCGACGACCGTCGGGTGCAGGCGACCGCACCCTTCGCCAGTCCCGCCGCCCTCGTCGCCATGAAGCTGTGCGCCATCGAGTCCCGGAGCGCCGGCAGCCTCGCCAAGCGCGCCGGCGACGCCTGGGACATCTACCGGATCCTGATCGACCTCGATGCCGACGGCGCGGTCCGCGACGCGCTGGCGGGCGCGCCACCCGCTCTGCGGACGCTGGTGACCGCCGCCATCGATCGGGTCCTCGTCTCCGGCGCCGACCGGACACGAGGGTGGATGCGCACCGGCGACGATGCCATCGCCGCGGTGTCGGCCGACGAGCTCCGCTTCGTGGGTCGTCCGCTGCTCGCCGCCCTCCGCTGATCCTCGGCGGTCGGAGACCCCGGTCTGGCGCGGCTGGGACCGAGGGTCGCCAACCGTCGAAGGGGGACCGGGCCATGGGAGGCTGCGGTTCGACCAGTGAGCAGGAGCGCCCATGACCCGACGAAGCGTGGTCGACATCGCCACCCGTGACGGGGTGTGCCCTTCGATCGTGGCCTCCCCCGACGGCGACGGGCCGTGGCCCGGGGTGCTCATGTTCATGGACGCCGGAGGCGTGCGGCCGGCCATGGTCGACATGGCCGAGCACCTGGCGGCGATGGGGTACGTCGTCCTGCTGCCCGAGCTGTACTACCGCAGCGGTCCGTACCGGCCCTTCGACGGCGCGACCGCGTTCACCGATCCGGACGAGCGGGCCCGGTTGCGGCAGCTCGTCGGCACCCTGACCAAGGCGGGGGTGGCGAGTGACACCGAGGCGTTCCTCGACCACCTGTCGGCGCTGCCGACGGTGTCCGGCACCAAGCTCGGGACCACCGGCTACTGCATGGGCGGCGGGTTCTCGCTCGTCGCCGCGGCGCGCTACCCCGACCGGATCGCGGCGTCGGCGTCGTTCCACGGCGGGAACCTCGCCTCCGACGCCCCGGACAGCCCCCACCTCGGCGCCGATCGCATCACCGCCCGCGTCTACGTGGCGGCGGCCGAGGACGACCGGACGTTCCCGCCCGAGCAGGCGGCGCGGCTGGAAGACGCCCTGACCGCGGCCGGCGTCGACCACGTCATCGAGACCTACGCGGCCGCCCACGGGTTCGCGGTGCCGGACATGCCCACCTTCGACGCCCGGGCCGCCGACCGTCACTGGCAGGCCCTCGCGGACCTCTACTCGGCGACCCTCCCGACGTAGCGCCAGCGGCCCAAGCCCTCCCTTCCCCAGCGAACTTGTCGCAGAAGGCGGGGGGGAGCCGGAAGAACTGCGACAACTTGGCGAAGGACCCGCGAGGCGGAGGACCGCGCTGTCAGCAGCCGATGGCGTACCGGGCCGCCTCGCAGACGCTGGCCATCGTGCCCGCCCCCGCGAGGCCGACGAGCGTGACGAGCGACGACTGGCGCACGGTGTGGATGCCGTCGCAGTTGACGACCGACGGCCGGTCCAGGTCGAGGTCGTCGTCGACGGCCACCTCGGTGGCCAGGCCCCGGATCGACGTGGTGATCTCGGCGACGGTCACCAGCTCGCGCACGTCGATCACCTCGGGTCGGGTCAGGATCAGGACCGGCCGGGGCTGGCGACCGACCTGGGCCAGCCAGACCTCGCCCCGGGTCACGCCTCCCCCCACCCCTCGGCCTGGTCCCAGGCCGGATCGGGTCGTTCGGGCCGGCGGGCGTAGGCCTCGCGGTCGGCCGCAGCCAGGGCGGAGCGGACGGCGTCCTCGACCCCCGACCGGGCGGCCGCCGACACGTTGACCCCGAGCCGGCGGGCCTGCTCGGCCAACGCCGAGTCGAGGGTGAACGTGGTGCGCGTCGTCGCCATACCCAGACGCTAGCAAAATGTGCTAGCAACAGCCGCGACGCTCATGGCGCCGGTTCCGCCGGCCGCACAGCACCCGGGGACCTTTTCCCCGTTCAGGGCTCGAGATCGCGGTCCGTCGGGACGTCGTCGGGGGGTGCCTCGTCGGCCGGGGCTCCGGGGGGCCCGTCGGGCGGGACGTCGATGGACCGGGCGGTCGGGCGGGCCTCGATGGCGGGCGATGCCGGGCCGAGGGCGGGGAGCCCGCCGGGGATCTCGGCGCCCGGCGGCCGGTCGGCGCCCAGCGCCTTGGCGGCGACCGAGGCGACCTCGGGCGCGGCCTTGGCCGCTCGGGCCACCAGGCGCGCGGCGCGCGACCACGACGTCGGGTCGCCCCGCGAGATGGCCATCGACGCCACCGCCCCGAGCACGGCCAGCGCCTTGTCGCGGTCGATCGGGATGGCGAAGCCGTCGGGGTCGGCCAGGGCCCGGCCCGCCTCGGGCACCCGCACCCCGGCCATGGAGGCCAGCAGGGCGAGCCCGGCCGACTCGCCGACGCACCCGAGGACCAGCAGCGACCGGCACCGCACCGAGGCCTCCGGCCGCCTCGCAGGCGGCCAGCAGGGTGGCGGTCAACTCCCAGCTGCGGGGGCTCGGCCACCCCCGGCCCGCCCGGTCCGGGTCGTTCGGCACGGCCAGCGCCAGCTCGGGGTGTCGCTGCACGAACCCGGCCACCGTCCGCCGGGCCTCCGCCAGCTGTGCCTCGCTCGGGCGCGACGCCTCCACCACCTGTGGCGGCGGGAAGCCCCACTGCAACCCCCGGGCCACGGCCCGCGGGTCGGGGGTCCAGTCGAGGTGCACCAGGCGGTTGGCCAGCGACGCCGCCAGCGGGCGACCGTCGACCGCCTGATCCGGCGGGCTGGCGGCGGCCACCACCGCCGGGCCGGACGGCAGGGTGACGCCGGACGCCGAGCGGTCCTCGAGCAGCCGCTGCAGCGTCGCCTGCACCGCCGGCGGGGCTGACGTCAGCCCATCCAGGCACAGCCCGGCCCGCGACCCCTCGGGCGCGCGGCCGTCCCACGACCGGGCGTCCACGACCTCGACCGGCCGGTCGATCGAGTCGGCCAGCGCCCGCAGGAAGGCCGACTTGCCCGACCCGCTGCTGCCCCACAGCACCACCGGCGCCCCCACGCCCACGGCCACCGCCACCGCTTCACCGACCAGGGCACCGTCGTCCACGCGCACCTCCGCACGGAGTCTCCCAGACGGGTCCCAGGCCGGACCGGCGCGCCGGTCGCGGCCCCGGGCGGCCGAGCCGCGTGCGGCAGCGGATACCGTGAGCCGGCCCTGATCGTCGACCCGTGCCGGCCCGCGTCCCGGCGGAGCACGGCACCCGGAGCGCTCCTCGTGCACGCTGCAGCCAGGCGGATGTCGAAGCCGTGAGGTCGCCGACATCGTTGCGGTTGCGGGACCGCTCGCTCGACCTGTCCCGCCCGCTCGTCATGGCCATCGTGAACGCGTCACCCGACTCGTTCTCCGACGGCGCCCAGATCGGTGACGCCGGCGCCCAGGCCGACCGGGCGCTGGCGGCCCTCGACGAGGGGGCCGACCTGGTCGACATCGGTGGCCAGTCGGGCATCACCCAGGTGCCCGAGATCGACGAGCAGCTCGAGATCGACCGGGTGGTGCCGGTGATCGAGCGGGTGGTGGCCGCCCGTCCCGACGCGGTGGTGTCGGTCGACACCTACCGCCCGGCGGTCACCCGTGCGGCGCTCGATGCCGGCGCCTCCCTGATCAACGACGTGAGCTGCCTGCTGCACCCCGAGGTGGCCGAGGTCTGCGGCCGGGCCGGCGCCGGCTTGGTGGTCATGCACACCAAGGTGGCCCCCAAGCAGCGGCTGCAGGACCCCGGCGCCTACCGCGACGTGGCCGCCGAGGTGGCCGACGTGCTGGCCGAGCGGGTGTCGGCCGCCGAGGACCTGGGCGTCGACCCGGCGTCGATCGTGGTCGACCCCGGGGTCGACTACGCCAAGACGCCGCACCAGACCGTCGAGCTGCTGCGGGACCTCGACCCCGTGCTGGACCTCGGCCGCCCCGTGCTCTACGCCCTGTCCCGCAAGGACTTCATCGGGGCGGTCACCGGCCGCGCCCCGCAGGAGCGAGGGGCCGGGACCCTGGCCGCCATCGCCCACGTCGGTCCGCGGCCGGGCAGCATCTTCCGGGTCCACGACGTGGCCGCCACCGTCGACCTGCTGGCCGTGGCCCGCGCGCTGGCCGGACAGGTCGACCTGCCCGAGGACCTGCTGCTGGCCGACCGCCTGCGGTGGGCGAACGGCGACGCCGGGCGAGCGGACCGCCGGTCGCCGACCAGGGGCGAGCGGCGCCGGTGAGCCCCGTCCACCCGGCCGGCGCCATCGGTCCCGCCGACCTGGTCGAGGCCAAGGCCGGGCGCACCGTGTCGCTGTGCATCCCGGCCCGGGACGAGGCCGCCACCATCGGCGACATCGTCGCCGCCGCCCGGCGGGCGCTGATCGAGGAGGTGCCGCTGCTCGACGAGATCGTGGTGGTCGACGACGGGTCGACCGACCGCACCGCATCGGTGGCCGAGGCCGCCGGCGCCCGGGTGGTGGCCACCGCCGACGCCCCGCCGGCGGTCGACCTCCGGCCCGGCAAGGGCGAGGCCATGTGGCGGTCGCTGGCCGCCTCGACCGGTGACGTGGTGGTGTGGATCGACGGGGACCTCGACCCCTTCGACCCGCTCTGGCCGGCCCGCCTGGCCGCCCCGCTGCTGCTCGACGACGCCGTCACCTTCGTCAAGGGCCGCTACCGACGCCTCTCCGACCTCCCCCACGCCGGCGGCGGGCGGGTCACCGAGCTGGTCGCCCGCCCGGTGCTGGCCATGCTCCACCCGGCGCTGACCGCCATCGCCCAGCCCCTCGGCGGCGAGTACGCCGCCCGCCGCTCGAGCGTGCTCGAGGTGCCCTTCGCCGGTGGCTACGGCGTCGACCTCGGCCTGCTGATCGACGTGGCCGAGCGCGACGGCATCGACGCCATCGTCGAGGTCGACCTGGGGGAGCGCCGCCACCGCAACCGCCCGCTCGAGCAGCTCAGCGTCCAGGCGGCCGAGGTGCTCCACGTGGCGCTCCGGCGCGCCGGGCTGGTGGTGGAGAGCGAACCCCGACTCCCCCTGCCGGTGCCGCCGGGCGCGACGTTCGAGGTGCGCGACCGGCCGCCCCTGGCGAGCCTGCTCGACCGGGTCGAGACCGACCCGTGAGGCCGGCCGGCGGCTAGCGGTGCGGGGGGACGGCCAGCCGGTCGTCGGCCAGCAGGGGGTCGTCGAGGTCCCACAGCTCGTCGAACTCGTCGACCAGGTCGATGAAGTTGCCCGCCCACCGGCCAGGGGTGTCGCTCAGCCGCCGCATCGTGCTCACGAGAAGCTCGAACATGGGTGTCCTCGCAGACGTGGCCGGACGACCGTTGCGTGATCGAGCAACCACTTGGTCAACACCTGCAAGCTACCCCGGCCGGTCGTGCCGGGGAAACCTCCGGCCGGGCGAACCACCCGGCCGGGTGAGGCGGGCGATGACGGCCGTCACGCCCTCCACCAGCGGGAACCTGCGACGCCGCGGCGCCCCGCCCTCACCCCCCGGGGCCTAGCCTCCGCCCATGTCACGGTTGCTCGTGGTCGAGGACGACGACACCATCGGTGACGGGTTGGTCCGCCTCATCGCGGGCCAGGGCTGGCAGGGCGAGCGGGCGGCCACCGGCGGTGCCGCCCTCGAGCTGGCGGCGACGGGAGGGTACGACCTGATCCTGCTCGACCTCGGGCTCCCCGACATGGACGGCGTCGAGGTCTGCCGGGAGCTTCGCCATCGGGCGCCCGGCGCCACCATCGTCATGCTCACGGCGCGGACCGAGGAGATCGACGTCGTGGCCGGGCTCGAAGCCGGCGCCGACGACTACCTGACCAAGCCGTTCCGGCTGGCCGAGCTGGTCGCCCGGCTCCGCGCCCACCTGCGCCGCGTCGAGCCCCCGCCGACCGGGCCCGAGGTGCCGTCGGTCGTGACCGCCGGCGACGTGTCGGTCGACCGCGGCGCCCACCGGGCGTGGGTCGGCGACCAGGAGCTCGAGCTGCGACCCAAGGAGTTCGACCTGCTCGCCTACCTGGTGGCCTCGCCCGGCGTCGCCCTCACCCGCGAGCAGATCATGACCGACGTCTGGGACGAGCACTGGTGGGGCTCGACCAAGACCCTCGACATCCACATCTCGGCGGTGCGGCGGAAGCTGGGGGAGAAGCCGGGCGAACCCAGCCGCATCACGACCCTCCGGGGGGTCGGGTACCGCTTCGAGGGGTCGTGACCAAGCGCATCCTCCTGGCCATCCTGGCGGTGGCGACCCTGTCGGTGGCGGCCTTCGGCGTCCCGCTGGCGGTGGTGGTCCGCCGGGTGGAGCGCGACGACACCTTCTCCTCCCTGCAGCGCTCGGCGGCGGGCGTGGCCGCCGAGGTGCCCACCCGGCTCGACGGGAGCGTGGTCGAGGTCCCCCGCCTGCGCGACCGCGACGACGTCGTCTACGCCGTCTACGACGCCAACGGCCGGCGGGTCGCCGGCGACGGCCCGCTCCGGGCCGACAAGGTGGTGCGCTCGGCGCTCGGAGGTCGGCTGGCCCAGTACACCGACTCCGCCCAGCTGTCGGTCGGGTGGCCGCTCACCGCCAACGAGCGCACCTACGGCGCGGTCCGCGCCGCGGTGCCCGAGTCGAAGGTCGAGGACCGCATCCGCTCCGCCTGGCTGGTCATGGGCGTGCTGGGGCTGGTGGTCATCTCGGTGGCGGCCCTGCTGGCCTGGTGGCTGTCTCGCCGGCTGGCCCGGCCGGTGCACGCCCTGGCCGGCGCCGCCAGCCGGCTCGGCGACGAGGACTTCACCGTGACCGTCGAGTCGAGCGGCGTGCCCGAGCTCGACCGGGCGGGGGACGCCCTGACCGCCACCGCCGGTCGCCTCGGCCGCCTCATCGCCCGGGAGCGCAACTTCTCCGCCGACGCCTCCCACCAGCTGCGCACCCCGCTGACCGGGCTCCGGCTGGTGCTCGAGTCGGCGGCGGCCGGAGCCGACGACCCCCGGGAGGTCGTCGAGCCGGCCCTGCGGGAGGTCGACCGCCTGCAGGCCACCGTCGACGACCTGCTCCGCCTGGCCCGGGCCGACCGCCCGCAGCTGGCCCCGGTCGACCCCTCACCGCTGCTCGTCGACGAGGTCGCCACCTGGCAGGCGCGCGCCGGGCAGCGTCATCGCCCGGTGCGCCTGGCGCTGCCCGAGGAGGTGCCCCCCGCCCGGATCACGCCCGAGGCGCTCAAGCAGATCGTGGAGGTGCTGATCGCCAACGCCTTCGAGCACGGCGGAGGCACCATCACCGTGTCCGCCCGCACCACGCCCGGCGGGGTCGCCATCGAGGTCCACGACGAGGGGCCGGGCGTCACCGGCGACCCCGAGTCGGTGTTCGAGCGCGGGGTCGGCACGGGGCACGGCATCGGCCTGTCGCTGGCGCGGTCGCTGGCCGAGGCCGAGGGCTGCCGCCTGACCCTGGTCAGCCCGGGCCCACGACCGACCTTCCGGCTGCTCATCCCCGCCGACACCGACGCCGCCGGCGCCGAACCGGCCGTCGCGGCCACCCGCTGAGCGGCCCGGCACCGGCGGCCGACCCTTTACCGGAAGCTGACCGGCAGCGTGCCCGCCGCTGACGGGGTCGTCCGTACCGTGCAGGGCATGAGCCCGACCGGAGGTGGCCTGGCGTGACCGCGACGATCACCTCCCCGCCGTCGTCCACGCCCGCCGAACCGGCGAGCGGTCCCGACGAGGGTGCCCGCCGGCCCCCGGCCGGGCCCGTCCCGCCGCCGCCGGACTCGGCGCCGCCACCTCGGCGGCGTCGCCTCCGGCGGTTCCGGCGGGTGCTCGCCGTCGTCCTGGTGGTGGCACTGGTGCCCGCCGGCTGGTCCTACGCGCACGCGCTGACCGCCCCCGGCGGCCAGGGCTGGAAGGTGCAGTCGGTCGAGTGGCTCCGCGACCACGGCCTCAACGGCGTCGTGAACGGGGTGGAGGACGCCTGGCTCAAGCTGCACCCGCCCCACGGCGGCGGCCGGCCGAAGGTCGTCCCCCACGACCCGGGTCGCATCGCCGACCTGCCCCGGGTCCGGACGCCGGCGGCCACGGCGCTGCCGGGCGAGGGGGTGTGGCACGTCGCGCCGGCCGCGCCGAACGGCACCGCCGGCCTCGCCACGACCTTCGTCCGTCCCGACGCCACCCACACGAGCTACGTGGTCGGCCTGGCCCGCCTGGACCCGAAGCTGGTCCGCTTCCGCCTGGTCGCCGGCACGGTGCAGCCCGGCGGCGGAGGCTGGCCCTGGGGTGGCCAGGTGCCGCCGACCGAGCGCTCGAACCTGGTGGCGGTGTTCAACTCCGGCTTCAAGATGCGCGACGCCCACGGCGGCTACTGGGCCGAGGGGCGGACGGCCAAGCCACTCGTCCCCGGCGACGCCTCGCTGGTGGTGACCGCCGACGGGCGGATCCGGGTCGTGCAGTGGGGGCGGGAGATCAGCACGACCGACGGGCTGGCCGCGGTCCGGCAGAACCTGCACCTCATCGTCGATCGCGGGCAGGTCGTGCCGGGTCTGTCGTCCAACGCCGGCCAGCAGTGGGGCGGCCAGCTGACCGACACCTACACCTGGCGGTCGGCCATCGGCGTCGACCGGGCCGGGAACGTGATCTACGCCGGTGGCGACGGGATGACGCTCGAGTCGCTGGCCCAGACCATGCACCGGGCCGGCGCGGTCGAGGCCATGGAGCTCGACATCCACAACCACATGGTCACGTTCAACTACTTCGAGCACCCGCCGCGCGGCCTGCGGGGCGCCAAGCTGACGCCGTCGATGCCCCAGTCGGCGTTCCGCTACCTGTCGACCGACCAGCGGGACTTCGTGGCCGTCCTCAGCCGGTGACCCTCGGGCGTCACCTCCTAGCCTGGCGATCGAGCGGCGGGACCCGCCGCCGTGCCGACCAGGCGCTGCGCCCCTGAGGCGCGACCCGGCCACGCGCAGGGAGCCCGAAGCTGCCCCGACCGTCGATCCGCCCGCCGATCCGCCCCTCGCCGCCGGCGACCCGGGCGGCGTTCGGCGCCTGCGTGGCGCTCGACGCGGCGTGGCTCCTCACCGGCGGCCTCTCGGGCTGGGCCCGCTGGCTGGCCCTGGTCGTGGTGGTGGTGGCCCACGTGGCGTGCGTGCTGGCGCTGGGGGCCACCCCGGACGCCGTGCCCCGTCGCTGGCTCGGCGCCGCCGTCGTGGGGCTGGCCCTGCTGGCGGCGGTGGTCCCGGTGAGCGCCTCCCACGACGTCTACCTCTACGCCATGGAGGGGCGCATCCTCGGGGTGCACCACGTCAACCCGTACCGCGTCCCGCCCGCCCACTTCCCCCACGACCCCCTGCTGGCCCACGTGGCCGGCGCCTGGCGGCACACCGTGGGGGCGTACGGGCCGCTGTTCCAGGTCGTGGCCGCCGCCGGCTCGCTCGTCTACGGCACCTCGCCGCTGCTCGCCCGGCTGTGGTTCCAGCTGGTGGCGGCGACCGCGCTGGCCGGCTCGGCCCTGCTGCTGCTGCGGCGCCGAGCGGCACCGTGGGCGGTGGCGCTGGTGGGCCTGGCACCGGCTGCGCTGGCCACCGTCAACGACGCCCACATCGACATGGCGGTCGGGGCGGGCCTCCTGGTCGGCGTGCTGCTGCTCCGCGACGGGCGCAGCCGGGCGGCGGGCGTGCTGCTCGGCCTGACCCTGCTGGTGAAGGTGACGGCGCTGCCCGCCGTCGGTGCCGTCCTGCTCGCCCTGGTGCTCCTCCGACGATGGCGTGACGCGGTCCGCGTCGCGCTGCCCGGGGCCGGCGTGGTGGGGGTCGGGTACCTGCTGTTCGGTGGCACCCTCGCCGTCGGGCCGCTGCAGGCGCAGGGCACCCAGCTCTCGCGCGGTTCGTGGGCGTCGTGGGTGGCCACCACCGCCCACGAGCTGGGGCGGACGGTCCCGTCGGTCGCCACCGATGCCCACCAGCGCCAGCTGGTCGCCGCGGTGCTCGCCCTGGCCGTCTTCGGGGCGGTGGTGTGGCGGTGGCGGCACCGGGTCGACCCCGCCGAGCTGGCCGTGGCGGCCACCGTCGTCTACCTGGTCACCACCAACTACTCCCTGGCCTGGTACCCGGCCATGGTGATCCCGCTGCTGGCGCTCTGCCGGGCGCGCCTCGCCGCCATCGGGCTGGGCCTGGCCGTCTGGTTCCAGCTCCTCTACGTCTCGCCGGCCTCGCGCCTGGTCGAGGCGCCGCTGCGGCTGGCACCGGCCCGCGCCATGCCCGTGGTGGCCGCCGCCCTCGTGGCGCTCCTCCTCTGGGCCCGACCCGACCGCGACGCCGTCGTCCGATCAGCGGGCGGGCAGCTCGAACCCGACGACCCCGCCCCCGTCGGGGTGGGTGCCGGCCCAGACCCGGCCGCCGTGGCGGTCGACGATCTGGCGGACGATGGCCAGCCCGAGACCTGAGCCGGGCTCGGACCGCGACTCGACCGATCGGTAGAACCGCTCGAACACCAGGGCCTGGTCGTGCTCGGCGATGCCGGCGCCGTGGTCGCGCACCTCCAGCCGGCCGCCGGCGACGTGGACCTCGACCGGGCTCCCCTCCGGGCTGTACTTCACCGCGTTCTCGACGAGGTTCGAGACGGCCCGCTCGATCATGTGGGGTCGGGCCGGCACCAGGGTCGCCTCCCCGGTTCCGGCTCCGGTTCCGGTTCCGGCAGGGGCGCCACCGGGGGCGGCGTCGTCGACGGGCCCGCCGCCGGCCGGACCGTCCTCCACGACGCGGATCGACCGGCCCGAGCGCCGGGCGGCCCGCTGCGCCACCTGCTCGGCGACATCGACCAGGTCGACCGGCTCGACCGGCTCGTCGTCCGCCGAGCGATCCGTGGCCAGCTCGACCAGCTCGGTCAGGAGGTGGGTCAGCTCGTGGACGTCGAGCTGCACCGCCGCCAGCACCTCCCGGCGCTCGTCGGGCGGCAGCTGCTCGAGCCGGTGGAGCAGCTCGAGGTTGGTGGTCAGGCTGGTGAGCGGTGTGCGCATCTCGTGGCTGGCGTCGTCGACCAGCCGCTGCTGCTGGTCGCGGGAGCGGCGCAGCGCGGTGACCATGGCGGTGAAGCTGGCAGCCAGGCTGCCCACCTCGCCGGACCCGCCGCCGGGGACCGGCGTCGACAGGTCCTGGGTGTCGGCGATGCGTTCGGCGGCGTCGCGCAGCCCGACCACCGGGCGGACCAGGCGGTTGGCGAGCAGCCAGCCACCGAGCGAGGCCAGCGCCACGCCGAGCAGGGTGATCAGCGCCAGCTGCAGGCGGAGGGTCCGCAGGACGCGGGTCGCCTCGTCGAGGTCGCGGCCGATCTCGATGACGCCGCCCTCGGGCCACCGGGCGGTGGCCACCCGGTAGGAGCGGCCGTCGACGGACACGGTGCGCAGCTGCACGCTGCCCGACGGCGGCTCCTGGTCCTCGTCCGGCACCGGAAGGACCGGCGCACCGGTGAGGCACGAGGTGACCTGCTCCTCCTCGGTGACGAGCTGGGCCGCCGAGGCGGGCTGCAGGAGCCCGGGCTCGGGGCACCCGCCGGGGCCCCGGCGGCGGTCGCCGTCGCGCCCGTTGCCGCCCGTGGTGAGGGTCGTCGCGGTGGCCACCAGCGAGTCGTCGACGTTCGAGCGGAGCCGCTGGGCCGTGGTCAGGTACGACCCCGTGGCGGCGGCGGAGCCCACCAGGCCGGCGATCACCGCCAGGGCCAGCGCGATCTGCCACCGGAGCGTCACGCCGCCCGCACCACGTAGCCCACCCCCCGGACCGTGTGCACGAGGCGGGGCTCGCCCTCGGCCTCGGTCTTCTGGCGCAGGTAGCCGACGTACACGTCGAGCGAGCGGGAGGTGGTCTCGAAGTCGTAGCCCCAGATCTCGCTGTAGATCGTCTCCCGGGACAGCACCAGGCCGGCGTTGAACATGAGCAGCTCGAGCAGGTCGAACTCGGTCTTGGTCAGCTCGAGGCTGCGGTCGCCGCGCCAGGCCTGCCGGGCCGACGGGTCGAGGCGGAGGTCCTCGACCTCGATGACCCGGTCGGCGCCCGAGAGGCTCGAGCGGCGCAGCAGCGCCCGGAGCCGGGCGGCCAGCTCGGCCATGGCGAAGGGCTTGACCAGGTAGTCGTCGGCGCCGGCGTCGAGGCCGGCGACGCGGTCGCCGATCTCGTGGCGCGCCGTCAGGAGGAGGATCGGCAGGTCGTGGTGGGCGGCCCGCAGGCTGCGGCAGGCGGTGAGGCCGTCGACGTTCGGCATCATCACGTCGAGGATCGCCACGTCCGGGCGCCGGGCCGCGGCGGCGTCGACCGCCTGCTGGCCGTCGGTCACCGCCTCGACGTCGTAGCCCTCGAGCCGGAGGCTGCGGGTCAGCGACTCGCGCACGCCCCGGTCGTCCTCGGCCACGAGCACGTGCGCCTGGCGGTCCCCGGCCATGGCCGAAGCGTAGGGAGGAGCGGGGCCCGCCTCGCCGGACCCGCCCGCGTCTTACGGACTTCTTCCAGGGGGACCCACCCGGTCAGAAATCGGTCAGGAAGTGGACCAGAGCCGTTCATCGAGTGGATATTGACCGGACATGACGCGTTCTTAGCGTGCCCACGTCACACACGGACGGGTCGTCGAAGGCGGCCCTCGAACAATGGGAGTGGACGTTCATGGGCCGTCTACCGCTTCAGTCCCCAGCGGCGCGAGGGGGTACGCCGTGAGAGCGCGCACCAAGGCATCGATCGGGGTGGCCGTGGCGGCGGTGAGCCTGCTCGCCCTCGCCGGGCCGGCCAGCGCCCAGAGCTACGAGCCCATCCCGGCCAAGGACTTCCAGGTCGGCGTCAACCTGCTGTGGGTGGTCATCGGCGCCGTGCTGGTGATCTTCATGCAGGCCGGCTTCGCCCTGGTCGAGACCGGCTTCTGCCGGGCCAAGCACGCCGCCCACGTGGTGTCGACGAACTTCGCCATCTTCGGCCTCGGGTTCGTCGGCTTCTTCCTGGTCGGCTACGGCCTGATGTTCGGCGGCTACACCCTGCCGCTGATCGGCTACAACACCGCCGTCGGCAAGGAGCTGGTCGGCTCCGGGAACTGGGTGTTCCTGTGGGGCGGCGGCTGGGTCGGCTCCGGCAAGGCCTTCTACACCGCCGGCGCCATGGGGTTCTTCCTCTACATGGTCGCCTTCATGGACACCACCGCCACCATCCCCACCGGGGCCATGGCCGAGCGCTGGAAGTGGAAGGCGTTCGTGGGCTGGGGCCTGTTCTGCGGGGCCATCTACTACCCGCTGTTCGGTGCCTGGACCTGGGGCGGCGGCTGGCTCGCCAAGCTGGGTGAGTCCATGAAGCTCGGCGTCGGCTACGTCGACTTCGCCGGATCGGGCGTGGTGCACGCCATGGGCGGCGTCGCCGGCCTGGCCGGTGCGATGGTCCTCGGTCCCCGCATCGGCAAGTTCAACAAGGACAAGACGCCGAACACGCTTCCGGGCCACCACGTGCCCATGGCCATGCTCGGGTGCTTCATCCTGCTGTTCGGCTGGTTCGGCTTCAACGCCGCCTCGACCTTCGCGGCCAGCGACATCCGCTTCGCCGTGGTCGCCCTGAACACCGCCCTGGCCGCCGCCTTCGGCGCCACCACGGCGATGTTCTGGGTCTGGAAGCGGTGGGGCAAGCCGGATCCCGGGATGATGGTCAACGGCATGCTCGCCGGCCTGGTGGCGATCACCGCCCCCTGCGCCTTCGTGCAGCCGTGGGCCGCCATGGTGATCGGCATCATCTCCGGCGTCCTCGTCATCGAGGCGGCGATCTTCATCGAGAAGAAGGGCATCGACGACCCCGTCGGGGCCATCGCCGTCCACGGCGTGTGCGGCATCTTCGGCGTGCTGTCGATCGGCATCTTCGCCGACGGCCAGTACGGCTCCGGCTGGAACGGCACCACGACGACCACCAACGGCGTCACCGGCTTCCTCTACGGGGGCGACGGGCCCAAGCAGTTCGTGGCCCAGCTGATCGGTGCCGCGGTGATCTGCACGGTGATGTTCGGTGTCGCCTACGCCTTCTTCGCCATCCAGAACAAGGTGATGAAGGGCGGCATCCGCTCCGAGGAGAACGACGAGATCATCGGCCTCGACGAGCCCGAGATGGGCATGTACGCCTACCCCGAGTTCGTCGAGCAGGACGTGATCGTCGTCGGCGCCGGCGGCGGGAGCCCGACCCACGAGGAGCCCAACAAGGTCTCCGAACCCGTCTGATCCCGGATCCCGGACAGATCGGGGCCGACCACGACCGGTCGGCCCCGATCTGCCGCGTCCGGCGAGGACCGTCCCTGACCGCAACCTGAACCCGACCCGACCGAACGACCGACCGTCCGTCCGCCCGACCGTCCGCCCGCCACGAAGCCTGGAGCCCACCCCCGTGGACATCAGCAAGATCCTGCTCGACATCCTCATCGTCCTGGTGGCCGCCAAGCTGGCGGCCGAGGGGGCCGAACGCATCGGGGTCCCGGCGGTGGTCGGCGAGATCCTGGCCGGCATCCTGATCGGCCCCAGCCTGCTCGGGCTGGTCGGCCGGGGCGACGAGGTGCTGCGCACCCTCGGCGAGATCGGCGTCATCCTCCTCCTGCTCGACGTCGGCATGGAGATGGACCTGGGCGAGCTGACCAAGGTCGGGCGGGCCTCGATCAGCGTGGCCACCATCGGGGTGGTCGCGCCGATGGTGCTCGGCCTCCTCGCCATGGAGGCCTTCGCCGGCGACGACTTCAACACCTCGCTCTTCATCGGCGCCGCCCTCACCGCGACCAGCGTCGGCATCACCGCCCGCGTCTTCGGCGACCTGCGGGCCTTCAACACCACCGAGGCCCGGGTCGTGCTCGGCGCCGCGGTGGCCGACGACGTCATGGGCCTGGTGGTCCTCACCGTCGTCGTCCGACTGGTCACCGAGGGATCGGTCGACGCCCTCTCGGTCGGCAGCCTGGTGGCCGTCGCCATCGGGTTCCTCGTCGTCGGAACCCTGGTGGGCGTGAAGCTGGTGCCGGGGCTGTTCCGGGGCATCGCCCGGCTCAGCCGCTCGACCGGCACCATGCTCGGGCTGGCGTTCGCCTTCGCCCTCGGCTTCGCCGAGCTGGCCGACAAGGCGCAGCTCGCCCCCATCGTCGGCGCCTTCGTCGCCGGACTCGCCCTCGGCCGCACGGACCAGTCCGAGCGCATCCGCACCGAGCTGGCCCCGGTCGGCCACCTCTTCATCCCCGTCTTCTTCCTCTCCATCGGCATCGACGCCGACATCAGCGCCTTCGGCAAGCCGTCGGTCCTCGGCATCGCCGCCGCCCTGCTGGTGGTGGCCGTCATCGGCAAGCTGGTGGCGTCGCTCGGCGCCGCCGGCACCCCTGGCGACAAGGTGCTGATCGGCATCGGCATGCTGCCCCGCGGCGAGGTCGGGCTGATCTTCGCCACCATCGGCCTGGCCGACCACGTGCTCGACGCGGACATCTACGCGTCGCTGCTGCTCGTCGTGCTGATCACGACCCTGGCGACCCCCCAGCTGCTGAAGCTGCGCTACCGGGCCATGCAGGCCAAGGAGCGCGAGCAGCTCGACGCCGGGACCGACGAGCGGTCCGGCGCGCCGCCCGACTCCTGGACCCAGGTGGTCGACGGCGAGATCGGGCTGGTGGCCCGACCACCCGGGTCCGAGGCCCTGCCGCTGGCACTGCAGGCGGCGGTGGCCGCCGCCTACGCCCGGCCGGCCACGCGGCTGGTCTCGTGGCTGGTCGCCGCCGCCGAGGATGGATCGGTGGCGGCCAGGTCGGACCCCTGGTCGGCGGAGGACCGCGAGCTGCTGCTCGACGTGATCGAGCGGGGCAACGCCCGGTCGTGGCGCTTCCTCGACGCCTCGGGGGTGATCGACGCCGCCCTCCCGCCGCTGGGCCGGGCGCTGCGAGCCCGGGCCCGGGACCCGCTGCTCGTCGACGTCGAGGGGGCGTACCGGTTCCCTTCGCTGGGCGTCCTCCGCCGCCTCGACGGCGACGACCCCGTCGCCCAGGAGGCGCAGCTGCTCGACCACCCGGACCGGCTCCTGCTGGGCCTGCTGCTGGCCGAGGCCCTCGACGCCGCCGCCGACCCGGTCGGCGACGCCCGGACGGTGACCACCCGGCTCGGGATGGATGAGGCCGGACGCGACGCTGTCACGGGCCTGGTGCAGGACCGCTACCTGCTGTGGGCCGCCTCCCGCCGGTCGCGCGGCACCGAGGAGGGCACGGTCCGCCAGCTGGCCGCCCACCTCGGATCGGTCGACCGGGCCCGCGCCCTGTACGTCCTGAGCGAGCTGCTGGGCGCCGAGCGCGAGCCGTGGGAGCGGGCGCGCCTGCGGGCGCTCTACGAGCTGCTCTCGCTGACGCTGGCGGGTGAGGAGGCCGACGCCGTCCGGCGCGACCTCGCCGCCGAGCGCCGGCGGGCCGCGGTGCCGCTGGCCGGCTCGTCGGCGGCGGTGAGCCGGGTCATCGCCGCCCCCGCCGGCTACGT
The DNA here is from genome assembly GCA_963800235.1 of uncultured Acidimicrobiales bacterium. GTDB lineage: Bacteria > Actinomycetota > Acidimicrobiia > Acidimicrobiales > Iamiaceae > CAVVNP01. The sequence goes on along the minus strand of CAWDAD010000003.1, from coordinate 305,218 downwards.
GCTGCGCGAGCCACCGGCCCAGGTCGCGGCCCACGCCGCCCTGCTCGACCCGCTCCCGGGCCGGGGCCGGCTGCGGGTGCACGTCGACCAGTCGGTGGCGGGCAGCTGGGACGTCCAGTTCGTGGCCCGCGACCGCCACGGCCTGCTGGCGGCCAGCGCCCGCGCCCTCTCCGACGCCGGCCTCGACGTCCGCCGGGCACTGCTCGCCACCTGGCCCGACGGCGCCTCGCTGCAGTCCTTCCGGGTGGCCGGCGGCGACCGACCCGACGCCGACGCGCTCGCCGGGGCGGCGGCGGCGGCGCTGGCCCGACCTCCCGGTTCGGCCCCGGTCGAGGGCGTGTCCCTCGAGCTCGACGAGCACGCCTCGCCGTGGCACGCGGTGTGCGAGGTGAGCGCCCCCGAGCAGCCGGGGCTGCTGGCCGCGGTCGCCACCGCCTTCGCGGCGGCCGGCATCGACGTGCGGGCGGCAACCCTGACCAGCCACGACGGGCGCGCCCTCGACACCTTCGACCTGGTCGGTCGGGACGGGCGGACGGTCAGCCCCGAGGAGCAGGAGCGGGTCGAGGAGCTCCTGGCCAGCGGCGTGGCGCCGAAGACCAGGCGTCGCGGCCGGCGCGGCCGGGCGGCCCCCGACCCGAGCGACACCGAGGTCGCCGTCCCCGGCTGACCCGGGCACCGATCAGTTCCGGCCGCCGGCTCCGTCCCTGCGACCGTGCCCGGCTCCCCGGAACCCTCTGCGCCGCCGCCGACCGGTCCGACGGGCTGTCCGACGGTGGCGACCATCCGGTTGGCGGCCGGGGACCCCGACCCGCTCGGGGTGCTCGACCGGCTGCTGCGCCTCGACCTCGCCGCCCGGCGCCTCGGCTTCGCCGTGGTGGTGACCGAGCTGCGGCGCGACGTGGCCGACCTGGCGTGCCTCGCCGGGGTGGCCGGGCTGCTAGCCCTCGATGCGGGCGGGCAGGCCGAAGTCGGCGAACAGGCCGGGATCGAGGAAGTTGACGATCCCGGTGATCGCCCCGCCTGACAGCTCGAGGACCTGCAGGGCGAAGGGCTCGTGCAGCCCCGGCCGCGTGAGGCGGTAGCTGCCGAAGGCGGGGCAGCCGTTGGCGGCGGTGGCGATCAGGCGCGAGCCCTTGCAGCCGATGCCCATGCCGAGCATCCAGGCGGCCACCTCGTCCGGCCCCTGCAGCCACATGTCGTACGGCGGCATCGAGAACTCGACGTCGGCCCGCAGCAGGGCGACCAGCGACTCCATGTCGTAGCGCTCGAAGGCGTCGACGTACCGGTCGAGCAGCGCCTGCTGCTCCGGGTCGTCGGCGAGGGGCTCGACGCGGGTCGGGTCGCAGGTGGCCAGGGTGGCCCGGGCCCGCTGCAGCGCGCTGTTGACCGAGGCCACCGACGAGTCGAGCAGCTCGGCGACCTCGGCCGCCGGCCACCGCAGCACCTCGCGGAGGATGAGCACCGCCCGCTGGCGGGCCGGCAGGTGCTGGAGGGCGGCGACGAACGCCAGGCGGATGCTCTCGCGCGCAGCCGCCACCTCGGCCGGGTCGGCGCCGAGGTCGACCACCTTGGCGTCGGCGATCGGCTGCACCCACGCCGAGTCGGGCAGGGTCGGGCCGAGGCCGTCGGCGGCGGCGACCGCCGGTCCCATGTCCATGGCCCGGGCGCGGCGCTGGGGCATGCGGAGCATGTCGACGCACACGTTGGTGGCGATCCGGTACAGCCACGAGCGCAGCGAGGACCGCCCCTCGAAGCCGTCGATGGCCCGCCACGCCCGCACGAAGGTCTCCTGCACGGCGTCCTCGGCCTCCGAGCCGGCGCCGAGCATGCGGTAGCAGTAGCCGGTGAGCTCGCGACGGTGGGCCGCCATCGCGCCGTCGAGGTCGACGTCCCGGTCGAGCCGACGGTCCACGGGGTGATCGGTCCCGCCCGGTTGCAGCGACTCCGACCGCAGCGCCATGGCCGAGGATCCTACGGGTTGGAGGGTGCGCACGCGGGTAGTGACGAGGTCGACGGCCGGGACTCATCGCACGATCGAGGTCCGGTGGCGGCCGCCGTGGGTGACCGGCTCCCGGTGGTCGTCCGAGATTGACTAGTCACTCCGGAATAGTTCGACGACGCGAGGGGTTGACGACCACGTGAGCACCGATGCAGCCGGCCAGTACCTGAGCGAGATCGGCCTGGTCCCGCTCCTCACCGCCCAGGAGGAGCGCGAGCTCTCGCGGCGCGTCGAGCTCGGGGTGGCGGCTCGCCAGCGCCTGGCCGCCGGCGAGCGCTCGGCCGAGCTGCGTCGGGCCGACCGGGCCGGGGCCCGGGCGAAGGACCGCTTCATCCGCTCCAACCTCCGCCTGGTCGTGAGCGTGGCCCGCCGCTACCCCGTGCCGACGGGCATGGACCTGCTCGACCTGGTGCAGGAGGGCAACCTCGGCCTGGAGCACGCCGTCGACAAGTTCGACTGGCGGAAGGGGTTCAAGTTCTCCACCTACGCCACCTTCTGGATCCGCCAGGCCATCGGCCGTGCGCTCGACCAGAAGGGCAGCCTCATCCGCATCCCCGGTGACCGCTCGGCCAGCCTGCGGGCGTCCCTGCGGGAGGCGGCCGCCAGCGGCAGCGAGCTCGACGCGGAGCACGCCCGCCTCCACCGGCTGACCAGCCCGGCGTCGCTCGACCGCCCGGTGGGCCACGACGACGAGAGCGAGCTCGGCGACCTGGTGCCGAGCCAGCAGATCACGCCCGAGCAGTCCGTGGTCGACGCCGAGGACTCGGGATCGGTCGTCGGCCTGCTCGACGTGCTCGAGCCCCGCGCCCGGTACGCCGTCGAGCAGCGCTTCGGGTTCAACGACGGCCGCAAGCGACCGTTCCGCGAGGTGGGCGAGGAGCTGGGCATCACCGCCGAGGCGGCTCGGCGCCTCGTCAAGCGCAGCCTGGAGAAGATCCGACCGGTGGCCCAGGAGCACCCGAGCTTCGCCTGAGCCGTCCGAGCTCCGCGAACCCGTCGCCGTCATCGGGTCCGGCGGGCACCACGTCGACGATCAACGTCGGTGCAGCCGGCCGCGGCGGGCGGGCACGTCGAGGCCGGCGTCGCGGGCGGCGGCGAGCACCGCCTTGGTGCTCGGGTTGACCAGCACGGTGCCGGCCACGTCGACGGTCGGGACCGTCTCGTTGCCGCCGGCGTGCGCCCGCACGAAGGCGGCGTCGTCGGCGTCGGCCCAGATGTCGCGCTCGCTCGTGCCCAGGCCGGCCCGCCGCAGGCCGAACCGCAGCGCCATGCAGAACGGGCAGCCCCGGCGCCAGTAGACGACCACCCCGGGGCCCTCGTCGGGGCCCCCGTCCTGGCCCTGGGTCGGTGTGGCGTCGTGTCGGGCGTCCTGCTGCACCCCTCCGAGGGTACGGAGACGGGACCGCTTGGCGGCTCGTGCCGTCCGCCATACGGTGTCGAGCGTGACCAGCACGGACGCTCCCACCACGGTCCCCCTCGTCGACTACCTGGTGCTCGAGCCCGAGCCCCACCTCGTCGCCCACGAGTGCACCAACTGCGGGGCCCGCTTCTTCGACCGGCGGAACGCCTGCGCCTCGTGCTTCGCCGACGACTTCCGCCCCCTCGACATCGCCACCGAGGGCGAGCTCAAGGCCTTCACCATCGTCACCTTCGCCGCCCCCGGCGTGCCGGTGCCGTTCGTGGCCGGCGTCGTCGACTGCGACGGCACCAGCGTGCGGGGGAACGTCATCAACACCGAACCCGACCCCGACCACGTCCACCTCGGCATGAAGGTGAAGCTGGCGACCTACTCCATGGGCACCGACGACGAAGGGGTCGAGGCCATCGGCTTCGGCTTCGAGCCCGCCTGACCGGCGCTCCCACCCACGACCTTCGACCGCGGCACGACCGGCACCACCCCACCTGAAGCAAGGAGCACCCCATGAGCGACGCCGTCTGGATCCTCGGGATCACCATGACCAAGTTCGGCAAGCACCCGGACAAGGACGCCGTCGACCTGGCCGCAGAGGCGTCGCAGGCCGCACTGGCCGACGCCGGGGTCACCATGGCCGACATGGGGGTGCTGGCCGCCGGCAACCTGATGGACGCGGGCGCCGGCATCGGCCAGCAGCTGCAGAAGCAGATCGGCCAGACCGGCATCCCCGTCTACAACGTGGCCAACGCCTGCGCCACCGGGGCGACCGCCCTGCGCACCGCGATCATGGCGGTCAAGGCGGGCGAGTGCGACTACGGCCTGGCCGTCGGGGTCGAGAAGCTGTCGGGTGCCGGGCTGCTCGGCGGTGGCGGGTCGGCCAAGTCCGACGGCAGGACCTGGGAGCCGAAGGGGAGGGTCGGGGCGGTGGCGCCGCTCGACGGGCGTGTGGGCACCGCCGCCATGCCCGGCGTGTTCGCCCAGATCGGCATGGAGTACGGCCACAAGTACGGCGGCACCAGCTTCGAGCTGTTCGCCCGGATCAGCGAGAAGAACCACGCCCACTCCACGCTCAACCCGCTGGCCGCCTACAGCAAGAAGATGACCCTCGAGCAGATCATGGGCGACGTGATGATCGCCTACCCGAACACCCGGCCGATGTGCTCGGCCAACTGCGACGGGGCCGCCGCCGCCGTCGTCGTGTCGGACTCGGTGCTGAAGACGCTGAGCAAGGAGCAGCAGCGACGGGCCGTCAAGGTCTCGGCCTCGGTGCTCACCTCGGACCCGTGGCAGGAGTCCTGCCAGGTGCTGCCGGACGTGAACACCCTCACCCGCAACGCCGCCACCCAGGCCTACGAGCAGGCCGGCATCGGCCCCGACGACCTCGACCTGGTCGAGCTGCACGACTGCTTCGCCACCGCCGAGCTGGTCCACTACGACAACCTCGGCCTGTGCGAGCCGGGCGGGGCGGTCGACCACTTCGAGTCGGGCAGGACCTGGCGCGACGGGGCCCAGCCGGTGAACGTGTCCGGCGGACTCGAGTCGAAGGGCCACCCCATCGCCGCCACCGGCATCGCCAACATCTGGGAGGTCTGCCACCACCTCCGCGGCGAGGCCGGCGACCGCCAGATCGAGGGGGCCAAGGTCGCCCTGGCCCACGTGATCGGCCTGGGATCGGCCTGCGGCGTGCACATCCTCGAGAAGTCCGCGGCCTGATCCCGAGGGGTCGCCCGATCACGAGGGCCGGGCCGCTCCGATCAGTCGAGGGCCTTCACCTGGTCGTCGGTGAGGGTGATGTCGCGGGCCGCCACGTTCTCCTCGAGGTGCTCGACGCGCTTGGTGCCCGGGATGGGCAGCATCACCGGGGAGCGGTGCAGCAACCAGGCCAGCGCCAGCTGGGCCGGTGACGCACCGGTCTCCTCGGACAGCTCCTCCAGCGGACCGCCGGGCTCGGCCAGCTCGCCGGTGGCGATCGGGAACCAGGGGATGAACCCGATGCCGTCGGCCTCGCAGCGGTCGAGCACGTCCTCCGAGCCCCGGTCGGTCAGGTTGAACCGGTTCTGCACGGTGGCGACGGTGGCCTGCCCGCGCACCTCGTCGAGCTGCTCGACGCTGACCTCGGACAGCCCGATGTGGCGGATCTTGCCCTCGGACTGGAGGTCGACGAGCACGCCGATCTGGTCGGCGGTGGGCACCTCGGGGTCGATGCGGTGCAGCTGGAAGAGGTCGATGCGCTCGAGCCCGAGCCGCCGCAGGCTCATCTCGCACTCCTGGCGCAGGTAGTCGGGCCGGCCGCACACGGGCCAGACGGCCGGACCGGTGCGCAGCAGGCCGGCCTTGGTGGCGATCACCAGGTCGTCGGGGTAGGGGTGCAGCGCCTGGTGGATCAGCTCCTCGCTGACGTACGGGCCGTAGGAGTCGGCGGTGTCGATCAGGGTGACGCCCAGCTCGACGGCCCGGCGCAGCACCCGGATGCACTCGTCCGGGTCGTCGGGCGGCCCCCAGATGCCCTCACCGGTGAGCTGCATGGCGCCGAAGCCGAGCCTGTCGACCTCGAGGTCGCCGCCGATGGTGAACGTCATGGGAGCCTCCGTGGCTGGTCGCGGGTCGTCGATGGGAGCCACCCTGGCAGCGGGTCGGCGGCGAGCCAACCTCGCGGTGGCCGCGGCGTGGACCGGATGTCCGGCCCGCCCGGGCCGGGCTGCAAGGGTTTCCCGGTGACGTGGTTGCAGGCGCTGTTCGTGGTCGCCGCCGGGGTGGGCGCCGGCACGGTGAACACCATCGTCGGGTCGGGCAGCCTGATCACCTTCCCGACCCTGCTGGCGGTCGGGCTGCCCGGCGTGGCCGCCAACGTGTCGAACAACATCGGGCTGGTGCCGGGGGTGGCGACCGGGGTCTACGGGTACCGCCGTGAGCTGGTCGGGCAGGGCCGCCGGGCCCGTACCCTCGGCGCCGCCTCGGCCCTCGGCGGCCTCACCGGCGCCGTGCTGCTGCTCGTCCTGCCCGCCGGGGTCTTCAACGAGGTCGTCCCGGTCCTGATCCTCGTCGGCGTGGCGCTCATGGCCGTGCAGCCGGCGCTCTCGAAGCGGGTCGCGGCCCGCAAGGCCGACGAGGGCGGCGGGCGCGACGTCGGGCCGGTGCCCCTCGCCATCGGGTTCTTCACCGGGATCTACGGCGGGTACTTCGGGGCGGCCCAGGGGGTGATCCTGCTCGGGATGCTGGCGGTGTTCGTCCCCGACAACCTGCAGCGGTCCAACGCCCTGAAGAACGTCCTGGCCGGCACCGTCAACGGCGTGGCCGCCATCGTCTTCCTGGTCTTCGCCTTTGGGAAGATCAACTGGTTGGCGGTGGTGCTGGTGGCGGTGGGCGCCATCGTCGGCGGCGCCCTCGGCTCGCGGTACGGCCGCCGCATCCCGCCCCACGTGCTGCGGGTGCTGGTGATCGTCCTCGGCACCGGCGTCGCCATCAAGCTCTTCCTCAGCTGACCCGCCCCGTCGGCCGCCACCGACGGCGAACCTGTCGCAGGTGTCGGGCCTTCGCCCATGCAACTGCGACAAGTTCGATGGGGGGCGATGGGGGGCGATGGGGGGCGATGGGGGGAAGGTCGGGGCGGTGGGGCGCGTACGCTGCCGGCGTGTCCGGACGGGTCGAACGGGTCGAGGGGTTCGAGGGCCTGACCCTCGCCGTCGAGCAGGAGGGACCGGTCGACGGGCGGCCGGTCATCCTGCTGCACGGCGGGGGCCAGACCCGCCACGCGTGGGGCTCGACCGCCACCGCGCTGGCCGATCGGGGCTGGTCGGCCCTGCGGGTCGACCTGCGGGGCCACGGCGACAGCGACTGGGCGCCCGACGGGGGCTACGACCTCGACCACTTCGCCGGTGACATCACCGTGCTCGCCGAGGCCCAGTCCGAACCGCCGGTGCTGGTCGGCGCCTCGCTGGGCGGCATCTCCTCGCTGGTCGCCCTCGGCGACCGCGACCCCGGCGCCCCGCCGCTGGCCTCGGCGCTGGTCCTGGTCGACGTGGCGCCCCGCATCGAGCCGGCGGGGGTCAAGCGCATCGGCACCTTCATGACCTCCCACCCCGACGGCTTCGCCAGCCTCGAGGAGGCGGCCGACCACATCGCCGCCTACAACCCCAACCGCCCCCGTCCCAAGGACCTCTCCGGCCTGCGCAAGAACCTGCGCCAGCGCGACGACGGCCGGTGGGTCTGGCACTGGGACCCGAAGTTCCTGGCGGGCCTGGGCCCGCGCGGCGAGCCCGACGAGCCCCGCGCCGGCGGTCGGGCCGAGCGGCTGGCGGCGGCCGCCCGCACGGTCACCATCCCGACCCTGCTCGTCCGCGGCCGCCAGAGCGACCTGCTCAGCGAGGAGGGCGCCCGCGACCTGCTGGCGCTGATCCCCCACGCGCGGATGGCCGACGTCAGTGGGGCCGGCCACATGGTCGCCGGCGACCGCAACGACCTGTTCAACGACGCCGTCCTCGACTTCCTCGACCAGCTCTGAGCCGAGGCCGGTCGGCCGAGCGACCGTCCGGCGCTACTCGCTGGTGGGTCCGGTGAAGCTGGGGTCGCGCTTCTCGGTGTGGCTGGTCAGGCCTTCACGGGCGTCGGGGCCGGCGAAGCCGAAGAACTCGTACGCCAGCGAGGCGTCGAGGATGGCCGAGTTGGCCCGGTACCAGTGGTTGAGGGTGTGCTTGGTCCACCGGATGGCGGACTGGGCGCCGCCCGCCAGCTGCTCGGCCAGCTCGAGCGCCCGGTCCTGCACCCGGTCGTCGTCGACGCAGAGCGAGACCAGCCCGATGCGCTCGGCCTCCTCGCCGGTCAGCGGGTCGCAGGTGAGCAGCAGGTACTTGGCCTTGGCCATGCCGCAGAGCAGCGGCCAGCAGAGGGCGGCGTGGTCGCCGGCGGCCACGCCGAGGCGCGTGTGGCCGTCGATGATCCGGGCGGTGCGCCCCACCACCGAGATGTCGGCCAGCAGACCGGCGCACAGCCCGGCCCCCACCGCCGGGCCGTGGATGGCCGACACGATGGGCTTCGAGCAGTTGACGACGTTGAACACCAGGTCCCGGGCCTCGCGCAGCACGCGGGTCCGCACCGCGTAGTCGTCCATCAGGGAGTCGAGCAGCTCGAAGCTGCCGCCGGCGGAGAAGGCCTTGCCGGCCCCCTGCAGCACCGCGGCGCGGGCGTCGGGGTCGCGGTCGACGGCCAGCCAGACGTCCGCCAGCTGGCGGTGCACCGCGTGGTCGACCGCGTTCAGCCCCGGGCCGTCGAGGGTGATGCGCACCACGCCGCTCGCCGGGCGGTCGATGCGGAGGTCGCTGAGCTCCCGATACGGGTCCAGGTCGTGGTGATCGGTCATCCGCCGGTGCCTACCAGGCCCGGCGCCCGACGGCGACCGCGAGGGCGACCGGCGCCGGGGCGGTCAGCCGCCCTGGACGGCGTCGACCAGCGCCGAGCAGAAGGCGTCGAGGTCGTCGGGGTTGCGGCTGGTGATGAGGTTGCCGTCGATCACGACCTCCTCGTCGACCACGTCGGCCCCGGCGTTGCGCAGGTCGGTGCGGATGCTGGGGAACGAGGTCACCCGCCGGCCGTCGACCACGCCGGCCTCGACCAGCGACCAGGGGGCGTGGCAGATGGCGGCGACGGTCTTGCCGGAGCCGACGAAGTCGCGGACGAAGTCCATGGCGGCCTCGTCCTGACGGAGGTGGTCGGGGTTGACCGCGCCGCCGGGCAGCACCAGCGCGTCGAAGTCGTCGACCACGGCGTCGGCGACCGGCCGGTCGACGTCGAAGCTGTCGGCGGGCTCGATGTCGTGGTGCATGGCCTGGATGGACCCCGACTCGAGCGACAGCAGGGTCACGGTCCCGCCGGCGTCGCGCACCGCGGCGGTCGGCTGCTCCAGCTCGACCTGCTCCACGCCGTCGGCCGCCAGCACCGCCACCCGCTTGCCGTCCAGAAGTCCTGCCATGCCTCGCGCTCCTCGTCGTCGTCGATCGGGTCGGACGAGGGGCGCTACCCCCCGCCGGTGCCGCCAAACCCGCCGGCCGCGGGCTCGGTCGCCGCACCGGGGCCTCCCTCGGCGCACGCGGCACAGGTGCCCGGCAGGGCGGTGTGGCCGAGGTCGAGGTCGAACCCGTAGCGGTCGTGGAGCAGCCGGCGGACCGGGGCGAGGACCGCGTCGGGGATGTCGGTCACGTGGCCGCAGCGACTGCAGCGCAGGTGGTGGTGGGTCGGGTCGGCCAGGTGGTACACGGCCGGGCCGTGGACGGTGTGCACGTGGCGCACCAGCCCCCGCTCCTCCAGGTCGGTCAGCAGCCGGTACACCGTCGACGCCGCCAGCTCGGGGTGGGACCGTCGCAGCCGGTCGGCCAGGTCGTCGGCGCTGAGGTGGCCGCCGGCGTCGGCCACCTCGGTGACGAGGGCCCGGCGGCTGCGGGTGACCCGACCCCCGCTGGCGCGCACCTGGGCCAGCACGGCCTCGACGCGCCCGTCGGTCATGGGCCGAGGGTACCGAGCACGTCGCCGCGCCCGGGGCAGGCGAGGGGCCGATCAGCGGAGGTTGTCGACGATGACCTCGGTGTTGTGGCGCATGGCGCCGACATAGGTGGCGCCGGGCGACCCCGGCGGACCCAGGGTGTCGCCGTAGAGCGAGCCCGGGCCCGCCACCACCCGCACGCCGGCCTCCCGGCCGATGGCGTCGGCGGTCTTGGCCGGGAGCGAGGTCTCCGAGAAGACCGCCTTCACCCCGGTCGTGCGGATCCTGCGCACCAGCGCCTGCACGTCGGACGCCGACAGCTGGGCCGAGGTGTCGAAGCTGGGCACGATCGACCCCTCGAACTGCAGGCCGTAGCGCGCCACGTAGTACCCGAAGGCGTCGTGGTTGGTGACCAGCCGGCGGTTGGACAGGGTGTCGATGCGGCCGGCGATCCACCGGTCGAGGTCGGCCAGCCGGGCCTGGTAGCCGCGCAGGTTGGCCTCGTAGTCGACGCGGTGGCGGGGGTCGGCGCGCACCAGGGCCCGCTCGATGTCGGCCGCCATGATCGAGGCGTTCCGGGGGTCCTGCCAGATGTGGGGGTCGCCCTCGCCACCGGTTCCCGCCGGGTGGCGGATGGCGACGCCGCGGCTGGCGTCGACCACCTCGCCGGTCGGCTCGGCGGCGCGGATCGTGCTGGCGAACCAGCCCTCGAGCCCCACGCCGTTCTGGACGATGACCTGGGCCGAGGCGATCTGGTCGAGGTCGGCGGGGGAGGGCTCGTAGTCGTGGGGGTCGACCCCGGACCTGAGGATGCCGTGGACGACCACGTGGTCGCCGCCCACCACGCGGGCGAAGTCGGTGAGCTGGGTCGTGGTGGTGACCACGTCGATGCGGCCGTCCGCCCGGCGGGCGGGTGCCTGGCCGCCGCAGCCGGCGAGCACCCCGAGGGCCAGCGCCACGGCGACGACGCCCGTCGGGAGGGCGGTCCACCGGCGGTGGCGGGGTGACCAGCTCACCTCAAAACGATAACAGTTCTCATTCCCTGTGAAGTCCCGGTCCGCCGAAGGGACGTGACGCTCGGACGGCCACCGTCCGGACGGTCCTAGGCTGCGCGGCCGGCCCCCGAGGAGGAGAACCATGGCGCACCGATCGGCCCGCTCGCGAACGGCGCGGCTGCTGGCCGGGCTGGCCGTGCTCCTCCTGGCCGCCGCCTGCAGCTCCGGTGGCTCCGGCCCGTCCGGCAGCGCCTCCGGCTCGGGAAGCGGGAGCAGCGACCGCGCCGGCGGCGGCGCCACCGCGACCGACGCCGGGTCGGCACCGGGCGCCGCCTCCCCCTCGTCGTCGGCTCCGGCCTCCGCCACGGTCTGGCTGTGCCGGCCCGGACTGGCCGACGATCCGTGCACGGCCGACCGCGACGCCACCTCGGTCGCCGCCGACGGCACCCGCACGGTCGAGTCCAGCCACCCGACCGGCGAACCGCCCATCGACTGCTTCTACGTCTACCCGACGGTGAGCAAGCAGCCGGGACCCAACGCCACCCTGGCCATCGACCCCGAGGAGCGGCAGGTGGCGTTCACCCAGGCGTCGCGCTTCAGCCGTGCCTGCCGGGTGTTCGCGCCGATGTACCGGCAGCTGACGCTCTCGGCGCTCGGGGGCAAGGCGACCGCCGAGAACCGGGCCATCGCCTACGGCGACGTGCAGTCCGCGTGGGACGACTACCTCGCCCACGACAACCACGGCCGGGGCGTGGTGCTGATCGGCCACTCGCAGGGTGCCGGCATGCTCGACCAGCTGCTGAAGAACCGCATCGACAAGGACCCGAAGGTCCGTCGGCAGCTCGTCTCGGCGCTGCTGATCGGCGGCAACGTGCTCGTGCCGGTGGGCAAGGACGTGGGGGCCGACTTCGCCAACGTGCCGGCCTGCCGCAGCCGCACCCAGCTCGGCTGCGTGGTCGCCTACTCGACCTTCGACCAGCCGCCGCCCGACGACACGCTGTTCGGCCGGCCCCGCAGCTTCAGCGGTCAGACCACCGCCGGCGCCGAGGTGCTGTGCACCAACCCGGCCGACCTGGCCGGCGGGTCGGCGCCCCTGCACCCGTACGTCCCGGTGGCGGGCGAGAAGTGGGACCTGGCCGGCGCCGCCCTCGCCCCGCCCCCGGACCCCTCCCTCTCGACCCCGTGGGTCACCTACCCGGACCTCTGGACGGCGCGGTGCACGACCAGCAACGGGGCCAACGTCCTGCTGGTGACCGACGTCCGCAAGCCCGGTGACGACCGGCCCCACCTGGTCGACAGCCTCGGGGCCTCGTGGGGGCTGCACCTGCTGGACGTGAACCTGCCCCTCGGCGACCTGGTGAGCCTGGTCGAGGCCCAGTCGGCGGCCTACACCAAGGCCCGCTGACCGACTCGCCCGCCGACGGGCCGGTCCGGACCGGCTGCCGCCGGGCCGCCGCCTCCGCCCTCAGCCGCCGAGGCCGAACCCGACCGAGTCGAGCAGCTCCTCGCTCACCCGCCACAGCCGCTCGGCGGCGTCGTCGCGGCGGGCGGCCGGGCTCATGAACCCCCGCCGGCCGTGGGCCCAGTACTCGCCGGTGCGACCGGCCAGGTCCGGGTCGACGGCCAGCTTGATGGAGGTGCGCGCCCCGGCCTCGGGGCTGATCTCGAACGGGCGGACGAGGGCGTTCATGCGGGCCATGAGCCCGGTCATGTCGCCGTCCATGCCGAACCCCGACCGCACCGGGCCCGGGTGGGCGGCGTTGGCGGTGAGCACGGTCGGGTCGTGCCGGCGGGCCAGCGCCCGGGTGAAGAGCAGGTTGGCCAGCTTCGACTGCGAGTAGGCGCCCATGGCCGAGTACCCGTGCTCGGCCTGCAGGTCGTCCCAGTGCATGCCGGTGACCGCGCCGTGGTGGCCGACCGAGGTCAGGTTCACCAGCCGGGCCGGGGCCGAGGCGATCAGGCGCTCCCGCAGCAGGTTGGTGAGCAGGAAGTGGCCGAGGTGGTTGACCCCGAAGGTGAGCTCGAAGCCCTGGGCGGTCGTCTGCCGGTCGGACCAGATGCCGCCGGCGTTGTTGACCAGCACGTCGAGCCGGTCCCAGCCCTCGAGGATCGATCGGGCGCAGGCGGCGACCGACGCCAGGTCGGCCAGGTCGAGGTCGACCACGTGCACGTCGTGGTTGCCGCTGCGGCGGCGGACCTCGCCGGCCGCCGCCTCGGCCTTCTGGCGGTCGCGACAGGCGAGCAGGGTGGTGGCGCCGCACCCGGCCACGCCGACCGCCGTCTCGAGGCCGATGCCGACGTTCGCGCCGGTGACCGCCACGACCGCGCCGTCCAGGCCACCGGGAGGATCAGGGGTCACGGCGTCACCGTAGGCGGCACGCCGGACGGCAGGTGGCCCGCATCCCGCACCGGCGCCCGGCGGCCCGTCTCGTCCGCCCTCTTTTTGGGCGACGGGCGCCCCTCCGTAAGCTGTCCGCTCCGTGCACGGCCGGCCAGGGGTTCGTCGTTGACCGCAACACTCGACGAGCCGGTCGCGGCGCGGCGGGCGCCCGGGGCCACCGGGCGGCGGGGGCTGCGCCACATCGGCGCCCTCGACGGCCTGCGCGGCGCGGCGGTGGCCGGGGTGCTGCTGTTCCACGGCGGCCACCTGAGCGGCGGCTACCTGGGCGTCGACCTGTTCTTCGTCCTCTCCGGCTACCTCATCACCCTGCTGCTGCTGACCGAGTGGCGGGGCTCGCGCCGCATCCGGCTCGGCAACTTCTGGACCCGGCGGGCCCGGCGCCTGTTCCCGGCGCTGATCGTCGCCCTCCTCGGCGTGGCGCTCTACGCCCACGTCGTGGCCAGCCCCGAGGAGCTGAACGGCATCCGCGCCGACGGCTTCGCCACCCTCTTCTACGTCGCCAACTGGCACTCGATCTTCGTCGGCCAGAACTACTTCCAGGCCGGCCTCGCCCCCTCGCCGCTCGAGCACACCTGGAGCCTGGCGATCGAGGAGCAGTTCTACCTGGTGTGGCCGCTGGTGGTGCTCGGCCTGCTCAAGCTGCGCGACCGGCCCACGACCATCCTGCGGGCGGCGCTCGCCCTGGCCGCCGGCTCGGTCGGCCTCATGGTGGTGCTCCACGCCACCGGCGCCGCCTCCGACAACAGCCTGTACCTCGGCACCCACACCCGCATCGCCGCCATCGCCATGGGGGCGGCGCTGGCGGCGTGGCAGGTCGCCTACGGGCACACCCGCACCCGGGCGAACCGGGTGAGCCTCGAGGCGCTGGCGATCGTGGCCGTCGTCTTCCTGGGCGTGGCCTGGTCGATGACCGACCTGCAGACCGGGCTGATCTACTCGGGCGGGCTGGCCGCCTGCGGGCTGGCGGTCACCGCCGTCATCGCCAGCGCCACCCACCCCGAGCCGATGGTGGTCAACCGGGTGCTGTCCTTCGCCCCGCTGCGCTGGCTGGGGCTGATCAGCTACGGGCTGTACCTGTACCACTGGCCGATCTACCTGTACCTGGACCACGAGCGGACCGGGCTGTCGAGCTGGCCGCTGCTCGGGCTGCAGACCTTCGTGGCCCTCGACGTGGCCGTGCTGTCCTATTTCCTGCTCGAGCGACCGATCCGCTACGGCGCGCTGAAGGGCTGGTCGGCCGAACTGGCGGCGCCGATCGCCGCGGTGGTCACCGCCCTCGCCCTGGTGGCGGGCACCGCCGGCGGCGTGTCGGCCATCACCCAGCAGCAGACCGGCAGCGTGGCCGACCCCCACGCGCAGGTGTTCGCGTCGTCGAAGCCCGGGTCCCAGCGCCTCCTCATCACCGGCGACTCCGTGCCGCTGGTGCTCGGCACCGAGGGCGTCCAGCCCATCGTCGACGAGCTGGGGGTGACGGTGATCGACGCGGGCGTCATCGGCTGCAGCCCCATGGTCACCGAGGGCACGATCATCGATACGCCGAACGGCCGCGTGGACCGCGTCAAGCGTGACTGCACGAACCGCGACCAGGCGCTGGTGAGGAAGTACAAGCCGGACGCGGTGATGCTCCTCTACGGCGCGCTGAACAACTACAAGGTCGATCTGCGCGGCAAGCTGCGCGGGCAGTGCGACTCGACGTACGAGTCCGTGTTCGAACGTCGGCTTCGCCTCGAGGTCGACCAGCTCTCCACCGGGGGAGCGCCCGTCGTCCTCGTGACCAAGCCGGGGACCGACGACCCCAGGGTGCTGGATCTGTTCTCGCTGCCGAACGCCATGGCCTTGGCCAACTGCGAGAACGACGTGATCCGGAAGGTGTACCGGGACGACCACCGGACCCGTCTCGTCGACCTGGCCGGGTACATCTGCCCCCGCGACCACTGCATCGGGCAGAAGAACGGCACCAAGCTGCGCAGCGACGGCGTGCACTACCGGGGGAAGAACGCCGAGTTCGTCGCCCGCTGGCTCATCCCGAAGGTGATGGCCGCGGCCCGCACCAAGCGCTGAGCACCTGCCGGGGGCGGCACCCCGACCGAGCTGGGAAGCTGGGGAGATGGACCCCGCCGTCGCCCGAAAGATGCTGCGGACCCTCGAGCCCTACCACGGGATGATCTACTTCGTCCCCGAGGCCCGACGGCGGTACGAGGGGCTGGGCCTGGTGGGCCGGCGCATGGGCTACTTCGCGTCCCGGTCGGCGGCCATGGGGCCGGTGGGCGCCGAGGTCGTGATCGCCACCTTCTTCAACTTCCACCCGGCGCTGGTGCGCAGCGCCATCCCCGAGGCCTGGCACCGGGCGTCGCCCGCCGCCGTGCTCGACGCCCGGCTGGCGGCCGCCGACGAGGCCTTGCGCGCCATGCTGGGCGACGCCGTGATCGGCAGCGACGAGCTGGCCGAGGCGGCCGACCTGGCCTCCGAGGCGGCCGCCGGGTGCACCCTTCCCGGCCGACCGCTCTACGCCGCCCACGCCGGGCTGGCCTGGCCCGACGAGCCGCACCTGGTGCTGTGGTGGGCGCAGACCCTGCTGCGCGAGTTCCGCGGCGACGGCCACGTCGCCGCCCTGGTGGCCGAGGGGGTGGACGGGGCCGAGGCCTTGGTCCTGCACGAGCGCAGCGGGGCCGAGGGCCTGGCCCCCGGCACCCTCCGGACCAGCCGGGCGTGGCCCGACGACGAGTGGGGCGCGGCGGTGGCGCGGCTGCGGGCCCGGGGCTGGGCCGACGACGGCGACGGGCTGACGCCGGAGGGCGGCGCGGCCCGGGAGCGCATCGAGGCGGTGACCGACGAGCTGGCGATGGCCTGCTGGGAGCCGCTCGGCGAGGACCGCTGCCGCCGGCTCCGCGAGCTGGTCCGCCCCTTCAGCCGGAGCATCTTCGAGCAGGCCTGGAGCCCGGCCAACCTGGCCCGGGCGCTCGACCCCTGACCGGCCGCCGTCAGCGGTCGAGCCGGTCGGCCAGCTCCGGGTGGGCCCGCAGGTGGGCCGCGACGAACGAGCACCGCGGCACCACCGCCAGCCCGGCCTGCCGGGTGGCCTCGAGGGCGGCGTCGACCAGCGCGGTGCCCACCCCGCGCCCGCCGTAGCGGCGGTCGACCTCGGTGTGGGTGAAGAACCGGCGGCCATCGCGGTCCTCGTACTCGGCCCACCCGGCGTGACGACCGTCGACCAGCGCCTCGAAGCGTGAGCCCTCGGGATCGGCCCGGACCTCGATCCCGTCGCCGTCGAGGGACGGTGCGGTGTCGGGTTCATGGGTCATCGGGGTGCTCCTCGGGTCGCTCGGCACGTCGAGCGTACGCCTGGTAACAATCTGCAACACTGCTGCAGGAACCCGAGCCGGCAGGGGAACGGAGCGAGGGGCATGGGGACAGCACCAGCGACGGCTGCACCGGCCGGGGCCCTCTCGAGGGACGCATGGGCGGACCCCACCTCGGCGGTGCGGCGGACCTCGGCCATCGTGGGCCCGCCGGCGCTGATCCTGCTGGCCCAGGCGGTGCTGTTCCCGGCCCCGGCCGCCATCTGGGTGCTCGGCGCCGAGCTGGGCCTGCTGACCGCCCTGGTGGCGCTGGGCATGGCCCTCGTCTACCGGGCGAGCCGCATCCTCAACTTCGCCCAGGCCGACCTGGGCACGGCGCCGGTGGTGCTGACCATCACCCTCGTCACCACCTACGGCTGGAACTACTACCTCGGTCTCGGCATCGGCCTGGCGGCGGCGCTGGCGGTCGGCGCCCTGGTCGAGCTGCTGGTCATCCGCCGCTTCTTCCGGGCCCCGCGGCTGATCCTGACCGTCGCCACCATCGGGCTCTCGCAGCTGTTCACCGTGATCGGCCTGCTGATCTTCCGCCAGAAGCAGGTGAACGCCGGCACCGGCGCCGGCAGCGAGAACGCGCTGGCCAACCTGACGGTCAAGGCGCCGTTCACCCACGACTTCACCATCGGCCCCCGGCTCTTCACCGCCAACGACCTGATCGCCCTGGTGGTGGCCCCACTGGTGGTGGTCGGCCTCGCCGTGTTCCTGCGCCGCACCATCGTCGGCGTCGCCCTCCGGGCCGCGGCCGAGCGGGCCGACCGGGCCTCGCTGCTCGGCGTCCCGGTCAAGCGGCTCCAGATGCTGGTCTGGTCGCTGGCCACGGTGATGAGCTTCGTCGGCCTGTTCCTGCGGGCCGGGGTCCTCGGGCTGCCGGCGGTGAGCACCGCCAGCTTCGCGGCCCTGGCCTCGGCCCTCACCGCCCTGATGGTCGGCCGGCTCACCAACCTGCCCGCCATCACCCTGGCCGCCCTGTCGCTCGGCGTGCTCGAGCAGGGGGTGGTGTGGAACAACGGCAACAACCCCAACGTCGTCTACCCGGTGCAGGGCGTGGTGATCCTGCTCGCCCTGGTCGTGCGCCGGATCGGCACCAGCCGGGCGGAGCAGGAGTCGGTGGCGAGCTGGCAGTCCGCCGACGAGGTGCGCACCATCCCCAAGGAGCTGCGCCGGCTGCCCGAGGTCCTGGCGGTGAAGTGGGGTGGGGCCGCCCTGCTGCTCGCCGTCGCCCTCGTCCTGCCCCACCTGCTCGACGTGTCCAACCAGTTCAAGGCCGCCAACCTCATGGTGTTCGGCCTGATCGGCGTGTCGATCGTGGTGCTCACCGGCTGGGCCGGCCAGGTGTCGCTCGGGCAGATGTCCTTCGCCGCGGTCGGCGCCGCCATCTCGGCGGTGGCCACCGAGACCTGGCACCTCGACCTCAGCCTCACCATCGTCCTGGCCGGCATCGGCGGCGCGGTGGCCGCCACGGTGGTGGGCATCCCCGCCCTGCGCCTGCGGGGCCTCTTCCTGGCGGTGACCACCCTCGGCTTCGCGCTGGCCACCTCCAGCTACCTGCTCAGCACCGACCAGGCGAGGTGGATCCCGACCCGCCAGTTCGACCCGCCCCCGCTCTTCCACCACTTCGACCTCAGCTCGCAGATCAGCCGGTACTACGTCTGTCTGGCCTGCCTGCTGCTCGGCCTGGTTGCGGTGCGGGGCCTGCGCCGCGGCCGCACCGGACGGGTGCTGCTGGCCGTCCGCGAGAACGAGCCGGGCTCGCAGGCCTACGGCGTCGGCATCCTGCAGGCCAAGCTCACCGCGTTCGCGGTGTCGGGGTTCCTGGCGGCGGTGGCCGGGTGCCTCCTGGTCCAGGTCTACGGCCAGTACATCGACCAGAGCTACACGCCGAGCGAGAGCTTCGCCGCCTTCACCTCGGCGGTGGTGGGCGGGGTCGGCTCCCTGGCCGGCGGTCTGCTCGGCGCCCTGTTCCTGAACGGCGGCAAGTGGCTGATCCCGAGTGGCTCGAAGCTGGTGCTGCTGCCGAGCGCCATCGGGGTGCTGTTCGTGCTGCTCGTCATCCCCGGTGGCATCAGCCGGGTCGTGTACCGGCTGCGGGACCGGCTGCTGCGGGTGGTCGCCAACCGCCGGGGCATCCGGGTGCCGAGCCTGGTGGCCGACACCGGCGAGACGGCCGATGAGGACGGCGCGTTGGCCCAGGCGGCGGGCAGCGCCACCGAGGTCGACCGGCGCGTCGACGCCGAGCACGGCGTCGACGCGCCCGAACCGGCGCCGCGCCTCGCGCCAGCGGTGCGGGCCACCGGCGACGGCGACGGTCTGCTGTCGGTGCGCGGGCTCGACGTCGCCTACGGCGACGTGCAGATCCTCTTCGACGTCGACGTCGACGTGGCCGAGGGCGAGATCATCGCCCTGCTCGGCACCAACGGGGCCGGCAAGTCCACCCTGCTGAAGGCCATCTGCGGGGTGGTGCCGACCCGCTCGGGCACGGTCACCTTCGACGGGCGCGACATCACCAAGCTGCCCGCCGAGCGGGTCGCCGCGCTGCACCTCTCGCAGGTGCCCGGCGGCCAGGGCGTGTTCCCCTCGCTGACGGTGGCCGAGAACCTGCGGGTGGCGGGCTGGTTGCACCGCCACGACCACCAGGCCACCCGCGAGGGGGTGGAGCGCGCCTACCGCCTGTTCCCCGCCCTCGACGAGCGGCGGGCCGACCCGGCCGCCAACCTCTCCGGCGGACAGCAGCAGATGCTCGGCCTGGCCATGGCGCTGCTCGGCAAGCCCCGGCTGCTGGCCATCGACGAGCTGTCGCTCGGGCTGGCCCCGGCCATCGTCGAGCAGCTGCTCGAGGTCGTCACCGAGCTGCGGGACGAGGGCACCACCATCGTGCTCGTCGAGCAGTCGGTGAACGTGGCGCTCACCGTGGCCGAGACCGCCTACTTCATGGAGAAGGGCCAGATCCGGTTCCACGGCGCGACGAGCGACCTGCTCGAGCGGCCCGACGTGCTGCGCTCGGTGTTCCTGGAGGGGGCGGCGGCCGGCATGGCCGTCCGCGACGGCGACGGGGCGGACCCGGCCGCCCAACCCGCAGGGGCACCGGTCGACGGCGCCGGTCCGGACGTCGGGTCGCCGCCTGACCGCGCGCCGGCGGTGGCGGCGACGGCGAACGGCGGGTCGGGGGCCGCCCTCGACGTGCGGGACCTGTCGGTGCGCTTCGGCGGCATCCGGGCGGTCAGCGACGTCAGCTTCACCATCGCCCCGCGCGAGATCGTCGGGGTCATCGGGCCGAACGGCGCCGGCAAGACGACCCTGTTCGACCTGATCTCGGGCTTCACCTCGGCCGACTCCGGCGTGGTCCGGCTGGGGGGCGTCGACGTGTCCGGACGGTCGGCGCCGGCGCGGGCCCGGCTGGGGCTCGGCCGGTCGTTCCAGGACGCCCGCCTGTTCCCGTCGCTCACCGTCGAGGAGGCGCTGGCGGTCGCCCTCGAGCGCAGCCTCGACGTCCACGACCCGCTCAACGCCATGCTGCGCACGCCCGTGCAGCAGGACTCCGAGACCGCCGTCTGGCGGCGCGTCGACGAGCTGCTCGAGCTGCTCGGCATCGAGGACTTCCGCACCAAGTTCGTGGCCGAGCTGTCGACCGGCTCACGTCGGGTCGTCGACCTGGCGTGCGTCATCGCCCACCGCCCCGCGGTCGTGCTGCTCGACGAGCCGAGCTCCGGCATCGCCCAGCGCGAGGCCGAGGCCCTCGGTCCGCTGCTCGAGCGGATCCGCGACAGCCTCGACGCCAGCCTGGTCGTCATCGAGCACGACATCGCCCTGGTCACCTCGGTCGCCGACCGGCTGATCGCCATGGACCAGGGCGAGGTGGTGGTCATCGGCACCAGCGACGAGGTGCTCCACCACCCCGAGGTCGTGGCCTCCTACCTCGGCTCGGGCGGCACCGCCTCGGCGCGCTCGGGCGCCCGCCGCGCCGACGCCCCGGCTGCCGCCCCCACCCCCTCCGCCACCCCTTCCGAGAGGTGATCCATGGCCGCCCCTGACCATCCTCGCCCCGACGGCCCCGGTCGTTCGAGCCCCGTCCGCCGCTACGGGCCGGTGGTGGCGATCGTCGCCGTGCTGGCGCTGATCGCCGGGTTCGCGTCGATCGGCGCCCGCGACGACGTGAAGGGCGGCACCGGGACGGCCTCGGTGAGCGGGGTCGACACCAGCGCCGCCAACGACATCCCCATCACCTACGACAAGGCGCTGGCCCAGACCTCGGTCGACAAGTACGACTTCGGCGACAAGTGCGACCAGAAGCTCGGGCGGATCAAGGTGCCGAGCAACTACGCCCCGCCGTGCCTCGCCCCGGTGAACGACAAGGGCAAGGGCAAGGCCACCTACCCCGGCGTGACCCCGACGACCATCAAGATCGTCTACTACCTGCCCGCGCCGGGCGGCATCACCGACTCGCTCAACGCCTTCCTCGACCCCCAGCCGGCGCGCGACCAGACCTTCAAGGACCTGGCCGCCGAGTTCCAGGACATCTACCAGTTCTGGGGGCGCAAGCTCGAGATCGTGCCGTTCCACGCCAGCGGCATCGACAACGACGTCGAGGCGGCGCGCGCCGACGCCCTGAAGGTGGCCAACGACATCAAGCCGTTCGCCTCCATCGGTGGCCCCCAGCTCACCCCGACCTACGCCGACGAGCTGGCCCGCAACAAGATCCTCTGCATCGGCTGCGGCCTGGCGGTGCCCGACTCGTACTTCCAGCAGAACGCGCCGTACATGTGGGGGCCGCTGGCCACCCCCGAGCAGTTCCTGATCAACGTCGGCGACTACATCACCAACCGCCTGATGGGCGGCAAGGCGGTGCACGGCGGGCCCGACGTGGTCGACAAGCAGCGCGTGTTCGGGGTCGTCCACTTCGAGCAGGACCCGCCCGTGTTCCAGCAGGTCTCCAAGGCCATCCTCGAGCAGGGCAAGAAGCGCGGGTTCACCCCGGCGGTGAACGAGACCTACATCCTCGACCCCCCGAAGCTCCCCGAACGGGCGGCGACCATCATCGCCAAGATGAAGGCGGCGGGCGTCACCACGATCGTCTTCCTCGGCGACCCGCTGATGCCGATCAGCCTCACCAAGGAGGCGACCAAGCAGGACTACTTCCCCGAGTGGGTCGTGACCGGCACGGTCCTCACCGACACCACCACGCTGGGGCGCTCCTACGACCAGGCCCAGTGGAAGCACGCCTTCGGCCTGTCGAACCTGCCGGTGCGCCTGCCCCTCGAGCAGCAGGAGCCGTACCGGCTGTACGAGTGGTACTACGGCAAGCCGCCGCCGGCCCCGAAGACCATCGCCCTCATCTACCAGCAGCTCAGCCTGCTGGCCCTGGGCATCGACATGGCCGGGCCGGACCTGACGCCGCAGACCTTCCAGGCCGGGATGTTCAACTACCCGCCGAGCGGCGGAGGGCCGACCACCCCGCACATCAGCTACGGCACCCGGTTCTTCGCCAACCCCGACTACAACGCCATCGACGACTCCACCGAGATCTGGTGGGACGCCACCGCGGTCGGACCGAACGAGCAGGGCCAGGTCGGCCAGGGCATGTGGCGCTACTCCGACGGTGGCCGGCGCTACATGCCCTACACGATGCCCCGGATCCCCGACCACGCCTTCATCCTCCAGGGCTCGATCACCGACTTCCCCCAGCCGCCTCCGGAGGACGCCCCGCCGAGCTACCCGTCGCCCCGGCACGGCAGCTAGGGGTGGGGCCGCTGCTACCTTCGGCCCGGTCGCTGACCGAGAGGAGCCGCCGGTGAAGATCGTCGTCGACTACGACCTGTGCGAGAGCAACGCGATCTGCATGAGCGTCGACCCGGAGGTGTTCGAGGTCCGGGACGACGACTTCCTGTACGTCCTCGACGAGAACCCGCCGGAGTCGAAGCGCCCCCTCATGGAGGAGGCGGTCCGGCGCTGCCCCAAGCAGGCGATCAGCATCGAGGGCTGATCCCGTGACCGCACCGGGCGGTGGACTCGGCGCGGTCGTGGTGGTGGGCGCGTCGCTCGCCGGGCTGCGGGCGGTCGAGGTCCTCCGACGGGAGGGGTTCGCCGGACCGATCACCGTGGTCGGCGACGAGTCGACCCCACCGACCGACCGGCCGCCGCTCTCCAAGCAGGTGCTGGCCGGCGCCAAGCAGCCCGACCAGGTCGTGCTCCCCGCCGCCCGGTCCGACCTCGACCTGACCTGGGAGCTCGGCCGGGCGGCGGTGGCCCTCGACGTCGACGGCCGGACCGTCGAGCTCGACGACGGCCGGCGCCTCGCCTACGACGGCCTGGTCATCGCCACCGGGGCGTCGCCGCGCGCGCTGCCGGGCACCGAGGGCGTCGGTGGGGTCCACACCCTGCGCACGGTCACCGACGCCATGGCCATCCGCGACGCCCTCGACGCCGGCGTGGCGCGGGTGGTGGTGGTCGGGGCGGGGTTCATCGGCGCCGAGGTGGCCGCCACCTGCCGCCAGCGCGGCCACGAGGTCACCCTGCTCGAGGCGCTGCCGGTCCCGCTGGCCCCGGTCCTCGGTGAGGAGATGGGCCGGGTCTGCGCCGACCTGCACCGCCGCCACGGCGTCGACCTCCGCACCGGCGTGGGCGTGGCCGGGTTCGACACCGACCGCGCCGGGCGGGTGCGGGCGGTGGCCATGGCCGACGGCGCCGAGGTCGACGCCGACCTGGTCGTGGTCGGCGTCGGCGTGGTGCCCAACACCGGCTGGCTCGAGGGGTCCGGGCTCACCATCGACGACGGCGTCGTCTGCGACGAGACCTGCCTGGCCGCCCCCGGGGTGGTCGCGGCCGGCGACGTGGCCCGGTGGCCGAACCGACGCTACGGCGAGGTGATGCGCGTCGAGCACTGGGACAACGCCGTCGAGCAGGGCGCCTACGCCGGCCGGCGCCTCCTGGCCGAGGCCGCCGGCGAGGCCGTCGACCCCTACACCCCCCTGCCGTGGTTCTGGTCCGACCAGCACGGGGTCAAGATCCAGCTGGCCGGCCGGTGCCGGCCCGACGACCGGATCGCGGTGGTCGACGGTGCGGTCGAGGACGACCGCTTCGTCGCCCTGTACGGCCGCGGCGACCGGGTGGTGGCAGCCCTCGGCTTCAGCCGCCCGGCCCAGGTCGTGCGCTGGCGGGCCCGCCTCGACGCCGAGGACCTGGGCTGGGACGACGCCATCACCGCCGCCGAGGCCGCCCGGTGACCGCGCCGGCGTGGTTGCTCCTGGTCGCCGCCGGGGTGGTGGCGGTCCTCGACTGGTGGGCCGTCGTCCGCGACGACCGCCGCACCGAATACCTGTGCAAGCCGCTGACCCTCGTGCTGCTGGTGGGCGTCGCCCTGGCCCTGCACCCCGACAGCGGCGCCGTGCGGCTCTGGCTGGTGGTCGGCCTGCTGCTGTCGCTGCTCGGCGACGTCCTCCTGATGCTGCCGGCCGACCTGTTCGTCGGCGGTCTGGTCGCCTTCCTGCTCGGCCACCTCGCCTACCTCGTCGCTCTCGTGCAGTACCAGCGCTCGTGGCTGCTGCTCGTGCTGGGACTGCTGGTGGTGGCAGCCGGGACGGTGACCATCGGGAGACGCATCCGCCGAGCCGTCCGGCTGGGACGCGACCCCGGCCTGGCGCTGCCGGTGACCGTCTACATGGGCGTGATCTCCGCCATGGTCGTCGGGGCGTTCGGCTCGGCGGTGCCGGCCATGGTCGTGGGCGCCCTGCTCTTCTACGCCTCCGACGCGACCCTCGCCTGGACCCGCTTCGTGCACGACCACCGGCTGGGACGCCTGGCGGTGATGGTCACCTACCACCTGGGCCAGGCCGGTCTCGTCCTGGGGCTGCTGCGGTGAGGGTCGTGGCGCCGACCCGGCGCCTGCGGGCCGGGGTGGCGCTGCTCGCCGGGCTGGTGGCCGTCGCCGCCGTCGGGTGCGGCTCGCAGGCCAGCGACCGGCTCCGGGCCAGCACCGCCGAGCTCCGCATCCAGCGGGCGCTGGCCAGCACCTACCAGCTCGCCGTCGACCGGGTCCGGTGCCCGGCGGTGATCGACCTGCGCAAGGGCGGCACGTTCCGCTGCTCGGCCCGGGTCGCCGGCCAGTCGCTGCGGGTGCAGGCGACCCAGCGCACCGATCGCGGCGACCTGTCGGTGGCACCGCTCGACGCGGTCATCCGACCCGACCAGGTCGGCCAGGACCTCAACCGGCGGCTCGACGCCCAGTTCGGCCGGCCCTTCACCGTCGACTGCGGGGATCCCTCGCCCCGCGTCCTGCGCCCCGGCGCCACCTTCAGCTGCACGGCGGCCGACGCCACCAGCCGCCGCACCATCACCGTGAAGGTGGTCGACGCCGCCGGCTCGGTCACCTACGACGTCGGGAGCGACGCCGCGCCGGGCGGCGCGGCCACCGTCCCACCGGGTGGCGCCGCCACCGCGCCGCCGACCACCGTCCCACCGGGTGGCGCCGCCACCGCGCCGCCGACCGCCGCACCGACCACGCCGCCCTGACCGGCCCGAGGGCCGGGCATCAGGTCCGCAGGGCGCGAGCTTCCCGCAGGGCGTAGCCGACGACGACCAGCGATGCGAGCGGGTCGGCCCACCACCAGCCGACCAGGGCGTTGAGCACCAGGCCGAGCAGCACCGAGCCGGCCAGCAGCGCGTCGATGGCGGTGACCCGGCCTTCGGTCACGAGCACCGGGTTGCCGAGCGCCGAGCCGGTGCGGTGCTTGCCGACGGCGAGGGCGGCCATCACCGCCGCGGTGGCCGCGGTCCACACGACACCGGCGGCCGAGCGGGTGGGGTGCGAGCCCGAGGCGAACCCGACGGCGGCGATGGCCAGCACGTAGGGCACGAGCAGCAGGAAAGCCCACCGGATCCATCGCAGGGCCCGCTCGGTCCGGCCCTGGTCGGTGCCGGTCAGCTCCCAGACGACCACGGTGGACGCCCCGATCTCGACCAGCGAGTCGAACCCGAAGGCGGCGAGGGCGACCGACCGGGCGGCGATGGCGGCGACGGCCACCACCACCACCCCGACCACGTTCCAGGCGAGGGTCGCCACCTCCAGGCGGATCCCGTGGCGCAGGAGGCCGTCGGACATCGGTTCGACGGGACGGGCGCTCAGACCGGCCAGCGGGCGGTCAGGCAGCGGTCGGTGAGGCGGCCGGGCCCGAGGTAGCGCCAGAGGCCGCCGACGGCTCGGGCGGTGTGCTCGGTCCACGCCAGGCAGCTGGGGTCGGCGACCCGCCGGACCACCTGCTGGATGCCGTCCTCGTGGACCGAGTAGCCGGCCCACACCCCCGGGTAGTCCTTGGTGGACCCGACGGTGGTGAGCGTCGCCGAGCGCCACCGCCGGCTGCGGTGGCGATGGGTGTGGCCCGAGGTGACGAAGAGGGCGGGGTTGGCGGCCACCGCCCGCTGCAGGAAGGCCTCGCCCTCCCGCCCGTCGATGCCGGGCGGCCAGGGCAGGATGCGGGTCGGCCGCTCGAGCTGGTGGTGCAGCACGAGCATGGCCGGCACCCCGTCGCGGGTCGCGTCGGCCAGCGCGTCGCAGGCCTCGTCGGCGCGGTGGGCGATGGCGCCGCCGTGCTCGCGAGGGAGGGCGGTGTCGACCAGCACCAGCCGGAGGCCGGGCAGGTCGACCGCGCCCACGCCGTCGACGACGGGGCGCCCGACCAGGCCTGCGGCCGCGGCCGGCTCGACGGTTCGCCGCGCGGACCAGTCGTGGTTGCCGGGCAGCACGTCGACCGGCACCGGGACGGGCTCGAACAGCTCGCCCACCCACCGCCACTGGTACCGGCGGCCGTCGTGGGTGAGGTCGCCCTTGGCCACGATCCGCTCGGCCCCCCAGGCCAGCGCCTCGCTCGAGCGCGTGCCTGGTGCAGCGGCGGGGGTGGCGGTCGGCGGCGGGGGCCGGGTCGGGCAGCGAGTTCTTGAACCCGAAGGCCGCCGCCCCGACGTGGAGGTCGCCGACGGTGGCGAAGCGGCAGAGCTCCGGCCCGGCCAGTCGGGGCAGGGTCCGGGCGCCGATGGTGCGGCGGCCGCCGGGCACGCCACGCCCCGACACCACCACGCCGAGCTGGCGACCGGCCGGCAGCGGTTCGAGCACGACCGCGCCGGGGCCGCCGTCGGCCTCGACCTCGACCACCGCGTCGTGGGCCTGGACGCGCACCGGCCCGGGGCCGAGCGCCGACCACGTGACCTGCACCCAGTCGGGGCCGGCGGCGAAGACCTGGAGCCGGCGCAGGGTGGTCACGGGTGGGTCGGCCGACCGCTCAGCGGCCGGCGAGGGCGTCGTGGAGCGGCCCCGCGGTGCGCGCCCGGAGCCGGACCGACACCCCCATCCGCTCGACGTGCTGGGCGACCTGCTTGGCACCCTGCGGGAGCGGGTGGGCCCCGACGAAGGCCGCGACCCGGTCGGCCAGCGCGGGCTGGTTGAAGACGCGTATGCCCTCGAGCAGCCGGGCGACGCTGTTGCTCGGGACCCGGGCGGTCAGCTCGTCCCAGTGCTCGGTCAGGAAGTCCCAGGCCCGGGCGCCGTTGACCGGGCTGGTGATGGCCCGTCGGAGCACGAAGGCGGCGTCCTGGCTGCGGACCCGGGGCGTGAGCACCAGCCCGAGCAGCCGGTCGAACTGCTCGGCGTCGTCGAACTCGGCCAGGGCGTACAGGTAGCGCAGTCGGTCCTGGGGGCTGGTGGCCGCCTCCGACCGGGCCAGGAAGTCGTCGAAGCGGTCGGCGTCACCGCGCCGGGCCAGCACCTCGACGGAGGCGTTGACGAGCGAGGTGGGCGGGGCCGGCTCGTCGCCGGTCGCGCCGTGCAGCAGCTCGGCCCGCTGCTGGACGGTGGCGTCGTCGCCGAGGGTCCCGAGCGCCGAGAACAGGGCGGCGCGCAGCGCGGTGACCCGGTCGGGCTCATCCGGGGCGGGGTCGGCGCCGAGCCGCTCGAGGGCGGGACCGAGCTGGGAGCGGACCAGGTCGAGGAAGCGGTCCCGGTCGTCGTCGTCGACCAGCCGATCGAGCCCGTGGAGCACACCGATGACCCGCTGCCACACCGACAGGTCGTCGTCGTCGCCGAGGGCGGCGACGAGGTCGAGCACCGCGCCGACGTCGACGGCGCCGGCCAGCAGGGCGGCCCAGGCGTCGTCGACCAGCCCGTACCGCTCGAGGGGGGAGAGGGCCTGGACCTGCCCGGTGAGCCGGGCCAGCAGGTCGGCGTCGTAGCGGGTCCGGTAGAAGCCGTGGCCGCCGGCGTTGACCACGACCGCGGCGCCGTCGGGCACCTCGACCTCGGCCGCCCCGTCCTCGAGCAGCACCCGTTCGAGGCGGGCGGCGCCGTCGCCCTCGGTGCGGACGAGCAGCGGGACCGACCACTCCTGCGACGGGGTCGAGTCGTCGAAGCCGAACCGCTCCTGGGTCAGCCGCACCGTCGAGCCGCCGCCGGTCAGCTCGGCGGTCACCAGCGGGTAGCCCGGCTGCAGGATCCAGCTGTCCATGATCCGCCGCACCGGCTCACCGGTGGCGTCCTCGATGGCGTCCCAGAGGTCGGTGGTCTCGGTGTTGCCGTGGCGGTGGGCGTCGAGGTAGTTCCCGATGGCCCGGCGGAAGGCGTCGGCGCCGAGGTACTGCTCGAGCATGCGCAGCACCGCCGCGCCCTTCTCGTAGGTGAGCACGTCGAACATGCCCTCGGCCTCGGCCGGGGAGACCACCGGGAACTCGATGGGTCGGGTGCTCTGCAGCGAGTCGGTGTCGAAGGCGGCGGTGCGGCTGGTGCCGAAGCCGGTCCAGCGGTCCCAGTCCGGGCGGTACGCGTCGGTGGCGAGCAGCTCCATGAAGGTGGCGAACGCCTCGTTCAGCCAGATGCCGTTCCACCAGCGCATGGTGACCAGGTCGCCGAACCACATGTGGGCCAGCTCGTGGTTGATCACGTCGGCGACCCGCTCGAGCTCGGGCTGGTCGGCGGTGGCGGGGTCCACGAGCAGCGCCACCTCCCGGAAGGTCACGCAGCCCAGGTTCTCCATGGCGCCGAAGGCGAAGTCGGGGATGGCGACCAGGTCGAGCTTGTCGGCCGGGTAGTCGATGCCGTAGTAGCCCTCGAAGTAGGCGAGGGCCTCGGCCCCGACGTCGAGGGCGAAGTCGGTCAGGGCCCCCCGGCCGGGCGGGTGGACGACCCGCAGCGGGGTGCCCGAACCGGCCGGCACCGTCTCGGTGACCTCCAGCGGGCCGACCACGAAGGCCACCAGGTAGGTGGACATCACCATGGTGTCGGCGAAGCGCACGCGACGCCGTCCGTCGCCGGTCGGTTCGCTCGACACCTCGGCGGCGTTGGACACCGCCAGCAGGTCCTCGGGTACCACCAGGGTGACGCCGAAGGTGGCCTTGAACGCCGGCTCGTCCCAGCACGGGAACGCCCGGCGGGCGTGGGTCGCCTCGAACTGGGTGGTGGCGATGGTGCGGGTGACGGCCCCGTCGCCCTCGCCGTCGGTGAACGTGCTGCGGTAGAAGCCGACCAGCTTGTCGTTCAGCTCGCCGGTGAAGGCGGCGTGCAGGGCGCAGGGGCCCGGGTCGATGGCGGCGGCCAGCTCGAGGGTGGCCCGCTCGGTGTCGGGGTCGTAGGTGACGGTGGCGTCGACCGGCTCACCGCCGGGCCGCTCGACCCGGGCCTCGGTGATGTCGAGGTCGAGCGCGTTGAGCACGATGCGGTCGGTGCGGGTGCCCACCTGCAGGTCGACCCGCTCGGTGCCGGTGAAGGTCGCGGCGTCGAGGTCGGGCTCGAGCACCAGCTCGTAGTGGGAGGGGACGACGGTGTCGGGCAGGCGGTAGCGGTCGGCGTCGTCGGCCACGGAGGCTCCTCGGGTGGGGGACCCGGCGAGGCTACCGATCGACCACCGCCGCTAGGGTCGGCCGCCGTGACCGCGCCCGGACCCCGACCCGACCGTCACGACGAGCGCCCCGCCGGCAGGGGCGAGCCCGGTGCCGGGCGGTTCGACGTGGTCGCCGTCGGCAACGCCATCGTCGACGTGCTCACCCGGGTCGAGGACGCGTTCCTCGAGGACCACGGCCTGGTCAAGGGCTCGATGGCGCTGGTCGACCAGGACCGGTCCCACCACCTCTACGACGCCATGGGGCCCGGCGTGGAGGTCTCCGGCGGGTCGGCGGCCAACACGGTGGTCGGCGTGACCTCGCTCGGTGGGCGGGCCGCCTTCATCGGCCGGGTGCGTGACGACCAGCTCGGCGAGGTCTTCGGCCACGACATCCGCGCCGCCGGCGTGCACTACGACTTCCCGGCGGCCACCACCGGTCCGAGCACGGCCCGCTGCCTGATCCTGGTGTCGCCCGACGGCGAGCGCACCATGAACACCTACCTGGGCGCGTCGGTCGAGATCGGCCCTGACGAGATCGACCGCCAGCTGGCCGCCGACGGCCGATTCCTCTACGTCGAGGGCTACCTGTGGGACGCGCCGGAGGCCATCGACGCCATCGCCCTGGCCATGGACGCGGCGCGCGACGGCGGGCGCCGGGTCGCCTTCAGCCTGTCCGACGGCTTCTGCGTCGACCGGCACCGCAAGGAGTTCCTCGACCTGGTCACCCACCGGGTCGAGGTGCTGTTCGCCAACGAGGGCGAGATCTGCTCCCTGTTCGAGGTCGACGACCTGGACCGGGCGATCGAGCAGCTCCGCCAGGTCACCGGCGAGGGCTCGTCGGTGCTCGAGCTGGCCTGCGTCACCCGGGGGGCCGAGGGATCGGTGCTCGTCACCGCCGACGACGAGGTCGAGGTGCCCGCCGAGCCGGCCGAGGTGGTCGACACCACCGGCGCCGGCGACCTCTACGCCGCCGGGGTGCTGCACGGCCTGGCCGCCGGCGACCCGCTCGAGCGCTGCGGCCGGCTCGGCTCACTCGCGTCGGCGGAGTGCATCGCCCACGTCGGTGCGCGACCGCTGGTGTCGCTGGCCGAGCTGGCGGCCGAGCGGCTCGGCGTCGGCGCCTGAGCCGGGTCGTCCCCGCACGTCGATGGACCCCGCCGCCGCCCTGGCCGTCCCCGGCGGGCCGGTGATCCCGCTCGACGAGCTCGACTGGCGGTTCACCGGCAGCGGGGGGCCCGGGGGCCAGCACGCCAACACCTCGAACACCGCGGTCGAGGTCCGCTTCGACGTGGCCGCATCGCCGAGCCTGTCGGACCGCCAGCGGGTCCGGCTGCTCGAGGCGGTCGGTCCGGTGGCCCGGGCGGTGGCCGCCGACGAGCGCTCCCAGGCCCGGAACCGGACCCTCGCCCTCGACCGCCTGCGTCGCAAGCTGGCCGACGGGCTGCACCGCGACCCGCCCCGCACACCGACCCGACCGAGCCGCGCGGCGCGGCGGCGCCGGGTCGAGCAGAAGCGTCGCCGGGCCGAGCTGAAGCGCTCCCGGCGACCCCCCGGCGCGGAGGGGTAGGCCGCTGGTCGTGACGGGTGCCACAACACCTTCCTCGGCGGGATAATAACGATTATTATCGCCGCCATGTCCGCAGTCCCGGCGCTCGACCTGACCGACGAGCTGCGGGCCCGCCTGGTCCAGTGCGCCGCCGAGGTCTTCGCCGAGCGGGGCTACGACCGGGCCGGCGTGGCCGAGATCGCCCGCCGGGCGGGGGTCACCACTGGTGCCATCTACAACCGCTTCAGCGGCAAGGCCGAGCTGCTGGCGGCGGCCATCGCCGAGCACACCGAGGACGAGTTCGACGTCCTCTTCGCCGACCACCGCTTCCAGGGTCGGATGGAGGACATCATCCGCATCGCCGGCAGCCAGCTGGTCGAGCGCGACCAGTCCGAGTGCCCCGACCTGCTGCTCCACGCGGTGGTGGCCGCCCGCCGCGACCCCGAGGTCGCCGAGGTGCTGCGGGCCAACGTGGCCGACCGCCAGCGCCGCCTGGCCGAGATCATCGACGCGGCCAAGGCCGACGGCGGCATCGACCCCGCCATCGACACCCACGCCCTGGTGGCGTTCTGCCACGCCGTCGGCTTCGGCTTCCTCGTCTTCGACGCCCTCGAGGTGCCCAACCCCGGCCACCTGGCCTGGGAGGACCTCATCACCCGGCTGGTCACCGCCGTCGGCCACCCGGGTTCCTTCGCCCCGTCACCCGATCTGCACCCGACCGCAACCGCAGCCAAGGAGCGCTGAACCATGTCAACCGACGCCGAGATCCTGGGCCGCGATGACGTCGACGACCTCGACGACATCCTCGCCATGACCAACTCCGACATCGACGAGGCCACCCACACCGTGGCCGACAACGCCGATGCCATCTTCACGTGGGACTACGAGAAGGGCGCCCGGCCGGCGCTCACCAAGCTCTACGAGAAGGCCAAGAGCAGCCAGTGGAACGGCGAGACCGACCTGCCCTGGGACACCCCGGTCGACCAGGAGGAGTTCGCCGAGGCCATGGGGATCCCCGACAAGGAGACCCTCGCCATGTTCGGCATCGACATCTCGGGCACCTCGCTCGACAAGTGGAGCCGCAAGGAGTGGCTCGAGATGGTCATCGAGCAGCAGAACTGGTCGCTGAGCCAGTTCATGCACGGCGAGCAGGGCGCGCTGGTGTGCACGGCCAAGATCGTCGAGACCGTCCCGTGGATCGACGCCAAGTACTACGCCGCCACCCAGGTCATGGACGAGGCCCGTCACGTCGAGGTCTTCGCCAAGTACCTCGACGAGAAGCTGTCGGGCCACTACCCGATCAACACCCACCTGCGGATGCTGCTCGACGACATCATCAACGACAGCCGCTGGGACATGACCTACCTCGGCATGCAGATCATGGTCGAGGGCCTGGCCCTGGCCGCCTTCGGCATGGCCCACGCCACCACCCCCGACCCGCTGCTCAAGCAGCTGCTGCG
Source organism: uncultured Acidimicrobiales bacterium (assembly GCA_963800235.1). GTDB lineage: Bacteria > Actinomycetota > Acidimicrobiia > Acidimicrobiales > Iamiaceae > CAVVNP01. Next base: position 272,724 of record CAWDAD010000003.1, on the reverse strand, counting down.
CTACGTGATGAGCGACGAGGCCCGCCACGTGGCCTTCGGCGTGCTGTCGCTGAAGGAGCACTACCAGGGGCTGACCGAGGCCGAGCTGCTCGAGCGCCAGGAGTTCGCCTTCGAGGCGGCGGTGCGCATGCGCGACCGGTTCCTGCAGCAGGAGGTCTGGGAGCGCATGGGCGTCGACGTCAAGGAGGCCATCCGGGTCTTCAACGTCGGCAACAAGAACGACGACCCGTTCCAGCAGCTGCTGTTCTCCAAGATCGTGCCGAACTGCAAGAAGCTCGGCCTGCTCGACGCCAACGACGGCTGGCTGCGCAAGCGGTTCGACACCCTCGGCGTCACCCAGTTCGAGAACTGGACCGACACCGGGGAGGAGTACGGCCAGTTCGGCCTCGACGAGGTCGAGGTCCCCGAGATCGACCAGAACAAGGCCTCCGCCTGACGACCGGGCGGGCGACGCTCCGGTCGGGGCGGTCGTCAGACCTGGTGGCGGCCCCGGTCGACGATGCCGCGACGGCGACGCTCGATCTCCTCGGCGTCGAAGCCCGCCCCGCCCAGCCACTCGCCGGCGACGCGGTTCTCGATCTCCCAGCCCTCGGCCACGGTGGTCTCGCTGCTCTCGTCGTAGGTGGCGTAGATCCGGCGCACCGCCCGCTGGTCGTTCGACACGATGTCGGCGGCCAGCTGGTGGGCGGTGGGCACCAGGTCGGGGTGGGGCACCACGTGGTTGACCAGGCCCCAGGTGAGGGCGGTGTCGGCGTCGACGAAGTTGCCGGTGGCGCTCATCTCCCGGGCCCGGCGGATGCCGATGGCCTGCGGCAGGAGCACGGTCAGCCCCCAGCCGGGCTGGATGCCCACCCGGGCGTGGGTGTCGGCGAACCGGGCGTGCTCGGAGGCGATGAGGAAGTCGCAGTTCAGTGCCAGCTCGAACCCGCCGGTGATGGCGGCGCCGTTGATCGCCCCGATGACGGGCTTGGCGGTGAGCGGGAAGGGCCCGTGCTGGTCGGGGCGGGCGTTGCCGGCCGCGCCGCTCTCGGTCAGGGCCGAGCCACCGGAGCCCAGCTCCTTCAGGTCGAGCCCGGCGCAGAAGGCGGGGTCGGCGCCGGTGAGCACGATCACGTCGACCTCGTCGTCCTGGTCGGCGCCGGCGATGGCCTTCGGCAGGGCGCGCCGCAGCTCGGTGTTCAAGGCGTTGCGGGCGCCCGGCCGGTTGAGGGTGATGGTGGCGACCCGGTCGCTCACCTCGACCAGGACGACGGGTTCGGCCCCGGCGCCGGTCTCGTGGCCGGTCTCGATGTCGGTCATGTCGCATCCTCCGGTTCGGGGGGCAGGAAGTCGAGGGTCAGGTCGCCGAGGCGGACCAGGGTGGCGGCGATCCAGCCGCCCATGGCGCTGAAGTGGTCGTCGAGCAGCGAGCCGTCGGCCAGGGCCTCCTCGCCCAGCTCGTAGACCCCCTCGTAGGAGACCTCCACGGCGTACTCGACGGCCTCCATGGCCGAGTCGTACACCGTCTCGACGGTGGGACCGCTGCGCTCGAGGTGCTCGTCGCCGATGGGCGAGCTGCGCTCGGGGAGCACGGCGAGGATGGCGGCGGCGTCGGGGCTCTGGCTGATCCGCTGCACCCGCAGCACGATCTCGATCTCGATCCGGGGCGGCTCGTCGAAGGTCTCGTCGATGTACCAGGACCGGTAGGCGGTCTGCGCCCAGGTCGGCCAGTCCAGGGTGATGTCGGCCCGGCAGCGCGGCGGCCGACCCTCGCCCGGGAGGCTGTAGGAGGTCTCCCAGGTGAGGTCGCCGAGCAGCACGTCGGCCTGGAACCGCTCCTCGAACGCCTGGCGCTCGAGGAAGTTCGCCTCGACGGCGTCGCGCAGCGCGCCGATGGCGTCGGTGAAGACGTGGTCGAGCATCGCAGCCGGACCCTACCGGTGGTCCGGACGGCGCGGATCGGGCGTCATCAGCGCGATCGGCACCGAGATGCCCAGCTCGCGCTGTCCGGAGGGTGGCGATGCGCCGACCCGGCTGCACCGCGGCCTTCACCGGGCCGAGGCGGTCGCCCAGATCGGCGGCGGTGGCGTCGAGGTCGTCCACGTCGAAGGCCAGGCCGTAGAACCGGGCCGGGCCCCCGCCGGGCTCGATCGGCGCCACCAGCTCGAGGACGGGTCGACCGAGCCGGAAGAACGTCTGGGTCGAGCGAGGCGGGCCGTCGGCGGCCGGGACCTCCCGCACCCGGCGGACCTCGATGCCGAGCCCGTCCTGCAGCGCGGTCACCGTGCGGTCCTGGTCCGGGGTGACCAGCACCACGTGGTCGATGACCGCGACCCGGTTCGGGTGCTCGACCGGTGCCGCGCCCACGTCGCCGTGGCCCGGCGTCCCCGCCGTCGGGGCGGGCGCGACCGGGAGGCCGTCGACCGCGGGGAGCGGCCGGTCGAGCCCCCGGAACGACCAGTCGAGGATGCCCCGGTCTCCGCCGTCGCCGGCCAGGCGGATGGACACGTCGCCGATCCGGCAGGTGCCGTCCACGCAGGCGAACCCGGCCGCCGTCCAGGCCTCGACCTCGTCCCCGACGGACAGCCCGGCCAGCTCGACGCTCACCGGGCGCACGCTAGGTGGTGTGCCCGGCCGGCCGGGGCGGCGGCGTCGCCGGTCGGCGGATCGACCGTCCCTCAGCCCGGCGGGATCTCGGCCAGCTGCCGGGCAGCGGTGCCGTCGGCGGACACCTCGACCAGCACCGGGACGCCGTCGGCGGTGGACCCGAGCTCGGCGGTGCGACGGGCGAGGAAGTCGGCGATCGCCGAGCCCTGGATCTCCCGGTAGCCCGAGGCGTCGAGCACCCACATGCGGTCCGCCCGCAGACCGATCCGGCAGGTGGCGTCCACCCCCTGCCCCGGCTGCCAGCGAACCTCGGCGACCCCTTCCCGCCACGACAGCAGGTCGGCCCGGACCAGCGCCGAGCGGTCGTAGCCGAGCGGCGGCCACCGGCCCGGGGACGCGGCGGTGGTGGTGGTGCGGTGGGGAGCGGTCGTCGGAGGTGGGCAGGACGACGGTGGCCGCCCGCGGTCGACCACCGTGCGGTCCGTCGTCGGGCCGGCGCCGGTGTCCGGGCTCCGGAGTCCCGGGTGCCGGCGTCCGCCGGTTCCGGGGGCGCCGGACGAGGTGCGGCGAGCCCCCGTCGGGCCCGCGCCGAGGGACCCGCCGCTGCTCCCGCACGACGCCACCAGCCCCAGGCCCAGCGCCACCGCGGCGGCGACCACCACCAGCCGGGCCCGACGACGGGGCGGCGGGCCCCCGACGGGCCGGCCCGGGTGGATGGGGTGGTCGGGTGGCGCAGCCACCGCGTCGACCGTACCGGCGGTGCCGACCGGGCCCGGGTCGGGGCGGCGACCCGGACCCGACGCCGTTGAGGGTCGGCGGGGCGGGTCGGTAGGTTGACCCGCGCCACTGGCCGTGGCGCAGCTTGGCAGCGCACCGCGTTTGGGACGCGGGGGTCGTGGGTTCAAATCCCACCGGCCAGACCGATGCACCGACGTGAACCTGGGGAGGAGGAGGACGCCCCGATCCTCCCGGACGAGCTCGCCCCCGAGGCCGCCTCCGAGGCGCCGGCCACCTGGGAGGTCATGGTGAAGCGGGGGCTGCGCAAGCGCTGCCCCCGATGCGGTGGCGGTCGGCTCTTCCGCTCCTGGGTGCGGATGAAGGAGCGCTGCCCCCACTGCGGGTTCAAGTTCGAGCGGGAGCCCGGCTTCTTCATCGGGGCCTACTTCGTGAACCTGGCGGTCACCGAGGGCCTGCTCTTCATCGCGGTGGTCGTCGTGGTGATCGTGAAGAACAACAACCCCGACGCCGGCCTGGTGGCGCCGCTGGTGGTGGCCGGCGTCATCTCCGTGGTCGCGCCGGTCGTGACCTACCCCTTCGCCCGGACCATCTGGTCCGCCATCGACCTGGCGATGACCCCGCTCGAGCTGGACGAGATCGTGGCCGCCCGCGACCACCTCGACCCGTCCTCGGGGACCTGACGCCGCAGCCACCGGCGCTCAGACCGCCGGACGCGTGGCCGAGGCCGGATCGACGGCGGCCGTGCGCCGCTGGCGGCGGCGCCAGACGCCGAGCCCCGCGCGACCGAGCCCGAGCACGACCAGGCCGACCAGGAGCAGGAAGGCGGTGCGCCCCGACCCGGCCACGATCGCCTGCAGCCCCGAGTTGAAGCCGTGGGCGGCGTCGTGCCACGCCTTGGAGAACCCCGCCGGCTCGCTCGGCACGGGCGAGGGGGCGTCGCCCTTCTCGCGCACCGACACGGTCAGCGTGGCCAGCTGGGTCTGGTCGTCGAGCACGTTCTTGCGGCCCTGCAGCTGCTCGATCTCGGTCTGCACGTTGGTCAGCCGGTCGTGGACGCTCAGGATGTCCGGGACGTCCTTGGCCGCGCCCAGCACCAGCTCGAGCTGGGTCCGCTCGTCGGTCAGCGACCGAAGGCGGGCGTCGAGGTCGGTGTACTCGGCGGTGACGTCCTGGCCGCCGCTGGTGGCGGTCTGCACCTCACCGAGCTTGCGCACCTGGGCCAGCACCTGCTCGAAGGCGGCGGAGGGCACCCGCAGCGTGATGGTGCCGCTCGGCGAGCCTCCGGCCTCGGTCGTCTGCTGCTGGGAGACGAAGCCGTCGACCCCGGCGGCCAGCGCGGTGACGCGGCCGAAGGTGTCCGACACCGCGCCGTGGGCGACGGCCAACTCGATGCTGGCGGTCTTCACGATCCTGCTGCCGTCGACCGGGGTCGGCGGGACCGCGCTGGTCGACCCGGGGTCCCCGGTCGCTCCGCCGCTCGTCCCGCCACCGGTGGACTCGGCGGTGCTGCCTGATCGCCCGGTGGTCACGTCGCCGACCATCGGCCCCGCCTTCGGCGCGACGGCGGTGGTGGGGCTGGGGGCGTCGACGCCGCTCGACCCCGACGCCTGCGGCGGGGCCGTCGACGGCCGCGATGCCGACGGGCCGTCGCCCCGGCCGAAGGCGAAGCTCACCGCCACGGCCAGGACCAGCGCCGCGACGACCGTGGCGGTGACCCGCCGGCGGGACCGCGGACGTCGACCCGTCCCCTCCCCGCCGGTGGGGCCGGCCTCCGCGGGTCCGGTGGGGGCTCGGTCGGGGGGCCGGGCGCTGGTGGCGGGTGGGGTGACGGTGGGTGACGGCATGGCGGCGGACCTCGGTGGTGTCGGGCGGCGGACGCGGCGGCGCCGGAACGGGTGGGGGTGCCGGCGGGATGCGTCCGGTCGACAGGGTCCGACGACGGCGCGGGCCGGCTGGTTCCCGGTCGGACCGCCATCCGTCCCCGACCTCCCGGCGAGCCCGGCGGGGGCGGGTGCGCCCACGACTGCGGGCGAGGCCCCGATCCCGGTCCCTAGCCTGGAACGGCCGTGACCGGAGCCGGACCGACCGATCTCTCCACCGCCCTCGAGGAGCGGTGCCCCTCGTGCGGGGCGACGGTCGACGACTCCTGGCTCGAGTGCGCCGTCTGCGGCACGCCGCTGTCGGCCCCCGCGGAGCTGCCGACCGGCTCGATCCTGGCCGGGAGTCGGTTCGTCGTCGAGTCGGTGCTCGGCCGCGGCGGGTTCGGCATCACCTACGCGGTGCGGGACGAGCGACTGCAGCGCCAGGTGGCGGTGAAGGAGCTGTTCCCCGAGTCGGCCATCCGCCACGGGTCGATCGTGCTGACCCCACCGCAGGCTCGGGCCGCGTTCCGCGACGCGCGGACCCGGTTCCTGGACGAGGCCCGGGTGCTCGCCCGGTTCAGCCACCCGGCCATCGTGCGGGTCTTCGAGGTCTTCGAGGAGCACAACACCGCCTACCTGGTGATGGAGCTCCTGCAGGGGCGCACCCTGAGCCAGCTGGTGCGGGAGCGTCGGCAGCCGCTGACCGAGGCCGAGGCGCTCGACGTGGCCGCCCGCATCGGCGGGGCGCTGCGGGTGGTGAACGCCGCCGGGGTCCTGCACCGCGACCTCAACCCGGCGAACCTCGTGCTCACCGACTCGGGTCGGCTGGTCCTGATCGACTTCGGGCTGGCCCGCTCCTTCGAGTCCGGCACGCAGAACTTCACCCGGGTCGTGACCCCCGGCTACGCCCCGCCCGAGCAGTACGTCGGGTCGGGCCGGTTCGGGCCGCCGAGCGACGTCTACGGCCTGGCCGCCACCCTCTACCGCCTGGTGACGCTCACCATGCCGGTGCCGGCGGTCGACCGCCAGGCCGGCAAGCCCCTGCCGTCGCCACGCCGGCTGGCGCCCACGGTGGGCAAGGAGCTGAGCGACGCCCTGCTCGACGGCCTCGAGCTCGATCCCGGTCACCGTCCGCAGACGATCGACGCCTTCCTGGCGCGCCTGAACATCCCTGACGCCTCCCTTCCCAGCCGGTCGATGTTGCTCGATCGGTTCCCGCCTGCCGACCCTGGTGGTCCGCCCGCCGACCGCCCGCCGTCCCCGCCGCCCGCGCCGAGCCCGGCGCCGCCTGCTCCGCCCGGTCCTGCCGGTCCGCCGCCGCCCGGCCCGCCGCCCCCGTCCGGCGCCTCGAACCCCGGTCCGCCGCCAGCCGGTCGGGTGGACGACCCGCCGGCCGACCTGCGCTGGGCCCCGCCGCCCCCGTCCGGCGCCTCGGGCCAGGGGTCGGCCCCGGGCGCCGTCGGAGATCTCGCGTCGCCGCCGGCGCCTCCTCCCCGTCCATCGTCCGCCACCGAGCGCCGGCCCGCCGCACCTCCACCCGTCTCCCCGCCCCGGCGGACGCCGCCGCCGGGACCGGCGGCCGGCGCCGGCGCGGGGCTGCGACCGGTCGGGCCCCACCGCCGCGGCCGGCGCACGATCCTCGTGCCGCTCTGGATCGCCACCGTCGCCCTGGTCTCGGCCGCCCCGCTGATCCTGGGGGCGGCGCTGGTCCTCCTGGGCCTGCCGGGCCTGGCGACCGCCGGCGACGTGTCGCGGCACCGGCGGCGTCTCTGGCTCGACCAGGCCTCGACGTGGTTCGAGACCTCGAGCGAGGCGGTGGTGGTGCCGGTCCGCTTCCTGGCCAACCTGCTCGTCAGCGTGGTGCGCTCGCTGCCGGCGGTGGCGGTCGGCGCGGTGGCGGTCGGGATCTGGTCCCTCGTCCACGGCGCCGGGGTGGCCACCGCCCTCGACGAGGCGGTGCTCCGGCTGGCCGGGGTCGCGACGGCGGTCGTGCTGCTCTACCCGGTGGGCGCCGGCAGCCGTCGCTTCCGGACCGGGGCGGGCACCGAGGCGCTGGTGGAGGCGACCACCACCGAGGACGGTCGGCCGGACCAGCGGGGGATCGTGGTGCTGGTGCTGTGTGTCGCCCTGACGGCCACGGCGCTCTGGCTGCACCCCGACCCCTTCCCCATCCACGGCTAGGAGGGCAGGTCCCCTCCACGGGTCGGCCCGTCGACGGGTCGGAGGGGTCGGCTCGCCGCTCAGCCGCCCGAGAGCTGCCAGCGCAGGAAGGACGCGACGTCGACCAGCTCGTCGGCCTGGCGACCGATGGGCTTGCCCTGCCCGTGCCCGGCCCGCTCCTCGAGGCGCAGCAGCACCGGGTGGCGGTCGAGGCAGGCCGACGCCTGCTGCAGCCGGGCGGCGAACTTGCGGGCGTGCAGCGGGTCGACCCGGGAGTCCTGCTCGCCCGTCGTGACCAGCACCGCCGGGTAGCAGGTGCCGTCGACCACCCGGTGGTACGGCGAGTAGGCGTGCAGCCAGGCGAAGTCCTCGGCCCGCCCCGGATCGCCGTACTCGGGCACCCAGAGCCGGGCGATCAGGAACCGGTCGTAGCGCACCATGTCGGTGAGCGGCACGGCGCAGTGCACCGCCCGGCACAGGTCGGGGCGCTGGGTCAGGGTCGCCGCCACCAGCAGCCCGCCGTTGCTGCCGCCCCGGACGGCGAGCCGGTCGGGGGTGGTCAGCCCCTCGGCCACCAGCCAGTCGGCGGCGGCGGTGAAGTCGTCGAAGACCTGCTGCTTGCGCTCGCGCTGGCCGGCGCGGTGCCAGGCCTCGCCCTCCTCCGCGCCGCCCCGGATGTTGGCGACCACCGTGCGCCCGCCGGCCTCGGCGTGGACGACCGCCAGCGGGCTGAAGGCGGGGCCCATGGTCACGGCGAACCCGCCGTAGCCGGTCAGGATCGTCGGCCGGGGACCCTGGCCGGGGTCGTCGGCGGACCGGATGGCGAAGGCATGGACGGGCTCGCCGTCGGTCGAGGGGTACCGGTGCTCGGTCACGGCGAACCGGCCCGGGTCGAGGGCGGTGGCGGTCGCGGTCCACGGGGCCGGCCGGCTCGGCGTCGTGCCCGACGAGCCGGCGGTCGACCCGTCCCACCACCAGAGCTGCTCCGGCCGGGTGAAGGAGGTGAAGGAGAACCACGCCCGGTCGGCGTCGCGGTCCCCGGCGACCCCGCCGACGGAGCCGGGCTCGGGCAGCTCGACCGGCGTCGGCCGATCGCCGTCGGGCTCGCAGCGGGAGAGGCGCGACACCGCCGAGCGGGTCGAGGTCACGAGCAGCGAGCCGGCGGTGACGGCCACGTCCTCGATCACCGACTCGGACTCGGCCACCAGCGTCTCCCAGCCCTCCGGTCCGGGCAGCGGTCCGCCGGGCTCGGGCAGGTCGAGGGCCACCACCCGACCCCTCGGCGCGTCGAGGGTGGTGGTGCCGACCAGGCGGCCCCGCTTCCCGTCGACGGTGAAGCTGGTGCGGGCCCCGACCCCGTGGATCAGGGGCCGCCAGCGCGGTTCGGGCTCGGCCCGGTCGAGCAGGTGGACGTCGACCCGGTCCCACCCGACGGCGACGTGGACGAGCAACCAGCGCCCGTCGCGCGACGCCGAGACGTCGGCCCACGACGAGCGGTCGGGCGGGTCGGCCCAGATGGTGCGGTCACCGGCCGGGTCCGCGCCCAGGTCGTGCCAGCGGACGTGGCGGTCGAGCTGGGCGGCCTCCTCGCCGGCCTCCGCCGGGTCGGGATAGCGGGTGTAGGCGAAGGCGTCGCCGGCCGGCGCCCAGGCCACCGACGCGGCCCGGGTGTGGTCGATGGCGTCGTCGAGCAGGCTCCCCGAGGTCACCTCGACCACCCGCAGGGTCGAGCGCTCGTCGCCGCCGGTCGAGAGCCCGATGGCCACCAGCGCGCCGTCGGGGGAGGGGTGGTACCAGTCGAGCGCCGCCGTCTCCTCGCCGAGGACCTGCTGGGGATCGATCAGCACCCGTCGGGGCGCCCGGGGCCCGTCGTCGACGGCGCGGACCACGAGCAGCGCCTGGTCGGTGGTGCCCGGCCCGCCCCGGTCGACGGTGAACAGGCGGTTGCCCCGCACCGCCGGAGCGCCGACCGTGCGCAGCGACAGCAGCTCGATCAGGCGGGTGCGGAGCTCGTCGCGACCGGGGAGGCCGTCGAGGGCGGCTCGCGCCGCCCGGTTCTGGTCGGCGGTCCACCGCCGGACCCGTCCGTCGTCGCCGTCCTCGAGCCAGCGGAAGGGGTCGGCGACGGGGGTGCCGTGGACGACCTCGACGAGATCGTCCCGGGCGCCGGGCGGATCAGCGTCCGGCGTTGGGCTTGGTGCCGTGGTTGGCCTTCTTGCGCCGGGCGTTGGTCTTGCGCTTGTTCGTCTTCTTCGACATAAGGTCCACGAGCGTACGGGGGCCGCAGGGTCGTCCACGAAAGCGCCCCACGGGGGTTCAGCCCGGCGTCGGAGCCTGAAGGGCGATGCGGTCCCGGACGTAGCTCACGAGCGCCGCTTCGGACAGCTGCCTCCCGGCGTCGGTGGCGGCCTCGAAGGCCGAGGGTCCGAGCGTCCGGGCGACCTCGTCGACGGCGCGATCGAGTTGCTCCGCGTCGCCGGGTTCGAAGGGAAGCGCCGAGGTGGCGCCGGACGCGGCCAGAGCTCCGTGAAGCACCGCGGCTCCACGGTGATCGCCGATCCGGGTCAGGAGGCCGAACAGGCGGCGCAACGAGAGTTGGAGGTTCGCCCAGTCTCCGCCCCGGTGCCACGTCTCGATGACGCGCCCCGATCCGTCGAGCGCGGCGTGGACGTCGCCATCGCGGGCCTCGAGCCACCAGACCTCGGTCTGGGCGAAGGCCTCGATCCAGCGGTTGCCGGCGCGACCTGCCAGCTCGGCGGACTCCCGCAGCAGGCCGAGGCTCTCGGCGGGATCCGTGCCCTCGAGCGCCAGTCCCAGCGCGTACGCCGCCTGGGCCTGGGCCGTCGGCGAGCCGCTGGCCCGGGCCGGGGCCTGAGCCTCCCCGGCCAGGACCGCGCCGCGGACGGTGCGCCCGACGCTGGTCTCGGCCACCGAACGCATGTAGAGCGCGTGGGCCAGGCGCGCCGGTGATCCCTCGCGAGCCGAGTCGACCATGCGGTCCATCCACCGGAGGGCCTCGTCGGTTCGACCGAGGTAGAACAGCGCGTTCCCGAGGGTCCGCTCGGCCAGGCCGCTGCTGTCGAGGGGATCGTCGTCGTGGCCGACGGCCCGGAGGGCGACCTCGATGGCCGGTCCGAGGTCACCCCGGACGAAGTGCCCGTAGCTGACGATGGCCAGCACGACCGGGTACCGGGGATGGGACGCGAGACCGGGAAGGCCAGACGACGTGGCCGCCCACGCCGTGACCTCGTAGCGGATGCGCCGGAACGCGAACTCCCGGAGACCGGCGACGAGGCGGAGTGCGGCGTCTCCGTCACCGACCCGCACCGCCCGACCGTGCGCCGTGCGGAAGTCGTCGAAGTCCGAGTCGATGCGTTGCGACCACGTCGCCTCGTCGGGACCGGCCAACCCCACGCTGGCTTGCCCGGCCAGATCCGTGAACCAGCGGAGGTGGGCGTCGCTGACCTGCTCGGTCCAGCCGAGCTCGTCGAGCTGCTCCTTGCCGTAGGCGCGCAGCGTTTCGAGCAGCTGGTACCTCGTGTTGTCACGGCTGACCAGTTGGACCATCGACTTGTCGACCAGCGTCGCCAGGACGTCGACGATGTCGTCCCCCCCGCCGTCGGCGGATCGGGGTCCGTCGCCGCAGACGGACTCGACGGCGTCGAGCTCGAAGCTCCCGGCGAAGACGGCGAGCCGGGCGAAGAGCTCCTTCTCGGCGGAGCTCAGCTGGGCGAACGACCAGGCGATCGTGTCCCGCAGCGTGCGGTGGCGAGGATCGGCGGAGCGAAGACGAGCGCCCAGGGCGCCGGCGGGTCCCGCCAGGCGCTGCAGGATCGTCTCGGGGTCCAGCGAACGGAACCGCGCCGCCACCAGTTCGAGCGCCAGGGGCACGCCGTCGAGGTGTCGGCAGATCTCGCGGAGCACCGGGGCGTTCGCATCGGTGATCGTGAAGCCGGGCGCGACCGCCCGCACCCGTTCGAGGAGCAGATCGACCGCGGGAGCCCCGGCGATCGCCCGCGGGTCGGCCACGTCAGGGGCACCGACCGGGAGCGGCGACACCTCCAGCACCACCTCGCCCGGAAGACCGAGGGGTTGGCGCGAGGTGGCGAGCAGGTGGACGAGCGGGCAGCGGGCCCGCGCCCGGTCCACGAAGGGCACCAGCGTCTCGAGCAGGTGCTCGCAGTTGTCGAGGACGACGAGCTGGTGACGCTCGGCAAGGGCGACGAGCAGCGCGTCCTCCATGGCGAGCTGCTGGTGCGGCTGGACGTCGAGGGCGGTGGCGGCGGCGTCGGCCCAGGACGTGGCGTCGCTCACCGCCGCCAGCTCGATGAAGCTGGTGCCGTCCTCGAAGCGGTCTGCGGTGGATGCGACCCGGCGGGCGAGCCGCGTCTTGCCGACACCGCCAGGCCCCACCAGCGTGACCAGGGCGGCGGTCTCGAGGGCATCGGCGATCCGGTCGAGGTCGAGCTCACGGCCAACCAGCCGGTCCCGATCATCGAACACCGTGGCCCGGGTGCCGCTCGTGGCCGGGGCCGGCGTCGCCGGGCCGAGCAACGTGTCGTCCTCGGCCAGGATCCGGGCCTCGAGGCCTTGGAGCGCCGGTGAGGGGTCGAGACCCATGCCGTCACGGAGGCAGGTGCGGAACTCCTGCGCCCGGCGAAGGGCCTCGGCCTGGCGCCCCTCCCGGAACATCGCCAACATGAGCTGGCGCAGGAACCGCTCCCGCAGTGGGTTGGCCGCCGTGAGCCCCTCGAGGTCGCCGACGAGCGATGCATCCCCGCAGGTGCCGAGGCGGCTCTCCACCCACTCCTCGGTGGCGGTCAGGCGGAGCTCGTCGAGACGGACCGCCTCCGCCCGGATCCACTCGACGTCGGCCAGGTCGCCGAAGGCGGGACCCCTCCACCAGGCCAACGCGGCCTCATACAGCTCGGCGGACTCCCGCGGTTCGGCCGCCTGGCGGGCCTGGTCGGCCAACCGGTCGAAGTGGTCGACATCGAGACCGCCGTCGGGCAGTTCGAGGCGGTAGCCGTTGTCGAGCGAGGCGATGCCTCCCGCCGGGGCCAGCATGCCGCGCAACCGGGACAGGTGGCTCTGCAAGGTCGCCACCGCCGAGGGCGGAGGGACGTCGCCCCAGAGCACGTCGCACAGCCGGTCGGTCGAGACCACGGCGCCGCGGTGGGCGGCCAAGAGGGCGAGGACGAGGCGCGGCTTGGGGCTGAGTGGCGGAGGCGGCGCCTCCGGGTCGTCGATCACCACCGGCCCGAGGAGCCTGACGGTGGGTGCCACCCGCCGATTGTGGCCCACCTCGAGGGCGGCCGCAGCCGGTCGCTCCCTTGCGGCTCGACCGCATGCGGGCCACCGCGTCGCCGCAAGCCCCCGGGCGGAGGATGGCGGTCAACCACCAACCAGGAGGAGAGGCACATGCCGTTCGTCAACGTCAAGCTCATCGAGGGTGTGTTCAGCCCCGAGGACAAGCAGGAGATGATCACCAAGCTGACCGAGACCATGGTCGGCATCGAGGGCGAGGCCATGCGCCAGGTCACCTTCGTGACCGTCGACGAGGTCAAGAGCGGCGACTGGGGGATCGGGGGCCACTGCCTCACGACCCAGGACGTCAAGGACCTCCAAGCGGGGGGCACGTCCTGAACGGGCGGTGATCCCGGTGGCGGGCGGCGCGACCGCCCGCCACCGGGCCTGCCGAGCTCGCCACGTGCTTCAGACCGTCACGCCGACGGGGTTGGGGACGGGGAGGCCGCCGCCGTCGACGATCCGCAGCGCGAGCGGGCGGGCCAGGTCGTGCAGCCGCTCGGTGCGCTCGCCGCCCAGCGCCACGTACGGGCCCACGGCCAGCCGGTCGGTGCGGGCCTCGACCCGGGTGCGCAGGTCGTGTCCCTCGTCGGTGAGCTCGTCGTCGGGACCGAGCAGGTTGCGGCGCCGCAGCCGCTCGGCGGTCTCGTCCCACTGCTCCTCGGTCCAGCCCCGCACCGACTGCATGACCGATCGGGGCATGACGCCCTCGCCGACGATCAGCACGTGGGCCTCGAGCCCGCTGATGCCCTCGGCGGTCAGCACCGCCACGTGGCCGTCGCCGCGGTGCTCGCGTAGCAGGGTGGCGGCGTGCCACAGGACGAGGTGGGGCTCGTCGGGCCAGGGCAGCGAGGCGTGGGCGCCGAAGAGCGGACGACCCTCGGCGGTGGCCAGCTCGGCCGCGGCGCGGGCCAGCCCGGCCGCCTCGGCGACCTCGGACGAGCCGATGGCGTCACCCAGCAGCCGGCGCAGCGCCCGGTCGGCGGCGGCCAGGCGGGCGGCCAGCACCGAGGTCGGCGGGGCGAAGCCCCAGGCGTCGGGGATGGCCCGCTCGACCATGGTCGGGGCGAAGTTGAAGAAGGTGGCGGTGACCACCGGCGCCGGCACGGGACCCATGGCGGCCGACCGGCTGGCGAAGTAGCCCATCCACCCGCCCTTCAACCCCGCGGCGGCGTAGTGCTCGGGCGCCTCGGGGGCGAAGTAGATCATGGCGTGGAGCGGCTCGAGCGCCCTCCACAGCCGGCGGGCGTCGGCGGGAGCGGGGACGGCCATCCGGTCAGTCTGGCGGCTCCGCACCCGGACCGGCGGGTGGCCCCCTACCGTCGGGGCCATGACCGAGCACGTCTCTCCCGCCACCCTGCCCGTCCGCTCGCTGGGGGCCGACGACCTGGTCGTCACCGCCGAGGGCCTCGGCTGCATGGGCATGAGCTTCGCCTACGGACGCCCCGACCGGGACGAGGCGGTGGCGACGCTGCGGAAGGCCTACGAGTCCGGCATCACCTTCTTCGACACCGCCGACGTCTACGGCCTCGGCCACAACGAGGAGCTGGTCGGCGAGGTGCTGGGCGGGGTGCGCGACGAGCTCGTGATCGCCACCAAGTTCGGCATCGTCCACCGGCCCGGGGAGCGCCTGCCCCGGGGCGTCGACGGGTCGCCCGACTACGTGCGCCAGGCCTGCGACGCGTCGCTCCGCCGCCTCGGCGTCGACCACATCGACCTCTACTACCAGCACCGGGCCGACCCGCGGGTGCCGATCGAGGAGACCGTCGGCGCCATGGCCGGGCTGGTCGAGGAGGGCAAGGTGCGCCACCTCGGGCTGTCCGAGGCGTCGGCCGAGGGCCTGCAGCGCGCCGCCGCCGTCCACCCCATCACCGCCCTGCAGAGCGAGTGGTCCCTCTTCAGCCGCGACCTCGAGGTCGAGGTCGTGCCCACCTGCCGGGCGCTCGGCATCGGCATCGTCCCCTACAGCCCGCTCGGCCGGGGCCTGCTCACCGGCGCGGTCACCGACCTCGACGACCTGGCCGACGACGACTTCCGCCGCACCCAGCCCCGCTTCCAGGGCGACGCCCTGGCTGCCAACCTGGCCATGGTCGACGAGGTGCGGGCCATCGCCATCGAGCTGGATGCCAGCGCCGGGCAGGTCGCGCTGGCCTGGGTGCTGGCCCAGGGCGAGGACGTGGTGCCCATCCCCGGCACCAAGCGCCGGACCTACCTCGACGACAACCTCGGGGCCCTCACCGTGCGGCTCGACCACGAGCACCTGGCCCGGCTCGACGCCCTCCGGGCCACCGGCGACCGCTACCCCGACATGCGGTGGGTGAACGGCGACACCCCGCCCGCCGACTGACCGTCCGACGGGCGTCGCCGGCCGCGCGTCTCGGCCGGACCGGGCGGGCGGCGGCCGGACCAGCTCAGTCGTGCGAGGCGGTCCAGGCCAGCAGGTCGTCGGCCGCCATGGTGTTGACCACCCGGTCGGCGGTGACGTCGAAGCGGGCCGCCTTGTCGCACCCGTAGGGCTGCCACTCGAGCTGGCCCGGGGCATGGGCGTCGGTGTCGATGCTCAGCCGGCAGTCCCACTCGAGGGCCAGGGCGAGCAGCTCGTCGGGCGGGTCCTGGCGTTCGGGTCGGCAGTTGATCTCGACCGCGGTGTCGAAGCGCTGGCAGGCGGCGAACACGATCTCCGGGTCGAAGCTCGACTGCGCCCGCACCACCCGTGACGGCGAGATGTCGCTCGGCGGGTCGGTGGGCTTCAGCTTGCGCCCGGTGCAGTGGCCGAGGATGTCGACGTGGGGGTTGGCCACCGCCAGCACGAGCCGCTCGGTCATGGCCTTGGCGTCCATCGACAGCTTGGAGTGGGCGCTGGCCACCACCACGTCCAGCTCGGCCAGCAGGTCCTCGTCCTGGTCGAGGCTGCCGTCGGCCAGGATGTCGACCTCGATGCCGGTGAGGATCCGGAACGGCGCCAGCTCGTCGTTCAGGGCGGCGATCTCGGCCAGCTGGTCCCGCAGCCGCTCGGGGGTCAGGCCGTGGGCGATGGTCAGCCGGGGGGAGTGGTCGGTGACCACGTGGTACTCGTGCCCGAGGGCCTGGGCGGCCCGGGCCATGGTCTCGATCGAGGCGCCGCCGTCGGACCAGGTCGAGTGGGTGTGGCAGTCGCCCTTGAGGGCGGCCCGCAGGTCGGCGCCGTCGCCGAGGGGCACGACGGTGGACGCCTCCAGCTCGGTGAGCCGCTTCGGCTCCCGGTCGGCGAGGGCGTCGACGATGACCGACTCGGTGCTCGACCCGATGCCGGCCAGCTCGCGCAGCGTGCCGGCCTCGGCCCGCGCCGCGATGGCGGCGTCGCCCTCGCTGCGGACGATGTCGGCGGCCCGCAGGTAGGCGGCCGACTTCTGGCTCGGCCCGAGGCTGCGGTCGAGCAGGTAGGCGATGCGCTCGAGGGTCGCAGCGGGGTCCACGGCGGGCCACCGTACCGGTGCGGCACGACGGCCCCGTGGCCTTCGGACGGCCCCGGCGCGGAGGACGGCGGGCGACGGCAGGATGACGGCAGGTCGAGGTCCGCCGACGGGACGTCCGGGCCCCCTAGCCTTCGGGCTCGTGCAACGGGTGGTGGTCGCGGCGCTGTCCAGCGCGCTCGTGGTGGCCTCGGCCGCCTGCTCGACCGCAGGGTCCTCGCCGGGGCGCGCCGGCCGCCGGGTGCCGTCCCGGGCGGTGACGGTGCCGGCGGGGCGCGTCGCCACCCCGCGGGCGCCCACCCCGCCCCCGCCCACCGTGCCGCCGACGACCCTGCCCCCGATCACCCCGCCCCAGCCGGGCGATGCCCACGTCGTGGCCGCCGGCCCCACCACCGGTCCTCCCCGGGTGGCTCTCACCTTCGACGACGGCTTCTGCGACGAGTGCGTGGGGACGATGGTTGCCGCGGTGGCCCGCACCCGGGTGCCGGTGACCTTCTGCCCGAACGGGCGCTACGCCGCGGTCTGGGAGCGCTACGCGCCGTTCATCCGGGTGCTGATCGCCCAAGGACTGGTCCAGATCTGCAACCACACCCTCGACCACCTCACCCTGACCCAGCTCTCCGACGACCGGGTCCGCTACGAGATCCAGGCCAACGAGGACTGGATCGAGCGGACCTTCGGCGTCTCGTCCCGTCCGTTCCTGCGGCCGCCCGGCGGCACCTACGACAGCCGGGTGGCGGCCATCGCCGGGCAGCTCGGCTTCACGGTGATCGTCTACTGGTCGGCGACCCTCTCGGACTCGTCGCCGCAGCCGCCGAGCCAGGTGCTCGGGGCCACCGACCGCTGCGCCCGGCCGGGCGCCATCGTGCTCGGCCACGTGAACTACCCGACCACGGCGGACGCCTTCGACCAGCTCGTCGCCATCGTCCGCAGCCACGGGGTCGAGCCGGTGACGGTGGCCGGTCTGCTGTACCCCGACCCGGCGGCGACGGGCACCCGAGCCGACCCGCAGGGCGCCTGCACCTGACCGGCCCGGCCCGGCCGGTGCGACCGCCGCGGCCGGCGGGGTGGGCTCCGGAGGGGGTCCGGCGCGCTCCTAGGGTGTCGCTCATGTCTGATGAAGCTCGGGTGCTCGATCCCGAACCGGTCCGCTCGCTCGACGCCTGGGTCGAGGCCGGCGGCCGGGCGGGCCTCCAGGCGGCCCTCGACGCCGGCCCGGCCGCGACCCTCGACCTCGTCGGGGCCTCGGGCCTGCGGGGACGGGGCGGCAGCGGTTTCCCGACCGGCACCAAGTGGCGGACGGTGGCCGCCAACCTGTCCGACGATCTGTCGGCCACCGTGGTCGTCAACGCGGCCGAGGGCGAGCCCGGCTCGTTCAAGGACCGGGCCATCATCCGGGCCAACCCCTACCGGGTGCTCGAGGGCGCCCTCATCGCCGCCGCCACCATCGGTGCCGACGAGGTGGTCGTCGCCACCAAGGAGCGCTGGGCCGAGCAGATCGGCCTGCTGCGCGCCGCCGCGGCCGAGCTGAACGCCGCCGACTGGGCCGGCGGGGTCACCATCGACGTGGTCGGCGGGCCCGAGGAGTACCTGTTCGGCGAGGAGACCGCCCTGCTCGAGGTGATCGAGGGGCGGATGCCGTTCCCCCGGGTCGCCCCGCCCTGGCGGCGCGGCATCGACGACGCGGTGGGCGACTCCGCCCTGGCCGGCGACGAGGTCCTGGCGGTGGGCGACGACGAGACGGCGGTGCCGCCGGTGCTGGTCAACAACGTCGAGACCATGGCCAACCTGCCCGGGATCCTGGTGAACGGGGCCGAGTGGTTCCGTTCGGTCGGCACCGAGCGCTCACCCGGCACCATCGTGTGCACCATCACCGGCGACACGGCCCGCCACGGCGTCGCCGAGGTCCCGATGGGCACCACCCTGCGCGAGGTCATCGAGCAGGTCGGCGGCGGCGTGCTCGAGGGCGGAACCGTCTCCGCGGTGCTCTCGGGGGTGTCCAACCCGCTCATCCCCGGCGACGCCCTGCACACGCCGCTCACCTACGAGGACATGCGGGCCGCCGGCTCCGGGCTCGGCACCGGCGGCTTCATCGTGTTCGACCACACCATCGACCCGGTGGCGGTGGCGGCGGGCGTCGCCCGGTTCCTGAGCGTCGAGTCGTGCGGGCAGTGCACGCCGTGCAAGCAGGACGGTCGGGCCATCACCGAGGTGCTGATGAAGGCCCTCGACCACCGGGTCGCCGAGCAGGACCTGCAGGAGCTCGATCGCCGGCTCGACACCGTGACCGACGGCGCCCGCTGCTTCCTCGCCACCCAGCAGCAGATGGTGGTGAACAGCCTGCTGACCACCTTCCCGAAGGCGCTCGAGGTCGACGTCGAGGAGGGCGACCGGGCGGTGGTGGAGCCGGTGCTGATCGCCGAGATCGAGCGACTCGACCCCGACGGCCGGGCCGTGCTCGACGAGCGCCACCGCCAGAAGCAGCCCGACTGGACCTTCGACGCCGAGGACTCGGGCGAGGCCCCCGCCGACCGCCTCGACCAGCGCAGCGGCGAGGCCGCCCGAGCCGAACGTTCCGGCACCTTCGAATGACGGGCTGGGTTCATGGCGTCCACCTGCGGCGGACGCGTCCGGCTCGTCGCTGGCGCTTCCCTCGCCGGCTGTGTTCATGGCGTCCACCTGCGGTGGACGCGTCCGGCTCGTCGCTGGCGCTTCCCTCGCCGGCTGTGTTCATGGCGTCCACCTGCGGTGGACGCGTCCGGCTCGTCGCTGGCGCTTCCCTCGCCGGCTGGCCGGAGCCCTCGGGTCAGGCTGCTCCGTACCGGGAGAATCGTGCCGTTCTGCACCTCCACGGTGCGTTCGAGCACGTTTCCCGGCCCGGCAACGCGGCGCAGCCGCCAGGCGGAGCAGCGCAGCCGATGACACCCGTCATGGCGCAGCCAGCGTCGCCGGAGGCGACGCCCAGCAACGCGGCGCAGCCGCCAGGCGGAGCAGCGCAGCCGATGACACCCGTCATGGCGCAGCCAGCGTCGCCGGAGGCGACGCCCAGCAACGCGGCGCAGCCGCCAGGCGGAGCAGCGCAACCGATGACACCCGTCATGGCGAAGCCAGACCTGAGCGCGAGCGGAGCGAGCCCAAAGGTCGAGATGTAATGGAGCGGTTCGGGTTCGTCGGGCTGCCGAACGCGGGGAAGTCCTCGCTGTACAACGCGCTGGCGGGCGGTGGGGCGCTGGCGGCGCCGTACGCCTTCGCCACCACCGACCCCAACGTGGGCGTGGCCAAGGTGCCCGACGACCGGCTCGACCGCCTGGCGGCGATGAGCCGGTCGAAGAAGGTGGTGCCGGCGAGCGTGCAGTTCGTGGACATCGGCGGGCTGGTCGAGGGGGCGAGCAAGGGCGAGGGCCTGGGCAACCGGTTCCTCGGCGGCATCCGCGAGGTCGAGGCCGTCGTCTACGTGCTGCGGGCCTTCGCCGACGGCGACGTGCCCGGTCCGTCCGATCCGCTCGAGTGCCTGCGCATCGTCGAGGTCGAGCTGGCCCTGGCCGACCTCGAGTCGGTCGAGAACCAGGTCGAGCGGCGGCGCAAGGCGGCCAAGCAGGACCGCTCGCTCGGGCCGGAGGTCGAGGCGCTGGACGCCGCCCTGGCCGTCCTGTCCGAGGGCACCCCCCTCTACCGCAGCGACCTCGACCCGGCCCGCCGCGAGCTGCTGCGGCCCTACTTCCTCCTGTCGAACAAGCCGGTGCTGGCGGTGGTCAACATCGGCGAGGACGACCTCGACCGGGTCGACGAGCTCACCGCTCCCGTGCGGGCCGAGCTGGGGGACCGGGCCGAGGTGCTCGGCGTGTCGGTGCAGCTGGAGGCCGAGGCCGCCCAGCTGGTGGGCGAGGAGCGGACCGAGATGCTCGAGGCGCTCGGCCTCGGCGAGGGCGCCCTGCCCCGGTTCCTGCGGGCGGCCTACGAGCTGCTCGGCCTGCGCACCTTCTTCACCACGGGCGAGAAGGAGAGCCGGGCCTGGACCATCCGGGCCGGGTCGACCGCCCCGCAGGCGGCCGGTCGGATCCACACCGACTTCGAGCGCGGCTTCATCAGGGCCGAGGTCATCCACTGGGACGCGCTGCTCGAGGTGGGCTCGTGGTCGAAGGCGCGTGACGCGGGTCGGCTTCGGGTAGAGGGCAAGGACTACGTCGTGCTAGACGGCGATGTGCTGGAGATCCGCTTCAACGTCTGACCGGACGCCCCCGGATCACCCGAACCGAAGGGACCGTGATGAGCGACTCGAACGCCGACCCGTCCACCGTGCTGGTGGTGGCCATCTCGACCGTCGGGGGCGCGGCGCTCGGCAAGGCGATGATCGACCGGCTCGACCAGGGTCCCGTCTCGTTCCACGTGATCGTCCCCGAGCGGCTGCCGAACCAGGGCGGGACCTGGAGCACCGGTCAGGTCGAGGAGGACGCGGTCAAGCGGTTGAGCCTGCTGACCGAGCTGGTGGCGTCGCTCGGCGTCGAGGTGAACGGCGAGGTCACCCGCCTCAGCGACGCCGCCGACGTGATCGCCGAGATCCTGCAGGGCCGCGGCGACATCGACGAGATCATGGTGGTGCAGGGGTCGAAGGGCCTGAAGAAGTGGTCCGACAAGCACCGCGTGAAGCGGCTCGACCGGGAGGTCGACCTGCCGGTGACCCAGGTCGATCCGGACGACGTGTCCGACGAGGTGGCGGCCGACGACGTGCGGCTCCGGCCGTGGGTCGACGCCGTGGGGCGCTCGCCCGAGACCGACTAGCGCGTCCGCGTCGACCGGCCGGAACGACGGGCCCGCACGGAGCGGATCGCATCGGCTCGGCCGCCACGCGCCTGGTTGTCGACGGGCGCGCCGTCGCCCCGGTGGCGGTGCTCCGGTCGCGCCGGGCCCGTGGGCGGGGCCTGCTGGGGCGCGACGGGGTCGAGGGCGCCGTCGTGCTCGAACCGTGCCGCAGCGTCCACACCGCCGGCATGCGCTTCGCCCTCGACGTGGCCTTCTGCGACGCTGACGGGGTGGTCCTGCGCACGGCGATGCTGCGCCCGTGGCGACTCGGTCCGACCGTCCTGCGGGCCCGTCGCGTGATCGAGGCCGAGGCCGGCGCCTTCGGACGTTGGGGCCTCGGCGTCGGCTCGGTCGTGTCCGTCGGCCGCGTCCCGGGGGTGGGCGGGTGACGGAGCCGGCCGACGACGGGCGCGCCGGGGTGCCGGCCGGCGGGGGCGTCCTGGTGCTGGTGGCGACGCCCATCGGCAACCTCGGCGACCTCTCGTCGCGCGCCGTCGAGGCCCTCGTGGCGGCGGACGTCATCTGCTGCGAGGACGCCCGTCGCACCGGCCGGCTGCTCCAGCACGCCGGCGTGGCCCACGACCGGCTGGTGGTGGTCAACGACCACACCGAGTCGCGGGCCACCGCCGGCGTCCTCCGTCGCCTGGCCACCGGCGCGCGGGTGGCGTTGGTGAGCGACGCCGGCCTGCCCGGCCTGTCCGACCCGGGGCAGGAGCTGGTGGCGGCCGCGGTGGCGGCGGGACACCGGGTGGAGGTGGTGCCGGGCCCCTCCGCCGGCGTCGCCGCCCTGGTCGGCAGCGGACTCCCCACCGGTCGCTTCGCCTTCGAGGGCTTCCTGCCCCGCAAGGGCTCCGGCCGCTCGCAGCGGCTGGCCGAGGTGTCGGCCGAGCCCCGCACCGTGGTGCTCTACGAGGCGCCCCACCGGCTGGTCCGGACCCTCGACGACCTGGCCGCGATCTGCGGCGGCGACCGGCGCGTGGTGGTGGCGCGCGAGCTGACCAAGCTGCACGAGGAGTGGTTCCGCGGCTCCCTCGACGCCGCTCGCGAGTGGTGCGCGGCGAGCGCGCCGCGGGGTGAGGTGGTGGTGGTGCTGCAGGGGGCGCCCGACCGGCCGGCGGCGACCGACGCCGAGGTCGCGGCCGCCGCCCGGGCGGCCCTGACCGACGGGCTCAGCGTGCGCGACGCCGCCGACCGGGTGGCGGACGAGCTGGGCGTGCCGCGACGGCGGGCGTACCGGGCGGCGGTCGACGCCCGGTGATCCAGGATCCGAGCGAGGAGCTGCTCGCCCTCGTCCGTCGCAGCTTCCCCGACCCGCCGTCGGACGCCGACCGGTCGGCCGCCCGGCTGGTCCGCCGCCGGTTCGGGCTGTCGCTCCCCCCGCCGTTCGCCGAGGTGGCGCCCGACGGCGACGTGCCCCCGGTGCGCGCCGCGGTCGAGGCCGACGGCACGGCGGCGGCGGCGGTGAAGTGGCGGTCGTGGCAGGTCGGCTACCGCGGCGTGGTCGACGACGACTTCCTCGACCACCGGGCCGAGGTGCACCCGTCGGCGGCGTGGTGGTCGCAGCGGGCCGCCTGGCCGCCGTCGCGCCGCCACCGGCTGCTGGTGCTCGGGCGCCCGGGCGAGGTCCACGGGTTCTGCGACGTCGGTCCGTACCGCGAGGCCGGCGGGGAGCGCGGCGACGACGTCGCCGACCCGACCGGTGACCACGGAGGTCAGGTGTGCTCGCTCTACGTCGACCCGAGCGGCTTCCGGCGCGGGTGGGGGGCCGCGCTGCTGGCGGCCGGGGTCGAGCACTTGGGTGAGATGGGCCTGACCGACCTCCGGCTGTGGGTGGTCGACCGCAACCGGCGGGCCCGGGCGTTCTACGAGTCGCAGGGCTGGGAGGCTGACGGGGCGGTGGCGGTCCGCCCCTTCCCGGACCTCACCGTGACCGAGGTCCGGTACCGGCGCACCTGAGGCGGCCGCGGGTGGTCGACCCGGCCGTCGGTCCGGTGGCGGTGGGCGGGGTGGGTGGGCGGGGGCGGTGGGCGCGGTCGTAGGGTGAGGGGGTGAGTGATCGGTCCGAGCACGGCGCCGGGGGCGGAGAGCCGGACCCCGACCCGCTCGACGACCTCGACGGCTGGTACGACGAGGAGACCGTCCACCGGGTCGAGCGCTGGGGCGAGCGCCGGTCCGTGCTGCACGCCGAGGACGCCGCGCACGTGGCCGAGGCCCCGGCCTTCGCGTCCCGGCTGACGAGCTGGAGCCGCCGCACCGCCCTCGGTGCGGTGATGCAGGGCATGGCGCTCGGGCTGCAGGAGGTCTTCGAGCCGAAGGACCAGGAGACCATCGTCATCGAGGTCGACGACGACGGCCTGCCCCACGACCTGCCCGTCCAGCTCCTGCTCGACCCCGACGACCCCAACGGCAGCCTGGCCCTGGTGCGGCGGCCGGGGGTGAAGCCCCCCGAGGTCTGAGCCGCCCGTCCTCCCTCGCCGGCGGGCCCGGCCCCGCCGACCCGCACCCGGGTCGCCTCCACCCCACCATCACCGAAACCTGTCACACCCCCTCGGCACACTCGTGTCGATGGCCCGGGACCGCACAGACGTTCGCTACCTGCACCAGGCGGGTCGCTGCGACCGCTCGCAGTGGTCGGGCCGGGCCGATCGCTGCCGCTGGTGCGACGGTCCGTGCGCTCCTGGCCACCCTTGGTGCGGCAACCCGTGCGAGGACCGGTACCGCGAGAACCACTGGTGGGACCGGGCCCGGGCCGCCGCGCTGGCCCGCGACGACCACCGCTGCGTCCGCTGCGGGGTCGGCCCCGACGACGTGCAGGTCGCCCGCTGGTTCCTGCGGGCGGTCGTGCCGATGGGCGCGGTCGAGGCCGCCACCCTGTTCGCGTCGCCGGCCTGGGCCGAGCTGGTCCTGGCCTGCTCGGTCGAGGTCAACCACGTCGAACCCCGCCGGGGGGCGGGCTACGGCTCGGGCTGCCACCACCACCTCGACGGTCTCGAGACCCTCTGCCACCGCCACCACGTCGCCGTCACCGCCGCCCAGCGGGCGCAGGCGGGCTGAGGCCGGGCAGCCGGAGACGACCGCCGTGGAGCTGCTCGCCGCCGCCCTCCTCGCCGCGCTGGTCGCGGTGGTCGGCGTGGCCCTCGTCGTCCCGGTGCTGGTCCGTCGGGCGCTGGTGGCCCGGGGCTCGGCCGACGCGGGCGAGGCCGAGCTGCGCAGCCAGGCCGTCGACGTCCAGTTCGACGCGGTGCACGCCGAGCTGCGGCGGGTCACCGACGCGGTGGCGGGGTGGCGGCGCGAGGGCGCCCGCCACCAGGGCGAGCTGGCCGCCGGCCTGGCCGAGGCGGCCCGGTCCACCGCCGCGCTGGCCACCACCGCCGGTCAGCTGCGCGACGCCCTGGCCAACCCCACCGCCCGGGGCCGGTGGGGCGAGCGCATGGCCGACGACGTGCTCCGCCTGGCCGGCCTGGTCGAGGGCGTGAGCTACCACCGCCAGCACCGTCTGCCCAACGGCAGCGTCCCCGACGTCACCTTCCTCCTCCCCGGCGGGCGCCAGCTGCACATGGACGTGAAGTTCCCGGTGGCCAACTACCTGCGCGCCGTCGACGCCGCCACCCCGGCCGAGCGACGGGCGGCCGAGTCCGCCTTCTCCCGCGACGTGCGGGCCCGCATCGGCGAGATCACCGGCCGGGGCTACGCCGACCGCGAGACCACCCTCGGCTACGTCCTGCTGTTCGTGCCGAACGAGGCGGTCTACGGCTTCATGCACGAGCACGACCCCGAGCTGGTCGACCTCGCCCTGTCCCAGCGGGTGGTGCTGTGCTCGCCCTTCACCCTGTTCGCCGTGCTCGCCGTGGTGCGCCACGCGGCCGAGTCCGCCGCCCTGGCCCAGACCTCCGACGAGGTGCTGGCCTGCCTGGCCGGCTTCGCCGACCAGTGGGACCGGTTCGTGGCCCAGGTCGAGGTCGTCGGCAAGCGCCTCGACGGCGCCCACCGGGCCTTCGACGACCTCGCCGGGCCCCGCCGCCGGGCCCTGCAGAAGCAGCTCGACGCCGTCGCCGACCTGCGCGACGGGGCGCCGGCGGGGGCCGAATCGCCTCCCAGGGTCCGGAAGGTCGCTGGGTAGGGTGACCCGGTGCCCGGCCGGTTCTACGTCACGACGCCGATCTACTACGTCAACGACGCGCCCCACATCGGCCACGCCTACCCGACCGTCACCGCCGACGCCCTGGCCCGCTGGCACCGCTTGCTCGGCGACGACACCTTCTTCCTCACCGGCACCGACGAGCACGGCCTCAAGGTGCTGCGCTCCGCCGAGGCCAACGGCGTCAGCCCCCAGGAGCAGGCCGACCGGACCTCGGCCCGCTACCAGGAGGCCTGGAAGCTGCTCGGCGTCGAGCCGGACGACTTCATCCGCACCACCGAGCCCCGCCACCACCGCTCGGTGCAGGCCCTGCTCACCCGGGCCAAGGACAACGGCTTCATCGAGCGGGGCACCTACCAGGGCTGGTACTGCGTCAGCTGCGAGGGCTACTACGCCGAGAGCGAGCTGATCGTCGAGGGCGTGGCCGAGGGCGAGCCGGGCCTGTGCCCCATCCACCACCGGCCGGTCGAGTGGCTCGAGGAGGACAACTGGTTCTTCCGGCTGTCCGCCTTCGCCGAGCCGCTCGAGCGCTGGCTGGCCGACAGCGATGCCGTCCACCCCGTCGGCAAGCGGAACGAGGCGCTCGGCATCGTCCGCCAGGGCCTCGACGACGTCTCCATCACCCGGTCCTCGCTCGACTGGGGCGTCGAGGTGCCCTGGGACCCCGACCACGTCTTCTACGTCTGGTACGACGCGCTCATCAACTACGTCACCGCCATCGGGTACGGCACCGACCCCGAGCGGTACGAGAGGTGGTGGCCCCACGTCCACCACCTGCTCGGCAAGGACATCCTCCGCTTCCACTGCGTGTACTGGCCGGCGCTGCTCCTGGCGGCGGGCGAGCCGCCGCCGCACCGCCTCCACGTCCACGGGTTCCTGCTGGTCGGCGGCGAGAAGATGTCCAAGACGTCGCTCAACCAGATCTCACCGGCCCAGCTGGTCGACGACTTCGGCGTCGACGGCACCCGCTGGTACTTCCTGCGGGGGAGCTCCTACGGGCCCGACGGCGACTTCAGCCACGAGGACATCGTCGTCCGCTACAACACCGACCTGGCCAACACCCTCGGCAACCTGCTGTCGCGGGTGTCCACGGTGGTGGCCAAGAAGTGCGACGGGCGTGGTCCGGCGCCCCGGCCCGACAGCCCGCTGGCCGAGGCCGCCGCCCAGGCGCTCGTCGAGGCGACCGCCGCCTGGGGCGCCGTCCAGCCGTCGGTCGCGCTCGACGCCACCTGGCGGCTGCTGCGCGACACCAACGGCTTCCTCGAGGACGCCGAGCCGTGGAAGCTCGAGCCCGGGCCCGAGGTCGACGCGGTGCTCGGCGACGCGCTCGAGGTGCTGCGCATCGTCGCGGTGCTGGCCTCCCCGGCCATCCCGGGTGCGGCCGCCGAGGTCTGGCGGCGCATCGGCCTCGACGGCTCGCCCGACGACCAGCGCCTCCCGACGGCGGCCCGGTGGGGCGGCTACCCGGCCGGCTCCCTGGTCGAGAAGGGACCGCCCCTCTTCCCCCGGCTGGCCTCGTGACCGCGACCCGTCCGGGGACGGACCGGCCCCGCTGGATCGACAACCACTGCCACCTCGACCCCGACGGCGCCGACGCCGCCATCGGTGAGGCGGCCGAGGCCGGCGTCGAGCGGCTGATCGTGGTCGGCACCGACGTGGCCTCCTCCGAGCAGGCCATCGCCATCGCCGCCGACCGCGACGGGGTGTGGGCGACCGCCGGCGTCCACCCCCACGACGCCGCCGGCGGCATCGCGGGGCTCGAGGCGCTCCTCGACCGGCCCGGGGTCGTGGCGGTCGGCGAGTGCGGTCTCGACTACCACTACGACCACTCGCCCCGCGACGCCCAGCGGGCGGTGTTCGCCGCCCAGGTCGAGCTGGCCCACCGCCACGACCTGCCGCTGATGATCCACACCCGCGAGGCCTGGGACGACACCTTCTCGGTGCTCGACGAGGTGGGCGTGCCGGCCCGCACCGTCTTCCACTGCTTCACCGGCGGCCCTGCCGAGGCGGACCGTTGCCTCGAACGCGGCGCCCTGCTCTCCTTCTCCGGCATCGCCACCTTCCCCTCGGCGCCGGAGGTCCGCGCCGCCGCCGAGGCCTGCCCGGCCGACCGGCTGCTGGTCGAGACCGACGCCCCCTTCCTCGCCCCGGTGCCCCACCGCGGTCGGCCCAACCGGCCGGTCTGGGTGTCGGTGGTGGGGGAGAAGCTGGCCGAGGTGCGGGGGGTCCCGGCGGTCGACCTGGCCGCGCTGACCTGGGAGAACGCCGCCCGGGTCTACGCCCTCGACTGATCCCTCCGCCGGCACGGGCGTCGTTGATCGACCACGTTGCGTGAGAAGTTAGCCACGCGCGAGCGTTTGTGAACTTGGACACGAATACGTTGCGTTTGGGTTACGGCCACTCGTAACGTCTTCGCCATGAAGACTGACAGACAGGACAGGCCGTACGTGGCCACCTCCTCCCGTTCGCGTCGGCCCCTGCTGGCGCTGGCGTCCCTGGCGGTGGTCGTCGCCGTGCCCACCGTGCTCGCCTTCGCCGGCGGCAGTGACTCGGCCGCCAAGCCCGCCCCCCAGACGGTGTTGGCCAGCGCCAGGAGCCCCATCACCGCCGCGTCGGTCCAGGTCGACGCCACCCACCCGGCCAACGTGGCCGACACCACGGCGCCGACGACACCCCCGCCGCCCCCGCCGCCGCCCACGACCCAGCCGCCGACCACGGTGCCTCCCACCGAGCCGCCGACCACCCAGCCCCCGACCACGGAGCCGCCCACGACCGAGGCCCCGGCCCCGGCCCCGTCGAGCGGCAGCGGTGGTGGAGGCGGCGAGACCATGACCGTCTCGGCCACCGGCTACTGCGGCGGTGGCACCACCGCCTCGGGTGAGTCGGCCCACGAGGGAGGCGTCGCCATGAACGCCGCCCCGCTCGGGTCCACCTGGCAGGTGCTCGGCTCCGGCTCCACCTACACGGTCAACGATCGCATCGGCAGCGGCTCGGACTTCGACATCTACTTCTCGAGCTGCTCGGACGCCGACGCCTTCGGTCGCCAGACCCTCACCATCCAGCGGGTCGGCTGACCACCCCGTCCACCCCAACCCGCCCCCCTCTCCGGTGCCCACCCTCCCCCCCGGGTGGGCACCGGCGCGTCCGGGCACGGTCGGCGGGCGGGCCGGCGGCGAGACTGGCGGCCGTGACCCTCACCCGCCGCCAGGTGGTCGACCTGCTCGACGCCCACGACCTGGGACCGAGCCGGGCGCTGGGGCAGAACTTCGTCGTCGACCCGAACACGGTGCGCCGCATCGTGCGGCTGGCCGGCGTCGGGCCCGGCGACCGGGTCGTCGAGGTGGGCGCCGGGCTGGGCTCGCTCACCCTGGCCCTGGCCGAGGCCGGCGCCGAGGTGGTGGCGGTCGAGGTGGACCGACACCTGATCCCGGTGCTGCGGTCGGTGGTGGGGGACCGGGGGGCCGAGGGGCCGGGTTCGGTGCGGGTGGTCGAGGGCGACGCCCTGCGGCTCGACTGGTCCTCGGTCCTCGGGGCGCACCGCTGGCAGCTCGTCGCCAACCTCCCCTACAACGTGGCGACCCCCCTGGTGCTCGACCTGCTCGCCGAGGTGCCCGCCATCGACCGCATGCTGGTGATGGTGCAGCGGGAGGTCGGGGAGCGGCTGGCCGCCGGCCCCGGCGACGCCGCCTACGGCATCCCGTCGGTGAAGGTCGCCTACCGGGCCCGGGCCCGCGTCGTCGGGCGGGTGTCGCCCGAGGTGTTCCTGCCCCGGCCCAAGGTGACCTCGGCCCTGGTCGAGGTGGTGCGCCACCCGCGGCCGGCGGTCGAGGCCGACCCGGCCACCCTGTTCGCCCTGGTCGACACCGGCTTCAACCAGCGCCGCAAGATGCTCCGCCGGGCCCTCGCCGGACGGGTCGGGCCCGACCAGTTCGCCGAGGCCGGCGTCGAGCCCACCCGCCGGGCCGAGGAGCTCGACCTCGAGCAGTGGGCGGCGCTGGCCCGAGCGACCGCCGGTGCGTCGGCGCCGCCGGTCACCGACGGGTCGCCGACACCACGAACAGGGTGACCGCGTAGACGAAGCGGCCGTCGCCGTCGAGGGCGTGCTCCCACCGCTCGATCTCGTCGTCGGTGAACCCGCCCTCGTCGCGCCAGAGCCGAGGCCACCCCGCCAGGCCGAAGGGGGCGAGGTCGGGCGAGCGCACGACCAGCGGGAAGCCCTCGATCTCGACCTCGACCGCCCCGAGCCGGTCGAGCCGGGCGGGCAGGGCCGACGCCAGGCGGCCGTTCCGATAGCCGACGTCGCGCCGCAACGCCTTCACCCGGTCGCCCAGGGCCTGCTCGATGCCCTCGACCTGGATCACGAGCGACTCCTGGTCCGGGTCGGCGACCACCAACCGGCCCCGTGGGGCGAGCACCCGCCACCACTCCGCCAGCGCGGCGTCCGGATCGGCCAGGTGCTGCAGGACCCGGTCGGCGGCGACGGCGCCGACCGACGCCGACCGCAGCGGCAGCCGTCCGGCGTCGGCGCGGCAGACGGGCCAGCCCCGCTCGGCCGTCGCCGCGCACATCGTCGCCGAGCGGTCGACGCCGACGACCCGGCCACCGTCTCGTTGGGAGCGCGGGTCACCCCCGAGCAGGTCGAGGCCGGTGCCCGGTCCGCAGCCGATGTCGACCACCAGCCCTCCGACCCCGGCGAGGCGGTCGGCCAGGTGGGCCCGGTAGCGCTGGACGGCGGGCCAGGCCGCCATGGCGACCTGGTGCTCCACCGCGCTGACCGGGTCGGCGCTGGCGTCGACGTCCCCGTAGGTCGAGCTCACCGCGGCCTCATCGACCGGTCAGGCTCGCGCGGGCCCGCCCGTCGCGACGGCGGTCGCTCGGACGACGCCATCGGCGGGGCCTCGGGAACGAGCGGAGGCCCCCGTCGTAGGGTCGCCCGGTGCCCGACCCCGAGCTGCCGGCCACGCTGCTCGCCCCGGCCAAGCTGACCGTGTCGCTCCGGGTGGTGGGGGTGCGCCCCGACGGCTACCACCTGCTCGACGTCGAGATGGTCACCGTCGACCTGGCCGACGAGCTGCACCTGACCGAGGGCGACGGGCTGACCGTCGAGGCGAGGGCGGTCGGGGGTGACGGCGGGTCGACGGTGCCGGGCGGTGACGGCAACCTCGTGCGCCGGGCCCTCGCCCTGGTCGAGCGCCGGGCGGCGGTCCGCCTGGTGAAGCGGATCCCCGCCGGCGCCGGCCTCGGCGGTGGCTCCGCCGATGCCGCTGCGGTGCTGCGCTGGGCCGGTTCCACGGACCTGGCACGGGCGGCCCGGCTCGGCGCCGACGTGCCCTTCTGCGTCGAGGGTGGCCGGGCCAGGGTCACCGGCATCGGCGAGCAGGTCGAGGCGCTGGCGTTCCAGCCCCGGACCTACACCCTGCTCACGCCGCCGATCGGGTGCTCCACGCCGGCGGTGTACCGGGCCTGGGACGAGCTCGGCGGTCCGTCCGGCGACGGGGCCAACGACCTGGAGCCCGCCGCCCTGCGGGTCGCCCCCGAGCTGGGCCGGTGGCGCGACGAGCTGGCCGAGGCGTCGGGGGCGGCGCCGATCCTGGCGGGCAGCGGCAGCACCTGGTTCGTCGAGGGCGCCCACCCCGGCCCGGGTCGGGTCGTCGTGCGCACCGTGCCCGCCGGCTGGACCGGCTGACGAGCGGTGCGAGGACCCCAGGGTCGGCGCCGGCCGCCCCACCACGAGCCCGACGCCCCGCCGAGCGGGGCCGGACGCGGAGCGACCGCCCCGGAGGGCGGTCGTCGGTCGGATTCGGGCCCGGCTCCGGCGGTGGCCGGCGGCGCCCGGTGGCTACTTGCCGGCGCGGCGCTGCCAGCGTGTGCGCTTCAGCATCTTCTTGTGCTTCTTCTTCCGCATGCGCTTGCGGCGCTTCTTGATCAACGAACCCATGAGGTTTCCCAACCTAGCGGTGGCCCCTCCCGATCACGAAAATGGCCCGCCGACGGGCCACGGGGGGCCGTCGACGGCGCCGCCTAACGTGGCCCGCACCCAGTCGGGGGTAGTTCAGTTGGCAGAACGCCGGCCTTTGGAGCCGGATGTCGCAGGTTCGAGTCCTGCCCCCCGAGCGGTGTTGGCTTCGGCCCAGCTCGGCCGGGCCTCGCCGGGCCCTGGCTTCGCCGATGGCGGGTCTCGCTCGTTCACGCGACCGCGAGGACCGGGCTGTTAGACCGGAGGGATGGCCGATCGCCCGTTGTCCGCCATGGTGCTCGCCGCCGGGGAGGGCACCCGCATGCGGTCGGCCCGGCCCAAGCCGCTGCACCTGCTGGCCGGTCGGGCGATGCTGCTGTACGTGCTCGACTCGTTGGTCGACTGCAGCGTCGGCCGGGTCGTGGTGGTCGTGGGCCACGGCGCCGAGCGGGTGACCAAGAAGCTGCAGAACGAGGAGCCCGACCTGCTGCTCGACTTCGTCGAACAGCACGTGCAGCGGGGGACGGGCGACGCGGTCAGCGTGGGGCTCACCGCCTTCCCCGACGACGACTTCGACCACGATGACGTGCTGGTCCTGCCCGGTGACACCCCGTTGCTGCGGTCGGCCACCGTCGCCAGCCTGGTCGAGCACCACCGCCAGAGCGGCGACGCCTGCACGGTGCTGACCGCCCTGGTCGAGGACCCGACCGGCTACGGACGGGTGGTGCGGGGTCGCGACGGTCGGGTGTCGGGCATCGTCGAGCACCGGGACGCCACCCCCGAGCAGCTCGCCATCAACGAGATGAACACGTCGATCTACTGCTTCCGCCGCAGCGTCCTGGCCCCGGCCCTGCGTCGCCTCAGCCCGGAGAACAGCCAGGGCGAGTACTACCTGACCGACGTGGTCTCGGTGCTGCACGACGCCGGCTACGGCGTGGGGGCGTTCCGGGTCGGCGACCCGGCCGAGACCCAGGGCGTCAACGACCGGGTCCAGCTGGCCGCCGCCGAGGCCGAGCTGCGGCGCCGCACCAACACCGAGTGGTTGCGGCGCGGGGTCACCATGATCGACCCCGACCGCACCTACGTCGATGCCACGGTGTCGCTGGCCCCCGACGTCACCCTCTTCCCCGGGGTGGTCCTGCAGGGACGGACGGTCGTCGGCGAGGGCGTGGAGCTCGGCCCGGGCACCCGGCTGACCGACTGCATCGTCGGTGCCGGTGTGGTCATGGAGCGGACCACCGGGCGCGACGCGGAGGTCGGCGCCGAGGCCCGGGTCGGCCCCTACGCCGTGCTCGAACCGGGTGCGGCGATTCCCGAAGGGGTGGTCACCGGCGCGTTCTACACTGCACGAGGGGCCTGAGGGCTCCCGAGCGCGGGTCGCCGCAGCCCGCCCGAGTCTGGGAGCCCGCCCTTGGACACCGCCGCCGGTTCGCCGATCGAGACGACCAGCACCAAGAAGCTCTACCTGTACTCGGGTACGGCCCATCCCGAGCTGGCCGAGAAGATCGCCGCCGAGCTGCACGTCCCGCTCGGCGAGCCGAACCTCCGCCAGTTCGCCAACGGCGAGATGCACTGCCGCTTCGCCGAGTCGATCCGCGGGGCCGACGTCTTCATCATCCAGACCCACGGGGGCATCAACGTCAACGACGCCCTCATGGAGCAGCTCATCATGATCGACGCCGCCAAGCGGGCGTCGGCCGAGCGCATCACCGCCGTCTGCCCCTGCTACGGCTACGCCCGCCAGGACCGCAAGGCCGAGGGCCGCGAACCCATCACGGCCAAGCTGGTCGCCGACCTGCTCACCGCCGCCGGCGCCGACCGGGTCGTGTCGATCGACCTGCACACCGGCCAGATCCAGGGCTTCTTCGACATGCCCGTCGACCACCTGGTGGCCATGCCGATCCTGCTCGACTACCTGCGCCAGAACGGGGAGGACGACCTGGTCATCGTGGCGCCCGACGCCGGCGGGGTGAAGGCGGCCAAGCGCTTCTCCTCGGCGCTCGGTGCCGACCTGGCCTTCGTGAACAAGTTCCGGCCCCGGGGCGTCGCCAACACCGTGGTCGCGGCCAACGTCATCGGTGACGTGGAGGGCCGCTGCTGCGTGCTGCTCGACGACATGATCGACACCGCCGGCACGATCGTCGCCGCCGCCGACCTGCTGGTCGAGCAGGGTGCCACCGACGTGTGGGCCATGGCGACCCACGGCGTGCTCTCGGACCCGGCCATCGACCGCATCAAGAACTCCAAGATCAGCAAGATGGTGCTCACCGACACCCTGCCCCTCCCGCCGGAGAAGCAGATCGACAAGATCGTGGTGCTGTCGGTGGCCGGCATCTTCGCCACCGCCATCAAGGCCGTGTTCGACGACCACTCGGTGAGCGAGCAGTTCGACGGCGAGAACCAGAAGTAGCCCCGCCGCCGCCCGCCCCTTCCCCGGCACCTTCCCCTCCAACCAGAGCGTTTCTCGGGACTCTGGCCGCGTGTCCACGCGCTCCTCGTCCCGAGAAGCCGGTGTCCGGGCCGGCGAGGCCCGGAAGGGAGGAGCGACGCAGTGCTCCGCAGCGTTCACGTCCACGAAGCGGTCGGGCGACTCGGCGGTGTGGCCGAGCGGGAGGAGCTCCGTCGACTCGGGCTCCCGCTCGACGCCGTCGATCACGAGCTACGAGTCGGTCGCCTCAGATCCACCCCGGCGTCTACGTCCCGGCGGCGCTCGAGCTCGATCATCGGCGGCAGTTGGTCGCCGCGGTGAAGGCCGCCGGGCCCGATGCGGCGCTGTCGCACCGATCGGCGGCGAACCACCTGGGGCTGTCGACGAGGTGGGGTGGGGTCGTGGAGGTGCTCGCACCGCACGGCCGCCGTCCGCGCCTGGGGGGCGTCGTCGTCCACCGCACCACCTGGCTGGCCGACGCCCACGTGCGCGTCGTCGACGGCGTGCCATCCACGACGATCGATCGCACGTTGGCCGACCTGGGGGCGGTCACCTCGCGACGAGCGGTCGACGAGGCGGTGGAGCGGGCGGTCATCGACCGCCGGACGACCATCGCCCGGCTGATCGCCTTCGTCGATGCGTACGGTCGCCAAGGTCGGACCGGGATCGCCACGCTCCGCGCCTGCCTCGAGGACTGGCTGCTCGGCGACGCCCCGCCCGACAGCGCCCTCGAGATCGCTCTGGCCCGACTGGTCGATCGGGTCGGTCTGCCTCGTCCGGTCCACCAGCTGGTGGTCCGTGACGGGTCGGCCTTCGTCGCCCGGGTCGACGCCGCCTGGCCGGAAGCGATGCTCGTGGTCGAGGTCGACGGGCTCCACAGCCACAGCACGGCGGGCGCGCTCCAGCGGGATCTCGACCGTCAGAACCGCCTGGTGGCCCTCGGCTGGACGGTCCTGAGGTTCACCTGGAACGACGTCATCCGCCGCCCCCAGCGCGTCGCCGCACAGATCGCCCGCCGCCTGGGCCCGCCCCCTCCCACCCCGGCATCTCGGGACAAGGGGCGCGTGTCCACGCGCTCCTTGTCCCGAGATCGTTGACGATGGGGGGAGGGGCGATTCGGGGCGGGGGAGGGGGAGCTCGTAGGCTGGACGGCCGTTTCGACAACCGACTGCGTTCCGACGCGAGCTCAGAAGTAGGAGACCCCGATGGCTGAGATCACCCTCCCGGCGGCGACCGGCCGCCCCACCGGCTCGAGAGCGTCCCGGCGCCTGCTGAGCGACGGCAAGGTGCCCGCCGTGGTGTACGGCCTCGGCGCCGACCCGGTCCCGGTGGCGGTGGAGTGGCACGACCTGCGGGCCGCCCTCACGACCGACGCCGGGCTGAACGCCCTGATCACCCTGCAGGTCGACGGCTCCGACCAGCTCTCGATCGTCAAGGAGCTGCAGCGCCACCCGACCCGGGGCACCGTGACCCACGTCGACTTCCTGCGCATCCGCGCCGACGAGATGCTCACCGTCGAGGTCCCGATCGTGCTCGAGGGTGAGCCCGAGGAGGTCCACCGCGAGAACGGCATGGTCGACCACGTCCTGTTCGCCCTCGCGGTGCAGGCCAAGCCGTCGGACATCCCGAACGAGATCACCGTCGACATCTCCGGCATGGCCCTGGGCGACAACCTGCGCGTCGCCGACCTCGCGCTGCCGAGCGGCGTCAGCACCGAGGTCGACCCCGAGGAGGCCGTCGCCATCGCCACCATCACCCGCTCGACCATCGAGTCCGAGGCGGAGGAGGCGCTGGCGGCCGCCGAGGCCGAGGCGGCCGAGCTCGACGCCGCCGGCGAGGGCGAGGGCGGCGAGGGCGGCGCCGGCGAGGGCTCCGAGGGCGGCGACGCCGGCGAGGACCGCTGATCCCGCCGCGTCCCGGCTCGCACCCGGCCCCGGGCCACCGACCGTCCCGGCCCCGACCCGACCTCCGGCCGTGCCCTCGGCGCCGACCGTGACCGCGTCCTCCGTCCCCCGGCCCGGCCGTGGCTGACCTGCTGGCGGTCGGGCTCGGGAACCCGGGCGCCGAGTACGCCGGGACGCGCCACAACTGCGGGGCGGCGGTGGTCGAGCTGCTGGCCGGGCGCCACGGAGGTCGCCTGCGCACCGGCAAGCAGCGGGCGGCCACCGACGAGGTCCGGGTCGGCGGCGCCCGCCTCGCCCTCGCCGTGCCGGTCACCTACTACAACGACTCGGGTCTGGCGGTGGCCGCCCTGCTCCGCCGCTACGACATCGAGGATCTGCACCGGCTGGTCGTCGTCCACGACGAGCTCGACCTCCCGGTCGGCCGGATGAAGGTGAAGGTCGGCGGCGGCCTGGCCGGCAACAACGGGCTGCGGTCGATCAAGGCCCACGTCCACGACGACGACTTCGTGCGGGTGCGCATCGGCGTCGGCAAGCCGCCGGGACGGGCCAGCGGAGCCGACCACGTGCTGAAGCGACCGGGCAGGGCCGAGGCGGCCGAGCTGGCGGTGGTGGTGGAGGAGGCGGCCGACGCCGTCGAGCTGATCCTGGCCGAGGGGACCGAGCCGGCCATGACCCGCTTCAACCGCACCGACACCGGCGCCTGACCACGTGACCGGCCGGCCGCAGGCCGGATCGGCGCCAGCCGGATCAGCGCTCGCCGGAGGGTGCGCCCCAGCCCGACTGGTCCGGTCCGGGGGGAGCGCCCCAGCCGGGGGCGGGCGGGGTCGGCGGGGCCGGAGGCGGGGCACCCCAGGTCGGGCCGCCGTCGGGTCCGACCGGTCCGGCACCGGTGCCGGGGGTCGGCGCCGGGGGCTGCTGGAACCCGCCCTGACCGGCACCCCACTGCTGGCCGGCGCCCCACTGCTGGCCCGTGAACGGCTCGCTGCGACCGGCCGGGCGGCGGCCGCCGGCGAACCCGCCGCCGCCCTTCCGGCGGAAGGCCCGAGCCATGTCGTCGTCGCTGAACCCGCCCGGGGCGACGCCGTCGGCGGCGTAGCGGTACAGCGCCACCGAGTAGACCCCGGTCAGGGCGCTGGTGATGGCCACGAGCAGCAGCACCCAGAGGGCGTACAGCACGATGCCGAACACGACGGTCGGGGCGAACCTGGTGGCGAGGCAGACGAGCAGCACCGGCAGGCCCACGATCATGCCGACGAAGGTGACCAGGCCGATGCCGCTGGTGCCGATGATGTTCTCGCCCCAGGTCTTCTTGAACAGGGTCGTCGAGCGGCTGATCGCCTTCCCGACCGACAGGTCCTCGAACACGATGATGGGCAGCACCAGGAAGGTCACCACCGACCAGGCCATCCCCACGAAGCCGATCACCAGGCGGCCGAGCAGACCGGCCCGGTTCTCGAGCGAGCGGATGATCATCGACACCGTGGCGCTGACGATGGCCCAGGGCAGGATGGCGCCGGCCCGGGAGACCGCCGCCCGCAGCGCCGAGCCGAGGGTCGGGTCGCCGCCGCGCATCCGCTCGTCGGCGGCGCTGATCAGGGCGGTGTTGAAGAAGATGGTGACGTAGGCCAGCACGACGTACATCACGAAGAGCAGCACGTAGCCGACCGGGCCGAGCGAGGTCGAGGTCTGGTGGTAGCCGTTGACCGTCTCGGTCCGGGACGCCCAGATGGGCAGGGCGAAGGAGGCCACCGCCACCAGGCTGGCCACCATCGAGAAGATGGGCAGCAGCACCAGCTCCTTGTCGCTGCGCAGCACCCGGGCCGACGCCTTCGCCATGGCCCACGATCGTTCCAACCGCTCCATGCGCCCTCCTTCGGCGTGGTCGGGGGGAAGTTGAGCGTGCAGGGGACCGTCGCGCCCCACGGGCGGGATGGCAAGGTCCGACGGTCGGGTTCCCGGCCTCGGGAGCGCCCGTCGACCCCCGATAGGTTGGCTCGGTGACCGTGAGCGTGAGCGAGCTCCCGGCGCTGG
Source organism: uncultured Acidimicrobiales bacterium (assembly GCA_963800235.1). Taxonomy (GTDB): domain Bacteria; phylum Actinomycetota; class Acidimicrobiia; order Acidimicrobiales; family Iamiaceae; genus CAVVNP01. The sequence goes on along the minus strand of CAWDAD010000003.1, from coordinate 235,362 downwards.
TGCGCGCCGATCCGGCCCTGACCCAGGTGGTCGGCCGGTCGAGCGCGGTGCTGGCGGTGCCCGAGCCGGCCCGAGCCCTGGTGGTGGCGGCGCTGAGCCAGGTCACCCGGCGGAGGCCGGTCGTGGTCGCCGTGCCGACCACCGCCGACGCCGAGCGGTTGGCCGCGGACCTGACCGCCTACCTGGGTCGTGACGAGGTCGAGCTGTTCCCGGCGTGGGAGACGCTGCCGTTCGAGCGGGTGAGCCCCGGCGTGGAGACCATGGGCCGCCGGGTCCGGGTGCTGTGGCGGCTGCGGGCGGGCGGCGACCACCTGCCGGCGGTGGTGGTGGCCCCGGCCCGCGCCCTCGTCCAGCGGCTCGGACCCCACGCCGAGGAGGCCGAGCCGCTGGTCGTGCGGCCCGGTGAGCAGCGCGACCGCGACGACATCGTGCAGTGGCTGGTCGACGCCGGGTACCGGCGCGAGGCCCAGGTCGAGCACCGGGGCGAGGTGGCGGTCCGGGGCTCGATCGTCGACGTGTTCGGCGCCACCGACGAGGTGCCGGTGCGCATCGACCTCTGGGGCGACGAGGTCGACCGCCTCACCGAGTTCTCGGTGGCCGACCAGCGCTCGACGACGCCGGTCGAGCAGGTCGCGCTGTTCCCCTGTCGCGAGCTGCTGCCCACCCCGGAAGTGCGGGCCCGGGCCGAGAAGCTGGTGGCCAGCGAGCCGTGGGGCCGCGAGCAGTGGGAGCGGCTGGCCGAGGGCCAGAGCTTCGACGGCATGGAGTCGTGGCTGCCGTGGCTGGTCGACGGCGAGCGGGTGGTGGTCGACCTGCTCCCCGAGGACGGGCTGGTCCTGCTGGTCGAGCCCCGGCGGATGCGGGACCGGGTGGCGGACATCCTGGCCGAGGAGGCCGACCTCGCCACCCACCTGGCCCGCACGACCTGGGACGTGCCCGAGGAGTCGGAGCTCCCCCAGCTCCACCTGTCCTTCGATCGGATCCTGGCCCACACCGAGGTCCCGGCGTGGACGGTCACCGTGACCCCCGAGGGGCCCGAGGTCGCCACGGTCCAGGCCATGGGCTGGAACCCGGTGGTCGGCGACGGCGACGCCCTGGTGCGCCAGCTCCACGGCCTGCTGGCCGAGGGCTACCGGGTGGTGGTCTGCGCCGACGGCGAGGGGTCGGCGGGCCGCCTGGCCGAGCTGCTGCGGGGCCATGGCCTCGAGCTCGACGTCGTGGTCCAGCCCATCGAGCGGGGCTGCATCCTCCCCGCCGCCAAGCTGGCGGTGCTCGGCGAGGCCGACGTCACCGGCCGCCGCCGGGCCCACCGCCAGGCCCGGCCGCGCAAGCGCCAGGCGGCCGGCTACTTCGACGACCTGAAGCCCGGTGACCACGTGGTGCACCACCTTCATGGCGTTGCTCGATATGCCGGCATGGTCAAGCGCACCATCGGCGGGGTCGACCGCGACTACCTGCTGCTCGAGTACCGCGGCGCCGACCGCCTCTACGTCCCGTCCGACCAGATCGACGCGGTGCGCCACTACACCGGCGGCGAGTCACCCACCCTCTCGCGGCTGAACGGCGGCGACTGGCAGAAGTCCAAGGCCAGGGTCCGGGCCGAGGTCGAGGTCATCGCCCAGGAGCTGGTCGTGCTGTACCAGAAGCGGCTGCACAGCCCGGGCCACGCCTTCCCCGAGGACAGCGTCTGGCAGCACGAGCTGGAGGAGGCCTTCCCCTACAAGGAGACGCCCGACCAGCTGAAGGCCATCTCCGACGTCAAGGCCGACATGGAGCAGGACGTGCCCATGGACCGCCTGGTCTGCGGCGACGTCGGGTTCGGCAAGACCGAGGTGGCCATCCGGGCGGCGTTCAAGGCCGTCCAGGACGGCAAGCAGGTGGCGGTGCTGGTGCCCACGACCCTGCTGGCCCAGCAGCACTTCCAGACCTTCGGCGACCGCTTCGCCGGCTACCCGGTCCGGGTCGAGGTGCTCAGCCGGTTCCTCACCGCCGCCCAGGCCCGCCGGGTCGCCGAGGCGGTGCGGCTGGGTGAGGTCGACTGCCTGATCGGCACCCACCGGCTGCTCTCCGACGACATCCAGTTCAAGGACCTCGGCCTGCTGGTGGTCGACGAGGAGCAGCGCTTCGGGGTGAGCCACAAGGAGCAGATCAAGCAGCTCAAGTCGAACGTCGACGTGCTCACCCTGACCGCCACGCCCATCCCCCGCACCCTGGAGATGAGCCTCACCGGCATCCGCGACCTCACCCTGCTGCACACCCCGCCGGCCGAGCGCCAGCCCATCCTCACCTACGTCGGCGAGGAGGACGACCGCGCCATCGCCGAGGCGATCCGACGCGAGCTGCTGCGCGAGGGCCAGGTCTTCTTCGTGCACAACCGGGTGCGCGACATCGAGGACGTGGCCGCCAAGGTCCGCGACCTGGTGCCCGAGGCCCGGGTCACCGTCGCCCACGGCCAGATGGACGAGGGCACCCTCGAACGGGTGGTGCTCGACTTCTGGGAGGGCGCCTTCGACGTGCTGGTGTGCACCACCATCATCGAGTCGGGCATCGACATGCCCACCGTGAACACGCTGGTGGTCGACCGCGCCGACCGCCTCGGGCTGGGCCAGCTCCACCAGCTCCGGGGCCGGGTGGGCCGGGCCGGCCAGCGGGCCTACGCCTACCTGTTCCACCCCCGCGACGAGGTGCTCACCGAGGAGGCCTACGAGCGGCTGAAGACCATCGGCGAGTCGACCGAGCTGGGCAGCGGCTTCCGCATCGCCATGCGCGACCTCGAGATCCGCGGCGCCGGCACCCTGCTCGGCACCGGCCAGAGCGGCCACATCGCGGCCGTCGGCTACGACCTCTACTGCCAGATGGTGAACGAGGCGGTGGCCGAGCTGAAGGGCGAGCCGGTGCGCGAACCGGCCGAGGTCAAGCTCGACCTCCCCCTCGACGCCAACCTGCCGCCGACCTACGTGCCCAAGGAGGAGCTGCGGCTCGAGGCCTACCGGCGGCTGGCGTCGGTGACCTCCGAGGCCGAGGTCGACGACGTCCGGACCGAGTGGGAGGACCGCTACGGGCCGGTGCCCGAGGAGGCCGGTCGCCTGCTCGAGGTGGCCCGGCTGCGGGCCGAGTGCGTGCGCCTGGGGCTGCGCGAGGTGAACGTCACCAAGGGCCCGGCCTTCGCCGGCCCGGCCTTCACCGCGCGCCTGTCGCCGCTGAAGCTGAAGACCAGCCAGCAGATCCGCCTCGGCCGGCTGTTCAAGGGCGCCGTCTACAAGGAGGACATCGGCCAGCTGCAGCTGCCGATCCCGAAGACGCCCGATCTGGCCGGGGCCATCGTCGACCTGCTGCGCCAGCTGGTGCCGCCCGGCGCCGATTCCCGGCCGGTCGGGGCCGCGTAGCATCCTGTGCCCGTGCCCCCGTCACCACCCACGACGCCCCCGCCCTCGTCGCGCCGAGCCCGCCGGCTGGTCGTGGCGGTGGCGCTGGCCGCGGCCACGGTGATCGCGGCGTCGGCGTGCCAGCCGCTCGAGCAGGCAGCGGCCACCGTCAACGGTCACGAGATCCCGCCGTCGCTGATCCGCACGGGCATGGCCAACTTCTCCACGGCGGCGGCCAAGAGCGGAGCGCCGGGCCAGTTCGACGGAGCGGGCAAGGACACCTACAAGATCGAGGTGGCCGACTCGCTGCTCTCGCTGCACATCTCCCACGAGCTGCTCACCCAGGAGCTGGCGCGGCGGAGGATCACCGTCACCTCGGCCGACAGGTCGAGCGCCCAGGGCGAGGTGTGCAACGCCAGCACCGGCCAGACGCCGCTCTCCTGCGGCGACCCCGCCCTCAAGCAGCTGCAGATCGACGTCGACGCCCAGCTGCAGGCGCTCGGACGGGCCACCGGCCCGACCACGCCGGCGCCCACCGCCGCCGAGCTCGACACCCAGGCCCGGGCCCAGTACGCCCAGATCCTCACCCAGAACCCCACCGCCCTGGACCAGGTGTGCCTGCTGGCGGCGGCGGTGCCCGACGACGCCACCGCGACCGCGCTGAAGCAGCAGGTCGACGGCGGGGCCGACTTCGTCACGGCGGCGACGCCGGTCGCGTCGCAGCAGGTCGAGAGCCAACCCCAGTGCACCTCGGCCAGCTCGATCACCATCCCCGAGCTGGCCAACGCCCAGACCGGGCAGGTCATCGCCCCGATCGACACGACCCAGGGCGTGTTCGTGGCCGAGATCACGAGCCGGGGCCTCGTTCCCTACGACCAGGTGGCCGACACCCTGAAGCAGCAGATCAGCTCGACCGCCACCCAGCAGGACTCGGCGGCGCGCAACCAGGCCGCCGAGGCGGTGCTGCGCAAGCTCTGGGCCAAGGCCGACATCCAGGTCAGCTCGATCTACGGGCGCTGGAACCCCACGACCGGCCAGGTCGACCCGCCGACGCCCCCGAAGGGCTCGGTCACCACCACGACGGCCCCGGCCCCGGCCCCGGCCCCCGCCCCGTCCGGCTCGCCCGGCGCCTCGACCACCGGCGGCGCTTCGACGACGGGCGGCTCGACCACCGGTGGCGGCTCGACGACGGGCGGCTCGACCACGGGTGGCGCCACGACGGGTGGCTGACCCGACCGGCCCGGCGTCCGGCGTCGGCCGGGTCGTCGCCGTCGGCCTCGGTCCGGCCGGTCCCGACCTGCTCACCGCCGGCGCCCTCGCCGCCATCGAGCGGGTCCCGTCGGCGCGGCGGTACCTCCGCACCACCCGCCACCCGGCCGCCGCCGCGGTGGGGGCCGGCAGCAGCTTCGACGAGCGCTACGAGCGGGCCGACCGCTTCGACGAGGTGTACGAGCAGATCGCCGCCGAGCTGATCGACCGGGCCGCCGCCGACGGCGAGGTGCTCTACGCGGTGCCCGGCTCGCCCCGGGTGCTCGAGCGCACCGTCGACCTGCTCGCCGAGGCCGACGCCCGGGGCGAGGTCGAGCTCGACGTGGTGGCCGGCCTGTCCTTCGTCGACCTGGCCTGGGTGCGCCTCGGCGTCGACCCGCTGGAGGAGGGCGTCCGCCTGGTCGACGGGCACCGCTTCGCCGAGCGGGCCGCCGGGGAGCGGGGCCCGCTGCTCGTCGCCCACTGCCACAACCGGCGGGTGCTGTCCGACATCAAGCTGGCGGTCGAGGCGCCGCCGCCGACCCCGGTGACCGTGCTGCAGCGCCTCGGCCTGCCCGACGAGGCCGTGGTCGAGGTGGCGTGGGAGGACCTCGACCGATCGGTCGAGCCCGACCACCTGACCTCGCTCTGGGTCCCCCGTCTGGCCGCTCCCGTCGGCGCCGAGCTGGTCGCCCTGGAGCAGCTCATGGTCACGCTGCGCGAGCGGTGCCCCTGGGACCGGGCCCAGACCCACACCAGCCTGACCCGCCACCTGCTGGAGGAGAGCTACGAGGTGCTCGACGCGCTGCTCGAGCTCGACCGGGCCGAGCAGACCGCCCCCGACCCCCGGGTGGCGGGCGTCGCCGGCGATCCAGCGGTGGACGAGGCCTACGCCCACGTCGAGGAGGAGCTCGGCGACCTGCTCTTCCAGGTCGTGTTCCACGCCCGGCTGGCCGCCGAGGCCGGCCGCTTCGACCTGGCCGACGTGGCCCGTGGCATCCACGACAAGCTGGTCGCCCGCCATCCGCACGTCTTCGCCGGCGAGCGCTACGACCCCGACGACCCGGAGTCGGGCTGGGAGGCCCGCAAGCGGGCCGAGAAGGGGCGCACGAGCGCCCTCGACGGCATCCCGTCGGCGCTGCCGAGCCTGGCCTACGCCGGCAAGGTGCTGAAGCGGGCGGCCACGGTCGGGGTGGCGGTGGCACCCACCCCGGTCGCCGGCCCCGACGCGGTCGGTGAGGCGCTGCTCGGCCTGGTCAGCGCCGCCCGGGCGGCGGGCGTCGACGCCGAGGTGGCCCTGCGGGTGGCGGCGGACCGGCTGGCCGACCAGGCCCGCCGCGTCGAGCGCGGCGCCCGCTGACCGGCCGACGGGCGGACCGGCCCGCCCGGGCGGACGGTGGTCCGTGTCGTCGGGCACAGGTGTGTACCGTTTCAACACCAGTCACACGAACCACAGCCGCACCAGCACACCGGCCGGCCGCCTGCGGCCCAGGCCGACACCTCGGGGGAGCCGAACCGGACATGTCCAGCATCGAGCACGTCGTCGGGCGGGAGATCCTCGACTCGCGCGGCAACCCCACCGTCGAGGTCGAGGTGGTGCTGTCGAGCGGGGCCGGCGGGCGCGCCGCGGTCCCGTCCGGTGCCTCGACCGGGCAGTTCGAGGCGGTCGAGCTGCGCGACGGCGGCGACCGCTACGGGGGCAAGGGCGTGACCCGGGCGGTCGGGTTCGTGAACGGCGACCTGCGCGAGGCGGTGGCCGGGCTCGACGCCTTCGACCAGCGGGGCATCGACCGGGCGCTGCGCGACGCCGACGGCACCGACAACAAGGGCCGGGTCGGCGCCAACGCCATCCTCGGCGTGTCGCTGGCCGCCGCCAAGGCGGCCGCCGACGACCTGCAGCTGCCGCTGTACCGCTACGTGGGCGGCACCAACGCCCACACCCTGCCGGTGCCGATGATGAACGTCCTGAACGGGGGCGTCCACGCCGACAACAACGTCGACCTGCAGGAGTTCATGGTCATGCCGGTCGGCGCCGCCAGCTTCTCCGAGGCGCTGCGCTGGGGGACCGAGACCTACCACGTGCTGAAGAAGGTCCTGGCCGACCGGGGCCTGTCGACCGCGGTCGGCGACGAGGGCGGCTTCGCCCCGGACCTGGCCTCCAACGAGGAGGCCGTGCAGGTGCTGGTGCAGGCCATCGAGGCGGCCGGCTTCACCCCCGGCGACGACATCGCCATCGCCCTCGACCCGGCCTCGTCCGAGCTGTTCCGCGGCGGTCGCTACGTGCTGGCCGGCGAGGGGCGGGAGCTGAGCGGGGTGCAGATGGCCGAGATGTACGCCGACCTCTGCGACCGGTACCCGATCGTCTCCATCGAGGACGGCGTGGCCGAGGACGACTGGGACGCCTGGGCCGGGCTCACCGCCCGCCTCGGCGACCGGGTGCAGCTCGTCGGCGACGACCTGTTCGTCACCAACGTCGAGCGGCTGCAGCGCGGCGTCGACGCCGGGGTCGCCAACTCGATCCTCATCAAGGTCAACCAGATCGGGTCGCTCACCGAGACCCTCGACACCGTCGCCCTGGCCACCCGCTCGGGCTACACGTCGGTCATGTCGCACCGCTCCGGCGAGACCGAGGACACCACCATCGCCGACCTGGCGGTGGCCACCAACTGCGGGCAGATCAAGACCGGGGCCCCGGCCCGCAGCGACCGGGTGGCCAAGTACAACCAGCTCCTGCGGATCGAGGAGGAGCTCGGCGAGGCCGCCTCCTTCGGCGGCGCGGCCGCGCTCGCCCGGGGCGGCGCCGGGTGAGCCGGCGGCGGACCCCCGAGCGATCCCGGAGCCGCAACCCCGGCCGTCGCCGCGTCGGCTGGCGCGTCGCCGCCATCGTCGGCGTGGTGTCGGTGCTGAGCCTGCTGGTCGTCAGCGTCACCCCGTTCCGCAGCTACCTGAACCAGAAGCAGCGCATCGGCTCGGCCGAACGGCAGCTCCAGACCCTCGAGCGCCAGAACCGCGACCTGTCCGCCCAGGTCGCGCGCCTGCAGACCCCCGCCGAGATCGAGCGCCAGGCCCGGGCCCAGTACGGCATGATCCGCCCCGGCGAGATCGCCTACGCCGTGCTCCCGGCCGCCACCGGCCCGCTGCACCTGCCCCAGGTCTGGCCCTACCAGCGCTGAGCGGCCGCCCGGGTTGGCGCGGCCGGCCGCTCCGTGGTCGGCTGGGGCCGTGGGCGAACCGGTCACCGCCGTCGACGACGCCGCCGAGCGTGCCACCGACCGTGCCACCGACCGTGCGCTGGTGGCCGAGCTGCTCGGCCGCGAGCCGGGCGGACCCTTCACCGTCGTCCTCCGTCACGCCGACGGCGGCCCGGTGGTGATCCGGAACGCTCCGCTGCTGGATGACGGCACCCCCATGCCGACGCGCTACTGGCTGGTCGGCGAACCCGAGCGGACGCTGGTCAGCAGGCTGGAGAGCGCCGGCGGGGTGCGGCGGGCGGAGGCCGAGGTCCCCGCCGAGCGGGTCGCCGACGCCCACCGCCGCTACGCCGTCGAGCGCGATGCCGCGCTGCCGGCCGGGCACGTCGGGCCGAGGCCGACCGGCGGGGTCGGTGGCACCCGGCGAGGGCTCAAGTGCCTCCACGCCCACTACGCCTGGTGGCTGGCCGGTGGCGACGACCCCGTCGGCGCCTGGGTGCAGGAGCGCCTCGACTCCGGCGAGACGGGCGCTCGATGACCGCCGACCGGGTCGCGGCCGTCGACTGCGGCACCAACTCCACCCGCCTGCTGGTAGCCGAGGCCGGTGCCGACGCCGGCCTGGTGCAGCTCGACCGGCAGATGCGCATCACCCGCCTCGGCCAGGGGGTCGATCGCACCGGGCGGCTCGATCCCGAGGCGTTCGGCCGGACGGTCGACGTGCTGCGCGACTACCAGCGGGTGATCGAGGACCTCGGCGCCACCAGCGTGCGGATCACCGCCACCTCGGCGGCGCGCGACGCCGCCAACCGCGACGAGTTCTTCGCCGCCGCCCACGACGCCGTCGGCGCGACCCCGGAGCTGCTGACCGGCGAGGAGGAGGCCGGGCTGAGCTTCGCCGGCGCCACCGCCGGCCTCGATCCGGCGGACGGTCCCTTCCTGGTCTTCGACCTCGGCGGTGGCTCGACCGAGTTCGCGGTGGGCACGGAGTCCGTCGAGGGTGCGCTCTCCCTCGACGTCGGCTGCGTGCGGCTGACCGAGCGGTTCATCGAGCACGACCCGCCGCAGCCCGAGGAGCTGACCGCCGCCATCTCGCTCACCCAGACCCACCTCGACGACGTGCTCCGCCTGCTACCCGCGTCGACCGAGGCCCGCACGGTCCTGGGGTTGGCCGGCACCGTCAGCTCGGTGGCCCAGGTCGAACAGGGCCTGGCCACCTACGACCGCGACCGGGTCCACCACTTCGTGCTGACCAAGGACGCCGCCGAGGACGTGTTCCGCACCCTCGCCACCGAGGATCGCGAGCAGCGTCGCCACAACCCCGGCCTCGAACCGGGACGGGTCGACACCATCGTCGGCGGCTGCTGCGCCCTGGTGGCCGTCTTCCGGACCTTCGCCCTCGATCAGATCGTCGTCTCCGAGGCCGACATCCTCGACGGGCTGGCCCTCAGCCAGCTGCGCTGAGGACGGCCGACGCCGCCCCCAGCCGCTCGCCGACCCCGCCCGAGCCGAGCCCGGGACGCTCCCCTACAGTGCGACCCGTGCCTCTGCGCCGCCACCCGATCGCCACCTGGGGGAGCCGGCCGTGACCACCCTGTTCGGGCGCCGGATCATGCTCCGGCCGCTGGTGCTGTCGGACTTCCCGGCGTGGAGCGAGGTGCGGCTCAGCAGCGCCGACTGGCTGCTGCCGTGGGAGCCGCAGCGCATCGTCGGCCAGCCGGACACCACCCGCGACCGTGACGCCTTCGCCGTCCGCTGCAGTGCCCGCCAGCGGGAGCGACAGCTCGGGTCGGGCTACGGGTTCGGGATCTTCGTCGACGGGGCGTTCGTGGGTGAGATCAACCTGAACTCGGTCCACCGGGGGCCGTTCCAGAGCGCGTACGTCGGCTACTGGATCGACCGCCGGGCCGCCGGGCACGGCTACATGCCCGAGTCGCTGATCGTGCTGGCCCGCTTCGCCTTCGAAGAGCTGCGGCTGCACCGCATCCAGATCGCCATCATCCCCCGCAACCGGGCCAGCCGCCGGGTGGTGGAGAAGCTCGGGCTGCGCTCCGAGGGCGTGGCCGAGCGGTACCTGGAGATCAACGGGGTGTGGGAGGACCACGTCCGCTACGCGCTCACCGCCGAGGAGTGGGTCGAGCGCCGCGAGGAGCTCGAGCGCGACTGGCTCGCCGCCCCCGCCCCCGCCAGCTGACCCGGCCGGGGCGTCGGGGCGTCGGGGCGTCGGGGCGTGCGCCCGGCGGCCGGGGCGTCGCGAGCTGCGGCGTGGTCGGCGCAGTAGGGGTGCGCATTCGGCCCGAGGTGCGCCGACCGGCGGTCAGCCGGAGCGGGAGATTCGGCGGCGGAGGGCCTCCAGGCGCTCGGCGAACTCGGGCTGGGTCATGGACCAGAGCTGGGTCTCGAGCTCGCGCTCGACGGCGGCGGGGTGGTCGTCGATGGTGGCGACGTCGGCCAGCGTCGCCTTGGTGCGCCGGGCGAGCTCGCCTGGTACGCACGCCGCCCTCGCCGCCAGCTCCCCGGCGGCGCCGGCCAGCTGGTCGTCGGCCACCGACCGCCACACCAGCCCGACCCGCTCCGCCTCGGCGCCGTCGAGCACCTCGCCGAAGACGACCATCGCTCTCGCCGCCTGGGGCCCGACGATGCGCTGCAGCATCCACGTGTGGCCGCCCCCCGGGTGGATGCCGAGCTGCAGGAACCGCGTGTCGAACCGGGCCGACGCACCGGCCAGCCGCACGTCGCAGGCCAGGGCCAGGTTCATCCCGGCCCCGACGGCGGCGCCGTTGACGGCGGCCACCGTGGGCAGCGGCGAGCGGGCGACCCGCAGGAAGCCCTCGTAGATGCGGCGCAGGCCGTCGCGGCGGGACCCGCCCAGGTCGGACAGGTCGGCCCCGGCGCAGAACGCGGGCGGGGCACCGGTGACCACCACCGCCCCCACGTCGTCGTCGGTCTCGAGCCGGTCGAAGGCGGTGACGATCTCCTCCACCAGCGGCAGGGTCAGGCTGTTGCGTCGATCGGGGTCGTCGAGGGTGAGGGTGGCGACCCGGTCGGTCGTCTCGGTGCGGAGCAGGGCCATGGGGTGAGTCTGGCCGCGCCGCCGGACCCGGTCGGGCTGCGGGGCTCGACGCCATCCGGTGCTCGGCCCCCGCCGGGTCGGCGGTCCTCAGTCGAGGTTGCGGCGGACCGCCGGGGAGTGGCGGAAGAACTGCTCGACCTCTTCCTGGTAGGTGTACTCGGGCTCGCCGCCGACCGCCTGCCGCAGCCGCATCGACTCGGCGTAGGCCTGGACCGCGCCGGCCGAGGTGAAGTGGTAGCCGAAGCCCTCGTTGCGGAGCTTGCGGTTGTCGAGGCCCCGGCCGTACTTCAGCAGCTCGAGCAGCTCCGGTGGCATGTCGACGCCGAAGAGGCGGCGGAGCGGCTCGACGGCCATGTTGGTGGCGACCGGCGGCAGCGGCGCGGTGCGCTTGTCGCAGATCTTGGCCACCTCGCTCCACGGCAGCAGCCCGTCGCCCGCCACGTTGTAGACGCCCGACGACTCGTTGTTCAGCACGAACAGGATCGCCCGGATCACGTCGTTCTCGTGCACGAACTGGAACCGGGGGTCGAACCCGAAGACCGAGGGCACCAAGGGCAGGGTGAGCGCCCGGCTGACGGGGGTGACGATGTCGGGGCCCAGCACGTTGGAGAAGCGGAGCATGGAGACGATGACGTGGGGGTTGTCGCGGGCGAAGTCGCGCACGTAGCCCTCCACCTCGACCAGGCTGCGCTCCACCCCGGTGCGAAGCGCCGCTTTGCGAGGCGTGTTCTCGGCGAACCACACGGGGTCGCGGGGCGAGCTGCCGTAGACGAGCGAGGACGACTTCACGACCACGTTGCGCACCGTGCTGCCGCTGGCGGCGGCCGCCGCGAACAGGTTCATGGTGCCGATGACGTTGATCTCGTGCATGTGGCGCGACGACATCTGGGTGGAGTCGACGACCAGGAAGGTGTGGAGGATCGTGTCGATCTCCGCCGCCTTCACCATGCGGCTGAACAGGGAGTAGTTCTCGTCGGTGCGGACGAACTCCGTGCGCTCGAGGGCGACGGTCGGCTCCTTGGTGTCGACGCCGATGATCACGTCGACGTCGGGTTCGGCCTCGAGTTGGAGGGCGACCCGACCGCCCCAGAAGGTGGAGAGGCCGGTGACGAGGACCCGCCGGCCCATCAGGTCGGCTCCGGACGGTGGCCGTCCGCCGAACGGGGGCGGGGCGCCATCAGCCGAACCAGACGGAGCTGCGCTGCTTCAGCATGTCGTACAGCGCCTCCTGGATCAGCTGACGGATGCGCTCGGACTCGTCCATGATGCGACTGCGCGAGTAGCGGGGCTGGTCGGGCTCGACGTCGAAGTGCACCGGCGGGAGCACCCGGAGCTTGAACTTGGCCGGGAAGTAGAGCACCGAGCCGAGGACCGGCCCGAACGCCAGGGCGTTGGCGGTCACCGGGAAGTAGGGCAGGCCGAAGGCCTTGGAGATGGCCGGGACCTTGAACAGGATCGGCATCGACTCCTCGGCGCCGACCACCGCGATGGGCACGATGGGGATGCCGGCGCGCATGGCGATCTCGACGTAGCCGCCCCGACCGAACCGGCGGAGCTGGTAGCGCTCGCCGACCACCTTGCCGGGCCCCTTGCTGCCCTCGGGGAACACCAGCACGAGCTGCTGCTGCTCGCGCAGGAGCCGGTAGGCGTTGTCGGGGTGGGCCACCACGCCCCCGGCGCGCGACCAGAGGGTGCCGACCACCGGGGTCCCCTTGAAGAAGTGGTCGGCCAACCCGTACACGGGCCGGTGCAGCTCGGTCTCGATGCCGTGCATGATCACCGGGGCGTCGGACGGCACCGCTCCGGCGTGGTTGGCGACGAGCAGGGCGCCGCCACCCTGGGGGATGTGCTCGAGGCCGTCCCACTCGGCTCGGAACCAGTGCCGGTACAGCGGGTCGTACAGCCGGCGGGCCAGCTCGCGCATGTGCTCGCTGCGACCCCACTCGTCGACGTCGCTCTGGCGGGGGTCGGGGATCGCCTCCTCCTCGGCCAGCGGCGGGATCTCGACCGGCACCAGCGCCTTGGACGGCTCGCGCTCGGCGGTCTTGGCCCGGCGGCGGGTCGACGTGCCCTCGGCGGTTGTGCTCTGGGGGCGGCCGGCCATCGCGGCGATGGTAGTTCTCGCCCGATCGGGGTGGCTCCGCCCCCGCCGGGAGCGGCCGGGTGCGCGGCGGGTCAGCCGCCGTAGGCCTCGGCCAGGAAGGCGGCACCGGGCTCGCAGCGGGGAAGCTCGGCACACCAGCGACAGGCGAAGGACGGCCTCGCGACCGGCTCGCGCCGTCCCTGGCGCAGCTCGACCATGACCGCCGCCCCGTCGACGGTGCGCGCCACCGCTGTCTCGAGCAGGTCGACGGTGACGTCCTCGGCCCGCATCGAGGCCGAGTCGAGGTAGTAGCTGGCCAGCCGCCGGGGCGGCGTGCCGAGCCGCAGGGTGTCGAGCAGCGCGTAGAACCGCAGGTCGTCGTAGTGGCTGGGCGCGAAGCCGCCGGACTTGAAGTCGACGATGACCTTGCCGGCCCGCTGGCCGACCGAGCGGCCGAGGCACAGGTCGACCTTGCCCCGCAGGTGGACTCGGTCGTCACAGAGGTCGACCCGGTACGACTGCTCGGTGGCGGGGGTCCACCGGGCCTTGAGCCGCGGCCAGCACTCGAGGAACTTGACCACGAGCGCGTTGGACTCGCCCCGCAGCTCGGCCCGCTCGGCGTCGGAGCACGTCTGCAGCCAGTCGGCCAGCCAGTGGTCGGAATCGGTCAGGCGGAGCAGGGACTCGTCGACGAGGTCGAGCGGGTTCGGCTCGCCGGGCCAGTGGATGGACAGCTCGACAGCCTTGTGCACCACCGAGCCGCGGGCGATGGGGACGCTCACCTCGAACGGGACCCCGTCTTCGGCGAGGAAGCGGACCTCGCAGGCGTGGGCCTGGCTGAGGGCGTGCTTGGACAGGTTGAGCTGCTCGTCGTCGGGGAGCTGGTCGACGACGAGCTGCAGCGACTCGTCGAGCTGGGCGCGGAGGTGGTGGCGCAGGTCGCGGTCGAACTCGGGACGGCCGTCGGCACTGCTGCCCAGCTGGTCGATGACGTCCTGCTGGGCGACGTTCAGCTCTTCGCCACGCTCGTCGCCGTCCATGCGTCCAACCTAGGCAGGGGTGGTGACGTCTCCGGGTACGGTTCCGCCACCTGTCGGAGGTGACCATGTCTGAAGGAGGTCCCTACGCAGGGCACTCCGCGATCGTGTTCGGGGGTACCACCGGCATCGGCGCCGCCACCGCAGCGTTGCTCGCCGAGCGGGGAGCTTCGCTCACCGTGGTCGGTCGGCGCGAGCGGGAGGGGACGGCGACGGCGAGACGTGCCGGGCGGCCGGTTGCCGAACGTCGATGACGGCAGCTTGGCGGCCGACGTCGAGCGGATCTCGGCGAGCGCCCACGAGGTCGACGAGCTTCGGTTGCTCAACTCCCTGCGCACCGGCGCCCTGCTGGCCAAGCCAGACGACGTGGCCGAGATCGAACGGCTGGTGGGCACGAGTGGGACGAGCAGCGCGGGCCGGCTCGGCCTGTCGAACGGTGCCGACGCCGAGGCCGTCGCCCAGGCGGCAGCTCAAGCGCTGGCGAAGTGGCAACGGCGCTCCGAGAGCCCGATGAGCGACCCCGAGCATGGCGGCCGGAGCACGAACCCTGGTGCGCACCTGCGAAGGGATCCTCGACCGGCTGAGCGCTGAGCGGCTGAGCGGCTGAGCGGCGCCGGCCCCCAGCTGGTCGTCGGCGACCTCGATCGGGTCATGCGCTGGCCCGACGACCTTCAACCTCGACGACGCGCCGACCACGCCGGCCGGCACCGTCGCTCTGCGGCAGGCAGAGGACGACGGCGTCGTCGTCGGTGATCACCTCCCACAGGGCGGTGCGGACCCGGGTGGCCTCGACCCCGCCGAGCCCGTTGGCCACCACGATGCCCTCGACCATGTCGGCGACCACGGCGGCGAAGGGGCGGTCGCGGATGGCGACGGCCACCGCCACGCCGCCGCCCGGTCGACGGCGGAGCGTGCGCTCGGCACCCGGCACCCGGGGCGGGCTGCGGAACCCCGGCGCGGCCAGACCGCGGCGACGGGCTGCGTCGCCGAGCGCCCGGGCGGCGGCGGCGAAGCGGAGCGACGTGGCGGTCATCGCCGACCATCTTCCTCCGGGGGTACGACAGTCTTCGCCGAGGCGGCGGGCGGGCGCACCTACCCTCTGGTCGGACGCCCAGCCCGGGTGGCGAAACTGGCAGACGCAGAGGGCTTAAACCCCTCGGGGGCTCCGGCCCCGTGCGGGTTCGATCCCCGCCCCGGGCACCGCCGTGCCCGACGGCCTAGCCTGCGCTGCCGCTGGGGGTCCCGACCGCGGGAGGCGTGACATGAGGAAGCTCTGGCGGACGGGCGCGGTGCTCGTCCTGGCGGTGGCGGCGCTCGGCGCCGCCGGGTGCGTGAGCGAACCGGCCTCGGTGGTGACGGTGCCCGGGCTGTTCCCCGCCTTCAGCCGCGACATCACCGACTACGTCGACCGCTGCGACCCGTCCACCCCGGTCCGCGTCGACGTCAGCGCCACCGAGGGCACCACGGTGTCGGTCGACGGCAGCGCCCCGCAGGGCGGCCAGTTCACCGCCTCGGTGGCCCAGCAGGTCGGGCGCCGGTTCGTCATCACCGTGACCAAGGACGGCATCACCACCTCCCACAGCGTGCGGTGCCTGCCACCCGACTTCCCGACCTTCGAGGTCACGCGCACCGGCACGCCCCAGGCCGAGTTCTACGCCACCCTGCCCTTCGCCTTCCCCAACCCGGGCGCCTACCCCGTCATCCTCGACGACCACGGCGTGCCCATCTGGTGGGGGACCAAGACGAACGGCCTGTACGCCACCGTCCTGCCCGACGGGAACCCGGCGTGGGTGGCCAACGACCTCTTCGAGGAGCACACCTTCAACGGGGCGCCGGTGCGGACCTACGGCTCGGTGGGCCAGCTCACCGACTTCCACGAGCTCGCGTTCCTGGCCAACGGCAACCACGTCCTGGCGAGCGACACCCCGCGGCCGCACGTCGACCTGCGGTCGTGGGGCGGGCCGAGCGACGCCACCATCCTCGACCACGTCATCCAGGAGATCGACCCGAACGGGCAGGTGGTGTGGTCGTGGGACACCGCCGACCACATCTCCGTCGACCAGACCATGCCGTTCTTCCGGTCCGCCGAGCTGGCCGACCCCGGCGGCCCGTTCTCCGACTTCTACGACGCCTACCACCTGAACGCCATCACCCCCGACGGCGACGGCTACGTGGTGTCGTTCCGCCACCTCGACGCCCTGTTCAAGATCAACCGCACGACCGGGGCCATCGAGTGGAAGCTCGGCGGCACGCTGCGGACCGAGAGCCTGGCCTACGTCGGGGACCCCGTGGCGGACCAGGGGGGTGCCTTCGGGGGCCAGCACGACGTGCGGGTGCTGAGCGACGGCACCCTCACGCTGTTCGACAACGGCACCGACCGCAACCGGCCGCCGCGCGCGCTGGCCTACCGCATCGACCTGAGCCAGCGCCGGGCGATCCTGCTCTCCCAGATCACCGATCCCGAGGTCGGCTACTCGAACTGCTGCGGGGCGAACCGGATCCTGGCGCCCCGGGGGGACGTCGTCATCACCTGGGGCGGCAACGTCGACCCGGCGCCGGACTTCACCGAGACCACCCCCTCCGGCCAGCGGGTCATCGCCGTGCGGTTCCCGGGGGCGAACCTGTACCGGGTCACGCCCATCCCCTTCAACACGCTGGCGCGCGAGACCCTGCGCCAGGGGATGGACGTCCGGTACGGCGTCCAGCCCTGAGCTCGGCGGGCGGAACCGGCACGGCTCAGCCGTGCTGCCAGATGCGGCCGAACACCGAGCGCCTGCCCTCCAGGGCCACGCGGTCGAGGACACCGAGCTCCCCGGTCGACAGGGTCCAGCCCAGGGCGCCGGCGTTCTGCTCGGCCTGATCGGCGTTCTTGGCCCCCGGGATCGGCACCGCCCCCGTCTCGATGATCCACCGCAGCGCGACCTGGGCCGGGGTCCGGTCGTGGGCCTCGCCGATCCGCCGCAGCTCGGCCACGATCGGGTCCACCTGCTCCATGGGGAAGGCGGAGAAGTTGCGCTTGCCCGGCGGCGGGTTCGAGGCCGAGTACTTGCCGGTCAGCCGGCCCTGGCCGAGCGGCGAGTAGGCCAGCGCGACCACCCCGAGCTGGCGGCACGCGGCCAGCAGCCCGCTCGTCTCCGGGCGGCGCCGCAGCAGCGACAGCTCGATCTGGTTCGACGCCAGGGGCACCCCGCGCTCGGCCAGCTCGCCGTGGATCCTGCGCATCTCCCGGATCGAGTAGTTGGACACGCCGACGGCGTCGACCAGCCCCTCCTCGTGCACCGCCGCCAGCGCGTCGGCCAGTGCCCCCTTCGAGCGCAGGCTGATCGGGCCGTGCAGCTGGTACAGGTCGACCTTCTCCATGCCGAGCCGGTCGAGCGAGGCCACCAGCGCGGCGCGCAGCTCCTCGCGCACCTTGATCTTCTGGGGCAGGGGGAGGAACTTCGTGGCCAGCACCACGCGCTCGCGGCGCGACGGGTCGGCCTGCAGCAGGCGGCCGATGATCCGCTCGCTCTCGCCGTCGCCGTAGCCCTCGGCGGTGTCGAACAGGGTGACGCCCGCCTCGAGCGAGGCGTCGAGGGCGCCGGCGATCGTCTTCTCGGTGAGGGAGGCGTCGTAGGTGCCCATGCCCCAGACGTTGCGGTCGCCCCACGCCCACGTGCCGACGCCGAGCGGGGCGACGGGCCTGGAGCTGCCGGGGAAGGTGACGGTGTCGTCGGGCATGGGGCCATGCTGGCAGCCCGGTGCGCCGTTGCCGACCCGTCGCGCCCGGGAGCCGGCGTGCGGTCGACGGGCGGCGGTCCCCGGGCGCGGCGCGTGCGGCCGCTGCATGGTGTGGCAACGTGCTCGGCGATGGCCCGCCTCACCGCCTTGTCCCGCTCGATCGCCGATCGCGGCGCGATCGTCACCGGCGCCGCCAGCGGCATGGGCCGGGCCACCGCCCGCCTCTTCGCCGACGAGGGCGCCCGGGTGGTGGTGGCCGACCTCGGTGGCCGGCGGGTCGACGCGGTGGTGGAGGAGATCCGAGCGGCGCACGGCGAGGAGGCCGCCCTCGGTGTCGTCTGCGACGTGGCCGACCACGACCAGCTCCGCGCCCTGGTCGGGCGCACGGTCGACTGGGCGGGCCGGCTCGACCTCGTGGTGAACAACGCCGGGGTGTCGCAGCTGACGTCCGCCTTCCAGCCCGAGGACGAGTTCGAGCAGGGCTGGGCCCGCACCGTCGAGATCAACCTGACCGCCCACGCCCGGCTGGTGCGGTTGGCCGTACCCCACCTGGTCGCGTCCGGTGCCGGACGGGTCGTGAACATCGCGTCGACCGAGGCGCTGGTCTCGACCGCGGGGCTCGCCGCCTACGCCGCGTCGAAGGCCGGGGTCATCGGGCTGACCAGGAGCCTGGCGGTCGAGCTCGGGCGACACGGCGTCACCGTGAACTGCATCTGCCCGGGGCCGATCGACACCGCCATGACCGAGGCCATCCCGGAGGAGGCCAAGGCGACCTACGCCCGTCGCCGGGTGCCCCTCCGCCGCTACGGAGATCCCGAGGAGGTCGCCCACATGACGCTGAACCTCTGCCTGCCGAGCGCCAGCTTCGTGAACGGCGTGGCCGTCCCCGTCGACGGCGGCATGTCGATCCGCCACACCTGAGACGGTCGTCCCGGCGGCGGACCGGGCTGCCGCGGACGCGGCTCGGAGGTGCGGCGGCGTCGGCGGGGGCGTCCATGCGCTTGACTTGGCGACCATGAACATCAAGGACGAGCTGTTCAAGCTCGGCACGGGGTTCCACCGGGCGGTGTTCCGGGCGTCGAAGGGCAAGGTCTTCGGCCGGGCCGGGGGCATGCCGGTGGTCGAGCTCACCACCACCGGCCGCAAGTCGGGCAAGCCCCGGGCGACCATGCTCACCGCGCCGGTGGTCGACGGCGACCGGGTGGTGCTGGTCGCGTCCTACGGCGGCGACGACCGCAACCCCGCCTGGTACCTGAACCTGACCGCCAACCCCGAGGTCACCGTCACCACCGGCGGCTCCACCCGGACGATGGTCGCCCGTACCGCCTCGGCCGAGGAGAAGGCCGAGCTCTGGCCGCAGATCACCGCCACCTACAAGGGCTACGCCGGGTACCAGACCAAGACCGACCGGCCCATCCCGGTGGTCATCTGCGACCCGCCGTGACGGGGAGGCCCGCCGCCGGCGGCCCGGCGGGACCATGACCCTCGACCACGAGCTCGACCGGCTCCGCGCCGTCCACGCCGAGCTGTGGGACGACGACGCCCGGCTCGTCCGGCTGGCTCCGGGGGCCACCCCGGGACTCGACCTCCGATCGCTCGGGCTGCACAGCGTCCGGGAGTCGGCGCTCGGCGCCCTGCTCGACCTCGGCGACGGTGAGGTCGACCGGGCCTCGGCGGCCCTCGACGCCGTGCTGCTCACCCAGTACGACGCGCCGGGGACCCCGTGGGACGGCACCTTCAAGGTGACCGCCGAGGAGGGCGACCCGCCCGGCGCCGACGCGGTCGAGTGGTTGCACTACGACCCGAACTGGCGGCAGTTCCTGGGTTGCACCCTCGCCCTGGTCGCCGACCGCTTCGGCGACCGGCTCGACCCGGACCTGGCGGCGCGGGTGGCCGACGCCGCCGTCCGCGGCGCCCGCCGGGAGCCGGCCGACCGGATCCCTCCCTGGTACACGAACCCCAACCTGATGCAGGCCTGGCTGGCGACCTGGGCCGGGCGGCGGGAGGGCGACCGTGACCTGGTCGACGCCGGCCTCGCCCGGGCCCGGCGCACCGCCCGGCGCTTCGACGAGACCGGCGACGTCGACGAGTACAACTCGCCGACCTACGACGGCGTCGACCTGCTCGCCCTCGCCCTCTGGGTCGCCGATCCGCCCGACCCGGGGTTGGCCGGCCCGGGGGAGCGGATGCTCGCCGGCATCGCCGGCCGGGTGGCCACCCTGTTCCACCCGGCGACCGCGTCGGTGTGCGGTCCCTACGCCCGGGCCTACGGCATCGGCCTCGACCGCTACGTGTCGCTGATCGGGCTGTGGCTGCGGGCCGCCGGCGTGGACAGGCCCGTGCTGCCTGCCGACCTGGACGTGGGCACCGTGCACGTCCACGACCTGTACTTCGCCCCGCTGGTGTCGCTGCTGGCGGAGCCGGTCACCCCGCACCTCGCCGTGCTCGGGGCCTCCCCGGGCGGACGGCGACCGCCGGTGGCGCACGAGCAGCGACTCGGCGACGTCGTGGCGACCAGCCGCCTCGACGAGCGGGTGGCGGTGGGCGCGGCGCGGGGGCCGGTCCCGGCCTTCGCCCGCGACCAGTTCGTGCCGCTCACCGTCCACGCCGCCGGCCCGACCGGGACGAGCTGGATCGGGCTGCGCCCCCACGCCGACGTGGCGACGACCGACGCCCGGGTGGTGGTGGGACCCGGCGCCGAAGGGACGCCGCAGGCCCCCCCGGGCGGCGGGGGGACGGTGGCCCGCGCCGAGCTGCGCGCCGACACCGGCGATGGCGATGGCGATGGCGACGGCGGAGGCCTCGGCGCCCGCATCCTCTGCTCCCACGTGCCGGCGGTCGAGCCCGGGAGGGCGGCGGTGGGCGACCTGCTGCTGCGGTTCGACCCCGCGCCGGACTCGTTCTCGATCGAGCACGGTCCCGACGCGGTGGTGCTCGGCCTGGCCTGGCCGCCGCCGACGGCGGTGATCGAGGTCCACGTCGCCGGCCGCGGTTGAGCCAGACGGCGTCGGAGCCGCCCCCCTCCCGACGAAGGACGGGAGGACCCACGGCCCCGCCCGGCTGAACCGCCGGCACCGGGGTCCGCCGGAGCACCGGGCCCGCCGCTCGGACAGCAGAACCCGGGCACCGCCGACCCGGCCGACGGCCACGGCTACGGTCCGGGCCCCATGGCCGACGACCTGCTGCTGTCCGCCGACGCCGAGGGGGTCCGCACCCTCACCTTCAACCGCCCGGGGGCGGCCAACGCCTTCGACGTGGCGCTGTACCGGGCGACGACGGCTGCGCTCGAGGCCGCGTCCACCGACGATGACGTGCACGTGGTCGTGCTCACCGGGGCCGGCCGCACCTTCTGCGCCGGCACCGACCTGGTGGAGATGGGCGCCATGGTCGAGGCCATGCGGGGCGGGGACACCACCGCGGGCGTCGCCACCGGCGAGGCCTTCAACGGCTTCGTCGACGCCCTGGTCGCCTTCCCGAAGCCGCTCGTCGCCGCCGTCAACGGACCCGGCCTCGGCCTCGGCCTGACCATGTTGGCCCACTGCGACCTGGTGCTGCTGGGCGAGTCGGCCCGGCTGAAGGCGCCCTTCACCGAGATGGGCGTGGCCCCCGAGGTCGCCAGCAGCTACACCTTGCCGCAGCGCATGGGGCGCCAGCAGGCCAACCTGGCCCTGCTGGCGTCGCGTTGGGTGAGCGCCGAGGAGGCGGTGGCGTCCGGTCTGGCGCTGCGGGTCTGCCCCGACGAACGGCTCCGGGCGGAGGCGCAGGCCCTGGCCGCCGAGATCGCGGCGAGGCCGCTGGCCTCGCTGGTCGCCACCAAGGAGCTGGTCACCGCCGCCGAGCGCGACGCCGTCGCCGCGGCGCGCCGCCGGGAGGAGGCTGCCTTCAGCCGGTTGCTGGCGCCGGGCTGAGCCCGATCCGCCTCAGGTGGGCAGCGCCGCCGGGGCGCCGGCCGGCACGCTCGGCGAGGTCGGCGGCACCGCGTCGACCGGCCGGTAGGGCGACCCGAGGTCCGGGCGGGGGTCGGGCTCGCCCTTGTTCGGCCACATCGACATGGCCCGTTCGGTCATGGCGGTGATGGTGAGCGACGGGTTCACGCCGAGGTTGGCCGAGATGGCCGAGCCGTCGGCCACGTGCAGGCCGGGGTGGCCGAAGACGCGGTGGTAGGGGTCGATGACGCCCCGATCGGGCGTGTCGCCGATGCAGCAACCGCCCAGGATGTGGGCGGTGGTGGGCACGTCGAGCAGAGCCTCGAAGATCGAGCCGCAGGCGGTGCCGTCCATCAGCTCGGCGCCGATGCGGGCGGCCTCGTTGGCCACCGGGATGTAGGTGGGGTTGGGCTCGCCGTGACCGGGCAGGGTCGTGAGCCGGCGGCCGCGCCGGCGGACCCGGATGCTGTTGTCGAGGGTCTGCATCACGAGCAGCACCACGCCCCGCTCGGACCACCGGCGGACCGAGAGCGACCGCAGGAAGGCGAGCGGGTGGCGCAGCACCTGCAGCAGGAACCGCAGCTGGCGGGGGATGCGGCCGCCGCCGTCGACGGCCATGACCGCCAGCAGGCCCATGGCGTTCGAGCCCGGCGGGTAGCGCACGGGCTCGATGTGGGTGTGGTCGTCGGGGTGGATCGACGAGGTGATGGCCACGCCCTGGGAGTAGTCGGTGCCCAGCCGGTTGGCGACCGAGCCGACGATGGCCTCGGAGTTGGTGCGGACGGTGTCGCCGAGCCGGTCGGAGAGCCCGGACAGGTGCCCGGTCTCGCGCATGGCGAGCAGCAGCTTCAACGTGCCGAGCACGGCGGCGGACAGCACCACCTGGTCCGCGGTGTAGACGGTGGTCCGGGCACGCCGACCGGACCCGGGGCGCCGGGCCGTGACCCGGTAGCCGCCCTCGGGGCGGGGGTGCAGCTCGACGACCTCCTGCTCGGGGTGGACGATCGCACCGTTGCGCTCGGCCAGCCACAGGTAGTTGCGGTCGAGGGTGTTCTTGGCCCCGACCCGGCACCCGACCATGCAGCCACCGCAGTGGGTGCAGCCGGTGCGGTCGGGACCCTCGCCGCCGAAGTAGGGGTCCGGGACGGTCTGGCCGGCCGGGCCGAAGTACACGCCGACCGGCGCCCGGTGGTAGGTGCCCTCGACGCCGAGGCGGTCGGCGATGCCGTGCATCAACCCGTCGGCGGGGGTGTCGGCCGGCACCTCGGTGACGCCGAGCATCCGCTGGGCCTGCTCGTAGTGGGGCGCCAGCTCGGCCCGCCAGTCGGCCAGATCGGCCCACTGCGGATCGCGGTAGAAGGCGTCGAGCGGCTGGTACAGGGTGTTGGCGTAGACGAGCGACCCGCCCCCGACCCCGGAACCGGAGAGCACCATCACGTCCTTCAGCAGGGTGAGCCGCTGGATGCCGCGCATGCCGAGCTTCGGCGCCCAGAGGAAGTTCCGCACGTCCCAGTTGCTGGTGGGGAAGTCCTCGGGTTGCCAGCGCCTGCCGGCCTCGAGCACGCCGACCCGGTAGCCCTTCTCGGTGAGCCGCAGGGCGGTGACCGACCCACCGAACCCCGACCCGACGACGAGGACGTCGTAGTGGCGGCCCGTCACTGGACGGAGGAGATCACTCGGACCAGCTCGTCGGGGGTGAGGTCGCCGGTGACGGTGAACAGGGCCTTGTCGGTGGAGCCCCACAGGTAGGGGATGCGCCCGGCCGCCGACACCCGGTGGGCGGTCGCTCCGCTGAACCGCCCACCGCTGATCCGCACCGTGTCGGCCTCGGGGACGGTGCCGGAGCTGATGAACGGGTCCTGCCACGACTGGCCCGAGCCCACGTCGTTCCGGCGCACCGTCACGGTGATGGTCTCCCATCCCTTGCGGTAGGTGAGGGAGATGACGTCGGTGCTCGGCGGGTTGACCTGGCCGGGTCCGGTGCGGCCGCCGGCGCCCGGGTGGACGGCGACCTCCGCCAGGTCGTAGCCGTTGGGCAGGAACTTCGGGGTCGGGGCGGCGAGGCCGGGGATCTGGTTGGGGACGTCGCTCAGCGAGGTGTGCTGGAACCCCTCGTCGCCGGTCTGGACGGGGTCGTTGGTGAAGGGGATCGTGAAGGTCTCGCCCTGCAGCGGCGGGTCGATGGCCACGTCGCCCATGGCGTAGATCTTCACCGGCTTGCCGTTCCGCTGGAGCTCGAGCCGGACGGGGACCCGGAGGCTCTGGTCGACGTCGAGCACCGCCTTGTCCGGCGTGCTGCTGTCGTGGGGCAGGTCGACGGTGGCCCGCCAGACGGCCTTGCCCTGCACCTTCTCGCTGGTCACGTAGGTGTCCGGGTGGGCCCGCAGCGCGTCGAGCACCAGGGGGAGGTCGAGGTTGAAGAACGAGTCGACGATGGCGTGGGCGTCGGGGCCGCCGCCGGCCAGGCCCCGCTGCTCGATCTGCACGACCCCGCCGGTGGACGACCAGGTCCGGCGCACGCCGGTCGTGGCGTCGTAGCTGAAGTCGCTGGTGCCGTCGGACCGGGCCAGCCGGAACGACCCGTCGCTGCGGAAGTACAGCCGGGAGGCGACGTTGTCCAGCCCGCCGTCGACGGTGATCTCGTTGAAGGAGGCGGTCAGCGACTGGCTGTTGGCCAGGGTGTCGCTGACGCTCGACGCCAGCTTGCCGTCGGTCATCTGCGTGCGGTTCAGCTGCTTGGCGTTGCCGCCGATGCGGAAGGCGAGGAACACGACGGTGCCGATGGCGACCACCGCCAGCAGCACCACGGCGAACTGCCGGATCCGGTCGCCGAGCCGGGCCCCGCCGGTCGCCCGATGGGCCAGCTCCTCGACCGTGACGGGGGTCTCCAACCGCACCAGCCGGTCGGGGGTGGCCAGGCCCTCGTGGCTGCCGGCGATGGGCTCGGGGCGATCGGCGTTGGTGGCAGCGCGGGCGGCCTGGATCTGCTCGACCGTCGGGGCCGGCCGGGCCGGGATCTCCCGCTCGGCGATCAGCTGGCGGCCCAGCCGGTTCCAGAACCCGGGCAGGTGCGCCGGCGGGGTGCCCGGCAGGGTGAGCTGCTCGACGGGAGGCGATCCTGGGCCGGGCTCCGGCTCGGCGGCCGCGCCGTCGGCCCCGGCCTCGTCGTCGAGGTCGAGGGTGATGTCGACCGGGTCCCCCTCCTCACCCGCCTCCTCGACCGGTCGGACGGGTTCCGCCGCATCGGTCCCCGGGACGTCGGCCGCGGGCCCGCCGGCGGCGGGATCGTCGTCTCCGGACCCGTCGGCGGAGTCGGGGGAAGCGCCGGCGGGCGGTTCCTCGGCTTCGGCTCCCGGCTGGTCAGCCCCCGGCCACTCCACGTCGGCCGTGGGGCCGGCGGCGCCCGCCTCGCTGGCCGGCTCGTCGGGACCGTCGGTGGCGTGGCCCGCGTCCACCGGTTCGGTGAGGTCGAGGGCCACGTCGTCGGACTCCGACGGGATGAGGGTCACCCGCTCGTCGCCCTCGGCCTCGTCGTGGCTCGAGGGCCCGTAGACGCTGTCGGACAGCTCGACCGGCTTCGGTCGCAGCGCCGGCATCGGCGGCGAGTCGTCGTCCCGGGCGAAGGGGTCGACCCGACGGCTGACGTCGATCCGGGTGCCCCCGGGGGGCTGCGAGGCGGGCCCGGTGCGGCGTGACGACGGGCGGCGCTGGGCCTGGCGGCGCAGCTCCTCGGCGCAGGCCTGGGCGGCGAGGCCCGAGAGCCAGGCGCCGGGACGGGTCGCGTTGCGCAGCCGGGGCAGGGCCCGGTAGGCCTTGCGGTAGGTGCTGGCGAGCACCCGGTCCATGAGCTCGGCGTCCTCGACCTGGGCGTAGACCAGCTCGCACAGGCCGGCGTCGTAGTGCTGGATCAGCCGGGCGAAGGCGGCGTCGTCGCCGGCGATGGCCCAGAGCAGCGTCTGCTGGTCGATGTCGGAGGTGGTGGTGCTCCCGACGAGCCCCGCCTCCTGCCCGTCTCGGTCGCCCCGGTCGTCGGGCTCGCCCGGTCGTCGGGCTCGCCCCGGTCGTCGGGCTCGCCCGGATCGCCGGTCGGCTCCCCGTCGAGGGCGTCGTCGCCGTCGAGGAGGCCGTCCCCCGTCGCCTCCTCGTCGGCCGGGCCGGGGTCGGGCACCTCGTCGTGCTCGGCCGGGACGTCGTCCGACCCGTCACGGCGCACCGGTGGATCGTCGTCGGTCGGGTCGGCGACCGTCTCCGCCCCGTGCTCGTCCTCCGCCACCACTCCTCGTGGTTCGTCAGCGACGATGCGCACCGAGGGCGGAGCGTCGTGGGCGATGGACGCGTCGGCGTCGTCGGGTCGAGGTGGGACGGAGTCGTTCACGTGTCGGAGTTCAGGACGCAACCCACGGTCGAGGACGAGATGTGCCCACTGGCTGCCCCCGCAAGGGTCGCACGTTAGCGGACCCCGCCGGGTGGCAGCTCGGCCCCCAGCGATCCGCGCCTGACCCTTCGCTGACCGCCTCCTCACAGCCTCATCACACCCCCTCCGTACCGTCCGAGGCGTGGACGACCGCCAGATCATCAGCTGGCTGCACCGCCGGGCCGGGTTCGGCCTGACGCCCGCCGAGCTCGACCGGGCGGCCGCCGCCGGCATCGGAGCGACCGTCGACCGGCTGGTCCGGCCCGGATCGGCCGGCATCGCCCCCGCCCCCGACCCGTGGACAGGGCTGGACCTCACCGCCGCCGCCCACCGGCCCGTGGCGGCGGCCGCCGCCGGGCGGTGGGTCCACCAGATGGCCAGCTCGCCCCGCCCCTTCGAGGAGTGGATGGTGTGGTTCTGGCACGACCACTTCGCCACCTCGGTGCAGAAGGTGCGGTCGGTGGCCTACCTGGCCGACCAGCTCCGGCTCCTCCGGCGCTCCGGCCTCGGGTCGTTCCCGGAACTGCTGCGGGCCGTGTCCATCGACCCCG
This sequence comes from uncultured Acidimicrobiales bacterium, assembly GCA_963800235.1. Taxonomy (GTDB): domain Bacteria; phylum Actinomycetota; class Acidimicrobiia; order Acidimicrobiales; family Iamiaceae; genus CAVVNP01. The sequence goes on along the minus strand of CAWDAD010000003.1, from coordinate 208,757 downwards.
CCATGCTCGTCTGGCTCGACGGGCGGGAGAGCACCGGCCGGGAGCCGAACGAGAACTACGGCCGCGAGGTGCTCGAGCTGTTCAGCCTCGGCATCGGCGCCTACGAGGAGGCCGACGTGCAGGCCGGGGCCAAGGCCCTCACCGGCTGGACGGTCGCCCGGCCGCGCGTGGGGCAGCCGGTGCCGGCGGGGGAGGGGGCCCGCTTCGTCGCCCGGCGCCACGACGACGCCCCGCAGCGGTACCTCGGTCGCGACGGCGTCCACGACCTCGACACGGTGGTGGCGGCCATCGCCACCCACCGGGCGTGTGCCCCGTTCCTGGCGGGCAAGCTCGCCGGCGCGGTGATCGGCGACGTCACCGATGCCGAGGTCGCCGACCTCGCCGGCGGCTTCTCCGAGGGCGGCCTCGACCTCGCCGAGCTGGCCGGTCGGGTGCTCGACCTGGCCGTCCGACGGGCCCGGGACGACGACGTCGAGCCGCTGGTGCTGGCCCCCGTGCCCTGGCTGGCGTCGATCCTGCACCAGACCGGTGCCGCGGTGCCCGAGGCCCGGATCGCCGCCCTGCTCGCCGCCGCCGGCCAGGTGCCGCTCGACCCGCCGAGCGTCGGCGGGTGGCCGACGGGCACCGCCTGGTTCGGCACCGCCACCGTGGCGGCCCGCTTCGACCTGGCATCGCTCGTCGCCGAGGCCACCGCGGCCGACCACCCCGCCCGCGCCGCAGCCGCGGCCGGCGACCACCGCGCCCTGGCGACGGCCCTCAACCGGCCGGAGGGCTTCTCGGCCACGACCGCCGCCGCCCTCGACCAGGCCCGCTCCCTGCAGGGACGGCGGGGCGCGGCCCCCTTGGCGCTGGCCCTGGTCTCGCCCGAGCTGGTGCTGGCATGAGCAGCCCGGAGGTGCGCCGATGACCCTCAGCCGACGACGCTTCCTCGGCCTGGCCGGCGGCACCGCGGCCGCCACCGCCGGCGGCTTCGGCGTCTGGGACGTCCTGCTCCGCCGGCACCTCGAGGACCGCCCGCCCGGCTCCCCCGCCCCCGGTTCGGCGGGCGGCGGTGGCGCGGCGAGGGTGGACGACCGGGTGCTCGTCGTGCTGCAGCTCACCGGCGGCAACGACGGGCTGAACACGGTGGTGCCCGTCGACGGGCGCTACCACGACGCCCGCCCCACCCTCGGTGTGGCCGACGCCGACCTGATCCGGCTCACCGGCGAGGCCGGCTTCGGCCTGGCCCCGGAGCTGCGGCCGCTGGCCGGGCTGTGGGACGCCGGTCGCCTGGCGGCCATGGACGGCGTCGGCTACCCGGCCCAGACCCGGTCGCACTTCCAGTCGCTCGACTGGTGGTGGAGCGGTCGACCGGGCACCACCTCGACCTCCGGCTGGCTGGGGCGCTGGCTCGACGCCACCCTCGGCGGCTCGGACGAGGGCAACCCGCTGCGGGCCATCGCCCTGGGCGCCGCCGCGCCGCTGGTGCGGTCCGATCGGGCGGTGGCGACGGTGGTCAACCAGCCCCGGCTCTTCGGGCTGCACGCCCCGCCCGGCGTCGACGGCCCCGGCCTGGTCTCCGGCGTTCGAGCGGGCGGCCGCTCCGGTCGGCGGCGGGGGAGGGGGAGCAGGCGGGGGCGGCGTAGCAGGCGGGGGCGGCGGATCGTCGCTCGCCGACCAGGCCCGGCGCTCGATGCTCGACACCACCTCGTCGGTCAACCGGCTGGCGCCGGTCGGGCTGGGAGGCGGGTCGAGCGGTTCGAGGCGGACCGGTGGGGCGAAGGACGGCACCGGCGCTCCGGCGGACGGGTCCGGGCCCCTGACGGCGGGCCTCCAGCTCGCCGCCCAGCTCATCGACCTCGACCTCGGCACCCGGGTGGTGGCCGTCGGCGGCAACGGCTTCGACACCCACGCCGGCGAGGGACCGACCCACCAGGAGCTGCTCACCGACCTGGCCCAGGGGCTGACCGGCTTCTTCGCCACCCTCGACCGCAGCGGCCGGTCCGACCGGGTCCTGGTCCTGACCATCAGTGAGTTCGGTCGCCGGGTCCAGGAGAACGGCAGCGGCGGCACCGACCACGGCGCCGGGAACGTCCACCTCCTGGCGGGCGCCGGGCTGCGCCGCACCATCGCCGGCTCGGCCGACCTGGCCCACCTCACCGGGGGCGGCGACGTGCAGCCGGCCATCGACGCCCGCTCGCTCTTCGCCGTCGGGCTGGACTGGCTCGGCGGTCCTTCCGACGAGGTGCTCGGCAGGCGGTACGACACCTACGGCGTGCTCGCCGCCTGATCTCCGGATCCGACCGGTCCCGGGCGGCCGCTCCCGGCCCCGCCGGCGGGGACGCCGTCCTAGCCTTGGCGGATGACCGGGGTGGAGGCCGATCCCGCGGCCGTCCTCGGAGAGCCGTCGGCCGGACCGGGCGGGGTGCGGGAGGGGCTGCGGGCGCTCGAGCCCCAGCACTGGTTCCTCCTCCTCGTGCTGGGCGCCACCAGCTTCTTCGACGGCTACGACCGGGGCATCCTGACCATCGCCCTGAAGCAGATCCGCGACGACTTCGGGCTCACGTCCTCGGCGGCCTCCTGGTACCTCGCCGCCATCTACCTGGGGGCGCTGCCGGCGCTGTTCCTGACCCGCCGGGCCGACCGGTTCGGCCGCCGCCGGCTGCTGATGGTGTCGATCATCGGGTACACGATCGCCACCGCGGTGAGCGCCGCCGCGCCGAGCGCCGGTTCCTACGCCGGTGCCCAGTTCGTGGCCAAGCTGTTCCTGAACGCCGAGGCCGCCATCGTCTGGACGATGGTCGCCGAGGAGCTCCCGGCCAAGGCCCGGGGGTTCGGGTTCGGGTGGCTGGGCATGTGCTCGGCGCTCGGGGTCGGCTTCGGCGCCCTGCTGTTCGGCTTCGGCTTCCACCCCCACGGCATCTCGTGGCGCTGGCTCTACGTGGCCGGGCTGCCGGCGCTGCTGCTCGTGACCTGGCTGCGGCGGCGGCTGCCCGAGAGCCGGCGCTTCACCGAGGCCCGGGCCGGTGGTCGGCTGGCCGATCGCTGGCAGGACATCCTGCGGCCGCCGCACCGCAAGTGGCTGGTGCTGGTGGTGCTGACGACGGTGCTGTCCGAGATGACCACCCACGCCAACACCTTCACCATCGACTTCCTGCAGTCGAGCCGCCACCAGAGCGCCAGCACCGCCAGCGCCATCCTGGTCATCGCCGGGACGCCCGGCATCCCGATCATGCTCTACGCCGGGGCGCTGTCCGACCGCCACGGTCGGCGGCTGGTGGGGTGCGCCTTCGCCCTGGCGGCCATGGTCGGGGTGCTGGCCTTCTTCTGGCTGCCCGGCGGCGCCGCCCTCTCGACCCTGTTCCTGGCCGTCGGCCTCACCGGCCAGCTCGGCTCGTGGCCGGTGCTCGGCGCCTACGGCAGCGAGCTGTTCCCGACGGCGATCCGGGGCCAGGCGGGCTCGTGGACGAACGTGGCCCGCGCCGTGGGACAGGTCGGCAGCCTCAGCCTCGGCGGTCTCGTCCTCGGGCTGACGAGCCAGTCGTTCCCCGTGACGGTGACCCTGCTCGGCATCGGCCCGCTGGTCGCCGTGGTGCTGTTCGCCACCCTGTTCCCCGACACCCACGGGCGCGAGCTCGAGGAGATCACCGGCTGACCGGTGACGGGGTGCGGCTCAGGCGGCCGCGGGCTCGCTCGTCCAGGTGCCGTCGGCTCGGCGGCGGGTGGTGCCGAGCTCGTCGAAGCGGGCCAGCACGTCGGCGGCGTCGCGGCGGCCGTCGAGGGCGTGCTCGACCTCGCGCCGAACCCCGTCGAGCTGGTCGAAGCGGCGATCACCGAGCGAGTCGGACAGCGCCTGGTCCCAGAGCGTGCCGACCAGGTCGGTGCCGGCGTGGCGGCGGCCGCCCTCGCCCACGACGGTGCGGTCGCGCACCTCTGACAGCACGGTGCGCAGGTACTCGACGTGCGGCGTCTCGTCGGCCCGGATGTAGCCGACCAGGTCGGCCGCCTCGCCCTCGCCGGCCACCAGGTCGGTGTCGCCGAGGAGCTCCTCGGCCCAGGCGAAGGTGTGGAAGGCGGAGATCTCGATGAGCAGCAGCCGGGTCATGCGGGCCAGGAGCTGCTCGAGGTCGAAGGAGACGTCGTCGGGCAGGACCCGGTTGGCCTCGGCCTGCCGGCGCAGGGCGGCCAGGTCGACCTTGCCGCCCTTGCCCGGCTGGGAGATGCCCATGCGCTCCATCATGAAGGCGGTCTCGTCCTCGGTGACCGGGTCCTCGAAGGCGACGTCACGGGCCGCGAACCACATCTGCTTGTGCCCCGCCTCGTCCTCGAAGCCGGCCTCGTCGCGGGCGTGGGCCTCGAACAGGCCGGTGCCGAGGTGGGCCAGGGCGGTGCCCCGGGTGTCCTCGACGACGGTCGTCTCGAGGTCGGGCAGCAGCGAGTGGCGGATCATGGCGCCGAAGCCCTCGACCGTGCCGATGCGGGTGAGGGTGGCGATGATCGGCTCGGGCGCGCCGGCCTCGATCAGGTGCGACGCCTGCGCCACGTTGGGGTAGTGCTCGGGCCAGGTGTCCAGCGGCAGGTGCAGCAGTGGGGTGCTGAACTGCTCCTGGTGCTGCGCCTGCCAGGCGGCGATGGCGGGGAGGCGGTTGCGGGTGCGGGGCGACACGTAGGCGCCGGTGTCGTCGAACCCGCCGTGGCAGCGGACGCCGCCGGCGATCAGCGGTTCGGAGAACGGGTGCGAGGCGAGCAGCTCGTCCTCGCTGAACTCGACCTGGTCGGTGGTCATGGCGGGTCCCCTCGTCGCCGGCGTGGTTCTTGCACGACCAGTGTAAGTAGTTGGCCGGGGACGTGTCGTGCGTGTGCGGTGACCTCGATCACCGGTCGGGTGCCGGGCCCGTCGCTCCGACGGTGGCGGCGGCGGTTCCCGGCATGCCTCACGTCTCCAGCGGCTTGAGCCGGCCGGCCAGGCCGTCGAGCTCGGCGTCCCAGTCCTCCGGCTCCTCGACCGGCACGACCACGAACTTCGACGCACCCACCGCCACCAGCTCGTCGATGCGCCGTTCGAGCCCGTCGAGGCCGACCGCCACCACCTCGCCGGCGTCCACGCCCGGCCGACGGGCGGCGACCGTCCTCGCCAGCAGGTCGGGGACGGCCGTGCGGCAGTAGGGGATCAGGGTCCCGAGGTGCTCCGGGTCGATCGAACGGCCGTGCTCCGCGGCCACCTCGGTGATGACCGACCATCCCTCCGCCACGTCGTCGACGGTGCAGAAGCTGGGCAGCCAGCCGTCCCCTGACCGGCCGGTGCGGCGCAGCTCGGACGGGGCCTGGCCGCCCAGCCAGACCTCGATCGGCTGCTGGACCGGGCGGGGCTGCAGGGTGACGTCCTCGACCTGGAAGCGGGCGCCGTCGTGGGTGACGTGCTCCTCGGTCCAGAGCCGCCGCATGAGGCCGAGCGCCTCGTCGAAGAGCCCGGCCCGCTCCTTGCGGTCGACCCCGAAGGCCCGGTGCTCCACCGGGACGGGCGCCCCCAGCCCCATGGCGGGCAGCAGCCGGCCGGCGGACAGGCGGTCGAGGCTGGCCAGCTCCTTGGCCAGCACCACCGGGTTCCGACCCGGCACGACCAGGACGCTCGTGCCGAGCTTCAGGTGGCGGGTGCGGGCGGCGGCGAAGGCCAGGGCGACCAGCGGGTCCGGCGCCGGTCCGGTGAGCCGCTCGCTCAGCCACAGGGAGTCGAAGCCGAGGGCCTCGAGCCGGTCGACGAACGGTCCGAAGCGGTCGGCGTCGTTCACCAGCGTCGCCGTTCCCAGCCCCAACCCGATGCGCACCTTCACCGCCGCGACGCTACCGACGTCCCCTTCACCCCCCGTCCCCTCCCCCCGTCCCCTCCCCCCGCCATGGAACCTGTCGCAGTTGCAGGGGCTCTACCCCGACAAGTGCGACGAGTTGCCGGCGTGTGCCCGCCCCCCGACGGAACCTGTCGCAGTTGCAGGGGCTCTACCCCGACAAGTGCGACGAGTTCCTAGCCTCCACGGACATGGCCGCCCTCGACGTCCTCACCCCGTTCCGCCTCGACGGGCGCACCGCCGTCGTCACCGGGGCGTCGAGCGGGCTCGGGGCGCGGTTCGCCCGGGTGCTCCACGCCGCCGGCGCCACCGTGGTGGCCGCCGCCCGCCGCACCGAACGGCTGGCCGACCTGGCCGCCGAGGTGCACGGCGAGCGGCTCGTCGCCGTCACCTGCGACGTGACGAGGGACGCCCACCTCGAGCACCTGGTCGGCAGCGCCCTGGAGGTGGGCGCCGGGGCGATCGACGTGCTGGTCAACAACGCCGGCGTCAGCAACATCGTGCCGGCCGAGGACGAGGACTTCGACGACTTCCAGCGAGTGGTCGACGTGAACCTGAACGCCACCTTCCGGCTCAGCCAGCTGTGCGCCCGGCCCATGCTCGAACGGGGCTCGGGGTCGATCGTCAACATCGCCTCCATGCTCGGGCTGGTGGGCTCGGCGCCGATCAAGCAGGCCAGCTACTGCGCGTCGAAGGGGGCGGTGGTCAACCTCACGCGGGAGCTCGGCTGCCAGTGGGCTCGCAAGGGCGTCCGGGTGAACGCCATCGCGCCGGGCTGGTTCCCGAGCGAGATGACCGAGGACATGTGGGGCGACGCCTCCTCGGAGGCCTTCATCGCCCGGAGCGCCCCCATGGCCCGCCCCGGGCGCGAGGACGAGCTCGACGGCGCCCTGCTCTTCCTCGCGTCCGACGCCTCGACCTACGTCACCGGCCAGACCCTCGCCGTCGACGGCGGCTGGACCGCCCGCTGACCCCCCGGCGGAACCGCCGGGCCCGGTCACCCCCGGCCCCGGCGCCCCCCCGGAACCCGGAATCCCGGAACTTGTCGCAGTTGTAGGGGCTGAGCCTGCCGTTCTGCGACGAGCTCGGTCGGAGGTGGGTCACGAGGATCTGCCCTCTTCGCTGTCACCGGCCGTCGCCATCATGGGGCCATGGCTGGGATCGAAGCGGGCATGGCGGGGTTGGTGCAGCGGGCGACCTTCGCCCACGGGGTGTTCACCACCGAGGACCTGGTGGCGTCGTCGGTCTCCGACGACCTGCTCCGGTCTCGGCTCCGATCGGGTGAGTGGCAGCGGGTCCACCGCGGGGTCTACCGGATCGCCGGGAACGCGCCGACGTTCCGGCAGCAGGTGCTGGCGGCGGTGCGGTTCAACGGTCCTGAGGCGGTCGCCTCCCACCGGGCCGCGGCCCGGCTCTGGGGAGTGCCGGGGTTCGGCCGCAGCCCGGTCGAGGTGAGCAAGCCTCGCGGCCGCAGCCAGCGACGGTCCTACGGCCTGGTGCACGGATCACTGGTGCTGCCGTCGAGCCACGTGACGACCCAGGACGGCATCCCGGTCACCGATCCCGCTCGGACGGCCTTCGATCTCGCCGGGGTCCTCCACCCGCTGCGGGCCGGGCGCGCCATCGACGACCTGCTGGCCAGAGGCCTGCTGGTCATCGGTCGGCTCGAGGTCGTCTTCGCCGAGCTGGCCCGTCGAGGCCGTCGTGGCACGGCCGTCATGCGGGAGCTGCTGGAGGCCCGGGGCGAGGGCTACGTGGCGCCCACCTCCGAGCTCGAGGCCCTGGGGCGGCGCGTGCTGGCCGACGCCGGCCTGCCGGAGCCCCGGTTCGAGGTCGACCTCGGCGACGAGGCGTGGGTGGGTCGGGTCGACCTCCTCTTCGACGGGGCGAAGCTCGTCATCGAGCTCGACAGCCGGCGCCACCACACGGTGCTGTCCGACCACGCGTCGGACCGGCGCAGGGACAACCGGCTGATGGCAGCGGGGTGGCGGGTGCTGCGGTTCACCTGGTGGGACCTCGTCGAGCGACCTGGCGACGTCGTCACCCAGGTGCGGGCGGCCCTCGGCACGGCGGCCTGACGGGCCCTACACGCGACGCCGGTCGACCCCCCCGATCCGGAACCGGTCGCAGTTGCGTGGGTCAGCGCCCGACAACTGCGACAAGTTCGATCGGGGAAGGGCGGAAGGGCGGAAGGGCGGAAGGGCGGAAGGGCGGAAGGGCGGAAGGGCGGAAGGGGGGGGGGGCGGGAAGGTCGGGGCGGAGGGTCAGGAGCCCCACGGGGCGGTGTCGACGCCGAGGTGGTCGACGAAGCCGATGATCAGCTTCGGGTTCATCTGGGTGACCGCCCAGTCGTGGTCCCACATGCGGTTGTTCGCCGTGCCGGCCACGAACTTCCGGGCCTGCTCGACGGTGAAGCGGGCGCCCCGGCGTCCGCGCTGGGACTCGTAGGCGTCGGCGTGCGACTCGTCGATCACGTAGTTCATCGAGTCGCACATGTCCTCGATGTTGGGGTTGCCCCAGTCCCACGGGCTGAGGCTGACGTGGATGCGGACGTCGGGCGCGCTCGACGACTCCAGCTCGCCGTCGCGCATCACGACGGTGACCGGCTCGAGGCAGCAGGCGCAGAACGACTCGAGCCGCAGGTCCTTGCCCTCGAACGGCGGCATCCGAGAGATGGCGGTGGCCTCCATGGCGCACCCGGCGAAGGAGTGGAACCGGTCGTCGACGAACACCTCGACCTGGCTCGGGTACGACGAGAACGGCTGCACCTTGAGCAGGTTGGCGTTGGCCGTGCGGTCGTCGAACACCACGATCAGGCCCCGCTCGAGCTCCTTGTAGGTCTCGATGATGCGCCGCCGGTCGAGCCCCGTCGCCTCGTGCACCGTCCGGAGGGTGGGGCCGTGGCCGTGCTCGCACCAGTAGTCGTACAGGAAGGCGCGGACGGCCTTGGCCCGGTCGCTCCACTCGAAGGACGGGATGTTCTGGGGCATGGGCCGTGTCTACCGCACGGAACGAGAACGCGTTCTACTTCTGCAGGTCCGTGCGGCGTCGAGCCGGCCCTCCCACCACGAACTCGTCGCAGTTGTGCCGACTCAGGCCCGACCACTGCGACACGTTCGATCGGGGGGAGCGGCGGTGACCGGTGAGGGGTGACCGGTGAGACCGGTCAGACGAGCGATGCGAGCAGGGCGCGGGTGCGGTCCGCGTCGTCGGTGCCGGGACGGGCGAACTCGTTGGCGATGAAGTCGGTGACGCCGGCCTGGCGGCACCGCTCCACCCCCTCGGTCACCTGGTCCTCGCTGCCGATCAGGGCGACGTCGGCGGGGCCCTCGGCGCCCTCGCGGTCGAGCATGGCCCGGTACGACGGCAGCACGCCGTAGATGGCGAAGGTCTTCGCCGCCCGCTCCTTGGTGCCGTCGACGTCGTCGGTGACGCAGACCGGGAGCGACGCGCCGATGCGGGGATCGCCGTTGCCGGCCTCGGCTGCCGCCTCGCTGATGGTCGGCACGGTGTGCTCGGCCAGGGTGGCCGGCCCGGTCATCCAGGTGACGGTGCCGTCGGCGACGGCGCCGGCCAGCTTCAGCATCTGCGGCCCGAGGGCGGCGACCATCACCGGCAGCGGCTGGGCCTCGGGAACCGACAGGGCGAGGTGGGCCGACAGGGTCTCGCCGTCGGCGGCCACCTCCTCGCCCCGGATCAGCGGCACCAGGATCGCCAGGTACTCGCGCATGTGCCGCACGGGCTTGTCGAAGCTCAGGCCGAACATGTTCTCGATCACCATCTGGTGCGACAGCCCGATGCCGAGGGTGAGCCGGCCGCCGCAGGCGGCGTTGGTGGTCAGGGCCTGGGCGGCGAGCATGGCCGGGTGCCGGGGGTAGGTCGGCACCACGCCGGTGCCGAGCTCGATGTCGGGCACCTGGTGGCCGATCACGGCCAGGGCGGTGAGCGCGTCGAACCCGAAGATCTGCGGGGTCCAGAACGAGTCGAACCCGTCGTCGTGGGCCCGTCGCACCTCGTCGACGAGCTGGTCGAGGGGCTGCTCTCCGCCGTTGAAGATCCCGATGCGCATGGAACGACCGTCCTGGAGGTGGGGTGTGAGCTGCAGCCGACCGTAGCGAAGCCCGTGTGCCCCGGCAGGCGCCCCGGGGGCGTGGGTACGTTGTGACCGGCACCACCCCCGAACCGCGTCCCGGCCCCGGAGCACCCCCATGCAGGTCCCCCTCACCGTCAGCGACTTCATCGACCGGGCGGTCACCGTCTACGGCGAGCGCACCGGCGTGGTCGACGAGCCCCTCCAGCCGGCGCCGAGCTGGGGTGAGCTGACCTACGCCGAGCTCGGTCGACGGGCCCGGGCCCAGGCGGTGGCCCTCGACGACCTCGGCATCGGCGTCGGCGACCGGGTCGCGGTGGTGTCGCACAACTCGGCCCGGCTGCTCACGTCGTTCTTCGGGGTCAGCGGGTACGGGCGGGTGCTCGTGCCCATCAACTTCCGGCTCACCGCCGACGAGGTCGGCTACATCGTCGAGCACTCCGGAGCCCGTGTGCTGCTGGTCGACCCCGAGCTCGACGACGCCCTGTCCGGCGTGAAGGCGGAGCACCGGTTCGTGATCGGGGCCGAGTCCGACGCCGAGCTGTGGCCGACCGACGTCGGCGACCGGGAGCCGAACGGCTGGGACCCCGACGAGTCGGCCACCGCCACCATCAACTACACGAGCGGCACCACCGCCCGGCCCAAGGGGGTGCAGCTCACCCACCGCAACATCTGGCTGAACGCCACCACCTTCGGCTGGCACGCCGGGGTCAGCGACCGAGACGTGCTGCTCCACACCCTGCCGATGTTCCACTGCAACGGCTGGGGCATGCCGTTCGCCACCACCGGCATGGGCGTCTCCCAGATCGTGATCCGCAAGATCGACGGTGCCGAGATCCTGCGGCGGGTCGAGCGCCACGGCGTCACCCTGATGTGCGGGGCGCCGGCGGTGGTCGCCGCCATCCTCGACGCCGCCTCGACCTGGGACGGCCCGATCCCGGGGGCCGGCCGCACCCGCATCGTGGTGGCCGGCGCGCCGCCGCCCACCCGCACCATCGAGCGGGTCGAGACCGAGCTCGGTTGGGAGTTCTGCCAGATCTACGGGCTCACCGAGACCACGCCGCTGCTCACCATCAACCGGAACCGGGCCGAGTGGGACGACCTGTCACCCGGTGCGCGGGCCTCGAAGCTGAGCCGGGCCGGCGCGCCCGCCATCGGGATCCGCATGCAGGTCGACGACCAGGGCGAGGTGCTGGCCCGGGGGAACCACGTGCTGGCCGGCTACTGGGAGCAGCCCGAGGCGACCGACGAGGCCATCGTCGACGGGTGGTTCCACACCGGCGACGGCGGCACCATCGACGACGACGGCTACGTCACCATCAGCGACCGCAAGAAGGACGTGATCATCTCCGGGGGCGAGAACGTCAGCTCCATCGAGGTGGAGGACGCCCTCTTCTCCCACCCGGCGGTGATCGAGGTGGCGGTCATCGGCGTGCCCGACGAGAAGTGGGGCGAGTCGGTCACCGCCCTGGTCGTGCTGGCCGAGGACGCCGAGGCCGACGAGGACGAGCTGCGCCAGCACTGCCGCACCAAGCTGGCCGGCTACAAGGTGCCCAAGCGGGTCGAGTTCCGCGCCGAGCTCGCCCGCACCGCGACCGGCAAGCTCCAGAAGTTCAAGCTGCGTGCCCCCTACTGGGAGGGCCACGACCGCCAGGTCAACTAGCGGACGGGCCGCTGGTCGGCGCCCGCTCCGCGTCGGGCGGATCCTGCGTCGTGGTGACCTCGCGCCGGCTCATGAGGTACCCGCCGAAGCCGACGAGCCAGAGCAGCACCGGGTAGGCGATCCAGCGTTCGATGCCGCCTCGGCCGAGGGCGTCCTGCGGTCCCCAGTGCTCCAACGGCTCCAGGCCGAAGACCGTGGCCAGGAGCGCAGTGGCGCCGAGGACCACCGCGACGTGGCGGAACGGTCCGTCGATCACCTTCCGCGACATGACCGCCGTGATCGCGCCGCCGAGGAAGCACGCCAGCGCGAACAGCGGGTGCCACCCTTCGACGTTGCCGGGGAACACCCCGACGCCGAGGAGCCCGACACCGAAGACGGTCATCGCCACCGTGAGCCGACGGCGCTCGACGGTCCGGGAGAGGAACCAGTTCCCGACGAGCACGAGCGCGCCGGCGACCAGCATCGTGACGATGAAGATCGTGCGCGACGGCTGGAGCATCACGCTGTGCGGGGGCTCGGTGCCGCTGAGGTCGCTGATGGTGTTGCCGAAGGTGGTGTAGCGCCGTGGGTACAGCGCCTCACCGGTGATCGTGCTCATCACGATCCCGATGCCGACCACGGTGAACAGGGCGCCGGCGATGGCCTGGTCGCGCCGGGCACGGGTCACGACCGGGAGGTCGGGTTGGTGGTCCGCGGCGTGGGGGAGGGACTCGTCGGCACCGACGGGGTCTCCCGAGCGGTGGACGGCATCGACGGTGCTCAAGGCGCGACCTCTCAGGGGGCGGGGCCGTTCACGTGGTGTCTCTCGATCGTGCGCCGGGCCCCGGTCGATCGGTAGGGGCGAAGGTCCGTCCGAGCGGCCATCGGCCGGGGGCGAGCAGCCGGCAGGCGTCCGCCGCAGGTGGACGCCATGAACTACGCCAAGCGGGCGGCGATGGCCTTCAGGTGGGCGTCCATGGTGAGGCTGTGGTCGGTGTGGGTCTTGCCGAGGCGGACCAGCACCAGGTCGAGGTCGGGGATGCACAGGATGCGCTGGCCCTCGAACCCGTCGGCCAGGAAGGTGCCCCAGCCGTCGTCGTCGGCCCACCAGTGGGCGCCGTACCAGTGCTCGTCGTCGTCGGCTCGTGACCGCAGCCGGCGGGCGTGGTCGACCCAGCCGTCGGGCAGCAGGCGCCGCCCGTCCCACACGCCGTCGCGCAGGTAGAGCAGGCCGAAGCGGGCGTAGTCGCGGGCGGTGGCGTAGAGGTACGACGAGGCGATGAAGGTGCCGGCGTCGTCGAAGCGGGGATCCGCGCTGACCATGCCGAGGGGGCCGAACAGCCGGTCCGAGAGGAAGGCCCGCATGCCGTCCTCGCCGCCGCCCACGATCCGCTGCACGGCCGCCGCCACGATGTTGCTGGTGCCCGAGGAGTAGTTGTACGCCTCGTCCGACCCCGGCTCGGCGGCCAGCGGGAACGAGGCGGCGAAGCCGGCCATGTCCTTCGACGCCTCGGGGTCGTAGAGCATGGTGACCACGTCGGGCAGGGCGTCGCCGGTGAGCTCGTAGTACTCCTCGAGCCACTGCAGCCCGGGCCGCATCTGCAGCAGGTGGTCGAAGGTGATGGCCTGCCTGGGGTCGCCGGGCCCGGTCCACGCCGGCACGTCGGGGCGGTCGCCGAGGGCGAGCGGGCCGTCGAGCGCGACCAGCCCGCACGCCGCGTGCAGCACGCTCTTGGCCATCGACCACGACAGGTGGGTGTCGGCCGGGGTGACCGGGCCGGTGGGGCCGTCGCCGAGGGCGGTCAGGTCGTCGGCGAACCAGCGGCCGTAACGCTCGACCACGATCCGCCCGCCCTGCACCACGACGAGCGCGTGGGTGTGGCCGAGCGCCTCGGGGGCCGGCTCGGCGAACAGCTCGGCGACGAGGCCGTCGAGCTCGTCGTCACCGGTGCGGAGGGCGACCGACCAGTCGGTCGTCGGCCACGGGACGTCGTCGGGTTGAGAGGGGAGCGGAGCCAGCGGCTCGTTCGCCGACGCCGGCAATGGGATGCTGCTCGGCATGGGCCGAACCGTACGCTTGTGCGGTGCTCCAGGTCCGTGATCTGCAGGTCGAGGTGGGCGGCGTCGTCCTCCTCGACGGGGTCGGGTTCACGGTCCGCGCCCGCGACAAGGTCGGGCTGGTCGGACGCAACGGGGCGGGCAAGACCAGCCTGCTCAAGGTGCTCGGCGGCCACGCCGACCCCACCGCCGGGGTCGTCCACCGCTCCGGCGGGTTCGGCTACCTGCCCCAGGACCCGCGCCTCGACGGCGCACCCGACGACGTGTCCGCCCTCGAGCACGTGCTGTCGGGCCGGGGCTTCGACGAGGCTGCCCGCCGGCTGGAGAAGCTGCGGCTGCGCATCGAGGAGGACCCCTCCGACCGCAACGTCGAGCGCTACTCCCGCGCCGAGGAGCGCTACCGGATCGAGGGCGGCTACCAGGCCGACTCCGAGGTGCGACGGCTGGCCGCCGGGGTCGGCCTCGGCGAGGGCCGCCTGGACCTGAGCCTCGGGGTGCTGTCCGGCGGCGAGCGTCGCCGGGTCGAGCTCGTGCGCATCCTCTTCGCCGGCAGCGACGTGCTGCTGCTCGACGAGCCGACCAACCACCTCGACTCCGACGCCAAGGAGTGGATGCTCGACTTCCTGCGGTCCTACCACGGCGCGCTGATGGTCATCAGCCACGACCTCGACCTGCTCGACGAGGCCATCACCCGGGTCATGCACCTCGACCGGGGCGGCCACGACGAGACCGGCACCATGGTCGAGTACAAGGGCACGTACTCCCAGTACGTCTCCGGCCGGGCCCGCGACGAGGAGCGGCAGGCCAAGCTGGCCGTGCAGCAGGCCAAGGAGATCGACCGGTTGCAGTCGGTGGTCGACCGCTTCGGCGCCAAGGCCACCAAGGCGTCGATGGCCCACAGCATCGAGAAGCGCATCGCCCGCCTCGAGTCGGGCCGGGTTCGGGGCCCGGAGCAGCACGGGGCCATGCGGGTGCGCTTCCCCGACCCGCCGCGGTCGCCCCGCACCGTCGTCGAGGTCGCCGACCTGGCCAAGTCCTACGGCTCGAACCACGTCTTCGACCGGGTCGACTTCGATCTCGGCCGCGGCGAGCGCCTGCTGATCATGGGCCTCAACGGCGCCGGCAAGACCAGCCTGCTGCGCATCCTGGCCGGCGTGGCCGAGCCGGACTCGGGCGAGGTCCGCTACGGGCCCGGCGTGCTGCCCGGCTACTACGCCCAGGAGCACGAGGGCATCACCGCGGGGCGCTCGCTGGTCGCCCACATGCAGGAGGCCGGCGCCGGGGCGGGCGACGAGACCCTGCGCGGCCTGCTCGGCATGTTCGGCCTCACCGGCGACAAGGTGTTCCAAGACGCCGCCACCCTGTCGGGCGGCGAGAAGACCAAGCTCGCCCTGGCCCAGCTGGTCGCCGGCCGCCACAACCTGCTGCTGCTCGACGAGCCGACCAACAACCTCGATCCCGGCTCCCGCGAGGCCATGGCCGCCGCCCTCCGCGACTGGCCCGGGACGATCATCCTGGTCAGCCACGACGCCCCGTTCGTGCGCGACCTCGACCCCGACCGGGTGCTGCTCATGCCCGAGGGCCAGGTCGACCACTGGCGCACGGACCTGCTCGACCTGGTCGAGCTGGCCTGACGGCCCGACTCCGATCAGGTGAGCCCGGCGGCGGTGCGGATGGTCTCGGCCGCGGCGACCGGATCGGGCACCTGGACCACCAGCAGGCCGAAGCGCGAGCCGGAGCCCGCCGCGCCGATCGCCAGCACCTGCTGGGATCGGCCCGTGAGCCAGAACTGCCAGGTGCCCCCGGCCCGGAACCGTCCGGCACGCATGGCGCCGGGGATGCCGGTGCCGACGACCCGCAGGCCGAGCGGCAGCGACCGTCGCTCGACGGCGCGGGCGTCGGTGACGGCATCGAGCGGGACCTCCACGCTCCGGGCGAGCGCCAGCAGCTTCAGGTAGCCGAGGGGTCGGAGCACGAGGACGCCGGGACGGCTGAGGTCGATGGCACCGAGCTCCGGACGGCCGGCGATGGCGACGGGCACCAGGATCAGCGCGCCGACCGCGACCACCACGCCGATGAGGATCTGGGTGGTGACGCTCACCCGGCGATGTCGACCGGCTGGGCGACCATCTGGAAGAAGTCGTTGCCCTTGTCGTCGACCACGATGAAGGCCGGGAAGTCCCGCACCTCGATCCTCCAGACCGCTTCCATGCCGAGCTCGGGGTACTCGAGCACCTCGACCGAGGTGATGCAGTCCTGGGCCAGGCGGGCGGCGGGCCCGCCGATCGAGCCGAGGTAGAAGCCGCCGTGGGCGGCGCAGGCGTCGGTCACCGCCTTGGACCGGTTGCCCTTGGCCAGCATCACCAGGCTGCCGCCGTTCTCCTGCAGCAGGTCGACGTAACCGTCCATCCGCCCGGCCGTCGTCGGTCCGAACGAACCGGACGGGTAGCCCGCGGGCGTCTTGGCGGGGCCGGCGTAGTACACGGGGTGGTCGCGCAGGTAGTCGGGTAGGCCGTGGCCGGCCTCGAGCCGCTCCTTGAACTTGGCGTGGGCGATGTCTCGGGCGACGACCACGGTGCCGGTGAGCGACAGCCGGGTGCGAACCGGGTGCTTCGACAGCTCGGCGCGGATCTCGGACATCGGCTGGTCGAGGTCGACGGGCACGACGTCGTCGCCCAGGTCGTCCTCGGTGACGTCGGGCAGGTACTGGGCCGGGTTGTGCTCGAGCTGCTCGAGGAACACCCCCTCGGCGGTGATCTTGGCCAGCGCCTGGCGGTCGGCCGAGCAGCTGACGGCGATGGCCACCGGGCAGGAGGCGCCGTGGCGGGGGAGCCGCACGACCCGGACGTCGTGGCAGAAGTACTTGCCGCCGAACTGGGCGCCGATGCCCATCGTCTGGGTGAGGGCCCAGACCCGTCGCTCGAGCTCGGTGTCCCGGAACCCCCGGCCGAGCTCGTTGCCGCAGGTCGGCAGGGTGTCGAGGTAGTGGGCCGAGGCGTACTTGGCGGTCTTCAGGGCGTACTCGGCCGAGGTGCCGCCGACCACGATGGCCAGGTGGTACGGCGGGCAGGCGGCGGTGCCCAGGGTTCGGATCTTCTCGTCGAGGAAGTCCATCAGGGACTTCTCGTTCAAGAGCGCCCGGGTCTCCTGGAAGAGGTAGCTCTTGTTGGCCGAGCCACCGCCCTTGGCCATGAACAGGAACTTGTAGGCGTCGCCGTCGGTCGCGTACAGCTCGATCTGCGCCGGCAGGTTGGTGCCGGTGTTGCGCTCCTCGTACATGGTGAGCGGCGCCATCTGGCTGTAGCGCAGGTTCGAGGTCCGGTACGTCTCGTAGATGCCGCGGGCGAGGGCCTCCTCGTCACCGCCGCCGGTCAGCACCTGTTCGCCCCGCTTGCCCATGACGATGGCGGTGCCGGTGTCCTGGCACATGGGCAGGGTTCCCCCGGCGGCGATGTTGGCGTTCTTGAGCAGGTCGAGGGCGACGAAGCGGTCGTTGGCCGACGCCTCGGGGTCGTCGAGGATGCCGGCCAGCTGGCGGAGGTGGGCGGGGCGGAGCAGGTGGGCGATGTCGCGCATGGCCTCGGCGGCCAGCGCGGTGAGCACCTCCGGCTCGACGGTGACGAACCGGCGTCCGCCGACCTCGAGGGTGTCGAGGCCGTCGGTGGTGAGCAGCCGGTAGTCGGTCTCGTCGGGACCGAGCGGGAGCAGTTCCTGGTAGGCGAAGTCGGTCATCGTCCCGCACCCTACGGCCGGCCCGGTCGGTGGTGGCTAGTCGCCCCGGGCCTTGCGGGCGAGCCGGCTGAGCAGCCAGATCAGCGCGAACAGGCCGGTGAACCCGACGGCGATCTGGCCGAGGTAGCGCAGGAACGGGCCCTTGGCGTGGGCCAGGACCCCCGTCTGGATCACCGAGCCGTCGGCGTGGACGGTGGTGTTCTCGACCTTGCACGGGTGATCGGCGGTGTGGACCGAGGAGGTGAGGCCGTAGGAGGTGGTGTCGGCCGGCACGCGGTAGCTCTGGCCGACCTCGAGGAACCGGTCCTCCTGGTTCGGGTAGAGGATGGTGACCTTGCCGTCCTTGAGGTTCTTGCCGAGGGTCCCGGTGGTGACCCGCTCGACGGCGAACACCACGAACCCGTCGCTGTCGGACACGACCCGGCCGATGAAGGTCACCTCGGCCGGCTTGACCTGCACCAGCCGGCAGATGTCGGTGTCGGTCTGGGCGGAGACCGAAGGGGCGGTCGCCACCGACGCGGCGAGGACCGACGCGGCCGCGGCCAGGCCGGTGGCCACGGCGAGGAGGGCACCGGCGACCCGGTCCGGCATGTTCATGCGAAGCGGATGTCGAGCGTCCTCAGGTAGGTGTGCAGCCCCGCGTCCTGGATCGGCAGCAGGTGGGCGTCGGCGCCCGACTCGTTGTGGTGGGAGTGCCAGAGCCCCGGCGGGGTGACGAAGGCGCCGCCCGGCTCCCAGTCGATGCGCTCGGGGCGCACGATCCGGCCGTCGCCGTCGATCGACCGGCCGACCGACGTGTAGCAGCCGGGTCGGCAGTCGATGATCAGGTCGAGGGCGACGGACTGGTGGCGGTGCGGCTTCTGCACCGCGCCCTCGGGGAGCAGGCCGAACATGGCCCACAGCACGTGGGTGGCGGTCAGCGTCCTGTCCTGGTCGGCGTTGGCCAGCAGCACCGCCAGGCGGTTGCGGTCGGTGGCGTGCGGGGAGGCGACGATGGCATCGAGCTCGGCGCGGATCCGCCGGGCCGGGAAGTGGGTGGGGCCGAACCGGGGGCTGGTCGGCGCCACTCCCAGGTGGCGCAGCAGCGGCTCGTCGGTGACCCGGTAGCACGTGACGTCGGTGTCGGCGCGGTGCTCGGTGCCCGTGCCGCACGGGAGCACGAACAGGTCGCCTGCGCCCCAGCGCAGCTCGCCGCCGCCGTCGAGCACCGAGGTGCCGGAGCCGTCGAGCACGAACAGCAGCTCCGAGGTGGCGACCGGCCGGGTGGTGACCGACTCGTCGGCGGCGATGCGCAGGAACGAGGCGCACAGCCCGGGGCTGGTGGCGGGGCCGTGTCCGATGCCGAGCGCCTCGGACTGGTCGAGCTCGATCACCCCGGTCGGTCGGCCGGCGTGGAGCGAGGCGGGGAACGCCTGCAGCGGGATCGTCGGGGTCCGGCCGGAACCGACCGGGTTGGCGGCCTTCGAGTACTCGAAGTAGCGGGCGTCGCCGGTCCAGTCCTCGGCGGCCAGGCCGACCGCCAGGGAGCCGACGGGCCGGGGTTCGGTGGCGGTCATCGCCCTCAGGTTACGGGCGACGGCCCTGCGGGACCGACGGCGCGGGTCGGGCGTGGGACCGGGAGCCGGTGGCGGCTCGACGGGCGGGGATCAGCCGGTGGCCGGCGAGCCGCGGAAGGCGCCCGGATCGCCCGGGGCGGGGAACACCGGCCTGCTCCACCGCATGATCGTGCCGAGTCGGTCGGTGACCTCCTGCCACTCCGCCGGCTGCCAGCCCTGAGCCACGCCCATCACGGTGAGGTCCTGGCTGATGTGCACGAGGGCGGGGAGCTCGTCGAGGCCGAGCGCCTTCACCACCGCCCGCTCCTTGTCGACGAGGGTGAGCACCTGGCGCGACCACGGGCCGAGGAACCGGCCCGCGTCCTCGGCGCCGGCGGTGACCAGCCACGCGACGCGGCAGTCGGCGCCCCGGAAGGTCTCGAGCACCCGCCCCATGGTGCCGAGGAGCCAGGCGCTCTCCTTGGTGTAGGGGTCGACCACCGCCAGCACCAGGTGGAAGGTGGTCAACCACTCGTCGAGGGTGCGCTCTTCGCCGGAGAGGGCGGCGAGCTCGACGTCGCCCGGGACGGTGGTTTCGATGGCCACGGCGGCAGAAGGTAGCCGAGCCGTTCGCGACGACGCGAACCCCGCGGAGTGCCCCGGTTAGGGTCCTGCCGGCCCTGCTCACCGCCCCGAGGTCGCCCCCATGTTCGTCATCGCCAGCGTCGACTCGTTCAGCTACAAGCTGCTGTTCCTGCTGCACATCCTCTCGATCGTGGTCGCGTTCTCGCCCGCCTTCGTCAACCCGGTGCTCAACGCCCGGCTCAAGTCGCAGCAGTCCTCGCTGGGCCAGTTCCCGAAGATCGCCGGCGTGCTCGCCCGCAACACCCAGCAGATCTACGGCCCGGCGCTGGTGCTGGCCGGTCTCTTCGGCATCGGGCTGATCGGCAGCTCCAGCAGCGCCTACGAGTTCAGCCAGGCTTGGGTCTCGATCGCCTTCGTGCTCTGGATCGCCCTGGTGGCGGTCGTCTTCGCCTTCATCGGCCCGGCCGAGCGCAAGGTGGCCGAGGGCGACGCCTCCGCCGAGAAGCTGGCCTCCATGTTCGGTGGCATCGCCCACCTGCTGTTCATCCTCATGCTCATCGACATGATCTGGAAGCCCGGCCTCTGATGCACCCGATCGAGCGGCTGCGGGCCATCGCCCGCTCCTCCGGCGCCGACCCGGAGCTGCTCGTGCGGGAGACGGCGTCGGCGCTGTCGGCCCTGGGCTCCGACCCGGCCGGCCTGGTCACCTCCTGTCGCCGCCTGCTGTCGCGCAACCCGACCTCGGGGCCCATGTGGTGGCTGTGCTCGCGGGTGCTCACCGCCGGTGACCCCGTGGCCGAGGCCTGGAGCGCGGCCGACGAGCTGGCCGCCGACCCCACCGCCGACCAGCTGGCCCGAGCGCTCCCCGAGGGGGGCACCGTCTGCGTCCTGGGGTGGCCCGACCAGGCCGCCGAGGCGGTGATCTCGCGCCCGGACCTCGACGTGCTGGTGGTCGACGTCGACGGCGAGGGGTCCGGGCTGGTGCGGGTGCTCGAGCGGGCCGACGTGGTCGCGACCGACGTGGCCGAGCACGGCCTGGGCGCAGCGGTGGTGGCGTCGGACGTGGTGGTCGTCGAGGCGTCGATGGTCGGCCCCGGCGCGGCCCTCGCGTCCCCGGGTTCGCTGGCCGGCGCCGCCGTCGGCAGCGTGCACGACACGCCGGTCTGGCTGCTGGCGGGCTCCGGTCGACGGGTCCCGGGGCGCGTCTGGGAGGCGGCGATCGGGAACCTCGACCTGGCCGGCGACCCCTGGGACGCCGACGCCGACGTCGTCGCCGCCCGCCTGGTCGACCGGGTGTGCGGCCCCGGCGGACTCGAGTCCTTCGAGCAGACCCTGGTCCGCACCGATTGCCCGGTGGCGCCCGAGCTGCTCCGCCCGCTGCCCGCCTGACCGCCCCGCCGCTCGGCTCGACCGCCCGGGCTCGACGCGTCCGGTCAGGCCCCCTCGCCCTGCAGCGTCGTGCTGCTCCCGGACGGGGCGGTGGTGGTGGTCGACACGTCGGGGACGGCGGCCGCCGGCAGCGGCGGGTTCACCGCCGGGCCGGCGCCGGGCAGGGTCGAGCTGGGGATGGCGAAGCTGTAGCCCATGGCCCGCAGGCGGTCGATGATCGTCGGCAGCGCCGCCACCGTCTGGCTGCGGTCGCCGCCCCCGTCGTGCAGCAGGATGATCGAGCCGGGCGAGACCTGCAGCGCCCGGGACACGATGGTGTCGACCCCGGGCTTCTTCCAGTCCGTGGTGTCGATCGACCAGTGCAGCTCCTGCATCTGGCGGGCGTTGGCCTCGGCCACGACCTGCGGGGAGACGGCGCCGCCGGGGGGTCGGTAGAAGATGGGCCGCGGCCCGCCGGCCACCGCGATGTAGACGAGGGCCTTGTCCATCTCCTCGTCGATCCGGGCCGTCGGCGCCTTGTCGAGGTGCTCGTCGTGGTCCTGGGTGTGGTTGCAGAGGGCGTGGCCCTCGGCGGCGATCCGGCGGATGTCCTGGGCCCGCTCGGGGATCATCCGACCGATCACGCAGAAGGTCGCCTCGACCCCCTTGGCCTTCAGGATGTCGAGGATCTTGTCGGTGTCCGGGCCGGGGCCGTCGTCGAAGGTGAGGGCCACCACCTTGTCGGTGCGACGGCTCGGGGCGACGGGGCCCTGGAGGACCGGCTGGCCGACGGTCTCGCCGCTTCGGACCCCCTTGGTGAGCCGCAGCCGTGGCGGCGCACCCGGCACCTCGAGGTAGCCCATCACGCCGATCGTCTCGGTGGGACCGACGGCCTGGTCGACCTGGACGGTCGGTTCGACGGCGTCCATCCCCGGCTCGACGGTGATGACGTCGCGGTCGTGGACCGGCGTGTCGAGCGACGCCGGGTTGCCGTCGACGGCGATGTCGGCGGGGGCGTAGTTGGTGTCGACCACCCGGCCGCTGACGACCGCGGTGAGCCGGCCGGGCCGGGGCCGGACGCCGGCCCGGGCCAGCGCGTCGCCGACCCGGTCGCCGTCACGGAGGTCGACGTGACGGGTCGTGCCGTCGGCTCGGACCGAGACGGCGACCTCCTGCCGGCCCTCGTACCAGGTCCCGAAGCCGAACCCGCCCCCGGCCGCGACCAGGCACGTCACGACCACCGACGAGATCCACCTGCCCCCGAGCACGGCGGGCAAGCTTGGCAGCTCGGACGCCCTCGTTCCAAGCACCCCAACGGCGGACCCGCCGCCGAGGTGCCCAGGGCGCGCCGGTAGGGTGCCGCCGTGGGCGCCCTGGTCGAGATCGAGGTGGCGGGCGGCTCGGTCCGCGGCTACCGGGCCGGACCGGAGACGGGCAGCGGGCCGGCGGTGGTCGTCATCCAGGAGTACTGGGGCCTCGTGCCGCACATCCGCGACGTGTGCGACCGCTTCGCCGCCGAGGGGTTCGTGGCGCTGGCGCCGGACCTGTACCACGGCGAGGTGGCCGAGGAGCCCGACGAGGCCGGGAAGCTGATGATGGCGCTCAACCTCGACCGCGCCGCCGCCGAGCTGGCCGGGGCGGTCGAGCACCTCATCGCCGACGAGCAGGTCCGGGGCGACGCGGTGGGCACCGTCGGGTTCTGCATGGGCGGCGGGCTCGCCCTCGTGCTGGCCGCCCGGCAGCCCGGTCGGGTGGCGGCCTGCGCCTCCTTCTACGGCGTGATCCCGTGGGAGCGCTGCGAACCCGACTGGGGACGGCTGACCGCCGCCGTGCAGCTGCACGTCGCCTCCGAGGACCGGGCCTTCGCGCCCGACGCGGCCGAGGCCTTCGAGGCGCGCCTCCGCGGTCTCGGCGTCGACGTCGAGCTGTTCGTCTACGACGGCGCCCAGCACGCCTTCTTCAACGACACGCGCCCGGCGGCCCACGACCCCGAGGCCGCCTCGTTGGCCTGGACGCGCACGCTGTCGTTCCTGCGGGCGCACCTCGGCTGAATGCCACAGAGCCCTCGACCGGCGGCGCGACCCGCCGATGAGCACGGGGTGCACGGCGAGCCGCCCCCCGGGCTTGACGCGCCGCCGTCCGGTGGGACGCCCGTCCTCCGCGGTGGCCCTCGATGAGCCGGACCGCCCAGCGGCTGCTCGTCGCCCTGGTGGCGATCGCGCTGGTCGCCGCCGGCACCTTCGCCTGGTCGTACCTGCACCGGGGGAAGGGCACGGTCCTGCTGGTCGGGGACTCGCTGATGTTCCAGTCGCAGCAGGAGATGAACGCCCAGTTCAACGACCGGGGCTGGTCGACGGTCTACGTCGGGGGATCGGGCACCGGCCCGCTCGACGACCACGGCCGGTGGGGCCGTGACCTGACCGCCCAGATCGACGCCCACCACCCGAAGGTCGTGGTGATCGAGGCGTGCTGCAACTACCGGGGTCCGTTCACCGCCGCGGACGGCTCACCCGTCCCGCCGGACTCGCCGGCGATGTACCAGGCCTGGGAGCGGTCCGCCCGCGACCTGGTCAGCCGGGCGAAGGCGAAGGGCGCGGCGGTGTTCTGGGTCGTCACCCCGCCGGCCAAGACCACGGACCCGGCCTACGCCGACTACCCGACCCGGATCCAGGTCCTCGACGACGTGTACCGCAAGCTGCAGGGCGTGACCCTGATCGACTGGGCCCGGACGGTGGCGCCGTTCGGCTTCTCGCCCACCCTGCCGAGCCCCGAGGGCCCGATCGTCGTGCGGGTGGCCGACGGCCTCCACCTGACCGAGGACGGCGCCGCCCTGGTCGCCAAGCAGACGTGGGCCTCGGTGGCCCCCGCCCTGCAGGGCCGCTGAAGCCTGCTAGCCCGGGGCCCGCAGCAGGACGGCGCTCTGCACGTGGAGGGCGGCCGCCTCCACCTCGAGCAGCTCGAACCACCGGCCCCAGGTGCGCTCCAGCCAGCGGCGGTGGACGAAGACCTGGGCGCCGCCGGGCCGTCGGCTGAGCTGGATCACGTCCCAGTCGGAGGTGAGCACCCCGGTCTCCCGGTCGAGCCGGCGCAGCGCCGCCGCCAGCCCCGGGCTCTGGTCGCCGTCGAGGATCAGCTCCACGGTGCGCTCGTCGTACACCGTCAGGTACAGGTGGCCGCCGGGCCGGGTGACCCGTCCGAGCTCCAGCACCCACGAGTCGGCCAGCTCGCCGAGGTGGGGGAAGGTCGAGCCGGCGTAGACGAGGTCGAAGCGACCGTCGGGGAACGGCAGGTGGGGCAGCGCCGAGGTGGTGGTGAACCGGAGGGGCGGCGACAGGTGGGACCGGGCCCACGCCACCCGCTCGGCGTCGACGTCGACGCCCCAGGCGGTCCCGGCCGGGCCGGGTGGCAACCAGCGCAGCATGCGGCCGTAGCCGCAGCCGAAGTCGAGCACGTGGCCGTCCGGGTCCAGCGGGGCGCCGGCGCGGGTCAGCGCCGCGCCCATGGTGGCCACGTCCTGCTCACCGCTGTCGAGGTACACCTGCGGGTCGTCCTCGTCGGGCAGCTCCCAGCGGTCGGGCGGCGGCACCGGCGCGGCCCTCGGGTCGAAGCGGGCCGCACCCGCCCCGTCCTCGGCGGCCCCGTCGGCGGGTGCGGGCGGCCCCGGGGTGCCCGCGAAGGTGGTGACGACCGGCCGCTCCGGGGCGACCGGCGTCACGACGCCGCCCAGGCGGGGATCGTCGGCCACGGCGCGGGCCACCCGGCTCCTCGCCCGGTCGCCCAGCCGGCCGCGGAGGTCCGCGACGGTGTCGCGGACCCGGCGCCGGGGCAGGTCAGCTCACCTTGGCGTCGGCCACCAGCCGGCGGGCGATGACCTTGAGGCAGAGGGTCTCGTCCGCCCCCTCGAAGATCGACAGCACCCGGGCATCGACGAAGTAGCGGCTGACGTCGTACTCCTCGGCGTAGCCCATCCCGCCGTGGATCTGCATGGCCTCGCGGGTGACCCACTCGGCGGCCTTGCAGACGTACGCCTTGATCATCGAGGCCTCGAGGGTGCCCTCGCCCTTGGCCATGAGCTTGGCCACGACGTAGCTGAACTGGCGGGCGCCCTGAATGATGACCGCCATGCGGCCGAGCTTGGCCTTGGTGAGCTGGTAGTCGGCGATGGGATGGCCGAAGACGACCCGGTCGTCGGCGTACTGCCGGGCCGACTCGTAGGCGGCCTGCATGATGCCGACGGCCCGGGCGGCGGTCTGCAGCCGGCCGTTCTCGAACCCGGCCATCTGGTAGTAGAAGCCGCGGCCCTGTCCCTCCTCGCCGCCGATCTGGTTCTCGTCGGCCACGAACCACGAGTCGAAGGCGATCTCGTAGGAGTGCATGCCCCGGTAGCCGATGGTGTCGATGGCGCGGCCCTCCATGGTGCCGCCCCCGGGAGCGCCGGTGCCCCCGTCGACGGCGCCGTCACCGGCCTCCTGGGTGAACTCGAAGCCGTGGCCCTCGCCCCGGGGCTTGGGCACGAAGAAGAGGGTGAGGCCCCGGTGGCCGGCCGACTTGTCCGGGTCGGTGCGGGCCAGGACCAGGAGCACGTCGGCGCGGGCGCCGAAGGTGCACCAGGTCTTGACCCCGGTGATGAGCCAGCCGCCGTCGGTCCTGGTGGCGGCGACCTTCAACGAGGCGACGTCCGAGCCGTAGTCGGGCTCGGTGACCGCCACCGCGCCCATCGTCTCGCCGCTGGCCAGCTGCGGCAGCCACCGCTGCTTCTGCTCCTCGGTGCCGCCGGCGACCAGGGCCCGGGTGAGGATCTCGGGCCGGGTCATCAGCGACCCGCCGGCGCACAGGGAGCCCCGGGCCAGCTCCTCGGTGGCGACGACCATGCCGATGTACTCGGACTCGCCGCCGGTGCCGAACCCGCCGTACTCCTCGGGGATCGAGAGGCCGAAGCCGCCCATCTCGGCCATGCCGGAGATGATCGACTCGGGGATGTCGGTGTTCTCCCGGTGGATGTGCTCGGCGACCGGGGCCAGCTTCTCGTCGGCGAAGCGGCGGAAGGTGTCCTGCACCAGCTCGAAGTCGTCGTCGAGGTGGCGGGGCCCGGCGCCGTCGATGGACGCCAGGAACTCCGGCGACCGGTAGGTGGCGAGGAACGGCCGGGCCTCGTCGAGGGCGCCCGGCTCGACGCCCCAGGTCTCCTCCCGGCCGAAGATCTTGCCGGCGAGGTCGTGCACGGCGTCGGCGGTGAAGGCGCAGCAGATGGCGCCCTCGGCGTCGCCCTTGGCCCCGTAGTCGAGGAGGGACCGGGCGGTCTCGACCGCGGCGGCGGCGTGGGCGACGTCGTAGGCCAGCACCTGGTCGTCGTCCACCGAGCCCGAGGTCGCCAGGGTGCGGATGCCCGATTGGACGATCCCGGAGGCGAGCTCGACGACGGTGGCAGCGGCGCTCAGATCGGGTGAGGTCATGGCGGCAACGCTACGAGGACCCGGACGGAGCGGTCGACTCAGACGGGCGGGTGGTCCGGCCGCCTACCGGCCCACCCGCTGGGGCGCCACCAGCTCCCCGGCGGTGGTGGGCGGCTCGACGTCGGACGGGTACTCCGACGGCTCCTGGTTCCGGTCCAGCCACGCCACCAGCGCACCGCCGTCCAGGGGGCGGCTGATCAGGAAGCCCTGGGCCAGGTCGCACCCGAGCCCGGCGAGGGTCTCCAGCGTGTCGGCGTCGGTGACGCCCTCGGCCACCACCTCGAGGCCGAGGCTGTGGCCAAGCTCCACCATCGACCGGACGATGGCGAGGTCCCGGGTGCGCCGTCGCACGCCCACCACGAAGGACTGGTCGATCTTGAGCTGCCGGAGGGGCAGGTCCTTCAGGTACGTGAGCGAGGAGTAGCCCTTCCCGAAGTCGTCCACCGACGTGCCGACGCCCAGCTCGTGGAGCTGGCGCATGACCGCGCCGGCCTGGTGGGGGTCGTCCATGAGCTCGGACTCGGTGAGCTCGAGGGTGAGCCCCGCGGCCGGGAAGCCCTGCTCGCGCAGCAGGTCGGCCAGGTGGGCGGTCAGGTCCGGCTCGTAGAGGTTGCGGACCGACAGGTTCACGGCGATGGCCAGGTGCCGTCCGCCGGCGCGCCAGGCCGCGGCCTGGCCGATGGCCTGCTCCAGCACCCAGCGGGTGAGCGGCTGGATCATCCCGGACACCTCGGCCAGCCGGATGAACTCGTCGGGCAGCAGCAGCCCCTGGTCGGGGTGGTGCCAGCGCACCAGCGCCTCGGCCTGGCGGCAGATCCCGCGCTGCAGGTCGATCACCGGCTGGTAGTGGACGGTGAACTGGTTCCCATCGAGGGCGCGCCGCAGCTCGCCGATGAGGGTGAGCTTGCGGACGCTCGACTGGTCCTGCTCGGGCGTGTACACCGAGCAGCCCACGCCCGTCCGCTTGGCCAGGTACATGGCCACGTCGGCCCGCTTGGTCAGGGTCTCGGCGTCCTCGGCGTGGTTCGGGTACCGGGCGATGCCGATGCTGGCGTTGGTCTGCAGCGCCAGGGTGCCGATCTCGAACGGCTTCTCCAGGGCGGCCCGGATCTCGCGGGCCACCCGCTCGGCGTCCTCGATGGTCGGGTGGTCGAGCAGGAGCACGGCGAACTCGTCGCCGCCGAGTCGGGCCACCAGCTCGCCGGTGGGCACCTGGGCCCGGAGCCGCCGGGCCACCTCGACGAGCAGCAGGTCGCCGTGGTGGTGGCCGAGGGCGTCGTTGACCTCCTTGAACTGGTTGAGGTCGAGCAGGAGCATGGTCACCGCCGGACGGCTGTCGATGGCCTCCTCCAGCGACATGCGGAACTTGCTGCGGTTGGGCAGGCCGGTGAGGTCGTCGTGCAGCGCCTGGCGGCGGAGGGCGGCGGCCGCCATCGACGCGCTCGTCACGTCGGTGAGCGACAGGGCGATGGTGCGCGACGAGAGGGCGAAGGCGTGGACGGCGAACACCTGCTGCGGCAGCGTGGGGTCGTCGAGCAGCACCCCGTCGCGCGAGTGCGGCTCGCCGGTGGCGGCCACGTCGAGCAGCGACTGGATGAGCGGCGAGTCCTGCAGGTGGGGGACGACCTCGCGCAGCGTCCGACCGAGCATGTCCTGCAGCGGCCGGCCCACCGCCAGCTCGGCCGCGGGGTTGGCGGCGTCGAGCACGAGCCGGTCGTCGCAGACCTCGAGGATCATCAGGGCGGTGTCGATGTGGTCGACCAGGTCGGCGAACTGCCGCTGGGCGTGGTCGTCGCGCCGGAGCTCGGTCACGTCGACGCTGATGCCCCGGATGAGCGTCGGCCGCCCGGTGGCGTCCACGTCGATGGAGATGCGGTCCTGCAGGTCGATGGCGCGGTCGTCGACGTGGACCCGGTACTCGACGTCGACGCAGCGCTCGTCGCGCTCGATGCGGTCCTGCAGGGTGCGCAGCAGCTCGGTCCGCTCGCCGGGATCGACCTCGGTCCAGAGCGGGCCGCTGATGCGGGCCTCGGCCGGCCGGCCCAGGATCTGCTCGGACTGCGCGCTCACGAACGTGTACTCGAGGGTGACCGGGTCGGCCTCCCAGAGCACCACGTCGAGACCCTCGGCCAGCGAGCCGTACCGGGCCCGCAGGCGCCGGCCGCTGGCCGCCACGCCGGTGACGAGCAGCAGGGTGGCGGCGGCGGCGAGGGTGAAGGCCACGGCCCAGAACGGCCAGGCGACGAGGCCGGCGCCGGCGTAGCCCAGCACCACCCCGGCGGTGAGGACCCCGGTGGCCAGCCGGCTGGCCTGCGGGGCGTACTGGTAGACGGAGCCGACCACCAGGGCGAGGGCCATCAGGGAGATCCCGGCCGCCGATCGCGGCAGGGCCGCGATGGTGAACCAGCAGAGCAGCCCGTCGACCAGCGCGGCGGTGACCAGCGCCCGGCCGGTCCGCCGCAGCAGCTCGAGGTGCACCAGGACGTTGAGCGAGGCCACGCCGAGCACCACGAAGGCGACGCCGAGGCTGCCCCGCCCCAGGTCGGGGGTCGCGGCCAGCAGCACGAAGCCGAGCAGCACGCCCGGCAGGCGCGCCAGCAGGGCCAGTCCGGGCCGGTTGCGGTCGACGGCGCGCTGGCGGTCGATCCAGCGGAGGGCGGCGTCGAGCGCCGCGGTCAACCGGCCCATGGGCGGGGGCGCCCCTCGGTCGGGGCGCCGGGGTGCACGCCGGGGACGCCTAGCATCGCCCACCCCGATCGACTCGCTGGAGGCTCGTGCCGTGACCACCCATGAACGTCCTTTCGGCCGCTACCTCGAAGACTTTGAGGTCGGCGACGTCTACCGCCACTGGCCGGGGAAGACGATCACCGAGTACGACGACCACCTCTTCTGCCTCATCACCATGAACCACCACCCGCTGCACCTCGACGAGTGGTTCGCCGAGAACGAGACCGTGCACGGCAAGAACGTCGTGGTGGGCAACCTCGTGTACTCGCTGGTGCTCGGCATGAGCGTCCCCGACGTGAGCGGCGCGGCGGTCGCCAACCTCGAGATCGAGACCCTCAAGCACGCCAAGCCGACCTTCCACGGCGACACCATCTACGCCGAGACCCGCGTGCTCGAGAAGCGGGAGACCTCCAAGGGCGATCGGGGGATCGTCACGGTCGAGACCAAGGGCATCAACCAGCGGGGCGAGGAGGTCTGCTACTTCCGCCGCAAGGTCATGGTCTGGAAGCGCGACGCCGCCCCCGCCCGACAGCGTCCCTACGACGAGTCGATCTGGGCCGACGAAGGGTGAGCGGCGGGGTCGACGACGTCGCCGCCGAGGGGTTCGGGCGGGGCGCCGCCGACTACGAGCGGGGCCGGCCGGGCTACCCGCAGGCGGCGTTCGACCACCTGATCGACCACCTCCCGATCAACCCCCGCACCCGTGTGCTCGACCTGGCGGCCGGCACCGGGAAGCTGACCCGGCTCCTCGACGGCACCGGTGCCGACGTGGTCGCGGTCGAGCCGGTGGCCGGCATGCGCCACCAGCTCGAGGTCGTGCTCCCGGACGTCGAGGTGCTCGACGGCACCGCCGAGGCGATCCCGCTCGGGGACGAGTCGGTCGACGCGGTCACCGTCGCCCAGGCGTTCCACTGGTTCGACGTCGACCTGGCCATGGCCGAGATCCGGCGCGTGCTGCGCCCTGGCGGGGGCCTGGCGATGCTCTGGAACCGGCGCGACGAGCGGACGCCGTGGGTCGGCGAGATGTCCCGGGTCCTCGGGTGGCACGACCACCCGCAGTCGAGGTACGAGGACACCGACTGGGCCGTGGGGGTCGAGGGGCACGGGTTCTCCGCGCTGCGGCTGCACGAGGTCCGCTGGGAGCAGCCCATGACCCGTGACCTGCTGGCCGCCCGGGTGCGGTCGATCAGCTACGTCGCCGCCGACACCGAGGAGCACCAGGCGGAGCTGGCGGCGGCGGTGGTCGACCTGGTGGCCGACCGGCCCGAGCCGTTCCCGCTGCCGTACACCACCAGCGTGTACTGGTGCCACCGGAGCTAGCGCGGCCCTCGGCGTCCGGCCCACCTGCTCCCGGCCGGGCGGCGTCGGGTCGCTCCGGCGACCTGCTCGCCTGGTTCGGCGCCAACCGGCGAGACCTCCCCTGGCGCGAGACGCGCGACCCGTGGGCGGTGCTGGTCGCCGAGCTCATGCTGCAGCAGACCCAGGCGGCGCGGGTCGTGCCGAGGTACCGCGCCTTCCTGGCGGAGCTGCCCACGCCGGCGGTCTGCGCCGCCGTGCCGGTCGCCACGGTGATCCAGCGGTGGGCCGGGCTCGGCTACAACCGGCGCGCGGTGAACCTCCACCGGGCGGCGACCGCCGTCGTCGCCGACCACGGCGGCCGCCTCCCGCGGTCGCTCGACGGCCTGCTGGCCCTCCCCGGGGTCGGGCCCTACACGGCGCGGGCCGTCCTGGCCTTCGCCCACGAGCAGGACGTCGGGGTGCTCGACACCAACGCCGCCAGGGTGCTGGCCCGGTGGGGCGGCCGCCCGCTCGGTCGGGCCGAGGCCCAGCGGCGGGCCGACGCCGAGGTGCCGACCGGCTCGGGGTGGTCGTGGAACCAGGCGATGCTCGACCTCGGCGCCACGGTGTGCACGGCCCGATCCCCGCGCTGCGACGGCTGTCCCTGCCGGGCGGGCTGCACCTGGTACCGGGCCGGGTGCCCCGACCCCGATCCGGCGGTCGGCAGCGCCGGCGTGAGCGGCCGCCAGTCGCGCTTCGACGGCTCCGACCGGCAGGGGCGGGGCCGTCTGCTCGACGCGCTCCGCGCCGGGCCGGTCGGCGCCGGCGCCATGGCCGCCACCATGGGCTGGTCCGGGCAGGACGAGCGGGCCGAGCGGGTGGCCCGGTCGCTCGTGACCGACGGCCTGGCCGACCACGACCCGGCGTCGGGCACCTGGCGCCTCCCGGGCTGACCGGGTCGGTCGGGGATCGGTCCGCTCCCGATCCGTCGCCGGCTCAGCCGGCGAGGGAGCTGCGCCCCCCGGTGGCCCACCAGGAGGCGGTGAGCTGCAGGCCCTCGACCGGGCCCCGGGGCTGCAGCTCCTCGAAGCTGCGCCGGTAGGCCGTGCGGGAGATGCGCCAGCACCCGTCGCCGGGATCCTTCACGTACTCGTCGGTGTAGAAGGACGCCCCCCGGATGGTGATGTCCCACCGGGTGTCGATCACCGTGTCCTCGAGCGCCCAGGTGCCGGTGGCGGTGCCCGGGCCGGTCAGGTCGATCTCGGGGTGGTGCATGCGGTGGCTGGAGTGGAAGGTGTCGGCCCCCATCGAGTCGCGGCAGGAAGCCGAGCAACGCCTCGCGCCCCTCGTAGTGGTAGGCGCCGGCGGAGTAGTCGGCCACCACGTCGGCGGTCAGCAGGTCGGCCAGCTCGTCCCACGCCTTGGTGTCCAGGCAGCGGGCGTAGGCGTACTTGACCCGCTCGATCCGGTGGATCTCGACCAGGTCGTCGGGGGACACCTCGGGGTTGCGGGCGGGGCTCACGGGCGGTCCTCCGCCAGGAAGTCGATGATCAGCCGGTTGACCTTCTCCGGCTGCTCGAGGTGCAGGAAGTGGCCGGCTGCGCTGATCTTCTCGACCCGCGAGCCGGCGGCGGGCAGGTGGCCGGCGGCCTGGTCGGCCAGGCGGACCGTCATGCACCCGTCGTCGACGCCGTGGAGGTAGAGCGTCGGCTGCGGGGTGGGCGACGCCGTGGCGGCCTGGACCTGGTCGAGCTCGGGACTGGTCGGCCCGTTGCCGAGCATGGCCCGGTAGTACCCGATGGCCGCCGCCAGGTTGGCCGGGTCGCGCAGCGAGTCCTTGACGTGGGCCAGGTCCTCGGCGGCGTCGTAGCCGGGCGACCAGTCGGCCCACAGCCGGTCGATGAAGACGAGGTCGTCGGCGCCGACCACCCCGTCGGCGAGGAAGCTCTGGAAGAAGAACATGTACCAGCTGCGCTTCAGCTGATCGAAGGAGAGCAGCCCGGCGGCCGCCACCGACTGCGGCGGGACGGCGGCGGTGACCACCCGACGCCAGCGGTCCGGCTGCCAGGCGGCGGCGCCGTAGGCCGCCAGGGCTCCCCAGTCGTGACCGATCAGCACGGCGTCGTGGCCGCCGCCCAGCGCCTCGTGCAGGTCACAGGCGTCCTGGGCCAGCGCCCCGCTCTGGTACAGCCCGTCCTCGGGGACCTCGGTGGGGGCGTAGCCGCGCAGGAACGGGGCGACCGCCCGGTACCCGGCGTCGGCCAGCCGGGGCAGGAGGTGGCGCCACGTCCAGGCGGAGTCCGGGAACCCGTGCAGGCACAGCGCCAGCGGGCCGGTGCCGACCTCCAGGTACCCGAAGCTCAGCCCCCCGGCCTCGATCCGGCCCTCCCCGACCTCGCTCGTTCCCATCCACCGGACGCTAGTGAGCCCGGGCCCCTGGCGAGCACCTGCAGCGCTCGCGCTGGACCCCGAACTTGTCGCAGTCGCATGGCTCCACACCCCACGACTGCGACGTGTTCATGGCGAGCACCTGCGGCGCTCGCGTCCGGCTCGTCGCTGGCGCTTCCCTCGCCGGCTGCGGTCGAGTCGTAGGTCACGCTGCGCAGGCGCCAGGCGGAGCAGCACGTGGGTGACACCCGTTGTGGCGGAGCCAGCGCCGCCCGTGGGGCGGTGCCCGGCAACGCTGCGCAGCCGCGAGGCGGAGCAGCACGTGGGTGACACCCGTTGTGGCGGAGCCAGCGCCGCCCGTGGGGCGGTGCCCGGCAACGCTGCGCAGCCGCGAGGCGGAGCAGCACGTGGGTGACACCCGTTGTGGCGGAGCCAGCGCCGCCCGTGGGGCGGTGCCCGGCAACGCTGCGCAGCCGCGAGGCGGAGCAGCAGAGGGGATGGGACCCGTTGTGGCGGAGCCAGCGCCGCCCGTGGGGCGGTGCCCGGCAACGCTGCGCAGCCGCGAGGCGGAGCAGCAGAGGGGATGGGACCCGTTGTGGCGGAGCCAGCGCCGCCCGTGGGGCGGTGCCCGGCAACGCTGCGCAGCCGCGAGGCGGAGCAGCAGAGGGGATGGGACCCGTTGTGGCGGAGCCAGCGCCGCCCGTGGGGCGGCGCCCGGCAACGCGGTGATCCCCGTCACACCGCTGAATTCGTTCCCGGCGGTAACTAGGGTTGGTTGCATCAAGGGGAAGTGCAGATGTTGACCGTGAACTTCTGGGGGGTCCGGGGCTCGACACCGTGTCCTTGTGACGCCAACCGTCGCTACGGGGGCAACACCGCCTGCGTCGTGCTGTCGACCCCCGGCCGCGACCCGATCCTGCTCGACCTGGGCACCGGGCTGCGGTTCTACGGCGAGAGCCTCGGGCCCGAGCCGTTCCGGGGCAGCGTGTTCGTCACCCACCTCCACTGGGACCACGTGCAGGGCCTGCCGTTCTTCGTGCCGATCAACCGCCCGGGGGCCGAGCTCGACGTCTACGCCCCAGCCCAGGACGGGGTGAGCGTCGAGGAGGCCTTCGGCGAGTTCATGCGCCCGCCGTACTTCCCGGTGCGGGCCACCGATCTGGCCGGCGACATCCGCTTCCACGACGCCTCGAGCACCGAGGTGCGCGTCGGTGACGCGACGGTGCTCGTGCGCGACGTGCCCCACGTGGGGGCGACCAACGGGTACCGCGTCACCATCGACGGCGTGTCGGTCGCCTACCTGTCCGACCACCAGCAGCCGGTCGACGCGCCCACATCGGTGGCCGAGTCCGTGCTCGAGCTGTGCGACGGGGCCGACCTCGTCATCCACGACGCCCAGTTCACGTCCGACGACTTCGCCGCCAAGTCGAACTGGGGCCACTGCACCAGCCAGTACGCGGTCGAGGTCGCCGCCCAGGCCGGCGCCCGCCGCCTGGCGCTGTTCCACCACGACCCCTCGCGCCACGATGCGGGCGTCGAACGCCTGCTCGCCGAGGCCCGCGAGCTGGGCGCCCGCCGCGGCCTCGAGGAGGTGCTGGCGGCCTCGGAGGGGCTCACCATCGCGCTGAGCCCGCGGCCGTGCCTCGACCCCGGCGTCCTGGCCCGCACCGACCGCGGCGAGGCGGCGCCCGCCAACGGCACCGGCTCGGCCGGCCACCTCGGGTCGGCCAACGGCCACGCCGACGAGGCGGGTCGACGCAGCCCGAACGGCGGCGGTCTCGCCGACGAGGCCCGCTCGGTCGCCACCAACCGCTGAGCGGGCAGGGGCCCGGGCGGCACCTCCTAACCTCCGGCCATGGCCGAGTCCGATGCTCCGTCCGCCCCCCACATCGACCAGGCCCGGTATCGCCAGGTGCTCGGCCACTTCGCCACCGGCGTCACGGTGGTGGCCGCTCGTGAGGAGGACGGGCAGCCGGTCGGCCTGGCGGTGGGCTCGTTCTTCTCGCTCTCGCTCGACCCGGCGCTGGTGGGCTTCTGCGCCGGCAGCAACTCGACCTCGTGGCCGCGGATCAAGGAGGTCGGACGGTTCTGCGTCAACGTCCTGGCCGAGGACCAGGAGGAGCTGTGCCGGGTCTTCGCCAGCAAGGAGCCGGACAAGTTCACCGGCATCGGCTGGAAGCCGTCGGGGCTCGGCTCGCCGCTCCTGAACGACGTGCTGGCGTGGATCGACTGCACCATCGACGCCACCCATCCCGCCGGCGACCACGAGGTGGTCGTCGGGCGGGTCCACGAGCTCGAGGTGGCCCGGGAGGCCGAGCCGCTGGTGTTCTTCCGCGGCGGCTACGCCAGCCTGGCCTGACCCGTCCGCCCTCTCGCCCCGCCACCGCCGCGGCCCGCCGCCGACCACCCGCCCACGATCCGCCGACCAGGAGCCCGTCCGTGCCCATCTACGCCCTCGGCGACCAGGTCCCCGACATCGACCCGTCGGCCTACGTGCACCCCGACGCGGTGGTCATCGGGTCGGTGACCCTGGGGCCCGAGGCGTCGGTGTGGCCGACCGCCGTGCTTCGGGGCGACGACGGGACCATCACCGTCGGGGCCCGCACGTCGGTGCAGGACGGCACGGTCGTGCACTGCACGCCGGTCGACCCCACGACCATCGGCGCCGACTGCGTGATCGGCCACCTGGCCCACCTCGAGGGGTGCACGATCCACGACGGGGCCCTGGTCGGATCGGGCTCGACGGTGCTGCACCGGGCCGTCGTCGAGTCCGGCGCCCTGGTGGGCGCCAACGCCCTGGTGCCGAACGGCATGGTCGTGCCGGCCCGGGCCATGGCCCTCGGCGTGCCGGCCAAGCTGCGGGAGGACGCGGTCGATCCCGTCCAGCACATCCAGATGGGCAAGGACTCCTACGTGGTGCGGGCCCGGACCTTCCGCGACCGGCTGCGCCGCATCGACTGACCGCCGGGCCCGACCGGCCTCAGCGGGTCCGACCGGTCCAGTCCGGCGGGCGCTTCTCGAGGAAGGCGGCCATGGCCTCCTCCAGGTCACCGGTGAAGCTGGCGAGCACCTGGGTGCGGTTCTCCAGGTCGATGCCCGCGCCGAGGCTGCCCACCTCGAGCTGGCTCCACATGACCTCCTTGGTCATGGCCACGCCGAAGGGGCTGTTGGCGCAGATGAGCTCGGCCTCGTCGAGGGCGGCGTCGACCACCTCGTCGTCGGGCACGACCCGCACCAGCAGGCCGATGCGCTCGGCTTCGGCGGCGTCGATCAGCCGCCCGGTCAGGAGCAGCTCGTGGGCCCGAGCGGCACCGACCAGCCGGGGGAGCAGCCAGCTCACGCCGATGTCGCAGGCGGAGAGCCCGACCTTGATGAAGGCGGCGTTGTAGCGGGAGGACTCGGCGCCGATGCGCACGTCGCTGCCGAGCACCAGGGCGAAGCCGCCGCCGGAGGCCGGCCCGTTCACCGCGGCGACGATGGGCTGCGGCTGGCGGCGCATGGCCGGGACCAGGTCGGCGATCGACTGCTGGGTGGCCATGCCGGCCTGCACCCGGGCCAGGCCGGCGGCCTCGGGCGGGGTGGCGCCCCCGGCGAGGTCGAGCCCGGCGCAGAAGCCCCGGCCGGCACCGGTCAGCACGATCACCCGGCAGCTCCGGTCGGCCCGCAGGTCGAGCAGGGCCCGGTGGATCCCCGCGACCAGCTCGGCGTCCATGGCGTTGAGGCGATCGGGGCGGTTGAGGGTGACCAGCGCGACGCCGTCGCGCGGGCGTGAGGTCTCGACGACGGCCATCAGCGGGACGGTACCCGCGGGTCACCCGGCGATCAGCGGGGGGCCGGCCCGCCGCCGAGAACCGGTTCGAACTTCGTCAGGGCGCATCGGTACGCTTGACCCGCAGGTCAAGCCGAGCAGCTCGTCGAGGGGACCATGGCCATCACTTCGCCGTCGGAGGCCGCTCCGGCCACGCCTCCGTCGACGGAGGGGTGGGCGCTCGTCCGCGCCCAGATGCGCCAGCAGTGGCGGGGCCTGCTGTTCGGGGTGACCGTCGGCATCATCTGGACCGGCGGCAAGGTGGCGGTGCCCTCGCTGGTGCAGGCCGCCATCGACAACGGCATCCAGCCGAAGGACCAGGGCGCCATCACCAAGTGGGCCATCGTCATCGGCATCGCCGGGGTGATCTCGGCCATCTTCACGGGCCTGCGCCGCTACTGGGCGTTCCGCGAGGCCCGCTGGGCCGAGGCGGTGCTGCGCGACCGGCTCTACGCCCACGTCCAGCGCCTGCACTTCGCCTTCCACGACCAGACCCAGACCGGTCAGCTGATGAGCCGGGGCAACACCGACCTGCAGCAGGTCCAGAACTTCGTCGTGCTCATCCCGCTCACCATCTCCAACGCGGTGACGGTGATCGCGGTGACGGTGATCCTGCTGCTGCACAACGTGGCGCTGGCCATCCTCGCCCTC
Organism: uncultured Acidimicrobiales bacterium; assembly: GCA_963800235.1. GTDB lineage: Bacteria > Actinomycetota > Acidimicrobiia > Acidimicrobiales > Iamiaceae > CAVVNP01. Next base: position 171,620 of record CAWDAD010000003.1, on the reverse strand, counting down.
GGCAGCCTCCCGCTGGTCAACGTGCTGGCCAAGCGGTTCTCGACCCGCCTGCACCCGACCATGGTCGCCGTCCAGCAGGAGTCGGCCGAGCTGTCGGGGGTGGTCGAGGAGACCGTCTCCGGCGTCCGGGTGGTCAAGGGCTTCGGCTCCGAAGCGGTGCAGGAGGAGCGCCTGTCCGTCGAGGCCGACGACATCTACGACGCCTCGCTGGCCGGCGCCCGCATCCGCTCGCGCTACTGGCCCGCCCTGGAGCTGCTGCCCAACATCGGGCTGATCCTGGTGCTGTTCTACGGCGGGCACCTGGTGATCGACGGCCAGCTGAGCCTCGGCTCCCTGGTGGCGTTCAACGCCTACGTGCTGCTGCTCATCTGGCCGCTCCGCATGCTCGGCATGATCGTGGCCCAGGCCCAGCGGGCATCCGCCTCGGCCCAGCGGGTCCACGAGGTGCTCTCCACCGATCCGATCGTGCTCGACCCCGATGATCCCGAGCCGCTGCCCGAAGGCCGCACGGGCGAGGTCCGGTTCGACCACGTCACCTTCGGCTACGGCCACGCCCGGTTGGTGCTCGACGGCTTCGACCTCACCATCCGCGGCGGCGAGTCGGTGGCGCTGGTCGGGGCCACCGGCAGCGGCAAGTCGACCGTCGCCAAGCTGATCCCCCGTTTCTACGACGTCGACGCCGGTGCGGTGCTCCTCGACGGCGTCGACGTGCGGGCCGCCCGGGTGCAGGAGGTCCGGCGCTCGGTCGGGCTGGTCTTCGAGGACACCTTCCTCTTCAGCGACTCCATCGCCGCCAACATCGCCTTCGCCGACCCCGGAGCCGACGACGCCGCCATCGAGCGGGCCGCTCGGCTGGCCGGCGCCCACGAGTTCATCACCGAGCTCCCCGACGGGTACCGGACCGAGATCGGCGAGCGGGGGTACTCGCTGTCGGGCGGCCAGCGCCAGCGCATCGCCATCGCCCGGGCCATCCTCGCCGACCCGCGGGTGCTGATCCTCGACGACGCCACCTCGGCGGTCGACCCCACCAAGGAGCACGAGATCCGTGACGCCCTCGGCTCGGTGATGGACGGTCGCACCACCATCGTCATCGCCCACCGGCCGGCCACCATCGCGCTGGCCGACCGGGTCGTGCTGATCGACGACGGGCGGGTCGCCGCCGACGGCAGCCACGCGGAGCTGCTCGCCACCTCGCCCCGCTACCGGGAGGTGCTGGCCGCCGCCGAGCGCCAGGCCGCCGAGTTGGCCACCGAGGGCGCGCAGGCGTGAGCGGCACCACCGACACCGACACCCCGACCCCCGCTCCCGACGAGGGCGCGGTCGCCGGGTCCGACGCCTCCCCGTCCGACGGTCCGGCGGCCGCCGGCGCTCCGCCACCGCCGATCACCGACGAGCGGGTCGACCGCGTCGACGCCACCGAGGCCCGCCACCTGCTGCGTCGCACCTGGCAGTTCCTGGCGCCGTACCGGGGGAAGTTCTGGGCGTCCTGCGGCCTGATCATCCTCTACACGGGCTCGATCCTCGCCGGTCCCTGGCTGGTGAAGTTCGGCATCGACAAGGGCATCGCCGAGAAGAACCTCGCCCACCTGCACCTCGTGGTCGCCCTCTACGTGGTGGTCACCGTGGTCGCCTACGTCACCAACCGGACCCAGGTCGTGCTCATCTCCCAGGTGGGCGAGGGCTTCCTGCGCGACATGCGCAACCGGGTGTTCGCCCACCTGCAGGACATGTCGATGCCCTTCTACGACCGGGAGAAGGCCGGCGTCCTCGTCTCGCGGATGACCTCCGACGTCGACGCGCTGCAGGACCTCGTGCAGCAGGGGCTGCTGCAGCTCGTCAGCAGCGTGCTGCTCATCATCTTCTCGGCCGTGCTGCTGGCCGTCGTGTCGTGGCAGCTCATGCTGGTGTGCCTGATCCCGGTGCCGTTCGTGGCGATGGCCACGGTGAAGTTCCAGCGCGACTCCGACCGCGCCTACCTCACCGTGCGCGACCGCATCGGCCTCACCCTGTCGTCGCTGCAGGAGGGAATCGCCGGGGTCCGGGTCATCCAGGCCTTCACCCGCGAGGACGTCGAGTCGGGGCGGTTCGCCACCACCAACCACAACCTCTACGACGCCCACATGGACTCGGTGAAGATCCAGGCCTGGTACCTGCCGGTCATCGAGTTCGCCGGGCTCGGCACGACGGCGCTGGTCATCGGCCTCGGCGGCTACCTGACCACCCGCGACGTCGTCACCGTCGGCACCATCGCCTTCTTCGTGCTCACCCTGTCGAACCTGTTCGACCCGCTGCAGCAGCTGTCCCAGCTCTTCACCACCGTGCAGTCCGCCGGTGCCGGCCTGCAGAAGCTGTTCGAGCTGCTCGACACGCCGATCGACATGCCCGAGGACCCCGAGGCGGTCGACCTGCCGGCCGACGGCGACGTCGAGGTCCGCCACGTCACCTTCGCCTACGGCACCGGCGACCCGGTGCTGCACGACGTCGACCTCACCATCGCCAGGGGCGAGCGGCTGGCCCTGGTCGGGCCGACCGGGGCCGGCAAGTCGACCCTCGCCAAGCTGATCGCCCGGCTCTACGACCCCACGACGGGCGTGGTCACCTTCGGGGGGCTCGACCTGCGCAAGGCCACCCACGCCTCGCTGCGCCAGCGCATCACGGTGGTGCCCCAGGAGGGCTTCCTGTTCAACGCCACCATCCTCGAGAACATCCGCATCGCCAGGCCGGCGGCGACCGACGCCGAGGTCCACGCCGCCCTCGAGGCGGTCGGGGTGCTCGAGCAGTTCGAGTCGTTGGCCGAGGGCCTCGACACCGAGGTGCGCGAGCGCGGCGCGCGCCTGTCCGCCGGCGAGAAGCAGCTGGTCTCGTTGGCCCGCGCCGCGCTGGCCGACCCGGCGCTCCTGGTGCTCGACGAGGCCACCTCGTCGCTCGATCCGGGCACCGAGGCGCTGGTCGAGTCCGCCATGGACGTGCTGATGGGCGGTCGCACGGTCGTGGTGATCGCCCACCGGCTCACCACCGCCGCCCGGGCCGACCGGGTGGGCGTGGTCGCGGGCGGCCGCCTGGTCGAGCTCGGCCCCCACGACGAGCTGGTGGCCCAGGACGGCCAGTACGCCCGGCTGTTCGAAGCCTGGACCGCCGGCCTCCCGGCCTGAGGGTGCAGCCGGCCTCCCGGCCTGACCCCCTGACGAACTTGTTGCAGTTGTCGGGCCATGGCCGGCAGAACTGCGACGAGATCCGGTGGAGCGACCAGCGGCCCCGCCCGGGGGAGCGGAGCGACCAGCGGTACGGCCCGGCGAGGCGCAGGTGATGCGCCGAGCTCGGGAGGAGGGCGGGGTTGGGGCCCCGCCCGGGGGAGCGGAGCGACCAGCGGTACGGCCCGGCGAGGCGCAGGTGATGCGCCGAGCTCGGGAGGAGGGCGGGGTTGGGGCCCCGCCCGGGGGAGCGGAGCGACCAGCGGTACGGCCCGGCGACCCGCAGCAAGACCGCCTCAGTGGCGGCCGAGGAGGGGTTGGCAGCTGCTGGGCCTGGCACCGGCGTAGCCGAGGAGCAGCGCGGCGACCCGCTCGCGGGGTGTGCCGTGGTGGCCGGGGGAGCTGGTCTCGTAGTCGCCGACCAGGCCGGCCGCCGCCACCGCCTCGCCGAGGTTGGCGTCCTCGAGCAGGTGGTCGGTGATGGCCTCGTGGGCCCAGACGCCGGCCAGGCAGTCCGCGTGCTGCTCGATGCGGGGGGAGGAGTCCGAGTTCCTGCCGAACAGGCCGAGGTCGTACTGGACGGCATGGCCGTACTCGTGGGCGATGACGTAGGCCACGGCCAGGTCACCGCTGTTCCGGGTGCGGCGGGTGCCGAAGTCCGGGGCCGAGATGGTGCCCTTCAGGACGTCCTCGGCGAGCTGCTCGGACACCACGATGCGGTTGTCGAGCGGGCAGAAGAAGGCCAGCAGGTCCTCGGTGCCCTTGGGCAGCGAGCGGGGCAGGCACGCCGACCGGAGCGACTGTCCGTGCTCGAGCACCGTGAAGCGAACCTCTGGCGGCTTGCGGTGGAGCTTGGCCAGCTGGGTGGTCCAGTAGTCCTCGACGCTCCGGAAGACGGCCTCCATGAAGGCCTTCGTGCCGAGCGCGGCGGTGCTGATGCGCTCCGGGAGGGGTTGCAGCCCGGCGGCGCGGTCGGCCGGCGTGAGCAGCACCCGCCCCAGCGGATCGATGACCGGCGCCCCCTTCGGCTGGCTGACCGGGGGGAGGTCGAGGCCCGCCGGCCGGCTCCCGCCCGTGCTGCACCCCGCGACCAGCACCAGCGCAGCCAGGGCGGCGAGGGCGGCCCGGGGGACCGCGGAGCGGCGGGCCCGGTCGGCCGCGGAGCGGAAGGGACGTCGCACGGTGCCGACATGTTCCCACGAGGGAGGCTCCGCCCCGTGGGCCGGAGCCCCGGGATTGCTACTATCGCCATAGGAGAAATCCCGTCCGGATCTGTCCCCGATCGCACGGAGGTCTGTTCGCATGGCAGTCACCGATCTCGACCTCGGTCGCTACAAGCTCGGCTGGTCCGACGAGGAGGACTACGTCTTCAAGCCCAAGCGCGGCCTCACCACTGACATCATCAACGAGATGTCGTGGATGAAGGGCGAGCCCGACTGGATGCGCGACTACCGGCTCAAGTCGCTGAAGCACTTCGAGCGCCGGCCCATGCCCAACTGGGGTGGCGACATGTCGGAGATCTACTTCGACGACATCTACTACTACATCAAGCCCACCGACCAGCAGGTCGACGCGTGGGACGAGCTGCCCGACTCGGTCAAGCAGACCTACGAGAAGCTCGGCATCCCCGAGGCCGAGCGCAAGTACCTCGCCGGCGTCACCGCCCAGTACGAGTCCGAGGTCGTGTACCACCGCAACCGTGAGGACCTCGAGGCCCAGGGCGTCATCTTCACCGACATGGACACCGCGCTCCGCGAGTACCCCGAGATCGTCAAGCAGTACTTCGGCACGGTGATCCCGAAGAACGACAACAAGTTCGCCGCCCTCAACTCCTCGGTGTGGTCCGGCGGCTCGTTCATCTACGTGCCGCCCGGCGTCGAGGTCGAGATGCCGCTGCAGGCCTACTTCCGGATCAACGCCGAGAACATGGGCCAGTTCGAGCGCACGCTGATCATCGCCGACGAGGGCTGCCAAGGTGCACTACATCGAGGGCTGCTCGGCGCCGATGTACACCACCGACTCGCTGCACTCCGCGGTGGTCGAGATCGTGGTCAAGCCCAGCGCCCGGGTCACCTACACGACCATCCAGAACTGGTCGAACAACGTGTTCAACCTGGTCACCAAGCGGGCCCGGGTCGAGGCCGAGGGCCACATGGAGTGGATCGACGGCAACATCGGCAGCCGCCTCACCATGAAGTACCCGGCGGTCTACATGGTCGGCCCGAAGGCCTCCGGCGAGGTGCTGTCGGTGGCCTACGCCGGCGAGGGCCAGCACCAGGACGCCGGCGCCAAGATGGTCCACGCCGCCCCCGAGACCACGTCGAAGATCGTCTCGAAGTCGATCTCCAAGGACGGCGGGCGCACCACCTACCGCGGCCTGGTCCGGGTCGAGGACGACGGCCTACGGCTGCAAGAGCCACGTGCAGTGCGACGCCCTGATCCTCGACGACGACTGCGTCAGCGACACCTTCCCCTACATGGAGGTCGGTGCCCGCGACGCGGTCATCGGCCACGAGGCCACCGTCTCCAAGGTCGCCGACGAGCAGCTCTTCTACCTGATGAGCCGCGGCCTCTCCGAGGAGCAGGCCATGGGCATGGTCGTGAACGGCTTCATCGAGCCGGTCACCCGCACCCTGCCCATGGAGTACGCGGTCGAGTGGAGCCGTCTGATCGAGCTGCAGATGGAGGGCTCGGTCGGCTGACCCGGCGCACGGGGCGCCGATGCCGTGGAATCGGCGTCGGCGGCTGCCAGCATGAGCGCATGCCGATGCGCGAGGAGTGCAAGCACTTCGAGTCCCGGACCTACGCCAACGGCGAGACGGTTCGCAAGTGCAACCTCGACCTCGCGCCCGAGGCGCCGTGGCGCTGCCCGGACGACTGCCCGGCCTTCACGCCGCGCCTGGCCGACGTGGACTGGCGCACGGCACCCTCGTCACGCCCCGAGACGCCCGACGAGCCGCCGGGGCTCGACACCAACGGCGACGACATCGCCGCCCTGCTCGACGAGGCCGAGGACGTCGTCAACGCGGCGGGCCCGACCATCGTCGCCGAGGTCGAGGCCGAGCAGGCCCGCCAGGCCCGGGGCGGCCCGATCAAGCGGCTGTTCCGCCGCAAGCGCAAGGGCTAGCGGTCCGGCCGGCCGGCGGACCCGACGGCGACGGCACCCGGCGCGGCCGTCGACGTTCGTCGCTGAGGGGGTCGGTCGGTAGGCTGGACCGTTCCCTCCGGACCGTTCGACCCGTCGAGCGCGCCCGGTCGCCCACCCACCGAGGAACCGTCCCCCTGAGCGCCTTCACCCCCGACGCCGCCGCTGCGCTGCCCGGTCCCGCCTGGCTGCAGCAGCGCCGGACCGCCGCCGCCGAGCGCTTCGCCGGATCGTCCCTCCCCTCGAGCGAGGAGGAGGTCTGGCGCTACAGCCGGGTCGACGAGCTCGATCTCGACCAGTGGGCGCTGCCGACCTCCGACGCCGTCGGCGAGGGCTCGGGCGGCGAGAGCACCGGCCACCCGTGCCTCGAGGGGGCGGCCTCGGCGACGGTCATCACCACCGCCGGTGCGGTGGCCGAGACCTCTCTCGACGGCGACCTGGCCGAGCGTGGCGTCTACGTCGGGTCGCTGGTCGACGCCCCGGACGCCCAGGCTGCGCTCGGGTCGGCGGTGGGCGACGAGCCGGTCGACGCCTTCGGACTCGCCAACGACGCCTTCGCCACTGCCCCGATCCTGATCCGGGTGCCCGACCGGGTGCGGGTGGCCGCTCCCATCCACGTGTGGCACCGGCTCGGCGGCGACGGCCTGGCCACCTTCCCCCGGCTGGTCGTGCAGGTCGGCGAGGCGGCCGAGGTCACCGTGGTCGAGCAGTTCACCTCGGGCGAGGCGCCGCTGCTGGTCGTCCCCGTCACCGAGATCGACGTCGGCGACCGCGGACGCGTCGGGCACGTCACGGTGCAGGACCTGGGCCGCCGCACCTGGCAGCTCGGCTCGCAGGTCTCCCGCACCGGCCAGGAGGCCACCTTCACCGCCGCCACCGCGGCCCTCGGCGGCGAGTACGCCCGGCTCCGCACCGACTGCCGCCTCGACGGCCGGGGCGCCACCGGCAACCTGCTGGCGGTCTACTTCGGCGACGGCGACCAGACCCTCGACTTCCGCACCTTCCAGGACCACGCCGCACCCGACACGACCTCGGACCTGCTCTTCAAGGGCGCCGTCGGCGGTCGGTCGCGGTCGGTCTACACCGGTCTCATCAAGGTGCGGAAGGACGCCCGGGGCACCAACGCCTTCCAGACCAACCGCAACATCAAGCTGAGCGACCACGCCTGGGCCGAGTCGGTGCCCAACCTCGAGATCGAGAACAACGACGTCCGCTGCAGCCACGCCTCGGCGGTCGGGCCCATCGACCCCGACCAGCGCTTCTACCTCGAGAGCCGCGGCGTGCGCCCCGACCTGGCCGAGCGGCTGGTGGTCAGCGGCTTCTTCAAGGAGGTCGTCGACCGCTTCCCCGCCGCTGCGGCCACCGGGTACGTCGAGCGGCGCATCGCGACCAAGCTCGACCGGGAGGTGGGCTCGTGACCGATCACGACGTGCTGGCCGTCGACGACCTGCCGAGCGGCGAGGCCCGCCAGGTCCTGGTCGACGGACTGAAGGTGTGCGTGGTGCGGATCGACGACGACGTGTACGCCATCGGCGACACGTGCACCCACCAGAACGTCTCGCTGGCCGAGGGCGAGGTGCTCGCCGACACCTGTGAGATCGAGTGCTGGAAGCACGGGTCGGCCTTCTCGCTGCTCGACGGTTCGCCGCACGCCCTGCCGGCCACCCGTCCCGAGCCCGTCTTCGAGGCCAAGGTGATCGACGGACGGATCGTGGTGGTGACCGACGATGCCTGAGCTGGTCGTGGAGGGCCTGCGGGCCGGTGTCGAGGGCAAGGAGATCCTGCGGGGCATCGACCTGACCGTGTCGGGCGGCGAGGTCGTGGCCGTGATGGGTCCGAACGGCTCGGGGAAGTCGACCCTCTCGCACGTGATCGTGGGTCGCCCCGGCTACGAGGTGCTCGGTGGCACGGTCACCCTCGACGGCGCCGACGTGCTCGCCATGGAGCCGTGGGAGCGGGCCCAGGCCGGCCTGTTCCTGGCCATGCAGTACCCGACCGAGGTCCCCGGGGTGTCGCTGCAGGCCCTCCTGTCGGCGGCCATGGAGTCGGGCGGGCGGTCCTTCGCCCGGATCGCCGACGACGTGGTGGCCGAGGCCGAGCGCATCGGCTTCGACCGCCGGTTCCTCGACCGGCCGCTCAACGTCGACCTGTCCGGCGGTGAGAAGAAGCGCAACGAGACCCTCCAGCTGGGTGTCCTACGGCCCCGCATCGCCCTGCTCGACGAGCTCGACTCCGGGCTCGACGTCGACGCGCTGCGGGCCTGCGCCCGCCGGGTCGAGGAGGAGACCAACGAGCACGGCCTCGGCGTGCTCGCCATCACCCACTACTCCCGCCTGCTGCAGGAGCTGAAGCCCGACCGGGTGCTGGTGCTCGCCAAGGGCGAGATCCGGGTCGAAGGAGGCCCGGAGCTGGCCGGCGAGCTCGAAGAAGCCGGCTACGCCGGGTACCTCGGCGACGACGCGGTCGAGCCCGACCGGTCCGACGACGACGGCGCCCGGCCTCCCGACCCCATGGACGACCCCTTCGGTCCCGGGCCGTTCTGATGGCGCCGCCTCCGGGCGGCGCTGGCTTCGCCATGACGGGTGTCATCGGCTGTGCTGCTCCGCCTGGCGGCTGCGCAGCGGTTGCTGGGGGGCGCCGCCTCCGGGCGGCGCTGGCTTCGCCATGACGGGTGTCATCGGCTGTGCTGCTCCGCCTGGCGGCTGCGCAGCGTTGCTGGGGGGCGCCGGTGACCTCGTGGCCGGGGCCGGGGCCCGCTCAGACGGGGAGGGACAGCGAGAGGGTGTAGCCGGTCCGGGGGTCGCCGGTGGCCCGGACCATCTGCAGCGCGTACCCGTCCTTGAAGGCCAGGTCCTGGCTCAGCGGGGTCTGGGGGAGCAGCGACCGGCTCTGCTCGTAGCCGGGGGTGGCGTACACCGCCTGGCACGCCGCCTCGGGCAGGGCCAGCTGGGTGGTCTTGCGGGGTTCGGCGCGGGACGTGGCCGCGCCCAGCGAGTCGTAGACCTCGACGTGGAGGTGCGGCCACCGGGTGGCGTAGGCGCCGGCGAAGATCGACCGGAACGACACCCGGCCCTGGGCGTCGGACACCTGCACGCCCCGCAGGTAGTTCTGGTCGGCGATGGCGCGGTCGTAGAGCGAGTAGAGGCCCCTGGGGTCGCAGTGCCACAGGTACACCGCGGCGGCCGGGAGCACCCGATCGCCGTCCTTGGCGTCGAGCACGACGAAGTCGATGGTGGCCGGCACCCCCGAGGCGGTGCCGTGGAGGGGGCCGAAGCTCGAGCGGATGTCGCTGCGCACGATGCCCGCCTCCTGCAGCACGTCGCGCCCGGTCGAGCCGTCGAGGGCCGTCGGACCGGCGATCTCGTAGGGGATGGTGGTGTCCGGCGGGATGCCCGCCGCCGGGTCGGCGGTGGTCGTGGTGGTAGACGGCGGGGCGGTGCTGGCGGTGGTCGACGAGGCGCCGGTCGAACGCTTGGCGCCGGAGCTGCAGCCGACGACGGCGGCCAGACCGGCACCACCGAGCACGGCCAGGGCGCGCCGGCGGTCGACGGGACGGTCGGGGTGCCGTCGCGGGTCGGCCGGCTCGGTGCTCGGCGGAGGGGCGGGGCGGGGGCGGCGGGGCACGGCGACCAGTGTGGCCGCTGGTCGGTGACGGCCGAGGGCAGGCGCGGGCCGGCTCAGTCCACGAACCAACCGCCGAGGTCGGACAGGGCGTCGGTCACCGCGTCGCGACCGCGGTCGGCCAGGACCCCGACGCCGTCGACGGTCTCGGTGAGCAGCACCTCGGCGGTGCTGGTCACCGTCTTGGTCGGGCGCTGCAGGGCGTCGACGACGTGGTCGAGCGGTTCGGGGAAGGGGACCACCTCCTGCAGGGCGTCGACGGCCTCGTCGGGGGTGCGGACCGACCGGGTGAGGAGGTCGGCGGCGACCTCCCCGGCGGTCGGGCCGCCCGCACCGGTGGGCCCGTCGGTCAGGGCGGCGGCGAGCTGGTCGAGGTTGTCCCCGGACCAGTAGCTGCCGTGGTTGAACATCCCCTCGGCGGAGGCCGGCAACCGGATGGCGCCGTAGGACGGGTCGGTCGGGCTGGTCCCGAACCGCTCGAGGCCGCCGACCGGGTCGAGCGGCGCCCGCATGGCGAACACGTCGGCACCCTCGTCGAGGCCGAGGTCGCCGGCTTCGTCGACGCCGGTGCCGGGAGCCCCGAGGAAGACCACGTTGTCGGGTCGGGCCCCGTGCAGCACCCCCTCACCGACCACCACCGCCCCGTAGCTGTGCCCGACCAGGGCGAGGCGCTGCTCGTCCGACAGGCCGAGGCCGTCGACCAGCGTGCGCAGGTCGCGGCCCCCGTGCTCGGCGGCGCCGCCCAGCTCCGGACCGTCGTCGGCGGTCCAGGTCGGCGAGTCGTACCCGAGCCAGGACACCACCGCCACGCCCCCCTCGGCGCGCCGGTTGGTGGCGGTGTAGAGCGCCTCGGCCCGGGCCTCCTCCTGCCCCGGGTGGGTCCCGGTTCGATAGGCGCCCAGCGCGGTGCCGGTGCCGGGCACGGCGAGCACGACGTGGTCGGACCCGTGCAGGTCGCCGTGCACGACGGCGATCCGCTCGCGCCCGGGGTCGTAGAGCAGCACCTGGGGCTGGGCCACCTCCCCCGTGACCGGGTCGCGGGTGGGGGTCAACCACCCGGCCAGCAGGGAGCGGCGCGGGCCGGTCGCCCGGTCGAGGTCCTCGGCGATGCGCCGGCGGTTGGCGGTCATCCGCACCTCGGGCGGGATGCCGTCCCGGTTGCCCAGCCGGGCAGGGTCCCGGGCGAGCACCAGGCCCTGGAGCCCGGTCCCCAGCGCGGACCAGCGCCGTCGCACCTCGGCGGGCGAGCCGGCGTCGTCGAGCCAGCGCAGGGCCCCTGCGCCCGTCGTCGGGACGGCGGCGCCCGGCGCCCGGGTCTCGCCGGTGCCTCCCGCCACGGCTCCGTCCCCGGGCCGGCCTCCGTCCGGCGTCGTGACCGTGCCGGCCCGGCCCGAGCCATCGACCGAGCTGGCCGTCCGCTGCTCGTCGGCCTGGCGCGCCAGTTCGTCGGCGAACCGGGCCAGGTCGACCGCGGCGCGTCGCAGGTCCTGCTGCAACGGGCCCATGCGCCGGTCGAAGGCCAGTCGGTCCCGGCCGACCCAGTCGATCGCCCCCAGCAGCGACCCCACCCCGTCGCCGGACCGGGACAGCCGGTCGGCCCCGGATCGCAACCGCTCGGCCAGGTCGTCGAGGGCGGCCGGGTCCGCCCCGCATCGGCTCATGGCCGCACCCGTACCCTGGAACCGAGACGCTCAGACGACGAAAGGCAACGAGATGGCAGAAGGTGCGCTCCCCGACGACCGGCTGCAGGCGGCGGTGGCCGACCTCGAGGGCTGGGAGGTCGACGACGGTGCGCTGCACCGCCGGTTCGAGCTGTCGGACTTCGTCGAGGCCTTCGGCTTCATGGCACGCGTGGCCCTGGTCGCGGAGAAGGCGAACCACCACCCCGACTGGTCGAACTCCTGGAACGTGGTCGACATCCACCTGGTCGACCACCAGGCGGGCGGCATCAGCGCCAAGGACCTCGACCTGGCCCGCACCATCGACGGCCTCGCCCCCTGACCGGTCCGCCGGGTTCGGCAGCCCCGCCGTCGGGCTGGCAACCTGGCCCGATGGCAGCGGACTACGACCTGGGCGGCCGGCTGGCGCTCGTGACCGGCGCGGGCAGCGGCATCGGGCGGGCCACCTCGCTGGCCCTGGCGCGCAAGGGCTGCAAGGTCCTGGCCGTCGACATCGACCAGGCCAGCGCGGAGAAGACGTCGGCGGAGTGCCTCGAGGCCGGGGCCCCGGCGTCGGAGCCCCACCGCCTCGACGTGTCCGACGTCGAGGCCACCGGCGAGCTGGCCGACCGGCTCACCATGGCCCACGGTCCCCTCGACGTGCTGGTGGCCAACGCCGGGGTCGGCATGACCGGCCGGTTCCTCGACGTGAGCACCGAGGACTGGCGGTGGATCCGCAGCATCAACCTCGACGGGGTGTGGTTCACCGTCCACGCCTTCGGCCGGCCGATGGTGCGCCGCGGTCAGGGCCGGGTCGCCATCACCTCCTCGGGCCTCGGCTACACGCCGCGGGCGACCGAGCCCGCCTACGTCACCACCAAGGCGGCGGTGCTGGCCCTGGCCGAGTGCCTGTCGGCGGACTGGGGCAAGCGGGGCCTGTCCGTCTCGGCCATCTGCCCCGGGGTGATCAACACGCCGATCGTCTCCTCGACCCGCTACGTGGGTGAGCAGGATGACCCGAAGCGCCGGGCCCGCACCAAGAAGACCTTCGAGCGGGGCCACTCGCCGGAGCTGGTGGCCGACGCCGTCGTCGAGCAGGCCCTGGAGAAGGGGAAGCTGGTGGTCCCGGTCGGCTTCGAGGCCCGGGTGGGGTGGTACCTGAGCCGGTTCGGTCCCCGCTGGCTTCGCCGGGTCGTGGCCCGCGCCGAACCTCGCTGACCGTCCGCCCGGGCCGGAGAGCCCGTCCCCGTCAGCTGGTGGGGCTGGTGGCCTCGTCGATGCCCTGCGCCAGGGTGTTCCAGCTGAGGGTGGCGCACTTGATGCGGACGGGGAACTTCACCACGCCCCGCAGCGCCTCGAGGTCGCCGAGCTGGACCTCGCGCTCGGAGGGCTCGAGCACCTCGCCCTCGTCGCCGTCGACCTCGCCGCCGTCGAGCGACGACTCGTGGATCGACATCATCGACTTGAACGTGCGGGTGAGGTCGCGGACCTCCTCGACGCTCTTGCCCTTCACCGCGGCCGACATCATCGACGCCGAGCTCTGGCTGATCGAGCAGCCCTGGCCCCCGATGCGGATGTCGCGGACCAACCCGTCGTCGACGTCGAGGTAGACGACGATCTCGTCACCGCACAGGGGGTTGAAGCCCTCGACCCGCACCGCGGGGGGCGCCTCGAGCTCGCCCCGGTTCCGGGGGCTCCGGTAGTGGTCGAGGATGATCTCGCGGTAGAGGTCCTCTAGTCCGGGCATCGCACCTCGCTCACAGCGTCCGTGGGGTTCACCGCGTCAGAATCCGAAGAAGTCGGAGGCGGCACCGAGCGCCTCGGCCAGCGCGTCGATGTCGCCGGTGTCGTTGTACAGGTAGACCGACGCCCGGGCGGTGGCTCCCACGCCGAGCACCTTCATGAGCGGCTTGGCGCAGTGGTGGCCCGGGCGGATGCAGACGGCGTGGTCGTCGAGCACCTGGGACACGTCGTGGGGGTGGACCCCGGCCAGGGCGAGCGACAGGACCCCGCCACGGTCGGCGGCGTCGGCCGGGCCGTGGATGGTGAGCTTGTCGCCGAGGGCCGAGGACAGGGTGGCCAAGGCGTAGGAGGTGAGGGCGACCTCGTGCTGGCGGACGGCGTCCATGCCGATGTGCTCGAGGTAGTCGATGGCGGCGTGGAGCCCGACCGTCTCGGCGATGGGCGGGGTGCCCGCCTCGAACTTGGCGGGCAGCTCGTCGGGGACGAAGCCGTCGAGCGACACGTCGAGGATCATGCCCCCGCCGCCGAGGAAGGGGGGCATGGCGTCGAGCAGGGACTCGCGGCCCCAGAGCACCCCCAGGCCGGTGGGCCCGCACATCTTGTGGGCCGAGAAGGAGATGAAGTCGGCGCCGAGGGCCTGCACGTCGGTCGGCAGGTGCGGCACGTACTGGCACGCGTCGACCGACACGACCGCACCGGCGTCGTGGGCGGCGTCGACGATGTGGCGGACCGGCGGGATGGTGCCGGTGACGTTCGACATGGCGGTGAGGCCGACCGCCTTGACCCCGTCGAGCAGCCGGTCGAGGTCGCTGAGGTCGAGCTGGCCGTCGTGGGTCAGCGGGATCCAGCGCACCTCCAGGTCGCGCTCCGCGGCCAGCTGGAACCACGGGACGATGTTGGAGTGGTGCTCGAGCTGGGTGAGGAGCACCGCGTCGCCGGCTCGCAGGTTGGCCCCGCCCCAGGACCGGGCCACCAGGTTGAGGCTCTCGGTGGCGTTCTTGGTGAAGATCACCTCACGGGCGGCCGGCGCGTGGATGAAGCGGGCCACCGCGGCTCGGGACGCCTCCATCTGGTTGGTGGCCTCCTCCGCGATCTCGTACACGCCGCGGTGGACGTTGGCGTTGGCCGACTCGTAGAACTCGGTCATGGCGTCGAGCACCACGAGCGGCTTCTGCGAGGTGGCGGCCGAGTCGAGGTAGACGAGGGGACGACCGTGGCTCTGGCGGGCCAGGAGGGGGAAGTCGGCCTTCCGCTTGCTGCCGTCGATGGGGTCGACCGGGGGGCAGCCGTTCACGGGGCGGCCTCTTCGCCCTGCCAGGCGGCGTAGCCCTCGGCCTCGATGCGCTGCGCCAGGTCGGGCCCGCCGGACTCGACGATCCGCCCGTCGACCAGCAGGTGCACGCGGTCGGGCTGCAGCTCGTCGAGCAGCCGCTGGTAGTGGGTGATCACGAGGATGCCGAGCTCGTCACGGTCCTTGCGGACCTCCTGCACGCCGGTGGCCACCACCCGCAGCGCGTCGATGTCGAGGCCCGAGTCGGTCTCGTCGAGGATGGCCACCTCCGGCTCGAGGATGGCCATCTGGAGGACCTCGTTGCGCTTCTTCTCCCCGCCGGAGAAGCCGTCGTTGAGGTAGCGGTCGGCGAAGGAGGGGTCGATGTCGAGCCGCTCCATCCACTCCATGATCGAGAGGCGCAGCTCGAGCATGGACAGGTCGAGGCCCTTGCGGGCCGACAGCGCCTGGCGCAGGAAGTTCAGCACCGACACGCCCTGGATGACCTGGGGGTACTGGAAGGCGAGGAAGATGCCGGCCTTGCCGCGGACGTCGGTGGTCCAGTCGGTGATGTCCTCGCCCTGGAACCGGATGCGACCGCCCGTGACCTGGTACTCGGGGCTGCCGAGCAGGCTGCTGGCGAGGGTGGACTTCCCCGAGCCGTTGGGGCCCATGAGGGCGTGGACCTCGCCCCGGTCGAGGCGGAGGTCGACCCCGCGGAGGATCGGCTGGCCGTCGCCGGTGGCGACGTGCAGGTCCTCGACCTCGAACAGCGGTGGTCGCGCCTCCGTCATGGGTCTCAGTCTATTACCCCTATCTGCGTAGTGGAAATGTCCGCGGGCACCTGCGGAACGGTCAGCCGGGGCCGGGATCCGGGTCCGGGTGGCCCTTCAGGTCCTCCTTCCAGGACCGGAAGCGGTCGTGGTCGGACCCGGACGGACCGGTGCCGTGGCCCGTGCCGTCGGCCAGCAGGCGGAAGGTGTGCTGGCGGCGCAGGTCGTCGACGTGGGCGGCCCAGTAGCGGGCGTCGGCCTTGGCGGCCGGTCCCGCCCGCCACAGCAGCCACGGGCCGATCCGGCGCTTGTAGGTGATCTCGGGGCGGCCGATGTCGTCGCCGAGGGCCAGCAGCTCCGGCGGCGCCTCGACCCAGGCCCGGGCCGGGATGTTGCGGTCGCGGATCGGGGTCGGCGGCAGGTCGTCGGTGCGCACGGGGGTCTCGTCCACGGGACGGGCGTCGGCGGGCAGCGCCGCGCCCGGCCGACGCCGACCGGGCGGGAGGGACGATCCGGCGCCGGCGCCGCGCCGCTGGTCGCTCACCCGCCGGCTGCCGACCAGCGGGTGACGACCCCGTCGAGCGTCGGCTCGTGGGGCTCCTTGGTCGCCTTCTCGGTGGCGCTGCCGAGGTACAGGAAGCCGACGACCTCGTCGTCGGCGGCGATGCCGAGCGCGTCCTTCACCCGGGGGTCGTCGACCGGCGAGCCGGTGCGCCACATCGACGAGAGGCCGACGGCGGTGGCGGCGACGGCGGCGTTCTCGACGGCGGCGGCGACCGCCCCGTACTGCTCCAGGCGGGGGATCTTCTCGCTCGGCTGGTAGGCGCACACCACCACCACGACCGTCGGCGCCCGGCCGAGCTTGGTGCGCTCCTTCTCCTGCTTGGCCGGCTCGGGGGTCCGGCCGGACTCGGCGCAGCGGGCCACGTACGCCTGCTCGAGGACGGCGCCGAAGGCGTCCATGCCCTCGCCCTCGAGGACGAAGAACCGCCAGGGCCGCAGCGTCCCGTGGTCCGGGGCGCAGACGGCGGCCTCGAGGATGGCGGTGAGCTGCTCATCGGTGGGACCGGGCTCGACCAGCCGGCCGATCGACCGGCGGGCCCGGATGGCGGCGATGGCGTCCACGATCCGACCGTAGCCAGCCCTCCGCCCGTTCCGTGCAGCAGAACCGTCGCTCAGCGACGGTCTTCCTTCACGAAGCGCGGAGGTGTGGGCTGCCGGCGCCGGGTCACCAGCCCCGGTCGACCCACTCCTGCAGGTGCGGGCGCTCGTCGCCGACGGTGGTGCGGTCGCCGTGGCCGGGCAGCACGATGGTGTCGGCGTCGAGCGAGGAGAAGAGGCGGTCCTCGATCGAGCGGATGATCGTGTCGAAGTCGCCGCCGGGGAACGTGGTGGCGCCGGGCCCGCCGGGGAAGAGGGTGTCGCCGCTGAAGAGGATCGGCGAGCCCTCGAGGCGGAAGCACATCGAGCCGGGGGTGTGCCCCGGGGTGAGGATCGTGTGCAGCCGCAGGTGGCCGACCTCGATCACCGACTCGTCGTCGAGCACGAAGTCGTAGCTGTCGAGCATCGCCGCGTCGGCGCCGGTGACCCCGACGTCGTAGCCGGCGTCGCGGACCGCGGGCACCGCCTGGATGTGGTCCCAGTGGCCGTGGGTCTCGAGCACCTTGCCGACCCCGAGGTCCCGGCACAGCTCGAGCAGCCGCTCGTGCTCGTTGGCGGCGTCGATCAGCACCGCCTCGCCGGTCTCCCGGCAGCGGAGCACGTACACGTTGTTGTCCATCGGGCCGACCACGACCTTGTGGATCTCGGCCCGGGAGTCGGCGTGGTCGACGGTGTCGGCGGCGTCCATGGAGCCCAGTGTGCCGGGCCGGTGCGGGTAGCGTCACCGACCGTGCCCGGCCCCAGCACCCCGTCGGGAGCCGCCAGCCGGCCCGTCCGACGACGGACGGGCGGTCGGCGACGCGCCCTGGTGGCACGGGCGGCGCTCGGGGCGGTGGCGCTGGCGATGGTGGCGGCGACGGCCTGCGCCTCGCCCTACCAGCAGGTGCCCGACGGCATCGCCTCGGACCGCACCATCCAGCCCACCGCCATCGTCCTGCACTGGTGGGGCTACACCGCCGACAGCGACATCCGCTCGCTGGTCGACGTGCTGAAGGGCCAGGTCGGCTACTACGACCCGAACATCACCAGGGCCCAGTACGACTGGAACGTGGCCCACGGCGTCGGCGGCCACACCCTCGGGGTGCAGGTCGGCATCACCCGGGATGGCGCCGTCCACCAGCTGACCCCGCTCCTGAACTCCTACGCCGCCCACGCCGCCTGCGCCGACGACTGGGCCATCGGCATCGAGATCGAGGCGTCCGGGCCGGCCGACCTCGACAGCGACCCGGCCCAGTTCGAATCGGTCGTGCGGACCACCGCCGACCTCATGGCCCGCTTCCACATCCCCCTCGACGGCCTGCTCGCCCCCGACGGCCGCTCCGGTGTCGGCGTCCACTCCCACAAGGAGGTCGACGTGAACTGCCGGTTCGCCGACGGCGTCTCCGCCGCGGTGGGCAAGCCGGACGTCGACGACCAGTACCTGGCCTTCGTCAAGGGCGCCATCCGCCAGCGCGGCCTGGGCTGAGCGGGCGGCGAGCGCCCGACGGAGCGGGACCGGCGCCGGCTCCGGTGCTGGGTTCAGTCGAGCAGGCGGTAGCGCAGCAGCCGGTCGTAGACGGGGCGGCAGGCGGCGATCAGCTCGACCAGCTCGGGGTCGTGCACCGGTGGCGGCTGGTCGGTGTCGGGCACGGCGAAGCCGGAGGTGGCCGCCGCGCCGTGGTACCAGTCCGGCCAGAGCCGCCACTGCGGCTGCATGCCCGGGGTCCAGGTGAGCGCGGAGCTCATCGGCTCGATCCCCACCGCCCGGCACCAGCGCCCGACCACCGCGGCGGGGTCGGCCAGCAGGTCCGCCGAGTCGATCAGCGGCGGTGGGGTGGACGAGCCCTCGGCGACCAGCTCGTAGGCCTCCTCGAGCCGGTGGAAGCCGGCCTCCTCGAGGGTGAGGTCCGGCCAGATCCGGGCCATCGAGGGCACCGACCAGCGCGGGTCGCGGACGAGGAACGTGCTGGTGAAGCGATCGAGCAGGTCGGCCGAGAGGATCGGCGACAGGTGGTACGCCATGTCCTTGACGAACACCGCGCCGGCGCTCGCCGCCCGGTCGATGCCCGCCCAGACCTCGGCGTAGCCGGCGTCGCCCATGGTCGGCGCGAACCGTCGGCTGACCTGCTCGGGCCCGTGGTAGTAGGCGGCGGAGTAGGGCTCGTCGAGGACCTGGTGGTCGCCCCGCTCGATCATCATCCGCTCGAACGCGGTCGACGCGCTCCGGGGCACGGCCCACAGCGCCAGCGGCTTGATCATGGTCGTGTCACCTCTCCCCAGGGGACTCCCGCGTCCCGCCTCCTCACCGCGGCGCCCGACGGTACCGGTCCGACCGTGCCGGCGCCGTGCGATCGACCGGTCAGCGACCGGCCGGTGTGGCCGGGATCGGGGCGACCACCAGGTAGCCGGCGTCGAGCGCCTGCACGTCGTCGGCGGGGTGGGTGAGGGTCGAGGTGCAGTCCTGCGGTCCGGCGGCGCCTTCGCCGGAGGTGCCGGGCGGGACGTCGACGGTGCCGCGGACGTGGCCCCTGCCCCCGCACGAGGGGCCGTTGATGTTGGTCACCGCGACGGGCTGGCGGTGGTCCAGCAGCGCGGCCCGGTGCTGGCGGACCCAGGTGACGACGGCGTCGGCGACGGTCGCGAAGTCGACCGGTTCGCCGATCCCGGCGCTGGCCGCCACCGCCGGGATGCCCCGGGCCACCCCGGCGCGGGCGGCGCCGACGGTGCCGGAGATGTCGATGACCGGCCCGACGTTCTGGCCCTGGTTCACCCCGGCCACGACCAGGTCGGGCTCCAGGTGCAGGTCGTCGAGGGCGTAGCGCACCGCGTCGGCGGGGTGGCCGTCGATCGCCACCGCCGGGTGGCCGCCGGCGGTCCGGGCGTCGCGGTGGCCGAGGGGCCCCGGGGTGGTGGCGCCGCCCACGCCGCTCTGGTTGGTGGCCGGCGCGACGACCGTGAGCTCGACGTGGTCGAGTCGGCTCAGCCGCTGGACGAGCGTGTCGATGCCGGGGGCGTCGTAGCCGTCGTCGTTGGTGACGAGGATGCGCAGGGTGCCGGACCCGCCGGCCGAGCCGGTGTCGCTGGCCGCGCCCGTGCTGCCCGTCGAGCCGGACGAGCGGCCCGAGCCGGTGGCCGATGGTCCGCTCGAGCTGCAGGCACCGGCGAGGACCAGGGCGAGCAGCAGGGCGACGACCGCCCCGACCCGCCGGTGGCGACCGGCGGGCAGCGGGAGGGGGGCGGGGCCCGAGCGGGGGGTCCGGGTCGGGGCGGCGACGGACCGCCGCGCGCCACCCCCGGTCCGGACGGCGTTCATCTCCGGTTCATCGATGCCGGGAAGCTAGCGGGAAGCGGGTTGGCGGCTCGGACCGGCACTCGGCCAACATGGCCTCATGCCGCGCGTCCTGGTCACCGAGAAGATCGCCGAGGGCGGCCTCGACCGGCTGCGGGACGCCGGCCACGAGGTCGACGTGCAGATGGGGCTGAGCCCCGAGGAGCTGGTGGCCGCCGTCCCAGGCGCCCACGCCCTGATCATCCGGTCCGCCACGACCGTCACCGAGGAGGTGCTGGCCGCCGGACAGGACCTCGTCGTGGTCGGCCGGGCGGGCATCGGGCTCGACAACGTCGACGTGGAGGCCGCCACCCGCCAGGGCGTCATGGTGGTGAACGCCCCCCAGTCGAACATCCTCTCGGCCGCCGAGCAGACCATGGCGTTGCTCCTGGCCCAGGCCCGCAACGTCCCCCAGGCCCACGCCGCCCTCGTCGCCGGACGCTGGGAGCGCTCCAAGTGGGTCGGCACCGAACTGGCCGACAAGACCCTGGGGATCATCGGGCTGGGACGCATCGGCAAGTTGGTCGCCCAACGGGCGTCGGCGTTCGGCATGAAGCTGATCGCCCACGACCCCTTCGTCGCCCCCGACCGGGCCCGCGCCCTCAACATCGAGCTGGTCGAGCTCGACGAGCTGGTCGCACGCGCCGACTTCGTCACCCTGCACGTGGCCAAGACCCCCGAGACCATCGGCCTGGTGGGCAAGGACCTGCTGGCCAAGGCCAAGCCGGGCATCCGCATCATCAACGTCTCCCGCGGCGGCATCGTCGACGAGGAGGCCCTGGCCGACGCCATCCGCTCGGATCAGGTCGGCGGCGCCGCGCTCGACGTGTTCGCGTCCGAGCCGACCACCGAGTCGCCGCTGTTCGAGCTGCCGTCGGTGGTGGTCACCCCCCACCTCGGCGCCAGCACCCGCGAGGCCCAGGACAAGGCCGGCGACACCATCGCCGAGCAGGTCGGCCTCGCCCTGGCCGGCGAGTTCGTGCCGTTCGCGGTCAACGTCAGCGCCGCCGAGGCCTCCGAGACCGTGCGGCCCTTCCTGCCCTTCGCCGAGCGGCTGGGCGGCATGTTCGGGTCGCTGACGGGAGGCGTCCCCGCCGTGCTCGACATCGAGTACCAGGGCCAGCTCGCCGACTACGACACCCGGATCCTCACCCTCTCGGTGCTGAAGGGGCTGTTCTCCTGCTCGACCGACGAGCCGGTGTCCTACGTCAACGCCCCCCAGCTCGCCGCCGACCGGGGCGTCGAGGTGCGGGACACCTCGACCGCCACCTCGCACCGGTACGTGAACCTCATCACCGTCCGAGGCGGTGACCACGTGGTCGCCGGCACCCTGGTCGGGTTGAGCATGGAGCCGCGCATCGTGCTGGTCGACGACCACGCCGTCGACGTCCCGCCCCAGCGCAACATGCTGGTCGTCCGCAACGACGACCGTCCCGGCATCATCGGCCGGATCGGCACCATCCTGGGCGACGCCGGGCTGAACATCTCCGACATGCACGTCGGCGTCTCCGCCGCCGGCGAGTCGGCCCTGATGGTCTTCTCGACCGACGTGCCGGCCCCCGACGAGGTCCAGCAGCAGCTCGCCGCGGCCGACGGGGTCACGTCGGTGCGCACCCTCAGCCCCGGCTGACCAGCTGCGGCGGGCCGGCGGGGTGCTCCGGCCGGCCGGGTCAGCGCTTGGAGCGGCGGAGGCCGTCGGCCTCCGCGCTGGCGCCGTCCACGTAGCAGCGGTCCGGGACGGTGCGCCCGTAGAACGCTCCCTCGGGCACGTGGAAGATGCCGCTCGACAGCTTGGCCTTCACCGGGAACCCCGGCGGGCAGGAGCCGCCCGGACCGGGCTCGACCCACCCGAGCGCCGCGCCGGTCGGGCCGGTGGCATCGGTGGTGGCCAGCGGCGGGGACGGCTCGGTCTCGACGACCGGCGCGTCGGGGGCGGGGGCGACCACGTCGTCGGGAGCCGCGTCGGCGCCGACGTCGGCGGCGGCCGGGTCGGACCGGAGGTCGCGGAGCGCCGGGAGCTCGGGCCAGGCCACCGGTTCGGTGGTGGTCGCCTCGAACACGGCGGACCGCCGCCCGCGCAGCGCCCGGAGGACGAGCCAGACGAGGACCGTGAGCACCGAGGCGATCGCGAGCCGCTGCGGACCGAGGCGAGAGGTGCGCATCACCGCGATGGTAGGAGGCCTCACCCCCCGGACCGGTGCTTCTCGACGACGAGGGGGACGGTCAGACGGTGACCGGCAGCCAGTCGGGGCGGCCCCGCTCGAAGTCGTCGAGCAGGCCGGTGTCGCCGGCCCGCTTCACGGTGATGCCCACGTCGTCGAGGCCCTCGAGGAAGCGCTCGCGGGTGGCGTCGTCGAGCGGGAAGCTGCACTCGATGCCGGCCGCCGGCACCTCGAGGGTGCGGCGCTCGACGTCGATGGTGATCTCCAGGCCCGGGTCCCGCTGCACCGCGGCCAGCAGCTCCGCACCGACCTCGGCCGGCACCTGGACCGGCACCAGGCCGTTCTTGGTGCAGTTGTTGCGGAAGATGTCGGCGAAGCGGGGGGACACCACCGCGGCGAAGCCGTAGTCCATGATCGCCCAGACGGCGTGCTCCCGGCTGGAGCCGGTGCCGAAGTTGCTGCCCGCCACCAGGATGGTGGCGCCGGCGTAGGCCTCGTCGTTCAGCACGAAGCTCCGGTCGTCGCGCCAGGCCGAGAACAGGCCCTTGCCGAAGCCGGTGCGCTCGACCCGCTTGAGCCACTCGGCCGGGATGATCTGGTCGGTGTCGACGTCGGAGCGGTCGAGCGGCACCGCGGTCCCGGAGACGATGTGGACGGCTTCCACGGCAGGTCCCTTCGGTTCAGTCGAGGTCGGCCGGCGAGGCGAAGGTGCCGACGATGGCGGTGGCGGCGGCCACCGCGGGCGACACCAGGTGGGTGCGGCCGCCGGGGCCCTGCCGGCCCTCGAAGTTCCGGTTGCTGGTGCTCGCCGCCCGCTCGCCCCGGGCCAGCTTGTCGGGGTTCATGGCCAGGCACATCGAGCAGCCCGGCTCGCGCCAGTCGAACCCGGCGTCGGTGAAGACCCGGTCGAGGCCCTCCTGCTCCGCCTGGCGCTTCACCCGGAACGATCCGGGGACCACCAGGGTGCGCACCCCGTCCTTGATGTGGCGGCCCTCGGCCACCGCCGCCGCGGCCCGCAGGTCCTCGATGCGGCTGTTGGTGCACGAGCCGATGAAGACGGTGTCGACCGGGACCTCGCGCATCGGCGTGCCCGCCTCGAGGCCCATGTAGGTGAGCGCCCGGTGGGCGGCCTCGCGCTCGGACGGCTCGGCGAAGCCGTCGGGATCGGGGACGGCGGCGTCGAGGGGCACGACCTGGGAGGGGTTGGTGCCCCAGGAGACGTGCGGGGCGATGGCGGCGGCGTCGAGGGTGACCTCCTTGTCGAAGGTCGCCCCGTCGTCGGTGGGCAGGCCGCGCCAGTCGTCGAGGGCCTGCTCCCACGCCGCGCCGCCAGGTGCGTGGGGACGGCCTTCGAGGTAGGCGAAGGTCGTGTCGTCCGGGGCGATGAGCCCCGCCTTGGCCCCCGCCTCGATGGACATGTTGCAGACCGTCATGCGGCCCTCCATCGACAGGCCCCGGATGGCCGAGCCCCGGTACTCGATGATCGAGCCGATCCCGCCGCCGGTGCCGATGCGCCCGATCACGGCGAGGATCACGTCCTTGGCGGTGGTGCCGGCGGGCAGCTCGCCCTCGACGGTGACCGCCATGGTGCCGGGCCTGGTCTGGGGCAGGGTCTGGGTGGCGAGGACGTGCTCGACCTCGCTGGTGCCGATGCCGAACGCCAGCGCCCCGAAGGCGCCGTGGGTCGAGGTGTGGCTGTCGCCGCACACGATGGTCATGCCCGGTTGGGTCAGGCCCTGCTCCGGCCCGATGATGTGGACGATGCCCTGGCCGGGATCGCCCATGGGGTAGAGGGTGATGCCGAACTCGGCGCAGTTGGCGGCCAGCACCTCCATCTGCCTGGCCGAGACGGGGTCGGCGACGGGCTGGTCGATGTCGAGGGTCGGCACGTTGTGGTCCATCGTGGCCACGGTCAGGTCGGGTCGGCGGACCTTGCGGCCGGCCAGGCGGAGCCCGTCGAAGGCCTGCGGGCTGGTGACCTCGTGGATCAGGTGGAGATCGATGTACAGCAGGTCGGGCTGTCCGTCGCCGCTCGCCACCACGTGGCGGTCCCAGACCTTCTCGCTCAACGTCCTCGGCTCGTCCATCGGCGGCCCACCCTAGGGGTGGCGCCAACCGGCCACGCCATCTGTTCGCCGGGGCCGAGGCGGTCCCGACCTGGGCCAGGGCTAGGGTCCCGGACCGGTCGTAGGTGGTCAGGCGGAGAGGGAGGTTCGAGCGTGGCCGAGGTTCGACCGCCCGACCCTGGCGGCGATCGGCGCCGCCCCCGACGCGACCTCGACGACCCGCCGCGGCGGCGGAACGACGAGGGCGGGCGGGGACCCGACCGCGCCCGCCACGAGCGTGGTCCCGACGAGCGTCCGCGCCGGCGACCCGACGGCGATCGGTCGCCCGATCGCCGCCGTCGCGGCGAGCGCCGTCCGGACCGGGACCGTGGCGATCGGCCCCGGCGACGACCGGTGCCCGACGACGATCGGGGCGGGGTCAGGCGCTCGCGTGACGTCGACGGAGGTGGCCGACGGGCTCGTGCCGTCGACGACCGGGACGGCCGGACCCGGGCGGGAGAGCGGTCCCGTCGGGAGGAGCCCTCCGGGCCTCGGCGGGACCGGCCGGCGAACCGGCGGTCGCTCCCGTACAACCCGGCCTACGACGGGCTCCGGGGCCTGGGCGTGCTGGCCATCATGTGGGGCCACCTCGGCCACGCCGACGGCGCCATCTACGCCATCGACGCCTTCTTCCTGCTGTCGGGCTACCTGATCACCGGCGTGCTGATCAGCGGCTGGAAGCGCCACGACCGGGTCCGGCTCAAGGTCTTCTGGGCCCGCCGGGCCCGCCGCCTCTTCCCGGCGCTCGGCCTGGTGCTGCTGTTCGTGGCCGCCTACGCCCGGTTCGTCGCCGATCCCGGCGAGCTGCTGCGGATCCGGGGCGACGCCCTGAGCGCCATCTTCTACGTCAACAACTGGCACGCCATCCTCTCGGGCACCAGCTACTTCGACATCTTCCGGGTGCCGTCGCCGCTCAGCCACGTGTGGACGCTCTCGGTCGAGGAGCAGTTCTACGTGGTCTGGCCGCTGATCATCGTCGGCGTGCTCCGCCTCACCCGGGGCTGGTCCGAGCCCCGTCGGCTGAAGGCCCTGTTCTGGACGGCGCTGCCGCTGGCGCTGGCCTCGGCGGTGCTGATGCAGGTGCTGCTGGCGGTCGGGGCCGACCCCAACCGCCTCTACCAGGGCACCGACACCCGGGCCTTCGCCCTGCTCATCGGGTCCACGCTGGCCATCGGCGAGCGGCGCTGGGGCCACCTGCGCGACGCCGCCCTGGTCCGCGTCCTCGACGTGGTCGGGTTCGTCCTGCTCTGCGTCACCGTCGGGGTCTGGCTGTTCGCGCCGGTCGACGCCAACGCGCCCTTCCGCTACGGGTTCCTGGTGGCCGACCTGATCGTGCTCTACGGCATCTGGCTGCTGGCCAACGACAAGGCGGTGATCACCAGCCGGGTCCTGTCGTGGCAGCCCCTGGCCTGGCTCGGCCTCGTCAGCTACGGCCTCTACCTGTGGCACTGGCCGATCTTCGTGTGGCTCACCCCGGCCCGGCTCGGCATGGACAAGGGCCTGGCCTACGACCTGCTGGTCATGGCCATCAGCGTGGCGGTGGCGGCGGCGTCGTTCTACCTGGTCGAGGTGCCGGTGCTGCGGGGCGCGCTGAAGGGCCGCGCCGCCCAGATCGTCACCCCGGCGGCGGCCGCCCTGCTGGTGGTGGTGATGGTCGTCTCGACCAGCGCCGGCACGACCATCGAGGACCAGGCGGTCGGGCTCGGGGTGGCGCCGAAGAAGCTGCAGGTCGCGGTCGGGGTGCCCCGTGCCGCCGATCCCGACCGGCCCCACATCCTGGTGGTCGGCGACTCGCAGGCGGTCACCCTCGGCCAGGGCTTCCTGCGGATCCAGAGCAGCGACGACCTGAGCGCCATGAACCGCGGCTCGGTCGGCTGCGGCATCGGTCCGGGGCGACCGGTGAGCCGCTTCGCCGGCAGCTACGAAGTCCCCGACCCGCCCGGTTGCGGGAACTGGGCGGCCCGCTGGAAGGGCTACCTCGACTCCTACGCCCCGACCGTCGCCCTCCTCGTGATCGGCAACCCCGGCATCGGCGACCGCTACGTCGACGGCCAGTGGCGCAACGCCTGCGACCCCGCCTACCAGACGGCCTACCGGGGCGACGTCGAGAAGGCGCTGCGCCTGCTCGGCAGCAAGGGGGCGGACGTCTACGTGCTCACCGCGCCGCCGATCGACGCCACCGGCACCGTCGCCGCCGACTACGTCAAGCAGTACGGCCCGGCCCAGGCGAGCTGCGTCAACCAGGTGTACCGCCAGGCGGCGGCGGCGGTCCCGCACAGCTCGGTGATCGACCTGGCCGGGTGGCTGTGCCCGGGCGGTGGGGCCTGCAAGGAGGAGGTCGACGGCGTGGAGCTGCGCGCCGACCGGGCCCACTTCAAGGGCGACGCCGCCAAGCTGGTCGACCGCTGGATCGTGAAGCAGCTCAAGCCGGTGAACGGCTGACCGCTCAGGATCCGCAGAAGGTTCGGCGGGCGTCGGCCGGGCCGGCGGGGACGCGCAGCGTCGTGTTGCCGAAGGCGTCGACCACGTTGCCGACGAAGCGGCCGATCGTCAGGGGACGCTCGGTGTCGGCGACCAACCGCCCGAGGGCGCCGCAGCGCAGGGCCTGCAGGGCCTGTCGCGCCCCCGGGGTCAGGTGGTCGTCGCGCACGCCGGCCCGGGCCAGCAGCCAGTCGGGCGGGAGGCTGTGGGCCGATCCGGCCCGTGCGTCGGTGCCCGTCCCGGGCATGCGAGCGGCGATCGGCTCGGCCAGCCCCGCGCGGTCGATGAGGAGGACGTCGGTGCCGAGCAGGTAGCCGGTCACGCCGATGGCGTCGTTGGCCGCCGCCCCGCCCAGGCCGGGCCGGCGGGGGAGCACCACCACCCGGGGGGCGACGAGGTCCGGGTTGTCGGCGAACACGCCGGGCCGGGCGGCGCGGCGCAGGTCGCGGGCGGCGACCACGAAGAAGGCCGGCTGGTCACCGGCGCGGACCGGGTGCTGGTGGTGGGTGTAGCCGACCACCGCGGCCCGCTGGTCGTCGATGGCCACCCCGTCGAGCACCGGCGGGCGGAGGTGGATGCCCGCGACCAGCATCCAGGCCGCCAGCCCGGTCAGCAGCGGGGCCTGCCAGCGCCACCGCCCGCCGGCGAAGCGCACCGGCACGACCGCCACCGGCGCGGCCAGCGCGACGAGGGGCACGACGAAGAAGCGCCCGTGCATGTAGTCGCCCCCGACCTCGATCACGTAGAGGACCTGCAGCACGGCGGGACCCGCCAGCGCCAGCGCCACCGCCGTCCAGCGCCGGTTGGCCCGCCACGGCCGGGTGACCGCGACCAGGGCGACGAGGAGCAGGGCCGGCACCACCAGGGCGTAGGCGGCGGCGAAGTTGCCGAAGTAGCGCAGCCCCCGGTCCCAGAGCGAGCTGCCGGCGTCCTTGGCCAGGGCGGTGTTCGGGACCACCGCGGCGAAGAAGCCCATGCGGAAGAGCTGGTAGGCGAGGGGGAGGGCGAGGAAGGCGCCGGCCCGTCCGGCCCAGCCGCGCCGGTCGGTGCTCGACAGGCGGACCGCCGCGATCGCGAAGGCCACGCTGTAGAGCACCAGCTCCGGGCGGACCAGCGGGCCGAGGCCCAGCAGGACGGCGACGCCGACGGGGACGGGCGGCCCCGGCGGCTCGGCGTCGGCCCGGCAGGCCTGACGGCTCAGGGCGAGGAAGCAGGCCCCGACCCAGCCGACGGCCAGGCCCGTCTCGAGCCCCGAGGTGGCGAAGTCCCACACGGCCGGCACGCCGAGCAGCAGGGCGACGCCGGCCGGCACCAGCAGCCGGGGCGGCGCCGCCCGGTCCCGCCGATGGCGGACCTGCAGCCACGCGGCGCCCGCCACCAGGGCGCCGACGCCGGCCACCGCCAGTGCGCCGCCCGCCAGCACCGCCAGCCACTCCATGGGGACGGCCCACCCGAGGAGGACCCGCAGCAGGACCAGCACGCCGAGCCAGAGGGGGCTGGTGTAGGCCTCGACCCGCTGCCCGGCGTCGAAGACCGGGCCGTGGCCGGCGACGACCTGGTCGACGATGCGCAGGTTGATGAAGGCGTCCTCCTGCATCCACCGGCGCTGCCAGGCGAGCAGGGCGAAGGCCACGACCGGTGCGACCAGCAACAGCAGCTGGTTGCGCCGCAGGAGCGGCGAGGGCCGGCGGCCTGCGCCGGGCGACCGGGCCATGACCGGCGAGGCTAGACGGGGTCCCCGGTACCATCGTCGCCCGTGTCCGGACGTTCGACCGCCGTGGTGAGCAGCTGCCCCGACCTGGGGCCCGCATGCGCCGCGGCCCTGCTCGAGCGGGGCGACCGGGTCGCGCTGGTGGGCATCGGCGAGGTGCCCGACGGCGCCGAGGGCTACGCGCCCGACGGCGTCGACCACCGCCAGGTCGGGAAGCTGCTCGGCGCCGTCGCCGAGGCCCAGGGCGACCCCGAGGTGCTGGTCACCGTCCCCGGCCCGGGCACGCCGAAGCCGGTGCTCCGGGGCGACGTCGACCACTTCGCCGAGCACCTCGAGGCTCAGCTCACCCTCAGCTACGCCGCCGTGCGCCAGGTGGCGCCCGCCATGACCCGGGCCGAGGGCGGTCGCATCGTGCTGGTGTCGGCGGTCTCGGCGCTGGTGGGAGCGGGGTGGGAGTCGGCCACCGGCTCGGCCATGGCCGGGCTCATCGGCCTGTGCCGCTCGCTCGCCCGTGAGCTGGCTCCGGCGGGCGTGACGGTCAACGTGGTGGCGCCGGGTGCCATCGACACCGTCCACCTCCGCGAGGTCACCGGGTCCGGCGGGCCGTCCAAGGCGATGGTCGACGGGGCCGTGGCCCGCACCCCGCTCAAGCGCCTGGGGCGCCCCGAGGAGGTGGCCTGGGTGGTCGACCACCTGGCCTCGCCCGGGGCCTCCTACGTCACCGGCGTCAGCTTCCCGGTCGACGGCGGGCTCGGCATGGGCTTCGGGTGAGCGGTCCCGTCGCCGCCCGGCTGTCCCCGGCGCTGCTCGTCACGCTGTCGGTCCGCGGCCCGGAGATCCTGGCCTTCGGTGGCCGGCCGGCGCTGTCGCTCGGGCCCGTCGAGCTCGAGTTGCTCGCCCGGCTCGCCGACCAGGGGGTCGACGACCTCGACGCCACCGTCGAGGCCATCGCGGGCCGCGCCGGCCTCGACGGCGCCACCGACGCGCTGCTCGGCCTGGTCGCCGACCTCCGCGCCCGCGACCGCCTGATCGAGTCGACCGGCCCGTCGGCGCCGACCGCCGCGCCGACCGCTGACCGTGCCGACGCCGACGACGCGGTCGACGAGGGCGGGCCCGACGTCCGGCCCGGCACCCCCCTGCTCCAGATCACCCCCCGGGGCGGGGGCGACGCGGCCGCCGACCTCGACGGCCCGGAGCTCCTCGCCCTGACGCCCACCCAGCTGCGACCGGCCGACGGCGGGTTCCGGTACCACCGCCCCGACGGCGAGACCCACCGCCTCGACCTGGCCGACGTCGCCCTGGCCGCGCAGCTCGTCCGGGCCACCGACGCCCGGTCGGCCTGGGACCGCTGCCGCGAGCGGTTCCCCGCCCACCTCCTTCCCGCCTCGCCGGCCGAGGTCGCCGCCCGCATCCGTCGGCTGCGCCGGATCGGGCTGGTCGAGACCTTCGACGCCGGGCTCCCGCACCACCGCAGCGTGTCCGACGCCGAGGAGCGCCTGCGGCGGGTCGAGCTCGACCGCACCCGGAAGCTGATCGTCAACATGCAGCGATCGGCCGACGAGCGCCGGGCGGCACGCCCGGCCGGCGACGAGCGGGTGGCGGTGCTGCCGGTGCAGCACCCCGTGACCGTCCCCAACCTGGCCCTCGGCATGCTGCTGGCCCACGCCCGCCGCTTCGACGGCGGCCGGCTGCAGGACCGCTACGACCTCGACCCCTACTGGCTGGTCCGGCCGAACAGCCTCCGCCGGATCCTCGAGGAGCGGGGACCGTCGGTCTTCCTGTTCTCCAACTACGTCTGGTCGACCGAGCACAACCTGGCGATGTCCCGGCGGGTGAAGGAGCTGAGCCCCGAGAGCATCACCGTGCACGGCGGGCCGAACACGCCGCAGTACCCGGGGGACATGGAGCGGTTCTTCGCCGAGCAGCCCCACGTCGACGTCGCCGTGCGGGGCGAGGGCGAGGCGACCACCGCCGAGCTGCTCGCCGCCCTCGACGGCCGGCTGCGCGACCGGGGCGGCGACCTGTCCGACTTGGCCGAGGTCGCCGGCCTCGCCTACCGGACGCCGGACGGGCCGGTGCGCACCGCCGACCGCGAGCGGATCGCGGACCTCGACACCATCCCCTCGCCGTTCCTGACCGGGGTCTTCGGCGACTACGAGCGGTCGGGCTCGACGCTGGTGGTGATGGAGACGGTGCGCGGCTGTCCCTACGGGTGCACCTTCTGCGACTGGGGGTCGAACACCCTCGCCCGGCTGCGGAAGTTCCCCCTCGAACGGGTCTTCGCCGAGCTCGAGTGGATCGCCGAGAACCGCATGCCCCGGGTGTTCGTGGCCGACGCCAACTTCGGCATGTTCGCCCGCGACGTCGAGATCGCCGAGAAGGTGGCCGAGCTGCGGCGCACGACCGGCTACCCGGTCGAGTTCCACACCAACTACGCCAAGAACACCGTCCGCCACCTCAAGCCGATCATCGAGACGCTGGTCGAGGCCGGGGTGACCAGCAAGGGCGCGTTGGCGCTGCAGACCGTCGACACCGAGACCCTCGACGTGGTGCGCCGCTCGAACATCAAGGTGGCCAAGTACGACGAGCTGGCCGCCACCTTCCGCCACGAGCGCCTCCCGCTGTTCACCGAGCTGATGGTCGGGCTGCCCGGTTCGACGGTCGAGTCCTTCGCCCGAGACCTGCAGATGGTGTGCGACAAGGAGATCACCGCCCGCATCTACCGCACCGAGCTGCTGGTCAACAGCCCGATGAACGAGCCGGCCTACCGGGACGAGTGGCAGATCCGGGTGGGCGGCGGCGCGCTGAACGAGCTGGCGGGCATGGTCGAGCAGGGACGCAGCTCGCTCCTGGTGTCGACCGCCTCCTACACCGAGGCGGACATGGACGAGATGATGCGGCTGCGCCAGGTGTTCGGCGTGGTCGAGAACCACACCGTGCTGCGCCACGTGGCCCGCTTCGTCCGCCACGAGACCGGCCTGG
This sequence comes from uncultured Acidimicrobiales bacterium, assembly GCA_963800235.1. GTDB lineage: Bacteria > Actinomycetota > Acidimicrobiia > Acidimicrobiales > Iamiaceae > CAVVNP01. The sequence continues at coordinate 140,310 of CAWDAD010000003.1, read as the reverse complement.
CCGAGGTCGACCTGTACCGGGCGGTCGACCGGGCGGTGCGCGCCGACCCGCACGACTGGCCGCTGCTGGCATGGGTGCTCGACACCCTGGCCGACTGCTCGGCCGTGCCCCTCGACTGGACCAGCTTCTACGACGAGGTCGACCGGTTCCTGCGCGACGAGCTCGGGCTGGCGCCGTCCTCCGCGCTCGACACCGTGCTGCTCGTGCAGCGGTTGGCCATGCCCGACCGGGGCCGGTCCTTCCCCGAGACCGTCGAGCTGGCCCACGACTACCCGTCGTGGTTCGCGGCGATGGGCGAGGCCAAGGAGCGGGGCGGGGACTGGTGCGAGGTCGTGCCGCCACTGGCGTCGTTCCCGCCGGCGAGCATCACCTTCGACGACCCCGACGACGTGTGCGGGCTGCGGATCGGGGCGGTGCTCGACAACTACCTCGACGTGGCGTGGGAGGTCGTGTCGCCGGTCAGCCGGGCGGCGCCGCCCCACCAGCGCACGGCCTGAGCCGGCTCAGAACCGGAAGTACAGGAACGGCGAGGACGGCGTCCCCGAGAACACGATGATGGCCACGACCATGGTGGCGTAACCGAGGACCCGCAGCAGGGTGACGGGGTCGGGCGTCCCGCTGCGGGCCATGCGCTCGCGCTCGCGGGTGTCGAGCAGCAGCAGGGCGACGATGGCGAGGACCAGGAACCAGCCGACCTCGCCGACGATCGGCCCACCCCGGAAGCCGAGCAGCACGCCGTAGGTCCGCAGCGTGTCGTGGATGGTCGGGCTGCCGATCCACGGCAGCGTCAGCACCAGCACCACGAAGACGTAGGCGAGCTGGCGGGCCTTGCGCACCGCCGGGTGCGGGCCGATGCGCACCGGCGTGAACTCGTCGCCGCCGCGGCCGGTGCTGGCCGAGGGGTTGACCATGGCGCCGACCGAGCGGGCCACGGTCGGCGCCGGGGCCTTCCCGGACCGCACCCGCTGGCGGCGCGACCGGCGCTCGGCGCGCCTGGCCTCGGCCCGGCGCGTCTGCACCAGCCGCTCGGCGGTGACGACGAGGCCGGTGAGGCCGCCCCACACGAACCAGTTCAGACCGGTGCCGTGCCAGACGCCGAGGGCCACGAACGACACCAAGAGCGCCAGCAGCTCCTTGGCCAGCGTCGGCTTCCGGCGACCACGGACGGGCAGGTACACGTAGTCGCGGAACCACATCATCACCGTGACCTGCCAGCGGCGCCAGAAGTCGGCCAGGTTGGTCGAGCGCAGCAGTGGCTGGATCGAGTTGGGCTGCAGCGTGATCCCGAGGAGCATGGCCGAGCCCCGGGCGATGTCGATGTAGCCGGTGATGTCGAAGTAGGCGGCGATGAGGCCCGCCATCCACATCATCCACATGTTCGCCGAGCCCACCGAGCCGAGGTCGGTGGCCTGCCGGGTGACCAGGGTGATGATCGGGTCGGCGAGCGCCACCTTCTTGAACAGGCCGACCAGGATCAGCTCGGCGCCCTCGGCCATGTGGACCCGCTCGGGCCGGGCGGGCAGCGAGTGGAACGAGGGGATCAGCTTGTTGGCCCGCATGATGGGACCGGCCAGCAGGTGGGGGAAGAAGGCCACGTAGAGGCCGAAGTCGAGCAGCGACGACGCCGGCTCCACGTGGCCCCGGTACACGTCGACGACGTAGCTGATGGCCTGGAAGGCGATGAAGGAGAGGCCGACCGGGATGGCGACCTTCACCGCCGCCCCGCCGAAGGCGGTCGGCACGCTCGACACCGCCCCGGAGTTGACGAAGAACCCGTAGAGGCGGAACCCGGCCAGCACGCCGAGGCTGGCGGCGACCCCGGCGGCGGCGAGCAGGGTGCGCCGGGTGCCCGTCGCCGCGGGGATGGCCCGGCCGGCCAGCCAGGAACCCCCGGTGGCGATCAGCAGCAGGCCGAGCAGCCGCACGTCCCACGAGCCGTAGAAGACGTACGACGCGACCAGCAGCAGGTGGCGTCGGTACCGCTTCGGGATGGTCCAGAACAGCCCGACCACGATGACCAGGAACGCGCCGTACTGGAGCGAGTTGAACAGCATGTGGGTCTGGACGCCCCCCAGCGTCTCGGAAGCGGGCAGACCCTAGACGCCGGCCGGCGGTCCGATCATCCGCCGATCGGCGACGCGGGGGTCACGCGAGGGGTGACGCCACACCGGCCTCGGGCGTTCTGTGCAGCAGAACCGTCGTTCTGCGACGGTTCTGCTGCACGAAGCGGGTGGCGGCGGCCGGATCAGGTGGTCAGCGGGTGGAACGGCACCGCCGGGGCGAAGCGGGACAGGCGCACCAGCGCCTCGCCGGGGCCGGCGTCGAGGGCGGTCCGGACGCCCAGACCGGCCAGGGTGTCGACCGTGCCGGGCCAGTCGACGGCCAGCACCAGCGAGCGGCTGAGGGTCGGGGCCAGGTCCTCGGCGCGTCGCATGGGCGTGGCGGTGGTCGACGCCACCACCGGCACCACCGGGTCGGACCGCACCGCGCGGGCCACGGCCTCGGCGAAGCGGTCGACCGCGCCGGCGAGCAGCGGCGAGTGGTAGGCGCCGCCGATGGGCAGCCGACGGGTCACGCCGCCGGCCGCCTCGAGCGCCGGCACGATGCGGTCGACGACGTCGGCGTCACCGGACAGCACGAACTGGGTGTCGCTGTTGGCCACCGCCGGCTCGAGCACGCCCGGGCCGGTGGCCAGCGCCGCCCGTCGCCCCCAGTCCACCTCGGCCCAGGGCAGGCGCATGACCGCCACCATGGCGCCGGGCCGGTCGGCGTCGGCGGCGTGGCCCAGCTCGGCTCGGGTCCGCACCAGGTCGAGGCCGGCGTGGGGCTCGATGGCGCCGGCGAAGCAGCAGGCGGTGATCTCGCCCAGGCTGTGACCGACGACGGCGGTGAGGGCGTCGGCGTCGACACCGGCCGACCGGCACGCCACCAGCCCGGCGACGAACACGACGGGCTGGGAGTGGCGGGTGTCGAGCTGGTCGAGCGAGGCCCAGTCGGCGGTGCCGAGCGCGTCGGCCAGGCGGCCCACCAGCCCGTCGTCGGGGTGGGCCTCGAGGGTGCGCAGCGCCGCCTTCCAGTCGCCCCCCTGCCCCGGGAAGCCGATCGCCTGCGCCTCCGTCATGCCCGCCCGAGCCTACGGGTTCGCCGGCGAGGGCTCGCCGACCCGTCCATCGCTAGCGTCGGCTCGTGGACGGGGACGAGCCGGGCGCGGCGGGAGCGTTGGGCCATCGGCGGGCGGCGGCCGAGCGGTTGCGGCACCTGGCCGGGGTGCTGGCCGCCGGTGAGCTCGACCCGGCGGCGCTGGCCGGGGCGGCCGCCGAGCTGGAGGACCTGGCCGACCGGCTCGGGCCGGCGCCCGCCGACGGCGCCGCCTCGGCCTGGGCGCAGCGGATGGCGGACCAGGCCGAGCAGGCCGCCGGCGGGGGCACCGAGCCGGACTCGGCCGCCGACAGCCAGGGCCACCACCCGCTCTACGCCGGAGCCAGCGGGGTGTTCCCCCCGTTCGAGCTGACCGGTGACGACACCACCCTCGCCGCCGACACCTGCTTCGGTGCGGGCTTCGAGGGCCCGCCCGGGCTGGTCCACGGCGGGTTCCTGGCCGCCGGCTTCGACATGGTGCTCTCCGCCCTCGCCCTCCGGGTGCTCGGCCACAGCGTCACCCGCTGGCTGCGGCTGCGGTACCTGGGTCCGGTCTTCCTCGACCGACCGGTGCGCTACGAGGTGGTGGCGGGGGAGCGGCAGGGACGGCTGCTCACCCTCTCCGGCCGGCTGGTCAGCGAGGAGCGGGTGGCCCTCCGGGCGGAGTCCCAGTTCGTGGCCATGGACCTCGGCCGCTTCGCGAACCGCCGCTCCACCATGTGAGCGGTCGATTCACTCAGGCGGGGGCGATCACCAGGCAGCCGTTGTGGCCGCCGAGGCCGAAGGAGTTCGACAGCACCGGCCCGGGCTCGAAGGGCTTGGCGCCGCCGGTGACCAGCGGCAGGTCGAGCGCCTCGTCGGGCTCCACGTCGATGCCGACCGGCGGCAGCTCGCCCCGGGCCACGGTGAGCACCGAGGCCACCGCCTCGTAGGCGCCCGACGCGCCGGCGGCGTGGCCGGTGATCCGCTTGGTCGAGGTCACCGGCGGCACGTCGCCCGCCTTCGGCCCGAACACCGCGTGCAGGGCCTCGGCCTCGACCTTGTCGTTCAGCAGGGTGCCGGTGCCGTGGGCGTTGACGTGGGCGACGTCGACCGACTCGACGCCGGCGTCGGCCAGGGCCAGCCGCATGCACTCCTCGGCGCCTGACCCCGAGGGCGACACCATCGAGGCGGCGTCGTTGGTGCCGGCCGAGCCGAGCACCTCGGCCAGGATCGTCGCCCCTCGGGCCTCGGCCCCGCTGCGCTCCTCGAGCAGCAGCACGGCGGCGCCCTCGGCGAACACGAAGCCGTCGCGCCGCCGGTCGAACGGGCGGGACCAGCCCGTCGGCGACAGCACCCGCAGGTTGCGGTACGACGCCATCAGCAGCGGGGTGATCGTCCCCTGGGTGCCGCCGGCCAGTACGGCGTCGCAGCGGTCCGAGCGGATGAGGTCGGCGCCGTCGCCGACCGCGTAGGTGCCGCCGGCGCAGGCCCCGACGACCACCCGGCTGGGACCGCGGAGGCCGAGGCGGATCGACACCTGGGACGCGGCGGCGTTCTCGCACGACAGGGCGGTGAGGAAGGGCGACACCGCGTCGGCCCCGTCGGCGGCCAGCACCTCGGCCTGGGCGTCGAAGGACTCGAGCGCCCCGTACACGGTGGACAGCACCACGCCGGTCCGTCGGGGGTCGAGGTCGGGTGAGCCGGCGTGGTCGTGGGCCAGGCAGGCGGCGCCGACCGCGTAGCGGGTGAAGGGGTCGGTGCGCTTGACGTCCTTGGCCGACAGCCAGTCCCGGGGCTCGAAGCCCTCGACCCGGCCCCGCACGGGCTCGTCGCTCGGCGTGCACAGCCACGACCAGAAGGCGTCGAGGCTCGTGCCGGCCGCCGTCACCGTGCCCAGGCCGGTGACCACGACCCGCCGTCGATCGGCGCTCACGACCCGGTCTCCGCCGACTGGACCTCCGCCGACTGGGCCTCCGCCGACTGGGCCTCCGCCGACTGGGCCTCCGCCGACTGGGCCTCCGCCGACTGGGCCTCCCCCGCGAAACCGGTCGACATCGCGACGCCCGCCCCGGCCGCCGCCAGGAGGCCGCCGTCGACGGGCACGACCGCCCCGGTGACGAACGACGAGCGCTCCGAGCACAAGAAGGCGATCACCGATGCGACCTCACCGGGCGAGCCGAAGCGGCCCATCGGCACCTCGTCGCGCCAGTCGCCGCGCTGGCGGTCGGCGAGGGTGGCGAACAGCTCGGTGTCGATCGGTCCAGGTTGCACCACGTTCACGGTGATCCCCCGCCCGCCCAGCTCACGGGCGGCCGAGCGGGCCAGCCCGGTGAGCCCTGCCTTGGCGGCGGCGTAGTTGGCCTGCCCGGCCCGCCCCCGCACGGCGGTCACCGAGGAGACCAGCACGATGCGACCCCAGCGGGCCCGCCGCATCGACCGGGCGGCCCGGCGGACGCAGCGCAGCGGGCCGGTGAGGCCGACGTCGAGCACGTCGAGGACATCGTCGTCGCCGAGCAGCGGGAGAGGCCGGTCCCGCAGCAGCGCCGGCAGGCAGACCAGGAGTCCGACGGGGCCGTGGCGCTCCTCGACCTCGTCGAAGGCGGCGTCGACGGCGGCGGTGTCGGTGACGTCGAGCGGCCCGGTCTCGACCGCGGCGGGCAGGGCGCCGTCGGCCGGTGGTTCGGTGTGCCAGGTGGCCACGACCCGGTGACCGGCGTCGGCCAGCAGGGTGGCGGTGGCGGCGCCGATGCCCCGGGCGGCGCCGACGACCACCGCGGTGCGGGGCGGGTCGCCGTCCACCCTCGTCACCGGTCAGCCGTCGCCGGCGGTGAGGGCGAGCAGCTCGACCGTCTCGCGGGCGCAGTCGCGGATCACGGCCTGCTCGTCCCGGTCGAAGATCGCGCCAGTGCCGGGGGCGACGTCGCGACGGCGGCCGCGGGTCAGGTGGTAGATGCGGTCGGTGCCGTCGAGGTAGCGGTGCAGGGTCGAACCGCCGGTGGCCACGAACTCGTCGAACGCCTGGTTGTCGGGTCCGTCGACGTCGCCGAAGGCGAGCTGCTGGCGGGCCGCCCGCAGGTCGCGCGACGCCCGCACGTTGGGCGTGATGTCGCGGTGCTCGGTCACGTCGAAGCCGAGCAGGTCGAGGCCCCGCAGCAGGGCGGGGAGGATGGCCCGGGGGAGCAGGTCGGTGTAGCAGAACCACCCGCCCGGTCGGACGACGCGAGCCACCTCGGTCAGGAAGGCGGCCAGGTCGGGGTAGGTGCAGGAGGTCTCGACCGACAGGACGGCGTCGACCGATCCGTCGACCAGCGGCACCCGCTCGGCGTCGCCCTGCACGAACGACCCCGCCGGCGGCGGCACCAGCTCGGCACCGAACCGCACCGAGCGCCCGGCGATGTCGACGCCGACGACCTGACCGGCGCCGAGGTAGCGGTGGGCCAGCCACAGGTTCCCGCCCCGGCCGCAGCCGATCTCGGCGACCCGCCGGCCGGACAGGTCGGCCTCGCCCACGGTCTGGAAGAGCAGCTGGGCCGACTCGCGGTTCGGGAACGCCGGACCGAGCGTCGGGCCGACCGGCTCCTCGCCGTCGAGCGGCTGGTAGCCGAAGTTGAAGAAGCGCAGGTGCCGGTCGTACTTCGAACCGGCCACGACCTCGTTGAGGGCGTCGAAGTTGCGGGCCTGGCCCCGCTTCAGGTCGGTGTCGCCGCTCACGACGGGCGCCGCCCGCTCAGGCCCGGCGAGCGTTCTCGATGAGCTCGACCAGCTGGCTGACCGTCTCCAGGTCGTACAGCTCCTGCTCCTCGATGGACACGCCGAACTCCTTCTCGGCGCCGTTGACCACCTCGATCAGGTCGATGCTGTCGGCGTCGAGGTCGGCCGCCAGCTGGCTGTCGAGGGTGATGTCACGGGGATCGAGCTCGAGCACCTCGGCGAACCGGGCCCGAACCCAGGAGAAGACGGCGTCGTCCACGAGGGCTCCTGTCGGTCGAGGCCGTGCAGGCTACCCGTTCGTCCCCGCCGCTCAGGCGAAGCCCATGGCGATGCCGCCGTCGACCGGGATCACCGCGCCGGTCACGAACGACGCCCGCTCCGAGCACAGGAAGGCGACCGTCGAGGCCGCCTCGGCCAGGGTGCCGGCCCGACCGAGCGGGGTCGCGGCCGCCCACGAGGCCGGGATCGCCCGGGCGGCGTGGGCCTCGTCGAGGGAGTCGACGGCGTTGTCGAGCAGGCCGGGTGCGACCACGTTCACCGTGACCCCGCGACCGCCCAGCTCGCGGGCCATGGCCCGGGCCAGCCCGATCAGTCCGGCCTTGGCCGCGGAGTAGCTGCTGTAGCCGGGGACGCCCATGAGCGAGGCGACCGAGGAGATCAGCACGATGCGGCCCCGGCGGCGCCGCGCCATGCCCCGGGCCGCCACCCTGGCGCTCAGGAAGGCGCCGGTCAGGTCGGCGTCGACCACCGCCCGGAAGTCCTCGACGTCGGCGGCGATGGCCAGCCCGAGCCGGGCGAAGCCGGCGTTGGCGACCAGCACGTCGATCGGCCCGTGCTCGGCCTCGACGGCGGCCAGCCCGGCCTCGACGGCGGCCTCGTCGGTGAGGTCGAACCCGACGCCGGGCAGGTCCTCGACCGGGCGGGTGTGCCAGGTGACGGCCACCCGCCGGCCCCGCCGGGCGAGCTCGTCGGCGCAGGCCCGACCCAGGGCCCCCGATCCGCCGGTGACCACCGCGACGCCCTCGGGTCGCTCGTCGGGCCCGGTGCCGGCGACGTCGTCGGCCGGAGCGGGGAACACGGCCCCGGAACCTAGCGGGAGCCACCTGGCAAGCTGGCCGCCATGGAGCGCGTGGTGGTCACCGGCGTGGGCGTCCTCACCGGGGCCGCCGTCGGCAAGGACGAGTTCTGGGACGCCCTGGTCGCCCCCGACCCGGGCCCGACCCACCGCAAGCTCGTCGACTTCACCCCGCGCCGGTGGATGGACCGCCGCCAGGTGCAGCGAACCGACCGCTACGCCCAGGCCGCGGTCGGGGCGGCCATGCTCTGCCACGAGGACGCCGGCAGCCCCACCATCGACCCCGAGCGGACCGCGGTGGTGCTCGGCACCGGCAACGGCGGGACCATCACCATCATCGAGGAGGCCCTCCGGTTCGAGGCCGAGGGCCGCCGGGCGGTGTCGCTGCTCGCCGGCGTGAAGATGATGAGCAACGCCAGCGCCGCCAACGTCGCCTACCGGCTGGGCACCCGCGGCCAGGTCTACGGCGTGGCCGGCGGGTGCGCCTCGGGCACCCATGCGGTGATCGACGCCGCCCGGCTCATCCGCTGGGGCGAGGCCGACGTCGTCTACACCGGCGGTGCCGAGGCGGCCCTGATGGCCGACGACCCCGCCGACGACCCGATCCCGGCCGGCCTGATCGAGCTGCGGGTGCACACCACCGACGAGCGGTGCCGTCCCTTCGACGCCGAGCGGTCGGGGTTCGTGCTGTCCGAGGGGGCCGCCGTGCTGCGGCTCGAGTCGCTGGCCGCCGCCCAGGCCCGGGGTGCCCACGTCGTGGCCGAGGTGCTGGGCGGGGCCAACACCGTCGACGGCTTCGACCTCATCACCCCCGCCCCGCGTGGCGAGGGGCTGCAGCGGGCCTACCGCCTGGCGCTCGAGCAGGCCGGTCGCTCGCCGCAGGAGGTCGCCATGGTCAACGTGCACGGCACCGCCACCGCGTCGAACGACCAGGCCGAGAACGACGCCATCGCCGACGTCTTCGGGTCCCCCGGCCCGGCGGTGGTGTCCACCAAGGCCGTCACCGGCCACCCCGGCGCCGCCGCCGGTGCGCTCGAGGTGGTGGCGACCGTGCTCAGCATCGAGCGGTGCCTGGTGCCCCCCACCCAGAACCTCCGCCGGCTCGATCCGGCCATCACCGTCGACGTGGTGCGGGACGGGCCCCGTCCGTGGCGACCCGGCCTGGCCATCTCGAACTCGCTCGGGCTGGGCGGCCAGAACGGGGCCGTCGTGCTCGGTCCTCCCCCCACCTGAGCTGCGCCCCCGGCCCCGGCCCGCGCCCCAGGGGACCGGCGCCTCAGGAGGCGTGGCGGTCCGGACAGGCCTCCGAGGGGAGCTCCTTCGACCGGCAGAGGCGGTCGAGGTCGCCGGCGAGCTGCTTGGAGAAGGCGTCCGCGCCGGCGTCGTCGAGGTGCACCTTGTCGTGGAAGTCGAGCGGGTCGAGGGCGAGGGCGCTGTAGTCGAGGGTCGGCACGCCCTTGCGGTCGTCGAGCTGCTTCAGCGCGTCGACCGCGTGGGTGAACCGGTGGGGGTCGAGGCCCAGCGGCACGAGGGTGGTCATGTCGATGGGCATGACCACCACGACCACCGTCTGGTGGTGGTCCTGCAGGTAGGTGAGCAGCCGCTCGGTGTCGCCGAGCTGCACCTGGTTGGTCAGGACCCGCTGCAGGACCCTGGCCATCGAGGTGTCGGGCACGACCCGGTCGGGGACCTGTCCGTACTGCAGGTTCCGGCCGAGCGGGCTGGTCGAGCGGCGGGCGAAGGCGAGGGTGTCCTCGGGGTTGACCTCGGGCAGCTTGGCGCCGGTGACGGTGCCCTTGACCGCGTCGAAGAAGGTGGACGGGTTCTGCAGGTCGGAGCGGTACTTCACCAGGTCGGAGATCGACGACAGCTTCTTGTCGATCGAGGTGAGCGGTGACGACTCGATCCGGCGCAGGTAGAAGTTGTACGAGGTCGTCGCCTGCTGGGCGTCGACCTTGGCCGTCCCCTTCGGCTCGACGATGAGCGTGGGCTGGATGTTGAGCACGACCAGCTTCGGGTCCACCCGCCGCAGCACGGTCTTGGCCAGCCAGCGCTGGGCCAGGCTGACGGTCATGCCCTTCAGCGAGGCGTTGTAGCTGCTCGAGTACACGTCGGACGCGTCGTCGAAGGTGGCGGGATCGACGCCGGCGTCCATGGTCGAGGGGCCGACGAAGAGCACCTGCGGGTCGCGGTGGGCGTGGGCGAGCGCCGAGATCTGGTCGGCCTTGACCACGATCTCCTGCTCCGGGCCCTGGTGGGGCGGAAGGTGGTCGGCGATGAGCCGCACCCCGGCCTCGGCCACGAGCAGCACGGCGACCACCACCAGCACCGCGGACGGGAGGCTGACCCGCCGGAGCCAGATGGGTTGGTCCTCGTCGTCGGTCCGGCGCCGCCGTCGACCCCGCTCCGGCCGATCCGGCGGGCGCCGACCCTCCCCGCGCCGACCCTCCCGGGGCGTCGGTCCCGGGGGGCGCGTCGCCGATCGGCGGGGGGCGTCGGTCGCCGCCTTCGCCCGTCCCGGTCCCGGGCGGGTCGCCACCTGAGGGTCGGTCGTCGCCGGAGCGAGCGGGGCGATCCCGGTCGGTCGGGCGGCGCGACCGGCGGACGGGCCCCTCGCGCTCCTCGTCGGCCTCGATGCGGCGCCGCTCGTCGCGCCCGGATCGCCGCCGGGGCGGACGATCGGCCGGATCGCGCCGGCGATCACCGCCCCGGCTCCCCGGTCTCGGCGGCCGGTCCCCGCCCGGTCTCGGCGGCCGGTCCGCGTCCGACCCCCGGCCCGACCGCCCGCCCTCGCCTCGCTCGGCCCGTTCGCCGCGCTCGCTGCGGTCCCGGCGCTCGCGCTCCCCGCGCCGGCCGCCTTCGCCGCGGGCGGATCGGCCCTGGCGGGGGCGGTCGTCGCGGTGGTCGCGCTCGTCGCGCCCTCCTCGCCCCGCTCCGTCCGGGCGCTGGCGGTGCGCGCCGCCCGGAGGTCGGCGCCGGCGCGGCGCAGGATCGTCGCTCATGGCGGCCACGCACGGTAGCGGAGGACCGCTGAGCGAACCGGGGCGGCGCCGAGCCGGGCGACGTCGGTCGGTGCGAGCGCGATCAGCGGTCGGTGACCACGGCGCAGGCGCGGGCCAGCGCGGGCACGAAGGCGCCCGGGTTCGAGACGCAGACGCTGTGGTCGCCGGCCACCGGCACCTCGACCGCCCCCGGGACGGCGGCCAGCAGCTTGCGCTGGCGGTGGGGCGGCACCAGCCGGTCCTGGGTGGTCACCACCACCGCGGTCGGGACGTCGACGTGCTCGATCCAGTGGTGCGAGCTGAACCGGCCGAGGGCGGCCGCAGCCTCGAGGATCTTGGCCGGGTCGCCGCGGCGGAACTGGTCCCGCAGCCAGGCGGCCAGCTCGTCGTTCTCGTCGACCCGGCCGGCGACGATCCGCTCGGCGACCCGGGAGCGCAGCCAACCCCGGCTCAGCCGGGCGATCGGGATGGCCCCGCCCAGGAAGCCGAACATCAGCCGCTCGCGGGGCCGGCCGCGGAAGTTGCGGCTGGTGGCGCACAGCACCAGCCCGGACACCCGCTCGCGGTGGCGGTGCCAGGTGAGCTGGGCGATCGGCCCGCCCATCGAGTAGCCGACGGCGACGAACCGGTCGATGCCGAGGCGGTCGGCGACGGCGACGACGTCGTCCGCGCAGTCGGCCAGTCGGAACCGGCGCCGGGTGCGGATGCCCCGGCCGTGCCCTCGGTGGTCCAGGGCCACCACGCGGCAGCGGCGCGACAGCGCCTGGTACGAGGTGAACCAGTTGAGGTCGGCGGTCGCGGTCAGCCCGTGGAGCAGGATCAGGACCGGGGCGCCGGGTGGCCCGGCGATGTCGCGCACCCACGTCGTTCCCCGACCGGGGAGCTCGAGCGGCCCGCCCGGGCCGATGCGGTCGAGCCGCTGGGCGAAGGCGCCGGCCGCTGCCCGGTCGTCGGAAGGGGTGCCGGCGGCGGTGCCAGTGACCGCTTCGCCGGCCGCCATCAACCGTTCACCGAGACGATCTCGACGGTGAGCTGGGCCCCCGTCGGCGTCTCGTAGGTGACCGATTCGCCGGGCTTGCGCTCGAGCAGGGCCTCGCCCAGGGGGGAGCCGGGGGAGACCACGGTCAGGTCGCCGCTGCGCTCCTCGATCGAGCCGATCAGGTACTTCTCGGTCTCGTCGTCGCCCTCGTAGCGGATCTCGACGACCGAGCCGGCGGTGACCGTGTCGGTGGTCCCCGCCTCGACGATCTCGGCGTTCTCGATGAGCTTGGCCAGGTGCATGATCCGGCCCTCCATCTTCCCCTGCTCCTCCTTGGCGGCGTGGTAGTCGCCGTTCTCGGAGAGGTCGCCGAGCTCGCGCGCCGTCTCGATCTTGCGGGCGATGTCGACGCGGCCCCGGGTGGTCAGGTCCTCGTGCTCGGCCTGCAGCCGGTCGAAGGCCGCCTGGGAGAGTTGCACCTTCTCAGCCATGCGCCGCGAGCGTAGAGCAGCCCCCACCAGCCCTGGCCGGTGGCACGCAGCCCCCGCCCGCTCGGACCGGGGCCGGTCAGCGCCGGCGGCGCGGCTTGGCCGGCAGGCCGGGGTGGCTGGCGGCGGCGGCCACCGCCGCGACGAGGGGCAGCACCCACCACGCGGGGCCCGGTGCGTTGCGGAACAGGTCGAGCACCTCGTCCCAGGCCATCACCACGGGCAGCTCGCCGGCCCGATCGGCCAGGTACCGGTAGGCGGCGTACTGGACGAGGAGCGAGGCGATCACCGCCACGGCCATCGCGATCACCCGTGCGGTGGCCCCGATGCGGTGCTCGTTGCCCCGGTAGGTGGCCATGCCGGTCCCGAGCCCGAGCACGGCGAAGAGCCACCACGGCACGGTGCCGTCCCAGGCGACGAAGGCGAAGGCGCCGACCGCCAGGACCGTGGCGCCGAAGCAGCCCGACAGCAGGGCGTTGGTGGGGTTGCCCCGGGGTCGGGGTCGAGGGGTCTCGGTGCGGGTCTTGGCCTTCGGGCCCGTGTAGGCGGGCACGGCCAGTCCCGCCGCGGCCGTGCCGGCGCCCAGGTCGCCCTGCCGGGGGCCGGACACCGGCTGGTGCGAGAGGACGGCCCACTTGCACGCCTCGCAGAGGGGCGGCTGGTTGCCGGCGCTCGTGGGTGTGCCGCAACGGCTGCACTCGATGGTCCTCACGCGGCGGCTCCTCGACACCCCCCGGCGGCGTCCGCAGGTACCGTCGGCCCGATCGCCCCGGAGTTGAGGCTCCCGCTGCGCCCGCTCGCGGCCACACCTCGACGGCGACCCGTCGAGGGGCGAACCGATGGTGCGAACGGCGGCTCGGCGGTATGCTCGGCCGGTTGTGAGAAACCCCGCCCGTCCCGTAGCCATCATCGGGTAGCGCACGCCCGCTCGCGGGTGTGCGCCTGGAACCGTCCACTCCGGTGGGCGGTTTTGTCGTTCCGGGGCCGTTGCGCCCCGGGGGAGCCCGGACCGGGGCGCTCAGCGGAGGTGGCGAGGAGCGAAGGAGCGAAGTGAGCCACAGGATCGCAGTCATCGGAGGCGACGGCATCGGCCCCGAGGTCGTGGCCGAGGCGCTGAAGGTCGTGCGCGCCACCGGCGTCGACCTCGACACCACCGAGTTCGACCTCGGCGGCGCCCGCTACCTGCGCGACGGCACCGTGCTGCCCGACGACGTGCTCGACGAGCTGCGCGCCTACGACGCCATCCTGCTGGGGGCGGTCGGCACGCCGGACGTGCCGCCGGGCGTGATCGAGCGGGGCCTGCTGCTGAAGATGCGCTTCGCCCTCGACCAGTACGTCAACCTGCGGCCGTTCACGTCGCCCGACGACGGCATCGACTTCCAGGTCGTGCGGGAGAACACCGAGGGCACCTACGCCGGCGAGGGCGGCTTCCTGCGCAAGGGCACCCCCAACGAGGTCGCCACCCAGGGCTCGGTCAACACCCGCCTCGGCGTCGAGCGCTGCGTGCGCTACGCCTTCGACCTGGCCGGGTCCCGGCCGCGCAAGCACCTGACGCTGGTCCACAAGACCAACGTGCTCACCTTCGCCGGCGACCTCTGGCAGCGGACCTTCGACGAGGTGGCGGCCGAGCACCCCGACGTCGACGACCGCCTACAACCACGTCGACGCCGCCTGCATCTACTTCGTGCAGGACCCGCAGCGCTACGACGTGATCGTCACCGACAACCTCTTCGGCGACATCCTCACCGACCTCGGCGGGGCCGTGTCCGGCGGCATCGGGCTGGCCGCGTCGGCCAACCTCGACCCCGCCCGCACCGGCCCGTCGATGTTCGAGCCGGTCCACGGCTCGGCGCCCGACATCGCCGGCCAGAACAAGGCCGATCCCACCGCCGCCGTGCTCAGCGCGGCGATGATGCTCGAGTTCCTGGGTGAGGCCGATGCCGCCGAACGGGTCCGCAAGGCCTGCGCCGCGCCGAAGCCCGAGCGCACCGAGACCACCACCGAGATCGGCGACGCCTCGCCGCCGCCGTCTGAGCGAACACCAGTCGAGAGGACCACGCCATGCCCATCACCCCCACCGACAAGATCTGGATGAACGGCGAGCTGGTCGCCGTGGGACGACGCGCAGATCCACGTCCTCACCCACACCCTGCACTACGGCACGGGCGTGTTCGAGGGCATCCGCGCCTACGAGACGTCGCGAGGCCCGGCGGTGTTCCGGCTCACCGACCACATCAGGCGCCTGCACGACTCCGCCCGCATCCTGATCATGGACCTGCCGTACTCGGTCGACGAGCTGGTCGAGGCCACCAAGCTGGTCGTCCGCGACAGCGGCCTGCCCTCCTGCTACATCCGGCCGATCGCCTACTACGGCTACGGCGAGATGGGCCTCAACACCCTGCCCTGCACCGTCGACGTCGCCATCGCCTGCTGGCCGTGGGGCGCCTACCTCGGCGAGGACGCCGCCACCAAGGGCGTCCGCTGAAGATCAGCTCGTGGAAGCGCCACGACCACAACACCATGCCGCCCGCCGCCAAGACCACCGGCAACTACCTCAACTCGTCGCTGGCCAAGGTCGAGGCGCTGAAGGCCGGCTACGACGAGGCGCTCCTGCTCAACCCGCAGGGCTTCGTCAGCGAGTGCACCGGCGAGAACGTGTTCGTGGCCCGCCGCGACCGGATCGTCACGCCGCCGATCGTCGTCGGGCGCGCTCGAGGGCATCACCCAGAACTCGGTCATGGCCATCGCCGCCGACCTCGGCTTCGAGTGCGTGCTGGGCGAGCTGTCCCGCGCCGACCTCTACATCGCCGACGAGATGTTCCTGTGCGGCACCGCCGCCGAGGTGAGCGCGGTCAACTCCGTCGACGACCGACCCATCCCCTGTCCGGGCCCGATGACCACCGCCATCGCCGAGGAGTACCACCGGGCGGTCCGGGGCGAGGTCGACCGCTACAAGGACTGGGTCGAGCATGTCGGTGAGCGCGGGAACGGCCCGACGGCCACCACCGCCGCTGGTGACGGCGGCGAAGCTGCCGACGAGATGACCATGGACGTCGACCTCTCCCGCCACGAGCCGGGTGTGCCCGAGGCGGTCGAGATCTACGACACCACGCTGCGCGACGGCAGCCAGCTCGAGGGCATCTCGCTGACCGTCGACGACAAGCTGCGCATCGCCGAGCAGCTCGACCAGCTCGGCGTGGACTTCATCGAGGGTGGCTGGCCGGGCGCCAACCCCAAGGACGACGAGTTCTTCCGCCGGGCGGTGCCGACGGCGAGCTGCGGCTCGACACGCGCCACGCTGGTCGCCTTCGGCTCGACCCGCCGGGTGCGGGGCAAGGTCGACGAGGACCCCACCCTGCGCCAACCTGGCCGGTGCCGGCACCGGCGTCGGTCTGCATCGTCGGCAAGTGCTGGGACTACCACGTCACCGAGGCGCTGCGGCACCACCCTCGAGGAGGGCGTGGCCATGGTCGCCGACTCGGTCGCCTTCCTGACCGGGCAGGGCCTGCGGGTGCTGTTCGACGCCGAGCACTTCTTCGACGGCTACCGGGCGCAACCCCGAGTTCAGCCTCCGGGTGCTCGAGGCCGCCGCCGAGCAGGGCGCCGAGACGCTGGTGCTGTGCGACACCAACGGCGGCTCGCTCCCGCCCGACGTCGAGCGGGCGGTCGGCGAGATCACCGGCCACTTCCGCGACGACGTCAAGGTCGGCGTCCACCTGCACGACGACACCGGCTGCGGCGTGGCCAACGCGCTGGCCGGGGTGCGGGGCGGTGCCGTGCAGGTGCAGGGCACGCATCAACGGCTACGGCGAGCGCACCGGCAACTGCAACCTCACCACCATCATCCCGGACCTCACGCCTGAAGATGGGGGTGCGCACCCTGCCCGCCCGGCCGGCTTGAAGCGGCTCACCTCGGTGGCGCACCACGTCGCCGAGCTGGTGAACATCACGCCCGAACCCGCAGGCCCCGTTCGTCGGGCAGTCGGCCTTCGCCCACAAGGCCGGCCTGCACGTGAGCGCCATCGCCCGCCGCCCCGACGCCTACGAGCACGTCGAGCCCGAACCTGGTCGGCAACGGCACCCGCTTCGTGGTGTCGGAGCTGGCCGGGCAAGTCCACGCTCGAGCTGAAGGCCGACGGAGCTCGGCCTCGAGCTCGACGGGCCGGCGCTCGCCGAGGTCATCGACGCAGCTGAAGCGGCTCGAGCACGAGGGCTACCACTTCGAGGCGGCCGACGGCTCGCTCGAGCTGCTCATGCGCACGGCGACCGGCTGGGAGCAGGACTTCTTCGAGCTGGAGTCGCTTCCGGGTGATCGTCACCGAGGGGGCCGGCGAGGCCGTGCGGGCCGACAGCGAGGCCACCGTCAAGCTGCGGGTGAAGGGCGAGCGGCGCATGGTGATCGGCGAGGGCAACGGCCCCGTCAACGCCCTCGACGCCGCTCTGCGCGAGGCGATCGGAGCACGACTACCCGCGGCTGTCGACGCATCCACCTCACCGACTACAAGGTGCGGGTGCTCGACACCGGCAAGGGCACCGGAGCGGTCACCCGGGTGCTGATCGACTCCACCGACGGCGTCAACACCTGGACCACCATCGGCGTCGACGAGAACATCATCCAGGCCTCGTGGCAGGCCCTGCACGACTCCCTGGTGTACGGCCTGCTCCACGCCGACGCCTAGCTCCCGCGGCCGGCCCCGGGCGTGGCCGACCCGCCGACGTCAGGGACAGGCGAACCCGGCGGCGTAGCCTACGGACCCGATGGCTGCCCCCGAGTACGTCCCCCGCCGGCCCACCGACGCGCCCCGCTCGTACTCGTCGCCACCTCGGCGGCCGGGGTCCTGGGAGACCGACCGTCCGGCCGAGGTGGTCGACGTCGGTCAGCCCCGTGGTGCCCTGCTCGGCAACCAGGGCCCCGACCAGGGCTACGTGTACCGGCTGGTGCACCAGTTCGACGACCGGCTCCACCTGGCCGACGGCGAGGACCGCGAGGACGTGGTGGCGGGCTGCGTCGGCGTGGCCCTGAAGCGGGCCTCCCTCTTCGGGCGGGCGCCGGTCGTCCACGACCTCACCGTGGCCTTCACCGTCTGGGGCTTCCTCGATCCCGAGCCGCCGGCCGACCTGGTGGCGCGGCGCCGCCCCCTGTTCGAGGAGGTGCACAGCCCGCACCACTACCCCGAGCAGCGGGCCATCGCCGACGCGGTGCCGTTGTCGGTCCTGCGCCTGCCGCACACCGCGGTGATCGAGCGCTACCGCTCCGGTCAGGCGCTGCTCGTCCCCCGTGATGGCTGACGCCGGCGAGTCCGACTTCGGCGGACCCCGGGTCCGGCTCGCCGTCGGCGACCTGACCTTCGACGCGACCCTCGCCGGACCCGACGACGGTCCGCTGGTCGTGCTGCTGCACGGCTTCCCGCAGACGTCGTGGTGCTGGCGGCGACAGGTCCCGGCGCTGGTCGAGGCCGGGTTCCGGGTGCTGGCCCCGGACCAGCGCGGCTACTCGCCGGGGGCCCGGCCCGACTCGGTGGACGCCTACCGCAGCGAGGCGGTGCAGGGCGACGTCCTCGCCCTGGCCGACCAGCTGGGCGCCGACCGGTTCCACCTGGTCGGTCACGACTGGGGCGGGGCGGTGGCCTGGCAGCTCGCCGGCCGCCACGCCGACCGGGTCGACCGCCTGGTCGTGCTGTCGACCCCGCACCCGGCCGCCTTCGCCGAGGCGGTCCGAGGCGCACCCGCCGACGAGGAGGCGGACTCCTCCAGCGGCGACTCGGACCAGCAGAGCCGGTCGAGCTACATGCTCGCCTTCCGGGAGGAGGGCAGCGAGAAGACCTTCGTGGCCGACGACTGCGCCGGCCTGCGCTTCTTGTACGAGGCGACCGGCCTGCCCGCCGCCGACGTCGAGCGCTACGTCGAGCTCCTCGGGTCCGAGGACGCCATGCGGGCCGCGCTGAACTGGTACCGGGCCGCCGACGTGGGCGGGGTGGTGGGGCTGGGTGCGGTCACCGCCCCGACCCTGTACGTGTGGAGCACCGAGGATCCAGCCCTGGGCCGCGCCGCCGCCGAGGCCACGGCGGAGCACGTCGAGGGCCCGTACCGCTTCGAGGTGCTCGAGGGCGTCGGCCACTGGATCGTCGACACCGCCCCCGACCGGGCCGACGAGCTGATCCTCGGCCACCTGCAGGGCAGCTCCGGCTCGTCCTGACCCGCCGCTGGCCGGGCGGGCACCGGGCGGGCGCGGCCCGGGCGGGCCGTCGGCTCCTAACCTTGCAGGGTGACCCCCCGAGTCCGGTTCGCCCCGTCCCCGACCGGCTACCTCCACGTCGGCAGCGCCCAGTCGGCGCTGTTCAACTGGCTGCACGCCCGTCACACCGGCGGCCGGTTCCTGCTGCGGATCGAGGACACCGACGCCGAACGGAACCGGCCGGAGCTCACCGGGAACATCCTCGAGATGCTCCGGTGGCTCGGCCTCGACTGGGACGGCGAGGTCGTCCACCAGTCCGAGCGGGGCGGGCTGTACCGGGACGCCGCCGACCGGCTGGTGGCCGCCGGCGCCGCCTACGCCTGCGACTGCACCCCCGACGACGTCCGTGCCCGGAACGAGGCGGCCGGCGGCAAGCCCGGGTACGACGGTCACTGCCGCGACCGGGGACTCGAACCGGGCCCCGGTCGGGCCCTTCGGTTCCGGACCCCCGACGACGGGGTGACGGCGTGGGACGACCTGGTGCGGGGCAAGGTGAGCTTCGAGAACGCCAACCTCGAGGACTTCGTCCTCCTGCGGTCGAACGGCTCACCCACCTTCCTCCTGGCCAACGTGGTCGACGACGCCGACATGGCCATCACCCACGTCATCCGGGGCGAGGACCACGTCAACGGCACCCCCAAGTACCTGCTCATCCGCGACGGGCTGGGGCTGGCCGAGCCGCCGGTCTTCGCCCACCTGCCGCTGCTCGTGAACGAGGGCCGCAAGAAGCTCTCCAAGCGGCGCGACGACGTGTCGGTGGCCGACTACCGGGACAAGGGCTTCCTGCCGGAGGCCATGCGCAACCACCTGGCCCTGCTCGGCTGGGGGCCGCCCGACGGGGTCGAGGTCCGTCCCCTCGCCGAGGTCGTGGAGCTGTTCGACCTGTCCGGGGTGAACCCCTCACCTGCCTTCTTCGACCTGAAGAAGCTGACCAACATCAACGGCGAGTGGATCCGGCGCCTCGACGTCGACGACTTCGTCGGGCGGGCCGATCCGTTCCTGGTCGGCGGCGACCCGGCCCGCCGGGCGCTGCGAGAGCTGGCGCCGCTCGTGCAGGAGCGGGTGCGGACCCTCGACGAGGTCGACGGGTACCTCGCCTTCGCCTACCGCGACGAGCTCGAGATCGACGACGCGTCGTGGGACAAGGCGGTGGTCCGGGGCAAGGGGGCGGCCGAGGTGCTGGCCGCCGCCGAGGCCGGGTTCGAGGGCTGCGCCTGGGACGCCGACGCCATCCGCGGGGTCGTCGAGGACGCCGCCCGCGCCGCCGGCCTGGTCAACGCCGAGGGTCGGCCCCAGCTGTCCAAGGCCCAGGCCCCCGTCCGGGTCGCGACCATGGGCAGCACCGTGGGGCTGCCCCTCTTCGAGTCGCTGGAGCACCTCGGCCGCGACCGCACGCTCGCCCGGCTCGGCGCGGTCCGGAGCCGGGTGCCCTGAGGTCGAGGTGACGACCGACCAGACGTCCAGGGTCACGCGCCTGCGAGCACGGCTGGGGAGGATCCTGCGCAACCGGGTGGTCATCGCCGCGCTGGCGCTGGTCGTGCTGGTCGCCGGCTACCTGGCCGTGACCTTCGTGCAGGTGTGGATGGCGGCTCGGGACGACTCGCACCCCCGCGCCGACGCCATCGTGGTGCTCGGCGCCGCCCAGTACGACGGCCGGCCCTCACCGGTGCTCGAGGCGCGGCTGCAGCACGGGCTCGACCTCTACCGGGCGCGGGTGGCGCCGCTGATCGTGGTGACCGGCGGACGCCAGCCGGGGGACCGCTTCACCGAGGCGACCTCCGGCTACAACTGGCTGCGGGCCCGCGGCGTGCCGGACAAGGACATCCGCAAGGAGGTGCAGGGTCGGAACACCTACGAGTCGGTGGCTGCGGTCTCGCGCTTCCTGCGGGCCGACGGCATGGACGACGTGGTGTTCGTCTCCAACGACTTCCACGCGGCGCGCCTGCACGCCATCGCCGGCGAGACGGGACTCCACTCGCACGTGTCGCCGGCCGGGCGCGATCTGTACTCCGGGTTGGGCGAGCTGAAGGGCATGGGCGACGAGACGGTCAAGATGGCCCTGGGGCGGGTCATCGGCTTCCGCCGGCTCTCGAACCTGACCGACTAGGGGTGTGACCGGTTCAAAGGGCCTTCGCTAAGGTGTCGGCTCCACCTTCGGGGGTGGTGTAATCGGCAACACAACTGGTTCTGGTCCAGTCATTGGGGGTTCGAGTCCTCCCCCCCGAGCTCGTCGGGATCGTTCCGGACGAACAGCACGGCCCCATCGTCTAGAGGCCTAGGACACCACCCTCTCAAGGTGGAGACACGGGTTCGAATCCCGTTGGGGCTGCCAACCAGAACCCTGGTCAGGGCGACGTCCGGGGCTCCGGCCGAGGTGCCGCTGGTCGAGATCACGGCGGTCCGGCTCGTGGGGAGCGTCAGAGGAGCTTGGCCCCTCGAAGGGCGGCGAGCAGGGGTTCGGCGACGACACCGGTGGCGACGACGCCGAGGCTGGCGAGGCCGACGGCGCCGGCGGCCCATCGGCCGAGCACGGGAGCCGGCTCGGGAGCCGGCGAGGGCTCGAAGTAGACGGGTCCGATGACGCGCAGGTAGTAGAAGAGCGAGACCACGGTGTTGACCACCGCCAGCGCCGCGAGCCAGGCGTACCCGCCGTCGATGGCCGCGGTGAAGAGGGTGAGCTTGCCGACGAAGCCGCCGAGGGGCGGGACCCCGACCAGTGACAGCAGGGCCACCACGAGGGCGCCGGCCAGCCAGGGGTGGGTCGAGCCGAGGCCCCGGTAGTCGGCGAGCTTCGTGCGGCCCCGCAGCTCGGTGACCACGGCGAAGGCGGCGGTGTTGGCGGCGGCGTAGGCGGCCAGGAACAACACGAGGGCCGGCAGCGCCAGGTCGGCTCGACCGATCACCACCACGGCCATGAGGGCGTAGCCCGCCTGCGAGACCGACGACCACCCGAGCAGGCGGCGCAGGTCGTCCTGCCAGAGCGCCATCAGGTTGCCGAGGGTCATGGTGGCCGCCGCCAGCACGGCGACCAGGGGCCGCCACCCGACGACGTGGTCGGGGAGCACGGCGAGCACCCGACCCAGGGCCACCAACGCGCCGATCTTGGGGGCGACGGTCAGGAACGCCGCCGAGGGGGCCGGTGACGCCTGGGCGACGTCGGGTACCCAGGCGTGGGCGGGGGCGGCGCCGATCTCGAAGGCCAGCCCGACCGCGAGGCACACGACCACCGCGATGAGCGCGACGCGGTCGCCACCTCCGCCGGCCGCACCGACTCGGCGGGCCGTGTCGGCGAGGTTGGTCGTCCCGGCGACGCCGTAGAGGAGCACGACGCCGAGCAGCAGCACGGCGTTGGTGAGCGCCCCGATCAGGAAGTACTTGATGCCGGCCTCGACCGATGCCGGCGACGCCCGGTGGTAGGCGGCCAGCGTGTAGCCGGTGACGGAGACCAGCAGCATGCCGACGACGATCTCCATGGTGTCGTTGGCGCCGGCCAGCGTCATGGCGCCGGCCGCGGAGAACAGCACGACGGCGGGGTACTCGCCGCGACGGGGATCGGTGCGGAACCACTCGATGCCGAGGAGCAGGGCGGCCAGGGTCACGCCCAGGATGGTGAGCTCGGCGCCGTGGGTCACGCCGTCGAGCGCCCACGCCCGGTCGAAGGTGAGCTGCTGGTCGCTGTCGAGCGTGAGCAGGATGCTCAGCACCGCCGACGCCACCACCGAGACCAGCGCGAGGGGCAGCGTCACCCACTGCCAGGCACGTCCGGTGAACGCCGCGGTCATGAGCACGGCGACGGCGCCGACCACTAGGGCGATCTCCGGAGCGAGGTGCCCGACGTCCACCGAGCTAGCGCCTGCCCGAGAGCACGCCGGTCAGGAACCTGCCGGTGGGGGTGATCAGGTCGAGCAGCCAGGTCGGCCACACCCCGATGACCACGACCAGGGCCAGCAGCGGAACCAGGGCCACCACCTCGGCGGTGCCGAGGTCCGTGAAGCCGGCCAGCCGGTCGGGGCGGTCGCCGAAGAACAGCTTCTGGACCATCTGCAGGAACAGCGCCGCGGTGACGAGCACGCCGAGCAGCGCGACGCCCGCGGCGACGGGATACACCGAGAACGTCCCGACGAAGATCTGGAACTCGGCCACGAAGCCGGCCAGGCCGGGCAGTCCCAGGCTGGCGAAAGCGGCCAGGGTGGTGGCACCGGTGAGCCGTGCTGCCTGGCCGGCCAGGCCGCCGTAGTGGTCCAGGTCGTAGTCGCGGGTCCGGCTCCAGAAGGACCCGGCGATCAGGAACAGCGCGCCGGTGATGAGGCCGTGGGCGACCATCTCGACCGTCGCCCCCGTGAGGGCCAGCTGCCGGCCCGCCCGCTCACCGGTGCTCAGCGCTCCGGCGGCGGCCACCCCCAGCACGGCGTAGCCCATGTGGTTGATCGAGGTGTAGGCGATGCGGCGCTTCAGGGAGGTCTGCCCGAGTGCCACCAGCGCCCCGTACACGATGCTGATCAGGGCCGGCACGACCAGCACCGGCGCCCACTGCCGGAAGGTGTCGTGCATCATCGACAGCGGGATGCGGATCATGCCGAAGACGCCCATCTTCAGCAGCACCCCCGCCAGGATCGCCGACACCGGCCCGGGAGCGTTGACGTGGGCCGGGGGCAGCCAGGTGTGCACCGGGACGAGCGGTGTCTTGACGGCCAGCCCGATGAGGATGGCCAGCAACGCCAGGCCGGCGGTGGCGCCCCGCCCGGCCAGGGGCTGGGTGGCGATGAGGGTGCGCATGTCGAAGGTGAGCGGGTCGGTCTGCAGGTACAGCGCCAGGAACCCGAGCAGCATGACGAGCGAGCCGGCCAGGGTGAACAGGAAGAACTTGAGCGCCGCCGCCTTCGCCTCGGCGTGCCCCCACCGGCCGATCAGGAAGTACATGCCGACCAGGCTCAGGTCGAAGAACACGTAGAAGACCAGCAGGTCGATCGTCAGGAACAGGCCGAGCGACGCCGCCTCGAGGAACAGGAACCAGGCCCGGTACTGGCGGTGGCGGCCCATCAGGTCCACCGGGTAGGCCACCGCCACCAGGAACAGCAGCGCCGACAGCAGGGCCAGGGCCAGGGAGATGCCGTCGACGCCCATGCGCCACCCGACGCCGAGGGTCGGGATCCAATCGACCTCCTCGACCAGCTGGAACGGCTGGTGGCCGCCCGTGTCGAACCGGACCCAGGTCGCGATCAGCAGGAGCAGGGGGACGGCGGTGACGGCGATGGTGAACCAGCGGGTGACCCGTTCGCTCCACCCCGGCCGCAACACCAGCACCACGGCGGCCAGGGCCGGGATGGCGACGGCGGCGCTCAACATGTGGTCACCTCGGGTTCTCGAGTGGGGGGCACGTCCATCAGAGGAGCCACGTGACGAGGACGAGGACGGCCAGGCCGACGGCGATGGTGGCGTAGTACCGGTGGGTCTGGCCGCTCTGGAGGCGGCGCGCGTCGCGCCCGGCCGAGCCGGTGAGGCGGGCCAGGCCCTCGACCGCGCCGTCGATGCCGAGCTCGCCGACCCGGTCGAGCATCCGTGACAGCCAGGTCCCGAAGCGGGCGACGCCGCGGATCCCGGCGTCTACGACGCGGTCGTCGCCCCGCGCCAGCCCGCCGGCGACAGCCGCGGCGAGGCGGCCGACGCCGTCGACCCCGGCGTCCACCACCCGATCGTCGAACCGGGCGGCCCGACGGGCCAACGCCAGCGTGGGGCCGACGACGGTCGCCCGGCTGAGCGCAGCCAGGTCGAACCACCGGGCCACGCGCCGGAACGCCGGGGTGGGGGCGGGGGTGACCAGCCGGTGGCGCCGGTCGAGCACGAGGGCGGCGTAGACCGACACGGCGACCGCGGCCAGCGAGCCGGCGATCTCCCAGGTGGCGCCGGCGGGCAGGGTCCCACCGGTGACCTGCCGAAGGCGGTCCTCGCCCCAGGGCGTCCAGAGCAGTCCCAGGGCCACCGAGCAGGCCACCAGCAGGCCGAGGGCGATCGTGGCCGCCGTAAGGCCGCCGACCGCCCGTTGCGGCTCGTCGCCGACGGTCAGGTCGTGACGACCCCACGCCAGCAGGTGGAAGCGCGTGGCGTACAGGGCGCTGAGCGCACCGGCGGCGATCACCAGGACCGCGACCCAGGGCGCCGCCTCGGCGGCGCTGCCCACGATCTCCTCCTTGGTCCACGCCGCACCGAGGGGCGGCACCGCGGCCAGGGCGAGCGCACCGATCGCGCTGAGGCCGGCCACGACGGGCAAGCGCCGGCCGAGGCGCATGCCGACCAGGGTGGGGGTACCTGAGGCGTCGATGGCGACACCGGCGGACACGAACAGCAGGGCCTTGAACAGCCCGTGGGCGACCAGGTGGGCGATGGCGACGATCGGGTAACCGGCTCCGACGGCCACGAGCATGAGGCCGTAGTGCGCCGACGTCGACGCGGCCAGCAGCTTCTTCGCCTCCGGTTGCACGACGGCGACGACGCCCCCGGCCAGTGCGGTGGTCAACCCGATGGCGATGGTCAGCGGCCCGAACCAGCCCGCCGAGTCGAGGAAGGGCTGCAACCGCGCCAGCAGGTAGGCGCCGGCGGCGACCATGGTGGCCGAGTGCAGCAGCGCCGAGGCCGGCGTGGGTCCGGCCATGGCCGAGAACAACCACGGCGAGAACGGGAGCTGGGCCGACTTGGCGATGGCGGCCAGCAGCACCCCGGCGACCACGACCGCAGCCAGGCCACGATCGGCAGGGCCGGTCGGCAGCGACGAGAACCTCAGCGTGCCGGAGGCGGCGTAGGCGGCACCGGCGGCGAGGAACAGCCCGACGTCGCCGACCCGGGTCGCCAGGAACGCCTGGTTGGCCTCGGTTGCGGCCCCCTGCCGCCAGTGGTGGCCGATCAGCCCCCAGGAGATGAGGCCCACCAGCTCCCAGGCGGTCAGCAGCGACAGGAAGTCGCCGGCCACCACCAGCAGCTCCATGGCCCCGACGAAGGCCACCAGCAACCCGACCATCCGCGACCGGCCGGCGCGCTCGCCGTAGCCCAGGGCGTAGGTCACCACCGCCAGGCCCACGACCGCCACCAGCACCACCGGCGCCCGAGCCACGTCGGCCACCTCGAGCCGGAGCGACAGGCCGGCACCCCAACGGACGGTGGCACCCGGTTGCGTGCCGGCGGCCAGGACCGAGACGACCAGGACGGCACCGAGCGAGCCGAGCGCCACCGTGGCGCGGGTCACCACCGCCCGGTCGCCGGCGGCCCAGATGGCGACACCGGCCAGCAGCGGGAGCAGGAAGAGGACGGGGAGCAGCATCAGCCCTTCAACGATCCGACGCCCTCGGTCATGTCGGTCTGGCGGGTCCGGTAGACGGCGGCGACCAGCGCGAAGCCGATGGCCATCTCGACCGCCATCACCGCCATGGCCACGATCACCAGGACCTGGCCCTTGGGGCCCCCGCCCCCCGTGAAGCGCCAGAACCCCGCCGCCGCCAGGATCGTGCCGTTCACCATCAGCTCGATGCCCATCATCAGCATGACGAAGGACTGCTGGCCGAGCGCGCCCCACACCCCGATGCCGAACAGGGCGCCGCCCACGATCAGGATCGTCACCAGGTTCACCCGCCCCCTCCCATGTGGCCGTGCTGCATGCCGCCGTGGTCCATGCCGCCGTGGTCCATGCCGCCGTGACCCATGCCGCCGTGACCGGTGTCGACCAGGTCGTCGTCGGGGCGGTGGTGGCCACCGGGCTCGAGCGGCGGTGCCACCGAGCCCTCGTAGCCGTCGCCGAACCGGCCGCGAGCCGAGGAGAGGACCACGGCGCAGACCATGGTCGCCAGCAAGGTCACCCCGGCGCTCTCGAACACCAGCATCGAGTGGCCGAGCAGCTCGGTGCCGAGGTCCCGGATGGTCGACCGGGTCGGGTCGAGGGGAGCATCCGGGAAGTGGGCGAACCCGGCCACCAGCCAGATGCCGCCGGCTGCGGCGACCCCGACGAGGGCGGCGACCTTGGGCTGGTGCACCATCTGCATGGGGTTGAGGCCAGCCGGGTTCATCATGAACATGACCATGAACAGGGCCATCACGACCATCTCGACGGTCATCATGAACAGCAGGGCGGTCCCCAGGTACTCGGCGAGCAGCAGCACCAGCACGGCGCCCACGTTCAGGAACGACGCCAGCAGCAGGAAGCTGGCCCGGACCATGGAGTCGGTCCGGAACACCCGGTAGCCGCTGATGACGGCGACCGCGGAGAAGACGACGAAGGCGACGTCGATCACAGCGAGCCCAGCCCGGCGATGAAGAGGTCCAGGAACGCCAGCGGCAACAGGAGGCCCCACGCCAACCGGACGAACCGCTCGGCGCTGATCCGCGGCAGGACGACCCCGCCGGCCACCAGCACCCCCAGCAGGACGGCCGACTTCACGGCCATCCACAACCCACCGGGCAACCAGGGCCCTTCGAACCCGCCCAGGAACACCGCGGCGCCCGCCGCCGAGAACACCACCAGCATCGACTCCCTGGCCACCGACCACGCCAGCCGTTGCCCGCCGCTGTCCTCGATGCCGCCCCCGCCCGCCAGGTCCGGCGAGTCGACCACCGCCAACGGGCCCGAGAAGGTCACCCCCCACGACACCACCAGCCACAGGGGAAGCCCGAGCGGCTGGCGGACCACGTTCCACAGCCCCGACTGCGAGCCCACGATGGCTCCCATCGACAGGGACTGGGCCGGGATGGCGGCTGCGATCAGCACGAACATGCTCAGCAGCTCGTAGGACAACGCCACCGCCACGAACCGGTAGGCGCTCACCAGCGCGAACGGCGAGTTCGGCGACCAGCCGTGCAGGAAGACGGCCACGATGGCCAGCGCCTCGGCCGCGCCGAACACCACGATCCCGGTGCGCACGTCGGACACCACGACCCCCGCCGACAACGGCACCACCGCCAGCGCCGTGGCCGCCAGACCGAGGTACGCGGCGGGCGCCAGGATCCAGAGGGCCAGGTCGGGGCGCTCGGTCGAGACCACCTGCTGGCGGGCCAGCCAGCGGGCCTCCCGCAACGGCCGGCCGGCCGACGAGCCGAGCGGCTGCGCCTGCCCCGAAGCTCGGGCGAACACCACCTGGCGCAGCACCGCCGTGAGGGTCGCGCCGACGAGCAGGACGGCGCCGACGGCCCCGATCGCGACCAGCGGGGAGAGGTGCCGAGCAGCGGTCATCGCGTCGCTGACGGGGTCGGGACCGGGTCCAGGTCCAAGCTCACGATGGTGGTGATGGCGTCGGTCAAGGTCATGCCCGGCAACAGGCCCGCGAGGCCGTCGGCTGCGACCACCGGCTGCTCCGGCGGTCCCGGGGACGGGGTCGGTCGCTCGATCCGGTCGAGCCTCCACCGCCATCGGTCGCTGACGTCGCCGAGGCCGTCGATGGGACCGATGCCCCGCAGCGTCCAGAACAGCCCGCTGCGGCGCAGGTGGCGTCGAAGGGCCGCGGCGTCGGCGGCGATGTCGCGGCCCGTCCGGGCCGCCACGGCCAGGCCGGCTGCTCGGCTGGCGTAGGCCTCGAGACCTTGGACGTGCAGCGCGTGGGCCAGCCAGGTGAGGGAACGGTGGCGCTCGAACCACGACGCCGCTGCCGGACCGTGGTCGTCGTCGAGCGCCGGCTCTGACGAGGGGAGGTGGTCCACCGCCACCTCCTGCAGGACCTCGCCCTGCAGGGTCACGTCGAGCACCAGGCCCGCAGGGAGCGCATCGAGGAAGGGCCCCAACCGCAGGTGCAACCGGTCCAGCGCCAGGCCGTCGCGGTCGTCGCCGGTCATGGCCATCGGTCGGCCGTAGGGGGTGCCCCCCATCATCCCTTCGCCGCCCTGGCCGAAGGGCCCGACGCCCCGCCACTCGTTCGGCTCCTGGTCGGGTCGCCGGTCGGGCTCGGAGCAGGACGGGTCCTCGACGAGGCGGCGATGGGCTCGCACGACGTCGGCGACGACGCCGTCGGCGTCACCTGCGGTCCAGTGCACCGTGGCCCGCGGGTGGGGGAGTTGGTCGTGGACCACGTCGAGCGGTCCGAGGTGGGCGTTCGGCACCGCGCCGGCGACCAGCAGCACCGAGGCGTGGCGCGGACTGGTCACCAACCGCAGCTCGGACCGGGCTCGCAGCTCCTGCACCGACCGCCAGGCCCCGGGGGCGATCGCCGTGAACACCGGCACCGGGTAGCCGGAGCCGGTCACTGCCACCGGAACGCCCCCTCCCGCCACCCGTAGACCACGCCGGCGGAGAGGATGGTCAGGAACATGCCCATCTCGACCAGGGCCTTGCCGCCCTCCTCCACGAACACCACCGCCCACGGGTACATGAACATCATCTCCATCTCGAAGGCGATGAACAGCAGCGTCATCGGGTAGTAGCGAAGGTGGAACCGGCTCCACGCATGGGTGTCGGGTTCGAACCCGCCGAGGAACGGCACCCGCTGCGGAGCGGTCGTCCCCGGTGCTGCCGTGCCGAACGGGGCCGACCGGCGAGCGGCCGAGAGCGCCGCCATGGTGCCGGCCACGGCCACCACTGCCACCGTCAGGCCGGCCGCGAATGCGCTCAGCAACCGAGCTCCCGACCGGCGACGGGGAACGTGGCCGTGCTCACTCGTCCTCCACCGCCATCTCCGGGTGCAGGTCGACCAGCTCACGGGCCCGCTGCAACGTCGCCGCCAGCGCGGGCCGGGACGGGCCGTCGCGGAGGCGGTAGTAGCCCATGCGGCCGTCGCGCCGACGCCGCACCAGCCCGGCGGTGCGCAAGATCCGCAAGGCGTAGGTGACGGCGTCCTCACTGGAATCCAGTGCCAGGGCCAGGTCGCCCACGCACAGCTCCTCGACCACGAGCAACGACGTCAGGATCCGCGCCCGCAGGGGATCGGAGAGCAGGGTGAGCAACGAGCCCACGGCCTGCGCCTCCGGGCCGCCCAACCCCTCGGCTCGAGCCTGCTCGACCCGCTCCGGGTCCACGGGGTGCTGGTGGTCGAGGATGGGAAGACACTATCCGCAGGGCCGTACGGATGAGCCAGTGACGCTCCGGTCCTGCGGTCAGGACCTACGGCCCTGGCAGTCGTGGACGGGCTCGGGGACGATCAACCCGATCTGGCCAGGTCTCCGGACCTCGACCAACTCTGGAACAGGAGCCACCCCATGTACCTCGCAGCGACCGTGGTCGGGCAGATGGACGGTGGGGAACACATGGACGGGTGGGGCGGCGGGTGGATGTGGCTGTTCGGCGTCGCCATGATGGTCCTGCTCGTGATCGTCGTCATCTGGCTGGTGCGCACGAGCACCGGCTCCGCGACGCGCTCGACGCCTGACCCCACCGTACGAGCGCGAGAGGTGCTGGCCGAGCGCTTCGCCACGGGTGAGGTCTCGAAGGAGGAGTACCGGGATCGCCTCGCCGAGCTCCAGCGTCGGGACGGCTGAACGTCCCCACGACGGAGGGGCGTGTCGCCGTCCAACGTGGGCTCCGTGCCTCGACGCGTCGGCGAGCGACCGTGGCCGTGGTCGGCGGTGGCTGTGGCGACCTTCGGTCACGACTGCGAGGCGGGAACCGACCAGGCGAGGCGACTGCCGCCGCCCTCGACCGCAAGCAGCTCGAGGGAGCCGTCGAGCAGGGCGGCTCGCCCGGCGAGGTTCTGGAGACCGTTCCCGTGGAGGGGCGCGCTGCCCTCGGCGGGGTCCTGCGGGTTCGAGACGCCGACGCCGTCATCGGTGACCTCGATGGTGACCCGGTCGTCGGCGGTGACCGCGACGTCGACCGTCGACGCGTGGGCATGGCGGGCGACGTTGGACAGCGCCTCCTGCAGGACCGGGGCGAGGTGGGCAGCGACGGACGCCTCGACGTCCTCGACCGGTCCCTCGAAGCGGAGGCGGGGCGCGAACCCCAGGGCGCTCGTGGCCCGGTCCACCACCTCCAGCAGCTCGCGGCGAACCGCGGGAACGGCTTCGGGGCGGGTGAGCGTGAAGATGGCGCTGCGGAGCTCGCGGATGGCTTCGTCCAGGCTGTCGACGGTGGACTGCAGCTGGGTGCGGGTGGCCTCGTCGCACCGCCCCGCGAACGCCTCGAGATGGAGGCCTTCGGCGAAGAGGCGCTGGATGACCGTGTCGTGCAGATCGCGGGCGATGCGCTCACGGTCGTCGGCCAGCGCCGCGGCGCGCTCCGCCGACCGCAGCGCGGCTTGGCTGGCCTGCAGCTCGCGCTCGTCCGCCAGCCGTCGGGTGATGTCTCGGGCCAGGACGACGACCCACAGGGTCTCGTCCGGGCCGGGGGGCACCAGCTGGAAGGTCTTCTCGACCGGCACCGACCGCCCGTCCTTGCGCACGAAGCGCGACTGGGTGGTGACCGCCTGACCGGGATCGGCAGCGAGGTCGGCGATGATGCGCTGGTACTGGGCGCGCGTCCGCTCCTGGTTCAGGTGCAGCGGCGTCATCTCGAGCAGCTCCTCGCGGCTGTAGGCCACCAGCTGCACCGCACCATGGCTGACGAAGGAGAACCGGAACGTGTCGGCGTCGAAGACGAACATGCCGTCGGGGCTGGCGTCGATGGCGTGCACCACCTGCCGGAGGTAGGCAGCATCTGCCACTCGGTCGCTGATGTCACGGACCGACGTGACGGTGTACGCCTCACCGCCCATCTCGACATGGCTGAGACCGACCTCGACGGGGAAGTCGCTGCCGTCCAGCCGCCGCGCCCGCAACGCGAGCCGCTCACCCATCATCCGCACGGCCGGAGCCGCCTGGTAGCGGGTGCGATGCGCCCGGTGCACCTCCCGCTGCCGGCGAGGCACGAGCTCTTCGATCGAGATGCCCAACAGGTCCTCGACCTCGCAGCCGAACAGCCCCGCCGCTCGATCGCTGGCGTAGGCCACCACGCCGGACCGGCCCACGATCAGGATCCCGTCGGGGGCAGCGTCGAGCAACGCCCAGCCGTACCCCTCGCCGAGGTGTTCCAGGGCCGCAGACCGTCTACCCATCGGGACCGGGGGAGAGAGGTCGGTCTGCGAAGAGGATCAGGGTGCACCCCGCACGCATCCGGGTGCGAGCCACCGCCGCAGACTAGGCAACGACCACGGTCTGCGGGGAGCAGCCGGTCAGCCGGACCCGGTCAGCTGACTCCAACGCCGCGATCTCCTCGGCCCGGCCGACCACCATCGGGCACACGACCTCAGCCACGCGGCCATCTTGTCCCAGTCGTCGCGCCCCGGCTCGGCGCCCGTCCGCAGGCGGGCGGTCAGGTCAGGTCAGGTCAGGTGGGCGTCACTGGTTGTCGGGGATGAGGGCGTAGGTGCCGAAGCACATCTCGCTCTCGGTGTCCTCGGCGAAGACGACGTAGCGCTGCGGCCGGTACGGGTCGAGCGACCGGTCCCACGTGCACTCCATCTGCACCGGCTCGCCCGCCGTGACGTGCAGCGGTGTGGCGAGCTGGTAGTTCATCTGCCAGTCGAAGTTCCAGTTCGGGATGTCGAGCAGGATCTTCTCCTGCGGTGTCCCCGGGTCGAGGGTGAGGCGGAACGTCTTGCCCAGCGTGTGCTCGTGGCCGAACACCCCGATGATGGTGCCCGACTCGGGCACCGAGAGGTTGCAGGTGGTCCTGGCCGTTCGGCCGTCGGACTGGGCCGCCAGCTCCTGGGCGCTGGTGTGGCACAGCGCCAGCAGGGCGTCCTCGTCGTTGGTCCCGAACTTCTGGATGTTGTCGGCGATGGCGGCGGACCGGTTGCAGAGCGGTTCGGTGGCCCCCGGCTCGCACGGCAGCTCGACCGGTGCCAGCGGGTTGATGACCCGGAGCGCCTTGGTGGTCGGCGTCGGGGCGTCGAGCTGGAGGGCGAGGCCGGAGTGGTCCTCGGTGACCTGGTCGTCGTAGTGGTAGTGGACCTGCAGCACCAGGGCGTCGCCCGGGTTCATCAGGATGCCGGCGCCGTCGGGGAAGATCACCGGGTTCTGGCCGGGCACCCAGCCCGCCACCAGGTCCTGCTGGCCGGCGAAGCCGACGTCGTGGTTCTTGGTCCGCCCCGGCACCTGGACCGGCTTGGCCCCCCGGACCGAGACCCCGCCGTAGCAGCTCCAGCCCGGCTGGCCGTCCTTGCCGGACATGGCCTCGGCGTTGGCCGCCTGCTGGGAGCTGATGTGGAACACCTGGGCGTGGTGCAGCTCCTCGACCTGGTCGGCGAGGAACGTGTACCCGGTCATGTACTGGGTCGTGGTGATGTTCGGCTGGAGGACGAAGCACCGGTAGTCGTTGTCCTTCTGCAGCGAACCGGTGTACCCGGGGACGTGCAGGACCACGTCCTGCCGCGGCTGGAGCGCCTGGGCCGCCTTCGACGGCTTGATCGGCGTGGAGGCGGGGACGTCGAGGCTGCCGCCCGAGCGGGCCCACGCCGCGAGGGTGTCGATCTGCTGCTTGGTGAGCGTGTCGGTGTGGACGAGGGCCACGCCCTTGTCCGACGCCGGCGAGGGCGGCATGTAGCCGGTCTGGGTGACCGTCCGGATGCCGTCGGAGATCTTGGAGGCGTCGCCGGCGGTGTCCAGCTTCCAGTGGAGGGCGCCGACCTGGCCGGAGTTGTGGCACGAGGCGCAGCTCTGCTCGAGGATCGGCTGCACCTCCTTGGCGAAGGAGGGGCCGCCGGTCGCCTGCTTGGCGTGGGGGCCGGTGATCGAGGTGGGGATGGCGTGCTGGGTCGGGTCGAGGGCGGTGATCTCGAGGGTGAGGGCGACCGGGTCCTTGGTGTTCACCAGGCCCGAGATCGAGATCGGGCCGATCCCGAACGCCGACAGCGTGGTGTTCGCCGTGGCCTTGGCGTGGAGCCCGTCGTCGCCGAGCGTGGCGGTGCCCTTCCACTCGACCGGCTTGGTCACGTCGTGGACGGTGGCCTCGCCCTGCATGGTGAACGGGTAGGCGGTGCCCTTGACCAGCTGCGTCGGGAGGCCGGACACCTTGGTCACCGTGAACGAGCTGAGCGGGTGGTCGTGCGACTGCAGGAAGTCCTGCCGGAGCCGGGCGTCGCGCAGGTTGTTGTCGGAGTGGAACTGCTCGACGTTGGCGACGATCTTGCCGAAGCGGACCCCGTCGGCCTTGCTCGGGTCGATGGCGATGTCGCCGGCGAGGCCGTTGGTGGTGCCGGTGGCGGTCGAGTCGCCGCTCTGGCCGATGAAGTGCTCGCCGATCGAGTACGTCAGCGACGACTGGGTCGGGTCGATGCGGTACACCGTCTCGCCCGGCCCCGGCGTGAGCTGGGGTGCGGTGGGCACGCGGTAGAGGACGTCGCGGTAGCGGCGGGCGGAGAGCACCGGCTTGACCTGGAGCCACACCACCAGCCCGGCCCCGGCCACCACGACGGCGAGGATCAGCAGCGGCAGGCGGCGGAGCCAGGGCGAGCGCCGCCGGGCGGGCGACGCCGTCTCGGGCGACCTCGGCTCTGGCGTCGCGCCCGGATCGTGGTCATCGGCGGTCGTGCGGTCGTCGTCGGCCATGGTTCCCCCGAACCGATGGGGGTGCAGGCACCCCGTTGCATCGCAGGCGGATCGAGCGTCGGAGTCTCCTCGTCTCCTCGACCGGGGGCCGAAGCTAGCTCATCTCGACCGCGGGTCAAGGCGCGAGGCGGCCGGCGATGAGCGTCTTGCTCTCGTCGACCGCGTCCACCGGCAGCCCGGCGGACGCTGGGACCAGGGCCCGGGCCGCCGACCGGCCACCGGTCCGCTCGGTCACGGCCCAGCCGGTCGACTCGACGAGGGCCTGGGCCGCACCGGGATCGGCGGTGAAGGTGAACCCCTCGCCCGAGCCCGCCCGCGCGAGCCGTTGCAGGCGGAGCTGCCTGCGGGTTCGGGCCGTCGGCGGTGGGCTGGACGGCTGGAAGTTCACGAGCAGCCGGCTGCCAGGGCCCAGGTCGTCGGCCAGCCGTTCGAGCTGCCGCCGGACGGTGGCCTCGGTGAGGTACATCGTCACCGACTGGACCACCACGAGGGCGGGTGCGTCGATCCGCAGCCCGGCGCCGATCAGCGACGACGAGGCGTCCTCTCGGCGCAGGTCGGCCGTCACCCACCGCACGCCGGGCCCGGGCGCCACCTCGACCTTGGCGCGCTGCGACGCCGCGTGATCCAGCTCGAAGAAGACCACCCCGTCGCGACCGAGGCGCCAGGCGCGGGCGTCGAGGCCGGCACCGACGACGGCGACCTGGTGGACCCCCTCGTCGAGGGCCCGGCCGAGGCGGTCGTCGATCCACAGCTCGAGCCCGGCGAACCCGGCGAGGGTGACGGCCCGGCGGAGCGCGACCCGGGGAGCGATGCCGCCGAGCCTGGACACGATCGCCATCGGGCCCGTCAACATGCCCTGGGCCCACGGATCGTCGAGCACCCCACGCCGGGTGAGCACGGCGCGCTGGGCGACGGCGCCCTGCGCGGTCCACGACGGCTTCATCGTCCGCTCGACCCCCACCGGCCGCCGATCCGCCAGGGTGCCACTGACCTCGAGGGTGCCGCCGACCGCGAGGCTGACGGACGGGAGACGGAGTGGGTGGGAGGGAGGGGGGCCCGACTCCGTCTCACCGCCAGCCAGAACCTCAAGGAGGTCGGTGTCCTACCCACCCCTCGCGACGCCCGAAACCAGGAATCCTGCCGGCGGTCCGCGCAGGGGTCCTGGGCCGCCGACCGCTGGTCAGGTCGCCCCGCCGACGTCGGCTCGGTGCCACCGCGGCCGCCGCGAGCGGAGGAGCCGAGCTCGCCGTCACCCCGATCCTCCAGGATCACGACCCATCCACGATCACGGCCAATCCACGATCACGACGGCCTCCCTCCTGCGCCCGACACCGGTGCGGGGCCGGAGTGTCGCACAGGACGAGCAAGCGCAACGGAGGAGACCGCCGTCCGAACTGCGCCGGGGTGCCGGCCGCTTCCCGGATCGCCGGTTGCGCACGAACGGGTGTTCGTGTATGGTGATCGAACCACCTTCCACCAGGGCCCGTCGGCGGCCGGTCCTGGTCGGGAAGCGTGGCTCGGTCCTCGGGGACCCGTGCAACCAGTGTGCTCGCGGCCGGCGACAGGTTCCTGCGCCGGCGGCTGGGCGATGCGTGTGACGGGAGGTGACCAACCATGGGTGCTCGGTCGGGATCGTCGTGCTCGTTCCGGCGGGTGCGTGACGAGCTTGCGGTGCTGGTCGGCTCGTTGGATGCGGGGCGGTTGGCGGGTTCCGATGCCCGGGTGGCGCTCGATGCGGTGCTGGAGGCCGAGAAGCTGCTGGGTGGGGCGCGCCTGTTGCTGTCGGCTCGGGTGGCCGAGACCCGGGCGTGGGGTGGCGACGGCGCCCGGTCGTTCGAGGACTGGTTGACGTCGAGGACCGGCGGGTCGTTCGGGTCGGCGCGGCGGGACGCCGAGACGGCCGAGTCGTTGGGGGGGCGCAGCGGTCTGGCCGAGGCGTTGCGGCAGGGGGCGCTGTCGACCGACCAGGCGGCCGAGGTGGCGTCGGCGGTGGCGGCGGACCCGGGCAGCGAGGGCGAGCTGGTCGAGCGGGCTCGGTCCGAGACGTTGCGCCAGACCCGCCAGCGCGCCGAACGGGTCAAGGCCGCCGCCCGCTCAGCCGAACAGGACGCGGCGCGGGCTCGTCGTCAGCACGCCGCCCGGCAGGTGCGCTTCGGCACCGATGCCGACGGGTGCGCCACCCTGCTGGCCACGGGCCCGCCGGGGGCGGTGGCCGAGGTGCGCGCCGAGCTCGAACGACAGGCCCAGGGCATCTTCAGGACCGCCTACGCCGAGGGGCGACGGGAGCCGGCCGCCGCCTACGCGTTCGATGCGCTGGTCGAGATGGCGCGACGGTCCCGCACCGGCGGCTCCAGTGTCGGCGACGGCGGTGGCGAGGACGGCGGTGACCATCGGGCGCCGAAGCCCAGGACGGCGGTGTCGGTCGTCGTCGACCTGCCCGCCCTGCGACGAGGCTGCCTCGAGCCCGGTGAGCGGTGCGAGATCCCCGGTGTCGGGTCGGTGCCGGTGGCGTGGGCGGTCGAGCAGCTGGGCGAGGCCACGCTGCGGCTGTTCCTGCGCCACGGCGGCGACCTCAAGGCGATGGCGACCACGTCGCGGACGCCGACCGAGCACATGAAGGTCTGCCTCGAGGTCCTCCACGACGGCTGCGTCGTCTGCGGAAGCCACCGGCACCTTGAGATCCACCACACCACCTCCGCCACCGGCTGGGCCGACACCCGCCGCACCCGCCTGACCGAGCTCGCCCCCCTGTGCGGCCACCACCACGACCTCCTCA
Source organism: uncultured Acidimicrobiales bacterium (assembly GCA_963800235.1). Classification (GTDB taxonomy): domain Bacteria; phylum Actinomycetota; class Acidimicrobiia; order Acidimicrobiales; family Iamiaceae; genus CAVVNP01. Next base: position 103,438 of record CAWDAD010000003.1, on the reverse strand, counting down.
CCACCGCCGGCTGGACCCTCCGACCCGCCGACCGACCCTTCACCTGGACCGCGCACCCACCCGATCCACCGGGCCACGACCCGCCCCGGGCCACGACCCGCCCCGGGCCGCGCGAGCCGCCGGCGACGGATCGCGGCCACCGTCGCTGGCGGGATGCCCGGCGAGCAGGATCTTTGCCGGGGGCTAACCCCGACGAGGGAGGGGGGTAACCACCCGGCCCCTAGCCTCCCGCCGTGCTGACCTACTTCCGGGCGGTCGTCATCGGTCTGCTCCAGGGCGTGACCGAGCTCTTCCCGGTCTCGAGCCTCGGGCACTCGGTCATCGTGCCCGCCCTCTTCGGTTGGGACGACCTGGTCAAGGGCCAGTCGGCCGGCGAGTCGCCCTACCTGGCGTTCCTCGTCGGCCTGCACGTGGCCACCGCCCTGGCGTTGCTGATCTACTTCCGGCGGGACTGGGATCGGATCATCCGCGGGTTCTTCCGGTCGGCGCGGAGCCGTCGCGTCGAGACCTCCGACGAGCGGCTGGCCTGGTTGCTGGTGGTCGCCACCATCCCCACGGGCATCCTGGGCCTGGCCTTCGAGCACACCCTGCGGACGATCTTCGCCAAGCCGGTGGCCGCGTCGATCTTCCTGACCCTGAACGGCGTGATCCTGCTGGTCGGAGAGCGGGTGCGACGCCGCGCTGACACCCCCGACCGGGTCGGCGCCGGTGGACCGGGGGCCGCTGCAGCGGGCCCGTCGGCCGCACCCGAGGACTTCTCCGCAGAGGCGACCCGCCAGCACATCGCCACCCTGGACGTGAAGGCGGCCGGCGTGGTCGGCGTCGCCCAGTCCGCGGCCCTGCTCGCCGGCATCAGCCGGTCGGGGGTGACCATGGTGGCCGGCCTGGTCCGGGGCCTCGACCACGAGGACGCCGCCCGCTTCTCGTTCCTGCTGGCGACGCCGATCATCCTGGCCGCCGGCGTCTACAAGCTGCCGGACCTGATGGGCCCGCTCGGTGACGGCATCCGCAGCCAGGTCCTGGTCGGCAGCATCGTCGCCGGGATCGCCGCCTACCTGGCGACCCGCTTCCTGGTGCGGTGGTTCGAGACCCGCACGCTCACGCCCTTCGCCGTCTACTGCCTCATCGCCGGGGCCCTGTGCACGGTGCGGTTCGGGATCTTCTGAGCGGATCGGGACCTCGGACCGGCCGGTCAGCCCCGCCGCCGTCCCTGCCCTCGTCGCCACCCTGCTGCAGGGCGGGCGTCCTGGTCTGCCAGGTCGCCTTGGCGCCGGAGTGGCCGACCTGGATGACCCGGACGGTGGCCAGCGCGCCGCTCAGCACGACCAGCACGGCCAGCGCGGTCCCGACCCACGACGGCAGGGACTGGAGGCGCTGCAGCGCCTTCGGCCGGGCGACGGCGGCGCCGTCCGAGCTCGGCGCGTCCACGACGTAGCGGTCCCAGAGCATCAGCAACAGGGCCCACCCGAAGAAGAAGCCGGCGAAGAGCCACATCGAGTCGCCCAGCTGGACGTGCTGGCGCAGCGCATCGCTGCCGGGCACCGCCTCCTGGAGGGCCCGACCGCTCGGCTCGGCCAGCTTGGCGAACACGGTCGACACGGCGGTGAGCACGACCACGGTCCACCCGAACGGCGAGCGCAGCCGTCGGAACAGCACCGCCAGCACCGCCCCGACCGCCGCCAGCGGCAGCAGCACGACGGGCACGTGCACGATCAACGGATGGGCGGGCAGCCCGAAGAGGGTCTTGATCTGCACGGAGCCTCCGAGGTCACGACGGCGCAGAGGTCCCGGACCGTAGGGGCGGAAGGTGAGAACACGGTGAGGACCGGTCCTGACGACCGCCAGCGACCGGTACGCACCAGGTAGAACCGGGCGGTGACCGATCGGATCCTGCTGGCCGAGGACGACCGGGCCACCCGGCAGGCCCTGGTCCGGGCCCTCGAGCTCGAGGGCTACGAGGTCGAGGCGGTGTCCGACGGGGCGGCGGCGCTGCGGCACCTGCGCGAGCGGTCACCGGACCTGCTGGTGCTCGACGTGATGATGCCCGAGATCGACGGCCTGACCATCTGCTCGCGGCTGCGGGCCGAGCGGGTCGAGATCCCGATCCTGATGGTCACGGCCCGCACCGAGGTGTCCGATCGGGTGTCGGGCCTCGACGCCGGCGCCGACGACTACCTGCCCAAGCCGTTCGCGCTCGACGAGCTGCTCGCCCGGGTGCGGGCGCTGCTCCGTCGCCGACCGGTGCCCGACGACGACGAGGTGGTGGTCGGCGACCTGCGGGTGAGCAGCCTCAGCCGGCGGGCCTGGCGGGGCGACGAGGAGCTGTCGTTGACCAAGACCGAGTTCGACCTGCTCGAGCTGCTGGCCCGCAACGCCGGCATCGTGCTCGGCCACTCCGACATCTACCAGGACATCTGGGGCTACGACTTCGGACCGACGTCGAAGTCGCTCGCCGTCTACATCGGCTACCTGCGGCGCAAGGTCGAGCGCGACGGGCGACCCAAGCTCATCCACACCATCCGGGGCGTCGGCTACACGCTGCGGGCCGACTAGGAGGAGCGCCGGTGAGCCTGCGGGTCCGCCTGGTCGTGGCCCTCGTCTTCCTGTCGACCGCGTCGGTGGTGAGCGTGGGCTTCGTCAGCTACGCCGCCACCAGCCAGCGGCTGCACGCCGAGATCGACGACAGCCTCGACGCCTACGTCGATCGGTTGAACGACCCCGACCTGCGCCCCGTCGACCTGGCGTGCGGTGGCGCCCAGCGGGGCGAACCCGACGTGGGCCGCACCGAACCGGGGGAGGCCGAGCTGCCGCAGGCCCTCGTCACCTGCGTCGACCGGCAGGGCCGGGTCCTGGCCACCAACCTCTCCGACGCGGTCGGCCGGCGGCCGGCGACGCCCATCGTCATCACCGGGGACACCCGCCCCATCACCCAGCAGCTCGACGGTCGCCCGGCCCGCGTCCTCGCCCTCCGGGTCGCCGACGGCCGGTCGGTCCGGGTCGGACGCAGCCTCACCGAGACCGACCGCATCCTCGACTCGCTGCGCAACCGCCTGCTCGCGCTCGGCCTGGCGGTCGTGGCGGTGGCGGGCCTGGTCGGGTGGCTGATCGCCCGTCGGGCCGCCCGTCCCGTCGCCGAGCTCACCGCCGCGGTCGAGGCGGTGACCGCGTCCTCGGCGCTGTCCGTCGACGTCCCGGTGGACGACCGCGGCGAGGTCGGTCGGCTCGCCCGCGCCTTCTCCGACATGGTGGACCGGCTGCGACGCTCGAGCGACCTGCAGCAGCAGCTCGTGCAGGACGCCGGCCACGAGCTGCGGACCCCGCTCACCAGCCTGCGGGCCAACGTCGACACGTTGCGGCGACATCCCGAGCTGGCGGGTGCATCGCGCCAGGAGCTGCTCACCGACCTCGACGGCGAGACCCGGGAGCTGACGAGCCTGGTCGACGAGCTGGTGGCGCTGGCCAGCGACCGCTACGACCTCGAACCCGAGCGCGAGGTCCGCGTCGACGAGCTGGCCCGGCGGGTGGCCGACCGCACCGCTCGTCGGTTCGAGCGGACGATCGACGTGACGACCGGGCCGACCGTCCTGCTCGGCCAGCCCGACCGGCTCCAGCGGGCCATCGGGAACCTGCTCGAGAACGCGGTGAAGTTCAGCCCCGACGGCTCGCCGGTGGAGCTGTCGGTCACCCCCGACCGGGTGGTGGTGCGCGACCACGGCCCCGGCATCGCCGCCGCCGACCTGCCCCACGTGTTCGACCGCTTCTACCGCTCCGTTCGGGTGCGCGACCGCCCCGGCTCCGGGCTCGGGCTGTCCATCGTCGAGCAGGTGGTCTCCGGCAGCGGCGGGACGATCACCGCCGCCAACCACCCCGACGGGGGTGCCTGCTTCACCTGGGTCCTGCAGGCCGGGGAGCCCCCGGCCGACAGGTGACCGCAGACCCGATTCTCACCAACTTCTCGCGGGAGTCGAACCGCCTTCTTCCCGGGCCGGGACCACACTGGGCGACGAACCAGCGAGGTGCTGCACATGCCGAACAACCAGTCCCACGGCTTGTCCCGGGTCTCCGTCTTCACCCGCGTCGCGGTCGGGGCCAGCCTGGCCGCCACCGCCGTCTTCTCCCTCGTCGCCGCCCACGTCCGGCCGGCGTCGTCGACCTCCACCACGTCGAACACGACGAGCGGTGGCTCCACCGACGGGAGCACGAGCGGCGGGTCCGGCTCCGGGAACCAGGGCTACGACACCGGCAACGGATCCGGAGGCAACGGCTCGGTCACACGGGGCGACGGCGAGGATGGCCAAGGGGGCGACGACGGCTTCCAGGGCGACGACAACGGCTTCCAGGGCAACAGCCAGGGAAGCAGCAGCAGCGGCTTCACGCCGCCGCCCGCCGGCGGGCTCTCGGGCGGGGGCGGCGGGGGTCGACATGCTCGAAGCGGCGGCTCGTGAGCACCGCGTCGTCCGTCTTCGAGGTGTTCGGCACCCAGGGCGAGCTGGCCGTCGTCGACGGTCGCCGCCTGGGCGACGCCCGCCGTGCGGCGGACGCCGTGCTGGCGGAGGTCGACCGGGCCTGCAGCCGGTTCCGCGACGACTCCGACCTGGAGCGGGCGAACCGGTCGGTCGGGCACCCCGTGGCGGTCGACCGGTGCCTGCTCGATGCGGTCGAGGTCGCCCTCCACGCCGCCCGGCGCACCGACGGAGCGGTCGACCCGACCGTCGGCCGGGCCGTCGTGCAGCTCGGCTACGACCGCGACTTCCGCGAGCTGACCGACGACGGCGCCCCGCTCGTCTTCGCCCGGGTGCCGGGCTGGCGCCGGGTCGTGGTCGACCACCGGGCCGGCACCGTCACCGTGCCGGCCGGCACCCGCATCGATCTCGGCGCCACCGCCAAGGCCTGGGCCGCCGATCGGGCCGCCGCGGCCGCGGCCGACGCCGCCGGGTGCGGCGTGCTGCTCGGGCTGGGCGGCGACATCGCCATGGTCGGCGAGCCCCCCTCCGGCGGCTGGTCGGTGCAGGTGTCCGACTGGTGCGGCGACCCCGTGGACGACGGCTTCGAGTCGGTGCTCGTGCACTCGGGGGGCATCGCCACCTCGGGCACCACCGTCCGGCGCTGGGTGCGACGGGGACGGGAGCTGCACCACATCGTCGACCCGTCGACCGGCGACTCGGCCGAGGTCGTGTGGCGCACGGTCACCGTCGCCGCCGGCTCCTGCCTGGACGCCAACGTGGCCGCCACCGCCGCGGTCGTGAAGGGCGAGACCGCCCCCGCCTGGCTGGAGGCCATCGGGCTGCCGGCCCGGCTCGTGCGTCCCGATGACCGGGTGGTCCGGGTCGGCTGCTGGCCCGAGGAGCGTGCGGCGTGAACGTCCTCGCCGTCACCAGCCCGGCCATGTGGTACCTGGTGCGCGGCACCGGAGCGGTCAGCCTGGTGCTGCTCACCGCCTCGGTCGTGCTCGGGGTGCTCGTCACCCTCCGGTGGTCCGGGCGGACCGCGACGCGCCTGGTGGTCGAGGGGCTCCACAAGAACATCTCGCTCCTCGTCCTCGTCTTCCTCGGCCTCCACGTCGTCACGACCATCGCCGACAGCTACGTCCACATCTCGCTGGTCGAGGCCTTCGTGCCCTTCCTCGGCAGCTACCAGCCGCTCTGGCTCGGCCTCGGCGCCCTCGCCTTCGACGTGCTGATCGCCCTGGTCGTGACCAGCCTCGTGCGTGAGCACATCGGCTACTGGACGTGGCGACTGGTGCACTGGAGCGCCTACGCCTGCTGGCCGCTGGCCTTCGTCCACAGCATCGGCATCGGGACCGACAGCACCCAGCCCTGGCTCCTCGCCATCTACGGCCTGACCCTGATCAGCGTGGTCGGGGTGATCTGGGCCCGCCTGGACGCCGCCGAGCCCGACCCCACCCCGCTCGGGAGCTCCACCCGATGAGCATCGCCGAGCCCCTCGGCGCACCGATCGGCGTCGCAGCGCCGGCCGGGTCGCAGCGGCTGCTCGCCGGCCTCGGACCGGGCGCGACCGATCTGGCCCGTCACCGGGAGATCTATCCGGAGCCCTTTCGCTCGAAGCGAGCCCGACCGGAGCTGATCGACGTCGTCGAGCGCTCCGGCCTTCGTGGCCGGGGCGGCGGTGCGTTCCCGACCGGCGCCAAGCTGCGGGCGGTGGCCGCCGGGCGTCGCCGACCGGTCGTGGTGATCAACGGCGCCGAGGGCGAGCCGCTGAGCCGGAAGGACGCCCACCTGCTCGCCCACGCCCCCCACCTGGTGCTCGACGGCGCGGTGCTCGCCGCCGGGCTGGTCGGCGCCGACGACGTCCACGTCTCGGTCGACCACCTGGCCGGCGACGCCCTCGACGCCGTCGACCGGGCCATCCTGGCCCGCCGCTCGGCCGGCGAGGTGCTGGGCGGAGCCTGCAGCCTGCGTCCGGTGCCCAGCCACTACGTCGCCGGAGAGGAGACCGCGCTGGTCCGCCACCTCGACGGCGGCGAGGCCATCCCCACCGGCCTGACCATCAAGCCGTTCCAGAAGGGGCTGCGGGGCCGACCGACCCTGGTGCTCAACGTCGAGACCGCCGCCCACCTGGCCCAGGTGCTGCTGTGGGGCGCCGACTGGTTCCGCGAGCAGGGCACGACCGACCACCCCGGCACCGCGCTGGCCACCGTCGCCGGCGGGATCGCCCGCCCCGGCGTGCTCGAGGTGCCCCTCGGCATCACCCTGGCCGAGCTGGCCGGTCGGGCCGGCGGCTCACCGGTGAAGCCGAAGGCGGTCCTGCTCGGCGGCTACTTCGGGAGCTGGGTGCCGGCCCGCACCGCCGCCGGCCTGCCCTTCGCCAACGAGACCCTCCGCCCCCACGGCGCGGCCGTCGGCTGCGGGGCCGTCGCCCTGCTGCCGGAGGACGCCTGCGGCGTCTGCGAGTCGTCCCGGGTGCTCAGCTGGATGGCGGGCCAGACCGCCGGCCAGTGTGGTCCGTGCGTGCACGGCCTGGCGGCCGTCGCCGACGGGTTCGCCGCCCTGGCCCGGGGTCGCGGCGACGTCCGGACCGTCGACCGGTTGCACCGGTGGGCGGCCCAGATCGACGGCCGGGGCGCCTGCCGCTTCCCCGACGGGGTGCTGCGCCTCCTGCGCAGCGCCCTCGACGTGTTCGACGACGACGTGCGGCGCCACCTCGCCCACGAGACGTGCCCGCCGCAGGCGCCGATCCTGCCCACGCCCCCGGTGCCGGTCCGATGATGACCTTCGAGGGTGCCGATCGGCGCCTGGCGGTCGACATCGTCGCCTGCGACGGGCGCGGGGTGTGCGCCGAGGTGATCCCGCAGCGGATCCGCCTCGACGACTGGGGCTACCCCATCATCGACCCCACGCCGGTGACCGGCGAGCTCGAGCTGCTGGCCCGCCAGGCGGTGAAGCTCTGCCCGAAGCTGGCGCTGCGGCTCGAACCGGTGCCGGTGCACGTGCCGGCCCCGGCCCGCCGCACCTGATCCTCCTCCGCCGGGCCGACTCCCGGTCCGCTCCCGGTGCCCTCGCCGGCTCCGGACCGCAGGGTCGACGGCGGCCGGTCCGGCCGGGCCCCTCGACGGCGTTCCGGGCCCCGCCCCGGACGGCAAGGTTCACATCGCTTCACCCGGAGGCTCCCAGCGTCCTCCCAGGGACGGCTCCGATCATCGTGGGACGACGGGTGTCCCCCAGTCCAGAGAGGACCACGAATGAGCGAGAGCAGCGAGCCGTACACCCCGCCGGTCGAGCCCCCCACCCCCGGCGCCACCCCACCACCGGCGCCGCCGCCGGTCGACCGCACCAGGACCGTCGCCGTCGCGGTGGTGGCGGTGCTGGTGCTCGCCGTGGCCGGCTTCTTCGCCGCCAAGGCGCTCGGCGGGACCTCGTCCAGCGCGGCCAGCAGCAACGGCATCGCCAACGGCCAGAACGGCCCGGGCGGCTACGGCGGGCCCGGCGGCGGCCGGGGTGCCGGCGGGACCATCACCCGCATCGACGGCTCCACCATCACGCTGTCGAGCGACCAGGGCGGCACCGAGAAGGTGCTCGTGACCTCCTCGACCACCTACACCATCGCCAAGCCCGGCAGCATCGCCGACGTCGAGGTCGGTGACCGGGTGACCGCGACGGGCACCAGCTCCGGCAGCGGCCAGCTGGCGGCCACGCAGGTCGACGACCATGGTGCGCGCCAGGACGGCACCGGCCCGGACGGCACCGGCCCGGACGGCAACGGCCGGAACGGCAACGGCCAGAACGGCACCGGCGGGCGGGGCGGCAACGGCTACGGGGACGGCGGCCCCGACGGCGGTGGCCCGGGCGGTGGCGGTCCGAACGGCGGCGGCTTCGGTCCCGGCGGCCCGAACGGCCAGACCGGCCAGGCCGGCCCGAACGGCCAGAACGGCCAGGCCGGCCCGAACGGCCAGAGCTTCGCCGGGGGCACCGTGACCAAGGTGGAGGGCTCGACCATCACCGTCCAGGGCTTCGACGGCGAGACCACGACCATCACCACCTCCTCGTCGACGACCTTCACCGTCGCCACCACGGGCTCGCTGAGCGACCTGAAGGTCGGCCAGACGATCCGGGCGATCGGCCGGACCGACTCGGGCGGCACGGTGACCGCCACCCGGGTGGTGGAGGGAACGGGCGGATTCGGTCCCGGTGGCTCCGGTCGCGGCGGTGGCCGGCAAGGCGCCGGTCCCGGCGCTCAGGGCAGCCGCGGCAGCTCGGGCGGGCCGTCCGGCTCGACGGGCTCGACGCCGACCACGACCTGATCACCCGATCCCCGGTCCGGTGCCCACCCCTCCCCGCGGGGGTGGGCACCGGCGCTGTCCGGGCACGGCGGGCCGGCCCCGCTGCCGGCCCTGTGCTCGGTTCCGTCGGCCCGCCTCCGCCGCCGGAGGAGCGTTGGTGGCTGGGCGGGAGTCCCATCGGCGGCGGATCCGATGGATCTCAACCGCCCAGCCGCTCCCACGCTACGAGTAGCGATGGGGCGAGTCCAGTCACGGGGCGTGACAGTTGGCTCACCCCTCCGTCGGGTCGTCCTCGTCGTCCACGACGGCGAGGAACCGGCCCACGAGCTGGTTCCACGTGGCCGGATCCTCGAAGTACGGGGAGTGCCCGCAGCCGGGTACCTCGACGGCGCGGGCGTCGGGGAGCAGGTCGACGAGGGCCCGCACGGCGGCCGGCGGGAACAGCGGGTCGCGGTCGCCGACCACGCACAGCACGGGGATGGCGAGCCGGTCGGCTTCGGCCGCCGCGTGGGTCGACGCCAGGAGCCGGGGCAGGACCACGGCCGGGTCGGCGGAGCCCATCCGACCCAGCATCTGGTACAGGTGCGCCAGCTCGGGCTGCCGGTCGGAGAAGCGCTTGCCCAGCGCCGGGTGCCGCCCCAGCACCTCCTCGGCGGTCAGGGCGGCGGGTGACCGCTGCTGGAGCGCCGCCTCGACGGCCGGTGAGGTGAAGCCGCCCAGGGTGTCGGCCAGCACCAGGCTGCGGACGAGATCCGGCCGGGCCAGGGCGACGCCGACCGACGTCCACCCGCCCATGGACTGGCCGACCAGGTCCGCCCGCTCGATCCCGAGGTGGTCGCAGATGGCGAGCAGGTCGCCGACGGCGACGTCGGGCCCGGAGCGGTCGGCGCGATCGGTGGAGCGCCCGTAGCCCCGGTGGTCCCACACCACCACGCTGCGGTCGACGGCGAAGGCGGCGACCTGCTGGAACCAGACGGCGTGGTTGCCGCCCGCCCCGTGGCTGAGCACGAGGGGGGTGCCGCCGTCGCCGACCACCTCGTAGTGGAGGTCCTCGCCGTCGTGGTGGACCGTCCCGGTGCGGCGCGGGAGCCGGTGACGGGCGGCGCGGGGCGAGACCGCCGGTCGGGGTCGGCGGGCGATGCAGTCGATCTCGACCCGGGCCCCCACCGCCAGGTCGACCCCGCCGGCGGTGATGCGCGCCGGCGGATCGCCGTCGAGGTCGGCGAAGAAGGCGGCGTACGCCTCGTTCATGGCCGGCCCGTCATCCATGTCCGCCAGGAAGACGTCGACCTTGGCCACGTCGTCCCACCCGGCGCCGGCCGCGGCCAGGATCCGTCCGATGTTGGCGAGGGTCTGGGTGGTCTCCGGCCCGATGCCGCCCGTCACGAGCTGCAGGCCCTCGCTCGTGCCGAGCGTGCCGGAGACGTAGACGGTGTCGTCGGTCAGCCCGGCGTGGGAGAACTGCGGCAGCCGCCCCAGTCCCTCGACGATGATCCGCTCGGTCGGCGCCATCACCTCAGTCTGTCCCGAAGGGCCGGGCGGCCCCGTCGATCAGGTGGGCGGCTCGCCGGTCCGCTCCTGCTCGGTGGCCCGACGCACCACCAGGCGGGTCCACGCCCCGAGGTAGACGCGGTCGTCGTCGTCGAGCTCCCGGGGCTCGTTGGGAGGGATCGGGACGCTCGGGTAGGTGCCGTCCGGCTTGCCCACGAAGGTGCCGTTGGTCGAGCCGAGGTCGGTGACCGCCCAGCGCTCGCCGGTGCGGGTCAGCTCGGCGTGGCGGTGGGAGATGGCCCCGTCCCCGCTCACGTCGATCTCCGGGTCGAGCCCCCGGCTCTTCGAACGACGTCCGACGGCCGCCGTGGTGGCCACCAGCGGGACGATGGCGGGCAGCCCGCTCGTCGGGCAGGTGCCGTCGGCCTGCTGGGACGTGAACCAGTCCGGGTCGACCCAGATCTCCGCCACCCACTCCACGCCGAGGAGGGCCGTCGGCCCGCCCGTGGCGGCGGGGTCCTCGCCGGTGGGTGACACGAGCTGCCCCGACAGCGGGTCGATCGACGTCGACGACGGTGGTGGGAGTTGTCCGGTGGCGAAGTCGTAGCCGCAGCTCTCGCAGAACAGGGCGTCGACGGGGTTCTGGGCACCGCAGTTCGGGCAGGCCGCCGGACCCGGCGCCTCGGCCGCCGACTCGGTCGCCGGTGCTTCCGCCGATCCCTGCGAGGACGGCGGATCGAGGTCGAGCCCGCTCGCGCCGGGGGCGGGCGCGCCGGCGCCCGTCCCGGTCGATGGCGCGGCTGCCGGGTCCGGGTCGGCGGCCGTCGACCCGGCGTCGGCCGGGGCCTCCGGCACCGGCGTGCCCACCGGGTCGGTGATGGGGGCGCCGCAGACGTCGCAGAAGTCGTCGGTGGCGGACGCGTGGCCGTTCGGGCAGGTGACCGTCACGGGCGGACCCTCGTGGTCTTGGTCGAGCTGGTGTCGAGCGCCATGTCGTCCAGCTTGGAGGCGTCGCGGCGGAGGCGCACCGTGCCGGTGTCGGCGTCGTCGATCTCGACGACCTTGCGCAGCCGGGTCGTCGCCTCCTCGTTGCCCGTCTCGGCGGCCAGCTTGGCTGCCCGGCCCAGCTTCTGGGTCGCCGTCTCCTCGTCGCCGGCCGCCTTGGCCGCCAGGCCCTCCTGGATCACCTCGGCCAGCTCGGCCTGCCCGGTGTAGTGGGCCACGGCCGGGTTGATGCGGGTGGTGAGCTCGGTGTCGTCGGACCACAGGGCCTTGACCAGGCCCTGGGCCGCGACCTCGCCGTTCACGTCGAGCTGGACCCTGGCGGCCAGCTGCTCCGCGCCGACCGGTTTGGCGCCGACCCGCACCGCCACGTGGTAGTCGCGGGACTCGTCGCCCCACGCGCCGGTCGGGAACTCCGAGATCAGCGGGCTGACCGTCGTGCGGCGGTCGGTGAGCTCCTCGATGGTGGGCGAGACCTGGCGCACGAACAGCACCTGGCTGCCCTGCGGGGCCCAGACCCGCAGCTTGGCGTCGGCCACCCCCCGGCCCATCGACGTGCGGATCATCTCGGCGAAGTCGGCCGCCATCTCGGAGGGGTCGGCGATGAGGTCGACGGTGCCGAGCAGGGCGTTGGCGATCGGTCGCAGCTCGCCCACGTCCCAGTCGGCGCCCACGCCGCGGCAGTCGCACTGGAAGACCCCGGTGACCTGCTCGACCGCGGCGGCGAGGGCCTCGGCCGACTCGCCCTCGTTCTTGCCGTCGGTGAGCAGGATGGCGTGCCGCTGCTGGGCGGGGACGGTGGCGAAGACCTCGTTGGCGGCGAGCAGCCAGCGCCCGAGGGCGGTCCCCCCGGTGGCCTGCAGCGCGGCGACGGCCCGGGCGGCCTCGGCGCGGGTCTGGGCGTTGGCCTGCACCATCCCCGGCGAGCTCGGGTAGATCGCCCGGGGCAGGCCCATGCCGGCGATCACGCTGAACCAGGTGTTGTCGTGCAGGGCGTTGACCGCGGCGGCGGCCGCCTGGCGGGCGGCCACGATCTTGGCGTTCGGGCTGGCCATGGATCCCGAGCAGTCGATGATGACGGCCTCGGCGGCCCCGGTGCCGTCGCCCGCCGAGTCGCCGCCGGCGGTGCCGGCACCGGCGCAGGTGACCGTCACGATGGCGTGCACGTCGGTGCCGCCGTCGGGCAGGTACTCGTTCTGGAAGACCTCGGCGGTCCAGGTGGCCATCAGGGCGCTCCTTCCGGGTCGGGTCCGGGGGTGGCGAGGCCGGCGGTGGGGTCGGCCAGCTCGATCGTGCGGTCCTCGTCGAGGTCGACGGGCGGCTCGCCGTCGTCACCGGCCAGGTCGGCGGTGGGGTCGGCCAGCTCGACGGTGCGGTCGTCCTCGGTGTCGGTCGGCACCGGCACCACCCGGGCGAGGGCGGCGGTGATGTTGTCGTGGCCGCCCTGCTCGTTGGCCCAGGCGACCAGCGCCTCGGCCAGGGCGAGGGGGTCGTCGCCGACGGTGGCGCCGCTGCGGCGCAGCCCGGCCGGGGTGTCGCCCACCGCGTCGTCGCCGGTCAGGCCGGCGGTGCCGGTGATGGACGCCACCAGGTGGGCCAGGTCAGACGCTGCCGAGCAGTAGTTCCAGAGCCCGTCGCTGCACACCAGGAGCCAGCCGGGGCCGGCCGCGGTGGTGCTCGACGCCGAGGCGTCGACCTCGGGGCTGTCGACCCCGAGCCACCGGGTGATGGCGTGGGCCCGGGTGTCGGCCTCGGCGACCTCGGGATCGATGCCGGCCCGGATCGCCTCGGTCGCCCACGAGTCGTCGACGGTGAGCTGCTGGGCCGGGCCCTGGTCGGGCAGCCAGTAGGCGCGGCTGTCGCCCAGCCAGGCGGCGGCGAGCACCCGGCCGTCGGCCACCGCCGCCACGAAGGTGCACGACGGCGGGTTGCTGGACGGACCCACCACCTCGGCCGCGTCCTTGGCGGCGGCGTCGGCGGCGCGAGCGGCGGACACCAGCTCGGTGCTCCAGTGGGCGGCCCGCCCACCCGGGCCGCTGGTCGACGCGGGCCGACCGCCGGCGACGAGGACGTCGCGTCCGGCCCGGGCGGCGGCCTGGGACGCCACGTCGCTGTCGGTCGAGCTGGTCACGCCGTCGCAGACGACCAGCGCGGCCCAGTCGCCCTCTGTGGCGATGGCGAAGGCGTCCTCGTTGCGGGGGTGGAGCCGACCCAGGTCGCTCACGGCCGCGACGGTCGGGCTCGGCTGCTCGGTGACGTGCTCGCGCCCGTTGCCGGCGCGCGCGCCGCACACGGTGCACCACCCGTCGGGACCGACCGCTCCGCCGCACTCGGCGCAGGTCGGCCCGTCGGCGGCCACCTCCGCGGCGGCCACCTCAGCGGCGGCCGGCTCGCCGGGCGTCCCGTCCTCGGCATCCGCGCCCGGCGCCGGCAGCAGGTGGGTGCGGGCCGACTCCTGCTCGGTGGCCGGCGACTCGGCCGGGGGCGGCTGGTCGATGCCCTCGCCCGGCCCGGGGCCGGTGGGCGCGGGGCGGCCGGCGCCGTTCAGGTCGTTGCCGCAGCTCTCGCAGAACTCGTCGTCGGGTCGGACCGGCTGGCCGCAGTGCGGGCAGGACAGGGCTCCGGTGGGCGGTGCAGGCGTCATACGAGGGTCCTCGGTCGGATGGCGTTGGCCTGGTCGACCAGCTCGACCCGGCGGGCGGGGTCGTCGGTGATGGCGGCGAGCTGCCGGTAGGCCGCTTCGGCCCCGGCCCGCAGGTCGCGCTCGGTGGCGGGGACGTCGGCCACCCGCTCGGTCGGCTCGTCCCGACCCCGACCGAGCACCAGCCGGAGGGCGCGGGTGAGCACGTCGGCCCGGATCCGCAGCCGCTCCTGGGCGTCGAGCGGGACCGTCGCCACGCTGGCGTAGGCGTCGGCCAGCGACGGCAGGCCGCGGTCGCTCGCCACCAGCAGCTCGGCCCGGGCCCGGCGGGCGTCGGTGTAGGAGCTGCTGGTGGGCCCGACCAGGTCGAGGGCGGCGAGGGCGTCGTCGAGCTGGCCCTGGGCGGCGTGGACCCGGGCCATCCCGAAGGCGGCGGGGGTCGTGTAGGCGGCGTCGACGATGGCGCAGGTGCGGTAGAGGGAGCGGGCGACGTCGAGCTGGCCGATCCGCTCGCAGGCCAGTCCCAGCGCCAGCTTCGGCGCCAGCTCACCGGGCACCTGGCCGAGCACCGCGTTGAACGAGGCGGTGGCCCGGTCGGCGTCGCCGCGGGCCAGCGCGGCCAGCCCGTCGAGCCAGACCGCCCGCCACTCCCACGGGTCCTGCTGGAGCACCGCAGCGATGCCGCGCTCGGCCAGGTCGTGGCGCCCGGCGTCGACGGCGGCGCGGATCGAGGCCAGCTGCACCTCGACGGTCTGGGCGGGGGCCTCGGCCAGCACCTCGAGCCGCTGGGCCGGGTCGGACACCGACACCCCGCCGAGCCACGCCGCCTGCTCGTCGGACTGGTCGACGACCAGGGTCGGCAGCTCGTCCCACTCGAGGGTGCCGCCGGTCATGGTCGGCGGCCCGAACAGCGGTGACGGGGTCGACTGGCGGGCGGCCGCGCCGGGGCCGTCGATGGCGACGACCTCGCGCAGCACCGCCAGCAGCTGGTCGCGCAGCTCGTCGACGGTCTGGAACCGGTCGTCGGGGTTGGGGGCGGTGGCCTTGGCGATGACCCGGTAGAGCGAGTCGTAGCGCTGGAAGAGCGGGGTGTCCTCGACCGCCGGCAGGCGGTCGGCGTAGGTCGACTGGTAGCCGCGGAACTCCATGGCCAGCACCGCCAGGGTGCGGCCCACCGTGAACACGTCGCTGGCCACGCTGGGCCCGAGGGTGGCGACCTCGGGAGCCTGGAAGCCGGTGGTGCCGTAGATGGGGCTCTGGTCGTCGTCGGCCAGCCGGACGCCGCCGAGGTCGATGAGCTTCACCGAGTCGCCGGACTGGATGATGTTGTCCGGCTTGAAGTCGCAGTAGAGCAGGCCCTGGCTGTGCAGGTAGGCGAAGGCCGGCAGGATCTCGACGGCGTAGGCGACGGCCTGGTCGGCCGGCAGGGGGTCGTAGCGACCGCCGTTGGCCGCCATGCGGGCCTTCAGGATCTGCTTCAGCGAGCTACCGCCGACGTACTCCATCACGATGTACCCGGCACCCTCGTGCAGGGCGAAGTTGTAGATCTCGACGATCAACGGGAACTGGACCTGGGCGAGGAACTGCCGCTCGGCCACCGCTGCCTGGTACGCATCGACGTCGCCGGTGTTGAGCAGGCCCTTCAGCACGACCCACCGGTCGGACACGTTCTTGTCGCGGGCCAGGTAGATCCACCCCAGGCCGCCGTGGGCCAGGGCGCCGACGACCTCGTACTGCCCGCCGACCAGGTCGCCGGCCCGCAGCTTCGGCTCGAAGGAGAACTCCGTCCGGCACTTGGCGCAGAAGCCGCTGGTGCGGCCCGGCCGCCCGTCACGGGCCCGACCGACGGGGGCGCCGCAGTTGCTGCAGAAGCGCTTGGCCTCGGCCACCACCGGGTCCGCCATCACCACCGAGCGCGGATCGGGCACCGGCGCCGAGGGGATGACGGTGATGCCGGCGCCGAGCTGGCGCGACTGGGTGCGGGCCGAGCCGATCCGCCGGGTCGGGTGGGTGCTCCCCGCCCGGGCCGACCCGATGGGCGAGCTCGACAGGCGCGACGAGGAGGTGGCGCTCGAGGGGACCGACCGGCTGGCACCGCTCGGGTCGGACCCGGCGGGTGCGGACGGTCCGGCCGCCTCGCCGGCCGGGGTGCCGCAGACGTTGCAGTAGCCGTCCTCGATGGTGCCCGAGCAGCCCGGCTGGCCGCACGGGAGCCCGTCGACTCCGGCGACGACCTTGGCGGTCGGCCCCGACCCCGCGCCCGTCGCGCCGGAGGACCCGGAGCCGCCCGTCGCCCCCGAGGACGTCGACGCCGATCCGCTCCGCTGGGCCACCGGGGTCTCCGGGGCGCCGCAGACGTTGCAGTACCCGTCCTCGTAGGTGCCGGTGCAGCCGGGCTCGGTGCAGGTGCCGCTCATTGGTCCCCCCGGGGCTCGCCGGCCTCGGTGGCCTCCCGGTGACCGAGGTCCGGGTGGGCGGCGCGGCCGTCGGCGGGCGGGGCGGCGCCGGCGCGACCGCCGGCCAGGGCCTGCTGCACCGCGGCCTCGTAGGCGGCCACCGCCGTCCGGGCGGCGGCCAGGTCGCACGGGGCCCGCCACAGGATCGTGCGCGCCGCCTGGAAGGCCTGCTCGAGGGCGGGATCCTCGGCGAGGCCGCGTGCCCCCGCCTTGGCCCGGTAGGCCTCGGCCAGACCCCGCAGCTCGGCCCGCTCCGCCATCGGCGCGGCGAACCGGTGATCGGCCTCGGCGAGGGCGGCACCGGCCCGGTCGAGGCGGTCCCGGTACTCGTGCAGCCGGTCGGCGGCGGCGTGCCAGGCGCCCACCGCCTCGGGGCCGTCGGGCAGCGGCGGGACCGGGCCGAGCACGCTGATGTCGGGGACGGCCAGGCGCGGCGGGTCGGCGATCTTGGTGCGGCAGGCTTCGGCGTCGGCCCGCACCCGGCCCTCGGTCACCTGGAGGCCGGCCAGCCGGGCTCCGAGGGCGGCCGCCTCGGCCTCGACCGAGCTGCGGAGGGCGGTCTCCTTGATGAGGTCGCGCTCGAGGCGCTCGCCGGCGTCGGCCAGCCGCTCGATGGTCGCCCCCAGCTCGGCGGGGGTGCCGCCCGCGGCGAGGGCGGCGTCGAGCTCGGCGAGCAGCTGGTCGGCCTCGCCGCCACGCCGGCCGAGGGTCTCCGCCAGCCGCCGGCAGCGGGCGAGGGTCTCGCGCAGCGGGTCGATGCGGTCGGCGGCTCCGGACCCGGCGATGGCGTCGGCGTCGAGCTGGCCGTCGAGCCGGTCCTCGAGGGCCGACGCCAGGCTGGTCGCCTCCGGGAGCGAGAACGCCGACGGGTTGCCGAGGGCGTCGGGGAGGCGCCCCCAGAGGAGCTGGGCGATGTGGTCCAGCTCCTTGGCCAGCACCCGACCGCTGTCCCACACCGCGACCAGCTCGTCGTAGCGGCGGTCGATCGACTCGGACAGGGACAGCGCCAGGGTGAGGTCGGCGGTGAACCGGTCGGGCGTGGTGGCGACCCGGGCGCGCCGGTCGAGGGCGGCGAGCGAGTCGCGCAGCGCCGTGCTCCAGACCCGCAGCTCGTCGAGGAAGGTCAGCACCTGCGACGCCGTCGGGCGGTCGGTGAGCGACCCGGGCGGCGACGGGGGCGGGGCGAGGGGGGAGGACACCGCGATCACCGGCCGTACAGCGGCTGGGGCGGCTGGGGGTCGGGTCCGGTGTCGGACGGCTGGCGGACGTTGCGGTCGTAGAACTGCGTCCAGCGCCCGTCGGTGCGGATGTCCTGGAGCACGCTGTTCACGAACCGCACGAAGTCGACGTCCTGCTTGGGGATGCCGAGGCCGTAGGGCTCGTCGGTGAAGGCCGGCCCGACCACCTTGGCGTAGGGGTCCTGGGTGACGAAGCCGGCCAGCACCGTGTCGTCGGCGGTGACCGCTTCGACCTGACCCTGCTGGAACAGGACCATGCAGTCGCTGACGTCGTCGACCTGGGTCACCAGCACCTTCGGGTGGCGCTTCAGCTCGTCGATGTTGGTCGAGCCCCGGGCGGCGCAGACCCGCCGGCCGTCGAGCGAGTCGATGCCGGTGGCGTTCGAGTCCGTGCGCACCAGCACCTTCTGCCCGGCCGCGTAGTACTCCGAGGAGAAGTTGATCTGGGCCCAGCGCCCGCAGTTCATGGTCATCACGTCGGCCACCATGTCGACGGTGCCGTCGAGCAGGTCGGGGATGCGCTGGGCGTAGGTCACCACCACGAACTCGATCTTGCTCGGATCACCGAAGATGGCCTGGGCGACCGCCTTGGCGATGTCGATGTCGAACCCCTCGAGCTGGCCGGTCAGGGGGTTGCGGAAGCCGAACAGCAGGGTGTCGGCCGAGACCGCCACCCGCAGGCGTCCCCGCTTCTTGATGGCGTCGATGGTGGCGATGTCGGTCGACGGGTTCGGCGAGTACGACTGGCGGGGGTTGCCGCAGTCGGGCGGGGCGCTCGTCGGCGCCGCGGTGGTCGAGGCGGCGGTGGTCGTGGTCGGGCTGGTCGGCAGGCTCACCTTCGGTGCCGAGGCGCAGGCGACGACCAGCCCGAGCGCCGCCGCGACGCCGGTGACGAGCACCACGGCCCGGCCGGTGCGGCCCCCCTGGCGCCGGCTCATCGGTACTCCCGGAGGCGGGGGAGCACGCCCCGGTAGGTCGCCGTCGCCGCCGCCAGGCCGACGAGCACGGTCGCGTACCCCAGGGCCTTCAGCGGTCCGTCGGTCGAGCGGAGGTCGTCGGACAGCGAGCTGGCCTGGGCGTCGAGCGCCTTGGACGAGGCCTGGTCGAAGGCGCTGAACGCCTGGTTGGCGGTGGTCGTGTCCGGCAGGCTGGCCGAGGTGGCGACCTGCACGGCCTGGTCGTACTGCCCGGCGTCGTCGAGCGACCGGATGCGCCGGTGGACCGTCAGGTACTCGTCGAAGGGACGGCTGACGTCGATCCCGTCGACGGTGCCGAGCGAGGTCAGGATCGACCGGGCGTTGGCGGCGAGCCGGTCGAACCGCTCGTCGTAGGCCTGGCCGGATCCCCGGGCGATCAGGGTCAGGCTCTCGGCGCTCTTGGCGTCGAAGGCGTCGGTGCGGGCGGTGGCCAGCGAGACCGTCTCCCGGTACGCCCCCGACCGGGTGTCGTTCGCCTTCGACTGCACGACGTTCATCACCAGCACGCCGACCGCCCCGACCACCAGGACCCCGAGGGCGGCGGCGGCGACCGAGAGGTTGATCCAGCGGCGGGTCCGGGCCGAGAGGAAGAACAGCAGCACCACCAGCGAGAGCAGCCCGAGGGCGACCCCGATCACCAGGACGGTGATGTCGTCGATCGAGGCGGCGTAGGCGGCGTCGACCCGCTTCTGCTGGGTGAGCACCAGCCGCTGGAGCACGGGCAGGGCGTCGTTGCGGAGCAGGGTCGTGGCCTGCCGGAGGTAGGCGGCGCCGATCGGGAAGCCCTGCCGGTTGTTGGCCCGGGCGGCCTCGACCAGGCCGGTGTAGGTGGTGATGGTGTCGTTCACCCCTTGGAGGGCGAGGGCGTCCTCGGCGTCGACCCCGGAGGCCTCGGCCAGCGTCTTCGACGCCGTGCTGATGCCCTGGGTGTAGGCCGACCGCTCGGCGGTCGGCTCGAGCCCGCCGACGAGGAAGGCGTTGGTGAGGTTGGCGTCGGCCGAGACCAGGTTCGTGCGGATGGTCTGGATGCGCACCAGCTGGGCGGCGTCGGAGCGGGCCTTGGCCAGGTTGTCGGCCTGGCTGAACAGGGCACCGGCGGCCAGGGCGGTGAAGAGCAGGCAGCCGACGATGGCGATGCCGCCGTAGAGGCGCATGCGACCGGGTGTGCCCTCGAAGGTCGAGCGGGCGGCACCCCGGAGCCCGCCCCGCGCCGGAGGCGAGGACGATGGGCCCGGCGCGGCCGCGCCGGTCGGCGCACCGGCCGGGGGCGGTCCGGGTGGCGGTCCGGGCGACGGGCCGGACGGCGGTGGGGTCGGCGCGACCGCCGTCATGGCGCGGTCCCGTCGCCGGCGGTCTCGGGCGGGTGCAGGGTGTCGGGGAGCGGGCCGAGGTCGTCGGCGGTGAGCTGGCGGAGCTGGCCGACGCTGGGATCGGGCTCGTCGCGCAGCCGCCAGGCCTGGCGGACGACCGCCGACTCGAACAGCGTCCGAACGAAGCGCCCGTTGCCGAAGCCGGTGTCGCGCGGGGTCAGCGTCAGGATCCGGCGCAGGCGCTCGATGCACCCCTCGTCCGGGGTGAAGTCGGCGTCGGCGGTGACCTTCTCGAAGATCTCGACCAGCTCGTCGTCGGTGTAGTCGTCGAAGGCCAGGGTGAGCCGGAAGCGGCTGCGCAGGCCCGGGTTCGACTCGATGAAGGTCTCCATCGGCGTCGGGTACCCGGCCACGATGAGCACCAGATCGCCCCGGTGGTCCTCCATCACCTTGACCAGGGTGTCGATGGCCTCGGTGCCGAAGTCGTCGCCGGCCAGGGCGTAGGCCTCGTCGATGAACAGCGCCCCGCCGAGGGCGCGGGTCGCCACCTCGGTCGTCTTCATCGCGGTCTGGCCGACGTAGCCGGCGACCAGCGCCGAGCGGTCGCACTCGACGAGCTGCCCGCCCTCCAGCACCCCGAGGGCCCGGTAGATGCCGGCCACCAACCGGGCGACCGTGGTCTTGCCGGTGCCCGGGTTGCCGACGAAGACCAGGTGACGGGTGAGCGGCGGCTCGTCGAGGCCCTTGGCCGCCCGCAGCCTGGCGACCCGCAGCACCTCGGCCTGGTGGCGGACCTCCTCCTTGACCGAGCCGAGCCCGATCAGCTCGTCGAGCTCGGCCAGCAGCTCGTCGAGCGTCTTGGCCGGCGCGGCAGGCGCCGGCTCGTCCGCCGGGGTCGCCGCGGCGGTGGCCCCGTCGGCTCGCGTGCCATCGGCCTGGCGACCGGTGGCTCCGGCGGCCCCGGCCTGGCGACCGGTGTGGGCATCGCTGCTCGATGCGCCGGCGTCGAAGCTGCGGGGCGCAGGCCCCGGGCCGCCCAGCCCGTAGGGGAGCGGCGACGGCAGGATGGTGTCGAGCTGGGCGGCGGCGATGACCGACGCCTCGCCCACCGTCGAGAGGCTGGGATCGCCGAGCTCGCAGGCGGCCGAGGCCACCTCGGCCAGCGCCCGGGCGTAGGCCTCGGCCTGGTCGGATCCGCCGGCCACCAGACGGGCCAGCACCGGGGTCGCTCGCCGGGCGAAGGTCGACCCCGCGCGGGCCGCCGCGTCGAAGCCGCCCGGACGGCCGCCGAAGGTGCGGGCCCATCCGGCCGCCGCGCCGTCGGCCCGGACGCTGGCGGCGGCGGCCAGCGCCGCGGCCTCGGCCCGGACCGCCGCCTCGTCCAGGCCCGCGCGCGCTCCGACCTCGACCAGGTCGTCGACGGCGCTGGCCAGGTCTGCGTCGCCCATCGCCGCTCTGCCTAGCGCTGCAGGGGGTCGAGGGCCAGGCTGCCCGCCCCGAACTTCTCGGCCAGGAACCGCCCGTGGGCGATGAGGGCGTCGGCGTCGGCCCGGCACACGGCGTCGAACACGTCGCCCATCTTCGACGCCAGCAGGTCGAGCTGGTCGCACAGGACGGTGAGGGAGGTCTTGCCCCCGCTCACGGGGCGGGTGTCGGCGAACCTGCGGGGCAGCCGCAGGTAGGCGTTGACCGCCTCGGGCAGGTAGCTCGTCGCCGTGCGCAGGACGTTGTGGGCCTCGATGCTGCCCGGACCCAGGTTCTCCATGCGGGGGACGGTGTCGCGGACGATGCCGGCCACCTTGTCGATGCGGGCCTCGACGGTTGCCGGGACCTTCCCCGTGACCGCCACCTGCAGCCGCTCGAGGGCCAGCAGGATCTCGTCGTCCTCCGAGGGCGGCGGGGGTGGCGGAGGGGCCTCGCGCTCCTTGCGGCCGAAGGGCCAGATCGACTTCAAGCCTTGGAGCCGCCCTCGAGGCCGAGGTCGAGGTCGCCGGCGTCGCCCTCGGTGGTCGGGGTCTGGCGGACCCGGGCCAGGTACTGCTGGGAGCGGTCGATCTCGCCCTGCAGGCTGCCGATGGTCTTCTGCATGGCGTCGAGGGCCTCGCCCTTGAACGAGTCGATGGCGTCCATGGACTGGTACACGTTGTCGAACGCCTTCTCCAGCGACTCGACGCTGATGGTCGAGTCGGCCGCCTGCTTCTGGATGGCGACGCCCTGGGTGGCGAGCAGCGCCGAGGTCGACTCGATCAGCCCCGAGGTCGTCGAGTTGAGGGCGGTGATCTGGTCGAGGACCAGCTTCTGGTCGGCCAGGGCCTGGGCCACGATCACCGCGGTGCGGAGGGCGGCGATGGTGGTGGTGGTCGCCCGGTCGACGCCCTTGATCAGCTCGAGGTTGTTCTTCCGGACCAGGTCGATGGCCAGGTACCCCTGGATCGACACCGCCAGCTGGGTCAGCAGGTCCTGGTGCTTCTGGCGGACGGCGAACAGCACGTCGTCGCGGAGGGCCTTGGCCTTGTCGGGGTCGGTGGCCTCGACCTCGACGATCTTGGCGGCCAGGGCGGCGTCGAGGTGCTCGGCCACGTAGCTGTACTGGGCCAGCCGCTGCATGGTCTCCCAGAGGTGGATCTTCTCCTGCTCGAGGGCGGCGTTGTCCTTGCGCAGCTCGTCCTGGCCGTCGAGCAGGGCCTTCAGGATGGCGTCGAGGTGGCTCTGGGCCGACTCGTACTTGCGGAAGTAGTCGCGCAGCTTGTCGCCGAAGGGGATGAGCCCGAGCAGCTTCTTGACGCCGGTGGCCTGCTTCGGGTCGAGGTCCTCGATGGTGCGGCGCAGGTCGAGCAGCGTGGTGGCGACCTTGGCGGTGCCGTCGCCCTGCTGCTGCATGGCCCGCACCGGCGAGTTGAGCAGCTTGTTCGACGTCTCGGCCGATGCCCGGATCTCCGCGCTGCCCATCTCGCGGACGTCGTCGGCCTTCTCGGTGAACTGCGGCGAGTGGACGTCGAGCTCCATCACGCTGTCGAGGAAGCCGGTGACCTTCTCGTCGAGGCCGGGCAGCGCCGCCTCGGGGATCGGCACCATGCCGCCGGCCTTCTCGGGCTGGACCTCGGCCACCGGCTCGGGCGCCGCGAGGGTGAGGTCCGGCGGGGCCAGCTGGGCCGCTGCGGCGTCTGACATGCGAGGTGCTCCTGCAGGTTGCCCGACGGGTTCCAGGGCGTTCCGCCCACCGTGTTTCTACCAGTCCCCGTGCGCTCCGCGGCCGGGGCTCCCAGCGTCCTCCGGCACGAGGGGGTGGTGGGGCGGCGTGGTCCGAGACGCGGTCAGCCGCCGCGGCGGCGGCGGAGCAGGACCTCCTGGGAGATGGTGGCCACGTGGACGCCGTCCTCGGTGAACACCTCGCCGACCGACAGGCCCCGAGAGGAGATCAGCCCCTGGCAGTGCAGGTGGTGGTAGTGCCACCGGTCGGCCCGCAGCGGCCGGTGGAACCAGATGGCGTGGTCGAGCGAGAACGCCATGAACGGGTGGTCGTCGGGGTCGGGCTCGATGCTCGGCGCCGGCAGGTCCGGGTACTGGCGGACGACGGCGTCGGTGGGGAAGTCGTCGGACACGTAGGCCAGCCCGCAGGTGTGCAGCACCGGGTCGTCCCCGGGGTCCCGGCGCAGCCGCAGCCAGCCGCCTGCGACCCCGGCGGGCAGGCGGCGCTCGTTGCGCCGGCGCTCGAACATGGCGCTCCACGAGTCGTCGGTCAGCTCGGCCGGGTCGGGGACGTCGGGCAGCGCCGCGGTCTGGACCTCGGGCGCCTCCTCGTCGACCTGGAAGCTGGCCGAGAGCGACAGGATGGCGCCGATCGCCTGGCGGGCGGTGACCGTGCGGGTCACGAACGACCGTCCGTTGCGCACCCGTTCGACCTCGTACCGGACCGGTTCGGCGTGATCGCCCCGCCGGATGAAGTAGGCGTGCAGCGAGTGGACCCGGAAGCCCGGTTCGACCGAGGCTGCCGCCGCCCGCAGGCTCTGGGCCACGATCTGGCCGCCGTACAGCCCGCCCCACGGGTACCGCGGCCCCGTGCCCACGAACGTGTCCGGCCCGTGGGGCTCGAGGGCCATCATGGCGACGAAGTCCGTGGTCGGGTCGGCGGGCATGCCCGAGAGTGTGCCAAGCCCCGCCCCCCGCCCCTGCCTCCGTCCCGTGCTCTCCGCCCGTGCGGCCGGATCGACTCGGTCCCGTGTCGAGCACCGAAAGCAACAGCAGGTGTTGACTGCGGTGCTCGACAGCCGTCACGGCGGCGAGCCGTGCACGAACGGGAGCGATCGTGTCCTACCTCCTCGGCACCATGGCGAGATGGTGGAGGTGGCGAGGGCGATCGACGGGGACCGGCGGATCGGGCGGGTGGCCGCGGCGCGCCACGGCGTCGTCACCTCGGCCGACGCCAGGCGGGCGGGCCTGTCGGGGCGGCAGGTGCAGTGGCGGGTGGAGACCGGCCGGTGGCGGCGGGTGGCGCGTGGCGTGTTCGTCGTGGCTGGCGCACCAGCCACCCCGCACCAGGCCGTCCTCGCCGCCTGTGCGGCCGGACCGACCGGTTCGGTCGCGTCACACCTGAGCGCCGCCTTCCTGTTCGGCCTCCTCCCTGCGTCGAGCTCGGTCCACGTCACGGTCGGACCGAGTCAGAGCAACACCAGCCGGCTCGCGGTCGTCCACCGGGCCCGGCTGTCCAGACCCGACCGCACCCGGGTCGGGGCCATCCCGTCGACGGCGCCCGCGCGGACGCTCGTCGACCTGGCGTCGGTCCTCGACGCCGGGCGAACCCGGGAGTTGCTCGACAAGTCTCTGGTGGCGGGGCGAACCACACGGCGGGCGGTCGACGCCGCGCTGGACCGAGCCACTGCCATCCAGTCCCCGCGCGGCGCGGCGGTCGTGCGGGCGGCGCTCGAGCCGTGGCGGTCAGGGATCACGTTCGAGTCCGTGGCGGAGGTGCGGCTCTTCCGACGGTTCCGCAGCTGGGGGCTGCCGGACCCGGTGGGCCAG
The DNA here is from genome assembly GCA_963800235.1 of uncultured Acidimicrobiales bacterium. Lineage (GTDB taxonomy): Bacteria > Actinomycetota > Acidimicrobiia > Acidimicrobiales > Iamiaceae > CAVVNP01. Next base: position 78,567 of record CAWDAD010000003.1, on the reverse strand, counting down.
CACGTGGTGGTGGACGCGGCGGGCTCGTTCGTGGCTCGGGTCGACTTCGCCTGGCCGGAGCGCAAGGTCGCGGTGGAGTACCAGGGCGAGGCCTTCCACGGCCTGGGCCGAGCGGCGGCCGACGAGGCCCGCATCGCCCGGCTCGAGTCCCTCGGCTGGCGGGTCGAGGAGGCCGGCGCCGACGATCTCCGCCCCGGCTCGGCCCGCCTCGGGGCGGTGCTCCGACCGCTGCTCGACCGTCGGGCCGCCTGACCGCGCGGCGGCGGCGCGCTGCCCAGCCCTTCCCCGCCGTCGGGTTCGCCACGCGATCGTCGGCGAGACGGCGGGTCAGGGCCACGATCAGGAGCGTCGGGCCAGCAGGTGGAACAGGCGACAGAGCTGGCGGTAGGGCTCTCGGGTGGCGGCCTCCCACTCCACGGCCAGGACCCGATCGAAGGCGCCGGGTCCGTCGGGCAGGTCGGCGTCGGAGCGCAGGGGATCGGTGAAGAGCCGCACGCCGTACCAGGTGATCGGCTCCGCACCGAGGGCGTGCAGCCACCGGCCGATCTCGCCGGGGTCGTCCGAGTGGGCGTCGATGCCCAGCTCGTTGCGGTAGGTGGGGTCGTCGAAGGCGCGCACGGCCTCGTCCCACCGACCCTCCAGGCCGGGGCGCAGCGCCAGCGACCGCCGGTTGCACGAGACCACCGAGACGAGCCCGCCGGGGGCGGCCAGCTCCACCAGCGAGGCCAGGGCGGGCCGGGCGTCCACGTAGAGCAGCACCCCGTGGCAGAGCACCACGTCGAAGCATCCGGCCCCGAGCCGGGCGACCGCCTGCTCGGCGGCCACCTGCTCGAGGGTCACCCGGTCCGCCACCTCGGGCGTCGCGGCCCGCAGCCGCTCCCGGGCCCGGTCGAGCATGGTGGCCGACGGATCGGCGATGGTGACCCGGTGGCCGCGCTCGGCCAGGGGCAGCGACTGCTGGCCCGACCCCCCACCGACGTCGACGATCCGGAGCGGGTCGGCCGCTCGTTCGGGCAGGTGCCGGGCGAGCTGACGATCGATCAGCGCGGTCCGCACCCGCCCCCGCACGATGGCGTAGTGGTCGTCGGCGAAGGCGGTCACCACCTCGGCCTCGTCGAACGGGTTGCCGGTGCTCGTCACCGCCCCAGACTGGCCGCCGTCGTCGGCCGCCCCGAGGACCCGGCCGGTCGAGGCCCGGCGCGAGCTCCGGCGGCGGAGGCGGCGCGAGCGCCGGCCGCGCTACCGGGTGGCCATCGCGCCGACGCCGCGGTCGGCCTCGGCCGTCTCGACGGTGGCGTCCGAGGGCTCGTCGGCGTGGGGAAGCCCGGCGATCTCGGCCAGCCGCTCGTAGCTGCGCACCCGATCAGCGTGCTCGAAGAGGTTGGTGGTGACGACCAGCTCCTGGACGCCGGTCGCCTCGAGCAGGTCGTCGAGCTGCGTCGTCACCGAATCGACGTCGCCGATCACCCGCGACCGGGCGAAGCCGTCGATCACCGCCTGCTCGTCGGGGGTGAAGACGTGGGCGGCGGCCTCGTCGTTGGACGGCAGCGGTCCGGGACGTCCGGTGCGCAGCCGCAGCATCGACAGCGCCATCGGCCGGGCCAGGCGCTCGGCCTCCTCGTCGGTGTCGGCCACGACCACGTTCACCCCGATCGAGGCGTACGGCTCGGACAGGTACGGCCCCGGCTCGAAGCTGCGGCGGTAGAGGTCGAGCGCCGGCAGCGTGTTGCCGGAGCTGAAGTGGTGGGCGAAGGAGAACGGCAGCCCGAGCAGGCCGGCCAGCTGGGCGCTGAAGCCGCTCGACCCGAGCAGCCAGACGTCGGGCAGGAAGCCCAGCGCCGGCGTGGCGGTGATGCGCTGGTACGGGTGCTCGTCTGGGAACGAGCCCTCGAAGAACGCCAGCACCTCGCCGAGCTGCTGGGGGAAGTCGTCGGCGCCCGGCGCGTCGCGGCGAGGGGTGCCGGCCGGCCGCCGCAGGGCGTGGGCGGTGAGCGGGTCGGTGCCGGGCGCCCGTCCGATGCCGAGGTCGATGCGGCCGGGGTGGAGGGCCTCGAGCATGCCGAACTGCTCGGCCACCACCAGCGGGGCGTGGTTGGGCAGCATCACGCCGCCCGATCCGACCCGGATGCGGCTGGTCGCCGCCGCCAGGTGGCCGATCAGGACGGCTGGTGCGGAGCTGGCGATGCCGGGCATGTTGTGGTGCTCGGCCACCCAGTAGCGGGTGAAGCCCAGCGCCTCGGCCCGGCGGACCAGGTCGAGGCTGTTCGCCAGGGCGTCACGGGCGCTCGACCCGCTGACGATGGGCGACAGGTCGAGCACTGACAGCGGAACGGGTCGGCGGAGGGTCACGAAGCGGTCCAACCGGATCGAGGGCACAGCTGTTCCGGGCGTCTGTTCGCCGTTGGGTGGCGGAAGGCGGGGGTGGGTGGCGAACCGACCGCTCGGTCGACGTGCGGCCGGGCCGGCACGACGGGCTGAGGTGGCGGCGCCATCGGTAGGGTCGACCGGCGACGTGCGACCAGCGTCGAGGACGAGGAGCGAGGGATGGCTGACCGGCTGGATGGAACCGTGGCCCTGGTGACCGGCGCGTCGAGCGGGATCGGCGAGGCCACCGCCGAGGCGCTGGCCGCCGAGGGGGCCTCGGTGGTGGTGGCGGCCCGGCGCAAGGACCGTCTCGAGGACCTGGCCGCCCGCATCGAGCAGGCCGGCGGCACGGCGCTGGTCCACGAGGCGGACGTGACCGAGCAGCAGCAGGTGGTCGACATGGTCGAGCGCACCGTGCGGGAGCTGGGCCGTCTCGACACCCTCGTGAACAACGCCGGCGTCATGCTCCTCGGCCCCATCGAGGGCGCTCCGATCGAGGAGTGGGAGCGCATGGTGCACCTCAACGTGCTCGGCCTCCTCTACTGCACCCACGCCGCCCTGCCCCACCTGCTCCGTGCCGCCGCCGATGAGCCCCGCCGGGTGGCCGACGTGGTCAACGTCAGCTCCGTCGCCGGCCGCGTCGCCCGCCAGGGCTCGGGGGTCTACAACGCCACCAAGTGGGGCGTGGGCGCGTTCAGCGAGTCGCTGCGCCAGGAGGTCACCGAGCGCCACGTCCGGGTCACCATCGTCGAGCCCGGGGCCGTCGCCACCGAGCTGGCCGACCACAACCGCCCCGAGATCCGCGAGCAGATCTCCAAGCGCTTCGGGCGCGTCGAGCGGCTGGAGTCCGAGGACATCGCCGACGCCGTCGCGTTCGCGGCGACCCGTCCCCGCCACGTGAGCCTCAACGAGATCCTCGTCCGGCCGACCGAGCAGCAGGGCTGAGCGCGCCCACCCGACCCGACTCACAGGCGCCCCGCAGCTCTTGCACAGGGCGACCGCCCGGTCGCTCCCGCAGACTCCCGGGGTGGCCGTGACCGTGTCCCGACGTGACGTGCTGGGCGGCATCGCCACGATCGCCGTCGCCTCCATGGCCGGTCGCGCGGCCCGTCCGCTCAGCGGGGCCCGCCTGCGGGCCGACCCCTCGCCCGGCCGCCAGCTCGTCCAGGTCACCGCCGATCCCGACGATCGCACGACCGCTGCCCTCTCGACCTGGCGCTGGGACGGCCGGCGGTGGCGCGCCACCCTGCCCTCGCTGCCCGCCCGGCTGGGTTCGGGCGGCACGACCGCCCACCCGACCGAGGCGGACGGCTGCACGCCGCTCGGCACGTACCGCATCGAGTACGCCTTCGGCCAGGTCGGCCCGGTCGGGGGACCTCTCCCGTACCGCCAGGCGACCGCCGGCGACCACTGGGTCGACGACCCGTCCTCGCCGCTCTACAACACCTGGCAGACGGGGGACCCGGCGGGACGCTGGAGCTCGGCCGAGGACCTCGACGCCTACGACCTGGCCGTCGTCTTCGACTTCAACCAGCACCCGGTCGTGCCCGGGGCCAACAGCGCCATCTTCCTGCACAGCGATCCGGTGGCCGAGCCCTCCGCCGGCTGCATCACCCTCGGGTCGGTCGACGAGCTGGCCGCCGTCGTCCGCTGGCTCGACCCGGCCGAGCGCCCCGCCATCGCCATCGGCGACACCCCGTCGCGACCGGCCGACCCGGCGGCCCTCGACCGGCTCCTCAGCTCGGGTCCCGCCGGCGGCCGGATCGGGTGACGCCCCGGTCCTCGCGACGTCGGAGCTGGGCCAGCCCGAGGCCGCCGGCCAGCACCACCACCCCGGCCACGATCCCGCCGACGATCAGCGTGCCGTCCTCGGAGCTCTTCGGCGCACCCGATCCCTGGACCGTGTCGAGGCCGGTGGCGCCGCCGGTCGCCGCCGTGGTCGGCGTCGCGGCGCCGCCCGGTTCGGTGGACGGAGCGTCCCGGGCGGCGACGGGCGTCGTGGTCGAGGTGCGCCGATGGTCCCGGCCGAGCCCCGCCGCCGGGGCCGCCCAGCCGCCGACCAGCGACAGGGCACCGGTCAGGGACAGGACCCCGAGCGCGGCGGCCAGCAGCCGGAGCTGACCGGCCCCGAGGCGGGTCGGGCGGTGCGGCGCGGTCGGGGAGGGGACGGGTCGGGTCAAGGGGTCGGACAGCCGCGGGAGGTGGACGTCGTGGGGAAGGGGGAGCTCGGTGGCGATGGAGTCACGGTGGCAGGGGGCCGGCGGCCGGAGCCGAGGGCCGAGGCGACACTACGGCCCGGTCCGGGCCGCCCGGCGGCGCCCTACCAGCCTCGGTAGGTGGGCGAACGCCGCTCGACGAAGCTCCGCACGCCCTCCTGGGCGTCGGCGGTGCCCATGTTCAGCTCCTGCGCCCAGGCCTCGTCGGCGAAGGCGCCGGCCCGGTCGCTCTCGAGCGAGCGGTTGACGAGCCACTTGGTGAGGGCGATGGCCCGGGTGGGCCCGTCGGCCAGCCGGTGGGCCAGCTCGGTGGCGGTGACCTCGAGCTTGCCGGCCCGAACCACCCGGTTGACCAGCCCGAGGGCCTGGGCCTCGTCGGCGCCGATGGCGTCGCCGAGGAAGAGCAGCTCCTTGGCACGAGCGGTGCCGATCAGGCGGGGCAGGAGGTAGGCCCCGCCGGCGTCGGGCACCAGGCCCCGGCGGACGAACACCTCGATGAACCGGGCCCGGTCCGCCGCGATCACCAGGTCGCAGGCCAGGGCCAGGTGGGCGCCGATGCCGGCGGCGGTGCCGTTCACCGCGGCGATGACCGGCTTCTCGCAGTCGAGCACCGCGCTCGATCAGGCGCTGGGCCCCGTCGCGGATGAGCCGTGCCACCTCGCCCTGGGCGCGGTCGGGCGCCCCGTCCGGCCGCGGGGGCCGGCTCCGCTGGGCCCGCAGGTCGGCGCCGGTGCAGAAGGCGTCACCGGTCGCGGTCAGCACGACCACCCGGATCCCGAGCTGCTCGCTGGCCTCGGCCAGCAGGTCGATCACCCGGTCGCGCTGGTCCGGGGTGATGGCGTTCATCACGTCGGGGCGGTTCAGCGTGATCCAGGCCACGCCGTGGTCGTCGACCCGGTGCAGCACCTGCTCGGCGAGCGACGTCTCTTCGGCAGCCACGAGCGGGCGAGCGTACCGCTCCCGCCTCCCCCCGATCGCCGGGCGCCGGCGTCGGGGCGACCCGGGGGTCGTCAGGCGGCGGCCCGCGCCCGGTACTCGGGCGAGGTGCGGACCGCGCCGATCAGCGCCGGCACGGTGCCCGGCCCGGTCGGGAGCACCGCTGACCAGTAGGCCCAACCACCCGGGTCCGGGGCCCGGTCGAGCATCGCCTCGTAGATCACGGTGACCTCGGTCGAGGGCGCCGAGCGGAACACGAACTCGTCCGACTCGGAGAAGGCGGCCACCACGTCGCCGGGCGAGCGCCGACCGCTGACCAGCTCGTCCACCCAGAAGGCGAGGCCGCCGGGATCCGGGGTCCGGCCCATGGTGTTGGCGTAGAGCTGGCTGACGAACCCGGCGGGGCCGAGGTTGCCGTAGGTGGCGAGGAACTCCGGCGACAGGGCGAAGGCGCTCGAGATGTCGCCGAGGGGCATGCCGAACTGGTAGCGGCCGAGCCAGTAGGCGATCCCGTTGCTGTCGGGGGCCCGGCGGAAGTAGGCGGTGTAGAGGCGGATCACCGGCCCGAGCGCCCCCGGCTTCGGGCCGCTCTCGATGAGCTGGCGGGTGAAGTCGTCGGGCGCCTCGACCCCGCTGCCGAGCCGGTCGTCCCAGAAGGCGAACTCGTCGGTGGTCGGGCCCCGACCGAACGCGTCGCGGTACTGGACCCACAGGAAGGCGGCCCAGGTGCTGAACGGCACGGGGACCGGCGCCGACTCCTTGCGGGGATCGACCGGTGAGGTGGTCGGCGGAGCGGTGGTGGGCGGCGCCGTCGACGGCGGCGGGATCGACCCGAGGTCCTTGAGGTGGATGTAGCGCGGCGCCCGGGTCACCCGCTGGTCGTAGGTGAAGCGCTGGAAGTAGTTGTACTCCTCGACCACCACCGACCCGTCGGCGTTGACCTGCTTGACCCACGCCACGTGGCCGAGCCCGCCGCTCGAGGGCATGTCGGCGCCGGTCCACTGGGCGACCGCGCCGACCGCCGGGTTGCCGTCGACCCGGTAGCCGAGGTTGCGGGCGTTGTCCGCCCAGGTGGTGGCGTTGCCGAACCAGCCACCGCCCATGCCGTTGGTGAAGGCCACGTGGTTGTCGTCGTTGAGCCGCCAGGCCACGAACGAGGTGCAGTAGCCGGCGATGAACCGCCAGGGGTCGACGCTGCCCACCGCCATGCGGGGGTAGTCGTCGACACCGACGGTCGCCTCGGCGTGCGGAGCCCAGCTGGTGGTCGCCAGGCTGCCGAGCAGGGCACCGACGCCGAGCGCGGCGGCCAGGACCATGGTCCGCCGCCGGGCTCGCCGGACGCGGTGGCGGCCCCGCGCCAGCACGCGGTGACGCCGCCTCGTGGTCGCCGCGTGCGCTCCCATGCTGGCAGCCATCGACCCCGGTCACCAGGTGCTGAACGGTCACCCGGTGCGAAAGGGTCGGATGGCCCAGCCCGGATCGCCCGCTTCGGGGCGTGGTGTCCGGTTCGCCCCTCGTCGGTCAGGCTCAGCCGGCCCGGTCGGCGCCGCCCGGGTCGCGCCCGTTGAGCTCGCCCCGGAGCGCTCGACGGTCGAGCTTCTGCATGGGCGTCACCGGCAGCTCGGATCGGACGACCAGGCGCTCCGGGAGCTTGAAGGCGGCCAGCCGCTCGGCGCCGAACCGCCGCAGGTCGTCCAGCTCCGGTGGCCGGTCCGGGTCGCGGGCCACCACCACGGCCGCACCGATCTCGCCCATGACCGGATCGGGCACGGGCACGATGGCGATCTGACCGACGTCGGGATGGCTCCCGAGCACCGCCTCGACCTCCTCGGGGTGCACGTTGTACCCGCCGCGTATGTAGAGGTCGGACCGCCGGCCCGCCAGCACCAGGCAGCCAGCGGGGTCGAGGTGGCCGACGTCGCCGGTGTGCAGCCACCCGTCCCGGAGGGCCCTGGCGCTGGCGTCCGGGTCGTTCCAGTACCCGGACATCACCGCGCCGGAGCGCAGGCACACCTCGCCCGCCTCGCCGACGGCCACCGGCCGACCCTCCTCGTCGCGCACCGACAGCTGGACGCCGCCCCGCGGCCGTCCGACGGTGTGCATGGCCTCGTGGTCGTCGGCGTCCGGGTCGGTGCCGGTGCCCACGCCGCCGGACTCGGTCGAGCTGTAGCGGATCGAGTAGCCGGCGCCGAAGCGTCGGCGGGCCTCGGCCACCAGGGCCGGCGGGGAGGGTCCGCCCCCCATGACGATCAGCTCGACGCACGACAGGTCGTGCTCGTCGAAGGTCGGGTCGCGGCAGGAGCAGGGCGAGCTGGGCCGACACGCCGCCGAGGGTGCGGATGCCGGCCCGCTCGACCAGGTCGAGCACGTCGCGGCTGCGCCACGTCTGCAGCAGGTGGGTGGTGGCACCCAGCCGGAGGTACCAGGCCAGCTTGGTCATGAAGCCGACGTGGGCGAACTGGGTCGAGGCCAGCATCGGCAGCGGCGTGCCGTCCCCCCAGCGATCGGCGACGTCGATGCGGGTGACGGCGGCCAGCTGGGCCCCGGTGAAGGTCGCGCCCTTGGGCTGGCCGGTGGTACCGGAGGTGAACACCACGGCCACCGGGGCGTCCGGCCCGACCGGCGGGTGCTCGCCGGATCGGTCCGGTCGGTGCCCGGCCGATCGGTCCCCCTGCCGCTCGAGGTCGCGCACCTGCTCGATCGACTCGACGACCAGGGCGGGTCCGGCCACGGCCAGGCACCGCTCCCGCTCCACCGCGGCCAGCCGGGGGTTGATGCCGGCGGTGACGGCGCCCAGGCGGGCGGCGCCGAGGTAGGCGACGACGTACTCGACGACCGAGGGCAGGGTCAGCGCGACGACCTGGCCGGTGCGCACGCCGGCGGCGGCCAGGCCGTCGGCGGCCCGCACGGACCGCTGGAGCAGCTCGGTGTAGGAGGTCGGGCGACCGTCCGCCGCCACGAACGCCGGGGTGTCCCCGAACCGGGTGGCCGCCTCCTCGACGACGGAGGTCAGCATTTCCGACCAATCGCCCCAATGTGACTAGTGTCATGGCGCTGTCCACGAACCCGGGGGGGAACCAGATGCAGCACCTCGACGCTCCTACTCGTCGCCGACTGAGCGGTCGGAGCAGGTTGGCCTTGATGGTCCTGCCGATCCTGATGCTGTCCGCGTGCTCGCTCGGCAGCACCATCGATACCGTCGGAGGGTGGTTGGGCTTCAGCCACGGCGCCGACACCTACAGCACCCCGACCTTCCGGGTGAACCAGTACGTGTCGGTGAAGCTGACGTTGCACCTCCCGGGCTCGCTGGCCGGGAGCAGCATCAAGGTCGGCCTGATCTGCAACGGCGGCACCGAGCTCGACGAGACCCTGACCGCCACCAGCAGCAGCCTGAACGGCGTGCAGGCGACCACCGACTTCCAACCGGCCCTGCCGCTCGGCGCCGACTGCTTCATCAACCAGGAGCTGGCCGGTGGCATCAAGGTGGTGCAGACCCTGATCCAGCAGGGCAACGGCGGCTCGATCCTCGCCGACCTGACCGCCACCAGCTGACCGCCGCCGGCTGACCGACGCCGGCGGGGCGTCGATCACCCCGGTCGGCACCGGTGAGGCGGACGAGCGGTCGGGTACGACGGGCCGCTCGCTCACGTCCGGCGCGGCGGACCGGCGTCCGGCGCCTACCGCGAGCGCCGGCCGAACCGGCGTCGCGGGGGCGGCTCGGGGTCGCTGCCGGGCCCGCCGCCCGCACCGGTCGCGCCGCCTCCGGACGCCTCCTCGGCTGCGCCCGCCTCGGCGTCGTCGAGCAGGCACCGGTGGGCGAGGTCGTCGTGGACCGCCCGCACCAGGCTCGGCCGGCGCAGCAGGGCCGACTCGGGGTCGACCACCCCGTTGTAGACGACGGCGGCGGCGAGCCCGACGGCCGGATCGCCCCAGGCGAAGGAGGAGCCGACGTTGCCGCTGTGGCCGAACGCCTGCTCGGACGGGCTGGCGCCGAAGGCGTGGCCGTGCAGCTCGGTCATGAAGCCGAGCCCGTAGGCGCACTCGCGGTCGAGCACCCGGTCGTACAGGGGAGGACGAGCGCTCCGGGTGAACCGCCGGAGGGTCTCGGCCGATGCCAGACGGTCGTCACCTGCTCCAGTCAACTGCCCGACGATCGCCCCGTACAAGCGGCTGAGGTCGGTGGCGGTGCTGTAGCCGCCGTGCGCCGGGTTGACCTCGGTGCACATGCGGCGCCCCCGTTCGAGCAGCAGCGGGTACGGCTGGAGGAGGCGCATGTCGTGGTTCAGGCCGATGCGCCCGACCGTCGCCCGGTACTCGTCGTCGGTCATCCCGATCCAGGTGTCGGTCAGGCCGAGCGGCTCGATGACCGAGGTCCGCAGGTGGTCCCGCAGCGGTTCGCCGGTCACCCGCTCGATCAGGCAGCCGAGGACGTGCCAGCCGAACCACTCGCTGTACCCGGCCTGGGCGCCGACCTTCCACCCGATGGGCCGCTCGACCGTCCGCAGGAACCCTGGGCGCTTGTCCGGCGGCATGAGCTCGAGCTCGATGGCCATGGGCCGGTGCAGACCGGCGGTGTGGGCGAGGACGTGGCGCAGCGCCACCTCGCCGTCGGACAGCGCGGCGAAGTCGTCCAGGTGGCGGTCCAGCGGCGCGTCCAGCTCGAGGATTCCGTCGTCCACGAGGCGGGCGACGGCCAGCGCCGTGACCGGCTTGATGGTGCAGTAGACGCGGAACACGGTGTCGAGCTGGACCGGGTTGCCCCGGCCGTCGTCGCCGAGGGCGAGGGACAGGGCGGGTCGGCCGTCGACCTCCACCGCGATCTGGGCCCCCTTCGTGAAGTAGCCCTCGTCGACGTCCTCCTCGAGGATCCGGGCCGTCTCCGGGAACGACTCGAGCGCCGACGTCGTGCTCATCGGGTCTCGACCGCGAGCCGCTTCAGCACGGCTCGGTACCGGTCGTCGTTGGTGACCGCCCCGAGCATCGAGAGGACCTCGCCGGCCGGCCCGCAGGCCAGCTCGGCCTCGTGCAGCTCGGGGCTCTCCTGCAGTCCGGCCAGCAGCATCAGCGGCCCGACGCTGCCGTCGACGCGACCCCGCCCTCGAGCGCTTCGTAGATCGACATCTTCCCGGCCCGCACGGCCGCCATGTGCCGGAACGGGATGCACACCGAGACATCCGGATCGGGACCTCGGCCCCAGCCCATGGCGTGCGAGCGGCCGTCGACGAACCGCCACCAGAAGTCCACGGCTCCGAACGGGCCCTCGGTGAAGTGGTACTGGACGGTGAGGGTGGCCTCGGGGACCTCGGGCAGCCGGTCGAGCTCGGGTCGGGCCCGGATGTCGATCGGCGGGGGAGCCTGCTTGGCGCAGCCCGGCTTGCGGACCCACGAGGCGGCGAGGGCGTCGGTGCCGCTCGCCCCGCCGAGGTGCACCCGGCGGGCGACGGCGCCGGTGAGGTGGATCTCCAGGTCGGCCCCGGGGAGGTCCCCCGGCGCCCACGCCGTGATGACGCCGGCCTCGACCACCTGGTGCCACCGGACGCCGTCGGCCTCGAACTGGAGGCGGTAGGCGACCTCGGACCCGGCGACGGGCCCGTCGGCCAGGAGCCGGGCCCGCTCGAACCACGGCGTGCTCAGGAGCTGCAAGACGTCATCCCTTTCGTCGCCGGACGGGGAGGGGTCGGGCGACCCGCTCCCCGTCCTGGGCGCTGGTGCTCCTACTTCGGCCCGAAGTCGTAGGTGAAGTCGTCGGTCGACGTGGCGATGTGCAGCCCGTCGGTGGCGACGATGGTGTTGCGGTTGTAGCTGCCGATGTTCACGCCGAAGGCGACGACCTGGGCGCCGGTGCAGTTCTGGGCGACCTCCGACGGTCGGGTGAAGGGGGGACCCCCCGCCCCGGGAGCGACGCTGAACTCGCCGCAGGTGATCTGCTTGGAGGACCACCAGTCACCGGCGGTCGCGTCCCAGTGCTGCCACACGTCGGGGGCCAGCGGCTGCTGGGGTGACGGGCCCTCGGCGTCGTTCCAGTACGGCTCGTACACGAGCGTCGTCTGGTCGTCGGTCGTGGAGAGGTCACCGTCGAGGTCGATCTTCAGCTGGTACGAGGGGGCGTCGACCGCCGAGCCGCTGGTCGAGGACTGGTAGGTCCAGTAGTCGAGGGCGGTCACGTCGCCGAGCGGCGACCCCTGCAGGTTGTGGTTCATGAGCTGCGCCTTGGCGTAGTTCGTGTTGTTGGTCGTGAGCGCCAACGCCCCGTTGCCGTTGAAGCCCTCCGGCCCGTCGAAGCCGTCGCTGCTCCCGACGAGGTGCTGGGTCAGGCTCACGCTGCCGCCCGGCCGGGTGTCCTCCCGGTACCAGCTGTTGTTCTGCTGCGTGCCGTAGCCGTCCTTCAGGTCGTTCTCGACGACCCGGAACCGCTGCGGCGAATTGGCCGCCGAACCGGTGCCGACGGTGCCCCCGAGGGTGACCGCCGTGGCGAAGGCCGCTCCGCAGAGCAGCTTGGTGAATCGATGCATGTTCCCGCCTTTCATGGTGTGTGTGGTGGAGATGAAGATCTGGACGTGGTCCCCGCGTCTGGTCACGAGACCTCGTCACCCCCCCGAGTCGTGCCGTCGTTCCCGTCGATCACCTCCTTCCAGCAGCCGTGGTGCTCGGCCGGGGCGCAGCGGGACGCGCTGCGATGGGAGGTCGCAGAGACCTCTCGTCCAGTCGACGTTCGTGCGTGCCGCGAACCCTCGGACCGAGGGCCCTGCACGAGTCGTCGCTCGTCCCGCTGTGATCGACCCGCCTTCGAGTCACGAGCACTGTAGCCCGCCGGCCCGACGTGGTCGACCGGGTCCGGCGCCCGGTGGCGAAGCCAGCGCCACCCGTGGGGCGGCGCCCGGTGGTGCGGCGCGGTGGTGCTGCGCAGCCGCCAGGCGGAGCAGCTCGGTGGATGCGAGGCGTCGAGGCGAAGCCAGCGCCGCCCGTGGGGCGGCGCCCGGTGGTGCGGCGCGGTGGTGCTGCGCAGCCGCCAGGCGGAGCAGCTCGGTGGATGCCGGTGGATGCGAGCCGTCGAGGCGAAGCCAGCGCCGCCCGTGGGGCGGCGCCCAGCTAGTGCAGGCTCAGCATGCGCTCGGCGTTGCCGCGCATGATCTTGTGCACCGCCTCGTCGGACACGCCCTCCATCAGCTTCTCGGCCACCTGGCGGGTGTCGGGCCAGGTGGAGTCGGTGTGGGGGTAGTCGGTCTCGAAGGTGACGTTGTCCTCACCGACCACGTCCAGGCTCACGATGCCGTGGCGGTCCCGGAAGAAGCAGCCGTAGATGTTCCTGTAGTAGTAGGTGCTCGGCGGCTCCGGGATCAGGTCCTTCACCCCGCCCCACGCCCGGTGCTCGCGCCACACGTCGTCGACCCGTTCGATGATGTAGGGGATCCAGCCGATCTGGCCCTCGCTGTAGGCCAGCTTCAGGTTCGGGAACTTGACCAGGTTGCCGCTGAACAGCCAGTCGCTCATCGACGCCATGGCGTTGTTGAAGCTGAGCGAGGCGGCCACCGCCACCGGGGCGTCCCCGGAGGTCGCCGGCATCCGCGACGACGAGCCGATGTGCATGTTGATGCAGGTGTCGGTCTCCTCGCAGGTCGCGAAGAACGGGTCCCAGAACCCCGAGTGGATGGACGGCAACCCGAGGTGTGGCGGGATCTCGCTGAAGCACACCGCGTGGACGCCCCGCTCGGCGTTGCGGCGCACCTCCGCAGCAGCCAGCTCGGCGTCCCAGAGCGGCACGATGATCAGCGGGATGAGGGCACCGCCGGAGTCGCCGCACCACTCCTCGACCATCCAGTCGTTGTAGGCCTTCACGCAGGCGAGCCCCAGCTCGTGGTCCTTGGCCTCGGTGAAGGTCTGGCCGCAGAAGCGGGGGAAGGTCGGGAAGCAGAGCGACTTCTCGACCCAGTTCATCTCCATGTCCTCGACGCGGGCCGCGGGGTCGTAGCACCCCGGCCGCATCTCGTCGTAGGTCATCGGCGTCATGGTCATCTCGTCGCGGCTGTAGCCCACGGCGGCCACGTGGCGCTTGTGGATGTAGACGAGGTCCTCGAACACCCAGCAGTCGGCCTGGCGCCCGTCGGGGTCGAAGCTCTGCTCGTACTGGCCGCCGCCGACGTGCTTCATGCCGCCGATGCCGCGCCGCTCGACCCGGGGGCCGGCCTCCCGGTGCTTCTCGGGGAGCCAGTCCTGCCAGACGTGCGGGGGCTCGACCACGTGGTCGTCGACGCTGATGATCTTCGGCAGCTCACGGGGCGTCGACTCGGTCATGGGGGCTCCTGGGGACGAAGACCTGACGGGTCGTCAGATTCTACCCGTCGCCGCGTCGGGCAGCGCCGCCGGAGCGCTGGCCGCCCCTCGGTCCGGGGGTCAGCCGGCCGGGTTCGACGCGACGACCGTGACCCGGGAGGCGAGGCCGTCGGTGAACAGCTCGCCGGGCAGGAGCACCTCGGTCGTGCCGTCGACGTAGCGGACCGGCACCCGGCGCTCGCCGTCGTGCACCCGACCGGCGGGGTCGACGTCTCGGAACCGGATCGCCACCACCGAGGACGGGATCGAACCCGGCGTCGGGGCCTGGGGACGTCCGTCGGCGTCGGTGACGGCCACGCCCCCGGGCCCGGCGGTCACCCGCAGCGCGACCTCGGTCGCCCTCGACGGGAAGGACACCTCGGGGTGGGGCCCCCGGCTGATGCTGATCGTGCGCCGCCACCCGGGCGGGACGGCCGGCGCCTCGAAGCGCAGCTCGACGGTCGGGGCGCGGAAGCGGCGCACCGGCTCCACCACCGCCCGCACCGCCGGCTTCGGGTCGATCTTGACGAGGGACACGAAATAGGGCCTGCGCCTGGGGTTCGCGTCGAGGAGGGCGAAGTCGGTGGCGGGGTCGTTCACCGCCACGAGGCGGCGCCCGTCGTAGGCCGGCCCGTTGCGGAGGAAGGCCAGCGGGTGCCCGACGTACGGGCCCTGCACCGGGTCGACCAGGAGCAGCGTGGGCCGGTCGGCGGGGACCTCGCGGTCGAGGACCCCGACCACGGCCGTGCGCTGGTCGGTGCGGTGCAGGTCGTCGGCCAGGACCGGTGCCGCGGCCACGATCGACGCCACCAGCACGAGGGCGCCGAGCGAGCGGCCCAGCGCCGGCCGGCGGCGCTCGAGCCGGTCGAGGCTCACCGCCCCGGCCGCCACCACCCCGGCGAGGGCGGGCACGTAGTAGATCGGCCCGAGGTAGGTGTTCACGTCCGACAGGACGGTGATGGCGTAGGAGCCCCAGAAGAAGAAGTAGCCGCCGAACCAGACGACGACGAGGGTGAGGAAGGCCCATCGCCCGGGCAGCCGGCGCTCCCGCGCCAGCCCGTAGGCGGCGATCCCGACCAGCAGGGCGCTGCCGGCGACGGTCCGCACCAGGTCACCGGCGTTGAGGATGCCGGCGTGGACGGCCGCCTTCGGCGTGTAGTCCAGGTAGTGGTCCGGCGGTTGCACCCGGTGGGGACCGAAGCCGATGGTGTCGGTCGACTCCAGCAGGTTGAACGGGAGCTTGGTCACCGATCCGGTGGCCACGTGGTCGTAGGCGCCGAGCACGACCAGGAACGGCAGCGCGCCGACGGCGAAGGCGACCGCCGCTCCGGCCAGCAGGCGCAGCGGCGGCGCGGCGGAGGTCGCGCCCGGCTCTGCCCCGTCGGCGCCGCGCCGGCGCCAGCCGGTCCAGGTGCCGGCGGCGACGGGCGCCAGCATGAGCACCGCGTCGAACTGCCGGCTGAAGAAGGCGAGGCCCCAGACCGCCCCGGCGGCCACCATCCACCCCGGCCGCCGGCGGGCCGCCGCCGTGGCGCCGAGGAGGGTGGTGGCGAGGAGGAGGCCCAGGCCGGGGAGGTACGGCAGGTAGGTGCCGGACTGGACGATCCAGGCCGGGCTCAGCACCAGCAGGGCACCGGCCAAGAGGCCCGCCCGGTGCGAGCCCCCGAGGGCGACGACGAGCAGGGCCAGGAGCACCGCGGTCCCCGCCGCCACCACCGCCAGGGCCGGCACGGCCGAGCCGAAGACGAAGATGGAGGCGCCGAGCAGCCCGGCCTCGGCCGGGGTGAACTTGAACACGAACCGGTCGTCCCGCTGCACGGCGAGCCACGGGCGGAAGGCGCTGGTGGCGGTCGACGGGGCGGGGGTCAGCAGGTGGCCGGCGGCCAGGGACTCGGCCTGGGTGAGGTAGCTGCCCTCGTCGCTGTTGGTGCTCAGGTAGGGGAACACGAGAGCGCTGCACGCCACCGCGACCGCGGCGGCCACCGCCGCCAGCGCGACCAGCCCCGGCCGCCACCAGCGGGGCGCCGGTGCGGCGGCGAGCGGCGGCTCGCCGGCGGCGCGCTCGGGCGCACTCGGCGACGACGGCACCGCGGGGAAGGTAGTGGACGACCCGGAGCCGCCCGGATGGTGCTCGGTCCCTTCGGTCCCGGCCTCGGTTCCTGACGGTCCGTCAGACCCGCTCGGGTAGGGTCGGCCCGATGCCCGTCGACCTCGCCGAACTGGTGGCGACGGCGCACACGGCGGTGGTCACCTCCGAGCTCCAGCGGGGGGTCGTCGGCGAGCCGTCGGCCCTGCCGGAGCTGGCCGCTGCCGCGCAGCGGAGCGCCGTGCCGAACGCGGCGCGGCTGTGCGTGGCGGCACGCGCCGCGGGTGCCCAGGTGATCCACGCCACCGCCGGGCGCCGGGCCGATGGCCGGGGCTCGAACGCCAACTGCCGGCTGTTCCTCGGCGTCCGCCACTCCCCGGTCGCCCTGCTGCCGGGCAGCCCCGAGGTCCAGGTCCTGCCCCAGCTCGGGCCCGAGCCCGACGACCTGGTGCTCACCCGGCTCCACGGCCTGAGCCCCATGGCCGGCACCGACCTCGATCCGGTGCTGCGCAACCTGGGGGTCACCACCCTGGTGGTGTCCGGGGTGTCGGTGAACGTCGCCATCACCAACCTGGTGATGGACGCGGTGAACCTCGGCTACCAGGTCGTGGTGCCCCGAGACGCGGTGGCCGGCCTCCCGGCCGACTACGCCGACGCCGTCATCGACAACACCCTCGCCCTGCTGGCCACGGTCACCACGACCGACGCGGTCCTCGCGGCGTGGAAGGCCACCGAGTGAGCAGCTGGGCCGTCGACGATCTGCAGCGCGACGCCGACGGCGACCTCCGCGGCGACCGGCGGTGGCCGACCATCCCGGCCCTCTGGGCGTCGGCGGTCGAGCGCTTCGACGAGCACGAGGCGCTGGTCGACGGCGAGCACCGCTTCACCTGGCGTCAGCTCGACGCCGAGGTCGAGCGGGTCGCCCGCGCCCTGGTGGCGCTCGGCATCGACCCCGGCGACCGGGTCGCCATCTGGGTGCCGAACATCTGGGAGTGGGTCGTCGTGCTGGTGGCGCTCCAGCAGGTCGGCGCGGTGCTGGTGCCGCTCAACACGCGCTTCAAGGGCGCCGAGGCCGGCTACATCCTCGAGCGGAGCCGGGCCCGGATGCTCGTCACCGTCGACGGCTTCCTGGGCAACGACTACGTCACCATGCTGCGGGCGGCCATGGGCGGCTCCGGCGCCGATGCCGGCCAGCCCAACCGCCCGGTCGCCGGGCTGGCCGCCCTCGAGCAGATCGTGGTGCTGCGAGCCGACCCGGCGCCGGAGGGCACCTTGTCGTGGGCCGACCTGATCGGCTGCGCCACCGGTGCCGGGCCGGACCAGGTCGCCGTCCGCACCGACGCGCTCGAGGCGGGCTCGGTGTGCGACGTCCTCTTCACCTCGGGCACCACCGGCCACCCGAAGGGCGTCGTCTGCTGCCACGGGCAGTCGATCCGGGCGGTCACCACCTGGGCCGACATCGTCGGGCTGCGCAGCGACGACCGCTACCTGATCGTCAACCCCTTCTTCCACAGCTTCGGCTACCGGGCCGGCATCCTCGCCTGCCTGGTGACCGGGGCGACCATGGTCCCGCTGGCGGTGTTCGAGGTGCCGGCCATCGTCGAGCGGGTCATGACCGAGCAGGTGTCGATGCTCCCGGGGGCGCCGAGCATCTACCAGACCATGCTCAACCACCCCGACCGCGAGCAGCTCGCCGCCTCGCCGCTGCGCCTGGCGGTGACCGGTGCGGCCGCCATCCCCGTGTCGCTGGTCGAGGAGATGCGCACCGGACTGGGGTTCGAGACGGTCGTGACCGCCTACGGCCTCTCCGAGGGCACCGGCTTCGCCACCATGTGCCGGGCCGACGACGACGCCGAGACCATCGCCACCACCTCGGGCCGGGCCATGCCGGGCATCGAGGTCCGCATCGTCGACGACGACGGTCGTGAGCTCGAGCGGGGCGCCCCGGGCGAGATCGTGGTGCGGGGCTACAACGTCATGCAGGGCTACTTCGAGGACCCGGAGCAGACCGCCGAGACCGTGCGGGACGGCTGGTTGCACACCGGCGACGTGGGTGTCATGGACGACCGGGGCTACGTGGCCATCACCGACCGCAAGAAGGACATGTTCATCGTCGGCGGCTTCAACGCCTACCCGGCCGAGATCGAGGCGGCGCTCGTCCGCCACCCGGACATCTCCCAGGCGGCCGTGGTGGGCATGCCCGACGAGCGGCTGGGCGAGGTCGGGTGCGCGTTCGTGGTCGCCGCCCGGGACCGGGTGGTGGACCCCGACGAGGTGGTGGCCTGGTCCCGCGAGCAGATGGCCAACTTCAAGGTGCCGCGCCGGGTGGTGGTGGTCGACGCGCTGCCCCTCAACGCGGCCGGCAAGGTGCGCAAGTTCGAGCTGCGGGACCGCCTGGCGGGACCCGTCGAACCGTCGACGGGCGACGGCACCGTCGTCAGCGGCAGCGAGGAGCCCTAGGTGTTCACCCCCGGAGATCCGTCCCTCGGCCTCTTGATCCTGCGGGTCGTGGTCGGCCTGACCTTCGCCGCCCACGGCTACAACAAGTTCTTCGGCGGGGGCCGGATCCCCGGCACCGCCCGGTGGTTCGACAGCATGGGCATGAAGCCCGACGGCCGCATCCACGCCGTGCTGGCGGCGACGGTCGAGCTGGGGGCCGGCCTGTGCTTCGCCTGCGGGCTGCTCACGCCCTTCGCCGGGGCCGCCTTCGTGGGCCAGATGCTGGTCGCCGGCTACACGGTGCACCGCAAGAACGGCTTCTTCATCGTGAAGGACGGGTGGGAGTACAACATGATCGTCGCCCTGATCGGGGTGAGCGTGGCCACCACCGGTCCCGGCCGGTACTCGCTCGACAAGGCGATCCAGTTCGACTCCGCCTTCCTGCCCAACCGGGGGCTGGCGATCTCGCTGGTGCTCGGCCTGGTCGGCGGCATCGGGCTGCTGGTCGCCTGCTACCGCCCGCCGGCCGACGACGAGTCCTGAGGTGACCGAGCGGGCGGAGGTCGAGCTGACCGGCGCGGCGCCCGAGCCGCCCGAGCCGCGCGCCGCCGACGGCCGCACCCCGGGGCGGCGGGGGCGGGCGACCCGCCAGCGGCTGCTCGACGAGACCTCCGAGATGCTGAAGACCACGAGCTACCGCGAGCTCAAGGTGGTCGACATCGCCCGTCAGGCGGGGACCTCGCCGGCGACCTTCTACCAGTACTTCGCCGACGTCGAATCGGCCGTCCTGGTGCTGGCCGAGGAGATGGTCGAGGAGCGCCACCGCTTCTCCGACATCGTGCGCGCCGCCACCTGGCGGGGGAGGCAGGGCTACGCCGCCGCCGCCGAGCTGGCCGACGCCTTCATCGGCTTCTGGGAGCAGCACCACGCCGCGGTCCGGGTCGTCGACCTGGCCACCGGCGAGGGCGACGGCCGGTTCGCCAACATCCGGTCGCGGCTGCTGAACGACACGAACAACGCCCTGGCCGAGGTCATCGCCGAGCACCAGGCGGCCGGCAGGCTGCCCGGCGACGTCGACGCGATGGCGACCGCCGGGGTCCTGGTCGCGATGCTCGCCCACGTCTCGGCCCACCGCTTCGGCTTCGAGTTCTGGGGGGTGCGCACCGCCGACCTGCGCGCCTCGATGGCCCGCATCATCTTCACCGCGGTCACCGGCCAGAAGCCGCCGGCGTCCCGTCCCCCGGCCTGACCGGGACGGGAGCTCCTTGCCCGTCCCCGGCCGACCTGGCAGCGTGACGCCTCCATGACCGCGGTCCTCCCCGCCGGCCGACTGGTCGTCGGCCTCCAGCTCCCGGTGCAGTCGCAGAGCTCGATCTACGTCGAGCCGTGGGAGGTCGGAGCGGGGGCCGAGGAGCTCGGTCGGGTGGCACGGGCGGCCGACCGGTCCGGGTTCTGGTACGTGGCGGTGTGCGACCACGTCGCCATCCCCCGCCAGCGCGCCGACGCCATGAGCACCGAGTGGTGGGACACCGTGGCCACCCTCGGCTGGCTGGCCGGCATCACCGAGCGCGTGCGCCTGCTGAGCCACATCACCGTGCCCGCCTACCGCCACCCGCTGCAGGTGGCCAAGGCCTGGTCGACCCTCGACGTCGTGTCCGGGGGGCGCATGATCCTGGGCGTCGGGGCCGGTCACGTCGAGCAGGAGTTCGCCGTCCTCGGGGTCGACTTCGCCCGCCGGGGCGCCCTGCTCGACGAGGCCCTCGACGCCCTCCGCGCCTGCTTCGCGGAGGAGTTCCCCGCCGTCGACGGCGCGACCTGGACCTTCGCCGACCTGGGTGCGCGCCCCCGACCGGTGCAACCCGGCGGGCCGCCGATCTGGGTCGGCGGGTCCTCGCCGGCCGCCCTGCGCCGGGCCGCCCGCCGGGGCGACGGCTGGTTGCCGCAGGGGCCGACGACACCCGAGCTGGTCGAGCAGCTCCGGGCCGATCGGGCCGCCGCCGGGCAGCCGGAGGCCTTCGACGTCGGCGCGCTGGCCGGCTCGGTCCACGTGGGCGAGCCGGGCTGGGACGTGGGTCCGTGCCTCAGCGGTCCGCCCGAGAAGATCGCCCACGTGCTCACCAAGTTCGGCTCGGTCGGCGCCGGCCAGGTGCAGGTCCGGCTGCGCTCGCGCTCCTGCGACGAGCTGGTCGAGCAGATCGAGCTCTTCGGCGACGAGGTCATCCCGCTGCTGGACGCCGTCTGACCGCCGACGGGCACGGCGGCGGCGGGCGCGAGGCTGGCGGGCACGAGGCCGACGAGGAGGTCGAGAGCGTGGGACTGCTGGACGGCAAGGTGGCGATCGTGTCGGGCATCGGCCCCGGCATGGGTCGCGACATCTCGCTCGCCTTCGCCCGGGAGGGCGCCGACGTGGTGCTGGGCGGCCGCACCGAGAAGAAGCTGGCCCGGGTCGCGTCGGCCGTCGAGGAGCTCGGCGGCCGCGCCCTGCCGGTGCCCTGCGACATCGCCGACGCCGACGCCTGCCGGGCGCTGGCGGACCGGGCCACGACCGAGCTCGGCGGCATCGACGTCCTGGTCAACAACGCCTTCCACAACGGCGACTTCTCCCGCCTGCTCGACGCCGACCTCGACGACTGGCGCCGGACCATGGACGTCAACCTCTTCGGCGCCCTGAACATGGTCCGGGCGGTGGCGCCGGCCATGCAGGAGCGGGGCGAGGGGCGGATCATCATGGTGAACACCATGAGCACCCAGCGCATCGAGGCCGGGTGGGGCGCCTACGCGGCGTCGAAGGGCGCGCTGGCCACCGTGACCAAGACCCTGGCCAAGGAGCTCGGTCCCGCCGGCATCCGGGTCAACGCCCTGCACCCCGGCTACATCTGGGGTCGGCCGGTCGAGTGGTTCTTCGAGCAGCAGGCGAAGGAGCGGGGCATCACCCCCCAGGAGGTCTACGACGAGGTCGCCGGCGAGACCTGCCTCGGCTACCTGCCCGACTCGGCGGAGATCGCCGGCACCGCGGTGTTCTTCGCGTCCGCCCTGTCGCGGCCGGTCACCGGCCAGATGATCGGCGTCAACGCCGGCCACTGGTTCAACGGGTGAGCAGCGCCGACGGGCCGTACGGCGCGTCCGACCCGGGTGCGTCGATCGAGGTGGTGGCCGCCCGTCCGGTCCTGGCCTTTCCGCTGCGCTGGCTCGCGCCCGGCTTCACCATCGACGGCGGCGAGCCGCGACCCGGGCGCTGGGGTCGCTCCACCGTGTCGGTCCTGCCCGGCGTGCACCACGTCGAGGTCTGGGCCGGGGCGCGACGGCCGGTCGGACGGGCCGCGACCAGCGTCCAGGTCATGCCCGGCTGCGTCACCGAGGTGGTCTGGCACCCGCCCGTGTGGGGCGTCGGCTCCGGTCGCATCCACGCCACCACCCGCTTGGCCACCGTCGACGTCCGCCAGCCGGCCGGCTGGTACGACGACCCGTCCGGCCGGTGGGAGCAGCGGTGGTGGGACGGCACCGCGTGGACCAACCACGTCCAGCGCGGCGGCCAGGTCGTGCACGATGTCGGGCCGTGATGTCGGGCGCCGCCCCCTGGACGGCGCTGGCTTCGCCATGATGGGTGTCATCGGTGGTGCTGCTTCGGCTGGCGCCTGCGCAGCGTCCTCGACGGCCTGTGCGTGCCGGCGAGGGAAGCGCCAGCGACGAGCCGGGAGCGAGCGCCGCAGGTGCTCGCCATGGGCACGCCGCTGGCTTCGCCCTGACGGGTGTCATCGGTGGTGCTGTTCGCTGGCGGCTGGAGCGTCCTCGACGGCCTGTGCGTGCCGCGAGGGAAGCGCCAGCGACGAGCCGGGAGCGAGCGCCGCAGGTGCTCGCCATGGGCACGTAGTAGGCACCGCCTCATGATCAGCCTGCACGCGTTCCTGGTGCGGAAGCCCGGCATGTCGCACGAGGACTTCGTCGCCTACTGGCGTGACCACCACGGGCCGCTCATCCGCGACACGCCCGACCTGGCCCGTCACCTCCTCCGGTACGAGCAGCACCCCCGCATCCCGGGGCGGCGGGGCGGCGACACCGACTACGACGGCGTCGCCATCCAGTCCTTCGCCTCCTGGGACGACTTCGCCGCCATGCTCACCGGCCCGGCGGGCGAGGCCATGCGGGCCGACGAGGCCAACTTCCTCGACTCCGAGCGCATCACCGTCGTGTTCACCGAGGAGCCGAACGTGGTCGTCCCCCGGCGGGCGGCGCCGGCGACCGGGTCGGGCGACGGCGGACCGGGACGCTGATGGGCGCGCTCGACGGCCGACCGGCGGTGGTGGTGGGCGGCGCGTCGGGCATCGGCCTGGCCACGGTGCGTCGCCTGGTCGCCGAAGGGGCGCGGGTGGGCGTCGTCGACCGGGACGCCGACCGCCTGGCCCAGGTGGCCGACGAGGTCGAGCGGGCGGAGGTGGCCGACGTCCGCCACCCCGAGCGCACCGCCGAGGCGGTGCTGGCCGCCCTTCCCGATGTCGATGGCGACGGCGTTCCTGACGCCGCGCCGGACGGCGTGCCCGACCCCGCAGGCGCCGCGTCGCCGTCGCGGCCGATCCTGGTGAACTGCGCCGGCACCGGCCTGGCCAAGCCGCTGCACACCTACACGGACAAGGAGTGGCGGCGGCTGGTCGACGTCAACCTCTCGGGCACCTTCTACGCCGTGCGGGCCATGGTGCCCGTGATGCTCGAGGCCGGGGGCGGGGCGGTGGTGAACGTCGCCTCGCTCACCGGGGTCCGGCCCACCCGGGGCGAGGCGCCCTACTCGGCGGCCAAGGCCGGCGTCATCGCCCTGACCCAGTCGATCGCCCTCGAGTACGCCCCGACCATCCGGGCCAACACCGTGTCGCCCGGCATGATCGACACCCCGCTCACCGAGCTCGTCTCCTCGACCCCCGACCTGCTCGAGGCCGCCGAGTCGGGCACCCCCCTCGGCCGCATCGGGCGGGCCGACGAGGTCGCCGAGGTCGTCCTGTTCCTCGCCTCGGACGCCAGCGCCTACGTCACCGGCCAGAACGTGGTGGTCGACGGCGGCAGCATCCTGCCGAGCCTGCAGTCCGACGCCCTGCTGCGGTCGGTCAGCGAGCGGTTCGGCGGCGGGGGCTGACCGAGCGGGCCCGTCCCGTCGCCGGTCGCGCGCCGGCGCCTTCGGGCCCGGAGAGCCCCGTGCAATAGCGTCGGCCGCCGTGTCGACGTTCATCACCCGGTTCCGGGGGAGCGGGGCGCCGGGGCTACGGCTGGCGGTCAAGGACTGCATCGACGTGGCCGGCGTGCCGACCACGGTCGGCTCGCCCGTGCTGGCCGAGCGGGCCGAACGGGTCGGGCCACCGCGGGTGGACGCCGCCTGCCTCGAGGGGGCGCGCTTCGCCGGCGCCCAGCTGGTGGGCAAGACCAACCTGCACGAGCTCTGCTACGGACGCACCGGGGTCAACGCCTGGTTCGGCACGCCCGCCAACCCGCTCGACCCGGCGGTGGTCCCGGGCGGGTCGTCCAGCGGATCGGCGGTGGCGGTGGCGACCGGTGAGGCCGACGTGGCCTTCGGCACCGACACCCTCGGCTCGATCCGCAACCCGTCGGCGTGGTGCGGCACGGTCGGGCTGAAGACCACCTACGGCCGCGTGCCGCTCGACGGCGTCTGGCCCCTGGCGCCGTCGATGGACGCGGTGGGCCCGATGGCGCGCGACGTGGCCGGGGTGGTGGCGGGCATGGGTCTGCTCGAACCCGGCTTCTCGGCCATGCGCGGCCACCCCGACCCCCGGTCGCTGCGGGTCGGCCGTCTGCGCGGCATCGAGGTGCACCCGGCCATCGACGCCGCCGTCGACGCCGCCCTGCGCGCCGTCGGCTTCACGGTGGTCGAGGTCCGGCTGGCCGGTTGGGCCAACGCCGGCGAGGCGGCCATGGCCCTGGCGCTGGGGGAGGCGTTGGAGGCCGACGGCTGGATGCTGGAGCGCTCCCCCGAGATGCTCGGTCCCGACGTCCGCCGCCGGCTGCAGATGGCCGCCAAGCTGCCCGCCGGGCTGCCCGACAAGGCCAGGGACCACGCCCAGCGGTGGCGGGCGGAGCTGGCCCAGCTGTTCGACGAGGTCGACCTGCTGGCCTCGCCCGGAGCGGAGATCTTCCCGCCGTCGCTCGACCAGCCCGCTCCGGCGCCCAACGCGCTGGCCACGCCGATCAACCTGGCCGGTGGTCCGGCGCTGGTGGTGCCGATCCCGGTTCCCGCCGGCGGCGCGGCGCCGGCGCCCCGCACGGCGCACGGGGATCCTCACCCGGCATCGCTGCAGCTGGCCGGCCCCGACCGGTCCGAGGCCCTCATCCTGGCGGCCGGCGCGTCGGTGGAGACGGCGGTCGGCGGTCCCTTCTGGTGACCCTGTGACCCCTCGGACCCGGCCCACCCACATCTGACGGTCCGTCAGGTCGGGGTACGCTCGCCGGCATGTCGGAGTTCCCGAAGATCATCTCGGTCGACGACCACGTCATCGAGCCCGCGACCGTGTGGACCGACCGGCTCCCGTCGACGTACCAGGACCTCGGGCCCCGGGTGGTGCGGGCGCCGGTCAAGGAGAT
This sequence comes from uncultured Acidimicrobiales bacterium, assembly GCA_963800235.1. GTDB lineage: Bacteria > Actinomycetota > Acidimicrobiia > Acidimicrobiales > Iamiaceae > CAVVNP01. The sequence goes on along the minus strand of CAWDAD010000003.1, from coordinate 53,637 downwards.
CACCTTCGTCGGGGGGAAGTTCACCCCGGTCATGGGCGAGGAGGGTGACGCGGGCCCGATCGCCGACTGGTGGCTCTACGAGGACCTGCTGCGGCCGCTGGTGCGGGTCGACTCGGCGGTCGGCATCCCGCGGGACGAGGTCGACATGAGCGGCATCACCTACGAGGACATGCGGCCCGGGTCCTACTCGGTGCCCGAGCGGCTCGAGGACATGGACGCCAACTGGACCGAGGCCCAGATGTGCTTCCCGACCTTCCCCCGCTTCTGCGGCCAGACCTTCACCGAGGCCAAGGACAAGGACCTCGCCCTGCTCTGCGTCAAGGCCTACAACGACTGGATGGTCGAGGAGTGGTGCGCCCCGTCCGGCGGCCGCCTGATCCCGCTGATCATCGTGCCGCTCTGGGACGCCGACCTGGCCGCCCAGGAGGTGCGCCGCAACGCCGAGCGAGGCGTGCACGCCACCTGCTTCAGCGAGATCCCCCCGTTCCTCGGCCTGCCGTCGGTGCACAGCGGCTACTGGGACCCGTTCTTCGCCGCCTGCGAGGAGACCCAGACCACGATCAACATGCACATCGGGTCGAGCTCGAAGATGCCCTCGACGTCGAGGGACGCCCCCGCCGCGGTGGGGTCGACCGTCACCTTCGCCAACGCCTGCTTCAGCATGGTCGACTGGCTCATGTCGGGGATCTTCACCCGGTACCCGAACCTCGAGATCGCCTACAGCGAGGGCCAGATCGGCTGGATCCCCTACGTGCTCGAGCGCGCCGACGTCGTCTGGGAGGAGAACCGGGGCTGGGGCGGGGTCGCCGACAAGGTCTTCGAGCCCCCGAGCGAGATCTTCCGCCGCCACGTCTACGGCTGCTTCTTCAACGACGCCCACGGCCTGCAGTCGATCGAGGAGATCGGCGTCGACCGGGTCACCTACGAGAGCGACTACCCCCACTCCGACTCGACCTGGCCGAACACCCGCCAGATCGCCGAGGAGCAGATGAAGCAGCTCGACGAGGACGTCGTCCGCAAGATCGTCCGAGGCAACGCCATCCGGATGCTGAAGCTCGACCTGGAGGAGTAGCCGGGCCGGGGGCGGCGCCGCCGCCCGCGTTGCGTCAGCGGCGCTGGACCCGGCGGGAGCGTCCGCCGCCGATGGCCTGGAGCAGGAGCAGCAGCAGGCAGGCGCCGACGAAGGCGACCAGGACCGATCCCAGCCCGAAGTGGGTGAAGCGGTCCTTGTCCACGAACACCAGGTTGAAGAGGAAGCCGCCGATCAGGGCGCCGACCACGCCGACCACGATGGTGCCGAGGCAGCCGCGCTTCTCCGAGCCGGTGGCGATCCGCGCCAGCCCCCCGGCGACGAAGCCGACCACGAGCCACGAGAGGATGCCCATGGCGACAGTCTGTCAGCGTCCGAGCTGGCCGGCCTGCGAACCGGGACCGGAGCCCGTCCCGGGGTAGCGCTGGCCGTCGGAGCGGCTGATCCCGAGCAGGGCGAACGCCACGCCGAGGCCCCAGCCGAGGATCGCCCAGATGGGCCAGAAGTTGCGGGCCGACCAGTGGCCGAGCTCGGCGAAGAACCAGATCAGCACCAGGAACACGTTGACGACCAGGTAGGGCACGACGATGGCCAGCCGGGCGGTGCGCTTGCGGTGGGCCACCTGCTCGGGGCTGGGTGGCACCGCGGCGATGGGCAGGTCGGCCAGCAGGCCACGCAGCTCGCCGCCGGTCGTGGCGGCCAGGGCCCGTTCGGCCCGCTCGCTGAACTCGTCCATGGTGATCCGACCCTCGCCGCAGTTGAGCCGGAGCTGCTCGACCACCGCCCGGCGCTCGGCGTCGGACGCCCGCTGGAAGTTGTCGCTCTTGACCGGGTGCAGCCCTCGCCGCGGCGGCCCGTAGTAGCGCTGGGAGTGGACCGTCATCGCCCCAAGTCTAAAGAGGCGCTCCGGCCGGCGTCCGGGCGGGGACCGGAGGTGCGGCCGTGCCGCCCCTTCCGGAACTTGTCGCAGTTGTGCGGCCTCCACGCCCACAACTGCGACAAGTTCGGCCGGCCGGGAGCGACGGAGGGCGGAACTAGAACGCGTTACAGTCCGACGGTGTGAGCGCCCCGTCCGACGAGTACCGCCTGCTCATCGGGGGGGAGTGGGTCCGCGCCGGCGGCGGCACCTACGACATCGTGAACCCGGCCACCGAGCAGGTGGTCGGCGCCGCCCCCAACGCCTCGGTCGACGACGCCGAGACGGCCTGCGCGGCAGCGGCCGACGCCTTCCCGGCGTGGTCGGCCACCAGCCAGGAGGAGCGGTCCGAGCTGCTGGCGCGGGTGGCCGACGTGCTCGAGAAGCGGACCGACGAGCTGGTCCCCCTCGTCCAGGCCGAGACCGGCGCCACGATGCGCGTCGCCAAGCACCTGCAGGTGCCGCAGGCCGCGGTGCGGTTCCGCCGCTACGCCCGCATCGAGCCGGACGAGATCCCGTTGTCGCCCTCGGTCATGGACGGCAGCGCGCTGTCGCCCGGTGGTGTGGTGGGGGCGGTGGTGCGCCGGGCCCCGGTCGGCGTGGTCTCCTGCATCGCCTCCTACAACTTCCCGATGACCAACATGGCCGGCAAGATCGCCCCCGCCCTGGCCATGGGCAACACGGTGGTGGTCAAGCCGGCCTGGCAGGACCCGCTGGCGGTCATCCGCATGTGCGAGGCCTTCGAGGAGGCCGGCTTCCCGCCGGGTGTGGTGAACGTGGTGGTGAGCGACCAGATCCCGCCGTCCGAGCAGGTCGTGGCCTCCGACCACGTCGACATGATCAGCTTCACCGGCTCGACCGCGGTCGGCACCCGCATCGCCGAGGTGGCCGGACGGGGCATGAAGCGGACGCTCATGGAGCTGGGCGGCAAGGGCGCCTGCATCGTGTTCGACGACGCCGACCTGAAGGCGGCGGGGTCGGGCATCGCCAGCGTCTGGGGCTTCCACTCCGGCCAGATCTGCACCAGCCCGACCCGGGTCCTGGTGCAGCGCGGCGTCCACGACCAGCTGGTCGAGAACCTGTCGGCGGCGGCGGCCTTCATGAAGGTCGGCGACCCGCTCGACAAGGGCACGCTGGTGGGCCCGGTCATCACCGCCGCCCACCGGGAGCGGGTCGAGGGCTACGTCCACGGCGCCGTCGACCAGGGGGCCGAGGCGGCCGCCGGGGGCGAGCGGCCCGACCTCGACACCGGCTTCTACGTGGCGCCGACCCTGCTGGTCGGTTGCACCCCGGACATGACCGCCGTGCGCGAGGAGATCTTCGGCCCGGTGGTGGCGGTGGTGCCCTTCGACGACGCCGACGAGGCGGTCGCCCTGGCCAACGACAGCGAGTACGGGCTGAACAGCTACGTGTACTCCGGCGACACCGCCCGGGCCGTGCACGTGGCCCGACGCGTCCGCAGCGGCTCGGTGGCCATCAACACCCTGCAGCAGCACCCCGAGGCCGCCTTCGGGGGGTTCAAGAAGAGCGGCATCGGGCGCGACCGCGGGTCGTTCGGTCTGCACGCCTACAGCGAGCTGCAGTCCATCGCCTGGCAGGCCTGAACCGAGCACGAGGAGCCGTACATGAGAGCCATCGTCTGGGACGGGCAGCTGAACGTGGTCGACGACGTGGACGTGCGCGACCCGAGGCCCGACCAGGTCAAGGTGCGCATCCACGCCGCCGGGCTGTGCCACAGCGACGTCAGCGTCATCGACGGCACCATCCCGTTCCCGCCGCCGGTGGTGCTCGGCCACGAGGGCGCCGGCGTGGTCGAGGAGGTCGGCAGCGCCGTCTCGAAGGTGCAGGTCGGCGACCACGTGGTGCTCACCACCCTGGGCAACTGCGGCCAGTGCGACGCCTGCGACCGCGGCGAGCCGACCCACTGCCGATCGACCATGGGCAAGCTGCGGGCGCCGTTCACGTGGAAGGGCGAGCGGGCCTTCCAGTTCGCCAACGCCGGGGTCTTCAGCGAGCACACCGTCGTGCAGGAGACCCAGGCGGTCGTCATCGATCCCGACGTGCCGCTGGCCGCCGCCAGCCTCATCGGCTGCGGGGTGCTCACCGGCGTCGGGGCGGTGTTCAACCGGGCCAAGCCCCGCCACGGCGAGTCGGCGGTGGTGATCGGCCTCGGCGGCATCGGCCTGAACGTCATCCAGGGCCTGGCCCTGAGCGACGCCCTGCCGATCATCGCCGTCGACACCAACCCGGCCAAGGAGGCCGCCGCCCGCCAGTTCGGCGCCACCCACTTCATCGCCGCCGGGCCCGACGTCGACACGGTCGAGGCGGTCAAGGAGATCTGCCCCGACGGCGTCGACTTCGCCTTCGAGTGCGTGGGCCACCCCGCCCTGATCCGCACGTCGATCGCCTGCCTCGACTGGGGCGGCTCGTGCGTGCTGCTCGGGGTTCCCAAGCTGGGCACCGAGGCCAGCTTCGTGGTCAACGACCTCTACAACGACAAGTCGATCCTCGGCTGCCGGTACGGCACCGCCCGGCCCCACCACGACATCCCGATGCTGGTCCGCCTCTACCAGGCGGGCCGGCTCAAGCTCGACGAGCTGGTCAGCCAGACCTACCCGCTCGAGGACGTCGAGCGGGCCCTGCAGGACATGCACGACGGCAAGCTCAACCGCGGGGTGCTCGAGCTCGTCTGACCCGGCGCCGCCTGCGCCACCGCCGCCGGCCGGGCGGCGTCACCGCGCCGTCGGCGTCACCACACCGAACGGGAGGACCGAGGGGACCATGCTCGAAGGACGCAACTTCTGGGAGCTGCTGTCGGCGCGGGCCGATGCCACCCCGGACCTGGAGATGACCGTCGACGCCGCGGGGCGGTCGGTGAGCTTCGGCGAGTACCGCGACCTGGTCGAGCGGGCCGCCGCCGGCCTGGCCGCCGACCACGGCATCGGCGTCGGCGACGTGGTGTCGTGGGCGCTGCCGACGTGGCACGAGTCCCTGGTCCTCATGGGTGCGCTGTTCCGGCTCGGTGCCGCGCAGAACCCGATCATCCCCATCTACCGCGACCGCGAGTTCGGGTTCGTGACCAGCCAGGTGCGGGCCAAGCTGCTGATCGTCCCCGGCACGTTCCGGGGCTTCGACTTCACCGCGATGGGCGGGCGGCTGGCCGAGGCCAACCCGTCGATGGCGGTGCTCGAGTGCGCCCCGACCCTGCCCGACGGCGACCCGTCGACCCTGCCCCCGCCGCCGGAGCCGCCGGCCAGCCGTGACGACGAGGTGACGAGCCTGCTGCTCTACACCTCGGGCACCACCTCGGACCCGAAGGGGGCGCCCCACACCGACGGCGACATCATCGTGACCGCCCGGGGCATGTGCGACTGCCTGCGGTGCTGCCAGGGCGACCGCAACCTCATGGCCTTCCCGGTCACCCACATCGCCGGGGCGATCTGGCTGGCGTCCAGCCTGATGTACGGCCTGGTGAACGTCATCACCGAGGCGTTCGACCCGACCGCCACGCCGGAGCTGGCCAGCCGCCAGCGGGTCACCATGGCCGGCTCGGCCACGTACTTCCACCTCGCCTACCTCAACGCCCAGCGGGCGGCCGGCGCCGAGCCGATCTTCCCCGACCTGCGCAACTGCCCCGGGGGCGGGGCACCCAAGCCGCCGCAGCTGCACCACGACATCAAGGCCGAGCTGGGCGGAGCGGGGATCATCTCGGGCTGGGGGCTCACCGAGGCGCCCATCCTGACCATGGCGTGCGACCGCGACCCTGACGACAAGCTGGCCGGGACCGAGGGCCGCCCCATGCCGGGCGTGCAGCTGCGGGCGGTGGCCCTCGACGGCCACGTGTGCGGGCCGAACGAGGAGGGCGAGCTGCGGGCCAAGGCCCCCCAGCTGATGCGGGGCTACGTCGACCCTGCCCTCGACGCCGACGGCTTCGACGACGAGAGGTGGTTCCGCACCGGCGACCTCGGCACCATCGACGAGCAGGGCTACGTGCGGATCACCGGCCGGTTGAAGGACGTGATCATCCGCCACGGCGAGAACATCTCGGCCAAGGAGGTCGAGGACCTGCTCTACACCCACCCCAAGGTCGCCGACGTGGCCGTCATCGGCCTGCCCGACGACCGCACGGGGGAGCGGGCCTGCGCGGTGGTGTCGATCCGGGAGGGGCAGGAGCCGCTCGCCTTCGTCGAGATGCAGGAGTTCCTGCGCGACGCCGGGCTGCGGACCCAGGCCGTCCCGGAGCAGCTCGAGGTGGTCGACGAGGTGCCCCGCAACGCCCAGGGCAAGATCCCCAAGCACGAGCTGCGCAAGCAGTTCGGAGGGGATCGGTGAGCGAGCGGCGGCCGAACATCCTGTTCGTGCTCTCGGACCAGGAGCGCCAGCGCGACTGGCTGCCCGCCGGGGTCGAGCTGCCCAACCGGCAGCGGCTGATCGACCAGGGGATCGAGCTCACCAACTACTTCACCCACAGCTCCCCGTGCTCGCCGAGCCGGGCGTCGATCGTCACCGGCCAGTACGTGCCCCAGCACGGCGTGAACGAGAACGTCATCTTCGACTACCACACGCCCCTCGACCCGGCGATCCCCACCTACGGATCGGCGCTGCGCGACCACGGCTACCGCTCCTCCTACATCGGGAAGTGGCACCTGGGGTTCGGGCCGTCGCCCGACCTCGACGCCCACGGCTTCAGCGACTGGTCGGGCAACGACCTGCACTTCATGGGCTGGGCGGGCACGGGCGCCGAGTTCGACCCGATGATCGCCCACCAGGCCGCCGACTGGCTCGACCAGCACGCCGGCATGGCCGACCCCTGGTGCCTCACCGTGGGGCTGGTGAACCCCCACGACGTGATGTGGTTCCCGATCGACCAGGCCGACTGGCAGGCCGGGCACGCCGCCGAGGTCGAGCTGCCGCGGGCGATCCTGTCGTACGCGGCCTGGAAGGACGACGACCCGCTGCCGACCTACGACCGCGGCTACGAGCGGATCCACGACACCCTGCCGGCCAACTTCGGCGACGACCTCTACACCAAGCCGGCGGTCCAGCGGCAGTGGCTGTACGAGCAGCAGCACTCGCTCTACGGGCGCATGGACCCGAGCGACACCGACCTGTGGCTGCGGCACCTCGACTACTACGTCGACCTGCACCGGCGGGGCGACGAGAACCTCGGGCTGGTGCTCGACGCCCTCGAGCGCAGCGGCCGTTGGGACGACACCATCGTCGTCTTCACCTCCGACCACGGCGACATGTGCGGCTCGCACGGGCTGCGGTCGAAGGGGCCGTTCGTCTACCAGGAGATCATGCGGGTGCCGCTGTACGTCAAGGCGGCCGCCGGCATGGACGTCGCCCCGCCCGGCTCGACGAGCGACGCCCTGGCCACCCACGTCGACCTGGCCACCACCCTCGCCATGTTCGGGGGGATCGACCGCGACGAGCTGCCCACCTTCCGGGGCCACGACCTCTCGCCGGTGCTGGCCGACCCCACCGCCTCGGTGCGCGACGTGGTGCTCTTCGCCCAGGACACCGCCTGGTACGAGCGGTGCCTGCCGCTGCGCTACGCCATCCGGGGCGTCTTCGACGGCACCACCAAGTACGCCCGGTACTACGGCGTGGGCGGCGGCACGTCGCCCACCACCGGGCCGGCGAAGGCACCGAAGCTGTTCGACGTCGACGCCCCGTTCGAGGACCACGACCACGAGCTGTACGACCTGGCCGAGGACCCCCACGAGCTGGTGAACCTGGCCAACGACCCCGGCCACCGCGCCACCGCCCGTGAGTGGTTCGGCCGCCTCCGCGAGCTCGAGGCCGCCGAGGGCCTGTAGCCCACGTGCGGTCGCTCGGACCGCAGCCGCTCGCCCGGTCCCGGCCCTGCCCGGCGGAATCGTGAGCCGACCGGGGCCCCACCTAATCTGACGACCCGTCAGGACGACGGCACGACGACCCGACCGAGAGAGGCGCACGACGACCATGGGGATGCTCGACGGCAAGGTGGCGATCGTGACCGGGGCCGGTCACGGCATCGGCAGGGGGCACGCCCTCGAGCTGGCCGAGCAGGGTGCCACGGTCGTGGTGAACGACCTGGGCGGATCGGTGTCGGGCGAGGGGGCGGGCAAGGACGCCGACCTCACCGTCGACCTGATCCACGAGCGGGGCGGCGAGGCCGTCGCCAACTACGACGACGTGGCCGACTTCGAGGGCGCCGGCCGCCTGGTGCAGCAGGCCATCGACCTCGACGGGCACCTCGACGTGCTGGTCAACAACGCCGGCATCGTCCGCGACGGCGCCATCTGGAACATGGGCGAGGCCGACTTCGACGCGGTGATCCGGGTGCACCTGAAGGGCGCCTGGGCCCCCTCCCACCACGCCGCCAAGCACTGGCGGGAGCGGTCGAAGTCGGGCGAGGCGCTCACCGGACGGGTCATCAACACCACCTCGGGCGCAGGCCTGGTCGGCAACTTCGGCCAGACCAACTACGCCACCGCCAAGATGGGCATCGCCGGGTTCACCCTGACCCTCAGCCTCGAGCTCTACCGGCTCGGCGTCACCGTGAACTGCATCGGCCCGGCCGGTGCCACCCGCATCACCGGCACCATGCCCGGCGCCCCCGAGGTGATCGAGCCCGACGACGTGCCCGAGGACGAGTTCAACCCCATGGACCCGGCCACCAGCTCGCCGCTGGTCGCCTGGCTGGCCAGCGACGAGAGCCAGTTCGTGACCGGTCAGGTCATCCGCTGCGTCGGTGACCAGATCGTGCTGATGGAGGGCTGGCGCGAGGGTGATGCCATCACCACCACGACGCGGTGGGACGCCACCAAGCTCGGCCAGCAGCTCGCCACCGACGTGTTCAGGACCCGGGCGCCGGGGCTCCGCTACTAGCCGCAGGCTCCGCCGAGCACCGACGACCGCTGATGGACCTCCGGTTCAGCGACGAGGACGAGGCGTTCCGGGCCGAGGCCCGCGCCTGGCTCGAGGCCGAGCTGCGCGGCCGCTTCGCCGAGGTCCGGGGCCGGGGCGGCCCGGGTGACGAGCACGCTCTGTTCGACGAGCGCCTGGCGTGGGAGCGGCGCCTCGGCGAGGCGGGCTGGACGTGCGTGGGGTGGCCGACCGAGCACGGGGGGCGCGGCCTGGATCTCACCCGGCAGGTCATCTGGTTCGAGGAGTACGCCCGGGCGCGGGGCCCGGGACGCCTCGGCCACATCGGCGAGGGGCTGGCCGGCCCGACGATCCTGGCCTTCGGCACCGACGACCAGAAGCGACGGTTCCTGCCCGGCATCGTGGCCGGCACCGAGCTGTGGTCCCAGGGCTACTCCGAGCCCGACGCCGGGTCCGACCTCGCCAACGTGTCGACCCGGGCCGAGCGCGACGGCGACGAGTGGGTGATCTCCGGCCAGAAGGTGTGGACCTCGCTGGCCCACTGGGCCGACTGGTGCTTCGTGCTGGCCCGCACCGACCGGGACGCGCCCAAGCACAAGGGCCTGTCGTACCTGCTGGTGCCGCTGCGCCAGGACGGCGTCGAGATCCGCCCCATCCGCCAGGTCACCGGCGACTCGGAGTTCAACGAGGTCTTCTTCGACGGCGCCCGCACCGCCGACGCCAACGTGGTCGGGGCCGTGAACGACGGGTGGAAGGTGGCCATGGGCACCCTCGCCTTCGAGCGGGGCGCCTCGACCCTCGGCCAGCAGCTGCAGTTCTCGAACGAGCTGGAGGCCGTCACCGACGTGGCCCGGCGCAACGGGCGCATCGGCGACCCGGTGCTCCGCCAGCGCCTGGTGCGGGCGTGGGCCGGGCTGGAGATCATGCGGTGGAACACCCTGCGCACGCTCTCGGCCATGCAGGGCGCCGAGCTGCCCCGCGCCGCCATGATCGGCAAGCTCTACTGGGCCTCCTGGCACCGCCAGCTCGGCAACCTGGCCATGGACGTGCTCGGTCCCGAGGCCGACCTGGCCGTCGCCGGCGGGAGCTGGGCGGGCGACGTCGACGGTGGCGGCGGCTACGAGCTGACCGCCCTGCAGCGGCTGTTCCTCTTCACCCGCAGCGACACCATCTACGCGGGGTCGAACCAGATCCAGCGCAACATCATCGGCGAGCGGGCCCTGGGCCTGCCGCCCGAGCCCAAGGTGGCCCCGTGACCGACGCTCCCGCTCCGCCCGCCTACGTCGAGGGCCACGGGCTGCTCGTCGACCGTCGGGTGGTGGTCACCGCCGCCGCCGGCACCGGCATCGGCTACGCCACCGCCCGCCGGTGCGCCGAGGAGGGGGCCCGGCTCTTCATCGGCGACATCCACGAACGGCGGCTGGGCGAGGCGGTCGACCGGCTCGAGGACGAGACCGGCCACCGGCCCGGCTCGGCGCCGTGCGACGTGACCGACGAGGACCAGGTCCAGGGTCTCCTCGCCGCCGCCGTCGACCACCTCGGCGGCCTCGACGTGCTGGTCAACAACGCCGGCCTGGGAGGCACCGCGGAGCTGGTCGACATGACCGACGAGCAGTGGCACCGCGTGGTCGACATCACCCTCACCGGGACCATGCGCGGCACTCGAGCCGCTCTGCGCCGCATGGTCGACGCCGGCGGGGGCGTGATCGTGAACAACGCGTCGGTGCTCGGGTGGCGGGCCCAGGTCGGCCAGGCCCACTACGCCGCGGCCAAGGCCGGGGTCATGGCCCTGACCCGCACCGCGGCGATGGAGGGCGCACCGCACGGCGTCCGGGTCAACGCGGTGGCGCCGAGCCTGGCCATGCACCCGTTCCTCGCCAAGGTGACCACCGACGAGCTGCTCGACGAGCTGACCCGCCGGGAGGCCTTCGGCCGGGCCGCCGAGCCGTGGGAGATCGCCAACGTGATCGTCTTCCTCGCCTCGGACTACTCGAGCTACCTCACCGGCGAGGTCCTGAGCGCCAGCAGTCAGCACCCGTAGCCGGCCGACCCGGCCGACCGGCCGACCCGGCCGACCGGCCAGACTGGCCGCATGCGCACGGTGATCGAGGGGGCCGACGGGCTGCGGGCGGCGGTCGGCACCGAGCTCGGGGTGAGCGAGTGGGTGGAGCCCGGCGCGGCCGAGGTCGAGCTGTTCGAGGCGGTGGCGCCCGACCCGATGGCGCCGGCGGGCACCGTGCCGCCGCTGCTCGTGCTGTCGCTGACCAACCTCCTCCTGCCCGAGATCGTCACCGTCGAGGGCTTCGCCTCGGGGGTGAACTACGGCACCGGCGTCGTGCGGTTCGGTCCCCCGGCCGCCGTCGGGGCCCGGCTGCGGGGCCGGGCCGAGCTGCTGGCGGTCGACGAGGTGAAGGGGGGCGTCCAGACCACCATGCGCATCACCGTCGAGGTCGACGGCGCCGAGCCGGCCTGCACGGTCGAGGCCCTGAGCCGCTGGCTCGACTGAGCCCGTCCCGGGCGTCGGTCAGGTCAGTTGGGCCACTGGTCCCAGGGGATCTGCCAGTCGCCATAGCCGTTGTAGGGCTCGAGCTGGTCGGGGGTGCCGGTGACCGCCACCACGTCGCCGACCTGGCTGAACTCGTAGAACCACTGGCCGTCGGCGTCGGAGACGTTCACGCAGCCGTGGGACACGTTGCTGCTGCCCTGGTCGCCCGCCGACCACGGCGCGGCGTGCACGAACTCCCCGCTGTTGGAGATCCTCACGTCCCACTTGACCTCTTCGAAGTACCCGTCGGGGGAGTCGCGGGGGATGCCGACCGACTGGGAGTCCATGACGATCGAGGACATCTTCTCGTTGACGACGTGGACGCCGCTGTTGGTGGGGTACTGGTCCCGACCCGTCGAGACGGGGATCGTCTTCACGACCTGGCCGTTCGAGCTGACCGTCATGGTGTGGGTGGCGGCGTCGACGGTGCTGATGTGGGCGTCGCCGATCTTGAAGTCGATGGTGCGACCGTCGACCCCCCACACCCCGTTGCCGGCGTCGAGGCCGGCGAAGTCGATCTTGAGGCTCACCGGCGTGTTGGCGGGGTAGTACTGCGACGGCCGCCAGTGCAGCTCCTGGCTGCTGAACCAGCGCCAGGCGCCCACCACGCCGGGGGCGGCGGTGACGGTGAGCCGCTGCTCGACCGCCGCCCGCTCGTCCGTGCCGATCGGGTGGTTGAGCTGCACGATGATCGGCACGCCAACCCCGTAGGTGCGGCCGGCGCCCACGTTGACCTTGGTGTGCAGCTCGTCGGCGGGGTGGAGGGTGGTGAAGGTCCACTCCTGGCGGGTCGGCTCGGCGCCGTTGCCCTTGGCGGTGGCGGCGACCTTGTAGGTCGCGTCGGGCGCGAGGGCCCCGACGCTCTTCCACGACGCCCCGCCGTCGCTGATGGCCCCGAGCAGGGGCGCGCCGGTCGCGGTGTTCACCGCGGTGACGTCGGTGAGCGAGCCGTCGGTGGCGGTGACGTTCACGGGCAGGTCGAGGGCGACGCCGGTGCTGCCGCCGGCCGGGCTCATGGCCAGCTTCACCGGGATCGGCCGGGTCGTCGGAACCTCGGTGGTGGTCGCCCCGCCGCCGCTCTTCGACGACTGGGTCGTCGAGCTGCAGGCCGCCCCGAGCAGCGCGAGCGCCACCCCGCACACGAGCGCGAGGGCAGAGGATCGGAGGTGCGGGCGCCGGACCACGGCCCCCCATTGTGGCCGATGCCACCAGGATTCCTCGGTGCACCGGTTCGCCTCCGCTGCCGTCGAGCCTCGCCGGGGCGCCGGCCGCGTCGCGCCCCTCCCTCGTGCCGACCGCGGGCCGCGGCCAGACTGGGGCCATGGCCGAGACCCGCCAGTGCCCCTTCTGCGAGCTGGTGTTCCCGAACATCTTCGAGCTGCAGTCCCACATCGCCTTCGACCACCCGGACCGGGAGGTCCCCGATCGCGAGTACTGACCCCGCCGGGGAGGTCACCGAGGGCGACGAGCTGGGTCCGCCGGAGAAGGGGCGGGTCCTGGCCTTCAGCGACGGTGTCATGGCCATCGCCGCGACCCTGCTGGTGCTGAACCTGCACGTGCCCCGGGACCTCACCGGCGCCCGCCTGCACCAGGCCGTGAGCGACGTGCTCGCCGACCTGCTCAGCGCCGGCATCTCGTTCCTCGTGATCGGCGCGCTGTGGATGGGTCACCACGCCCTCTGGCGGAAGATCGAGACCGTCGACCGTCGGCTGCTGACGCTGAACCTGGCGTTCCTCGGACCGGTCGTGCTGATCCCCTTCACCGCCCAGGTGCTGTCGGCCTACACCAGCTACCCGGCCGCCCCGATCAGCTACGCCACGGTCCTGGTGGTGGCGTCCATCGCCGAGATCCTCGTGTGGCGCCACGCCGTGCACGCCGGCCACGTCCACCCGGGGGTGTCCCGGATCGAGCTCGACCGGGGCCACGTCCGACCCCTCGCGCTGGCGGTGGTCTTCGCCGCCTCGATCCCCGTGGCGCTGGTCGCACCCGAGCAGGCGCCGCTCGTCTGGCTGGCCCTGGTGGTGGTCATGCCGATGGCGTCCCGCCGCTACGGGCCGCCGGACACCGGCCTGGACTGAGCGGGCCCGGCCCGGTCAGCGGGTCAGGACCACCGACGAGCCGTGACCGAACAGGCCCTGGTTCACGGTCAGCCCGGCGGTGGCGCCCTCCACCTGGCGACCGCCGGCCTGGCCCCGGAGCTGCCAGGTGACCTCGCAGATCTGGGCGATGGCCTGGGCGGGCACCGCCTCGCCGAAGCAGGCCAGCCCGCCGCTCGGGTTCACCGGGATGCGTCCGCCCAGGGTCGTGTCGCCGTCGTGCAGCAGGCGCTCGGCCTCGCCGGCCTTGCACAGCCCGATGTTCTCGTACCAGTCGAGCTCGAGCGCCGAGGACAGGTCGTAGACCTCGGCCAGCGAGAGGTCGTCGGGACCGAGGCCGGCCTCCTCGTAGGCGGCGTGGGCGATCGAGTCCCGGAACCCCCGCTCGGGCGCCGCCGCCACCGCCGACGAGTCCGTGGCGAAGTTCGGCATCTCGATGGTGGTGTTCGGGTAGGTCGGCGTCACCGTCGAGAGCCCGGCGACGCGCACCGGGGTGGTGGTGTGGCGGCGGGCGACCTCGGCGCTGGCCAGCACCACCGCCGCCCCGCCGTCGGAGGTGGCGCAGATCTCGAGCAGGTGGAGCGGGTCGGCCACCATGGGCGACGCCAGCACCTCGTCGGTGGTGACCTCCTTGCGGTACCGGGCGTTCGGGTTGGCCAGGCCGTGGCGGGCGTTCTTCACCTTGACCCGGGCGAAGTCCTCGTCGGTCGCGCCGTAGAGGTCCATGCGGCGGCGGGCGTAGAGGGCGAAGTAGCTCGGGTTGGTGGCGCCCAGCAGCCTGAACCGCAACCAGTCGGGGTCGTCGGGCCGGTCGCCGGAGTTGGGGGCGAGGAAGCCCTTGGGCGTGGTGTCGGCGCCCACCACCAGCGCCACCTGGCAGCGCCCGGCCAGGATGCGCATGCGGGCGGTCTCGAGGGCGGTCACCCCCGAGGCGCAGGCGGCGTAGGACGACGCCACCCGGGCGCCGGTCCAGCCGAGCGCCTGGGCGAAGGTCGCGCCCGACACGTAGCCGGGGTAGCCGTTGCGCATGGTGTCGGCGCCGGACACGAAGTCGACGTCGGTCCACTGCAGGCCGGCGTCGTCGAGCGCGGCCCGTGCGGCGGCCACGCCGTACTCCACGAAGTTGCGGCCCCACTTGCCCCACGGGTGCATGCCGACCCCGAGGACGGCGACGTCGTCGGCGCTCATCGGGCGACCTCCGTCCGGCCGGCGTCGGCGTCGACCGGCTGCCACCGCCACACCAGGTAGTCGTGGTCGTCGTCGGAGAACAGGGTGCCGAGCACCAGCTCGACCCGGTCGCCGACCGCCACGTCGTCGACCCCGACGCCCGGCACCAGCTGGCCCATGACCACCAGGCCCTCGTCGGCCAGCTCGACCGCCGCCAGCCCGAAGGGCTCGAACGCCTCACCCGGCACCACGAAGGGCGGCGGCGGCTGGTAGCGGGCGTCGGTGTAGGACCAGACCGTCCCGGTGCGAGACAGGGGCACCGGCTCGAACTCGTGGCCGGGGCACGAGGGGTTCGGGCAGTAGGTGGCGGTGGCCGGGAAGACGTAGGTGCCGCAGCTCGTGCACCTGCTGCCGAGGAGGGCCGGGGGCTCGTCGCTGCCCGGCTCGGGGACGGTGAACCAGCCGTCGATGGCGGGCACCGGGGTTCGGGTCGGCATGGTCGGCCTTTCCTGACGGGGTGTCAGAAGACGGTAGTCGGCGCTGCGGAGGGCACCGGGAGGGCCGCCGCCGCGCCAGCGGTCAGCCGGCGACGCAGCGCTGGAAGAAGGCGAGCAGCGGCGGGGTGACGACGGCGTCTCCGGGCCGGCCCACCGCGGCGTTCACCTCCTCGTGGGTCAGGGGGCCGGCGTCGAGCAGGTCCGCCGTCGTCCCGCCGTCCCGGAGGGCGTCGACGAACCGCTGGCTCCCGGCGACGCGGCGGGCCGCTCCGCGGGTGACCACGAGGAAGGACGGTCTCGGGGCGCCCGGAGCGGTGTGCCCGATCGGCGAACCGGCCTGCCACGTGGCGGGGTCGTCGCCCAGGGCGTTCCGGTAGAGCCGCTCGAGGCTCCCGCCCTGGTCGACCGCGTCGACCACGTCGTACTCGGTGTCGAGCGACGCCGTGCAGCGCACCACGCCCGGGTCGACCCCCGCCTGCTGCAGGAACGAGGTGTCGGTGCTCACCAGCGACACCAGGAAGGCCCCCGACGAGTGGCCGAGCAGCAGGATCCGGCCGGGATCCCCTCCGTACCGACCGACGTGGCCGTCGATCCAGGCGATCGCCGCCGCCACGTCCTGCTCGTGGACCGGGTAGCGGACGACCGGCTGGCCGGACGGTCCCGGGGTGGAGAGGCGGTAGTTCACGCTGGCGAACACCCAGCCCTGGCTCGTGAACAGGCGGACCTTGTCGGCGATCCGGTTGCCCTTGTCGCCCTCGACCAGGCCACCCCCGTGCACGTAGACGACGACGGGCGCCGGTCCGCAACCGGCGGGCCGCACCGGTTCGTACAGGTCGAGCGAGAGCAGGTTCGGGTCGACGCCGGCGGCCCGGGCGTAGGGGAGGCCGAGGTGGGCGCGAGAGCCGGACCCGCCGCAGGAGGCGGGCGGCTCCGGCCCGCTCCCGGGCACGCAGCCTGCCGAGACGAGGCCGAGGCCGAGCACGATCGCCACGGCGGACACCGCCCGGCACCGGGGGGCGCGTCGACGTCGCCGGTCCGTCATGGGCGCGACCGTACGAAGCGGATGTGAGGAGGCTGTGAGCCGCAGCCGGTCAGCAGGGGTCGTCGCGGTCGACGCGGCCGCCGCGGGCGACGATGTCGTCGAAGCGCTCGGCGAAGTGCCAGCGGTGGCCCTCGGGGTCGGTGGCCTCGTAGTTGCGCTCGCCGTAGAAGGCGTCGCGCAGGCCCGTGGTGACGTCGGCGCCCTCGGCGACGGCGTGGGCGTGGTGGGCGTCGACGTCGTGGACGTAGACGTGCATGATCACCGTGGTCAGCCCCGACTCCATCGGGCTGTGGATCCTGTGGACCTCGGCGTTGGCGTGGCCGAGCATGACGATGCCGGTGCCCATGCTGAGCCAGCAGAGGAAGTTGCCGTCGTGCTCCTGCCGGGCCTCACGGTGCTCGACGAACTGGAACACCCGGGTCAGGTGCTCGACGGCCGCCAGCTCGTCGCGGTAGGCGAGGCGGGGGTAGACGTCCGGCGTCGGCAGGCTGACGGCCACCTGGTCGGTCTCGTCGACGGTCGACATGAAGCGCTCCTTGGCTCGGGTGAGGACGGCGGGGTCCTCCGGGTCGTCGGGCTCGATCCGGTCGGGCCGCAGCTCGACGCTGGGGTCGTCGCCCACCGGTTGTTCCCCCGCGGTGGCCACCAGTTCGCGGAGCCGGCCCCGGGCCCGGTTGAGGCGCGACCGGACCGTGCCGACCGGGATGCCGAGGGCGTCGGCGACGTCCTCGTAGGTCAGGCCCTCCCAGGCGTGCAGCAGCAGGGTGTCGCGCTCGACCTCGGGCAGATCGGTGATGGCGTCGGCCACCTGCCGCCAGCGGACCTCGGCGTCGACGGCCTCGACCACCGGCTCGGCCACCGCGTCGAAGCCGGGGGTGCCGGTCCCGGTCACCGATCGGCGGGCCTGGAGCCGGGCGACGGCGTGGAGGCGGCGTGCCTCCTGGCGGCGGTGGCGGGCCACCAGGTTGGTGGCGATGCCGTAGAGCCACGGACGGGCCTCGGGCCGTGCGATGTCGAAGTTCGACCGCTTCTCGAAGGCGATGCGGAACAGCTCGCCGAGTGCCTCGCCGGCCTCGTCGGGTCCGATCCGCCGGACGAGGTAGCGGCGCAGGGCGGCGGCGTGGCGGTCGAAGAGGGCGGCGAAGGCGGCCGGGTCGACCAGCGACGCGGCGATGACCTCGGCGTCGGATCGCGCCTGCACACCTCCACCTTCGCCGATCCCCGGTCCGCGGTTCGCGGCGTGCGCGGCCTGCGGCGCGTGCGCGGGCGAGCCTCGGCTAGAGCACGGCGTCGAGGGCCATGACCACCGCCATGCCGACGACGATGGCGATGGCCAGGTTCCAGCGGCGCCAGCCGATGTAGCCCGCCGCCGCCGACGCCACCAGCCGGGCGACCAGCGCCGTCGAGGCGTGGGGGTCGGCCAGCTGGTGGGCGACGAGGGCGGCCAGCGCGGCCGGCGGGATCATCCGCAGGACGCGGGCCAGGTCCGGGTTCACGTGCTCGCCCCGGTCGGCCAGCAGCAGGAACGAGCCCCGGGCGGCGAGGGTGCCGACGGCGATGGCGACGATGGCGATCCAGGTGGTCATCCGGTCCGCCACACCTCCACCTCGTCGGCACGCTGCCGGCGGTCGGCCCAGGTGCCGGCGACGATGCCGCAGACGGCGCCGACGATGAGCGACAGATCCGCCGGCATGGGCCGGGCGGCCGCGGCCACGATCCCGGCCACCGCCGCCGCCACCAGGCGGGGCCGGTCGGTGAGCGACGGCATCAGCACGCAGAGGAACACCAGGGTCACGGTGAAGGACAGGGGGACCCCGCTCGGCACGCTGTTGCCGAACACCGCGCCCAGCGCGGTGGTGAGCTGCCAGATCGTCCAGAGCGGCACCCCGACGGCCAGGTAGAAGGCGAAGCGGACGTGGGCCGGCTCGTCCTCCCGCTCCCAGCGCAGGATCGACAGGGCATAGGCCTGGTCGACCAGCAGGTAGGCCATGGCCAGCCGCTTCGACGAGCGCAGGCGGCGGACGTGGGGGGCCAGCGACGCCGAGTACATGACCATGCGCAGGTTGATCACCAGCGCCGACGCGATGGTGACGAGCAGCGGCGCGCTCGATCCGATCAGGTCGGTGGCGGCGAGCTGGGCGGCGCCGGCGAACACCAGGGCCGAGAAGCCGACGGTCTGAGCCATCGACAGGCCGGCGTCGGCCGAGGCCGCGCCGACGACCAGCCCGAACGGCGCCACCCCGAGCGCCAGCGGCGCCATGGCCTTGGCCCCCTCGACGGCCGCCCGCCGGGACGTGACCGGCGGCGGCGCCGGGGACGGGGCGGACGAGGGGGGCACCGGTGCATCCCAGCCGAGGCCGACCGAGCGGCACAACCTCGATCGGCGCAGTGAACCGGAGGTGAACGCCGGTCGGCCGACGGGTGAACGGTGGGTCTAGCTTCTCGCCGTGCCGAAGCTGCGCCGGTCCGTCGTCAGGTTCGTGGTCGTCCTGGCGCTGGTGGCGTCGCTGGTCTCGCTCGCGCCGGACGCCGCCGCCGCCGCCGGTCCGACCATGGTCGTCACCCCCAACACCGGGCTGGTCGACGGGGAGACGGTCTCGGTCGTCGCCACCGGGGTCGACCCGAACGCCACCTTCGTCTTCACCCAGTGCGGCTCGGCCGCGCTGAAGATCTTCACCGGCCAGCTGCCTCCCGACAACAACCCCAACGACGGCTGCAACGCCCAGCGCAACACGATCGTCTACAGCGACAGCCAGGGCGTGGCGGCCGGCACCCTGCAGCTCAACTCGGTCATGTCGACCGCCGTCGGTCCCGACGACTGCCGGATCGACTCCTGCTTCGTCTCCCTGTTCGTGCTGCACGGCAGCGGCGGGCCCTTCATCCAGAACCTCACCTTCGACCCGAACGGCCCGGTCACGCCGGGCGCGCCGCCGACCCGCACCGCTCCGGGAGCACCCGGCGCGCTGGGCACGGCCTCGACCGGTTCGTCGGTGACCTCGACGGTGCCGGTCGGCGTGGCCGGCGACGTGACCTCGCCGGGGACGACGACCGGCCCCTACCGCACGCCGTTCACGCCCACGCCGCCGCCGGTCACGCCGGTCTCGGGCGAGGGCCTGCTGCGCCTGGCCCTCAGCGCTGACGGCACGTCGTGGGCGTCGGCGTCCGACCCGGCGGTGGTCGTCGACGTGTCGGTCGACGGGGGGACCCCGCAGCAGCTGGTGCTCTTCGACGGGTCCGAGCCCTTCACCTACGCCGGCTTCACGGGGCCGTTGACGACCGGCACCCACACCGTCACCGTCGCCGTCGACCCGACCCAGACGGTCGGCACCGCCCCGCCGGTGGCCCAGCTGCAGGACGTGTCGCTCACGGTGGTCGACCCGACGAATCCGGCGTACCTGGCCGACGCCTACGCGCCCGTGATGTACGGGAGGACCACCTCGGCGGCCCACGACACGCCGTTGATCACCTACGCGGGCTCGACCCCGCAACCGGGCGGTGCGACCACGCTCGCCTACACGGTGATCTGGAGCCACGAGGACGCCGGCACCGGCTTCATCCCGTGGCTGCTCGCCGGTGGCTACGGGCGGACCACCGACATCGAGAACGCCATCTCCTTCACCGTGCAGCCCGACGGCTCGGTCAGCGGCGCCAGCTACCTCTGGGGCGGGCAGCCGCCGGACTACCCCGACACCCAGGGGGCCATCAGCGAGACCGACGTGCCCTTCACCGGGGCCTTCGACGGCCGTCATCCGGTTCTCCGCGACGCCACCGGCAACAACGACTTCTCCGACGTCGGCACCACCGCGTTCCGCTTCCAGCAGGCGCCGGTGGCGCCGCCGGCGCCCGGCCAGACCCGGGAGGGGGCCATGGATGCCAACCCGTGGACCTACCGCATCATGGGCGAGGAGTCGGCCCGCTTCTACACGAACACCTCGTCCGACCCGCTGTCGCCGCAGATCGGCGACGCCCGCCAGTACGCCATCGTGCAGTACTCGGTCTCGGGCTCGGGGGTGACGAGCGTCGGCATCGACCTCCAGCTCGCCGGCAGCGGCACCTGGTACGAGAACGACCTGGGCAGCGGCTACCCGTTCGTCAAGGTCGGCCGGGGTCGCACCGTCGTGAAGCTGCCGGTCGGCTGGCAGGGCACCCCGCTCACGGGGTTGCGGTTGCGGGTGTTCCCGGCGGCGGCGGCTCCGTCGGTGCACCTCGATGCCATCACCGTCGAGCAGCTCGCCCAGGACTGGACCCTCTCGACCGTGCCGGTTCCCGCGCCCCAGATCGTCGGGGCCACGCCGACCGTCCCGACCGCCCTGCAGCTCGTGGCGGTCTCGGGGGCCGGCCAGAGCGGCCCGGCGGGGTCCCGCTTGTCGGCGCCGCTCGTGGCCCGGGTGACCGACTCGCTCGGCGAGCCGGTGGCCGGCGCCCCGGTCACCTTCACGGCCCCGACCGGCGGCCCGTCGGTGCTGTTCGCGTCGTGCTCGTGCACCACCGAGACGGTGACGTCGGCGGCGGACGGCACCGCGACGTCGGGTCCGCTGGTGACCGGGTCGGTCCGCGGCGAGGCCGCGGTGGCGGCCACCACCGTCGACCCGCTGACGCCCGCCGTCTCCTTCGCCATCACCACCACGACCGACGCGCCGCCGACGACCGCGCCGCCCACCTCGGCACCGCCCACCACGGCGCTGGCCTCGCCCCTGACCTCGGGGCCACCGACGACCAACGGCCCGGGCACCGGCCCCGGAGCCGGGACCGGCGGAGGGGGAGCAGCGGTGCCGGCGGCCCCCGTGGCGACGCCGGTCGCGGCCGTGCCGACCTTCACCGGGTGATGCGATGACGGACGAGGCCCTCGCTCGCTGCGGCGAGCTGCTGCACCCGGTGATCGCCGGCACGGCATCGAGGCGGTGACCGCCTACGTCGGCAATGCGCTGGCGCACGCCTCCAGCCTCAGCCGCCACCTCGGGATCCTGATCGGCATGTCGGGGATTCCCGATGATCTACTGACCGGGCGTCGCAAGCCGGTCCAACCGGTCTGACCGGCCGTCCGACCTGCCGGGCGCTCGTCGGCTGCGGTCGGCGCCCGAGGGCTGCTGGCCGGTGTCGGCGTCAGGCGTAGTCGGTCTTGGCCGCCTCCAGGTCGAGGCGGTTGGCGGCCACCAGGGCGAAGACCACGGCGAACGCCAGCAGCACGGCGATCGGCACGGCGACGTCGGCGAGGCCGCCGGACTCGATGGTCACCCGGCGGAACCCCTTGATGGCCCAGTAGGGCGGGGTGACGGGTGCGACCGCCTGGGCCCATCCCGGCAGGAACTCGATCGGGGTGAGGGCCCCGGCGAAGCCGCCCAGCAGGAGCGTGCCGGCGTTGGTCACCGCGTTGAGCTGGATGACGCTGCGGCAGACCGACAGCAGCATGAAGGCGAGCGCCACCTCCATCACCGCCATGGCCGCCGCCACCAGCAGGAAGGCGAGCAGCGACCCGCGCAGGTGCAGGTCGAACATCAGCGAGCCACCGCCCAGGAGCACCGCGATCTGCAGCACCAGGGTGAGGATCGGCACCAGGCTCTTGCCGGCCATCAGCTCGAACGGCGAGAGGGCCGAGCCCCGGAGCCGCTCCCAGGTCGACCAGCCGTGCTCCCGGAAGATGCCGAAGCCCAGGTTCCCGACCATGAACCCGCTGAAGAGCACCGCGGCGGCCGGCACGGTGAAGGCGGCGCCGCTCAGGTGCTGACCGGGGTGCTGCAGGCGCAGCGCCGCCCCCATCGCCTTCTCGCTGAAGGCCATGTAGGCCACCGGGATGACGGTGAAGATGATGAGGAAGGCGGGGTCGGCCCGCAGGATCCGCAGGTCGAGCAGCCCGACCGCACCGATGCGGCGGAGGTGGCCGCGGGTCACGCCGAGGCCGACCCACCGGGCGGCGACGCATCGCTCGCCGCGCCGACGTGGTCGGCGCCCTGGCCGGGGCGGGCGGCGTCCGCCGGCGCGCTGGCCGCAGCTTCGTCCTCGGGGTACGCCCGACCGGTGATGGCGAGGAAGACCGAGTCGAGGCTCGGCCGGGACAGCTCGACCGACTCGAGCCGCTCGGCGTCGGCGGGGGAGAGGCGGCCCAGGAGGGAGGCGGCGGTGGCCGCCGGGCGGTCGGTCGGGATGCGGGCGGTCGGGCCGTCCACCTCGATCCCGACCTCGGTGTCGGCGTCGATCCCGGCCCTGTCCGGGACGTCCGGGATCGGCGGAGGCGGTCCGTCGAAGGTCAGCTCGACCATGCCCGCGCCGTGGCGGGCGATCAGCTCGTCGAGGGTTCCCCGGGCCAGGATGCGTCCCCGGTCGAGGATCACCACCGTGGCCCGCAGCTCCTCGACCTCCGGCAGGTAGTGGGTGGTGTAGAGCACGGCGCAGCCGTCGACCTCGGCCAGCCGGGACACCGCCGCGAGCAGCCGGGACCGGGTGGAGATGTCGACGCCGGTCGTCGGCTCGTCGAGCATCAGCAGGCGGGGGCGGTGGACCAGCGCCACCGCGGCGTGGAGCCGCCGCCGCTGCCCGCCGGAGAGGAACCGGGCCTTGCGGTCGAGCAGGTCGGTGAGCTCGAGGGTCTCGGCCACCTCGTCGATCCGCCGACGCCGGTCGCCCCCGGTCATCCCGGCGACGCGGCACCAGAAGTCGAGGTTCTGGCGGACCGTGACGGTCGGGTAGACGCCGGTCTCCTGGCCGGCCAGCCCGATGCGGGTGCGGACGTCGCGCCCGCCGCTCGAGACGTCCAGGCCGTCGACGGTGACCGTCCCCGCGTCGGCGGACCGGAGCCCGGCGATGATCGAGACCAGCGTCGTCTTGCCCGCTCCGTTCGGGCCGAGCAGGCAGCACACCTCGCCTGCCCGGATGGCGAGCGACACGTCCCGCAGCGCCCAGCGCTCGCCGTAGCGCCGCGCCACGCCCGCGACGTCCAGGACGCGGGGTGCGGTCTCGGCCGGTTCGGTCATCGTCGTTCCGGTGTACCAGCAACCCGCCGATCAGGAACACCGGCTGGGGTCGCCGGACCCCCGGCGGTGGCAGCCGACCAGGTGGGTGTCGACGATGCCGACGGCCTCCATGAGGGCGTGGGCGGTGGTGGGACCGACGAAGCGGAACCCCCGGCGGTGGAGGTCCTGGGCCAGCGCGGTCGACTCGTCCGACCTGCCGGGGAGCTCGGCCGTCGTCCGGGGCGCCGGCTGGTCGTCCGGGCGGTGCGACCAGACCAGCCGGTCGAGGCCGACGTCGTCGCGGAGCCCGATGACCGCTCGGGCGTTGGTGACGGCCGCCTCGATCTTGCCCCGGTGGCGGACGATGCCGGCGTCGGCGAGGAGGCGCTGCACGTCGTGGTCGGTGAAGGCGGCGACCTCGTCGGCGTCGAAGTCGGCGAACGCCAGCCGGAACGCCGGCCGCTTGCGCAGGATGGTGAGCCACGACAGCCCGGACTGGAACCCCTCGAGCACCAGCCGCTCGTACAGCCCTCGCTCGTCGTGGATCGCCACGCCCCACTCCTCGTCGTGGTAGCGGCGCAGCAGCGGCACCCGATCGGCCCACGGGCACCGTGCGACGCCGTCCTCACCCACGATCGGGCCGTTCCCTTCGCCCATCAGCTGCTCGATCCTCGCATTGGTGCTTGCCTATCGAACTGGTGTTGGTGTATACTCGGCGAACCAGCTTCCACACGTGTCGGCGACGGTCTGGTCGGCGGGGCGGCGGTGGGGGAGTGGCTCGGTCCGTCGGGACCCGTTCATCCAGTGTGCTCGTGGCCGGTGACAGTGTTCCTGTGCCGGTCGTCGAGCGGTGTCGTGAGACGGGAGGTGGCCAGCCGTGTGCGCGTCGGAGCTGTTGGAGCTGCCGGGTTCGGTGGGCGTGTCGGGTGCCTCTGCGTCGGGGTCGTCGTCGTCGTCGCGGGATCGGATGGCGCGGTGGGATCGTTCCGGCGGGTGCGCGACGGGCTGTCGGTGTTGGTCGGATCGCTCGATGCCGCACGGCTGGCTGGCTCCGATGCCCGCGTGGCGCTGAATGCGGTGCTCGAGGCGGAGAAGCTGCTGGGTGGGGCGCGGTTGATGCTGTCGGCCCGGGTGGCGGAGACGGGGTCGTGGGGCGGCGACGGGGCCCGGTCGTTCGAGGACTGGATGACCATGAAGACCGGCCGGTCGTACGGGGCGGCCCGACGGGATGCCGAGACGGCGGAGCACCTGGGCCAGCGCAGCGGTCTGCGCGAGGCGTTGCGGCAGGGGGCGCTGTCGACCGACCAGGCGGCCGAGGTGGCGTCGGCGGCGACCGCCGACCCGGGCAGCGAGGGCGAGCTGGTCGAGCGGGCTCGGTCCGAGACGTTGCGCCAGACCCGCCAGCGCGCCGAACGGGTCAAGGCCGCCGCCCGCTCAGCGGAGGAGGACGCAGCACGGGCTCGTCGTCAGCACGCCGCCCGGCAGGTGCGCTTCGGCACCGATGCCGAGGGGTGCGCCACGCTGCTGGCGTCGGGGCCGCCGGGGGCGATGGCGGAGATCCGGGCCGAGCTCGAACGCCGGGCCCAGGGCATCTTCAAAGACGCCCACGCCGAGGGGCGACGCGAGCCGGCCGCCGCCTACGCGTTCGATGCGCTGGTCGAGCTGGCCCGTCGATCCCGCAGCGGCGGTCCAGCCCACGGTGACAGCGGCGACCACGGTCGGGCGCCGAGGCCGAAGACGGCGGTGTCGGTGATCGTCGACCTCGCCGCCCTGCGACGGGGCTGCCTGCAACCGGGGGAGCGGTGCGAGATCCCCGGTGTCGGGTCGGTGCCGGTGGCGTGGGCGGTCGACCAGCTGGGCGAGGCCACGTTGCGGTTGTTCCTGCGCCACGGCGGCGACCTCAAGGCGATGGCGACCACGTCTCGGACCCCGACCGAGCACATGAAGGTCTGCCTCGAGGTCCTCCACGACGGCTGCGTCGTCTGCGGAAGCCACCGGCACCTCGAGATCCACCACACCACCTCGGCGACGGGGTGGGCCGACACCGGCCGCACCCGCCTCGACGAGCTCGCCCCCCTGTGCGGCCACCACCACGACCTGATCACCACCGCCGGCTGGAACCTCCGACCCGGCGACCGGGCCTTCACCTGGACGCTCCATCCACCCGGCCCACCGGGCTCGGGACGAGGGGGCCCGACGACCGGGACCGAACGCGAGCCATGCGCGCCGGTCAGCCGCGGCCACCCCGATCGGCGTCGAAGGCCGTGACCAGGGTCTTGGGCGCCTTGCGCCGCCACGCATCGATGAGCAGCTCCTCGACCTCGCCGGCGTCGGCCAGGGCGAGGTGGACGCGGACGGCCGAGAGGCGCTTGCCCCACCAGACCTCCTCGAAGGCGCCCGGGTCCTCGGCGACCGCCGCCCGGATCTCGTCGTCCTCGGCCATCACGTGCAGGAACGAGGCATCGGGCTGGGTGGCGAAGATCTTCCCCCGCACCCGGAACGAGGGGAACCCGTGGTGGTCCTGCTCGGTCGCCTCGGGCAGGGAGAGGGCCAAGCGGCGGGCGGCATCGAGGGTCAGCACGGTCATCCTCCTCGTCGAGGGGGCGCCGGGTCGGCCCCCACCGACCCATCGTCGCGGTCCGGTGGGCTCCGACGCCCGCTCCCCGGCCAGCGCCGCTCCGACGGGGGCAGCCGAGGTCGAGCGCCGTAGCCTCGGGCGGCATGAGCGGCGAGGCGGGTGGCGTCGGCGACCCTCAGCAGTTCGTGGAGCAGGCGATGCCCCTCTGCGCCACCCTCGGGGTCGACGTCGTCTCGTTGGCCGCCGAGGCGGTGGTGCTGCGGCTCGAGTGGCGGGCCGAGCTCTGCACGACCGGCGGCCTGCTCCACGGCGGGGCACTGATGACGCTGGCGGACTCCGCCGGCGGGGCCTGCGCCTTCCTGAACCTGCCGGACGGCGCGACCGCCACCTCGACCATCGAGTCGAAGTCGAACTTCTTCCGGGGCCTGGCCGACGGCGCCGCCACCGCCTACGCCCGGCCGCTGCACGTCGGCGCCATGACCGTGGTCATCGAGACCGAGGTGGTCGACGACGCGGGGCGGGCGCTGGCCAAGGTCATCCAGACCCAGGCGGTGCTGCGCCCCCGGCGTTGAGCGATCGTCCGGCGACGACTCGGCTCGGCTCAGCCCTCGCCCGGTACGTCGCCCCGGTGCGTCGCTCAGGCGTCGGTCGACCGGGCGGCATGGGCCCGGCCGAGCACGCGGTGCAGCTCCAATGGCTCGCCCCCGCCGTGCACGATCAGCGTCGCCCCGCTCACGTACGAGGCGAGGGGCGAGGCCAGGAAGACCACCGCGTTGCCGACGTCGGCCGGATCGGCGACCCGACCGAGCGGCACGGTGGCCGAGACCTCGGCGGCGCCCTCCGGTCCGCCGTAGTACTCCTCGAACGCGGCGGTGCGCACCATGCCGGCGGCGACGCAGTTCACGCGGACGGCGGGGGCCCACTCCATGGCGAGGGTCTCGGTGGCGTTGACCAGCCCGGCCTTGGCGATGCCGTAGGCCAGGCTGTCCGGCGACGCCCGCAGGCCGCTCATGCTCCCGATGTTCACGATCGAGCCGCCGCCGTCCTGGCGCTGCATCACCGCGTTGGCGGCCTGGGCCACGTCGATCGCCGCCAGCAGGTTCAACCCGACCACCTTGGCCGTGAAGCGGGGCGACGCGGTCGCCGAGTCGGCGGTGGGTGCACCGCCGGCGTTGTTGACCACCAGGTCCAGCCGGCCTGCGCCCGCCGCCACCCGGCCCACCAGCGCCACCGCCTGGTCGCTCTCCCGGACGTCGGCCACCTCGTACCCGAGGCGGTCGGGCAGGTCGTCGGGACGGGGGCGGCGGCCGCACACCACGACCCGGGCGCCGGCGTCGGCCAGCCGGTCGGCGACGCCACGCCCGACGCCCGACGCCCCGCCGGTCACCAGCGCCACCCGCCCGTCGAGGTCGATCTCGATGCTCACGACGTCGGCCCCCGCAGGGGGGCGAGCCCGGTGCTCATCGGAACCGTCCTCCAGGGGCGCTCGGCTACGGTCGCCCGTCAGGATCTGACGGACCATCAGAAAGTATCCGATGGGCATCTCCCACGAGATCGACGGCGACGGGATCGCCGAGGTCGTCATGGACAACCCCCCGGTCAACGCCCTCACCGTGGCCGGCTGGTTCGAGCTGGCCGACCTCCTCACCGCCCTCGGTCGCGACCCGCAGGTGCGGGTGGTGGTGCTGCGGGCCGAGGGGCGGGGGTTCAACGCCGGCGTGGACATCAAGGAGATGCAGTCGACCGAGGGCTTCGACGCCCTCATCGGGGCCAACAAGGGCTGCTTCGCCGCCTTCGCCGCCGTCTACGAGTGCGAGGTGCCCGTGGTGGCCGCGGTCAACGGCTACTGCCTCGGCGGGGGCATCGGGCTGGTGGGCAACGCCGATGTGATCGTGGCGGCCGGCGACGCCACCTTCGGCCTGCCGGAGGTCGACCGGGGGGCGCTCGGGGCGGCCACCCACCTCGCCCGCCTGGTCCCCCAGCACAAGATGCGGGCCATGGTGTACACGGCCGCGACCGCCACCGCCGACGAGCTGGCCCACTTCGGCTCGGTGCTGTCGGTGGTGGCGCCCGCGGAGCTGCGGGGCGAGGCCCGCCGGGTGGCGGGGCTGATCGCCGCCAAGTCGCCCACGGTCATCCGGGCGGCCAAGCAGTCGCTGAACGGCATCGACCTGTGGGACGTCCGGCGCAGCTATCGCTACGAGCAGGGCTTCACCTTCGAGCTGAACCTGTCGGGCGTCGCCGACGAGCACCGGGACGCGTTCGTCAACCGGGGGGACGCGTGACCGACGCGGCCGCACGACGGGTGCCCGACAAGCGCATGACCGAGGACGAGGTCGTCAGCCGGCTGGAGAGCGGCATGACCCTCGGCATCGGCGGCTGGGGCGCCCGTCGCAAGCCGATGTCGCTGGTGCGGGCCATCCTGCGCAGCGACCTCGACGACCTCCACCTGGTCTCCTACGGCGGCCCCGACGTCGGCATGCTCTGCGCCGCCGGCAAGGTCTCCCGGCTCACCTTCGCCTTCGTGTCCCTCGACTCGATCCCGCTCGAGCCGCACTTCCGCAACGCCCGTCAGAACGGCGAGCTGCGCTGCCACGAGCGCGACGAGGGCATGTTCCTGCTCGGCCTGCAGGCGGCGGCCTGGCGGGTGCCGTTCCTGCCCACCCGGGTCGGGCTGGGCTCCGACCTGCTCCGGCTCGATCCCGAGCTGGTGACCGTCACCTCGCCCTACCCCTCCTCCGACGGCATCCGCGAGGAGCTGGTGGCCGCACCTGCGCTCGCCCTCGACGCCGCCCTCGTCCACCTCAACCGGGTCGACGAGCACGGCAACGGCGCCTTCCTCGGCCCCGACCTCTACATGGACGACCTCTTCCTCGAGGCCGCCGCCGTCGGCTACGCGTCGGCCGAGCGGGTGGTGCCGGTCGGCACGCTCACCGACGAGGCCGACCTCACCCGCCTGCGGATCAACCGCATGTTCGTCACCGGCATCGTCGAGGCACCGGGCGGTGCCCACCCCACCTCGTGCGACCCCGACTACCCGAGGGACGAGTCCTTCCAGGCCGAGTACGCCGCCACGGCCAAGGACCCCGAGGCGTGGCAGCACTTCCGCCGGGCCTGGCTCAGCTTCGACGACGAGGCGACCTACCAGCGAGCGGTGGAGGCCCGCAGGTGAGCGGCCCTGACGGCGCCGCCGATCGGGCGCGTCGGGCCGACGTGTGCGCGGTGGCCGTCGCCGAGTGCTTCCGGGGCGACGGCGAGATCGTCTGCAACCCGATCGGCACCACGCCGATGATCGGCGGCCGGCTGGCCCGGGCCAGCTTCGAGCCCCGCCTGCTCATGACCGACGGCGAGGCCACCCTGATCGCGGACGACGCCGCCACCCCGCCCCCCGACGAGCGCACCATCGAGACCTGGAACCCCTACCGGCGCATGCTCGAGGTGGTCTGGACCGGTCGCCGCCACGTGATGATGGGCGCCACCCAGGTCGACCGGTACGGCAACCAGAACCTGGCCGCGCTCGGGCCCGACCCGACCCGGCCCAAGGTCCAGCTCCTCGGCTTCCGGGGGGCGCCGGGCAACACCATCAACGACACCACCAGCTACTGGGTGCCGAAGCACCGGCCCAACGTCTTCGTGCCCGCCGTCGACGTGGTCAGCGGGGTCGGCTACGACGCCGCCGCCGAGCTGCCGGACGACGCCGCCCGGTTCCACGAGATCCGCCGGGTGGTGTCCGACCTCGGGGTCTTCGACTTCGACACGCCCGACCACCGCATGCGCCTGCGGTCGCTGCACCCCGGCGTCACCGTGGAACAGGTCGTGGCCGCCACCGGGTTCGAGCTGGTGGTGCCCGACGAGGTCCCGACGTCGCGCCCGCCGACCGACGAGGAGCAGCGCCTGCTCGACGAGGTCATCGACCCCGCCGGCACCCGCTACCGAGAGGTCCCCGACCCGGCCTGACCGGTCGAGCCTCCCGCGATGGGCGGCGACCCGTCCCGGAAGGCCCGGCCGCCGGGAAGGTCGGCCGCCAGCACCGGACGACCGGCCCGATCCTCGCCGTTCGGCCCGGGGTCGGGTCGGACGCTCCGTGGCGCACGGCCGTCACCTCCGATCGCGACGCCTACCGTGGCCGGATGACCGGCCGCTACCGCATCCACCTGCTGCGCGCCGGCGACGAGCGGGCGCTGCAGCTGCTGGCCGCCGGCAGCGGTCGGTTCTCCGAGGATGGCGAGGGCTCGCCGCAGCAACCGCTCGAGCCGGCCGACGCCACCGCCTTCGTCTCGGATCCCCGCACCCTCACGGTGGTGGCCCTCGACCCGGGTTCGAGCCAGATCGCCGGGTTCGCCTACGCCTGTGTGCTCTACCGGCGCCACACCAAGCTGCGCCACCTCTGCATCTACGAGGTCGGCGTCGACATCGACCACCGGGGCAAGGGCGTCGCCGAGCAGCTCCTGGCCGGGCTGGCGGCGGAGGCCCGGCGCCAGGGCATCACCCAGGCCTTCGCCGTGCTCGGCTCGACGGGCCCCGACGTGCTCGACGCCTACCGGGCCATCGGTGCGGCCGAGGTGCCCGACCCCGTCGTCATGGCCGTCGACCTCTGAGCTGGCCGAGAGGCCCGAACCGGTCGACCCCCTCGGCGGGCGCGCGACCGCTGATCCCGGCGCGAAGCGCGACCGCTACCGTCGGGCGCCATGTCCGAACCGACCTCTGACGACCCCTCCGACGGTCCGTCAGATCCGCCGGGCGGGGGGTGCTCGTCGGCGCCGCACCCGGCGCTGCGGACCCGCTTCTGCCACCTCGTCGGCGTCCGGTACCCGATCGTGCAGACCGGCATGGGCTGGGTGTCCGGCGCCACCCTGACCGCCGCCACCAGCGAGGCCGGGGGCTTCGGGATCCTGGCCGCCGTCACCATGGACCCCGACCAGCTGCGACGGGCGGTCCGCGCGGTGAAGGAGCGGACCACCGCTCCCTTCGGCGTCAACTTCCGGGCCGACCAGCCGGATCTGCTCGAGCGGATCGAGTTCGTGGTGTCCGAGGGGGTGCGCCTGGTCAGCTTCGCCGGCGCCCCGACCCGCGACGCCATCGGTCGGCTCCACGACGCGGGGGTCCTGTGCATGCCCACCGTCGGCGCCCGCCGGCACGCCGAGAAGATGTGCGAGTGGGGCGTCGACGCGCTGATCGCCCAGGGCGGCGAGGGCGGAGGCCACACGGGCGTGGTGCCCACGACCCTCCTGCTGCCGCAGGTCGTCGACGCCGTCGAGGGGCGGGTCCCCGTGCTCGGCGCCGGCGGCTTCTACGACGGCCGGGGCCTGGTGGCGGCGCTCGCCTACGGCGCGACCGGCATCGCCATGGGCACGCGGTTCCTCCTGACCCGGGAGAGCCGGGTGCCCGACCCGGTCAAGCAGCGGTACCTCGACGCGGGGGTCACCGACACCGTCGTCACCCGGGCGCTCGACGGCGCCCCGCAGCGGGTGATCCGGACCAAGCTGGTCGACCGGCTGGAGCGGTCGAGCTCGGTCACCCGCCTGCCCCGAGCCCTCGGCAACGCCCTCGCCTTCCGCAAGGTCACCGGCACGAGCCTCAACGACCTGGTGAAGGAGGGCCGCTCGATGCGCCAGAACCAGGACCTGTCGCTCAGCCAGCTGGCCATGGCCGCCAACGCCCCGATGCTCATCCGTCAGGCCCTGGTCGAGGGCGACCCCGACGTCGGCGTGCTGCCGACCGGCCAGGTCGCCGGTGTCATCGACGAGCTGCCGACCGTGGCCGAGGTGATCGACGGCATCGTCGGGCAGGCCTCGGCGATCCTCGGGCGCGTCGGCGCCAGCGAGGCCTGACCGTGGACCTCCGGTGGACCGACGACGAGGAGCGGTTCCGGCTCGAGGCCCGGACCTGGCTCGAGGCCAACGTGCCGAGCGGGCTGCCGTCGGGCGACACCGCCGAGGGGTTCGCCGCCCACCTCGAGTGGGAGCGGCGGCTGTTCGACGATCGCTGGGCGGTGGTGAGCTGGCCCGAGGCCTACGGGGGCCGGGAGGCCTCGCTGTGGGAGTGGCTGATCTTCGAGGAGGAGTACTACCGGGCCGGCGGTCCTCAGCGGGTCACCCAGAACGGCATCTTCCTGCTGGCCCCCACCGTCTTCGAGTTCGGGACCACCGAGCAGCAGGAGCGGATCCTGCCCCGCATGGCCGCCGCCGAGGACCTGTGGTGCCAGGGGTGGTCCGAGCCCGACGCCGGCAGCGACCTGGCCTCCCTGCGCAGCCGGGCACGCCGCGACGACGAGCGGGGCGGCTGGGTGGTCGACGGCCAGAAGACCTGGACGACCCGGGGCGCGTTCTGCACCCACCTGTTCGGGCTGTTCCGCACCGATCCCGACGCCGAGCGCCACCGCGGCCTCACCTACCTCCTGGTGCCGCTCGACGCCGAGGGGGTGGTGGTCCGGGGGTTCGGACGGCTGGACGGCGACGAGGGCTTCGCCGAGGTGTTCTTCGACGAGGCCTTCGTGCCGGACGACAACGGCATGGGAGGACCGGTCCTCGGCGAGGTCGGCGAGGGGTGGCGCGTCGCCATGGCCACCACCGGCTCCGAGCGGGGCCTCACGCTGCGCTCGCCGGGACGCTTCCTCGCCACCGCCGAGCGGCTGGTGGAGCTGTACCGGCGCCGGGCCGAGGCCGGCGACGTGGCCGACCCCGGCCTGCGCCTCCGCGTCGCCCAGGCGTGGATGGACGCCGAGGCCTACGCGCTCCAGACCCTGCAGACGGTCACCGCCACCGTCGACGGCGACCCGCCCGGCGCCACGTCGAGCCTGGTGAAGCTCTGGTGGAGCGAGCTCGACGTGCGCCTGCACCAGCTCGCCCTCGACCTGCTCGGGACCGAGGCCGAGCTCGACGGGCCGTGGGCCAAGGGCTGGCAGTTCGCCCTGTCGGGCCCCATCTACGCCGGCACCAACGAGATCCAGCGCAACATCGCGGCCGAGCGGGTGCTCGGCCTGCCCCGGAGGTAGCGGCGTGCGGTTCGCCTTCACCGACGACCAGCTCGCCCTCCGCGACGCGGTGCGCGACCTGCTCACCCGCCGGTGCCCGCCCGAGGTGGTGCGCACCGCCTGGCCGGAGGACGCCCCGGAGGGGGCGGGCGCCCGCCACCCCGACGGCTGGGAGGCGGCCGGCCGCGTCTGGGCCTCGCTGGCCGAGATGGGCGTGCTCTCGGTGGCGGTGCCGGAGGCGCGCGGCGGTCTCGGCCTGAGCGAGCTCGACTGGGTGCTGCTGGCCGAGGAGTCCGGGTACGCCGCCCTGCCGTTCCCGCTGGTCGAGACGGCGGCGGTGGTGGCCCCCCTCCTGGCCGAGCTCGACGGCCCCGACGGGCTGATCGAGGGGGTGTGCGACGGCACCACCGTCGCCACCGCCCGGCTGGTCGGCGACGGCCCCGTGCCCTACGGGCAGTGGGCCGACGTGGCCCTGCTGGTGTCCGACGACGGTGACGACGTCCCGGCCCTGGTGCTGGCCCACCTGCGGTCCGGGCAGGTCCACCCGGTGCGTTCGGTCGACGGGTCCCGCGCCCTGGCCGAGATCGGCTGGATCAGCTTCGAGCCGCTGACCTCCGCAGCCACCGCCCTGGACCGGGCGGTGCGACGGGGGACGCTCGGCACCGCCGCCGAGCTGATCGGGCTGGCCCGCCGCATGCTCGACCTCACCGTCGCCTACGTCGGGCAGCGCCGGCAGTTCGGCGTGCCGGTCGGCAGCTTCCAGGCGGTCAAGCACCACCTGGCCGACGCCCGCCTGGAGCTGGAGTTCGCCGCCCCGGCGGTGCACCGGGCGGCGTGGTCGCTGGCGACGGGCGACGCGTCGGCCGGCCGGGACGTGGCCATGGCCAAGGCGATGGCGTCGTCGGCGGCCGAGCTGGTCGGCCGTCAGGCCCTCCAGTGCCACGGGGCCATCGGCTACACCGTCGAGCACGACCTGCACCTCTACCTGAAGCGGGCGTGGGCGCTGGCCCGCGACTGGGGCGACGTCGCCACCCACCGGGCGACCGTCGCCGACTCCCTCGGCATCTGAACCCGCTGGTCCGTCGTCGTCGCTCGGCGCGACCTCGTGGCGTTCCGGCGGGTGGCGCCTAGCGTCGGACCATGACCGACGTGACCGACCGCGCCGACGCCAGCGCTGCCGCCGGGTCCGGCTCCGGGGCGGGGACGGAGTCGGGCGGGACGACGGTTCCGGTCGAGGTCATCTCCGACGTGGTGTGCCCGTGGTGCTGGATCGGCAAGCGCCGGCTGGAGAAGGCGGTCGCCATCTGGGGCGGGCAGGTCGAGGTGACCTGGCGCGCCTACCAGCTCGACCCGACCGCCCCCGAGGAGTCCGTGCCGGCGGTCGATCGCTACGCCCGCAAGTTCGGCGGCGATGCGGCGGCGGCGAAGATCCTGCATCGGCTCCACGCGGTGGGCGAGGGCGACGGGCTCGACCTGAACCTCGCCGACGCCGTCCACGGCAACACCCGCCGGGCCCACCGGGTGCTGTGGCTGGCCCACGAGGTGGGTGGACCCGAGCTGCAGGACGCGGTGGCCGAGCGGTTCTTCCGGGCCTACTTCTCGGAGTCGCGCGACATCGCCGACGACGCCTCCCTGGTCGACCTCGCGGCCGACGCCGGCCTCGACCGCGACCGCGTCGAGGCGCTGCTGGCCGGCGACGAGGGCGAGGCCGAGGTCGACGCCGAGCTGCGCAGGGCTGACCTGCTCGGCGTGACGGGCGTGCCGTTCTTCCTCTTCGACGGCCGCCTCGCCGTGCCCGGGGCCCAGGACCCCGAGGTGCTGGCCGAGGTCCTCGCGGACGTGGTGGAGCTGCGCGACCGGGAGCGCGCCGCCGCACCGGCCGACGCCGCACCGGCCGAGGGCGAGGCGGCCGAGGGCGAGGCGGCCGACGCCGACGACCCCTGCGCCGACGGCGCCTGCCGCTGGTGATCGCCGGGCTCGGCGGGGCGGGCACCGTCGGTCCGGCCGGGACGAGCCGACGGGCCGAGCGACCTGACGGAGCGTCAGGTCGGGTCGCGGCGCGCCGATAGCCTCGGCGCCATGCCCGAGGCCTATCTCGTCGACGCCGTCCGCAGCCCGGTGGGCAAGCGGGGCGGTTCGCTCAGCCGGATCCACCCTGCCGACCTGGGCGCCCACAGCATCCGGGCGCTGATCGACCGCACCGGCATCGATCCCGGGGCGGTCGACGACGTGGTGCTCGGCAACGTCGACTCGGTCGGCGGCCAGGCGGGCGACATCGCCCGCACCTGCTGGCTGGTGGCGGGCTACCCCGAGCACGTCCCGGGCACCACGGTCGACCGCCAGTGCGGCTCGGCCCAGCAGGCGGTGCACTTCGCCGCCCAGGCGGTGATGGCCGGCGTGAACGACCTGGTGGTGGCCGGCGGCGTGCAGCAGATGAGCCAGATCCCGATCAGCTCCGCCATGACCCTGGCCCAGCCGCTCGGCTTCGACGACCCCTTCACGGGGTCGACCGGCTGGGTCGAGCGCTACGGCGACGGCGAGGTCAGCCAGTTCCGGGGCGCCGAGCTGATCGCCGAGAAGTGGGACATCACCCGGGACGACATGGAGGCCTTCGCCGTCGAGAGCCACGAGCGGGCGCTGCGGGCCCGGTCCGAGGGCCGGTTCGACGCCGAGATCGCGCCGCTCGCCGGGCTGGACCACGACGAGGGTCCGCGCCAGCCCGACTGGGACAAGATCCGCAAGCTGCCCACGCTGGTCGACGGCGGCCGGGTCACGGCGGCGGTGTCGAGCCAGATCAGCGACGCATCGGCGGCGATCCTGGTGGCCAGCGAGCAGGCGGTGGCCGACCACGACCTCACCCCCCGGGCCCGCATCCACCACCTGAGCGTGCGCGGCGACGACCCGATCTACATGCTCACCGCGCCCATCCCCGCCACCCGGGTCGCGCTCGAGCGCACCGGCCTGAGCCTCGACGACATCGACCTGGTCGAGATCAACGAGGCCTTCGCCTCGGTCGTGCTCGCCTGGCAGAAGGAGCTCGACGCCGACCTGTCCAAGGTGAACGTCAACGGCGGCGCCATCGCCCTCGGCCACCCCCTCGGCGCCACCGGCGCCCGGCTGATGACCACCCTGCTGCACGAGCTCGAGCGCACCGGCGGCCGGTACGGCCTCCAGACCATGTGCGAGGGCGGCGGCCAGGCCAACGTCACCATCATCGAACGCCTGTAGCCCCGCCGTCCTGATGGCGAGCACCTGCGGCGCTCGCGCCCGGCTCGTCGCTGGCGCTTCCCTCGCCGGCCGGCTGGGAGCCGGTCGGCAACGTGGCGCAGCCGCTAGGCGGAGCTGCGCAGCAGGTGACAGCCGTTGTGGCGAAGCCAGCGCCGCCCGTGGGGCGGCGCCCAGTTAGACCGCCCAGAACGCGAGGGCGGCGGCGGTGGCGACGTTGACCGAGTCGACGCCGGGGGCGACGGGGATGCGCACCAGGCGGTCGGCCTGCTGGAGGGCCGAGGCCGAGAGGCCGGGGCCCTCGGCGCCGAGCACCCAGGCGAGGCGCTCGGGCGGGTCGGCGGCCAGGTCGGCGATGTCGTCGGCGGCGAGGGCCGGGGTCAGGGCCACGGTCGTGAGGCCGGCCTCACCGGCCACCTCGAGCGGCCGCTCCGCACGGGCGAAGGGCACCGAGAGCACGTGGCCGATCGACACCCGCACGCTGCGCCGGTAGAGCGGGTCGGCGCAGGTCGGGTCGAGCAGGACGGCCTCCACGCCGAAGGCGGCGGCGTTGCGGAACAGGGCGCCCAGGTTCTCGTGGTCGTTCATCCCCTCCAGCAGGGCGACCCGCCGGGCGCCGGCCAGCAGCTCGGCAGGGTCGTCGGGCCACGGGGCGCACCGGTCGACCGACGCCACCGCGCCCCGGTGGAGGTCGAAGCCGACCGTGGCCCGCAGCACCCGGGGCGAGGCGACCAGCACCGGCACGTCGTCGGTGAGCAGGTCGAGCGCCAGCCGGGCCCGAGCCTTCTCCGTGACGAGCACCGACCGGATCGGCCAGGTGCCGAGGCTGATCAGCCGCTCGATGGGGAGCAGGCCCTCGACGATGAAGAAGCCGCCCTCCGCCTCGGTCCGCCGCCGGAGGTCGGGGTCGGTCAGGCCGATGTAGTCGGCCAGCCGGGGATCCTCCGCGTCGGAGACCTCCGAGGTGATCACGATGGCAGGCTAGGACGGCCGGGCCGGAGCCACCGCCGGGTCCGCGGTCGGCGAGCGGCCGACCCGGGAGCCGGGCCGGGCGACGGGGTACCGTCCCGCGATGACCGTCACCGAGCAGCCGACCGGGAGCGACCGGGGGGCGACCGACCCGGCCACGAGCGAGGAGCAGCGGATCGACGGGCTGGTCGACCGCCTGCTCGAGGAGCACCCGCCCGGTGACACCGACCCGGTCGAGTTCCTCGGCGCCCAGTTCGACCTCGGCCTGGCGTGGGTGCACTTCGACGAGGGCAACGGCGGGCTCGGCCTCCGGCCCGGGCTGCAGAAGCGGGTCCAGGAGCGGCTGCAGGCGGCCAAGGCCCCGGCGCCCTACCCCCGCAACCCCATCGGCTACGGCATGGGGGCGCCGACCGTCTACACCCACGGCTCCGAGGCCCAGCGCGCTCGGTACCTGCGCCCGCTGTTCACCGGCGAGGAGATCTGGTGCCAGATGTTCAGCGAGCCCGGTGCCGGCTCCGACGTGGCCAGCCTGTCGACCAAGGCGGTGCGCGACGGCGACGAGTGGATCGTCAACGGGCAGAAGGTGTGGACCACCCTGGCCCACCTCTCGCGCTTCGGCATGCTGGTCGCCCGCACCGACCCGCAGCAGCCCAAGCACAAGGGCATGACCTACTTCGTGGTCGACATGCAGGCGCCGGGCGTCGAGGTCCGGCCGCTCTACCAGATCACCGGCGAGGCCGAGTTCAACGAGGTGTACTTCACCGACGTCCGGATCCCGGACCGCGAGCGGCTGAGCGAGGTCGGCGACGGCTGGCGCACCGCCCTCACCACCCTGATGAACGAGCGGGTCGCCATCGGCGGCAACGTGCCGGCCAAGGGTTCGGGCCTCATCTCGCTGGCCATGAAGGCGTGGGACGCGGCGGCGACGAAGGACCCGGTGGCCCGCGACGAGCTGGTCCGGCTGTGGAGCGAGGCCGAGGTGCTGCGGCTCACCAACTGGCGGGCGTCGCAGCTGCGGGCCCAGGGCACGCCGGGGCCGCAGGGCTCGATCGGCAAGCTGGCCTTCGCCGAGCTGAACAAGCGCATCACCGCCTTCGCCGTCGACCTGCTCGGCGCCGACGGCCTGCTGATGCCCGGGGGCTACCCCATGACCCGGGCGGCGGGCACCATGCACTTCGAGCACGCCCAGCGGGCCTTCCTGCGCTGTCGGGCGAACTCCATCGAGGGCGGCACCACCGAGGTCATGAAGAACATCCTCGGCGAGCGGGTCCTCGGCCTGCCCGGCGACGTCCGCACCGACAAGGACCGACCGTGGATCGAGGTGCCGCGCTCGACGCCGGGGCCGGTGCCCGGCCCCTCGCCGAGCGGGCGGACCTGACGGCCTGTCAGGTCCGCGCCGGTGCCTGGCTAGGTTGGCCGGGTGCCAGGGATCTGCGACGGACGGGTGGTGATCGTGACCGGCGCCGGTCGGGGGCTCGGCCGTGCCCACGCGCTGGCCTTCGCCGCCGAGGGGGCCAGGGTCGTGGTCAACGACGTCGGCGCCGAGCTGGACGGTACCGGCGGCTCGTCGGGACCGGCCGGTGAGGTGGTCGACGCCATCCGCGACGGCGGCGGCGAGGCGGTGGCCAACGGCGACGACGTGTCGTCCTGGGACGGCGCCGCCACCTGGTCGCCTCGGCCGTCGACGCCTTCGGCGGGCTCGACGTGGTCGTCAACAACGCCGGGGTCGTGCGCGACCGCATGTTCGCCAACGCCGCCGAGGACGAGCTCGACGCGGTGGTGGCGGTCCACCTGAAGGGCCACTTCGCCGTCGCCCGCCACGCCGCCGCCCACTGGCGCGAGCGGGCCAAGTCCGGCGACGCGGTGGCGGGTCGCATCGTGAACACCACCTCGGGGGCGGGGCTGCAGGGCAGCGTCGGCCAGGCCGCCTACGCCGCCGCCAAGGGGGCCATCGCCTCGCTCACCCTGGTGCAGGCGGCCGAGCTCGGTCGCTACGGCGTCACCGCCAACGCCATCGCCCCCTCGGCGCGCACCCGCATGACCGAGGGCGTGTTCGCCGACATGATGGCCGTCCCCGACGACCCCGCCGCCTTCGACGCCATGGCCCCCGAGAACGTGTCGCCGCTGGTCGTCTGGCTCGGCTCGGAGGCCAGCGGCGCGGTCACCGGCCGGGTCTTCGAGGTCGAGGGCGGCAAGGTGGCCGTGGCCGACGGCTGGCACCACGGGACGCCGACCGACAAGGGGGCCCGCTGGGACCCGGCCGAGCTCACCGACGTGGTCGCCGGGCTGCTGGCCGCCGCGCCGGCGCCAGATCCCGTCTACGGCGCCGGCTGAGCCGCTCGGCGGGGGAGGAGGAGGAGCACGGTGGCCGGCGACGAGGACCGGCGGGTCGTGGCCGGCCACTTCCGGGAGATGGCGGCCGAGGTGGTGCGCGACCTGCCGCTGTACCGGCGGGTCTGCGAGGCGTGCACCGACGACGCCGCCGTGCTCGACCTGGTGGCCACCGCCCGCCCCCAGCAGGCCCGCCCGGTGCTGCTGCTGGCCGCCGTCCACGACGCGGTGCTGGCGGGCGGCGACCACCCGCTGGCCGACTGGTACCCGTCGGTGCGCGAGGCGCCCCGGCCGGTGGGCGCGCCGGGGTCGGCCGACGACC
The DNA here is from genome assembly GCA_963800235.1 of uncultured Acidimicrobiales bacterium. Taxonomy (GTDB): domain Bacteria; phylum Actinomycetota; class Acidimicrobiia; order Acidimicrobiales; family Iamiaceae; genus CAVVNP01. The sequence goes on along the minus strand of CAWDAD010000003.1, from coordinate 14,126 downwards.
CGTGGCCGGCGTTCCGCGACCTGGCCCTCTCCTCGGCGAGGGTCGCCGAGGACGTCGCGACCCGCTCGACCCAGACCAACGAGGTCAACCGGTGCGGGGCGCTGCTGCCGGCCTTCGCCACCATCGCCGATGCGGTCGGCCGCCGCGCCGGCGACGGTCGCCCGCTCGCCCTGGTGGAGCTGGGCACCAGCGCCGGGCTGAACCTGCTGCTCGATCGCTACTCCTACGACTACGGCGGCGACGGCCGGCTCGATCCGACCGACGGCCCCTCACCGGTGGTGGTGCGGACCGAGCGCCACGGGCCGACGCCGATCCCGGTCCCGGCCGTGTTCCCCGCCGTCGGCTCGCGCCTCGGTCTCGACGTGCGGCCGATCGACGTCACCGACCCGTCCGCCGCCCGGTGGCTGGTGGCGTGCCTCTGGCCCGAGCAGGCCGAGCGCCTGGACCGGGTGCGGGCCGCCATCGGGCTGGCCCAGGGCTCCCCGCCGCCGGTGGTGCGGGCCGACATCGCCGCCGACCTCGTCCCCGCCCTCGCCGACGTCCCCGGCGACCACGAGCTGGTGTGCTTCGCCACCTGGGTGCTCACCTACCTCGACCTGGACGAGCAGCGGGCATTGACCGCGTCCCTCGACGAGATCGGCGCCGGGCGCGACCTGCACCTGGTGTACGGCGAGCGGCTCGAGGAGGTGCCCGGCCTGCCGCAGGCGGCGCGCCCCGACCGGCCCGACGACGACCGCTTCACCGCCCTGGTCTGGCTGCAGTGGCGGGACGGGCGCCGCACCGCCCGGCGGCTGGGCGACATGCACCCCCACGCCCTGTCGCTCGACTGGTCGGCCTGAGCGCCGGACCGGCCTGAGCGCCGGGCCGGGCGGCGCGGCGGGCGATGCGGCGCGTCGGCGCTCAGCCGGGGTGGTCGGCCCGTTCGGCGGCCAGCGACTGGTAGCCGGCCAGCACCTCGGGGTTGGCCAGCGCGCCCCGGCTGGCCGCCCGGTCGACCGCGGTGCCCGACAGGATGCGCTTCACGGGCACCTCCAGCTTCTTGCCGGACAGGGTGCGGGGGACGCCGTCGACGCCGTGGACGGCGTCGGGCACGTGGCGGGGGGAGAGCTGCTCGCGCAGCGCCCGGGCGATGCGGGCCCGCAGCTCGTCGTCGACGGCGTGGCCGGGGGAGGGCACGACGAAGAGCAGCAGCTGCCCGGGCCCCCCCTGCGGGTCCTCGAGGTGCACCACCAGGCTGTCGGCCACCTCGGGCAGGGACTCGACCACCGAGTAGAACTCGCTCGTCCCCAGCCGGACGCCGCCCCGGTTGAGGGTGGCGTCCGAGCGGCCGGTGATGACCGAGCTGCCGTCGGCGTGCAGCGTGATCCAGTCGCCGTGGCACCACACCCCCGGGAACCGCTCGAAGTAGGCGGCCCGGTAGCGCGAGCCGTCGTCGTCGCCCCAGAACCCGACCGGCATCGACGGCATGGGCTCGGTGATGACCAGCTCGCCCTGCTCGTCGACGACCGACCGGCCGGACGCGTCGTAGGCGTCGACGGCGACGCCCAGGTAGGCGCAGGCGATCTCGCCGGCGCGGACCGGCAGCAGCGGGCTCATGCCGACGAACGCGGTGCACACGTCGGTCCCCCCGCTGATCGACGCCAGCTGCAGGTCGGCGCCCACCGCCTCGTAGACCCAGGTGAACCCCTCCGGGGGCAGCGGGGCACCGGTCGACCCGACCGCCCGCACGGCCGACAGGTCGAGCTCGTCGCCCGGCCGCAGGCCGGCCTTGCGGCACGCCAGCAGGAACGGGGCGCTGCTCCCGACGTAGGTGGTGGCGGTGTCGGCGGCCATGCGCCAGAGGGTGGAGAGGTCGGGGTGTCCGGGGTCGCCGTCGAACAGGACGAGGGCCGACCCGACCGCCAGGCCCGACACCAGCAGGTTCCACATCATCCAGCCGGTGGTGGAGAACCAGAAGAACCGGTCGCCGGGGCCCAGGTCGCTGTGCAGGGCCAGCGACTTGAGGTGCTCGAGCAGGATGCCGCCGTGACCGTGGACGATCGGCTTCGGCAGCCCGGTGGTGCCCGAGCTGTAGAGCACGTAGAGCGGGTGGTCGAAGGGGACCGGGTCGCAGGTGGCAGGGCCCGGCTCGTCCAGCAGGTCGCTCCAGGCGACCGCGTCGGGGATCCGGTCGTGGGCGGTGCCGGGGTCGAGGTAGCCGAGCACGACGGTGGCGCGCAGGCTGGGCAGCTCGGCCCGGATGGCCGCCACCTCCTCGGCCCGGTCGATGTCCTTGGCGCCGTAGCGGTAGCCGTCGACGGTGAGGAGCACCGTCGGCTCCACCTGTTGCAGGCGGTCGACCACGCTGCGGGTGCCGAACTCGGGGGCGCAGCTGGTCCACACCGCGCCGAGCGAGGCGGTGGCCAGGAAGGCGACGACGGTCTCGGCCACGTTCGGCAGGTAGGCGGCCACCCGGTCGCCCCGCCCGACCCCGAGCCGCTGGAGCCCGGCCCGGCACCGGCCCACCCGGTCGCGCAGCTCGGCCGCCGTGAGGGTGACGGGGTCGCGGGTCTGGCTCCGGCTGACCACCACCACCTCGTCGTCGGCGACCCCGTCGAGGCGCAGGCAGTGGGCGGCGTAGCTCAGCCGGGCGTCCGGGAACCACCGGGCGCCGGGCATGGTGTCGTCGGCGAGGGCGGGCGCCACACCGGCCAGGCCGTCGACGGCGAAGTGGTCGGCGACGGCCCGCCAGAACCCGTCGAGGTCGTCGACCGACCAGCGCCAGAGGTCGGGGTGGCCCTCGACGCGCAGACCCCGCTCGGCGTCGAGCCAGTCGAGGAACCGCCCGCACGCGGTCGAGCGGCGGGCGTCGGCGGGCGGGGTCCAGAGCAGCTCGGCGGGCACCGCGCCATCATGACCGAGCGTGCCGGCGGGGGCCGCCACCGCCGCGCTGTGTGACGGTTGACACCGCGCCTCGCGATGACGGTAACGTACCCCCCACCTCGACGGGCAACCCGTTGGCTGCACCCTCCAGCCCGTCGTGGTCACACCGCCCAACGACAGGGGAGTCGTCCGTGCCACTGCGTCGCGAAGCCGCTCGGTCCCATCGCCGCACCGACATCGATCCACCGGGCGACCGACGCCGGTCGGGGCGGTTGACCCGCACCGGTCGGCGCTTCGGGTTCGCGCTCGTCGCGCTGGCCCTGGTGGTCGGGGCGTGCAGCACCAAGACCGACAACAGCTCCTCCGGCGGCGGCAAGCCGACCGCCGGGGGCACCCTGAACATCGGGCTCAACGCCGAGACCGACGGGTGGAACCCGACGAGCAGCCAGTGGGCGGGCGCCGCCTACTTCGTGGGCCAGACCGTGTTCGATCCGCTGGTCGCCTTCGGCGCCGACGGCAAGCCGCACCCCTACCTGGCCAAGGAGATCACGCCGAGCGCCGACTACAAGACCTGGACCATCAAGCTGCGCGACGGCATCAAGTTCCACGACGGCACGCCGCTCGACGCCAACGCCGTCAAGCTCCAGCTGGACAAGGACAAGGCGTCCTTCCTGGTCGGCCAGGCGTTCAGCTCGATGCAGTCCACCCAGGTGATCGACCCGCTCACGGTCCAGGTGAACATGAGCGACCCGTGGGTCGCCTTCCCGGGCATCCTGGCCGGGCAGGCCGGCTTCATCGCCGCCCCCAAGCAGCTCAACGACTCCGGCTCGGGCAGCACCGACCACCCGATCGGGACGGGCCCGTACATCTTCAAGGAGTGGGTGCGTGACGACCACTTCACCCTCACCAAGAACCCCAACTACTGGCGCAAGGGCGTCGCCTACCCCGACACCATCACCTTCCGGGTGATCCCCGACGACCAGACCCGCATCGCCAGCCTCCAGTCCGGCCAGATCGACCTGACCTACACCGGGGTGGGCAGCCAGGTGCTGCAGGCCCGGCGGGACAGCTCGCTGCAGACCTCCGAGTACGACAGCGACACCCTGACCATGATGATGATGAACACGGCCAAGGCGCCGGTCGACGACGTGCGCGTCCGTGAGGCGCTCGCCTACGCCACCGACCAGCAGGAGATCCAGAAGACCGTCGGGCGTGGCCTGGGCAAGACCGCCACCTCGCCCTACCTGCCGGGTTCGCCGTGGTACGGCGACAGCGGCTACCCGACCAAGCCCGACGTCGCCAAGGCCAAGGGCCTCATCGACGAGTACAAGAAGGACAAGGGCATCACCGGCAACCTGCAGATCCCGGTCGGGTGCACGCCCACGCCGAGCAACACCCAGGCCATGCAGATCGTCAAGAACCAGTGGGCCAAGGTCGGCGTCGACATCACGCTCAAGTACACCGAGCAGGCGACGTACATCAACAACGCGCTGCTCGGTGACTACACCGTGAACTGCTGGGCCCAGCTCGGTTCGGTCGACCCCGACTACGACTCGATCTGGTGGAAGTCGGCCAACGCCAACCCACCCGGTCAGCTGGCGCTGAACTTCATGCGCATGAAGGACCCGACCATCGACCAGGACCTGGCGACCGGGCACAGCAACCCGGACCAGGCGGCCCGCAAGGCGGCCTACGTCGACGTCTGGAAGCAGTTCGCCCAGGTGTTCCCCTACGCCTACCTGAGCCACCCCCACGGTGCGGTCACCTGGTCGAAGAGCCGGGTCCACGGCGTCGAGGACGCCACCCTGCCCGACGGCACCAAGGCCCAGTACTACAAGGGCGGCAACCCGAGCACCATCCCGATCTCCGCGATCTGGGTGAGCCAGTAGGGGATGCTCGGCCCCTTCCTCCTTCGACTGGCGCGCCTGCTCTCGGTGCTGCTGGCTGTCACCGCCGTCACCTACTTCCTGCTCTACAACCTGCCGGGTGACCCGACCGTCGCCCTGCTGGGACCAGCGGCCGGCGACAAGGCCGCTGCGTCCCAGCTGCGGCAGGAGATGCACCTCGACGAGTCGTTCTCGAAGCAGTACACGGCCTGGTTGGGCAACGCCGTCCACGGCGACCTCGGCAAGTCGTACTTCGAGAACCGGCCGGTCACCAGCGCCATCGGCGACCGGCTGCCGCTCACCCTCGAGCTCATGGTGCTGTCCGAGGTGCTGGCCATCGCCATCGCGGTGCCGGTCGGGGTGTGGGCCGCCCGAAGACCGGGGGGGCTGTTCGACCGCATCTCCGGCGGCGCGCTGTTCAGCCTCCTGGCCCTGCCCGCCTTCATGATCGGCGTGCTCCTGATCTACGCCTTCGCGGTGAAGATCCAGGCGCTGCCGGCCACGGGCATCGCCACCTGGTTCAAGGTCGGCAACGCCCCGGTGGCGACCCCGCTGTCGATCCTGCTGCCCATCATCACGCTGGCCAGCGGTCAGCTGGCGGTGTTCGCCCGCCTGCTGCGCAGCGAGATGATCATCACCCTGCGTTCGGACTTCATCATGGTGGCCAAGGCCAAGGGGCTGCCCGAGCGGCGGATCCTGCTGCGCCACGCCCTGCGGCCGTCGAGCTTCTCGCTCGTCACCGTGGTCGGCATCAGCGTGGCCGCCCTGATGGGCGGCACCATCATCGTGGAGCGCATGTTCGCCCTGCCGGGCATGGGTCAGCTCATCGTCACCGCCATCTACAAGCGCGACTACCTCATCGTGCAGGGCGGGGTGGTGCTGGTGGCGGTGGCCTTCGTGATGGCCAACTTCCTCGTCGACCTGCTCTACGCCCTGCTCGATCCCCGCGTGCGCACCGGCGCCCGATCCACCTGAGGAGCTCGACGTGTCAGCTTCCCTCGAACCGCAGGCCGCCGACCTCCCGTCGGGGGTGGCCGAGTCGGAGCGCTTCGCCGGGGTCGCCTCCGGGGTGGTCCCCGACGTCGAGCCCGAGATCGCCGTCGTCAAGCGCAAGCGCGATCCGATCTTCTGGTTCTCGGTCGTCTGGATCGGGCTGATGGTGGTGGCCGCCTTCATCGGCCCGGCCGTCCTCACGGATCCGCAGAAGGAGCTGAACGAGCCGCTCCTCGGCCTCTCCTTCAGCCATCTGCTCGGCACCGACACCATCGGTCACGACCTGTTCGTCGAGGCGGTCTACGGAGCCCGGATCTCGATGCTGGTCGCCTTCTTCTCGGTGCTGACCGGTCTGGTGATCGGCGGCGCCATCGGCCTGGTCGCCGGCTACGCCAAGGGGGTGGTGTCGGCGGTGCTGATGTGGTTCGTCGACGTGCTCCTGGCCATGCCGGCGCTGGTCTTCGCCCTGTTCGTGGTGACCTTCCGCGGCTCGAGCCTGGGCAACGTGGTCGGGGTCATCTCGATCCTGTCGATCCCCGGCTACGCCCGGGTCGCCCGGGCGCTGACGCTCACCTACGCCAACGAGAACTTCGTGATGGCCGCCCGCGGCATCGGCGCCACCCACTGGCGGATCATGCTGCGCGAGGTGCTGCCCAACGTGATCGTGCCGCTGGCGTCCTTCGCCGCGCTGGGTGCGGCCATCGCCATCATCGCCGAGGGGGCGCTCGCCTTCCTCGGCCTGAGCGTGGCCGGGTCGATCTCCTGGGGGAGCCTGATCTCCGCCGGTCAGCAGATGCTCTCGGACAGCCCGCTGCCCGCGCTGGCGCCGATGATCTTCATGTTCCTGACCATCCTGTCCTTCAACTTCATCGGCGAGCGCCTCGGCGCCGTCCTGGACCCCCGCGAAGGTCAGCTGTAGTCGTCGGCGGGAACACGCGGCGCGTCCTCCCTCGGGCTCCCCTTCCCGGATTCGCCGGCTGGTCCGCCTCGGCCTCTAGCTCAGGCGCTCGACGATCATGGCCATGCCCTGGCCGCCGCCGACGCACATGGTCTCGAGGCCGAAGGTCTTGTCCTCGTGCTGGAGGCCGTTGATCAGGGTGGTCATGATGCGGGCGCCGGTCATGCCGAAGGGGTGGCCGACGGCGATGGCCCCGCCGTGGACGTTGAGCTTGTCGTGGTCGATGCCGAGGTGCTCGGCCGAGGGCAGCACCTGGGCGGCGAACGCCTCGTTGATCTCGACCAGGTCGATGTCGTCGATGGTCATGCCGGCCCGCTTCAGCGCCTGGCGGCTGGACTCGATGGGACCGAGACCCATGATCTCGGGGTTGAGGGCGGACACGCCGGAGGCCACGACCCGGGCCAGCGGGGTGATGCCGAGCTCGCTGGCCCGGGCGTCGCTCATGACGACCACGGCGGCGGCGCCGTCGTTCAGCGGGCAGGCGTTGCCGGCGGTCACCTTGCCGTCGGGACGGAAGGCGGGCTTCAGCCCGGCCAGCGCCTCGGCGGTGGTGCCGGGTCGGATGCCGTCGTCCTTGGAGACCACGGTGCCGTCGGGGGTGGTGACCGGGGTGATCTCGTTCTCCCAGAAGCCGTTCTCGAGCGACTCGGTGGCCCGCTGCTGGCTGCGGGCGGCGTAGGCGTCCATGTCCTCGCGGCTCACGTTCTCGTACTCGGCCACGTTCTCGGCGGTCTGGCCCATGGCGATGTAGACGTCGGGCAGGCCCTCGGGCGGGGTCCAGTCGGGCTGGCCGCCCTCGCTGCGCTCGGCCGTGCGGGCCTCGGCGTCGGCGAACTTCTCGTTGTGCGGGCCGCTGTCGGCCATGCCCGACATGAACCGGCTCACCGTCTCGACGCCGGCGGCGAGGAACACGTCGCCCTCGCCGGCCTTGATGGCGTGGGCGGCCATCCGGATGGTCTGCAGCGACGAGGAGCAGTAGCGGTTGACGGTGGTGCCGGGCACCTCGGGCATCCCGGCCTGGATGGCCACCACGCGGGCCAGGTTGTAGCCGGACTCGCCGGCGGGCTGGCCGCACCCGAGCATCAGGTCCTCGACGGTCGAGCGGTCGAGGGCGGGCACCTTGTTCAGCACGTCGTCGACGATGAAGGCGGTGAGGTCGTCGGGGCGGCAGTCCTTGAGCGAGCCCTTCATGGCCCGACCGATGGGTGTGCGGGAGGTGGCGACGATGACGGCTTCGGGCATGGCTGGGTTCCCCTTGCGTGCGAGAGCAGTGGCTGCGATCTTGCCCTCAGCCCGGGTCGGCTTCCAACTTGCCGAGCCCGTCGCTGCCGGCCACCAGCCGGTCCAGGCGCCCCAGGGCCGAGCGGTCGCCCTTCAGGTAGCGGTCGAAGAAGTCGGCCACCGCCGTGGCGGTGAGCCGGCGCTGCTCGGCCGGCCCGGTGCTCTCGTAGGGGCTCGAGTGGCCGGCGCCGTGGATGGTGAGCAGGAACTTCGGCGGTGGGGCGACCGGGTACAGCTCCGAGGAGCGGGTGCCGGGGCCGAGCAGGGTGTCGGCGTCGCCCTGGACGAACAGCAGCGGCGGTGGGTCGGCGGACAGGAGCGGACCCCCGGCGAAGTCGATGTTCACCCCGGACAGGATCGCCGCCGCCCGGATCCGGCGGTCGCGGTGCCGCGGGTGGGAGGCGTCGGCCAGCACGGTGTCGCCCCCGAGCGAGTGCCCGGCGGCACCGATCCGGGTGCGGTCGAGCATGCCGGCCACCGGGGCCGGCGGGTCGCCGAGGAACCGGTCGAGCACGAAGCTGACGTCGCCCGGCTGCTCGGCCAGGTCGCCGACCGAGGCCCCGCCGGGGGCGTCGTGGGCGCTGGCCGGGAACCGGGGCACCAGGACCACGTAGCCGTGCGAGGCCAGGATCTCGGCGAAGGGGATCAGCCGCTCCGGGTAGCCGTTCAGCCCGTGGGCCAGCACCAGCACCGGGAACGGGCCGGTGCCGCGCCCTTGGCCGGCGACGGGGTGGACGATCGTCGTGTCGATCCGCCGCTCCGGGCGGGCCGGTGCCTTGTCGGTCTCGGGCACCGGACGGCCGGTGTCGGTGTAGGTGACGGCGAGGGTCTCGGTGGGCAGGTCGTGCTCGACCGTCGGCACGGCGGCGGGGGAGGGCCGGCCGGTGCTCGCTGGTCGGCTCGGTGCCCCGGTCCGGTGCGGCGCCGACGCCGAGCACCCGGCCGCCACCACGAGGACGAGGGCGACCAGTGCGGTGCGCGCCGCCTGTCGGCGAGCCCCGAGCCGGCCGGGAGGGTGGTGGGGTCGAGGTTCCGCTCGGATGGCGCGCCGACCCATGACCGAAGGTCTAGACGGCGGACCCGTGGCCGGCCTGGCTGGTGGCCGGCCGGCCTGGCCGGCTGGTGGACCGGTCAGGCGCCGACGGGCACCGGGGCCCGAACGGGCGCGGCCGGGGTGGACCTCGCCGCGTAGCGCTCGACGGCGTCGGTGGCGACGGTGAGGCCCTCCATGCCGGGGAGCCGGCTGAGGCGCTGGTCGATGCGGTCGAGCGCCGCCCGCCCGTCGCTGCCGGCGAAGAGCGTCCGGGCCAGGTGGGCGACCTCGTCCTTCGGCATGGCGCCGGCGCCGACGGGCTGCCACGTGGTCCGCATGACGGCGCGGGTGACCTTCCGGGCGACGGCGCTGGCGTCGAGCTCGGACCTCGCCCGGCTGGCGTACACGTCGATGTGGCGACCCTCCTGGCGCATGATCCGCTTGAGCAGCGTGGTCAGGGTGGGGTGGTCGGCCACCGCCGACAGCCGGGAGTAGGCGGCCTGGGCGGTCCACTCGTTGACCGCGCCGATGGTCATGTGGACGGCCAGGAACCGGGGGACGGCGGCCGAGATGGCCATCCAGCCGATGGGGCTGGTGGTGAGCTTCCAGCCGAGGCGGCGCCTGGTGTTGGCCACCCGCGTCGAGCCGGCCGGCAGGTCGTGGGCGTCGAGCACCGCAGCCAGGGCCTCGCCGTGCCACAGCTCCTCGTAGTTCCAGATGGTCATGAACCCGGTGATCTCCGGGTCGTGGTGGGCCCGGGTGTTGAGCAGGTTCCGCAGGTAGCAGGCGGTGTGGAACTCCACGTCGTGCATGTACTGCAGGCAGCGCAGCACCGGGCCCGGCAGCGGGCGCTCGGCGAAGTCGGCGAAGTCGACCCCGTCCAGGTCGAGCTTGCCGGCATGCCGCTTGTAGGTGCCGAGGTCGAAGCCCATCACCTCTCCTTGTAGCGGTCTCGACGGTCGATTGCTACCCGATCTGGCCCTGCGCAGCCGGTCGTGCGGCACCTCGCGGCGTGGGCACCGCCTCCTCCGCCTCGACGTCCTCGTGGTGCTGGTCCTGTTCGAGCGGGAGCACCACCGCCACCACCGTCGCGTCGCTGTGCTGGAGGAGGTGCTCGACGGTGTGGCCGAGGAACGGGCGGTTCTCGAGGCGGCGCAGCGTGCAGCCGACCACCACCACGTCGGCCTCCTCGTCGGCCGCCGCGGCGACCAGCTCCTCGGCGACCGACACCGAGGTGCGAACGAGCGACCGGGTGGGGACGCCCACCTCCTCGGCGACCCGGCGGGCCTGGCGCAACACGCCCGACGCGGTGTCGTCGGGGACCGGCTCCGGGACGGGCGCCTGCTCGGTCGCCGGACGGCTGGCGATGTGGGTGAGCACCACCTCGGTGCCGAGCCGCTCGGTCAGGTTGAGGGCCACCTCCTCGGCCGCCCGCGAGCCCTGGCTGCCGCTGACCGGCACCACCGCGCGGGCGAAGGCGGCGGGCAGCCGGGTGCCGAGGTTGCGGGCCCGGCGCACGATCACGGTCGGCAGGTTGCACCGGCGGAGGATGTCGTCGACCATCGGCGAGAGCAGGCGCGGCGGGCCGTCGGGACGGCCATCCGCGGGGGTGGCGTCGGGCCCGGTGGCGCCGACCACGATCACGCCGTAGCCGAGCTTCGCCTCCTCCAGCACCTCGGCGACGACATCGCGACCGGGGACGGTGCGCACGTCGTGGGGCCGTTCGTCGAGCACGTTCTCGATGGGCGCGACGTCGGCGGTCACCCCGTCGGTCTCGATCGAGAGCACGGTGGCCGGCGTCGACTCGGGCCAGGCGAAGTGCAGCACCTGGGCGGCGGCGATGGAGTTCGGGCCGCCTCGGCTCGGCAGCAGCAGCCGGTCGGTGCGCACCAGCAGGTTGCGGCTCATGGCCGCCTCCTTGCCGAGCCGCTCCTGCTCCTCCTCCGAGCCGCGCCACCCCCGCACGGCCAGGCGCAGCGCCGGCGGAGCGGTCAGCGAGCCGAACAGCGCCATCAGGATGACGATGGTGTACGAGGGCCGGTCGAACACGCCCAGGCTGAGCCCGACGGTGGCCACGACGATCTCCAGCGTGCCCCGGGCGTTCAACCCCGCCCCCAGCGCCGCGCCCTCGCGGTTGGACAGGCCGGCGACCTTGGCGCCGGCGAACGCGCCGGTGAACTTGGTGACGGCGGCCAGCCCGAGCACCACCGCCGCCCACAGCGCCACGGTCGGGTCGGCCAGCTGGCCGAGGTCGACCCGCAGGCCGGCGGTGGCGAAGAACAGCGGGGCGAACAGCGCCGAGGTGATCGACTCGATCTGCTCGCGGACGACGCCGTGCTGGAAGCGGGAGCGACCGAGCAGGATCCCGGCCAGGAAGGCGCCGAGCACCGCTTCGATGCCGATGAGCTGCGTGGTGGCGGCGTAGGCCAGCGCCACGAGGAGCGTCACGGACAGGGCGGCGGGCGGTCCGCCGCCCCCGTCGCGCCGGGTGCGGCGCAGGGCGGCGTCGATCAGTCGCTGGCCCCAGGTGAAGGAGAAGGCGGTCAGCACGACCAGGCCGCCGACGGACCGCAGGAGGAAGCCGAGCGACAGCGACCCCCGCTCGGCCACGCCCGCGATGACCCCGAGCAGCACCCATCCGACCACGTCGTTGGCCATGCCGGCCGCCAGGGTGATCTGGCCGAAGTTGCGCCGGATCATCCGGAGCTCGGTGAGGATCTTGCCGACCACCGCCAGCGACGAGATGCTCATCGCCGTCGCCAGGAACAGCACGTAGACGAGGCGCGAGGGGTGGCCCTCGCCCAGGAACCGAGCGGGCATGGCGAGGGCCACCACCACCCCGACGGCGAAGGGCAGCAGCAGGCTGCCGGCGGCGACGGTGCTGGCGGCCCGACGGAAGCGGCGGATGAGACCGAGGTCGGTCTCGAACCCGGTCACGATCAGGAGGAGCAGCACGCCGATCCACCCCACCGCCAGCAGCCCGCCGGTCTCGAGCCGGTCGTCGGGGACGAACCAGTCGAAGCCGGAGGGCCACACCCGCTGGAACACGCTCGGCCCGAGCAGCAGGCCGGCCCCGAGCTCGCCGATGACCGACGGTTGGCCGATGCGCCGCATGAGCGCGCCCAGCAGGCGGGCGGTCAGCACCAGGACGAACACCTGGACCCAGAAGACGAGCAGCTGGTGCTGGCTCAGCGACCGGAGCATGAGCGCCACAGTCTGACCGCTCGGGGCGGGTCCACCGGGTACGGCAGGCCCGATGCCGACATCAACGAGCGGCGGCCCGGACGATCTCCCACCAGGTCCTGGCACCGACCTCGGGATCGTGCTCGCGCCGGACGTGGGCGGCGAGGCGACGGCCCGCCTCGCGCCGCCGCCCCTCGTCCTCCAGCAGCCACCGCACCCGTGCCGCGAAGCCGCGCACGTCGAGCGGCTCGGCGACCAGGTCGCCGAGCCCGGCCCCCCGCAGGAGGCTCGCTGCACCCCCGCTCTCGAAGGTGACGACCGGGACCTCGGCCAGCCCCGCTTCCAGCACCACCAGCGGAAACGGGTCCTCCCTCGACGTGAGGGCGAAGGCGTCGGCCTGGCCGAGGAGCCGGGCGGCGTCGGCGGTCTGGTCGACGAGGTGGAAGCGGCCGGCGAGACCCCGGGCGCGGATCTCCCGCTCGAGGTCCGACCGGTCGATCGGCGTGCCGAGGTCGCCGATCCAGGCCAGGTGGGTGCCGTCGTCGAGCTGCTGCGCGACCGACAGCAGCAGGTCGGTGCCCTTCCGCCACCCCGCGGTCCCGCAGGCGACGACGAGCGACGACCCTCCGTCGACCCCGAGGGACGCACGCAGCGGTGCGGTGCCGGCGCCGGCACCGACGGCTTCGTCGGGCGGCCACGGCGTCGCCACCGTGATCCGATGGCGAGGGACGCCTCGCGCCGTCAGCTCGACGGCGACCGGGTCCGACACGGCGATCACCCGGTCCGGTCGCCGCAGCAGCTCCCCGCCGTCGAGGCCGGCCAGGCTGCGATCGAGGCCGACCGCCATCTCGTGGACGACGGCGACCGTCGGCGGGACCGGACGGGGCAGCGCGTCGAGCCACCGCAGCGCCCCGGCCCCGTTGGCCACGACCACGTCCGGGCGTGGGGTCCGGCGGAGCGACCACCGGCGGTCGGCGACCTCGGCGAGCCTCGCGGCCCGCTCGGCGTGCAGCTCGGCGGCGGCCAGGCGAGCCAGCTCGAGCACCCGTGCACGGGGTCGACCAGCGGACGGATCGGTCGGCGCGGTCACCCGGACCTCGGACACCGACTGCAGGGCGTCGAGCAGGGGCCCACCGGCGTCGAGGACCAGGCGGACGTCGGAGCCGCCGAGTCGTCGGAGGTGCCGGAGCCACGAGAGCAGCAGGCGGGGCGTGCCCGTCATCGACGCATCCCCGGACAGCACGAGCACGTCGAGGCCGTCGCCCACCTCAGGCTCCGGTCCGGTCGAGCAGCGCCTCGGCGACCTGCCACAGGCGGGGGGCGGCCACCTCCGAGACGTGGTGGGCGCGGACGTGCTCGTCGAGCCGGTCCCCGAGCTGTCGTCGTCCCACCGGGTCGTCGAGGAGGGCGGCGATCTCCTCCGCCATGGCCAGCGGGTCGACCCCGGCGATCGGACGCCCTCGCCCGTCGGCGAGCAACGAGCCGATGCCGGTGTCGAAGGCCACCACCGGCAGGTGGTGGAGCCCCGCCAGCATGCACACCAGCGGGAAGGAGTCCTCGCGCGAGGGCAGCGCGAACACGTCGAACAGCTCGAACCAGGGGTCCAGGTCGACCTGCTCGCCCACCAGGTGGACGCGGTCGGACAGACCGGCCCGCTCGATGTCGAGCCGCGCCTCCACCTCGGTCAGGTCGTGGGCCGAACCGCCCACCCAGACGAGGTGCGGCCGGCTGGGGTGGCTCCGGAGGAGCCGGCCGAGCAGCACGAACAGGTCGAGGCCCTTGCGCCGGCTGGCGGTGGCGCACGCGCCGACGACCGGCCGGCCGTCCTCGATCCCGAGCCGCCGTCGGATGGCGACGACCTCCGCTCGACGAGACGGCGCGGGCCCAGGGCCGGGCGCCGCTGCGGGATCTGCGACGAACTCCGGCCGGA
>CAWDAD010000002.1:0-163599 GCA_963800235.1 uncultured Acidimicrobiales bacterium | reverse complement strand
GAATCCAGCGCCGTGGCTGTCAACTGTGGCTGACATCCGCCTGTTTCAGGCCGAGCCGCCGCTCACATGGGCGCTCAGGAACCCGTCTGACCTGCATGTTCGGGTGGCGCGCTCGGAGGGACTCGAACCCCCAACCTTCTGATCCGTAGTCAGATGCTCTCTCCAATTGAGCTACGAGCGCTTGGCGGTCTGGCAACCGTACCCGCCGGCCACCGCCGGGGCGAACGGCCACCCGCACGCGACACGACCGCCCGGAGGCGGCCGCATCGTCGTTCGGTTGTGCCGGACCGGCGTTGGTCAGGCGCAGGACCAGGGGCCCCAGCCGCCGCCCTGGTTGTAGACGGCGCGGGCGACCCGGGCGTTGACGTACGGGTCGAAGATCTGGCTCCAGCTGTAGCCCATCGAGTTGGCCAGGCCCTCGTGCCAGTAGCGGCTGAGCTGGAACAGGCCGTAGTACCCGTTCGGGTTGTAGGCGTTCGGGTTCAACCCGGACTCGCACGACGAGACCGACAACGCCTTCTGCTCCATGGCGGAGTTGTCACCGAAGTTCTGGTGGATGGCGTCCCGGACGGGATCACCTGAGCTCTGCTGCGTTCCGCACGCCATCGTCCCAGCGCCGATGGCGAGGGTCAGCAGCGTGGCTGCGAGCAGTCGGGGGATCTTCACGGTTGCAGGACTTCTCCTTCTCGGGCCAGAGCTCGGCCGCTCGTCGCGGGGAGGGGAGGACGAGCGGCCGAAGGGCCGGACTGCGATCGCTCAGCGGGTCGTCCCGGGTGGGTGACCGGCGAGACCGCAGGGCCTCTGGCTGGTTGGCAAGTCGACAGTATGACGAACTGGTTACGGAAGCGCAACAACAGCGACACGAACTTCATCGGCCCGTGACACCCGAACTTGAGCGCGGCACCCGCCGGGCCGACGCCCGCGCTGCCGGGTCGTCCCCCGCGCACAGCGAGGCCCGGCACCAGACGGGCCGGGCCTCACGGAGCGGAGAGGGTGGGATTTGAACCCACGGACGGGGGTTGCCCGTCACCTCCTTAGCAGGGAGGCCCGATCGACCAGACTCCGGCACCTCTCCGTGAAGGCGCCGATGGTACCCGCCGCCCGTCGGCGGTGACCACGGGTCTTCCCGGCCGGACCGCGGTCGGCGGCGGAGGCGGGCGGAACCCCGCCGTCCTGCGGGGTGCCATCATCTCGGGGTGCCGGCCGAGGGAGCTCCCGACCTGTCGCTCGCCGAGCTGACCCCCGACGCCAGCGGGGTCCTGCCGTCGCAGATGATCGCCGAGGCGGTCGACGCCGGCTACCTCGACGCCGGCGAGCTGAAGATCCCGGCCAGCCAGATCCAGCCGGCCAGCCTCGACCTGCGCCTGGGCGACCGGGCCTACCGCCTGCGCTGCAGCTTCCTGCCCGACACCGCCACCGTCGACGAGAAGATGAAGCCGCTCGTCATCGACGAGCTCGACCTCCGCGATGACGGCGCCGTGCTCGAGCCGAACCGGCCCTACCTCATCCCGCTGCTCGAGCGGCTGGCCCTGCCCGACCACCTGCGGGCCCGCACCAACCCCAAGAGCTCGACCGGCCGGCTCGACGTCTTCACCCGGGTGATCACCGACCACAGCTACCGCTTCGACGAGGTCGCCCCCGGCTACGACGGCCCGCTCTACCTCGAGGTGGTGCCGCTCTCGTTCGCCGTGCGGGTGCAGCGGGGCCTGGCGCTGAACCAGCTCCGGCTCGTGGTCGGCCGGCCGGGTCTCACCGACGACGAGCTGCGGGCCGAGCACGCCGCCAACCCGCTGCTCTTCCGCGGCGGCGCCCCGCTCGACGAGCGGGCCTTCGCCACCGCCGACGGCCTGTTCCTCAGCCTCGACCTGCGCGGCGACGAGCACGGCCGGGTCGGCTACCGCGCCAAGCCCAACACGCCCCGGATCGTCGCGTCCGACGTCGGCGCCCACCGGGTCGAGGAGTACTGGGAGCCGGTGCTGCGCGAGCACGGCGACCGCATCGTGCTCGACCCCGAGCGCTTCTACCTGCTGCTCTCCGACGAGGGGGTGCAGGTCCCGCCCCACCTGGCTGCCGAGATGACCGCCTTCGACCCGACCGCCGGCGAGCTGCGCACCCACTACGCCGGCTTCTTCGACCCCGGCTTCGGCTACGCCCGCGACCAGTCGCTGGCCGGGTCGCGAGCCGCCCTCGAGGTCCGCGCCCACGACGTGCCGTTCATGATCGAGCACGGCCAACGGGTCTGCAAGCTCACCTACGAGCGCATGCTGGCGGTCCCCGAGCGGCTCTACGGCACCGACGTCGGGTCGAACTACCAGGGCCAGGTCGACACCCTGAGCAAGCACTTCCAGCGCGACCCGCGCTGACCGGCTCGACCGCGCCGGCCCACCGACGCAGTCGATCGTCGTCTGCTGCAAGCTGTCGGGCCATGGACCTCCGCGAAGCGCTGTACACCACCCGGGCGATGCGCCGGGTGAAGCCCGACCCGATCCCCCTCGACGTCCAGGCCCGCATCCTCGACGCCGCGGTGCGGGCGCCGAGCGGGGGCAACACCCAGAACTGGGCGTTCCTGCTGGTCGACGACCCCGACGTGATCGGCCGGCTGGCCCCGCTGTACCAGGAGGCCATCGGCATGCTCTGGTCCGGCTTCTACAAGGACCGCATCGACGCCGCCGAGGCCGATCCCGAGTCGGCCGACAGCATCCAGATGATGAAGATCAAGAAGTCGGTCGACTACGCCGCCGACCACTTCGCCGAGTACCCGCTGCTGCTGTTCGGCTTCGTGCAGCACGACCCGACCGGCGGTTCGATCTTCCCCGCCGTCTGGAGCGCCATGCTCGCCGCCCGGGCCGAGGGCGTCGGCTCGTCGCTGACGAGCGTGCTGCTGTTCAAGAACGACGACGTGCTCGACGTGCTCGGCGTGCCCACCGACGAGGGCTGGATGATGGCGTGCTGCGTGCCCATGGGCTACCCCCTCGGCCGCTGGGGGGTCGCCCAGCGCCGGCCCGCCGCGGAGGTCTCGTACCGGAACCGCTGGGGCAACCCCGTCGGCCTCGACATCCCCGAGCCCCTCTGGCCCTGAGCCGGCGCCGGGCACGGCCCGAGCCCTGGCCCGACCGGCGAGGATCGTGCTCGAGTGCACGCCCACGGTGCACGACAGCACGGTTCTCCCGGAGGCTCGTCCGCTACACCGCCCCCAGCTCGACGAGCAGCGCCTCGACCCGGCTGCGGATCTCGTCGCGCACCTGCCGCACCACGTCGAGGGGTCGGCCGGCCGGGTCGGTGAGGGGCCAGTCGACGTAGCGGGTGCCCGGCACGACGGGGCAGCTGTCGCCGCACCCCATGGTCACCACCACGTCGACCTCGGCCAGCTCGTCGGCGGTCCACCTCCGGGGGGTCGCGCCGGCGATGTCGATGCCGACCTCGGCCATCGCCTCGACCGCCGCCGGGTTGATCCGGTCGGCCGGTTCGGAGCCCGCCGACCAGGCCGTGGCCCGGTCGCCGGCGAGCTGCTCGAACCAGGCGAGGGCCATCTGGGAGCGTCCGGCGTTGTGCACGCACAGGAAGAGCACCGCCGGCGGGCGCTCAGCCATCGGTGGGCGCTCAGCCATCGGTGGGCGCTCCGGCATCGGCGGGCGCGCTCGCATCGGCGGGCGACCGGACCGACCCGGGGCCGTCGTGGGGAACGACCACGTCCCCCGCGTCGAGCGACGGGTGCAGGAAGCGGGCCAGGCCCACCGCCGCCAGCCCGCCAGCCAGCTGGGCGGCCAGGAAGGCCGGCGCCGACGACGGGGCCATGCCGGCGAAGGTGTCGGTCAGCGTGCGACCGACGGTGACCGCCGGGTTGGCGAAGCTGGTCGAGGACGTGAACCAGTAGGCGGCGGCGATGTAGCCGCCCACCGCGAACGGCGCCACCGACGCCCGCTGCGAGCGGACGACGCCGAGGATCACCGTGAGCAGCCCGAAGGTGGCCACCACCTCACCCAGCCACAACCCCGCCGACGAGCGCACGTGCGTCGACAGGGTGACCGCCGACAGGTCGAACATCAGGTCGGCCACCACCGCCCCGGCGCAGGCGCCCGCCGCCTGGGCCGCGGCGTAGGCGATCGTCTCGACCGTGGTCAGTCCGCCGAGCAGCCGGTCGGCCAGGCTGACCACCGGGTTGAGGTGGGCGCCCGAGACCGGTCCGAAGGCGAGGATCAGGGCCACCAGTCCGGCGCCGGTGGCCGTCGAGCTCTCCAGCAGCTGCAGGCCCACCTGGCCCGGTGACAGCCGCTCGGCGGCGATGCCCGAGCCGACCACGACGGCCACCAGCAGCGCCGTGCCCACTCCCTCGGCGGTCGCCCGGCGGCCCAGGTCGACGCGCACCCGCTCAGCAGCAGCGGGCGGCCGACTCGGGGGCGCTGCCGCAGCACATCGCGTCGGCGCCCGACTCGGGCTCCGCCGCCCGCAGCTGACCGGCTGGCATCTCGGCGTCGGACAGCACCGTGTAGACCTCCCACGGCTCACCGGCGGGTCCGTCGACCCACACCTTGTCCTGCACGGCGTAGCAGCAGGACACCTCGTCCTCGGTGGCGGTGGCGAGCCCCTCGCCCCGCAGCCGCTCGGTGGCGGCCCGTACCTCGTCGGTGCCCTCGACCTCGACGCCGAGGTGGTTGAGGCTGCCCGGTTCGCCCGCACCCTCGATCAGCACCAGCTTCAGCGGCGGGTCGCTCACCGCGAAGTTGGCGTAGCCGGGGCGGCGCTTGGCCGGCTCGGCCGCGAACAGCTTCGAGTAGAAGTCGACCGCCTCGTCGAGATCGGCCACGTTCAGGGCCAGCTGCACTCGTGCCATGGCATCGCTCCTCGGGTAGATTGATCTGTGTCGATGCATCGATCCTCGCGAATGCATCGACGACTGTCAATGCGTCTGCACGGGAGCTCCCGATGACCACCACCCGACGCCCCGCCCCCGACGCCACCCCCACCGCTGTCGACGCCTGCTGCTCGTCGGTGCTGACGGCACCGCTCGACCAGGACGAGGCCGACCAGCTGGCCCACGCCTTCGCCGCCCTGGCCGACCCGGTGCGGCTCCGGCTGCTCAGCCTGGTCGCCGCCGCCGACGAGGTCTGCTCCTGCGAGCTGCAGGGCCCGCTCGGCAAGTCCCAGCCGACGGTGTCCCACCACACCAAGGCGCTGGCCGAAGCCGGCCTGATCACCGGCGAGAAGCGTGGCCGCTGGGTCTACTGGCGGGTCGTGCCCGAGCGGGTCGAGGCCCTGCGCGCCGCCCTGGCCGGCTGAGCGTCAGGCCGGGCCGGGCAGCGGGATGCGCAGCAGGCACCCGAGCTCGTCGGCGAGGTCGGCGGACACCCTGGCGTGGACCCGACCCTGGCGGGTCAGGAACCGCCCGTCGCCGTGGCACGGGTACACCCCGTCGTGCCACACCCCCGGCTGCAGGCACAGGCCGAAGGAGCCGTCGGACCGCGCCACCACGGCGCGGTCCAGGTCGGGCGACTCGCCCGGCGGGATGGCCGGCACCAGGAAGGGCTCGCCGTCGAGGCTGGCGAACAGCTGACCGCCGTCGGGATGGTGGTTCACGTGCCACAGCAGCACCTGGTCGCGCACGGGGACATCGCCGGACCGGCCGTCAGGCGGATCGTCGGCGTGCTCGGGGGCGCAGGAGAAGCCGAGGACGTAGCGGCCGTCGACCGCCTGGTTGCTCGCCAGCAGCCGGCGGCCCTCCCACCAGCAGGTGAACTCGCCCTCGGTGACGCCCCCGCCGACGCCGGTGCCCGGGTCGAGCGGTCGGGCGCCGTCGAACGGCCACGGCACGATCGGCACGTCGAAGGCCCGGGGGTCGCCCTCGACCACCGCCAGCAGCTCGGCCAGCGACGGATCCCGTGCGTCGAGCACCGGGAGGTCCCGCCACGGCAGGCCGGCGGGGACGCTCGGCGCCAGGTACTCCTCGGGGGTGGCGCCGTGGCCGAGCACGCCGCCGATGGTACGAACGGAGCGGGACCGACGCCGGCGGGGCCGGGCACGCACCGAGGGCTCGACAGCGGACCGGGGCTAGCGTTCCCCGCCGGCCGGGTGAACGGGGGGCAGGCATGGACGTACGGGTGGTGCGGGCGATGTCCGGCGACCACGAGCTGGCGGAGGGATGGGAGGCCTGCCGCCGCCGCGGCGACCTCCCCCGCAGTGCCGACCGATTGGACGAGCTCGCCCTCCGATCCGGGGAGCACGGCACGACCCTCGACGCGGCCGTCGCCCTCGACCCCGCCGGCCGGTTGACCGCCGCCCTGCCCGTGCTGGCCCGGCACGAGGCCAAGCCCTGGCGCGTCCGCACGCCGGGGGCGACGCGCACGGTCGCGTCGTTCGACGTCGCCGTCGCCGAGGCTCCGTGCGAGACCGTCCTCGGCTCGCAGGACCGGGCCGTGGCCGACGCCCTGGTGGCCGAGGTGGTCCGGTGCCACCGGCGGGCCGACGTCCTCACCTTCCCGGCCGTGCGGGTCGGGTCGACCCTGCACCAGGCGTTGGCCGCCTCCGGCGAGCGGATGCTGCTCCGGGGCACCAGCAAGAGCCGGCTGCTGTGCCGGCTCGGCGACGACCTCGACGCCTACCTGGCCGGCACGGGCAGCGCCAAGCACCGCTCCGCCCTGCGGCGCGACCGGCGACGGGCCACCGAGCAGGGCCTGCACGTCCGTCGGCTGCGGCGCCTCGCGGACGTGCCCGATCTGGTCGCCCACGCCGAGCAGGTGTGGAGCCGGAGCTGGCACGGCACCGTCGGCGGGTCCCACACCGGGGGTTGGGATGCGCAGCTGCGCAAGGACGCCGGTCGGCATCGGCTCCGCGCCTACCTGCTGGCCGCCGGTGACGAGCCGTGCGCCTTCCTGTGGGCCACCGCCGCCGACGGGGTCCTTCGCATCGTGAAGATGGCGTTCGACCCGAGGTGGCGTGCGCTCTCCCCCGGTCGGCTCCTGGTCCTCAGCGCCATCGAGGACGCCCACCACGAGGGCAGCCGGGTCGTCGACTTCGGCTACGGCGACCACCCGTACAAGCGACGGTGGGCCAACGACCGGGTGGAGGTGGTCGAGCTGAACCTCGTCCGGCGAGCCCCCCGGGCGCTGCTGGCCTACGCCCCGCCTGCGGGGTACGCCGCCGTCCGGGGCACGGCGGTGCGGGCGCTGACCGCCACCGGGGCCGGCGACGCTGCCCGGCGGTTCTCCAGCCGACGCCTCGGCCGGTGACGCGCGCCGAGCGGGCCTCGGGGTCAGCCACTCCCCCCGCGACGGATGCCGCGCCTGTCGTCCGTCGTGTCGACGGCCCGGACCTCCGGCGCGTCGAGGGCTGGGAGCGGTGCCGGACCTCGGCCCCGATCCCCCAGTTCGTCCAGCGGCGCGAGCTGCTCCTCGACTGGAACCGGGGTGCGCCGAGCGCCGTCCTGGCCGAGGACGGGGAACGGGTGGTGGGCATCGCCCCGCTGGTGCGCTCCCGGCAGCGTCGGGCGTGGCACGTGCGGCTCCGCTCGAGCCGGCCGACCGTCGTCTCCTTCGACCTGGACGTGGTCGAGGTGCCCGGCGGTGGCTTCGCGGCGCCGGAGCGGCCCGCCGTGGTCGAGGCGCTGCTCGACGGCGTGCTGGCCCAGGCGACGAGCGCCGACCTGGTGTCCTTCCGCGGGGTCCCGGTGGAGGCCGCACTCCTCACCGCCGCCCGTCGCCTCGGTCCTCGATCCGGGTGGTGGTGCACGACCGCCGGGGCTTCCACCTTCCGGCACCGCAGCCGACTGGCCGGCGACACCGACGCCTACTTCCGCCAGCACCTCGGCCACGACACCCGGCGCTACCTGCTCCGCGACGTCCGCCGCTTCGACCGGTCGGATCACGACGTGGCGGTGACCGTCCACCGCGCACCCCACGAGATGGCCGAGCTGGTGGCGGCCGTGGCCGAGGTCGATGCCCGCAGCTGGCACGCCGATCGCCGCTCGGCCGGGGTCAGCCCGGTGCCCGACGTGGGCCGGCTGTCGGCGTGGGCGGCGCTCGGCCTGGTGCGATCCTCCGTGCTCCGGCTCGACGGCCGGCCGGTGGCCTACGTCCACGCCTACGCCAGCGACGGCTGCCTGTGGGTCTCCCGGCTGGCGTTCGACCGGACCTGGGCCCGCCGCTCGCCCGGCAAGGTGCTGCTCTGGCACGTCGTCGACGACCTCCATCGGGACGGCGGGTTCACCTGGCTCGACCTCGGGCGGGGGACGTGGCCGTTCAAGACCACCTTCGCCCCCGACGGCCACCGCGTCGTCGACCTCGTCCTGTGCCGCGCCCGGCCCCGAGCGATGGCCGCCGCCCTGCCCCCGGTGGCCTGGCGGAAGGCGCGGGGCCGCACCCTCCTGGCCGTGCAGCACCTCCCCGGTGGGGACCGCACCCAGGCCTGGGTCCGCCGCAACCTCTCCCGGTGACACCCGCCCGCCGAGGGCGGGTGCGGCGACGCCTGGTGCGGCGCCGGACGCGACGATGGGGCGTCGACCGATGAGCCCGACGACGATGCTGCGTCCCACCGCTCGTCAACCCGTCGAGAGAGGAGCGCCGACGTGCGCATCGTGGTCAGCGAGTTCATGAGCCTGGACGGCGTCGTGCAGGCGCCCGGCGGACCCGAGGAGGACACCGACGGCGGGTTCGCCCACGGCGGCTGGTCCATGCCGCACTTCGACCCGGAGGTGATGGGTGCGGCCATCGGCGCCACGTTCGCCTCGGTCGAGGCGCTGCTGTTCGGCCGGCGCACCTTCACCGGCATGGCCGCGGCCTGGCCCGAGCGGGCCGGGGACCCCTTCGCCGACCAGATGAACGCCATCGAGAAGCACGTCGTCAGCGGCACGCTGACCGCCGAGGACATCACCTGGCCCAACTCGCACGTGATCGCCCCCGACGGCGCCCTCGACGCCATCGCCGGGCTGCGGGCCAGGGACGGCGGCGACCTGGCGGTGATGGGCAGCCCCACGTTGGTCCGCAGCCTGATCGGCGCCGGCCTGGTCGACGAGCTCCACCTGATGATCGAGCCGGTCGTGCTCGGCGGCGGGAAGCGGATCTTCAGCGACGACGGCGTCGGCCGGACCTTCGAGCTGGTCGACTCCCAGGTCGCGTCGACCGGCGTGCTCGTGTGCACCTACCGGCCCGCCGGCCAGTCGGTCGACACCGGCAGCAGCGACGAGCTCTACCAGGACCGCACCGACGCGTCGTCGTCCGGGGCCGCGTCGTAGATCGGCGTCGTGGTGGCACCGGGGCTGATGTCGTAGTCATGTAGTCTTCGACTATGCGACTGGAGATCACCCGCCGGTCCGATCTCGCGGCACGAGCGCTGCTCGAGCTGGCCTCCGACGGCGACCAGCTGAAGGCGTCGGTGCTGGCGGAGCGGATCGGCACCACCCCGGGGTTCTTGTCGCAGGCGATGACGCCGCTGGTGGCCAAGGGCTGGGTGCGATCGGTACCGGGGCCGGCGGGCGGGTACCGCGCCCTGGTCGGTGCCGACGACGTGAGCGTGCTCGGCGTCATCGAAGCCGTGGAGGGCGCCACCGACACCGGTCGCTGCGTCCTCGAAGACCGTCCGTGCACCCCCAGCGCCCCCTGCCGCGCTGCACGAGCCGTGGTCCAGCGCCCGTCACCACCTGCTGTCCCAGCTGGACGACACCCGACTGTCGAGCCTCCGCCCGAGCGCCGCCCCGTGAGCGCCGCCCTGCCCGCCCCGGTCGCCGCCGGCGGGGCGCGCCGCTCCGGGCTCCGCGCCGTGGCCGTGCCGTCCGAGCACGGCGGGTGGGGTCTCGTGGCCGAGCCCGGACTGCTCGGGCTGATCATCGCCTTCAGCGGGGCCGGCGGGGCGTTGGCCGTCGCCGCCGTGGTGGCCTTCCTGGCCAGGACCCCGCTCAAGCTCGTCCTCGTCGACCGGCGACGGGCGCGATCGCTGCCGCGCACCGCCCTCGCGACCCGGGTCGCCGCCATCGAGCTCACCGCCCTCACCGTGCTCGTGGTGGCGGCCGTCCGCCTCTCGTCGGCTCCGTTCTGGTGGCCGGCGGTGGCCGCCGCGCCGCTCGTCGGAGCGCAGCTCTGGTTCGACGGCCGCTCGCGCAGCCGCCGGCTCCTGCCCGAGCTGGCCGGCGCGATCGGGGTGTGCGCGGTGGCGGCGATGATCGTGCTGGCCGCAGGCGGGAGCAGCCGGCTCGCGGGAGCGGCGTGGGTCGTCCTGGCCGCGAGGGCGCTCACCTCCATCCCCCACGTCAAGGACCAGGTGCTCCGCCTGCACGGCCATGCCACGTCGCCGGCCCGGGCACGCGCCCTCCTCGCCGCCGATGTCTCGTCGCTGGCTCTGGCCGCCGCCGCCGTCGCGCTCGACCGCCGCCTGCTCGCCGGCGCGGTCGCCGTGCTCGCCGTCCACGGGGTGCAGCGGGTGACCGACCGCGGGCCACTGCCGCGCCCGGTCGTGCTGGGCATCCGCCAGAGCTTGATGGGCCTGGGCGTGGTGCTCGCCGCCGGCATCGGCGCCCACCTCATCCCGGCCTGACCCGAAGGGACCCCCCCATGTCGACGGACCTCACCGAAGAGACCCTGGCCCCGAGCGTCGATCCCCGAACCGGCGTCGACCGCACGCCGGGCGGCGGCGGCGATCCGGCGCAGGTGGACCGATGAGCGGCGGTCCTGCCCGGCCGGCACCGACCGGCGACCTCGACACCGTGGCCGAGGTGGCCGAGATGGTCCGGCGCTTCTACCAGGACGTGGCCCAGGACGATCTGCTGGGCCCGGTCTTCAACGACGTCGCCGCCGTGGACTGGCCTGAGCACCTGTCCAAGCTCACCCGGTTCTGGAGCCGGGCCCTGCTCGGGATCGAGGGCTACCAGGGCAACCCGTTCCGGGCCCATGCGCTGATCCACGCCCGCTCGCCCTTCACCCCCGCCCACTTCGAGCGGTGGCTGTCGCTGTTCCACGACACGGTCGAGCTCGGGTGGGTCGGGCCGAACGCCACCCGGGCCCTCGACCTGGCCGAGAACGTGGCCCGGGTGCACCGCCAGCAGCTGCTGGCCACCGCGGTTCCGAGAGGCCGACCGATCGCCCCGCCGGTGGCCGCCTCGCGTGGACGGTCGCTCGACGGCGACCGGGCGGCGCACTCGACCTGAGGTCGGTGGCTCCGCTCGAACCCGAACGATCCACCACCTCCGAGCGGAGCGGGAGGGATTCGAACCCCCGGACCCTCGCGGGTCGGCCGCTTTCAAGGCGGCTGCAATCGTCCTCTCTGCCACCGCTCCGCCCGGCAGCGTAGAAGGCGGGTCAGCCCCGGCGGATCTGCGTGCGCAGGCCGTCGAGCCAGGCCGAGGCGTCCTGCCACGCCCGCTCGACGTCACGGCGGAGCGCCGGGCCGTGCTCACCCGCGGCGGGGTAGGAGCCGAGGAACTTCACGTCGGCCTGCTTCATCTTGAGGTTCCGCAGGCAGTCGGCCACCACCTCGTCGTCGATGTGGCCCTCGAGGTCGACGATGAAGCAGTACTCCCCCAGCCCCCGCTTGGTGGGCCGGGACTCGAGCTTGGTCAGGTTGATGGCCCGGGCGGCGAACTCCTGGAGGATGGCGAGCAGGCTGCCGGGGCGGTCGGCCCGCTGGAAGATCACCAGGCTGGTCTTGTCGTGGCCGGTCGGCGGGGCCACCGAACCCGGGCCGACCAGCACGAACCGGGTGGCGTTGTCCGGGTGGTCCTCGACGTCGGTGGCCAGCACCTCGAGCCCGTGCAGCTCGGCGGCCATGGTCGGGGCGATGGCCACCACCGAGGGGTCGCCGCCCTCGGCGACCAGCCGGGCCGCCTCCACCGTGGAGTTGGTGGCCCGCTCGACGACGTGGGGCAGCTCGGCCTGCAGGAAGTCCCGGCACTGGGCGGTGGCCACCGGGATCGACACGACCTCGCGCACCCGGTCGAGGGCGGTGCCGGGCAGGCCCATCAGGTTCATCTGCACCGGCAGCACGACCTCGCGCTGGATGTAGAGGTCGACGTCGAAGACGAGGGTGTCGACGGTGACGTTCACGGACCCCTCGATCGAGTTCTCGATGGCCACGAACCCGAGATCGACCTCGCCCGTGGCGGCGGCGTTCAGCACGTCGGGCATCGACGGCAGCGGGACCAGGTCGCCGGCCGCCAGGTCGGGCTGCGACAGCAGCGCCTGCTCGGTGAAGGTGCCGATCGGCCCGAGGAAGCCGATCCGCACTAGCGGGCCCCGGTCGACGGACCGGTCGGAGGGCGGGAGGCCGGCGGGCCGGCCGCGTCCCGTGGTGCGGTGGCCCGGATCACGAGCGAGCAGGATAGTGACGTGGACGAACCGGCCCTGCGGCAGTTGCTCGACGCGGTGCGCGACGGCGCCACCTCTCCGGACGACGCCGTCGCCGCCCTGCGGCGACTGCCCTTCGCCGAGCTCGGCTTCGCCACCGTCGACCACCACCGGGCCCTGCGCCAGGGCGTCCCCGAGGTCGTGTACGCCCCCGGCAAGTCCGTCGAGCACTGCCGGGCCATCGTCGACGAGCTGCTCGAGCACGGCAGCGGGCCGGTCCTGGTCACCCGCGCCGACGGCGACCAGGCCGACGCCCTCGCCGCCGCCCACCCCGGCGCCATCCGCGTGCCCACGGGCATGGGCGGTGCCGAGCGCTGGCTGCTCGCCTGGCGGCCGTCCCCGTCGCGCTCGCAGCGCATCGCCCTCGTCACCGCCGGCACGTCCGACCTCCCGATCGCCGACGAGTGCGGCGCGACCCTCGCCGCCCACGGCGTCGAGGTCGACCGGATCACCGACGTGGGCGTCGCCGGCGTCCACCGCCTGCTCGCCGCCACCGACCGGCTGCTCGACGCCCACGTCGTGGTGGTCGTGGCCGGCATGGAGGGGGCCCTGGCCAGCGTGGTCGGCGGTCTGGTCGCCGCGCCGGTCGTGGCCGTGCCCACCAGCGCCGGCTACGGCGCCGGCCTCGACGGGGTGACCGCCCTGCTGGGCATGCTCGCCTCCTGCGCCTCCGGGCTCACCGTGGTCGGCATCGACAACGGGTTCGGCGCGGCCGCCGCCGCCCTGCGCCTGCTGACCGCCCTGGCGCGACCAGCCGACCGGCCGGGCGAGCGGGCGCCGGCCGAGGGCCCCGCCGCTGGTCACCAGCCGGTCGAGGGGTCGGCGGCCCGATGAGGCTCGCCTGGTTCCACTGCTTCTCCGGCATCGCCGGCGACATGGCCCTCGGCTCGCTGGTCGACGCCGGCGCCGACGTCGACGAGGTCCGGCGGCTGGTCGAGCGGCTCCCGGTCGGCGGTTGGGAGCTCGACGCCGAGCCGGTGCTGCGCGGCGGGATCGCCGCCACCAAGGTCCACGTCCGGGCCGAGGACCACACCGTCAGCCGGACCGCGGCCCACATCCAGGGCCTGGTCGAGGAGGCGCGCCTGCCCGACCGGGTGCGCAGCCGGGCCCTGGCCACCTTCGCCGCGCTGGCCGAGGCCGAGGGTCGGCTGCACCGTCGACCGGCGGGTCAGGTCCACTTCCACGAGGTCGGCGGCCTCGACGCCATCGTCGACGTGGTCGGCACCTGCGCCGCCCTCGACGTGCTCGACGTGGACGAGGTCCGGGCCAGCACGGTCACCACCGGCACGGGCATGGTCCGCAGCGCCCACGGCCTGATCCCGAACCCGGCTCCGGCGGTGGTCGAGCTGCTGGCGGGCGCGCCCACGAGGGGGCTCGACGTCGGCGTCGAGCTCACCACCCCGACCGGGGCGGCCCTGCTGGCGGCGACCTGCACCGGCTGGGGGCCGCTGCCCCCCATGACCATCGAGGCGACCGGCTTCGGCGCCGGCACCCGCGAGCTCGACGGGCGACCCAACGCCACCCAGGTCGTGGTGGGCCAGGCCGTGCCCGCCGACGGCCGGCCGGCCCACGACGGCGCCGGCTCCCCGGACGGCCAGCCGGTCGTGCTGCTCGAGACCAACGTCGACGACGTGACCGGCGAGGTCCTGGCCCACACCGTCGAGCGGCTGATGGCGGCCGGGGCCAACGACGCCTGGCTCACCCCCATCGTGATGAAGAAGGGCCGACCCGCCTTCACCGTCCACGTCCTGGCTGACATCGCCCTGTCCGGGCAGCTGACCGAGCTGCTCTCCACCGAGACCGGCACGCTGGGCGTCCGGGGCCAGACGCTGCAGCGCTGGCCCGCCGCCCGCCAGGTCGACGAGGTGCTGGTCCACGGGCTGCCGGTGCGGGTGAAGGTCAGCCCCGGCCGGGCCAAGGTCGAGCTGGACGACGCCCGCCGGGTGGCCGAGCGCACCGGCCGCCCGTTGCGCACGGTGCTCCGCGACGCCGAGGTGCTGGCCGCCCGCCGGGTCGACGACCGGTCCGGTGCCGGCGGCCTGCGACTGGTCCCCGACGAGGTGGACGGCGACGGGGCCGACGAGCGCTCCCCGACGGACGACCGTTCCCCCCCACCGGGATCCCCCGACTCGTCGGCCTGAGAGGGCGAGCCGATAGGCGAGCCCGACCAATGAATACGGCGCCCGTGCGCCAGGCGCAGCCTGGCGGATCGAACCGAGAGCCACGTCGAGGTGGACCTATCGGCGCAGGCCCTGAGCCCTCGGCACCGCACGGCGACCGGCGTCGCCCGGTGGCGGGCCGGGTCAGGCGGCGGTGGGTTCGGCGGGCGCGGCGCCGGTGACCTCGGCGCCGGAGCCGAGCCGCCGCCAGAGCGCCAGGTAGCTCGGGTACTCGAGGTCGGGGGCGACCCAGCCCGAGTCGACCAGCTCAGCGTGCAGGGCCGGCAGGTTCCGCCACGGCACGCCCATGTCGACGTGGTGGGCCAGGTGCCAGCCGGTGTTGTACGGGACCATGAAGGTGCGGGCGAGCAGGTGCTGGCGCACGTGGTGGGTCGTGAGGCGACGGTCGGCCGAGGCGGTCATGCCGCCGTGCTCGGCGATGGCCCGCAGCCGGTTGGTGACCCGCCAGACCGACATCCACGGCGCGAGCCACAGCAGCGGGTAGAGCTGCGGCCACCCCACCGCCCACAGCACGGCGAGCAGCACCAGCTGGGTGCCGATGATGCGCAGGGCGAGCGGGCGGGAGGCCTTGCCCCTCACCGCCAGCAGCAGCGGCTTGAGGTTCTTCCACCCCGAGATGCCGACGGCGTCGCGGGTCAGCTTGCGTCGCAGCGACGCCCGGCTGATCGGGTAGCCGACGTACAGGTTGAGGTCGGGCTCCTTCGGCCCGAACTCCTCACGGTGGTGGGCGAAGTGGGACCGGCGGTAGATGTCGAAGGGCACGAAGGCGGGGTACGAGAGGATCCAGCGGCCGACCAGGTCGTTGGCCCGCTTGTCGGGGAAGAGCAGCCGGTGGGCGGCCTCGTGGCCGAGGATGGCCAGCCGGGCGAACACCGAGCCCATGAGCAGGAAGGCGACGACCCACACCGCCGGGTGGTCGAGGGTGATGGCGACGGCGAAGAGGGCGACGATGCCGGCCCACAGCCCGACGACCGACAGCACGTTGCGGATCACCGGGATGCGTCGCAGCTCGGCCCGGATCTCGGGGACGGGCATGCCCGACGCGGTCAGCCGGTCGGTGGGCAGCACCTCGGGGAGCGCCTCGGGGCCGGGCAACATGGTCGTGGCCATGACCTCATCTTACACTTCTTCCACAGATGCGCCACACCCGTAACACCGTCGGCGAGCGGCCGCTCACCGCCCGTTCCGTCATCGCCTCCACCCTGCTCGGGCTACCGGGCCGGTGGCTCGACACCCGCACGCTCGTCCGCTCCGGGGAGCTGTTCGGCATCGGCGAGGGCACGACCCGGGTCGCGCTGTCGCGCATGCGGCGCGCCGGCGAGCTCGAGGCCCGGGGCGCCGGCTACCAGCTCGCCGGGCGCCTGATCGAGCGCCAGGAGCGGCAGACGGCGAGCCGCCGGGGCGCCACCCGCCGCTGGGACGGCTCGTGGGCCATGCACGTGGTGGTCGGCGAGGCCCGGGCCGCCGCCGACCGGGCCGAGCTCCGGCGCTGCATGGAGGCCGGGCGCCGGGCCGAGCTCCGCGAGGGGGTCTGGGCCCGGCCCGACAACCTCGGGCCGGGCCCCTGGACCGGTGCCCAGGCCGCCGTGGTCGCGGCCCAGAGCCGCACCTTCACCGCCCACCCCGAAGGGCCGGCGGCGCTGGCCGCCGAGCTGTGGGACCTCGACGGCTGGGCGGCCCGCGCCGACGAACTGCGGGGACGGCTCGAGCGGGCCGAGGCGCTGCTCGAGCGAGCGGGCACCGACGCCCTGGCCGAGACCTTCGTGCTGGCGGCCGCCGTGCTCCGCCACCTCCAGGCCGACCCCCTGCTGCCCGGTCCCCTGCTCCCCGACGGGTGGCCGGGCGCACCGCTGCGCCACGACTACGACGCCTTCGACGCCCGCTTCACCCAGGTCTGGACCGACTGGTACCGCAGCGACCGGCCCGTCTCCGCCAGCGGGCACGACCGGGCGCCGGTGCCACCTGTTTCACGCAGCGCCGGCGGCGAGGCAGACTGAGCGGAGCGCGCCGGGACGCACCGTCCGTCGCCGTCGCAACCGGAGCACGAGGAGAGCCATGGACGCGCAAGAGGTGGAGCACGAGGCCACGGGGGACGAGCTGGTCCAGCCGGTCAGCCGGGGCGAGCACCGCTTCTTCGCCGGGGTGGCCAAGGGCGGGACCGCCGGTGTGTTCATGGGCGCGGTGCTGGGCGTGATCGTGTCGCTGCTGGCCAAGATGATCTACGCCGACCTCACCGTCGCCCAAGCCCTCGGCATCATCGTCGGCAGCCTGGCCGGCGGCATCTTCCTCGGCATCTCGGTGGCCTGCGGCCTCCACAGCGACGACATCATCGAGCACTGAGCGACCCGCCGATGCCCGAGGACGGGAGCCGGATCTACTTCCGCCAGCTGCTGAGCGGCCTGGACGTCGCCCCCGACGATCCCAAGGCCCAGCAGATGGTCAACTTCATCTACCTGATCGGCGACCGCCGCACCGGTGAGGCGGTGGCGGTCGATCCCGCCTACGACATCCAGGCGGTGCTCGACGCGCTCGACGCCGACGGCATGCGCCTGGTCGGCTCGCTGGCCACCCACTACCACCCCGACCACGTCGGCGGGGACTTCATGGGCCACGTCGAGGGCATCACCGAGCTGCTCGAGCGCCAGCCGGTGCCCATCCACGTGCAGGCCGACGAGGTGCCGTGGGTGACCCGGGCGACCGGGGTGTCCGAGACCGACCTGGCCGCCCACCGCAGCGGCGACGTGCTCACCGTCGGCGAGGTGCCGATCACCCTCATCCACACGCCGGGGCACACCCCCGGCAGCCAGTGCTTCCTGGTCGACGACCAGCTCCTCGTCTCCGGCGACACGCTGTTCCTCGACGGTTGCGGACGCACCGACCTGCCCGGCGGCGACCCGACCCAGCTCTACGAGAGCCTGACCCAGAAGCTGGCCAAGGTGCCCGACGACGCGGTGCTGTACCCGGGGCACCTGTACTCCGAGAAGCCCTCGGCCACCATGGCCGAGACCCGCAACCGCAACGTGGTGTTCCGCCCGAGCAGCCTCGAGCAGTGGCTCATGATGTTCGGTCGCTGACCGGCCCGCTCGCCTCGACCCGCTCCGCCGCGCCCTCGCGCTCCCGGTCGCCGTCGCCGTCGCCGGTCCGGCGGTGCGAGCCGTTCCCGCCCTCGTCGACCCGATCGGCCCGGCCGGCGGGTGCGCCGGCCGGTGGTGCCTCGGCCGGTTCGCGGCCCTGCACCGACGGCGGCACCGACACCGGCGGGGCGCCCTCGTCGTCGGGCTCGTCGTGGGTGGGAGGCAGACCGGGCAGCGGCTCGACGTGACCGGACGCCGGCGGCTTGAAGAAGCGACCGATCACCGGCATCTCGACGAAGGACTCGGCCCGGGCCACCGCCAGCGCCGAGGACAGGACGTTCTCGAGCGAGTCGTAGACCGCGTAGCGGGGCACCCAGTCGGGGTCGAACTTGGCGTTGAACTTCCACAGCGACTCGATCTGCATGGAGTCGCTCATCCGCAGCAGGAACCACCGCTGCAACCGCAGGCTCAGCTTGTCGCCGCGCTCCCCCGCCAGCACCGAGCGCATCACCGCGAAGTTCAGGCCGAGGCCCCGGGCGCCCTGCTCGCGCAGGTGCTCGATGGTGCGCACCACCACGAAGTCGGTGAGCCCGTTGGGGTGCTCGCCCTCGGAGCGGCGCATGAGGTCGAGCGAGTACCCGTCGATGGCGGCCGAGGGGACGTAGTGGCAGAACGCCGCCGGCTTGCCGTCGGGCCCGAAGCACACGGCCAGCAGCAGCCCCCGGTCCGCGGTGTCGAAGATGCGGCTGAGGGTCATCGAGAAGCCCCGCTCCACGTCGCCGCGACGGCTCTCGGTCATCAGCGCCCGGAGCGACCCCTCCAGTTCCCGACTGACGTGGGCCGGGTCGTGGAACTCCATCCGGTAGCCGTACTTGGCGATGCGGTTGACCGCTTGGCGCAGTCCCTTGTTCCGGCCGCCCTCCAGGCTGAAGCGGCGGACGTCGACCACCGCCTCGTCGCCGACGTAGAGGTCCTTCAGGCCGCTCGCCCGGTAGATCGGCAACCAGCCCTCGCTGGCGCCCATCACCGCCACCGGCCAGCCGTGGTCGTCGGCGTAGCGGCGGAACGCGGCCCACGCCTGGGCCCGTTCGACCACCGGCCCGATCGGGTCCGGTGACACCAGGCAGACGCCCTGGGTGATGGCGTAGGCGACCAGGGTGTCACCCCAGAAGAACCAGCGCTTGTCGTCGCGGAGGGCGAAGTAGGCGAGGGTGTCGCCGCCGTACTCCTGCACCAGCCGGCGAGCCTGCTCCTCGGCCTCGGGGGCGCGGGCCGGCAGGCGGGACGAGCGCACCGGCTGGAACAGCAGCCAGCCCACCGCCACCGCCAGGCCGATGGCGAGGGCCAGCATGGTCGGGCTCAGGAAGTGGTCCACCCTCGAGTTGATCTGGATCGTGTCGTCGCCGACCAGGCGCTCGGCCGCCGCCTGCACCGCCCGCCAGTAGCTCAACCGGGGCAGGCGGCCGGGGAACAGCTCGACGGCGGCGACGCCGGCGGCGACCGCCACCGCCCCGCCCAGCACCAGGGTCTGCAGCCCGCGCCGGATGGAGACGTAGTCCTCCTTGACCCGGAAGCAGCGCTTGTTGGCGAGGAGGTAGAGCATGATGCCGAGGGCGACGGCGGCCTCGATGAGCCCGAGGCCCCGCACGATGTGCAGCACCGACGACGCGGCCAGCAGGCCCACGGCGACGCCCCAGGCGTGGCGCTGGCCCCGTCGAACGCCCCGGGCGAGCAGGAGCAGGGCGATGCCGGTGAGCGCCACCAGGATCGCCGCGGTCTGCGACACCGCCAGCGGCACGAACCGGGACGCGTTGCGCAGCGTGCCGCGGAACGGGGGGATGACGGCGGTGATCAGGTCGAGCAGGGCGGCCACGATCAGCGCCACGGCCGCTCGGCGGCGGACCTGCTTGCGGCGCACGCTGTCGTCGACCCGCACCGGCCAGGTCGAGCCGGACGGCCAGTTGGCCACCACCTCGGGCCGGGCGGGCGCCGACTCCACCGGACGGGTCGCCAGCCGCTCGATGACGGTGGTGGTGGGCATCTCCTGCATGCCGGCGCGGAGGCGGACGTGCAGGGTCGATCCGGCCTCGAGCTCGACCCACGACAGCTCCCGGGTCAGGGCGAAGGCCGACGGCAGGCCGATCCGCCCCGTGCGCCGGTTGACCACCGGGCCGCCGCTCCCGCAGTTGGCGTAGAAGCCCTCACCGAGGTCGGACAGCTCCGGCTCGTGGGTGTAGCCGGTGATGTAGCCGGCCCACCCGTCGGCCACCAGCTTGCGGGCCCGTGAGCGGGCGGGACCGTTGCGGGCCTCGCCGGCGACGCTCTCGGCGGCCGGTTCGAGCCACGGGAAGGCCGACCGCAGGGTGGCGGCCCACCAGACCGTCGAGGTGACGGCGGCGACCAGTCCGATGCCGCCCACGATCAGGGCCACCATGGTGGCCGGGTGCAGGTCGCGGGCCGTGCGGGTCTGGTCGGCCAGGTCGAACCCGACGCGGACCAGCACCAGGCCGAGCGCCACCAGGAACGGCACGGCCAGCACGACCGAGCGGGGCAGGACCCGCCGGTACAGCAGGCGGGACCCGACGAATCCCGGGAGGTCGGACGGGTTGGCGACCTCGTCGACGTCCTCCAGCCAGGAGTCGGCGGCCGGTCGCAGCCGGGGGAACAGGTCGCGCACCACGTGGTGGCTGAGCGGGGTCTCGCCCCGGTTGCGGGGATCGTCGAAGGCGCTCACGGGATCGAGCTCGTGGCCGTGCTCGACCCGCACCCGCCGCTCGCCGCTGCCGGTGTCGGCCACCACGTCGACCGCCAGCGCCACCTGGGCGCCGAGCTTGCGGACGGCCTTGACCGCAGGGGGGTGCCAGGCGAGCAGCCCGTCGTGGCTGCCGGCCAGCACCACCACCGACCGCCCCTCGCCCTCGGCGAAGGCGCGCAGCGCCGAGGCCAGCCGGGGATGCGACGTCAGCGCCTTGTTCGGGTCGCGGTGGGGCTCGGCCAGCAGCTCGAAGGCGTCGCCGGCCAGCACCACGGCGCCGGCCCCGTCCCAGGAGTCGACCACACGGGACAGCTCGGCGGCGACCTGCTCGGACGAGGCGGAGGCCTTCTCGCCCAGGTGCAGGTCGCTGAAGACGATGGCCCGGCCCCCGGCGGGGATCCGGACCTCGACCAGGTCGGGCACGAGCTGATCGTCGTTCGCCGAGGGGTCGGGAGCACAAGCCATGGTCGGTGTCATCTTCACACGGACGCGGTCAGCGTGAGGCATGTTCCGACCCTGCGTTCGCCCAGCGTCGGACCGGGATCGCGCCCGGGGTCGTCGCGTCGCGATCGGACGGTCGGCGCCGACTCGGAGCGGGTTGGTGGGCGGGCGCCAGGGTTCGTAGGCTCCCGCGCCGCTGCTCCAGCGTTCGGACGAGAGGACGGAGTGTCACGGTGCACGTCGTGGTCGTGGGTTGCGGGCGGGTCGGATCGGGGCTGGCAGGGCAGATCGAGGACCTCGGTCACACCGTGGCCGTGATCGATCGCCGACCGAAGGCGTTCGAGCGGCTGCCCGAGGGGTTCGCCGGGCGGACCGTCGTCGGGGTCGGCTTCGACCGAGATCGGCTGATCGAGGCGGGAATCGAGGAGGCGTCCGCGCTGGCGGCGGTCACCAACGGCGACAACTCGAACATCATCGTGGCGCGCGTCGCCAAGGAGAACTTCGGCGTCGAGCGGGTCGTGGCCCGCATCTACGACCCCCGGCGGGCGGCCATCTACGAGCGGGTCGGCATCTCCACCATCGCCACCGTGCAGTGGACGACCGAGCGGGTGCTGCACCGGATCCTGCCGGACCGCCCGACCGTCGACTGGATCGACCCCTCGGCGCGGGTCTGCGTGATCGAGCGGCCGGTGCCCGCCGTGTGGGCGGGACGGGCCCTGCGCGACATCGACCTGGTCGGCCGGGCCCGGGTGATGTCGCTGACCCGCCTCGGCAAGGCCGAGATCCCGCTGGCCGACGTCGTCGCCCAGGACGGCGACGTGGTCCACGTGGCGGTGTCGGGGGACCACATCGACGAGTTCGACCGGCACCTGGCCGCCCCGGCCGAGGAAGGAGCGCACTGATGCGCGTGGTCATCGCCGGCGCCGGCAACGTCGGCACCTTCATCGCCGACGACCTGGCCAAGGCCGGCCATCAGGTCACCCTCATCGAGGTCGACGGCGACCGGGTCGAGGCACTGCAGAAGCTCTACCCCCGCGACGACATCAGCTGGCTGGTGGGCGACGCCTGCGAGCTGTCCCAGTTCTCCCAGGCCTCACCCCAGACCGCCGACGTGGTCGCCGCGGTCACCGGCGACGACGAGGACAACCTGGTCATCAGCCTGCTGGCCAAACAGGAGTTCGCCGTCCCCCGCATCGTTGCGCGCGTGAACCATCCCGACAACCAGTGGCTGTTCAACGAGGCGTGGGGCGTCGACGTGGCCGTGTCGACCCCGCACCTGCTCACCGCCCTGGTCGAGGAGGCGGTCACCGTCGGCAGCCTGGTCCGGCTGCTCTCCCTCGAGGGCGACAAGGCCCGGCTCTCCGAGGCCCGCCTCACCAGCGACTCCCCCGCCAACGGCCAGGACATCGTGTCGCTCGACCTCCCGCGCGAGGCGAGCGTGGTGGCCATCGTCCGCAAGACCAACGTCATCGTCCCCCGCGGCGACACCATGCTCCACGACGGCGACGAGGTGCTGATCCTCACCGCCCCCGAGGTCGAGGAAGAGGTCGTCCGCATCCTGCTCGGCTGATCGCGGACGGTGGCCCCGCCGGAGGGGACTCGCTCAGGGGTAGATGTCGACCGGGGTGCCCACCGGCGCCAGGTCGTGGACCTGGCGGACGACGGGGTTGTCCATGCGGACGCACCCGTGGCTGGCCGGCGTGCCGATCAGCTCGGGCTGGTTGGTGCCGTGGAGGGCGATCTGGCCCACCCCGCCACCGAAGGACGTGTACACGTCGGAGAACCCGGTGACGCTCAGCTGGAAGGCGCCGTACGGACCGGAGTCGGTGTCGGGGATGCCCACGTAGTCGAGGTAGAACGAACCGGTCGGCGTGGGGGAGTCGTCGGTGCCGGTGGCGACCGGAGCGGTGAGGAGCTGCTGCTCGCCGTGGTAGACGCTGATCTTCTTGGCGCCCCGCTCCACCACGATGTGGTCGGGGACGGTGCGGATCTGCACGTCCGACCGGCGGATCCAGGCGGTGGCTCCGTTGGGTCGGGACTGGATCTGCACCTGCAGCCAGTCGCCCTTGTCCTGGCGCACCAGGAAGACCAGCGGCGCGCCCTCCCACGTCGGGTTGCTGAGGGACCGGTCGTCGGGCACCCGCACGCCGGGCGACTCGAACAGGGGGACCTTGGCGGGGACGGCGTCGCCCACCTCGAAGCTGTCGGGCCACGGGTGCGGCCAGGGCGAGGAGATGGTCAGCCCCGGCGAGGGATCCATGTCGTGCTGGCTGGCCGGACTGTCGTCGACGGTGACCGGCTGGGGCACCGGCAGGGTGGTGGTCGTGGTGGTGGTGGACCAGGTGCCCGAGACCTGGGCGGCGACAGGGGTGCGGGCGCGCACCGAGGCGCTGCGGACCTCGGTCGAGCCGCTCGAGCCGCACGCGGCGAGCAGGGCCAACGCCAGCAGCGCCGCGGCGGCGGTGACCGGTTGCCGACCCCGCCGGCGGTTCGAGCCCTCCATCGGCGTCGCAGCCTAGTGACCGGCCGGCCGGCCCGTCCGGTCGCGCCGTGCACGCCCCGGCGGCGCGTCGGAGCGATCCGTCCCGACCGCTCGCGGACGCCCACCGACGACGTGTGGACCCTCGACGACGTCCACCTCGACCTCGATCCGGGCGGATCACCGCCCTCGACCGCCGGGGACCGACCGTCGACCCGAGGGCCGACCCGCCGCACCTTTGGCCACAGGGTTGCGCACACCCTGTGGACATCCTGATGGTCGAGTGGAGGCGCGGCCTCGACCGCTGGTGGGGGGTGGGGGGGAGCGCCGTCAGTCGGCGTCGGGACGCTGCGGTGCGCCGCTCATCGCCCGGTAGATGCGCTCCAGGTCCTCGAGGCTGGCGAAGTCGATCACCACCCGGCCGCGCTTGGCGGTCATCGACACCTTCACCCGGGTGTCGAGGCGGTTCGACAGCAGCTCCTCCAGCTCGAGCAGCCCGGCCGGGCGCTGGCTGGGGGCGGAGCGGCGGGCGGCGGAGCCGGAGCGCGCCTCGGCCTCGCCGCTGCGGGCCCGCACCGCCTCCTCGACCTCGCGGACCGACAGCTCGTCCTTGACCACCCGCTTGGCCAGCGCCTCCTGGAAGGCGCGGTCGGGGCTGGCCAGCAGCGCTCGGGCGTGGCCGGAGCTGAGCCGGCCGTCGGCAACCAGCCGCTGGATGCTCGGGGGCAGCTGCAGCAGCCGGAGGGTGTTGCTCACCGCCGAGCGGCTCTTGCCCACCCGCCGGGCCAGGTCGTCGTGGGTGAGGCCGAAGTCCTCGATCAGCTGCTGGTAGGCCGCCGCCTCCTCGAGGGGGCTGAGGTCCTCGCGGTGGAGGTTCTCGACCAGGGCGTGCTCGAGGGTCTGCACGTCGCCGGCGGTGCGCACGATGGCGGGGATGCTCGGCAGGCCGGCACGCTTGGCCGCCCGCCAACGTCGCTCGCCGGCGATGAGCTCGTACCGGCCGCTGCCCGACGGTCGCACCAGGACGGGTTGGAGCACCCCGAGCTCGCGGACCGACGCGGTGAGCGAGGCCAGCGCCTCCTCGTCGAAGTGGCCCCGGGGCTGACGCTCGTTCGGATCGAGCTGGCTGACGGGCAGGTCCTGGAGGATGGCGTCGGCGTCGGCCGCCACGTCGTTCGGGATGAGGGCGCCGAGCCCCCGACCGAGCCCGCTACGCCGTGCCACCGCTGACCTCCCGGGCGAGCTCCCGGTAGGCGATCGCCCCCCGCGAACCCGGGTCGAAGGCGAGGATGGGCTGCCCGTAGGAGGGCGCCTCCGACAGCCGCACCGTCCTCGGGACCATGACCCGGCACACCTTGTCGCCGAAGTGCTCGCGCACCTCCCGGGCGACCTGGTCGGAGAGCTTGGTGCGGGCGTCGTACATCACCAGCACGATGGTGCTCAACTCCAGGCCCGGGTTCAGGTTCCGCTGCACCAGCTGGACGTTGCGCATCAGCTGGCCCAGCCCCTCCAGCGCGTAGTACTCGCACTGGATCGGGACGAGCACCTCGTTGGCGGCGGCCAGGCCGTTGACGGTGAGCAGGCCGAGCGAGGGCGGGCAGTCGATGAGGACGAAGTCGTAGTCGTCGGCCACCTCGTCGAGCGCCCGGCGCAGACGCAGCTCCCGGCTGAACGCCGGCACCAGCTCGATCTCGGCGCCGGCGAGGTCGAGGCTGGCCGGGGCGACGAAGAGGTTGCGCAGCGAGGACGCCTCGACGCAGTCGTCGAGCGGGACGTCGTTCAGGATGACGTCGTACATGGAGGCCTGCAGGTCGCGGATGTTGATCCCCAGCCCGGTGCTGGCGTTGCCCTGGGGGTCGAGGTCGACCACCAGCACGCGGTGGCCGAGGTCGGCCAGCGATGCCCCGAGGTTGATGGCGGTGGT
Source organism: uncultured Acidimicrobiales bacterium (assembly GCA_963800235.1). Classification (GTDB taxonomy): domain Bacteria; phylum Actinomycetota; class Acidimicrobiia; order Acidimicrobiales; family Iamiaceae; genus CAVVNP01. Next base: position 138,423 of record CAWDAD010000002.1, on the reverse strand, counting down.
CGTCTTGCCCACACCGCCCTTCTGGTTGGCGACGGCGATCCACCGGGGGAGCGGTCGCACGGTCGCCACGGTCGTTTCGGGCGCCTCGGCCGTCTCGGCGTCCTCGGTGCCGGCCGGCGGCGGATCCGTCGGCGCCGAACCGCCTGCGGGGGCGGGCGGGGCGGCCGCCCGGGGGGGCACGGCCGGTGGCGGCGCGCCCGTCGGGGCACCGGGAGCTGCGGCGTCCGGGGGCCCGGCGTCCGCAGCCGCGACCGCCGGGGGCGTGTCCACCTCGCCCGACCCGGGGCGGGGCTCGGGCTGGCCGACCTCGACGGCCGACGGGCCGTCGGTCGATCGACTGCTCACTGCGCCGACGTCGCCGACCGCCGCATCGGGACTCGGGGGATGCACCGGCCCATCCTGTCGGGCCGATGGTCGAGGGTCAAGGACCCACCGACTGGCGGCGACGTCACCCGGGGCGGCGGGGGACCGCCGACGCCCGCCCCGACCCACTCCGCGACGGGGATCCACGCACTCCCGCACTCGACCTGCTGCCAGACCACCCCCGGGCTCGCGTCGTCGCCCCCGGCAGGGTTGGGCCATGGCCGGGCGTCCCGAACTCGTGCGGTTTCACGTGAAACAGCGCGGTCCGACGGCTCATCCCATCGGGTCCGCTCCGTCGGGATGTTCCACGTGAAACAAGGGTCGCTTGGCGGGGATGCCCACCCGACGGGGGACGCTCGCCGGGCAGGCCTCGGCCTGGCGCAGGATCGTCACCCGGCCGGTCGGCGCCTCCACCCGGTCCTCGCGCACCAGGCCGAGGTCGGCCAGCGGCGTGGAGGGCCACCGCACCTCGGCGTCGAGGTCCGGCGGGTCGCTCACCACCAGCCGGCCGCCCACCCGCAGCAGGCCGGCGGCGCACTCCGCCGTCACCGCCGGGGCGCCGAAGCTGCGGGCGACCACCACGTCGTAGCGGGCCCGATGCTCCGGCTGGCGGGCGACCAACTCGGCCCGTTCCGCCACGACGACGGCCCGGGGGAGCGCCAGGGCGACCACCGCCTCCTCCAGGAAGGCGGCCCGCCCGCGGCGGGCGTCGAGCAGCACCCAGCGCCGGGCCCGCCACCGCGGGTCCGCAGCCAGCACCAGGCCCGGGAGTCCCCCGCCGCTGCCCAGATCGAGCAGGCGGGCCTCGGCGGGGGTCCCGATCCGCTCCAGCGCCTCGGCGAAGACCTCGGCGTGGGCGAGGTGCCGGTCGACCGGGGCCGGACCCAGATGGCCCAGCGCCCGGCTGCGCTCCAGCACCTCGACGAGGGTCCCGGCCGAGCCGCCCGGACCGGCCGCGCCGGGCGACGCGGCGCCCTCGGACCCGCCGTCGGGCGGACGGCTCACCCCGGCCGTCCTGGCACGGGTCCGTCCTGTTCCGGTCGGTCGGTCGGGTCAGTCCTCGTCGGGGAGGATCACGACCCGGCGCCGGGGTTCGGCCCCCTCGGACACCGTGTGCACCCCGTCCAGGCCGTTGACCGTGTCGTGCACGATCTTTCGGTCGGCCGGCCCCATGGGCTCGAGCGCCCGGGCGGTGCTCGACGAGCGCACGGCCTCGGCCACCTCGTTGACGAACCGCTCCAGCGCCTCGCGCCGCCGCTGCCGATAGCCGCCCACGTCGATGCGGACCCGGCCCTGGTAGGTACCGGTCGCCTGGCGCTGGAGGTAGGTGCGGGCCAGGTCCTGCACCGCCCCGAGGGTCTGGCCCCGGAGCCCGATCAGCAGACCGAGCTCGTCGCCGGTGACGGCGAGCTCGATGGTGTCCTCGTCGACCTGGGTCCGCTCGACCTCGCCGTCGATGGCGAACGCGTCGAGCAACCCCCCGAGGAAGCGCTCCATGATGTCGGCCTGCTCGGCGACGGCGACCACGTCGTCCACGTCGGTTCCCTTCGATCGGGCGGGCGCGCTGGCGCTCGCGTCGGACTCCCGCTTCGGCTCGGGTGCCGGGCGCTCGTCGCGCCCGTTGCTCGCACCGTCGTCACCGCCGGCGGCACGGCGCTCGCCGCCGTCCGAGCGCCCCTTGCCGGAGCCGGACTTCCGGCGCGGCCGGCGCTCCTGCTTGGGGCGAGGCTGCTTCGGCGCGACCCGCGCCCGGACCCGGGCTTCGCCGCGCAGCCGACCGAACAGCCCCGGCCGGGGCTCCTCGAGCACCTCGACCTCGGCCTCGGAGTCGTCGACGCCGAGCTGCTCGAGCGCCTGCTGGGTTGCCTCGTCCACGGTCTTGCCCGTGATGTTGACCCATTCCACGTCGTAGCTACTTCCTCTTCTTCTTGTTGCGGGATCGGTTGACCGGCGGTGGCGGCGACGAGCGGGCCGGCGCCTTCGCCTTCTTGGCAGCGGTCGACCCGGCGGCGCCGGGGGACCGGGACGGTCGGGCGGCCCGCGGTCCGTCGCCCGTCGAGCCGCCCTCGGACGGGCCGCTGCTGCTGGACTTGTCCTTGCCGGTCGGGCCGCTGCGGGACTTGCCGCCGCTGGACTTGCCGCCGCTGGACTTGCCGCCGCTGGACTTGCTGCCGCCGCTCGACCGGCCGGAGCCCTTCGCCGAGGGGCCGGCCTTCTTGGCCCCGCCGGATCGGGCCGCCACCTTGGTCGAGCCGCCCTGGCGCCCCGACCGCCCGTTGGCCTCCTTGCGGCTGCCGCCGACCTCGGGGAGCGACTCCCGGTCGAAGCCGAGCGAGGCCAGGAAGCCCTTCTTGGGCGCGGCGTCGTCGGGCACCCCGTCGTCGGCCACCCGGGCGGTGGCCGGGATCAGCGCCCCTGCGCCGGTGCCGTACATGGTGCGGGTGATGAACGCCTGCTGCGCCACCCGGTACACGTTGGAGACGAGGAAGTAGACGACGACGCCGCCGGGCAGGGTCAAGGAGATGAAGGCGAAGAAGAGCGGCATGATCTTCATCAGCATCTGCTGCTGGGGGTTCTGGTCCTTCTGGTTGGTCCGGGCGGTCACCTGCCGCTGCTGGATGTAGCTGGTGGCGGTCACCAGGATGACCAGCACCAGGAACGGGAGCACCCGGACGAAGCCCCCCGACAGCGCCTTGAGGGCGCTCTCGGAGAGGTCGATCCCGAACGACTTCATCTGGCTGGTCTTGCTCAGCGCCTGGTACATCGTCGAGGAGTGGTCCAGGTACTTCGGGGCGAAGGTCCCGAAGTTCGGGAAGGTCGCCGACGGGTTGCCGCCGAGCACCAGCCCGGTGAGGTGGCCCATGTCGTTGCCGAGCGGGGCCCGGCTGGTGAGGCCGTACAGCACCCGGTAGAGCACGAAGAACACGGGCATCTGCAACAGGAGCGGCAGGCACCCGCTCATGGGGTTGATCTTGTTCTCCCGGTAGAACGCCATCATCTCTTCGTTGAGCTTCTGGCGGTCGTCCTTGTGCTTGGCCTGAAGCTTCTTGATCTCCGGCTGCAGCTGCTGCATGGCCAGCATCGACCGGGTCCCCTTCAGGGTGAGGGGAGTGAGCACGATCATGATGACGAGCGTCAGGATCATGATGGCCAGCCCGTAGTTGGGCACCACGTTGTAGATGGCGGCCAACACCTTGGCGATCAGGCCGAACATGGCATCACCTGGCTTCCTGGCGGGGCCGAGCGTCGCCGCTCGGGGCTTCCTGACGGGGTCGGGCCTCGCCGGGCTCGGCGGCCGGGGCGGGCCGGGCTCGGCGGGGGTGCGACCGCGGCTCGGGCACGGGGTCCCAGCCGTGGCCGCCGAAGGGCTGGCAGCGGGCGATCCGACGGGCCGCCAGCCAGGAGCCACGGGCCGGGCCGTGGACCTCGATGGCCTCGAGGGCGTAGCTCGAGCAGGTCGGGGTGAACCGGCAGGGGCTCGGCCGGCCGGCCCGGGCGGACTGGTACCACCGGATCCCGGTCGTCAGCACTCGCGACGTGGTGTTCACACCACTCTCCGTGCGCAGCGGCCTACGGCCTCGACCAACCGGTCGGCCAGCTCGGCCTGGCTCATGCCGGCCGCCTCCGGCCCCACCGAGACCAGGTAGGCGCCGGCCGGCAGGCGATCCGACCTGGCCAGGTCCTGCGCGGCGTGGCGGAGCCGGCGCCGCACCCGGTTGCGCACCACCGCCGGGCCGACGCGACGGCCGATGGCGTAGGCCACCGCCGGTGGCGCGGGCGCGTCGCCACCGGCCGGTCGCGGTGCGTGGCGCACCGAGACCGGGCCGACGCGAGCCCGGGCGGGGGCCCGACGCAGCTCCTCGAAGACGGCACGGTCGGAGATCCGGCCGATCAGGCCGACAGCCGTGCCCGCCCCTTGGCCCGCCGGGAGCGCAGCACCGCCCGACCGGCGCGGGTCGACATCCGCTTGCGGAAGCCGTGCCGCTTGGAGCGGCGCCGGACGTTGGGCTGGTAGGTGCGCTTCACGGACGGTGCCTCCTGGTGCTGGTCCTGCGGGTCGAGCCGGAACGGCTGCCCTGGCGCGGGGCCGACGGGCACCTCGTACCCGGTGGGGTACCCGGTGGCGACCGGCCTCGACGGGTGCCCGGCTCGGCCGGCCGACGAGCGGCAGCCTCAGATGGGGGCGGGCGCGGGAGTGTAGGGCCCGAGCCGGGCGGCGGGCAACCGGGCGCCGAGCCCCCGGGCCGGGCCGAGCGCCCTTCGCAGCCGCGGGGACGCGGTGGTACGTTGCCCAGTCTGCTGCAGGCCCGGTGGTCGAGGGTTGACCAACCGGCACGGCAGGACATCCGAGCGCCACCCCGACGATATCCACAGATGTGGATTCCGTTGTGGATGGTGCGGACCGCGAAGGGGCCGACGGTGGACAACGCACCGACTCTCTGGGATCAGTGCCGCGAGATGCTGCGCGCCCAGGTGACGCCGGCCACCTGGCGATCGACCTTCGACGACGCCCAGTTGGTCCGCTCCGACGAGTCCGGCTGCGAGATCACCGTGCCGAGCAAGCTGGTGAAGGACCGCATCGAGCGCGACTACGCCGCCGTGCTCGACGACACCGTCCGGCGGGTGGTCGGCCCCACCGCCGAGGTCCGCATCACCGTGGTCAACGACGGCACCGCCCACGCCGCGGTCGCCGACCCGATGGACCGCCACCTGACCCCGCCGGCGCACCGCACCGAGCGACCCGCCGAACCCGCCGCCCCGCTGGCCGACACCAGCCGGCGCTACACCTTCGAGGCCTTCGTCACCGGGCCGTCCAACCGGTTCGCCCACGCCGCCGCCCTGCGGGTCGCCGAGACCCCGGGCGCCTCCTACAACCCGCTCTTCATGTACGGCGACGCCGGGCTCGGCAAGACCCACCTGCTGCAGTCGATCGGCTCCTACGTCCAGGACAACTACCCGGGCCAGCGGGTCCGCTACGTCACCAGCGAGACGTTCCTCAACGAGTTCATCGACTCGATCCGCCTCAGCACCAACGACCAGTTCAAGCGCCGCTACCGCGAGGTCCACGTGCTGCTGGTCGACGACATCCAGTTCATCGAGGGCCGCAAGGAGACCCAGGAGGAGTTCTTCCACACCTTCAACGCCCTGTACGAGCAGGGCCGACAGATCGTGCTGTCCTCCGACCGCCACCCCGACGCCATCAGCACCCTCGACAACCGGCTGCGGACCCGCTTCAACAGCGGCCTCACCGTCGACATCCAGCCGCCCGACCTCGAGACCCGGCTGGCCATCCTGCGCAAGAAGGCCGACCAGGATCCCGTCGAGATCCCCGCCGACGTGCTCGAGCTGATCGCCACCAACGTCACCAACAACATCCGCGAGCTCGAGGGCGCCCTCATCCGGGTGTCCGCCTACGCCAACCTCACCGACCAGGACCTCGACCTGACCATGGCCCAGCGGGTCCTGCGCGACATCCTCCACGACCGCCAGCCCCGCCAGATCACCGTGGCCGACATCCTCGAGGCGACCTCGGCCATGTTCAGCATCCCCGTCGCCGACCTCATCGGCAGCAGCCGCCAGCGACCCCTGGTCAACGCCCGCCAGATCGCCATGTACGTGGCCCGCGAGCTCACCGACCACAGCTACCCGGCCCTCGCCCGCGAGTTCGGCGGCCGTGACCACACCACCGTCATCCACGCGGTCAACAAGGTCACCGCCCAGATGAAGGACCGGCGCCAGCTCTACGACCAGGTGACCGAGCTCATCCAGGGCATCAAGAAGACGTGAGCGGGCCCGTCCGTCCCCAGCGCTTGGGGACGACCCCCGGGACAGCCGGGGGATCTGCCTGTGGATCGCACGGCCTCGGCGGTGGACGACCCGACGGCGGTCCACCGCGCCCCGCGACCGGCCGGTTCCGACCTGTGGGCGCGCCCCCACGCCTGGGGACGGCGCCGTCCCGGCTGACCTGCGGGTTCGGGTCGTCCTCCACAATCCCCAGGCCCTACTACCGTCACCGGATCGACCACGAGAACGAGCAAGGAGGCAGGGGATCGTGAAGTTCCGCTGCGAACGTGATGCCCTCGTCGACGCGCTCGGCGCCGCCGGGCGGGCGGTCGCCACCCGTGGCGGCGCGCTCCCGGTGCTCTCCGGGGTGCGGGTCGAGCTGGTCGGCGATCGCCTGCGCATCGTGGGCACCGACCTCGACCTGACCATCGGCGTCGACCTCGAGGTGGCGGGGCGCGACGACGGCGTCGCCGTCCTGCCCGCCCGCATCGCCAACGACGTCGTCCGCTCGCTCGAGTCGGGCAGCGTCGAGGTCGCGGTCGAGGGCGAGGAGGCCCACATCAGCGCCGGCCGCTTCCAGTCGGCCATCCGGGTGCTGCCCGCCGACGAGTTCCCGCGCCTGCCGCCGGCGGCGGAGGAGGCGGTGACCCTCCAGGCCAGGGACTTCGCCACCGCCCTGCACCAGGTGGTGGCCGCGGCCAGCGCCGACGATGCCCGGCCGATCCTCACCGGCGTCCTCATGGCCGCCGAGGGCGACGGCCTGCGGCTGGTGGCCACCGACTCGTACCGGCTGGCCGTCCGCGACCTGCCGGGCACCAGCGTGCTGCGCCCGGATCAGAGCGTGCTGGTGCCGTCCCGTGCCCTGCGCGAGCTCGAGCGGCTGCTGGCCTCGGCCGAGGAGGTGACCCTGCGGCTGGGCGAGCGCGAGGCGACCTTCGACATCGCCGGCGTCCGGCTCACGACCCGCCTGATCGAAGGCGAGTTCCCGAACTACCGGGCGTTGATCCCCTCCCGGCACCCCAACCGGCTGACCGTCGGGCGCGAGACCCTGCTCGACGCCGTGCGGCGGGTGAAGCTCATGGCCAAGGACGCCACCCCCGTCCGGCTCACCATGGGGTCCGAGGGCCTCGAGCTGACCGCCATCACCCAGGACGTGGGCCAGGCCAGCGAGAGCGTCGACGCCGCCTTCGAGGGGTCCGAGCTGATGGTGGCGTTCAACCCGGAGTACCTGCTCGACGGGGTGGAGGTCACCCCGGGCGACGAGATCACCCTGGAGACCGTCGACCCCCAGCGGCCGGCGGTGGTGCGCAGCACGGAGGGCTCGGAGTACCTCTACCTCCTGATGCCCGTCCGCGTGTCCTGATCCTCGCCCGGCTCGCGGACGAGGGCGCGCGGGCGTGCTGATCCGACGGGTCTGGTTGACCGACTTCCGGGGCTACCCGTCGGCGGAGGCCCGCTTCGCCCCCGGGCTGACCGCGGTCGTCGGTCCCAACGGCCAGGGCAAGTCCAACCTGCTCGAGGCGGTGGCCTACCTGGCCACGCTGGGCTCGTTCCGGGGCGCGCCGACCGACGCGCTGGTCCGCCTCGGCGCCGACCGGGCGGTCGTCCGGGGCGAGGCCGAGCGGGAAGGGCGGGAGCTGCTGCTCGAGGCCGAGATCGTGCCCGGCGGACGCAGCCGGGCCCAGCTCAACCGGCAGCCGCTGCGGCGGGCCCGGGACCTGCTGGGGGCGCTGCGGGTCACCGTCTTCGCCCCCGACGACCTGGTGCTGGTCAAGGGTGGGCCGGCCGAGCGGCGGCGGTACCTCGACGCGGTGCTGGCCGCCCTCCATCGCCGCAACGACGAGCTGCAGGGCGACGTCGACCGCGTCCTGCGGCAGCGCAACACCCTGCTCAAGCAGGCCAGGGGCCGGTTGACCGACGACGTGGCCCGCACCCTCGACGTGTGGGACGCCAAGCTGGTCCAGGCCGGCGAGGCCCTGGCCGACGCCCGCGAGGCGCTGGTGGCGGACCTGGCGGCCCCGCTGGCCGAGGCCTACGACCGGGTGGCGGCGGCGTCGGCCGAGGTCACCATCGCCTACCGGGCGAGCTGGCGGGAGCGGGGCCTGGCCGAGGCGCTGGCCGCCGGCCGCGACGACGACCTCCGGCGAGGGGTGAGCCTGGTCGGCCCGCACCGCGACGACGTGGAGGTGCGCCTCGGCGGCCTGTCCTCGCGGACCCACGTGTCCCAGGGCGAGCAGCGCTCGTTGGCCCTGGCCCTGCGCCTGGCCTCGCACCACGTGGTGACGAGCGCGACCGAGTCCACGCCGGTGCTGCTGCTCGACGACGTCTTCTCCGAGCTCGACCCCGACCGCAGCCGGGCGCTGCTCGACACCCTCCCCGCCGGTCAGACGATCCTGACCACGGCCGGCGCCCTGCCCGAGGGGGCCCGCGCCGAGGCGGTGCTGCGGGTGCGCGACGGGGCGGTCGAACCGGTCCCGGGCGGGGCGGCCCAGGTGGGAGGATCGGGGTGATGGACCGTCCCGCCGGCCGCCTCGACCCCGCGGACCGGAGGCGCGCCGACGGGCGGCGCGACGGCGGGCGGCGCGACGGCGGGTCGTCGGGGCGGGCCGATCCCCGCCGGCTCGGCGAGGACCTCGACCGGGTGCTGGCCGGCCTCGGCGCCCCGCCGGTGGCGGTGCTGACCCAGATCACCGACCGGTGGGCGGAGCTGATCGGGCCCGAGGCCGCCGGGGTCTGCCGGCCGCTGGTGGTCGAGCACGGGCGGCTGGTGGTGGCCGTCGACCAGCGGGCGTGGGTGAGCCAGCTGCGGTGGATGGAGGCCGACGTGGTGCGACGCATCGCCGAGCTCCTCGGCCCCGGCGTGGTCGACCGGCTGGAGGTCCGGGCCGGGCGCCCCGACCGGTCCCGCCGGAGCGGCTGACCAGCGGAAACGTCCTGGCCGGGGACCGCCGGCACCACCGCCCGGGCACCCGGCGGGTCGTCCGGGCCGTCGGTCCCAACTGGTAGAATTGCACCATCGTGATCCGCGCCGTCGACACCCGCTCCGCAGGTGTCCGGCCCGTCGGATCGCCGCTGTTCGACCGGCGTCACCTCCCTGTCTGAAAGGCCGCGCCCGTGGCGACCACCACCACCCAGAACTACTCCGCCAGCTCGATGACCATCCTCGAGGGGCTGGCCCACGTCCGCAAGCGGCCCGGCATGTACATCGGCGGCACCGGTCCCGCCGGCCTGCACCACCTGGTGTGGGAGGTCGTCGACAACTCCGTCGACGAGGCCATGGCCGGCCACTGCACCCGCATCGACGTCACCCTGCTCGGCGACGGCGGCTGCCGGGTCGTCGACGACGGCCGCGGCATCCCCATCGACGTCCACCCCGAGTTCAAGATGACCGGGGTCGAGATCGCCCTCACCAAGCTGGGCGGCGGCGGCAAGTTCAAGCCGACGGCGGCGGCTACAAGGTCTCCGGCGGGCTCCACGGCGTGGGGGTCTCGGTGGTCAACGCCCTGTCCGACCGCGTCGTGGTCGACGTCGACCGCGACGGTGAGCGCCACCGCATCGAGTTCGCCGACGGCGGCAGCAAGCGCACCAAGCTCGAGGTCGTGGGCAAGGCCCCCCGCGGCCGCACCGGCACCACCGTCACCTTCTGGCCCGACCCGCTGGTGTTCGAGATCACCGAGTTCAACGCCCGCACCATGCTCGAGCGCTTCCAGATGATGGCCTTCCTCAACAAGGGCCTCGAGCTGCGGCTGATCGACGAGCGGGCCGACCACGATCCCACGCCGGTGTCCTACCGCTACGCCGGCGGGATCATCGACTTCGTCAAGCACGTCAACGCGTCGAAGAGCCCCCTCTTCTCCAAGGTCGGCTACTTCGAGCAGGCCGAGGACACCCACGAGGTCGAGCTCGCCTTCCAGTGGAACGACGGCTACCAGGACGGCATCCACAGCTTCGCCAACGGCATCGCCACCATCGAGGGGGGCACCCACGAGGAGGGGTTCCGGGCGGCGCTGACCTCGGTCGTCAACAAGTACGCCCGCGCCAAGGGCCTGATCAAGGAGAAGGACCCCAACCTCGGCGGCGACGACATCCGCGAGGGCCTGACCGCCATCATCTCGGTCCGGCTGTCCGAGCCGCAGTTCGAGGGCCAGACCAAGGGCAAGCTCGGCAACCCCGAGATCAAGACGCTGGTGCAGCGTGCCACCAACGAGAAGCTCGGCGACTGGCTCGAGGAGCACCCGACCGAGGCCAACAAGGTCGTGAAGAAGGCGGTCAACGCCCAGCGGGCGCGGGCCGCGGCCAAGCAGGCCCGTGACGCCACCCGCCGCAAGAGCGCCCTCGAGGGCGCCGGGCTGCCGGGCAAGCTGGCCGACTGCTCCAGCCGCAACCGCGACGAGTGCGAGCTCTACATCGTCGAGGGCAACTCCGCCGGCGGCTCGGCCAAGGAGGCCCGCGACCCCCGCACCATGGCGATCCTGCCGATCCGCGGGAAGATCCTGAACGTCGAGCGGGCCCGCATCGACAAGATGCTCAAGAACAACGAGGTCCAGGCGCTGATCTCGGCCATCGGCGCCGGCGTCGGCGAGGAGTTCGACGTCGGCAAGATCCGCTACGACAAGATCGTCCTCCTGGCCGACGCCGACGTCGACGGCAGCCACATCCGCACGCTGCTGCTCACCTTCTTCTTCCGCCAGATGAAGGAGCTGGTCGAGCAGGGCCACGTCTACATCGCCCAGCCGCCGCTCTACTCGACCATCGTGGCCAAGCGGAAGGTCTACCTGAAGGACGACGTCGCCAAGGCCGCCTTCCTGGTCGAGAACCCGAACCACAAGGCCGAGTTCCAACGGTTGAAGGGCCTGGGCGAGATGGACGCCCACGAGCTCTCCGACACCACCATGGACCCGGCCAAGCGCAGCCTGCTGCAGGTGTCGGTCGAGCAGGCGGCCATCGCCGACGAGGTCATGTCGATCCTCATGGGCGACGACGTCGAGAGCCGCAAGCACTTCATCCAGACCAACGCCAAAGACGTGCGCTTCCTCGACATCTGAGCCGACCCGAGAGCTGAACGAGCATGAGCGACCAGACCCCACCCCCCCCAGCCGACGGCGACGGCGACACCGCCTTCGGGGCCATCGAGCCCATCGAGATCCAGGCCGAGATGGAGCAGTCGTTCCTCGACTACGCCATGTCGGTCATCGTCAGCCGGGCGCTGCCCGACGCCCGTGACGGGCTCAAGCCGGTGCACCGCCGGATCCTCTGGGGCATGTACGACCAGAACGTCCGACCCGACCGCCCGCACGTCAAGTGCGCCAGCGTGGTGGGCGACGTCATGGGCAAGTACCACCCCCACGGCGACAGCGCCATCTACGACGCGCTGGTGCGGCTGGGCCAGCGCTTCAGCCTGCGCCACCCGCTGATCGAGCCGCACGGCAACTTCGGTTCGCCCAGCGACGAGCCGGCGGCCATGCGCTACACGGAGTGCCGGCTGGCCCCGATCGCCATGCACATGCTGGCCGGGATCGACGAGGACACCGTCGACTTCGCCCCCAACTACGACAGCTCCTCCGAGGAGCCGGTCGTGCTGCCGAGCCGGTTCCCCAACCTGCTCGTCAACGGCGGCCAGGGCATCGCGGTGGGCATGGCCACCAACGTGCCGCCGCACAACCTGGGCGAGGTCATCGACGCCACCGTCCACCTGCTCGACCACCCCGACGCCACGCCCGACGACCTCATGCGGTTCGTCACCGGCCCGGACTTCCCGACCGGCGGGCTGATCATGGGCCGGTCCGGGATCATGGACGCCTACCGGACCGGGCGCGGCTCCATCAAGCTCCGCGGTCGGGCCGAGATCGTCGAGGGCAAGCGCAACGACCAGATCGTGGTCACCGAGATCCCGTACCAGACCAGCGTCGAGGCGATCGAGGAGAAGGCCGCCGCCCTCATCAACAACCGCGACCTCGAGGGCATCCGCGAGATCCGCAACGAGTCGGCCAAGGGCGAGACCCGTCTGGTGTTCGAGCTCAAGAAGGACGCCCCCGGCCTGGTCATCCTGAACAACCTCTACAAGCACACGCCGTTGCAGACGAACTTCGCGGTCAACGCGGTGGCCCTGGTCGACGGCATCCCCCGCACGCTCAACCTGCGCGACGCCCTGGTCGCCTACGTGGCGCACCAGGTCGAGGTCATCACCCGGCGCTCGGAGTTCCGGCTGGCCAAGGCCCGGGCCCGGGCCCACATCGTCGAGGGCCTGCTCAAGGCGCTCGACATGATCGACCAGATCATCGCCACCATCCGGGCCTCCGACGACAAGGCCGCAGCCCGGGCGGCGCTCATCGCCGAGCCGTTCTCCTTCAGCGAGGAGCAGGCCGAGCACATCCTCGACATGACCCTGGCGCGCCTCACCCGCCTCGGCCGCGCCCAGCTCGAGGAGGAGATGGCCCAGCTCCGCCAGACCATCGTCGAGCTCGAGGACATCCTGGGCAACCCGGTCACGCTGCGAAGCGTCATCAAGGACGAGCTCGGCGAGATCCGCGGCGACCACGCCACCGAGCGGCGCTCGACCATCACCTACGACGTCGGCGACATCGACATCGAGGACCTCATCGACGACGAGGACCTGGTCGTCACCATGAGCGCCAAGGGCTACGTCAAGACGGTCCCGGCCGACACCTACCGGACCCAGGCACGTGGCGGCCGGGGGGTCGCCGGCGCCAAGCTGCGCGACGAGGACTACGTCGCCCACATCGTCACGACCACCGCCCACGCGTACCTGCTGTTCTTCTCCAACCTGGGCCGCGTCTACCGGCTCAAGGCCCACGAGATCCCCATGAAGGAGCGCACGGCGCGGGGCACCGCCATCGTCAACCTGCTCCCGCTGCAGCCCGGCGAGCGGATCCAGACGATCATCGACACCCGCGACTACGAGACCAACCAGTACCTGTTCTTCGCCACCCGCTCGGGCCGGGTGAAGAAGACCCGGTTCACCGAGTACGACTCCTCGCTGCGAGCCGGGCTGATCGCCATCAACCTGAACGACGGCGACGAGCTGGTCAAGGTCCTGCCGACCAACGACGGCGACGACGTGCTGCTCGTCAGCCACGACGGCATGACCATCCGCTTCACCGTCGACGAGGTCCGGGCCATGGGCCGCTCGGCCGCCGGCGTGCGGGGCATGAAGCTGAAGGGCGGCGACCAGGTCGTCTCCTGCGACGTGGCGCGCGACGACGGCTCGATCCTGATCGTGACCGACGGGGGCTACGGCAAGCGCACCAAGATCGAGAACTTCCACCGTCAGGGCCGTGCCGGCCAGGGCGTGCGTGGCATCAAGCTCACCGCCAAGAAGGGCCACGTGGTCGCCGCCTTCATGGTGGTCATCGACGACGAGATCTTCGTGATCGCCTCGGGCGGGGTGGTGATCCGCATGGGCGTCCGCGAGATCTCCTCCCAGGGACGCGACGCCACCGGCGTGCGGGTGATGAACCTCGGCGAGGGCCAGCACGTCGCCGCCGTCGCCCCGGTCCTGCAGGCCGACGACTGACGAGCCGCCGGCACGGACCGGCGGCCGCGCTCGGGCGTCGGTGACGGCGCCCCTCCTTCCCCCGAACCGGACGGACGAGCGCGCCCTCGGGGGCGCGAGGAGGAGCGATGCGGCGACACGACGAGGGCGCCCGACGGGGCGCTGGTGCCGAGCGGGGACAGGCGACCGTGCTGGTGGTGGCGGTGGTGGCGGTGGCCGGCCTGGTGGCGATCGGGACGGTGCGGCTGGGGGTGGCCACCGCCGCCCGGGCCCGCGCTCAGGCGGCCGCCGACGCCTCGGCGCTGGCCGGCGCGCTCGACGGTCGGGCCGACGCCGACCGGCTGGCGGCGGCGAACGGCGCGACCATCACCGACTACCGGGAGGCGGGCGCCGACGTGGTGGTCACGGTCCGGCGCGACGGGTTCGAGGCCACCGCCCGCGCCCGGCGGACGCGCGACGGGCCGGCCCGGCGGTGAGCGGACCCCGCTCCTCCGGGCCCGCTCCTCCGGGCCCCGGTCGGCGGGCCGCGCCCCGTAAGGTACGAGGGTGCCGTCGAAACGCCGGGACCCGGCAGAGGCCGCCCTCGGCGGCCCGGAGCGAGCGACACCGCCCACCGGCGGCGCCGCCGATCCGGGTCCTGCGCTGGCCCTGGCCTCGAGCCTGCCGACCTCCCCGCCGGTGGCGCCGCCGGCGTCGGCTCCCGAGCACGACCTGACCCGTGAGCGGCCTGCCACCTCGCGCCAGACGGGCAAGCGCCAGCGCCGGCCGTCGCGCCGCGAGCGCAAGGCGCAGCAGGCGGCGGTCGCCGCCACCACGGTCCCGACGGGACCGGTGCCCATCCCCAAGGCAGGTCGCAGCCGGCGCGCCCCACGACGCGGTCGGCGGGTGCACCGCATCCTGCGGCGGATCGACCTCTGGTCGGTCTTCAAGCTGGCGCTGGTGCTCAACACCTGCATCTACGCCTCGGTGCTCATGGCCACCGCCGGGCTCTGGGCCTTCCTGAACAGCTCGGGGCTGGTCTCCAAGTTCGAGAGCTTCATGAAGGACGTCGGCTTCAACAACTGGACCTTCCACGGTCCCCAGATGTTCAAGGGGGTGGCCGCCGGCGGGGCGGTGCTGGTCCTCGCCTTCTCCGTCATCGCCGTGCTGGTGGCCGGGCTGGTGAACGTGGTGAGCGAGCTGACCGGCGGCATCCGCCTGACCGTGATCGAGGAGGAGCCGTCGTCCGGCTACCGCATCAAGCGCAACCCCACGCTGGCCGAGTGGGAGGCCCGTCACCAGCCTGGCGGTGCCGGTGACCAGGCCGGCGGCGGGGGCGTCGCGGCCGCCTCGAACGGGCACCCGGCCCCGTCCGCCGCCTCGGCGCCGGCCGATCCTGCGGGGGGCGATCGGGCTGGCCGCTCGACCGACCGACCGGGTACCGTCCAGGGCTCTCCGGGGCTATAGCTCAGTCGGTTAGAGCGCACCCCTGATAAGGGTGAGGTCGCTGGTTCGATTCCAGCTAGCCCCACGAGGTCGCGTGGAACGCCTCCCGACGCCGGCACCACGCCGGGCCGGTACGGCACCGTCCTGCGGCGGTCCGGGTCCGAAGGAGGTCGACTGGTGAGGACGAAGCGGTGAGGATGATCCGACGGGTGCTCGGCGCGCTCGGCATCGCCGCGCTGGTGGCCGCCGCCCTCCGGGTCAGGGGCACGGGCGGGGTGCCGCCCCAACGGGGGGGCTGGCGGGAGCTGTCGGGCCCGGACTTCCGCTGATGCGGGTCGCCGTCGTCGGCCTGGGCGCGGTCGGAGCCCGGGCGGCCCGCCAGCTGGCGTCGACCTCCGAGGTCGATCGGGTGCTGGTGCAGGACACCGACGCCCAACGCCTCGACGAGGTCTCCGCCGCCCTCGGCGAGTCGGCCATCGTCGACGCCGGCCGACCCGGCCGCGACCTCGAGGCCGACGCCGTGGTGGTGGCCTCGCCCCCCGGCGGCCACGTCGAGGTGGCCAGGGCGCTGCTCGGCCGGGGGATCCCCGTGGTGTCGACCTCCGACGCCATCGGCGACGTGCGCGGCCTGCTCGACCTGGCGCCGGAGGCCGAGGTCCGAGGCGTCACCATCGCCGTCGGGGCCGCGTTCTCGCCCGGCCTCACCTGCGTGCTCGCCCGCCACGCCGCCTCCCAGTTCGACCAGGTCGACGAGATCCACGTGGCCCGGCAGGGCACCGGCGGACCGGCGTGCGCGCGCCAGCACCACCGGGCGCTCCACGGGCGGGCGGTCGACTGGCGCGACGGAGGCTGGGTGCACCGCTCCGCCGGGTCGGGCCGCGAGCTCTGCTGGTTCCCCGACCCGATCGGCGCAGCCGACTGCTACCGGGCCGAGCTGCCCGACGCCCTGCTGCTGCGCCAGGCGCTGCCCGGCGTGCAGCGGATCACCGCCCGGATGGCCGCGACCCGGCGTGACCGCTTCACGTCCCGGCTGCCCATGTTGCGCCGCCCGCATCCCGAGGGCGGGCCGGGAGCGGTGCGCCTGGAGATGCGCGGTCGCCGCGACGCGGTGCAGTCGGTGCAGGTGCTGGGCGCCATGGACCGCCCGGGCGTCGCCGCCGGCGCGGTCGCCGCCCTGGTGGCGGTGCAGGCCGCCGCCGGCGAGCTGCCGGCCGGGGCGGCCGGGCTGGCCTCCCTGGTCGACCCGGTGCCCTTCCTGGCCGAGCTGTCGCGCCGGGGGGTCAAGGTGGCCGCCTTCGAGGGCGCCGCCGCCTCCTGATCCAGGGCCGGATCCAGGGTCCGGCTCGTCGGAGCGCCCCTGCATGACATGGGCCGAACGGCCCTTTGCCGAGGACGGATCGGACAAATCGTCCGAAACGCGCTCAAGGTGTGGCGGATCGTGGCGAAAACCCTCTCGGTGAGCGGAGATACCCGAATTGGGAGGGGTGTGATGAAAGCTGTTGCCGAGAAGAACGAGCTGCACGATCTGATCGAGGCGCATCTGCCGTTGGTGCGCCACGTGGTGTTCCAGGTGGCGGTGCACTTCCCGCGTCACGTGGACCGCGAGGAGCTGGCCACCGCCGGCGCGCTGGGGCTGGTCGAGGCCGCCCGGCGCTACGACCCGTCACGGGGGGTGCCCTTCGACCGGTTCGCCGCCCAGCGCATCCGGGGAGCGATCCTCGATGCGGTGCGGGCCGCCGACTGGGCGCCCCGCTCGGTCCGGACCCTGGCGCGCCGACTCGAGCAGGTGGAGCAGCGGCTGGCCACCGAGCTGGGCCGGGTGCCCAACGCGGACGAGACCGCCGAGGCGCTCGGCCTGTCCAAGGAGGCGCTCCGGCGCCTGCAGGACCGGCTCTTTCGTTCGGTCGTCCTTGCGCTGGACTACGAGGTGAGCGACGCCGAGGAGGAGGTCACCCTCGTCGACATGCTCTCCGACACCCAGGTGATGGAGCCGTCCGAGGAGCTCGAGGCCCGCGAGCTGCACGCCTACCTTCGTGACGCGGTCGAGCTGCTGCCCGAGCGCCACCGGCTGGTGATCGTCGGCTACTTCCTCGAGGGCCGCAAGTCGCCGGACCTGGCCCGCCTGCTCGGCGTCACCGAGTCCCGCATCTCCCAGCTCCGCAGCGAGGCCCTGGAGATGATGCGCGAGGGGATCGAGGCCCAGTACCGCACGCCGGTGGTCGAGACCGAGCCGACCGGCCGGGTCGCCCGGCGCAAGGCCGGCTACGCCGGCGCCATCGGTGAGGCATCGCACTGGCACACCCGCCTCGACCCCTGCGAGCTGAGCGGTAGCGCGGTCACCGCCTGATCTCCCACGGTCCGGCCCAGGGGTCGGCGGTCCACCGCCCACCGGCGGCGGCGCTGCAAGCGTGTAATCTCGTAAGCATGACGCCTGCGAGCGCACGACCGGATCCGACCCGCCCCGACCAGATCGCCGATCTGGCCGCCTGGTTCGTCGGGAGGCTGCCCGACTCCTGGTTCGTCGGACCCCCCGAGGTCCGCTGCGACCGGGAGGAGATCCAGGTCCTCGGCACCCTGCCGTCGCCGGACCTGGGCGACGACGAGGCCGAGGACCGGCGGCGCATCGCAGGGCGGGCCCGGATCGACGGGTTCCGGGAGGAGACCCGGGAGCTGCGCATGCGCATCGCCGCCGACGCCGAGCACCTGTGGGAGCGCAAGGTGTCCTGGGGCGTCGTGTGCGCCGACGAACGTCGGATGTTCACCACCGCCGCCGTGCCGGTGATGACCCGGCTGCGGATGCAGGAGCGGGCGGTGCTCGACACCCTCATCGACGCCGGGGTCGCCCGCAGCCGGAGCGAGGCCCTGGCCTGGTGCGTGGCGCTGGTCGCCGAGCACCAGGGCGAGTGGATCGGCCAGCTGCGCGAGGCCCTCGACGACCTGCAGCGGGTGCGCGACGACGGCCCGAGCTGACCGGTAGGCACCGGCTGGGTGGCGCCGGCCCGGGCCGGTACCGGTCAGGTGACGCGGACGATCCGGTCGAGCAGCCGCTCGTAGCGACCGGCGTGGGTCTCGCTGTGGTGCACCCAGAGCAGCAGCCACGTGCCGGCGAGCGCGGCCACCAGGGCGGCCCAGGCGCAGGTCGTGGCCGGGGGGAGGTCGAGGGCGAAGAACTCCCGGCCGGCCGGCAGCGCCACCGACAGGCTGATGGCGCCGGCCATCGCCGCCACCAGGATCACGCGCCACCGGGTGAGCGGCACCGACAGGCGTAGCAGGACGAGCAGCCCGATGGCGGCCAGGACCAGGGTGGCGGCGGTGCGGGCCTCGGCCCGGGCCAGGGGGGTGCTGGCCGGCTCCCCGCCGCGGGCGATGGCGTAGGCGACGAAGGTGGCGGTGGCGGCCACGAACCCGGCCGGTGCGGCGAAGCGCAGCACCCGCAGCACGAAGCCGGGCTCGGCCCGCTTGCGGTTCGGGGCGAGGGCGAGGAAGAAGCCGGGGGTGCCGATGGTGAGGCTGCCGATCAGGGTCAGGTTCCGCGGCAGGAAGGGGAACGGCCAGCCGGCGACCCCGATGGCCAGGGCCAGGAGCATGGAGTACACGGTCTTGGTCAGGAACAGGTTGGCGACCCGCTCGATGTTGCCGATGACCCGCCGGCCCTCGCCGACGACCGGCGGCAGCGAGGAGAACGAGCCGTCGAGCAGCACCAGCTGGGCGGCGGCCCGGGTGGCCGGGCTCCCGGAGCCCATGGCGATGCCGATGTCGGCGTCCTTCAGGGCGAGCACGTCGTTGACGCCGTCACCGGTCATGGCCACGCAGTGGCCGGCCTCCTGCAGCGCGCCCACCATGGCCCGCTTCTGGTGGGGCTTCACCCGCCCGAACACCGTGTGGCGGTCGAGGAGCTCGCCGAGGGCGGCGGGGTCCTCCGGGAGGTCCTCGGCGTCGACGACCTCGCCCAGCACGTCGACACCGGCCCGGCGGGCGATGGCCCCCACGGTGCGGGGGTGGTCGCCGGAGATGACCTTGACCGCCACCCCCTGGTCGGCGAAGTAGCGCAGCGTGTCGGGCGCCTCGGTCCGCACCTCGTCGTCGAGCAGCACGAGGGCGCTCGGCGCGAGGCCGACCGGCAGCGCCTCACCGACCAGCCGCTCCCTGCTGCGGGCCAGCACCAGCACCCGCCGTCCGCGCTCGGCCTCGTCGCGCACCTGGGCGGCCAGGCCGGCCACGTCGGGACCGAGCACGACCTCGGGCGCCCCGAGCACCCAGGTGCCGCGGTCGGCGGCGTCGGCGGCGCTCCACTTCCGGGCGGACGAGAACGGGACGGACCGGACGAGGTCCCATCGCCCGGAATCGACGGTCAGGCCGTCGGCCACGGCCCGGAGGGTGGGGTTGGGGTCGGGGTCCGCCCCGACCACGGTGGCCAGCGCGACGGCGACGAGCCCGGCGTCCTGCCCGTCGCACACGTCGATGCGCTCGAAGCGGATGGCGCCGCTCGTCAACGTGCCGGTCTTGTCCAGGCAGATGGTGTCGACCCGGGCGAGGGTCTCGACCGCCGGCAGCTCCTGCACCAGCACCTGGCGCCGCCCGAGGCGCACCACGCTGACCGCGAAGGCGATGCTGGTCAGCAGCACCAGACCCTCGGGCACCATGGCCACCAGGCCGGCCACCGTGCCACCCACGATCTCCTGGATGCCGTTGTCGCGGTGGGCGATGATCTGGCTGATCAGGAGCAGGGTGCCGGTGGGGACCATCGCCCAGCTGACGACCTTGATGATGTGGTCGATGCCCTGGTACAGCTCGGAGCGGACCAGGGTGAACTTGCGGGCGTCCTCGGCCAGGCGGACGGCGTAGGCCTCGCGCCCGACCTTGGTGGCCCGGTAGGCGCCGGTCCCGGCGGTGACGAAGCTGCCCGAGAGCACCTCGTCGCCGGGCTCCTTGGCGACCGGGTCGGCCTCGCCGGTGAGGAGGCTCTCGTCGATCTCGAGGCCGAAGGTGTCGAGCAGCTCGCCGTCGACCACGACCTGGTCGCCCTGGCCGAGGAGGAGCACGTCGTCGAGCACGACCTCGGCCACGTCGAGGTCCTGTTCGGTGCCGTCGCGGCGGATGCGGGCCCGGGGCGCGCTGAGCACCGCCAGGCGGTCGAGGGTGCGCTTGGCCCGGGTCTCCTGGATGATGCCGATGAGCGTGTTGGAGATCAGCACCCCGCCGAAGAGGGCGTCGTTGGCCTGCCCGGCGACGAGGATGACCACGAACAGGCCGCCGAGCAGGGCGTTGAAGCGGGTGAAGACGTTGGCCCGCACGATCTGGCCGAAGGTGCGCGACGGGCGGAGCGGGACGTCGTTGGTCTGGCCGTTCCGTCGCCGCTCGGCGACCTCGGCGTCGGTGAGGCCGCGGGCCACCGGCGCCTCGGGCACCGCAGTCATGCGAGCACGGTAGTGGGGGAGCCCGGGGTGGCCGGGGCCTCGATCACCCCTGGTCGGCGAGCAGGTCGAGCAGGGCGTCGTGGATGCGGCCGTTGCTCGCCACCCCGCTGCCGGTGCCCGGCCCGTCGTCCCCGTCGAGGGAGGTGAACCGCCCGCCGGCCTCGGCGAGGATCACCGGCATCGGCGCCAGGTCGTAGAGCTCGGCGCGGGGGTCGACCATGGCCTCGATCCGACCGGTGGCGACCAGCACGTAGCCGTAGCCGTCTCCCCAGGTGCGCAGGTGGGCGTGGGCGGCCCGGGTGGCGGCGAGCTGCGCGTCGGACCACGGGGCGAAGCTGCTGGTGCTCACGTAGGAGCCGGACAGCTCGGTCCGGTCGCTGACCCGCACCCGGTCCTCGTTGCAGAAGCACCCGAGGTCCCTCGCCGCGAACACCGTCTCCTGCAGGGCGGGCACGTTCACGATCCCGAGGGCGATCCCGGCGTCGTCCTCGAGGGCCAGCAGGTTGGTGTAGAGCGGCACGCCGTGGGTGAAGGCCTTGGTGCCGTCGATCGGGTCGATGATCCACCGCCGGCCCGACGACCCCGGCTTCTCCGTCTCCTCCTCGCCGTACACGCCGTCGTCCGGGAACAGCCGGGCGAGCTCCTCGCGCAGGAACCGCTCGGCGTTGCGGTCCGCCACCGTGACCGGGGTGCCGTCGCCCTTGCGGTCGATGTGCAGGTCCTCGGTGCGGAAGTGGCGCAGGGTGAGGTGGCCGGCGCGGCGGACCAGCTGCACCGCCTGCTCGAGCAGGGCCTCGTCGACGGGAGCCGGCATGACCGCATGATGACACGGCCGCGGGAACCCCTGATCGGGGGCGTGGTGGCGCCGCCCGGGCCCGCAGGTGCGTACGGACGGCGCTCAGGGGTAGGCCGATAGGGTGCCAACCGACCCGACCGCGAGAGATCTTCAGGAGCGCAACTGTGTCTGAGTACTACCTGCCCGACCTCCCCTACGACTACGGAGCGCTGGAGCCCGCCATCTCCGGGCAGATCGTCGAGCTGCACCACGACAAGCACCACGCCGCCTACGTGAAGGGCGCCAACACCGCGCTGGAGAAGCTGGCCGACGCCCGAGACAAGGACGATCTGGGTCCGTCGCTCCCCGGTCTCGAGAAGAACCTGGCCTTCCACGTGTCGGGCCACCTCCTGCACTCGCTCTACTGGGAGAACATGAGCCCCGACGGCGGCGGTGCCCCCGAGGGCGCGCTGGCCGAGGCCGTCGACCGCGACCTGGGCGGCGTCGACAAGCTCAAGGCCCAGATGAACGCCGTGGTCGGCACCGTGCAGGGCTCCGGCTGGGCCGCCCTCTCCTGGGATCCGCTGGGCGGTGGCCTCGTGGTCTCGCAGATCCTCGACCACCAGGACAACGCTCCCGCCGGATCGCTCCCGCTGCTCGTCATCGATGCCTGGGAGCACGCCTTCTACCTGCAGTACAAGAACGTCAAGGCCGACTACGCCAAGGCGTTCTGGGACGTCGTCAACTGGGCCGACGTCGCCGCCCGCTTCGACAAGGTGAAGGGCATCGAGCTGCCCTAGCCGCGCCGCGACGGTCGCCCGGCCCGGTGCCGGGCGACCGCCGGTCGCGGGCTCGTCGCCCCGCCCGCCATGACCGAGCACGAGCCCGTCGAGGAGGCCGCCCGCCGGCGGACCTTCGCCATCATCTCCCACCCGGACGCGGGCAAGACGACCCTCACCGAGAAGTTCCTGCTCTACGGCGGAGCGCTCACCGCCGGCGCCGGCTCGGTCAAGGCCCGGGGGGGTCGACGGTCGGCCACCTCCGACTGGATGGAGCTCGAACGGCAGCGGGGCATCTCCATCACCTCGACGGTGCTGCAGTTCCCCTACCGCGACCGGGTGGTCAACCTGCTCGACACCCCCGGCCACCGGGACTTCTCCGAGGACACCTACCGGGTGCTGGCGGCCGCCGACGCCGCCGTGATGGTGCTCGACGCCGCCAAGGGCATCGAGCCCCAGACCCTGAAGCTCTTCGAGGTCTGCCGCTCGCGCGGCCTCCCGCTCCTGACCTTCGTCAACAAGTGGGACCGTCCGGGCCGCGAGGCGCTGGAGCTGCTCGACGAGGTCGAGGCCGAGCTGGGGCTGCCGTGCACGCCGGTCACCTGGCCGGTCGGCATCGCCGGCGACTTCCGCGGCGTGATCGACGTGCCGTCGGGTCGCTACGTGCGCTTCACCCGGACGGCTCGGGGCGCGACCGAGGCCCCGGAGGAGCTCGTGCCCGACGACCGGGCCGAGGTCGAGGAGGGCGACGCCTGGGTCGCCGCCCGCGACGAGATCGCCCTGCTCAGCGAGGTCGGCGCGGAGCTCGACGAGAAGGCCTTCCTGTCCGGGGACGCCTCGCCGACCTTCTTCGGGTCGGCCCTCACCAACTTCGGGGTCCGGCTGCTGCTCGACGCCATCGTCGACCTGGCCCCGTCACCGTCCCCTCGCGAGGACGACGCCGGTCGCCCCCGCCCGCTCGACGCCCCGTTCTCCGGGTTCGTGTTCAAGGTCCAGGCCAACATGGACAAGGCCCACCGCGACCGCATCGCCTACCTGCGGGTGGCGTCCGGCCGCTTCGACCGGGGCATGGTCGTCACCCACAGCCAGACCGGCAAGCCCTTCGCCACCAAGTACGCCCACCAGGTGTTCGGCCAGGAGCGCGAGACGCTCGAGGAGGCGTTCCCCGGCGACGTCGTCGGCCTGGTCAACGCCACCGACGTCCGGGTCGGCGACACCCTCTGGCTCGACCAGCCGGTCACCTTCCCGACGATCCCGAGCTTCGCCCCCGAGCACTTCTCGGTGGCCCGGGTGCGCGACACCGGTCGCTTCAAGCAGTTCCGTCGCGGCATCGCCCAGCTCGACGAGGAGGGGGTGGTGCAGGTGCTGCGCGACCCCGACCTCGGCGACCAGGCGCCGATCCTCGCCGCGGTGGGCCCCATGCAGTTCGACGTGGCCGTGCACCGGCTGGAGAACGAGTTCGGCGCACCGGTCGAGCTGAGCCCGACGGGGTACACGGTGGCGCGTCGCACCGACGCCGACAGCGCCGGCCCGCTCCGCGCCATGCGCGGCGTCGACGTCCTGGCGCGGGCCGACGGTACGCTGCTGGCCCTGTTCGAGAGCCGGTACTGGCTCGACCGCCTGGCCGCCGAGCAGCCCGAGCTGACGCTCGAGGCCCTCACCGCCGGCGAGCTGGTCCGCTAGCTCTAGCGACCCGAGGCCGCTGGACCCCGGACCCGTTCGGTGCCTGGCTATCGGGTGCAGCGGGTACCGGTGTCGGGGAGCTTCCGGGTGAGCAGGTAGGTGTCGACCGCCTTCGACACGCAGCTGCTCGTGCCGTAGGCGGTGTGGCCGTCGCCGACGTAGGTGATCAGCCGGCCCTTCGGCAGCTGGCGGGCGACGTCGACGCTGGCCTGGTAGGGGGTGGCCGGGTCGCCGGTGGTGCCCACCACGAGCACCGGCGGCGAACCGGGGGCCTTCGGCGGGACGAGCGGATCGGCCTTGCCGGGCCAGATGGCGCAGCGGAGGTAGTCGTTGACGATGGCGGAGCCGAAGTCGGGGGCGGAGGCGTCGGCCGCCTTGCCGTCGGCCAGCACCGCCGCCGGGTCGCGCGGCCAGCGCTGGTCGACGCAACCGATGGCGAAGTAGCCGTCCACCTCGGTGTTCTTCTCCGAGGTCCGGGTGACGTCGAGGTAGTCGTCGGCCAGGTCGACCAGCCCGCTGCCGTCGCCGCCGTCGGCCTGGGCCAGCGCCCGGGCCAGCTTGGGCCACGACGACCGGCTGTACAGCGCGTCGGCGAGGGCCAGGTCGAGCTCGCCGGGGCCGGCGGGCCGATCGGCCGACGCCGACGGCAGGGGCGCCCGCTCGACGGACGCCTCCACCCGGTGGAGCACCGCCAGGGGATCGGGAGCGACGGGGCAGGAGGAGCCCTGCCGGGTGCAGTCGTCGGCGAAGTGGGTCAGCGCCAGCTGGAAGCCGTCGGCCTGCTGCTCGGCCAGGGCCGGACCGTCGAGGGACAGGTCGACCACGCCGTCGAGCACCATGGCCCGGACCCGGGTCGGGAAGAGGCCGAGGTAGGCCTGCCCGAGGGCGGTGCCGTAGGAGAAGCCCAGGTAGTTGAGGGCGCGGTCACCCATGGCCTGGCGGACCTCGTCCATGTCGCGTGCGGTGTCGCGGGTGCCGACGTGGTCGAGGAGGTCCCCGTTGCGCTGCCGGCAGCGGTCGACGTAGGCCTGCGAGACCTGGAGGTAGTGGTCGACCTCGGCCGGGGAGTCCGGCGACGGGTCGGCCGAGTAGAGCTCGGCGGGGGCGGTGTCGCAGTCGACCGCCGTGCTGCGCCCGACCCCCCGGGGATCGACGGCGACCAGGTCGAAGCGCTGCTCCAGCTCGGGATCGAAGCCGTAGCCCTCGAGGAAGTCGATGGCCGACACGCCGGGTCCGCCGGGGTTGACGAACAGGGCGCCGATGCGGCGGCTGCGGTCGGCCGCCGGCTTGCGGACCACCCCGATGGCGAGCGTCCTGCCGGCGGGGTGGGCGTAGTCGAGGGGGAGGTGGAGGGTCGCGCACTGGTAGCCGCCGTCGCAGTCGTGCCACGACAGCTTCGGGACCGGCACCGCCGAGCCGCTCCCGCGGCCGTCGGTGGCGGCGCCGTCGGATGCCGTCGGGCCGGACGCCGATCCGGCGCCGCTCGACGGGCCGGCGCTGCTGCAGGACGCCCCCACGAGGGCGAGGGCCACGGCGAGGGCGGTGACGGCGACCCGGAGCCGGGTCGGCGGTCGGGTCACGGAGCGCTCGGCGCCACGCTGTCAGCCGGCGGTCCCTCGCCGTCGACCTCGCCCCCGTCCGCGGGTGGGTCCGTCAGCCCGTCCACCCGCGCCTGCAGCTCGCCCAGGGCGTCGGTGACGCGGTCGACGGCGGCGGCCAGGTCCTCGGAGCTGACCACGTTGGCCAGGGTGAGCCGCATGGACGCCAGCTCCCGGGCGACGTACTCGGTGTCGGCCTGCACCCGGGCGTTGACGGCGCGGTCGCGCTCGGTCTCCTGGCGGTCCCGGGCGTCCTGGCGGTTCTGGGCCAGCAGGATCAGGGGGGCGGCGTAGGCGGCCTGGGTCGAGAAGGCCAGGTTCAGCAGGATGAACGGGTACGGGTCCCACTGGTGGGTCAGCCCCCAGCTGTTGAGGCAGATCCAGAGGATGACCAGGCCGGTCTGGATGACCAGGTACCGCCCCGTGCCGAAGAACCGGGCGACCCCCTCGGTGAACCGGCCGAAGGCCTCGGGGTCGTAGTGGGCGCCGATGCCGAGGCCGCCCTGGCGGGGCTGGGACAGGTCGGCCCGGTCGCGGCGGAAGATCATCGCCGGCTCCGCCGCCGCCACCCGGAGGGCAGCACGTGGTCGAGCACGTCGTCGACGGTGACCGCGCCGATCAGCCGGTTGGCGCCGTCGCAGACCGCCACCGCCAGCGAGTCGTAGGCGGCCAGCCGCTCGGCGACCTCCCGACCGGGCATCTCGGGCGGGACGGCGTTGGGCTCGTCGAAGACGCAGTGCTCGAGCTCGGTGCCGGGCGGCTCGCGGAGCAGCCGCTGGAACGGGACGGTGCCGAGGAAGGCACCGGTCGGGGTCGACGTCGGCGGCTTCACCACGAACACCTGGGCGGCCAGCTCCATCGGCAGCTCGGCGTCGCGGACCACGGCGAGGGCCTCGGCGACGGTGGCGGTGAGGGGGAGCACCACCGGCTCGGGGGTCATGAGGCCGCCGGCGGTGTCCTCGTCGTAGGCCAGCAGGCGGCGCAGCGGGGTGGAGTCCTCGGGCTCCATGGCCGCCAGCAGGGCCTGGCGCTCGTCCTCGGGCAGCTCGGCCAGCAGGTCGACGGCGTCGTCGGGCTCCATCTCCTCGAGCACGTGGGCCAACCGCTCGAGGTCCATGCCCTCGATGAGGCGGACCTGCTCGTCCTCGTCGAGCTCCTCGAGCAGGTCGGCCAGGCGGTCGTCCTCCATCAGCTCGGCGAGCTGCCGGCGCCGGCTGAGCGGCAGCGACCGGACGGCGCGGGCCACCTCCGACGGGTGCATCTCGCGCAGCTCGGCCACCTCGGCGTACTCCGGGCCGGCGTCGAAGTGGGGGGCCACGTCGGACCACGGGAGCACCTTCGGCGTCCGCCGGCGCCGCAGCGGGCCGCGCCCGCCGATGGCGACGGTGGTGACGCGCCACCCGGAGCGGTCGTCCTCCTCGAGGGCGACATCGGTGACGTAGTCGTCGTCGACGCGGGTGCCGAACAGGTCGGCGACGACCAGCTTCTCGCCGGCGCGCCGCTTGAAGGGCCGCACGTCGATGGTGCCCGAGCGCAGCCGGACGCTGGTCGGATCGATCTCGCCGACCCGCGCGGAGTTGAGGAAGATGTTCCGCCGCTGGACGGTGGCGACGAAGCCGAGGACCCGGGGCTTCTCGGGACCGGGGGGCACCAGCACGACGTCGCTGATCTGGCCGATGGGCGCGCCGTCGGCGTCGGCCAGCGGCAGCTTGACGAGCCGCGAGACGAAGATCGGCGAGGTCGGCACACCGAGACCGTAGCGATCGGGCCACGAGCGCCGAGGGCCTCTTGGGCCGTCCGGCCGTCGGTCAGGTGGCGGGGGAGCCGCCGTTCTGCAGGAACGCCGTCCCGTCGGCGATGCTGGCCGTGAGCATCGGCCCGATCCGGTCGGCCTCC
The DNA here is from genome assembly GCA_963800235.1 of uncultured Acidimicrobiales bacterium. GTDB lineage: Bacteria > Actinomycetota > Acidimicrobiia > Acidimicrobiales > Iamiaceae > CAVVNP01. Next base: position 111,190 of record CAWDAD010000002.1, on the reverse strand, counting down.
ACCGGCTTGGAGAAGTAGTAGCCCTGTCCCAGGTCGCAGCCGAGCGACTGCAGCACCCGGAGCTGGGCGACGTCCTCGATGCCCTCGGCGACGATGTGCACGCCGAGGCGCTGGGCCATCTCGATCATGGTCTGCACCACGACGGTGTCGTTGCTGGCCCGCTCGCCGAGCCCGTCGACGAAGCTGCGGTCGATCTTGATGATGTCGATCGGGTACTGCTGCACGTAGCCGAGCGACGAGTACCCGGTGCCGAAGTCGTCGACGGCCAGCGACACCCCGAGGGTCTTCAGCTCCTCGAGGCGGCGGCGCGACAGCTCGATGTCCTCCATCAGCATGGTCTCGGTCAGCTCCATGGTGATGGTCGACGGGTCGAGCTGGAACTGGTGGATGGTCTCGGCGATCTGGTTGACCACGTCGTCGCGGACGAGCTGGCGCACCGAGAGGTTCACGCTCATGGTGAGCGACGCCTTGGGCGGCAGGCGAAGCTGCCAGGACCGGAGCTGGCGGCAGGCCTCCTCGAGCACCCACTGGCCGAGGGGGAGGATCAGCCCGGTGTCCTCGGCCAGGGCGACGAACTGGGCGGGGCTGAGCGGACCCCGGGTGGGGTGGTTCCAGCGGACCAGGGCCTCGACGCCGGTGATGCGACCGGTCTGCAGCGACACGATGGGCTGGTAGCAGAGGTGGAGCTGGTTGCCCTCGATGCCGGCGGCCAGGTCGGCCTTGAGGACGAGCCGCTCGAACACGGTGGCGTGCATGTCGTCCTTGAAGATCTCGTACCGGTCCTTGCCCCGCTCCTTGGCCAGGTACATGGCCATGTCGGCGTTCCGGAGCAGCAGCTCGGCGGTGCTGTCGGGGTCCTGGAAGGCGATGCCGACGCTGGCGGCGAGGGTGAAGTCGCGCTGCTGGACGACGAAGGGCGAGCGCAGCGCGGTGAGGACCCGCTCGGCCAGCTTGGTGATCTCCTCCGCCCCGTAGGGCGACCGCACGAGGATGGCGAACTCGTCGCCGCCGAGGCGGGCGGCCACGTCGGCGTGGTGGAGGCAGGTCTTCAGGCGATCGGCGACCCGCACGAGGATCTCGTCGCCGACCGCGTGGCCGAGGCTGTCGTTCACGGTCTTGAAGTCGTCGATGTCGATGAAGAGCACCCCCACGCACTGGTCGGGATCCCGGCGGTCGAGCGCTTCGCGCACGTGGTGCAGGAACATCGCCCGGTTGCCGAGCCCCGTGAGCGAGTCGTGCAGGGCCTGGTGGCGGAGGTCGTGCTCGAGGGCCTTGCGGACCGTGACGTCGCGCGCGTTGAGCACCACCCCGCCGATCGCCGCCTGCTTGCGGAGGTCGGTGATGGTCACGTCGAAGAAGCGGGTGGACCCGTCCTTGTGCCGGACCTGCAGCTCCAGGCTGGCCGCCTCGAAGGTGCCGCTGGCCTCGAGCCGGCTGTCGGCCTCGAGCTCCTCGCTGCGCCGCTCGACCAGGAGCCGCTCGGGCGAGTCGAGCAGGTCCAGGACCGAGGTCCCCTCGAGCTCGTCGGGCTCGTAGCCCAGGGTCTCGACCACCGCCGGGCTGACGTAGCTGAGGCAGCCGCACTCGTCGAGCACGGCCACGATGTCGCTCGAGTGCTGGACGAGGGCCCGGAACCGCGCCTCACGCCGGGCGATCTCCGCCTCGGCCCGCTTGCGCTCGGTGATGTCGCGGGCGTTGATGACGGTCCCGCCGACCTCCGGGTCGGCGGACAGGTCGCGGACCCGCACCTCGAACCAGAGGTAGGAGCCGTCGCGGTGGGGGATGCGGACCTCGATGGGGTCGAGCTGGGTCCCGCCCTCGGCCACCGCCCGGTTGAGGACCTCCTGGGCGAAGGCCCGGTCGGTCGGGTCGACCAGGTCGACCGCGTGGAGCCCGACGACCTTCTCGGCGTCGATGCCGAGCACGCGCCGGCAGGCCGGGCTGGCGAAGGTCACGATGCCGTCGGGGTCGGCGACGACCACGATGTCGGAGGAGTTCTCGACCAGCGCCCGGAAGCGCCGCTCGTTCTGCTGGCGGTGCAGGTCCTCGACCAGCGACGCGCTCTCGAGCGCCAGGGCGAAGGTCGACGCCAGCTGCTCGAGGGCCTGGCGGGTGGCGGCGTGGACCAGCTTGGGGCTGGTCACGATGATCGAGCCCCGCAGCTCCCGGAGGCTGACGAGGGGCACCAGCAGCACGTGGTGGGCGCCGGGGCCGTAGGTGTCGGTGTCCGGGGGGAGCACGTAGCTGTGGTCGCCGGGCAGGGAGCCGCTCGGCGTCCCCAGCTCGAGTCGCAGCGGCCAGAACAGCTCCTCCCGGGGCACCCGCAGGCCCCGGTACCGGTGGGCGCTCACCCCAGCGGTTCGGACCACCTCGAGGTAGCCGGTGCCGCGCATGATGCCGATGAAGGCGGTGAACTGCTCGACGCCCTCGAGCAGCTCGACCACCGCGGCCATGGCCCCGTCCTTCATCTCGAAGCGGTCGTGGGCGGTGGCCAGGTGGGCGTTCGCCCGCCGGAGGATCGCCTCGTTGTGGGCGGTGCGCTCCTTGGTGCGGACCAGGTCGGCCAGCCGCATCAGCACCAGCAGCGAGAGGGTGATCCAGCCCACGACGATCACCGACACGTCGACGCCGCGTGGCTGGCGGAACTGCCACACCGTGACCGACGGCAGGAGCAGCAGCGCCGCGCCGAGCATGACCAGGCGCCCCTTGGACAGGCGTTCCTCGACCATGGGCGGCGTCTCGGTCAACCGGTGCGACTCGGGGTGGAGCGCGGCCGCCACCCAGAAGCCGAAGATGAACGGCCCCAGGGTCTGGGGGATGCTCGGATCGGCCATGCCCGCGGTGGCCAGGCTCGCCGTCGTGTCGGCCACCAGGGTGATCCCCATGCCGAGGGTGAGCAGCCAGAAGGCCGGGTTGCGGAACCCCGGACCGACCGACAGGCGGATGGAGGCGCCGGCCAGCACGATCATCACCGCGGCGTAGAGCATGCTCGTCACCCGCTGCCCGGTCGGGATGCTGGCGTCGTGCACGTAGGGCCCGAAGGCGATGCACCACTCCGAGACGGCGATGGCGGCGGCCACGATGGTGGCGTCGAGGTTCATGGCCGTCTGGCGGTACGACCCGGTCCGCAGCCGGACGAGCAGGATCACCGCGGCGATCAGCCCGAGGTAGCTGAGGAAGAAGAACGGGTCGGCCAGCGACGGGTAGGCGTAGGCGCCGCTGCTGGTGCTGCCCAGCGCGAACCGCACCAGGCCACCGAGCAGGAAGAAGGTGCCGGCCAGCGACAGCGCGAGCCAGGGGCGTCGCTGCCGCGGAGGCAGGTGGCGGGAGCGGACGAAGGTGAGCGCGGTCCCGGCGACGCCGACGATCTCGGTCAGGATGCGCCGGTAGGTCGGTCCCAGGAAGAAGCCGGCCGCTCCGAGGATGCAGCCGGCGACCAGGAAGTACGCCCATCGCCGGTTGGTCATCTCGGTACATGTCGGCCGGTCCGGCGCCCCCGTGAGCCGCCCGGCGCCCGGCCCCGCCGATCGGGCCGCCGGGCCCCGCCGCTGGGGGCAACGGTGCCACTGTTCGTCCTGTTGCTCCTGTCATGCACCGATCGCGCGAAGCGCGGTGGTTCGCGGACTCTGTGCAGGATTGTCCGGTTTGCACTACCGTGCCGCGGTTCCGAACCCGTGGTGGAAGAGGGGGTCCCGAGAGATGGCGTCAGTTGGGGACGTGGACGTACCTCCGGCGGTGGAGCTGGTCACCGAGCCCGTGCTGTCGGGCCGCCCGGCCGACCTCGATCCGGGGATGCGCCTCGAGCAGGTCACCGAGGGTCCGTTGCGGGACAAGGCCGAGGCCTTCGTCTACGACGTGTACCGCGAGATGGGCTACTGCGACCCGTCGCCGCGGCGCCGGGTCGAGGAGCTGCAGCCGTGGGCCGACCGTGCCGTCTTCCACGTGGTGCTCGACGACACCGACCGGGTGTACGGCACCGTGCGAACCGTCTTCGGCAGCTACGACGAGCTGCCCATCGGGCACTTCCGGCGCACCGACTTCGACGTGGCCGACCCCGTGTGCGAGCTCGGGGCCCTCGCCGTCGACCACACGGCGCGCAGCACCGGGGTGATCGAGCACCTCTACCGGGAGGGTTGGTTGCACGCCTGCCGGGCCGGCGCCTCGGCGCTGGTGGCGGTGATCGAGCCCTGGCTCCTCGACGTGTTCACCGGCACCTACGGGCTGGACTTCCAGACGGTGGGCGAGGGCCAGGACTACCTCGGCGCCTACTGCGTGCCCGCCGCCTTCCCGCACGTGCCGGCCAGCTACGAGACCCTCGGTCGGCGGAACCCCGAGTTCACCAAGTGGACCGCCGAGCGCATCGAGATCCACGAGATCATCGACTGGGGCTTCCCGATCATCCTGACCGATGGCGGCGGGATGGAGGTGCGTCCCGCCGAGCCCTCGCCGCTCGTCTCCCGGCCCTGACCGCCCCGGCGCGTCGGCCCAGCCGCTGCGGTCCCGCCGCTCGGGCCCAGCCGCTCCGGCCCGTTCAGACCTCGAGCCGGCGCAGTCGCCGCCCGGAGCGGATCCGCCGGATGATGGCGAAGGCGGCGTTGGCGCCGAGGGCGATGACCAGGACGGCCAGGACGACCCAGACCGTCTTCGGCATGCTCTTGTCGTGCCCGGCGACGGCGATGTAGAGGTACGGCGCGAGGAACGAGAAGGCGGAGATGACCATCCAGCCGGCCGCGGCCTGCAGGCGCCGGTCGACGACGCTGGTGACCAGGCGAGCGGTGCCGACCGCGTAGGGCACCGCGGTCACGATGTCGATGATCCCGAACACCCAGATGTTCAGCCCGTAGCGGTCGAGCGCCTCCCACGCGATGGCGAAGCGCAAGACCGTGTAGCCGAGGACGCCACCGATCCACAGGCGCTCTCGACGGCGTCGCTTCGCCGCTCGCTCGACATCCACGACCACCGGCTGACCGAACCTCCCCAGCGTCCTGGATCGGCAGGTCGCCGGCGACCGCTGAGTGTAGGTGTACGACCACCTCCCGCGCCGGGGGGTGCCGGCCCGGTTCGGTAGCCTCGGCGGACCGCCCGGGCCGACCGGGCCGCGGGGACGTAGCTCAGCTGGCTAGAGCACCTGCTTTGCAAGCAGGGGGTCGTGGGTTCGAGTCCCATCGTCTCCACCGAGCTGGTCAGCGGGTTGCCGCTCGTACTCCAGATTCCCGGAGATCGGGGGCGAACCCGATGAGTTGGCACCTCGCCGGAAGTCATGAGCGTCATGGACCACACGATCAGCCTTGCCACGGCCGATAGAAGCCGGTCGCTCGCCTTCTACCGCGACGGGCTCGGGCTTGAAGCCTTCGGGCCGCTCGCCGATGACGGCGTCCCTGAGCCGCTTCAGCTCCGCCTCGCGTCGGGCGTCAGCTTGATGCTGGTCCCCACGGGTGGGTTCGGCTGGGTCGCCGGCGAGGATCGCGTAGCCCCGCCAGGCGCCAACGAGTGCGTGCTGTCGGTCTTCGTCCCGGACGAAGACGCTGTGCGGGCGCGCTACAGATCGGCCCTCGCCGCCGGCGGGACCAGCGTCTATGAGCCATCGCAGCGAGAGTGGAGTGCCTTCGCAGCCCAGGTCGCCGACCCGGACGGACACCTCTGGATGATCCTGGTCCAGCCGCCCGACTGGGCCGATTGAGCTCGACCGTCACCACTGAAGCGGGGCGCTCATGCACGCCTCCCACCACGCCGGGTCTGGGTCTGACGGCGTGCGAGTTGTCCCCGTCGCAGCGCAGAGGTCCGGGTGAGATGGGCGACTCCAGTGACCTCTCGACTCGCTCAGGGCACGTGGTACCGGGTTCCTCGTCGTTCACCGCGCTGGACGAGCTGACCGCGGTCGACGAGTCGGCGCAGGACCTTGAGGGCTTCGGAGCGGTCGAGGCCGGTGCGGTCTCGGAGGGCTGCGTTGGTGATGGGTCCCTGGCTGGCGAGCTCGAGGGCGATCTGGTCGAGCTCGGTGTCGGTGTGACGGATCCGGGCGGGCACGCCGAGGTCGGGGGCGATGAGGTATTGGGACCCGCCGCGTTCGCCGCGCTGGACGAGGACGCCCTCGGTGACCAGGTCCTGCAGGATGGATCGAGCCTGCACACTGTCGATGTCGAGCAACGAGCGGACGTCACCGTTGGTGATCGATCCTTCGCGAGCCACCGACACCACGACGGTCGCTGCACGGGGCTCCAGGCGACCGGCCTGGATCAGACCGCGAACCCAGGCCCGTTCCCGGGGTGTGACCGCGCCTCCGATCCTCAGGGTGACAGAGAAGAACCCACCGTCCTCGGCGAACTCCGGGGGCTGGAGGAGCTCGGCCGCCATGTCGTCCTCCATGCGGTCGATGCCCTTGCCCTTGTCCTCGGCCAGGTTGAACCGTCGCAGGGCTCTCAGCAGGCGATCGTTGCGGGCTGCCTGTTGGAACCGGATGTTCTCGAGGGTGACCGGTTCGGGGAGGGTGCCGGGAGAGGTGATGGTGACGTGGGTCGGGGTGATGTCCACACGGATGGCCGTGCCGGCGTGTTCGTACGAGCGATGAGCGACGGCGTTTGCCATCGCCTCTCGGATCACCCGCTGCGGGATCCGCGGCATCTCGACGCGCCGCACCCCCACGATCGCACTGACCGATCCCAGCTCCGCCATGAGGTCAGCCGTCGCCTGTTCGACCTGCAGGTTGACGGGACCTCTCACCTCCCAGGTCTTGTCGGGGTCGGGTTCCCTGGCTGCGTAGCGGCGCAGGTCGATGTAGGGACGGCCTCCGACCACTTCGGGCGCGTTGAGGAGCAAGAGGGCCCCGGCGACCGTCAGAACATGGTCTCCGGCTTCGGTCGTGATCAGACCGGCCTCGCTCAACCGCTCCCCCAGGTCGGTGTCACGCCACTCGAACGCGTCACTGAGTCCGGCCAGCAACACCTCGTCTACGTCCTCGAGGAGGACGCCCGTCGGTGTGGTCTCGAAGCTCTGGAAGCTCCGACGGGACAGGAAGCGGGACAGGTCCGCGCCGAGCAGGGCCACGTTGCTGGCGCCCCGGCGCATGAGCACGGCACCCGATGAGGTCTGCGCAAAGCCTTCGTGACGACGAGCGATGGAGACCACGAGCAAGGTGGCGTCGCCGACGATGAGCTGATGGATGTCGTAGCGACCTGCGCTCTGCACCTGGCGCATCGCTTGGTGGATGTCCTTCGCCTTCTCACCCGGCTGGGTCACTCCGAGGACGCGATTGTCTGGGGCCACCCCGGCGATCAGCACGCCGCCATCAGCGTTCGAGAACGCGACGGCAGCCTCCTGGAGGCGGGCCGTCGACACGCCCTGCTTCAGCTCGACGTACTCGTCCTCGCCGGGGAACTCCCGAGCGAACTCCTCGGGGCTGAGCAGGCCGGGCAGGTCACCGAGGCGGCGCGGGTGGAACAGAGGATATGCCAAACTTGTGCATCCGATCTTGCGATCCGACAAGTATGTCATAAGCGGCGATGAGGGAGTGGGCCGACGCGGCCCCTCGCAGGGTCGTTCCCGCTACGTGCTCCCTCGATCAGCCGAGGCGCGACAGGCCCTCGCCGAGCTCGTCTGCGTCCATCACCGGGATGGCCTCGACCGTGGCGCCGAGCTCGAGCCACATCGGCTCGGCCAAGCCCGGCAGCGCGGCGCCGTCGGGGGCGTCGACCACCAGCGTGAAGGCCCGGCCACCGCCATCGGCGTGGAAGTAGGCCGCCTCCGGCTGCAGCTTCCCGAGGATCCCCTCGATGGTCGGGCCCATGGTGCCCGCCTGCACCAGTTGGTTGGTCTTCTCCGTGTCCATGACGACACGCAGCATCATTCGCATGACGACATCACCTCCAGTGATGTGCTTCGCCCGGTGCCCACGAGGGTAGGTCTGCGCCGCCGCCGGCGGAAGGGGCAGCTCGCGGCGGGCCCGCCGCCTGACCCGGTGCGCGACCATCGTCGGCGTGACGCGGTCGGCGCTGGTGGTCGAGGTCCCTGCCGCCGAGCCGGTGGTGGGCGGGTGGCGCCGGGCCCACGACCCGATCGCCCGGTACGGCATGCCGGCCCACGTCACCGTGCTCTACCCCTTCCGCCCGGTGCCGTTGGACCCGGCCGATCGCCGCCTCCTGGGGGGCGCGCTGGCCGACCAGGAGCCGTTCTCCTTCTCCCTCGACGCGGTCGACACGTTCCCCGACGCGGTGTTCCTCCGCCCCGAGCCCGCGGCCCGGTTCGAGGCCCTGACCCGGGCGGTCTGGGCCGCCTTCCCCGCCTACCCGCCCTACGGCGGCCGCTTCGGCGACATCCGGCCCCACCTCACCGTCGGCCAGGTCGCCGCCGGGCCGGCGCAGGATCGGCTCGTGGCCGAGGTGGAGGAGGCACTCGGGTCCCCGGCGCTCCTGGCGTGCGAGGTGACGGCGGTGACGCTGTTCGCCACCGACATCGCCGACCGACGGTGGTCACCGGTCGAACGGCTGCCCCTCGGCGGGTGACGGCCGGGCCGCCGGGCCGGCGTCGCCATGGCGCCGAGCGGCGGTCGGGCGGTGCCTCAGGAGCAGACGAAGGCGCCGGTGTCGCCGCCGACGAGGAAGGAGCCGTCGGCGTCGATCGTCGCCTGGACGGACCGTCGGACGTCGGCCACCACCTCGGCCCAGGGCCGGTCGGTCTCGGGCTGGTAGTGGTCGGCGACGCTGGCGACGTAGTCGGCGGCGGTGGCGGCATCGGTCAGGCGCACGGTCGCCGGGCGTCCGGGGCGCACGACCTCGACCGACGCGAACGCGTCGGCGAGCGGGCGGTCGCCGTTCTCCAGGCTGAAGGCGTGGGTCGACGGGTTGCGCATCTCCCACTCCGGTGTGACACGGCGGACCGAGGCCTCGACCAGCTCGCGCAAGGCCCGCAGGTGGCCGGCGCCGTTGGTCACCGCCACGCAGGTGCCGCCGGCCCGGAGCACCCGCCGCAGCTCGTGGGCGGCCGCCGGTCGGTCGGGCACGTGGTACAGCATGTGCGGCGCCAGGACGACGTCGAAGGCGTCGGTGGCGAAGGGCAGGCGCTGGGCGTCGCCGTTCACCAGCCGCTCACCCGCGGGACGGGGGACCGACCCGAGCATGCCGAGCGACAGATCGCACCCGACGGCCTCGGCCCCGGTGGGCGCCAGCCGGCGCAGGTACTCGCCGTTGCCGCACCCGAGGTCGAGCAGGCGGTGCCCGGGTCGGACCCCGGCCAGGTCGATCACCCAGCCGTGGAGGTCGGACGGCTCGTCCTGGTGCGCCCAGAGCCGCTGGCGGGCCCGGAGGTTCTCGTCCGTGGCGTACTGGGTCGGCGGGTTCAGCACCGACGCAGCCTGGCACCGGCCGCCGCGGCCGCGTCGAAGGGAAGACGGCGGGTCGCAACCGGGCGGCGGACGGCCTAGACCGGGACCATGCGCTGCTGGTGGGTCGAGGAGCCGAGGCCGGTCGATCGGCACCCCCTCCGCTGGGGCGAGCGGGCCGACCCGCAGCCCGGACCGGGTGAGGTGCTGGTCGAGGTCCACGTCTGCGGGGTGTGCCGGACCGACCTGCACCTGGCCGAGGGCGACCTCGACCCCCGCCGCCCCCGGGTCGTGCCGGGCCACGAGGTCGTCGGCCACGTCGCCGGCCTCGGCGAGGGCTGCGATCGGTTCGCCGTCGGCGATCGGGTCGGCATCGCCTGGTTGCGCCACACCTGCGGGGTCTGCCGGTTCTGCCGGCGGGGCGACGAGAACCTGTGCATCGATCCCCGCTTCACCGGGTGGGACGCGGACGGGGGCTACGCCGAGCGGGCGGTGGTGCCCGAGGCCTTCGCCTACGCCCTGCCCGACGTGTTCGACGACCAGGAGGCGGCGCCGCTGCTCTGCGCCGGCATCATCGGCTACCGGGCGCTCCGCCGGGCCGACCTGCCCGAGGGCGGGAAGCTCGGCATCTACGGGTTCGGCGGCTCGGCCCACCTGGCCGCCCAGGTCGCGCTGCACCAGGGCGCCACGGTCCACGTGCTCACCCGGTCGGAGGAGGCCCGGCGGCTGGCGCTCGACCTGGGCGCGGCCAGCGCCGGGGGCGCGTACGACGAACCGCCCGAGCCGCTCGACGCCGCCATCCTCTTCGCCCCGGTGGGTGACCTGGTCCCCGTGGCGATGCGGGCCCTCGACCGTGGGGGCACCCTCGCCATCGCCGGCATCCACCTGAGCGACGTCCCGCCGCTGAACTACCAGGACGACCTGTTCCAGGAGCGCCAGGTCCGCAGCGTCACCGCCAACACCCGGGCCGACGGCGAGCAGTTCCTGCGCATCGCCGCCGAGATCCCGATCCGGCCCACCACCGTCGCCTACCCGCTGGATCGGGCCGACCGGGCCCTGGAGGACCTGGCCGGCGACCGGGTCAACGGCGCCGCGGTGCTCCACGTCGATCGCTGAACCCGCCGCCGGCCGCCGTCGGCACGAGCGTCGTCTGCTGGACTCGCCCGGGTGAGCGAACCGACCGGCCTGCCCGCCCCGACCTCGTCGATCACCGCCGCCGACCTGGCCGAGGTGCTGGTGGGGTTCACCGTCGAGCAGGTCGAGGCGGCGGAGCAGCACCACCTGCCGGACTGGGACCTGCCGCGCACGTTCGCCGGGCACGGGGTCGCCGCCGACGTGCGGGCCGACCTGTGCTTCACGCTGACCCACCTGGCCGACGCCGGGATCGCCACCCTGGCCGGCCGGCCCGTCGACGACGTGCTGCGCACCCTGCTGGCCCGGGTGGACGGTTCGTCGACCCACACCTTCTTCTCCTACCGGATCGCCGAGACCCTGGCCCGCACGGGCACCTTCACCGACAACCCGCTGACCGAGGGCTTCTCGGACGACCAGCTCGCCGAGCTCGGGCGGGCCGTCGACAGCTCCGACTGGCTGGAGCTGCTCGACGCCGGGGTGCTGCCCCGGAACTACGCCGCCGTGCTGGCCCGCTGCGAGCTGGGCCGGCACCGGCTCGGCCTGGCGGAGGACGACGGCACCCTCGACCGGCTGGTGGCCCGGGTGGTCGACCTGCTCGGCGAGAACCGCCGGCGCGCCCTGGACGACAGCCACGACCACGTCGGCCGGTACGACATCTACACCGCCGACGTCTGGCTCTTCTGCGAGCCGCTGGCCGAGCGCATCGGTCCGCTGTGGCAGGACGGCTTCGACGCTGCCCTCGACCTGGTGCGCGCCGTCGGCGCCCGCGACGGCACCGCGGTGGCGTGGGGGCGCTCGACCGGCGACCTCGGCGCCGCCCTCACCCTCGAGCTGGCCGCCCACGCCCTCGCCTCCGGCCGGGCCGGCGACGCCGAGGGCCGGGGGCACTGGTTGCGGCGAGCGGTCGACGCCGCCCGGACGGTGCTGGCCGGCTTCGACCCCGACGGCGTCTCCACCGCCCACCGGCACCGGTCCCAGGACGGCTACCGGGGGCCGGCCCGCCGGCTCCAGCTCACCTTCGACCTCCTGGGGAAGGTGGCGTGGGCGGCGGTGGTCCTCCGTGCCGCTCCCCCCGATCTGACCCCGGCGGACTCCGCCGGCGCCTACCCCCCGCAGGACCGCTGGATCGGGTTCGAGGACGACCGCCCCGCGGGGGTGTGGGCCCACCGCAGCCCGGGGGCCGACCTGATCCTGCCCTTCGTCGGGACGACCCGCAGCCACTACCTGCCCGCCCCGCGCCAACCGGGCACCTGGGAGGTGCCGGTCGACCGCGACCTGCCCTGCTGGACGCCGCTCGTGCTCGACGGGCTCGGCCGGTACACCGCCGGCGGCGTGCCGGCCGCCGTCGACCACCGGCCGGGTGGGGTCACCGCCGCCTGGGACGAGCTGGCCCAGTCGGGCAAGGGCCTCGACGGCGACGATCCCGGGCCGCCGCTGGCCGGCAGCCGCACGGCGACCTTCCGCGTCGAGCGCCGATCGCTGGTGCTCGAGGACCGCCTGACCTTCGACCGGCCGCCGGCCGCCGTGAGCCTGGCCGTGCCCGAGGTGCCGGACCGGCCGCTCGACGTCGAGTGGACCTGCGCCACCCCCCACCGCGCCACGACGGTCGTCGTCGACGGCCTCGCCGAGTGGCGGACCCCCTGGTGCGAGCTGGCCCGCGTCCACCAGATCGACCTCGACCCGGCGACCGAGCTGGCCTACACCGCCCGGGTGACGCCCCGGCTGCGGGTCGCCTCGACCGCCCACGGCCACCACTACCACCAGTCCCTCTACGGGCCGTTGGCCGGCCGGGTGGTCGACCGCCGCTCACCGGTGGGGTGGGACGTCGACCCCGACCCCGGCTTCGCGCACCTCGACCTGCTGCACCTGCACTGGCCCGAGTGGCTGGCCTTCGACGACCTCGCCGCCCACCGGGCGATCATCGACGACCTGGTCGACCACGGCGTGCCCGTCGTCTGGACCGCCCACAACCTCACCCCCCACGAGAAGCGGGCCGAGGTCTACGACCCGATCTACGCGGCGTGGGCCGAGGCGGTCGACGGGGTGATCCACCACAGCGGATGGGGCGAGCGGCTGATGCGGGAGCGGTACCCGTTCCGTCCCGACTGCCGGCACGAGGTCATCGCCCACGGCCACTTCGGCGACCTCTGGCGGCGGGCCGGGCTCCCCGACCGGGCCGACGCCGAGCGCCGCCTCGGGCTCACCTCCGGCAAGCTGCGCATCGGGGTGGTCGGCGCCCCCCGGGCCGAGAAGTTGGTGCAGGCGGTGCTCGACGGGGTGGCGGCCAGCCGGCGCGACGACGTCGAGCTGGTGTGCTGGTCGCTCGGTCCGGACGACGTGGTGCCCGACGATCCCCGCATCGCCGTCGCCGAGCGGTACCGGATGGTCGACCGGCCCACCTACGCGACGCGGCTGGCGACCTGCGACGTGCTGGCGCTGGTCTTCGATCCCGCCGGCGAGATGCTGGCCACCGGCGCCGCCGCCGATGCCGTCGGGCTCGGCCTGCCGGCGCTGCGCTCGGACTGGGGGTACCTGGTGGAGGCGCTGGGTGGGTCGGGCATCCCCGCCGGCCACACCGCCGGGGCGGTGGCCGCCACCGTCGACGAGCTGACCCCCGAGGTCCTCGCCGGGGCGCGCGCCGCCGCCGCGACCCGGCGGGCCGAGCTCGACTGGGGACACCTGGCCGACCGGACCTTCGACCTGTTCGAGCGGGTGGTGCTGGGCGAGCCCTGACCGACCGGCTCCGAACGTCCGGCTCCGAACACCGGCTCCGAACGACCCGCTCCGAACGGCCGGCTCCGAGCGACCGGCGCCCGCGGCAGGCGTCGGATCCTCCCGGTAGCGTCGGCCGGCGCGCACGCCGAGCAGAGGAGCGCCGACGATGGAGTCCTTCGAGGGGAAGCTGGCCGTGGTCACCGGCGGCGGCACCGGCATGGGTCGGGAGCTGGTCCTGCAGCTCGCTGCCGAGGGCTGCTCGGTCGCCACCTGCGACGTGAACCTCGACAACGCCGAGGCGACCGCCAAGCGCGCCGTGGCCGAGGGAGCCGACGGGGTCGCCGTCACCGCCCACCGCTGCGACGTGTCCGACGAGACCGCCGTCGAGGCCTTCCGCGACGAGGTGCTCGACCAGCACGGCACCGACCACCTCCACCTGCTGTTCAACAACGCCGGGGTCGGCGGGGGCGGCAGCTTCCTGAAGGTCGATCGCGAGGAGTGGGACCGCACCTTCGCCATCGACTGGGGCGGCGTCTACCACTGCTGTCGGGCCTTCGTCCCGCTGCTGGTCGCCGCCGACGAGGCCCACCTGATCAACACCAGCAGCGTCAACGGCTTCTGGGCCATCCTCGGCCACGGGGTCCCCCACACCGCCTACAGCACGGCCAAGTTCGCGGTGAAGGGGTTCACCGAGGCCCTGCTCGAGGACTTCCGGGTCAACGCCCCCCACGTCCACGCCTCGGTGGTGATGCCCGGCCACATCGGCACCGACATCGTGAACAACAGCCGCTCGGTGCACGGCGCCAGCGCCGAGCTGAGCGCCGACGAGCTGGCCGAGACCCGCACCATGCTGGCCAACCGGGGCCTGCCCGCCGAGAGCCTCGACGACGACGCCGTCCGCTCGATCGTCGAGAACCTGGGCGACATGTTCCGCGACACCGCCCCGACCTCGGCGGCCGAGGCGGCCACCGTCATCCTGAACGGGGTCCGGGCCAACCAGTGGCGCATCCTGGTGGGCGACGACGCCCGCAAGCTCGACGAGCTGGTGCGGGCCGACCCCTGGAACGCCTACGAGCCCGACAGCTTCGAGCTCGGCATCGTCCCCGGCGGCTGAGGGACCGACCCGGCCCGCCGGTGTGCCGGCCGGATCAGATGACCAGGCCGAGCCCGCCGTCGACCACGACGATCTGCCCGGTGGCGTAGCGGCTCTCGATCAGCCCGACGGTGGCGTCGGCCACGTCGTCGGGGCTGGCCGTGCGGCGCAGCGGCGTCGCCCCCGACACGAACTGCCGCTGGACGTCCCAGTCCTCGGTCCAGGGCGTGTCGACCAGACCGGGCGCGACCGCGTTCACCCGCACCGGTCCGGCGAACTTGGCGAGGATCGTGGTCAGGTGGTGCAGCGCCGCCTTCGACACCGCGTAGGGCAGCGAGCTGCCGGTCTGGCGCACGCCGGCGATCGACCCGACGTTGACGATCCAGCCGTCGTCGGCGTCGGCCAGGTGGGGGAGCGCCGCCTGGCAGAGCTGGAAGGTGCCGACCACGTTGGTGCGCAGCACGGTGTCCCAGTGCTCGGGCCGGACCGCGGCGATGTCGTCCAGGGGCACCGGCACGGTGCGACCGGCGTTGTTCACCAGGCCGTCGAGCCGGCCCCACCGCTCGACGGCGGCGCCCACCAACGCCCCGGCCACCACCGGATCGCCGATGTCGCCCTGCACGTAGACGGCGTCGCGCAGCGAAGCGGCGACGGCCTCGCCGGCGTCGACCGAGGTCGCCGAGTTGACCACCACCCCCGCCCCGGCGGCGTCGAGCCGGCGGGCGACGGCCTCGCCGATGCCGCTCGACGAGCCGGTGACGATGCAGGCCGTGCCGTGCAGGTCCATGGTGCCTCCTGGTGGGTGGGACCCGGCCGCTCGGCCGGCGAGGGTGGCTCAGGTGTAGAGCGCGTCGATCTCCTCGGCGTACTTGGCGTGGATGCCGCGCCGCTTGAGCTTGGACGTCGGGGTCAGCTCGTCGCTGTCGGGCAGCCACTCGGTGGCCAGCACCTTCACCTTCTTGACCCGCTCGGCGTTGTTGAAGCCGGCCATGGCGTCGGGGAGCGCCTCGTCGATGGCGGCGAGGACCTCCTCGGTGGTGGCGAGGTCCTCGAGCCCGCCGTAGTCCACGCCGTGCTGGTCGGCCCACACCGGGGCGGTGTCGGGGTCGAGCACCACCAGGGCGGCGACGAACCGGCGCTGGTCGCCGATGGCGCAGGCCTGGCCGACGAGGGGGATGGTCTTCAGGGCGGCCTCGAGGTTGGCGGGGCTGATGTTCTTGCCTCCGGCGGTGATGATGAGCTCCTTCTTGCGGTCGACGATGCGGAAGTAGCCGTCGTCGTCGACCTCGCCGATGTCGCCGGAGTGCAGCCAGCCGTCCTCGTCGATGGTCTCGGCGGTCTTCTCGGGCTGGTTCAGGTAGCCCTCGAAGTTCTGGCCACCGCGCACGATGAGCTCGCCGTCGTCGGCCAGCGCCACCTCGCAGCCGATCATGGCCTTGCCCACGGTGCCGGGCTTCACCCGTTGCGGTTCCCACGTCATGATCCCGGTGGTCTCGGACATGCCGTAGATCTCCGACATGGGGATGCCGACGCCGAGGAACCAGTCGAACAGGTCCTTGCCGAGCGGGGCGGCACCGGAGATGGCCAGCTCGAGCTCGTCCATGCCGAGCTGCTCGCGCACCTGTCCGAAGGCGGCGTCGTCGAGGAAGGCGAGGGTGGCCTTCTCCTCGTCGGTGGCCTCGCCCCAGCGGTCCTTGAGCCGCAGCGGGGCGGCGGTCTCGATCCCCGCGCTGAACTGCTCGGCCCGCTCGGGGTCGGCGCCGACCAGGGCCATGACGCCGGCCTGGATCTTCTCCCACACCCGCGGCACGCCGAACAGCAGGTGGGGGTGGACGTCGGTCACGTAGGAGGCGATGGCCCCCGGGTTCGGGCAGCACGACACCTCGGTGCCGTAGATGACGTGCTGGTAGTGGCTGGTCGACCGCTCGGCGATGTGGGCCATCGGCAGGTACGACATGACCCGCTTGCCCGGGAAGTCGGCGTCGTCCCACCCGAGGGTCAGCTTCAGGGAGTGGGCGGTCCACATCACGTTGCGGTTCGAGATCATGACGCCCTTGGGCGGACCCGTGGTGCCGGACGTGTAGATGACGGTGGCCAGCGACGCCGGGTCGGTGGCGTCGGCCGCCGCGGCCAGGTCGATCGGCTCGTGGTCGAGCAGGTCGGCCAGGGTGAAGTCGTGGGCGTGATCACCCGGTTCGACCACGCCGATGCTGCCGAGCGCCTCGAGCTGGTCGCGCACGGGCTCGAAGCGGCTCAGGAAGGCGTCGCCCTCCACCACGCCGAGCTGGGCCCCGCAGTCGCCGACCAGGTAGGCGATCTGGTCGGGCGAGGACGAGTTGTAGATCGAGATGGGCGTGGCCCCGCAGAGCAGCACGGCCAGGTCGAGCACGTGGAACTCGGGGCGGTTGGTGAGCATCAGCACGACCCGCGAGGCCGGCCCGACGCCGCGGTCGGCCAGGGCGCCGGCGACCCGGGCGACCCGGTCGGCGTACCCGGCCCAGGTCCAGCCCCGCCAGTCGTCGCCGTCGCGCCAGCGCAGGGCGAGGGCGTCGGGCTGGCGTGCGACGGTGCCGGCGAACGCCTTGGCGATCGTCCGGCCGGCCACCACCTCGTCGATGTCGCTGCTGCGGATGTCGCTGCTGCGGATCTCGGCCACGTCGGTCCTCCCGGAGACGATGCTGCGACAGGGCTACCAGAAGACCGCCACGTCTGCCCTGGCCCGCTCCGGCCCGCTCCGGCGCTGCGTGGTTGCGGCTGGGGGCCGGGGTGGACAGACTTGACCGAACGGTCTAGTTCGCCGGACCTCCTGCAGCGCCGAACCGTTCGGCGCGCCGGCCGGCAGAGAAGAGGACAACCATGACCACCGCCGTCATCGTCGATGCGCTCCGAACCGCCGGGGGCAAGCGCTACGGGAAGCTGTCGGGCTGGCACCCCGCCGACCTGGCCGGCGAGGTCCTGGCCGAGCTGGCCGAGCGCAACGACCTCGACCCGGCGCTGGTCGAGGACGTGATCATGGGTTGCGTCATGCAGGTCGGCAACCAGGGCATCAACGTCGGGCGCAACGCGGTGCTGGCCGCCGGGTGGCCCGAGGAGGTGCCGGCCACCACCATCGACCGCCAGTGCGGGTCGTCCCAGCAGTCGGCCCACTTCGCCGCCCAGGGCGTCATCGCCGGGGCCTACGACGTGGTCGTCGCCGCCGGCGTCGAGGTCATGTCGACCACCCCGATGGGCGCCTCGGTCACCCCCGGCAGCTTCCCGATGGGCCCGAAGATGATGGCCCGCTACGAGCCGCGGGGCGGCCTGGTCATGCAGGGCATCTCCGCCGAGCTCATCGCCGACGCGTGGGACCTGAGCCGGGAGCAGCTCGACGAGTACGGCGCCCGCAGCCAGCAGCTCGCCCTCCAGGCCACCGAGCAGGGCCGCTTCGACAACGAGATCCTGCCGTTGCAGGCCAAGCCGCTCGACCGCGAGACCGGCAAGCTCATCGACTCCGACGAGATCGTCAAGACCGACGAGGGCATCCGCCCCGGCACGACCGCCGAGTCGCTCTCCAAGCTGAAGCCCGCCTTCAAGGAGGACGGCAAGGTCACCGCCGGCAACAGCTCGCAGATCACCGACGGCGCCGCCGCCGTGCTGGTCATGAGCGAGGAGAAGTGCAACGAGCTCGGCCTCACCCCCCGGGCCCGCTTCCACACCTTCGCCCTGGCCGGCGTCGACCCGATCATGATGCTGACCGGTCCGATCCCCGCCACCCAGAAGGCGCTGGAGCGCTCGGGCCTCTCCCTCGACCAGATCGACCTCGTCGAGATCAACGAGGCCTTCGCCTCGGTGGTGCTGGCCTGGGAGAAGGAGCTGCACCCGGACATGAGCAAGGTGAACGTCAACGGCGGCGCCATCGCCCTCGGCCACCCGCTGGGCTGCTCGGGCGCCAAGCTCATGACGACCCTGCTGAACGAGCTCGAGCGCACCGGCGGCCGCTACGGGCTGCAGACGATGTGCGAGGGCGGCGGCATGGCCAACGCCACCATCATCGAGCGCCTCGGCTGATCGCGCGTGGACCGCGCCCGCCGCTCCGTCCCCGGATCCGCCGGGACGGAGCGGTCGGCGACGGGCCAGACTGGACGGCGATGATCGTGCTGAAGATCGCCGTCGCCGTGCTGGCGGCGGTGGTGCTGGTGAAGCTGGGCTTCGCCATCCTCGGCAGCTTCGCCCGTCCCGTCCCCGAGCCCCCGCCGCCGGGCGAGCTGCGGCGGGTGCGGCTGGTCTACCGGTGCTCGGTGTGCGGCACCGAGGTGCGCATGACCTCGGCCAACGACCAGGTGCCGGAGCCGCCCCGGCACTGCATGGAGGACATGGAGCTGATCACCTCGCTCGACGACGTCTACTGACGGCGGCGGCGGGGCCGGGCGCCTCCGCGCGCCACGACGGGGCGATGAACAGCAGGGGTGACCGAAGTTACACGCGTGTGACGAGTCCCCAATCTTGTCCACAGCCTGTGGGCAAGGCGCCCCGGTGGTCCGGGACGGGGCCGGTCAGCGGTACTGGGTGGCGGTCATGATCCCGCCGAGGATGCAGCCGAGCCCGATGAGCAGGCGGGCGTTGCTGGCGTCGCCGAACACGCCGATGTAGTTGAGGACGATCACCAGCATGCCGACCCCGAGCAGGGTGAACATCAGGATCGGCACCCAGAGCGGGCTCGGCATCTGCGACTTGTCCCGCACCGGCGGCGTGTAGCGGGCGGAGTAGCGGCCCGCGGCGTCGCCCTCGCTGGCCTTGGCCCGCGTCTCGCTGGCGGTCGATCGCCGGGTGGCGCCCTGGTGGGTGTCGCCGGAGACCTTGTGCGAGCTGCGGCTCGACGGCGCGGACACCTTCCGCTTGGTGGGCTTGCCGGCCATGGGGCGAGCGTAGCGAAGGGTCCGAACGGGCTTCGGGCGGCGCGGCCGGCGGCGGTACCGTTCCGCCCGTCATGGCTGCCCGCATCCTGGTGATCGACAACTACGACTCGTTCGCCTACAACCTCATCCAGTACCTGGGCGAGCTGGGGGCGGAGCCGATCGTCCACCGCAACGACGCCCTCACGGTCGAGCAGGTCGTCGAGCTCGATCCCGACGGCATCCTGATCTCGCCGGGGCCGGGGCGTCCCGAGGACGCCGGCATCAGCAACGACCTGATCCGTCGCTTCGCCGGCCGCCGTCCCGTCTTCGGGGTGTGCCTGGGGCTGCAGTGCCTGGGCGAGGTGTTCGGCGGCCGGGTCGTGCGCGCCCCGGAGGTCATGCACGGCAAGACCTCGCTGGTGCGCCACGAGGGCCGGGGGATCTTCCGCGGCCTGCCCCAGCCGCTCGAGGCCACCCGCTACCACTCGCTGGTCGTCGACCGGGCCTCGGTGCCCGACGAGTTGGAGATCACCGCGACGACCGACGACGGCCTGGTGATGGGGCTGCGGCACCGGGAGCACGCGGTGGAAGGGGTCCAGTTCCACCCCGAGTCGATCCTGACCGCCGCCGGCCACGACCTGCTCACCAACTTCCTGGACGACGTCGCCGCCTGAGCGGGCATCCGAGCGCAGACGTCGCCGGCCCGCGCCGGGCGGCGTCGAGGTCGAGGGCGTTCAGCTGCTCAGGTCGTGCCGCCGGTGGCGGTGCCCGCCGTGGTGGCACCCGTGGTGCCGGCCCCGGTGGTACCGGCGCCGGTGGTGCCGGCCCCGGTGGTTCCCGTGCCCGTGCCGGTCGCCCCCGTGCCCGTCGCGCCGGTGCCGGTGCCGGTGCCCGTCGTGGTCTGCGGCGCGGTGGTCGTGGTGGTCGTGGTGCTGGTCGTGGTCGGTTGCGTGGTGGTGGTCGTCGACGGCGGGGAGGTCGTGGTGGTGGTCGTGGTGGCCTCCTGGGTGCTCGGCGGGGGCTGCGGACCCGAGGAGATGATGACGGTGATGGTGGAGCCCTTCGGGGCCAGCGAGTCGGCCGCCGGGTCGGTGCGGGTGACCGTGCCCTGGGGCCGGTCCTCGCTGTACTCGGAGCTGAACAGGATGTTCTGGGTCGTGTAGCCCGCGCCGACCAGGCGCTGCACCGCCGACGGCTGGTCGAGACCGACCACGTCGGGCACCCGGATCTGACCGGGTCCGGTGCTGATGCGCAGCAGCACGACCGAGTTCTCGTCGGCCTTCGACCCTGCCGGGGGGTCCTGGCTGACCACGGTGTCGACACGGGCGCTGCTCTGCACGTTGACGCGGCGCGACCGCAGGCCGCTCTGCTTGAGGGTGGCCTCGGCCCGGGTGACGAGCGAGCCCTTCAGGTCGGGGACGGTGACCTGGGTGGTGCTGTTGACGCCCAGCACCTGGGCGAACACGTAGAGCAGCCCGGCGAGGACGGCGAGCAGCAGGATCAGGGTGAAGAAGAAGAGGGCGCCCCGGCGGTGGGAGCGGGGGCGGGTCGCACGCGTCGGCGGCGGGTAGCCGCGGGGCGGGGTGCGGGTCGCGCCGGTGGAGGGGCTCGCGACCGTGGCCGCCCCGGCCGAGGCCGGGGTGAGCTGGGTGGCGGCCTCGGCGACACCCGCCCCGGCGGCGCCGACGAGGGCGGCGGCCAGGACGGGCCGCCCCTCGCGGAAGCGACGGAGGTCGGCCCGCAGCTCGTCGCCGTCGGCGTAGCGGTCGGCGGGGTCCTTGGCCAGGGCCTTGTGGGTGACGGCCTCGTAGGCCTCGGGGACGGCGGGGGCGACCTCCCGCAGCGGCGGCGGCGTCTCCTGCACGTGCTTGTAGGCGATGGCCACCGGGCTCGGCCCGCTGAACGGCGGCTTGCCGGCGACCATCTCGTACATGACGACCCCGAGCGAGTAGAGGTCGCTGCGGGGGTCGACGTCGTGGCCCTGGGCCTGCTCGGGCGAGAAGTAGGTGGCGGTGCCCATGACCGAGCCGGTCTGGGTCAGGTTCTCCTCGACCCCGGCGGAGATGGCCCGGGCGATGCCGAAGTCGGCGACCTTCACCAGGCCCTGCTTGGTGACGAGGATGTTGCCGGGCTTGATGTCGCGGTGGACCACGCCGTTGCGGTGGGCGAAGGCCAGCGCCGAGGCCACGTCGGCGGCGATGTCGGCGGCCCGGTTGGGGTGCAGCGGACCGTCGGCGCGGAGGATCTCGCTCACCGTCCGCCCCGGCACGTACTCCATCACGATGTAGTAGGTGCCGGAGACCTTGCCCCAGTCGTAGACGCCCACGATGTTGGGGTGGTTCAGGTTGGCGGCGGCCTGGGCCTCACGGCGGAAGCGCTCGACGAAGTTGGGGTCCCCGGCGAACTCGGGGAACAGGACCTTGATGGCCACCGGGCGGTCGAGCAGCTGGTCGCGCGCCAGGAACACCTCGGCCATGCCGCCGCGCCCGATGCGGCGGTTCAGCTCGTAGCGGCCGTTGTAGACGACCGGTTCCTGGTCGGACATGGGTTCCCTTCACACCGCCCGGCGGAGATCCTCGCGGCCTGGCGACGAGCCAGCGTAGGAGAACCTCCCGTGACGCCGGCAGCCGGCCCCGGGGGGACGACCCGCCCGGTGGCCGCCGCTCAGCCGCCGCCCTTCTTGATGGCCAGCGCCCGCTCCAGCATGGCCCGGGCGATCGGCGCGGCGACCTCGCCGCCGGTCTGCTCGCTGGCGGTCCCCGGCACGCCCTCGACGATGACCGCCACCGCCACCTGGGGGTCCTGGCCGGGCGGGCCGGCGAAGCCCACGATCCACGCGTGGTTGGTCGGCGGGTTCACCCCGACCTCGGCGGTGCCGGTCTTGCCGGCCACCTCGTAGCCGTCGATCTGCAGCCCCGTGGCGGTGCCGTTCTGGACCACGCCGATCATGGCCTGGCGCATCAGCGCAGCGGTCTGCGCGCTGATCGGCTGCTTCCAGACCTCGTCCTTGTAGGCCGTGACCACCTTGCCGTCGGTGTCGCGGACCTCGTCGAGCAGGTGGGGGACCATGACCTTGCCCTTGTTGGCGATGGCGCTGGCGACCAGCCCCATCTCGAGCGGGGTGGCCCGCACGTCGTACTGGCCGATGGCGGCCTGGGCCAGCGACGGCAGCCGTTGGGCGTAGTCGGTGGGGAAGACCGACGGTTGCGGGTTGGGCAGGTCGATGGGCGGGGCGGCGTTGAACCCGAACGCCTCGGCCCCGTTCACCATGGTCTGCGCGCCGAGGTCGAGGCCCATCTGGGCGAAGGACGAGTTGCACGACACCGCCAGGATGTCGAACAGCGTGCCGCCGCAGACCTCGCCGCCGTAGTTGCGCAGGATCACGTTGTTGGTCTGGGGGAGGGGCAGGCCGCTGAGCTGCGGGTAGTTCGGCGAGTCCTGGGTGACCTGGCCGCTCTGGACGCCGATCGAGCCGGTGACGAGCTTGAACGTCGAGCCGGGGGCGAAGGTCTGGCGGTAGGCCCGGGAGCGCAGCGGCTGGTCGGGGCTGGCGTCGAGCAGGCGCTTGACGTTCAGCGCGTTCTCGGCGATGGCCGGGTCCTTGCCGTGGTCGCTCAGCGGGTTGGGGTCGTAGGTCGGGTAGCTCCAGAGGGCGAGGACGGCGCCGGTCTTCGGGTCCATCACGATGACCGAGCCCTTGCGGGTGCCGAGCTGGTCCTTGGCGAGCTGCTGCAGGTCGTTGCGGATGGTGAGGGTGAGGTTCCCCGACCGGTCGGTGCGGCTGAACACGTCGGTGATGGTGCGGAACTGCTGCTGGGGGGTGCGGCCCGACAGCTCCTGGTTGTAGGTCCGCTCGAGGCCCGAGCTGCCGAACTGGTAGCTGAGGTAGCCGGTGACCTGCCCGAAGAGGTCGCCGGTCGGGTAGGTGCGCTTGAACTTGTAGGCGTCGTTGACCTCGACCGACTTGGCGATCAGCACGCCGTCCGCCGTGGTCATCGAGCCCCGGGGCTGGGCGAAGGCCTGCTCGATCGGCCGGACGTTGCCGGGGTGGTTGTTCAGGTTCTTGGCCCGGAACACCTGGATGTAGTTGAGCTGGGCGAACAGCGCCACGAAGCAGCACATCAGGGCCAGGCCGAGCCGGCGGATCTGCTTGTTCACCGGGGCACCGGCCGTGTGGCCCCCACCCCGGCACCGGCGGTCTGGCCGACGCGGGTGGTGTCGCCGGCCAGCAGCTGGGCCTCGACCCGCTCCTCGTCACGGCGGGCGGTGCTGTCGGACACCCGCAGCAGCAGGGCCAGCAGGACGTAGTTGGCGACCAGCGACGAGCCGCCGTAGGACACGAACGGCAGGGCCACCCCGGTGAGGGGCAGCACCCGGGTGACGCCGGCGATGATCACGAAGCTCTGGACGCCGAGCAGGGTGGTGAGCCCGACGGCCAGCAGCTTCTCGAAGGCGCCTTCGGCCCGGGTGGCGATGCGCAGCCCGGAGCCGATGATGAGCACGAAGATGACGAGCACGGCGGTGGCGCCGAGCAGCCCCAGCTCCTCGCCGATGGCGGCGAAGATGAAGTCGTTCTGCACCTCGGGGATCTTGGTGGGGGTGCCGAGGGCCAGCCCGGTGCCGGCCACCCCGCCGGCGGCCATCGAGTACCAGCCCTGGATCACCTGGTAGCCGCCCCGGGCCTGGTCCTTCCAGGGATCGAGCCAGTTGGACACCCGGGACTGCACGTGGGCGAACTGCAGCCAGGCGCCGTAGGCGGCGACGGCGAAGAGCATGAACCCGACCACGATGTAGGTGCCCCGCTCGGTGGCGACCCAGAGCATCACCATGAACAGGGCGAAGAAGAGCATCGACGAGCCGAGGTCCTTCTCGGCGGTCATGATCAGGATGGCGGCCGCCCATGCGACCAGCACCGGGCCGAGGTGCTTGGGGTCGGGCAGGATCGGGCGGAACCGGGGCCAGGTGGTCATGGCCAGCAGCTCGCGCTTCTCGACCAGGTACGAGGCGAAGAAGATGGCCAGGGCGATCTTGGCGAACTCGCCGGGCTGGAAGCTGAGGCCGCCGAAGCGCACCCAGATGCGGGCGCCGTTGATCTCGGTGCCCAGCTTGGGCACGAGCGGGAGCAGCAGCAGGCCGATGCCGGCCAAGGCGAAGGTGTAGCGGTAGCGCTCGAGGTCGCGGACCCGGCGGATCACCAGCAGGGTGAAGACGAAGGCGAGGATCCCGACGAAGGTCCAGGCCGCCTGGAACCCGGCCAGGCTGCTGTCGAGGCGGGTGAGCATCACGTAGCCGATGCCGTTCAGGAGACCGGCCAGGGGGAGCAGCAGCCCGTCGGCGCGGGGGGCCAGCCGGCGGACGGCAAGGTGGGCGATGAGCAGGAGGCCGAGGATGATCCCCAGGAAGGGGCCGATGTTGGCCGGGATGGACGCCGATCGGCCCAGGCTGGCGAGCGTGTAGGCGCCGCCGGTGATGACGCCGACCAGCACCAGCAGGCCGAGCTCGGCGTTGCGCCGCATGCGGCCTAGCACAGGCGGTCCCCGACCCGGTCGGTCACGGTGGGGGCGAGGGCAGCACGGTGGTCGGCGCCACCGGCGTGGGGGGCACCTCGCCCACGCTGAACTCGGTGGTGGTGCTGGTCGTGCTGGTGGTCGTCGACCCGGTCTCCTGCTGGATCTTGTCGATCCGGGCCTTGATGGCCTGGACGTAGTCGACCGCCTTGCCGCGCGAGGACTGCTCCTTGCCCGCCTTCACGGCGTCCCGGTACTCGGCGGGCACCTGGTCGCGGGTGATCGAGGTCTTCTGCTCGACGGTCGCCTTGAACCAGAGGTCGCCGCTCGGCGTGCCCTTGAAGATGGTGACCCGGCCGTCCTTGCCGTAGCCCACGTAGTACGTGTGGCGGTTGAGGTACCCGACGGTGCCGATGGCGGCGGCGGCGATGAGCAGGATGACGAAGAAGAACAGCACGACCCGCCACGTGATGTGCTTCAGCCGGCCCCGGGCCAGGTCGCCGGTGAGGTGGTCCTCGGTGTCGTGGCGGACCGCCCGGTCCCACAGCGGGTCGTCGACGCCCGCCGTCGGGGCCGGTGGTGCGGTGGGGCCGGGTTGGGTCTCGAGGCTCGCCTGCACGGCGGTGGGGTCGTCGCCGGCCTCGGCGGCCAGGGCCTCGCTGGCGGCCCGGGACCGACCGCCGTCGTCGACCACGTCGACGATGACGCAGGTGACGTTGTCGCGCCCGCCGTGGTCGTTGGCCATGCGGACCAGCTGCTCGGCGGCGGCGTCGGGTTCGGCGACCTGGCGCAGCGTGTCGGCGATCTGGTCCTCGTCGACCTCGTTGAACAGGCCGTCGCTGCAGATCAGGTAGCGGTCGCCGGTGTAGGGGATGACGGTGCGGCTGTCGATGACCACGTCGGGGTCGATGCCGAGGGCCCGGGTGAGGATGTTGCGCTGCGGGTGGACCGCCGCCTCCTCGGCGCTGAGCTGGCCGTCGCGCTTGAGGTCCTCGACGAGGGAGTGGTCGGTGGTCAGCTGGAGCAGCTCGCCGTCCCGGTAGAGGTAGATGCGCGAGTCGCCGACGTTGACCATGCCGATCTCGTCGTCGTCGCCCCCGTCGGTCGGCTCGACCAGGGTGATGGCGCACAGCGTCGTGCCCATGCCCCGCAGGTCGGCCGACTCCGACGCCCGGTCGAACACCGCCCGGTTGGCGGTGTGGGCGGCGGCGAGCAGCGACTCGACCGTCGGCTCGATCGAGGCCGATCCCAGGATCTCGACGGTCATGGCGGAGGCGACCTCGCCGCCCTGGTGGCCGCCCATCCCGTCGGCGACCGCGAAGACCCGGTCGCTGATCAGCTTGCTGTCCTGGTTGACGTTCCGGACCCGGCCCACATCGGTGGCCGAGCCGGCCCGAAGCACGGTCGTCACGCAGCTCCCCCAGTCTCGGCGCCGGCGCTCACGTGAGCTCCAGCACGGTGTTGCCGACCTGCAGCTTGTCGCCCCGCTTCATGGCCATGGGTCCCGACACCTTCTTGCGGTTCAGGTAGGTGCCGTTGGTCGAGCCCAGGTCCTCGACGAACAGGCGGCCGTCGCGGTTGAAGACCCGGGCGTGGATCTGGCTGGCGTAGGTGTCGTCGAGGGTGACCTGGCAGCCGGCGGCCCGCCCCACCGTGAGCTCCTCGGCCAGGGCGAAGGACCGGCCCTTCTGGGCGGCGGGCTCGACGACCTGCAGCTGGGCGGGGGCGCGCCGGCCGGGCCGCTTCTGCTTGACCGGCTTGGCGGCGCGACGGGCCTCGCGCCGCACCCTGCGGGCGGGCACGGCGATCTTCGGTCCCTTGATCTCGGTCCAGACCGCCCGCAGCACCCGGAAGAAGAAGAGGTAGAGCAGCGCCAGGAGGCAGAGC
The DNA here is from genome assembly GCA_963800235.1 of uncultured Acidimicrobiales bacterium. Taxonomy (GTDB): domain Bacteria; phylum Actinomycetota; class Acidimicrobiia; order Acidimicrobiales; family Iamiaceae; genus CAVVNP01. The sequence goes on along the minus strand of CAWDAD010000002.1, from coordinate 84,667 downwards.
TTCAGGATCGTGAGCAACTGCTCCGACACGACGGTCGAGGCTACCGGTCGGCCGCGGAGGGGCTGGGAAGGGGCGCACGATCGGGGGTGCGGCGATGACCTACGAGGCCTCGAAGCGGATGTGGGTGTTGCCGAAGGACAGGTCGTCGCCGTCGGTGAGGACCTGCTCGGCGACCTTCTGCCCGTTGACGCGCGACCCGTTGGTGGACCCCAGGTCGACCAGCACCCACCCGGCGCCGTGGGGGCGGACCTCGGCGTGGTTGCGGCTGACGTTGGGGTCGGCCAGCACGATGGTCGACTCGGGCTTGCGGCCGATGGTGACGGTGTGGTCGCCGAGGGCGATGCGGTCGTCGGTCGGGAGCACCAGCGAGCCGGCGCCGACCCCGCCCTGACCCTCGCGGAGGCGGCCGTCGATCTGGAAGGCGCCGGGGCGGTTGCGGTCGCTCTGCTCGAGCTCGACCTGGACCGGCCCCATGAAGTGGTAGTCCTCGTCGCGGGCGTGCTCGCGGGCGGCCTCGGCGAGCTCGCGGGTGAGCCGGTCGCTGACCTCGGAGAACTCGTCGTAGTCCTGCTGGGACAGGACGATGGTGAAGTGGTTGGGGACCAGGGTGTGGCCCCGGACGTCGACCGACCGGTTGTCGTCCATCTCCCGCGCCAGCCGCCGGCCCAGCTCGACGGGACGGATGCCGGACTTGAAGGCGCGGGCGAAGACGCCCTCGACGGCGCGCTCGAGGCGCTTCTCGAACCCCTTCAGACCCACGGCGGGAACGTTACCGGCGGGGGGTGGCCGCTCCGGCCTGCGCTAGGGTCGTCCGGCTACTCGGGGCGAGTGGCGGAATTGGCAGACGCGCAGGATTCAGGTTCCTGTGGGGTAACACCCGTGGGGGTTCAAGTCCCCCCTCGCCCACTCACTCACTCACTCAGAAGCGTCGACGTCGAAGGCCTCGGGGTTGAAGCGGTCGGCGCCCAATGGACGAGGTGGTCGCGCTCGGGTGCGAAGGGCCCGAGGCTTAGCGACTACTCGAAAAGTGGATCGGTCGGCTCAGATCTGCGACCCCGCTTCGACTTCGGGAACTTGAGTCCGGGGCCGTACTCCACTGCAGTTCCTCGTTCTTGCTTCGAGGTCTTGACGAGGATCTCTCGGTCACGCAGATCACGAAGGACATCTCGGGCGCGGTAGACGTCGATGTCGAAGAGGTTCTGGAGCGTGCGATTGCTGATGCGCCCGTACTCGTTGACGTGCGCAATGACCTTGCGATCGATGTCGTCGAGCGTCTTCCTGTGATACGCGACTGCGCTGCCGAGCGCACCGAGTGCAGCAGCGCGGAGGCGGTATTCGGAGCGCTTCAGTCGTGCGGATTCCCTCGTCGGCTCCAGGATGGCTCGGTCGTCCCCGGCGAGACGATGGAGCACGGCTTCGGCCTCCGGCTCGGTCTTCTCGATCACTGGAGCGAGTTCGGCAGCCGTCACCGTGCGCTCGGAGAGCATCGTGAACAGGACAAGCAGCGTGTCGACGTCCTCGCGCTCCGGTTCGGGCAACTGTTCCACGAACCGGACCACCTGAGTCCTGGGGGCGCCACCGACGAAGGCGACCCGCGTTGTGTCGACCGTCTGGGAGATCGAAGGTGAGTCGTGGCCGGACCGCAGCAGTTCTCGGAACATCCGATCTATTCCTCGCCCCGTTTCCTCGGCGATCCGCAGCTTCCGAGCAGCCTGGAAGAGCGAGCGATTACGAGGCTTCGAGGGGTGCGTGAGGATGTTGCGCTCGGTGACCCCGGCGACCAACGGTCCGGGCGACTCGATCACGAACACGCTCGGGGAGTGTTCGACGGTGACGGGGGCTTCGAGCCGGAACTCCCGATGTAGAAGGGCGTTCGCAACCGCTTCTCGGATTGCGCCCTCGGGAAAGTCCGCAACCTCGAGCTGTGTGCCGTCTGGAAGGTTCAGCGGGGTGACATGGCGGCGAGCCCAAGCCAACTCGATCAGCCGGTCCAGCACAAGCACGAGCGGTCCTGCAAGGCGCTCGACGATCGTCGCCTCGCCTCCGGGCGTGGCCCGATGCTGGTAGATCACCCAGGGTTCCGTGTCTTCTCGCCTGCAGAACAACGCTGCTCCTGCTCGCAGAAGGCGATCCCTGTCGTCAACGACACCAAGGCCTCGGAGCAGCTCGCGGTCGGACAGACCAGCGAGGTCACTCGTCGGGCCACCGCCCTGGCGGAGCCGACGGCGGCCTGCCTCGAGTGCTTCGGGGCTGACATCGTCCAAGGCCTGAGCGCTCACGTCGGCCGACCAGTCGACGCCCCGTCGTTCTTCGCGCAGCATCGCCTGATCCTGCGGGCTCATCGGCAGGCAGTCAGTGCCCACCCGACGCCTCGCCCTACCCTGTTGATCCGCATGGATCTCGAAGCTGCGTGGTACTGAGATGACCAAGAGTCGGGCGCCGCTGAACGTGAGCTCATCGCTGGTTACGAGGATCGACGGCTGGGTGAGTTCGTAGATCCTCCGTTGCGCTGCCTGAGCGTCGAAGCCGGTACCGACGAACGCCCTTGGGCCAGATGCGCTGTCGTCGACGCCGAGGACGATGGAACCGCCGTCCGAGTTGGCGAAGCAGATCGCCGCGTCGCGCAACAGCCTCTCAGTATCGCCGGAGGAGTTCGCCTCCTCCTTGAAGTCGAGGTCGAACGACTCGAGATCGGCCGGCCGCGAGCCGTCGAGAATCTGTTGGAGAGCACTCGTGACATCGGGGGCCACGGCTTTGAGCATAGTTTGGCAGGTCCCTGAAAGTCAGGGAGGCCCCAAATATCGCCAAAGTCCGATCGTGAAGTGGACCGGCCATCCGTGGTGGTGTGCGACACCCGCCTGCCTCTGCGGCGCTCGGACTCAGGTGTAACGAGCCGAGGACTCGCCACCTCCGGCCTTGGGGTGACTAGGTGTGACGAGCGGGGACGTTGTCCCGGGGCGGGGTGGGCTGGGGTGGTCCACCGGTGAGGTGAGCCCTCCGAGTGAGGCTTGTGGGTCTTCCACAACCTCACACCCACCCGGAGGGCTCGTGTCTCACGCTAGAAGTCAGCACCCCAACGCTCGGTTGACGCCGCGGCACCGGTTGAACATGGTCGGCGTGCGTGTTGGAGAAGGGCTGGTCGGTCGAGTCGACCGCCGACCGGTTCCAGATCGACGCGAAGACGGTTCGCAAGTGGTGCGCCCGGTTCGTCGCCGGAGGGCGCGGCGGGTCTCGAGGACCGATCGAGCCGTCCGCCATCGATCGCCGAACTGCGGACCGCGGCGGCTCGAGCGTTGCGAGGTGGTGCGAGCTACGCCGCCGGAACGCCGGTGGGGTGCCCATCACATCGGCCACGAGCTCGGGACTGGCTGCCTCGACCGTGCAGGCGCATCTTGCGGGCCGAGGGTCTCGGCCGTCTCGATACCGGCGACCGGGCCACCGCCACCGAGCCGATCACGCCGCTACCAGCGCGATCAGCCCGGGGAACTGGTCCATGTCGACGTGAAGAAGCTCGGAGCCATCCCCGCCGGTGGCGGCTGGAAGATCCACGGGCGCGGCAACGCGCCCGCAGGCACCCACGCCAAAGTCGGCTACCGCTACCTCCACACCGCTCTCGATGACCGCACCCGCCTCGTCTACAGCGAGATCCTCGACGACGAGCAGGCCACGACCGCCGCCGCGTTCTGGCACCGGGCCCGACAGTGGTTCGCGTCGCGCAATATCACCATCCAGCGATGCCTCACCGACAACGGCTCTTGCTACCGGTCCCGACTCTGGGCCGACGCCCTGACAGAGACCGGCGTGGCTCACAAGCGAACCCGCCCCTACCGGCCCCAGACCAACGGCAAAGTCGAACGCTTCCACCGGATCCTGCTCGAGGAGTGGGCCTACATCCGCCCCTGGAACTCAGAACTCGAACGCCACCAGGCCTACGACGACTTCGTGCACTTCTACAATCACCACCGCTCCCACGGCGCCCTCGCCTGGGCCACCCCCCACGAGACCCACCTCCAACTCGCCGGGGACAACCTCCCCGCGCTGCACAACTAGGGAGGGCGAAGCCGGAGCGTCGCGAGTTCGGGACCGCGTACCGATCTAGGACGTCCTCGACGGGTGCCGCTCGTAGTTCCTGAAGGTTCCGGGTCACGAGCGCATCGGCGTCTCCCCGGCTCTCGGAGGGAAACGTCTGCAGGACGAGGCCCGACGGTCCGACCATCTGGACAGAGAAGCGCGCCAACCGGGATGTCGGGGCTCTCGACCACGACCGCGTCTCCTCGTGGATCGACCCATGTGGATGTTCGTCGAGGGCTCGCAACGATCGGTCGGCCCGATTGATGATTCCGAGAGCCACTTCCCCCCGCTCCACGGCGCTCATTCGTGCCCCTCCACAGGTGGGGCGGCCTCGCACGGAACCAGGGGCTTGTGGGCGCGGCCGGAGGTGACCCAGGTCCAGGGCTTGGGGCCCTTGCCGTAGGCCGCCTCCAGGTGGTCGATGGCGAAGCCGGCGTCGGCCACCAGGACGTCGGGCCGGCGCGTCAGGTGGCAGCCACCGGCGACCTTCTTCTCGATCGGGTCGAGCCGGTGCTGCCAGCGGGCCACCTTCGGATCGGGGGAGAGGCCGTGCTCCAGGAAGTGGAACCGGCCGTCGGGCTTCAGCACCCGCAGGACCTCGGCCAGCGCCGCACCGGCGTCGGGGATGGTGCAGAGGGTGAACGTGCACAGCGCGCCGTCGCACGACTCGTCGTCGAGCGGCAGCGTCTCGCCGTCCAGCCCGATGTGCTCGACCGGGATGCCGGCGGCCCGGATCCTGGGCCCGGCGATCTGCCGGGCCCGCTCGGCCGGCTCGACGGCGAGGACCTCGGTGACGGTGTCGGGGTAGGCGGCCATGTTCAGGCCCGACCCGAACCCGATCTCGACCACGGTGCCGGTGAGTCCGCCGGCCACCTCGCGGCGCAGCTCGGCGATCTCGGCGTTGCCGCAGGCCAGATCGATGATGCGGGGCAGGATCCGCTCGGCGTAGAAGCCCATGCCACGAGCCTACGAACGAACGCCGAACGAACGCCGGGGGAGTGCCGGGGAGCCGTTGTAGGGTCGGGGCGCTCGACACGGGAGCTCCCCGCCCGGAGCTGAGAGGAAGGCTGGAGCGGCCTTCGACCGTCCGAACCTGATGCGGGTCATCCCGACGCAGGAAGGCGACATGCACGATCTCCCCCGACTCCACGTGATCACGCCGGCCGAGGTCGGCGCCCACGTGGCCGAGGCCACCCGGGCCGCCGTCGCCGCCGGCGCGCCGCTCGTGCAGCTGCGCACCAAGGACGCCACCGACCGGGCCCGCTACCGCCACACCGCCGAGCTGGCCGGGCTGTGCCGGGCCGGCGGGGCGACGGTGATGGTCAACGACCGGGCCGACCTGGCCGTCGCCCTCGGCGCCGACGGCGTGCACGTCGGCGACGACGACCTGCCACCGGAGGCCGTCCGCGCCGTGCTGGGCCCGGAGCCGATCCTCGGCGTGACCGCCCGTGACCCCGAGGCCGGGCGTCGGGCGGTCGACGCCGGCGCGACCTACCTGGGCGTGGGGCCGGTGCGGGCCACCTCGACCAAGGCCGGCCTGCCCGACCCCATCGGCGTGGCCGGCGTCGAGGCGGTGGCCCGGGCCGTCGAGGTCCCGGTCATCGCCATCGGCGCGGTCACCGCTGCCGACGTCCCCGCTCTGCTCGACGCCGGGGCCTGGGGCGTGGCCGTGGTGGGCGCCGTGTTCGGAGCGCCCGATGCTGCCGCCGCGGTCGGCGAGCTGCTCGAGGTGCTGCCGTGAACGTCCCCGTCGCCGTGGCCGCCGGGAGCCGGCGATGAGCCCGGTGACAGGGACCGGACCCGGGCCGGAGGTGGTCGTGGTGGGCGGCGGGATCATCGGGCGCTCGGTCGCCTGGCGGCTGGGCCAGCGGGGGTGCGCGGTCACCGTCGTCGACCCCGACCCGGGCCGGGCCGCCGCCCGGGTGGCGGCCGGGATGCTGGCGCCGGTCACCGAGGCCCACTTCGGCGAGGAGCGGCTGCTGTCGCTGAACCTCGCCGCCGCCGCCCGCTGGCCCGGGTTCGCGGCCGAGCTGGCGGCGGCCGCGTCGGTCGACCCCGGCTACGCCGCCAGCGGCACCCTGACCGTCGCCCGCGACGGCGACGACATGGCGGTGCTCGACCAGCTGGCCGACTACCTCGACGAGCTCGACCTGGCCGCCGAGCGGCTCACCAGCCGGGAGGTCCGCCGCCGGGAGCCGGCCCTGGCCGCCTCGGTGCGCGGGGGCCTGGAGGTCGCCGGCGACCACCAGGTCGACCCCCGCCGGTGCCTCGACGCCCTGCAGGCGGCCCTCGACGGGGCCGGGGCGCGGACGGTGGCCGACGAGGTCACCGAGGTGGCGGCCGACGGGGTCGGCCTGGCGTCCGGCCGGGAGCTGCGCGCCGACCAGGTCGTGGTGTGCGCCGGCTGGGCCTCGGGTGCGCTGCTCGGGCTGCCGGTCCGGCCGGTGAAGGGCCAGGTCGTCCGCCTCGGCCGCACCGACCGGGCCGTGCTGCCGACCCACGTCCTGCGGGGGCTCGACGTCTACGTCGTCACCCGGCCGTCCGGCGAGGTCGTGATCGGCGCCACCACCGAGGAGCGGGGCCCCGACACCACCACCACCGCCGGGCCGGTGCGCCAGCTGCTGCGCGACGCCTGGGAGCTGGTGCCCGGCTTCGACGAGGCCCCGCTGGTCGAGACCACCGCCGGACTCCGCCCCGGCACGCCGGACAACGGCCCGTTGCTCGGCACCCGACCCGACGGCGTCCACGTGGCCACCGGTCACTACCGCAACGGCGTCCTGCAGGCGCCGGTCACCGCCGAGGCGGTCGCCGACGCCGTGTGCGGTCCCGGCTGGCCCGATCTGGCGACGGGCTTCGGCCTCGACCGCTTCGACCGCCGGGAGGTGGCGTGAGCCCCACCGGGTTGACCATCCGCCTGAACGGGGAGTCGGCCGCGGTGCCCGAGGGAAGCACCGTCGCCGCCGTCGTGTCCCGACAGCTGTCGTCGGACCGCGGGGTGGCGGTGGCGGTCAACCGCGAGGTCGTCCCCCGTTCGAGCTGGACCGAGGTCCACCTGGCCGAGGGCGACGAGGTCGAGATCCTGACCGCCGCCCAGGGAGGCTGAGTGGACGACAAGCTCACCATCGCCGGCGAGACCTTCGGCTCCCGCCTCATCACCGGCACCGGCGGCGCGCCCAACCTCGACGTGCTCGAGCGGGCGCTGCGGGCCTCGGGCACCGAGCTGACGACCATCGCCCTGCGGCGCGTCGACGCCAACGCCGGCACCGGGTCGGTGCTCGACGTGCTCGACCGGCTCGGCATCCGCCCGCTGCCCAACACCGCCGGCTGCCAGTCGGCGGGCGAGGCCGTGCTCACCGCCCGGCTGGGGCGGGAGGCGTTCGAGACCGACTGGGTGAAGCTCGAGGTGATCGGCGACGAGCGCACCCTGCTGCCCGATGCGGTCGAGCTGGTCGACGCCGCCGAGCAGCTGGTCGACGCCGGGTTCGTGGTGCTGCCGTACACGACCGACGACCCGGTGCTGGCCCGCCGGCTGGCGGCGGTCGGCTGCGCGGCGGTCATGCCGCTCGGGTCGCCCATCGGCTCGGGCGCCGGCATCCGCAACCCGGCCAACATCAGCCTGATCTGCGAGACCGTCGACGTGCCGGTGGTGCTCGACGCCGGCATCGGCACCGCCTCCGACGCCGCCCAGGCCATGGAGCTGGGGTGCGACGCCGTGCTGCTCGCCTCGGCGGTGACCCGGGCCCGCGACCCGGAGCGGATGGCGCTGGCCATGCGCCACGCCGTCGAGGCCGGGTGGCACGCCGGCCGGGCCGGACGCATCCCGGTGCAGCAGCGGGCCCACGCCTCGACCGCCCACGCCGGCCAGGCCGACCTGCGATGAGCCCCGCGCCCGCCCTCGGATCCGATCTCCCCCGGCTCCTGCTCATCACCGACCGGTCGCAGGCCCGGGCGACGCTGGACGACGTGGTCGCCGCCGCCGTCGAGGGCGGCTGCCGGCTGGTGGTGGTGCGCGAGAAGGACCTGCCCGAGCGGGAGCAGGCGGCCCTGGTCGACCGGCTGGCGCCGATCGTCCACGACGCCGGTGGCCGCGTCCTGTGCGCCGGCCGTCCGCTCGGGGAGAGCGACGGCGTGCACCTGCCCGGCCCGTCGTCGGAATCGGAGGAGCGTCGGCCGGACGTGCCGCCGGCCGGGCTGGTCGGGCGGTCGTGTCACTCGCTCGTCGAGCTCGACCGGGCGGCAGCGCTCGGGGCCGACTACGCCACCGTGTCGCCGGTGTTCGCCTCCGCCTCGAAGCCCGGCTACGGGCCGGCCCTCGGACTGCACGGATTGGCCGGTCTGGCGGACGCGAGCACGCTGCCGGTGTTCGCCCTGGCCGGCATCGAGGAGCCGAGCCAGGTGGCGGACTGCCGCCGGGCCGGCGCCCACGGCGTGGCGATCATGGGCGCGGTCATGCGGTCCGCCGACCCTTCGGCGCTCACCGCCGCCCTCCTCGACGCCACGGTCGAGGTCGACGCGTGACCGCGGACCGTCGCCCCTGCCGCGGTCCGGCCGGCCGCGCTCGGCCCCGCACCCACCGGCCCGGTGGCGGACCGTTCGCCGTCCAGTTCCGTCTTCCGCCACCGGGTGGCGAACAGATCGCGGCCGTTCGGGCGGCGGCCGGGGTCGACGCGTGACCGGCCCGTCGTCGGCGCCGACCGACCCGACGCCGGTGGTGGCGCTGACCATCGCCGGGTCGGACTCCTCGGGCGGGGCCGGCGTGCAGGCCGATCTGCGCACCTTCGCCGCCCTCGGCGTCCACGGGGCCAGCGCCTTCGCCGCCCTCACCGCCCAGAACACCGTCGGGGTGCAGGACGTCCTCCGGGTGCCGGCGGCCTTCGTCGAGGCCCAGGTCGCCAGCGTGCTCGACGACCTCGACGTCCGTGGGGTGAAGACCGGCATGCTCGCCACCCGCGAGAACGTCGTGGCGGTGGCCGCCCTGGCCCGGGCCGGCCGGCTGCCGAACCTGGTGGTCGACCCGGTCATGGTCGCCTCGACCGGTGCCCGGCTGCTCGACCCCGACGCCGAGACCGCCTACCGCGGCCAGCTCGTCCCCGCCGCCCGGGTGGTGACCCCGAACCGCGCCGAGGCCGAGGTGCTGGTCGGCCGGCCCCTGCCCACCCTCGACGACGTCCGCACGGCGGCCCTCGAGCTGGCCGGGTCCGGTCCCGAGGTGGTGGTGATCACCGGTGGCGTCGCTCCCCGCGACGACCGCTCGAACGCCGACCCCGGTGCGGGCCACGCCGACGCCGACTCGGCCGCCACCGCGATCGACGTCGTCGTCGACGCCGGCGGTCGGGTCCACGAGCTGCCCGCTCCCCGCGTCGGCACCGGCAACGACCACGGCACCGGCTGCTCGTTCGCCGCCGCCACCGCCGCCCGACTCGCCCTCGGCGACGACCCCCTCGACGCGATCCGCGCCGCCAAGTGCTTCGTGCACCGCGCCCTCGTCGGCGCCGCCCCCTGGCGGCTCGGCGCGGGCCACGGCCCCATCGACCACCTGGGCTGGAGCGCCCCTGCGGCCGACGGTCCGGACGTCCCCGATCCCGCCACCCCCCACCCCCGTCCCGACAGGGAGGACCCATGACCCCCACCGGCCCCAACCGCCACCGCCGCCACCTGCCCGGCCCCCGCCCCGACATCTCGGTCCCGGTGATCGAGGTGACCCTCTCCGACAGCCCCGACGGCTCCGCCAACCCGCCGGTGCTGCTCTACGACACCAGCGGTCCCGACGCCGACACCGGCGTGGGGCTCGACCCGCTGCGCCTGCCGTGGATCGACGAGCGGGGCGACACCGAGGAGATCGAGGGCCGGGCCGTCAACGCCCGCGACGACGGTCGCCGGGCCGGCCGCTCGGCCGGTACCGACGCGTCGACGTCCACCGACCGGTTCGTCGCCCGTCGCCATCCGGTGCGCCGCGCCGCGGGGGGGCGGGCCGTGACCCAGCTCGCCTACGCCCGCCGGGGCGAGGTCACCCCCGAGATGCACTACGTGGCCGTGCGCGAGGGCGCCGAGCCCGAGCTGGTGCGCGACGAGGTGGCCCGGGGCCGGGCCATCATCCCGGCCAACGTCAACCACCCCGAGTCCGAGCCGATGATCATCGGCCGCACCTTCCTCACCAAGGTCAACGCCAACATCGGCAACTCGGCGGTCACCTCGTCGGTGGCCGAGGAGGTCGACAAGCTGCGGTGGTCGACCCGCTGGGGGGCCGACACGGTGATGGACCTCTCGACCGGGCCCGACATCCACACCACCCGGGAGTGGATCGTGCGCAACAGCCCGGTGCCGATCGGCACCGTGCCGATCTACCAGGCGCTCGAGAAGTGCGACGGCTCGCCCGCCGACCTCACCTGGGAGCTGTACCGCGACACGATCGTCGAGCAGGCCGAGCAGGGCGTCGACTACATGACGGTGCACGCCGGCGTGCTGCTGCGCTACGTGCCGCTCACCGCCGAGCGGGTCACCGGCATCGTCAGCCGGGGCGGCTCGATCCTGGCGGCGTGGTGCCTGGCCCACCACCGCGAGAACTTCCTCTACGAGCACTTCGACGAGCTGTGCGAGATCTTCGCCGCCTACGACGTCAGCTTCAGCCTGGGCGACGGCCTGCGTCCCGGCTCGATCCGCGACGCCAACGACCGGGCCCAGCTCGCCGAGCTGGAGACCCTGGGCGAGCTGACCAAGCGGGCCTGGGCCCAGGACGTGCAGGTGATGATCGAGGGGCCTGGCCACGTGCCGCTCGACAAGATCGCCGAGAACGTCGACCTCGAGCGGGACTGGTGCGACGACGCGCCCTTCTACACGTTGGGTCCGCTCACGACCGACGTCGCCCCCGGCTACGACCACATCACCAGCGCCATCGGCGCCGCCACCATCGGATGGCACGGCACGGCGATGCTCTGCTACGTCACGCCGAAGGAGCACCTCGGCCTGCCCGACCGCGACGACGTCAAGCAGGGCGTGATCGCCTACAAGATCGCGGCCCACGCCGCCGACCTGGCGAAGGGCCACCCGCACGCCCAGGACCGCGACGACGCCTTGTCCAAGGCGCGGTTCGAGTTCCGGTGGGAGGACCAGTTCAACCTCTCGCTCGACCCCGAGACCGCCCGCGCCTACCACGACGCCACCCTCCCGGCCGAGCCGGCCAAGACCGCCCACTTCTGCTCGATGTGCGGGCCGAAGTTCTGCTCGATGCGGCTCAGCCAGGACGTGCGCGACGCCTTCGGGGGTGACGAGGCCGAGCTGGACGGCTACATCGAGGCCGGCATGGAGGCGAAGTCGATCGAGTTCGTCGACAAGGGCCAGTCGGTGTACCAGCAGGCCCAGACGCCGTGACCGGGTGAGCCCCGCCGGCGAGTTCGCCTACATCGACCGGATCCGCGCCCGGCTCCCACCGCTGCCGGCGGGCTGGGTCGGTCCCGGCGACGACGGGGCGGTGCTCGACGACGGCCTGGTGGTGGTCACCGACACGGTGGTCGACGGCGTCCACCTCCGCCTCGGCTGGTGCACCCCGGCCGACGCCGGGTGGAAGGCCCTGGCGGTCAACGTGTCGGACCTGGCGGCGATGGGGGCCACCCCGACCGCCGCGGTGTGCGCCGCCACCCTGCCCCCTGACCCCCCTGCCGGCCTGGCCGACGGCGTCGCCGACGGGCTGCTGGCCGCCGCCGCCGAGCTCGGCTGCCCGCTGGTCGGCGGTGACGTGACCAGCGGGCCCGTGCTGGTGCTGACGGTGACCGCCCTCGGCCACCTCGACGGCCCGCCCGTCCTCCGCGGCGGCGCCCGGCCCGGCGACACCGTGCTCGTCACCGGGCCCCTCGGCGGTCCGGCCGCCGCCGTGGCGGCGCTGACCGACGGGCGCTCCGACCACCCGGGCACGGCGCGGCTGCACCGGCCGCAGCCCCGGGTGGCCGCCGGCGGGGTCGCCCGGCGGGCCGGGGCGACGGCCATGATCGACGTGTCCGACGGGCTGGCCGCCGACCTCGGCCACGTGTGCGACGAGTCGGGGGTCGGTGTCGAGGTCGAGGCGACCGCCGTCCCGGTGGCCGAGGGGGCCGACCTGGCCCAGGCGCTGTCGGGCGGTGACGACTACGAGCTGGCCGTCTGCACACCGGACGCCGCGGCGCTGGTCGGCGCCTTCTCCGCCGCCGGCCTGCCCGAACCCGTGGCCGTCGGCCGGATCACCGCCGGGCCCGATCGGGTCGTGGTCGGCCGCGACGGCCGCCGGCCCCTGGTGGGCGGCTGGTCCCACGCCGTGGACTGACCGCCCGCCGCCGCCCGGGACGGCAGGATCAGCCGCTCAGCGGATGAGGGGCTTGTGGCGGGCCCACTTCCACCACTGCGACATGCTCCGACCGACGCCGAGCTTCTGCACGAAGCCCCGCTTGGCCAGGTCGTCGGCGATGCGCAGCGACGAGTACTGCAGACCGAGGAAGGTGTCGACGCCGGCGAAGTAGCCGCCGAGGGTCATCGACCCCATGGCGTACATGGTGCCGGGAGGGCTGGCGGTGCCCCGGACCTCGAAGTTGCGCTCGACGTCGAGCCGGCCGAGCGGGTTCAGCCCGGCGCCGCTGTGGTCGAGCAGGTCGGCCAGCAGGCGGTGCTCGCGGATGTTCGCCTCGAGGCCCGTGGCGTCGATGATGAAGTGGGCGGGGACGCTGAGCTCGCTGCCGTCCTTCGACCGCACCATGGTCTCGACGGTGCCGTCGGGGCCGGGGTGCACCGAGTCGACCGTCCCGATGTAGGTGCGGTACCAGCCCTCCTTGCGGCCCCGGGCCAGCTGCTGCTTCCAGTCCTTGCGGGCGGGGGTGGTCGTGCCGGCCAGACGCTTGTAGTAGGCGGCCCGCTCCTCGCCCTCGAGCCGCTCGAACTTGTACTTGGCGCCCCCGCCCCAGGCCGACTTGGGCCAGTTGAAGCCCTGGTAGGTCCAGCCGTTGGCCGCCTTGCGGCGCTCGAAGATGCTCGGTCCGAACGGCTCGGTTCGGTAGGTGCGGAACAGGTGCAGGATCTGGGTCTGCAGGCCGTACCGGTCGCGGTCCTCGATGAGCCGCTGCAGCACCCGTGAGGCCACGATGCCGTTGCCCCGGATGAGCACCAGACCCGGCTTGTTCCGGAGCTCCTCGTAGACGTGCTCGTGGGGCTCGTAGGAGTTCACGACCCGGGTGAAGTCCTTGTACTTCGCCCGGTACTCCTGCAGGTCGGGAAGGAACGCGACGCCGGGGTACCCGACGCAGATGTGGGAGTAGGTCGAGCGGAAGGCGACCCGCTTGGTGGGCGTCGAGCCCTGGGGCGGGGTGAGGATGGTGAAGTAGCCGCCGCCCTGCCGGCGCCGCACCATGCGCACCTGGCCCTTCGAGACCATGTCCCAGTAGCCGATGCGGGCCGCCTCGCGGTCCATCGACTCGAACACCTGACCGGCTCGCGGCGTCCAGTAGTCGGCGAGGATCGGCTCGGTGAGCACGTTGGCGATCGGGGCGAACACCTTGTCCTTCCACGCTTCGCGGAAGGCGTAGCTCGGGAAGCCCCAGATGTTGTCGGGCATCGACTGCGAGTCGGAGCGCAGCCGCTCGGCCCGCGGGATCTGGCTGACCTGGGTCAGGTACTCGTAGGTCTGCCACGGCTGGTCGAGGTTGGTGAGCACCCGCATCTGGTTGGCGGGCATGCCCGCGATGCGCAGGAAGTCGGCCATGATGAAGCTGCCGATGCCGCCGCCCACGGAGACGATCGGCACGTCGTAGACGGGGATGCCGGCCTCGGCCAGCATGCCGTCGTTCCAGATGTCGGTGTCGATCAGGCGGCTGGTGAGGTCGCCGGCCTCGTGGCTGCCGCTCGGATCGGGCACCGGCACCGACAGCGCTGAGCTGTTGATGATGATCGAGGCGTTCGGGTCGTCGCTCACCGGGTCCCTCCCACGGTCGTCCGGTCGTCGGCGGGACGAGCGTAGGCAACGCAGCGGGGCGACGCGAGCCGTCGGTTGTCGAGCGCAACCGAACCGCCGGCACGATCGAACCGGTGCTGCCAGGCTCTCGGCCACGTCGCCGTCCGAGCCGAGGAGAACGCCATGGCCCCCCGTCTGCGCCAAGTGCCCCGAACCGAGGCCCCCGAGGGCATCGTCACCACCATGTACGACTTCCTGTTCGGCGACCGCGACCCGGTGGCCGAGCCCGGGCTGGTGAACGGCACCGTCGGCGACTGGTGGACGACCGCCGCCCTGGTGCCGCAGCTCCTGCAGCACTCCGTCGACGGCTTCCTCTTCTACCGCTCGCCCGAGCGCGAGCTGGCGCCCCAGCTGCGCGAGCTGGCCCAGACGCGGGTCGGCTGGGCGCGCGGCAGCCGGTTCGTGTTCTCCCAGCACTGCAAGGCCAGCCGGGACAACGGGGTGGCGGAGGAGAAGATCGCCGCCATCCCGAGCTGGAGCACGAGCGACGTCTACGAACCGGTCGAGCGGGCCGTGCTGGCCTGGACCGACGCCCTCGTCTACGACGGCGGCCGGGCCAGCGACGCCACCTTCGACGCGCTGCGCGAGCACCTGAGCGACGTGGCCATCGTCGAGCTCACCTACATCGCCACCATGTACGACATGCACGCGGTGATGACCAAGGCGCTGCGGCTCGAGCTCGACGACCGGGACGATCCGATCACCGAGGTCACCGGCCCCGGCATCTCCCGCGGCCTGACCTCCGACGCCGAGATCGAGTAGCTCAGTCGGTCGCCGGGGTCGCGCCGCCGGCCGCGGCGGGACCCGGATCGGCGAGGGCCTGGGCGGCCGCGGCCGGGCCGGCGGCGGCCACCGCCTCGTCGGCGCGGCCGGAGCGGAGCCGGGCGACCACCCGGGTGGCGAGTAGCAGCCCGATCACCGCCAGGGCGCCGTCGAGGGCCAGCGCCCAGTGGAGCCCGCCGACGAAGGCCGACCGCACCACCTCGGTCAGCCGGTCGGCGGTGCCGTGGGCGAGGCGGGCCACCAGCTGGGTGCCCGACTCGGCTCCCGCCAGGACGCTGCGGACCCCGGCCCGCTCCGACGCGGAAAGGGTCAGGTGCAGCCGTCGGGCGTCGCCGGAGATGCCGTGGTTGGAGCCGAGCAGGAAGGCCGACGTCGACAGCCCGAGGCCGACGGCCCCGCCGGCGATCTGGAACATGTAGAGGATCCCGCCGGCCAGGCTCGACTGCGACGGGTCCAGGGCGGTGACCCCGGCGGTGGTGACCGCCGAGTAGAAGAGCCCGATCCCGACGCCGAGGACGACCATGCCCGGCACCAGGGCCAGGAACCCGCTGGTGTCGGTCGTGAGGCCGAGCAGCAGGAAGGTGCCGACGGTCATGGCGGCGGCACCGGTGACGATCACCTTGCCGGCCCCGACCTTCGACACCAGCGTCCCCTCGACGAAGGACGTGACCGCAAAGGTGGCCATCAGGGGCAGCAGGCCGGCGCCGGCGGCGAGGGCGTCGTAGCCCAGCACCTTCTGGAGGAGCTGGGGCAGGTACAGCAGGCAGGCGAAGAAGGTGGCCGACATGCACGCCACCGCGATGCAGGCGGCGCGGAAGTGGGGGTTGGTCATGACGTCGCGGGGGATGAGCGCCGCTGCCCCGGCCCCCCGTTCGCGAAGCACGAAGCCGGCCAGCAGCACGACGCAGGCCACGAAGAGGCCGAGGACGACCGGCGAGGTCCACCCGATGTCGGGTGCCTCGTTGAGGGCGATCAGCAGCGCGAACAGCCCGACCGAGATCGCCGCGATCCCGGCGTAGTCGACCGCGCCGCGCTCGGTCGGGCGGTCGGCGGGGACGGTGCGGAGCGTGACCAGGCACGTCACCGCGGCGATCGGGACGTTGAGCAGCAGGATCCACCGCCAGCTCAGGCTCTGGGTGAGCACGCCGCCGACGAGCGGGCCGGCGGCGTTGCCGAGCCCGGCGATGCCGATGACCAGGCCGCCGGCCAGGTCGGCCTTCGAGTCGGGGAGGATCGCGTAGAGCAGGCCGAGGGTCGCCGGCCACATGAGCGCCGCGCCGATGCCCTGCAGGCCCCGGGCCAGGAGCAGCACCCCGATCGTCGGCGCCGCTCCACCGAGGAGCGAGAACACGCCGAAGATGCCGGCTCCGACGAGGAGCATCCGGCGCCGCCCGAGCATGTCGGCCAGCCGTCCGCCGGTCACGATGAGCACGCCGAAGACCAGCGCGTAGGCCGACACGACCCACTGCACGCTCGAGATGTCCGAGTTGAGGTCCTTCTCGATGCCCGGCAGCGACACGCTCATGGCGGTGACGTCGTTGGCGATCAGGAAGATGGCCAGGCCCATGGCCACCAGCGCAGGCACCACGCCGGGAGCCAGTCGATCCTCCGCCGGCGTCCCCCGCTCCACCGGCGGGATCGTAGACACGTCCGGTCCGGCGTCCTGGTGATCGAGGCGCGCCGCCGCGTCGCGACCCGTCTGCGTCAGTCGTCGACGAGCAGGCCCCGCACGTAGGCGGCCTGGCCGACGTGCTGCAGGCTGTCGTCGGCCACGCTGACCAGGCGCACGCCGAGGGTCACCGGCGGGTCCCAGTTCTCGTCGACGACCCGGTCGAGGTCGTCGGGCCCGAGGCCCCGGAGGTAGGCGGTGGTCCGGGACTGCACCGCGTCGAGGTACTCGGTCAGCGCCGCCGGACCGTCGGGCCTGACGGCCAGGACCTCGTCGGGGTCGTGGCCGTAGCCGGTGTTGCCGGCGTCGGGCTCCAGGCCGAAGCGCCCGGCCCAGTCGCCGCCCACCCACAGCTGGTCCTGGTCGAGCAGCTCCGCCACGTGGTGGTCCTGCACCCGCGCCAGGTGCCAGACCAGCCACCCGACGGTGTTGGCGCCGTCGGCCGGCGGCGTGGCCAGCTGGTCCGCGTCGAGCCCGTCGGTGGCCTGCTCGGCCAGCGGGGGGATGCGGTCGTAGAGCTCGATCAGCAGGTCGTTGACGTCCATGGGGCCTCCTCGTCGCCGTCACCCCGCAGGGTGCCAGCAACGGGCGCGGGTTGCGCGCTCCCGGTTGCTCAGGCCTCGAGACCGGCGACGGGACCGGCTTGGTCCGGGACGGTGGCGAGCCCGGCGCCGGCCGCCTCGGCGGCCTCGACCTCGGCCAGCACGGCCTGCTCGCCACGGCGCGAGTACACGGTGGTCCAGGCCAGGAGGCCTCCGATGATCACCCAGCCGATGACGTGGGACACGCCGAGGAAGGTCTGGGTCGACACGCCGAAGGCCAGGACGGTGCGCAGCAGGGTCTCGACCACCAGGCCGGCCCCCCACACGACGGTGACGACGCGGAACCGGCGGGGGACGCCGGGGAGGTGCCAGATCAGGTCGAACTCGGCGACCTTCTCGGGCTCGCCGTCGGTCGAGAAGGCCCGGCCCATGAAGTACATGACCGGCCGGGGGCGCAGGAGCGACAGCAGGCAGACGAGCCCGAAGATGCCCGTGAAGGTCGACTCCCGCAGCTTGAGGAGGGTGTCGTTGCCGCCGAAGGCGAGGGCGCCGATGACCCCGAGGGTGATGCCGACCAGGGCGAGGATGCCGATCGGCTCGAACCGGCCGCGTCGCACCCGCTCGATCAGCACGTCGCCGAGGGGGAAGACCGAGACGATGATCAGCCCGACCGCGTCGGAGCCGACGTGGGGACGGATGACCGCGTAGACGACGAAGGGCAGGATGCCGGCGATCAGGACCCGGGGCGCCAGCGTGCGGATGTCCGGGACCATGCCGGGGGGCGCGGTGGCGGGGCGGCCGGGGTCGGGCTGCTCGACGGTGCGCCCGACGTCGCCCCCGACCTGGGATCGCCTGGCGGCTGTCATGGTTACCGACGGTACGCCAATCGGCGATCGGGTGCTGCGCGCGGCCGCGCCGGGGCCCCGCCCGGCCCCGCCGCCCTGGCGTCGGTCGCCGGTCCCGACGGTAGGGTTCGCCGCCGGTGGCGATGGAGCTCGCCCGAACCGCCGGCCGGCTGATGGCTCCTGTGGACGCACACGGAATCGCCGAGACCGCCATGGCACCGCACCCGCCCCCCGAGCACCGAGACCCCTTCGCCGGTCTGCCGATCGACCCCGATCTGGCTCCGGACGACCCCGGCGAGCCGCACGTCGGAGCGGCCGTCGTCGCCAGGCCGCCGCACCCGATGCGCGAGCGGGCGCGTCCCGACGTGCTGGCCGTCATCGCCGCGGGCGGGGCCCTCGGCGGCTCGGCGCGGATCGGGCTCGGGCTGCTGGCCCCCGACGCCGCCGGGCGGGTCCCGTGGACGACGCTGGCCATCAACCTCACCGGCAGCTTCCTGCTCGGCGTGGTGCTGGTCGCCCTCGTCGAACGGGCCCACCCGAGCCGTCACCTCCGGCCGTTCCTCGCCACCGGGTTCCTCGGCGGGTACACGACCTTCTCCACCTTCGCCGTCGGCGCCGACCGCCTGGTGTCGGCCGGCAACGCCGGCGGCGCCCTCCTCTACGTCCTGCTGAGCCTGGTCGGCGGGGTGGGCGCCGCCCTCCTCGGCCTCCTGGCCGGGCGGCGGCTCCCGTTCCATGAGCACCGCTCCTCCGACCCGGTGGCGGAGGCATCGTGACCGCCACGGCCTGGGTGGCGGCGGTCCTCGGGTGCGCGGTCGGCGCGCCCGCCCGCTACCTGCTCGACGGCTTCGTGCAGGACCACCGATCCGGTGACCTGCCGTGGGGCACGCTGACGGTCAACGTGCTCGGCGCGCTCGTGCTCGGGCTGGTGACCGGCCTCGGCCTCCACCACGGTCTCGGGCGGCTGCCGACCGCCGCCGTCGGGTCGGGGTTCTGTGGCGCCTTCACCACCTTCTCGACCTTCAGCTTCGAGACGGTGCGTCTGGGCGAGGCCGGCGACACCGTGGCCGCGGCGAAGAACGTCGGGGTCAGCGTGGTCCTCGGCCTCGGCGCGGCCGCCCTGGGCCTCGGCCTCACCACCCTCGGCTGACAGGGGACGAGCCGCCGTGCCGGTGGTCGTGCACCAGGTTCGTGCGCCGCAGCAGGGCCCGGTCGGCCAGCACGTCGTCGACCGGGGCATCGGCGGCCACCCGGTGGTCCTCGCCGAACACCACCGCCCGGTCGGCCAGGCGCGACAGGACCGGGAGGTCGTGGGTGGCGACGACGATCGTCTTGCCGGCCGATCCCAGCTCCTCGATCAGCTCGAGGAGCCACCCCTGGGTGCGCGGGTCGAGGCCGGCGGTCGGCTCGTCGAAGAGCAGCACGTCGGGGTTCGTGACCAGCACCGACCCGATGGCGACGCGCTTCTTCTCCCCGCCGGACAGCTGGAACGGCGCCCGGTCGGCCAGCCGGTCGATGTCGAGCAGGGCGAGCACGTCCTCGACCCGCTCGGCGGCCCGGTCCGCGTCGTCGCCCAGGTTGAGCGGGCCGAAGGCCAGCTCCTCTCGCACCGTCGGCGAGAAGACCTGGGCGTCGGAGCGCTGGAAGACGAAGCCGACCCGTGCGCGGAACGCCCGGTTGAACCCCTCGTCCTCGAGCCGGCGCTCGGTGACGGGCTGGCCGAGGAAGCGCACCTCGCCCTCGCCGGGGTAGAGCAGCCCGTCGAGCACCTTGAGCAGCGTCGACTTCCCGCACCCGTTGGCGCCGAGCAGGGCCACCCGCTCACCCGGCCGCACGACCAGGTCGACCGCGTCGAGGGCCGGGAACCGCTCGAGGTAGGTGTAGCTGACGGCGGTCGCCTCGAGGACCGTCGGGTCGACGTCGGTCACCGGGGGAGGGCCCGGTCGAGGCCGAGCAGCGCGCCGGCGGCGACGGTGCTGCCGGCGATCCAGACCAGCTCGGCGAGGCCGACACGCCACCGGTCGAGGGTGCGGGCGTCGCCCCGGTAGCCGCGGGCGACCATCGCCTGGTGCACCTCCTCGGACAGGGCCTGGGAATCGCAACAGCGTCGGCACCGGGCCGCCGGAAGTATCGTGGTACGATATTCCGGGTGACGAAGCCGAGGGTGCCGGAGGCCGCCCGGCTGCAGCTCGTCGTGGTGGCCGCCGGTGTGGTGGGCGGGGCGGTGGGCGCCGCCTACCTGCTGGTGCTCCACCTGCTCCAGCACGGGCTGTGGCCCGATCGCTCCTCGCTGCTCGTCCACGGGCTGGTGCTGGTCGGCGTCGGCTCCGCGGTCGCCGGGCTCGTCGCCTGGCTGGGCGGGTCGGGTGGGGTCGAGCTGCTGGTCGACAACATCCACGTCTCCGGCCGGAGCGAGGACGTGCGCGGCCTGCGCTCGCTCCTCCCCGTGTCGCTCCTGTGCGTCGCCTCGGGTGGCGCGCTGGGTCCCGAGGCCCCGCTGGTGCAGACCACCGGCACCCTGGGCTCGTGGACCGCCGGCCGCCTCCGGCTCGCCCCTGATCACAGCCGCATCGTCACCATCACCGGCATGGCGGCGGGCTTCACCGTGCTGTTCGGCGCGCCGCTCGGCTCGGCGGTCTTCGCCCTCGAGATCCTGCACCGGCGCGGCCTCGAGTACTACGAGGCCCTCCTGCCGTCGGTGGTCGGTGCGCTCTGCGGCTACGCCGTCTTCGTCGTGCTGGCCGGCGCGGGCATCGAACCGGTCTGGACCTTCCCGGCCCTCGGGACGGTGCACCGCCTCGATCTGGTGTGGGCGGTGCTGTGCGGGTGCGGCGGCGCGGTGGTGGCGGTCGCCTTCACCCTCCTGTGCCAGGGCCTCGGCACCGCCGCTCGGGCCGTGCCCGCGTGGGGGCGGGCGCCGCTGGCCGGGCTGGTCCTGGCCCTCCTGGCCTGGGTCTCGCCCTTCGCCCTGACCTTCGGCGAGGCCCAGCTCGGGACGGTCGCCGCCGGAGGCCTCGCGGTCGGCACCCTGCTGCTGGCCGCCGCCGCCAAGCTGGTGGCGTCGGCGGTGACCGTCGCCGGCGGGTGGAAGGGCGGCTTCATCATCCCGCTGTTCTTCATGGGGGCCTGCCTCGGGTCGGCGGCCCACCTCCTCGCCCCGTCGACCAACGGCACCGTCCTCATCGCCGCGGCGATGGTCGCCTGCTGCGTCGGCGTGACCAAGACGCCGCTCGGGTCGGTGCTCGTCGTGACCGAGATGGCCGGCGTCGCCCTGCTGCCGACCACGCTGGTGGCGTCGGTCGTGGCGCTGCTGCTCACCTCGAGGGTGGGCCTGATCGCCAGCCAGCGCCGCCGCGCCGACCCGCTGGCCGAGGTCTCACCGACCGGCGGCGACGATGGCCCCGGCTGACCGCGCCGCCGAGCACCCGGCCGAGCGGGCCCTCGCCGACGGCGAGTACCAGGCGCTGGCCCGGTTCCGCTACGCCCTCCGGGTCTTCCTCCGGTTCTCCGAGGACGCGGCGCGCGAGGCGGGGTTGACGCCGGGCCAGCACCAGCTCCTCCTCGCCGTTCGGGGGTTCCCCGACGGCGAGCCGCCGTCGATCGGTGACCTGGCCCGGTGGCTGCAACACCGGCACCACTCCACCGTCGAGCTGGTCGACCGGGCCGAGGCGGCCGGGCTGGTGACCAGGCTCGCCGACCCCAGCGACGCCCGGCGCCAGCGCCTGGCCCTGACCGACCGGGGGGCGACGGTGCTCGAGTCGCTCTCCGCCGCCCACCGCACGGAGCTGCGCCGGTTCCGCCGCGAGATGGCCGAGGTGCTCGACGAGCTCGGGTGACGGACGTCGGCGCCGGCCGGCCGCCGTGTCCGGGCCCGGCGGGCGCTACTCGGGGACCGGAGCCCGGCGGGCGAGCAGCTCGCCGGCGTCGGGCAGCCCGGGACGGGACCGGTCGACCAGGAGCGGGGCGTCGAGGGCGTCGCTCAGCGGGCCGGGCGGGACGTCGTCGTCCGAGTCGAGGGCGTGCAGCAGCACCTCGACGTAGGCGTCTGGCCGGTCGTTCTGCACGTAGTGGTCGGCGCCGGGGACGAGGTAGATGGCGTTGCGACCCGGCTTGGAGACCAGGTGCTCGTGCCAGACGTGCAGGGCGACCCGGGGTGGGGCGACCGTGTCGTAGACGCCCCACACGACCGTGGTCGGCACGTCGGTGGCGGCCAGCGACCGCATCCAGGTCTCCTCGTCGACCGAGCGCTCGACCAGGTACTGGATGGTGTCGTGCAGGACCGCGGGGCCGTCCTGGTGGGCGAAGGTCGCCGCCAGGGCCTGGATCTCGGGGTCGTCGGGGCTGCGGCGGGGGGTGAAGGTGGCCATGCCCATGCCGGCCGCCAGCAGCTCGGGTGTCAGCCGGTCGAGCACTTCGGGGTTGTGGAGCATCAGGCGTTGGGCGTCGGTGAGGTTCGAGAGCGGCAGGAAGACGTTGCCGTTCGAGAGCACGAGGTGCTCGACGGCCACCTGCGACCGGCCGGCGGTCACGTTGTCGGCGTGGACCAGGGCGACGCTGTCGCCGCGGTCGTGGGCGACCACCACCGCCGAGCCGATGCCGACCACGTCGGCCAGGTAGTGCTCGAGCAGCTCGGCGTCGCGCTGGAGGCTGTAGCCCCAGCCGGGCGGCTTGTCGGAGAACCCGTAGCCGGGGAAGTCGAGGGCGCAGATGCGGAAGCGGTCGACCAGCCGCTCGGCCACGTCGAACCAGTCGACGCTGCAGGTGGGGAAGCCGTGCACCAGGACCAGCGGCGGGGCCTCGGGGTCGCCCAGCTCGAGGTGGAAGACCTGGACCGGCTCGGCGCTCCCGTCGGCGGGGGCCCAGGTGAGGTGCGAGCCCCGGCTGCGCCAGTCCTCGGCGCGGGAGGAGGTCGTCGCGTCGCTCATCGGCGGGACCCTACGACCGCTCCGTCCCGGTCGCCGGGCCGGTGCCGGCGGGCCTGCGACGGCGCCAGGAGCGCGTGGTGGGGCCCAGGCGCCGCTAGCGTGGCGCCAGCGCCCAGATCGGGCGCTCCCGCTGAGGTGTCTGTGACCGTCGGCGTCGGTCCGGGCGATCGGGCTGGCCGCTGCACGGCATGCGCTGTCAAGCGGACCTCAGGACTGGAGTCCTTCCATGGCGGTTGACCGCCCCTCTCGCGGCCGCACGGCCACCCATCCCGATCCCTCGACGTCCTTCGCCGCCCTCGGCGTGCCCGAGGACCTGTGCCAGGTCCTGCGTCGCGACGGCATCGCCGAGCCCTTCCCGATCCAGGCGTCCACCCTTCCCGACGTCCTCGACGGTCGGGACGTGCTCGGTCGGGGCCGGACCGGCTCCGGCAAGACCCTGGCCTTCGCCCTCCCGGTCGTGGTCCGCGCCTCCGCGTCGGCCACCAAGGGCCAGCGGGCCCCGAGGGCGCTGATCCTCGCCCCGACCCGTGAGCTGGTGCGCCAGATCGACGAGACGATCCGTCCGCTCGCCCAGCGACGGGACCTGCGCACGGTGACCCTGTTCGGCGGCGTGCCCCACAAGCCCCAGATCAACGCCCTCCGGCGGGGCGTCGACATCGTGGTCGCCTGCCCGGGTCGCCTCGAGGACCTCCAGCGGGCCGGCCACCTCCGGCTCGACGCCGTCGAGATCACCGTGCTCGACGAGGCCGACCACATGGCCGACCTCGGGTTCCTGCCGTCGGTCACCCGCATCCTGGCGTCGACACCGAAGCGGGCGCAGCGACTGCTGTTCTCCGCCACCCTCGACCGGGCGGTCGACGGGCTCGTCAGGCGCTTCCTCACCGACCCCGTCGTCCACCACGTCGACGACGAGACCTCCCCGGTCGACGCCATGGACCACCACGTCCTCCACGTCAGCCGCGCCGATCGGCTGGCGGTCCTGGTCGACCTCGCCTCCGGCCCCGACCGCTCGCTCGTCTTCACCCGCACCAAGCACCGGGCCAAGCAGCTCACCCGCCAGCTGGTGGCGGCCGGCGTCCCGGCGGTCGAGCTGCACGGCAACCTGTCGCAGGGGGCGCGCACCCGGAACCTGGTCGCGTTCCGGGACGGCACGGCCACCACCCTGGTCGCCACCGACATCGCCGCCCGGGGCATCCACGTCGACGACGTCAACCTCGTCGTGCACGCCGACCCGCCCGTGGAGCACAAGTCCTACCTGCACCGCTCGGGCCGCACCGCCCGGGCCGGCGCGGCCGGCACCGTCGTCACCCTCGCCACCGAGGACCAGCACCGCGACGTGCAGACCCTCGGCCGCAAGGCCGGCGTCGCCCCCACCGTCACCACCCTCGGGCCGGGCCACCCCCTGCTCCGCCAGCTCGCCCCCGGTCGTCGCGTCGACGCCGACCTCGCCGCGTTCGAGGCCGCCACCCGGCCGTCGGCCCCTGCCCCGGCCCGCCGACGGGGCTCGCCGGCGCGCCAGCGGTCCTCGGGCCCGTCGAAGTCCTCGACGTCCCGGCACGGCTCGTCGAGGGGCTCGTCGTCGAAGGGGTCGGCCCGGTCGGGTTCGTCCTCGCGAAACGGCACGGCGTCGTCACGGCAGGGCTCGGCCGGGGGTCGCCCCGGGTCGAAGGCGTCCTCGCGCCCGGCGGACCGCCGGCACCCCCGGCCGGCTTCGGGCCGCCGCCGCTCCTCCCGACCGAGCTGAGCCCGGCCTCGGCGGATCCTGTGGTGGACATCGCCGAGGTGCAGTAGCATCGCGCCCACTTCGGGCGAAGGAACGTGTGGCGATGGGTTCCACACGGCCCACGGGCAGGGCGACCATGGATGACGGGAACGCGGAGGACGACCGGGATCGAGAGGCGCGTCGGCGCGCCTTCTCGAGACGGGAGATCCTGAGGGCGGGGATGTCGGTGCCGGTCGTGCTGTCGGTCTCCGCCGTCGTCTCCTCGTGCAGCGGCAGCTCGT
Source organism: uncultured Acidimicrobiales bacterium (assembly GCA_963800235.1). Taxonomy (GTDB): domain Bacteria; phylum Actinomycetota; class Acidimicrobiia; order Acidimicrobiales; family Iamiaceae; genus CAVVNP01. Next base: position 59,861 of record CAWDAD010000002.1, on the reverse strand, counting down.
CGTCGACCAAGGGCAGGCACGGCGACCACACCGACACCGGCACCCACAAGGACCACGCCGACCACACCGACGCCGGCAAGGCCGACACGAGCCACGCCGACGGGGTCCACACCGACACCGACCACGCCGATGCCGGCCAGGTCCAACCGACCCACGGCGACACGGGCCACGGCGACTCGGGGCACGGCGACGGCGGCCACGGCGACACCGCGACCCACACCGACACGCCGCACGTCGACACCACCCACGTCGACACCGCCCACGTGGACACGCCCCACGCCGACACCGAGGGCACGGCGCGCGCCATCCACGACGACAGCGGGCCCCACACCGACCAGACCAGCCGGGGCACCATCGTCATCCACCCGGACGGCACCACCCACAACGACATCGACGCCTTCACCGACCACGCCGACTCGGGGTTCCACGCCGACAGCACCGTGTCCGTGCCCGGCAGCCACGAGGACAGCTCCCACGGCGACACCGCCCACGTCGACACCGGCCACGGCGACACACCGCACGCCGACCGCTCGTCCTGACCGGCGTGCGCCCGACCACCGCCGAGCCGTGAACCAGCCAACGGGCACCCGGAGGATGCGATGACCGTCGAGCTCCGCCCCACCGGCGTCGCCTGCAACATCCAGTGCCAGTACTGCTACCAGAACCCCCGAGCGCGACGCCGGCAACGTCCCGCGGAGCTACGACCTCGACGCCATGAAGGCGGCGGTCGAGCGCGAGGGCGGCCCCTTCACCCTCTTCGGCGGCGAGCCCCTGCTGGTCCCCAAGGACGACCTCGAGCAGCTGTGGTCGTGGGGCCTCGAGCGCTACGGCAGCAACGGCATCCAGACCAACGGCGTGCTCGTCGACGACGACCACGTGCGGATGTTCCACCGGTACCAGGTCAGCGTCGGCATCTCCGTCGACGGCCCGGTCGCCCTGAACGACGTGCGCTGGAGCGGCAGCCTGTCCCGCACCCGGGAGGACACCGCCCGCACCCACGCCGCCATCGAGCGGCTGTGCGCCGAGGGCATCCCCCCGAGCCTGATCGTGACCCTGCACCGGGGCAACGCCACCGCCGACAAGCTGCCGATCATGCACGACTGGCTCCGGAAGCTGGCCGGCATGGGCATCACCTCGGTCCGGCTCCACGTGCTCGAGGTCGACGGCGACGATGTCGGCGCCGCCTACGCCCTGACCACCGAGGAGAACCTGGTCGCCTTCGCCAGCTTCGCCGACCTCGAGCGCGAGCTGCCGTCGCTGCGGCTCGACGTGTTCACCGACATGCGCCGGCTGCTCCTGGGTGACGACGACTCGACCACCTGCGTCTGGAACGCCTGCGACCCGTACACCACCCACGCGGTGCGCGGGGTCGAGGGGACCGGCCAGTCGAGCAACTGCGGGCGCACCAACAAGGACGGCATCGACTTCGTGAAGGCCCCGGTCGAGGGCTTCGAGCGCTACCTCGCCCTGCACCTCACGCCCCAGGAGGCGGGCGGGTGCGCCGGCTGCCGGTTCTTCTTGATGTGCAAGGGCCAGTGCCCGGGTACCTCGATCGACGGCGACTGGCGGAACCGCAGCGAGCAGTGCGAGCTGTGGAAGGGCCTGTTCCGTCGGCTCGAGGACGACCTGCTCGACCAGGGCGAGCAGCCGCTCTCGGCCAGCCCGGAGCGGGTCGACCTGGAGCAGGCGTTCGTGGAGCTGTGGAGCAGCGGCCGGACGCTCTCCATCGCCGGGACGCGGCGCTGGGTCGCGGCCGGCAAGGACGGAGGGACCGGCGCCGGGGGTGACGGCGCGGGCGGGTCGACCCACGGTGACGTCCCCCACGGCGACATCCCCCACGGCGATGCCTGAGCCGTCGGTCGCCACGGCCGCGGCGCCCCCCGCCGACGCCGCCGGCTTCGCCGCCGACCGGCTCGACTTCACCCTCCCCGACTTCACCCGGCTGGCGTGGGTCAGCGACCACGCCGAGCAGACCTGGCGGCCCCGGTTGGGGCGGGTCTCCGCCGCGTGGGCCGAGGTCGAGTGGCGCGCCGTGCTCGCCGGCGTCCGGCGGTGCGCGGTGACCATGAGCTCCCCCGAGGACTTCCTCGACCGGGGCGCCGAGTGGGCCGGCGCCGGGCTGAGCGCCCTGCCGGTCGAGATGACCGGCGTGCCCGGTCAGCCGTACTCGTCGACCGGCGTCGCCCTCCGGCCCGGCGAGCCGTTCCAGTTCCGGTTCGTGGTCGGTCGTCCGGCCGACGTGGTCACCTTCAAGGCCGCCTGGGACGCGGGCGACCAGCAGGCCATCGGCGACCACCTCGGCTACCCGGCCTGCTGCCGGGACTTCTTCGAGCGCGTCTGGGTCGACGACGCCATGGTCGACACCACCTGGCCCATGGCCGCCGCCACCGCCGCCGCGACCGCCGCCGCCACCGAGGTCGAGGTCGCCGGACCGCCCGAGGCCAACATCCTGTGGCGCTGGATGGGGGTGCGGACGGTGCCCCACCTGCCCTGCCGCACCGACTGCGAGGCCACCGTCGACCTCGGCCGCCGCCTCGTGGCGGTGGGGCGCGACGTCGGCTTCGGCCAGGAGATGGACTGGCTGCTCGAGATCCTGTCGTGGTCGGTCGAGTGGTCGGCGCTGCACGGCATCGCCGAGGTCAAGACCCCGATCCTGAAGGTGTCGACCCGCACCGACGCCACCGCCCGCCGCTACGTCGTGCGGCGACGCGGCGACCGCCACCCCGTCGAGGGGGTGAACGGGCTGGCGTTCCCGTTCTCGGTGCCGGTGACGCTCCGGTTGCGGGGGAGCCGTGGCTTCCGGCGCGGCCTCGAGAACGCCGAGGGCCTCCGCGAGGAGCGCAGCTGGTACGCATCGGACAACGGGTTCCCCTCCGTCGCCGCCATGGAGGAGGCCCACCGACCGGTGGTCGATGCCGTCGTCCAGGCCCTCGCCGGCGGGGGCGGCCGCGTGCTCGACCTCGGGTGCGGCAACGGCGCCCTGCTCGAACGGCTCTGCGCGGCGGCCCCCGGCGTCGAACCGCACGGCGTCGACGTCGACCCGGAGCGGATCGCCCACGCCCGGCTCCTCCACCCGGGTGCCGCCGAGGCCTTCCTGGCCGGCGACCTGTTCGAGGTGGCGTGGGACGAGGCCGCGCCCTTCGCCGTCGCCGTGGTGATGCCCGGACGCCTGCTCGAGGTCGACGCCGCGCCGGCGGCCCGGCTGCGCGAGCGCCTGGCCTCGTCGGCCAAGCAGGTCGTCGTCTACGCCTACGGCGACTGGCTCACCCGGTACGGCGACCTCGGCCGGCTGGCCGCCGAGGCCGGCTTCGAGGTCGCCGGCGACCCGACCGTCGGCGCCCTGCTCGCCACCGTCCACTGAGCGTCGGGCGCCGCCGCCCACGGGCGGCGCCGGCCGGTCAGGTCGTCCGGTCGAGCTGGGCCCGGTCGAAGTACCCGGTGGTCGAGGCGATGGCGCCGATGAGGGCGGTCTCGCCCGACGAGCGGATCAGGGTGGTGCCGGCGGACCGCTCCCCGCCGGTCGGGGCCCGACCCAGCATCTGCTGGTAGACGAGCGCGGCTCGTACGCCGTCGCCCTCGTTGCTGGTGACGAAGGCCAGGGCCACGTCGACCCGGGAGGTCCCGGCCGCCAGCCTCGACAGCCAGTACGAGCGTCCGGGGGCGTCGGCGGTCCGGCCCAGCGTGTCGGCGTAGAGCGCGTCGACGAAGGCCGGGTCCGTGTCACCGGCGCGCACGTAGCGCTCGTGGGAGCCGTACACGCCGGCCAGGACGGTCGACTCGCTGGTCCCGCCGAGCAGGGCGTTCGTCCAGTGGGTCAGCCCGGCGGTGTCGGCCGGCCGCCCGAGCGCCCGCTGGTAGAGGTCGTCGACGAAGGTGCGCCGTCCCTCGGGCCGCACGGCGATCATCCGGGCGACGTTGCTGCGCCCGGCCGCGTCACCGGCCGCCGGTGCCCAGAAGTCGAGCCCGCCGGTCTCGGCCGGCCGGTGCAGCAGGTCGCGGTAGAGCTGGTCGACCACGCACCGGGCCTGGGTGGTGCCGCAGCTCGTGGCCGACCCGACCCCGAACGTGGCGATCTTGCCGCTGCTGTACTCGGTGACCCAGATGTTCCCGTCGGGGCCGCTGGTCGGGAAGCCCGGCCGGCTCGCCGACGTCGGCACGCCGTACTCGGTGACGGTGCCGCCGGTCGTGACCACGGCGACCTGGTTCGCCTCGATCTCGGCGACCCACAGGTTGCCGTCGGACCCGGCGGCGATCCCGAGCGGGCCGCTCCCGGTGGTCGGCAGGGGGTACTCGGTGACCGCGCCGGCGGTGGTGACCTTGGCGACCTTGCTGGCGGACTGCTCGGTGATCCACAGGTTGTGGTCGGCGCCGACCGCGATGCCGGTCGGGTAGCTGCCGGCGGTGGGGACCGGGTACTCGGTGACGGTGCCGCTCGTGGTGATCTTGGCGACGTTGTTCCCGGTCAGCTCGGTGAACCAGAGGTTGCCGTCGGGCCCGGGCACGATCAGCTCGGGGATGCTGGCGGCGGTGGGGACGGCGTACTCGGTGACCACGCCGGCGGTCGTGACCTTGGCGATCTTGTCGGCGTCGCGCTCGGTGACCCACAGGCTGCCGTCCGGGCCGGCGGTGATGCCCTCGGGATCGCTGCCCGCGCTGGAGAGCGGGTACTCGGTGACGGTCCCGGAGGTGGTGATCCTGGCGACCTTGCCCACCTTCGACTCGGCGAACCAGAGGTTGCCGTCCGGTCCGGCCACGATGCCGTCCGGCCCGCTGTTCGCCGTCGGGACGGCGTACTCGGTGAAGGTGCCGGTCGGGGACACCTTGGCCACCTGGTTGGCGTCCGTCTCGGTGAACCAGACGTCGCCGTCGGGGCCGCTGGTGATCTGCAGCGGCCCGCTCGACGCGGTGGGCGGCACGTACTCGGTGATCGGCGGCGCGGCCGCGGCCGGATCGGCGCCCACCCCCTGTGCCGCCACCATCACCAGGACCAGCCCGATCGAGAGCCGGCCGAGCCGGCGCGCTCGGCCGATGGCCGCGTGTCGTTCGCCCATGTTCGCACCCGTGCCTTTCCACCCGTTGCCGGGAGCCTACGCCCGACGGTCGTGTCCCGCGCCGGTAGGGTCGCCGTCCCGAGGTGACCGTCGGCGTCGCCGGGGAGGGTGGCCATGTCGCACGTCGTCGACTTCGAGAACGTCTCGATCGAGGGGCTCGAGTCCTCGCCCGTGGCCGAGGCCCTCGCCGGGCTCCGGGCCAACGAGGCCCGCTACTTCTCCAACAAGTACGACCACGCCTTCACCGTCGAGCCGGCCGACGAGGCCACCGAGGCCGTCGAGCGGGTGGCCCGGGTCCTGCAGGAGCGCGACATCGAGATCGCGTCGAAGCCGCTCGAGGCCACGACCTTCCAGGTCGAGGGCATCCGCTTCGACTACGTGTTCTACGAGAGCGGGCTCTCGATCAACCTGATGTACACCCTCGACGACCCGAAGAAGCGGGCGGTCGGCTTCAAGCTCTCCGACGGCATGGAGATCCCCGACGAGCTGGCCGACAGGTTCAAGTTCGCCCGCCAGAAGTCGAAGCTGGCCGGCACCATCCGCGGCTCCTACTTCGTGGTCAAGGGCGAGTACTGACCGAACCCGCTGAACGGCGGCGAACCGTGCGGTCCTGCACCACCACGGTGCACGCCGGCACGGTCCTCGATCGTCGCCGGGGCCGGCCGCCCGGTTGGCACCCCCAACGGGATTCGAACCCGTGTTACCTGCGTGAAAGGCAGGCGTCCTAGGCCGCTGGACGATGGGGGCGAGCGGCGGTCGACGCTACCAGCGGCCCTCGCGCCGGCACCCGGCGATCAGGCGGCGAGCAGCAGCCCGAGGCCCCCGACGGTGTAGAGCACCATGACCGCCAGCATCGGGTACTGCGACACGATCGCCTTGGCCTTGGTGTAGGCCTCGAGGGCCTTGTCGTGGGCGACGGTGATGCCGAGCACGTGGCCCACCACGATGGCCCCGACCTGGACGTAGGAGATCGTCCGGGGCGACACGGCCCGGTAGTTCACCGTGTAGAAGGCGGTGCCGAACAGGTCCCACCCGTTGCCGAACGGGTCGGACAGCTGGGCCACGACGTTCTGGCCCTCGAAGACGAGCAGCGAGAAGTAGTGGGCGATGGCGTAGGCCAGCAGGACCGGGACCAGCGACGGGATGAACCGCTCCGCCGCGGTCCTCGACGGCTCGCCGACGGTCTTGGCCGTGACCCGGGTGGCCAGCAGGTAGGCCGCGGTGACCAGCCCCACCACCCAGACCAGGCCGACCGAGTTGTAGATGGTGAGGGTCCAGCCGTAGCGCTGGCCGACGACGCTCGACCACATGCTCGAGCGGCTGAACCCGTCGAAGGTCGTCGACCCGAGGGTCACCAGCACCAGGGCGACCGTGCCGGGGAGCACCGGCATCCGGGCCAGCCCGGTGCCCGGCCAGCGGGCCCGCAGGCGACCGCTCTGCTCGTCGCGGAAGATCGGGCCGATGTGGGCGATGAGGGCGAGCAGCCCGGCGAACCCCTCGCCGTAGCGCAGCCACCGCCGGCCCCACACCACCGCGCCGCCCATGGCCGCCAGCGAGTACAGCCCGAGCCAGAGGGCGATGACCCGGGGGATGTTGCAGGCGTTGTAGTAGCAGAGCTCCAGCCAGACGTAGGAGAGGATGAAGAGGGCGGCGGTCCACTGCCCGGGCGGCTGCCGCGACGTCGTCTCGGGGATCCGGAGCAGCCGGGCCAGCGTGTCGAACGGGTTCATGGCCGCCCACACGTCCCCGATCAGCGCCGACAGGATCGGGACCCCTACCCAGAACACGACGCACAGCGCCCGTGACGAGATGTTCGAGGTGGCGTCGTTGTACCCGAAGGCGGCGGCGTAGAAGGTGACCCCGTAGGCGAAGAGCCCGAGGCCCCGCAGCACCACGAAGCCCGGGCGGCGCAGGCGCTGGACGACCTCGGGCAGCTCCCGACCGGCGGCCGCCTCCCGCAGGCGGGCGGTCCGCCACAGCGCGCCGAGGGCGACGAAGCTGATGAAGACGGCGAACCCGGCGCCGTAGGCGAACAGGGCGACGGGGACGGGCAGGTCGGCACGGGACCCGACGCCGTGGGCCAGGAGGGCGAGCACGCCGACGGTCACGACCCGGGGCGGAGGGCGGTCACGGGCGAGCGGCGGTCACGACACCGACAGGGTGACCAGCTTGTGGCCCTCGTGCTCGAGCTCGACCTCGAACTGGCCGGGGATGTCGGCGGTGAAGGTGATCTCGCCCGGCGTGTTCGCCTCGATGTCCTTCTTCAGGTCGTAGCCGTGGACGTGGATCTCCTCGGCCTTGTCGTTGGTGACCCGGATGGTGACCTTCTCGCCGAGCTTCACGTCGACGGTCTTCACGCCCCCGACGACCGTGCCGTTCCTGGCGGTGATGTCGATCAGCTTGCCCTGGGCGCTCGACGAGTCGCTCGACGAGGACGTGCCCGTCGACGAGGACGTGCCGGTCGACGAGCCGCTGGAGGACGAGGTGCTCGACGAGCCCGAGGCCGCCGACCCGGTGGCGGACGAGTCGGCCGACGAGGTGCGGGTCGAGCCCGACGAGCTGCACGCCGCCAGCGAGCCACCGAGCAGCAGGGCGCCGGCGACCACCAGGACACGGAGCGCAGCGGGACGGGACATCGGGACCTCCGGAGGCTGGTGGGCGGGTGCGACCCCCGCCGCCACGGTGTCCGCCACGAGCGGGGTGTTCACCCCAAGGGGTCGTCGCCGGCGGCCGGCCGGTTCCCGGCAGCGTGGCCCGCCCTCACGCTCGGGCGTCGGTCGACCGACAAGGATGGGGGGCGGCGGCTGGGGCGACCACGACCGGCGTGGGGACCGAGCTGATGGACGAGGAGCGGCAGGATGGCGGAACGGAACTGCTCGGCCTGCGGTCGTCCGATCGAGGCTCCCGGCCCCTGCCCGGCCTGTGGGGCCCCCGGCCGGAGTGCCGACCTGCCCATGCCGCCCTCGGCGTGGCGCGCCGGCTCCACCGAGGCGGCCGCCCCCGCCCCCGACGTGGCTGACCCTCCGACCTCCACGCCGGCGTCCGGCTCCGGTGGCCTGTTCTGGGTCGGCCCGACCGGCGACCCGCCGGCCACCGGCGAACCGGCTGGCGACGAGGTGGCCCGGTCGAGCGAGTCGTCCGAGGTCGGGCCACCACCCCCGTTCGCCAGCGGTCCGCCTCGGCCTCCCACGCTCACCGGTGGGCCACCGCCCCAGCCGGCTGGTGGCGCGACGGCGGGGCGCCCGGCCTCGCCGTCGCACTTCGACCCCACCGGAGACTGGGGCCGACCGTCCGGTGCCGCCGGCTTCGGACCCGTCGGCCCGCCGCCCGTGGGCGCGCCGCCGTTCGGCCCGCCGCCGGTCGGTCCGCCACCGGGTCGACGCCGCGCCGCCAGCCTCTTCCCCTTGGTGGTGGCCGGAGCGGTCGTGGTCGTCGCCCTGGTGGCCGGCGGGCTGGTCTGGCTGCACCACGAGACCGGCCCCTCCCACCCGGACCGCTGGGACCCGAGGGTCGCCGCGCTGGCGCAGTGGGTCTCGCAGAAGCGCGGTCTCGACTTCACGCACCCGGTGTACGTGGAGTTCCTCACGCCCGCCCAGTACTCGGCCAAGACGCGCACGACCGACGGCCCGGACAACTCCGCGTCGAGCACGGCTGACAAGAAGAAGGAGCAGGACGCCCTCGACCTGCAGGTCGGTGAGCTGCGCGCCACCGGCCTGGTCCAGGGCAAGGTCGACCTGAAGGCGGCCGGCGACGATCTGAGCGACACCGGGACACTCGCCTTCTACAGCTCCGAGGACCAGCGCATCTACGTGCGGGGCACGGCCATGTCGGTGGGTCTGCGCGTGACCCTCGCCCACGAGCTGACCCACGTGCTGCAGGACCAGCACTTCGGCCTCGAGCGGCTCGCCACCCTGCCGAGCACCCAGGCGATGGCCCTGCGCTCGGTCGGGGAGGGCGACGCCCGACGCATCGAGGACGAGTACGTGCAGTCGCTGAGCGACGCCGACCGCACGTCCTACGTCGCCGAGCAGGACAAGGAGGCCGAGGACGCCACCAGGAAGCTCGACCGGACCGTGCCCCCGGCGCTGTCGGCGCTGTTCGAGGCGCCCTACGACCTGGGGTCCGGCTTCGTGTCGCTGCTCGACCACGACGGCGGCAACCGCGAGATCGACCAGGCGTTGACCGAGCCGCCCGCGTCCGACGAGCAGCTCCTCGACCCGTTCACCTACCTGGACCGCGACGCGCCCCGGGACGTCAAGGCGCCGCCGGCGCCGAAGGGCGCCGAAGTGCTCGACGACGACACCTTCGGCGCCACCGGCTGGTACCTCGTCCTCGCCACCCGCATGGATCCCAGGGCGGCGCTGGTGTCGGCGGACGGCTGGGGCGGCGACCACTTCGTCGCCTACCGCTCGAACGGGCGGGTGTGCATGGCCGACCGCTACGTGGGCGACACCGCCAAGGACGCCGACGAGCTCCGCAACGCGCTCGGCCTGCTCCCCGAGCAGCTGGTCACCGTGACCGGCAGCGGGTCGGAGCTGACCGCCACCTTCTGCGACCCGGGCGAGGCGAACCCGCTGCCGTCGGTCAACAGCCCGGTCGACGTGCTCCAGGTCCCGGTCATCCGCACGTCGGTCGCCGTCGACTCCCTCAAGGAGGGCGTGACCGTCGAGGAGGCCCGCTGCTTCAGCGACCAGATCGTCACCCACCTGAGCCTCGACCAGCTCCGGTCCCAGGACGTGACCCCGGAGATCACCCAGGGCGTCGCCGACGCACGCCAGGCGTGCCGCTGACCCGGCGCCGGGTCAGAGCGAGCCCATGAGGGCCTCGACCACCTCGCCCTCGACCATGGTCAGCACCTCGTAGAGCCAGCGGAGCTGGTCCTCGGGGTCGTCGGGGTCGGGGACGTGGTCGAGGGGGCCGTCCTCCTCGGACACGTCGAGGCGGGTGCCGACCACCAGCCGCAGGTCGTTGACGACCCGCATGACCGTGCTCAGCTCCTCCTCGGTCAGGGTCTCCCTGCGGCAGAGCTCGGCCAGCTCGCCGTAGCCGGCCCGGCGGCCGTCGCGGAGGCGGTCACCGGAGAGCACCTGGTACTCGGCGTCGCGGAAGGGGTCGTCGGGGTAGGCGGCGGGGAAGAGGCGACGCAGCGAGGGGTCGTCGGGTGCCTCGTCGAGCATGGCGGTGAGCTGCTCGGCGAGCGCCCCGAGCAGGTCGCGGAGCTCGTCGGCGAAGGCCAGCTCGTAGCGCCCGTCGCGGCGGCGCTTGACCAGCCGGGGCCGGAACCAGGCCACCGCCCTCAGGTGTCCTGCTGCATGGTCGCCCACAGCCCGTGCTCGTGGAGCCGGAAGACGTCGCGCTCGGCCTCCTCGCGGGTGCCCGAGGAGACCACCGCCCGGCCCTTCTCGTGCACGTCGAGCATCAAGCGCTCGGCCTTGGCCGCGCTGTAGCCGAAGAGCTTGCGGAAGACGTAGGCCACGTAGGCCATCAGGTTGATCGGGTCGTTCCAGACCAGGACGATCCAGGGCAGGTCCGGCTCGACCTGCTCCTCATCGGTCGGCGACCAGGTCTGCTCCGGCGCCTCCACCGGCGCCGACGCCCGCGGGGCGGGCGGGCTCGGCATGGCGGACATGGGCCGATTCTCGCAAATCGGTGGCCGGTTCGGACAGGCCGAGCAGGAACCAGAGCGCCGCCACCCAGAGCACCGAGGCGCCCAGGATGTGCACACCGACGAGCAGCGGCGGGACCCTGGTGAAGTACTGCACGTAGCCGACGACGCCCTGCAGCACCACCGCCACCAGCAGCAGCTCGGCCCGGTTCATGAGCCGGGGTCCGGCGTCGGAGCGCCGCAGCCGCCACGTGGTGAACAGCACCGTGAGCAGGAGCAGGATGGCGAAGGAGCTGTGGATCCGGGCCACGTCGCGGACGGCGACGTCGAAGCGCTCGACGAACTTGCCCTCGTTCTGACCCGAGTGGGGCCCGGCGCCGGTCACGACCGTGCCCGCCAACAGCGCGGCGGCGGTGAGCCCGACGATGATCCGGGCCAGCAGCCGGAGGTCGGGCACCCCGGGGTCGGCCGGGGCCCGTCGCTCGGGCTGGTCGGGGAGCCGGGCCCGGTGGACGAGCACCACCGCGTCGAGCACCAGGAGCATCGAGACGACGAAGTGGCCCTGGACGGCGACGGGGTTGAGGTCGGTGTAGACGACGACCGCGCCGAGCAGGATCTGGCCGATGACGCCGACCACCAGCCCGACCGACAGCCACACCAGGTCCATGCGGCGGGGGACCCGCAGCACGGCGGTGAGCACCGCGATCACCACCGCGATGGAGACGGCGCCGGTGACCAGCCGGTTGCCGAACTCCATCCAGCCGTGGAAGTCGGAGGTGGGGACGTAGTGCTTGGCGCTGCAGACCGGCCAGTCGGGGCAGCCGAGCCCCGAGCCGGTCAGCCGGACGGCGCCGCCGGTGACCACGATCAGCACCAGGGCGACCAGGGCGGCGACCGTGGTGGCCGAGTAGACCCGGGGCGACACGTGGAGCCTTCGCACGGGCGTCGATGGTACGGGCGAGCCGCCGGGTGGACGAAGGCGGGGCTGCGTTGTGCTCGGGAGAGGGTCCGAACCTAGGGTTGGCGGCCGTGCAGCGGATGGCCAAGCTCTCGACGCCGGCTGCCGCATCCCCCGGGCTCGGATCGACGATCCGCCAGCGCCTGGGCTCGTACCTGGCCCTGACCAAGCCCCGCATCATCGAGCTGCTGCTCGTCACCACGGTCCCGACCCAGATCGTGGCGGCCCGGGGCCTCCCGTCGATCTGGCTGATCGCCGCCACCGTCCTCGGTGGGGCCATGGCCGCCGGCGGGGCCAACGCCATCAACATGTACGTCGACCGCGACATCGACCGGGTGATGGACCGCACCAAGCGCCGCCCCCTGGTCACCGGCGCCATCGAGCCCGCTGCGGCGCTGCGCTTCGCCGTCGGCCTCGAGGTGCTGGCCTTCGTCTTCCTCTGGACCACGGTCAACCTGCTGAGCGCGGTGCTGGCCGTCGCCGCCTGCCTCTTCTACGTGTTCGTGTACACGCTGTGGCTGAAGCGCACGTCGAAGAGCAACATCGTCATCGGGGGCGCCGCCGGCGCCGTGCCCGTCCTCATCGGCTGGTCGTCGGTCACCGGCACCCTCAGCTGGGCGCCGGTGGTCCTCTTCGCCGTCATCTTCATCTGGACCCCCCCGCACTTCTGGGCCCTGGCGGTGAAGTACCGCGACGACTACGCCGCCGCCGAGGTGCCGATGCTGCCGGTGGTCACGAGCCTGCGCCAGGTCTCGATCCGCATCCTCGCCTACACCGGCGCCCTGTGGGCGCTCAGCCTCGCCTTCGCCCCCGTGGCCGACATGGGACCCGTCTACCTGAGCTCGGCGGTGCTGCTCGGCGCGGTGTTCACCTGGTACGCCGCCCGCCTGCTGCGCTCCGAGTCCCCCCGGGCCGCCATGGCCCTGTTCCACTACTCGATCACCTACCTGACCCTGCTGTTCGCGGCCATGGCGGTCGACCAGCTCCTCCGCATCGGGTGGTGACCAGCGTTTTCGAGGCGCCCCGAGTGCCTGTGTATTGTCCCGATCCGCACCGAAACGACCACGATCCGCCCGCTCTGCGGGCTGTCGAGTGACCGAATCCCCGACCTGGCGCCGTCGCCGCCGACGCTCATCCCGTGAGCGATGAGGTTCCTTCGTAGATGGCTCTGACCGAGACCCCACCCGCTGCGACCGAATCGGCGCCGGTCGAGCCCGTCGCTGCGCCGGCGCCGGCCGTGCCGCCCCGAGGGCTGGCCGCGGTGGTCGGGACGGTCGACCACAAGGTCGTCGGCCGGCTGTACATGGGCACGGCCTTCCTGTTCGGGCTGGTGGCCGGCGTGGGCGGCCTCCTGGTGGCCATCGACCGCATCGACCGCACCACCGGCAACACCCTGCTCACCAACGACACCTACTTCCAGGTGTTCACCCTGCAGTCGATCGCCGGCACGCTGCTGTTCCTGGTGCCGCTGCTGCTCGGCCTGGCCCTGCTGGTCGTGCCGCTGCAGATCGGGGCGAAGACCGTGGCCTTCCCCCGGGCGGCCGCCGCCTCCTACTGGGCCTTCCTGCTGAGCGGCTGCCTGGTGGTGGCGAGCTACGCCATGAACGGCGGCCCCGGGGGCGGCTCCTCGACCGGCGTCGACCTGTGGGCGCTGTCGATGCTCGGCCTGGTCCTCAGCCTCACCCTCGCCACCCTCTGCGTGGTCACCACCGTGCTCGGCCTGCGCACCGCCGGCATGACGCTGAACCGCACGCCGCTCTTCTCCTGGTCGATGCTCGTCGCCGGCGGGGTGTGGCTGCTCTCGCTGCCGGTGCTCGCGTCCTCGCTGCTGCTCGTCTACACCGGGCACCGCTTCGCCGGTGAGTCCTTCGCCTTCGCCTCCAACACCGACATCTTCCTGCGGGTCCGCTGGGTCATGAACCAGCCGCAGATCTACGCCTTCGCCGCGCCGGTGCTCGGCATCGTCGCCGACGTGGTGGTCACCGCCAGCCGGCACCGCCAGAGCCTCCACAACGCGGCCATGGCGTCCATCGGCGCCTTCGCGGTGCTCGGCTTCGGCGGCTACCTCGCCACCTTCGACAACCCGAAGCTGCTCACCGAGCCGCTGTTCGTGGCCGCCGCCTTCGGGGCGGTCATCCCGCTCCTGCTCTTCGGCGGCCTGGCCGCCGACACCCTCCGGCGGGGCAGCTTCCGGCTCACCAGCCCCCTCGCCCTCGCCGTCTCGGCCTACCTGATGCTGCTCGTCGGCGTGCTGGCCGGGGCCGTCGGCTCGGTCGACGCCTTCGACCTGCAGGGCTCGGTCTGGACGCTGGCGGTCAGCGGCTACGTGCTGCTGGCCGGCCTGATCGGGGCCATCGCCGGCCTGCACCACTGGTCGTCGAAGGTCGCCGGTCGCCCGGTGCGCGAGCCGCTCGGCTACCTGGCGGCGCTGGCCCTGCTCGGCGGCACGGTCCTCTACTGCTTCCCGAACCTGATCTCCGGCGCCGCCGGCAGCGGCACCGACAAGATCCGTGGCTTCGAGGGGCTGAACGCCGTCGTGGCGGCGGGCGCAGCGCTGGCGATCCTCGGCGCGCTGGTCGCGGTGGTCAACGTGCTGGGTGGCATCCGCTCGCGGTCCGACCGCGACGACGAGGGCGATCCCGACCCGTGGGACGGCGGGCTCACCCTCGAGTGGGCCACCACCTCGCCGCCGCCGTTCGACAACTTCGACGTGGCCCTGCCCGAGGTGGTGTCCGAGGCACCGCTCCTCGACGCCCGCCGGTCCGAGGAGGCGAGCAGCTGATGACGGCGCCCACCGCCAACCCCGAGGTCTTCTCGAACGCGCCGGCGGCGCCGCCGGCCCGCCCCCGCCTGCTCCTGACCGGCACCGCCCTGGTCATCGGCGCGGTGGTGATGGTCTTCGCGGGCCTGCTCGGCACCTACCTCGCCGTGCGCCACAACGTGGTCCACCCGGCGTCGGGGAAGCCCGGCGTCTGGCTGCCCAAGGCGGCCGAGCTGGTCCAGGGCAAGCCGGTCGACGCCACCATCCCGCTGACCCCCGGCAACATGATCCTCTTCACCCTGCTGCTCTCGGGCATCACCATGCAGTGGGGCGTCTACGCCGTGCGCAACGACGACCGCCAGGGCGCCACGCTGGCCATGGCCATCACCATCATGTTCGGGATCGCCGCCATCACGGACACCTCGTTCCTCTACGGCCAGATGCACCTTCCCGCCTCGACCACCCAGGGCGTGCTCATCTACACCATCACCGGCGCCCACCTCGCCCTCATCGTCGCCGGCCTGGTCTTCGCCTCGGTGATGACCTTCCGCACCCTGGCCGGCGAGTACCACAGCCGTGACCACGAGGGCATGACCGCCGCCGCCCTGTTCTGGTTCGCCACCATCGCCCTGTACGTGCCGGTCTGGCTGGCCATCTACGTCACCAAGTGAGATCCGGGAGCCTCTGACCCCCATGTTCACCAGCGGTTCCAAGTACTTCTTCGGCGTCGCGCTGTTCTCGTTCCTGGCCGCGCTCGTCTACGGCGCCGCCAGCGGGGTGCACGACGGCATCATCTCGATGATCGTCGGGCCCCTCACCTTCGGGTACAAGGGCGCGGTCGGCGACCACGTCGGCTACGGGATCCTGATGGGCCTGGCGCTGGTGGCCTTCTTCCTCGGCTGCGTGGTGGTCGCCTTCCGCGACGACAACGCCGCTGCCCTGGCCCAGGTGGCGCGCACCGACGCCGCTCCCGACCTCGCGCCGCCAGGCACCACCAGCTACGTGCCGATCTTCGCCGCCTTCGGGGTGGCCATCGCCATCGTCGGCCTGGTCACCGATGCCGCCCTGTTCGTCTTCGGCCTGGTCGTCCTCGTGCTGGTCCTCGTCGAGTGGACGGTGAAGGCCTGGTCCGACCGGGCCACCGGCGATCCGGCGGTCAACCAGCGCATCCGCAACCGCATGATGAACCCGGTCGAGATCCCGGTCATCGGGGTGATCGCCATCGCCTTCTTCGTGTTGGCCATCTCCCGGGTGCTGCTGGCGGTGCCCGAGGTCGGCGCCGACATCATCTTCGGCGCGGTGCCGGCGCTGATCCTGGTGGTGGCCGTCGCCATCGCCAACCGCGAGCGCATCAGCAAGAACGTGGTCGTCGGCCTCGTCGTGTTCGGAGGGCTCGTCGTGCTGGTGGGCGGGGTGGTCGCCGCCGCCACCGGTCCCCGCACCTTCGAGAAGCACAAGTCGCACACGACCGGGTTGCAGGAGGGCGCCCCGCCGCCCACCGCTCCCGGCCACGTCACCGGGGTGGCCCGATGAGCCGCCTCCTCCCGTCCGCCCGGCGCCCGTCCCCAGGAGAGCCGCCCATGCCCGGTGATCGCCCCCGAGGTGCTCGCCCCACCCACCGGCGCCGGCGTGCGGTGGTGGGCACGGTCGCGCTGACGTTGCTCGCCGCGGCCTGCGGTGGCACCAAGCAGACCACCCTCTCGCCCCACGGCAGCCAGTCCCGCGACATCGCCAAGCTGATCAACCCGGTCTTCGCGGTGGCCGGGGTGGTCTTCGTGATCGTGCTCGGCGGCGCCCTGTTCCTGTCGCTGAAGTACCGGGCCAAGAACGACGAGGAGTTCTTCTCCGACGAGACCTCGCCCAAGCAGATCCACGGCAAGGCCAACCTCGAGATCGGCTGGACGATCCTGCCGGCGGTGATCCTCTTCGTGATCGCCATCCCCACCATCAGCACCATCTTCACGCTGGCCAAGTCGGCGCCGCCCAAGTCGGTGCACGTCGAGGTGATCGGCCAGCAGTGGTGGTGGGAGTACCGCTACGACCTGAACGGCGACGGCAAGTACGACGGGATCACCACCGCCAACGACCTGGTGATCCCCGAGGGCGAGAAGGTCGAGCTCTCCATCACGTCCCGCGACGTGATCCACAGCTTCTGGATCCCGGCGCTGAACGGCAAGAAGGACGCCGTCCCCAACCACCACTCGCCGCTCGTGCTGCAGGCCGACAAGGTGGGCCACGAGATGGAGTACGTCGGTCAGTGCACCGAGTACTGCGGCCTGTCCCACGCCAACATGCGCATGAAGGCCATCTCGCTGCCCCGCGACCAGTTCGACGCCTGGGCGGCCAACCAGCAGAAGAAGGCGGCCGGCCAGTACCCGTCGGGCACCCAGACGCCCGCCGCGCTCGGCCAGTCGTACTTCCTCGGCGCCAAGTGCTCGCAGTGCCACGTGATCGACGGCCTCGACAACAAGAACTTCAACCCGCAACGGATCACCGCGGCCGACTTCGGGGTCAAGGGCGACGCCGAGGTGACCGTGCTGCACGGCATCAAGAACGGCAACACGCCGGACACGACCATCCAGGTCTCGGGGGCGGCCCCCAACCTGACCCACCTCATGACCCGCACGACCTTCGCCGGTGCGCTGTTCGACCTGCGCATCGACGACGGGCCGAACGGCTACTGCACCAAGCTTGGCGTGAACTGGGCCACGAAGCAGGCCGACCAGGACCGCTGCCTCAACGTGCCGGCCCTGAAGAACTGGCTCCGCAACCCGCCGGCACAGAAGCCGATGGCACCGAACGGGGTGCCGGGCCGCACCGGCGGCCGGGGCATGCCGAACCTGAACCTGTCGGAGAGCCAGATCGACCAGGTCATCGCCTACCTCAAGACGCTGAAGTAGAGGTCACCCATGGCTGAGATCACCGCATACCAAGGCGACACGCTGGCCCTGCCGCCGGGCGATCGCCGGGCCGAGGAGCCCCTCGGCGTCTTCACCCGGCCCCGCGGCGGCAAGGGCTGGAGGAGCTGGGTCACCACCGTCGATCACAAGAAGATCGGCATCATGTACGGCGCCGCCGCCATGGTGTTCTTCATCATCGGTGGGGTCGAGGCGCTGCTCATCCGCCTGCAGCTCGCCACCCCGAACGGCAAGTTCCTGAGCGCCGACCTGTACAACCAGGTGTACACGATGCACGGCACGACCATGGTCTTCCTGGTCGTCATGCCCATCGGCGCAGCGTTCATGAACTACCTGATCCCTCTGCAGATCGGGGCGCGCGACGTGGCGTTCCCCCGGTTGAACGCCTTCGGGTTCTGGTGCTTCCTCGCCGGCGGCCTGCTGCTCAACTCGGCCTGGCTGCTCGGCCACGCCCCCGACGGCGGCTGGTTCAACTACGCCCCGAACTCCGGCGTCGCCTTCTCGCCGACCCACGGCATCGACTTCTGGAACCTGGGTCTGCTGATCACCGGCATCGCCTCGCTCACCGGCGCCATCAACCTGATCGTCACCTGCTCAACATGCGGGCGCCCGGCATGACGCTCATGAAGATGCCGGTCTTCACCTGGATGGCGCTGGTCACCCAGTTCCTGCTGCTGTTCGCCATCCCGGTGCTGACCTGCGCCCAGTTCCTGCTGCTGTTCGACCGCCTGTTCCACGCCAACTTCTTCAACACCAAGCAGGGGGCCGATCCGCTCCTCTGGCAGCACCTGTTCTGGATCTTCGGGCACCCGGAGGTCTACATCATGATCTTGCCGGCCTTCGGGGTGGTCTCCGAGATCATCCCGGTCTTCAGCCGCAAGCCGATCTTCGGCTACCCGTTCATGGTGTTCTCCGGGCATCGCCATCGGCTTCATGGGCTGGGGCGTGTGGGCCCACCACATGTTCGCCTCGGGCATCGGCCCCATCTCGGTGGCCGCCTTCTCGATGTCGACCATGTTCATCGCGGTGCCCACCGGCGTGAAGATCTTCAACTGGCTCGGGACCATGTGGGGCGGCAAGCTCAAGTTCTCGACCCCGATGCTGTTCGCGGTCGGCCTGGTCACCATGTTCACCATCGGCGGGCTCTCCGGCGTCACCCACGCCGTCTCGCCGGCCGACACCCAGCAGACCGACACCTACTACATCGTCGCCCACTTCCACTACGTGCTGTTCGGCGGTGCGCTGCTCGGCTTCCTCGGAGGCTTCTACTTCTGGTGGCCGAAGGCGTTCGGCTACGTCCTGAACGACAAGCTCGGCAAGGTGAACTTCTGGGTGATGCTCATCGGGTTCAACCTGACCTTCGGACCGATGCACATACTCGGGCTCGAAGGCATGCCCCGCCGCACCTACACCTACAAGGACGGCTACGGGCTCAACTTCTGGAACTTCGTCTCGACCGTCGGCGCCTTCATCATCGCTGCCTCGGTGGTCATCCTCCTGGCCAACATCGTCTTCAGCCGACGGGCGGCCAAGCGGGCCTCGAAGACCGGGGTGCTGACCTGCGACGCCGATCCGTGGGACGGGCGCAGCCTCGAGTGGAGCATCCCGTCGCCCGCCCCGGAGTACAACTTCGACCCGGTCCCGACGGTGGTCAGCCTCGACGACTTCTGGTACCGCAAGTACGACACCGCCGACGACGGGCGCCTGATCAAGGTCGCCGACGGCAACGACCTGGCCCAGAAGCCGACGGGCGACCACGTCCACCTGCCGTCGCCGTCGTACTGGCCGCTGGTGCTGGCCTTCGGCCTGCCCATCATCGGCTACGGCCTGATCTACAACCTCTGGCTGTGCGTGATCGGCGGCTTCATGGTCGTCGCCTCGATCTACGGCTGGGTCATGGAGCCGGCCGACGACCCCGAGGCGGGCACCGATGACCACCACGAGCCGCCGAGCGGGGAGGCGCCCGAAGGCGCCGAACCGGTCGAGGGCGAGCACGAGGAGGCTGCGCTCGTTGACTGACTCCGTCGCCCAGTACGAGACGGTGAGCGGCGTCACCGTCGCCACCGAGGAGATCGACCAGCACGCCACCAACACCGGCATCTCCAACGAGAAGCTGGCCATGTGGGTGTTCCTCGGCTCCGAGTGCCTGCTGTTCGGCGGGCTGATCTCGACCTACATGCTGTACCGGGAGAAGCACGTCGTCGGGCCCAAGCCCCACGACCTCTACAACATCCCGTTCACCTCGATCAGCTCGTTCGTGCTGCTCATGAGCTCGCTCACCATGGTGCTGGCGGTGTCGGCCATCCAGCGCGGCGACCAGCGCCGCATGCGGACCTGGCTCTTCACCACGGCCCTGCTCGGCTCGACCTTCGTCTCGGGTCAGGTGTTCGAGTTCACCGCCTTCGTCAAGGAGGGCATGGGCTTCACCACCAACGCCGCCAGCTCGGCGTTCTTCGCCCTCACCGGCTTCCACGGCGTGCACGTCACCATCGGGATCATCATGCTGATGTCGCTGGTGGTGATGTCGCTGCGAGGGCGCCTGCCGGCCCACCGGGCCGAGGCGGTCGAGATCGTCGGCCTCTACTGGCACTTCGTCGACGTGGTGTGGATCCTGATCTTCACCGTCGTGTACCTGGTCCCCGCCTGAGAAGGGCAAGCCCATGACCGAGCCGACCACCACCCCGAACCCCCTGACCAGCCACTCGGTCACCTACGGCGAGGGCCATCCCCACGCCGGCGAGGGCGGCCACGCCGGCGACCGCGAGTACGTGATCGTCGCCCTGGTGCTGGCCGGGCTGACCGCCATCGAGGTGGCGCTGTCGTACATGAACGGGCTGAAGGGGCTGTACCTGCTGATCCCGCTGCTCGTGGTGATGGCCATCAAGTTCGCCCTGGTCGCCGGGTTCTTCATGCACCTGCGCTACGACAACCGGCTGCTGTCCCGGGTGTTCTACGGCGGGCTGCTGCTGGCGGCCAGCGTGTACCTCGCCGCCCTGACCGCGTTCCACGTCTTCCGGTACTGATCTGTCGTGGTGCTCGCGGTCGAGGCCACGAACGTCTGGCGGTTCCGGCCGCACCCGGAGGTCTGGCTGCTCGTCGGCTCGGTCGTCGGGCTCTTCACCTACGCGGTCAAGGTCATCGGGCCGAAGGCGGTGCTGCCGGGCGAGCCGGTGCTCACCCGCAAGCAGCTCCGGCTGTTCGTGGTCGCCACCGCCCTGCTCTGGATCGCCGCCGACTGGCCGCTGCACGACATCGCCGAGGACTACCTGTACTCGTTCCACATGGTGCAGCACCTGCTGCTCACCTTCGTGGTGCCGCCGCTGTACCTCATGGCCATCCCCTCCTGGCTGGCCCGGCTGGTCATCGGTCCGGCCGGCTCCCGCTCCTACGAGCTGATCCGCAAGGCCTGCCGGCCGCTGTTCGCCGGGCTGCTGTTCAACCTGCTGAGCGCCGGCAGCCACTGGTCGCCGATCGTCACCGCCAGCGTCGACTACGCCTACTTCCACTTCCTGCTGCACCTGGTCTTCGTCACGACCGCGCTGATGATGTGGATGTGCGTGTGCGGACCGATCGCCGAGTGGCGCATCTCGCTGCCGCTGCAGATGATCTACCTGTTCCTCATGTCGGTGGTGCCGACCGTCCCCGGCGCCTGGATGACCTTCGCCACCGGCCCGCTCTACGCGGTGTACGACCACCAGCCCCGCATGTGGAACGTCTCGGTCATCTCCGACCAGCAGGCGGCCGGGCTGATCATGAAGCTGGCCGGCGGCTTCTACCTCTGGATCATCATCACGGTGCTCTTCTTCCGATGGGCGAAGCAGAGCGGGTTCGGCCGGCCGACCCCGGCGCCACGGGTCCGGCCCGAGCAGCCGGCCGCTGACGCGCCCACGGTGCCCGGCCCGACTTGATCTCCGGCCTCGGCGAACGGCTGCGGGTGGCCGCCGGTCGCGGGCGGGACGCATCGCCGCTCTCGCCGCTGGCGCTGGGGTGGCTCGCCGCCGCCGCGGTGGTGGTGCGGGTCGTCTACATCGTCCACGAGATCCCCGGGTACGTCCCGACCAGCGACGCCCGGAACTACTACTACCTCGCGCTGCACGTCTCCCAGGGCAAGGGGCTGTCGGACACCTTCCCGTTCCTGGAGATGCACCACACCGCCTTCCGGCCGCCGGCCTTCCCGGCCCTGCTCGGCCTGGTCTTCTCGATCACGGGACCCTCGATCGGCGTGGCCCAGGCCGTCAACGTGGTCATCGGCACCCTCGTGGTCGTCCTCGGAGCGGTGCTGGCCGGCCGCCTCGGGGGCCGGTGGGCCGGTGTGGCCACCGGCGTCGTGCTGGTCGGCTACCCGCCGCTCCTGGCCAACGACACCACCGTGCTCACCGAGCCGCTGTCGCTGCTGTTCCTGCTCGTGGTGGTGCTGGCGCTGTCAGGCGTCGAGTGGGCGGCCGGCGACCTCCGCCGACGCTGGAAGGACCCGGCGCTGGTGGTGGCCGGCGCCGGCACCGGCCTGCTCATGCTCACCCGGCCGAGCGCCCAGGGGCTGGCGATCGTGCTGGCGCTCTGGGTGTGGTGGCGGTTCGGCTGGCGTCGTGGCCTGGTGCTGGCCGGGGCGGCGGCGCTGGTGGTGGCGCCGTGGCTGGTGCGCAACCAGGTCGAGCTGGGGGCGCCCGTCCTGGTGACGACCAACGGCTTCAACATGGCGTCGCGGTACTCACCGCCGGCCAAGGCCGACGACGCCTTCGTCGATGTCATCTCCGACCCCCGCACCGCCGACGTGCACTACCTGATCTTCGACGAGGTGCAGCTCGACGACGCCTTCCGGAACGAGGCGCTGAAGGAGATCCGGCGGGACCCCCGCTACGTGCTGCACGTCGTGAAGGACAACGCCACCATCTGGTTCGAGCTCGACCCCAGCCGGAGCCGGGCCGCCGAACGGGTCGACGGGCGCAACCTCGACTTCCGCGACACCACCCGTCCGCTGTTCTTCGTGGTCACCGCCCTGGGGCTGTTCGGCCTGGTCGTCCGGTGGCGAGCCGGTGGCGCCCAGCTCCTGCTGCTCGAGGCCGCCTACTTCACCGCGACCAGCCTGCCGCTGGTGGCCTGGCCCCGCCTGCGGGCCCCGTTCGACCTGGCCTGCTGCGTCGGCACCGGTCTGGCCGTTGGCTGGCTCGTCGAGAGGTGGCAGCATCGGCGGGACCGGACCCCCGGGGTCCCGGACGTGGCGCCCGACCCGGTCGCCACCGGGACCGAGGACCCGGTGCCCGTGCCATGACCCCTACCCGGCCGATCCCGTGACCGACCCCGGCGCCGACCACGGCCACGCCGTCGCCGGGCCCACCGACGGCGCGGCGCGTCGGGCGCTGTGGATCGCGCTGGTGCTGAACCTGGGGTTCCTCGGGGTCGAGGTCGCCGGCGGCGTGCTCTTCAGCTCGCTGGCGCTGCTGGCCGACGCCGCCCACATGGTCTCCGACGTGGTCGGCCTGGCCATCGCCCTCATCGCCCAGCGGCTGACCGCCCGCCCCGCCACCTCCCGGTACAGCTTCGGCTTCCGCCGCGCCGAGGCCCTCGGCGCCCAGTTCAACGGCGTGGCGCTGCTGGCGGTGTCGCTCTGGCTGATCGTCGAGGCGGTGCGGCGCCTCGGCGACCCGGGCACCGTCGAGGGCGGCGGTCTGCTGGCGGTGGCCCTGGCCGGCCTGGCCGTGAACGTGATCAGCGCCGTGGTCCTCGCCCGGGGCCAGGCGGAGGTCGGGGGCCACCACGGCCACGCCCACGACGCCGGGGAGAGCGCCAGCCGTCGGAACCTCAACCTGCACGGGGCGTTCCTGCACATGGCCGCCGACGCCGCCAGCTCGCTCGGCGTCGTGGTGGCGGCGGTGGTGGTCCTCGTCTGGGGCGCCGACTGGGCCGACCCGGCGGTGTCGCTGCTCATCGGCGTCCTGGTGCTCTGGTCGGTGTGGACCCTGCTGCGCGACACCACCAACGTCCTGCTCGAGGCCACCCCCGAGGGCGTCGACCCCGAGTCGGTGCGCCGGGCGCTCGACGCCGACCCCGACGTCTCCGCCGTCCACCACCTGCACCTCTGGCAGCTCGACGCCACCTCGACCGCCCTCTCCGCCCACGTGGTGGTGGACGAGGAGCGCAGCCTCCACCAGGCCCAGGTGATCGGGGACCGGCTGCGCACCGCCCTGGCCGAGCGGTTCGACATCGACCACGCCACCCTCGAGCTCGAGTGCCACCCGTGCGACGACGCCCCGTTGGCCGGTCCGGCCGTGGACGCCGACCCGGCCGAGCCGTCGGCAACCCCGTCCTGAGCGGCGAGCCCGGCCACCCCTCCGGCCACGTTGTCGTGATCTTCGCCCTCTGGGCGTGAAGATCACGACAAGTTCGAGCTCGATGGGCCCGGGCCCGGGCGAGGGCTCAGGGCAGGGCC
This sequence comes from uncultured Acidimicrobiales bacterium, assembly GCA_963800235.1. Taxonomy (GTDB): domain Bacteria; phylum Actinomycetota; class Acidimicrobiia; order Acidimicrobiales; family Iamiaceae; genus CAVVNP01. The sequence goes on along the minus strand of CAWDAD010000002.1, from coordinate 36,141 downwards.
ACCGCCGGCGGTCGGGTCACTCCCAGCGGAAGGTGGCGGCCGCCGCGGCCGGGGCGAGCACCGCCCAGGCCACCAGCACCAGCCAGGCGCGGCCGGGCACGGCGGCCGCGCCGCCGACCATGCTGCCGTGGAGCACGTCGGACAACGCCCCGGCGGGGAGCACCTCGGCGAACTGCCGCAGCCCGGCGGGCAGCTTGTCGAGCGGGAAGACCATGCCGCCGAGGAGCAGCAGGATCAGGTAGACGCCGTTGGCCAGGGCGAGGGTGGTCAGCGCCGGGAGCCGCCCCGCCATGAGCAGCCCGACGCCGGCGAAGGCCACCGTCGCCAGCGCGGCGCCGCCGACGGCCAGCCCGAGCTCGGGACCGTGGAAGCGGAAGCCGAGGATCAGCCCCTCGGCGACCAGCACCACCAGCTGCAGCACCTCGAGGGCGACCATGGCCAGCGTCTTGGCGCCGAGCAGCTGGGGGCGGCTGAGCGGGGTCGAGCCGAGCCGCTTGAGCACGCCGGTCGAGCGCTCGAACCCGGTGGCGATGGCCAGGCTGACCATGGCCGTGGACATGACCGCCAGGGCGACCACGCCGGGGAAGAGGAAGTCGATCTCGGAGGTCTGCTCCGGCTTGGGCAGCACGTCGACCTTGGCGAAGAAGGCCAGGAGCAGCACCGGGATGAGGAAGGTGAGCAGCACCGACTCCCCCCGGCGGAGGGTGAGGAGCAGCTCGATGCGGGTCTGGGCGAGCAGCGCGCGCATCAGCGCACGCGCTCCTGGCCGCCGTGGCGGCGGGAGCGCCGGCCGCGACCGTGGCGGTCACCGCCCCGACCGTGCCACCGGCCCGCTCCGTCGTCGATCCGCACGGCCGGCAGCTCGCCGGTGATGGCGGTGAGCCGGAGGAACACGTCCTCGAGGCGCTGGCGGCCCGCCCGCAGGTCGCCGAGGGGCAGGTTGCGCTCGGCCAGCCAGGCGGTGATGGCCGCGACCTTGGCCGGCGTGGGCGCCGACTCGACCCGGTAGTCACCCGGCGCGACCTCCTCGACGGCCGACATGATCGCCTTGCCCAGGGCGGCCACGTCGATGCCGGCGGGGGCGCGGAAGCGGATCTCGTCGGGCGAGCCCGCCGTCATCAGCTCGGCCGGGGTGCCGCTGGCGGCCAGCCGGCCCCGGTCGATGATCAGGACCCGGTCGGCGGCCTTCTCGGCCTCCTCGAGCTCGTGGGTGGTGAGCACGATGCAGACCCCGGCGGTGCGCAGCTCGCCGATGATCGTGCGGATGAGCTGCCGGCCGGTCACGTCGACCCCCGCGGTCGGCTCGTCGAGGAACACGACCTCCGGCCGGCCGATCAGCGCCATGGCCAGCGAGAGCCGCTGCTGCTCGCCGCCGGACAGCTGGCGCCACCGGGCGCCACGGCGGTGGGTGAGCCCGACCCGTTCGAGCAGCTCGTCGGGGTCGAGGGGGTCGTCGTAGAAGCTGGCCACCAGCCCGAGCATCTCGAGCGGCTTGATGCCGGCGTAGACGCCGCCCGACTGGAGCATGACGCCCATCCGTCGGGTCAGCGCGGCGTGGTCGGCGACGGGGTCGAGGCCGGCCACCCGGACGGCGCCCGAGGTGGGGGACCGGTAGCCCTCGAGCACCTCGACCGTCGAGGTCTTGCCGGCCCCGTTGGGGCCGAGCAGGACCAGCACCTCGCCGCCCTCCGCCGTGAACGAGAGGTGGTCGACCGCCCGGAACGAGCCGTAGCTGACGCTGAGGTCCTGGACCTCGATCATGGCCACGGGTCGACGCTAGTGGCGCCCCGGAGAGGTCCCCAATCGCCACCCACCCCGGTCGGCGGTCCGCCGGCGTCACCCGATCGAGCGGCTGGCATCCCCCGATCCGGCGGCCGGGATCACCCGATCGAGCGCCGCGCCCGGCCCGCTACGGTGCCCGATCGTGCTCGACATCCGCACGATCCGCACCGATCTCGACGCGGTGAAGGCCGCCTACGGTCGCCGGGGCACGAGCACCTCCGACCTCGACCGGGCCCACGATCTCGACGCCCGCCAGCGGGCGCTGGCCACCGAGCGCGACGACCTGCGGAACCAGGTGAAGCAGCTCAGCAAGCAGGTCGGCCAGCTGCGGAGCCGGGGCGACGCCGACGGCGCCGAGGCCGCCCAGGAGGAGAGCCGCCGGCTCGGCGGGCGCGAGCGCCAGCTCGCCGAGGAGACCGACGCGGTGGCGGCCGAGCTGCGCGACCTGCTCCTGCGCATCCCCAACGTCCCGCACCCCGACGTGCCCGACGGGGCCGGCGAGGCCGACAACCCGGTGCGGCGGGTCGTCGGCTTCGACCCCGACGCGTACGGCGACCACCAGCGCGTCCCCCACTGGGAGATCGGCGCCGAGCTCGGCATCCTCGACCTCGACCGGGCGGTGAAGATCTCCGGCTCGATGTTCACCATGTTCCGGGGCCTCGGCGCCACCCTGAGCCGGGCCCTCTGCCAGCTCGCCCTCGACCGCAACGCCGACGCCTTCGAGGAGGTCCGCCCGCCCTCGCTGGTGCGCACCGCCACCCTCGAGGCGACCGGCCAGCTCCCGAAGTTCGCCGACGACGCCTACGCGGTCGAGCGCGACGGCCTCTGGGCCATCCCCACCGCCGAGGCGCCGCTCACGTCGGTGGCCGCCGGCGAGGTGCTGGTCGAGGACGAGCTGCCGATGCGGCTCATGGCGTACTCGCCCTGCTACCGGCGTGAGGCCGGCGCCGCCGGGCGCGACACCCGGGGCCTGCTGCGGGTCCACGAGTTCGACAAGGTCGAGATCTTCGCCTACTCCACCCCCGGGCAGGCCCCCGCCGTGCTCGACGACATGGTCGAGCGGGCGGTGGGTGCGATCGCCGCCCTCGGCCTGGCCCATCGGGTCGTCGAGATCTGCACCGGCGACCTGGGCCAGTCCCACCACCGGTCCTTCGACCTCGAGGTCTACGCCCCCGGCTGCGACCAGTGGCTGGAGGTCTCGTCGGTGTCCTGGCTGAGCGACTACCAGGCCCGCCGGGCCAACATCCGCTACCGCAGCTCGGCGACCAGGCGCAACGAGGTGGTCCACACGCTGAACGGCTCGGCCCTGGCCGTGCCCCGGGTGTGGGCGGCGCTGGTCGAGACCCACCGCCGGCCCGACGGCTCGGTCGCGCTGCCCGAGGTGCTGCACCCCTACCTGCGGGGGGCGACCTCGATCCCGGTGCCGGCGTCGTGATCACCGAGCTCGACGCCGTCATCCCGCCTCCCGCGACGGCGCGCGACGGCGCCGATGCCTCGCACCCGATGCGACAGGTGACGCGGCAGGTGGCGTTCGAGCCGGGCGGGTGGACGCCCGAGCGCCGGGCCAAGGTCGCCGACCTGTTCGACGGGCTGGCCGCCGAGTGGCACACCCGCGCCTCGCCGGGTCGGCTCTCGCAGCTGCCCGACGCCCTCGACCGGGGACTGCCGGCCATCGGGTGGGAACCGCCGGGCGGCCCGGGCGGGGGTCGGTGCCTCGAGCTGGGCTCGGGGTCCGGGCTCTTCACCCCGGTCCTGGTGGCGCGCTTCGACCGGGTGGTGGCGCTCGACCTGGCCATCGAGATGCTGCGCCGCGCGCCGGTCGACGTCGGGCTGCGGGTGCAGGGCGACGCCAGCGCCCTGCCCGTCGCCGACGGTGGCGCCGACGTGGTCGTGCTGGTGAACGCCCTGCTCTTCCCCCACGAGGTCGACCGGGTGCTGGCTCCCGACGGGGCGGTGGTCTGGGTCAACAGCCGGGGCGACCGCACGCCGATCCACCTGCCCGTGGCCGACGTGGCCGAGGCGCTCCCCGGCTCCTGGTCGGGGGTGGCGTCCCGGGCCGACGAGGGCACGTGGGGCGTCCTGCGCCGCGACGCCGTCGCCTGAGCCGGTTGCCGGCGCCGCGTCCCGAGGCGCCGACGCGGCGGCCCCGTCGCCGGCGATGGGCCACACTGCGGGCATGCGTGATCTGAGCGCCATCCGCGAGCAGTACCAGCGCGCCGGGTTGTCCCGTCCCGACCTGGCGCCGGACCCCATCGCCCAGTTCGAGCGCTGGTACGACGAGTGGACCGCCACCGACCCCTACGACGCCGCCGCCATGGTCGTCGCGACCGTCGGCGCCGACGGCCGCCCGTCGGCCCGGTACGTGCTGCTCCGCCTGGTCGACCAGCGGGGGTTCGTCTTCTACACGAACTACGACGGCGCCAAGGGCCGGGAGCTGGAGGCGAACCCCCGGGCGGCGCTGACCTTCGGCTGGATCGACCTCGAGCGCCAGGTGCGGGTCGAGGGCCACGTCGAGCAGATCGCCGCCGAGGAGTCCGACGCCTACTTCGCCAAGCGCCCCCGCGGCAGCCAGCTGGCGGCCTGGGCGTCCCCCCAGAGCGAGGTGATCCCCGACCGGGCCCTGATCGAGCGGCGGTTCGCCGACCTGGAGGCCCGTTACGCCGACCACGACGTGCCCCGTCCCGACCACTGGGGCGGCTACCGGGTGATCCCCGAGCAGGTCGAGTTCTGGCAGGGCCGGGCCGACCGCCTGCACGACCGCTTCCGCTACCGCCACCAGGCCGGCGGCGGCTGGCTGGTCGAGCGCCTCGCCCCCTGACCGCCGCTCAGACGGCGGGCGCCACCTCGGCGCCCAGCAGCTCGATGTGCTCGAGGTCGGCCAGGTCGAGCACCTGCAGGTAGACCCGGCCGGCTCCGGCCTCGGCGAAGCGCCCGATCTTGTCCGCGATCTCCGCCGGCGAGCCGCACAGCCCGTTGACGCGCAGCTCGTGCACGTCCCGGCCGATGGCGTCGGCCCGGCGGCCCAGCTCGGCGTCGTCGCGGCCGCAGCAGACGACCTGGGCGGCGGAGAGGACCAGGGTGGCGGGGTCCCGGCTCTCGCCGATGCAGGCCTGGCGGACGCGGTCGAAGGCGGCACCGGTGTCGGCCACGCTGCAGAACGGCATGTTGAACTCGTCGGCGAACCGGGCGGCGAGCGTCGGGGTGCGGGACTGGCCGCCACCGCCGACGATCACCGGCGGGTGCGGACGCTGGACGGGCTTCGGCAGCGCCGGCGAGTCGTGCAGCTGGTAGTGGGCGCCGTCGTAGGAGAAGGTCTTCCCCTCCGGGGTGTCCCAGAGGCCGGTGATCACCGCCAGCTGCTCCTCGAAGCGGTCGAAGCGCTCGCCGAGCGGGGGGAACGGGATGCCGTAGGCGGCGTGCTCGTCGTCGTACCACCCGGTGCCGATGCCGAGCTCGACCCGTCCGCCGCTCATCTGGTCGACCTGGGCCACCGTGACCGCCAGCGGTCCGGGGAGCCGGAAGGTGGCGGCGGTGACCAGGGTGCCGAGGCGGATCCGGCTGGTGTCGCGGGCCAGGCCGGCCAGCGTCGCCCAGGCGTCGGTGGGGCCGGGCAGGCCGTCGGCGTCGCCCATCTTCAGGTAGTGGTCGGACCGGAAGAAGGCGTCGAAACCGTGGCGCTCGGCCGCCAGGGCCACGGCCAGCAGGTCGTCGTAGGAGGCCCCCTGCTGGGGTTCGGTGAAGATGCGCAGATCCATGGCCCCGGTTGTAGCGGGCGCGGGCCGGCTCAGCCGGCGTCGACGGGCTTGTGGCGCAGGAGGGTGACGAGCACGGTGACGGTCAGGACCAGGCCGAGCACCAGGCCGAGTCGCACCGCGCCCACCTCCTGCACCCACGACTGCAGGTCGGCGGCCAGGGCGGTGGTGCGGTCGGCCAGCCCGTTCGGGCTCAGGTCGCCCTGGTTGGTCTTGATCTCGGTCCAGGCGTAGTAGGCGACGTAGGCGCCGGTGACCACCAGCAGCCCGCCGGCGATCCGCTGCACGTAGCGCAGGCCCTGCCTCATCCGCTGGACGACCCCGTCGCGGGCCAGGGCCAGGGCCACGGTGACCACCATGAGCACCAGGGCCATGCCGAGCGCGTAGGCGACGAACACGGCCAGGCCCGACGCCAGGTTGCTGCGCTCGAAGGTGTTCACAACGTTGGCGATGAAGACCGGCAGCGTGCAGCCGAGGGAGGCGACGGCGTAGGAGACGCCGAACACGAACATCGAGCCGAGGCCCCGGCCGCGGGTGCCCCGCTCGATCTTGGGGAGGCGCACCACCGGCTCCCAGCCGGCGAGCAGGGCGACGCCGAGGGCGACGAGCAGCAGGCCGATGACGATGGTGATCCAGGGGGCGTACTCGGCGATCGACACCGAGAAGGTGCTGACCAGGAAGCCGGCGACGCCGAACACCACCATGAACCCGGCCGACACCACCGCGCCCACGCCGATGGCCCGCAGCGCGCCGGCCCGTCCGACGCCGTCGCCGCCGGACTCGAGGCCCAGGAAGTAGGAGAGGTAGGCGGGCAGCATGGCGAAGCCGCACGGGTTGACCGTGGCGACCATGCCCGAGGCGAAGCCGAGCGCCAGCGGGGCGTCGATCACGGACCGGTGGTCGGCGACGCCGGCGCCGTGGTGGTGGCTCCTCCATCGGGGGCGGCGGTCGTCGGGGCGGAGGTCGGCGGGGCGGTCGTGCCCCCGAGCTGGTGCTCGGCGAGCAGGGTCTGCAGCTCGGCGGCGGTGAGGGCGCCCGTGTGGGTCTCGACGAGGGCGCCCGACGGGTCGACGATCACGGTGGTGGGCAGCGCCTGGCCGCCGAGGTCGCGCAGCACGTCGCCGTTCGGGTCGTAGCCGGTGCGGTAGCTGACCCCGGTGCGGCGGACCAGGCCCTCGCCGTCGGCCCTGGTGTCGGTGACGTCGATGCCCACGAAGGTGACGGCCTCGCCGAGCTGCTGGTGGAGCCGCTCGAGGTCGGGCATCTCCCGGATGCACGGCGCGCAGGTCGTGGAGAAGAAGTTCAGCACCAGCGGCTTGCCGGCGAAGTCGGTCAGGTGGAACGACGATCCGGACAGGCCCTGGACGACGCCGTCGGGCAAGGAGGTCGGGGCCTTCGGGTCGACGGCGTGCAGCGACAGGGTGCCGGTGCTGTCGGTTCCGGTGCCCGTCGCCGACGAGCCTCCGCCGCCGCGGACGACCGACACCACGAGCGCAGCCACCAGGGCGGCCACCAGCGCGATGCAGATGGAGATGGCGACGGTTCGGTTGTCGAGCCGGCGACGGCCTCCCCGTCCGGCGTGGCCGCCGGTGGAGGGGTCGGCCTGCCCGCCGACGTCGTGGGCGGAGGGATCAGGCATGGAGCGACAGGGCGCCGTCCTTCGGTGGCCGGCGGTCCGACCGGCAACGCTACCGCCGCCCCCTCGCCCGGGGACAACGGGCGGTGGTGCGCCTCGTCGTCCCCGGGCGCCACGACGCCCGGCACCTCAGGCGGTGCGCGGGCCGTGTGGGCTGGGGCCTGGCACCTCAGGCGGTGCGCAGGTGCTCGGGGATGGGGACCTCGGGCAGCTGGTCCTCGACCCGCGGCACCTTCGGGGGCCGGCCCCGGCGCCGCTTGCTCGCCAGGATCTTGCCGTTCAGGAACATCTGCCCACCCCAGACGCCCCACGGCTCCCGGCGGGCCAGCGCTCCCTCGAGGCACTCGGCCAGGACCGGGCACTGGGCGCAGATGGCCTTCGCCCGGGCGATGTCCTGCAGCTCCTCGGAGAAGAACAGACCGCTCATGGTGGCGGCGTTGTCGTTGCAGCGGGCGTCGGCCCACCAGCTGCGGTCGTCGGCGTCGAACTCGTCTGCCTCGTCGGTGGCGAGCATCTCGGATGTCCTTCCGGGACGGTGGGGTGGGTGGTGGGTGGGTGGACGGAGTCGGGGACGGGACGGTGGTGCGGTGCGAGCTCGGGCCCAAAAGCGACGAAGGCCGCCGGGATGTCCCGGCGGCCTCGGTGGAGTGGTGTCGCTTCGGCGTGTGCCTAGGGCGAGACCTCCGGAGGCCGGCGGGTGGTGGACGGGTGGCCGATCACCGCGAATCGGTTCTTGGCCATGCCGGCGCCGACGATCACGTCGAGCCAGCGAGCGTCCACCGAGGCGCGGCAGTAGGCGGCGCCGGTGTCGGTGGTGGTGAGCTGCGTGGTGCTGGACATCGGTGCCTCCTCTCTGCTGCGGTCTCGTGCGGTCGATGCGGACAGGCGCCCGGACGAGGCCGGGCCTCGACACGAAACCACCGCCCGCGTCGTCCGTCAACCGATTTGTTCGGACCGCACCGCTCCGGGCCGCCCCGTAGCGCGGGCCGATCGGTACCGTGGCCCGCGCATGGCCTTCCACCTGGTCTTCGTGGCGGCGCGGGTGGGGATCGGCCTGTGGCTGCTGGCGCGCGTCGCCGGCCTGCCCCGCACGGGTGCGTCCCCTGACCGGTCGGCCTGCGCGGTCGTGATCCCCGCACGCGACGAGGTCGAGCAGCTCCCCGGGTGCCTGGCCGCGGTGCTGGGCCAGCTCCGGCCGGGCGACGAGCTGGTGGTCGTCGACGACCACTCCGGCGACGGGACCGCGGATCGGGCCCGGTCGCTCGGTGCGACGGTCCGGGCCGCTCCGCCCCTGCCCCATGGCTGGACCGGCAAGTGCTTGGCCTGCTGGACCGGCGCCGGCGCCACCGCCGCGCCGGTCGTGGTGTTCCTCGACGCCGACACGGTGCTCGCGCCAGGGACCCTCGACGCCCTGGTCGCCGAGGTCGAGCGGACCGGGGCCCTGGTCTCGGTGCAGCCGTACCACCGGGTGCCGACCGCGGTCGAGAAGCTCAGCGCGCTGTTCAACGTGGTGGCGCTGATGGCGTCCGACGCCTTCACCGGGTTCGGAGGGCGGCGGGAGCCGAGCGTGGCCTTCGGCCCGGTGCTGGCCCTGCCCCGCGCCGGCTACGAGGCGGTCGGGGGCCACGCCTCGGTCGCCGGCGAGGTCGTCGAGGACGTGGCCCTGGCCCGGCGCTGGCGCACCGCCGGACGGCCGCTCGTCGCCCACGCGGGCGGCCACGACGCCACCTTCCGCATGTACCCGGGCGGTTGGTCGAGCCTGGTCGAGGGCTGGAGCAAGAACCTGGCCGCCGGCGCCGGCGCCGTGCGCACCAGCACCGCGCTGCTCGTGGCCCTGTGGGTGAGCCTGCCGCTCGAGGCGACCGTGGAGCTGGGGCGGGCCGCGGTCGGCCGCTCGCCGTTCGGCGCTCCGGCCGCGCTCGGTCTGGCCGCGGTGGTGGCGGTCCAGCTCTGGTGGGCGCTGCGCCGCGTGGGGTCGTTCGGCCCGCTCACCGCCCTCCTCTTCCCGCTCCCGACGGTGGTGTTCCTGGGGGTGTTCGCCCGGTCGGCCCTCCGGCTGCTCACCCGGAGCCCGGTGCGGTGGAAGGGCCGGTCGGTCCCGAACGGGCGCCGCACCCCCAAGCCGGGCGGCCGGTCGGCATCCGTATGATCGGTCGCCATGCCGATCGCCGACGACGCCCGCCGACGTGACCTGGCCGGGCGGATCCGGTCGGTGTCGCGCCTGACCGGCTCCTTCACCCTCCGCTCGGGACGGGTCTCGGACGAGTACTTCGACAAGTACCAGTTCGAGGCCGACCCCGTGCTGCTGGCCGACATCGCCGAAGCCATGGCGCCGCTCGTCCCCGACGGCACCGAGGTGCTGGCCGGCCTCGAGCTCGGCGGGGTCCCGGTGGTCACCGCCCTGTCCCGGGTGACGGGCCTGCCGGCAGCCTTCGTGCGCAAGAAGCCCAAGGAGTACGGCACCGCCCGCTTCGCCGAGGGCGCGTCGGTCGACGGCCGCCGCGTGCTGGTCGTCGAGGACGTCATCACCTCGGGCGGTCAGGTCGTGCTGTCGACCCGCGACCTGCGGGGCATCGGCGCCCGGGTCGACCACGTCGTCTGCGTCATCGACCGCAGCGAAGGGGGCGTGCAGGCCCTCACCGACGAGGGGCTGACCCTGGCGTCGGTGGTCGAGCGGGCCGACCTCGAGGCCTGATGCGGGGCCCGGCGCGCCGGGCCCGGTTCAGACGGCGGCGGCGGGCGGGCTGGGCGGTGGTCCCGGGTCGGGCTCCTGGCCGCCCTCGGCGACCGGGTCGACCGGTGCACCGGAGCGGAAGATCCGCTCGCGGTAGTAGCGGAGCTCCGCGACGCTCTCGCGGATGTCGTCGAGCGCCCGGTGGGCCGACTCCTTGCGGGGGGCGGCGTCGACCACGTCCGGGTACCAGCGCCGCGCCAGCTCCTTGACGGTGGACACGTCGACGCTGCGGTAGTGGAGGTGGTGCTCGATGTCCGGCAGGTAGGCGATGAGGAAGCGCCGGTCGGTGCCGATGGAGTTGCCGCACAGCGGGACGGTGCGCGGCTCGGGCACGTGGGTCCGGATGAAGTCGAGGGTGGCGCGGCCGGCCTCGTCGAGCGAGGTGGTCGAGGCGGCGATGGCCTCGAGCAGGCCGCTCGACTCGTGCATCTGCTGGACGACCGGGTCGAGCCCCTCGAGCGCCTCGGCCGGCTGGTGGACGACCAGGTCGGGGCCCTCGGCCACCACCTCGAGGTCGTCGTCGGTGACGAGGGTGGCGATCTCGACGATGACGTGCCGGGTCGCGTCGAGCCCGGTCATCTCGAGGTCCATCCACACCAGCATCGGCGAGATCGTAGGGTCGCCCGGTGCCCGACGCCCCGGTTCGCGTGCCGATCGTGCGCCTCGACCCCGATCTGCCGGCGCCGTCCTACGCCTATCCCGGCGATGCGGGCGCCGATCTCCGGGCCCGCATCGACGTCGAGCTGGCCTGCGGCGGGGGCCGGGCGCTGGTGCCGACCGGCGTGGCCATCGCCCTTCCGGACGGGTGGGCCGGGCTGGTCGTGCCCCGCAGCGGGCTGGCGGTCCGCCACGGCGTCACCTGCCTGAACACCCCCGGGCTCATCGATGCCGGCTACCGCGACGAGGTCCGGGTGGTGCTCGTCAACACCGACCCGGCCGAGCCCTACGCCGTGCAGCGGGGCGACCGCATCGCCCAGCTGCTGCTGCACCCGGCACCCCAGGTGGAGTTCGCGTCGGTGGAGGAGCTGCCCGGCTCCGCCCGGGGCGTCGCCGGCTTCGGCAGCTCCGGGCGCTGACGGCCGGCGCGCCGGCCCGGCGACGGCCGTCAGCGGTCAGCTGCCGGGTGGGTGCAGGCGCGGCCGGAGCAGGCCGAAGCTCTTGGTCAGCAGCCGGGAGACGTGCATCTGGCTGATGCCGAGGCGGTCGGCGATCTGGCTCTGGGTCATGCCCTCGTAGAAGCGGAGCTGGACGATCAGCCGCTCGCGCGGCGGGAGCAGGTCGAGCAGCTCGGCGACGACCATGCGGTTCTCGGCGTGCAGCAGGTCGAGGTCGACGTCGCCCAGCTGGTCGCCGAGTCGCCGGTCGTCGTCGTCGCCCTCGGCCTCGCCGGCGGGGGCGTCGATGGAGGCCGACCGGTAGGCCTGCGAGGCCTCCATGGCCTCGAGGACCTGCTCCTCGGAGGTCTGGGCCCGGACGGCCAGCTCGGCCACCGTCGGCGAGCGACCGAGCTGCTGGGTCAGCTCGTTCACCAGGGAGTTCAGCTCGACGTGCAGCTCCTGCACGCGGCGGGGCACCCGCACCGACCAGCCCTTGTCGCGGAAGTAGCGCTTCAGCTCGCCGACGATGGTCGGCGTGGCGAAGGTCGAGAACTCGAGGCCCCGCTCGGGCTCGAAGCGGTCGACGGCCTTGACCAGCCCGAGCGACGCCACCTGGACGAGGTCGTCGAGGGGCACGCCCCGATGGTCGAACCGGCGGGCCAGGTGCTCGGCCAGGCGCAGGTGGGCCCGGATCAGCTCGTCACGCCGGGCGGGGTCTCCTGTCGCCCGGAACTCGACGAAGACCCGTCGCAGCTCCTCGCGCTCGGAGTCGTCGAAGCCCACTACCCGCTGCTGACGGCTTTCGCGAGCTCGACGAGCCCGGCCTCCGACGAGACCCGGTGCTCGTCCACCACCGCGTCGAGGATCTGGGTGGACAGCTCGGACCCCTCGCCGAGCGGGACGTCGTCGGCGGGGGTGCGGCGCACCTCGACCTCGACGCGGCCGGGCTGGAGGTCGAAGGTCAGGGTGAGGGTGCCGTCGATCCCGGTCGATCCGATCAGGAGGGCGCAGGCCTCACCGACCGCGATGCGGAGGTCCTCGACCTCGTCGTAGTCGAAGCCGACCTTGGTGGCGACGCTGGCGACGGTGAGGCGGGCCAGGCGGACGAAGTCGGGCAGCGCCGGGACGGTCAGGGTGATGGTGTCGTCGCTCAACGGCGAGCGGACCTCGCAGGTGCAGGTGGCCGGTGGGCGCCGATCATGGCACGTCGTCGAGGCGCAGGCCTCGGGTCACGACGGCTCGCGGACCACCTCGGCGGGGTCCTTGTCGTCCCGGGTGCCGAGGTAGGAGGGATGGCGCAGCACGCCGTCGGCGGTCCACTCGCCGAACTCGACCTCGGCCACCACCTCCGGCCGGACGAAGTGGGCGGCGCGGTGGGCGGGATCGGACGGCAGGGAGGTGAACGGCGAGTCACCGGTGGCGAGCGTGCGGAACCGCTCGGCCAGCCGGGCCCGCTCGCGGGCGCCGAGCCCCGTGCCGACCCGCCCGGCGAAGCGGAGCCGGAGCGGCTCGCCGGGATCGTCCGGGTCGTCGACCACCCCGAGCAGCAGCGACCCGATGTCGCCCTCCCGGTTCCCCGTCCCCTCGGTCCAGCCGCCGACGACCAGCTCCTGACGTCGGCGGACCTTGACCTTCCGCCAGGTGGACGACCGCCGGCCGGGCAGGTAGGGGCTGTCGAGTCGCTTGGCCATCACGCCCTCCAGGCCCCGCTCCTCGGCCAGGGCGTACAGGTCGGCGCCGGTGCCCGTCCACGCCGCCGGCACCAGCCAGGCGGGGCCGGTCGGCAGCAGGTCGCGGAGCAGGCGGCTCCGGTCGCGGCAGGGCACCGACAGCAGGGAGCGGTCGTCGAGGTGCAGCAGGTCGAAGGCGACGAAGGTCGCCGGCACCCCGGCGGCGCGCCGGCGGGCCTCGGCGCCGTCCTGGACGTGCATCCGGCGCTGGAGCAGGCCGAAGTCGGGACGCGCCGGGTGCTCGGCGGTCGGCTCGGTGAAGGCCACCACCTCGCCGTCGAGCAGGGCGGCGTGGCCCGCCACCTCGGCGGCGAGCGGAGCGAGCTCGGGGAAGGTCGCGGTGGCGTCCTTGCCGTTGGCCGACACCAGCCGGGTGGTGGGATCGGACCCGGTGGCGTCGAGGTAGGCGAGCACCCGCATGCCGTCCCACTTCAGCTCGAAGCCCCAGCCCTCCTCGTCCTCCGGGAGGGCGCCGGTCACCGCCTTCATCGGCGCCAGCTCGGGGAGCCGGCCGCCGGGGCGCTCGCGGGTGGGGGGACCGCTCAGCGGGGCCCCGGTCAGAGGTAGGGCATGGGGTCGACCGCCACGCCGTCGGGCCGGATCTCGAAGTGCAGGTGGGGGCCGGTCGAGTTGCCGGTCGAGCCGACGTAGCCGATCACCTCGCCCTGGGACACCTGCTGGCCCTCGCTCACCGCGATCCGGCTCTGGTGCCCGTAGCCGGTCACCATGCCGCCGCCGTGGTCGATCAGGACCATGTTCCCGTACCCGTCCATCCAGCCGGCGTAGATGACGGTGCCGGCCTTGGCCGCGTGGATGGGCGCCCCGTAGCCGGCGCCGATGTCGATGCCGGCGTGCAGCGCGCCCCAGCGGTAGCCGTAGCCGGAGGTGATGGGGCCGTCGGCCGGGAAGATGAAGCCCGACGAGGACGCCCCGCCGCCGGGCGGGGCCGGGTCGGCCGGCGCCGCGGTCGTCGGGGCGTCGGTGGTCGGCGCCTCGGTCGTCGGAGCGGCGGTGGTCGGGGCGACGGTGGTCGGGGCGTCGGTGGTCGGCGCGGCGGTCGTCGGCGCGCCGGTGGCGGGCGCGGCGGTGGTCGGGGCGGTCGTGGCTGCCGCCCGGTCGGCGTCCGCCTTGGCCTTGGCCGCTTCGGCCTGGCGGGCCGCTTCGGCCTGGCGGGCGACTTCGGCGCGGCGGGCGGCCTCGGCCTGGCGGGCCGCCTCGGCCTCGGCCAGCTTGCGCTGGATCACCGCGGTCAGCTCGGCGTCCTGCTGGGACAGCGCCGTCGCCTCGCCCTGGAGGCCGGTGATGCGCGTCTGCAGCGCGGTCAGCGCCCGGGCCCGTTCGTCCCGGGCCTGCTGCAGGGCCTGCTGCTCGGCCTCGAGATCGGCCTGGCGCTGCTCCGCGGCAGCCTGGGCCTGGTCGGCCCGGATCCGGGCCCGGGCCGTCTGCTCGCGGGCGGCCCGGAGCTGGTCGAGCACGTCGGCGTCGGAGCCGCTCACCGAGCTGTTCAGCGTCCGGCGGGAGCCGGCCTCGTCGATCGAGCTGGAGTGCAGCGCCTCGGCCAGCTCGTCCGTGCTCGGGTGGACGTAGTCGAAGACGGCGCGCGCCCGGACCCGACCGCGGAGCTCGTCGACGCGCTGCTCGGCGGCGGCGAGGTCGGCGGCGAGCTGCTGGGCGGTGACCCGCGCCGTCACCGCGTCGCGCGTGGCGTCCGCCACCTTGGCGAACTGCACCGACAGGTTCTGGTCGAGGGTCTGCAGGGCGCCCTCGAGCTGGGCGTCGGTGGCCCGCAGCCCGTCGAGCTGGTTGGCGACGGCCACCTGCTGCTGGCGGACCTGGTCGCGCTGCTGGCGCTCGTCCTGGGCGTCGGGGCCGGCGGCGGTGGCCGGCACGGCGACGGCGCCGGCCAAGGCGATCAGCACCACCACGAGGGCAGCGAGGTGGCGGGGGGCGGGGATGGTCGTCCGGTGTGGTGCGGTCACAGGGGAAGGCCTTCGCTCGGGGATCTCCGCCCGTCGCGCGGCGGAGACGGTAGCCGTCCCCGACGATGGGCACCACCGAGGGTGGTCGACGCGCCGCCGGGTCCCCTCCCAGCTGCCTCACCGAGGGTTCACGGGGGAAGATCAGGGTCGCCGTCGAAGCTGAGCCGGCGAGGAGGACCGCACCATGACGCGCCTGTGCGTTCGCGAGCCACGACCACCTTCGGGCGCGCCGTCGACCGGCCGGCGCCCGTGAGCGCGTTCGAGCTCGACGGGCACCGCCTGCTCGGTGCGCTCGGTCCGGATCTCGAGCACCACCGCCCGCTGGGCGAGCACCGCTCCACCTACGTCGCGCCGCCGGCGCCGTCGGGGCCGCGGGCCGACCTGGTGCAGGTCGTCGCGGACGCCGGCCTCCGCGGTCGGGGCGGTTCCGGGTTCCCCACCGGCACCAAGCTGGCCGCGGTGGTGCGGTCGTCCACCGAGCAGCGGTGCCCGCCGGTGGTGGTGGTCGACGGCGCCGAGAGCGAACCGCTGAGCGCCAAGGACGAGGTCCTGCTGCGGGGCGCGCCGCACCTGGTGCTCGACGGGGCGGGCTGGGCGGCCGCCGCGGTGGGGGCGGATCGGATCGTGGTGGCCCTCGACCGGGGCCGGCCCGGAGCGGTCCGCACGACCGAGGCGGCGGTCGCCGAGCGGGGGATCGAGGCCGCCCCGATCGAGGTGGTGACGGTGCCACCGAAGTACGTCGCCGGGGAGGAGCGGGCGCTGGTCGCCTTCCTGAACGGGCGGGACGCCAAGCCCCCGGGCGACCGCACCCGACCCTTCGAGCGCGGCGTCGACCGGCGCCCCACGCTCGTGCTCAACGTCGAGACCGCCGCCCACGTCGGCCAGATCCTGCAGTTCGGTCCGGGCTGGTTCCGCCAGCACGGCACCGCCGCCCACCCGGGCACCGCGCTGGCCACCGTCGGGGGCTCGGTGGCGCAGCCCGGCGTCGTCGAGGCCCCGCTGGGGACGCCGCTCGGCCGGCTGGCCGAGCTGGCCGGTGGGGTGACCGCCCGACCCAAGGCGGTGCTGGTGGGGGGCTACTTCGGGTCGTGGCTGCCGGCCGCCACCACCGCCGGCCTGGGCTGGTCCGACGACCAGCTGCAGCCCTGGGACGTCAAGGTCGGCTGCGGTGCGGTGGCCGTCCTCGGCGAGGGCCGGTGCGGCGTCCACGAGTCGGCCCGGGTGCTGGCCTGGATGGCCGGCCAGTCCGCCGGCCAGTGCGGGCCCTGCGTGCACGGCTTGGCCGCCGTGGCCGACGCCATGGCCCAGCTCGCCGCCGGCCGGGTCGGCGGCGACGTCGTCGGCCGGCTGCACCGGTGGGCCGCCCAGATCGAAGGGCGCGGCGCCTGCCGGATGCCCGACGGCGCCGTCCGCTTCCTGCGCTCGGCGCTCGGCACCTTCGCCGACGACGTGGCCAGCCACCAGCAGGGCGCTCCCTGCCCGCCACCTCCCGACGGGGCCCACCTCCTCCCGGTCCCGGCCGACCGCGGCGGCTGGCGCTGACCGGGGACGACGACCTCCGGCGGCGTCGGGCGGCCACCGCTACGGTCGCCCGGCGTGACCGAGCTGAAGCAGATCGACCCGGCCGAGGTGGACGTCGACGGGAGCCGACTCCAGCGCGTCGACCGCCACTTCGACCAGTACGTCGACGACGGGCGGCTCCCCGGCTACCTGCTGGCGGTGGCCCGGGGCGGCGAGGTGTGCCACGTGGGGTCCGGCGGCCACGCCGACGTCGAGTCGAACACGCCCGTGGCCGAGGACACCATCTTCCGCATCTACTCCATGACCAAGCCGATCACCGCGGTGGCGGCGCTCATGCTGTGGGAGGAGGGCGCCTTCGAGCTGAAGGACCCGGTCAGCGAGCTGATCCCGTCCTTCGGCGACGTGCGCGTGTTCCGCAGCGGCTCGGCCATGTCCCCGGTGACGGTGCCGGCGGTCGAGCCGGTGCGCATCTGGCACCTGTTCACCCACACCGCCGGGCTCACCTACGGCTTCCACCACCTGCACCCCGTCGACGCCATGTACCGGCGGGCGGGGTGGGAGTGGGGCTCGCCGCGCGGGCTCGACCTGGCCGGGGCCTGCGACCAGTGGGCGAACCTCCCGCTGGTCGACGAACCCGGCACCGCCTTCAACTACTCGGTCGCCACCGACGTGCTCGGGCGGGTCGTCGAGGTCGTGTCCGGCCAGCCGTTCGACCGCTTCCTGCAGGAGCGCATCTTCGACCCGCTCGGCATGGTCGACACCGGGTTCTTCGTGCCCGACGAGCAGCGCCACCGGCTGGCCTCGCTCTACGTGCCGACCGGCCCGGGCCGCACGGCGGTGCGCTACCAGCAGACCGACGACGTCAAGTCCTCGGCGCCGACGTTCCTCTCCGGCGGCGGCGGCCTGATGTCGACCCTGGCCGACTACCTGCGCTTCAGCGACATGCTGCGCCGCCAGGGCGAGCTCGACGGCCACCGGCTGCTGGCGCCCCGCACCGTGCGGTACATGGCCACGAACCACCTGCCCGGCGGCGCCGATCTCGACCAGTTCGGCAACCGCACCTTCGCCGAGAGCTCCTTCGACGGGGTGGGCTTCGGGCTCGGCGTGTCGGTCGTGCTCGACCCGGCCAAGCAGAAGGTGCCCGGCTCGGTGGGCGAGTTCGGGTGGGGCGGGGCGGCCAGCACCGCCTTCCTCGTCGATCCGGTCGAGGACCTGGTCGCCGTCTTCCTGACCCAGCTCCTCCCGTCGAGCACCTGGCCCATCCGGTCCCGCCTCAAGCAGCTCATCCACCAGGCGCTGCTCGACTGACGCCGGGTCGTGCTGCCCGGTGACCCGGCCCGGCCCGGGTCGGGAGCCGGGCTACTGCTGGTAGCCCTCGACGGTGTCGGCGCCGCGCTCGGCGCTGAAGTCGGGATCCTGGCCGAACTCGCGGCGGGCCCGGCGCTGGCGCAGCAGGTCCCACGCCTGGTCGAGCTGCACCTCCACCTGGCCCAGGCGGACCTGCTCCTCGTCGGACACACCCTCGGCCTCGGCCCGGGTGCGCAGCCGGTGCTCCTCGTCGACCAGCTCGTCGATGTGCTCGATGATCGTCCGCTCGTCCATGTCCCGAGCCTCGCACCTCGCGGCGCCGATGCCCACCTCGTGACTGCGGCGATCCGGTGCGGGCGCGTCATGATGGACCGGTGACCGCCGCTCCCGGCGCCCTGGTCGGCTACCTGCCCAGCCCGAGCGTCGACTCGATCCACGTCGGGGCCTTCCAGCTCCGGTTCTACGGGTTGATGATCGCCCTCGGGGTCTGGGCGGCGGTGGCGCTGGCCCGTCGGCGCTGGATGGACCGGGGCGGCGAGCGACCGGACATCGGCACCATCGCGCTGTGGGCGGTGCCCGCCGGGCTGGTCGGCGCCCGCCTGTACAGCGTGGCGACCGACTGGCAGCACACCTACTCCCACCACCCGATCGACGCGCTGAAGATCTGGAACGGCGGTTTGGGCATCCCCGGCGGGATCGCCGCGGGGGCGGCGGCCGGCATCTGGGTGGTCCGCAAGCACGGATGGCCGCTGCCCACCATGATGGACGTGGTCGCGCCGGCGCTGCCGCTGGCCCAGGCCATCGGGCGGTTGGGCAACTGGTTCAACCAGGAGCTCTACGGCCGCCCGTCGGACCTGCCGTGGGCGCTCACCATCGACCGGGCCCACCGCCAGCCCGGCTACCTCGACGTGGCCCACTACCAGCCGACGTTCCTGTACGAGGCGCTCTGGAACGTGGCCCTCGTGGTCCTCCTCGTCAGGCTCGACAAGAAGCGGGTGCTGGCCGCCGGCAACCTGTTCTGGCTGTACATCGCCGGCTACGGCGTCGGCCGGTTCTGGGTCGAGGCGCTGCGCAGCGACCCGGCCTACACCCACGTCCTGGGGCTGCGCATCAACAGCTGGACCAGCGGCCTCGCCGTGGTCGTCGGGCTGTCCGTCGCCGTCGTCCGCCAGCGCCGCCACCAGCCCGATCCCATGATCGTGGTCGGACCGGACGCCGAGCCGAGCGAATCGGCAGGCACCCTCGACCGCTTCGGCCGCCCGGTCCGCCCCGCCGACGGATCCGGCGACGCCGAGCCCGTCGATCCCCGGCCCGGCGAGCCGACGGACGACGCCGCGGACGACCGGGACGACGCCGACGTCGGCTCCGGACCGTCCGGCGGTCCGGCGGCCTCGTAGGCGACCTCGCCGGGTCCCAGGCGGCCGGCTCCGGTCAGACGGGCAGGTCGCCGGTGGCCCGCTTGGTGGTCCCGGTGTCCTTGAAGGCGGCGATGGTGCGCTGGGCGATGCGCATCTGGTGGACCTCGTCGGCCCCGTCGGCGAAGCGGGCCCAGCGGGCGTGCTGGTACATGTTCGCCAGGGGCGTGTCGGTGCTGTAGCCGAGGGCGCCGTGCACCTGGATCGACCGGTCGATGATCCGGTTCAGGGCGTTGGCCACGAAGTGCTTCGCCATCGACACCTCGGAGGTGAAGTCGAGGTGGTTGTCGATCTTGTAGGCGGCGTGCAGCACCATGAGCTTCGCCTGGTAGAGCTCCATGGCCGAGTCGGCGATCATCCACTGGATGCCCTGCTTCTCGGCCAGCAGGGAGCCGTGGGCGTACCGGTTCATCGAGCGGTCGACCATCATGTCGAGGGCGGTCTCGGCCTGGCTGATCCACCGCATGCAGTGGGCCAGGCGGGCCGGGCCCAGCCGGTACTGGCCGAGGCGGTGGCCCTGCCCCCGCTCGCCGAGCATGTTGGCCGCCGGCACCCGCAGGTCCTCGATGACGATCTCGGAGTGGCCGGTGCTGCCGTGCATGGTCTCGACCTCGCGCACGTCGTTCCAGCCCTCGGAGGGGATGTCCACGAGGAAGCCGGTGTTGGCCGCCTGGGGGAGATCCGGGTCGTCCTCGGTGCGGGCCAGCACGATGGCGAAGCCGGCCCGGCGGGCGTTGGAGATGAACCACTTGTGGCCGTTGATCACCCACTCGTCGCCGTCCTGCACGGCGTGGGTGCGGATGAGGGTCGGGTCCGACCCGGCCACCTCCGGCTCGGTCATGGCGAAGCAGCTCGATGTCGTGCCCTCGCACAGCGGCCGGAGGTACCGCTCCTTCTGCTCGTCGGTCGCCCAGTGCAGGAGGGTGTGCATGTTGCCCTCGTCCGGCGCCTGGCAGTTCATGACCCACGGGCCGTAGTAGCTCTTGGCCGCCTCGCTCTGGACCATGGCCAGCTCGACGTGGCCGAGCCCCATGCCGCCCCACTCCTCGGGCATGTGGGGCAGCCACATGCCGGCCGCCTTGGCCTCGGCCCGCATGCCGAGCAGGACCTGCACGTACTCCTTGCGGCTCAGGGCTTCGCGGTCCTCGAGCTTCGCCTCGCCCGGGACGACGACCTGCTGGATGAAGTCGCGGACCCGGTCGCGGACCTCCTCGACCTCGGCGGAGAGGGTGAAGTCGATGCTCATCGGACGGCTCCTAATGCGTTCGCCTTAGCTGTGCAGACAGCTGTACGGTAGGAGCCGATGGTGCCCGCCGCAAGCCGCTCCGCCGGTCGCAGCGCACCCGAGCGGCTGGTCGCCGCCGCCGAGGAGCTGTTCGCCGAGCGGGGCATCGACGCCGTCTCGCTGCGGGAGATCAACCGGGCGGCGGAGCAGGGCAACGCCAGCGCGCTGCAGTACCACTTCGGCGACCGGGCCGGGCTGCTGCGCGCCGTGCTGGCCAAGCACGCGCCGGCCGTCGAGGCCCGCCGGCACGCCCTGCTCGACCGGTACGTCGACCACGGCTCGTCGGACCTGCGGGAGCTGGCCGCCGCCTTCGTCGAGCCGCTGGCGGCCGAGCTGGGCAGCGACGACGGCGGCCGGGCCTACCTGCGGGTCGTCAGCGAGCTGGTCAACCGTCCCGAGCCCCACGTGGGCAAGAAGGTGCTGCAGGACCCGTCCGACAGCACCTACCGCTGGCGCCGGCTGCTCGACCCGATGCTCTCGGCCGACGCGGTGAAGGTCTTCCACGTCCGGTTCACCGCCGTCCGCGTCGCCCACCTCGAGCTGGCCCGGCGCGCCGCCGCCCCCCGCCGCCGCGACGACCGCCTGTTCACGAGCTGGTTGGTCGACCTGGTGGCGGCGGTGCTGGCCGCTCCACCGTCGACCCAGACCGAGCGGCTGCTCGACCGCCGACGGAGCCGGCGCCGCTGAGCGTCGGTCCGTCCCTGGAGATCAGCCCCTGACGCGCGCCTGCAGCTCGGCCACCGGGTCGAGGTCGTAGGGGTGGCCGGTCATCACGATGATGTGGGTGGCGCCGGCGTCGCGCAGGTCCTGCCAACCGTCGACGTCGCCGGCCTGGATGGCGACGGTCCGCTCGATCTCGGCCGGGTCCCGCCCGACCTCCGCGCACCAGTCGTCGAGCACCTGGTTCTTGTGGGCGTAGGCGTCGGCCGGGCCGAAGCTGTTCCAGGCGTCGGCGTGCTCGGCCACCAGCCGGAGCGTGACCTTCTCGCCGCCGCCGCCGATCAGGACAGGCAGGTGGTCCTGCAGGGGGGGCGGGTTCAGCCGGCCGAGCCGCTCCCGGATCACCGGCAGGTCCTCGCCCAGCTTCCGCAACCGCTCGCCGGCGGTGCCGAACTCGTAGCCGTACTCCTGGTAGTCCCGTTCGAACCAGCCGGAGCCGATCCCGAGGGTGAAGCGGCCGCCGCTGATGTGGTCGACGGTGCGGGCCATGTCGGCCAGCAGGTTCGGGTTCCGGTAGCTGTTGCAGGTCACCAGCGCACCGAGGCGGGCACGGCCGGTGTCCGCGGCCATGGCGGCGAGCAGGGTGTAGGCCTCGAAGTGGGCGGCATCGGGGTCGCCGTAGAGGGGGTAGAAGTGGTCCCACACCCAGATGGAGTCGAGACCGAGCTCGTCGGCGGCGCGCCAGGCCGAGCGCAGCTCGGCGAGCGTGGTCGCTTGCGGCTGGAGCTGGACCCCCACCTGGATGTCGGGCATGGGGCCCTGTCTAGCCAGCGGCGGACCGGGCCGCCCGGCCGAACGGCGGCGCGACCGGGGCCGGGGGCGACCACGCGGGCCGCCCGTGGCTGAGGGCACCGCCACCCCGACCGAGTGGTGGCGGAACCGGCTCGATCCGGCCGCCCGCTACGGGCTGCGGCTGACGCTGGCCGCCTCCGCCCTCCTGCTGGTGGCGGTGCCGTTCGCCACGCTGCTCTACGAGGTGAAGGCGGGCGGGGCCGTCACCCGCTTCGACGGCCGGGTGGCCGACGCCATGAACGACTGGGTCCACCAGCGCAGCGCGGTGCTCGCACTGCTGAAGGGGCTGACCCTGTTCGGCCAGTTCCCGATCGAGGAGCTGGTCGTGCTGGGCGCCGTCGTCTGGCTCCTGCGCCGCCGGCCGCCCCGCCGCCGCTCGGCGGTGTTCGTGGTGGTCACGGCGGTCGCCGGGGGGCTGCTCGACACCCTGGTGAAGGTGCTGGTGAACCGCCCGCGGCCGGTGGTGGACCACCCGGTCGCCAGCGCGCTCGGCAAGAGCTTCCCCTCGGGCCACTCGATGTCGTCGGTCGTGGTGTACGGCAGCGTCTGCCTGGTGGTGCGGGGTGCCCTGCCGCGGCGCGGCCGTCGGTGGGCGGTCGCCGGCACGGCGCTGCTGATCGTCACCGTCGGGCTCACCCGGCTCCTGCTCGGCGTGCACTTCGTGTCGGACGTCGTCGGCGGGTTCCTGCTCGGCGCGGCGTGGCTCCTCGCGTCGAGCGCCGCGTTCCGCCTCTGGCTGGAGGAGGACCGGCCGACGGGCGACCCGGAGGGCGCCGGCGGGCCCACCCGCACCTGACGCCCGGGCCGAGCGGTGCCCGACCGCGCCGGCTGGGGGGCGGTGTCCGATCTGCCCGGACTGCCGGTTCGGACCGGTCCGTGCCTGGGTCGTCCGGCCCGTCCCGAACGAACCCGCAGCGGCGCTCAGCGGGGCAGGGGGGCGTGGTCCAGCCGGGGGAGCACGTGACGGGCGAAGAGGTCGCACTCCTCGCGGTGCGGGTACCCGGAGAGGATGAAGGCGTCGACGCCCTGCTCCCGGTAGGCGCCCAGCTTGGCGAGCACCTGGTCGGGGTCGCCGACGATGGCGGCTCCGGCGCCGCTGCGGGCCCGGCCGACGCCGGTCCACAGGTTCTCCTCGACGAAGCCGTCGTCGCCCGACGCCTCCCGCAGGCCGGCCTGGCGGGCCACGCCGGCGGAGGCGTGGTCGAGGGAGCGGTCGCGGATGGCCCGGCCCTGGTCGTCGTCGAGCCGGCTCACCAGGCGCTCGGCGGCGGCCCGGGCCTCGGCCTCGGTCTCCCGGACGATGACGTGGGCCCGGAACCCGAAGCGCAGCGTGCGGCCGTGGCCCGCCGCCCGTCGCTGCAGGTCGGCGACGACCTCGCCGGCCGCCGCCACCGTGTCGGGCCACATCAGGTACACGTCGGCCGCCTCGGCGGCGACGTCCTTGGCCGCCTCGGACAGGCCCCCGAAGTAGAAGGGCGGGCAGCGTCCGGAGACGGTGCGCAGCCGGGGCGGATCGACGGTGACCTCGACGAAGTCGCCGTGGACGTCGAGCGGTCGACCCTCGAGCAACGTGCGCAGGGCGTGCATCGTCTCGAGGGTCCGGCGGTAGCGCGGGGCCGAGTCGAGCTGCTCGCCGGGCCGCTCGCTCGAGATGATGTTGATGGTGAGCCGACCGCCGACCATGCGGTCGAGCGACGCCATCTGCCGGGCCAGCTGCGGGACCCAGAGCTCGCCGCAGCGGATGGCGACCAGCAGCTGGATCTGCTCGACCAGGGGCGCGACCCCGGCGGCGAAGGTGGTCGTGTCGATGCCGAGGGAGTAGCCGGAGGGGAGCAGCACGTTGTCGAAGCCGTGGCGGTCGGCGGCCAGCACGATGTCGCGGCAGTGCTCCCAGGAGCTGGCCAGCTCGGGGTCGGCGACCCCGAGGAACCGGTAGTCGTCGTCGCACAGCGCGCCGAACCAGCTCACCTCGACCGGTGCCTGGCCGCCACCGGCGGCGGGGGCGTCGGCGGGGACGGTGGGGTCGGTCACGGCAGCGGCACCCCGTCGGCGGCCTCGACGATGCGGTAGCAGTCGGTGCGGTCCAGGCCGATGCCGAGCGACCGGGTGCTGGCCGCCAGCCGCTCGGGGCGCTGGCTGCCGATCAGGACGACGGGTCGGGACGGGTGGGCGAGCAGGAACGCGATGGCCACCGCGGCCCGGTCGACGCCCTCCCGCTCGGCCAGCTCGTCGAGCACCGCCAGCAGCTCCGGGCGCAGCCCGTCGCCGGTGACGACCCGGCCGCCCGCCAGCGCACTCCAGGCGATGGGGATGACGCCGTCGCGCATGGCCAGGTCGAGGGTGCCGTCGCGCAGCGGGCCCAGCGCGGCGACCGAGAGCTCGGGCTGGGTGGTGGCGAGCTGCACGTCGCGGTCGGCCAGTCGGGCGAACAGGGCCTGGTACTGCGGCACCGTGTGGTTCGACACCCCGACCGCCCGCACGCTGCCCTCGTCGATCATCGCCGCCAGCACGTCGGCCACGTCGGCGGGGTGGGCGAACAGGTCGGGCCGGTGGACCTGGTACAGGTCGATCACCTCGACCCCGAGCCGGCGCAGGGAGGCGTCGAGGGCGTCGCGGAGGCCGGCCGGCGAGCTGTCGTAGGGAACGCCGGGCCGGATGCCGCCCTTGGTGGCCAGCACCATGCGGTCCCGCAGCTCGGGCGCCTCGCGCAGGACGGCGCCGAGCAGGTCCTCGGCCGCGCCGAACCCGGCGCCGCCCCAGTCGAGGCCGTACACGTCGGCGGTGTCGACCAGGTTCAGGCCGTGATCGAGCGCCGCCTCGAGCACCGCACGGCCCTCGGCGACGGTGCGGTGGACGAACCGCCAGCAGCCGAACCCGAGGGGCCCGCAGCCGAGGCCGGAGTCACCGAGGGGCCGGTCGGTCGCATCGATCAGCCCAGCCTGCCCTGCGTCCACGTCGTCCGTACAGTAGGCGGGCGATGGCGTCCGACCCCCTGCGCTACGGGATCGTCGGCACCGGGATGATGGGCCTCGAGCACGTCTGGAACCTGCAGCGCGTCGACGGCGCGGTGGTCACGGCGCTGGCCGACCCCCACGAGCCGTCGCGCCGCCTGGTCCGCCAGTTCGCCGACCTCGGACCGGAGGTCCGCGACTTCACCGACCACCGGGACCTGCTCGGCGTCGGGCGCCTGCGACGTGGTGGTCATCGCCACGCCCAACCACACCCACGTCGACGTGCTCGGCGACGTGCTGGCCACCGACCTGCCGGTGCTGGTCGAGAAGCCGCTGTGCACGACCGTCGCCGACTGCCGGAAGGTGATGGCGGCGGCGGAGGGGCGCGAGGCCCTCGTCTGGGTCGGGCTCGAGTACCGCTACATGCCCCCGGTCGCCCGGCTGATCGAGGAGGTCCACCGTGGCGGGGTCGGCACCGTGCGCATGGTGGCGATCCGCGAGCACCGGTTCCCGTTCCTGCAGAAGGTCGGCGACTGGAACCGCTTCAACCGCAACACCGGCGGGACCCTCGTCGAGAAGTGCTGCCACTTCTTCGACCTGATGAACCACCTGGTCGGCGACCGGCCGCGGCGGGTCCAGGCCTCGGGCGCCCAGGACGTGAACCACCTGGACGAGCGCTACGACGGCGAGGTGCCCGACATCCTCGACAACGCCTTCGTGATCGTCGACTACGCCGGCGGGGCCCGGGCCTCGCTCGACCTCTGCATGTTCGCCGAGGCTTCGGTGAACCAGGAGGAGGTGTCGGTGGTGGGCGACACCGGGAAGGTCGAGGCCTTCCTACCGTCCTGCGAGGTCCGCATCGGCGCCCGCGCCACCGGCTCGTCGGGGGTCCGGGCCGAGACCGTGCACGACCCGGCGGTGCGCTACGAGGGCTTCCACCACGGGTCGAGCTACCTGGAGCACGTCCACCTGCTCGAGGTGATCCGCTCCGGCGGCCGGGCGGCGGTCGGCCTGGAGTCGGGCCTGCTGTCGGTGGCCATGGGGGTCGCCGCCCAGACCTCGATCGGCGAGGGCCGCCCGGTCACCCTCGACGAGGTCCTCGCCTGACGCGGGTGGCGGCCATGATGGGCGCCGTGGGCATCGTCGGCATCGACCACGTGCAGCTGGCCATGCCGGCCGGTCGGGAGGCCGAGGCGACCGCCTTCTACGAGGACCTGCTCGGGCTGCCGCGGGTGGCGAAGCCGCCGCAGCTGGCCGCGCGGGGCGGGTGCTGGTTCGAGAGCCCCACGACCAAGGTCCACCTCGGGGTCGAGGCCGACTTCCGCCCGGCCCGCAAGGCCCACCCCGCCCTGCTGGTGTCGGGTCTGGAGGAGCTGGTCGGGCGCCTCCGGTCGGCGGGCGTCGCCCTCCGCGACGACGAGCCGCTCGAGGGCTACGACCGCGTCTACGTCGACGACCCCTTCGGCAACCGCATCGAGCTGCTCGAACCCCTCCCCACCTGACCCCGACCCCCCCCTCCACCCACCCCCATCGAACTCGTCGCAGTTGTCGGCGTGGGGCCGGCACAACTACGACAAGTTCCGCTCGGCGGAGCGCAGCCCTCCGGACGTCGTCGCAGTTGTCGGCGTGGGGCCGGCACAACTACGACAAGTTCCGCTCGGCGAGGGCGGGGGAGGCGGCCGAGGAGGCGCCGGTAGTGTCGAGGGCCGTGTGCGACACGCTCGTCACCGTCACCGACGAGGGCGTGCTGTTCGCCAAGAACAGCGACCGCGAACCCGACGAGGCCCAGGTCCTCGACTGGCGGCCGGCCGAGGACCACGTGGCCGGCGAGCCGTTGCGCTGCACCTGGATCGAGATCCCCCAGGTGGGACGCACCCACGCCGTGCTGCTCTCCCGGCCGTGGTGGATGTGGGGGGCGGAGATGGGCGTCAACGAGCACGGCGTCGCCATCGGGAACGAGGCGGTGTTCACCACCGAGCCCGACGGCGACCCCGCCCTGCTCGGCATGGACCTGCTGCGCCTCGCCCTGGAGCGGGCGGCCAGCGCCGAGGCGGCGACCGGGGTGATCGTCGACCTGCTCGAGCGGTTCGGCCAGGGCGGCCCGTGCAGCGCCGTCCGGCCCGACTTCACGTACCACAACAGCTTCCTGATCGCGGACGGCGAGCAGGCGGTGGTGCTGGAGACCGCCGGCCGGCGGTGGGCGACCGAGGTCGTGGCGCACGGGGCCCGGTCGATCTCCAACGGCCTGACCATCCCCGGCTTCGCCGACGCCCACGCCCGGCGGGTGCGGGGTGGGGTCGCCGCCTGCACGA
Organism: uncultured Acidimicrobiales bacterium; assembly: GCA_963800235.1. Classification (GTDB taxonomy): domain Bacteria; phylum Actinomycetota; class Acidimicrobiia; order Acidimicrobiales; family Iamiaceae; genus CAVVNP01. The sequence continues at coordinate 9,127 of CAWDAD010000002.1, read as the reverse complement.
TCCGCCAGGGCCGGACCACCACCTCGGCCGCCGCCGCCCGGGGGCCGGCCGACCTGATGGCCGCGCTGCGCGACCACGGTCCTGCGCCGTCGCCGCGCTGGTCGCTGGTCAACGGCGCGATGTCCGGACCCTGCGTCCACGCCGGCGGCACGGTCGTCGTCACCCAGACCACGGCGTCGTGGGTGAGCGAGCTGGCCGGACCGGCGAGCCGCCACTGGGCGACCGCCACGGCCGCGCCCTGCACGTCGCTGTTCAAGCCGGTGCACGTCGACCAGCCCGTCGACCTCGGCGGCGAGCCCACCAACCGGGCCGACGAGGTCTCGACGTGGTGGCGCCACGAGCGGCTCCACCGGCTGACCATGGTCGACCACGGCACCCTGCTGCCCCGGTACCGGCACGCCCGTGACCGCACCGAGGCGGCGTGGACGGCCGACCCGCCGTCGAGCGCCGAGGCCTTCGCCATGGCGGCCGGGTTGGAGGCCGACTGGCTCCACGACATCCGGACGGCGGCGGTGCCCGACGCCCGGCCCCGCTGGGTGCGGCGGCTGTGGGACGCCGCCGACGGGCGCGCCGGGCTCGACCCCGCGTCGCCCCTCCCGCCGGGGGCCGGAGGTGACGCCGTCGCGGCGGCCCGCTCGCCCGGGGCCGGCCGGTCTGCCACCGTGGACGCATGAGCGACACCCAGGTCCTGGTGGTCGGCGCCGGCCTGGCCGGGCTGGCGGCGGCGCGCCGGCTGGCCGACCGGGGCGTCGACGTGACCGTCCTCGAGGCCCGCGACCGGGTCGGCGGCCGCACCGAGGGCACCACGACCGAGCTCGGCGGTGCGCCGGTCGAGCTCGGCGGCCAGTGGGTGGGCCCGACCCAGAACCGCATGTACGAGCTGATCGGCGAGCTGGGCCTGGAGACCTTCCCGACCTACAACCAGGGCGAGCACGTCGTGGTGCTCGGCGGGTCGACCAGCCGGATGGCCTCCAAGCGGGGGGCCGTGCCCAAGCTCAACCCCTTCGTGCTGGCCGACCTGTTCCAGGGCCTGACCCGCTTCGCCCGGCTGGTGCGCACGGTGCCGCTCGACGAGCCCTGGACCGCGCCGCGGGCCCGGACCCTCGACGGGCAGACCTTCGAGAGCTGGGTGCACCGCAACCTGCGCACCTCGTCGGGCCGGGCCTACTTCCGGATCGCGTGTGAAGCGGTGTTCTCGGCCGAGTCGACCGACCTCTCCCTGCTCCACGCCCTCTTCTACGCCCACTCCGGCACCGACTTCGAGACCCTGCTGTCGGTCGACCGGGGGGCCCAGCAGGACCGCATCCTCGGCGGGTCGGTCCTGATCGCCGAGCGCATGGCGGCGGAGCTCGGCGACCGGGTGCTGCTCGGCCAGCCGGTGCGCCGCGTCGAGCACGGCGACGGGGGCGTGCGGATCACCACCAGGGCCGGCGAGCAGGTCAGCGCCGACCGCTGCATCGTCACCCTGCCCCCGACGCTGGCCGGTCGGCTGGAGTACGACCCGGTGCTGCCGAGCTGGCGCGACCAGCTCACCCAGCGCCTCCCGGCCGGGTCGGTGATCAAGGTGTACGCCGTCTACGACGAGCCGTTCTGGCGGGCGGACGGGCTCACCGGCCAGGCGGCGTCCGACGTCGGGCCGGTCAAGGTCACCTTCGACAACACCCCGCCGGACGGCGCCCCGGGCATCCTGGTCGGCTTCATGGAGGCCAACGACGGTCGGGTGTGGGCCCGGCGCACCCGGGACCAGCGCCGCCAGGCCATGGTCGACTGCCTGGTCCGCTACTTCGGACGCAAGGCGGCGAACCCGGTCGAGTACCTGGAGCGCGACTGGATGGCCGAGGAGTTCTCCCGGGGGTGCTACGGCGCCCACTTCACCCCCGGCGTCTGGACCGCCTACGGCCCGGCCCTGACCGAGCCGATCGGACCGGTCCACTGGGCCGGCGCCGAGTGCTCGCCGGTCTGGAACGGCTACATGGAGGGCGCCGTCCGCTCCGGCGAGCGCACCGCCGACGACGTCGCCCTCCTCCTCCCCGCCGAGTAGCCGGGGGCGAGCGACCCTCGACCCCGTGAACCTGTCGCAGTTGTCGGGCGGTGCCCGGCGTTCCTGCGACATGTTCGGCGGGGGGTTCGTAGTGTCGGCGGCCGTGGACGCCGAGGGAGCGGAGCGAGGCGGGGACGGCTCGGAACCGACGGCTCGGAACCGGACCTCGGCGGTGTTCGCCGAGCTGCTCGACGAGCTGCGGGCGCTGGAGCCGAAGCTGCTCGACCACCCGGCCGTCGCCGGCGACGAGCAGAGCGAGTGCGAGGCCTACAAGTGGATCTTCTCGATCACCCAGGTGGCCTTCGACTGCTTCGTGTGGGGCGACACCCGGCGCCCCCGGTTCGTCGACATCGTCGGACCGGACAAGAAGTGGGGCGGCGACAACACCGACGCCTTCTACCAGCACGCCCCGCTCGACCCGGCCCGCACCTACCGGGTCACGGGCGACGCCGGCGACGCCGTGTACCTCTCGCTCACCGTCTACGGCGGACCCGACGACGGGCGGTACTCCGAGCGCATCGTCGGCTCGCTGAACGACCGCTCGCTGGCGATCGGCGACGACGGGTCGTTCGAGCTGTGGCTGTCGCCGGGGGAGCGTCCCGCCGGGGCACCCGCCCGTGCCGGCCACATCGCTCTCGCTCCAGACGCGGTGGTGGCCATCACCCGCGACTACCTGGCCGACCCCGCCACCGGCCGGCGCACGAGCTGGCACATCGAGTGCGTCGACGACCCCGACCGGCCGGCACCGACGGTGCGCCAGACCGACGCCGACCTGGCTCGCCGCATGACCGCCGCGCTGACGTGGGTGCGCGACCAGGCGGCCATCGTCCCGCTGCAGCCCGGCGAGCCGAACACCGTCGACCCGCCGTACCCGGTTCCCACCACCACCTTCGGGTGGGCGGCGGGCGACGCCGCCTACGCCATGGGCACCTTCGACCTCGACCCCGGCCGGGCGCTGGTGCTCACCGGCCGCTCGCCCGGGTGCGTGTTCTGGAACTGCTGCCTCTGGAACCCGCTGCTCCACACCTACGACGCCGCCTACGACCGTGTGACCATCAACGGGACCCAGATCGTCCACGAGCCGGACGGGTCGTGGACGATCGTCATCGCCGAGGCCGACCCCGGCCACCCGAACTGGGTCTGCACCCAGGGGCACCGCACCGGTCGCATCTGGTTCCGGTGGTTCCTGCCCGAGGCGACGCCCGACCCCGTCGACGTGTCGGTGGTGCCGCTGGCCGAGGTGCCGGCCGGGCCCGAGGTCGACGGTGGCTGAGGAGATCGTCCTCGACGACCTGGCCGCGCCGAAGTTCAGCCCGGAGGCCCGGGCCGTGCTCGACGCCGCCGCCGTCATGGCCGAGGGCCTGGAGCTGACCGAGTCGGCCATCCTCGGGCAGGCATCCGACGAGCTCGGCCTCGACGACTTCGGCGGCGACGGGTTCCGGGCACCGCTCGCCGTCCTGCTCGGCGCGCTCCAGGGGGTCGAGCGCAACCGGTTCGGCACCCTCAACCTGCACAGCCAGCTCGTGCAGCTGGCCAAGAACCGGCTGCTCCTCGCCGACCTGCTGCGCCGGCATCCCGAGATCCACGACATCCCGGTCCGGACGCCGATCGTGATCGCCGGTCTGCCCCGGACGGGCACCACCCACCTGCACAACCTCCTCTCCGCCGACCCGGCGCTGCGCTCGCTGCCGTACTGGGAGAGCCTGGAACCGGTGCCGACCCCCGGCGAGTCGGCCGGGGCCGACGGCCCCGATCCCCGCATCGCCCGGGCCACCGCCGCCACCGAGTTCATGGACCTCGTCATGCCCCACTTCAGGGCCATGCACGAGATGACCGCCGAGCACGTCCACGAGGAGATCCAGCTGCTGGCTCTGGACTACTCGACCATGTACTTCGAGACCCAGGCGTTGCTGCCGAGCTACCGGGACCACTACCTGGCCGCCGACCAGACCCCCTACTACCGCAACCTGCGCACGACGCTGCAGGCCCTCACCTTCCTCCGCGGCGGCGATCGTTGGGTGCTGAAGTCGCCGCAGCACCTCGAGCAGTTCGCCGCCCTGCGGACCGTGTTCCCCGACGCGACCGTGGTCGTCACCCACCGCGACCCGGTGGCGGTCACCGCCTCGATGGTGGCCATGCTCACCTACGCCGCCCGCATGGCGTGCGACCGGCCGGATCCCGTCGCCATCGGCGCCTACTGGGCCGACCGGCTGCGCACCATGCTGCTGGCCTGTGTGCGCGACCGGGACCTGCTCGACGACGGCCCGGCGATCGACGTCCGCTTCGACGACTTCATGGCCGACGACCTCGGCACGGTCGCCCACCTCTACGACCTGGCCGGCCAGCCGCTCGACGAACGGGCCCGCTGGGCCCACGCCGGATACCTGGCCGACCACCGGCGGAACCGCCACGGCCGGATCCGCTACGCCCTGGAGCCCTTCGGCCTCGACGCCGAGCAGCTGCGTGAGGACTTCGCCCCCTACACCGAGCGCTTCGGCCTCACCTCGACCTGGACCGGCTGAGCACCGCCGGCGCCGTCGCCGGAGCCGGACACGCGGCCCGGTCAGACCAGCTTCGACAGGGTCTGGCCGAGCAGGCTCACCCGCTCGGGGACGTGGCCGTTGGCCATGGCGCTGACGGTGAAGCCGTCGATGCCCGTGTCGAGGTAGCCGGCGAAGACCTCGCCGATCTCGTCGGGATCGCCGTGGGGGATGAGCGCCCGGGTGCTGGCCAGGTCCTCCTCGGCCATGGTGGCCGGATCGAGGCCACGGCTGGCGATGAACTCGTCGAGCTCGGCCACCGCCTGGTCGTGGGTCGGGGCGATGCACGCCCGGCCCTGGTACGACACGGTGATCTCGGAGCGGTCACGGCCGAGGCGTTCGCAGTGGCCGGCCAGGGCGTCGAGCTTGCGGGGGATCTCGGTGGGATCGCAGATCAGGTTCGACTCGTCGGCGTACTGGGCGACGAGTCGCAGCGTCTTCCTCTCGCCGCCGCCGCCGATCATGATCGGGATCGTCGAGAGCGGCGCCGGGAAGTTCATGGCGTCGGTGACCGAGTACCACGTGCCGCCGAGTGACGGCTTCTCGCCGGCGAACATGCCCTTGATGATCTGCAGCGCCTCCTCCAGCTTCTCGAACCGGTCGGAGAAGGTGCCGAACTCGAAGCCCAGCGAGTCGTGCTCGAGCTCGAACCACCCGGCGCCGATCCCGAGCTGGCCCCGGCCGCCGGACACCACGTCGAGGGCGGTGACGGTCTTGGCCAGCAGCGCCGGGTTCCGGTACGTGTTGCCGGTGACCAGCGCGGACAGCCGCACCGTGGAGGTCTGCTGCGAGAGCGCGGCGAGGGTCGTGTAGCACTCCAGCATGTCCATCTCGGGCGGGCCGATCATGAACAGCTGGTAGAAGTGGTCCATCACCATCAGCGTGTCGAACCCGCTGGTGTCGGCCTCCTCGGCCTGTCGGACGACGGTGGGGAACAGCTCCTCGGGCGCGGTCTCGGGATAGGTGAAGTTGGGGATCTGGTAGCCGAGCTTCGTCATGGCGCCGACCCTACGGCCGCCGTCGAGGACGGGCGTCGGTAGCGTGCCGGCGATGCCGGATCGGGCCGAGGGTGCCGAGCAGGCCGGGACCGCCGAGCAGACCGGGGCCGCGGGCTCCGTCGACGGCCCCGGTCCGCCCGGCGGGGCAGCGGTCGAGGTCGCGGAGCTGACCTTCGGCAGCGCCCGGGGCCGGTGGGTGCTGCTCGCCACCATCCTGGGCTCGGCGGTGGCCGGGCTCGACGCCACGGCGGTGAACGTGGCGCTGCCCGCCATCGGCCGGGACTTCGGCGCCGGGGTCGCGACCCTCCAGTGGACGTTGACGGCGTACCTGCTCACGCTGGCGGCCCTGATCCTCGTGGGCGGCAGCCTGGGTGACCGGTTCGGCCGCCGCCGGGTGTTCGTGATCGGCGTGGTGTGGTTCGCGGCCGCCTCGGCGCTCTGCGGCGTCGCCCCCGACCCCGCCACGCTGATCGCCGCCAGGGCGCTGCAGGGGGTGGGCGGCGCCCTGCTCACGCCGGGCAGCCTCGCCATCCTCCAGGCCAGCTTCGCCCCCGCCGACCGGGCCCGGGCCATCGGCGCGTGGTCGGCCTTCGCCGGCATCGCCACCGCCGTCGGGCCGCTGGTCGGGGGCTACCTGATCGACGCGGCGTCCTGGCGGTGGGTCTTCTTCCTGAACCTGCCGGTCGCGGCCGTGGTCGTGCTGGTCGCGCTGCGCCACGTCCCCGAGTCGGTCGACCCGACCTCGACCGGGCGGCTCGACCTACCCGGCGCGGCCACCGCCGTCGTCGGGCTGGGCGGCGTCACCTACGCGCTGGTCGAGGGGCCGTCGAGCTCGAACCCGGTTGCGGTCGGCCTGGCGGCCGCCGCCGGCGCCGCCTCGCTGATCGGCTTCGTCGTCGTGGAGCGACGGCGGTCGCAGCCCATGGTCCCGCTCGAGGTCTTCCGCTCCCGCCAGTTCGCCGGCGCCAACGTGGTCACCCTCGCCGTCTACGCCGCCCTGGGCGGCACCTTCTTCCTGCTCGGGGTATACCTGCAGACGGCGCTGCGCTACTCGCCGATCGAGGCCGGCCTCGCCCTGTTCCCGGTCACGGTGATCATGCTGCTGCTCTCGGAGCGCTCTGGTGCGCTGTCGACCCGCATCGGGCCGCGGGTCCCCATGACCGCCGGACCGGCCGTCATCGCCGTCGGCCTGCTGCTCATGACCCGGATCCAGCCGGGCACCCACTACGCCGCCACCACGCTGCCGGCGGCGGTCGTGTTCGGGTTCGGACTGGCCCTGACGGTGGCGCCGCTGACCGCCACCGTGCTGGCGGCGGCCGATCCCCGGCACTCGGGGGTGGCCTCGGGCATCAACAACGCCGTGGCTCGGACCTCGCAGCTGCTGGCGGTGGCCGTGCTCCCGGCCGCCGCCGGGCTGTCGGGCGACGCCTACCGGGACCCGGCCGCCTTCGCCTCGGCCTTCCGCACCGCGGCGGTGATCGCCGCCGTCCTGGCTGCGGTCGGCGGCGTGGTGGCCTGGGCGACCATCCGCACCGACGTGCTCGCAGCCGAGCCGGCCCCGGCCGAGCCGGCCCTGGCCGAGCCGGCCCTGGCCGAGCCGGCCCTGGCCGAGCCGGCCCTGGCCGGAGCGATCGAGGTCGCGTCGCCCGAGCGGCCCGGTACCTGCTACTCGTGCCCGATGACCGGTCCGCCGCCGGTCGGCGTCCCGGGCCGCGACCGGGCTGCCTGATCCCTCGACCGACCCGCCGCCGCCCGGCAGGCCATCGGTCCGGCTCGGACGGGCGAACCGATGAGGATCGGCTGGCACCAGCTTCCCGGAACCTGCCCCGAGAACCAGAAGACCGGGGCCTCATCGGCCCCGGCTCCGGTCATCCAGGCACTGCGACTGCCTGTCTGCTCCCCCCGCCCAGCACTCTGCCTCCGGTCGGCGCGCGATCGCGAGGAGAAGATCGCACACGCCGGTCGACGACGTCCCGGTCGTCACCGCTAGCGTTCCGGCGATGACCGGGTCGGTGATCACCGAGTCGCTGGCCGAGCCCGCGGCGCGGGCGCTGCTCGGGGCCATCGACGACGGCGACGGGGGCACCGACGAGCAACGGGGCCTGCTCCACGCCGTGGTGGCCGTCGCCTGGAACCGCCCGGACCTCGACCTCGCCGACCTCGAGCCGCTGGATCCGGGCGGGGCGGCGGCGGCGCTCACCGAGCCGGCCGCTCGACGACGGGTCGCCGAGGTCATGGCCGCCCTCGAGCTGTGCCGGCACCCGCTCACCGAGGCGCAGGAGTCGCGGAGCGAGGCCTACGCCGCCGCCCTCGGTCACGACGGCGCGGACCTGGTGCTGGCCCGCGACATCGTCCACGAGACCGCTCACCGGGCGCTGGCGGACTTCTCCCGGTTCAAGGACGAGGTCCGCCCCGCCTGGAGCGAGCGGGCGCTCGTCGACCGGTACCTGGCGCCGACGCCGGAGGCCGACGTCGAGCTGGCGGCGCGACTGCGCGCCCTGCAGGACCTGCCGGCCGGCACCCTCGGCCACGCCTACGTCGAGTTCTACCGGCGCCACGGCCTCGCGCTGCCGGGCGACGATCCGACCACGCCGGCCTTCTTCGTCGGGCACGACATGAACCACGTGGTCGCCGGGTACGGCACGACCGCTCCGGAGGAGATCGCCCTCTCGGCGATGCTCCTGTCGATGACCGACGACGACGCCCACTGGGTGCTGCTGCTCGCCGGCCTGGCGGCCTACGAGACCGGTCTGGCCAGTCGCATCGTGTCGAAGGCGGCGGTGCTGGCCCGCCCCGGCGCGACCGAGCTGTTCGGTGACGCCCTCCGCCGCGGGGCGGCGTGCGTCGAGGACTTCTCGGTGATCGACCACCTCGCCCTGGTCGAGCTCCCGCTGGACGAGGTCCGTGCTCGCTTCGGCGTGCCGCCGCTCACCGCCGCCGTGCCGCCGCCCGTCGCGTAGGGGCGGCCTCCCGGATCGGCGTTCGTGGCCGGGGATCGGCTCGTCCCATCGGGTGATCCGTCTCACGAACGGGATGGTTCGACCGAACGCGTGCGCATGGAAATCTCACGTGCCCGCTCCGGTGGAGCCGGCAGGCCGACCATCCCTGATCCCAGCCGCTGTCGGATCCTGGCCGGCGGAGCGGTCGGGCTCGGGGCCTCGGCGCTGGTGGCGGCGTGCTCCAGCTCGGGTCCCGCCAAGTCGGCCGGCGGGAGGTCCGGCACGGTCCCCGCCTCGCCTGCCGACCACGAAGCCGGCATCGCCGATCGCGGTGAACGCCAGCAGCCTCGGTCGACGCCATCAAGGCCATGGGCTGCACCGACACCGTCAAGGACATCACCGCGCCGACGTTGGTGATCGACTACGACGGCGAGCAGTTCTACCAGGGCAGCCGCAGCAGACCTTCGGCCTGCTCACCGCCCCCAGGGACTTCTACAACTTCTCCGCCGCCGACGGCGCCCAGTTCCACTGCGCCCCCATGGCCCCGCTGCACCGCAACGAAGTCGTCTTCGACTGGCTCGCCACCAAGCCCCGCTGACGGGCCGCAGT
>CAWDAD010000001.1:0-2043188 GCA_963800235.1 uncultured Acidimicrobiales bacterium | reverse complement strand
AATAGTTCCGCTCGATCCCCCGGTTGGCACTCGACGCTGTCGGTGTCCCGGCGCCGGCGCCGCAGCCAGCGACATCGCAGTGGACGTGCGGGCCTGCCCAACATCGCCAAGCGCCCCAAGACGATCGACGAACGCACCGAAGTCGGACACTGGGAGATCGACCAGATCATCGGCGCCCGGAACGCCTCGTCGCTGTTGACCTTCACCGAGCGCGTGACCCGCTATGCGATGGGCATCACCATGCCCGAGGGATATGACGCCCCAGCGACCCTGGCCGGGCTCGTCGAGGGCCTCGAGCTCATCCCGACCCGGGCTGCTGCGCTCGGTCACCTTCGACCAAGGATCCGAATGGGCCGAGCTGGGAGACGATCGCGGCGACCTACGGCATCGACGTCTGGTTCTGCGACCCGCACTCGCCCTGGCAACGCGGCCAGATCGAGAACCAGAACCGCACCTGGCGCTTTGGTTCCCCCGCGGCATGCGCCTCGACAACCTCGACCAGACCCACGTCGACCGGGTCGCCGCCATCATCAACGGCCAACGCCGACGCAACCTCGCCTACCACAGCCCCGCCGAGCTCTACCATGCCCTCACCGTGCACTGATCACTGGAACTGGCCGAGGTTTCCAAATGGCAGCGCTACACGAGGAGGTCGGCGCATGCCTGAACAACATGCTCAGGGACGGCATCGAACTCGCGCGGGTTCAGCTGCATCACGTACTCGTTTTCGATGTGATAGGACTCATTGACGAACTTCTTGAAGGCGGCATCGCCTCCTGGAGCATCAGGGTCAAGCGCCGATGCGATACGGAAGATCTGGACCTTCTCGTAGCCCACGCTTCGTGCCCTCGAACTTGGCCTTCAGGGCCTCCCGGTCTTTGAGCTGAGCGAGGAGTGCTTCGTAGTCAAAGTCGGGGATGACCCTCTGGATTTCGACGATCGCTTGCTCGCGATCCTTCTCGTCAAGCGGAATCAATTCCCCTTTCGCACCCTTCGAGCTGGGCTCATCCCGAACGTGGAGGAGGCTTGACAGAACGTCGTACTCCGCCCCGTGCTCGCCGTGAACCTCGTAGCGGCGGCGGAGGTAGATGCACTTGATCACCGTGTCTGTTGATGAAGCTATGTTCTCGTCGCATACCTGGGAGAACGTCATGATGTCTGCGGGCTTGACGGGCTTCTCCTCCACCAGCCCATCCCGGCTCTGGAGGAAGTGAACGGCTGGGTCTGCTGCTTGAAACTGCCCCGATGTCGCCGTTCGCACGATGTCGATAGCGGGCTCGATATCGTGCGTCAGGAGCAGCGTGGTGAATCCTCGGAGGCTCTGCTTGCCGTGAAAGAGTTTGTGGAGGATGGCGAACTTCTTCGTCTTATCGAAGCTCGACACGGGATCATCGAGGACGACGAGGTCGGGCGCGTCTCGGCGGACTTGATGCATGAACAGAACGAGTGCGAAGGCGTTGCGCTCGCCGAAGCTGAAATGGCTCCCGGCAGCTTCCAGGTGGCCCGGAGCATCCTGGTGCTCGACGATCATCCGGTACGAGTCGCCGCTGGACTCGATTCGAACCGCGTACCTGTAGCCAGCGGACCGGAGGTAATCGTTGATCTCGTCCTGGTTCTGCTCGATCGACTTCGCCACCTGCGCCTTCTGGATGCCCACACGCCTCTTGATCTCATTGATCTGTTGTGCGACATGATCAAGCTCCTCGTTCATCCCGCTCACGACATGCTGTGTGTCCTCAGAATTGAGAGCGTCGAGAAGCTCCAGTTCGATCTTCAGGCTCCGCAGCGCCTTATCCACGTCGGACGCGTCGCGGAGGATACGAACGAGAGTTCCTTGAGCGCGGTGAACTTGTCCAGAAGCGTCTCGACCTGGCCTCGCAAGGTCGCCAGGAACTGGTCCTGCTCCGGAGAAAGGTCCTCTAGACTCGTCGTGATTTTCCGCAGCTGTTCAAGGCGCTCAGGCACGAAGAACCGCGCCAGATTGTCGATGGCGAGACGCAGCGAAGCCATGTTCTTGACCGCAGCGGATTCGTACTCCTCAGATACCTGGATGGCGGTCTTTTTGTCACCTTGGGAACCGAGCAGAAGGGGCAGTTGTCCGATAGTCTAAGGTAGCCCTTACCCTTCGCTTGCCACGACAGCCATCCCGCTGGGTCGTCGCTATGGAGGAACTTCTCGAAACCCAGGAGCGGCTTCGGGATCGTGGCGAGCTTCCCGCCCATGCCAAGCGCCTTGAACCCCTTGCTGGTCTTCGCGATCCCGCCGGACTTGGTGATGGTGAAGGCGTTGCGTAGCTCGGTGAAGCTAGCGATCACCTCATCGAGTGCCTCGTTCTCCAGGAACACCTTCTTGAGGCCCTTCGAAAATGGCCTCAAGCTCCTCGATTCCTTTTTCGTACTCGGGCGTCTTGATGAAGATCTCGAAACTGTTCTTGACCACCTCGTCGGGTTGAAAGACGAAATGTGATACATAGTGTTCATCGAACACAAGCACGTTCTTGATCTCGTCGGCCCCGACCACCTCCGGCGCCTTCCCGCTGTTGCTCTGGCGATACTTGAAGGGGAGTAGCTCTTGGAGGGCATCCGCGCCCTGGGCGTTGAGGACGAGCGCACGAGCGATGGTGCTCTTCCCGATGCCGTTAGGTCCGTACTTGATGTTGAGCGACCCGCGCCGGAGAGTGATCTGTGCTTCGGTGATGCTGTTGCAATCCGTGAAGGTGATGGCGTACTCGCTGGGCTGTGTGTTCATAGGCTGCGAAGGGGTATGAGCTGCCTTGGCCATGGCGTCGCGAGTATCTCATAGCCCGCAAGCCGTGCAACAGAACGTTCCCGTCCGCGACGCCAAGGGAGAGGGCAACGTATCTGGGACCACCTCAACTACCAGAGCCCCTCCGCCCTCTACGCTGCCGCCACCGTGCACTGACCACTGGAACTGGCCGACCCAGCCTTCTGCACGGAGGTCCACCTCGGTTGCTACTTGAGGCGCAATATCGCCCTGGCATCGGCCATCGATACGGTCAGTCGCGACCGAATCCCTCGTCCAGCAGCTCATCGGCGTCTCGCGCAGATCGCCCGCGACGTAGAGGACCCGAGGCTGACGAAGGCTGGCTTGCGACGGGCGGGCCCGTCCGCACCTCCGGCAACCGGGACGCCAGGTCGGCGATGACCTGATCGACGGTGACGCCGCGACGGGCCGCCTCTGCCTCGAGGCGGGCCTGCAGTTCGGCGGGTAGCTCCACGGTCACGGACACGGTCAAGAGTGTAGAGCCGCCCCCAGGGCGGGAGCCTGGAACCGCACTTGGCTCCCCAAATGGCTCCCCTGGGCCCTTCCGCCGGAGGATGAAAACGCTGTGACCTGGACTTTCGTGGGCCGCCCGGGTCTCGAACCCGGCACCTTGGGATTAAAAGTCCCCTGCTCTAGCCAGATGAGCTAGCGGCCCGGGGCCGGTAGGGAACATGGCGCGAAACCGCGCCGCGTTCGGAGCCGGCTCCTGGATCGATCAGCGTAGGTCGCCCCGGCGAAGCGGAATCGGCCGCAACGTCTGCGTCGACGTGCTTCGCTCGGAAGTCCGTCGGTCACGCCCGGTCGACCTGGGCGCTGCCGCCCCGTGGGCGCTCATGGATGCTCGAACGTCACGACGGCCTGATTCAGGAACCGACCACGTTCGATCCCGACGTACTGTTCCCAACGCTCGGGCTTCCAGAGGTGCCGAGCGTGAACACCTCGCCATACACCGACAGCTGGCACGGAGCACCTCGGCACGGCCATTGGGCTCGCCGCCTCTCGAGGCCAGTAGGGATGCTGGATCGATGACCGAGACCGACTCTTGACCGAGCCCGACCCGATCATGTTGCGCTTCGGCGACGGCCTGGCGGCCAGTCAGCATGGCGACCGTGACCTCGCCCGGTCGATGTTCGAGTCGTTGTGGAGCGAGGTCGGTGGCGATGGCGACCCGTTGCATCGGTGTGCGATCGCCCACGCGATGGCCGACGTCCAGGACGATCTGCACGACCAGCTCGCCTGGGATCTGGCAGCGCTCGCTGCCGCCGAGTCGCTCACCGATGATCGTCTCAGTGCCGCCGGGATGCCGGGAACCGCTCGCTCCCTCCGGCCATCGCTGCACCTCAACTTGGCAGACGTCTACCGACGTCTCGACCAACCTGCCGACGCGCGCCACCATCTCCGGGCCGGGCTGGCCAGCATCGGTTCACTCGCCGACGATGGCTATGGATCCATGATCCGTGAAGGTCTCGCCCGCATTCAGCGACAGCTCGACGGCGGCGATTCGGGCGGGACCGGCTGACCGGATCATCGCCGCCGAGGTCGGCGGGCCGGTGATGGGATCGTGTCCGCGGCGCGGTGAACTCGCCCCAGCTCTGCTGAGCATCGACGGAGCTTGATCACTCGTCCAGCGAGCTCGCCAACCGGAGCCTCGAAGGGCACGCAGGCTTCAACCAGTTCCTCGGCCACATCAGGAGTGCCAACGTGGAGATGACCAAGTCAGCCGATGGCACGAGGATCGCCTTCGAACGCTCCGGCGACGGACCTGCTCTGGTGCTCGCGGTCGGCGCCTTCTGCGACCGGCGCAGCACTGCGCCACTCACCCGACTGCTCGTCACGGACTTCACCGTCTATGAGTACGACCGACGGGGGCGCGGCGACAGCGGCGACGCTCGCCCGTACGCGGTCGAGCGCGAGATCGAGGACCTCTGGGCGGTCATCGACGCGGCCGGCGGCCGGGCCATGGTCTATGGGCACTCCTCCGGGGCGGCGCTCGCCGTGGAGGCTGCGGCTCGCGAGGCCCCGATCTCGAAGTTGGCCGTCTACGAGCCGCCGTATGGAACGACGCCGGACGATGACACGACCAACAGGAACCTGTTCGTCCAACTGAGCGGCGCGGTCGATGACGGACGACTCGAGGAGGCTGCGGAGTTGCATCTGCTCGGGTCCGGGATGTCCGTCGAGGTCGTCGAGATGATCAAGGTCTCACCGGGCTGGCCGGCGATGGTCGCCCTCGCCCACACCCTTCCTTACGACCGAGCCGTCATCGGGGGCGGCGTCCGGCCGGACCTGTTCGCTCGGATCAGGGTCCCGACCCTGGTCCTGGCCGGCGGTGACAGCCCGGACTACTTGCAGCGCGGCGCGGCCGCCACGGCGTCGGCCATTCCGAACGCACGATCGAGCATCGTCGACGGCCAGGGACACAACGTTGCGCCCGAGGTCATCGCCTCGCACCTGGGCTCTTGGTTCTCGTGACCTCGCTCATCGCGCCCCCGCCGGAGAAGCCCGATCTCTGAGATCGCTACCGGCCTCCGAAGGGCGCGCGCCCTACCAGGTGACCCAGCCGCCGGTCTTGGGGGCGGGGGGTGCGTCGTCGCAGTACCGGGGGTCAGTAGCCCAGCTCCGCGTCCACGGCGCCCGCCAGGGGCCGGCCGGAAGCGAACCGCTCCACGTTGTCGGTGACCCGCCGGGCGAGCAGCGGCTTGGCCATCTCCGCGGTGTTGGCGGTGTGCGGCGTGATCAACACGTTCGGCAGCGCCCACAATGGATGGTCCTCGGGGAGCGGTTCGGGGTCGGTGACGTCGAGTGCGGCCCCGCCCAGGTGTCCTGATTCGAGCGCCTCGATGAGGGCGTCGGTGTCGATGTGACCGCCCCGCGCCACGTTCACGACCCATGCGCCGGGCGCCAAGCAGGACAACTCGTCCGCACCGAGGACGTGGTGCGTGTGATCGACGAGCGGAAGCGCGAGAACGACGGCGTCGGCACCTTGGAGCGCCTCACCGAGGTGTTCGGCGGTGAGCACCTGGTCAGCGCCGTCGAACGGTCGGTCGCGGCGGCGCACCACGGTGAGGTGGCAGGCGAACGGCTCGAGCAGGTCGGCGAAGGCGCGAGCGATGCCACCCGCGCCCACGACGACAACCGTGGCCCCGAACAGGTTTCGGCCGGACTCGCCGGTCCAGCTCTTCACCCTCGCGTACCGGTGGACGTTTCGGAACCCGGCGAGCAGCAGGGCGAGGGCGTGCTCAGCCACCGGCTCGGCGTACGCGCCTGCCGCGCAGCACCAGGCCCGATCCCGGTGACGCCGGATGACCGGCAGATAGGGCTCGACCCCCGCCCACGGCAGCTGCACCCACCGGATCTGCTGGTGCTCATCCAGCAGGGCATCGAGGCGGTCAGGCCGATCGGATTCGGTCCAGACCAGCCCCACCGCTTGCCCCGGTTCGACCAGTGCACCGCCACCGTGCACCACGGCCTCGGCGATGAAGCGGGCTCTGCTCGGCTCTACCGCCACCGGCTGGGCTGCCTGCATGGCGGACGACCGTAGCGACATCACCCACGAGCTGCGCCGAGACGATCACGCCGACGAGACCCGCGGGCGGCGGTCATGGTCGGCTCTTCGTAGACCGCTGAGGAGCGCTGACGTTCCGGCGCCACACCCGCAGGGTCACACTGAACCGGCCGCGGCCGGTCGTTCTGTGACCCTTGCCCCTAACTTGGGCGAAAGTCAGGAGCCTCGATGACGACCAGCGATCGCGTCGCACGCCACCGGCCCACCGGCCGATGAGCGAGGAGGTGCCACATCCGCCGTTGCTCGACGCCGTGTTGAACCTGTCTCGCTACCACCGCGAGCACGAGAAGTTCTACGCGACCGCACCGCGGGAACGGGCCGTTGCGCTCCAGCGTCACGCACGAACCCTTCACGCACTCGCCGACCGGTGGGCGACGGTCACGCCATCGACGGACCCGCCGCTGAGCCCCTACGCGGGTGCCGTCGACCTGAACGACCTCGCCGCCATCCAGCTCGAAGGCGTGCTGTTCATGGAAGGCGAGGGCAGACCCGCCGAACTGGACCACCTGATCAGCGACCTACGAGCCACCGCGCAGGAGTACATCGGCACCGGCCAGTGGCTAGCCAACGCCATGGAAGCGTCGTGGGAGGTCGCCGCCGCCCTTGTCGACATCCCCGGACTCGAGGACCTCCTCGGCGACCGTCACCGCATCATCGCCAACGACTGGCTCGCGGCCAACCAGAGCGCGCTCATCGCCCGGCTCCTCGACCGCGCCGCCGACATCCTCGACAACATCGACTTCACTCCTGCCGCGCTGCGCGCCGACATCTCCGGACCAGGCCGCGCCGCCGCACTCGTTCACTCCTCAGCCGAGCTCATCAACCGCGCCGCCGACCTCTGCAGCGACTCCGCCGGCCTCGTCAACGACAACGAACGTCGCTGGCGCACCTTCCGTGCACGCGTCGCCGAGATCACCGGTACCAACGGGTGAACCTGACCTCGACCGGGTTCGGTGGACACGGGGTTCGGGTTGCTGGTCGGGGAACTCCGATGAGATCTCGGCAGGCTCGGTGCGAGATCACGGGCTGATCTTCCCGCGGTGGAGCTCCTGGTCCAGGAACGAGGCGAGGGAGTCGAGGTCGGGGCACGTATCGGCGTCGGCGACGATGGTGACCGCAAGCGTGCCTGCGTAGGAAAGCGCAGCGAACGAGACGGTGACGTTGCCGGGCACGAGCGCCACGGGAACGAGGTCGGCTACGGGCGCGTCGAACATCGTGAGCCTGTCGTCGGGACCGTGGAGGTTGGTGACGAAGGTGTGCACCAGGTGCTGGTGGTCGATGAACCAGCGGAAGATGCCGAGGCCGGCCAGCAAGCGGAACAGCGGTCCCAGCAGCGCGGCGGTCGACCCGGCTGGCTGGGCTTTGGCGGCGCGGGTGCGGTCGCTGGTCATGCGTAGGCGCGTGGCGACGTCGCCCTGTGCGGGGATGTGGACGGGGACGGCGCCGACTTCGTTGCCGAGCGATGTCGCGGCGGCGCTTCGACGTGCCGACACGGGTATCGACATGACGAACGAGTCGACGGTTTCCCCGCGCTGATCCAGGAGTCGGCCGAGCGAGGTGCCCACCGCCGCGAGGAGGGCGTCGTTGATCGTCGCGTCGTGTGCATGGGCGGCCTCTCGCACTGCTTCGATCGGTGCTCGGACCACGCGCAGGCGCCGTTGGCCGCCGGTGGGCTGGTTGAGCGAACACCGTTCGATCGGGTCTGCGTGGCGGGGGCGAAGTTCTCGGGCAGCGGAGGCGAGACGGCTCAGCGAGCCTCTCCAGTCCGACGCCGATGCAGCGGCAGATCGGAGCCGGTCTGCGCGCAGCTCGCCCGAGGTGGGTGCCGGCCGAGGGAACGGCGCTGGGGCCGAGGTCCTGACCCCGTCCACCAAGGTGGCGAGCACCGCAAGACCGCCGATGCCGTCGGCCAGTACGTGATGGAAAGCGACGACCATCGCAGAGCGGTCGTGTTGCAGCCCTTCGATGATGGTCATGGCCCAGAGCGGCCGGGTGAGGGCGATCGGCTGCGCGATCAACGATGCTGCGAGGTCGAGTAGCGCCTGTTCGTCGCCAGGTTCGGGACAGCGCTCGGTGGTGACGTGATTCGAGATGTCGAAGGTGTCGTCGTCGACCCACACCGGGCGCCCTGCGCCGCAGGGTGCGTCTACGAGCCGCTGGCGCAACCGCGGGACCGCCTGTATGCGCTCACCGATCACTGCGATCGCGGCGTCGGTCTCGAACGATCGTTCCTCGGTGTCGAGCACGATCACTGCTCCCACCTGCATCGGGATCGGGCCGACGTCGGTTGCCAACGACACCACATCCTCGGCGGTGGCGCGATCGATGAGGGACGAGTTCGTCATACGTGCCGTTCCCGACATCACCCCGCCGACCTGAGGGACAGGTGACATTGGACATCAGCGACTCGACGTTGGCAACTGGATGGCTGACGGCCGTGTGATGCGGTTCGGTAAGCAGTCGGCTAGCTCGGTGGGTGCCGCCGGCGTCGTGATGGTTGCGCTGCGCCCGGAGAGCTCGATCGGGACCACCACTAGCTTGGCCGGATCACCGAGCCAGGTCGCACGTCACGTCGGGTCGGGCTCTGGGGCGTCGTATCCATAGGCATCGGCGGAATGGTCGGCGGCGGGATCTTCGCGGTGCTCGGAGTATCCGTGCAGATCACCAAGGGCGGTGCACCCGTGGCGTTTCTCGTCGGCGGCGGAGTGGCGCTGCTGACCGCACGGTCCTACGCCCTGCTCTCGAAGTCCTACCCGAGCAAGGGCGGCACGGTCACCTTCGTGAACCAGGCGTTCGGCACCGGACTGTTCGCAGGTGGCGTGAACGTGCTGCTGTGGCTCTGCTACATCGTGATGTTGTCGCTCTACGCCCAGGCGTTCGGCAGCTACGCGGCGAGCCTGCTGCCCCAGGTCTCCCGCTCCTGGGCCAAGCACCTGTTCCTGAGCCTCGCGGTGGTCCTGATCACCATGCTGAACGTCGCCGCCGCGTCGACGGTGGCCCGTGCGGAGCGCATCGTGGTCGTGATCAAGCTCGCCATCCTTGCGCTCTTCGTGGCCGTCGGGTTCGCCGGCGTCTCCTCGTCACGACTGGCACCCGGACAGTGGAGCTCTCCGGCCTCGTTGGTAGCTGGCGGGATGATCGTGTTCCTGGCCTACGAGGGCTTCGAGCTCATCGCCAATGCAGCCGAGGATGTCGTCGACCCGGGTCGCACCCTTCCGCGGGCCTACTACATCTCGGTGCTGGTGGTGATCGTGCTGTACGTGCTGGTGGCGGTGGTCGCGGTGGGGTCGGTGCCGGTGCCCCAGCTCGTGCAGGCACGCGACTACGCGCTCGCCGTGGCGGCACGACCCGCACTTGGATCCAGCGGGTTCAGGATGATCGCGATCGCGGCGATGCTGTCCACCGCGTCCGCGATCAACGCCACCCTCTACGGCACCGGGCGACTCAGCGACTCGATCGCCCGCGGGCGAGAGCTGCCCGAAGGTCTGGAGCACCCGATCTGGAACCGCCCCCTCAGGGGGCTCTTCATCACTGCAGGAGCGACGCTGTTGCTGGCCAACGTCCTGAACTTGGTCAGCATCTCGACGATGGGCAGCGCAGGGTTCCTCATCATCTTCGGGGTCGTCAACGTGGCCGAAGCACGGACCTCCAGCGAGCGGGGCTCCCGAGCCACCTTCTCGCTCCTCGCCGCCCTGGCCTGCGCCGGGGCGCTCGCTCTGCTCATGGCGAAGAGCAGCGCAGGAGCGGACGCCTTCCTCGGCGCGATGGTTGCGCTCGCCTTCGCCACAGAAGGCGGGTACCGGCTCCTTCGCGGGCGTCCTTCGCCAGAAGGCGAGAAGGGCACCCGAAGCCGGAACGGACACCGTCGGGTGTAGCTCGCGGACTGCGCCGCGGGACCGCTCGTGACGCGGTCACGGCGGGCGTTGCGCTGACGAGCGTCCCGGTCTCTGCCACGAGACCTGCAGCAAATCGCCGATTCGATCAGCTCTCGCCGGGAAGCGACTGCCGGAGGCAACCGTCCAAGGAGACCAACATGACCGAGGCCCGAGACATCATGACCGGGGGTGCGAGCCACCTCGAGGTCGGCGACACCGAGCTGGCTGGCGAGCAGCCGGCTGCGAGCTCGGAGTAGATCGTCGATGGCAGTCACCGCATTCGGCGACCTTCCGCTTGCTGACCGAGATCGTGAGTGGGACGGCGATGCCGCCGAGGACCGGGTCCGGAGGTGGGCGGACGCCGAGGACGAACCCAACGAGAAGTACCGCGACGCCCACGTCTGGTACGACGCCGATGAGAAGGAGAACTTCGGCAGCTACAAGCTGCTGATCGCCGACGTCATCGACGGGCACCTGAAGGCCGTTCCACGTGGCGTCTTCGCAGCCGGCAACGTCATGCAAGGCGGTCGCGGCGGCGTCGACCTCCCGGCCAAGGACATCGACCGGGTCAAGTCCCACCTCGCCAAGTACTACGAGAAGCTCGGCGACGAGCCACCCTGGGAACGGGATGACTGAGCACGAGCCGGCGGACGTCCATGACCGGCCTCGCGGATCGGCGACCGTCGGACGCGCCGCGCCCGGCTCCGGCTGAACGAGCCGATGCCGACGAGCCGTTCCCTGCACCTCGAGCACCGGGTCCGAGCGTCGGCCCGGCCGAGCTTCTCGTCGCGGTGACCGGGGAGCGACCGGGCATCGCCCCCGCCTCCCGCTCGGATCCGGTGCCGATCTGGTCCGTCGTCCCCGCCGGCTTCCCACCCACCGCCGAAGGCGGGGCCTGATCGTGGCGGTCGCCGTCATCGTCTTCGCGGTCGTCGCCGTCGTCGTGGCGGCGGTGGTGCTGCTGCGGCAAGGGGACCCGGAGGAGGCGGCCAGCCACCGCGAGGACCCGACCGGATCGACCACGTCCGAACGGTTCTACGACGGCGTCGACCGCCCCGCCGGTCCCGACGCCGAGGACGGTCCCACCGTCGAACGGGCCGGCCCAGCCGCCGAAGGCGAGGACGCCGGCGACGACCCTGCCGCCGGCGCCGACGGACCCCCGCCCGACGCCGGGCCCTGACCTGCTGTCCGAGGACGCCGCGGCGGTCGACGACCTGCTGTCCGAGGACGCCGCGGCGGTCGACTCAGACGGCGTCCTTGATGGCGTCCTTCACCCGATCGGCGACGGCCGCGAACGGTCCGACGATCAGGTTCCCCGTCTTGCTCTCCGGCCCGTGCGGGTGCGGGTGGGTCGGCGCCACCGCCTCGGCCGCCTTGAACTTCAGCGCCATGTGCTCCTGGTCCTGCTGGTCGGTCCCCAGCAGCGGCAGCTCCTCCTGCTCCTCGTGCTCGGCGTGCGACTCGACGTCGGACCGGAGCCGCGCCAGGGCAGGCGGGAACCTCTCGTCGCCGCAGCCCATGTCCTCGAGCTCGGCCAGCGCCGACTTGGCCTCGCTCTCCTCGTGGAGCCGCTGCTCGACGACGTCGCTGTCACGCTCGCGGGTGACGGGGTGGATGATCTCCTCCTCGGCCGTCTCGTGCACGGCCAGCAGCCGCACGAGGCACTGGAAGGCCTCTTCCTGCTCGTCGCCTCGGGAACGCTGGACCTGGTCGAACAGCTGCTTGATCTCCTGGTGCTGGGCCTTGACCAGCTCGACCACGTCGTTCTTCGGTGTCTCGGTGTCTGTCATCTCAACCTCTCGGATGCGTCCAGTTGACTTCTTCGGTTGCTACCCCGCCCCCATCCCCGTACGCACGGGATCGGTGTGCCGTGCGTCCATGCGCGCGTGGAGCCGATCGGGAAACCGGTGCCCGGGGAGCGCCGTCCCCGCCGGCCTGCCGGACAGGCGCAGCGGGGACAGCTCCGGGTGGTCCCGGGCGGGCCCCGGCGATGGGCTCAGCGACCGATCCCGGCGATGTGCACGGGCCCGGGCATGGCCTCGAAGAACATCGCCCCGCCGACGGTCAGGAGGCCGACGAGGATCCCCGTCGGGCGAGGTGGGCGGCGTGGCGCGCCACCGTCGCCGTGGTCGAGGCCAGGTCGTCGGGAACCTCGTCCAGGTCCAGGTAGTCCGTCGACCCCCGGGCGGCGGCGACCCAGTAGGTCTGGCCGTTGGCCGTCACCGTGATGTCGGCCCGGAAGACGTCGCGGCGGGATCGCCGGCCAGGCGTCGCCGTGGCCCTCGTCGGCCGACACGCCGGGGGCCGATGCAGTGGTCGACGGGGTCGGGCTGGGCTTCAGCGTGCAGTTCAGGGCGAACGCAGAGGCGCTCCATCCCTTCCCGCTCCCCGGTCAGGCCCCCGCGAAGCGGGGGATCGGACGGTCGGTCCGACTACGGGTTGATGACGTACTTGAAGGCCCCGTCCTCCTTCTTCTGGAAGGTGGCGTAGGCGTCGGGGAGCTCGTCGAGGGAGATGTGGTGGCTGGCGAAGCTGTCGACGCCGAGAGGGTCGTCGTCGGTCAGCAACGGGAGGATGTCATCGACCCAGCGCTTGACGTTCGCCTGACCCATCCGGAGCTGGATCTGCTTGTCGAACAGGTTGAGCATCGGCAGGGGATCGGCGGCTCCGCCGTACACGCCGATGAGCGAGATGGTGCCACCGCGACGCACGATGTCGATGGCGGCGTGGAAGGCCGCGAGGTGATCGATGCCCGCCGTCTCCATGAGCTTCTCACCCACCTTGCGGGGCAGGAGACCGGTGGCCTTGTGCACCACCTCGGCCACCGGCGATCCGTGGGCCTCCATGCCCACCGCATCGATGACGGAGTCGGGGCCGCGACCGCTGGTGAGCTCGCGGATGGCGCCTCCGAGGTCGTCGACGTCGTTCCAGTCGAGCACCTCGACGCCGTGGGAGCGGGCCCGCTCGAGGCGATCGGCGACCAGATCGACCGCGATGACGCGGTGACCCTGGTGCTGCGCCACCCTCGTGGCCATCTCCCCGATCGGGCCGAGCCCGAGGATCGCCACGGTGCCGCCGTCAGGCACCGCGGCGTACTGGACCGACTGCCACGCCGTGGGCAGCACGTCCGACAGGAACAGGAACCGGTCGTCGGTGGGCCCCTCGGGCAGCTTGATCGGCCCGTACTGGGCCTGGGGGATGCGCAGGTACTCGGCCTGGCCGCCGGCGACGGCTCCGTAGAGCTTCGTGAAGCCGAAGAGCGCCGCTCCCATCCCCTGTTCGGTCACCTGGGTGGTCTCGCACTGGGTCTGCAGCCCGTGGTCGCACATGAAGCACGAGCCGCAGGCGATCTGGAACGGGACCACCACGCGATCGCCGACCGACAGATCGCCGACCGCCGAGCCGACCTCCTGCACGATGCCCATGGGCTCGTGGCCGAGCACGTCGCCGGGCGTCATGAAGGGCGAGAGCACCTCGTAGAGGTGGAGATCCGAACCGCACAACCCCGAGGAGGTGACCTCGATGATGGCGTCGGTGTCGTGCTCGATCGACGGGTCGGGTACCTCTTCGATCCGCACGTCGCGGACCCCTTGCCAGGTGGCTGCTCGCATGATGGCGGACCCTTTCGCGTGTGGTGCCGGTAGCTCGGCCGTCCTACCCAGGTCGTCGGAGACGACGCTGCCCCGGTCAGGAACACCCGGACGGGTGATGCCGCCGGCGTCGCGCTCAGACGGTCGGGACGGTGGGCGGGGTGGTGCAGCTCGGCGGGGGCAGGAAGTCGGCGTCGACCGGGCGGGTGTTGGCCGGTGCCGGCAGCGTCGGCGGCCGCAGGAAGGCGGGCGAGCTGCCCAGGTCGACGCTGTCGAGCAGGTCGTCGGCCCAGCCGTCGCGCCGGGTCAGCGCCGGCAGGTTGAACTTGTGCTCGAGCAGGGCCAGCACCGACGTGTGGTCGTGGACCACCGACGACACGTACCCCTTCCTGGCATGGGGCGACACCACGACCGCCGGCACCCGGAACCCGAGCTGGCCGTAGGTGCCGGGCACGTCACCGGGCTTCAGCGTCGGCGGCACGTCGTCGGGCGGCGGGGCGGTGGGGGGCGGGACGTGGTCGTAGTACCCGCCGTGCTCGTCGTAGCACCACACCAGCAGGGTCTTCGGCCACGCCGGGCCGTGCAGGACGGCGTCGACGACCCGGGAGACGAACGCCTCGCCCCGGGTGATGTCCTCGGAGTTCTCTTCGGAGCCGTGGTCGAAGTTGGGCTCGACCAGCGAGAAGGCGGGCAGCGTGCCGGCCTCGGCGTCGGCGAAGAACTGGCCGATCTTCACCGCCTTGTCCCCGTTGGCCTGCAGCACCGGCAGGTAGAGCCCCAGGCTCGGCAGGTCGCTGTAGTAGTCGCGCCACGAGATCGAGTGCCGGTTCAGCGCCTCGACGATGGTGCCGGCCGGCGGCGGCGGGTCCGACAGGGTGTCGACGTTCGTGTGGATGTTGCCCCGGGCCGTCCCCGCCAGGAGGAACCGCCGGTTCGGATAGGTCTGGCCCATGCACGAGGCGAACCACCGGTCCGCCAGCGGGAACGTCGACGCCAGTCCGGCGTAGAAGGGCAGGTCCCGGGCGGTCCAGTAGCCCATCGCCACCGGCCCGCTCTCGCTGCGGACGAAGCCGTCCATCTTCCCGCCGTCCCACTGGACGTGGGTCGGCGTCCAGTTCTGCGACGGCTTCTTGGGCAGCTGGCAGGTGTTGTCGAGGTGGAACGCCCGCACCGGGTTGCCGTCGGGGGCGGGACACGAGTTGGTCGGCCGCCCGTCGGCCCCGATGGTGAACCCGTCACCGCGCCCGAGGGTGCCGAGGTAGTTGTCGAACGAGTGGTTCTCCATCATCACGACCACCACGTGCTCGACCTGCGGCAGCAGGTCGGTCCCTTCGGGCGAGGCCGGGTCCCACCGCTCGCCGGGCTGCCGGGGCCGACGCGCCTCGGGCGGGGCGGTCGACGCCGCCCGCGCCATCGACGAGGCGCGCCGCCGGGCGGCGTCGGCTCCGCCGCTGCTGCACGAGACGGCCAGCGCCGCTGCGGTGGTGGCCGCCGACCCGACCAGGAAGGAGCGCCGTGAGCGGTCCCGGGGCGATGAACGGCCGGTCACGGCCCGAGCCGGGCGGTGGGCGGCGCAGCCATCGGCGCCGACGGTACCGCTCGGCGCGGCGGCCCGCCCGGACGCCGTCGAGCCGGCTGAGACGTCGTTGCAGGCAGATGACGGGGGCTCGTCACCGGGTGCGCCCGACGGGCGACGCCACCGCCTACACGTACGACCGGTCGCCGATCACCGGCTCCCGCCGGGGTCCGACTCCGCCGGACCGGTCGCACCGCTGGCCAGCGGGTGCCAGTGGTCGACCGGGAACCGGCGGCTGAGCCAGCCGTGGGTGAACGGCGAACCGGGTTCGGTCACGTAGTCGAACCACGTCGCGTTGACCAGCGGGACCAGCACGAGCGTCGTGCCGAACAGCGCCAGGTAGGCGAGCACGGCCACCGCGATGCCGAGCGCGCCGTAGGTCTCGGAGCGGGCTGCGATCAGGTTGGGCAGCCAGACGGCGGTGGCGACCTGCAGCCCGAGCGCCGCGATCCCGCCGGCGATGGCGCCGGGCAGGAGGTGCACCCACTGGGCGCCCCGGTGCGGCAGCGCGCTCGACATCACCGCGAACAGCGCCAGGTCCGCACCGACCGACGCCAGCACGCCGGCGGTGCCGAGGATCGGGCCGTGGTGGCGGATCCAGCTCATCAGCCAGAGGAAGACGATGAAGGCGATCAGGCCGACGATGAAGCGCACGGCCGAGGAGAAGCGCCGCCGGAGGTCGGTGGCGGAGAGCTCCCACATCTGCGCATAGGAGAGGAAGAGGGCGCGGTAGAGGCTGTAGGCGCCGATCACGACGCCCGCCACGCCGACGGTCATGGCGAGCTGCCAGCCGCTCTGGGCGTCCTCACCCGCCTGCGACATCGCCTCGCCGAGCGCCTTGCCGAGCCCCATCTGGCCGACCCCGGCCTCGACCGACCCGCCGGTGGCGGTGGTGTAGCCGGCCACCGAGATGATCAGGAGCATGCAGGGGACCAGGAAGAAGAACAGGCGGTAGGCGAGGTTGCCGGCGGCGAGGGTCGCGTTCGTCCGCCGGTAGCGGCGGTAGAGGTCGGCGGCCAGGCGGGCGCCGACGAATCGGGACTGCGCCCCGCCCCAGGCGAGGCGACCCCGCTCGGCCAGGGCCCGTCCCCCTCCGACGAGCTGTTCGCGAGGGCCCATAGGCTTCATTCAACCGCTCCGGCGCGTCGTTCCCGGCGACTGGCCCTCGGGTGACACCATCGACGATCCGACCCGGGCAGGAGGTGTCGTGGACGATCCCGCGTCGGCGAGGACGCCGGCCAGCGCCCGGTCGACGCTCCGGTCGATCCTGGTCGTTGTCGTCGGGACCGTCGCCGTGCTCGGCGTCCTGGCCAGCACCCTCGCTGTCTGGGCGCGGGTCACGCTGTTCGACACGCAGCGGGTCGGCGCCGTCGCCGTCGACGTGCTGCGGGACCCGGATGTCAACGCCGCCCTCGCCGCCTACGTGACCGAGCAGGCGATCGAGGTGTCGGGCGTCGACGGTCGCATCCACGCCCTGCTGCCGCCGTCGATGCAACCGCTCGCCGCGCCGGTCCTGGCGGGGACCGAGGACCTGGTCGACGGGCGGGTCGAGCAGATCCTGGTCTCGGAGCCGGTCCTGCGGGTGACCCGGGCCCTGGTGGAGGACGCCCACCGCGCCCTGCTGCGGCTGCTCGACGGCGGCGGCCTCGGCAAGGGGGTCGACGTCGAGGCCGGGGTGGTGTCGATCGACCTGCTCCCGTTGGTCGGGCGCGCCCTCGAGGCGCTGCAGGCCCGCGGCCTCCTCGGCGACGTGCAGGTGCCGAGGCTGGACGGCGCCGACCGCACGACCCAGCTGGACCGGCTGGCCGCGGCCCTGCACCGCCGGCTTCCCGACGACTTCGGCCGCCTGGTCGCCTACCGCCCGGCCGCGGTCGACCGGGCCGAATCGACCCTGCGGACGGCGCAGGACGCGGTCGTCCTGTTCCGGCGAGCCGTCGTGGCCCTGGTGCTCGTCACCCTGGCGCTGCTGGCGGCCGCCGTCGGCCTGGCCCGCGACCGCCGGCGCGCCGCGCTCGGCCTGGTGCTCGGCACGGTGGCCGGGCTGCTGGTCGCCCGGATCGCCACCCGGAAGGTGCTCGGGGCCCTCCCGACCGCCTTCGCCGACCCGGGGGCCGGCAAGGCGGCGGCGGCCATCGGCACCGGGCTGACCGCCGGGCTGGCGCGCCTCACCTTCGGCCTGGTGGTGCTCGGCCTCGTGGTGGCGCTGGTGCTGGTGGTCCTCGGACCGGGCGACGACGCGGTCGCGGTGCGCCGGGCCCTCGGCTCGGGCTCCGGCGCGGTGGCGGCGCCCGTCCGCCGCCACCGGGGAGCCACGTCGATCGTCGTCTTCGCCGCGGCCCTCCTCGCACTCGACGTGCTCGGCATCTCCGTCGTCGGGGTGGTCGTCGCCGGTGTGCTGGCGGCGACCGGGATCTGGCTGCAGGCCGGCTCCACCCGACCGGCTCCCGAGCGGCCGTCCGGGGCCGACTGACGCACCGGCGCGCCGACCGGGCGAGGATGGGGCGGTGCACGACACCTCGGCAGCCACGACCGACCGCCTGTGGCCGACCCCCTGGGCTCCGGCTCGTCCGAGGACGGACCCGCGGTGACCAGCTTCCGGTTCGGCTCCCGCACGGTCGAGCTCACCCATCCCGACCGGGTGCTCTTCCCCGACGACGGCTACACCAAGGCCGACCTGGCCGCCTACCACGAGGCGGTGAGCGACGCGCTCGTCCACCACCTGCACGACCGCCCGCTCATGCTCCAGCGCTTCCCCGCGGGCATCGGCAAGGCGGGCTTCTACCAGAAGGAGGCGGGCCGGGGCGTGCCGTCGTGGATCCGCACGCTGGAGGCGGCCAAGTCGGGCGGGGTCGTGAACCACCCGGTCGTCGACGACGCCGCCGCCCTGCTGGCGCTCACCAACCTCAGCACCGTCTCGTTCCACCGCTGGCCCAGCCGGGCCGACCGCCTCGACCGGCCGGACCTGCTGCTCGTCGACCTGGACCCGACGACGGACGACTTCGACGACGTGCGCCGGGCGGCCCGTTCGACCCGAGCGCTGCTCGAGGAGCTCGACCTGCCCGCCCACCTGCAGACGACGGGCTCGCGCGGGGTGCACGTGGTCGTGCCGCTCGACCGCTCGGCCACCACCGACGAGGTGGGCCGCTTCGCCCAGGACCTCGCCCGGGTGCTGGCCGCCCGCCACCCCGACCGCCTCACCGCCGAGTTCCGCAAGGCCGAACGGGAGGATCGGGTCTACCTCGACGTCGCCCGCAACGGCTGGGCCCAGACGGCGGTGTCGCCCTACTCCGTTCGGCCCCGGCGCCGCGCCCCGGTCGCCACGCCGATCACCTGGGACGAGCTCGACGACGTGCGGCCCGACGGCTGGACCATCGACTCGGTGCCCGGCCGGCTGGCCGACGGGGGCGACCCCTGGGCCCAGATGGGCCGCCACGGCCGGTCACTCGGAAGCCGCCGGGGGCGGCTCGACGACCTGATGGCCGAGGTCGCCGGCGGCGACGCCGAGGGCGGGTAGCCGGCGCGAGGAGCGCGTCGCCCGGCTCGCCCGGTCGCCGGGTGTGGGACGCTACGGACATGGCACGACGGGGACGAGCGGCACCGGCCGCGGCACGGGTGCGACCGGAGGCCGAGCGCGGGAGCGGTCGCGACGACCACCGACCGAGCGTGGTGGCGCACCGGTGGGGCCGGTGGCTGGTGCCGCTGGTGGCGGTGGCGTGCCTGGCCGCGGCCGGCTGCGTGCCGGGCGCCGACACCCCGCCCATCTCGTCGCAGCCGACGCCGGCCGGGTGCATCACCCAGGTCGGGCCCGGCCCCCACCTCGTCTTCAGCGGGTGCGGCGGCGGCATCACCTACAACGTGTCGGTCCCGCCGCAGTGCTTCACCTTCGCCTGCGGGCTGATCGCCGACGTCCACGGCTGGACGATGGACGGCGACGTCGAGGAGGCCAACACCGGCATCGCCTCCGCCGGGCGGGTGCAGGGCTACATCGTCGTGCAGCCGAGCGCGCCGAACCGCAGCTGGACCTCGGCGAACTACCCGCTGGTGCTCGGCTTCATCCGACAGGCCGTCGACGTCTGGCGCGTCGACCGGCGCCGGGTCCACGTGACGGGGTTCTCCCAGGGCGGGTTCATGACCTACTGGATGCGCTGCAACGGGGCCGACCTGTTCGCCAGCGCGGCGCCGGTCTCGGCCACGGGCGCTCCGTGCCCGGGGGGCGACCCGGACATGCCGACGCTCTACATCCAGGGCCGCGACGACTACTTCATCAGCGAGGCGGCGGTGCTGCAGAGCGTGGCCGCCTTCATCCAGGCCGACGGCTTCGGGCCGGGCCAGGTCGTCGACCAGGGCGCGCGCTTCACCCGCACCCGGTACACCAACGCCGCCGGGTACGACTACGAGACGCTGATCCACAGCTTCACGACGCCGGGGCTGAACGGCCACTGCATCGTCGGCAGCTACGACCCCGGCTCGGTCTACGGGTGTGACCAGCCGTCGCCGTTCCGCGACGGCCAGCTCGTCATCGACTTCTTCAAGACCCACCCCAAGCCCGCGACCTGACGCCGCCGTGCGCCTCGATGCGGTCGCCTGCCGGGACCGGCTCGCGTCGTGCGACCACGGGGTGCTCGGCACCGTGCACCCGGAGCGGGGCGTCGACCTGGTCCCGGTCGTCTACGTGCTCGACGGCGACGCCGTGGTGATCCCGGTCGACACGGTGAAGCCGAAGACGACGACCCGCCTGCAGCGGCTGCGCGACGTGGCCGCCGACCCCAGGTGCAGCCTGCTGGTCGAGCACTACGACGCCGACTGGTCGTCGCTCTGGTGGGTGCGGGCGAGCGGCGCCGCCTCCGCCGCGGAGCCGTCGGCCCGGCAGCTCGACCTGCTGGCCGAGCGCTTCCCGGCCTACCGGTCGCCGGGCGCGGTGGTGGCGGTGCTGGTGCTCGAACCCGGCGAGCTGCAGGGCTGGGCCGCCGGCGACGCCTGATGCGGCCGGCGACGGTTGTGACCTCCGTCGAGCCGGGTTTGCCCGCCCACCCGGTGGCAAGTGCAGGACGAACCGCTGATCGGAGGTCGATGTGACGCAGTTCGGGTACACGCTGATGTGCGAGCAGTCCGGGCCCAAGGCGCTGGTGTCCGACGCCCAGCGCGCCGAGGCGGCCGGGTTCGACTTCGCCGTCATCAGCGACCACTACTTCCCATGGCTCGACGAGCAGGGACACGCGCCCTACGCCTGGAGCGTGCTCGGCGCGGTCGCCCAGGCCACCGAGCGCCTGGACCTGATGTCGTACGTGACCTGCCCCATCCGGCGCTACCACCCGGCGGTGGTGGCCCAGAAGGCGGCCACCGTGCAGCTCCTCTCCGACGGCCGCTTCTCGCTCGGCCTCGGTGCAGGCGAGAACCTGAACGAGCACGTGGTCGGCGGCGGCTGGCCCATGGCCCGGGTGCGCCACGAGATGCTCGACGAGGCGGTGCAGATCATCCGGGCCCTCTTCGACGGTGGCTACGTCGACTTCCGGGGCGTCCACTTCGAGGTCGAGGCGGCCAAGCTCTGGGACCGTCCCGACTCCCCGCCGCCCATCGGCATCGCCGTCTCCGGCCCGTCGTCGTGCGAGCTGGCCGGCACCGCCGCCGACCTCGCCATCGCCGTCGAGCCGAAGCCCGAGCTGCTCGACGCGTTCGACGCGGCCGGTGGCGCCGGCAAGCCCCGCGTCGGGCAGGTGCCCATCAGCTACGACCCCGACGCCGGTGCGGCCCGCGCCCGGGCCCATGGGCAGTTCCGCTGGTTCGCCGGCGGCTGGCCGGTCAACGCCGAGCTGCCGGGCCCGGTGGCCTTCGACGCCGCCGCCCAGTTCGTCACCGAGGACGCGGTCGCCGAGCAGATCCCCTGCGGCCCCGACGTCGACCGCCACGTCGAGGCGGTGAAGGAGTTCGTCGACGCCGGGTTCACCCACGTCGCCGTCGTGCAGATCGGCGGCGAGCACCAGGCGGCCTTCGCCGCCTGGGCCGAGTCCGACCTGCTGCCGGCCCTGCGCGACCTCTGACCGCAAGCCGGCCTGCTCGGGACCAGCACGTGCGCCGGGCGCCCGCTCCCTCCCGACCGGGTGCGGGTCGACCTCCTAGGCTCGCCGCCGTGTCGGAGGAGCGCCCATGAACGTGCTGATCGCCACCGATGGATCCGAGGCCGCCGTCGAGGCCGCCCACCGGGCGGTCGAGCTCCTGCGCCCCGGCGCGCGGGTCGCGCTCGCCATGGTCGTGCCGTCGAAGCAGGACCCGATGCTCGACGCCGGGGGCTTCGAGGGACCGGTGATGACCGACGAAGAGGCCGAGGAGGAGTGGGAGGCCAACAAGTCGGGCGCCGAGACCGAGCTGGCCAAGGAAGCGGCCGGCAGCGAGCTGCCGGTCGAGACCGAGGTCATCGCCGACGACGGCGGGGCGGGCCCCGGCATCGTCAAGGCGGCCAAGGATCTGCCGGCGGACGTGATCGTGGTCGGGGCGTCCGGCAAGGGGGCGCTGCGGCGGTTCTTCACCGGCTCGGTCAGCGACCACGTGGTCCACCACGCCCCGTGCCCCGTGCTCGTCATCCGCCACGACGACGACTGAACCGAATCCCGACCGGTCCGGTCAGTCGGTGGGGATCCACGTCGCGTGGAAGGCCCCCTCGCGGTCGGTGCGGCGGCCCCGGAGGGTCAGGTGTCGGCGTCGTCGGTGGGGATCCACGTCGCGTGGAAGGCCCCCTCGCGGTCGGTGCGGCGGAACGTGTGGGCGCCGAAGAGGTCGCGCTGGGCCTGGATGAGGTTGGCCGGCGAGCGGTCCCGCCGGTAGCCGTCGTACCAGGCCAGCGCCGAGGACGAGGCGGGCACCGGGATGCCGAGGGCGACGGCCCCGGCCACGACCCGGCGCCAGGCGGGCAGCGTCTCGGCCAGCGCGTCGGTGAAGGCGGGGGCCAGCACCAGGTTGGCCGGCGGCTCGTCGGTCTCGTAGGCGTCGCGGATGCGGTCGAGGAACCGTGCCCGGATGATGCACCCGCCCCGCCAGATGGTCGCCAGCCGGTCGAGGTGCAGGTCCCAGTCGTGCTCCTCGCTGGCCCGCCTCAGCTGGTCGAAGCCCTGGGCGTAGGCGACGATCTTCGCCCCGTACAGGGCGTCGCGCAGGTCGTCGACCGCGAACCCCGGCTCGCTGGGCTCGGGACCGGGGAGCACGGCTGACGCCGCCACCCGCTCGTCCTTGAACGACGACAGCACCCGGGCGAACACCGCCTCGGTGATGGCGGTGAGCGGGGTGCCGAGCTCGAGCGCCTGGATGGCGGTCAGCCGACCGGTGCCCTTCTGCTCGGCGGCGTCGAGGATCACGTCGAGGAGCCGGCCGTCGACGTCGCCATCGTCGACGTCCACAGACCCGCCGACGGCCGACGCCCGGATCTCCTCGCCGGACCCGTCGTCGTCGGCCCGGTCGAGCACCTGGGCGGTGATCTCGATCAGGAAGGAGTCGAGGTCGCCCTCGTTCCACCGCCGGAACACCGCCGCCATCTCGTCGTTGTCGAGGCCGAGGGCGTGGCCGAGCAGGTCGTAGGCCTCGGCGATGAGCTGCATGTCGGCGTACTCGATGCCGTTGTGGACCATCTTCACGTAGTGGCCGGCGCCGCCGTCGCCGATGTAGGTGCAGCACGGGGTGCCGTCGACCTGGGCGGCGATGGCGGTGAGCACCGGCTCGACCAGCTCGTAGGCCTCCCGGGAGCCGCCGGGCATGAGGCTGGGCCCGTGCAGCGCGCCCTCCTCGCCCCCGGACACGCCGCAGCCGAGGTAGCGGATGCCCTCCGCCGCCAGGTCGGCCACCCGGCGCTCGGTGTCGGCGAACGAGGAGTTCCCGCCGTCGACGATCACGTCCCCCTCGTCGAGCAGCGGCCGCAGCTCGTCGATCACCGCGTCGACCGGCGTGCCCGCCTTGACCATGACGACCACGGCGCGGGGGCGGGACAGGGCGGCGACCAGATCGGCGGGCTCGGCGGCGCCCACGATGTCCCCTTCGTGCCCGTAGGACCCGAGCAGCTCGTCGGTGCGGGCCTGGGTGCGGTTGTGCACGGCGACGGGGAAGCCGTGGCGGGCGATGTTGCGGGCCAGGTTGCGGCCCATCACCGCCAGCCCCGTGACCCCGAGGTGGCGGTCGCCGTCGGGCCGGATGGGGGAAGCCATCGCGGCACGGTACCGGCGGGCGCCGGCCCGGCGTCAGACGAGCAGCGACTCGGCCAGGGCGGGCAGGACCCGATGGCCGAGGGGGGAGGTGCAGGGGTGCTGGCCGAGCAGGATCAGCGCCTTGGCCAGCTCCTGCTTGGTCTCGAAGGGGTAGCGGCCCAGCTCGCGGTTGACCGTGTCCGGCCACTCGCCGAGGTCGTCGAGCTCGCCGGTCGTCTCGGGGCCGCAGTCGACCCAGCACACGCTGGCCACGATCTGGGCGACGGTCGCCCCGGGCCCGGGCAGCTTGGTCAGCGCCACCGACAGGTCGTCGGCCACGCGGCGCAGGTTGGCCTCGTCGTCGGACCACATGGCGGTGCGCTCGATCCAGGACGCCAGCTCCTCGAGCAGGTCGATGAGGGTGGTCCCCATCCGCTCGGAGCTGGTCGCCAGCTCGACCAGGTGGGTGGTGACCGGCAGCAGCGACTCGCCGACGAAGGCGACGCCCAGGTACCCGATGCCGCGCTCCTCGTCGACGTGGACCCGGCAGACGCGGACCGTCCCGGCCACGCCCTCGAGCTCCACCGGCAGCACCGTCCCGACCTCGACGGCGCGGCCCTCGGGCAGCACGACGGCGGCCCCGGTGACCGACAGGTTCACGACCGCGGCCGAGACCCGGTCGGGCGCACCGAGCGGTCGGGCGCCCGGACCGGCCGGGACCGCCATGGTCAGCGCGTCGATGGCGTGGCGCACGCCGATCCGCCGCTCGTGGACCCGCCGGGGCGGGTCGGAGGGGTCGGGCGTGGATCCCTCGGAGCGGGCGCGGGCGGGCAACGGCGCAGCCATGCAGACCCCATCGGCCGGGGAGCCCGCGCCGTGAGGCGGAAACCCTTGTCTCCGACAGACTTCTGCCGATCGAGGGTGCCGAGGTTCGGATGTGAGGCCCTGTTGAGACGCTCCCGTGGCTCGGTCACCACGACCGAGGAGACCGCCGGCGAGACGGCGCGCATCGTCAGCATCCACGCCGGCCGGGTCTCGGTCATCGCCCTCCGGATGCTCGCCGCCCTCCGCTTCGGCGACACCAGCGACCCGAACCAGGTCGGCACCCTGCGCTACGAGGTCTCCCAGCTGGCCGAGATCGTCCACCACGTGCGCGAGGAGGGACCGCTGCCGGTGGCGGCCCGCAGCCTGCTCCGCACGGCCCTCGACGCGACCGGCGCGGTGCTCGGCGCGGTGAGCGACGGCCGGTGGAACGGCGCCGCCTTCGACGCCGCCGAGGGCGCCTGCGAGCGGCTCGTTCGGGCCCGCGAGGAGTTCGCCTGCCGGTTCGAGCTCGACCCCGACCAGGTCGAGCCGATCTAGCCGCCCCGGCCGAACCGCCGGCCCGCCGCCCGGCCGGTGGGTCCGGCTCCGCTCAGTAGTCCTCGTCGTCGTGGCGGATGACGTGGATGACCGCGTTGATCAGCGACAGGTGGGTGAACGCCTGGGGGAAGTTGCCCTGGTGCCGGCCGGTCTCGGGGTCGATCTCCTCGGCGTAGAGCGCCAGTGGGCTGGCCAGCGACAGCAGCTTGCCGCACAGCCCGCGGGCCCGGCGGGTCTCGCCGATCATGGCCAGCGCCGACACCAGCCAGAACGAGCAGATGGTGAAGGCGCCCTCGGACTCGAGCAGCCCGTCGTCGGTCTCCTTGACCCGGTAGCGCAGCACCAGGTCGTGCTCGGTGAGCTCGTCGGCGACCGCGTTGACCGTGGCGACCATGCGGGGGTCCTCCGGCGGCAGGAACCCGAACAGCACCATGAGCAGCACGGACGCGTCGAGGGCGTCGGTGTCGTAGTGCTGGGTGAACACGCCCCGGTCGTCCAGGCCGTGCTCGCAGACGTCGGCGTGGATCTCGTCGGCCGCGTCCTGCCAGGCGCGGGCGAAGTCGAGCTCGTCGCGGATCCGGGCCAGCTTGGCGCCGCGGTCCGCCGCGACCCAGCACATCAGCTTCGAGGAGGTGAAGTGCTTGGGCTCGCCCCGGACCTCCCAGATGCCGCGGTCGGGCTTGCGCCAGTTGTCGAGGGCGGCCTGCACCTGCTTCTTGACCACCACCCAGATGCGGTCGTCGAGGCCGTCGCGGTTGCGGGTGTGCAGCAGGATCGACTCGAGCACCGCGCCCCACACGTCGTTCTGGCGCTGGTCGAAGGCGGCGTTGCCGACGCGCACCGGCTGGGCCCGGCGGTAGCCGCTCAGGTGGTCGAGGGTGTGCTCGGGCAGCTCCCGCTCGCCGGCCACGCCGTACATGATCTGCAGCTCGGGGTCCCGCTCGGCCAGGTCGGCGATGAACCAGAGGAAGTCGTTCGCCTCCCAGTCGAAGCCGAGGGTGTAGAGACCCCAGAGGGCGAAGGTCGAGTCGCGGATCCAGGCGAAGCGGTAGTCCCAGTTGCGCTCACCGTGGGGCGACTCCGGCAGCGAGGTGGTCGCCGCCGCCACCAGTGCGCCGGTGGGGGCGTAGGTGAGGGCCTTCAGGGTGAGGGCGCTGCGCTCGAGGTAGTAGCGCCACCGGTGGTCCGGGAAGGTCCCGCGCGCCAGCCAGTGCTGCCAGTGGTGGGCGGTCCAGGTGAGGCGGCGGTTGGCCTCGTCCATGGTGGTCGGGGGGGCGTGCTCGCTCCACGACAGGGCGCAGAACCGGGTGTCGCCCTCCTTGAGGAGGGTGCGGGCGATGGCCCGCTCGCCCTCGAAGCCGATGCGCATGTCGGTGGTGAGGGCGAGGGTGACGTCGCTGTCGGGGGTGGTGGCCTGGCCCTGGTGGTACCCCTGGTCGGTGTAGGACCACTTGGCCCCTACCCGCCCGTAGTCGAAGCGCGGCGCGCAGTCGAGCTCGACCTGGACCTCGCCGTTGACGCATCGGACGGTGCGCAGCAGCACGTGGTCGGCGTCGTAGTCGGTGGGGGCGCGCTGGTGGGTCTTGGACAGCTCGGTGCCCTGGTGGTGCCACGGCCCGATCAGCAGCACGTCGCGGACGATGATCCAGCCGGTCGGGGTCCCCCAGCTGGTCTCGAGGACCATGGTGCCCGGCAGGTAGCGACGGGCCGCCGGCACCATCTGCTCGGCGGGACCGAGCCGGAACCAGCCGGCGTCGCGGTCGAGGATGGCGCCGAACACGCTGGCGCCGTCGACCCGCGGCAGGCACAGCCACTCGACGCTGCCGCTCGGCGCGACCAGGGCCATGGTCTCGCAGTCGGACAGGAAGCCGTAGTCGGCGATCGGCGGGAAGGCCGAGCGCGGGTCGGCGTGGGCTGCCACGAGGGGGCTCGGCACCTCCGATTCCATCCGACCATCCTCGCGCCCGGGTCGGCTCACGTGCGATGTGCCGCGGGCTAGAGCAGCAGCGACTCGGCCAGGGTCCGCATGACCTGCAGGCCGATCGGCGAGCTGGCGGAGTCGGTGGCGAGGGCGATGAGGGTGCGGGCGAGCTGCTGGCGCGCGGCGAAGGGGTACTGGGAGATCTCGACGTTGACCCGCTGCGCCCAGTGCCGGATGGCGGCCAGCTCGCTCGGCGTGGCCTCGGCGCTGTCGATCCAGCACACCCGGCTGAGCAGGTCCTCGGCGTCGACCGGACCGGCCTCGAACTGGGCCACCACCGCGGTGAGCTCGCCGGCCACCCGGGTGAGGTCGGCGTCGGGGGTGCCCCACCCGGCGGCGTTGTCGAGGTGGTCGGCCAGGTCGTCGAGCAGGCCGAGCAGCGAGCTGGCCAGGTTGCCGACCTCGTCGGGCACGTCGAGCAGCTCCACCACGGCGGGGGAGAGGTCCTGGCCGAGGAACTGCACGCCGTAGCGGACCATGCCGTCGTCGGCCGGCCGGACGGCCTTCACCAGCACCCGCCCGCTGCAGCCGTCGAGCTCGACGGGCACCGTCGCCCCCGGGACCATGGCGGCGAGCGGCGGGGCCAGCAGGCCCGCACCCGTCACCGACAGGTCGAGCACCTTGGCCGAGAGCCGGTCCGGTCGGCGGCGACCGAAGCGGGCCGGCGGGGCGGGCAGCAGCATCTCGATGCCGAGCATCGAGCGGCGACGGCCGATCCGCCGCTCGACGAGCGGCTGGTCGGAACGGGGTGGGGTCGTCGGCGAGGGCGACGACACGGGGAAGGGCGCCACACCTGCCCGTCGGCCGCATCGGGCCGACCTTGAGGTCCGGCGGTCCGGCAGCGTCGGACGGCGAGGTCTGTGAACAGCAGGTTTCGGACCGACACGCGGCCCCTCCCGCTCCGTAGTGTCGCCGGGTGCCGCGGGCCGTGACCGACCTCACCGTGGGTGTCGAGGAGGAGCTCCAGCTCGTCGATCGCCGGTCCGGCCTGCTGCGCGGCGTGGCGCGCGAGGTGATCGAGCGGACCGACGGGATCGACGCCGGCCCGATCGAGCGCGTCGGCGGCGTCGAGCCGGAGATGCAGCTCAGCCAGCTCGAGATCGTCACGCCGGTGTGCGACTCCCTGCCCGAGGTGCGCGAGGAGCTGGTGCGGCTGCGGGGCGTCGCCGCCGACGCCGCCGCCGAGTCCGGCTGCCGGCTGGTGTCGGCGGGCACCAACCCGGGGTCGAAGTGGGCCGACCAGGAGGTCACGCCCGGCCCGCCGTACGAGGACATCCACGAGCTCTACGCCCAGCTCGGCCGCGAGCAGGTCGTGTTCGGCTGCCACGTCCACGTGGCGGTCGCCGACCCGGAGCTGCGCATCCAGGCCATGAACCACCTGCGCCCGTGGCTGCCCACCCTGCTCGCCCTCTCGGCCAGCTCGCCGTTCTGGGAGGGCGAGGACACCGGCTACGCCAGCTACCGCTACCTGGTGTTCAACCGGTGGCCGACGTTCCTGACCCCGGGCACCTTCGACGACTGGGCCGACTTCCAGCAGCACCTCGACGAGCTCGAGGGGACCGGCACCATCGACGGGCCGGGCCGCGTCTACTGGACGGTGCGCCCGTCGGCGACCTTCGACACCCTCGAGTTCCGGGTGTGCGACGCCTGCACCACCGTGGACGAGGCGGTGCTCGTCACCGGTCTCACCCGGGCGATGGTCGCCACCGCCCTGCTCGCCGCCGAGCGGGGCGAGGACCCGCCGGAGGTCCGCCAGGAGCTGGTCCGGGCGGCGGAGTGGCGGGCCGCCCGTTGGGGGCTCGACGGCGAGCTGATCGACCTCGAGGCCGGCACGTCGGGCCCGGCCGCCGAGGTGGTGGCCGGCCTGGTCGAGCACATCCGGCCCGGCCTCGAGCGCACCGGCGACGGGCCCGAGGTCGACGACCTGCTGGCCCGGCTGCTGGCGGTCGGCACCAGCGCGGCCCGCCAGCGCCGGGTGCACGAGGCCCGCGGGGCGCAGTCGCGCACCGCGGTCATCGAGCACCTCGGCGACGAGACCGCCGCCGGGCTGGCCGAGCTCGGCTGACGAACCGGGCCGAGCACGACGCCGGGCCGTCTGGGAGAGTGGCCCCGTCGCCGCTGCGGCTTAGGAGGTCACCCATGAAGCAGCTCACCGGCTTGGACGCCACCTTCCTGTACCTCGAGACCGGCGCGCAGTTCGGACACGTCTCGAGCGTGTCGATCTACGAGAAGCCCGCCGATCGGCCCGACTACGACCCCCTCTCCGAGTGGCGGGCCCAGGTCGAGCGGCGCCTCCACCTGCTCGAACCGCTGCGCCGCCGGCTCCGGGTCGTGCCCCTCGGCCTCGACCACCCGTACTGGATCGAGGACCCCGACTTCGACCTCGACTTCCACGTCCGCCACACCGCGGTCGCCCCGCCCGGCGACGACCACCAGCTGGCCGAGCTCACCGCCCGGATCGTCGGCCGTCCGCTCGACCGCGACCGCCCCCTGTGGGAGTCCTACGTCATCGAGGGCCTGGCCGACGACCGGTTCGCCATCCTCACCAAGGTGCACCACTCGACCGTCGACGGCGCCTCGGGCGCCGAGCTGCTGACGATGATGCTCGACCGCACGCCGGAGGGCGACGACATCCCCGAGCCGGTCGACCTGCCGCACCCCGACCGCGTGCCGGGTGATCTCGAGATGATGGGCCGGGCCACCGCCAACCTGGTGCGCAAGCCGGGTCGGGCCATCCTGCTCACCGTCCGCACCGCCCGCGAGATCGGCAAGGCGACGCGGAACCCGGCGCTGGTGGCCGCCGCCAACCAGGTGCGGGGCGGGCTGCGGGGCCCGCTCGGCACGATCCTCAACCTCGGGCGGAGCCGCGAGGAGGGCGGATCCGCCGTCGGCCCGCTGCCGTCACGGGCGCCGCGCACCCCGTTCAACGACGTGATCACACCGCACCGGCGCCTCGCGCTGCGCTCGACCCCGCTGGCCGACGTGAAGGCGGTCAAGAACGCGCTGGGCGCCACCGTCAACGACGTGGTCATGGCCATGTGCGCCGGCGGGCTGCGCCGGTGGCTCGAGGCCCACGACGCCCTGCCGGACGAGCCGCTGGTGGCGATGGTCCCCGTGTCGATCCGCACCGGCGAGGAGGTCGAGCGGTGGACCAACCGGGTATCGGCCATCTTCGCCGTCATCCCGACCGACGAGCCCGATCCGCTGAAGCGGGTGGAGAAGGTCCACCACTCGATGGTCGACGCCAAGCAGCTCTTCGACGCCGTGCCGGCCGAGGAGCTCGCCGACTTCGCCGCCTTCCCGCCCCCGGCGGTGTTCAGCCAGGCCATGCGCACCGCCACCCGGCTCACCGGACGGTTCCGCACCCCGGTCAACGTGGTCATCTCCAACGTGCCCGGCCCCCGGGAGTCGCTCTACTCCGCCGGCGCCGAGCTGCAGCACTACTACCCGGTGTCCACCATCGTCGACGGCCAGGGCCTGAACATCACGGTGCAGAGCTACCGGGACACCCTCGACATCGGGCTGGTGGCCTGCCGCGAGCTGGTGCCCGACGTGTGGGACCTGGCCGAGTACATCGTCGAGGACCTGGCCGAGATCGGCGCGGCGGTCGGGCTCACCCTCGAGGGCTCCTCCGGTGACGGCTCGGCCGGCGCGGCCGTCGGGGCCGGCGCGGCGAAGGCGTCCGGCACGTCCCCCGGCAAGTCCGGCGGCAAGGCCAGTGGCAAGGCCAGCGGCAAGACCAGCGGCAAGGCCACCAGCAAGGCGAGCTGACCGGCCGGGTCAGCTCCCCCGGCCGGAGGTCGCGCCCGGGGGAGCGTCGCCCGCCGAGGGATCGTCGGCGCAGCGCACCGGCGTGTCGGCCCCGGGATGGGCCCGGGGCAGCCACACCGTCAGCGGACCCGACGGCGTGCCGACGATCGGCGTGAGGCGTCCGCTCCGGTAGATCTTGCGCGACTGGCAGTAGTAGCGGTCGAAGTCCCGGGGCAGGTACGACAGCACCCGGTCCGAGTCGACCACCACCGAGC
Source organism: uncultured Acidimicrobiales bacterium (assembly GCA_963800235.1). Lineage (GTDB taxonomy): Bacteria > Actinomycetota > Acidimicrobiia > Acidimicrobiales > Iamiaceae > CAVVNP01. Next base: position 2,012,265 of record CAWDAD010000001.1, on the reverse strand, counting down.
CGAAGCGGCGCTGGCTCACCATGCGCCGCAGCTCGACGTCGAGGTCGTGGCGTCCCGCCCCGGCCGGGCCGCGCAGCACGTCGGCGATGGCGGCGGACTGGGCGCCGGTGGGCCGCCCGGCGCGGGCCAGGTACCAGCCGTGGCCGGGCAGGTACACCGGTCCGGGGAGCCGGCGGAGGGTGGCGAGCAGCTCGTCGGCGCGGTGCCGGTCGGCCGACGGGGGGAGCGCGGAGGCGGGGTCGTAGACGAGGGTGGCGAACTGCACGGCCACGAGCACCGCGACCAGCCCCACCGCCCACCGGGCCGGGGCGGCGCCCGCCGGTCGTCCGCCGGTCGCGTCGCCGGTCGGGTGCCTCGGTCCGGTGGCGAGCACCGCGCCGGCACCGATGCCGGCCATCAGCGCGGTCATGGCCAGGACGGGCAGCAGGACGTTGTCGAAGCCGCCGGTGTGCAGGCGTCCCGACCAGGCCGAGGCGACCGCAGCCAGCCAGACCGGCACCAAGAACCACAGCCGCTCCTCGGCGTCGACCTCGAGCCGTCGGCCGGCGGGTTCCGCGACGTCGGTCGCCACCCCGGCCCCGTCGGCGGCCCGGTCGGCCCGGGCGGAGAGGACCAGCCCGATGGCGGCGACCAGGGTCGCGGCGGCGATCTTGGCCATGTCCCGGGTCCAGAAGCCCAGGACCTCCGAGCTCAGCAGGTTGTGGGCCAGCGGCACCTCGATCACGTAGTAGAGGAACCACCCCCCGCTGGCCAGCTCCATCGCCCCGCCGACGGCCAGCAGCCCCCCGGCGAGGACCGAGGCGTAGGTGACGGCCACGCCCCGGCCGCGGCGCCACAGGAACGGGATCGGGGCGAGGGCGGGGAGCAGCGCCTCTTGCTTGGCCAGGACGGCGAGCACGAGCACGACCGCCGCCAGCGCGGCGCGCCGACGGGTGCCGGCGAAGCGGGCCAGCGCCAGCCCGCCGACCAGGAGGGCCAGGAAGAGCGAGTCGACCCGGGCCAGGTCGAGCCAGGAGCCGCCCACCCGGAACGTGGACGCGAACAGGCCGGCGCCGACGAACCCCGCCCACCACGACCCGGTCTCGCGCCGCACCCACCAGGCGATCACCGCCATGGTCGCCAGCGCCGAGACGAGCGAGACGAGGCGGAGGGGCAGGTACCCGACACCGAGCACCCATGCCACCGGGGCGGCCACGTAGGAGTAGAGCGGTGTGTAGAGGTACGGCGTGAAGGCGAGCGACGGGGGCCGGTACAGCTGGTGGCCGGCCAGCACCCGCCGGACGTGGTCGACCATGCCCCCTTCCATCCACTCGAGCTCGTAGGGCGTGCCGATGCGCAGGCCGGCGACGGCCACGAAGGCCCCCAGGAACCAGGCAGCGGCGGCGGACAGCCCGCCCCGGACCAGCCGCATGGATCAGGGCGCGGCGGACAGGTTGCTGAAGGTGACGAAGGAGACGGCCACCAGCGCGGCCGCCGAGGCCACGACGAGCACCCGGAAGGCACGACCCCGGACCCCGACCGCCACCGCGATGACGAGGGGGAAGGCGCCGAGCACCAGGCGCGGCTTGAGGCCGATGTTCTTCGACGCCGCCGCCAGCACGACGGCGCCGACGGCGTAGACGATCACCGGGGTGGGTGGCCGCCATCGCAGCAGGTAGACGACACCGACCACGGTGAAGACCAGCCCGAACAAGGCGAACAGGTCGAGCAGCCCGGTCGGCTGCAACGAGACGTGCGGGTGGAAGAGGAAGTCGAACCCGCGCTTCAGGGTGTTGGCGCCCCAGTCCACCGAGTCGTGCCAGCCCAGCTTCTCGGAGTTGAGCCAGGCCTGCGGGTCCCCGGTGTTGTACCAGAGGTACCCGAAGCCGGTGACGATGCCGGCGGTCGACAGCAGCGGCGCCGCCAGGGCGCGCCACTCACGCCGGTCGCGGATGGCGAGCAGGGCGGCGCAGGCGAGGGCCAGGACGATGACCCCGGCGTTCGGGCGGGCGGCGGTGGCGACCGAGCCGAGGATCCCGGCGAGCACCCAGCGGCGCCGGTGGGCGGCGAGCAGCGAGAGGGCGACGCTGCCGATGATCAGGCCCTCCGCGTAGGGCATGGAGAAGACGAAGGCCGCCGGGAAGAAGCAGACGAGGGCGACCGCGCGGTCGGCGGCGGCACGGTCGGCGAAGGCGGCGGTCAGGTGCCAGACCGCCACGCAGGCGACGGCGCCGGCGAGCAGCGAGACGATGATCCCCGAGGTGATGGGCGACAGCCCGGTGAGCTCGGAGGTCCAGCGGATCAGGGCCGGAAGCAGGGGGAAGAACGCGAACTGCTTCGGGTAGTGGCGGAGGCTCCCGATCGACGGGTAGCCGATCCGGGCGATGTCGACGTACCAGGCGCTGTCCCACCGGGCGAGGGTGGCGAGCAACGGGTGGCTGGTGCCGGGGAGCTGGGGCCACGGACCGCGCCCGGGGTTGACATGGCGGTCGGTGAAGCGGTGGGTCACCACCATGGCCGTGGCCAGCACCACGAGCCGGGAGGCGGCGAACACCACGAGCGGCCTCCCGTACCCGGGCCACCCGGCGGCCAGCCGGGCCCGCAGCCGCGTCGGCGACGGGCGGGGGACCGTCACCGGTTCGGCCGGCAGCGCCTCGACGTCGGCCGGGTCCGTGGCGGCCGACCCGGGAGCGGCCGAGCCGGGCGGGCTGGCGACGCGCATGGACCGGGCCGGTGCGGGCGGGTCCAGGTCGGGTCGTGCCGTTGCCATGCTCCTCGTCTCCACGGCCGGGCCTCGGGGGCGGCTGCGATCGTATTGCCGGTCTTCGTGGTGCGGGATGTCGCCAGGCGCCGAGATCGCCCTGTCCGGGCCAGCCGAGGAGGTGAGGAGGATCGCCGCTCGCGCTGGCTGAGGTCGGCGTCACGTTACCGGTCCGGTCGGCGGGTCCGACCCGCGGCGCGGCCGGAGGTCGTCGGCGGCGAGCGAGCCGGTCCCGGCGGGTGGCCCCAGCTTGAGCCGCACCGACCCGTCCGGGTACGTCGTCGGCGGGACAAGGTCGACGTCCTGGAACATCGGGTCGCCAAGGCCGGCGTAGAGCGCCGGCACCACCGACGCGCCCGCCTCGACGAGGTGCCGGACGGCGGCCGAACCGATCAGCCCCAGCTCGACCACCGCCACGTCGTGCACGGCGTCGGGATCGACGGTCGGAGCCACCGCGGCGTTCTCCCCGATGACCCCGGTGGTGACGGACCCGGCCCGGCGGGTAGCACGGTGCGATGGCCGGTCGAGCGCTCGTGGGGTGCAGCGGGTGGAACTACCGGGACTGGCGCGGCCTGGTCTACCCGTCCGACCTCGCCGCCCGCCGCTGGTTCGACTGGTACGCCGAGCAGTTCGACACGGTCGAGCTCAACACCACCTTCTACCGCCTCCCCGATCCCGGGACGGTCGAGCGCTGGCACGACCAAGCCCCCGCCGGCTTCCGCTTCGCGGTGAAGGTGGGCCAGTTCGGCTCGCACCGCCGCAAGCTCCGCGAGCCGGGGACCTGGCTCCCGAACCACCTCGACCGCGTCGACCGACTCGGCGCCCACCTCGGCCCCAACCTGGTGCAGCTGCCGCCCCGGTGGCGCCGCGACGTCGCCCGGCTCGACGACTTCCTGGCGGCCGCGCCCCGCCGGCTGCGGTGGGCGGTCGAGGTGCGCGATCCCTCGTGGCTCCACGACGACGTGTTCGAGGTGCTGGCCCGCCACCAGGCTGCGCTGTGCGTCCACGATCTGCTGCCCGACCACCCCTGGGTGCGCACCGCGCCGTGGACCTACGTCCGCTTCCACGGGCCCGACGCCCGGACCACGCCCTATGCCGGCCGTTACACCGGACGCCGGCTGTGGCGGGTCGCGGACCGGCTGGCCGAGCGGCTGGCCGGCGGCGACGACGTCTACGCCTACTTCAACAACGACATCGGCGGGTCTGCCTTCGTCGACGCCGGCTGGCTGCGCGACCGCCTGGCCGGGTGATCGCCCGACCGGGGATCAGCCGCTGCCCAGCCGGTAGCGGCGCACCGCCAGGCTGGTGAACACCACCATGATCCCGACCCACCACAGCCCGAAGTGCAGCGCCGAGGTGCCCAGGTGGGTGTGGCTGAAGCGGTAGAGCCGGGCGTCGCCGAGGGCCAGGCCACGGGCGGTGTCGATGGCGGCGGTGACCGGGCTGGCGTAGGCGAAGCCCTGCATCCAGTGCGGCAGCCGGCTGATGGGCGCGAAGGCCGAGCTGGTGAAGACGAGCGGCAGGATCGGGATGAACACCGCCGCCTGCACCGACTCGGGGTCGCCCACGACCAGCCCGACCCAGCCCGAGAAGGCGGTGAGGGCCACGCCGAACAGCACCACCACGGCGATCATGCCGATGGCCCCGAAGAAGCCGTTGTGGAACCGGAAGCCGACGATCAGGGCGGCGGTGACCAGCAGGACCGCCTGGATCGACAGGCGGGTGCTGTCGCTGACGGTGCGCCCGACGAGGAACGCCGAGCGGGCGATGGGCAGCGCCCGCAGCCGGTCGACCATGCCGGTGTGGATGTCGTTGGCGATGCCGACCCCGCTGCTCATGGAGGCGAAGGTCATGGTCTGCACCAGCACCGCCGGGACCACGAAGTCCTTGTAGTCGGGGATGTTGGCGATCGAGCCGAACACGAAGATGAACAGGATCAGCTGCATGAACGGCTGGATCGTGGTGAACACGATCAGCCGCGGGTTGCGGAGCATCTTGCGCAGGTTGCGCTGGGCGATCAGGCCGATGTCGGCGAGGGCGCGCGAGGCCGGCATGGCCGCCCGCTCCTCGGCGGTCCCGGTGGCGGTCTCGACCGGGATGGCGGTGTCGTGCATCGGGAGGTCGGCGGTGCGACTGACCTGGCTCACTGCTGACCTCCGGCGCCGGTGCGCCCCGCGGCGGCCCGCGCCCCCGGCCGTCCGGGTGGTCCACCGCTGGTGGCCACGTCCTCGGCGGCCCGACCGGTGAGGGTGAGGAAGACGTCGTCGAGCGACGGTCGGCGCAGGGTGAAGTCGGCGGTGGCCAGCTCGGCGTCGTCGAGGGCGCGGAGGGCGTCGGTCGGTCCGGCCCCGTCGACCGCCAGCGGCAGCTGGATCCGCCCGAGGTCCTGGTGCAGGACCAGGTCGTCGTCGTCGAGCTGGAAGAGCCGGCGGAGGACGTCGACCGCCTGCGGCAGGTCGGTCCGCTCGGCGACGGTGATCTCGAGCACGTTGCCGCCGACCTTGGCCTTGAGCTGGTCGGCGGTGCCCTCGGCGATGATCCGGCCGCCGTCGATGACGTAGATCGTCTCGGCGAGCTGGTCGGCCTCCTCGAGGTACTGGGTGGTGAGCACGATGGTCGTCCCCTGGTCGCGCAGCTCGGAGATGACGTCCCACAGCTCGAGCCGGCTCCGGGGGTCGAGGCCGGTGGTGGGCTCGTCGAGGAAGAGCACCGGCGGCGACACCATGAGCGACCCGGCCAGGTCGAGCCGACGTCGCATGCCGCCCGAGTAGGTCTTGAGGACCCGGTCGCCGGCGTCGGTGAGCGAGAAGGCGGAGAGCAGCTCGGCGGCCCGGGACTGGGCCCGACGGCGCGGGAGCCGCGACAGCCGCCCGACCAGGACCAGGTTCTCGCGACCGGTGAGGTCCTCGTCGACCGCCGCGTACTGGCCGGTCAGCCCGATCATGGCCCGGACGAGCTGCGGCTCCTCGACCACGTCGTGACCGGCGACGAGGGCCCGGCCGCCGTCGGGCCGCAGCAGGGTGGTCAGCACGTTGATGGTGGTCGTCTTGCCCGCGCCGTTCGGGCCGAGCAGCCCGACGACGGTGCCGGCCGGCACGGTGACGTCGACGCCGTCGAGGGCGGTGAAGTCGCCGAAGCGCTTGACCAGACCTTCGACGAGCACTCCTCCCGCAGACATTCGGGCCAACCTATCCCCGCCCTCGCGCCCGCACGCACGCCCGGGAACCGGCCGCTACCGTCGGCCGCGAACCCCGCAGCCCCCCGGAGGTGGCCGTGCACGATCTGGTGGTCCGCGCCGGCACCCTCGTCGACGGGACCGGGGCGCCGCCCCGCACCGCCGACGTCGCCGTCGACGGGGGCCGGGTGGTCGAGGTCGGACGGGTCGAAGGCTCCGCCCGCCAGGAGCTCGACGCCGACGGGCTCGTCGTCACCCCGGGCTTCGTCGACGTGCACACCCACTTCGACGGCCAGGTCACCTGGGACGAGCTGCTCACCCCGACCTGCCACCACGGCGTCACCACCGTGGTGATGGGCAACTGCGGGGTGGGGTTCGCCCCGGTCGAGGCCGACCGCCGCAACTGGCTCATCGGTCTCATGGAGGGCGTCGAGGACATCCCCGGCGCCGCGCTGTCCGAGGGCATCCGCTGGAGCTGGGAGAGCTATCCGGAGTACCTCGACGCGGTGGCGGCCCGACCGCTGGCCCTCGACGTCGGCTCGCTGGTGCCCCACGGGGCGGTGCGCGCCTACGTCATGGGCGAGCGGGGCGCCCGCAACGAACCGGCGACCGCCGAGGACATCGCCGCCATGGCCGGCATCGTGGCCGAAGGGCTGGCCGCCGGTGCCCTCGGCTTCTCGACCTCACGGACCATCGCCCACATGGCCATCGACGGCGAACCGGTGCCCGGGACCTTCGCCGCCGAGGACGAGCTCTTCGGGATCGGCCGGGCCCTCGGCGAGGCGGGCACCGGCGTGTTCGAGCTGGCCCCGGCCGGGGCGCTGGGCGAGGACCTCGCCGCCCCGGAGCGGGAGATGGACTGGATCTGCCGGCTGGCCGCCGCCATCGGTCGCCCGGTCAGCTTCGCCCTCACCCAGAACGACGCCGACCCGACCGCCTGGCGTCGCATGCTCGACCTGGCCGGGGAGGCCCACCGCGCCGGCAGCCCGGTGCGACCGCAGGTGGCGGGCCGGCCGGTGTCGCTGCTGCTCGGGCTGCAGACCTTCCACCCCTTCGCCTACGCACCCTCGTGGTCGCGCGTCGGGCTGCTCGACCTGCCCGAGCGGGTCGCCGCCCTGCGGGATCCCGAGCTCCGCCGGACCCTCGTGGCCGAGGCCGGTGACATGGACCCGGTGATGGTCCAGTTCCTCGACCCCGAACGGGTCTTCCCGCTGCGCGGCGAGCAGCCCGACTACGAGCCGGCGCGGGAGCGCAGCGTGGCCGCACTGGCCCGGTCCGCCGGGGTCGACCCGCTCGACGTCTTCTACGACGAGCTGCTGGTCGACGACGGCCGGGCCCTGCTGCTGCGGCCGCTGCTCAACTTCAGCGACTTCAGCCTGGACGCCGTGCGGGAGATGCTGCTGCACCCCACCAGCGCCTGGGGCCTCGGCGACGGCGGCGCTCACTGCGGCACGACCTGCGACGCCAGCACCCCCACCTTCATGCTCACCCACTGGGTCCACGACCGGCCCGAGGGGCGGTTGCCGCTCGAGTGGATCGTCAAGAAGATGACGAGCGACACCGCGACCATGTTCGGCCTGGGCGACCGCGGCACCGTCGAGCCCGGCCGGCTCGGCGACCTGAACCTGGTCGACCTCGAGCACCTGTGCCTGCGGCAGCCGGAGATGGTGCGCGACCTGCCGGGCGACGCCCGCCGGTTCGTGCAGGGCAGCGAGGGCTACGTCGCCACCGTGAAGGCCGGCCAGGTGACCTTCCGCGACGGCGTCGACCAGGGTGTGCGGCCCGGCGGACTGGTCCGCGGCGCCCGGTGACCGCCGAACCGTGAGCCCACCCCCGTCCGGTTCGACCACCGACGAGGCGGTGGTGCGCGCCTTCTGGGCCGCCCTCTACGACCGGGACTGGGACCGGATCGCCTCGAGCTTCTCGCCCGACGCGTCCTACACCGACGTGCCGTCACCGCCCGACGACGTGGCGGTCGGTCCCGAGCAGGTCGTGGCCCGGCTCCGCCTCGGCATCGAGCCCATCGAGCGCTACGAGCACGAGCTGCGGCTGATGGTCGCCCAGTCGGGGGTGGTGGTCACCGAGCACGCCGAGACCTGGCACTGGCGAACCGGCGAGTCGGTGACCCTGCCGTTCGTGTCGGTGCAGGAGGTCGCCGACGGCCTGATCACCCGGTGGTGGGACTACTGGGACCTGCAGACCCTGCTCGGAGCCGCCCCCCGGTGGTGGCTCGACCACATCATGGGAGGCTGGCGCTAGGCCCGGGCGGCCGGCGCCCGCGTCACAGAAAGCTTTCAGGATCGGGTGATCGCGTCTAGCGTTCCGCCGATGGCCATGTCCGGTAGCGGGTGGGCTCGGCAGGGTCGGCGGGGTCGGCGGATCGTGCCCGATCGCCTCTGGACCCACCTGACGCGCCTGGTCCGCTACGGCGCCGTGTCGATCGTCTCCTCGATGGTCGGCCTGGCGGTGCTCGGCTACCTCGTGGCCGTCCGGGGCACGTCGGCGGGCTGGGCCAACGTGATCTCGACCACGGTCGCCGCCGTCCCGAGCTTCGAGCTCAACCGGCGCTGGTCGTGGCAGGGGCGCAGCGGGCGGGCCAAGCTCGACCAGGTCGTGCCGTTCCTGGTCATGACCTTCGTCGGACTCGGCCTGTCGACCTACGTGGTGCACCTCGCCGGGCTCATCGCCACCGAGCACGAGCTGCACACCGTCCACCGCACGGTGGCCATCGAGGGGGCCAGCGTCGGGACCTGGGCAGCCCTCTGGCTGCTGCAGTACTTCATCCTCGACCGCTACCTGTTCCGGCCGCTCGTCGCCGATCCTGCCTGGGAGCCGCCCGACCTGGTGATCGACCCGGTCGACGCGGCCGAGGCGGTGGTCGATCTCCTCGAGGCCGACACCGCCACCATCGAGCTGCCCGACCCGCCGGTCGCCCGCCGGCCCGGTCCCGTCGCCGACGCGCTGGTCGACCCGGTCGAACGACCGCCCATCGACGAGACCCCGCAACCGAGCTGAGCCCCGGCCGCCCGGGTCGACCCCGCGCCGACGGCAGGTCCGAGGTCCCGCTCAGCTGCTCGGGGGACAGCTCCGCCGCTCGATCGAGAAGAGCTCCACGTCGGGGGAGCGCGACACGCTGCGGACGACCACCGGCGCCCCGGGATCGGTCGGGGTGGTGCCGGCCATCCGGCTGAGCAGGGCGTGCTCGTTGGTCCTGATCCGCTGGTCGTAGCTGGCGAAGTCGACGACGTAGTCGACCTTGCGGGCGCAGAGCAGGCGGTCGTAGGCGGCGACCGACGAGAAGCTGTGGATGGCCTGGCTCTCGGGGAAGAACTCCGAGTCGAGCTTCCCGCCCGCCTGCAGCAGCCGGTACATGCCGAACTTCACGTCGCCGTTGCGGAGCACCCGGTAGGTCTTGCCGGGCTGGAAGTGGCCGGCGGAGAGGAACTCGTCCATCCCCGAGGCGGCCGCCTGCTGGGTGTGCAACCAGCGCCAGCTCGTCCCCACCCGCAGGGGGATCTGCACGATCACGTTCACCAGCACCACCAGGCCGAGGAAGAAGGGCGCGACGGCCCGCTGGAACCGTGGGAGCAGGTGGCGGTGGCGCTCGATGGCGGTGAGCACGGCCGGCACCACCACGATGCAGGCGCGAGGGGCCAGGGTGGCGATGAAGTTGACGACGATGTCGCGCCAGGTGGCGTCGCTGGCGGTGGGGGACGCGAAGACGATGACCGTCGCCGGCAACGCCACCAGCGTGGAGAGCAGGTAGCACCGGACGAGGGCGCGCCGGTCCGGCTCGAACCACCACCAGGCCGCGACCAGGAGGGCGGTCATGGGCAGGACGATGGCGGGGTGGGTCGCCTGCCCGGCCCCGGCCAGGATCACCGCGGCGACCCGCTTGTCGCGCCGCCAGCAGCCGATGCCGAACAGCACCAGCGCGCCGGCCCACTCGAAGGTGAGCTGACCGAACAGCAGCGCCTCGATGATGGCCGGGTTGGCCAGCACCGCCGCCGCCCACCAGCCCCGGCGCAGCTCGGGGAAGGCGAAGAACGTGCCCCCGATGAGCCCGGCGGCGCCGATCACCATCCAGAGGCCGACCACCCAGTCGCCGAGGAGCGGGCGGAACAGGGCGGCGGTCACCCAGGGGATGAACCCGTAGGGGAAGGCGAACGCCCGGCCGGCGCCCAGGACCGGCATGTGCAGCGGCAGGTGGCCGTGCTTCCAGATGCGGTCGGCTACGTACCATACGTGGGCGTAGTTGTTGGCCGTGTCGAACGACAGGATGATCCGCTGCCGCAGGTACTTCACGACCAGGTAGGCCCAGAGCGCCACCCCGGCGGCGACGGCCACCAGCCCCCCGGGCAGGTCGCGGACAGGTGGCTCGGGCCGGTCGGGGGCCGGGGACGGCCCAGCCGCGTCGGCGGCGGGAGTGGCCCTTGCGGGCGTGGTGTGGAGCATGCCCGTCGGGCAACGTTAGAGCGCCCCGCCCCGTACGACGAGGCCGGCCCCGCCAGGCGGGCCTCGTGGCGGTGACGGGCTCCGGGGGGCGGGCTCCCGGTCCGACGGTCGCCGCCGTGGCCGGCGTGGTCGGGGCGGCCGGAGCGGTGGCCTGCTTCGCCGTGGCGCTCTCGGCCGAGGACGCGTCGGTGCCCACCGCGATCCTGGCGCTGGTGGTGGCGTCCGGCGCCGCCTCCCTCGTGCGGCGGGCGGCGGCCGGCCCGGGTCTGACCGTGCTGGGCGTGGTGCTGGCGGGGGTGGCGGTCTGGCTGGTGCCCCAGCGGCCCGACCCGGTGAGCGGCGTCGTCCTCGCCGGGGTGTTCGGCGTCGGCGTGGGGCTGGCCCACCCCGGCGGCCTGCGACGGGTGACCGGTTCGGGTCCGGCGCGGATCGCCGCCGTCGTGGTGCTGGCCCCGCTGGTGGTCCTGCGCGTCGCCGGGGCGTCAACCGCCCTCCTGGTGCTCGCCGTCGGCCTGGCCGCCGGTGCCGCCGCCGTGCGCCCCGACCGGGCCGAGCACGTCCGCCCGCTCCGGCTCCTCGGCGTCGGGGCCCTCGTCGTGCTGGTGAGCGGCGCCTACGTCGGCTACCTCGGCGGCAGCACCGTGGACGCGGCGTGGTTCGGCGGGGGCGTCACCCACGGGCCCCGCTCCGGCGGTCGGGTCGCGCTCACCTTCGACGACGGGCCGAACCCCACCGCCACGCTCCAGGTCGCCCGCATCCTCGACGACCACGGCACCAAGGGCACGTTCTTCCTGGTGGGCAAGGCGGTGGCGGCCCGCCCCGACCTGGCTCGGGCGCTGGTCGAGGACGGCCAGCTGATCGGCAACCACTCCTACCACCACGACTCCTGGTCGTGGCTCGACCCCGCCTACCCGGAGCTGGCCCGCACCGACGAGGTCATCCGCCGGGCGACCGGCCGGTGCCCCGCCTACTACCGGCCGCCGCACGGCCAGCGCACGCCCTTCGTCCGGAGGATCGCCGACGACCGGGACGAGCGCCTCGTGATGTGGGAGGTCTCGGCCCAGGACTGGGCGACGCCCGACCCGGCGCTGGTCGCCCGCCGGGTGCTCGCCGAGGTCCGCCCCGGCTCGATCATCCTGCTCCACGACGGCCTGGACGGCCGGGTGGGGGTCGACCGCTCGGTGCTGGTCCGGGCGCTGCCGCTCATCCTGGACGGCCTGCGGGCCAAGGGCCTCACCCCGGTGCCGCTCGATCAGCTCATCGGCGGCTCCGCCACCCGCGCCTGCTGAGGTGCCCCGACCGGCGCCGGGCCGGCCGTCGCTCGGACCCGGCTCAGCGCGACCGGTGGAGCACCCGGCGCACGCCGCGGGCGGCGGCCAGGGCGCCGATGGCACCGGCCAGGGGGAGGCCGCGGCGGACCGCCGGCGAGCGCCGTGACACCACGCGCCACCAGGCGAGGGGCATGGCCCCGAGGTCGACGGCGGCGTCGTAGAAGCTGGTGCGCGAGCGGAAGACGGGAACCGGGACCAGCAGGTCGTTGCGCACCCGGTACCCGAGGCGGGGCAGCACCACCGCCACCTCGACCGTCTCGGAGTACTTGTAGCCCTGGTAGTAGTCGAGGGCGTGGGCGAGGGCGCCCAGGCGGAACACCCGGTAGCCCGACTCGACGTCGTTCATGGTCATGCCCGACCACAGGGTCGCCCACAGGCTCATCACCTTGTTGCCGAGCTGCTTGTAGGCGGGGTAGTCGCCGAGGTCGCGGTGCACCAGCACGGCGTCGAGCGCCTCGTCGAGCATGACGCCGAACAGGTTGTCGAGCGACGCCAGCTCGTGCTGGCCGTCGGCGTCGACGGTGGCGATCAGGTCGTCGGGGTGCAGCTCGCCGGTTCGGAGCCGCTCCTTCAGCAGCATGAAGGCGAGGTGGTAGGCCTCGGACATGCCCTGGTTGGTCTCGTGGGCCAGCAGCTCGACGTGGTCGTGGCCCGGGAGCCACTGCTCGATCTCGGTGCGGGTGCGGTCGGTCGAGCCGTCGTCGACGATGATCAGCGAGTCGACCAGCGGGGCCAGGCCCTCGAGGACCTTGGCGACGGTCGGCTCCTCGTTGTAGGCGGGGACGACCGCGATGCGGCGCGGCTCGTCGACGGTGGCCGGTGCGGTCGGCACGTCAGGCCTTGGCGGCCTCGGCGCGGTACCAGGCCAGGGTCCGCTCGAGGCCCTCGCGGAAGCTGACCGTCGGCTCCCACCCCAGCTCGTCGCGCGCCCGGTCGGCCTTGATCTCGACCGCCTCGAAGTCGCCCGGCCGGGCGTCGCCGAAGGAGACCTCGACGTCGCCGACCAGCTCGCCCACCAGCTCGGCGAGCTGGCGGATGGACACCGCCTCGTTGGCCTCGAGGTTGTACGTGCGGTTCTCCGCCGCTGGGGTGAGGGCCAGGGCGTGGGCCCGGGCCAGGTCCTCGACGTAGACGAAGGTGCGCTCCTGGCGGCCGTCGCCGTCGATGCGCAGCGCCTCACCGGAGAGGGCCCGCTTGATGAAGGCGGCGATGACCAGCCGGTCCCGCATGTAGGGGCCGAAGGGGATGCCGTAGCGCAGGATCGTGTACGGCCGGCCGTAGAGGGTGTGGTGGTCGCGGCAGAGCATCTCGGCGGCGATCTTGGTGCTGGCGTACAGGTGGCGCTCGGCCATCAGGTCGAGCGGGGTCGACTCGTCGACGACCGGCTCGGGCGCCCCGGAGTACACCCACACGGTGCTCGAGAGGAACACCCGCCCAGCCTCGGCCCGCTGGGCGGCCTTGAGGATCCGGGAGGTGCCGAGGATGTTGGCGGCGACCGCCCCGTCGGGGTTCTCGACCACGTCGTTGACGTCGGCCATGGCGGCCAGGTGGAAGACCGGGCCCACGTCGGCGAACGCCTCGGTCAGGCCCGCCTCGTCGAGGATGTCGGTCTTGACCCAGTCGACGTCGGGCTGACGGGGCGCGACCTGGTCGATCACCCGCACCGGGTGGCCCGCGGCCAGCAGGGCGTCGACCACGTGGGTGCCCACGAAGCCCGACCCGCCGGTGACGGCGATCAGGTCGGACGTTGGCGAGGACGGAGTGCTCATCGTGTGCCTCGGGGGAGAGGTGCCGGGACGCAGCCCGGTGGCGTCAGGGTCGAGCGCCGAATCGGGACAGCGTAGATGCGAGCGACGACAGGACGTAAGTGCAGTCGTCGTCGCTCAGGTCGGGGTAGAGCGGCAGGCACACGTGGCGGGCGCAGATCCACTCGGCGCCGGGCAGGTCGCCGTCGGCCCACGGCTCGAAGACCGGCTGGCGGTGCAGCGGCGTCTCGTAGACCTCGCCGGCCAGGCCGACCTCGAAGTCCTCGCGCATCGCCTTCTTGAGCTCGGCCCGGTCGATGCCGTCGGGCAGGAAGGCGATGTACTTGTAGTAGTTGCACGACGCGTCGGCGGGCACGCTCAGCGGGGTCAGGCCCAGCTCGGGGAGGGCCTCGTCGTAGCGGGCGGCGAGCTCCTGGCGACGGGCGATGAACTCGTCGAGGCGCCCGAGCTGGCTCATGACGATGGCGGCGTGGGGCTCGCTCATGCGCCAGTTGGCGCCCATCTTGGTGTGGCGGTTGTCGAGGAAGCTGGCCTTGCCCTGGTCGCGGTAGGTGCGGGCCTCGGTGTCGATCTGCTCGTCGGCGGTCACGATCATGCCGCCCTCGCCGCCGGCCATGACCTTGGTCGGGTAGAAGCTGAAGGCGGCCGCCCGGCCGAAGGTGCCGGCGGAGCGCCCGCCGAGCGAGCAGCCGTGGGCGTGGGCGGCGTCCTCGACCAGCGCGATGCCGTGCTCGTCGCAGAGCGCAACCAGGTCGTCGATGGCCGGGGTGATCAGCCCGCCGATGTGGACGACCACGACCGCGGCGGTGTCGGGACCGATGGCGGCCCGCACGGCATCGACGTCGAGGGCCATGGTGGCGGGATCGCAGTCGACGAACCGCGGCCGGCCGCCGGCGTGCACCGCGGCGGCGGCGGTGGCGAAGAACGTGTTGGCCGGGACGACGACCTCCTTGCCCTCGACGCCGATCGAGCGCAGGGGGATCTCCAGGGCGCTGGTGCCCGAGCTGACCGCCACCCCGTGGGGCGAGTCGTGCCGGGCGGCGAAGGCCTCCTCGAGCTCCTTGCCGTAGGCGCCCAGGGTGAGCTGACCGGACTGCAGGGCACGGTCGATCTTGTCGAGCACCACGGCTCGGTCCTCGGCCGGGAAGGAGATCTTGGCGGGGGGCACGCGCATGGCGCGAACGGTAGTGGTGGGTGCTCGCGGCCAGAAAGGTGACGGCGGGTCAGGCGACGGGCCGCCGGCGTTCCCCCCGCTCGGCGGTCACGGTGGTGGTGATGCCGCCCCGCACGTTCTGCACCAGCACGACCTCGACCCGGTGAGCCCCGGTGGCCTCGTGGACGTCGTGGGCGATGCGGTCGGCCAGGTGCTCGGCGAAGATCCCCTCGGGCTCGTGCTGGTAGGTGGCCAGGTACAGCTTGAGGCTCTTGGTCTCGAGCGCCCTGCCGGCGGGCCGGTAGCCGATGGTCGCCCGGTAGAGGTCGGTCTGGCCGGTGACCGGGCAGCGGCACACCAGCTCGCTCGACTCCAGCTCGATCCACGAGACGGTGTCGGCCACCGCGAAGCACTCGAGGTCGCGCCGAGGCGCCATGGGGCCCTTGCCGAGGGCGTGCAGCTCGTCGGCGCCGTCGCTCACCGGTCCGAGCGTACGGCGGGGACCGTGCGGGGGACGCCCGTAGGGTTGGGCCATGCCGTCGACGAGCGCCGGGACGTCCGGGTCACCCGACGCCGGTTCCCGCGACGCCGGGTCCCACGACGCCGGTTCCCACGAGGCCGGGTCGCCGCCCGCGGTCGTGCTGCTGAGCGGCGGCCTCGACTCCGCCACCACGGCGGCGGTGGCCCGCCGTGACGGCTTCGCCCTCCACGCCCTGTCCGTCCGCTACGGCCAGCGCCACGACGCCGAGCTGGCCGCCGCCGAGCGGGTCGCCCGGTCCCTCGGTGTGGTCGAGCACCTGGTGCTCGACGTCCCCCTCGACCGCTTCGGCGGCTCGTCGCTCACCACCGACGAGCCGGTGCCCACCGGTCGGGACGAGGCGGCCATGGGCGCCGACATCCCCTCGACCTACGTGCCCGCCCGCAACACCATCTTCCTCTCGCTGGCCATGGGCTGGGCCGAGGCCGTCGGCGCCGACGACCTCTTCATCGGGGTCAACGCGGTCGACTACAGCGGGTACCCCGACTGCCGGCCCGAGTTCCTCGCCGCGTTCCAGGACCTGGCGGAGCTGGCCACCCGCCGGGGCGTCACCGGACGTCCCCTGCAGGTGCACGCGCCCCTGCTGCGCCTCGACAAGGCCGAGATCGTGCAGCTCGCCACCGACCTCGGCGTCGACCTGGCCGAGACCGTCAGCTGCTACCTCGCGTCGCCCTCGGGCGAGGCGTGCGGCGAGTGCGACGCCTGCCTCTTGCGCCGGAAGGGCTTCGCCGGCGCCGGCATCGCCGACCCGACCCGCTACCGGTCCCGGTCCGCCGGATGACCTACCGGGTCAAGGAGCTGTTCGCCACCCTGCAGGGCGAGGGGGCCAACACCGGCCGGCCGGCGGTCTTCTGCCGCTTCGCCGGCTGCAACCTCTGGAGCGGACGGGAGGAGCACCGGGCCGGCGCCGTCTGCCGGTTCTGCGACACCGACTTCGTCGGCACCGACGGCCCCGGCGGCGGGCGGTTCGCCTCCGCCGAGGACCTGGCCCGGGCGGTCACCGCCGCCTGGCCCGGTCCCACCGGTGATCGGTCCGAGGCGGGCACGCCGCTCGTGGTGTGCACGGGGGGCGAGCCCCTGCTCCAGCTCGACGCCGCCGCGGTCGAGGCGTTGCACCGGGCCGGGTTCGTGGTGGCCATCGAGACCAATGGCACCCTCCCCGTGCCGGAGGGCGTCGACTGGGTCTGCGTGAGCCCCAAGGCGGGGACCGACCTGGTGGTGACCGCCGGCGACGAGCTCAAGCTGGTCCACCCCCAGCCGGGCGCCGAGCCCGAGCGCTACGAGCACCTCGACTTCGACCACCTCTTCCTGCAGCCGATGGACGGACCCGACCGGCGGGCCAACACCGACCTGGCGGTGGCGCACTGCCTGGCCCACCCCCGCTGGCGCCTCAGCGTGCAGACCCACAAGTACGTCGGGATCCCGTGAAGGTCCCGGTCGCCGCGACGGGCGCCCCGTGACCGATCGACCCGTGTCCGGGGATCGACCGGGGTCCGGGGGGCGACCCGGTCCCGACGGGCGTCCCGACGTCGACGAGCACCACATGTCGGTCTTCCGCCGGTTCGGCTTCGAGGCCGCCCACCGGCTGCCCAACGTCGCCGAGGGCCACAAGTGCGCCCGGCTGCACGGCCACTCGTTCCGGGTCACCGTCGAGGTCGGCGGGCCGGTCGGCGAGCGGTCGGGGTGGGTCCTCGACTTCGCCGACGTCGACGCCGCCGTCGCTCCGGTGCGCGACCAGCTCGACCACCGCTACCTGAACGAGGTCGAGGGCCTGGAGAACCCCACCAGCGAGGTGCTGGCGGCGTGGATCTGGGTCCGCCTGGTGGACGCCCTGCCCGGTCTGCTCGAGGTCGTCGTGCAGGAGACGTGCACCGGCGGCTGCCGCTACCGGGGCCCCGCCTGACCCGACGGCGCAGCCACTCGGGTCGAGGAGCGGGTCGCCCGCAGCCGGAGCGGGCCGACGCACACGATCCCGGCGGCGACGACGAGCAGCAGCAGCGCGTGGCGCAGCCCGAGCCCGTGCGCCAGCCAGCCCACGAGCGGCGGCCCGAGCACGAAGCCCGTGTAGCCCACCGCGGAGACCCCGCCGACGACCGGACCGGGACGGGCCTCGCCCTCGCTGGCCGCCGCGATGAGCAGCGGCCACGACACCGAGATCCCGATGGCCGCCACCGCCAGCCCGACCACCGCGAGCGTCGTCGGTGCCAGCGCCAGGAGCAGCAGCCCGGCGGCGGCGGTGGCCCCACCGACCGCCACGCCTCTGGCGGCGCCCAGCGCGCCGGCGCGGGGCCCCACCGAGATGCGGGTGGCGGCGGCGATGGCCTGGCCGGCGAGGTAGCCACCGGCGCCGACCAGCGCCCCGACCCCGAGCTGGTCGCGCAGCACGAGCACGCCCCAGGAGTCGATGCCGCCCTCGACCATGGCACCGCAGGCGAACACGACCGCCAGGCCGATCAGGTGGCGGCGGCGCAGCACCCGGAGGGCGTGGAGCAGCCCGTGGTGCTCGCCCGGTTCGCCGGCCGGCAGCTCGACGGTCCCCACCCACGCCCAGGTCACCACCAGCACCGCCACCGGCAGGGCCAGGGCGGTCCGCCACGACCAGCCCAGGCGCAGCGCGATCCCGGCGGCACCGGCACCGAGCACGGCGCCGACGTTGAACAGGCCGTGGAAGCGGACCAGGCCACCGGGCCGCTCGGCGAGCGCGGCGGCGGCGGAGACGTTCATGGCCACGTCGACCGCCCCGCCGAAGGTGATGGCGGCGACCACGGCCACGCCGAGCAGCACCGGCGTGGTCCCCGCCGCCACCAGCACCACCATGGCCGCGAACGCGACCAGCCCGACCTGCAGCAACCGCCGTGACCCCCAGCGCTCGGCCAGGCTGCCGGCCACCGCGTTGGCCCCGCCGCTCCCCGCCAGCGCCACCGCCAGGACCAGGCCGAACCCGCCGTGCCCGAGGCCCAGGTCCGCCTCGACGTCGGCGGTCACCACCGCCCAGGTGCCGACCCAAGCGCCCAGCGCGACGAACGCCATCGCCACCGGTCGGAGCGTCGTCGGCGTGGCCGGCGCCCGGTGCGGCGGGGTCGTCGGGCCGGACACCGGGCGAGTGTAGGAACCTGCGGCCGCCCCGGCCCCGGGCCGGGGAGCGCCGCGTAACCTGGCCCGGTGGCGTCCAGGTCCGCAGCCGATCCCGTCGGCCCGCGACACCGGCAGCCCTGATGCGTCCGGTGTCCCGCCGCGTCGGGTGGGCCGCCGCCGGCGCGGTCGGCGCAGCGGGAGTCGCCGGCGCGGTGACCGCCGCCCGCGCCCTCGACCCGGCACGTCGGGAGCGCCTGGCCCGTTCGGCGCGGGTGTGGCGGCTCACCGCCCGGCGGGGTCTCGGGTGGGCCGCCGTCCGGGTGCGCGGCGCCGCGGCGGACGAGGCGGCCCGGGCCGCGCTCGAGGAGCGCTACGCCATCCGCTCGGCGGAGGACGTGGCCCGTGAGCTCGGCCAGATGAAGGGCGCCATCATGAAGGTGGGCCAGCTGCTCAGCTTCGTCCTCGACACCCTGCCGCCGGAGGCGCAGGCCGCGCTGGCCCAGCTCCAGGCCGATGTCGAGCCGATGGCCCCCGGCCTGGCCGCCCAGGTCATCCGCGACGAGCTCGGCGCCGCCCCGGACGAGGTGTTCCTCGACTGGTCCGTCGAGCCGGTGGCGGCGGCGTCGATCGGGCAGGTGCACCGGGCCGTGCTGCGCGACGGCCGGGTGGTGGCGGTGAAGGTCCAGTACCCCGGCGTCGACGCCGCCATCCAGCACGACCTCGACAACGCCGAGGCCCTGTACGGCATGTTCTCGGCCTTCGCCCTGCAGAACCTCGACGTCACCGCCCTGGTCGACGAGCTGCGGGAGCGGATGGCCGACGAGCTCGACTACGGCCACGAGGCGGCGTGCCAGACCGAGTTCGCCGACCGCTACGCCACCCACCCGTTCATCCACGTGCCGCAGGTCGTCCCCGAGCTGTCGACCCGACGGGTGCTGACCTCCGAGTGGGTCGGGGGCATGACCTGGAGCCAGTTCGAGGCGACGGCGGCCGAGCCGGAGCGCCAGCGCGCCGCCGAGGTGCTGTTCCGCTTCGCCCAGGGCTCGATCCACCGGCACGGGGTGTTCAACGGCGACCCCCACCCGGGCAACTACCGGTTCATGGACGACGGGTCGATGACCTTCCTCGACTTCGGCCTGGTCAAGCGGTGGACGGCGGGCGAGTGGGAGGGCCTGGCTCCGGTGCTCGACGCCATCCTCACCGCCGACCCGGTGGCGGTGTCCGACGCCCTGGTGCTGGCCGGCTTCCTTCCGGCCACCGCGGCGGTCGACCCGTTGACCGTCTTCGAGTACGTGAGCGCGCCCTACCGGCCCTACATGGTCGAGGAGTACCGCTTCCCCCGGGACTTCACCACGTCGACCCTCGCCGCTGTCGCCGACCTGAACGGCCCGCACCGCGACGTGATCCGGTCGCTGAACATGCCGCCCTCGTTCGTGATCCTCGACCGGGTGGTGTGGGGCGTCGAGCGCGCTGCTCTCCAAGCTCGAGGCCCGCAACCGCTGGCGCGGGATCCTCGAGGAGTACCGCCATGACGGGCCGCCGGTCACCGAGCTGGGGCGGATCGAGGCGGCCTGGCGGGCGTCGACCCGCTGACCGGATCAGCCGGCGGGGAGCCCCCAGCCCTTGGCGATGAGGAACCCGATGGCCCGCTCGGTGAGCGGGTAGCGGCGCTCGAGCTCGTGGAAGGCCGCGGAGTGGCCGGGTTCGACCAGGTGGGCCAGCTCGTGGACGATCACGTGGTCGACGACCCACCCCGGGTACTCGGCGAGCTGCCGGGAGAGGCGGACGGTGCCCCGGGAAGGGGTGCAGGACCCCCAACGGGAACGCTGGTTGTCGACCCACCGGATGGTCGAGGGTGTCGGCAACCCGTAGCGCCGGGCCAGCACCGCCGCCCGGGCGGGCAGGTCGACGGCGTCGCTGCGGACCTTGGCTTCGAACCGGCCGCGCAGCACCTCGACCCAGTGCTGCTCCTCGGTGGCGGAGATGGAGGCCGGCACCCGGACGGTGAGGACCCCGCCGCTCAGGCGGGCCTGCACGGTCTTGCGCCGTCGGGTGCTGCGCACGACCTCGACCGTGAACGGCTCGACCCGAGCGGGGGCGCCGTCCTCGCCGCCGCCCCCGCTCGGCTCGCCGGCCGAGGACGGCGCGGCGCCCGCACGGGCGTGGCTCGGCGCGGTCACAGCTCGTCCGGCCGTTGGGTGGTGACCGGCACGTGCTCGATCAGGGTCAGGCGCGGCCCGAGGGAGACCCGCCCGCCGCCGTCGACCTCGATCACCCGACCGCCGAGGTTGGGGAGCCGGCCGGCGTCCTCGCCGAGGTGGTGCTCGAGGTTGTAGATGACCCCCCCGTGGGTGACGACGAGGGCGTCGCCGGCGGCGCTGGCGACCCGACCGAGGGCGCCGAGGGTGCGCTCGAGCAGGTGCTCGTCGTCCTCCCAGCCGGGCGGTCGCCGCTCGGTCGTGGCCTCGCCCGGCGCCGGGCGCAGGCGGCGGGGGTCGTCGTAGAGGTAGCCGGGCCACGCCTCGTGGATCTCGTCCCGGGTGAGCCCGGACCACTCGCCGGCGTCGCGCTCCCGCCAGCCCTCGTCGACCACCACCGGGCCGATGCCCACCGTGCCGGCGATGATCTCGGCGGTCTCCCGGGCCCGCTGCAGGTCCGAGCACCAGATGGCGTCGGGTGAGCCGATGTGGTCGGTGGCGTCGACCGCCTGGCGGCGCCCCAGGTCGGTGAGCGGAGGGTCGGCCTGGCCCTGCCAGCGGCCGACCGCGTTCCACTCGGACTGGCCGTGGCGGATCAGCAGGATCTGGACCATCGGGCCCGCACCGTACCGAGGGGGTCGGACACCGGAGGGCGGCCGTCGGCCGGGCGCCGGTGGCCGGCGGGTCGGCTGTTCGCCCCCTGACAGGGAGGAGTAGCGTCGGCTGGTGGTCATGGTCGCCCTCCGGCTCTTCGCCGCGGCCCGGGATGCTGCGGGAACCGCACGTGACGAGTTCGCCGCCGAGACGGTGGGCGAGGTGCTCGATCTGGCCGCCGCGGCGTACGGATCCGGGTTCGTCGAGGTGCTCGGCCGCAGCCAGGTGTGGTGCAACGGCGAGAGCGCCACGCGCGACCGGGCGGTCGGGGCGGGCGACGAGGTCGCGGTGCTGCCACCGCTGGCCGGTGGTTGACGTGGTCGCCGACCGGGCGGGGCGGGATCCGGCGGCGCCGGAGGGGACCGACGGCGCCCCCTCGTCGTCGGCCGACGACGCTCCTCGCCCGGTGACCCAGCGCCCGCCGGCCGAGGCCCCCCGTTCGTCGGCCGCTCCCGGCGGTGGCCGACCGAGACCGCCGCGTCCGACCGAGCCGAGCAGCGGACGACCCGGGTCCTCCGCCCGCCCTGCCCCGCCCGCCCGTCGCCACCGGCAGCCGGCCCGCCCGGGCGGCGCCGGCACCCCGGGCCGGGGCGGCCGCCCCTCGGCCGGTGACCCACCGGGCGGCGCCGCCCGTGCACAGCCGGCCGGCCGCCCATCGCGGCGACGGGCCGGGACCGCGCCCGCCGGCCCCGACGCGAACCCCGCCACGCCGGCCGGTGCCCCGCCGCAGGACGCTCCGGCGCCGGCCACCCCGAGCGGGGCCCCGGCCACCGCTCGTCGGTCGCCGCGCCGCCCCGGTCCGCCGCGCCTGGACGGCGAGCCCACGGGCACCCCGTCCACCCGCACGGGCAAGCCCGCCCGGTGGCGCCCCTCGAACCCGCTCGGCGAGCGCAAGCCGATCTTCGGTCGGCGGGTGAGCATCGTCTACGACGTCACCGGCCCGAAGGTGCGCCTCGGCCTGCTGTGGTTCGCCGTGGCCCTGGCGTCGATCCGCTGGGGCCGCTTCGCGGTGGCCGTGGTCTTCGGCCTGGTAGCCGGCGTGGCCGCCCTGCAGACCGTTCGCGCCTGGCGGTACAAGCGCCTCGGCACCAACCAGGTCGTGGCCGGATCGATCGCCGTGCTGCTGCCGCTGGCGGCGGCGGTCGGCACCGGCTTCCTCGGGCTGGTCGTGCTCGGCTGCGCGGGCGCGGCGCTGGTCAGCCCGCTCTACGAGGGCCGTGACCGCGACGGGGCGGTGGTGGCCGCCGCCCAGACGCTGCGCTGCTCGATGCCGGTGGGCATGGCGGCGGCGTCCATGGTGCTGGCCGTGCGCCTCGACATCGCCGTGGCGCTGGTCCTGCTCCTGTTGGTGAGCGCCTACGAGGCGGGCGACTTCATCGTCGGCTCCGGCGCCGACAACTCCTGGGAGGGCCCCGCCGCCGGCATCGCCGCCGTGCTGGCCACCGCCCTCTGCATCGCGGTCCTGTCCTCGCCGCCCTTCCGGGGTCCCGACACCTGGGTCTTCGCCGCCTTGGTCGCCGTGGGCTGCCCGCTCGGCCAGATCGCCGGCTCGGTGATCCTCCCCGATGCGGCGGCGCGGGCCTCGGCGTTGCGCCGACTCGACTCCCTGCTCCTGCTCGGTCCGCTCTGGGTCTGGCTGGTCGGCCTGTACATCGGTCGGGTCGGGTCCTGACCGCCCCACCCCGGTAGCGTGCACCCACGCCCCGTCGGTCCCGGAGCCTCGCCATGGACGCCCTGCTCGACGACATCCTGCGCCCCGACTACCTCACCGATCCCGCCGCGCTCGACCTGGCCGAGCTGCGGGCGCGACGGGCCATCTGCCAGGGGATCGAGACCCAGCTGTCGTTCCTGCGGCGGCTCGCCCAGGGGCACCTCGACATCGCCCGGGCCGAGCTCGAGCGTCGCCGCGACGGCGGCGACCCCGCCGACGTCGCGGCCCTGGTCGACCGGCTCCCCGAGATCCTGAGCGACCGGACGTCCTCGCCCGGCCCCGGCCACCTGCCCCCGCTCATGCATCCCGGTGACGTGGAGGGCCGGCTGGCCCGCAGGCTCGACGAGCTGCTCGCCACCCACCGGCTCGACGAGCCCCAGCAGCTCGACATCGCCGAGCTCGACGTGGCCGTCGCCGACCTGGGGGCGTTCGAGCGCGAGGTGTCCGGTCTGCGCCGGCAGCTGTTCGACCGCATCGACACGGTCCAGCACGAGCTGGCCCGGCGCTACCAGACCGGCGAGGCCTCGATCGAGGCTCCCTGACCCGCTCGGCCCCTTCGCGACCGTCGCGCCGGTGGTCGCGGGAGTTGTGGTGCCGGTCACTTCCCGGCCTAGCGTTGCAACCATGAGCGCTGGCCGCAACGAGCTGGAGAACCGCTGGCGCGAGCTCGGCGAGTTCATCCGCGAGCAGCGCAAGTTCGACCACCTCTCGCTGCGGAAGCTGTCGGAGATGGCCGGCATCTCCAACCCGTACCTCAGCCAGATCGAACGGGGCCTGCGCAAGCCGTCGGCGGAGATCCTCCAGCAGATCGCCCGAGCCCTCGAGATCAGCTCCGAGACGCTCTACGTGCGGGCCGGCATCCTCGATGCCCGACGAGGGGTCGGCCGACCTCGTGGGCGCCATCCGCCGCGACCCGTGGATCTCCGAGGAGCAGAAGAAGTCGCTCGTCCACATCTACCAGTCGTTCCGGGCCGCCACCGAGGCGGCGAGCGGCGTCGACGAGCGCACGGACGACGACGCCGACGAACCGCCCCTCGAAGCGACCGAGCTGCGGGCCGCCGACGGTTGACGGGGCCCGTGCGCCGGCTCGCCCTGCTCTCGCTGCACTCCTCGCCGCTGGCCCAGCCCGGCACGGGCGACAGCGGCGGCATGAACGTCTACGTCCGGGAGCTGGCGGCCGGACTGGCCCAGGCCGGCGTCGACTGCGTCGTCTACGCCCGGCGCAGCGACCCCCACGCGGCCGACGTGGTGCCGGTCGAGCCGGGGTTCGAGGTGGTCCACGTGGCCGCCGGGCCGCCCGACCTGCCGAAGGAGGCCCTGCCCGAGGTGGTCGACGACTTCGCCGACGGGGTGCGCGCCCAGCTCACCGGCCACCGCCCCGCCGACGTGCTGCACGCCAACTACTGGCTCTCCGGCGTCGCCGGCCACCGCCTCAAGCACGAGCTCGACCTGCCGCTGGTCTCCACCTTCCACACCCTGGCCCGGGTCAAGACGCTCACCGGCGACCCCGAGCCGGCCGGTCGGGCGGCGGCCGAGGCCGCCGTCATCGGCTGCTCCGACGCCGTCCTCGCGAGCTGCGCCACCGAGCGCGACCAGCTCGTGGCGCTGTACGGGGCGCCGGCCGACCGCATCGAGATCGTGCCGCCGGGCGTCGACCACGCCTTCTTCTCGCCGGGAACGCGCCTCGGTGCCCGCCAGGCGCTCGGGCTGGGCGACGCCCCGGTGCTGCTGTTCGTCGGCCGGATCCAGCCCCTGAAGGGGCTCGACCTGGCGGTCGAGGCGCTGGCCGGGTCGTCGTCGACCGACGCGCTCCTGCTGGTGGTGGGCGGACCGAGCGGGGTCGACGGCGGCGCCGAGGTCGCTCGCATCCGCCACCTGGCCGAGCGGCTCGGCGTGGCCGGCCGGGTCCGGTTCGAGCCACCGCAGCCCCACCACGTGCTGTCGACCTTCTACCGGGCGGCCGACGTGGTGGTGGTGCCGAGCCGGTCGGAGTCCTTCGGTCTGGTCGCCCTCGAGGCCGCGGCCTGCGGCATCCCCGTCGTCGCCTCGGAGGTCGGCGGCCTCACCACCCTGGTCGACGACGGGGTCACCGGGCTGCTCGTTGCCGAGCGGTCGGCGAGGGCGTGGGCCGACGCGGTCGACGCCGTGCTCGGCGATCCCCTGCTGCGACGGGCGATGGGGCTCCACGCCGCCCGCCGGGCCCGTGGGTACACGTGGTCGGGAGCGGCCGGTCGGCTGCGCCGCCTCTACGCCGACGTCACCAGCCGCGCTCTCGTCGACTGCGCCTGATCCGGCAGGTCCGGTCCGGCCGGGTGTGCCGTACTGTCGACGGGCATGGCGTCCCGACCTGCGACACCGCAGCAGCTCGACCGGATCGAGGCCGAGATCGACCGGTGGCTCGACCGCCAGCTCGCCGAGAACCCGACCGTCGCCGCCGTCGACCGCGACGAGTCCGACGAACGCCGATGGTTCGTCCGTCTGGCCGGCGAGGAGAAGCAGACCTTCACCGTCTGGTTCACCCTCCGCCAGCGCACCCTGCACTACGAGACCTACGTGATGCCGGCGCCCGAGGAGAACCTCGAGCGCTTCTTCGAGCACCTGCTCCGACGGAACCTGAAGCTGTACGGCGCCGCCTTCGCCATCGGCGCGGAGGACGCGGTGTTCCTGGTCGGCCAGCTGTCGGTCGACGCCATCGCCGACGACGAGCTCGACCGCATCCTCGGGTCGATGTACGCCTACGTCGAGCAGTTCTTCCGCCCGGCGCTGCGCATCGGCTTCGCCTCGCACTTCAGCTGATCTCGACCGCTCGCCGATCAACTCTCGGTGTTCTTCGTGATCTCTGCGGGTACGACGGTCCGGTCGGGATGGAGGCGACGGAACGCCGGTCGGGGAAGACGGGTGCCCGAGCCTCCTTCCCGGCGCGCATCGGCCGATGGGGACGACCACAGTCGGACGGTGCACCTCGGTAGCGTCGCCCGGCATCCCGATGGTGAGGAGGTCGACCCCACGATGACGAGCCGGACCGCTGGGTGCCCCGCTGCTCCCGGTCGCACGCTCGCGCCGCCGGGGCGTCGCCGGGCGGCCGCCGCCGCCCTGGTCGTGCTCGGCCTGCTGACCGCGGCCTGCGGCGGGTCGGGATCGGGCCGTTCGGCCTCCAGCTCGCCGCGGACGTCGTCGGCGATCGCCGTCGACAGCGGGTCGTCCTCGGTGGACTCGTCCTCGGCGGGCGACTCGTCGGCCACCGCCACCGACCCGCCCTCCTCCGACCCGTCCTCCACCACCTCGGCGTCGACCGGCGGGCCCGGCCCGTCCACCTCGGTGCCGTCGCTGCCGCCGCCCACCACGCCGCAGCCGGCCGCCACCCCCATGCAGCAGGCCGTCCAGTCCCGGCTGCTCGACGGCGACCTCCCGGCGGGCTTCACCGCCGGACCGGCCACCGGGCTGTTCAGCGGTCTGCTCGGCTGCCTCGGGGGGGTCGCCGGCGCCGATGCGCCGGTCGCCCAGGTCGACGGCGACCACTGGTCGCTCGGCGCCCCCGACCAGCAGGTGCAGGCGCTGTCGACCACCGCCGTGTACCCGGACGCCGACGTGGCCAAGCGGGTGCTCGACGGCGCTTCGACCGCCCAGTTCGGCCAGTGCGCCTCCCGGGTCGTGGCCTTCTTCGGCCAGCTCGTCGACCCCGCCTACGAGCCGCTGTCGCTGGTCGCCGGCCTGCCGGCGCGGGGCGAGCAGTCGGTCTGGTTCCGGGGGGCGCTGACCTCGGCCGATCCCACCGGCGGGGACACGCGCCAGAAGGTCGACGCGCTGATCAGCCCGATCCGCACGGGCCGCACCGTCAGCTTCCTGGTCCTGGTGTCGATCGGCAGCCGGGTCGACCAGTGGATGATCGACGACCTGAGCCTGGCCCTGGCCGACCGCCAGCGCTGAGCCGGCGAGCCGCCGGCCCGCCCCCGACGGACCCCTAGGGTTCCCCGCATGGCTCGACTGGTGGTGATCGGGGGCGGCCGCATGGGCGCCGCCCTGGTCGGTGGTCTCCTCGATGCCGGCTGGGCCGAGGCGTCCGAGCTGGTCGTGGCGGAGATCGACCCGACGCGCCGCGACGAGCTGCGGGCGGAGCACGGGGTCGGCGTCTCGGCCGAGCCGGTCGCGGCGGACGGCGCGGTGGTGGCCCTCAAGCCGGCCGACGCCGCGTCGGGGTGCCGGGAGGCGGTCGCGGCCGGTGCCGGCCGGGTGCTCTCCATCGCCGCCGGGGTCACCCTCGCGTCGCTGCAGGAGGCGGCCGGTCCCGGCGTCCCGGTCGTGCGGGCCATGCCCAACACCCCGGCCCTGGTCGGCCAGGGCGCCTCGGCCATCGCCGGCGGCGAGGCGGCCGGCGACGAGGACCTGGCCTGGGCCGAGGGCATCCTCTCCTCGGTGGGCACCGTCGTCCGGGTGCCCGAGCCCCAGCTCGACGCCGTGACCGGCCTGTCCGGGTCGGGCCCGGCGTACGTGTTCCTGCTGGCCGAGGCGCTGGTCGACGCCGGTGTGCTGGTCGGTCTGCCCCGTGACGTCGCCACCGCGCTGGCGACCCAGACGCTGCTCGGCAGCGCGACCCTGCTGGCGGCCTCCGACGACGGCGCGACCGCCCTGCGGGCGGCGGTGACCTCGCCCGGCGGCACCACCGCGGCGGGCCTGCGCGCCCTCGAGGTCGGGGGTCTCCGAGCGGCGGTCCTCGACGCCGTCGCCGCCGCCACCGAGCGCTCCCGCCAGCTCGGCGGTTGACCGTCGCGGGGGGCCGTACGGCTCTCTTTCCCCCCAGCCGGGGACCGGGTACGGTGCGCACAGCGGAGGAAGGGGTTGGCCCGGTGGCCGATCAGAAGACGCGAGCCAGGTTCTTCACGGTGGCCGAGGTGGCCGCCATCCTCCGCGTGTCGAACATGACCGTCTACCGGCTGATCAAGGCCGGCGAGCTGCGGGCGGCCCGGGTCGGCAAGTCGTACCGCATCCGCGAGGACGACGTCGACGCCTACCTGGAGCAGCGCTACACCGAAGCCGGCTGAACCCCACCTCATGGCCGGGTTCGACACCATCTCCTTCCTCTCCGACTACGGCACCACCGACGAGTTCGTCGGGGTCGTCAAGGCGGTCATCCGCGGCATCGCCCCCGACGTGCCGGTGATCGACGTGACCCACCACGTGCCGCCCCACGACGTCCGGGCCGGCTCGCTCACCCTGGCGCGCAGCGCCGCCTACCTGAACCCCGGGGTCGTGCTGGCGGTGGTCGATCCGGGCGTCGGCACCTCCCGCAAGGCGGTCGCCATCGAGGTCGGCGACGGCCAGTCCGTGCTGGTCGGTCCCGACAACGGCCTGCTCGCCCCCGCGGTGGCGATGGTCGGCGGGGCCAGCCGGGCGGTCGAGCTCGCCAACCCCGACTACCGGCTCGCCGGCCCCGGCAAGACCTTCGACGGCCGGGACGTCTTCGCCCCGGCCGCCGCCCACCTGTGCGCCGGCGTCCCGCTCGAGGACCTGGGCCCGGCGGTCGATCCCGCCCTACTGCTGCCCGGGGTGCTCCCGGTGGCCCGCGAGGAGGACGGCGAGCTGCTCGCCGAGGTCCTGTGGGTCGACCACTTCGGCAACGCCCAGCTGAACGTCGGGCCGGACGACCTCGAGGGCTGGGGCGACCGGGTGCAGGCCCGGTGGGAGGGCGGCACCCGCAGCGCCGTCCTCGCCGACGCCTACGACGAGCTGGGTCCCGGCGAGCTGGGCCTGGTGGTCGACGCCTACGGGGTGCTGTCGCTCGCCCTGGATCGCCGGTCGGCGGCGGGGGAGCTGCACCTGGCCGCCGGCACCCAGGTGACGCTGGGTCGCCTCGACGGCGACGAGGCGGGGGTGCCGCCCACCCCGGTGGCGCTCGGGCGCCGGCCGGGCGGGTCGACGGGGATCCGGCCGACCGACCGGGCGGGGTCGACGTGAGGCCGGGCACCACCATCGTGCTGGCGCTCCTGCTGGCCATGATCCTGCTGGCCGCCACCATCCAGCTCGTCTTCCTGCGCTGACCCCGACGGTCCGGGCCGGATGGGCTCGGCCGACCCGGTGGGCTCAGATGCCGGGCGCGAGGCGCTCGCGGGTGTAGCGGCGGGCGCCGCGGACGTAGAGCCAGAGCGCCAGCGCCCAGATGACGGCGCCGACGGCCATGGCGACCGGCACCGAGGCGACGAGCAGCGTGGTGGTCTGGCCGACCGCCAGCACCACCAGCGGGAGGATGACGGTGCCCCCGAGCTGGTTGGCCTCCTGGGTCGTGCGGGCCCTGGCCGAGATGCGGACCATGATCCCCTGGCCGGCGGTGGCGACCGCAGGAGCGACCCAGAAGATGAGCACCAGCCACTGCCCGGTCGGCAGGAAGACCTGGTGCATCACCGGCCAGGCGGCGGCGTTGGACGCCACGCAGAAGAGGGCGAAGCCGATCCACGAGATCCCGATCGAGGGGACCAGGGCGCCGAGGAGCTTGGCCAGGAAGAGGTCCCGCTCCCGGATGGGCAGGTGCAGCAGCGACTCCAGCGTCTTGCGCTCCTTCTCCCCGGCGAAGGCGTCGGCCGACAGCACCGCGCTCACCATCAGCGGCACGACCATGAAGAGCGGGGCGACCAGGAAGCCGAGCACCATCACGACGAGCTGCTGGCGGACCGGGTACGCCCGGATGGGGGCGGCGAGCTGCCCGGGCAGGTGGTCGAGCACCTGGCTCACGTCGAAGTTCTGGGTGTGCCCGGCGGCGATGCCCACCGCGATCGGCAGCAGCACCAGCAGCAGGAACGGCACGATCAGCATCGGCAGCATGACCGCCCGCGAGCGGAGGATGGCGGTGAGGTCGCGCTTGAACACCGTGGCCACCGCAGCCCGGTCGACGGGGTGGCGCTCGGGGCGGGCCGCGGCGGTCACGCCAGCAGCTCCCGCTCGGCGACCTGCGACTCGATGGCGAAGTAGATGTCCTCGAGGGTCGGCTCCCGCAGCTCCGCCTCGTACACCGGCAGCCCGAGCCCGACCAGGGCGGCGACGACCGACGGCAGCACGGCGCGACCGTCCACGGTGACCCGCACCCCGAGGCCGGTGGGGGCCGCCGCCCGCACACCGGGCAGCACGCGCAGGGCGTCGAGGGTGGCGGGGGCCGCCGCCTGGCCGAGGTCGACCACCGCGTCGACGCCCGACCACAGCGTGGACGCGATCTCGCTCTGCGAGCCGAACGCCTGCAGCCGGCCCTGGTGCAGCACGGCGACCCGGTGGGCCAGCTTGCTCGCCTCGTTCAGGAAGTGGGTGCAGAGCACCACGGTCCGTCCCCGCTCCGAGGCCAGCGAGCCGATCAGGTCCAGCACGTCCCGGGTCGCCGCCGGGTCGAGCCCGGAGGTGGGCTCGTCGAGGAAGAGCACCTCGGGGTCGTGGAGCAGCGCCCGGGCCAGCGCGACGCGCTTGCGCTGCCCGGTCGAGAACCCCTGGACGCGGTCGTCGGCCCGCTCGCCCATGCCGAACCGCCCGAGCATCTCGGACGCCCGTCGACGCGCGTCGTCCGGGTCCATCCCCCGCAGGCGGGCCACGAACAGCAGGTTCTCCAGCGCCGTGAACCGCTCGTCGACGCCGGCGTTCTCGGTCAGCACGCCCGTGCGGGCCCGGATCTCGTCGCCGGACCGGGACGGGTCGAGGTCGAGCACCCGGACGTGGCCGGCGTCGGGCTCGAGCACCCCGTTCAGCAGCCGCACGGTGGTGGTCTTGCCCGCCCCGTTGGGACCGAGCAGGACGAGCACCTCGCCCCGGTCGGCCTCGATGGTCAACCCGTCGACGGCCCGGTGCTCACCGAAGCTCCGGGTGAGGTCGGTGGTCGTGATCGTCGGCGGCACGGGCGTCAGTCTCGCCCGAGCGGGCCGGGGGAGCGACGGCCTCGCTCAGCCGCCGATGGCCGGCGGGACGTAGACGCACGCCGGCGCCACCGCGTGGGCGGGGTCGAGTGCGTTCAGCACGTCCCGCAGCGCGATCTGGTCGTAGATGATCCCGAGGTGGTCCGAGCCGTCCAGCGCGCACTGGGCCTGGAGGTCGACGTTCGTCACCGACGGACCGCTCAGGAAGGCCGAGGTGTACGGCGTCACCACCTCGTCGTAGGTCGTCTCGATCACCGTGTACGAGACCCCCGGCACGGTGTCGCCGCCGCTGTTGAGCTGCTGCAGGAAGCTCGACCCGGCGAACTGCTGGGTGCAGGCGGTGCAGCCGGCGTCGATCACGCCGCTCAGCGACGAGTAGTGGGAGGCGAGGGTGGCCAGCCCGAACAGGGTCGTGCCGTGGTTGGACGGCGCCAGGCCGACCAGCGTGCCGGTCTTCGACGCGCCGCCCAGGAACTTCAGGTACCAGCGCGGCATCATCCCGCCCTGGGAGTGGCCGACGATGTCGACCTTGGTCGCCCCGGTCGCGGCCAGCACCTGGTCGACGAAGCCGGCGAGCTGCTGGGCGGAGGCGGGGATGTCGGACGTGCCGTAGATCTGGCCGGTGAGGTCCGGCGTGCCGTAGTTCAGCGCGAACACGCAGTAGCCCTGGTTCTTGAGCAGCGGTGACAGCGCGTTCCAGCTGTCGGTCATGTTGCCGAAGGTGCCGTGGACCAGCACGACCGGACGGGGGTGCGCAGCGCTCGGCCGACACGTGAAGTCGTTGGCCCCCGGCGGTGAGGCGCCCGGGTGGGTCGCGGTCCGGGCCAGGGCCGCGGGGAAGGAGTAGACGACCGGCAGGCCGCCGCCGCCCCCGTTGCAGCTCGCGAGCAGCCAGGCCAGGACGACCACGAGGGCGCCGAGCCCCCGGGGTCGGCGCGCCGCCTGCCCGATCCGACGAGCGGTTCCCCCCATGTGTCGCCTCCTGTGGCGCGGTCCGGCTCGGACCGCGGACGATACCGGCGCCCTCCGATCGGTGTCCAGGGTCACCGGTGCCGGGCAGGCGGAGCTCGTCCGGCGGCACCGACCCTCGGAGCGGTGTGCCACGCTTCCCCCGTGAACGTGGCGTCGATGATCGAGTCCCACCCCGACGATGCGGTCGCCCTCATCAGCCGGCGTCGCACCACCACCTACGGCGAGCTGCGGCGCCAGGTCGCCGGTCTGCGGGGCGGGCTCAGCGGCCTCGGACTCGATCCGGGTGACCGCGTCGGCATCGTCTGCGCCAACAACTGGTACTTCGTCGTCTCGTACCTGGCGGTGCTCGGCGCCGGCTACGTGGCCACCCCGCTCAACCCGACCAGCCCGGCGCGCGAGCTCGAGAGCGAGCTCGCCATCGTCGGCGCTCGGGCGGTGATCGTCGGGCCGTCGGCCCGCAAGGGGGTGGGCCTCCTCGACCGGTCGCGCTGCCCGGCGCTCGAGCACGTGGTGGTGAGCGACCGCGAGGGCCTCGACGACGCCCTCGTCCTCGACGACCTCCTCGCCGCCGATCCGACCCCGCTCGTCGAGCGCGACGCCGACGACCTGGCCGTCCTCGTCTTCACCAGCGGCACCGCCGGCCGGCCGAAGGCGGCCATGCTCAGCCACGGCAACCTGACGAGCAACGTCCGCCAGATGCTGGCCGACGACGAGGGCGCGACCACCGCCGACGTCAACTTCGGGCTGCTGCCCCTCTTCCACATCTTCGGGCTCAACGTGGTGCTCGGGGCCGCCTTCACCATGGGGGCGTCGGTGCTGCTGATCGAGCGCTTCGACCCGGTCTCGGCCCTCGACGCCATCGAGGACCACGGCGTCACCGCCGTCGCCGGGGCCCCCACCATGTGGTCGGCATGGGCCGCCATCCCGGGCGTCACCCCCGAGCGCATGCGCACGGTGCGGCTGGCCTCCTCGGGCGCGGCCAAGCTCTCGCCGGAGGTGGCCGCCCTCGTCCACGAACGGCTCGGCGTCACCCTGCTCGAGGGCTACGGCCTGACCGAGGCGTCGCCGGTGGTCACCTCCACGCTCGGGCTGGAGCCCCGGCCCGGCTCGATCGGCGTGCCCGTGCCCGATCTCGAGCTCCGCCTGGTCGACGCCGACGGCGAGGACGCCCTGATCGGCGACGCCGGCGAGATCTGGGTCAAGGGCCCCAACGTGTTCCAGGGGTACTGGAACGACCCCGACGCCACCCGCGCCGCCCTCACCGACGACGGCTGGCTGCGCACCGGCGACGTGGCCGTGGTCGACGACGACGGCTTCCTGTACCTGGTCGACCGGGCCAAGGACCTGATCATCGTGTCCGGGTTCAACGTCTACCCCGCCGAGGTCGAAGACGTCCTGCTCGAGCACCCGGCGGTCGAGCAGTGCGCGGTCATCGGCGTCGACCACCCCTACTCCGGGGAGGCGGTCAAGGCCTACGTGGTGGTGGCCGACCGGCGCAGCATCGAGGAGGACGAGCTGATCGAGTTCTGCGCCGACCGCCTGGCCCGGTACAAGTGCCCGCAGAAGGTGATGTTCGTCGAGGAGCTCCCCCACAACCTCACCGGCAAGATCCTCCGCCGCGCCCTGAGCTGACGCGTTGCTCATGGCGAGCACCTGCGGCGCTCGCGTCCGGCTCGTCGCTGGCGCTTCCCTCGCCGGTCCGCTGGAGCCGGTGGGTTCGGCTGCGCAGCCGCCCGGCGGAGCGGCGCAGCACGTGAGACCCGTCATGGCGAAGCCAGCGCCGCCCTGTGGGCGGCGCCCAACAACACGTGAACGCATGCACAAGCGGGGTACGATCGGCGGCCGCATGGCCAAGCGAGCACGTCGGATCCCGGAGGCCACGGTGGCCCGGCTCCCGGTCTACCTCCGCGTGCTGCTCGACCTGGCCGAGGACAAGACGCCGACCATCTCCTCCGAGCGGCTGGCCGAGCTGGCGGGGGTGAACGCCGCCAAGGTCCGCAAGGACCTCTCGTACCTCGGCAGCTACGGCACCCGGGGCGTCGGCTACGAGGTCGAGTACCTCCTGTTCCAGATGAGCCGGGAGCTCGGCCTCACCCAGGACTGGCCGGTCGTGATCGTGGGCGTCGGCAACCTGGGCCAGGCCCTGGCCAACTACGCCGGGTTCGGCGAGCGCGGGTTCCCGGTCGCGGCGCTGGTCGACACCAGCCCCGACAAGGTCGGCACGGTGGTGCAGGGCCTCGAGGTCCACCACCTCGACGAGCTGCCCGACCTGGCCGTCGAGCTGGGGATCGCCATCGGCGTGATCGCCACGCCGGCGTCGGCCGCCCAGGAGGCCGCCGATCGGCTCATGGCCGCCGGCATCTCGTCGATCCTGAACTTCGCCCCGGCGGTCATCAACGTGCCGGGCGCGTCGCTCCGCAAGGTCGACCTGGCCGTCGAGCTGCAGATCCTCAGCTTCTACCAGCAGCAGCGGGCCTCGTCGCGGCCCGAGCCCGAAGCGGTCGAGGGCTGACCGTGAGCGGCGAGCCGGCACCCGCCCCCCCGGTGCCGGCGTACCCGGTCAACCTGCGGCTCGAGGGTCGGTCCTGCCTGGTCGTGGGCGCCGGTCGGGTCGCCGCCCAGAAGGTCGCCGGCCTGCTCGAGTGCGGCGCCGCGGTCACGGTGGTGGCCCCCGAGGTCGGCGCCGAGGTCGAGGCGTTGGCCGCCGCGGGGGTCGACCGTCCGGCCGGATCGCTGCACGTCGAGCGCCGGGCGTACCGCTCCGGCGAGGCGACCGACCACCGGTACGTCGTCACCGCCACCGGCCGGACCGAGGTCGACCACCAGGTGTTCCTCGACGCCGACGGGGCCGGCGTCTGGGTCAACAGCGCCGACGACCCGGCCAACTGCACCGCCACCCTCCCGGCCCGGCTGCGCCAGGGCCCGGTGCTCGTGACCTTCTCCACCGGGGGCACCAGCCCCGCCCTGTCGACCTGGCTGCGACGCCGCTTCGCCCCGGAGGTCGGCCCCGAGTACGCCACCCTCGCCGAGGTGCTCGCCGAGGAGCGCCGTAGCCTGCGGGAACAGGGCCGCAGCACCGAGGGCCTCGACTGGCAGTCGGCGCTCGATTCGGGGATGCTGGACCTGATCCGATCCGGCCGAGTCGCGGAAGCGAGAGGTCTGCTGCACACGTGTCTGTCGTCGTCCTCGGACTGAACCACCGAACGATGCCGCTGCCGCTCTTCGAGCGGCTCACCATCGACGGGTCCCGCCTGCCCAAGGCCCTGCACGACCTGGCCACCCGCCCCCACGTCAGCGAGGCGGTGGTGCTCTCGACCTGCAACCGGACCGAGGTCTACGCGGTGGCCGAGCGCTTCCACGGCGCCTACCAGGACATCCGCCACTTCCTCTCCGAGATGGCGTTCCTGCCCCCCGAGGACTTCGCCGACCACCTCTACGTCCACTACGACACGGAGGCCGCCCACCACCTGTTCTCGGTGGCGAGCGGGCTCGACTCGGCGGTCCTCGGCGACACCGAGATGCTCGGCCAGGTCAAGACGGCGTGGGAGCGCGCCGCCCTCGAGGGCAGCACCGGCCCGGTGCTCAACCTGCTCTTCCGGCACGCCATCGAGACCGGCAAGCGGGCCCGCACCGAGACCGGCATCGCCCGCAGCACCGCCTCGGTGTCCCACGCGGCGGTGCAGATGGCCTCGACCCGGCTCGGCTCGCTCGACGGCCGGCGGGTCCTGGTGCTCGGCGCCGGCGAGATGGGCAAGGGCATGCTCACCGCGCTGGCGGGCGCCGGCGTCGCCGAGGTCCTCGTCGCCAACCGCACCTGGGAGCGGGCCACCGTGCTGGCCGACGCCGTGGGGGGACGGCCCGTGCGGCTGGCCGACCTGCCCAGCGCGCTCGGGACCGTCGACCTGCTGCTGACCTCCACCGGTGCCACCTCGATCATGCTCGAGCACGCCGACCTGGCCCCGGTGTCGCTGGGC
Source organism: uncultured Acidimicrobiales bacterium (assembly GCA_963800235.1). Taxonomy (GTDB): domain Bacteria; phylum Actinomycetota; class Acidimicrobiia; order Acidimicrobiales; family Iamiaceae; genus CAVVNP01. The sequence continues at coordinate 1,976,640 of CAWDAD010000001.1, read as the reverse complement.
CGGGCCGGGCGCGACCTGCTCATCGTCGACATCGCCGTCCCCCGCGACGTCGACCCGGCGGTGGCCGAGCTGCCCGGAGTCACCCTGCTCGACATGGACGACCTCAACCGCTTCGCCCAGGCCGGCATCCACGAGCGTCGGCGCGAGGTCGGTGCGGTCCAGGCCATCGTGGTCGAGGAGCTCAGCCGCTACAACGACGCCACCTCCGCCCGGGCGGTCGCCCCCCTGGTGTCGACGCTGCGCAACCGGGCCGAGTCGGTGCGCCAGGCCGAGCTCGAGCGCTACACCGGCCGCCTCGCCGGGCTCGACGCCCGCCAGGCCGATGCGGTCGAGGCGCTGACGCGGAGCATCCTCGCCAAGATCCTCCACGAGCCGTCGGTGAAGCTGAAGGACCTGGCCGGCACCCCGAAGGGCGATCGCCTGGCCGAGGCGCTGCGCGACCTCTACGAGCTCGACGAGCTCGACTGACCCTGCCCCTGCTCTCGACGGAGGCTGTCGAGCCGGTGCTGCTCCGAGCCGCGACCCGTCGCAGCCCGCTCGCCCGCTGGCAGGCCGAGCACGTGGCCGCCCGCCTGCAGGCCGCCGACCCGGCCGTCGAGGTCGAGCTGGTCGAGGTCGACACCAGCGGCGACCGCCGGCTGGACGTGCCCATCTCCGAGCTGGGCGGCAAGGGCGTGTTCGCCAAGGAGGTCCAGCAGGCGGTCCTCGACGGGCGGGCCGACCTGGCGGTCCACTCGGCCAAGGACCTCCCGTCCACGACGGTGCCCGGACTCGTCCTGGCGGCGGTCCCCGAGCGCGGCGACCCTCGCGACGCCCTCGTCGGGTCGACCCTGGCGGAGCTGGGCCCCGGTTCCCGGGTGGCGACCGGCTCGGCCCGGCGCCGGGTGCAGCTGGCCGAGCTCCGCCCGGGCATCGAGTTCCACGAACTGCGGGGGAACATGGCCACCCGCCTGGCCAAGGCCGAGGAGTTCGACGCCATCGTGGTGGCCGCCGTGGCCTTCGAGCGGCTGGGCTGGCGTGACCGGGTCGCCGAGGTCCTGGCGGTGGCCGACGTGGTGCCCCAGGTCGGCCAGGGGGCGCTGGCGGTCGAGTGCCGGGCCGACGACACCGGGACGCAGCAGCGGCTGTCGGCGATCGAGCACGGGCCGAGCCGTCGCTGCGTCGACGCCGAGCGGGCCTTCCTGGCCGAGCTGGGCGGCGACTGCGAGCTGCCGGCCGGCGCCCACGCCGAGGCGCTCGACGACACCGCCGCCCGCCTGCGCGTCCGGGGCGTGCTGGCGGCGCCCGACGGGAGCGCGGTGTGGCGGGCCGAGGTCGACGGCGACGACCCCGAGGCGCTCGGCCGCTCGCTGGCGATCGAGCTGCGGGACGGTCCCCGATGAGCGAGGTCCGCGCCGTGGTGTTCGACGTGGGCGGGGTGCTGCTCGACTGGGCGCCCGCCCACCTCTACCGCCGGCTCATCGACGATCCCGCCGAGCTCGAGCACTTCCTCACCGAGGTCTGCCCGCTGTCGTGGCACTTCCAGCACGACCGGGGCGTCCCCATGGGGCCGTCGCTCGAGGCGCGGGCGGTGGCGTTCCCCGAGCACGCCGAGCTGATCGCCCAGTGGCTGCCCCGCTACGGCGACATGGTGGCGGGCCCCGTCTCGGGAACGGCCCAGGTGGTCGACGACCTGCTGGCCGCCGACGTGCCGGTGCACGGCCTCACCAACATGCCGGCCGAGGTCTGGCCGGTGCTGCTTGACGACTGGCCGGAGCTGGGCCGGTTGCAGGGCGTGGTCGTCTCGGGCGAGGAGGGTGCGGCGAAGCCCGAGCCGGCCATCTTCGACGTGCTGGTCGAGCGGTTCGAGCTCGACCGGGCCGCCACCGTCTTCGTCGACGACTCGCCGACCAACGTCGAGGGCGCCCGGGCGAGCGGGTTGCAGGCCATCCGGTTCACGTCGGCCTCCGAGCTGCGGTCCGCCCTGGCCGACCTGGGACTGCCGTTGCGGTGACGCCGGACCCGCCGGCGGGCCCACCGGCCACCCCTACGCTCGCTGCATGACCGTCCACCTCGTCGGCGCCGGTCCGGGTGATCCCGGCCTGCTCACCGTCCGCGCCGCCGAGGTGCTGGCGTCGGCCGACGTGGTCGTCTACGACCGGCTCTCGGTCGCCAGCCTGCTCGACCTCGCCCCGTCCGGGGCCGAGCGCATCAACGTCGGCAAGCGGCCGGGCGCCCACACCCGCACCCAGGACGAGATCAACGCCCTCCTGGTCGAGCGAGGTCGGGAGGGCCGGCAGGTCGTGCGACTCAAGGGCGGTGACCCGTTCGTGTTCGCCCGCGGGGGGGAGGAGGCCGCCGCCGTGCTCGCCGCCGGCATCGAGGTGGAGGTCGTCCCCGGCGTGACCTCGGCGTTCGCGGTGCCGGCCTACGCCGGCATCCCCGTCACCCTGCGCCACTCCTCGACCAGCGTCACCGTCGTGACCGGACACGAGGACCCGTCGGCGGGGGACGGCTCGGTCGACTGGGAGGCGGTGGCGAGGGTCGGCGGCACCATCGTCGTGCTGATGGGCGTGAAGCGGTGGCCCGGGATCGCCCGCCGGCTGCAGGCCGGTGGGCTCGACCCGGCGACGCCGGCGGCCGCCATCCAGTGGGGCACGCGGCCGGAGCAGCGCGCCCGGCGGGCCACGCTGGCGACCCTCGAGGACCACGAGCTGGAGAGCCCCTCGGTGATCGTGGTCGGGTCGGTGGCGGCCGAGCGCCTCGACTGGTTCGAGACGCGGCCGCTCTTCGGGCGGACCGTCGTCGTCACCCGCGCCGTCGGCACCGGCGGCGGCTTCGCCGAGCGCCTGCGCACCCTCGGCGCCGAGGTCCTGCAGGTGCCGACCATCGCCATCGAGGCCCCGGCCGACGGGGGCGGGGCCCTGCGGCGGGCGGGGGAGCGGATCACGAGCGGCGAGGTGGCGTGGCTGGTCTTCACGTCGGCGAACGCGGTCGCACCCCTCCTCGCCGAGGTGGCCGACGCGCGGGCGTTGGCCGGCGCGCAGGTGGCGGCGGTCGGACCGGTCACCGCCCGGGCCCTGGCCGACCGGGGGGTGGCTGCCGACCTGGTACCGGCCGAAGCCGTCGCCGAGGCGCTGGTCGCCGCCTTCCCCACCGCGCCGCGCTCCGGTCGACCGGCGGACCGCCGCGTCATCCTCCCGCGGGCCGAGGTGGCGCGCGACGTGGTGCCCGACGGGCTCGCCGCCCTGGGGTGGGACGTCGAGGTCGTCGACGCCTACCGGACCGTGCCGGTCGTGCCCGAGTCGGCGGTGCTGGACCAGGTCGCCGCCGCCGACGCCATCGCCTTCACCTCGGCGTCCACGGTCCGCAACTTCGTGGCCGCCGCCGGTACCCGCGCCGTGCCGCCGGTGGTGGCGTGCATCGGTCCGATCACCGCCGCCGCCGCTCGGGAGCTCGGGCTCCGGGTCGACGTGGAGCCCGCCGAGCACACCGTCCCCGCGCTGGCCGACGCCCTGGCGGCGTCCCTCGCCGGTGCGTCCGCCGCCTCGGCACCGTCCGAGGTGCTGCCGTGAACCTCGAGGCGGTGATCTTCGACTTCGACGGGCTGATGCTCGACACCGAGTGGCCCATCTACGAGATGGCCGCCGCCACCTTCGCCGCCTACGAGGTCGAGCTGGCGGTCGAGGACTGGGCGCAGGTCGTCGGGCTGTCCGATGCCGAGCGCGACTGGTTCGACCAGCTGCGCGACGAGCTCGGCTTCACCATCGACAAGGCCGAGTTCGACGCCGCCTACCGGGCCCAGGACCGCAGCTACCGCGACGTGCTGCAGCCCCTGCCGGGCGTGACGGAGCTGGTCCACGACCTGTCCGCCGCCGGCGTACCCCTGGCGGTGGCGTCCAGCTCGTCCATCGGCTGGCTGGACGGTCACCTGGCGAGGGTCGGGCTCCGTCCCCACTTCGTCGAGCTGGTCGGCGTCGACCACCACCGGGTCGGCGGCCGCGGGAAGCCGGACCCGGCGGTGTACCGGGTCGCCTCCGCGGGTCTCGGCGCCGACCCGGCCCGCTCGGTGGCCCTGGAGGACTCGGCCCACGGGGTGGCCTCGGCGCGGTCCGCCGGCCTGGAGGTGGTGGCGGTGCCGAACCGCATCACCCGCTTCTCGACCTTCGAGCAGGCGACCCGGGTGGTCGCCAGCCTCGAGGAGGTCACCGTCGACGAGCTCGACGCGCTGGTGGCAGGAGACCCGGGCTGAGCGGTCGGACCGGCGGAGGCGGCCCGGGGGAGGCGGCCGTGCGGGAGGGCACCGCCCCGTCCTACCGTGACCCGATCCGGCCGGACGGAGGAGCGAGCGCCATCGCCGACACCATCGACATCGAGGGGCTGAAGCAGAAGTACGCGGAGGAGCGGAACAAGCGGCTGCGACCCGACGGCAACGCCCAGTACCTGCAGCTCAAGGACCAGCTCTCGCACTACCTCGACGACCCCTACACGCCGGTCGAGCCGAGGGAGCCGAAGCACGACCACGTCACCCTCACCTTCATCGGGGCCGGCTTCGCCGGGCTGGTCACCGGCGCCCGCCTCCGAGAGGCGGGGGTCCCGGTGCGGCTGCTCGAGAAGGGCGGGGACGTCGGCGGCACCTGGTACTGGAACCGCTACCCGGGGGCCCAGTGCGACACCGCCTCGTTCGTGTACATGCCGCTCCTCGAGGAGACCGGGCACATGCCGAGCGAGAAGTACGCCCACGCCCCGGAGATCCTCGAGCACTGCCGCCGCATCGCCCGCCACTACGACCTCTACGACGACGCCCTCTTCCACACCGAGGTCACCGACCTCGAGTGGGAGGAGGAGAGCTCGCGCTGGATCGTCCGCACGACCCGCGGCGACGAGTTCACGACCCAGTTCGTCGCCATGGGCACCGGCCCCCTGCACGTCCCCAAGCTGCCCGGCATCCCCGGGATCGAGTCGTTCCGGGGTCACTCGTTCCACACCAGCCGCTGGGACTACGACTACACCGGCGGCGATCCGGACGGCGAGCCGATGGACCGGTTGGCCGACAAGCGGGTCGCCGTCATCGGCACCGGCGCCACGTCGGTGCAGTGCGTGCCCCACCTGGCCCGGGCGTGCAAGGAGCTGTACGTCTTCCAGCGCACGCCCTCGTCGGTCGACGTGCGCGACAACGAGCCCACCGACCCCGAGTGGTTCGAGGCGATGGCCACGCCCGGCTGGCAGCAGCGATGGCTGGAGAACTTCACCGCCAACCAGACCGGCGGCATGGCCGAGGACGACCTGGTCATGGACGGATGGACCGACCTGGCCCGTCGGGTGCGCAGCCGGATCATGGCGCTGCCGGCCGAGGAGATGACCCCCGAGGGGATGTTGGCGGCGTACGAGGAGTCCGACTTCGAGAAGATGGAGGAGATCCGCTCGCGGGTCGACGAGGTGGTCGACGACCCCGCCACCGCCGAGCGCCTCAAGGCCTGGTACCGGCAGCTGTGCAAGCGGCCCTGCTTCCACGACGAGTACCTGCAGGCCTACAACGAGCCGGGCACCCACCTGGTCGACACCGACGGCAAGGGCGTCGAGCGGATCACCGAGACGGCGGTGGTGGCCGCGGGCACCGCCTACGAGGTCGACTGCATCATCTACGCCAGCGGCTTCGAGGTGGGCACCGAGTACACCCGGCGGACCGGCTACGACATGACCGGGCGCGACGGCCGGAAGCTCTCGTCCCACTGGGCCGAGGGCATGCGGACCCTGCACGGCATCCACGTCCACGGCTTCCCGAACCTGTTCATCGTGCAGCCGACCCAGGGCGCCAACCTCATCTCCAACGTGCCCCACAACCTCACCGAGTCCGGCAGGACCATCGCCGCCATCGTCCGCCACGCCATCGACGGGGGCTACGACGAGGTCGAGGTCACCGCCGAGGCCGAGCAGCGCTGGCTCGACCTGCTGCTGTCGGGACCCGGCCGCATGATCATCGGGTCGCCCGACTGCACGCCCGGCTACTACAACAACGAGGGCCAGGAGACCGGACCGGAGGCCCGGTCCTTCGTCGGCTACCCCCAGGGCGCCATGGCCTTCTTCCGCTACATCGACGAGTGGCGCCGGTCCGGCGAGTTCGAGGGCCTGGAGTTCCGCCGGACCGAGTGACGCCGAGGCCGGTCGCCGGTCAGGGGGCGAAGGGCACGCCGCTGCGCCGGACGAACGGGGGGGCCTTCGGGAAGGCGACGCCGAGGTCGTCGAGGTCGAGGGCGCAGGCGCCGTTGGCCAGGTACTCGCCCACCAGCACCGCCTGACCGAACCCCTCGTCCTCGGGGAAGGTGTCGCCCGGGACCTCGAGCACCAGGTCGGCCACGCTGTTGCGCGGGGCGGCGACGTCGTAGACGGCCACGTACACCCCGTCGAACCACTGGGCGGCGGTCCCCTTGGTCAGCGCCACGAAGATGCCGTGGCCGATGCGGCGCAGCTTCCCGCCGGTGCGGTCGTTGCGCACCGTCCACCACCGCAGCAGGACGTCGTGGCGGTCGAACGGCGTGGGGTCCTCGGCGTAGGCGGCCTCGAACCGCTCCTGCACCACGGCCCAGCGGCCGGGAGGGCGGGCGGATCGGACGGCCATCGCCCCAGCGTGCCACCACCCACGCCCCGGCCTGCCCGCCGCCGCTCGTAGGCTCGGCCCATGGCCTTCCCGCAACGCCGGCTGCGGCGCCTGCGCCGCACGCCCGCCCTGCGGCGCATGGTCGCCGAGACCGTCGTCACCCCCGACGACCTGCTGGCGCCGCTCTTCGTCCGCGAAGGCATCGACGAGCCGCAGCTCATCGCCTCCCTGCCGGGCGTCGTCCAGCACACCCGGGAGTCGCTCCGCAAGGAGGTCGGCCGCCTGTCCGACCTCGGCATCCCCGGCGTCATCCTCTTCGGGGTGCCCACCGGGAAGGACGCGGTCGGCAGCGGCGCGTCCGACCCGGACGGCATCGTCCAGCTCGCCCTCCGCGACCTGCGCGACGACCTCGGCGACCGCATCGTGCTGCTCGCCGACCTCTGCCTCGACGAGTACACCGACCACGGCCACTGCGGCCTCGTGACCGCCGCCGGCGAGGTCGACAACGACGCCACCCTGGAGCGCTACGCCGAGGTGGCGGTGGTGCAGGCCGAGGCCGGGGCCGACCTCGTGGCGCCGTCGGGGATGATGGACGGCCAGGTCGCCGCCATCCGAGCGGCCCTCGACGGGTCCGGCCACCAGCAGGTCGCCATCCTCGCCTACGCCGCCAAGTACGCCTCGGCCCTGTACGGCCCCTTCCGCGACGCGGTCGACGTCGAGATCGCGGGCGGCGGCGACCGCAGGGCCTACCAGCAGGACCCCGCCAACGGCCGGGAGGCGCTGGCCGAGCTGGCCGCCGATGTGGCCGAGGGCGCCGACCTGGTCATGGTGAAGCCGGCCCTCGCCTACCTCGACGTGATCGCCGCGGCCCGGGCTGCGGTCGACGTGCCGGTGGCCGCGTACCACGTGTCGGGCGAGTACTCCATGATCAAGGCGGCCGCCGAACGAGGCTGGATCGACGGCGACGCCGTCGCCCTCGAGCACCTGACCGCGGTCAAGCGGGCCGGGGCCGACCTGATCCTCACCTACCTGGCCGCCGAGGTGGCCGAGGTGCTGACGTGAGCGGCGCGAGCAGCGAGGCCTGGTTCGAGCGGGCGAGGGCGGTGATCCCCGGCGGGGTGAACTCCCCCGTGCGGTCGTTCCGCTCGGTCGGCGGCACTCCCTACTTCGTGGCCCGGGCCGAGGGCGCCCACGTCTGGGACGTCGACGGCCGGCGGTACCTCGACCTGGTCCAGTCCTACGGCGCGGTGATCGCCGGGCACGCCCACCCGAAGATCGTGGAGGCCGTCCGGGCGGCGGCCGGCGACGGCACGTCCTACGGGGCGCCGACGCCGCGCGAGGTCGAACTGGCCGAGGCGATCATCGACCGCTTCCCGTCCTGCGACCAGGTGCGCATGGTGTCGAGCGGCACCGAGGCGACCATGTCGGCGGTGCGCCTGGCGCGGGGTGCCACGGGTCGCACCACCGTCGTGAAGTTCGCCGGCAACTACCACGGCCACGGTGACGCCCTCCTGGCCGAGAGCGGCAGCGGCGTCGCCCACCTCGACCGGGGCGGCCACGGCGAGCACGGGGTGCCGGGTTCGGCCGGGGTGCCCGCCGCCGCCGTCGCCGCCACCCTGGTGGTGCCCTACAACCAGGTGCCGGTCCTCGACGAGGCGGTGGCCTGCGTCATCGTCGAGCCCGTCGCGGCCAACATGGGCCTGGTCGCCCCCCAGCCGGGCTTCCTCGAAGGGCTGCGGGCCGAGTGCGACCGGGTCGGCGCCCTGCTGGTGTTCGACGAGGTCATCACCGGGTTCCGCGTCGCTCGGGGCGGCGCCCAGGAGGCCTTCGGCGTCCGCCCCGACCTGACCTGCTTCGGCAAGGTGATCGGCGGGGGCCTCAACGTGGGCGCCTTCGGCGGGCGGGCGGAGGTCATGGGCGAACTGGCGCCGCTCGGCCCCGTGTACCAGGCCGGCACCCTGTCGGGGAACCCGCTGGCCACCGCCGCGGGCCTCGCCGCCCTCGAGCTGCTCGACGCGGGGGCCTACGAGCAGCTCCACGCCACCGCCACCGCCCTGGCCGATGGCATGGGCCGATCGCTCGACGCCGCCGGCACCGAGGCGGTGGTCGCCCGGGTGGGCACCCTCGTCGGCCTGCACCTCGGCCCCGAGGCCCCCGTCGACTACGAGCAGGCGACCCGCACCGACGTGGCGGGCTACGCCCGGCTCTTCCATGCGCTGCTCGACCGAGACGTGGCGCTGGCCCCCGGTCCGTACGAGATCCTGTTCCCCGGCCTCGCCCACGGACCGGCGGAGGTGGACCGGGTGGTGGAGGCGATCGCCGAGGCGGCGGCGGCCGTGGCGGGAGCCGAGTCGGTCGCTCGATGACCGGCCCGGTGCAGCCGGCGGCCCCCGAGCCGATCGACACCGTCCTCGACTCGCTGGCCCGCGCCGATCCGGCCTCGAGGTCGATCGGGATCCTGGCCGACGCCCTGCAGCGGGAGCTGGCCCCGGCCTGGTGCGCGGTCGGGGTGGGCGGCGAGGACCGGCCCCGGCTGTTCGCGTCGAGCGACCTGCCCGGCGAGGCGGTCACCGCCCTGGCCGAGCTCGACGCCGGCACCCTGCCGACCGCCGCGCCCGGATGGCTGCAGGTGATCGACGCCCCTCGCGGCCCCGGCGACGCCGAGCTGGTCCGGATCATGACCGGCGCCGGCATGCGCCGGGTGTGGGCGCTGGCGGTCGGGTCGCCCACCAGCGGGCGGGCGAAGGGGGCCATCGTCGTGTTTCGGGCGTCGCGCGCCACGCCGTCGGTCCACGAGCTGACCCTCCTGCGCCGCTACCAGAACCTGGCCGCCATCGCCGTCGCCCGGCTGCTCAGCGACGAGGACCGCCAGTTCTCGCTCCGCCACGACGCCGTCACCGGACTGCCCAACCGGCAGGCGACCCTGGAGCGGATCGCCACCTCGGTCGAACGGCGGGGGCTGCACCAGCTGGCGGTGCTGCACGTCGACATCGACCGCTTCGACTCGGTGAACGCCAGCCTCGGTCGGACCACGGGCGACCAGGTGCTGCGCATCGTGGCCGACCGGATCCGTGAGGCGGTACGGCCGACCGACCTGGTGGCCCGGCTCGACGGCGACGACTTCTGCGTCGTCGGCGACCTGATCGCCGAGCCGCCGGCGGCCGAGGCGCTGGCCGCCCGGATCCTGCGGGCGGTGGCCGAGCCCATCGAGCTGGCCGGTCGGCCGCTCGCCATCACCGTGTCCACCGGTGTCGCCTTCGGGGCCGACCTGGTCGTGCCGTCGACCGCCGGGGTGGCACCGGCCCCGGCCGACGTCGCCGCCGAGCTGCTGCAGCGCGCCGCCGAGCGCGGCGTCGACCGCCGATGCCGGCAGCCAGGTCCGCGTCTACCGCCCCGAGGTGCGGGCCAGCACGGCGGCCGACCTCGAGCTGGAGTCGGAGCTGCGGCTGGCCGTCGACCGCGGCGAGCTGACCGTGTCCTACCAACCGCAGGTCGATGCCGCGACCCGCGACCTGGTGGGGGCCGAGGCGTTGCTGCGCTGGGAGCTGGACGGCGAGCCGGTGAGCCCGGACCGGTTCGTTCCCCTCGCCGAGCGCAGCGGGCTGATCGACCGGCTGGGGTTGTGGGTGCTCGAGGAGGCGATCGAGGCGCTCCTCCTCTGGGACGAGGAGGTCCCCGGCAACCGGCTGGCGGTCACCGTCAACCTGTCCGGTCGGCAGCTCGCCGATCCCCGGCTCGCCGAGCACGTGGCCGAGGTCCTCGGACGGCACGCCATCGAACCGGCGCGGATCCTGCTCGAGATCACCGAGACCGTGCTGATCAGCGACGCCCGGTCGGCCGCCGAGCGTCTGCTCCGGCTGCGCGAGCTCGGCGTGCGCATCGCCATCGACGACTTCGGGACCGGCTACGCGTCCCTCGAGTACCTCCGCCGGTTCCCCATGGCCGAGGTGCTGAAGATCGACCGCACCTTCGTGCGCGGGGTCGCCCAGCCGGGAACCGACGACGCCGCCATCGTGGCCGCCGCCGTCGAGCTGGCCCGGACCCTCGGCATGACGACCGTCGCCGAAGGGGTCGAGACCGCCGCCCAGGCGGCGGTGCTCGCCGAGCTCGGCTGCGACCGGCTCCAGGGCAGCGTGTTCGGCCCCACCCTCGCCGCCGCCGACGTCGCCGGGCGGCTGCGCGACGCGCTGGCCACCCCCGGTTGAGCCCGACGCACCCCGGGCCTCGCCCGCCGGGTCGCTGCGCGACGGCCCCCGGCCGGGCATGATCGGTCGATGAGCGATCCCACGCCCCTCGCCCGTGAGCGGCTCGGTCCCCTGGCCGACGCCGTGGCCGCCGAAGCCCGGCGTCTGGCCGAGGCGAACGCCGTGGCGAGGATCTGGGACGGCGACCACACGCTCTGGCAGCCCGACCCCACCGAGGTCACCGATCGGCTCGGGTGGCTGCGGGTGGGCCCCGAGGTCGCCGCCGCCGGACCCGAGATCGACGCCTTCGTCTCGGGCGTGGTCGACGACGGCTTCAGCCACGTCCTCGTCATGGGGATGGGCGGATCGAGCCTCTTCCCGGAGGTCGTCGCCCGCACCTTCCCCAGCCACGACGGGCAGCCCGAGCTGCGGGTCCTCGACACCACCGACCCGGCAGCCATCGGGCGGATCCCCCACGAGTGCCCGCTCGACCGGACCCTCTTCGTCGCCTCCTCGAAGTCCGGGGGCACCATCGAGACGCGCAGCCACCTCGAGCACTTCTGGGCGCTGGTCGGTCGTCCCGAGCAGTTCGTGGTCATCACCGACCCCGGGACCGAGCTGCAGTCGCTGGCGGAGGACCGCGGGTTCCGCAAGGTGTGGCAGAACCGCCCCGACATCGGCGGCCGCTACTCGGCCCTGTCCTACTTCGGCATGATCCCCGCCGCCCTCGCCGGCGCCGGCTACCAGGAGATGCTCGCCGCCGCCGAGCGCCAGGCCCGGCACCTCGGACCCGCCGTCGACCCCGCCGACAACCCGGGCCTGCGGCTCGGCACCATCCTCGGCACGGCCGTCAAGGCCGGCCGCGACAAGGTCACCCTGGTCATCGACGGCGAGATCGACAGCTTCGGCCTCTGGCTCGAGCAGCTGCTGGCCGAGTCGACGGGCAAGCAGGGCACCGGTGTGGTGCCCATCGCCGGGGAGCGCCTCGGTCCGCCGGAGGTGTACGGCGACGACCGGCTCTTCGTGGGCATCGGCGAGCACCACGGGCTCGACGCGCTGGCCGAGCACGGCCACCCCGTGGTGTCCCTGGGCTACGACGGGACCTCCTCGCTCGGGTCGCAGGTGCTGCTCTGGGAGTTCGCCACCGCCGTCTGCGGGGCGGTGCTCGGGATCAACCCCTTCGACCAGCCCAACGTGGCCGAGGCCAAGGAGGCGACCAACCAGGTCCTGGCCGAGGGGGTCCCCGACGAACCGGCCACCCCGCTCGACGACCTGCTGGCCGAGGTACGCCCCGGCGACTACGTCGCCATCCAGGCCTACCTCGACCCCGACGACGGCGTGGTCGACGCCATCGAGGACGCCCGCACCGCCATCCGCGACCGGCTGGTGGTGGCCACCACCTTCGGCCTCGGCCCGCGCTTCCTGCACAGCACGGGCCAGCTCCACAAGGGCGGTCCGCCCACCGGCGTGTTCGTGCAGGTGCTGGGTCCGGACGCCACCGACGCCGACATCCCCGGCCGAGACTTCACCTTCTCGACGCTCAAGCAGGCCCAGGCGGCGGGCGACCTGATCACCCTGCGCGAGCACGACCTTCGGGCGGCGCGCATCGCCATCGACGACCTGCTCGCCCAGACCCGCTGATCACCCCAACCCCACGGCGGACCGACCGGTCCGCCCCGAACCCCGGAGGTCTCACGTCCATGAAGCTCGGCATGATCGGACTCGGCAAGATGGGTGCCAACATGGCCGAACGGCTGCGCCGCGCCGGGCACGAGGTCGTCGGCTACGACCCCCACGCCGACGGCAGCGCGGTCGGCAGCCTCGAGGAGCTGGCCTCGGCCCTGGCCGACGGCGACCAGCCCCGCGTCGCCTGGTCGATGGTGCCCGCGGGTCAGGTCACCGACGAGACCATCGCCTCGTTGGCCTCCCTGTTCGCCGAAGGCGACCTCGTGATCGACGGCGGCAACTCGCACTACACCGACTCGGTGCACCACGGCGAGGTGCTGGCCGCCAAGGGCGTGCAGTTCATCGACGCGGGCACGAGCGGCGGGGTCTGGGGCCTGCAGAACGGGTACTCGCTGATGGTCGGGGGCACCGATGAGGCGGTGGCGCTGGCCCAGCCCATCTTCGACGCCCTCGCCCCGCCCGAGCACGGCTTCGGCCACGTCGGGCCCGTCGGCGCCGGCCACTTCACCAAGATGGTCCACAACGGCGTGGAGTACGGGATCATGGAGGCCTACGCCGAGGGCTACGCCGTCCTGCTCAAGTCGAGCCTCGGCATCGACGCCCTGGCCGGGGTGAAGTCGTGGCAGAAGGGCAGCGTGGTGCAGTCGTGGCTGCTCGACCTGCTGATCCGGGCCCTCGAGCAGGATCCGGGGCTCGACGACGTGGAGCCGGTCGCGGCCGACACCGGCGAGGGCCGCTGGACGGTCCAGGCCGCGGTCGCGGAGGGGGTGGCCGCACCGGTGATCTCCGCCGCCCTGTTCGCCCGCTTCGTGTCGCAGGACGACCAGGGCATGTCCATGCGCATCGTCTCCGCCCTCCGCCACCAGTTCGGGGGCCACGCCATGGAGATGAAGGAATGATGGCCGACGTGGACCGGACGACGTGGGAGGACCGCAACCCGTGAACCAGATCGTCGACACCAACCACCCCCACCCGCCGGGCATGGGACGCTCCGACGCCCTGGTGATCTTCGGGGCGACCGGCGACCTCTGCTTCAAGAAGATCTTCCCCGCCGTCTACGAGATGGAGAAGGGCGGCCGCCTCGACCGTCCGGTGATCGGCGTGGCGTCCTCGGACTGGGACGACCAGAAGCTGCGGGAGCGGTGCCGCGACTCCGTCCACGAGCACGTGGGTGGCGACGAGCAGGTCGACGAGCAGGCCCTCCAGGAACTGCTCGACCGGCTGACCTACGTGAGCGGCGACTACCGCGACGAGGCCACCTTCCGGATGCTGGCCGACAAGCTGCGCGGTGACGGCTGCACCTCCCCGCTCTTCTACCTGGCCATCCCGCCCGAGCTGTTCGACGACGTGGTCGACGGCCTCGGCCGGGTCGACCTGGAGCACGGATCACGGGTGGTGGTCGAGAAGCCCTTCGGCCGGGACCTGGCCTCGGCCGAGTCGCTCAACCAGACCCTGCACCGGGTGTTCGCCGAGACCGCCGTCTACCGGATCGACCACTTCCTCGGGAAGGAGGCGGTCGAGAACCTGCTGGTGTTCCGCTTCGCCAACTCGCTGCTCGAGCCGATCTGGAACCGCAACTTCATCGACAGCGTCCAGATCACCATGGCCGAGGACTTCGGCGTGAAGGGCCGGGGCCGCTTCTACGAGAGCGTCGGCGCCCTCCGGGACGTCGTCCAGAACCACCTGCTGCAGATCGTCGCCCTGCTGGCCATGGAGCCGCCGGTGTCGGCCGACGCCGACGCGCTGGCCGACGAGCGACTGCGCCTGTTCCGGCAGGTCCGCACCATCGACCCCGCCGACGTCGTGCGGGGCCAGTACCGCGGCTACACCGCCGAGGACGGCGTCGACGAGAACAGCGACGTCGAGACCTACATCGCCCTCCGGCTCGACATCGACTCGTGGCGCTGGTCCGGCGTGCCCTGGTACATCCGCACCGGCAAGGAGCTGGCGTCGACGGCCACCGAGGCGGTCATCCGGTTCAACGTGCCGCCCCGCCTGCTCTTCACCGCCGGAGGCACCCAGGACCCGCCCGCCAACCTGGTCCGGTTCCGCCTGGGCAACGACGACGGGGTGACCTTCCACTTCCAGGCCAAGGCTCCCGGTGAGGAGCTGGCCACCGAGCCCATCGACCTCGACGTCGAGTTCTCCAAGGCCCTCGGCCGGCGCGAGGAGGCCTATCAGCGCCTCATCGAGGACGCCCTCGACGGCGACCGCCGCCGCTTCGGCCGCAGCGACAGCGTCACCGAGCAGTGGCGCATCGTCGAGCAGGTCGTCGACCACCCGCCGCCCACCGTGCTCTACCGCCAGGGCACCATGGGCCCCCCCGACGCCGACCAGATGATCGCCCGCCACGGCGGCTGGGTGGACCCCGCGCTGGATTGACCGGGTTTGTCGGGCGCCGCCTCCGGGCGGCGCTGGCTTCGCCACGATGGGTGTCATCCGTTGCGCTGCTCCGCCTGGCGGTGTTGCTGGGCGCCGCCTCCGGGCGGCGCTGGCTTCGCCATGACGGGTGTCATCCGTTGCGCTGCTCCGCCTGGCGGTGTTGCTGGGCGCCGCCTCCGGGCGGCGCTGGCTTCGCCGTGACGGGTGTCATCCGTTGCGCTGCTCCGCCTGGCGGCTGCGCAGCGTCACCCCCAGACCGGAACTTGTCGCAGTTGTGCGGGCCAGAGCCCGGGAACTGCGACGAGTTCGTAGGTGCTCCGGGTGGCGGTGTTGCTGGGCGCCGCCTCCGGGCGGCGCTGGCTTCGCCATGACGGGTGTCATCCGCCGTGCTACTCCGCCTGGCGGCTGCGCAGCCTGACCGACCAGGCGTGAGCTGACCGAGCGCTTGGCCGCGCCCGCGAGGGAAGCGCCAGCGACGAGCGGGAAGCGACCGCCGCAGGTGGTCGCCATGAGCAAGGGAAGCGCGAGCGACGAGCGGGAAGCGACCGCCGCAGGTGGTCGCCATGAGCAAGGGAAGCGCCAGCGACGAGCGGGAACGACCGCCGCAGGTGGTCGCCATGTCACGTGACAAGCTGGTCGGGTGCTGGGAGCGCTCGCGGTCATCCCGTACCACTCGTTCCCGGACCTGGGGCCGTTCAAGACCTTCGGGCTGGCGGTGGGGGTGGGCGTCCTGCTCGGCGCGGTGGTCGCCGCCCACTACGCCGAGCGCTTCGGGGTCAGCCGCGACGAGAGCTACACGCTGGCCGCCAAGCTGGTGCTGGCCGGGGTCGTCGGCGCGCGGATCACCTGGGACGTGACCCACTGGGGCGACATCCACTCGCCGGTCGACCTCATCGCGGTCTGGAAGGGGGGCCTGCAGTTCGCCGGCGGGTTCATCGCCGCGGTGCTGGCCGGGCTCCCGACCTTCCGGCGGTGGGACCGGCTCAAGCGCTGGCGGATGATCGACGGCTACGGGCTGGGGCTCACCATCGGGCTGGCGTTCGGGCGGATCGGGTGCACGGCGGTGGGCGAGCACTTCGGTCGCCAGAGCGACTTCCTCCTCGCCATCCGCTACGACGGCGGCGTCGTCCGGGAGCCGACGCTCTACCAGAACGCCACGCCGACCAACCCGGTGCACGGCCACACCACGCCGATCCCGGTGGTGAAGGGCATGACCTTCCACGACACCGCCATCTACGAGCTGCTGCTCCTGCTGGTGCTGTTCGCGGTCCTGTGGGTCGTGCTGCACCGCAAGCCACCGGTGGCGGCCGGTACCGGCATCGGCATCTTCTGCCTCTGGTACGGCGTGGCGCGGTTCTCCACCGACCTGCTCCGGGTGAACGACAAGCTGAAGTTCGGGCTGACCGGGGCGCAGTGGATGTGCGTCGCCCTCGTCCCGATCGCTGCGCTGATCCTGCTCAAGGTCCGCCCGATCACCGCGCGCCTGGCCGCCGAGGCCGATGCCCGGGGCTCGGTCGCCGCGCCCGACGGCGACCCGTCGCCGCCGGACGACGTGTCCGCCGCGGACGAGCCGCAGCAGCGAGAGGCCTGACCGGGCCGGTCCCCGCCGGGCGGTCGATCAGGCGGTGACGGGCTCGGGCACGGCGCGGACCAGCAGCGCGGCCGCCTGGTAGGCGAGCTCAGCGGGTCCGACCTCGTCGGGCCGCAGCAGGTTCGCCATGATGCGCAGCACCCAGTCCATCAGCGACCGGCTCTGCATCCCGACCCGGGTCAGCTCGCGCATGACCGCCGGGTTGCCGATCACCTTCACGAACAGCCTCGCCACCTTGAAGTAGAGGCCGTACTCGGCCTCGAGCAGGTGGGGGTACCGGGCGAGCGCCAGCCCGTCGCCGGTGGTCAGCGCCTCGTCGAGGAGCGTGGCCGCCAGCCGGCCGGTCTCGTAGGCGTAGTCGATGCCCTCGCCGTTGAACGGGTTGACCGATCCGGAGGCGTCGCCGACGACCACGAAGTTGGGGCCGACCTTCGGCTCGACGGACCCCGCCATCGGCAGCCGACCGCCGGTCGGCGGGGCCAGGATGGCGTCGGGGTCGATGCCCCAGCGCTCCGGGGCGGTGGCCGACCACTCCGCCATGAGGTGGCTCGTGTTGACGCTCTTGAAGTCGCGGAACGTCGAGAGCAGCCCGATGCCGACGTTGATGGTGCCGTCGCCCAGCGGGAAGATCCACCCGTACCCGGGGAGCGAGTTCCCGGCCCGGTCGCGGACGTCGAGGGCGCTCTCGATCCAGGGGTCGGAGGCGATCGGGCTCTCGAAGTACCCGCGGATCGCCATGCCCTGCGGGTAGGAGCGGTTGCGGCTGGTGCCGAGCGCCCGACCGAAGCGCGAGTTCGAGCCGTCCGCGATCACCACGTAGCGGGCCCGCACCTCCGACTCCTCGCCGGACTCCTTGTCCTTCACCACCGCTCCGGAGAGCAGGCCTCCCGACAGCAGCGGGCGGACCGCCTCGGTCGCCTGGCGGAGCTCGGCGCCGGCCGACTCGGCGTGCTCGGCCACGAAGGCGTCGAGGTCCCGGCGGCGCACCACGAACCCGTGGTTCGGGTAGACCGGGTGCTCCGGCCACTGCAGCTCGAGGGTGATGTCGTGGGCCACCGCCCGCAGCCCGTCGACCCGGTGGAACCCGAGCAGGCGGTCGTAGAGCCCCATGTCGGTGAGCTCCTTGACCGCGCGCGGGGTCAGGCCGTCGCCGCAGGTCTTGTCGCGCGGGAACCGCTTGCGCTCGACCACGACCACGTCGTGACCGGCGCGAGCCAGCCAGTAGGCGGTGGACGCCCCCGCGGGGCCACCGCCCACGACGAGGACGTCATGGCGGTCCTGCGCGCGCGACCGCCCGATCCTCAGTCGTTGGCCGGGTGGTCCTTGAGGTACGCGGCGACCTTGTCCGTGGTGATCTCGGTCCCCGGCGCCGGCGTCTTCTCGCCGGAGAGGGTCTCGCGCTCGTGGCGCACCACGGCGACGATCTGGTCCGGCGTCAGCCCCAGGTCCTTCTCGGCCGAGGGCATGGCGCCACCGAACATGTCGACGTTGTGCTGACCCCCCGGCCGGTTGGGGTCCCCGTAGTTGCCGTTGGCGTCGGGCCCGCCGTGCTCCTTGCCGAAGGTGACCCACCGGGCCTGGTCGAGGGCGTTCGGGAAGGTCTTCAGCACCTCGCCGTCGGCCAGCTTCGGGCCGCTGCCGCCCTCGCCGGCGCCACCGTGGCACTGGGCGCAGTTGGCGGCGTACACCTGCGCGCCGACCACGAGCGGATCGTTCTGGTCGGGGGGCGGGGGCTGGACCGTGTACCAGTAGAAGAGGCCCCACAGGGGGAGCAGGGCGAGCACCGGCATGGCGAAGTAGGGCACCCGCCGCCGGCTCTTGGCCGCCGCCACGTAGGGCGGATCGGGCTCGGCGATCGGCTCGGGCTCGGGCTCGGGCCTCGGGGCCCGCCCGGTCGGGGTGGCCGGCTCGCCGGCGGCGGGCTTGGCCACCGCCTTGGACGGCTCGCCGCCGCCCGCCGACGCGGCCGGCGCCTCGCCCGGGGGCTCGTCACCACCGCCGAGGCCGAGAGCGGCACGCCGCTCCTTCGAGCGCTTGAGGAGGTGCTCGGGGATCTCGGTCACGGCCGCCGACTCTAGGTCCGCGCCGCCGCCGCAGGCCAAGCACAGCGGGGTCTCGCCCGGCTCCCGAGCGGGCGTCCGCGGGGCCCAGCGGGGCGCGGAGGAGCGGTCCCTCGACCGCCGGGCTGCGATGTGCTCGCCGTCGGAGGCGTCTGCTAGACCAATCGGCGCGGCGAGGTCCGCGTTCGCACCACTTGTCCCGTCCCATTGTGAGAGATTTCACGAAGGAGGTGTCGTGAGGTGATCGCCTTCAACGGAAGCCACCTCTTCAACGTCGCCTTCGACGGGTCCTTCCTCATCGGGCTCGCCATGGGCGGCGGCGTCCTCTGGTACGCCAAGCGGCGGCCGGTGGGCACCCCGCTGTCGTGGGGCCAGGCCATGCTGGCGGCCGCCTTCGCCTTCTTCGCCATGCTCTGGTGCTACGGCATCGTCCCGGACCGCTTCCTCACCTGGGCCGACAGCGGGCTCAAGTGGCGGCCCGACAAGATCCTGAACGGTCCCGGCAACATCATCGGCAAGCTGCCGTTCACCGTCACCTACCAGACGCTGCGCGACTTCCTCGTCGTCGGCATCTACGGCATCTTCCTCGCCATGCACATGGCCCTCTGGGCGGTGTGGCAGGCGCGGGGCAAGGCTCCGGCTGCTCAGGTCGAGTCCACCTACGGACGACCCCTGGTGAAGAACGGCTGATGGCTCGCACCGACGCCAACCCGCCGATGCCGGAGTTCCGCACCGACTACGTGCTCCAAGAGGTCGACGCGGACTACCTCGCCAAGGCGGTCAAGCCCAAGCAGTTCATCCACATCGACCAGTCCGAGTGCATCATGTGCGAGGGCTGCGTCGACATCTGCCCGTGGAAGTGCATCCACATGGTGTCGCCGGGCAGCATCGGCGAGGCGGTCGAGACCGAGCGGCCGGGCGTCGACCCGAGCGACCACGTGATCTTCATCATCGACGACGACGTCTGCACCCGCTGCGCCCTCTGCGTCGACCGGTGCCCCACCGGGGTCATCATCCTCGGCAAGATCGGCCAGGCGGCGGCGGACGGCGACGCGCACCAGCGCACCAACACCCACGGCTACGGCTACGGGATGCGGCTCGGATGAGCGGCACCCGCCAGAACGGTCAGGAGTAGGGCATGGCCAAGACGATGGGCCAGAAGTCCGCCGGTGGCGTGGCCAAGAAGGCCGCCGAGCTGAACGACAAGGTGCAGGGCAGCCAGGCGTGGAACTCGATCTTCCGCCCCGGCTCGATCTTCCGGAAGGGCTACACCGACAGCCCCCGGAACCGCTCCTACGTGATCATGAACTCGGTGCTGTACCACCTGCACCCGGTCAAGGTGAAGCGCCACGCGGTCAAGGTCAGCTACACGCTGTGCCTCGGCGGGCTCAGCTTCTTCCTCTTCATCCTGCTGACGGTCACGGGCATCTTCCTGATGTTCTTCTACCGGCCGACCGCCGCCTCGGCCTGGAACGACCTCTACGCCCTGCAGACGTCGGTGACCTTCGGCCTGCTCGTCCGCAACATGCACCGGTGGGCCGCGCACCTCATGGTGCTGTCGGTCTTCCTGCACATGGCGCGGGTCTTCTACCACGGCGCCTACAAGCCGCCCCGCGAGTTCAACTGGGTGATCGGCGTGGTCCTGCTGACCCTCACCCTGCTGCTGTCCTTCACCGGCTACCTGCTGCCGTGGGACCAGCTGGCCCTCTGGGCGGTCACGGTGGGCACCAACATGATGGGCTACACCCCGGTGTTCGGGAACCAGGTCCGCTTCGTCCTGCTGGGCGGTGGCGAGATCGGCACCAACACCTTGTTGCGCTGGTACGTGCTGCACGTCCTGATGCTCCCGTTCGTCATCGTCATCTTCATGGCGGTGCACTTCTGGCGGGTCCGCAAGGACGGCGGCATCTCCGGGCCGCTGTAGGGAGGAGGCTGACGTGACCGAGATCCCCGAGCACCTGCGCAAGCGAGCCGAAGCCGCCCGTCAGAAGGCCGCGGCCGCCGATGCGCCCGCCGACCCGCCGGCCGCGGGCGGCGGCGACGCCGAGGGCGCCAGCAAGATCCCCGCCCACCTGCTCGAGCGGGCCAAGGCCGCCCGCCAGCGCGCCGCCGGCACCGAGACCGCCGACGCCCCCGCGGGCGGCGCGGTGGCCACCGCCGAGGCACCCGGTGGCGCGGTGGCCGTGGCCTCCGGCCCGCCCCTCGCGGCCGGCCCGGGCGGTCACACCCAGCGGCTGCTCACCGTGGTCAAGTCCGGTTCGATCCAGGACGTCAAGGCCTCACCGCAGGACAAGGTCCACGTGTGGCCCCACCTGCTCTCGGTCGAGTTCGTGGCCGCCCTCGCCTGCACCGCCTTCCTCCTCGTCTTCTCGGTGTTCGTCAACGCCCCCCTGCTGGCGCTGGCCAACCCCAACCTCACGCCGAACCCCGCCAAGGCGCCGTGGTACTTCCTGGGGCTGCAGGAGCTGCTGACCATGTTCCACCCGATGGTCGCCGGTGTGACCATCCCGGGCATGGGCCTGTTCGCCCTCATCCTGGCGCCGTACACCGACCGCAACCCGAGCAACAAGCCGGAAGACCGGAAGTTCGCGATCAGCCTGTTCACGTTCTTCATGATGTTCTGGGCGGTGCTCGTCATCATCGGCTCGTTCTTCCGTGGGCCAGGGCAGAACTTCGTGTTCCCCTGGCGGGACGGGCTCTTCTTCGATCTCTGAGGAGGTCGCAACCCACATGTCAGTCATCGTCGTCCTCGCCATCGTCGCCATCGCCGTGCTCGCGGTGGCTGTGATCTTCGCCGCGCGCCGCAGTAGCGAGAGCGGGCGCGTCGCCGGCGCGCTCAGCCGCGAGACCCGAGCGCGCGACCGCAAGGCACGCAAGGCCGAGGCCCGGGCGGTGGCGGCCGTCACCACCGGCCGCGACCTCGAGCGGGCGGCCATGCTCGACCGCAAGGGCGGTGCCCTCGTCCCGGTCAGCGACGCCCCGCTCCAGCCGTGGGTCCCGCCGGACCCCGAGCAGCTCGGCGTCACCCGCCGCCAGTTCCTGAACCGCGGCATCCTGACGTTCTTCTCGCTCGGCCTGGCCGGCTTCGGCGCCGGGGTGCTCGGCTTCCTGTGGCCGTCGTCGAAGGGCGGCTTCGGCGACAAGATCCGGGTCGGCACCATCACCGACATCAACGCCCAGATCACCCAGGGCCAGGGCTTCTACTACTACCCCGACGGTCGGGCCTGGATCACCAACTACCCCTCCAGCGCCCTCGACAAGGCCCGCAAGATCTACTCCGCGGCCGAGCTCTCCGGCATGGAGGCCGGCGTGGTGGCGCTCTACCAGAAGTGCGTGCACCTCGGCTGCCGCGTGCCGGCCTGCCTCACCTCCCAGTGGTTCGAGTGCCCGTGCCACGGCTCGCAGTACAACCGGGTCGGCGAGAAGAAGGGCGGCCCCGCCCCCCGTGGCCTCGACCGCTTCGCCATGGACACCAGCGGCGGCGCCCTCACCGTCAACACCGGCCAGATCATCCTGGGCCCGCCGATCGGCACCAACACCACCGGTCAGGAGGCCGAGGGGCCCCACTGCATCAGCGGAAAGAGCGAGTAGTCGATGATCCTCGGCACCACCCAGGGCGCCATCGGCGCGGTCATCCTCTTCCTGGCCATCGTCATCGTCGTCGTCTTCCTCGTCATCAACGCCCGCCAGGGGCGGCGCGAGGTCGGGTCCGAGATCGAGCTGGCGCCCAACCGCAAGCCCTACTACTCCGACGAGGAGCTCGAGGGGAAGCGGCTCGACCGGGTGCTCACCCTCGGGTTGCTGGGCCTGTTCATCTGCGCCGTCGGCGTGCCGCTCTACTGGCTGGCCGAGCCGGGGCGCGAGGCCGGTGCGGTCAAGAACTTCGACCAGATCTTCGCCGACCGGGGCGCCGGCCTGTTCGCCACCACCGCCAAGGGCGGCTTCAACTGCGCCTTCTGCCACGGTGAGAAGGGCGTCGGCAACCCCGGCATCGACTACACGATCACCGACGCCGACGGCCGCTTCGTCAAGCAGGTCCAGTGGAAGGGGCCGGCGCTCAACACCGTGCTGCTGCGCTTCAGCCGCGACGAGGTCCGCTACATCCTCACCTACGGTCGTCCGTTCTCGCCGATGCCGGCCTGGGGCGTGGCCGGTGGCGGCGCCATGGACGACCAGCAGCTGCAGAACCTGATCGACTACCTGCAGACCATCCAGCTCACCCCCGCCCAGGCCCAGGCCGAGGCCAAGGACGGCCTGGCCAAGGAGAAGGCGGCCGCCGAGAAGGCGGGGCACCCGTACAAGACCGACGGCGAGGCCATGTTCAACCTGGGCTACTACTCGGGCTTCGCCGGCGGGGCGTACTCCTGCGGCCGCTGCCACACCCAGGGGTGGTCCTTCAACGACAAGCAGACCGACGGCAACGGCGCCTACGGGCCGTCGCTGCGCGACGGCTCGACCCTGGCCCAGTTCCCCGGCGCCGCGGTCGGCCTGGCCCAGCAGCTGAAGTTCGTCTGCGAGGGCTCCCAGGTCGGCAAGCTCTACGGCGTGCACGGCCAGGGCACGGGCCGCATGCCCGGCTTCTGCATCACCCCCGAGGAGAACCCCTCCGCCTCGACCGCCAACGAGGTCGGCGTGGTCAAGAAGTCTCCCGGCACCCCCGAGCAGGGCGGCATGTACACCGAGCAGCAGGTGCAGCAGATCGTCGAGTACGAGCGGAGCTTGTAGGTCACCATGGTCAACCTCTCAGGCGCTGGGCTCGTGCACGTCATCGGTGCGCTGACGTGGAACCCGGGCATCCGGGGCGTCCTCGTCGTCGCCGTCGGCGCGGCGGTGCTGATGGGCTCGGTCTTCGTCCTGCTCTCCACCAACAGCGGCATCCGCCTCGGCGGGCTGCTGGCGGTCACCGGCTTCTTCGGCTGGATGTTCCTGATGGGCGTGGTCTGGTCGATGTACGGGATCGGCTACAAGGGCCCGGCCCCGACCTGGAAGGTGAAGGAGGTCTCCTACGACACCTCCGTGGCCCAGCTCGCCGCCGCCCACACCATCCCGAACCCGAACTCGCTGCCCAGCGCGCAGAGCTTCATCGACAAGAGCCCGTCGTTGAAGCAGGCCTTCGCCAACCAGCAGAAGCCGCCCAACCTCGGTGACCTGCTCGGCGTGCAGCCCGACCTGATCAAGCAGATCCCGGTGGGGAGCAGCTGGGAGCTGCTCGCCACCTCGGACCCCATGACGGGTGACGCGGTGGCCACCGCCACCTCCTTCCTCGGGTCCAGCGAGGCCAACATCTGCCCGAGCTCCACCGACTGCGTCGAGGTCAACGCCTTCAACAAGGGCGGCAAGCCACGCCGCACCGACGACAGCGTGCTCGGTCGGGTCTGGTACAAGATCAAGACCGCCTTCACGGTCAAGAACCCGCCGCACTACGCGGTGGTGCAGTTCCGCAAGGCCATCCCCCAGGTGACCGAGCCGGGGGCGGCGCCGCCGGTGCCCGTCGCCGACCAGAACTCGCCGGTGATCTCGGTGATCATGGAGCGCGACATCGGTGCCAAGCGGCTCCCGTCGCTCGTGCTCACCCTCCTGATGGGCGTCTGCTTCGGGATCTGCTGCAACGTGCTGCACCGCCGGGAGAAGCTCTCGGTGCGCAACCGGGCGGAGGCGACCTAGGTGGGCCAGTACCTGCCGGTCGTCGCCATGTTCGTGCTGGCCACGCTCTTCGCCGCCGTCAGCCTCGTCATGTCGCGGCTGGTGGCCCCCCACCGCGAGACGGTGGCCAAGGCGGGACCGTACGAGTGCGGGATCATCCCGAGCCGCGAGCCCCCGGAGCGGTTCCCCGTCCGCTTCTTCCTGGTGGCGATGATCTTCATCGTCTTCGACATCGAGATCATCTTCCTCTACCCGTACGCCATCATCTCCCGGCAGCTCGGCGCCTTCGGGCTGGTCGAGATGGTGGTCTTCGCCATCGCGGTGTTCGCGTCCTTCCTGTACCTGCTGGCCAACGGTGCCCTCGACTGGGGTCCGGCCAAGCGCGCCGCCCGCACGGGAGCGGTCGATCCGACCCGCACCCTCGGCTCGACGGTCCGTCGGGTCGGGCTCGACGGACGCAAGGAGGCGGTCCGAGACCACGAGGTGGCGGCGTAGTGAGCGATCCCGGCCTCCACCCCCTGTCGGTCTCCGACGGCTTCGGCGCCCTCCAGGAGAACTTCCTCACCTCCAAGCTCGAGGACGTCGTCCGCTGGGCCCGTCGCCGCAGCAGCTGGCCCGCCCAGTTCGGCCTGGCGTGCTGCGCCATCGAGATGATGGCCGCCGGCGGTCCGCACTACGACCTGGCCCGGTTCGGCATGGAGGTCTTCCGCGCCTCGCCCCGCCAGGCCGACATCATGATCGTGGCCGGACGGGTGAGCCAGAAGATGGCGCCGGTGCTGCGGCAGATCTACGACCAGATGATGGAACCCAAGTGGGTCATCTCCATGGGCGTGTGCGCCTCCACCGGCGGCATGTTCAACAACTACGCCATCGTCCAGGGCGTCGACCAGGTGGTGCCCGTCGACGTCTACGCCCCGGGCTGCCCGCCCGGCCCCGAGACGCTCATCCACGCCATCAACACGCTGCACGAGCTGATCCAGAACGGGGAGCTGCTCCGGCGCCGCGAGGCGAGCGGCGCCGGTGCCGGGCTGACCCTCGAGCACCCGCAGACCACGGCGCGCCAGCCGGTTCCGACCGACATCAGCGTCGGGCGGGGCTGACGTGGCCGAGCACGTCGGCGCGGACGACTCGCCGGGCGAGGACGCCCTCGGGGCCGCTCCCGAACCGGAGCTGGTCGCGGGTGCGCCCGTCACCTGGTCCCACGGCCAGCGGGAGGCTCACCCCGGCCGCGACGAGCTGGTCGAGCTGGCCCGGACGTTGCGCGACGACGGCTGGGTCATGCTGCTCGACCTCACCGCGGTCGACTACCTGACCTACGTGCCGCCCCGGGTGCTGCCCGAGGGGGTCGAGCCCGGCCGGTACGAGCTGGTCGTGACCCTGATCCGCCACGTCGAGCCGGACCGGCTCCGACTGCGCGTCCAGATCCCCGACGACGACGCCTCCGCGCCGTCGCTCTACACCGTGTACCCCGGGGCCGAGGCGATGGAGCGCGAGGTCTACGACCTCTTCGGGATCGAGTTCCGCGACCACCCGGACCTCACCCGCATCCTCATGCCCGAGGACTGGGAGGGCCACCCGCTCCGCAAGGACTACGCGGTGGGCCGCATCCCCGTGCAGTTCAAGGGGGCACCGTCGTCGAGATGAGGCACCCATGGCCGTGACCACCGGTCCCAACGAGGACGTCCGCCGGGAGACCGTCGGGCTCACCGACGAGGGCCCGCAGGAGATGCGTCCGCGCACCGTCGCGGGCGGCACCGAGGTGCTGCGCGAGCAGGGGGCGGTCCTGCGCCTGTCCGAGACCGAGGCGGCCGAGCTGGCCGAGGTCGACCCGGGCGACGACGAGACGACCATCATCAACATGGGTCCCCAGCACCCGAGCACCCACGGCGTGCTGCGGCTGATGGTCGAGCTCGACGGCGAGACGGTGCTGCGCACCAAGCCCATCGTCGGGTACCTGCACACCGGCATGGAGAAGACCGGCGAGGACCTCACCTACCTGCAGGGCTCCACCAACGTGACCCGCATGGACTACGCCGCACCGCTCTTCAACGAGCTGGTCTTCTCGCTCGCCACCGAGAAGCTCCTCGACGTCGAGATCCCGCCGCGGGCCACCTGGATCCGGATGCTGCTCTGCGAGCTCAACCGGATGGCCAGCCACCTGCTGTTCCAGGCGACCAACGGCCTCGACATCGGCGCCGTGTCGATGATGCTCTACGGCTGGCGCGAGCGCGAGGAGATCCTGCGGGTCCTCGAGATGATCACCGGGCTGCGGATGAACCACGACTTCATCCGCCCCGGTGGCGTCGCCGCCGACCTGCCGGTCGGCTGGCAGGGCCGCGTCGAGCAGATCCTGCAGGCGGTCCCCGCCGCCCTCGAGCGGTTCGAGACGCTGCTGAACGAGCAGCCGATCTGGCGGGAGCGCCTCCAGGGCGTGGGCGTCATCACGACCGAGGAGGCGCTCGCCCTGAGCGCCACCGGCCCGATCCTGCGCTCCACCGGGTACGCCTGGGACCTGCGCCGCGACATGCCCTACCTGGCCTACGACGAGGTCGATTTCGACGTCATCGTCGGCACCTACGGCGACTGCTACGACCGCTTCGCCATCCGGCTGAACGAGATCCGGGAGTCCATGCGGATCGTCGAGCAGATCCTCGACAAGATGCCCGCCGGCGACTACCGGCTGCAGGACAAGAAGGTGACGCCGCCGCCGCGGGGCCGCATCGACGAGTCGATGGAGGCCCTCATCCACCACTTCAAGATCTTCACCGAGGGCTTCAAGGTCCCCGCCGGCGAGGCCTACGCCGGCGTCGAATCGCCCCGGGGCGAGCTCGGCTGCTACATCGTGAGCGATGGCAGCGCCAAGCCCTACCGGATGCGCATCCGGCCCCCGAGCTTCATCAACCTGCAGTCGCTGCCCCACATGATGCGCGGTGGGCTCATCGCCGACGCGGTGGCCGTGATCAGCTCGGTCGACCCGATCCTCGGTGAGGTGGATCGTTAGTGGCGTTCTTCACCGAGGAGAACCTGCGGACCGCCCGGGAGATCATCGGGCGCTACCCCCGCCCGAAGTCGGCGCTCATCCCGCTGCTGCACCTGGCCCAGGAGCAGCAGGGATCGGTCACCGACGAGGCCATGGAGCACATCGCCGAGCTGGTCGGCGTGACCCCGGCCGAGGTCATCGGGACCTGCTCCTTCTACGAGATGTTCAAGCGCGAGCCGGTCGGCCGCTACCTGATCAACGTCTGCACCAACATCTCCTGCCAGCTCATGGGCGGGGTGGAGCTGCTCGAGCACGCCGAGGAGCGGCTCGGCGTCAAGTCCGGGGGCACGACGACCGACGGGCTGTTCACCCTCGAGGACGTCGAGTGCATCGCCGCCTGCACCGAGGCCCCCTGCCTGCTCGTCAACTACCGCTACCGCCACCGGATCAGCCACGACGAGTTCGACCGGATGGTCGACGACCTGCGGACCGGTCGCCTCGACGACGAGGTCCCGCCCCACGGCGTCCTCGCCCGGGTTCGCCAGCACATCCCGGCCGGCCAGGCCGCCGGTCCGGCCCTGCCCACCGCCGGCATCGAGCCGGACTGGATGCGCTCCAAGCCGCCGCCGGCCGCCGAGGAGGCGCCGGCGTGATCACCGACGCCCCCAAGATCATCACCTCGCGCTTCGGGTACGACGACTCCCACACCATCGAGCGCTTCGAGGCCACCGGCGGCTACGACGGCCTGCGCGCCGCGCTGGCCAGGCGTCCCGACGAGGTGGTCGCCGAGGTCAAGACCGCCAGCCTGCTCGGTCGGGGCGGCGCCGGCTTCCCCGCCGGGGTCAAGTGGGGCTTCTGCCCGCCCGGGGTGTGGCCCCGCTACCTGGTCGTCAACGGCGACGAGAGCGAGCCCGGCACCTACAAGGACCGCATCCTCATGGAGCGCGATCCCCACCAGCTCATCGAAGGCGTGCTCATCGCCTGCTACGCCGTCGGCTGCAGCCAGGCGTTCCTCTACTGCCGGGGCGAGATGGCGCTGGCGCAGGAGCGCCTGGCCTCGGCCCTCAACGAGGCCTACAGCGCCGGCTACATCGGCAAGGACATCCTCGGCAGCGACTTCAGCGTCGACGTGGTCCTGCACTGGGGTGCCGGCGCCTACATCGTCGGCGAGGAGACGGCGCTCATCGAGAGCCTCGAGGGCAACCGGGGCATGCCCCGGCTGAAGCCTCCGTTCTTCCCGGCCGCCAAGGGCCTGTACCTCCAGCCCACCATCGTCAACAACGTCGAGACGCTCTCGAACCTCCCCTGGATCGTCCAGCACGGGGGCGACGCCTTCGCCGACCTCGGTGCCGAGAACAGCAAGGGCACCCGCATGTTCGCGGTGTCCGGCCACGTGCGCCGCCCCGGCGTCCACGAGGTCGAGTTCGGCGTCACGACCTTCCGCGACCTGATCTACGCACCCGTCTACTGCGGGGGCATCCGCGGCGACCACGAGCTCAAGGCGTTCATCCCCGGCGGCGCGTCGGCGCCGTGGCTCTACCCCGAGCACCTCGACCTGCCCCTCGAGGCCGGGGCGGTCAACAAGGCCGGCTCCATGCTCGGCTCCGGCGCCATCGTGGTCATGGACGAGACCACCGACGCGGTGAAGGCCTGCCTGCGCCTGGTGCGGTTCTTCGCCCGGGAGTCCTGCGGCAAGTGCACCCCGTGCCGCGAGGGCACCACCTGGCTCGAGAAGATCCTCGAGCGCATCGTCGCCGGCGACGGCCGCCCGAGCGACGTCGACCTGCTGCTCGACGTCTGCGACAACATCTCGGTCGGGCTCAAGTGGCCGCCCATGCAGACCACCATCTGCCCGCTCGGGCAGTCGGCGACGACCCCCGTGGCGTCGGCCATCATGCGCTTCAAGGACGAGTTCGAGGCCTACGTGGGCGGACCGGCCGAGACCACCGTCGAGGTCAAGGGCGCCGCCTTCGTCGGCCCGGTCGACCCCGCGCAGGCGGAGCCCGCCCATGTCTGACGACGGCACCGAGGTCTCGATCAGCCCGAACGCGGTGGCCATCACCATCGACGGGCGCGAGGTCGTCGCCGAGAAGGGCGAGCTGCTGATCGACGCCGCCGAGCGCCACGGCGTCTACATCCCCCGGTTCTGCTACCACCCGCGGATGACGCCGGTCGGCATGTGCCGCATGTGCCTGGTCGAGGTCGACACCGGTCGGGGCCCGGCGCTGCAGCCCTCCTGCATGGTGCAGGTGGCGCCCGACATGAAGGTCGACACCACCGGCGAGGTGACCAAGAAGGCCCAGGACGGGATCCTCGAGTTCCTGCTCATCAACCACCCGCTCGACTGCCCGGTCTGCGACAAGGGCGGCGAGTGCCCGCTGCAGGACCAGACCCTCGCCTACGGCCCCGGCGAGAGCCGCTTCGTCGAGGAGAAGCGCCACTTCGAGAAGCCGATCCCGATCAGCGACATCGTCTTCCTCGACCGGGAGCGCTGCATCCTCTGCGACCGCTGCACCCGCTTCGCCAAGGAGGTGGCCGGCGACCCGCTGATCCACTTCCAGGGCCGCGGTGGCCAGAGCCAGGTCAACACCTTCCCCGACCACCCCTTCAGCTCGTACTTCAGCGGCAACACGGTGCAGATCTGCCCGGTCGGCGCCCTGACGGCCAAGCCGTTCCGCTTCAAGGCCCGGCCGTGGGACCTCGAGCAGACCGAGTCGACCTGCACCAGCTGCTCGGTCGGCTGCCGCATGGTCATCGACGCCAGTCGCGACCAGGTGCTCCGCTACGACGGCGTCGACATCGACCCGGTCAACTGGGGGTGGCTCTGCGACAAGGGCCGGTTCGACTTCGAGGCGTACCAGAGCCCGCACCGGCTGGGCACACCGATGGTCCGGGGCAGCGCCGGCGACGAGCTGGCCGAGACCCGCTGGTCCGAGGCGCTGGCCGCGGTCGCCGAGGTGCTCGAGGGCGTCGACGACCCCCGTCGAGTGGCGGTGCTCGGTGGGGCTCGGCTCACCAACGAGTCCGCCTACGCCTGGGCCAAGCTCGCCAAGGGCGTCATCGGCACCGACAACGTCGACGCCCAGCTCGGCGACGGCTTGTCGGCCGAGGCGGTGCTCGGCCTGCCGCGCGCCACCATCGACGACGTCTGCCGGCCCGGCGGCACGGTGCTCTACCTGGGTCCCGACCCCAAGGAGGAGCTGCCGGTCCTCTTCCTGCGGCTCCGCCACGCGGTGGAGCACGACCGGGTCCGCCTGATCGAGCTGGCCCCCCAGCGCACCGGCCTGAGCGAGCTGGCCGCCGCCACGCTGCGCTACCTGCCGGGGACCGCGGCCGACGTGTGCGCCCAGCTCGTCGACCCCGCCACCGAGCCCGTCGGCCTCGACGCAGCCGACAAGCGGTCCATCGCCGCCCTCCTGGCCGAGGGACCGGTCACCGTGGTGCTCGGTCGCCCCTCGCTGGCCGAGTCCGCCGCCACCATCGAGGCCGCCGCGTCGGTGCTGCTCGAGCACCTCGACGGCGTGCGCTTCCTGCCGGCGCTGCGCCGGGCCAACGTCCACGGAGCGCTCGACCTCGGCCTGGCGCCCGGCGTGCTCCCCGGCCGGGTCTCGCTCGACGAGGGACGCGACTGGTTCGCCGAGACGTGGCCGACCGTCCCGTCGGGTCGGGGGCTCGACGCCGCCGGCGTCCTCGCCGCCGCGGCCGACGGTGGGATCGACGCCCTGATCCTGCTCGGCGCCGATCCCCTCGCCGACTACCCCGACCGGGCGCTGGCCGCCAAGGCGGTCGAGGGGGCGCGCATCGTCGTCGCCGTCGACCTGTTCCTCACCGAGTCCGCCGCCGCCGCCGACATCGTGCTGCCCGCCGCCGGGTTCGGCGAGGTCGACGGCACCACCACCAACCTCGAGGGCCGCATCAGCGTGCTCGGCCAGAAGGTGACCCCGCCCGGCACCGCACGGGCCGACTGGATGATCGCCGCCGAGCTGGCCCTCCGGCTGGACGCCGACCTCGGCCTCGACTCGGTCGAGGGCATCTGGGACGAGATCGCCACGGTGTCCACCGTCCACGCCGACCTCGACCTGGATCGCCTGAAGGACCCGTCGGCCGCAGATGGCATCGTGGTGCCCGTGACCGATCCCGCGGCGGTGACCGCGACCCCCCAGGGCGTGGAGGGGTCGGCGCTCACGGGCCGGCCGCGCTCGGTCACCGGCGCCGCCCCGCCGGAGGAGGAGGCCGAGGCGGAGGCCAGCCCCGAGGCGCCGGCCGACACCGACACCCCCGAGACCGAGGGTCCCGAGACGGGCACCGCCACCGACGACGACGACACCACCGACGAGGACGCCGGTGACGAGCTGCCCGACGCACCGCGCTCCCGGCCCGAGCAGCTGGCGTTCCGGGCCGACCCGGCCGCCCTCCGGGTCCCGCCGACCGACTCCTACAGCCTGCGCATGATCGTCACCCGCAAGCTCTACGACCAGGGCACCCTC
This sequence comes from uncultured Acidimicrobiales bacterium, assembly GCA_963800235.1. GTDB lineage: Bacteria > Actinomycetota > Acidimicrobiia > Acidimicrobiales > Iamiaceae > CAVVNP01. Next base: position 1,945,050 of record CAWDAD010000001.1, on the reverse strand, counting down.
GTCCAGCAGTCGCCGTCGCTCGCCGAGCTGGCCCGCCCGGCGGTGCTCCGGGTGAACCCCTACGACCTCGAGCGGCTCGGGGTCGACCCCGGCGACTCGGTCACCGTCACCTCTCGCGCCGCCACCGCCACCGTCGAGGTCCGCGCCGACGCCGACGTGCCCCGCGGGTGCGCGGCCACCGTCTTCAACCAGCGAGGGCTCGACCCGAGGCCCCTGCTCGACCTGTCGCAGCCGGTCACCGACGTGCGCCTGGAGACCGCCTGATGCTCGGTCTCGACCCGCTCCTCACCGGTCACGTCGACCTGGCCGTGGTGCTGATCGTCGTCGTCAAGACGGTGGTCATCTTCACCCTCCTGCTGGTGTCGGTGATCCTCATGGTGTGGTTCGAGCGCCGGGTGATCGGCGTCATGCAGAACCGGCTGGGGCCCAACCGGGCCGGCCCCTTCGGCCTCGGCCAGACCCTCGCCGACGGCCTGAAGCTGATCTTCAAGGAGGACCTGATCCCCGATCGGGCCGACCGGCTGGTGTTCAAGCTGGCCCCGTTCCTGTCGCTGGTCCCGGCCTTCGTCACCTTCGCCATCATCCCGCTGAGCGGCGACGCCGGCAGCAAGTTCGGCTCGGTCCACGTCTTCGGTCACGACACCCTGCTGCAGCTCGCCGACCCGCCCATCGGCATCCTGCTGATGCTGGCCATGTCCGCCATGTCGGTGTACGGCGTGATGCTCGCCGGCTGGTCCTCGGGCTCGAAGTACCCGCTGCTCGGCTCGGTGCGGGCCTCGGCCCAGATGGTCTCCTACGAGGCGGCCCTCGGCCTCTCGGTCGTGATGGTGGTCCTGGTCACCGGCTCGCTCAGCACCCACGACGTGGTCGCCGGCCAGTCCGGCTGGTTCTGGCACTGGAACATCGCCGTCACCGGGCTGGTGCCCTTCGTGGTCTTCCTCATCGCCGGCACCGCCGAGACCCACCGGCCCCCGTTCGACCTGGTCGAGGCCGAGTCCGAGCTGGTGGCCGGCTACCAGACCGAGTACGCCTCGTTCCGCTTCGCCATCTTCTACCTGGCCGAGTACCTGGCCATCATCGTGATGTCGGCGGTCATCGTCACCCTGTTCTTCGGCGGCCCGAGCGGCCCGACCTTCTTCGGACCCGACTGGATCTGGGGCCTGATCTGGTTCGAGCTCAAGCTCTGGGCGTTCCTCTTCTTCTTCGTGTGGGTCCGGGCCACCCTGCCGCGCTTCCGCTACGACCAGCTCATGGACCTCGGGTGGAAGTTCCTGATCCCGCTCTCGCTCGGGTGGCTGATGCTGCTCATCGCGCTGCGCATCGCCGACGAGGAGGGCTGGAACCCCGTCGTCGTGAGCGCGGTCAGCGTGGCCGTCCTGGTCGCCTGCTACTCGCTGATCGTGGCCGCCCTCCGCACCTCGGCGCGGCTCCGGGCCGAGGGCGCCGACCCCATCCCGTCGGGGAACCCCCGATGACCGTGCCGCCGCGTCGCAGGAGGGTGCGCTGATGGGCTACCTCGGGGGCTTCAAGGTCACCTTCGGCCAGATGAGCCCGCGCCAGCGGGTCACGCGGCAGTACGCCAAGGACGAGGGCGGCAAGCGCGACAAGCCCGAGCGGCTCCACGGGCGCCACGTGCTGAACCGCTACGAGGACGGGATGGAGAAGTGCATCGGGTGCGAGCTGTGCGCCGGCGTGTGCCCGGCCCGCTGCATCTACGTGCGGGGCAAGGACAACCCGCCCGACGCCCCCGTGAGCCCGGGGGAGCGCTGGGGCTTCGTCTACGAGATCAACTACCTGCGCTGCATCCACTGCGACCTGTGCGTGGAGGCCTGCCCGACCGAGGCCATCACCGAGTCCAAGCTGTTCGAGTTCTCCTTCACCAACCGGGCCGACGCCATCTACACGCGCGACGAGCTCATCGTCGACGACGACGGAAACCCCAAGCAGATGCCCTGGGAGGACTGGTCCGACGCGGATGCCGTCGTGCCCATGACCTCCGGCTGGATGCGGGCCACCGCCCCCAACGGCGACGCCTCCTACGAGGGGCGCGTGGCCTGGTCGGGCGAGCTCGGCCACGGCGTCAAGGCGCCCGAGCCCTCGCAGGCCGAGGTCGACGCCGGCGATCCGGACGCCACCGCCCCCGCCGACCCCTCCCTCCAGGTGCCGGAGCACGGCTGATGGAGGTCTTCGTCTTCATCGTGGGCGCCGCGGTGGTCCTCTTCGGGGGCCTCGGGGTGATCCTCTCGGAGAACCCGGTCCACTCCGCCCTCAGCCTGGTGGCCACCCTCTTCGGCGTCGCCATCCTCTTCATCGCCCAGGACGCCAACTTCCTCGCCGCCGTCCAGGTGATCGTCTACGCCGGCGCCATCGTGGTGCTGTTCCTCTTCGTGATCATGCTGATGGGCGTCGACGACGCCGAGGACCTGCGCACCGACCCGCTGATCGGCCAGCGCACCCTCGGCCTGGTCGTCGGGGCTCTCCTGGCGGCCGGGCTGGTCGTGGTGCTGCTGACGAGCACCGTCACCGGGGCCCCGGGGCGCGAGTCGGCCGCCGAGCGGGCGCTGCCCAACGTCACCCGCCTGGCCCGGTTGGTCTTCACCGAGTACCTGTTCGCCTTCGAGATCACCTCGGTGCTGCTCGTCATCGCGGTGGTGGGCGCCGTCCTGCTGGCCCACCGCCGCCAGTCCGACACCATCGACCGCGACGAGCCGGTCGTCGAGCTCGACCTCGACCTCCTGCGCGACGACCACCAGGGTGACCTCGACGATGCCGGGGCGGCGGAGGACTCGGGGACGGCCGAGGACGCATCCGAGGAGGCCCCGGTCTGATGGTTGCCGCCCAGCTCAGCTCCACGCCCTACGTCGTGCTCGGAGCCCTGCTCTTCACCATGGGCACCGTCGGCCTGCTGCTGCGCCGCACCCCGCTCGTCATGTTCATGTGCGTCGAGCTGATGCTCAACGCGGTGAACCTCACCTTCGTGGCCTTCGCCCGCGAGCTGAAGGACACCAGTGGGCAGGTCGTGGTGTTCTTCGTGCTGGTCGTGGCCGCCGCCGAGGCGGTGGTCGGCCTGGCCATCATCGCCGCCATCCTGCGTCGCACCCCCGAGGTCGACGCCGACGACGTCTCCTTGATGAAGGGCTGACGGTGGTCGAGCTCGTCTGGCTGATCCCGGCCCTCCCCCTGGCCGGCTTCCTCCTCCTGCTGTTCCTCGGCAAGCGGATCGGTGAGCCCGTCGCCGGCTGGCTGGCCGCCGCCTCCATGGCCGGCTCGTTCGCCGCCTCGGTGGTCACGTTCCTCGGGCTCCGCGGTGAGCCCCACCACCAGTACGTCCTGAAGCTCTTCACCTGGATCCCCGCCGGCGGCTTCACCGTCGACATGGGGTTCCTGCTCGACCCGCTCTCGATGACGATGGCCCTCTTCGTCACCGGCGTGGCCACCCTGATCTTCGTCTACGCCATCGGCTACATGCACGGGGACCCGGCGTTCTCGAAGTTCTTCGTCTACCTCTGCCTGTTCGCCTTCTCCATGCTGATGCTGGTGCTGGGCAGCTCGATGCTCGTCACCTTCCTCGGCTGGGAGGGCGTCGGCGCCTGCTCGTACTGGCTGATCTCGTTCTGGTTCAGCAGCGAGGCCAACGCCAGCGCCGGCAAGAAGGCCTTCATCACCAACCGGATCGGCGACTGGGGCTTCATGGTCGCCATGTTCCTGGCGTTCTTCGCGCTGGGATCGTTGAACTACACGAACCTCATCGCCGGGGCCGGCGGCCTGGCCACCAGCACCGCCACCGCCATCGCCGTCCTGCTCTTCGTCGGCGCCTGCGGCAAGTCGGCCCAGCTGCCGCTCTACATCTGGCTGCCCGACGCCATGGCCGGCCCCACGCCCGTCTCGGCCATGCTGCACGCCGCCACCATGGTGACCGCCGGCGTCTACCTGATGGTGCGGATCAGCCCGCTCCTGGCGGTGGCCGCCCCCTGGGTGCTCACCGTGATCGCCGTGGTCGGCGCCCTCACCGCGCTGGTGGCCGCCACCATCGCCGTGGCCCAGCAGGACATCAAGAAGGTGCTGGCGTACTCGACGGTCAGCCAGCTGGGCTACATGTTCCTGGCGGTCGGGTCGGGCGCCTACGTGGCCGCCGTCTTCCACATGATCACCCACGCCTTCTTCAAGGCGCTGCTCTTCCTCGGCGCCGGGTCGGTGATCCACGGCCTGAACGACGAGCAGGACATGCGGCGGATGGGCGCGCTGCGCAAGGTCATGCCCATCACCGCCGCCACCTTCATCGTGGCCTGGCTGGCGATCGCCGGCATCCCGCCCTTCGCCGGGTTCTGGTCGAAGGACGACATCCTCGCCTCCGCCTGGCAGAAGAACCCCGCCCTCTGGTTCATCGGGTGGTTCACCGCCGGGCTCACCGCCTACTACATGGCGCGCGAGGTGTTCCTGGTGTTCTTCGGGAAGGCCCGCTGGAACGAGCCGCTGCCCGCCGAGGCCGACGCCCTGAAGGCCCACGACGCCGCCCGGGCCGACGAGACCACCACCGATCCCGACACCGGGGTCACCACCCCGGACGAGGACGCCCCGACGCCCGGGCAGCCGGCCCACGAGGTCCACCCCCACGAGTCGCCCTGGGTCATGACCGCACCGCTGGTGGTCCTGGCCGGGCTCGCCACCGTGGCCGGCGGCCTCAACCTGCCGTTCGGGCGCAAGGTCGCCTTCCTCGAGCAGTGGCTCGAGCCCGTGGTCGGCACCAGCCAGCGCGTGCTCGACATCCCCGGCGCCCTCCAGATCGGCCTCGCCACCATCTCGGTGCTGATCGGGCTCGCCGGCATCTACGCGGCCCGGGCCATCTTCCTCGAGCACAAGGTCGCCGAGGAGACCGTCGAGCCCGAGATCCTGGCCAAGGGCTGGTACTACGACTCGAGCATCACCGCGTTCATGGGCGGGCCCGGCCGGCGGGCCTTCGAGTTCGTCTCCGCCGTCCTCGACCACCGCATCGTCGACGGCGCGGTCAACGGCGTCGGACGGGCCGTGCGCTTCACCGGCGGCAAGGTCCGCAACCTGCAGACCGGCTTCGTGCGCAGCTACGCGCTGGGCCTGGTGATCGGCGTGCTGATCGTCATCGGCTTCTTCTTCACCAAGGTGCACTTCTGATGGCCCGGGTGCCGCGCTGATGGGCGCCGTCCTCGCCACCGCCGGCCCGGCGGGCTTCCCGCTGCTCGCCGCGGTCGTCGTGGTGCCGGCGGTCGGCGCGGTGCTGAGCGCCCTGGTGTCGCGCCGGCGCGAGGACAGCGCCAAGTTCGTCGCCGTGCTGTTCGCGGTGGCCACCGGTGCGCTGGCGGTCTCGGTGCTGGTGCTGTTCAAGCAGCACCGCAGCGGGTTCCAGATGGTCGAGGACGCCGCCTGGATCAACGACCTCGGCATCTCCTGGCACCTCGGCGTCGACGGCATCTCGCTGTTCCTCGTGGTGCTGACCGGGATCCTGTTCCCCCTGGCCATGCTCGGCACCGATCCCCACCACGACCGGAAGCAGTTCTTCGCCTGGCTGCTCCTGCTCGAGGCCGGCTGCATGGGCGTGTTCCTCGCCCTCGACCTCTTCCTGTTCTTCGTGATGTTCGAGATCGTGCTGGTCCCGATGTACTTCCTGATCAACGGGTGGGGGTACGAGAACCGGCGCTACGCAGCCACCAAGTTCTTCCTGTACACGATGTTCGGCTCGGCCTTCATGCTGGTCGGGGTCATCTCGACCGCGGTGCTGCACGCCCGGGGCGGCCACCCGCTCACCTTCGACCTGGTCAAGATCGCCGCCGATCCGAGCATCCCGACCCAGACGGCGCGTTGGCTGTTCCTGTCCTTCGCCATCGCCTTCGCGGTCAAGGTGCCGCTCTGGCCGCTGCACACCTGGCTGCCCGACGCCCACACCCAGTCGCCCACCGCCGGCTCGGTGATCCTCGCCGGCGTCATGCTGAAGCTCGGCACCTACGGGTTCCTCCGCTTCGGCCTCTTCCTCTTCCCCGAGGCGTCGGTCTACTTCGCCCCGCTGCTCGTCACCCTCGGCGTGGTCGGCATCCTCTACGGCGCCGTCTGCGCCACCATGCAGCGCGACCTGAAGCGCCTCGTCGCGTACTCCTCGGTGGCCCACCTCGGCTTCATCGCCCTGGGCACCTTCGCCCTCACCACCGAGAGCCTCCAGGGCAGCGTGCTGCAGATGATCAACCACGGCGTCTCCACCGGCGCGCTGTTCCTGCTCGTCGGGTGGATCTACGAGCGGCGGCACACCCGCCAGATCGACGAGTTGAAGGGGCTGCAGAAGTCGGCGCCGGTCTTCGCCGCGGTGTTCACCGTGGTGATGATGAGCTCGATCGGCCTGCCCGGCCTCAACGGCTTCGTCGGCGAGTTCCTCATCCTGGTGGGCTCGTTCGTGACCCGGCGCTGGTGGGTCGTGGTCGCCGCCACCGGCGTCATCCTCGCCGCCCTCTACCTGCTCTGGGCCTACCAGCGGGTGTTCCACGGCGAGCCCGACGGCGAGAACTCGACCTTCCGCGAGCTGCGGTTCTCCGAGGGCCTGGTGATGCTGCCGCTCATCCTCCTGATCGTCGGCATGGGCATCTTCCCCAAGCCGGTCCTCGATCGCATCGGGCCGTCGGTCGACGCCCTGGTGGCCCACGTCGAGCAGCACAGCGACTACCGGCAGCCGTCGGTGTCGAGCAACGGCCCCGGCGCCCGCACCGGCACCTACCAGAAGGGCGAGGAGGATCGCCGCCGGCGCGAGGCGAAGGTCGCCGGCGAGGCCCTCGGTGCCGGCCGGTCCGCGTCGACCGCGGACCGGGCCGAGGTGGCCGGGGCGACCAGCTCGGCGGAGGCCGGTTGATGCTCCCGCTGCTCGCCGCCGTCGCCCCGCCGCTCGTCCGACCGCGCGTCGACTGGACCCCGCTCGAGCCCGCCCTGGTCCTGATCGGCGGGGCGGTCGTCCTGCTGGTGCTCTCGGCGCTGCTGCCGAGGCGGACCCGGTTCGGGTGGCAGGCCACCTTCACCGTGGCCGTCGCCAGCGCCTCGATCGCGACCGTCGTGCCCCTCTGGCGCGACGTGCACGCCCACGGCGCCTACAGCGTGGTGGCCGGGGCGGTGGGGGTCGACGGCTTCTCGCTCTTCCTCACCGTGGTCATCGCCCTGGCGGTGATCATGGCCGCCCTGCTCCTGAACGGGTACCTCGAGCGCGAGGACCTGCTGGGTCCCGAGGGCTACGTGCTGCTCCTGCTGTCGGCCTCCGGCGGGGTCATCATGGCGTCGGCCAACGACCTCGTCGTCATGTTCCTCGGTCTCGAGATCCTCTCCATCGCCGTGTACGTGCTGGCCGGGCTGCACCGTCGGCGGCGCCGGTCGGCCGAGGCGGCGCTCAAGTACTTCGTCCTCGGGGCGTTCTCCTCCGCCTTCTTCCTCTACGGCATCGCCTTCGTCTACGGCGCCACCGGCTCGACCAGCCTGATCCGCATCAACGCCTTCCTGGCCACCAACGTGCTGGCCTCCAACGGCCTGCTGCTCACCGGCTTCGCCCTGCTCCTCGTCGGCTTCGGGTTCAAGGTGGCGCTGGCCCCGTTCCACTCCTGGGTGCCCGACGTGTACCAGGGCTCGCCCAGCCCGGTGGTGTCCTACATGGCGTCGGGGGTGAAGGTCGCCGGCTTCGCCGGGCTGCTCCGGGCCTTCTACCTGGCCTTCGGCAGCTACCGGGTCGACTGGCAGCCGCTCGTGTACGGGCTGGCCATCGCCACCCTGTTCGTCGGCGCCATCCTCGCCGTGGTCCAGCGCGACGTGAAGCGCATGCTCGCCTACTCGTCGATCAACCACGCCGGGTTCATCCTGGTCGGCCTCGAGGCCGCCAACCGGGCCGGCATCTCGGCGTCGCTCTTCTACCTCGCCGTCTACACCTTCCTGGTGGTCGGCAGCTTCGGGGTCGTCACCCTCGCCGGCCGCAAGGGCGACGGCCACCAGGACCTCGACGACTACCGGGGTCTGGCCCGCCGCCAGCCCCTGCTGGCCTTCGCCTTCACCGTCTTCCTGCTGGCCCAGGCCGGCGTGCCCCTGACCAGCGGGTTCATGGCCAAGTTCTACGTGATCGCCGCCGCCGTCGACGCCCACTCCTACCTGCTCGGCGTGGCCGCCATGGTCTCGGCGGTCATCTCCGCCTTCCTCTACCTGCGGATCGTGTCGACCATGTACTCGACCGACGGTGAGGAGGCCGAGGCCGAGCCCCGCCGCCGGGTCCGCCAGCCGGCCGCCGCCACCATCGCCCTGGTGATCGCCTTCGTCCTCACCCTGGGCATCGGCTTCTTCCCCCAGCCGCTCAGCCACGTGTCGCGCGACGCCGTGCCGCGCCTCGTCGCCGAGCCCTGAGCGGCTCACCCCGGCGGCGATCCGGCCGATTGGTGTCGGATGTCCGGCGATGATCCACGGTGGCGCGCACCGGCTCGGGGCGGTCCCCGGTGCCGGTGGTCATCCCGCTGCCGGCTGACAGACTGACCGGCGCCATGGAGGACGAGGGACGCGCCGCGACCCGCATCCCCCACATCCCACGGCTCGACGGGTTGCGGGGGATCGCCATCGCGCTCGTGGTCGTGTTCCACACCGGCCTCGGCGTGCTGCCCGGCGGCTACCTGGGCATCGACCTGTTCTTCGTGCTCAGCGGGTACCTGATCACCACCCTGCTGCTGGTCGAGCACCACCGTCGGGGCGGCATCGACCTGCCGGGTTTCTGGGGTCGCCGGTTCCGGCGGCTCGTCCCCGCCCTGCTGGTCGTCCTCGCCGCGATCCTCGTGTTCGCCCGAGTCGTCGACGACCAGCCGATGCTGCACGGCCTGCGGGGCGACGGGCTCTCGACCCTCTTCTACGTGGCCAACTGGCACTTCGTGCTCACCGGCCAGTCCTACTTCCAGTCCTTCGCCCTCTCACCGCTGCGCCACACCTGGTCGCTGGCGGTCGAGGAGCAGTGGTACCTGGTCTGGCCGCCGCTCCTGTGGCTGCTGCTGAAGGTGCTGCGGAGCCGGCGACAGCTGCTGGCGATCATCGTCGCGCTGGCTGCGGTGTCGGCCGGGTGGATGGCCTGGCTGAGCGGTGGCGACCTCTCGCGGGCCTACTACGGCACCGATGCCCGGGCCCAGACCCTGCTGGTCGGCGCCGGGCTGGCGGTCTTCCTGTTCCGCCGGCCCGTCCCGTCGGCCCGGCGGCTGTTCCAGCTCCGCGCCCTCGGCCTGGCCGGCGCCACCGGGTTCGCCGCCATCGTGGTGCTCGGCCGGGAGCAGGCCGACTGGATGTACCGGGGCGGCTTCCTGCTGGTCGCCCTCCTCGGCGCGACGGTCGTGGCCTCGTCGGTGCTGGTCGAGTCGGGACCCCTGTCCTGGCTGCTGCAGTTCCCGCCGCTGCGCTACCTCGGCATCGTCTCCTACGCCCTCTACCTGTGGCACTGGCCGATCGACGTGCTGCTCGACAGCAGGCGGCTGGGCCTCTCCGGCTGGCCGTTGGCCGGCGTGCAGACCGCCATCGCCCTCGCCATCGCCTCGATCTCCACCTACCTGTTCGAGATGCCCATCCGGCGCGGCTGGCCCCGGTTCCGCACCCGCTGGCGGCTGACCTCGGCGGTCGGCTCCGTGACGGCGGTGGCCCTGGCGCTGGGCATCTTCGCCGTGGGGAGCCTCCCGCTCCCGATCCCGAAGACCGGCGGCGGCATCGAGGTGGCCAGGCCGTCCCCCCGCCAGGGCGACCTCGACCTGCTGGTCGTGGGTGACTCGGTGGCCTGGGCGCTCACCCGCGACGTCCCGGCCGACCTCCGCGTGCACACCAGCGTGGTGTGGCACAGCCAGTGCGACATCATCGGCGACACCGTCTACGTCGGTGACACGACGAACCAGGCCGAGCCGGGCTGCTCGCAGTGGCCGGCGCAGTGGCGCCTGGGCGCCACGACCCGCCCCGACGCCATCGTGGTCGTGCTCGGCCTCCGCCAGCTGTTCGACCCGCTGGTCGACGACCGGCGCCTCGAGGTCGGCTCCCCGCGCTGGCGCTCCTACTACGGCCAGCGGGTCCAGCTCGCCATCGACACCCTCCGGTCCGAGAGCGCGGCGCCCATCGTCTTCTTCGACGTCCCCTGCTACACGTGGGCGGCGGCCGGTACCGACACCGCCGCCCGCGACCCCGGCCGTCGGGCCGACGTCAACGACGAGCTGCGGGCCGTGGCCGCCCGGAACCCCGGTGTCGAGGTGGTGGACTACGCCTCGCTGGTGTGCGACGGCCCCCAGGGCCAGGACAACATCGAGAGCCTCCGGCCCGACGGCGCCCACCCGACCGCCGAGGGCTCGGCCCGGATCTGGAGCTGGCTGGTGCCCCGGATCCGCACCTACCTGGGCAGCCGCCGCGACCCCGCGCCGGCCACGACCTCGCCGTCGGGCGGGGCGGGCACCAAGCCGACCGGCGCGTCCGCTCGCGGCGGGTGACCGGCGTGGCGGGGCCGACGAGGGCTCCAGCCGAGCGCCGCAGCGGCACCCCCGGAGCGCGGTCGGCCGAGCTGAGGTCCCGGTTGACGACCGGGCGGGCGGTGGTGCTGGCCTGCCTGCTCGGCAGCCGGGTCGCGTACTGGATCGCCGGGGTGCGCTTCGACGGCCACTTCATCGACGCCGCGCTGCAGGTGGCCGACCGCGACCTGCTGACCCACGACACCTTCTCCACCGTCTGGTACTTCCACCTGCAGCCGCCGCTGTTCAACCTCTTCCTCGGCATCGGGTTCCGGCTGTTCGGATCGTGGTCGGGGCTGGGCTTCCAGGCCCTGTACCTGCTGGCTTCGGTGGCCATCGCCCTCAACCTCCTGGAGCTGCTCCGGGGGGTCGGGCTGTGGCCTCGGTGGGCGGTGGCCGCCACGGTGGCGGTGGTGGTCAGCCCGTCGTTCGTGGAGTTCGAGAACGAGCTCTTCTACGTCCACGCCGAGATCCTGCTGCTGGTGGTGGCCGCCCGGTGCCTGCAGCGCTGGGCCGGCGGCGCCGGTCGAGGCGCCCTCGTCGGCTTCTCCGCCAGCCTGACCGCGCTGGCCCTCACCCGGTCCCTCTACCACCCGGTGTGGCTGCTGGTCCTCGCCGTGGCGCTCGGGGTGGTGTGCCGCGGTCGGGCGCGGCGGGCGATCCTCCTGGCCCTCGCCGTGCCGGTGGTGGCCGGACTGCTGGTGGCGACCAAGAACCAGGTCGTGTTCGGGTGGTTCACCACCGGGACGCTCGAGGGTCTGAACCTGCACCGCGTCACCGAGCCCCAGCTGTCCCCGAGCGAGCGCCGTCGGCTCGTCTCGGACGGGGTCATCACCGCGGTGTCCACCGCACCCTTCTCCTGCGCCGACGCCGCCGCCCGCTACCCGCATGCGGGCCCCTACGGCCACGCCGGGGTGCTCGACCGACCCATCCGCGCCGCCCTCCCGCAGTACCGCTTCACCAACCTGAACCAGCGGTCGGCGGTCCCGTGCCTGCACGCCCTGCAGTCCGAGAGCCTCGCCGTGCTCCGCCACCAGCCGGTCGTGCTCGTCCGCACCGCCGAGCAGGCCACCGCCATCTTCTTCTACCCGACCACCCCTGACGCCCGATCGGGCCCGGCGAACCGGTCGACGCTGCGCCTCCCCGGCCGGGTCGAGGCGGCCCTGCTCGGATCGCTCGGCGGCCCGCCGTCGCCCTACGGCGCCGACTTCGGCAGCTTCCTGCCGGGGCACACCGAGTGGGTCCTCGTGGTCGCCGAGCCGCTCGGCCTCGTGGCCGCCGTGGCGCTGGCGCTCCGGGCCCGGCGGTCGGGCTCCGGCGTCGGCGCGCTGCTCCCCGCCTACCTGGCCTGGGTGCTCGTGACCACGCTGGTGGTGACCCAGCTCACCGAGGTGGGTGAGAACAACCGCTTCCGGTTGACCACCATCCCCCTCCTCGTCGTGGCCCTGGCCGCGGGCGCGGTGGCCTGGCGGCACGGCCGGGAGCCCGCCGCGGCGGCGCGGCGCGGCCCCTGACGTCCGGGCGACGAGCCGGTCAGGCCCCGACGGCGTGGGCCCCGCCGTCGACGTGGACGATCTCCCCGGTGGTCGCCGGCCACCAGTCGGACAGCAGGCTGACCACGGCCCGGGCCACCGGCTCGGCGTCGTCGACCGACCAGCCGAGCGGCGCCCGCTCCTGCCACACCGCCTCGAACCGGGCGAAGTCGGGGATGCTGCGGGCGGCGACGGTGCGCAGCGGTCCCGCCGCCACCAGGTTCACCCGGGTCCCGTCAGGCCCGAGGTCCCGCGCCAGGTAGCGGGCGGTCGACTCGAGGGCCGCCTTGGCCACGCCCATCCAGTCGTACCGGGGCCAGGCCCGGGACGCGTCGAAGTCGAGGCCGACGATCGACGCCCCCGGTGCCAACCGGGGCCGCAGGGCTCGAGCCAGCGCCGCGAGGGAGTGGGCCGAGATCCGCAGGGCGACGGCCACCTCGTCCCACCCTGCGGCCAGGATCCCGTCGTCCTGGCCGATGCAGCTCGGCGGGGCGAAGGCGATGGCGTGCACCACCCCGTCGATCCGGTCCCAGCGCTCGCCGACCCGTCCGGCCAGGGCGGCGAGGTCCTCGTCCCGCGTCACGTCGAGCTCGAGCACCTCGGCCGGTCGTGGCAGCCGGCGGGCGGCCCGCTCGGTGGCCGACCGGGCCCGGCCGAAGGAGGTCAGCAGCACCTCCGCCCCCTGCTCCTGGGCCGCCCGGGCGCACGACCACGCCAGCGAGGACGGGGTCAGCACACCGGTCACGAGCACCTTGCGGTCGGCCAGCAGCACGGCATCTCCCCCTCTGAACGGGTCCGACTTGGGCAGTACACCAGCTTTGGCCCCTTGTCAGCGCGGTCACTAGATTCCCCCGCTGATGTCGGACTTCCTCCGCTCGTACCTCACGGTCGCGATCTTCAGCGCCGTGGCGGTGGGCCTGCTGGCCGGGGTCCTGAGCCTGGGCAAGGTGCTGCGACCCGTGCGGCCGCAGGCCCAGAAGTACCTCAACTACGAGAGCGGGGTCGATCCCGTCGGCATGGGATGGTCCCAGGCCGAGATCCGCTACTACATCTTCGCCGTCCTCTTCGTCATGTTCGACGTCGAGGCCGTCTTCATCTTCCCCTGGGCGACCCGCCTGGAGGCCTACGGTTGGTTCGGCGTGACCGAGATGGGGATCTTCATCCTGGTCCTGGCCCTCGGGCTGGTCTACGCCTGGCGCAAGGGGGTGCTGCGGTGGCTGTGACGGCTCGCGGGACGGGCGAAGGGCGCTGATGGGCCTCGTCGAGAGCGGCAAGATCCCCACATCCCTGACCAAGCTGCTCAACCTCTCCCGGCGCTACTCCCTCTGGGCGTACCAGTGGGGGCTGGCGTGCTGCGCCATCGAGATGGGGGCGGCCTTCGGCTCCCCCCGCTACGACGTGATGCGCCTCGGGGTCATCCCCCTGCCGGCGTCGCCTCGGCAGTCCGACCTGGTGATCATCTCGGGCACCGTCACCGACAAGATGGTGCCCGCCATCCGTCGCCTGTACGAGCAGATGCCCGACCCCAAGTACGTCATCTCCATGGGCTCCTGCGCCAACTGCGGTGGCCCCTACTGGGACTCGTACTCGGTGACCAAGGGCGTCGACCAGGTCGTGCCCGTCGACGTCTACGTCCCCGGCTGCCCGCCCCGCCCCGAGGCCCTGCTCGAGGGCATCGTGCTGCTGCAGGAGCGGATCCAGCACGAGGACATGTCCGAACGTTGGCGAGGTGACCCCATTGTCGTCGACTGACGAGGCGACCCCTGCGGCCGACGAGGTCGACGACGCGGCGGTCACCGACGAGCACCGTGAGCAGCTCCTCGCCGAGCTGGCCGACGAGCTGGGCGACGACCTGCTCGAGTCTCACCTGGTGCCCGGCGTCGACCTGTGGGTCCGGGTCGCGGCCGGTGCCTGGCGACGCGCCGCGGAGGCGGCCCGCACCCGTCTGGGCTGCACCTTCTTCAGCTTCCTCAGCGCCATCGACTGGCTGCCCTCGCCCTACGGGCGCAGCGAGGACAGCACCCTCGACCGTCCCGCCGACGAGGACGAGGCCGCGGAGCCCGGACAGCCCGAGCCCGGCTACGCCGGCGGCGAGTCCCGGTTCCAGGTCTTCGCCCGGGTCGAGCGGCCCGACGCCAGCGCGGCGGTGTTCCTCAAGGCCGACGTCGATGCCGACGACCCGCACATCGAGACGCTGATCCCGGTGTACCCCGGCGCCAACTGGCACGAGCGCGAGGCGTGGGAGATGTTCGGCATCACCTTCGACGGCCACCCGAACCTGTCGCACCTGTACCTGCCGGGCGGGTTCGAGGGGAACCCCGGCCGCAAGGACTACCCGCTGCTGCCCCGGCTGCTGAAGCCGTGGCCCGGCCTGGTCGACGTCGAGCCCATGCCCGAGGAGGACGAGCCGGCCGAGGGCACCGAGCCCGGCGCGGCCGACGACCACGGCGAGAGCCAGTCGTCCGCGGCGCTCGACGAGGGGAACGAGCCATGAGCACCACCGTCAGCGAACCGCAGCAGCGCGCCTACGTGGCCGGCCAGGCGGCCGAGGCCCGGGTCAACCTCGAGATCGAGACCGAGGGCATGACCCTCAACATCGGTCCGCAGCACCCGGCGACCCACGGCACGCTCCGCATCATCGCCAAGCTCGACGGCGAGCAGGTCGTGAGCTGCGAGCCGGTCATGGGCTACATGCACCGCGGGTACGAGAAGCTGACCGAGGTCCGCACCTACCCCCAGATCACGACCCTCATCAACCGCATCGACTGGCTCGGCAGCTTCGCCAACGAGGTGCCCTTCATCCTGGCCGCCGAGCGCCTGATGGAGATCGAGGCGCCGCCCCGGGCCCAGTGGATCCGCACGATCCTCTTCGAGCTCTCCCGGCTGGCCAACATCATCCTGTTCCTCGGCGACGCCGCCGCCCAGCTGGGCGCCCTGACCCCCGTCTTCTACGCCTTCCGCGACCGGGAGTTCGTGCTCAACCAGATCGAGGCGGTCACCGGTGGGCGCTTCCACCCCAACTTCGACCGCATCGGGGGCCTGAAGGACGACCTCCCGAAGGGCTGGGTCGCCGACACCATCGGCATCCTCGGACGGGTCCGCGACTTCTGCGACACCCTCGAGACCCTGGTCGTCGGCAATGAGATCTTCGAGACGCGCACCCGCGGCGTGGGCATCATCCCCGGCGACGTCGCCCTCGCCTACGGGCTGTCGGGCGCCAACCTCCGGGCCAGCGGCGTCGACCGGGACCTCCGCCGCGACGTGCCCGTGGGGCTGGCCTGGGACCAGGTCGACTGGAAGGTCTGGACGCACCCGGACGGCGATTCCTTCGCCCGGTACTGGGTGCGCCTGCAGGAGGTCCGCGAGTCGGCCGACATCATCGAGCAGCTGCTCGGCGGCATCCCGTCCGGCCCGATCATGGCCAAGGTGCCGCGCATCATCAAGGTGCCCGCCGGCGAGGCGTGGGTCGCCACCGAGAACCCGCTCGGCGAGATGGGCTACTACGTCGTGAGCAAGGGCGACCTCGGCCCGTTCCGGGTCAAGATCCGCACCCCCAGCTTCTCCAACATCTCCATCGTCCCGTGGGTGACCCGCGGCGTGTACGTGCCCGACGTGATCACGATCCTGGCCTCGCTCTACTTCATCCTCGGCGACATCGACCGGTGACCGGCGTGACCGACGTGGTGCTCGGCATCCACCTGGCGTACTGGCAGCAGTCGATCCTGCGCTCGATCGGGGTGCTCGCCGCCGTCCTGCTGCCGGCCGGCACCTTCGTCTACCTGTTCCTCTTCAAGATGATCAGCTTCATGCAGAGCCGGCTCGGGCCCATGGAGGCCGGTCCGTTCGGCTCGATGCAGCTGTTCGCCGAGGTGGGCAAGTCCCTCCAGAAGGAGGACATCGTCCCCGACTCGGCCGACCGGCGGCTGTTCAAGCTGGCCCCGTACCTGGTCGTCGGCTCGGTCCTGCTCGTCTACCTGGCCATCCCCTTCGGCCCGGACGCCTACTTCGCCAACCTCGACGCCGGCATCTTCTACGCCCTGGCCGTCTCGTCGATCTCGGTGATCGGCATCCTCGTCGCCGGGTGGGCCTCGGCCAACAAGTACTCGCTGCTCGGCGGCCTGCGGGCGGCCGGCCAGCTGATCGCCTACGAGCTGCCCATGGTGCTGGCGGTGATCGGCGTGGTCATCCAGGCGGGCACCCTCAACCTGCAGGGGATCGTGGCCGCCCAGGCCGACGGGTCCATGTTCGGCTTCAGCGCCCTCGGCAACCCGTTCATCGTCACCCAGATCGTCGGGTTCGTGGTCTTCATGATCGCCACCCAGGCCGAGCTCACCCAGACCCCGTTCGACATGCCGATCGCCGAGTCCGAGTTGGTCGCCGGCTACATCACCGAGTACTCCGGCCTGCGGTTCCTGCTCTTCTTCATCGGCGAGTTCGCCTCCGCCGGGGCCTTCGCCGCCCTGGCCGCCACCCTGTTCCTCGGCGGGTGGTACCTCCCCGGCCTCGACCTCACCGCCAACTACATGAACGTGCTCGGGCCGATCATCCTGCTGGCCAAGATCACCGTGCTGGGCGGGATCATCTTCTGGGTCCGCTTCACCTACCCCCGGTTCCGCGAGGACCAGCTCCAGCGCTTCGCCTGGAAGGTGCTGATCCCCATCTCGCTGGTGAACATCTTCGCGACCATGATCCTGAAGGTGGCCTTCTGATGCCTCCCAAGCCGTCGCTGCCGAAGGTCCCGGGCCTGGTCAAGGGCCTGGCCGTCACCATGGGCGAGACCCTGAAGACGACCTTCCCGCACAAGGGCGCCAAGCGCCTGCTGCCGAACCCCTCCTCGGGGGCCGCCACCGTGCAGTACCCCCACGAGAAGGAGGAGCCGGCCCCCCGGGCCCGGGGGGTCATCGCCCTCAAGGAGGAGAACTGCACCGTCTGCATGCTCTGCGCGCGGAGCTGCCCCGACTGGTGCATCTACATCGAGGGCCACAAGCACAAGGCGCCGCCCCGCCGCCCGGGCGGCAAGGAGCGCACCGTCTCGGCGCTCGACCGCTTCGACATCGACTACGCCCTCTGCATGTACTGCGGCATCTGCGTCGAGGTGTGCCCCTTCGAGGCGCTGTTCTGGAGCCCCGAGTACGAGTACTCCGAGCCCCGCATCGCCGACCTGCTCCACGACAAGGACCGCCTGGCCGAGTGGATGGAGACCGTCCCCGACTTCGAGCCCTACGAGTCCGGCAGCCAGGCGAAGGTGAAGAAGGTGCCGCGTTGAACTCGACCTGCCTCCCTTCGTTCGGGTTCCCTTCGACCTTCGTCGCGTCGCTCCTCAGGTCCGGCTTCGCCGATGGTCGGCGGGTCGTCGCTGCTGCTTCGCCTGGCGGGCTGCGCAGCCTCACGAACCTCGTCGACGCTGCCGGCCGATCCCGGACGGTCTCTGCATGATCCTTGCCACGGCGAACGCGGACGCGCCCGTGCAGGTGGCGCAGAACGTCGGCTTCGGGGTCATCGCCGCGGTGATGATCTACGCGGCCATCCGGGTCGTCACGACCCGCAACGTGGTCCACGCCGCCCTGTTCCTGGTGCTGGTGCTGGCCGGCGCGGCCGCCCAGTACATCCTGCTGGCGGCCGAGTTCGTGGCGGTCGTCCAGGTGATCGTCTACATCGGCGCCATCGTCGTGCTGTTCCTCTTCGGGGTCATGCTGACCCGGGCGCCCATCCGGGGCGAGACCCGGCACACCCACCCGAACTGGTACGGCGGCGCCCTGGTGGGCTTGCTGCTCGCGGGGCTGCTCGGCTACACCCTGCTCGACACCTTCGGCGGCGACCGGCTGCCCCGCCAGGTCGCCATCGGGCGCTCGTCGGTGATCAGCGACGCCATCTTCTCCCAGTACCTGCTGCCGTTCGAGGTGATCTCCGTCCTGCTGACCGCCGCCCTCGTCGGCGCCATCGTGATCGCCCGCCGGGACTGACGATGCTGCTCAACGAGTTCCTGCTGCTCGCCGCCGCCCTGTTCTGCATCGGGGTGTACGGCGTCATCGTCCGCAAGAACGGCGTCATGGTCCTGATGTCGATCGAGCTGATCCTGAACGCGGTCAACATCAACCTCATCGCCTTCTCGGCCACGACCGGGAACCTGGCCGGTCAGGTCTTCGCCCTGTTCGTCATCGCGGTGGCCGCCGCCGAGGTCGGTGTCGGCCTGGCCATCGTGCTGGTGATCTACCGCAACCGCCGCAGCGTCGACCTCGACCAGGTCGACCTCATGAAGGGCTGACCCGGTGCTCTCCCACGCATGGATCATCCCGGCCATCCCGGCGCTGTCGTTCTTCCTGATCA
Organism: uncultured Acidimicrobiales bacterium; assembly: GCA_963800235.1. Classification (GTDB taxonomy): domain Bacteria; phylum Actinomycetota; class Acidimicrobiia; order Acidimicrobiales; family Iamiaceae; genus CAVVNP01. The sequence goes on along the minus strand of CAWDAD010000001.1, from coordinate 1,926,698 downwards.
TCGCCTTCGGCAAGCGCCTCCCGAAGGGGGGCTCCGAGATCGGCATCGCCGCCGTCGCCATCGCCTTCGTGCTGGCGCTCTCGGTCGGCTACGGCTGGATCCACCGGGTCGACCACCCGTCGAGCTCCGGCGGCGAGCACGCGGCGGCGACGGTCCCCCACCACGGCCGGGCGGCCGCCGTCCCCGCATCGTCGACCCAGGGCCACGAGGGGTCCCCGACCTCCGGCGAGGGCGCCGCCGGCGGCGAGGGCGAGCATGCCACCGCCCCGGTGCTCACCCAGACCACGTGGCTGCAGAACGGCGGCACCACCTTCAAGGTCGGATCGCTGGTGGACGGGCTGTCGGCCATGTTGCTGATCGTCGTCACCTTCGTCTCGTTGCTGGTGCACGTGTACTCGACCGACTACGTGGCCGGCGACCGGCGCTACACGCACTTCTTCGCGTTCCTCAGCCTGTTCACCGCCTCGATGCTCTTCTTCGTGCTCACCACCAACACGTTGCAGCTCATCGTCGGCTGGGAGCTGGTCGGCCTGTGCTCGTTCGCGCTGATCGGTCACTGGTGGGAGGAGAAGCCGAACTCCGACGCCGCCCTCAAGGCGTTCCTCACGAACCGCGTCGGTGACGTCGGCCTGCTCACCGGCGTCATCACCCTGTTCTGGGTGTCGGGCGGCAAGTTCGACATCGTGTCGATCAACGAGATGGCCAACCGCGGCCAGATCACCCACCTCGGATTGCTGGTGGCCGCCTGCGCGCTCATGGCCGCGGTCATGTCGAAGTCCGGTCAGTTCATCCTGCACACCTGGCTGCCCGACGCCATGGCCGGCCCGACGCCGGTCTCGGCGCTGATCCACGCCGCCACCATGGTCGTGGCCGGCATCTACATGATCTCGCGCCTGTACCCGGTGTTCTGGCACGGCCTGCAGATCGGCAGCTCGAACATCAACCTCATGGCGGTGGTCGGCGCCATCACCATCGTCTTCGGGGCGCTGCTCGCCTTCGTCCAGAACGACATCAAGAAGGTGCTCGCCTACTCGACCATCAGCCAGCTCGGCTACATGGTCATGGCCCTCGGCGTCGGCGCCTACACCGGTGCCCTCTTCCACCTCTTCACCCACGCCTTCTTCAAGGCCTGCCTGTTCCTCGGCGCCGGCTCGCTCAGCCACGCCGTGCACAGCTTCGACATGAAGCAGGACATGGGCGGCATGCGCAAGACCATGCCCAGGACCTTCGCCACCTTCCTCGTGGCCACCGGCGCCCTCATGGGCATCTTCCCGCTGGCCGGCTTCTGGTCGAAGGACGAGATCCTGGCCGGCTCCGGCCAGTTCGGCTACCAGTTCGCGCTGATCATGGGTGCGATCGGGGCCTTCCTGACCTGCGCCTACATGACCCGGGTCCTCTACTACGCCTTCTGGGGCGAGGCACGGGGTGCGGCCAAGGCCCACACCCCCCACGAGTCCGGCCCCCGCATCCTGGTGCCGCTCTACCTGCTGGCCGGCCTGTCGGTGATCGCCGGGTTCGCCAACTTCCCGTTCCACGTCCTCGGCGACGGCTTCAACCTCCGGTTCGAGCACTACGTGCAGCCCACCGGCGCCTACTTCCCGACCGTCACCGCGGTCGACTTCAACGTGGTCACCGCCCTCAGCTCCACCGCCATCGCGGTGGTCGCCGTCATCGTGACCTACCTCTGGTACTGGCAGGGACGGGGCCCGCACGGCATCACGGGGCGCAGCCGCCTGGCCCGCACCGGCTACCGGATCCTCGAGAACAAGTACGGCCTCGACATCCTCTACACCAACATCATCGCCGGCGGCCTCAAGGGCCCCGTGGCCCGGGCCGCCTACTGGTTCAACCAGCACGTGCTCGACGGCGTGGTCAACGGGGCGGGCATCGGCGCCCGCCGGGCCGGCCAGTTCGTCTACGACAAGATCGACCAGGGCGTGGTCGACACCATCGTGAACGGCACCGGGCAGAGCGCCGAGGCCTCCGGCCAGGTGCTGCGCAAGGAGCAGACCGGCAAGGTCCAGACCTACGGCGCCTACCTGTTCGCCGGCGCCACCCTGCTGGCCGCCGTGTTCGTCATCGTCCACTGAGCAACGAGGGATCCCGTCCATGTCCGAGGTCATCAAGCACTGGGGACTGAGCGTCGCCATCTTCCTGCCGCTGGTGGGCGCCGCGGTGCTGATGCTCATCCCCAAGGCCAACGAGAGCTGGCACAAGGTCGTGGCCCTGCTCACGACCCTCGGCGTGTTCGCGGCGACCATCGCCTGCACGGTGGTGTTCGACTTCGACCACTCGAGCCGCCTGCAGCAGCTGGTCGACAAGAGCTGGATCCCCCTGATCAACAGCCGCTACATCGTCGGCATCGACGGCATCGCCCTGCCGCTGCTGCTGCTGACGGCGTTCATCATGCCGCTCGTCGTCATCTACTCGTGGAACCACTTCCCCGAGCCGCACAACCCGAAGGGCTTCCTGATCCTGGCCCTGGTCCTCGAGACCGGCATGGTCGGCACCTTCTGCGCCGAGGACCTGATCCTCTTCTTCGTGTTCTTCGAGGTCGTCCTGCTCCCGATGTACTTCATGATCGGGGTCTGGGGCGGCGAGCAGCGCCAGTACGCGTCGATCAAGTTCTTCCTGTACACGCTGTTCGGCTCGGCGCTGATGCTGGTCAGCTTCCTCGCCATCTACTTCCTGGCCACCGGTCCGGGCGGCCAGCCGCTGCACACCTTCAGCATCCCGGCCCTGGCCCAGTGGCACGGCGCCGGCCTGGTCAAGAGCACCGGCATCCTGATCTTCGGAGGGATGTTCCTGGGCTTCGGCATCAAGGTGCCGATGTTCCCGTTCCACACCTGGCTGCCCGACGCCCACACCCAGGCGCCGACCCAGGGCTCGGTCATCCTGGCCGCGGTGCTGCTGAAGCTCGGCAGCTACGGCTTCATCCGCATCGCCATCCCGGTGCTCCCCGCCGCCGCCCAGAAGTGGGCCCCGGTCATCGCCACCCTGGCGGTCATCGGCATCATCTACGGCGCCCTCGGCTGCCTGGCCCAGACCGACATGAAGCGGCTGATCGCCTTCTCGTCGGTGGCGCACATGGGCTACGTCATGCTCGGCATCTCGACGCTGACCTCCTTCGGCATCAACGCCGCGGTGTTCGGCATGGTCGCCCACGGCCTGATCACCGGCATGCTCTTCTTCCTCGCCGGGTCGGTGAAGGAGCGGTTCCACACCCTCGAGATCAAGCGGCTGGGGGGACTGCTGCTGCAGGCGCCGCGCATGGGCTGGCTGCTCGGGTTCTGCGTCATGGCCTCGCTCGGCCTGCCCGGCCTGGCCGGCTTCTGGGGTGAGTTCCCCGCCATCCTGTCGGCCTACAGCCCGGCGGCGGGGCTCAACGTGCCGCTGTACCGGACCTACATGGTGATCGCCGCCATCGGCACGATCTTCGCCGCCGGCTACCTGCTCTGGTTGCTGCAGCGGGTCGCCTTCGGCACGCCCAAGGCGGAGTGGGAGGGCGTGAAGATCTCCGACATGCACCTCACCGACTACATCGCCTGGACGCCGATGCTGCTGCTGATCCTGGTCTTCGGCGTCTACCCGAACGCCATCTTCCACGTCACCGACAGCGCCGTCGTCCACCAGCTCACGGCGCTGGGCCGGTAGGTCGCCGCCGGTGCTCGCCCACCTGCTGGCCCAGTCCCAGGGGTTCACCGCCCCCCACATCGACTGGCACGCGCTCGCCCCCGAGGCGGTGCTCACCGTCACCATCGCGGTCCTGCTGCTCGTCGACCTCTTCACCGAACCCGCCCAGAAGTGGCTCGTCTCCGCCCTCGCCGGTCTGGGGCTGCTCGGCGCCATGATCCCGGTCATCACCCTGGCCGTCGACGGCACCGACCGCGGGCTGTTCGGCGGGGCCTTCACCGTCGACAAGTTCGCCCTGGTGATGAAGGGCGTGTTCATCGTCGCCGGGTACCTCACGGTGCTGCTCTCGACCAACTACGTGGCCGAGGGCGACTACTGGGAGGGGGAGTACTACCTGCTCCTGCTCTCGTCGGTGCTCGGCATGAGCGTCATGGCCAGCTCTCGCGACCTCATCACCATGTTCGTCGCCCTGGAGCTCCTGTCGATCCCCGCCTATCTGCTGGCCGGCTGGCGCAAGCGCGACCTCAAGGGCAACGAGGCGGGCATGAAGTACTACCTGATGGGCGTCTTCGCCACCGCGGTGATGCTCTACGGCATGTCGCTGATCTACGGCGGCACGGGCACGACGCTGCTGCGCGAGATCGGCGCCCAGCTGCAGGGCAGCTTCGGGGCGACGCCGGCGGCCAGCCTCGGCATCGTCTTCGTGCTGGTCGGGTTCGGCTTCAAGGTCTCGGCGGTGCCGTTCCACAACTGGGCGCCGGACACCTACGAGGGGGCGCCGACACCGATCACCGCCTTCCTCTCGGTCGCCTCGAAGGCGGCCGGCTTCGTCGCCATCCTCCAGCTGATCTTCATCGCCTTCTTCGGCCAGAGCGACGTCTACGGGCCGCTGATGTGGGTGCTGGCCGCCGCCACCATGACCGTCGGCAACCTCGTCGCCCTGCGCCAGACCAACGTGGTCCGGCTCCTCGCCTACTCGTCGGTCGCGCAGGCCGGCTTCATGCTGGCTCCGCTGGCGGTGGCCGGGCACAAGGGCAACGCCAGCGAGTCGATCGCCGCCGTGGTCGTGTACCTGATCGTCTACACGGCCATGAACTTCGGGGCGTTCGCGGTGGTGATCGCCGTCAGCCGCCGGACCCGGTCGGGTGAGATCTCCTCCTGGGCCGGGCTCAGCCAGTACGCCCCCGGGCTGGCGGCGTGCATGAGCATCTTCCTGTTCGCCCTGGCCGGCATCCCGCCCTTCGGCGGGTGGTTCGCCAAGTTCGAGGTCTTCCGGGCGGTGCTGCAGGGCAACACCAGCGGCGGCACCGTGCTCGGCGTGGTGGTCGGCCTGAACTCGGTGATCGCGCTCTTCTACTACGCCAACCTGGTGCGGACGATGTGGATGGACGAGCCGCCCGACGGCGACCGGGCGCCGGTCAAGGTGCCGGGCGCGCTGGTCACCGCGGTGGCCCTCTCGGTCATCGCGACGGTGGTGCTGGGCGTGCTCCCGCAGATCGTCGCCAACCTGGGCGACGTCGCCAGCAACCTCACCGCCCTCGGCCGGTAGGGGCCCGGTGGAGGGGGTCGCCGAGGTGCTGGCGGCCCGGATCCGCCGACGCGGGCCACTGCCGTTCGACGAGGTGGTCGAGGCCGCGCTGTACCACCCCGAGCTTGGCTTCTACGCCGCCGGCGGCGAGGCCGGGCGTCGCGGCGACTTCCTGACCGGCCCGGAGGTCGGTCCGCTGTTCGGCGCGGTGGTGGCCCGAGCCCTCGACTCGTGGTGGTCGGCGGCCGGTGCTCCCGACCCCTTCGTGGTGGTCGAGGCCGGCGCCGGGCGCGGCGCGCTGGCCCAGTCCGTGCTGGCCGCCGCGCCGGCCTGCGGCGGGGCGCTGCGCTACGTGCTGGTCGAGCGGTCGGCCGCCCTCCGCGCCCGCCAGCGCGAGCACCTCGACGTCGTCGACGCCGCCCTCGCCTTCGGACCAACCTCGCCGGACGGGGTGGAGGTGGACGAACCGGGTCCGGAGCGGAACCTGGGACCGATCGTGGTGTCCCTGTCGGACCTGCCTGCGGCGCCGCCGCCGGTGGTCGTGCTGGCCAACGAGCTCCTCGACAACCTGCCGTTCCGACTGCTCGCCCGTGCCGAGGTGGGGTGGGACGAGGTCCTGGTCCGGCTGGAGGGCGGCGCCCTGGTCGAGCAGCTCGTGCCGGCGTCGGACCTGCTGGTCGAGCTGGCCGAGCGGCTGGCGCCGGCCGCTGCGCCAGGGGCGAGGATACCGGTGCAGGACGAGGCCGCCGGCTGGCTGCGCCGGGCCCTCGACGTCGCCGGCGCCGGGGGTCGCGTCGTCGTCGTCGACTACGCGGCCGGTACCGCCGCCCTGGCCGGGCGGCCCTGGCGCGACTGGCTGCGCACCTACGCCGGCCACCAGCGCGGGCGCGCTCCGCTCGAGCAGCTCGGACGGCAGGACCTCACCGCCGACGTCTGCGTCGACCAGCTCGCTCGCGTCGCCGCCCCGACCCTGGACCGCTCCCAGGCCGAGTTCCTGCACGCCCACGGCATCGACGAGCTGGTGGCCGAGGGGCGCCGGACCTGGGCCGAACGGGCGGCCGTCGGGGACCTGGTCGCGCTCCGGGCCCGCAGCCGTGTGTCCGAGGCCGAGGCGCTGCTCGACCCCGCCGGGCTGGGCGGCTTCCGGGTGCTGGAGTGGGTGGTCTGACCGGGTCCACCGCCTGGCGGGCCGGCCGCCGATCGGGTCAGACGGCGTGCAGCCGCCCGCCGTCGATCGGGAGGGCGACGCCGGTGACGTAGCTCGCCGCCGCGCTGCAGAGGAAGACCGCCACGGCGGCGAACTCCTCGACCCGTCCCGGCCGACCGGCCGGCACCGAGGCGCGGGCTGCGTCGAGGGCGGCCTCCTCGCTGCCGGCCAGGCTGATCAGGCGGTCGGTGAGGATGGCCCCCGGGAGGACGGTGTTGACGGTGACCCCGTCGGCGGCCACGGCACGGGAGATCGTCTTCCAACCGGCCACCACCGCCGACCGCTCGGCGTTCGACAGCATCAGGTTCCCGATCGGCTCCCGCACCGAGGTCGAGGCCACGTTGAGGACCCGCCCCCACCCGCGCTCCCGCATGCCCGGCACCACCGCCCCGGCAAGCGCCATCGGGGCCAGGACGAGCGAGCGATGGGCGGCATCCCACTGCTCGGCGCTGAACCCGAGCGGGTCGGGACCAGCCGGTGGGCCGCCGGTGTTGCACACCAGCACGTCGAGCGGGCCCTCCAGCGCCTGCTCCACGCCCGCCACCAGGCCGGGGGCGCCGTCGACGTCGGCGCTGTCCCACACGAGCCCGACGGCGCCGATCTCGCCGGCGGTGGCGTCGATCCGCTCGCGCGAGCGGGAGCTGACCGCGACCGACGCCCCCTCGGTCGCCAACCCGGCCGCGATCGCCCGTCCGATGCCCTGCGACGCGCCGGTGACGAGCGCCCGGCGTCCCTGCAACCCGAGGTCCATCCGGGGGACCGTACCCGGGGCGTCGATCGAGGTCGGCGGGCTCGCTTCGGAGCCAGCGACGCCGGCGGGTCTCGTCGGTAGGGTGACCGATGCCACCGGCGACGTGAGGAGAGGAAGGTCGATGCCTGACCAGGGGATGAGCTCCGGCGCAACCATCGAGGACTACCTGCTCGAGGAGCGCACGTTCCCGCCGCCGGCCGACTTCAAGACCGACGCCCTCGTCACCGGCGCCGAGATCTACGACGAGGCCGCCGCCGACCCGGAGGGCTTCTGGGCCCGCCAGGCCGCCGACCTGCTCACCTGGCGGTCGGACTGGTCCACGATCTGCGAGTGGGACCTGCCCTTCGCCAAGTGGTTCGTGGGCGGCGCCCTGAACGTCTCGGAGAACTGCCTCGACCGCCACGTCGAGGCCGGGATCGGCGATCGGGTCGCCTTCCACTGGGAGGGCGAGCCAGGCGACACCCGCACCATCACCTACGCCGACCTGCTCGCCGAGGTGCAGCGCTTCGCCAACGTCCTCAAGGGGCTCGGCGTCGTCAAGGGCGACCGGGTCGCCATCTACCTGCCGATGATCCCCGAGTTGGCCGTGGCCCTCCTGGCCTGCGCCCGGATCGGCGCGCCGCACTCGGTGGTCTTCGGTGGCTTCTCGGCGTCGTCGCTCGCCGATCGCATCAACGACTCGCAGTGCAAGGTGCTGATCACCGCCGACGGCGGGTGGCGGCGGGGCAAGCCGGGCCTGCTCAAGCCCACCGCCGACGTGGCCCTGGCCGACACGTCGAGCATCGAGCACGTGGTGGTGGTCGACCGGATCGCGTCGTCCGGCGGCGAGGCCGACATCGAGATGACCGACGGTCGCGACCACTGGTACCACGAGCTGATGGAGAGGGTCGACGCCGAGTGCCCTCCCGAGGCGATGGACAGCGAGGACCTCCTCTACCTGCTGTACACCTCGGGCACCACCGGCAAGCCCAAGGGCATCATGCACACCACGGGCGGCTACCTGACCCAGGTGGCCTTCACCCACAAGTACGTCTTCGACCTCCATCCCGAGACCGACGTCTACTGGTGCACCGCCGACATCGGCTGGGTCACCGGCCACAGCTACGTCGTCTACGGCCCGCTGGCCAACGGCGCGACCTCGGTCATGTACGAGGGCACGCCCGACACCCCCGGTCGGGACCGCTTCTGGGAGCTGGTCGAGAGGTACGGCATCACGATCCTCTACACCGCCCCGACCGCTGTCCGGACCTTCATGAAGTGGGGCACCGAGGAGCCCGAGAAGCACGACCTCAGCTCCCTCCGCGTGCTCGGGTCCGTCGGCGAGCCCATCAACCCGGAGGCCTGGGTCTGGTACCAGCAGCACATCGGCGGCGGCCGCTGCCCGATCGTCGACACCTGGTGGCAGACCGAGACGGGCGCCATCATGATCTCCCCGCTGCCCGGTGCCACCACCACCAAGCCCGGTTCGGCCACCTTCCCGCTCCCCGGGATCGGCGCCGAGCTGGTCGACGAGCAGGGCGAGCGCCTCGAGCGGGGTGGCGGCTACCTCACCCTCACCCGGCCGTGGCCGTCGATGCTGCGCGGCATCTACGGCGACGAGCAGCGCTACCGGGACACCTACTGGAGCCGCTTCGAGGGCCGCTACTTCGCCGGGGACGGGGCCAAGCTCGACGCCGACGGCTACCTGTGGGTGGTCGGCCGGGTCGACGACGTGATGAACATCTCCGGCCACCGCATCTCGACCGCCGAGGTCGAGTCGGCGCTGGTCGACAGCCCCAAGGTCGCCGAGGCCGCCGTGGTAGGGGCGAAGGATGACACCACCGGCCAGGCGATCATCGCCTACGTGACCGTCAAGGGCGGGCAGGAGACCTCCGACGAGCTGGGGGAGGAGCTGCGCGGCCACGTGGCCGACAAGATCGGCAAGATCAGCCGGCCGAAGACGATCATCTTCACCGACGACCTGCCCAAGACCCGCTCCGGCAAGATCATGCGGCGGCTGCTCCGCGACGTGGCCGAGGGTCGCGACCTGGGCGACACCACGACCCTCGCCGACCCGACCGTGGTCGACGAGATCCGCAAGCGGGCCGCGGCGGCGCCGTCGGAGGACTGAGCCCGCCGCCGATGGACGTCCCTGACAACTGGCACTGGCGCGCCGGTCCGGTCGAGCCGGGGCCCGCCGTCGTGTTCGACCTCGACGGCGTGCTGTCCGATGCCGCCGGGCGTCAGCACCTGCTCCAGCGGCCCTACCGCGACTGGGACGCCTTCTTCGAGGCGTGCGGCGACGACCCCCTGATCGCCGAGGTCGCCCGGACCGCCGCCTGCCTCGACCGGGACCTGCGGATCGTGCTCCTCACCGCGCGGCCCATCCGGGTCCAGCGCCAGACCCTCGGGTGGCTGGGCCGGAACCGGGAGCTGCGGTGGGACCTGCTGATGATCCGCGACTACGGCGACTACGGCGTGTCGAGCGAGTTCAAGCGACGATCGGTCACCGAGCTGCGCGCCTACGGGCTGGACCTCCGACTGGCCTTCGAGGACGACCGCCGCAACGTCGCCATGTTCCGCAGCGAGGGCGTCCCCTGCGTCTACATCCACTCCGGGTACTACGACTGAGGGCGTTACCCCGCCCGCCACGATCCGGTCCTCCTTATCCGGGCTTTCCCTCGCTCCCGTACCGTCGCCCGGGCAGCCGCCCACCCGGGCGGCGACGGAGACGACCATGAAGAACAACCTCAAGACCGTGGTGCTGCTGGCGGCCATCGGCGGCCTGTTGATCGTGGCGGGCGGCGCCCTCGGCGGTTCGGGCGGCGCGGCCATCGGGCTCGGCCTCGGCATCCTGTTCTGCGGCGGCTCGTACTGGTTCAGCGACAAGCTCGCCATCAAGGCGGCCCGGGCGGTGCCGGTCACCGAGCAGCAGATGCCGCAGTACTTCGCCATCGTGCGCGACCTGTGCGTCCGGAACGACATGCCGATGCCGCAGCTCTACATCTCGCCCGACCCCCAGCCCAACGCCTTCGCCACCGGGCGCAACCCCGAGCACGCCGCGGTCTGCGTCAACCAGGGGATCCTCGACCTCCTGACCTGGGACGAGCTGCAGGGCGTGCTGGCCCACGAGATCAGCCACGTCCACAACCGGGACATCCTGATCGGCTCGGTCGCCGCCGCGGTGGCGATGGGCATCACCTTCCTCGCCCGGATGGCCATGTGGGGCGCCATGTTCGGCGGCGGCGGTCGCGACCGCGAGGGCGGCGCCCTGGGTCAGATCGCCCTGCTCGTCCTGGCCCCGGTGGCCGCCATGATGCTGCAGCTCGCCCTGACCCGCAGCCGTGAGTACGAGGCCGATCGCAGCGGTGCCCGCCTGCTCGGCACCGGCGAACCGCTCGCCCGGGCCCTCGAGAAGCTCGAGGCCGGCGCCCGCCAGGTGCCGAGCCGGGTCGATCCGGCCCACGCCCAGGCGTACATCGTCAACCCGTTCTCCGGCCAGCGGATGCAGTTCAAGAACCTCTGGTCGAGCCACCCGCCGACCGAGCAGCGGGTCGCCCGCCTGCGCGGCGGCGACTGGCAGTAGATCTCCGGGGACTGGTCGGTCGTCCGGCCCTTCGGCCGACCAGCCCCGGATCTCTTCGACACGGCGCCGTCGGCGCCCGAGCCGGGCGCCACGGTCGTCGCGATGGTCAGTCGCGGAAGTTCTGGAACTGCAGGGGCACGCCGAAGTCGCCGCCCTTGAGCTCCTGGATCACCGCCTGCAGGTCGTCGCGCTTCTTGCCGGTGACCCGCAGCTGGTCGCCCTGGCCCTGCGACTGGATGCCCTTCAGCCCGAGGCCCTTGATGAACTTGTTGAGCTCCCGGGCCTTGTCCGAGGAGATGCCGGCGGTGAGCGTCGCCACCTGGCGGGCCCGGGCGCCGGAGGACTCCTCGACCTTGCCGTAGTCGAGGGCCTTCAGCGACACCTTGCGGCGGACCAGCTTCTCCTCCAGCACCGTGCGCAGGGCGTCGAGGCGGTCCTCGCTCGAGGACTGCAGGGTGATCTGGTGGTCGTCGAGCTCGATCTGGCTGTCGGTGCCCTTGAAGTCGTACCGGTTGCCGATCTCGCGGGCCGCCTGGTCGACCGCGTTGCGGACCTCCTGCAGGTCGACCTCGGACACCACGTCGAAGCTGGGCATGGCCGGCCACGGTACCGGCTTCCGGTCGGGGACCGGGGAGGCGCTACGGTGGCGCCCTCTGGGTCGGTGCCCGAGCGGCCAAAGGGAACGGGCTGTAAACCCGTCGGCATTGTCCTTCGGAGGTTCAAATCCTCCCCGGCCCACGCGTTGCCGGGCGCCGCCCGACGGGCGGCGCCGGCTCCGCCATCGGTGGGCGTCGTCGCGCGACCTGCTCCCCGACTCGCGCAGGATCGCCGGACGCGGCGACTCAGGACAGTGCGTGCCGGGCGGTGCGGAGGACGTCGAGGGAGCCGGTGCGGGGCGTGCGGTCGCGGTCCCAGAGGCCGAAGGGGACGTCGAAGCCGTGCTGCCACTCGTAGCCGTCGACCGCGCTGCGGTGGAAGAAGCCGCGCACCTCGATGCCGTCGGCGACGGCGCCGGCGACCTGGGCCAGGGAGTCGCGGAGCACCTCGGCCCGCCAGCCGTCGTCGTCGGTGCCGACCCCGTGGTCGGCGACGACCAGGGGGAGGCCGGGAAGCTCCTCGGCCAGGCGGTGCAGGACGAGCCCGAGCCCCTCGCTCCACGGCGCGTACCCGAGCGCCCCGACCCGGGCGTCGGGCGGGTAGGGCCCGACCTGGCCGTCGGCCCCGACGGCGGCGGCGCCGAAGTAGCTGATCCCGACCAGGTCGATCGCCTCCTGCATCGCCGGTGACTCGATCGGCGCCCGGCCGGGGACGGCCAGGACGCCGTCGCGGAGGGCCTCGATCCAGCAGCCCCACATGGCCCGGTCGATCCGCCCGGTCACCACCTCCGCCTCGGGCGTGGCGTCGGCCGGGGTGAGGGGCGAGACGGTGCGCACCGCCAGCACCGGCCGGCCCGTCTGGCGCAGTCGCCGGGCGGCGTCGAGGTCGGCCAGGTGGGTCGCCTCGAGCGCCTCGGCGAAGAGGCGGGGCTCGCGCCGCCCGGGCGGGGCCACCCCGGTCAGGAACCCACCCACCGCGTAGCCGTACGGGTCGTGGACCGGCGTCCAACCCTCGACCAGGTCGCCGAAGGCCTCCGCGACGAAGTCGACGTGCCGGGGCCAGTAGTAGCCGCGGCTCCGCTCGTCCGGGAAGCCCCGCTCGTCGATGCTGAACCAGCCGGGCAGGCTGACGTGGTGGAGGCACGCCCACGGGGCGATGCCGGCGTCGCGGGCGGCGGTGAGCACCCGGCGGTAGTGGTCGACGGCATCGCCGTCGCGCCGACCGGGCTCGGGCTCGAGGCGGGCCCACTCCAGGGTCAGCCGGTGGTGCGGCAGGCCGGCGCCGGCCAGGCGCGCCAGATCGGCAGCGTGCTCGACGGCGAAGCCGTTCCCGTCACCCGACGGCGGGACCCGGCCATCGCGCTCCCACGCTGCCCAGTCGCTGGCCGGCGCCGCTCCCTCGCACGAGGTGGACGCCGAGGTCGTCCCCCACCAGAAGGGCTCGCTCACGGTCCGGCCGGTGCCTGGACCAGCCGCTGCATCACCACGACGTCGAGCCAGGAGCCGAACTTCCGGCCCACCTCGAGCTCGACGCCGATCTGCTCGAAGCCGACCGCCCGGTGGACGGCGATGGACGCCTCGTTGTGGCCCACGATCCGGCCGATGAGGGCGTGGAAGCCGTGGCTGGCGCCGAGCGACACCAGCTCGGTGAGGATGGCCTTGCCCACGCCGGCGCCCTGGTGGTCGGGGTGGACGTAGACCGAGTCCTCCACGGTGGTCGAGTAGGCGGGCCGGCTGCGGTAGGGCGACAGCGACCCGAAGCCGACCACGGCCGGTTCGCCCTCGTGGGCGTCGACCGCCACCAGGCAGGGGTAGGCGCCGGAGCGGTCGGCCAGCCAGCGCTCCTGCTCCTCGAGCGAGCGGGGCACGAGGTCGAACACGTTGGTCGAGGTGGTGACCTGGTGGTTGTAGATGGCCCGGATCGCCTCGGCGTCTGTCGCGCGGGCCAGCCGGAGCTCCATGGCGGCGACGCTACCCGGGGCCGTCGTCCGCTCCGGCTGCCGGCAGCCGCCGTCCGGCAGCGGGGGGACGGGTCGGTCGCCTCAGACGGCGAGGTGCTCGTCGCCGTGGTCCTCGCTCTCGGGCATCGGCTCGAAGACCGAGAGCGATCCGGACATGGCCTCGAGCCGGGCCCACTGGGCGACGTCCTCGTCCTCGGTGAGCAGCAGCACCTGCGGCGACCCGGCCGACCGGCTGACCAGCTCCAGCAGCGACGCCTTCACCTCGGGGTCCAGCCCGGCGAAGGGCTCGTCGAGGATGAGCGGGAAGCTCTCGCCGGTCCGCCCGAGGCTCCCGGCCCGGGTCAGGCGCCCGACCAGGGCGTGGGCGAGGTCGGCGGTGCGTCCCATCGAGCTGGCCCGGTCCCGGACGTCGAGGGCGGCCACGTCGCGCTCGACCTTGGCTGCCGCCACGATCTCGTCGTGGTGCTCGAGGGCCCAGTCGACGCTGACGTCTCCGGCCAGCTCGGCCCAGCGGTTGGCGGCCTCACGGTGGTCCGAGGCCGCCGCCATCAGCCGGCGGCGACCGGTGCCGTCGGTGAGCATGCCGTCGAGGCGCTGCAGGTGGAACCCGAGGTACGAGGAGGCCCCGGCCGCCTGCAGGGTCGACTGCTCCTCGACCTCGCTGCGGTCGAGGCGGACCTGCGACACGATGGCCAGGCCGACGGAGATGCCGGCCATGGCCAGCACCAGCAGGCCCTGGGTGAAGTCGGCCATGAGGGCGATGGCCATGCCGACGAGGAAGGTGGCGCCGGCCACCAACGACGCCGAGCGTCGGACCCGGCGGTTCACCTCGATCGCCGCCTCCACCGCCTGGTGGCGCTGCTCGACCTCCTCGACCACCTCGGCGTCCTCCGGAGCGGATCCGGCGGCCTCCGCGGCGCGGGAGAGCACGTCGTCGGTGACCCGGACCCGGGCCGCCGCCGACCACAGCTCGGTCTGGTCGCACCCGGCCAGGCGGCGGACGAGCTCGTCGCTCTGGGCGCTGGCGGCCAGGTCGGAGCGGGTGAGCCGGAGGAAGCGGCGCGAGGTGCGGTGGTCGATCTGCTCGTGCGCCAGCAGGTCGAGCCGGCCCTCGGCGGTGCGGTAGTCGTCGCTCACGTCGACGGCCTGGTCGATGTCGACCACCAGGTGGCGGCCGTTGCGGGGCCGGAAGATGGCCAGCCGGCGGCCGTGGTCGTCGACGACCTCGGCGTGCACCCCCGGCCGGCTGCTGCCGAGCGAGCCGAGCAACTCGCCGATCAGTGCGTCGCGCTCCACCGGACCGACGCCGGCGATGACGGTGAGCCGTGGGTGGGCGACGAGCGAGAAGGTGTTGGTGCCCGCCTCGATCACCATCCGCTCAAAGCGCACACCAGAAGGTCGGCAGGACGAGCGGGGACTTGAGATCGGAGGGGGTGTTGCCGATGTGGCGAGGTCCCCGTTCGTCCCGGGGAGGTGCGGTCGCTACGATGGTCCGTCGGCCCAGCCCGCCCGCGGGTGGCCGCCCGCCCTCTTAGCTCAGTCGGCAGAGCGTTTCCATGGTAAGGAAAAGGTCGTGGGTTCGATTCCCACAGAGGGCTCGTTCGACCACCGAACGGCGACGTAGCTCAGCTGGTGAGAGCGCTCGGCTCATAATCGAGAGGTCGTCGGTTCGATCCCGACCGTCGCCACGACCACCCAACCGCCGTGCCCTCACCCACCCCCACCCGGCGCGGCCGCAGCAGAGGAGGAGCCTGATGGCCAAGGAGAAGTTCGAGCGGACGAAGCCGCATTTGAACATCGGGACGATGGGTCATATCGATCATGGGAAGACGACGTTGACGGCGGCGATCACGAAGGTGTTGCACGAGTCGGATCCGTCGTCGATGTTCACGCCGTTCGAGGACATCGACAAGGCGCCGGAGGAGCGTCAGCGGGGGATCACGATCAACATCTCGCATGTGGAGTACGAGACGCCGAATCGGCATTATGCGCATGTGGACATGCCGGGTCATGCTGATTACATCAAGAACATGATCACGGGTGCGGCGCAGGTGGATGGGGCGATCTTGGTGGTGGCGGCGACGGATGGGCCGATGCCTCAGACGCGTGAGCATGTGTTGTTGGCGCGGCAGGTGGGTGTGCCGTCGATCGTGGTGGCGTTGAACAAGGTGGACATGGTCGATGACGAGGAGTTGTTGGAGCTGGTGGAGCTCGAGGTTCGTGAGCTGCTGACCGAGTACGAGTTCCCGGGTGATGACACGCCGGTGGTGCGGGTGTCGGCGTTGAAGGCGTTGGAGGGTGATGCGGAGGCGGCGCAGCAGGTGTTGGAGTTGATGGAGGCGGTGGATGAGTTCGTGCCGGAGCCGGAGCGGGATCTGGAGAAGCCGTTCTTGATGCCGATCGAGGATGTGTTCTCGATCACGGGTCGGGGGACGGTGGTGACCGGCAAGGTGGAGCAGGGGGTGTTGCACACCGGCGACGAGATCGAGATCGTGGGGATCCGTCCGACGCAGAAGACGACGTGCACGGGTGTGGAGATGTTCCGCAAGTTGTTGGATGAGGGTCAGGCGGGGGACAACATCGGGGCGTTGTTGCGGGGCACGAAGAAGGAGGAGGTGGAGCGGGGGCAGGTGTTGGCGAAGCCGGGGTCGATCACGCCGCACACCGAGTTCGTGGGTCAGGTGTATGTGTTGACCAAGGACGAGGGTGGTCGTCACAAGCCGTTCTTCGCGAACTATCGGCCGCAGTTCTACTTCCGGACGACCGACATCACCGGGACGATCGCGTTGCCGGAGGGCACCGAGATGTGCATGCCGGGTGACAACACGGAGATGACGGTGGAGTTGATCCATCCGATCGCGATGGACGAGGGGTTGCGGTTCGCGATCCGTGAGGGTGGCCGTACCGTTGGCGCGGGCCGCGTCACCAAGATCATCAAGTAGAGGAGACCGCTCATGGCCACCGACAAGCGGGTCAAGGTCACCCTGGAGTGCCAGACCTGCAAGCGACGCAACTACATCACGATGAAGAACAAGCTCAACGACCGCGAGCGCATCGAGATGAAGAAGTACTGCCGCTGGGACCGGGCCCACACCGTGCACAAGGAGACCCGCTAGGCGACCCGGTCGCCGTCGGTAACCGACGTGGCCGCCCCCGGGTCAGACCCCACGATGCCCGCCGACCTCGCCCTCCTGGTCGCCGCCGCCAAGGCCGGCGACCAGGACTCCTTCGACGAGCTCGTGCGGGCCACGTACCGGGCCACCTACACGCTGGCCCATCGCCTGACCGGGAACGACGACGACGCGAGCGACGTGGTGCAGGAGGCGTACCTGCGGGCCTACCGAGGGCTGCGCCGCTTCCGGGGCGATGCCCAGTTCACCACCTGGCTCTACCGGATCACGGCCAACTGCGCCGCGACCCACGTGGGCAAGCGCCTCCGGCACCGCCACGACGACATCGACGAGCAGACCGACCTGGTCGACGACCGCCCGTCCGCCGACCCCGTGACCTCCGCCAACGTGGCGGCGCTCCGGGCCGACCTCCACGCCGCGCTGCTCGAGCTGCCCCCCAAGCTGCGCGCGGTCGTGGTGCTGCGCGACATCTACGACCTGCCCCACCACGCCATCGCCGCCGAGCTCGGCATCTCCGACTCGGCGGCCAAGGTCCGGCTGCACCGGGCCCGCCGCAAGCTGCGTGAGCAGCTCCTGCCCGAACGGTCCCACCTCGGCGAGGAGGCGAGCCATGCCCGCGCCGTGTGACGAGCTGGCCACCGAGCTGGCCGGCCTGGCCGACGGGACCGCCCACCTCGACCGAGTCCAGCGCCGCCACGTCGAGCAGTGCCTGCGCTGCCAGGCCGAGGTGGCCCAGTACCGCAAGCTGCTGCGGGCCCTGCACAGCCTGCGGACCGACGTCCTGGTGCCGACCCCGGGGCTGCTCCCGGACATCCTCGCCCACCTCGAGGAGGCCGGCGAGCGCCACGCCGTGCGTTCGCTGCTCACCGGCCGGCGGGTCGCCTACCTCGGCGGCATCGCCGCCGCCACCGCCGCCGGTGCCGCCGGCGCGCTGGTGCTCGCCACCCGGTCCCGCCGCGGTCGGCTGCCGCTCGCCGGTTGAGCGCACCGGTTCTCCGGCGCTGCGCCCGGGGGCCCGGCCGTCGGAGGCCGGGGGGTGCCCTGCTAGCCTCGCCGGGCGTACTGAACCGCCGAGGGCAGTAGCTCAACTGGTAGAGCACCGGTCTCCAAAACCGGCGGTTGGGGGTTCAAGTCCCTCCTGCCCTGCTGGACCTGCGCCCAGTGGTGGGCGCAAGAATGCGATGACGATCCTTCCCGCACGACGACGAGCCGAGGCGGTGCCTCAATGGCCATGAACCGAGAGACCAAGCGGGCGCTGCAGCGCCAGGGCACCCTCGACGCCGAGGGCGCGCCCACGCGTGAGAAGCGGCGGGCGCCGAACAAGCAGCCGGCACCGCTGCCGAAGGAGGCCCGCACCGGCCCGCGCGAGTTCGTCCGCGAGGTCCGCGCCGAGCTGCGCAAGGTGGTCTGGCCGACCAAGGCCGAGACCATCAACTACTCGGTGGTGGTGTTCATCACCGTCGTCGTCCTGACCGCGTTCATCGCCCTGCTCGACCTCGGGTCGTCCAAGGCCGTCCTCTGGATCTTCTCGAGCTGATGAGCAACCCCGAACCCACGCCCCAGGAAGGACCAGATCCGATGGCCTCCGACTCCGACGTCGCTGAAGCTCCGGCCCCGCTCACCGGTGGGGTCAGCGCGGTGGCCGACGGGTCCCTCGAGGACGCGGCCGCCGAGCCGGCGGCCTCGGTCATCGATCCCGAGACCGGCGAGGTCCTCACCGAGGACCAGCTGCTCGAGCCCAAGGCTCCGGTGGACAACCCGTGGACGCGACCCGGCCGCTGGTACGTCGTCCACACCCAGTCGGGCTACGAGAAGAAGGTCAAGCAGAACCTCGAGGCCCGCACCTCCTCGATGAACATGGAGGGCCGCATCCACGAGGTCGTCATCCCCATGGAGGACGTCCTCGAGTTCCGCAACAACAAGCGGGTCGTGGTGCAGAAGAAGATGTTCCCCGGCTACCTGCTGGTGCGCTGCGAGCTCGACGACGACTCCTGGTACGTCATCCGCAACACGCCCGGCGTCACCGGCTTCGTCGGCCAGGGCACCAAGCCCACGCCGCTGCCCCGGCGCGACGTCGAGTCGTTCCTCCAGGTGAAGCCCGAGGGCGATGAGGCCCCGACCCGCAAGACCAAGCCGCGCCTCGAGTACGAGATGAGCGAGACGGTCCGGGTCAAGGAAGGTCCCTTCGCCGACTTCTCCGGTCAGATCATCGACATCAACGAGGACCAGCTCAAGCTCAAGGTGCTGGTCAACATCTTCGGCCGCGAGACCCCCGTCGAGCTCGACTTCTCCCAGGTCGCCAAGCTCTGACCACCGGCTCGGCGCCCGCGCCGCCGAGCCCGTCGAATGGCATCGGCGGACCGGTCCGCCTAGCCTGCACCGTCCCCTGAACCAGCCAGAAAGCAGTCCTGTCCATGGCCAAGAAGAAGGTCGCGGCCGTCGTCAAGATCCAGATCCCCGCCGGCTCGGCCACACCCGCACCGCCGGTCGGCACCGCGCTCGGCCCGCACGGCGTGGCCATCATGGACTTCTGCAAGGCCTACAACGCCCAGACCGAGGCTCAGCGGGGGACCATCATCCCCGTCGAGATCACGGTCTTCGAGGACCGCTGCTTCACCTTCGTCACCAAGACCCCGCCGACGCCGGTCCTGCTCCGCGAGGCGGCCAAGGTGGTCGAAGGGCAGCCAGGCCCCCGGGCGCGACGAGGCCGGCACCGTGACCGCCGCCCAGGTCGCCGAGATCGCCGAGACCAAGATGCCCGACCTGAACGCCAACGACCTCGATGCCGCCAAGAAGCAGGTCGAGGGCACGGCCCGGTCCATGGGGATCAAGGTCGTCTGACCCCGTTCGGGCCCGCCTCGGGCCCGGCCACCGCCACCGGATCGGGAGGACCTCGCCCGACCGGATCCGTCCACCGAGGGAGGACCGATGGCCACAGGCAAGAAGTACGCCGACGCCACCAAGCGCTACGACCGTGAGCACCTGCACACCGTGGGCGAGGCGCTCGAGCTGGTGAAGCGGCTGGCGCCGGCCAAGTTCGACGAGACCGTCGAGATGGCGGTGCGGCTCGGCGTCGACCCCCGCAAGGCCGACCAGATGGTGCGCGGCACCGTCGGCCTGCCCTCCGGCACCGGCAAGGACGTGCGCGTCGCGGTGTTCGCCGCGGGCGACGCGGCCGCCGCCGCCCGCGAGGCCGGGGCGGACGTCGTGGGCGCCGACGACCTGGCCGCCGAGGTCGAGGGCGGCATGCTCGACTTCGACGTGGCCATCGCCACGCCGGACCTGATGCCCCTGGTCGGTCGCCTCGGCCGGGTGCTCGGGCCCCGCGGCCTGATGCCGAACCCCAAGACCGGCACCGTCACCCCCGACGTGGCCCGGGCGGTCAGCGAGTTCAAGGGCGGCAAGGTGGAGTACCGCACCGACCGCTACGGCAACGTGCACGTGCCGGTCGGCAGGGCCAGCTTCGCGGCCCAGGACCTCGAGACCAACTTCCGCGCCGTGCTCGACGAGCTGCAGCGGGCCAAGCCGGCCTCGGCCAAGGGCCGCTACCTGAGGCGCATCACCGTGTCGTCGACCATGGGCCCGGGCGTCAAGGTCGACCCGGGCCGGCTCCGGCCGCTCGACGACGACTGAGCGGACGAGGCCGACCGGCGTCGCCCGACCGGCGGGCCGGGCCGCGGCGCCGCCGCCCGGCCCGGATTTCCCGGTCGGGCCCGGTGCCCGGTAGCGTGTCCGGCTCAACCGAGACCGCTGCCGCAGACCTCCGGTGCGCACCAGCGCTGAAAGGGCCCACGGGCCCGCCCGACGAGGCGGATGATGATGCATCCGGGGTGTTCGCGCGTGGTGCGGGCACCCCGTCGTCGTGTTTCGGGGTGGGCGCACCGGGCGAGGCGGGCGAGGAACAGCCGCCCAGGAGGTGCCGTGGACAACCCGAGACCCGAGAAGGTCGCCATCGTCGACGAGGTGCGGGCCAGGCTCGACGCCGCCGACGCCGCGGTGCTCACCGAGTACCGGGGCCTGTCGGTGTCGGCCATGGCAGAGCTGCGCCGCAGCCTGACCGCAGCCGGCGGCGACTACAAGATCTACAAGAACACGCTGGTGCGCTTCGCCGCCGCCGAGCTGGGGCTCGAGATCGAGCAGCAGCTGCACGGGCCCGACGGCGATCGCCTTCGTGGACGGCGACGCCGTCAACGTGGCCAAGGCCCTCCGCGACTTCGCCCGGGGGAACCCGGCGCTGGTCGTGAAGGGCGGCCTGCTCGGCGGCCGGGTCCTCGACGCCGCCGAGGTGCGGGCCCTGGCCGAGGTGGCGCCTCGCGAGGAGCTGCTGGCTCGCCTGGCCGGGGGCATGGCCGCTCCCATGCAGCAGTTCGCCGGCCTGCTCTCGGCGCTTCCCCGCAACTTCGCCTACGGGCTCAAGGCCCTCATCGACCAGGGCGGCGCTGCCGCCACGACCGCGGCCGACGAACCGGCCACCCCGTCCACCGACACCCCGGAGGAGAGCTGAACATGGCCACCAAGGAAGAGATCCTCGACGCCATCGCGAACATGACCGTCCTCGAGCTGAGCGAGCTGCTCAACGAGTTCGAGGAGCGCTTCGGCGTGACCGCCGCCGCCCCGGCGGCGGTGGCCGCGGCCCCGGCCGCCGGTGGCGGCGGCGCCGCCCCGACGACGCCGAGGAGCAGGACGAGTTCGACGTCGTCCTCACCTCCGCCGGTGAGAAGAAGATCCAGGTCATCAAGGAGGTGCGCGGCCTCACCAGCCTGGGCCTGAAGGAGGCCAAGGACCTGGTCGACAACGCGCCCAAGCCGGTGCTCGAGAAGGCGTCCAAGGAGGACGCCGAGAAGGCCAAGGCCGCCCTCGAGGACGCCGGCGCCACCGTCGAGCTCAAGTAGCTCGCCCGCTGCCGCCCTGCGCCCGGACCGGGCGCAGGGCCCCAGCCGGGGGCGGGCAAACCCTTGACCGATCCGGTCGATCGGCTTATCGTCTCGCCCAACTCACGGCCCGACCGCCCGTCCGGTCGTGGTTCTGCTCTCGCGGGGTTGCCTGCGATCGAGCAGGCCCTCTAGCATGGTTCAGCCGTGCCTCTGTGTGTCTCCTGTGTCGACATCCTCGTCGACGAGACGCGCCCGGGCACGCGTGTCCGCGCGTGACCTCTCGGCCCGAGGAGTCGTCCTTGTCCCCCCGCTCTGCCATCCGGGACCGCTATTCGTTCGCGAACCTCGACGAAGCGCTCCCGCTCCCCGATCTGATCGCCATCCAGCGGACCTCCTTCGAGTGGTTCCTGCTGAACGGCCTCCGGGACACCTTCCACGACATCAGCCCGATCAAGGACTTCACCGAGACCCTGCAGCTCGAGCTGGAGTTCGATCCCGACGACGAGGACCTGCGGCCGCCGCCGAAGTTCTCCGTCGAGGAGTGCAAGGAGAAGGACATGACCTTCTCCGCCCCGATCTTCGTCCGGGCCCGCTTCATCAACGCCAACACCGGCGAGATCAAGGAGCAGACGGTCTTCATGGGGGACTTCCCGATGATGACCGACAAGGGCACCTTCGTCATCAACGGCACCGAGCGGGTCGTGGTGTCCCAGCTCGTGCGCTCGCCCGGCGTCATCTTCCAGCCCGGTGAGCGGTTCCGCCTGCGGAACCTGGCCAAGCACCAGCTGGTCACCGGCACCATCCACCCCTACCGCGGCGAGTGGATCGAGTTCGACGTCGAGCAGAAGCCGGGCAAGGACGTCACCGCCGGCACCCGGGTCGCCCGCAAGCGCCGCCTCAGCATCTTCGTGCTGCTGCGGGCCCTCGGCTACGACGAGGAGAACGCCCCCGGCTTCCTCGACGCCTTCGTGCGCGACTTCGACTTCCTCGAGGGCCAGTGGGAGAAGGACGAGGAGGTCTGGCAGCGCGACAAGGACCGCGACCTGGCCCGCAACGTCGAGATGGCCGACCAGGACCGCGCCCTGATCGAGATCTACAAGCGGGCCCGGCCCGGTGAGCCGCCCTCGGTCGAGTCGGCCAAGGCCTACTTCCGCAACGCCTTCTTCGAGCCCCGTCGCTACGACCTGTCCCGGGTCGGCCGCTACAAGCTGAACCGCAAGCTCGGCCCCGAGCTCGAGAAGCTCGGACGGCTGTTCCCCATGGTCGACCTCGACCGCCCGGCGGAGGACCAGTCGGTGCTGTCGCAGTGCGAGGTGCTGGCCACCACCACCTACCTGCTGCACCTGGTGAACGCCGAGCCCGGCTACCGGCTCGACGACCAGGACCACTTCGCCAACCGCCGCATCCGCTCGGTCGGCGAGCTCATCCAGAACCAGGTCCGCATCGGCCTGTCCCGCATGGAGCGGGTCGTGCGCGAGCGCATGACCACCCAGGACGTCGAGGCGATCACGCCCCAGACGCTCATCAACATCCGTCCGGTCGTGGCCGCCATCAAGGAGTTCTTCGGCACCAGCCAGCTCTCCCAGTTCATGGACCAGGTCAACCCGCTGTCGGGCCTCACCCACCGCCGTCGCCTCTCGGCGCTCGGCCCGGGCGGCCTCTCCCGCGAGCGGGCCGGCTTCGAGGTCCGCGACGTGCACTTCAGCCACTACGGCCGCATGTGCCCCATCGAGACGCCGGAGGGCCCGAACATCGGCCTGATCGGCGCCCTGGCGACCTTCGCCCGGGTCAACGAGTTCGGCTTCATCGAGTCGCCCTACCGCAAGGTGGTCGACGGCAAGGTCACCGACGAGATCATCTACCTCCCCGCCGACGAGGAGGAGGAGTACGTCGTCGCCCAGGCCAACGCGCCGCTGAACGCCGACGGCACCTTCCAGGACGACCGGGTGCTGGTCCGGCGCTCGCCCCAGGCCGCGACCCTGGGCGAGCTGAAGCTGCAGCTCGAGCGCGACGTCTTCTTCGGCGCCACCACCGAGATCTGCAACGTGCCGCCCACCGAGGTCCACCTCATGGACGTGTCGCCGAAGCAGATCGTCTCGGTGGCCACCTCGCTCATCCCGTTCCTCGAGCACGACGACGCCAACCGGGCCCTCATGGGCGCCAACATGCAGAAGCAGGCCGTGCCGCTGCTGCGGGCCGAGGCGCCCTACATCGGCACCGGCATCGAGGCCCGGGCCGCCCGCGACGCCGCCGACATGATCATCGCCGACGGCGACGGCGACCGTCACCGAGGTCGACGGCAGCCAGCTCGTCGTCACCTACGACGACTCGGTGCTGAACGCCGACGGCCGCAAGGTGGGTCGCAAGGTCTACCGGCTGCTCAAGTTCGAGCGCTCGAACCAGGACACCTGCATCAACCAGAAGCCGCTCGTGCGCGAGGGCGACAAGGTCAAGAAGGGCGACATCCTCGCCGACGGCCCCTCGACCGACAACGGCGAGCTGGCCCTCGGCAAGAACCTGCTCGTCGCCTTCATGCCGTGGGAGGGCTACAACTTCGAGGACGCCATCATCCTCTCCGAGCGCCTGGTGCGCGACGACGTGCTCACCTCGATCCACATCCACGAGCACGAGATCGACGCCCGCGACACCAAGCTCGGCCCCGAGGAGATCACCCGGGACATCCCGAACCTCTCCGAGGAGATCCTGGCCGACCTCGACGAGCGCGGCATCATCCGCATCGGCGCCGAGGTCAGCGCCGGCGACGTGCTGGTCGGCAAGGTCACGCCCAAGGGCGAGACCGAGCTCACCCCCGAGGAGCGCCTGCTGCGCGCCATCTTCGGCGAGAAGGCCCGCGAGGTCCGCGACACCTCCCTGAAGGTGCCCCACGGCGAAGAGGGCAAGGTCATCGACGTCAAGGTGTTCAGCCGCGACGAGAGCCACGAGCTGCCCCCCGGCGTCAACCAGCTGGTGCGGGTCTACGTCGCCCAGAAGCGCAAGATCAGCGTGGGCGACAAGCTGGCCGGCCGCCACGGCAACAAGGGCGTCATCTCGCAAGATCCTGCCGCTCGAGGACATGCCCTTCATGGCCGACGGCACCCCGGTCGACATCATCTTGAACCCCCTCGGCGTGCCGTCCCGCATGAACGTGGGCCAGGTGCTCGAGGCCCACCTCGGCTACGCCGCCCGCTGGGGCTGGGACGCCACCACGGTCGACAAGGGCGGCGACGTCGGCGACGAGCCGGTCCGCGGCACCGAGGCCAAGACCCGGCCCACCACCCCGCCGTCCACGCTGGTGGCCACGCCGGTGTTCGACGGCGCCCACTGGGACGAGGAGGAGCGGGCGGGCAAGCACCCGACCATCCAGCAGATCCTCACCAACCTGCACCCGGAGTCGACCCACGACGACTACGGCGAGGGGGGCCGGCTGATCCAGCCCGACGGCAAGACCACCCTCTACAACGGCCGCACCGGCGAGGTCTACGACAACCCGATCACCGTCGGCTACGTCTACATCCTGAAGCTGGCCCACCTGGTCGACGACAAGATCCACGCCCGGTCCACCGGCCCGTACTCGATGATCACCCAGCAGCCGCTGGGCGGGAAGGCGCAGTTCGGCGGCCAGCGCTTCGGCGAGATGGAGGTGTGGGCCCTCGAGGCCTACGGCGCCGCCTACTGCCTGCAGGAGCTGCTCACCATCAAGTCCGACGACGTCCTCGGCCGGGTGAAGGTCTACGAGGCCATCGTCAAGGGCGAGAACATCCCCGAGCCCGGCATCCCCGAGAGCTTCAAGGTGCTCATCAAGGAGATGCAGGCGCTGTGCCTCAACGTCGAGGTCCTCGCCAAGACCGGCGAGGAGATCGAGATGCGCGAGCTCGACGAGGACATCTTCCGCACCGCCGAGGAGCTCGGCATCGACCTGTCCCGCCGAGCCGTGAACGAGGGACAGCGACGAACGAGGACGCGCCGGCCGACCACGACGCCGAGACGCGAGAGCTGAGAGGGAGCACGCCCGTTGCTCGACGTCAACAACTTCGATCAGCTGCGGATCGGTCTGGCCACCGCCGACGCGATCCGCATGTGGTCCAACGGCGAGGTCAAGAAGCCGGAGACCATCAACTACCGCACGCTCAAGCCGGAGAAGGACGGCCTCTTCTGCGAGAAGATCTTCGGTCCCACCAAGGACTGGGAGTGCTACTGCGGCAAGTACAAGCGGGTGCGCTTCAAGGGCATCATCTGCGAGCGCTGCGGCGTCGAGGTCACCCGCTCCAAGGTCCGGCGCGAGCGCATGGGCCACATCGAGCTGGCCGCCCCGGTGGTCCACATCTGGTACCTGCGCGGCACCCGTTCAGTGGCTCGCCTACCTGCTCATGGGCACCGAGGCCCGTGAGGAGCTGAAGGCCAAGCAGCTCGAGAAGGTCATCTACTTCGCCGCCAACCTGGTCACCTGGGTCGACGAGGAGCGCCGCCACGAGGACCTGCCCAACCTCGAGGCCGAGCTGCTCGCCGAGCGCGAGGCCATCGAGAAGGAGCGCGAGCTCGAGCTGGCCCGCCGCATCGAGGAGCTCGAGGGCGAGCTCGAGCCAGCTCGAGGAGGAGGGCGCCAAGGACACCGACCTCAAGGCGCGCCAGAAGGCCGCCGACAAGGACCTCGCCGCCATCCGCGAGCGCTACGAGGTGGAGCTCGACCTCGTCCAGCGGGCGTTCGACGAGTTCAAGGACCTCTTCCCCCGCAAGATCATCGAGGACGAGATGCTCTGGCGCGAGCTGCGTCGACCGCTACGGCGAGTACTTCGAGGGCGGCATGGGCGCCGACGCGCATCAAGCCGCTCATCGAGCGCATCGACCTCGAGCGAGGAAGAGGTCAAGCTCCGCGAGGCCATCGATCCGCCCGAGGGCCAGAAGCCGCTGTCGGCCCAGCGCAAGCAGAAGGCCATCAAGCGCCTCAAGATCGTCGCCGCCTTCAACCGCCGCGACGAGCACGGCTCCCGGCGCATCAACGACCCCCGGGCCATGATCCTCGACGTGGTGCCGGTGATCCCGCCGGAGCTGCGGCC
The DNA here is from genome assembly GCA_963800235.1 of uncultured Acidimicrobiales bacterium. GTDB lineage: Bacteria > Actinomycetota > Acidimicrobiia > Acidimicrobiales > Iamiaceae > CAVVNP01. The sequence continues at coordinate 1,900,398 of CAWDAD010000001.1, read as the reverse complement.
CGATGGTCCAGCTCGACGGTGGCCGCTTCGCCACCTCCGACCTCAACGACCTCTACCGCCGGGTCATCAACCGCAACAACCGCCTCAAGCGCCTGCTCGACCTCGGGGCCCCCGAGATCATCGTGAACAACGAGAAGCGCATGCTGCAGGAGGCCGTCGACGCCCTGTTCGACAACGGCCGCCGCGGCCGGCCGGTCACCGGTCCGGGCAACCGCCCGCTCAAGTCGCTGTCCGACATGCTCAAGGGCAAGCAGGGCCGGTTCCGCCAGAACCTGCTCGGCAAGCGCGTCGACTACTCGGGCCGTTCGGTCATCGTGGTCGGCCCGACCCTGCAAGCTCCACCAGTGCGGCCTGCCCAAGCTCATGGCGCTCGAGCTGTTCAAGCCCTTCGTCATGAAGAAGCTGGTCGACGCGCGAGCTGGCCCAGAACATCAAGTCGGCCAAGCGCATGGTCGAGCGGCGCCGCCCGCAGGTCTGGGACGTGCTCGAGGACGTCATCAAGGAGCACCCGGTGCTGCTGAACCGGGCGCCCACGCTGCACCGCCTCGGCATCCAGGCCTTCGAGCCGGTGCTGGTCGAGGGCAAGGCCATCCAGATCCACCCGCTGGTGTGCACCGCCTTCAACGCCGACTTCGACGGCGACCAGATGGCGGTGCACCTGCCGCTGTCCGCCGAGGCCCAGGCCGAGAGCCGGGTGCTCATGCTGTCGGCCAACAACGTGCTGTCGCCGGCCCACGGCCGCCCGCTGGTCACGCCCACCCAGGACATGATCATCGGCGCCTTCTACCTCACCGAGGAGGTCGAGGGCGCCAAGGGCGAGGGTCAGGTCTTCCGTCGCCTCGACCAGGTCGAGCGGGCCTACGAGAGCGGCGAGATCGACCTGCACGCCGCTGATCACCGTCCGCGACGAGCGCCTGGTCGAGACCCCGGCCAACGGGTCGGCCGCGACCTACTCGACGCACCACCGCCGGGCGGCTGTTCTTCAACAACTGCCTGCCCGACGACTTCGGCTACGTGAACCAGCGCGTCGACAAGAAGGAGATGGGCCGCATCGTCGACGTGCTCGCCAACGAGCGCGACAAGGCCGAGGTCGCCGACAGCCTCGACAAGATCAAGGACGCTCTGCTTCCGCTACGCCAGCCAGTCCGGCCTCACCATCTCCATCGAGGACGTCAAGACCCCGCCCGAGAAGGCGGGCATCCTCGACGGCCACGAGACGGAGGCCGAGAAGGTCGAGGACCAGTTCCGCCGGGGCATCATCACCGACGGCGAGCGTCGGCAGAAGGAGGTCGAGATCTGGACCGACGGCCACCGACGAGGTGCGCGCGGCCATGGAGAAGAGCCTCAAGGCCCAGCAGTTCAACCCCATCGACATGATGGTCGGCTCGGGCGCCCGAGGGAACATGATGCAGGTCCGCCAGATCGCCGGCATGCGCGGCCTGGTGGCCAACCCCCGTGGTGACATGATCCCTCGGCCGATCAAGGCCAACTTCCGTGAGGGCCTGTCGATGCTCGAGTACTTCATCGCCACGCCCGGCGCCCGGAAGGGCCTGGTCGACACCGCCCTGCGCACCGCCGACTCGGGCTACCTGACCCGGCGCCTGGTCGACGTCGCCCAGGAGCTCATCATCCGACGAGCACGACTGCCGCCGCGAGGGCGACCCGGTCCGCGGCATCTGGCTCGAGGACGTCGGCCCCGACAAGCCCGGCAAGCGCACCTACCTCGAGACCCGGCTGTTCAGCCGCACCCTGGCCGACGACGTCACCCTCTCCGACGGCACCGTGCTCCCCGCCGGCACCGTGGTCGGCGACGAGGAGCTGGTCGCCCTCCGCGACGACCCCGACGTCACCCGGGTCCGGGTGCGCTCGCCGCTCACCTGACGACGCCGACTTCGGCATCTCGGCGCCATGCTACGGCCTCTCGCTGGCCACCGGCAAGACCATCGAGCTCGGCGAGGCGGTCGGCGTCATCGCCGCCCAGTCGATCGGCGAGCCCGGCACCCAGCTCACCATGCGGACCTTCCACACCGGCGGCATCGCCGGTGGCGGCGACATCGCCGGCGGTCTGCCCCGAGTCGTCGAGCTGTTCGAGGCCCGCAGCCCGAAGGGCAAGGCCACCCTCGCCCGCACCGGCGGGCGCGGTCCGCATCGGCGAGGACGAGGGCAAGGGCCGGGTCGTCACCGTCGTCGGCGACGACGGCGAGTCCGACGAGTACGTGGTGCCCAGCCTGGCTCGGCTCGAGGTCGCCGACGGCGACGAGATCGAGCCCGGCGACGCCATCGTCGACGGTCCCCGCGACCCCAAGGAGCTCCTCGAGATCCAGGGCCTCCGCGAGACCCAGCAGTACCTGGTCGAGCGAGGTCCAGAAGGTCTACCGGGACCAGGGCGTGCTCGATCCACGACAAGCACATCGAGCTCATCGTGCGGCAGATGACCCGCCGCATCGCCGTGTCCGACGCCGGCGAGTCCGACTTCCTCCCCGGCGAGCGGGTCGACCAGAAGGTCTTCCGCGACACCAACATGCTGCTCGCGCAAGGAGGGCAAGAAGCCCGCCGAGGGTCGCCCCGAGCTGATGGGCATCACCAAGGCGTCGCTCGCCACCGACTCGTGGCTGTCGGCTGCGTCGTTCCAGGAGACGACCCGGGTGCTCACCGAGGCCGCCATCGAGTCCCGCTCGGACTCGCTGCTCGGCCTCAAGGAGAACATCATCATCGGCAAGCTGATCCCGGCCGGGACCGGCACCATGGCCTACCGCCGCATCGAGACCGACGCCCCCGACTACGAGCCGATGGAGTACTACAGCTCCGACGCCGAGGAGGAGGTCGACCCGGCAGAGTGGCTGGCCGGCATCGGCCAGCCGGCGACCCCGGTCGCCGACGGCGACGGAGACGGCGCCGCGGTGGCCGACGTGGTGAACCTGCCGGTCGGCGACCAGGCCGCGTCCGAGTAGCCGAACGCCCCGCCCGACCCTCGCGCCCGTGCCGCCCTCCCGTGGCGGCCGGGCCGGTGGTCGGCGGCCGCTGATCGAGGCCCTCGCCGACCTCGATCCACCCGTCCCCGACCCGGAGGCGGCCATCGCCGAGCTGCGGGTCACCGTCGACGGCGCGGTGGTCACCAACCCGCGCTCGCTGGTGCGGCGCGACGCACGGTTGGTGGTGCGCCAGCCCCGCCGGCCGCAGGGGGTCCGCAAGCTGGGCCACGCCCTCGACCGCCTCGGCGTCGAGGTCGCCGGGCGTCTGGCGGTCGACCTCGGTGCGTGCACCGGTGGGTTCACCCTCGCCCTGCTCGATCGGGGCGCCCGTCGGGTGTGGGCGGTCGACGCCGGCCATGGCCAGCTGCTCGGCCGGCTCCGCCAGGACGAGCGGGTGGTCAACGCCGAGCGGACCAACCTGGCCGACGTCGACCTCGAGCTGCTCGGCGAGCACCCCGGCATCGTCGTCGCCGACGTGACCAAGCTGCCGCTCCGCGAGGTCGGTCGCCAGGTCGCGGCCAACCAGGTGCCCGGCCCCGGCACCGACCTGGTCGGGCTGGTGAAGCCGATGTTCGAGCTGGCGCGCGGCGATCTGCCCGACGCCGCCGAGGCCCGGGCGTCGGTCGACCTGGCGGCGGAGGGCCTCACCGCCGCCGGGTGGTGCGTCGTGGCCACCATGGAGTCCGAGGTGCGGGGCCACCACGGCGCCGTCGAGTACTTCGTCCACGCGACCTGGCCCTAGATCTGCGGCGCTTTTGCCGCATCCGGGCCGACGCCCGTAGCATTGACCGTTCGCCGTTCCGCCGCGAGAGGTTGCAGTGCCCACCATCCAGCAGCTGGTCCGCAAGGGCCGACAGGACAAGCCCACGAAGGGCAAGACGCCGGCGCTGAAGGGCGCGCCCCAGCGGCGCGGGGTGTGCACCCGCGTCTACACCACCACCCCCAAGAAGCCGAACTCGGCGCTGCGCAAGGTGGCCCGCGTGCGCCTGACCAGCGGGTACGAGGTCACCGCCTACATCCCCGGCGAGGGCCACAACCTGCAGGAGCACAGCATCGTCCTGGTGCGCGGCGGTCGTGTGAAGGACCTGCCGGGCGTCCGCTACAAGATCATCCGCGGCACCCTCGACACCTCCGGGGTCAAGGACCGCAAGCAGGCCCGCAGCCGCTACGGCGCCAAGAAGGACTAGCGATGCCCCGCAAAGGACCCGCCCCCCGTCGAGAGCTGATGCCCGACCCGATCTACCGGTCGGTGGTCGTCACCCAGCTCGTCAACAAGATCCTCCAGCGCGGCAAGCGCTCGACCGCCGAGCGCATCGTCTACGACGCGCTCGACCGTCGTCGAGCAGAAGACCGGCGCCGACCCCATCGCCACCCTCAAGCGGGCCATCGACAACGTCAAGCCCCAGCTCGAGGTGAAGAGCCGGCGGGTCGGCGGCGCCACCTACCAGGTGCCGGTCGAGGTGAAGCCGCCGCCGCGCCGACACCCTGGCCATCCGCTGGCTCGTCGGCTACTCCCGCCAGCGGCGTGAGAAGACCATGGCCGAGCGCCTCGCCAACGAGCTGCTCGACGCCGGCAACGGCATCGGCGCCTCGGTGAAGCGGCGTGAGGACGTCCACAAGATGGCCGAGTCGAACAAGGCGTTCGCCCACTACCGCTGGTAGCCCGACCGGCCGGGCCACGCCCCGGTGGGCCCACGATCGAGCCGGCGCCCAACCTGCCCGGTCGACCACGACTGCACGACGAATGAAGAGACTGAACTGCGATGGCTGAGAACGTTCCGCTCGAGCGGTACCGCAACATCGGGATCATGGCCCACATCGACGCGGGCAAGACCACCACGACGGAGCGGATCCTCTACTACACCGGCAAGACCTACAAGATCGGCGAGGTCCACGAGGGCGGCGCCGTCATGGACCACATGGTCCAGGAGCAGGAGCGCGGCATCACCATCACCTCGGCCGCCACCACCTCCTTCTGGCGCGACCACCGGATCAACATCATCGACACCCCCGGCCACGTCGACTTCACCGTCGAGGTCGAGCGCTCGCTGCGGGTGCTCGACGGTGCGGTGGCGGTGTTCGACGGCGTCGCCGGCGTGGAGCCCCAGACCGAGACGGTGTGGCGCCAGGCCAACAAGTACGGCGTGCCCCGCATGTGCTTCGTCAACAAGATGGACCGCATGGGCGCCGACTTCTACAAGGCGCTCGACTCCATCAAGGACCGGCTCGACGCCACCGTCGCCGTGCTGCAGCTGCCGATCGGCGCCGAGGGCAACTACCAGGGCGTGGTCGACCTGATCACGCATGCAGGCGCTGGTGTGGAACGACGAGGAGCTGGGCGCCACCTGGGAGGTCGTCGACATCCCCGCCGACCTCGCCGACCAGGCCGAGGAGTACCGCGAGCAGCTGATCGACGTGGTGTCCCAGTACGACGACACCATCCTCGAGAAGTTCCTCGGCGACGAGGAGATCACCGAGGCGGACATGAAGCGGGCCATCCGCAAGGCGACCATCTCCGACGAGCTCGTGCCGGTGCTGAACGGCACCGCCTTCAAGAACAAGGGCGTGCAGCCGCTGCTCGACGCCATCGTCGACTACCTCCCCTCGCCGCTCGACCTGCCGCCGGTGGAGGGCCGCAGCCTGAAGGGCAACGAGGAGGTCGAGCGCAAGCCCGACCCCAAGGAGCCCTTCTCGGCGCTGGCGTTCAAGATCGTGGCCGACCCCCACGTGGCAAGCTCACCTACTTCCGCGTCTACAGCGGTCGTCTCGACAAGGGCGCCCAGGTGCTGAACGCCCGCACGTCGAACAAGGAGCGCGCCGGCCGGCTGCTGCTGATGCACGCCAACAACCGCGAGGACCTCGACTTCGTCGAGGCGGGCGACATCGTGGCCGGCATCGGCTTCAAGAACACCCGCACCGGCGACACCCTGTGCGATCCCGGCGCGCCGATCGTGCTCGAGGAGCTGGAGTTCCCCGAGCCGGTCATCCACGTGGCCGTCGAGCCCAAGACCAAGGACGACCAGGACAAGATGGGCAAGGCCCTCTTCTCCCTCTCCGAGGAGGACCCGACCTTCCAGGTCCGCACCGACGAGGAGACCGGCCAGACCGTCATCTCCGGCATGGGCGAGCTGCACCTCGAGGTGCTGGTCGACCGCATGCTCCGGGAGTTCAACGTCGACGCCACCGTCGGCAAGCCGCAGGTCGCCTACCGCGAGACCATCACCCGGCCCGTCCAGAAGGTGGTCTACCGCCACGTCAAGCAGACCGGCGGCTCCGGCCAGTTCGCCCACGTGGTGATCGACCTCGAGCCCACCGGTCCCGGCGGCGGCTACGAGTTCGTCGACAAGATCACCGGCGGTCGCATCCCGAAGGAGTACATCCCCTCGGTCGACCAGGGCATCCAGGCCTCGCTGGTGGCCGGCGTGCTCGCCGGCTACCCCATGGTCGACGTCAAGGCGACCCTGACCGACGGCTCGTACCACGAGGTCGACTCCTCGGAGATGGCCTTCAAGATCGCCGGCACCATGGCCTTCAAGGAGGCCGCCCGCCAGGCCAAGCCCGTGCTGCTCGAGCCGATCATGGCCGTCGAGGTCGTGACCCCCGAGGACTACATGGGCGACGTCATGGGCGACCTGTCGAGCCGGCGCGGCCGGGTCGGTGGCATGGAGCAGCGTGGCAACGCCCAGGTGGTCAAGGCGCAGGTGCCCCTGTCGGAGATGTTCGGTTACGCTACCGACCTCCGCAGCAGGACCCAGGGCCGCGCGACCTACACGATGCAGTTCGACTCCTACCAGCAGATGCCGAGCTCGATCCAGGAAGAGATCGTCACCCGCATCCGCGGCGAGTGATCCTCGCACCCCACCCGTCCACCACGTCCATGGACGACCACGTCGTCCGACCATCACGAAAGGCTTGAAGGGCAGACACCATGGCCAAGGAGAAGTTCGAGCGGACGAAGCCGCATTTGAACATCGGGACGATGGGTCATATCGATCATGGGAAGACGACGTTGACGGCGGCGATCACGAAGGTGTTGCACGAGTCGGATCCGTCGTCGATGTTCACGCCGTTCGAGGACATCGACAAGGCGCCGGAGGAGCGTCAGCGGGGTATCACGATCAACATCTCGCATGTGGAGTACGAGACGCCGAATCGGCATTATGCGCATGTGGACATGCCGGGTCATGCTGATTACATCAAGAACATGATCACGGGTGCGGCGCAGGTGGATGGGGCGATCTTGGTGGTGGCGGCGACGGATGGGCCGATGCCTCAGACGCGTGAGCATGTGTTGTTGGCGCGGCAGGTGGGTGTGCCGTCGATCGTGGTGGCGTTGAACAAGGTGGACATGGTCGATGACGAGGAGTTGTTGGAGCTGGTGGAGCTCGAGGTTCGTGAGCTGCTGACCGAGTACGAGTTCCCGGGTGATGACACGCCGGTGGTGCGGGTGTCGGCGTTGAAGGCGTTGGAGGGTGATGCGGAGGCGGCGCAGCAGGTGTTGGAGTTGATGGAGGCGGTGGATGAGTTCGTGCCGGAGCCGGAGCGGGATCTGGAGAAGCCGTTCTTGATGCCGATCGAGGATGTGTTCTCGATCACGGGTCGGGGGACGGTGGTGACCGGCAAGGTGGAGCAGGGGGTGGTGCACACCGGCGACGAGATCGAGATCGTGGGGATCCGTCCGACGCAGAAGACGACGTGCACGGGTGTGGAGATGTTCCGCAAGTTGCTCGATCAGGGTCAGGCGGGGGACAACATCGGGGCGTTGTTGCGGGGCACGAAGAAGGAGGAGGTGGAGCGGGGTCAGGTGTTGGCGAAGCCGGGGTCGATCACGCCGCACACCGAGTTCGAGGGTCAGGTGTATGTGTTGACCAAGGACGAGGGTGGTCGTCACAAGCCGTTCTTCGCGAACTATCGGCCGCAGTTCTACTTCCGGACGACCGACGTCACCGGGACGATCGCGTTGCCGGAGGGCACCGAGATGTGCATGCCGGGTGACAACACGGAGATGACGGTGGAGTTGATCCATCCGATCGCGATGGACGAGGGGTTGCGGTTCGCGATCCGTGAGGGTGGCCGTACCGTTGGCGCCGGCCGCGTCACCAAGATCATCAAGTAGAGGACGGCATCACGTCATGGCCGACGCCAGGCAGAAGATCCGGATCAGGCTCAAGGCCTACGACCACGAGATCATCGACCAGTCGACCAAGAAGATCGTCGAGACCGTCCTGCGCACGCAGGCCGAGATCCGCGGGCCGGTGCCGCTGCCCACCGAGAAGCACCGGTACACGGTGATCCGCTCGCCGCACAAGGACAAGGACTCCCGCGAGCACTTCGAGATGCGGATCCACAAGCGGCTGCTCGACATCATCGAGCCGTCGCCCAAGACCGTCGACTCGCTGCAGCGCCTCGACCTGCCCGCCGGCGTCGACATCGAGATCAAGATCCAGAGCGCCTAGCCCCGAGCGCCGGCTTTGGCCGGTGCGGGCCCGGGCCGCTATCGTTTCCCCTTCGTGCCCCCTGCGACGGGGCGCTTCCATCCGCCAACCGATGTCTGCGACGGCCTGCTCCGGCAGGGACCCCGCAGCACAAACTCGTTCAAGCGCTCCGCCGGGCCCGCCCGAGCGGAGCGTCCGCGTGAACGGGCTCGGTGCCCCCCGATCCCGCTCCTCCGCGAAGAGAGACCTGGAGACCATGGCAACCAAGGCAATCGTCGGCGAGAAGGTCGGCATGACGCAGGTGTGGGACGACGACAACCGCGTCGTGCCCGTCACCGTGCTGTCGGTCGCGCCCTGTCGCGTCGTCCAGGTCAAGACGCCCGAGCAGGACGGCTACGCCGCGGTGCAGGTCACCATGGGCCACAAGAAGGCGTCGAAGCTGACCAAGCCGGTCGCCGGCCAGTACGAGCGGGCGGGTGTCGAGCCCGGCAACCGGCTGGTCGAGCTGCGGCTCGACGACGTGTCGAGCTTCGAGGTCGGTCAGGAGCTGAAGGTCGACGTGCTGGCCGACGGCGAGTTCGTCGACGTCACGGCCGTGAGCCAGGGCAAGGGCTTCACCGGCGTCATGAAGCGGCACAACTTCGCCGGCCAGCGGGCCAGCCACGGTGCCCACCGCGTGCACCGGATGCCCGGCTCCATCGGCCAGTGCGCCACGCCGGCCCGGGTCTTCAAGGGCCAGCGCATGGCCGGTCGGTCCGGCGGCGAGAAGGTCACGACGCTGAACCTCAAGGTGGTCTCCGCCGACGCCGAGCGCGACCTGCTCCTCGTGAAGGGAGCGGTGCCCGGTCCCAAGGGCGGCATCGTCCTCGTCCGCGACGCGGTCAAGGGAGGCAAGTGATGGCCACGGTCGACCTGCTCGACGCCGCCGGGGCCAGCCGGGGCTCGGTCGAGCTCGACGACGCCACCTTCGGCATCGAGCCCAACGTGGCGGTGATGCACCAGGTGGTCACCGCCCAGCTCGCCGCCCGCCGGGCCGGCTCCCAGCACACCAAGACCCGCGCCGAGGTCGCCGGCGGCGGCGCCAAGCCGTGGCGCCAGAAGGGCACCGGCCGGGCCCGGCAGGGGTCCATCCGGGCGCCGCAGTGGAAGGGCGGGGGCGTGGCCCTCGGCCCCAAGCCCCGCAGCTACAAGCAGCGCACCCCGAAGAAGATGGTCCGCCTGGCCCTGCGCTCGGCGCTCTCCGACCGGACGAGCGACGGCAAGGTGCTCGTCGTCGACGGCTGGGGCTGGGAGGCGCCGTCGACCAAGGCGGCCGTGGCCGCCCTCGACGCCCTCGGCGTCGCCGGCCGGACGCTGGTGGTCCTCGACCGGGACGACGCGGTGGCGCTGCGCAGCTTCCGCAACCTCCCCCACGTCCACGTGACCCACACCGGCGAGCTGAGCGCCTACGACGTGCTCGTCGCCGACTGGGTCGTCTTCACCCAGGCCGCGCTGCCCGGTGGGGTCGGACGCCCCGACGAAGCCGGTGCGAAGGAGAGCGCCTCATGAAGGATCCCCGCGACGTCATCCTCGAGCCGGTCGTGAGCGAGAAGTCCTACGGGCTCATCGACCGCAACGTGTACACGTTCATCGTCCACCCCGACGCCAGCAAGCCCGAGATCCGCGACGCCGTCCGGTCCATCTTCGGCGTCACCGTGGTCAAGGTGAACACCCTGAACCGCAAGGGCAAGGCGAAGCGCAACCGCCGCACCGGCAAGGTGGGCGCCCGACCCGACCGCAAGCGGGCGCTCGTCACGCTCGCCGAGGGCGACTCGATCGACCTGTTCGAGGGATAGGCAGCCATGGCACTCCGCAAGCGCAAGCCCACCAGCCCCGGCCGCCGGTTCCAGACCGTCTCGGACTTCGCCGAGATCACCAAGACCACGCCCGAGAAGTCGCTGCTCGCCCCCAAGCCGAAGTCGGGCGGCCGCAACGCCCACGGCCGCAAGACCGCCCGCCACCGCGGCGGCGGCCACAAGCAGCGGTACCGGGTGATCGACTTCCGTCGCAACAAGGACGGCGTGCCGGCCAAGGTCGCCGCGATCGAGTACGACCCCAACCGCAACTGCCGCATCCTGCTGCTGCACTACTACGACGGCGAGAAGCGCTACATCCTCGCTCCTCGCAACGTGCGGGTCGGCGACGTGCTCCAGAGCGGCCAGGGCGCCGAGATCCGTCCCGGCAACGCCCTGCCGCTGCGCTACATCCCGGTCGGCACCACCGTGCACAACGTCGAGCTCAAGGCCGGCGGCGGCGGCAAGATGGCCCGCAGCGCCGGCATGAGCGTCCAGCTGGTGGCCAAGGAGGGCGACTTCGCCACCCTGCGCCTGCCCAGCACCGAGATGCGCCGGGTGCCCATCGACTGCCGGGCGACCGTCGGCGAGGTCGGCAACGCCGAGGCCGAGCTGGTCAAGGTCGGCAAGGCCGGCCGCAACCGCTGGAAGGGCGTCCGCCCCCAGACCCGCGGCGTGGCCATGAACCCCGTCGACCACCCCCACGGCGGTGGCGAGGGCAAGACCTCCGGTGGCCGCCACCCGGTGTCGCCGTGGGGCAAGCCCGAGGGCCGCACCCGCGACAAGACCAAGCCGTCCCAGAAGCTGATCGTGCGCCGCCGCCGGACCCGCGGCAGCCGGAGGTAGCCGCCATGCCCCGCTGCCTGAAGAAGGGCCCGTTCGTCGACGACCACCTGCTGAAGAAGGTCGACGCGCTGAACGAGAAGAACGAGAAGCGCGTGATCAAGACCTGGTCGCGCCGCTCCACGATCATCCCCGACATGGTCGGGCACACCATCGCGGTGCACGACGGCCGCAAGCACGTGCCCGTCTACATCACCGAGTCGATGGTCGGGCACAAGCTCGGCGAGTTCGCCCCCACCCGCACCTTCAAGTTCCACGCCGGCCAGGAGAAGGCCGTGAGGGGTCGTCGCTGATGGCCTTCGGGACCAAGACCAACGAGCGGCCCGGCACCCGGGCGGTCGTCCGCTACGTGCGGATGTCGGCCTACAAGGCCCGTGAGGTGCTCGACCTCATCCGCGGCAAGCACGTCGACGAGGCCGACGAGATCCTCCAGCTCGTCGACCGCGACGCCGCCATCGTCATCCGCAAGGCGCTCGAGTCGGCCATCGCCAACGCCAGCAACAACGACGACAGGATCCCGACGACCTGTTCGTGTCGGCCTGCTTCGCCGACGAGGGCCCGACGCTCAAGCGCTGGCGACCGCGGGCGCGTGGCCGGGCCACCCGCATCCGCAAGCGCACCTGCCACATCACGATCGTCGTGAGCCGCCAGTCCGACGAGGTGATCGAGCGGCGCACCAGCGAGACCGGTGGCGGTCGTCGCCGGCGCGGCCAGGCCGCCGCAGGCCGCGGCCCGCCGGGCGCGGGTCGCCCGCAGCCGACAGCGCCAGGCGACCGACACCGACGAGGTCGCCACCGACGAGGTGGCACGACCGACGAGGTGGCCGCCGACGAGGCCGCCACCGACGAGGGCGAGACGGTCGACGACACGGCCGGCGACGCGGTCGACGACCACCGCCCGCCGAGGCCACCGACGCCGACGAGGCACCGGTCCCCGAGGTCGACGACGCCGCCGAGGACGAGGGAGCTGAACCCGGTCCCGACGACCAGGGTGCCGAGGACGAGGACGGAGCGAAGTAGATGGGTCAGAAGGTCAACCCGTACGGGTTCCGCCTCGGCGTCACCACCGACTGGAAGTCGCGGTGGTTCGCCGATCGCAAGGAGTACGGCGACTTCGTCATCGAGGACTGGAAGATCCGCGACCTCCTCATGACGGTGCTCCCGAACGCCGCCATCAGCCGGGTCGAGGTCGAGCGCACCCGTGACCGCCTGCGGGTCGACGTGCACACCGCCCGTCCGGGCATCGTGATCGGCCGCCGCGGCGCCGAGGCCGACGGGCTGCGGGCCGAGCTCACGAGATCACCGGCAACAACAAGGTCCAGCTCAACATCCAGGAGATCAAGCAGCCCGAGCTCGACGCCGCGCTCATCGCCCAGGGCGTGGCCGACCAGCTCGCCGGGCGGGTCGCCTTCCGCCGGGCCATGAAGCGGGCCGTGCAGAACGCCCAGAAGGCCGGCGCCCTCGGCATCCGGGTCCAGTGCTCGGGCCGCCTCGGCGGCGTCGGAGATGGCCCGCACCGAGTGGTACCGCGAGGGCCGGGTGCCGCTGCACACCCTGCGCGCCGACATCGACTACGGCTTCCGCGAGGCCAGCACCACCGTCCGGCCGCATCGGCGTGAAGGTCTGGATCTACAAGGGCGACATCCTGCCCTACAAGACGGCCGCCGAGGACAAGATCAGCCGGGAGGCGGCCATGGCCGTCGGCGAGACCTCCGGCCAGGGCCGGTCGAGCCGGGTCGTGTCGTCCTCCGCCGCCCGGCGTCGCCGGCGAGGCGCCCGCCGCGCCGACCCCGCCCGCCGGCGAGGGCACCGAGGCGGCACCGCTCGTCAAGGAGGCCGATCCCGAGCTCGAGCGCCTCCTCGCCGAGGAGGAGGAGATCGAGCGCTCCACCCGCGAGCACCACGAGACGCCCCACTTCCGACCAGGGGACGGCGACTGACATGTTGATGCCAAGAAGGTCAAGCACCGCAAGCAGCACCGTGGCCGCACGCCGCGGCAAGGCCAAGGGCGGCACCGAGGTCACCTTCGGCGACTACGGCATCCAGGCCCTCGAGCCGGGGTGGATCACCGCCCGCCAGATCGAGGCCGCCCGTATCGCCATGACCCGCCACATCAAGCGCGGCGGCAAGGTCTGGATCAACGTCTTCCCCGACAAGCCCGTCACCCAGAAGCCGGCCGAGACCCGCATGGGCTCGGGCAAGGGCAACCCCGAGCGCTGGGTCGCCGTGGTGAAGCCGGGCCGGGTCCTGTTCGAGCTGTCGCTACCCCGACCCGGTGGTCGCCCGCGAGGCCATGCGAGCGGGCCATCCAGAAGCTGCCGATCAAGGCCCAGTTCGTGACCCGTGCGGAGGGCTTCTGATGCCGGACACGACCTACGTCGACGTCGACGACGACACCCTGGTGCAACGCCTCGCCGAGGCAAGCAGGAGCTGTTCAACCTGCGCTTCCAGCACGCCACCGGTCAGCTCGACAACACGGCCCGCCTGGGCCAGACCACGCGGGAGGTCGCCCGGATCCTCACCGAGCTGCGTGCCCGTGAGATCGCCGCCGCCGAGGCGTTGGCGGCTGCCGAGGGAGGTGCCTGATGGCCGAGCCGACCCAGACCGAGCCCACCGCCCGAACCAGCGCAAGGTGCGCGAGGGCATCGTGACCTCGACCGCATGGAGAAGACCGTGGTGGTCACCGTCACCGACCGGGTGCGCCACCCGCCGCTACAACAAGACCGTGCAGCGCACCACCAAGCTCTACGTCCACGACGAGGCCAACGACCTCAACGTCGGGCGACCGGGTGCGGGTCCAGGAGACCCGACCGCTGTCGAAGCTGAAGCGCTGGCGGGTCGTCGACGTCCTGGAGCGTGCCCGATGATCCAGCAGGAGACGCCGCCTCCGGGTCGCCGACAACAGCGGGGCCAAGGAGGTGCTGTGCATCAAGGTGCTCGGCGGCTCCCGGCGCCGCTACGCCTCGATCGGCGACATCTTCGTCGCCACGGTCAAGGACGCCATCCCCGGCGCCGCGGTCAAGAAGGGCGAGGTCGTCAAGTGCGTCGTCGTCCGGGTGAAGAAGGAGAAGCGCCGGCCCGACGGCTCCTACATCCGCTTCGACGAGAACGCGGCCGTGCTCATCAACGACCAGCAGCAGCCACGCGGCACCCGCATCTTCGGCCCGGTGGGCCGGGAGCTGCGCGACAAGCGGTTCATGCGCATCGTCTCGCTGGCCCCGGAGGTGCTCTGAGCATGGAGGATGAAGATCAGGAAGGGCGACCGCGTCCGGGTGCTCACCGGCAAGGACCGCGGCAAGGAGGGCGAGGTCATGTTCGCCCTGCCCGCCGAGCGCAAGGTCATCGTCGACGGCGTCAACGTGGCCAAGCGCCACCAGAAGGCCCGACCGGCGACCGAGGCAGGGCGGCATCATCGACAAGGACATGCCGATCCCGGTGGCCAACGTGGCCTTCCTCTGCCCGAGCTGCGGCCCCACCCGCATCGGCTACCGGGTCGACGCGACGGCAGAAGGTCCGCGATCTGCCGCAAGTGCGAGGCGGAGGTCTGATGTCCGACACCGCCACCACCACCGCCTCGTGCCGCGCCTCAAGCAGCGCTACAACGAGCGAGATCCGCGCGCAGCTCCGGGCCGACCTGGAGCTCGGCAACGTCATGCAGGTGCCGCGCCTCGAGAAGATCGTGGTCAACATGGGCGTCGGCGGCGCCGTCCAGCAGGCGTCCCTGCTCGAGGGCGCCGTCGCCGACCTGACCGTGATCACCGGCCAGAAGCCGCTCGTCACCAAGGCCAAGAAGTCGATCGCCGGCTTCAAGCTGCGCGAGGGCAACGCCATCGGCGCCAAGGTGACCCTCCGGGGCGACCGCATGTGGGAGTTCTTCGACCGGCTGATCAGCCTGGCCATCCCCCGCATCCGCGACTTCCGCGGCCTGCCGGCCGAACAGCTTCGACGGCAGCGGCAACTACACCTTCGGCGTCACCGAGCAGCTGATCTTCCCGGAGATCGACTACGACAAGGTCGACACGACCCGTGGCATGGACATCACCATCGTGACGACCGCCCGTACCAACGCCGAGGGCAAGGCGCTGCTCGGCGCCTTCGGCTTCCCGTTCAAGCGTGAGGGGCAGTAGCCATGGCCAAGAAGGCGCTCATCCACAAGCAGCAGAGGACGCCGAAGTTCAAGGTCCGCGGGTACACCCGGTGCCGCAGGTGCGGTCGGCCGCGCGCCGTGTACCGCAAGTTCGGGCTCTGCCGGATCTGCCTGCGCGAGCTCGCCCACGCCGGCGAGATCCCCGGCGTCACCAAGGCCAGTTGGTGAAGGGAGCGACTCGATGACCATGACCGATCCCATCGCCGACATGCTGACCCGCTCCGCAACGCCAACGTCGCGATGCACGACGACGTGCGCATGCCGTCCTCCAAGCAGAAGGAGGCCCTGGCCGACATCCTGAAGCGCGAGGGCTACATCGAGGACTTCGCGGTCGAGGACGAACGCCGACCGCGCCGGGCAGCACCCTGACGGTGACCATGAAGTACTCGCCCGAGCGCGCGCCGCACCATCTCCGGCCTGCGCCGCGTGTCCAAGCCGGGCCTGCGGGTCTACTCGAAGGCCGACAAGGTGCCCCGCGTGCTCGGCGGCCTCGGCGTCGCCGTCCTGTCCACCAGCCAGGGTCTCATGACCGACCGCGAGGCCCGTCGCCACAAGGTCGGCGGCGAGATCCTCTGCTTCGTCTGGTAGGTGACCGTGTCCCGCATCGGCAAGAACCCCATCACCGTCCCGAGCGGCGTCGACGTGACGCTGTCGGGCCGGCACGTCAGCGTGAAGGGCCCGAAGGGCACCCTCGAGCGCGACCTCCCCGGCGAGATCACCGTCCGCCAGGACGGCGACACCCTCGTCGTGGAGCGGCCCGACGACGAGCGCCAGAACCGCGCGCTGCACGGCCTCGTCCGCTCGCTGGTCAACAACATGGTCATCGGCGTGCACAGACGGGTTCACCAAGGAGCTCGAGATCGTCGGCGTCGGCTACCGCGCCACCGCCCAGGGCCCCCAGAACCTCGACCTGGCGCTCGGGTTCAGCCACCCCGTGGTGGTCGTCGCCCCCGACGGCATCACCTTCGAGGTGCCCGCCCCCAACCGCATCGTGGTGCGCGGCATCGACAAGCAGGTGGTCGGCCAGGTCGCCGCCGACATCCGTGGTCTGCGCAAGCCCGAGCCGTACAAGGGCAAGGGCGTCCGCTACCTCGGCGAGCGCGTGGCCCGCAAGGCCGGCAAGGCCGGGAAGTGAGCAACCAGCGATGAGCGACCACGCCAAGCAGAAGCGCGAGGCCCGGATCCGCCGCCACCGCCGGGTCCGCAAGAAGGTCAGCGGGACCGCCGAGCGTCCCCGCCTGGCCGTGTTCCGCTCGAACAAGCACATCGGTGCCCAGGTGATCGACGACCGGGCCGGCACCACCCTGGCCTCCGCCTCGACCGTCGAACCCGGGCTCGTGTCCGGCTCGACCGGCGACGCGGCCGCCGCCACGCGAGGTCGGCGAGGCGCTGGCCGAGCGGGCGCATGAGGCCGGGATCACCGCTGTCGTGTTCGACCGCGGCGGCTACCACTACCACGGTCGGGTCGCGGCCCTGGCCGACGCGGCCCGCAAGGCCGGACTGGAGTTCTGACATGGCCAACCACCCCGAAGGGCAACTGCGCGACTCCCGGGTGATCAACATCAACCGGGTGGCCAAGGTCGTGAAGGGCGGCCGCCGGTTCTCCTTCACCGCCCTCGTGGTGATCGGCGACGGCGCCGGTCGCGTCGGCCTCGGCTACGGCAAGGCCAAGGAGGTGCCCCTCGCCATCCAGAAGGGCACCGAGGAGGCCAAGAAGAACCTCTTCGCCGTGCCCCTCGCCGGCTCCACCATCACCCACCCCATCATCGGGCGCATGGGCGCCGGTCGGGTGCTGCTCAAGCCCGCCGCTCCCGGCACCGGCGTCATCGCCGGTGGCGCCGCCCGGGCCATCCTCGAGGAGGCCGGCATCCACGACGTGCTGTGCAAGTCGCTCGGCTCGTCCAACCACATCAACGTCGCCCGCGCCACCATCGCCGGGCTGCAGGCGCTCAAGCGGCCCGACGAGATCGCCAAGCTGCGCGGCCTCGACGCCGAGGAGTTCGTGCCCGCCGGCCTGCTCTCGGCCTACCGCGAGAGCCAGCGCGGCCCCCGCCAGCCCGACGAGGTGCGGTGATGGCCGAGCTCACCGTCACCCAGGTCCGTTCGTCGATCGGCACCAAGCCCAAGCAGCGCGGCACGCTGCGGGCGCTCGGCCTCGGTCGCATCGGCCGCTCGAACACCCTGCCCGACCGACCCGAGATCCGCGGCATGCTCGCCAAGGTCCCGCACCTGGTCGACGTCACCGAAGCAGTAGAGGACAAGGTTCCAGAAGGACTCGGCATGAAGCTCCACGATCTCAAGCCTGCTCCAGGGTCGAACCGCCGTCGCAAGCGGGTCGGCCGAGGCATCGGCGGCAAGGGCGGCAAGACCGCCGGCCGCGGCACCAAGGGCCAGCGCGCCCGCGACACCGTCCCCGTCGGCTTCGAGGGCGGCCAGATGCCCCTGCACATGCGGGTGCCGAAGCTGAAGGGCTTCAACAACCCGTTCCGGATCGAGTACCAGGCGGTCAACCTCGACACCCTCGAGGACACCGGCCTCGACGCCGTCGACCCCGACGTGCTGCGCTCCCGCGGCCTGGTCGGCAAGGGCGCCCTGGTGAAGGTCCTCGGACGGGGTGAGGTGACCCGCGCCATCACGGTGAAGGCCCACCGGTTCTCGGCCTCCGCCGAGGCAGCCATCACCGCGGCGGGGGGTACGGTCGAGATCCTTCCTCTCCCGTGGGGCGACCGGCGCCCGCCGGCCAAGGGCAACCACCTCACCAACCGCTAGCCCGTCGGGCCGCCACACCGATCGCAGGAGCCGCCGTGCTGTCCAGCGTGCGCAACATGTTCAGGGTCCCGGACCTGCGCAACAAGATCCTCTTCACGCTGCTGATGATCGGGCTCTACCGGTTCGGCAGCCACATCCCGGTCCCGGACATCGACGTCCGCGTGCTGAAGGACCTGCAGAACCAGGCCACCACCAGCGGGGCCCTGGGCTTCCTGCAGCTCTTCTCGGGCGGGGCGATCACCCAGTTCGCGGTCTTCGCGCTCGGGATCATGCCGTACATCACGGCGTCGATCATCATGCAGATCCTGGCGGTGGTGATCCCCAAGCTCGAGCAGTGGCAGGACCAGGGAGCGGTCGGGCAGCGCAAGATCACCCAGTGGACCCGCTACCTGACGGTCGGCATCGCCCTCATGCAGTCCACGGGCCTGACCTTCCTGTTCCACAACGGCGGCGCCGGGTTCGCCGGGGGCAACCCCCTCGGCCAGAACCTGTTCGTCAGCTTCAACGTCCCCGTCGTGGCCCTGGTCGTGCTGACCCTGACCGCCGGCACCGCCCTGCTCATGTGGATGGGCGAGCTGATCACCCAGCGCGGCATCGGCAACGGCATGTCGCTCCTGATCTTCGCCTCGGTGGTCAGCCGGCTGCCCGCCAACTTCGGCACCGTCAACGCCGAGAAGGGCATCGGCATGATGGCGATCATCGTCATCATGTTCACCGGGATCATGGTGGCGATCGTGTTCATGGAGCAGGGCCAGCGCCGCATCCCGGTGCAGTTCGCCAAGCGGGTCGTCGGACGGCGCATGTACGGCGGCCAGAGCACCTACATCCCGCTGAAGGTGAACCAGGCCGGCGTCATCCCGATCATCTTCGCCAGCTCCGTGCTCTACCTGCCGCTGATCATCGCCCAGGTGCTGCCGGCCAAGAAGCTGAACGCCCAGGGCCAGGGCGGCAACTGGGCCAACTCCGTGCAGAGCTTCATCAGCGACAACTTCAGCCGGGGCTCGGGCGCCCTCTACCTGGTCACCTACGGCCTGCTGATCCTCGGGTTCGCGTACTTCTACACGGCGATCCAGTTCGATCCCCACCGCCAGGCCGACAAGATCCGCAAGCAGGGCGGGTTCATCCCGGGCATCCGCCCCGGGCCGCAGACCGAGCGGCACCTGGCCAAGATCCTGAACCGCATCACGCTGCCCGGCGCCCTCTTCATCGCGGTGGTCGCCCTGGTGCCGGCCGCCATCCTCGGGTCGGTCCTCGGCAACAGCGGCGGCGGGCAGGCGCTCGGGTTCTTCGGCATCTCCATCCTGATCGCGGTCGGGGTGGCGCTCGAGACCATGAAGCAGGTCGACAGCCAGCTGATGATGCGCAACTACGAAGGCTTCCTGCGGTAGTGGACGCTCCGCAGGCGACGAGGAGCGGAGCGCGGTGGCCATCCGGCTGGTGATCCTCGGACGACCGGGTGCCGGCAAGGGGACCCAGTGCGTCGACCTGGCCGCCCACTACGGCGTGCCCCACATCTCGACCGGCGACGTGCTGCGGCGCTCGGTCGCCGCCGGCACCGAGCTCGGCCGGCTGGCCAAGTCGCACATGGACAGCGGCGGGCTGGTCCCCGACGAGGTGATCATCGGGGTCGTCGCCGAGGTGCTCGGCGATCCCGAGGTGGCCGACAAGGGCTGGTTGCTCGACGGCTTCCCCCGCACCGTGCCCCAGGCCGACGAGCTGGCCGGCATCACCGCCCAGGCGCCGATCGACGTGGTGGTGAACCTCGAGGTGCCGCGTGAGGTGGTCCTCGAGCGGATCGCCGGTCGTCGCGCCGCCGAGGCGCGCGCCGACGACACGGTCGAGGCGGTCCGGGTCCGGCTCGAGGTGTTCGACCGAGACACCGCGCCGGTGGTCGAGTGGTACCGCCAGCGCGGCGAGCTGGTCGACGTCGACGGCCTCGGCACCCCGGCCCAGGTCTTCGAGCGCCTGACCGGTGTCATCGACGCGCGCGTGACGTCGTGAACCTCGGCGCGTCGGCGCTGCGCAAGACGCCCGAACAGCTCCGGCACATGCGGGCGGCCGGTCGGGTCGTGGCCGAGATGCACGCCCGCACCCGAGCGGCCATCCGGCCCGGGGTCACCACCGCCGAGCTCGACCGCATCGCCCGACAAGTGCTCGATCGACCGCGGCGCCACCTCCAACTTCCTCGGGTACGGCGTGCCGCCCTACCCGGCGGTCATCTGCGCCTCCCCGAACGACGTCATCGTCCACGGCATCCCCGACGAGACGGTGCTCGAGGAGGGCGACATCGTGTCCATCGACTGCGGGGCCATCGTCGACGGCTGGCACGGCGACGCCGCCTTCACCGCCGGCGTCGGCTCCATCGACCCCGACGCGCAGCGGTTGATCGACGTGGCCGAGGCCTCGCTGTCCGCCGCCATCGACCAGCTCCGCGCCGGCCACCGGCTCGGCGACATCGGCCACGCCGTCCAGACCGTGGTGGAGGACGCCGGGTTCTCGGTGGTGCGCGAGTACAGCGGGCACGGCATCGGCACCGCCATGCACGAGCAGCCGAGCGTGTACAACCACGGGCGGGCGGGCACGGGGCCGAAGCTGCGCACCGGGATGGTGCTGGCCATCGAGCCCATGGTCAACGCCGGTGGCGCCGAGACCGCCTTGCTCGACGACGGGTGGAGCGTGGTGACCGCCGACGGCTCGCGCTCGGCCCACGTCGAGCACTCCATCGCCATCACCGACGACGGCCCCGAGGTCCTGACGCTGCCCTGAGCCCGCCGACCGCGCCAGGGCGACGACCGGGGTGGCTTGCAGCGGCACCCGGCAATATCTAGGGTCGCCTACATAAGTAGGAAGACCGAGAAAGTTGGCGGCGCCCGTGGCGCCCGCCACGGGGAGCACGATGGCCACCCAGCAGGAGCGCAAGGCGGAGACCCGGGCCCTGCTGATCGACGCCGCCGCCGACCTCTTCGCCCGGAAGGGGTTCCACGCCGTCTCCGCCGAGGCGGTGGCCGACGCCGCCGACCGCACGACCGGCGCCCTCTACAGCCACTTCGGCAACAAGGAGGGCCTGCTGCTCGCCCTGCTCGAGGTGTGGATGGAGCAGACCATCGCCGACCTGCGCCCGGCCCTCGAGGAGGTGCCAGGCCTCGACGAGCGGCTGCGTTCGCTCTGGCGGGGGCTGGTGCGCGCCGACGAGAGCAACGCCGACGCCTGGGTGCTGCTCGAGTTCGAGCTCTGGCTGCACACCGTCCGCGACCCGGAGCTGGCCGACCGGGCCGCCGCCCGCTTCGACCAGGCCCGCGCCGGGCTGGCCGAGGGCCTCGACGGTTGGGCCGCCGAGCTCGGCTTCGCCCTGCCGGCACCGGCGATGGAGGTGGCCGCCCAGGTCATCGCCCTGCTCGTCGGCTCCGCCTTCCAGTACCGGCTCGACCCGTCCGCCGTGCCCGAGCGCCTCGTCGTCTCGGGCCTGCACCAGCTGCTGGGGCTGCCCCAGGAGGACCACCGATGACGACCACCGACCACCCCGTCGACGTGCACGAGGTCCTGGCCCACATCGACCTGCTCGAGGACACGTGGGCCGACCGCGTGCCCCACGACCAGTTCGACGTGCTGCGGGCCCACGCCCCCGCCTACTGGCACGACCACCCCACCTACCAGGGGTTCTGGGCCATCACCCGCCACGCCGACGTCCGCGCCGCGAGCCGGGACCACCAGACCTTCTCGACCGAGCTGGGCTCGACCTTCATCCAGGACCACGAGGCCGCCGCCCTCGAGCTGATCCGGATGACCCTGCTCAACATGGATCCGCCCAAGCACAGCCGGTACCGGCGGCTGGTCTCGGCCGGGTTCACCCCCCGGATGATCACCAAGCTGGTCGACCACATCCAGGAGAGGGCGGCCGGCATCCTCGACGGCATCGAGGGGCGGGAGACCGTCGAGTTCGTGGAGGAGGTCGCCGCCGAGCTGCCGCTGCAGGTGATCTGCGAGATGATCGGCGTGCCCGACGAGGACCGCAAGCTCGTCTTCGACTGGAGCAACCGGCTGGTCGGCCACCAGGACCCGGACTTCCAGACCTCGGCCGAGGACGGCGAGGTGGCCGCCGCCGAGATCTACGCCTACTGCGACGCCATCGCCGACGACCGCCGGGCCCACCCGCGAGACGACATCATGACCGCCCTGGTCGAGGCCGAGGTCGACGGCGACAAGCTGACCAAGGAGGAGCTGAACATGTTCTTCGTGCTCCTCGTGGTCGCCGGCAACGAGACCACCCGCAACCTCATCGCCCACTCGATGCTCGCCATCATCGAGCACCCCGACGCCCGAGCCGAGCTCCTGGCGGGGATCGACGACGACGACCTCTGGACCAGCGCCACCGAGGAGTTCCTGCGGTGGGGCAGCTCGATCCAGAACTTCCGCCGCACCGTCACCCGCGACACCGAGCTGGCCGGCCAGCGGCTGACCAAGGGGGAGAAGGTCGTGCTGTTCTACGCGGCGGCCAACCGCGACCCCGAGGTCTTCGACGACCCGCACCGCTTCGACGTCCGCCGCACCGACAACGACCACCTGACCTTCGGCGGCGGCGGCGCCCACTTCTGCCTGGGGGCCAACCTGGCCCGGGCCGAGATCAAGGTCATGGTGCGGGAGTTCCTCCGCCGGTACCCCGACGTCGTCCTCGACGGACCGCCCCGCCGCATGCGGTCCGACTTCATCAACGGCATCAAGGAGCTCCCGCTCCGCCTCACCCCCGCCTGAGCACCGACCTCCCGAGGAGCACCCCGTGCAGACCGACTTCGCCAAGACCCTGGGCATCGAGTTCCCGATCTTCGCCTTCACCCACTGCCGAGACGTGGTGGTGGCGGTCAGCAAGGCAGGTGGGCTCGGCGTGCTCGGCGCCGTGGGCTTCACCCCCGAGCAGCTCGAGATCGAGCTCGACTGGATCGACGAGCACATCGGCGACCGGCCCTACGGCGTCGACATCGTCATCCCGGGCAAGTACGAGGGCATGGGCGAGCTCGACGTCGACAAGCTCGAGCAGGACCTGGCCGCCATGATCCCCGACGAGCACCGCCGGTTCGTGCAGGAGCTGCTGGCGGACCACCAGGTCCCCGACCTCCCCGAGGACGAGCGCATGCGCGAGCTGATCGGCTTCGGCGCCGCCATCGCCTCGCCCCAGGTCGACATCGCCCTGCAGCACGACAACGTGCGGCTCATCGCCAACGCCCTCGGCACGCCCCCGCCCGACGTCATCGAGCGGGTGCACGACCACGGCCGGCTGATCTCCGCCCTCTGCGGCTCCTCGGCCCAGGCCGTGCGCCACCGCAACGCCGGCGTCGACGCCGTCATCGCCCAGGGCACCGAGGGCGGCGGCCACACCGGCGAGATCGGCTCGACGGTGCTCTGGCCGGAGGTCATCGACGCGGTGGCCCCCCTGCCCGTGCTGGCCGCCGGCGGCATCGGCACCGGACGGCAGGTGGCGGCGGCGCTGGCCATGGGCGCCCAAGGGGTCTGGACAGGATCGCTGTGGCTCACCGTCGAGGAGGCCGACGTGCCCCCGGCGCAGATGCAGTCGCTGTTCGAGGCCTCGAGCCGCGACACCATCCGCTCCCGCTCCTGGACCGGCAAGCCCTGCCGGATGCTGCGCAACGACTGGACCGAGGCGTGGGAGTCGGAGGACACCCCCGACCCGCTCGGCATGCCGCTGCAGTTCATGGTGACCTCCAACGCCGTCCAGCGCGGCCACAAGTACCCCGAGCAGGCCCGTGACGTGCAGTTCAACCCCGTCGGGCAGATCGTGGGGCGCATGGACCGCATGCGCCCGGCGCGCGACGTCATCTACGACCTGGTCGAGGAGTGCATCGAGGCGACCGAGCGGCTGACCCGCCTCATGGGCATGACCGTCGACGCCTGACCCGTCGTTGCGTGGCGGCGGTCGCAGACGCGCCTGCAGCCGCGACGACGGCGAGGAGGGGCGTGATCGGCACGCGAAACCGGGTGTCGGCGCCGGCACCCGCGGAGGTGACCATCAGATACATCGCAGCACCGACGACGAGGATCCCGGCGAACCGATCGGGTGATCCGCGCCGCACGATGGGCACGAGCCCGATCGCTGCTGCGCACAGCAGGAGGGGCGCCCACTGCCCCTGCAACGCTCGGACCGGTTCGGGCCGCGCCGCACCCAGGTAGCGGTCGATGGTGGCGTCGGGCGTGGCGGTCATGAACCGCTTCGCGCTCGTCCACGCCAGTCGGGTCGCACCAGCCGGGTGGGCGCGGAGCACCGCCAGCCCTCGAGCACCGAGGTCGTCGTACCACGAGCCGACCGTCGGATAGCGATCCGGGATGCGCTGCTCCTGCGCCGCCCGGTTGGAGTAGGTGCCGACGTCGCGCGTGAACTGGTCGCGCACGATCGCCGGGTCCTGTTGCTCGTCGATGGCCAAGGCCGGTGCAGCCCAGAAGTAGTACAGGTTGAAGTTCTGCACCCCGGCGAAGGTCCAGGTGCCGACGGCCAGGTGGTTGCGGATCTGCCACCCTCCGCAGAGCAGCACCGCAGGGAGCAGGAAGGCGCCGATAGCGGTCGTGGTGGTGCGCCGGTCCCAGCGCCAGCGCCGGGCTGCGACGAGCAGGAGCGCGACGACCAGTACGGGGAGGTAGTAGGTCGTAGGACGCACGAACGTCGCCGCTGCGAGCACCGTCCCGGCGGCGAGGAGTCGCGGCGCCGGACGGCCCGTCCGTCCGATCCCGGTGCAGAGCAACACGAAACCGAGGAGCAGCGCGGTGAACAGCGTCTCGCTGAGTACTCGGCCGGCGGAGAGGATCCACGTGGGGTCGAGCGCCACGAAGGCGGTTGCGGCCAGGGCCACCCAGGGCCCACCGATCACCCGGATGACGAGGTGGTACAGCAGGACCAGTCCAACGACGGCGACGACTGATTGCGCCACCAACCCGTACCAAGGTGAGTTCGGCGTGACCGCCCACACCAGCGCGAGGAAGAGGGGATAGCCGGGTGATCGCAGGACAGCGGGGGGGCCGCCGGGGTAGATCAGGTAGCGGTTGTCGGCGACGAGTGCACGAGCCAGGCGGATGTAGTCGTGGGAATCGTTGGTGAGGACGTCGACGCCGGCTGCGTGGTGCGCTCGCCAGAGGACGAGACCTTGGAGGACACCCGCCGCGAGCAACACCACGACGAGCGGTACGGGTAGCGCGTTCCGCAACGACGTCCGCCGATCTCCCCACCAGGTCATGTCGACAATGATGGCCGACACGAGGCCGCAGCGAGCGCTCCTCGCGCCCGGGAGTTGGAGCCGGATCAGCCACGCCGGTAGGGTGATCCGTCGGTTTCGGCGGCCCGTTGGTTTCGCGCGGGCCCGCCGAGCGACGCGCCAAGTCCAGGAGCTGTTCCACTGCCCAAGCCCAAAGAAGATGCGATCGTCCTCGAAGGGACCGTCATCGAGCCGCTGCCGAACGCCATGTTCCGCGTCGAGCTCGACAACGGCCACAAGGTCCTCGCCCACATCTCGGGGAAGATGCGCATGCACTACATCCGCATCCTCCCGGGCGACAAGGTGCAGGTCGAGCTCACCCCCTATGACCTCGAACGAGGTCGGATCACCTACCGGTACAAGTGATGAAAGTTCGCCCCAGCGTCAAACCCATCTGTGAGAAGTGCAAGGTGATCCGCCGGCACGGTCGCGTCCAGGTCATCTGCCAGAACCCACGACACAAGCAGAGGCAGGGCTAGATGGCACGCATCGCCGGCGTCGACGTCCCCCGCGAGAAGCGCCTCGAGATCTCGCTGACCTACATCTACGGGATCGGGCGCACCAAGGCGCAGAGCATCTGCGCGGCCACCGAGATCGACCCGAACACCCGGGTCCGCGACCTCACCGAGCAGGAGGTCTCGCGGATCCGTGGCTACATCGACACCAACCTGAAGGTGGAGGGCGATCTCAAGCGCGAGGTCCAGCAGGACATCAAGCGCAAGATGGAGATCGAGTGCTACCAGGGCATCCGGCACCGCAAGGGCCTGCCCGTGCACGGCCAGCGCACCCACACCAACGCCCGGACCCGCAAGGGTCCGAAGAAGACCGTTGCCGGGAAGAAGAAGGTGAGGAAGTAGCCCGTGGCCAAGCCGAAGCCGGGAGGCCGACGCCCCCGCAAGCGCGAGCGCAAGAACGTGGCCTACGGCGTGGCCCACATCAAGAGCTCGTTCAACAACACGATCGTCGCCATCACCGACCACGAGGGCAACGTCCTGTCGTGGGCCTCGGCCGGCAACGTCGGGTTCAAGGGTTCTCGCAAGTCGACCCCCTTCGCCGCCCAGATGGCTGCCGAGCAGTGCGCCCGCCGCGCCATGGAGCACGGCGTCCGCAAGGTCGACGTGGTGGTGAAGGGCCCGGGATCGGGTCGTGAGACCGCCATCCGGTCGCTGCAGAGCACCGGCATCGAGATCACCGGGATCAAGGACGTGACCCCGGTCCCGCACAACGGCTGCCGCCCGCCCAAGCGGCGCCGGGTCTGAGGGGGACGACATGGCTCGCTACACCGGACCCAAGGTCAAGCTGTCGAGGCGCTTCGGCGTCAACCTCTTCGAGAACGAGAAGGGCCGTCGCGCCCTCGACCGGCGGCCGTACCCGCCCGGCGAGCACGGCCGGCGCCGGCGTCGGCAACCGTCGGAGTACTCGCTCCAGCTGGCCGAGAAGCAGAAGGCCAAGCACATCTACGGCATCCTCGAGCGCCAGTTCGAGAACCTCTTCCGCGAGGCCAATCGCCAGAAGGGCGTCACCGGCGACAACCTGATGCGGATGCTCGAGTCCCGGCTCGACAACATCGTGTTCCGCGCCGGCTGGGCGTCGACCCGGCCCCAGGCCCGCCAGTTCGTCAACCACGGCATGATCGACGTGAACGGCAAGCGGGTCGACATCCCGAGCTACCGGGTCCGCGCCGGCGACGTGGTCTCGCTGCGCGACAAGGCCCGCTCGATGATCGTGATCCGCCACAACATGGACACCCTCGACGCCATCGTCCCGGCCTGGTTGGACGCCGGCGAGGGCGGTCAGCAGGTCACGGTGCGCCAGCTCCCGCTGCGCGAGCAGATCGACGTGCCCGTCCGCGAGCAGCTGATCGTCGAGCTCTACAGCAAGTGATCCCGGCGCCCCGGCCGCTCCCAGCCGCCGCTCGCGCCGCACCCGTCCCTCCCGCTCCCGAACACCAGAGGTAGGCAAGTCATGCTGGTCATTCAGCGCCCGACGGTCGAGCCGGTCGCCGACCCCGACGGCAACCGGCAGCAGTTCGCCATCAGCCCGCTCGAGCCCGGCTTCGGCCACACGCTCGGCAACTCGCTGCGCCGCACCCTCCTGTCGTCCATCCCCGGTGCCGCCATCACCCAGGTGCGCTTCGACGACGCGCTCCACGAGTTCGACACCATCGCCGGCGTCACCGAGGACGTCACCGACATCATCTTGAACCTCAAGGACGTGGTCGTGACCTCGACCGCGGACGAGCCGGTCACCGTGCGCCTCGACGCCCGCGGGCCGGCCGAGGTGACCGCCAGCGACATCCAGGTCACCTCCGACATCGAGATCCTGAACGGCGACCTGGCCATCGCCTCGCTCAACTCCAAGGGGCGGCTGGCCCTCGACATCACCATCGACCGGGGCTGCGGCTACCGCAGCGCCGACCGCAACAAGACCGGCAACACCATCGGCGTCATCCCGGTCGACTCGATCTTCTCGCCGGTCCGGCGGGTCACCTTCACCGTCGAGCCGACCCGCGTCGAGATGGACACCAACTACGACCGGCTGGTGCTCGACATCGAGACCGACGGCTCCATCTCGCCGCGCGAGGCCCTCGCCTCCTCCGGCGCCACGCTGCGCTCGCTGGTCCAGCTCGTCGAGGAGATGAGCGACGAGCCCCAGGGCCTCGAGCTGGGCGAGACCGCCACCGCCCTGACCGGCTCGCCCGACCTCGAGCTGGCCATCGAGGACCTCGACCTGTCCGAGCGGCCCCGCAACTGCCTCAAGCGGGCCCAGGTCAACACCATCGGTGAGCTGCTCCGCAAGAGCGAGGACGACCTGCTGGCCATCACCAACTTCGGCCAGAAGTCCCTCGACGAGGTCATCCAGAAGCTCGACGAGCGGGGCCTCAAGCTGCGGGGGCTCGACTGACATGCCCGGCCGTCCCCGCAAGGCTCGCCGCTTCGGCGGCGACGCCGCCCACCAGCGCCTGATGATGGCCAACCTGGTGTGCTCGCTCGTCGCCGCCGAGGGCATCGTGACGACCGAGGCCAAGGCCAAGGCGCTGCGACCGGTGGCCGAGAAGCTGATCACCAAGGCCAAGAAGGGCGGCCTCCACAACCATCGCCAGGTGGTGTCGTACCTGAACGACAAGGAGATCGCCGCCAAGCTGTTCGACGACGTCGGTCCCCGGTACCAGACCCGCAACGGCGGCTACACCCGGATCCTCAAGCTGGGTCCGCGCCACGGCGACAACGCGCCGATGGCCCGCATCGAGCTGGTCTGAACGGGGTTGCTCTCCCGGCTGGGGCCCCAACCCCAGCCTCCTCCGCTCGGGTGGCGCATGAATTGCGCCACCCCGCGGCCGTGTTGCTCTCCCGGCTGGGGCCCCAACCCCAGCCTCCTCCGCTCGGGTGGCGCATGAATTGCGCCACCCCGCGGCCGTGTTGCTCTCCCGGCTGGGGCCCCAACCCCAGCCTCCTCCGCTCGGGTGGCGCATGAATTGCGCCACCCCGCGGCCGTGTTGCTCTCCCGGCTGGGGCCCCAACCCCAGCCTCCTCCGCTCGGGTGGCGCATGAATTGCGCCACCCCGCGGCCGTGTTGCTCTCCCGGCTGGGGCCCCAACCCCAGCCTCCTCCGCTCGGGTGGCGCATGAATTGCGCCACCCCGCGGCCGTGTTGCTCACCCGGTCCGTCTCAGAGGCGGGCGAGCTTGTCGGGGTTGTTGACCGCGTAGAGGTGGTGGATGCCACCGGCATCGGCCTCGACGGCCATGGCCAGCTGGGCCCGCCCGTCGGGGGAGCGGACCACCAGGCCCGGGACCCCGTTCACCGTGGCCAGCTCGATCACGTCGGCGGGCTGGAGCCGCTTGGTCACGTTGGCCACGAACCGGGCGATCCTCGTCGGGCCGACCACCGGACGCCGGGCGGCGTGGATGTCCGGCCCCCCGTCGGTGAGCATCAGGGCGTCGTCGCTCAACATGCGCACCAGCCCGTCGAGGTCGCCCTCCTGGGCGGCGGCGAGGAAGGCGACGGTGGCCTGCCAGGCGGCGTCGTCGTTGGTGGCGAAGCGCGTCCGCTCCTCGCGCACCCGGGTCCGGGCCCGGCTGGCGACCTGGCGGGTGGCGACCTCGCTCCGGTCGACGACGGCCGCGATCTCGCTCATGGGCATCCCGAACACGTCGGCCAGCAGGAGGACCACCCGCTCGGTGGGTCCGAGTCGCTCGAGCACGGTCAGGAAGCCGTAGGTCAGCGAGTCGGCCAGCTCGGCCAGCTCGCCGGGACCGGGCTCGGTCGCCAGCGGCTCCGGCAGCCACGGGCCGGGGTACTCCTCGCGCCGGTGCCGCGCCGAGCGGAGGCGGTCGAGGGCGAGGCGCGAGGTCACCGTGGTGAGCCAGGCGGCCGGGCGGTCGACGTCGGCCTCGGCACCCTGCCAGCGGATCCAGGCGTCCTGGACCACGTCGTCGGCCTCGGCCCGCGAACCGGTGATCCGGTAGGCGAGGCCCACCAGTCGGGCGTGCTCCGCCTCGAAGGTGGCGACGGCGTCCGGGCTCATGCCATCGAGTGTGCCGGTCGGTCGGCGGCCATGCCGGCCCGTCGACCGGCCTGGGCGCCGCTCGCCAGGGCGGCGTCGGCCAGGAACCCGACGGGACCCACCCAGTCGCCGGCCACGAACAGCCCCGGCCGGTCCTCGAGGCCCACCGGCGGCCGGCCGCCGAGGCCACCGTCGCTCGGGCGCGGGTAGCCGCCGTTCACCGGCATCCGGGCGAGGAACCGCTCCTGCTCCACCAGGCGGTCGTCGATGCCGGCGAGGGCGGCCAGGTCCCGGAGCTGCCGTCGGTCGGCCTCCGGCGAGGTCGGGTGGTCCGGTGCCTGGTACCGCATGACGTGGACCACGGCCATCCCGTCGGGGGCCAGCCCTTGCGCCGGCGGCGCGTGGTGGCTGAGGTAGAGCGGGACGTCGACGCCGAACACGGTGCGGATGGGGCCCGGGCGGCCGAGCCCGAGCTCGAGGCAGGCTGCGCCCGGCGGAGGCGCCAGCCGGGACCACGAGTCGGGTGCTCCGTCCAGACGGGTGAGCAGCCCGGCGGTCGCGTCCGGCGAGCCCGCCGCCAGCACGACCGCCCGCGCGGTGACGGTCCGTCCCGAGCTGGTGGTCAGCTCGAAGCGCCCAGCCTCTCCGGCGACGCCCTCGATCCCGTCGCCGACCTGCAGGTCGACGCCGCGCCGCCCGGCCTCGTGGGCGAGGGCGTCGACCAGCTGCTGGAACCCTCCGTCGAGGTAGCGGACGCCCCGGTCGAGGGCGAGCTGCACCTGGCGGATGGCCACGTCGGCGCTCAGCCCGACCGGGTCGTCGACGTAGGTCGCGACCCGGGTGACGGCACGCATCAGATCCACGGCGTCGGCCCGCAGGCCGGTCGCCCCGAGCCAGTCGGCCAGGCTGGTTCCGGCGTGGCGGGCGGCGTCGATCCGGGGGAGGTGCCGGAGGAACCGGGCGATGTCGACCTTCGAGCGGGCGCCCAGGAGATCGGTGCGCAGCAGGCTGCCGGCGGTCCCCGGCAGCAGACCCAGCCGACCGCCCCGCAGCCCCCTGGCCCCCCGGGCGGGCGGCTGACCGCCCCGGGGGACGATCCGGAGGTCCCGGAGCACCCGGCTGCCGGGGCCGGCGACGTACAGGGCGCGTGGGCCGCGGTTGAAGGCGAAGCCGGCGCGCCGGTCGGTGCGGGCCCGTCCCCCGAGCGGGTGGCCGTCGAGCACCACCACCCGACGGGATCCGCCGGCGGCGTGGCAGGCGGCGGCGAGCCCGGCGAGGCCGCCACCCACCACCGCGACGTCGGCGGGGGCCAGGTCGGTGCGGTCGGTGCGGTCGTGGTGCATGGTGGTCTCCGATCGTGGTCGCTCACCGGGACGACGGGACAGCCGGTCCAGATGTGACAGGCCGGAGGGCAGGGCGGCGAGGCGGATCGTTAGCGTCGCGACGGTGACGCTGTTCGACCCTGACTCGCCCGTGCCGGTGGACGACCCGGCGGGGGAGGGACCGTCGATCCCGGACGAACCGACCGAACGGGACGAAGCGGACGAGCCCGACGTGGCCCGGGTCCGGGTCCGGGCGACGGTCGCCTACCACGGCGTCGACTTTCACGGCTTCGCCCGCAACCGGGGTGTGCGCACCGTCGCCGGGGTCCTCACCGATGCGCTGGACCGCGCCCTCGGCCGCCCCGTCGAGCTGGCCTGCGCCGGCCGCACGGACACCGGGGTCCACGCCCGAGGTCAGGTGGTGAGCTTCGACGCGCCCGCCGAGGGGCTCGACCTGGGCGCGGTGGCCCGCCGGGTGAACCGGATGGTCGCCCCGGCGGTCGCGGTGCGCGACCTGGCGGTGGTCGAGCCGGACTTCGACGCCCGGTTCTCGGCCCGGTGGCGCCGGTACCGCTACCTGGTGCTGGCCCGCCCCGAGCCCGATCCGTTCCTCGCCGACCGCAGCTGGCACGTCGGGCGCCCGCTCGACCGCTACGCCCTCGACCTGGCCTGCGACCCGCTGATCGGCGAGCACGACTTCGCCGCCTTCTGCCGCCGACCCCGGCGCGACGACGGCTCGCCGGCCTCGCTGGTGCGCCGGGTCGTCGCCGCCGGTTGGACCGACGAGGGCGACGGGCTGCTCCGGTTCGAGATCGAGGCCACCGCGTTCTGCCACCAGATGGTGCGCAGCATCGTCGGCACCCTCGTCGCGGCCGGGAGCGGGCGGCTCACCGCCGGCGACGTGCTCGCCGTGCTCCGCAGCGGCGACCGGTCTCGAGCCGCCGACCTGGCTCCCCCGCGGGGGCTGGTGCTCTGGTCGGTCGGCTACGACGGCTGGGAGTCCTGAGCCCGGCGGTCGGCGCCGGCCGGGCGAGCGGAGTGCCGACGATCAGGGCCGGTGGGACGCCTCGTCGGGGGCGGCGGGCCCCGCCTCGTCCTCGTCGATGGCCGCCGCCATCGGGAAGTCTTCGATGGGGGCGGTGATGTCGTCCATGGTGGTGTCGTCGCCCACCGGCCGGGTGAACATCAAGGTGATGAGCAGGATCGTCTCGGTGATCATCTCGTCGGGCACCGACACCGGATCGGTGATTCGGCGCAGGGCGAAGCCGTCGAGGCAGGCGGCGATGACGGTGAAGATGTCCTCGATCGAGAACGGCGGGCGCGGCTCGCGCCTCCACGCCGCCAGCCCCGCCAACCCGACCGACTTGACCTTGTCGGTCCACTCCCGCTGGTTCGCCCCGATCAGCTGGCCGATCTCGTTGTCGGGCGAGGCCTTGCTGGCCAGGCCGAGGCGCACCCGGAAGTCGCCGCCGTCGATGGAGTGGAAGTCGCGCAGCTGGGTCTCGCGGATGATGTCGCGGACGGGGTGGCCCTTGGTGGTGATGTTGGGGAGGTAGGACTCGTCGGTGGCGACCACCGGGTCGTCGGTGCGCATGCCGGTGCGGGTCACGTACTCGGCCAGCTCGTTCCAGAACGCCGCCTGACCCGGGAAGTGGTGGTAGAAGTTGCCGCGCGTGTAGTCCGCCTCGCGGGCCACCGCCCCGGGGTTGAGGCCCCGGAAGAGCTGCTGCGCGTCGAGCTTGGCGTAGAGGCGGACCGCGGCAGCCAGCAACCGCTCCTTGCGCTCCACCTCATCGGTCATGCCGCCCTCCGCGAGACGGGTCGATCCGGCCACGGCTGACACTACTGCTGGCCGACCGACAGCGGCGGACCTGCTCGCCCTCGCCGGCCGGTTGGCGTGGACCGCACCGGCTGCATATCGTTGTCCGCTGCTCCGACGACCGGTGTGCCCCTGTGCGGCACCGTCGGGGCGTCACCCCGAACGGGGTGGGGAAGGAAGCGAGCGCGCGTGCCCACCTACTCACCGAAGGCCTCCGAGATCCAGCGGCGCTGGTACCTGGTCGACGCCGAGGACCTGGTGCTCGGGCGCATGTCGACCGAGGTGGCCCGGGTGCTGCGGGGCAAGCACAAGCCCATCTTCAGCTCCCACATCGACACCGGCGACCACGTGATCGTCGTCAACGCCGAGAAGGTCGTGCTCACCTCCGACAAGGCCGAGCGCAAGCAGGTCTTCCGTCACTCCGGTCGCCCCGGCGGCATCAAGCAGCAGACCTACGCCGATCTGCTGGCCCGCAAGCCCGCCGAGGCGGTCCGTCGCACCGTGCGCGGCATGCTGCCCAAGAACCGCCTCGGTCGGGCCCAGCTCCGCAAGCTGAAGGTCTACGCGGGCCCCACCCATCCCCACGTCGCCCAGAAGCCCGAACCGCTCGACCTGGCGCACGCCCGCCGGTCCGCCTAGGAGCCACCTCGTGCCCAAGCCCCTCATCCAAGCCACCGGCCGGCGCAAGCAGGCCGTCGCCCGGGTCCGCTTCCGCGACGGCAGCGGGAAGATCACCGTCAACGGCCGCGACCAGGCCGAGTACTTCCCGAACGACACCCACCGGATGATCTTCACCGAGCCGCTGCGCCTCACCGAGACGGCCTCGGTCTACGACATCGAGGCCACCATGGACGGCGGCGGCCCGTCGGGCCAGGCCGGCGCCCTGCGGCTCGGCATCGCCCGTGGGCTCGTCGAGCTGAACGACGAGCTGCGGCCCGCCCTCAAGAAGGCCGGCTTCCTCACCCGGGACGCCCGGGAGAAGGAGTCGAAGAAGTACGGCCTGAAGAAGGCGCGCAAGGCACCTCAGTACAGCAAGCGCTGATCATCCTCCGCTCCCGAGCCCACCGGGAGCGTCGATGACGCTCCGCTTCGGCACCGACGGCGTCCGCGGGGTCGCCAACCAGGACCTGACCCCCGAGCTGGTGCTCGCCCTCGGGCGCGCCGCCGCGCACGTGCTCGAGCCCGAGCAGCTCGTGATCGGGCGCGACACCCGTCGCAGCGGCCCGGCCGTGCAGGCCGCTCTGAGCGCCGGGCTGGCCGCCGAGGGCGTCACCGTCGTCGACCTCGGTGTGGCTCCGACGCCGGCGGTCGCCCACGTCGCCGCCAGCCGCCAGGTGCCCGGTGCGGTGATCTCCGCCTCCCACAACCGCTTCGCCGACAACGGGGTGAAGTTCTTCGCAGCGGGCGGCCGCAAGCTCGACGACCGGACCGAGGCCGCCCTCGAGGCCGAGCTGCAGCGGCTGGTCGCCGAGGGTCCGGGCGGGTCCCCGCCGGTCGGTTCCGGGGTGGGGTCGATGGTCGCCCAACCCGAGGCGCTCGAGGCCTACCGCCGCCACCTGCTCGAGGACGCCATCGGCGGCCGTCGGCTCGACGGGCTGCGGGTCGCCGTCGACTGCGCCCACGGCGCCGCCTCCGGCCTCGCCCCCGACGTCCTCGGCGCCCTCGGCGTCGATCTGGTGGCCATCGGTGACCGCCCGGACGGCACCAACATCAACGACGGCTACGGCTCGACCGTGCCGACCCGACTGCAGCAGCTGGTCACCGAGCGCGGCGCCGACGCCGGGTTGGCCTTCGACGGCGACGCCGACCGCCTGATCGCGGTGGACGCCCACGGGGACCTGGTCGACGGCGACCACATCATCGCGGTGTGCGCGGTCGACCTGCGGGAGCGGGGGTTGCTCCGCCACGACACCGTGGTGGTGACGGTGATGACCAACCTCGGCTTCCGCCACGCCATGCACGAGCACGGCATCGAGGTGGTCGAGACGCCGGTCGGTGACCGGGCCGTGCTCGAGGCCCTGTACGACGGCGGGTACTCCCTCGGCGGCGAGCAGTCCGGTCACGTGATCTTCAGCGACCTGGCCACCACCGGCGACGGCCTGCTGACGGGCATCGCCCTGCTCGACGTGGTGGCGCGCACCGGCCGGTCCCTCGCCGAGCTGGCGGCGGTGATGAGCCGGCTGCCCCAGGTGCTCGTCAACGTCCGGGTCAGCCGCCGGATCCCCGAGGTCGCCGACGCCATCGCCGACGACCTCGCCGCCTGTTCGGAGGCGCTCGGGGGCCACGGTCGGGTGCTGGTGCGGCCGAGCGGGACCGAGCCCGTCGTCCGGGTCATGGTCGAGGCGCCGACGTCGCAGCAGGCCGCCTCGGTCGCCGACCACCTGGTCGAGGCGGTCGGCCGCGTCGCCCACGATTCGTAAACTCCGCAGGCGCCCGCTTCCGCCCGGAACGGCCGTCCCACCACCGACGAGGACTGCGCCATGTGCGGCATCATCGCTGTCGTCCGACGACGTGCCCGGCGCTCCCCGCCGGCGCCCGGCACGCTCCTCGGACCGCTGCGCGAGGCGGTGCTCGTGCTGGAGCGCACCGACGTCGGCGCCGGCGCACCGCTCGGCGAGGTGGTCGCCGGCGTGGCCGAGGCGGCGGGGCTGGTCGAGGGCTCGGACCGGCTGCTGCGCGGCGCCCCCGGCGTGCTGGCGCTCATCGGCGACCGGGTGCTCACGCGCGAGCTCGGGCACGTCGCCTCCCGGCTGGAGCGGCTGGTCGGTCAGCTCGACCGCGCCCTCGACGACCCGGCGGGGTTCACCACCGAGCTCGACGACGTCGGTCTCGAGCACCTCAACGCCACCGTCGTCCGGCTGAAGGACGCGGTGTGGGCGGTCGGCCGGGACCGCCTGCGCACCGCCCGGGAGGTCGCCGCCCTGGCCGGCCCCGACGCCGGTCCGGCCGCGGTCGAGACCTTCACGTCGGTGCAGACCGCCCTGTCGGCGCTCGACCGGCTGGAGGTCCGGGGTCGCGACTCGGCCGGGCTGCACCTCCTCGTGCGCAACCACGGCCTCGACCTCGACGCCCCGGCCACCGCGGCCGCCCTCGCCGCCCGTACCGCCGACCCCCTGTTCGGCTCGGGCGCGGTGCGGGTGGTCGACGGCTGCGTCGGGTTCGTCTACAAGGCGGCCGCCGAGATCGGCGAGCTCGGCGACAACACGCGCCGCCTCCGCGACGCCCTGCGGTCCGATCCGCTGCTGGCCCAGGCGGTGGCCGCCGACGACGCCGAGACGGTGGTCCTCGGCCACACCCGGTGGGCGTCGGTCGGGATCATCTCCGAGGCCAACGCCCACCCGCTCGACAACGAGGAGGTCGGCGCCGACGGGCCCTACGTGGTCGCCGCGCTGAACGGCGACGTCGACAACTTCGCCGATCTCAAGGCGAGCGAGGGGCTGCGGATCGCCACCGAGATCACGACCGACGCCAAGGTGATCCCGACGCTCGTGTCGAGGCGGCTGGCGGCCGGCGACGACCTGCTCGACGGGTTCCGGCGCACGGTGGCGGGGTTCGACGGCTCGGTCGCCATCGGCGCGGCGGCTGCCTCGGAGCCCGATCGGCTCCTGCTCGCCCTGCGCGGGAGCGGTCAGGCCCTCTACGTCGGCACCAGCGAGGACGCCTATGTCGTGGCCAGCGAGCCCTACGGCGTGATCGAGGAGTGCGACCGCTACCTGCGCATGGACGGCGAGACCCCCTCCGACCCCGACAACCCCACGGCGAGCCAGGGCCAGGTCGTGAGCCTGTCGGCAGCCGGCGCGGGCACCCTCGCCGGCCTGGTCCGCTTCTCCTACGACGGCGAGGCGCTGCCCGTCGCCGAGGACGAGCTGGTCCCATCGGAGATCACGACCCGCGACATCGACCGCGGCCACCACCCCCACTTCCTGGTGAAGGAGATCACCGAGTCGCCGGTCTCGTTCCAGAAGACGTTGCGGGGCAAGGTCGTCGAGCGCAACGGCCGGCTGACGACCCACCTCGGCACCGACACCCTGCCGGAGGCGGTCCGCGCCGGGCTGCGCTCGGGCGCCATCCACCGGGTCCTGGTGATCGGCCAGGGCACCGCCGCGGTCGCCGGGCGCAGCTTGGCCCGGGCGCTGGCCGACGCCACCGCCGGGTCCCAGCTGCGAGTCGACGCCCTGCAGGCCACCGAGCTGTCCGGCTTCGGGCTCGAGGGTCAGCTGGCCGACACGCTGGTCGTGGCCATCTCGCAGTCGGGCACCACCACCGACACCAACCGCACCGTCGACCTGGTCCGGGCCAGGGGTGCCCACGTGGTCTCGATCGTGAACCGCCGCAACAGCGACCTCACCGACCGGTCCGACGGCGTGCTCTACACCTCGGACGGGCGGGACGTCGAGATGTCG
Source organism: uncultured Acidimicrobiales bacterium (assembly GCA_963800235.1). Lineage (GTDB taxonomy): Bacteria > Actinomycetota > Acidimicrobiia > Acidimicrobiales > Iamiaceae > CAVVNP01. Next base: position 1,863,099 of record CAWDAD010000001.1, on the reverse strand, counting down.
GTCGCGTCGACCAAGGCGTTCTACAGCCAGGTCGCCGCCGGCTTCCTGCTCGCCTTCGCCATCGCCGAGGAGGCGCTGGTGGCCGCCCGGATCTCCGACGACGACCGCCGGCGCGCCGCCGACCAGCGCGCCGAGCTGCTGGCCGGCCTGCGGCAGTTGCCCGAGGCCATGGCGGCCACCATCGAGCGACAGCCGGCCATCGCCGACGCGGCACGCCAGCTCGCCCCGTCCAAGCGCTACTGGGCCATGGTCGGCTCCGGGCCGGACCACATCGCCGCCCAGGAGCTGCGGATCAAGCTCTCCGAGCTCTGCTACAAGGCCATCGCCTGCGACCAGACGGAGGACAAGAAGCACATCGACCTGTCCTCCGAGCCGCTGATCATCGTCTGCGCGGCCGGCCTGGTCGGATCGAACGCCGACGACGTGGCCAAGGAGGTGGCGATCTACCGGGCCCACAAGGCCACGCCGGTGGTCATCGCCACCGAGGGCGAGGAGCGCTTCGCCGCCGCCGTGCAGGCCCTCACCGTGCCGGCGGTCGATCCCCGGCTGGCCTTCGTGCTCACCACCGTGGTCGGCCACCTCTTCGGGTACGAGGCGGCGCTGGCCATCGACGCCCAGGCGCTGCCGCTGCGCGAGGCACGGGCGGCGATCGAGCGGTCGGTCTCGGCCGCCGGCGACGACGACGGCTGGTTCGCCGTGCTCGGCCGCGAGCTCGAACCGCTGGCCCAGACCTTCGGCGCCGGCCTCCGCGCCGGGTCCTACAACGGCCACCTCGAGGCCTCGACCGCCGCCCGGTTGGCCTCGCTGTTCCGCTTCGCCTCCGGCGTGCTGCCGCTCGACCTCTACGCCGTCGAGCAGGGCCGGGTCGGGACGCCGAGCGTCCTCGTCGAGGACCTGACCGCCGCCCTGACCGCGGCCATCGAGGAGCTGACCCGGCCGGTCGACGCCATCAAGCACCAGGCCAAGACCGTCACCGTCGGCATCTCCCGCTCCGACGAGGGGCTGGTGCAGGTGCCGCTCGTCCGCCAGGTGCTCGAGATCGGGACGGGCCGCGACCGCCTGACCTACTCCGCGCTGCGCACCCTGGCCGGCCTCGACCCCGCCGTCGCCGCCGTCACCGGCTACACCCGCTACCGGATCGACGGGGCCGACGAGGAGGTGGCCACCATCGCGGTCATCGACCGGGGCGGCATCGCCCTCGACCTGCCGTTGCGGACGGCCAGCAACCCCGTCCTTCGGGGGACCAAGCACCGGGTGGCGACCGAGCGCGAGGTCACCGTCGCGGTCGGCCGCAGCGACGGACGCACCCTCGTGCTCGTCCCCGAGGTGAAGGGCACCCAGTGCACCGGCCTCACGCTGCTCCACGTGCAGCTCCACGACCGGCTGCCCGGCCAGGCGGCCCGCACCATCCTCGAGCGCTATCGCGGCCGGTACTCGGCCCTGAAGGACGCGGTCACCGAGACCGAGCCGTCCTTCCGCGACGACCTGCTCGGCGAGCAGTCGCTCACCGAGCTGCTCACCGTTCCGGTCAACGTCCTGGCCGACCGCTGGCGCAGCTCGTGACCCGGACGTCGGGACGGCCGTGATCGGCATCGGCGTCGACCTGGTGGAGGTCGACCGGATGCGCCAGGCCCTGGCCCGCACCCCCAGCCTCGCCGAGCGCCTCTTCACCCCGGCCGAGCGCGCCTACGCCACCCGGGCGCGGGATCCCGCCGAGCGCTTCGCCGCCCGGTTCGCGGCCAAGGAGGCGGCGATGAAGGCGATGGGGGTGGGGCTCGGGTCCTGCGAGTGGCACGACCTCGAGGTCGTCCGCGACGAGGCGTCCGGCGCCCCCTCGCTCTCGGTGTCCGGCCGCGCCGCCCGGCGCGCCGCCGAGCTCGGCGTCGCCCGCTGGCTGCTCACCCTCACCCACACCGCCACCACCGCCGAAGCCATCGCCGTCGCCCTCTAGCTGGGCTGGTGGCGAACGCCGGTGGCGTTCGCGTGTGGCTCGTCGCTAGCGCTTCCCTCGCCACCGGGTCGGACCCCGCTGGCTGGTGGCGAGCAACGGCGGCGTTCGCGCATGGCTTGTGCTGCTCGCCCCTCGCACCGCTGGTGCCCGAGGTGAGGCTGCGGAGCCGCCAGGCGGAGCTAGCGCAGGGGGAGCAGCGATGGCGAAGCCGTGCCGGCGAGGCCTGCCGAGCTGGCACAGTGGGACGCGTGATCCCGATCGTGACCCCGGAGGAGATGGGCGACATCGACCGGGCGGCGCCCGAGCCCGAGGACGTGCTGATCGACCGGGCGGCCGGGGCGGTCGCCCGCCACGCCGTCGACCTGCTCGGCGGCGCCTACGGCCGGCGGGTCGTGGTGGTGGCCGGCAAGGGCAACAACGGCAACGACGGTCGGGTGGCGGCGGCCAAGCTGCGGCGGCGGGGCGTCCGGGCGACGGTGGTCGACGCCGGCGAGGGGGCCGAGCGGCTGCCCGAGTGCGACCTGGTGCTCGACGCCGCCTACGGCACCGGCTTCCGCGGCTCCTACGAGGCCCCGCAGCCGGCCCAGGCGGGTACGCCGGTGCTGGCCGTCGACATCCCGAGCGGGGTCGCCGGGCTGACCGGCGAGGCCGAGGGGTCGCCGCTGCGGGCGGCGCGCACCGTCACCTTCGCCGCCTACAAGCCGGGCCTGCTGCTGAACGACGGGCCTGACCTGGCCGGCGAGGTCCACGTGGCCGACATCGGGCTCGACACCTCGGCCGCCCGGGCCCACCTGGTCGAGGCCGCCGACGTGTCGGCCTGGCTGCCGGACCGCCCCCGCTCGTCGCACAAGTGGCGCAGCGCGGTCTGGCTGGTCGCCGGCTCGCCGGGCATGACCGGTTCGGCGCACCTGGCCACCCGGGCCGCCCAGCGGGCCGGGGCCGGGTACGTGCGGCTCAGCTCGCCGGGCGCCGGGTTCGACCCCTTCGCCCCGACCGAGGCGGTGGGTGTCGAGCTGCCCGAGGACGGCTGGGCCGACGAGGTGCTCGACGGGCTCGAGCGCTTCTCGGCGGCCGCGGTCGGCCCCGGTCTCGGCACGAGCGACGCCACCCAGGCGCAGGTGCGGCACCTGGTCGCCGCAGCCGACGTGCCGTTGGTGGTCGACGGCGACGGGCTGACCGCGCTGGCCGGAGGTGACGGCGCGGCCGCCGCCCTGGCTGGACGGGACGCCGAGGCCGCCCCGGTGGTGCTGACGCCGCACGACGGCGAGCTGGCCCGGCTCCTCGGGCGCTCCCCGGGTCCGGATCGTCTCGCCGAGGCCCGGGGCCTGGCCGCCACGACCGGCGCCGTGGTGCTGCTGAAGGGGTCGACGACCGTGGTGGCCGACCCCGCCGGCGAGGTGCTCGTCACCACCACCGGCGACGTCCGCCTCGCCACCGCCGGCACCGGTGACGTGCTGACCGGCACGCTGGCCGCGCTGCTGGCGATCGGGCTGCCGGCGGCGCGTGCGGCGGCGGCCGCCGCCTTCCTCCACGGTCGGGCCGGCGCCCTATCGTGGCGCCGCGGCCTGGTCGCGGGCGACGTCGCCCAGCACCTGCCGGCCGCCCTCGCCGAGCTCCCGGAGGTCTGAATGCCGCTCCCGTCGCGGGTGCAAGACGTCATGACGACCGACGTGCTGGCCTTCTCGCCCGACCAGAACGTGCAGGAGGCCATGGCGGCCCTGGTCGACCGCGGGGTCGGCGGCGCGCCGGTGGTCGACGCCGACGGCCGGGTCGTCGGGGTGCTGTCGGCCGGCGACCTCATCGTCCAGGAGAGCCGGCTGCACTTCCCCACGGTGATCTCGCTGTTCGGGGCGTCGCTCGAGCTGCCGTCGTCACAGCGGCACTTCGAGGAGGACCTGTCGAAGGCCCTCGGCAGCGAGGTGTCGGAGGTCATGGACGACGATCCGATCACCATCGGCCCGGACGACTCGCTCGAGTCTGCGGCCACGCTGCTCCACGACCACGAGGTCTCCCGCCTCCCGGTGGTCGACGGCGACGGCCGGCTGGTCGGGATCGTGGCGCGGGCCGACATCCTCCGCTCGCTGATCGGGTCGACCGCGTCCCCCGAGGGTGACGGGCCCGAGCCGGCGGGCTGAGCCGTGCTGCGCCCCGCCTGGGCCGAGGTCGATCTGGGGGCGATCCGCCACAACGTCTCGCTCCTGGTCGGGCGGGTGGCACCGGCCCGGCTCTGCGCGGTGGTCAAGGCCGACGGCTACGGCCACGGCTCGGTCGAGGTGGCCGGCGCCGCCATCGAGGCCGGGGCGACGAGCCTGGCCGTGGCGTTGGTCGAGGAGGGCGTCCGGCTGCGCGACGCCGGCATCGAGGTGCCGGTGCTGGTGCTGTCCGAGGCGCCGGCGGCCGAGGTGGACGACCTGGTCGGGGCCGGCCTGACCCCGACCGTGTACACCCACCCGGGCGTCGAGGCGGTGGCGAAGGCGGTGGCGGAGCGGACGGACGGCACCGACACGACCCCGTACCCCGTCGAGGTCAAGGTCGACACCGGGATGCACCGCGTCGGCGTCGCGCCGGACGCGCTCGGGGACCTGGTGGCCGACGTGACCGCCCGCCGCGAGGTCGCCCTGGCCGGCCTGTGGTCGCACTGCGCGGTCGCCGACGACCCCGACGACGACTTCACCACCGAGCAGGTCCGCCGCTTCACCGCCGCGCTGGGCGGCCTCCAGCGCGCCGGGCACGCCGTTCCGGTCCGGCACCTGGCCAACTCGGCCGCTGCCCTGGCCCACCCCGCCACCCGGTTCGACCGGGTCCGCTGCGGCATCGCCATCTACGGGCTGGCGCCGGCGCCGGCGCTGGCCGACCTGACCGCCGACCTGCGCCCGGCGCTGTCGCTGCGGTCGACGGTCTCCTTCGTGCACACCGTGCCGGCGGGGGAGGGCGCGTGCTACGGCCTGCGCCGCCGCTTCGAGCGCGACACCGTCGTCGCCACGGTGCCGATCGGGTACGCCGACGGGGTCTGGCGCGGTCTCTCCGACCGCGGCGAGGTCCTCGTCGGTGGCGTGCGCCGACGACTCGCCGGCACCGTGACCATGGACCAGATCGTGATCGAGGTGGGCGACGGCCCCCCGGTGCGGGCGGGCGACGAGGTCGTGCTCATCGGAACCCAGGGCGACGAGGAGGTCACCGCCCAGGAGTGGGCCGACCTGCTCGGCACCATCTCCTACGAGGTGGTGTGCTCCATCGGGGCCCGGGTGCCCCGCACCTACCACCGGCGCTGACCGGCCGACGACAGACAGGAGAGCAGGCGTGAAGAAGCGAGACGTGATCGGGCTGGGGCTGGTGGCGGCGGCCGCCGGGGTGGTCATCTCGGGTCGACGGGAGCTCGGCCGGCTCGAGCGCACCCACGCGCCCGGCCCCGAGGGCGACGACGTGTTCGTCCCCCCGGCCGACGTGACCCACCACCGGATCGACACCCCCGACGGCGGATCGATCCACTACGTCGAGCGGGGCGAGGGCCAGCCTCTCGTGCTGCTGCACGGCGTCACCCTCCGCTGGGACATCTGGGCCCCGCAGCTCCGGCACCTGGCCGACCGCTACCGGGTGATCGCCGTCGACCTCCGCGGCCACGGCGAGTCGAGGGCGGGAGCCGCCGGCTACGGCCTGCCGGTGCTCGGCGACGACCTGGCGACGCTGCTCACCGCCCTCGACCTGCACGACGCCCTGGTCGTCGGGCATTCGATGGGGGGCATGACCACCCTGCGGTTCTGCGTCGACCACCGCGACGTGCTGGCCGAGCGGGTCGCCGGGATCGGGCTGGTGGCGACCGCGGCGGCGATGCCGATGCCGGCCCCGGTGGTCGCGCTGCTCAGCTCGCCGGGCCAGAAGGTCCTCGATCGGCTCGAGCACGGCCGGACGGTGCCGAACTACCGGGTGCGGGACAACTCGGTGTCGACGTTGATGGCCCGCCTGGCCTTCGGCAAGAAGCCTCCGGGCCGGGCGGTCGCCCAGGTGCGCGAGATGCTCGAGGACATCCCGCAGACCGAGTCGATGACCTCTTGGATCAAGATCCTCGAGCACGACACCCGCGAGCACCTCCCGCACCTCGACGTGCCGGCGTTCGTCGTGGTCGGGACCCGCGACACGCTCACCCCGCCGGCCAACGCCAAGCTCATCGCGGAGCGCTTCCCGGGCTGCGAGCTGCACGTGCTGAAGTCGGCCGGCCACCAGCTCATGCAGGAGCGCCCGGCCGAGCTCGAGCTGCTCGTCGACCAGCTGGCGGCGCGCGACGCCCGGCGTCGCGCCGCGGCCTGAGCGCCGCGGTGATCACCGACGTCGAGGGGGTGCGGGTCGGGCACTGGACCGACGCCGAGGCCCGCACCGGCTGCACCGTGGTGCTGCTGCCCGCGGGCACGGTCGCGTCGGGCGAGGTGCGCGGCGGCGCCCCGGCGTCCCGCGAGCTGGCCCTGCTGGCGCCCGAGAAGACCGTCGGTGAGGTCCACGCCGTCGTCCTCGCCGGCGGGTCGACCTTCGGCCTGGCCAGCGCGGATGGCGTCCTGCGCTGGTGCGAGGAGCAGGGCGTCGGCATCGAGACGCCGGCGGGGAGGGTCCCGATCGTCCCGGCCATGGCCCTGTACGACCTGTCCGTCGGCGATCCGTCGGTGCGGCCCGGCCCCGAGGAGGGCTACCGGGCCGCCTCGTCGGCCACGAGCGACGCTGTCGAGCTGGGCACCGTCGGCGCCGGCACGGGCGCCACCGTGTCGAAGTGGTCGGGCGGCGAGGGCGAGCCGGCCGGTCTGGCCTCGGCGACGGCCCGGGCCGGTGAGCTCGTCGTGTCGACGTTGCTCGCGGTGAACGCGGTCGGCGACGTCGACCGCGACGGCGGACAGCTGGCCCGCTTCGCCGACGCCATCGAGTCCGGCCGGCGACCGGCGACCCTCGTCGGCAACACGACCGTCGGCGTGGTGGTCACCAACGCCCGGCTCGACAAGGTCGGGTGCCTCCTCGTCGCCCAGAGCGGGCACGACGGTCTCGCCCGCGCCCTCGCCCCCGCCCACACCCGCTACGACGGCGACGCCTTCGTGGTGGCCGCCACCGGCGCGGTGGACGCCGACATCGACGTGACCCGGATCTTGGCCACCGCCGCGGTGGAGGACGCCGTCCGCCACGTCGGCGGGGGGTCCGGGCGCTGATCCACCTCGATCGGGGCCGTCCGGGCCCGATCGGGCCGTGGGCCGCCGGCAGTACGCTCGCCCCGATGCCCGTGCAGGTCCGCACCGCCTCCCCGGCGCAGACCCGGCAGGTCGCGGCGACGGTGGCCGAAGCCTCCCGCCCGGGCGACCTCGTGCTGCTGAGCGGTGAGCTGGGTGCCGGCAAGACCGCCTTCGTCCAGGGCTTCGGCGCGGCGCTGGGCGTCACCGAGCGCATCACCAGCCCGACCTTCACCATCGCCCAGCGCTACGACGGCCGTCGGCCCGTCCACCACCTCGACGTCTACCGGCTCGAGCAGCTCGACGAGGTGGCCGACCTGGGGCTGGGGGAGCTGCTCGACGACGGCGGGGTCGTGCTGATCGAGTGGGGCGACGCCATCGTCGCCGCCCTGCCCGGCGACCACCTCGAGGTCAGCATCACCTTCGGTGACGGTGACGACGACCGGGTGCTGCGGCTCGCCGCCGTCGGCGAGAGCTGGGCCGACCGCTGGGACGAGCTGACCGCCGCGCTGGAGGCGACGCCGGCGGTCGACGGCTCGTGCTGATCCTCGGGATCGAGTCGGCCACGGGCCGGGTCGGGTGCGCGCTGGCCGGCAACGAGGGCGTGCTCGCCTCGACCGAGGTCACCGGGGACCGGCGGCACGCCGAGACGCTCGCACCGGCCATCGAGTTCACCTGCGCCCAGGCGGGCGTCGGCCTCGACGAGCTCGCCGCGGTGGCGGTCGACGTCGGTCCGGGCCTGTTCACCGGGCTCCGGGTCGGGGTCGCCACCGCCAAGGCCCTGGCCGGCGCGCTGCGGATCCCGATGATCGGGCTCAGCTCGCTCGATCTGCTCGCCTTCCCGGCGCGCTTCAGCGCCCGTCGCATCGGTGCGGTGGTCGACGCCCGGCGGGGCGAGGTGTTCTCCGCCTGGTACCGGCAGGTGCCGGGGGGCGTGCAGCGCATCCGGGAGCCGCAGCTGTGCTCGCCGGAGGACCTGTGCTCGGAGCTGCTCGCGGTCGCCGAGGAGTGCCTGCTGGTCGGCGACGGCGCCGTCCGGTACCGGGGCCGCCTCGCCGAGGTCGACCACGTCGAGGTCGAGGGCCACGGGTCGGCCCACCCGGCGACGGCGGCGCTGGTCGAGCTGGCCCACGCCCTCGCCATGCGCGAGGAGTGGGTGCAGCCCGAGCAGATCGCTCCCCTGTACCTGCGCCCGCCCGACGCCCAGATCAACTGGAGCACCCGAGCCGCGGCGCCGGGCGCCGGGAGCGCGTGATGGCCACGCGCCTGCCCCGCCCGGAGTCGCCCTCCGGGCCCGAGCCGTCCGAGACGACGGCGACCGACGGCGGTCCGGCCGTGGTGATCACGCCGATGCGTCGTCGGCACCTCCGTGGGGTGCTGCGCATCGAGGGCCAGGTCTACGCGCGCCCGTGGTCGATGGGGCTGTTCCTCGGCGAGCTCGCCGCGCCGGACGGGCGCTGCTACCTGGTCGCCCGCGTCGGCGCATCGGTGGTCGGCTACGCCGGGCTGATGGGCGTGCTCGACGACGGACACATCACGAACGTGGCGGTCGATCCCGCCTGGCACCGCCACGGCATCGCCACCCGGTTGATGCTGTGCCTCACCCGCCGGGCCATCGCCATGGACGTCGCCAACCTCACGCTCGAGGTGCGCATGAGCAACGCCGGCGCCCAGTCGCTCTACCAGCGCTTCGGCTTCGTGCCCGCCGGCGTGCGCCGGGGGTACTACGTCGACACCGGGGAGGACGCCATGGTCATGTGGGCCCACGGGATCGGCTCCGACGCCCACCTCGAGCGGCTGGCGGTGCTCGAGCGGTCGGTGCGGGGCACGACCGAGCTGGTGGGCTTCGACCGGTGACGACCGTCCTCGGCATCGAGACCTCGTGCGACGAGACGGCGGCGGCGGTGGTGGTCGACGGCACCACGGTGGCCTCGTCGGTCGTGAGCAGCCAGGTCGACCTGCACGCCCGCTTCGGCGGGGTGGTGCCCGAGATCGCCAGCCGGGCCCACCTCGAGCTGATCGGCCCGGTGGTGGCCGACGCCCTGGTCGAGGCGGGCATCGACGACGTGCCCGGCACCGCCCCGTCGACGCGGTGGCGGCCACCTTCGGCCCCGGGCTGGTCGGCGCGCTGCTGGTCGGCGTCAGCACCGCCAAGGCGCTGTCGCTGGTGTGGGGCGTCCCCTTCGTCGGCGGTCAACCACCTGGAGGCCCACCTCTACGCCGCGCTGCTCGAGGAGCCCGACCTGCGCCCTGCCGGCGGTGGTGCTGCTGGTCTCCGGCGGCCACACCCTGCTCGTGGAGATGGAGGCGGTGGGCCGCTACCGGCTGCTGGGCTCGACCATCGACGACGCCGCCGGCGAGGCGTTCGACAAGGTCGCCCGCTACCTCGGCCTGGGCTACCCCGGTGGACCGGCGATCGACCGCGTCGCCGTGCGAGGGCGATCCCGGCGGCGATCGCCTTCCCCCGGGCCATGCTCGACGGCGGCCTCGACTTCTCCTTCTGCGGGCTGAAGACCGCGGTGGTGAACCACGTGCGCAAGCACCCGGACGTGACCACCGCGGACGTGGCGGCCTCGTTCCAGGAGGCGGTGGTCGACGTGCTGGTCGACAAGTCCCGACGGGCCGCCGAGCAGACCGCGGCCCGGTCGCTCTGCCTGGGCGGTGGCGTGGCCGCCAACTCCCAGCTCCGCGACGCCTTCGCGAGTGCCGCCGCCGAGGACGGCCTGGCCTGCCTCGTGCCGGCCCGCCAGTTCTGCACCGACAACGCCGCCATGGTGGCGAGCGCCGGCTGGTACCGCCTCCGGGCCGACGGTCCCAGCCCCCTCGACACCGGCGCGGTCCCCAACCTGGCGCTGCCCGACCTGTCCTCGACCTGAGCGTCGTTAGCACTCGACGACCTCGACTGCTTGCGAACCGGGCCTCCGGCTGGCTACCGTTAGCACTCGCCCAGAGAGAGTGCTAACCGCGGCCGCAACGCCGCGGGTCGATCCGCCACGGAGGCGCCAGTGAACCTGCAGCCGCTCGAAGACCGCATCGTCGTCAAGCCGAACGACGCCGAGGAGACGACCGCCAGCGGCCTGGTCATCCCCGACACCGCCAAGGAGAAGCCCCAGCAGGGCGAGGTCCTGGCCGTCGGCCCCGGGCCGTCGCTCCGACCAGACCGGCGACGTCATCCCCGTCGACGTCGCCGTCGGCGACACCGTCGTCTACAGCAAGTACGGCGGCACCGAGATCACCGTCGACGGCGAGGACGTGCTGATCCTCAACGCCCGCGACGTGCTCGCCAAGATCGCCAAGTAGGAGCGCCCATGCCCAAGATCCTCAAGTTCGACGACGACGCCCGCCGCGGCCTCGAGGCCGGCGTCAACAAGCTGGCCGACGCGGTCAAGGTGACCCTCGGCCCGCAAGGGCCGCAACGTGGTGCTCGAGAAGAAGTTCGGCGCCCCCACCATCACCAACGACGGCGTGTCCATCGCCCGGGAGATCGAGCTCGACGACCCCTTCGAGAACATGGGCGCCCAGCTGGTGAAGGAGGTCGCCACCAAGACCAACGACGTCGCCGGTGACGGCACCACCACCGCCACCGTGCTGGCCCAGGCGCTGGTCCGCGAGGGCCTGCGCAACGTGGCCGCCGGCGCCAACCCCATGGCCCTCAAGCGCGGCATCGACAAGGCCGTCGCCGCCGCCGTCGACGCCATCAAGGACCAGGCCAAGGAGATCGACGACCGCAGCGAGATCGCCCAGGTCGCCACCATCTCGGCCAACAACGACGCCGCCATCGGCGAGGTCCTCGCCGACGCCATCGACAAGGTCGGCAAGGACGGCGTGGTCACCGTCGAGGAGTCGCAACACCTTCGGCATGGACCTCGACTTCACCGAGGGCATGCAGTTCGACAAGGGCTACCTGTCGCCCTACTTCGTGACCGACGCCGAGCGCCAGGAGGCCGTCCTCGACGACCCCTACATGCTCTTCGTCAACGGCAAGATCAGCTCGGTCCAGGACCTGCTGCCGGTGCTCGAGAAGGTCATGCAGACCGGCAAGCCCCTGCTGATCGTCGCCGAGGACGTCGAGGGCGAGGCCCTGGCCACCCTGGTGGTCAACAAGATCCGCGGCACCTTCAACTCGGTGGCCGTCAAGGCCCCCGGCTTCGGCGAGCGTCGCAAGGCGATGCTGGCCGACATGGCCATCCTCACCGGTGGCCAGGTCATCTCCGAGGAGGTCGGCCTCAAGCTCGACAACACCACCCTCGACCTGCTGGGCAAGGCCCGCAAGGTGGTCGTCACCAAGGACGACACCACCATCGTCGAGGGGGCGGGCACCTCCGACGAGGTCTCGGGCCGGGTCACCCAGATCAAGCGCGAGATCGACGAGACCGACTCCGACTGGGACCGCGAGAAGCTCCAGGAGCGCCTGGCCAAGCTGGCCGGCGGCGTGGCCGTGGTCAAGGTCGGCGCCGCCACCGAGGTGGAGCTCAAGGAGAAGAAGCACCGCATCGAGGACGCGCTGTCGGCCACCCGGGCCGCCATCGAGGAGGGCGTGGTCGCCGGAGGCGGCACCGCCCTGCTGCGGGCCCGCGAGGCGGTCGAGAAGACCGTCAGCAGCCTCGAGGGGGACGAGGCCACCGGCGCCCGCTCGGTGCACAAGTCGCTCGAGGCCCCGGCCCGGCTCATCGCCGACAACGCCGGCTCCGAGGGCGCCGTCGTGGTGCAGCAGATCGAGCGGCGAGACCGGTTCGACCGGCTTCAACGCCGCCACCGGCGAGTTCGAGGACCTGATCAAGGCCGGGGTCATCGACCCCGCCAAGGTCACCCGTGCGGCGCTGCAGAACGCGGCGTCCATCGCCGGGTTGCTGCTCACCACCGAGGCCATCATCGCCGACAAGCCCGAGGACGAGCCGGCCGCGCCTGCCGGCATGCCCGGTGGCGGCATGGGCGGCATGGGTGGCATGGGCGGCATGATGTAGCCCAGCTCGACCCGAGCACGACGAACGGCCGGCCCCGAGGGGCCGGCCGTTCCGCGTTCCGTAGGCTGCCGGGCATGGACCGTCCGCCCCCTGACCCGCAGAAGCTGCTCGAGCACTGGATGGAGTGGGAGCGGGGCGAGACCACGCCGGGCCGGGTGATGGCCGATCTGAAGACCGGTGGGCTGCGCGACGTGCTGGAGCACCTCGCCGAGCAGGCGTCGGTCGACCCTGCCTGACCAGCGGCCCCCGCCCGCCGACCGGGCCGGCGTCGGGGCGGCCCCGGCCGGTCGCGGCGGGCCCCAGCAGATCCCGCGACCGCCGGGCACGGCGCTCGGGGGGCCGCCCCCCTGGGCCGCGCTGCCGGCCGAGGCCCGCCGGCCGTCGCTCGACGACGTCCGCCGCGCCTTCCGGTCGGCCGGACCGGCCGTCCCGTCACCGGTCGAGGGCACCCGCCCCCGCGCCTCGGCCGTGCTGGCCACCCTCTACGAGGCCGACGGCGAGACGTGGGTGGTGCTCACCCGCCGGTCGAGCCGGCTGCGGTCCCACCGCAGCGAGGTCTCGTTCCCCGGCGGCGGCCACGAGCCCGAGGACGCCGACCTGCTGGCCACCGCCCTGCGCGAGGCGTGGGAGGAGGTGCGCCTCGACCCGTCGTCCGTCGAGGTCGTCGGCGAGGTGGACCACCTCTCGACGGTGACCAGCCAGTCGTTCATCGTCCCCTACGTCGGGATCGTGCCCAGCCGCCCGGCCCTGGTCGCCGACCCGGCCGAGGTCGACGCCATCCTGCACGTCGCCCTCAGCGAGCTGCTCGACCCCGCCATCTGGCGCGAGGAGGTGTGGCGCTGGAACGGCGCCGCCCGGCCCATCTGGTTCTTCGAGCTGCAGGGCGACACGGTCTGGGGCGCGACCGCGGCCATGCTCCGCCAGCTGCTCGGCCTGGTGACCGGCACCGTCGGTCGGGGTGAGATGCTCCACGAGTGACGGGCCGGGTGACCCGGCGAGGGACGCCGTGCGGCGCCCGTCCGGCTCAGCGGCGGTCGCGGGGGGTGGTCGTCTTGGCCACCAGCCGCCCGGGGGCGGCCTCGATCGAGTTGCGCACCTTGGCCACCCGGTCGTGGGCGACGGCCTCGGCGTGGTCGAGCTTGCGCTCGAGCCAGCCGTGGAGCTGGTTGTGGCCGTGGTCGGTGGGGTCGGGGACCTCGAGGCGGTCGAGCAGCTCGGCGAGCTGGTGGACCTGGGCGTCGGTGAGGGCGGCGAAGGCGCTGGGCGGCCCGTAGAAGCGCTCGAGGGCGCGGGCCCGGGTGCGCTCGCCCTCGGGCGTGAGCACCACGACCTTGCTGCGCCGGTCGTCGGGGTTCGGGCGGCGCTCGACCAGCCCGAGCCCCTCGAGCTGATCGACCTTGGCCGTGACCCAGGAGGCGTCGCACGACCAGCGGTGGGCCAGGTCGCGCTGGGGCGGCGCGGTCCCCGGTTGCAGGCGGAAGAGGGTGATGAGGTCGGCGACGGTCATGGCCAGGTCGCCGGCGATCTCGTCGCGCCGGTGGTTCTCGGAGATGAACAGGTGGACGATGCGGGTCCACGCCCGACGGGCATCGACGGTGCGGTCGGTCCTGTCCATGGCTCCTTCCTGTTCGCGAGGTGTGGTGGGGGCGCCTCGCCGACGAGCCCATCCTAGGGATCGTTGAGCCGAGTGAACGATGGCACACGGTAAATGATTGACAAAGATCAACGAACGGCGCGAGCGTGCCCGCCATGTCTGCGCAGGGGTCCACGTCCGGGTTGGCCATCGAGGTCCGGGGTGTGGTGAAGCGCTTCGGCGACGTGGTGGCGCTCGGCGGGATCGATCTCGAGGTGCCCCAGGGGTCGGTGCTCGGGCTCCTCGGTCCGAACGGGGCGGGCAAGACCACCGCCGTGCGGGTCCTCACCACCACGCTGCTGCCCGACGCCGGCTCGGCCTCGGTGCTCGGCATCGACGTGGTGGCCGATCCCGGCGCCGTCCGCGAGCGCATCGGCTTGGCCGGCCAGTACGCCGCGGTCGACGAGATGCTCACCGGCCGCGAGAACCTCGAGATGATCGGGCGGCTGTCCCACCTCGACCCGGCCACCGCCCGGCGGCGGGGGGCCGAGCTGCTCGAGCGCTTCGACCTGGCCGGCGCCGCCCGTCGCCAGGTGCGCACCTACTCCGGTGGCATGCGCCGCCGCCTCGACCTGGCCGCGGCGCTGCTGCACCAGCCGCCGGTCGTGTTCCTCGACGAGCCCACCACCGGGCTCGACCCCCGGTCGCGCACCGGCCTGTGGGACGTCATCCGCGACCTGGTGGCCGGCGGCACCACCATCCTGCTCACCACCCAGTACCTGGAGGAGGCCGACCAGCTGGCCGACCGCATCGTCGTCATCAACGACGGGACGGTGATCGCCGAGGGCACCTCCGGCGAGCTCAAGGCCGACCTCGGCGCCACCATCCTCGAGGTGCGCGTGGCCGACTCCGCCACCGCCCGGCAGGTCGCCGATCGGGTCGCGAGCTTCGGCAGCCACCTGGAGATCGAGGGCGAGCGGTTGCACCTGACCGTCGCCGACGGCGCCCGGTCCGCCATGGACGTGCTGCGCCGCCTCGACGGCGACGGGGTCGACGTGGCCGGCCTGACCCTGCGCGAGCCCAGCCTCGACGACGTGTTCCTCTCCCTCACCGGCCACCGCGCCGAGATCGGCGCCGACGGCGGCTCGGCCGCGACGGGGGCCCCGGCCGACGGACGCGCCGCCGACGACAGCGGCCCACCCCGTGACGGCTCCGCTGCGCCCGCCGACCTCGAGCCCACCGGAGGTGCCCGATGACCACCATCACGACCACCGAGCCGATCGTCGGGCGCGCCGGCAGCCCGGGCGGCGGCGCGCTGACCTGGGCGGTGCGCGACACCCTGGTGGTGGCCCGCCGCAACCTGCTGCGGTACCTGCGGGTGCCCGAGCTGCTGGTGTTCACCTTCGTGCAGCCGGTCATGTTCGTGCTGCTGTTCCGCTACGTCTTCGGCGGGTCGATCCAGACCCCGGGCGTCGACTACGTCGACTACCTGATGCCGGGGATCTTCGTGCAGACCGTGGTCTTCGGCGCGGTGTCGACCGGCATCGGGCTGGCCGAGGACATGCAGACCGGGCTGGTCGACCGGTTCCGCTCGCTGCCCATGGCCCGGCTGGCGGTGCTCGGCGGCCGCACCCTCGCCGACCTGACCCGCAACACCTTCGTGGTCGCCCTGATGATGGCGATCGGCCTGGCCGTCGGCTTCCGGCCCCACGGCGGCCTCCCCGCCATCATCCTCGGCTGCCTGGTGGTGCTGGCCACCAGCTTCGCCCTGTCCTGGGTGTTCGCCCTGGTCGGCATGCGGGCGGGCAACGCCGAGGCGGCCCAGGCCATCGCCTTCCCCGTGCTGTTCCCGCTGACCTTCGCCTCCTCGGCGTTCGCCCCGGTCAGCCGGATGCCGGGCTGGCTGCAGGTGTTCGCCGCCCACCAGCCGGTCACCGTCATCGTGGACGCCGCCCGCGGCCTGATGCTCGGCAGCTCCCAGGCCTCGGTGCTCGAGCGGACGGGGCTCATCGGCGGATCGACCGCCACCAACCTGGCCTGGTCGCTCGCCTCGATCGCCCTGGTGCTGGCCCTGTTCATCCCGCTGGCGGTGAACCGGTACCGCAAGGTGGTGTGACACCCGGCCCCTACCTGGGCCGCTCGTGCCGGGCGGGTTAGGTTGGCCGCCGGATGGCCGTCCCCCCCAGGTCCCGTCGCCGGATCGCCGCTGCCGTCGGTGTCGCGGTGGCCACGATCGCGCTGAGCAGCTGCAGCCTCCCGTCGTTCGGCATGCGGCACCCGACGACCAGCCAGGGGGAGCGCACGTACCACCTGTGGCAGGGCATGTTCGTCCTCGCCATCGGCGTGGGTGCGCTGGTCTGGATCCTGATCATCTGGTCGGTCGTGCGCTACCGGCGGCGCCGGGGCGACGAGGCCGTCCCCGAGAACCAGAACCCGTACAACATCCCGATCGAGGTCTTCTACACGATCGTCCCGATCCTGCTCGTCATCGGCATCTACGTGTTCTCGGCCAGCGTGCAGAACGCCAACACCAAGCTCGCCGAGAAGCCCGACGTCACCATCCAGGTCGTCGGCTTCCAGTGGCAGTGGCAGTTCGACTACGTCCACGACGGCTTCACCGTCACCGGCGACAGCGTCGCGGGCCAGCCGCCGGTCATGGTGATCCCGGTGAACAGCACCATCCGCTTCAAGCTGCACTCCGCCGACGTCGACCACTCGTTCTGGGTGCCGAAGTTCCTCACCAAGCGCGACCTCATCCCGGGGGTCGACAACCAGATCGACGTCACCACCGGCTCGACCACGGACACCTACGACGGCCGCTGCGCCGAGTACTGCGGGCTCGACCACTGGCGCATGAACTTCAAGGTGAAGGTGGTGAGCGAGCGCGACTACCGCTCGTTCGTCCGCGACCACCGGGCGACCCGATGAGCGTCGCCGACCCGGGCCTCCGCCGCGTCGGCGCCGACCGCCGCCGGCGCCGCCCACGCGCCCGTCGCCCGGGCCACGGGCCTGCTCGGCTGGCTGACCACCACCGACCACAAGAAGATCGGGATCAGCTACATGGTCACCGGCTTCTGCTTCTTCATGGTCGGGGGGGTGCTGGCGGAGATCGTCCGCCTGCAGCTCTTCAGCCCGCAGAGCCACCTGGTCAGCGAGAGCACGTACAACCAGGTCTTCACGATGCACGGCAGCATCATGATGTACCTCTTCATCGTGCCGTTCGCCTTCGGGCTGGCGAACTACGTCGTGCCGTTGCAGATCGGCGCCAGGGAGATGGCGTTCCCCCGGCTGAACGCCCTGGGCTACTGGCTCTACCTCTTCGGCGGCCTCACCATGGTGTCGGGCTTCCTGACCGCCACCGGCGCCGCCGACTTCGGCTGGACCGCCTACGTGCCGCTCTCGGGCATCGTCCGCAGCCCGTCGGTCGGCGGGAACCTCTGGTTGATGGCCATCGTCATGACCGGCCTCGCCAGCGTGCTCAGCGCCGTCAACATCGTGGCGACCATCTCGGCCATGCGGGCCCCGGGCATGTCGATGTTCCGGATGCCGATCTTCACCTGGAACATGCTCGTGACGAGCGTGCTGGTGCTCATCGCCTTCCCCGTGCTCACCAGCGCCTCGGCCATGCTGCTGTCCGACCGGGTGTTCGGGTCGCACATCTTCGACGTGAACGCCGGTGGGTCGGCCATCCTGTGGCAGCACCTGTTCTGGTTCTTCGGCCACCCCGAGGTGTACATCGCCGCCCTGCCGTTCTTCGGCATCGTCACCGAGATCCTGCCGGTCTTCTCGAAGCGGCCGGTCTTCGGGTACCTCGGCCTGGTGTTCGCCACGCTGGCGATCGCCGCCCTCTCGGTGGGGGTGTGGGCCCACCACATGTTCGCCACCGGCGCCATCGAGGTGGAGTTCTTCTCGGGCCTGTCGCTGCTGATCGCGGTGCCCACCGGGGTGAAGTTCTTCAACTGGATCGGCACCATGTGGGGCGGCAAGCTCACCTTCACCACGCCGATGCTCTTCTGCGTCGGCTTCCTGCTGCTGTTCCTGCTCGGCGGGCTCACCGGGGTGCTGCTGGCGGCGCCGTCGATCGACACCCAGGTCACCGACTCGTACTTCGTCGTCGCCCACATGCACTACGTGCTCTTCGGCGGCTCGGCGTTCGCCCTGTTCGGCGGCATCTACTACTGGTGGCCGAAGTTCACCGGCAAGCGCCTGCACGAGGGCTGGGGCAAGGTGCACTTCGCCCTCATGTTCATCGGGTTCAACCTGACCTTCGCCGTGCAGCACCAGCTCGGCCTGGAGGGCATGCCCCGGCGGGTCGCCAGCTATCTGCCCTCGGACGGCTTCACCACCCTCAACCGGGTCTCGACCGTCGGCGCCATGCTGCTCGGCGCCTCGACCTTCCCGTTCCTCTGGAACGTCTACCGCACCCACCGCAAGGGCGAGCCCGCCTCGGACAACCCGTGGGACGCCCAGACCCTCGAGTGGGCGACCACCTCGCCGCCGCCCCCGCACAACTTCGACTGGCTCCCCGCCATCCGCTCGAACCGCCCGGTCTGGGACCACAACCACCCCGAGCACCGGTCGCCGCGCGGGCACCGCTCGAACACCCACCCGGCGGCCGAGCACGAGCCGGTGTCGCCGTCCACGGTCACCGAGGTGCTCGACCCGAAGGCCGGACCCGACGAGGCGTCGACGTGAGCGGGGCCAGCCCCATCCCGGGCACGGCCATGCCCGAGGGCGAGGTCGACGAGGAGGGCGCCGACGAGCGGCGGGCCTTCACCCTGCAGACCCGGGTGTTCACCGCCATCGGGCTCTTCCTGTTCGTGATCTCGGTGGGCTATGCGGCCTGGACCCAGGAGGCCGCCGGCTCGGCCATGCTGGCGCTGGCCGGCGGCCTGGCCACGGTGATCGCCGCCTACCTCGGCTGGCCCCGCAAGGCCGGGACCGGCGAGAGCGGCACCGACGAGGCCGGGGGCGGCGAGCCCGGCGACGAGTCCCCCTGGTTCCCGGAGGCGAGCATCTGGCCCTTCGTGGTGGCCGGCGCCGCCTTCCTGGTGGCCAACGGCCTGCTGCTCGGGCTCTGGTTGCTGCTGCCGGCCGGCCTGGTGATGTTCTTCGCCGTGGCCGGGTTCGTCACCCAGTCGCGCCGGCGGGCCTGAAGGCCCGGCCGTCGCCCCGGCGCTCAGTCGCCGAGGGCGGCGGGCCGGCGGCCGCCATCGGCCAGCTCGGCGGGTGCCGCCTGGTCGACCACCTCGACGTCGGGCACGTCGGGCTCCTCGCTGGACAGCGCCCGGCGGGCCTCCTCGCGAGCGGTGAGCTCCCGGCAGAGCTTGTAGGTGACCCACCCGAGCACCGCCGGGGCGACGAAGACCAGGATGCGGAAGGCCACCAGCACGTTGTTCACCGACAGGTTGAAGGTGGTGGCGGTGACGTCGCTCGACGCCGCGAAGGTGAGCACCGCGTAGAAGGCGAGGGTGGCGACGCCGAGGGCGGTGCGGACCGGGCGGTCGCGGGGCCGGTCGAGCAGGTTGTGCACCGCCCGGTCGCCGGTGACGCGGGCCTCGAGGAACGGCCAGGCGTACAGCGCGCCGAACGTCAGGCCGCCGAGCAGCGGGCCCGGGAAGAAGAGGGTCGGGACCTCGAAGCCGAAGGCGCGGATCTCCCAGCCCGGCCAGAGCCGCAGCGCCCCGTCGGCCCAGCCCATGTACCAGTCGGGCTGCGAGGCGGAGCTGACCCCCGCCGCCCGGAACGGCCCGAACAGCCAGATCGGGTTGATCTGGGCCAGCCCGCCGAGGGCGGCGAGCAGGGCGGCGGTGAGCATCATCAGCCCGAGCGACTTGAAGGCGAAGCCGGGCCAGACCCGCTCGCCGACCACGTTGGTCTCGGTGCGCCCCGGGCCGCGGAACTGGGTGTGCTTCTGGCGCACGAGGATGGCGAGGTGGGCGGTCAGCAGCGCCACGATCACCGCGGGGATCAGCAGGATGTGGATGACGAACAGCCGGCTGATGATGTCGGGTCCGGGGAACTTGCCCCCGAAGAGCAGCGACGCCAGCCACGTGCCGGCGATCGGGATGGAGATGGTGATCGAGTGGGCGATGCGCAGCCCGGTGCCCGACAGCTGGTCGTCGAGCAGCGAGTAGCCCGCGAACCCGTTGAAGATGGCGAGGATCAGCAGGGTGACGCCGATCATCCAGTTCAGCTCGCGGGGCTTGCGGAACGCGCCGGTGAAGAAGATCCGCATGAGGTGGACGACGATGGCGGCGACGAACAGCAGGGCGGCCCAGTGGTGGATCTGGCGCATGACCAGCCCGGCGCGGACGTCGAAGCTGAGGTCGAGCGCCGAGCGGTAGGCCTCGCTGACCTTCACCCCGTAGAGGGGCGCGTAGCTGCCGCGGTAGACGGTCTCGGTGCTGCTGGCGTCGAAGAAGAACGTCAGGTAGGTGCCGGTGAGGATCAGCACCACGAAGCTGTAGAGGGCGATCTCACCGAGCAGGAACGACCAGTGGTCGGGGAACACCTTGCCCAGGGCGGTGCGGGCCAGCTTGGCGGTGCCGAGACGGGTGTCGACCCACCGGGCGGCTCGGCGGGTGACGAGGCGCGACTCGCCCCGGGCGGGGCGGCCCGAGCCCGGGCCGGTGCGGGCCGGACGGGCCATCAGCGGTCCCGATCCCAGAACCCGGCGCCGGGCGGGCCGGAGAAGTCGCCGGTGGCGACCACGTAGCCCTCGTCGTCGACGGCCAGGGGCAGCTGCGGCAGCGAGCGGGCGGCCGGCCCGAAGATCGGCCGGGCGCCGTCGAGCACCTCGAAGGTCGACTGGTGGCAGGGGCAGAGCAGCAGGTGCTCGCTGGCCTGGTACAGCCCGACGGGGCAGCCGGCGTGGGTGCAGAGCTTGGAGTAGGCGATGAGCCCGTGGGGGGTCCAGCCCTCCCGGCCCTGGCGGGGCCTGATGCTGCCGCTCGGGCGGATGAGCAACGTCGGGGCGTCGGCGCTGGAGGTGTCGTCCTGCGGGAAGGCGGTGATGACGCCGTCCACGTTGACGTCGGCCGCCTTGATCGGCCGGTTGCTGTCGTCGACCAGCCGGATGCCGCGCTGCTTGGTGGCCCGGGAGAAGCGGGTCGTCTTCAACCCCTTCCCGGGACGGGGGCCGAGGGAGCGGATCGGGAAGAGCAGGGCCACGCCCAGGGCGGCGACCGCGCCGCCGGCCATCTTCACCAGCAGGCCCCGGCGCTCGAGGATGTGCTCGCCGCGCTCGAACTCGTTGCGGAACTCGTCGATCTCGCGCTCGCTCGACGCCAGGGCGTGGCGCTGCTCGACCACGACGTCCTTCGGCATGAACTCCTTGGACCAGATGATCAGGCCGACGCCGATGCCGCCGAGGGCCATGGCCAGGAAGAGGCCCTCGAGCTGGGGCTGTCCGCCCTGCCAGTAGACGACGGCGAGGCCGAGGGCGCCGACCATGCTCACCGCGAAGGAGATCGACGTGTACCGCTCGCCGAGCTTGGCCCGGCGGTAGCGCGCCTCGCGGCTGCGGTGCTGCTCCTGCTCGCTCTCGGTCTGGGGGATGCGGGCCACGCCCTCGAGCGGCGCGGCCTCGGCCGTGCCCGGCTCGGGCACCCGGGTGCCGTCCCCGCCCGAGTCGCCGACGCCGTCGCCCGGTCGGTCGTCGCTCACGACGTCGTCCTCCTCGCTCGGCGGCGGATGGTGTTGCGCTTGGCGATGAAGCCGGTGGCGGTGACGAGCCCGCCGATGCCGACGACCCAGATCAGGAAGCCCTCGGGGATCGGGCCCAGCCGTCCGAGCGAGAGGCCGCCCCGGTCGTCGGGCTGGCGCAGGTACTCGACGTACTTGGCGATCGAGTCGATCTGCTCGGTCGAGAGGGTGCTCGAGTCGAAGCGCGGCATCTGGCCGGGGCCCGATCGGATGGCGGTGCCGACGTCGAGGTCGGTGGCCTGGCCGAGCGGCGGTGCGGCCCGTCCGTAGCTGAGGGCGCCGCCGGCGCCGGTGGCGCTGTGGCAGGCGGCGCAGTTCAGCCGGAAGAGCTCGCCGCCCTTGGCCAGGTCGCCACGGGCGATGTTGACGTCAGGGATGGCGGGACCCTTGCCCAGGCTCCCCACGTAGGCCACCAGGGCCTTGATCTCGGCGTCGGAGTAGGCGGGGTCCTTGCGCACGGGGATGGCGTTCGAGGCGCCGAGCGGCATGCGTCCGGTGTGCAGCTGGAAGTAGGCGGCCGCCTCGCCCTTGCCGATGAGCGAGGGGCCGCGCACCGAGCCGTCGGGGCCCTTGAGCCCCTTGCCGGCGATGCCGTGGCAGCTGGAGCAGCCGGTGACGAAGAGCCGGCGTCCCTGGTCGACGAGGGCCGGCGCCGGCGCATCGGCTCCCGGGGGAGCGGCTGCGGCGGTCGGGGAGCCGTGGGCGGCGCGGGCGGCGACGGCCGATCCGATGCCGATGGCCAGGAGCACCGGCAGCACGACGAGGATCCGCGGCGGCCGGCGACGCTCGTCGGGCGCCGGGAGCGGCGGGTCGGCCGCCGCCGCAGGTCGGTCGTCGCCGCGGTGGCTCATCGCAGCAGGTAGAGGGTGGCGTACATGGCGACCCACACGACGTCGACGAAGTGCCAGTAGTAGCCGCACACGGTCACCGGCGGCTTGGACGGGGCCTCCGAGCTGGAGCCGCCGACCATGACCATGACCGCCACCATGAAGGCGATGCCGCCGATGACGTGGAGGCCGTGGAACCCGGTCATCAGGTAGAAGACCGAGCCGTACGCGTTGGTGCGCATGGTGAAGTTCAGCTCGGCGTACTCGAGGGCCTGGTTCGACAGGAAGATCAGGCCCATGGCCGAGGTGATCAGCAACCAGCGGATGGTGCCGCGCCGGTCCCCGCGCTCGGCCCGCTTCACCGCGGCGTGCATGGCGAAGCTGGACCCGACCAGGACCGCGGTGGCGAAGCCGGTCCGGAGGGTGGCGAGCTGGTCGGTGCCCGCCGGCGGCCAGGTCTTGTTCACCGCCCGCAGGGTGAAGTAGGTGGCGAACAGGCCGGCGAAGAACATCAGCTCGGAGCTGAGCCACACCACCACGCCGACGCCGAGCAGCGACGGCCGGGCCGCGTCGACGGGGTAGCCACCGCCGGCAGGGGCAAGCGCAGGGGCCTGCCCCTCCGGTGGTGCGGGGGGAACGGCGGCCATCAGGCCACTGGTCTACCTGACCGGCCCCGTCCGGTGCCGCCTCCGGGTGGTGCGATAGCCGTCACGTCCCCGGGTCGGCGCGGCCGGCGGACTCCTTGTCACCACCCCTCGGTACCGTCCCGTACGCATGTTCGGACCAGGCGAGAGGACGATTCCATGAAGATGCTGGTGGCGACCACCGAGACCCAGGGCGACCGGGACGGCGACTACTGCCGCACCGTCGAGGGCGAGCTGGTCTACCTGTCGCTCGACTGCGACGACCCGCAGTGCGGCTGCAACCGCGGCTTCGCCGGCCTGGCCAGCTGCCGGGCCACGACCACCTGCGTGGTGGCCGACCTGCCGAGCGACCCGGCCCAGATCCGCTCGGCGTTCGCCGAGTCGCTGATCCGCTCGGGCTGGGTCGCGCCCGGTCATCCGGAGGACCCCGTCGTCGACGAGGCGTTCCTCGGCATCGCCGACCTGGCGGTGCAGTTCCCGGTCGGCACGGTGCTCGGCCGCCACGGCGAGCACGTCCTGGTCCGGCGGCTCAGCCCGGTGGGCTGAGCCGGTGCGGCCTCTGGGGCCGGTTGCCGGCTGGGAGTGCGGCGCAGGTCCGCCGCCGGTCGGATCAGCCGGAGGTGACGGGATCCGGGTCCGGGTCGGGGCCGGCCAGGGCCTGGTCGGCGTCGACGCCCAGGTCCTCGGCGATCGTCCGCATGCGGCCGGCCTGGGCGTCGAGCTCGTCGAGGAAGCCCTCGAGCACGGCGAGCTTGTCCCGCACCTGGTCGCGCATGCCCTGGTTGAGGCGCAGGGCCTCGATGACGATCTCCTGGTGCCGAGCCCGGCTGATGCCGCGCGTGACCTCCTCGCGCAGGGTCGCCAGCCGGTCCTCGGCGGTCAGGATCGCTCCGATGCGGTCGAGGTCGAAGCCCATCACCGACCGCAGCTCGAGGATCCGCGACAGCCGCTCGACGTCGGCCTCCGAGTACCGGCGGCTGCCACCGGGGCTGGTGCCCGACGGGTCGATCAGCCCGAGCTCCTGGTAGTAGCGCAGCGTCCTCGTCGACACCCCGCAGCGCTCGGCCACCTCGCCGATGCGGTAGCGGGTCCGGCTGCGGTCGTCCTCGCTCGTGGTCATCGCCCTGGGGTGCTCATGGGTCGGTCTCCGTCATCGTCCGGAGGTGATCGTCGATCGCGGGGCGATCAGCGGTCAGGCCGGCACCCAGCTTTCCGCATCCGGGGCCTCGGCGGGGTCGGCGTCGACCTCCGGCGGGGCGCCGAAGGCCTCGGTCGGTTCGCCGCCGTCCTCCTCGTGGACGTACTTGCCGCCGCGGAGCCAGGAGGCGGCGGCGGCGATCAGGCACATGACGAGCGAGGCGGTGAAGGCGATGCGCAGCCCCGTGAGGAACGGGTCCGAGATCAGGTCCGGGAAGAACGTCTTGCCGGTGAGCGCGGCGGCGTCGGTCGGGTGCTGGCGCCGCAGGGTGGTGAGCAGCGGCGTGCGGTCGGTGGCGCTGGTGGGCGTCGCCTCGAGGGTGTTCTCCATCGGGTTGTAGCCGAGGAAGGCGGAGAACAGGCTGCCGACAGGTGGCTGGTTCGAGATGGCGGTGGCCGCCGGCGCCGGGACGTGGTGCGCCTCGAGCCGGTCGCGCATGGTGGTGGGCAGCGTCGCCGCCAGCCCGACGATCATCAGCGAGAAGAAGACCCCGATCGACAGCACCATCCCGGTGTTCTGGAAGGTGGCGCGCATGCCGCTGGCCGCCCCCCGCTGGCGGGCCGGCACGGCGTTCATGATCCCGGTGGTGTTCGGGGCGGCGAACAGCCCCATGCCGATGCCGTTCACCAGCAGCAGCACCGCGAACACCGGGAAGGCGAAGTCGGCGGGCAGCAGCATGAGCAGCCCGAACGACGCCGCCGCCACGACCATGCCGCCGGTGGCGAAGGGTCGGGCGCCGTAGCGGTCCGACAGCCAGCCGGAGACCGGCCCGGCGACGAGGAACCCACCGGTGAGCGGGAGCATGTAGATGCCGGCCCAGAGCGGGGTGTCCACGAAGTTGTAGCCGTGCAGCGGCAGCCAGATGCCCTGCAGCCAGATGATCAGGATGAACTGCAGCCCGCCTCGGCCGATCGACGACAGCAGGCTGGCCATGTTGCCGGCGGTGAAGGCCCGGATGCGGAACAGCCCCAGGTGGAACATCGGGTCGGGCACCCGGGTCTCGATGACGGCGAACGCCACCAGGAAGGCGGCGCCGCCGATCAGCTCGAACAGCACCCACGGACCCGTCCAGCCCATGCTCGACCCGCCGTGGGGCAGCAGCCCGTAGGTCAGCCCGATCAGGATCATCACCAGCCCGACGCCGAAGGTCAGGTTGCCCCACCAGTCGATCGACGAGCGGTTCGTCTCGCCCACCTCACGCAGCTTGCGGTAGGCCCACACCGTCCCGAACAGGCCGATCGGCACGTTGATCCAGAACACGGCCCGCCAGTCGACGTCGGCCAGCAGACCACCGGCGATGAGCCCCACGAACGAACCGCTGATGCCGGCGACCATGTTGATGCCCATGGCCCGGCCCCGCTCGGCCACCGGGAAGGCGTCGGTGAGGATGGCGGTCGAGTTGGCCATCAGCAGCGCACCGCCGACGCCCTGCACGATGCGCCCGCCGATCAGCCAGAGGGCGCCGGCCGATCCGTCCCACGGGCAGAGCGACAGCGCGAGCGATGCCAGCGAGAAGATCAGGAAGCCGGCGTTGTACATGCGCACCCGGCCGAAGATGTCGCCGAGCCGGCCGAAGGTGACGACCAGGACGGCGGTGACCACGAGGTAGCCCATCAGCATCCAGAGCAGGTAGCTGATGTTGGCCGGCTGCAACGGGTCGAGGTGGATGCCCCGGAAGATGGCCGGCAGCGAGATCAGCACGATCGAGCTGTCGAGGGTGGCCATGAAGATGCCGAGGGTGGTGTTCGACAGCGCCGTCCACTTGTACCGGTCGGGCCGGCGCGGCCGACCGGAGCCGCCTCCGCCCGGTGGGTCGACCGGGGGTGGGGTGGTGGACGACGAGGTGGTGGCGGTGGCCATGGGGCGGTCCCGGCAGGGGAGGTGGCAAAAGTTCACGTTGACGTTAGCGACGGGGGTTCCTTGACGTCAACGTCAAGTCCTGGCGGCGAGGTCCGAGCCCGGCTCGGGGATCGCCCGGCAGCGACCCCGGCGGGCCCGGTGGCTACCGTCGAGGTCGATGGCCCTGTCCCCGGCCTCGGTGCCGCCCGCCTCGGTCACGACGGTGCTCGGGGACTGGCACCTCGATCCCGCGCCGGCCCTCTTGATCCTCCTGGCCGGGGGGCTCTACCTCGGCGGCGTCCGACGCCTGGCGGACCAGCCCAACGCCAGGCCCTGGCCGCGCCAGCGCACCGCCTGCTTCCTCTCGGGGCTCGTCGTCCTGGCGGTGGCGACGCAGGCCGGGCTGGCCCGCTACGACACGGTGCTGCTCAGCCTGCACACCCTCCAGCACGTGCTGCTCGGGATGCTGGGACCCCTGCTCCTGGCCCTCGGCGCGCCGGTGACCCTGGCGCTGCGGGCGAGCCGTCGGCCCACCCAGATGATCCTGCTGCGCATCGTGCACAGCCGGTTCGTCGAGACCGTCACCCAGCCGGTCGTGGCCTGGGCGCTGTTCGGAGGGACCCTCTTCGGCCTCTACTTCTCGCCGGTGTTCGACCTGTCGCTCGAGCACCCGCTGCTGCACGCCCTGGTGCACCTGCACTTCACCGTGGTGGGGATGCTCTTCTTCTGGCCGGCCGTCGGGCTCGACCCGATGCGGCGACGGCCGAGCCACCCCGCCCGGCTGCTCTACGTCCTGCTGGCGGTGCCCTTCCACGCCTTCCTGGGCCTGGCCGTCCTGTCCTCGACCGCCCATCCCCTCGGGGCATCGGTCTACGGCGAGGTGGTCAGGAGCTGGGGACCGAGCCTGGTGGCCGACCAGCGCACCGCCGCCGGGATCCTCTGGACCGTCGGGGACCTCTTCGGCCTCGTCGCCGGCGGCATCGTCGCCGCCCAGTGGTACCGGGCCGACCAGCGGCGCCAGGAGCGCGAGGACCGCCGCCTCGACGCCGTCGGCCGCTGAGCCCGGCCCCGGGTTCGCGACCGCCCCGGAGCGTCAGCTCCAGCTGGTGCCGTAGTTGGGGGCTTCCTTGGTCATGGTGATGTCGTGGGGGTGGCTCTCGCGCAGGCCGGCGGAGGTGATGCGCACGAAGCGGGCCCGGGCCTGGAGGTCGTCCACGGTCTCGGCGCCGCAGTAGCCCATGGCCATCCGCAGGCCGCCGACCAGCTGGTAGAGGATGGTGCCCACCGGACCCTTGTAGGCCACCCGCCCCTCGATGCCCTCCGGCACCAGCCGGTCCTCGTCGGTGATCTCGCCCTGGAAGTAGCGGTCCTTGGAGAACGACCGGCCCTTCATGGCGCCGAGCGAGCCCATGCCCCGGTACTCCTTGTAGCGCTCGCCCTGGTGCAGGATGATCTCGCCCGGGCTCTCGTCGACGCCGGCGAGCAGCGAGCCGAGCATGACGGTGTCGGCCCCGGCGGCGATGGCCTTGGCGATGTCGCCCGAGAGCTGGACGCCGCCGTCGGCGATGACGGTGACCCCCCGTCCGGCGACGGCGCGGGCGCAGTCGTGGATGGCGGTGATCTGGGGCACGCCGACGCCGGCGACCACCCGGGTGGTGCAGATCGATCCCGGCCCGATGCCGACCTTGATGGCGTCGGCGCCGGCGTCGACCAGGGCCAGGGCGGCCTCGGCGGTGGCGATGTTCCCGGCGATGACGGGCACGCCGGTGCGGTCCTTCACCGCCTTGACCGCGTCGAGCACGCCCCGGTTGTGGCCGTGGGCGGTGTCGACCACCAGCACGTCGACGCCGGCCTGGGCCAGGGCCTCGGCCCGCTCGAGGGCGTCGCCGCCGACGCCGACCGCTGCCCCGCAGCGCAGGCGACCACGGTCGTCGGAGGTGGCGTGGGGGTACTGCGAGCGCTTCTTGATGTCCTTGACGGTGATGAGGCCGCGGAGGAACCCGTCGCCGTCGACCACGGGCAGCTTCTCGATGCGGTGCTGCCAGAGGATGTCCTTGGCCTCGTCGAGGGTGGTGCCGACCGGGGCGGTGACGAGCGGCGGCCGCCGCATCACGTTCTCGATGGGCTGGTCGACCTCGTCGATGAAGCGCAGGTCGCGGTTGGTGAGCAGCCCCACCAGCCGGCCCTCGGGGTCGGTGATCGGGACGCCCGAGATGCGGTACTTCTCCATCAGCGCCAGGGCGGCGGTGACCGGGGCCTGGGGCGGCAGGGTGACGGGGTCGGCGATCATGCCCGACTGCGACCGCTTGACCATGTCGGCCTCGGCCACCTGGTCGGCGATGGCCAGGTTGCGGTGGATGATGCCGATGCCGCCGGCGCGGGCCAGCGTGATGGCCAGCCGGGACTCGGTGACGGTGTCCATGGCCGCCGACACGATGGGGACGGCCAGGCGGATCGACGGCGTCAGCCGGGTGCTGGTGTCGACGTCGCCGGGCAGCACCGACGACTCGGCCGGCACCAGGAGCACGTCGTCGAAGGTCAGCCCCGCCTTGGCGAACTTGGAGGACGCCGCCCCGACGCCGCCGGTGTCGAGGTCGTCTCCGAAGGGGCTGGGGGTGTCCACGCTGCGCTCCTTCGCCGGGTCCATGGTGCAGTGTACGCGTGGCCGACCGGGCCGGAACCACCTCCGGACGCCCGCTCGGGACCCGGCGGGCCCGCCTACCATCCCCAGCGCCGGGGAGGGGCCGGGTGCCAGCCCCCGGGGGACGCGGAGAGGAGCTGCTGTGGCCGAGCCGGCTCGACCGACCGACGTGCTCCATCGCTACGTGCTGCGCAAGGGCGCGCTCCGCAAGGTCCGCCAGCGGATCACCAGCCGGATGCGTCACGGGACACGGGATCCCTTCGCCGACGTGCATGGCCTGCTCCTCGAGCCGCCGTCGGTCGTGCTCGACGTCGGCGCCAACATCGGCTACGTCGCCCACGACCTGCACCGGGCGTGGCCGACCGCCCGCCTGCTCTGCTTCGAGCCGACCGAGCAGACCTTCGCCCGGCTGACCCGCAACGTGGGGGACCTCCCCGGCGTCGAGCTGTTCAAGGTGGCGGTGTCCGACTCGGACGGGACCGCGACCTTCCAGGTCGACAACCGCACCCACGGGGGCGGGTCGAACTCGCTGCTCGACCACAGCGCCGAGTTCGCCGCCGGCAACCGGGTCGACCGCTTCGCGCCCACCGAGGTCACCACCGTGCGCCTCGACACCTTCTGCCGCCAGCACGGCGTCGAGCGCATCGACGTGCTGAAGCTCGACATCGAGGGTGCCGAGCCGCTGGCGCTGCGGGGCGCGGCGGACCTGCTCCGGCGATCGGCGATCGACGTGATCCTGACCGAGGTGCGGCTGGTGCCGGGCTACGAGGGCGGCGCGCTGCTGCACGAGCTCACCGCGCAGCTCGCCGAGGACGGCTACCGGCCCTACGGCATCTACCGCTTCGCCGAGTCGGCCATCGGGCAGAGCTGCTTCGGCGACGCCGTCTTCCTCGGACCGATGTTCCGCCGGCGCCTGGTCGAGCGTCACGGCGCCGCCGCCTGCGGGTTCGTGGACTGACGGCCACGCCGCCGTCGGTCGGACGGCTCGACGGCACCGGGGTCCGCAGCGGGCTTGGCATCATGCGGGGATGGGCGATGGGAGCCTCACCGGACGGCTGCTCGTGGCGACCCCGCTCCTCGGCGATCCCAACTTCGAGCGCACGGTGGTGCTGATCCTGAGCCACGACGCCGACGAGGGCGCCTTCGGCGTGGTGCTGAACCGCCCGAGCCAGACCGAGGTGCTCGAGCTCCTGCCGGACTGGTCGTCCACGGCGGCCGAGCCGAGCCTGATGTTCCTCGGCGGACCGGTCGGCCCGAGCGGCGTGGTCGGCGTGGCGGTGGTGGCCCCGGGATCGGCCGACGGCGCCGACGGGGGCGGGTCGGCCGAGCGGGGCTGGCAGCCGGTGGTCGACCGCATCGGCACCGTCGACCTGAACCAGCGGCCCGAGGAGATCGACGTGCCGCTCACCGGCGTCCGTCTCTTCGCCGGATCGGCCGGGTGGATCACGGGCCAGCTCGAGGGCGAGATCGAGGAGGGGGCCTGGTGGGTGGTGGACGCCGATCAGGCCGACGTCCTCTCCCGCACGCCGCGGGAGCTCTGGCGGGACGTGCTGCGCCGCCAGCCCGCGCCGGTCTGCTGGTTCGCCGCCTTCCCGCCCGACCCCTTGGTGAACTGAGCGGGCGGGCGACGCCGGAGGTCAGGCGGGGACGACCGCGACCGGCACGCCGTTCAGCACGGCGTTGCCGGACAGCACGTCGACGGCGGCCTCGTCGGTCAGCACGTTGGCGTTGACGCCGGGGTGGCGCCCGGCCACGCCGAGCTCCACGCCCTCGAGGTCGTGGCCCCAGCCGTGGGGGAGGCTGACCACCCCGGCCCGCACCTGATCGGTGACCTCGACGGGTGCGTCGACCGAGCCGACCCGGCTGGTGACGGTGGCGACGCCGCCGTCGGCGAGGCCGAGCCGGTCGGCGTCGTCGGGGTGGACGTGCAGGGTGCAGCGGGGCTTGCCCTTCACCAGGACCTCGACGTTGTGCATCCAGGAGTTGTTCGAGCGCAGGTCCCGCCGGCCGACCAGCAGCAGCTCGTCGCCCGGGCGGTCGAGCGCCGCCCGCAGCCGGGGCAGGTCGGCCACCATCGGCTCGGGGGCGAGCTCCACCCGGCCGGACGGCGTGCGGAGGACCTCGGGCAGGCGGGGCTCGAGCGGGCCGAGGTCGATGCCGTGGGGGTTGGCCTCGAGCACGTCGAGGGTGAGGCACGGGCCCTCGGACCGGGCGCCGAACCCGTCGCCGTACGGGCCCGTCCGCAGCATGAAGTCGACGATGCGGGCCGGACCCCGCCGGGGCTCGAGGGCGGCGAGGATCTCATCGCGGTCACGGCCGTGGATCGGCGAGGACGCGTCGGCGAGCGAACCGTCGACCATGGCGCCGATCATCAGGTCGTCGACCACCGCCGGGTCGGCGTCGGCCCCCTGGCCCTGCACGATCAGGGCGAGCTTGGCCAGCACCTCCCACTCGTCGGGCTGGCCGTCCTCGAGGGGGAGCACCGGCGGCGACCAGTTGGCCACGTTCCGGATGGCGAGCTGGAGCAGGGCGATGTCGTAGTGCGACTTCCGCAGGGCGCCGGGCACCGGGAGGATCACGTCGGCGTGGCGGGTGGTCTCGTTGATGTACGGGTCCACCGACACCATGAGGTCGAGCCGGTCGAGGGCGGCGTCCAGCCGCCCGCTGTTGGGCGTGGAGAGCACCGGGTTGCCGCCCACGGAGATGAAGGCGCGGACCTGCCCGTCGCCGGGGGTCTCGATCTCCTCGGCCAGCGCCACCACGGGCAGCTCACCGAGGGTCTCGGCCAGGCCGCGGACCCGGCTGCGGTGGCGCCCGATCCGCAGCCCCCGTCCTCGACCGGGCTCGCCGCGGGTGTTGGCTGCGCCCACCGCCGCCTTGGTGAACATGGCGCCGCCGGGACGGTCGAGGTTCCCGGACAGCACGTTCAGCACGTCGACCAGCCAGCTGGCCAGCGTCCCGAACTCGGCGGTGCACGTGCCGATGCGGCCGTAGACCGCGGCGGTCGGCGCAGCGGCCAGCTCGTGCGCCAGCCGGCGGATGGTCGCCGCGTCGACGCCGGTCGTGCCGGCCACGGCCTCGGGGGTGAAGTCGGCGACCAGGCTCTCGACCTGGTCGAGGCCGGCCAGGTGATCGGCGATCGGGCCCGGATCGGCGAGGTCGTCGGCGATCAGGACCTGCACCATGGCGGCCAGGAGCAGGGCATCGGTGCCGGGCCGGATGGCCACGTGCTCGGTGGCCAGCTCCGCGGTCCTCGTGCGCCGCGGGTCGACCACGACGAGCGATCCGCCCCGTTCGAGCAGCGCCTCCAGCCGGCCCGGCCAGTCCGGAGCGGTGGCCAGGCTGCCGTTCGACTCGAGCGGGTTGGCCCCGAGCAGCAGGAGGTGGTCGGTGCGGTCGAGGTCGGGCACCGGGACGCTCAACCCGGTCCCGAACATGAGCGCCGAGGAGATCTCCTTGGGCCGCTGGTCGACGGTGCTGGCCGAGAACAGGTTCGGGGTGCCGAGACCCCGGAGCAGCGGTCGCAGGTAGAGGGTGCCGGCCAGGTTGTGGGCGTTGGGGTTCCCGGCGTAGGCGGCCACCGCGCTGCGGCCGTGCTCCTCGATGATCGGCAGGAGCCGGGCCTCGACCTCGGCGAAGGCCTCGTCCCAGGACACCGCCTCGAAGGTGCCGTTCCGCTTGACCATCGGCTGCCGCAGCCAGTCGGGGTCCTCGTGGAGCTGCTTGAGGGTCGAGCCCTTGGGGCAGATGAAGCCGTGGCTGAAGACGTCGTCGCGGTCGCCGCGGATGCGGCGCACCCTGCCGTCGCGCAGCTCGATGGTGAGGCCGCACCCGGCCTCGCAGAGGGGGCAGGTGCGGACCGCGGTGCGGTCCCCGGAGGCGGCCGGCGCGGGCGAGGCGCCGGAGGAGGGCACGTGCTCCGGGGGAGCGGGCTCGGTGACGGTCACCCGGTCATGGTCGCAGGTCTGCCCGGCCGCCGCCCGGGCCGTCGCGCTCCTCGGGCGCTCGGGGTCCGGGGCGGGCACAGTGTGGCGGTGGACCCCGACATCGATCCCCGCCGGTTCGACACGCGCACGACCGGGGTGCGGGGGTTCCGCCAGGCCTACGTCCGGGCGGGCGAGGGCGGCGTGCCGCTGGTGCTCGTCCACGGCTGGCCGGAGTCCAAGCGCATCTACTGGAGGGTCGTGGCCCCCCTCGCGGCGGCCGGCTTCGACGTGGTCGTGCCCGACCTGCGGGGCTTCGGCGACTCCGAGCCCGGACCGCCCGGCGATCCCTACGGCGACGTCGCCAGCCACACCCTCGACGTCCACGCCCTGCTGGTCGAGGACCTCGGGCTCGAGCGGGTCGTGCTCGTCGGCGGCGACCTCGGTGGCCCGGTGGTGCAGGACCTCGCCCTGCGGTTCCCCGACCTGGTCGAGCGGCTGGTGCTGTTCAACTCGCCGCTGCCCTACCTGAAGGAGGCATGGCCGGGCTGCGCACCCGGCCGGCCGCCGAGGCCGGCGACTACTTCGTGCGGCACGCCACCGACGCCGACGGCCTGGCCGCCGAGCTGGCCACTCCCGAGCAGCGCCGCCGCTACGTCGCGGGCTTCTACACGTCTCGGTTCTGGGCCCACCCCGGCGCCTTCGCCTACGACCCCGCCCTCACCGTCGGCGGGCGCTTCGGCGGCGGGCCGGTGGTCGACTTCCACACCGAGCCCTTCGGCGACGCCGCCTCGTTCCGGGCCACCCTGCGCGCCTACGAGAGCGCGGTCGACGAGGGGGCCCGTCGCGAGCCGCCCCGGCTGGCCCGCAACCCCGAGGTCGAGGCGCTCCTGCTGTTCGGCGCGTCCGACCACGTGCTGTACCCCGACTTCGACCTGATGGCCGCCCAGGTGTTCCCGGACCACGTCGGGCCGTTCCTCCTGCGCGACTGCGGGCACTTCGTCCCGTGGGAGGCGCCCGACCGGTTCGTCGGAGCGGTCCGCGCCTTCTGCCGGGACCTGCTGGCATCACGGGAACCGGCGGCCGGGCGGGGGTAGCGTCACCCCATGGCCACGCTGTCGTTCGAGGGTGAGACCCACGGCGAGCTGGTGGTCAAGGTGCGGCGGTGGCTCGCCTCCCTCGAGGGCGCCGAGGAGGGCCACCTGGCCCCGGCCGAGGCGATCGAGCAGGGGGCCGAGCTCACCAAGGACGCGCTGCGGGTCATCGCCTCGGCCGCGCCCACCGGCATCGCGCAGAACGAGCTGGTCAAGGCGCTCACCGGCATGGGCTACAAGGCCACCGATGCGACCAAGGAGGCGCTGATCGACGGCCTCGACAGCGTCGAGGAGCTCACCGGCGGCAGCGTGGTCCGCGCCGCCCGCGACGCCCGCAAGTCGGCCGTGTACCAGATGAACTCCACCATCGCCCGCCAGATCCTCAAGGCGGTCAGCCCCCAGAAGTGACGTCCCGGCCGTCCCGCCGCTGACCGATGCGGTCGGGAGCGCCAGGCCCCCGGAGCCCTAGGCTCGGTCCCTCCCCGAGCGAAGGAACGGCGAGGACGCGTGGTGGCAGAGGTGGAGATCGGCATGGGCAAGTCGGCCCGGCGTGCCTACGAGCTGTCCGAGGTCGCCATCGTGCCCAGCCGCCGCACCCGCGACCTCGACCAGGTCGACATCGGCTGGGAGATCGACGCCTTCTCCTTCGACCTGCCCTTCATGGCCTCGGCCATGGACGGGGTGGTGAGCCCCGAGCGGGCCATCGAGATCGGTCGCCTGGGCGGCGTCGGCGTGCTGAACCTGGAAGGGCTGTGGACCCGCCACGTCGACCCCGCCCCGCTGCTCGAGGAGATCGCCGGGCTCCCCGACGACGACCCGGCGGCGGTGGTCGACCGCCTGCGCGAGCTGTACGCCGCGCCGATCGACCCCGACCTCATCGCCGAGCGGATCCGCCAGATCCGCAGCGCCGGCGTGGTGGCGGCCGGCGCCGTCACGCCCCACCGCACCGAGTCGCTGATCGACCCGATCGTCCGGGCCGAGCCCGACCTGCTGGTGATCCAGGGGACGGTCGTGTCGGCCGAGCACCTCGCCAACGACGACGAGGACCCGCTCAACCTCAAGACCTTCGTCCGTCGCCTCGACCTGCCCGTCGTCGTCGGCGGGTGCGCCAGCTACCAGGCCGCCCTGCACCTGATGCGCACCGGCGCCGCCGGCATCCTCGTCGGCGTCGGCACCGGCCGCTCGTCGAGCACCCGAGGGGTCCTCGGCATGGGCGTGCCCACCGCCACCGCCATCGCCGACGCCCGCTCGGCGCGGATGCGCCACCTCGACGAGACGGGCGTGTACGTCCACATCATCGCCGACGGCGGCATGGCGTCCGGCGGTGACATCGCCAAGGCGATGGTGTGCGGCGCCGACGCGGTCATGCTCGGCGCGCCGCTGGCCGCCACCGACGGGGCGCCCGGCCAGGGCTGGCACTGGGGTGCGGCGGCCGCCCACGCCAGGCTGCCCCGGAGCCACCGGGTCCACGTGGGCAGCAACGGCACGCTGGAGGAGGTCCTCGTCGGCCCGGCGAGGAACCCGGAGGGACGGGCCAACCTCTTCGGCGCCCTCCGCCGCACGATGGCCCTGACCGGCTACCGCACCGTCAAGGAGCTGCAGAAGGCCGAGCTGGTCGTCACCGCGCCCTAGGCTCGACCGGTGACCGACCACGTTCCCGACGTCCCGAGCGTCGCCCCCGACGAGGGCGCGGTGCTGGTGGTCGACTTCGGGGCGCAGTACGCGCAGCTCATCGCCCGGCGGGTGCGAGAGGCGCACGTCTACAGCGAGATCGTGCCGCACACCATCACCGCGGCCGAGGTGGCGGCGCGCCGGCCGGCGGGCCTGATCCTCTCCGGCGGCCCGAAGTCGGTGCACGTCGAGGGCAGCCCGCGCATCGACCCGGCCGTCTACGACACCGGGGTCCCGGTGCTCGGCATCTGCTACGGCGCCCAGCTCGTCGCCCAGCAGCTCGGGGGCACGGTCGCCAACACCGGACGGGGCGAGTACGGCCGGACCCGCTTCACGGTCGGTCCGGCCGGCGGCCTCGTGTTCGGCGACGACCAGCCGGCCGAGCAGCAGGTCTGGATGAGCCACTTCGACTCCATCGTCGAGGCCCCGGAGGGGTTCGCCGTCACCGGGTCGACCCCCGACGCGCCGGTCGCGGCCATGGAGCACGTCGAGCGGCGCATCCACGCGGTGCAGTTCCACCCCGAGGTCGTGCACACGCCGCACGGGCAGGAGATGCTCAAGCACTTCCTCTACGAGGTGTGCGGGTGTCCGCCGTCGTGGACCACGACGTCGGTGATCGAGGCGTCGGTCGACGCCATCCGCGCCCAGGTCGGCTCGGGCCGGGCCCTCTGCGGGCTGTCGGGCGGGGTCGACTCCGCCGTCGCCGCCGCCCTGGTCCACAAGGCGCTCGGCTCCCAGCTCACCTGCGTGTTCGTCGACACCGGCCTCATGCGCGCCGGCGAGGGCGAGCAGGTCGTCGACACCTTCCGCCGTCACCAGGGCATCGAGCTGATCCACGTGCGGGCGGCCGACCGGTTCTTCGACCGGCTGTCGGGCATCGTCGACCCGGAGGAGAAGCGCAAGGCGATCGGCGAGCAGTTCATCCGGGTGTTCGAGGAGGCCCAGGGCGGCCTGACCGACGCCCGGTTCCTGGTGCAGGGGACGCTCTACCCCGACGTCATCGAGTCCGGCACCAAGGACGCCTCCCGGATCAAGAGCCACCACAACGTCGGCGGGCTCCCCGACGACATGGAGTTCGAGCTGGTCGAGCCGCTGCGGGCCCTCTTCAAGGACGAGGTGCGCAAGGTCGGCGAGGAGCTCGGCCTGCCGGAGGAGATCGTCTGGCGCCAGCCGTTCCCCGGCCCCGGCCTCGGCGTGCGGATCATCGGCGAGGTGACCCCCGAGAAGGTCGCCACGCTGCAGCAGGCCGACGCCATCGTGCGCGACGAGGTGCACAAGGCCGGCCTCGAGCGCGAGATCTGGCAGGCCTTCGCCGTGCTGCCGGACATCCGCACCGTGGGCGTCATGGGTGACGAGCGCACCTACGGCCACCCGGTGATCGTGCGGGCGGTCACGAGCGAGGACGCCATGACGGCGGACTGGGCCCGGCTCCCCTACGAGGTGCTCGAGCGGCTGTCGAACCGCATCATCAACGAGGTGCCGGGGGTGAACCGGGTGGCCTACGACATCACCTCCAAGCCGCCCGGCACGATCGAGTGGGAGTGATCCGCCCCTCGCCGTCGAGCGGCGCGCCGGCGATCGGTGTGAGGCGGGTGGGGGCGGGAAGGGCATCCACCGGCGCGGTCGCCGCGGGACGTATCGTCGCGAATTCGTAACATTCGCCGACGCTTGCTATGGTTCGCCGCCATGTTCGCAACATTTCGGCGCCGCGTCGCGCTCGCGACCGTCGTGGTGGCCTCGGTCCTGGCGCCGCTCGTCATCGCTCACCCGGTCTCCGCTGACCAGGCCGACGCCATCGGCGACAAGGCGGCCCAGGCCCGCCAGATCGCCGCGCAGCTCGACGCCCTCCAGCACCAGGCCGAAGCCGACGCCGAGCAGTACAACGCCGCCGTCGTGAAGCTCCAGGACCTCCAGCAGCAGGTCGACGCCGCCCAGCAGCGCGTCGACGCCGCCCAGGGCGAGATGGAGCAGCGCCGCCAGGAGGTGGCCAAGTACGCCGCCAGCGACTACGCCCGAGGCGGCGACGCCGGCACCCTGCCCACCATCTTGAACAGCTCCAGCGACACCATGGGCCAGCGCCAGGGCTACGCCCGGGCCACCGTGGGCAACCGCGAGGACCTGCTCAACTCGCTCAACACCGCTCGTGACGACGCCCAGCACGAGATCGTGGCGCTGAACCAGGCCAAGGCCGACGCCCAGCAGGCCAAGGACGACGTGGCCCAGCACAAGGCCGACACCGACGCCGCCGTCACCCAGACCCAGAAGCTCAACGCCCAGGTCCAGGGTGAGCTGGCCGTGCTCGTCCAGCAGGAGCAGGCCCGCCGCGCCGCCGAGGAGCAGGCTGCGGCCGAGGCCCGGGCCCGCCAGCAGGCCGAGGCCCAGCGCCAGGCCGCACCGCCGCCGGCTCCGACCTCGGTGCCGGCGCCCACCACCCGGGCCGCGTCCCCGGCGCCGAGCACGACCACCACGACCGCACCGGGTCCGGCGCCGTCGACCACGACCACGACCACGACGACCGCTCCGGCCCCTGACAACAGCGGCGGCGGCGGCGGCGCCGCCCCGGTCCCCGCGGCTGCTCCCGCACCGGCGCCCGCTCCGAGCGGTGGCGGAGGCGGCGGGGGCGGCGGCAGCCTGGTCAGCCTGGTCGAGAGCCAGGTCGGCACCCCGTACGTCTACGGCGGGGCCGCCCCCGGCGGGTTCGACTGCTCCGGTCTCATCTACTGGGCATACCAGCAGATGGGTCGATCGGTGCCCCGCACCGCCACCGCCCAGATGCAGGCCTCGCAGCGCATCCCGCTGTCGGACCTGCAGCCCGGCGACCTGGTCTTCTACGACGGCAGCGACTCCTACGTGAACCACGTGGGCGTCTACGTCGGCAACGGTCAGATCGTGCACGCCCCCCACACCGGCAGCACCGTGAAGTACGACAGCCTGTACTTCTGGGACGCCATCGTGGGCGCCGGCCGGCTCTAAGCCGGCGGCCCCCCCGGCCGCCCGGCCTACGCGGCCGGTTCGACCAGCCGGGTCCGGAACAGGTCGAGCACCCGGTCGAGCGCCTCCCTCGTGGGGTGACCGGGCTCGTCCACCAGCTCCTCGGTGAGCACCGAGTGGGCCGTCCGCGAGATGCCGTGGGGATTGCCGGGGCTCGAGTCGATCTCGACGCCGACGAAGCTGTCGCCCAGCTCCTCGCGGAGCCGCTCGAACCGGAGCGGCCCCACGGCGCGGTCCTCGGTGAAGCGCAGGCCCAGGACGCACAGGTCGCGCTCGGCGGCGCAGCGCCGCTTCACCACCCGCAGGTCGTCGTCGTCGATGCCGAGGTCGCGCTGCCGCGCCCGGCCGACGGCGAAGGGCAGGGAGGGCTGGCTCAGCACCGGCGCCAGCAGCTCGTCGTCGACCATCATCCCGAGGGCGAACCCGCCGGTGAAGCACATGCCGACCGCCCCGATCCCCGGCCCGCCGCAGCGGCCGTGCTCGTGGCGGCCGAGGGCCCGCAGCCAGGCGGTCACCGGTGAGGTGCGGCTGAGCGCCCAGTTCGAGAACTCCTTCGACACGCAGTTGGCCGTCAGGGTCCGCAGGGCGTAGGGGGTGCTCGGCGGCCGGCCCGGCTGGCCGAAGAGCTGGGGCACCGCCGCGGTGCAGCCGATGTCGGCGACCCGCCGGGCGAAGTCGGCCACCCGCGGCGTGATGCCCGGGATCTCGGCCATCACGATCACCGCCGGGCCCTCGCCGATCCGGTACACCGCCTTGGTGGAACCGTCGTGGGTGAAGCCGTCCTCGGTGAACCCGTCCAGCGCTGCCATGGCGGAAGTATCGCGGTGTTGCTGGGCGCCGCCCTTCGGGCGGCGCTGGCTGGGTTGCTGGGCGCCGCCTGTTGGGCGGCGCTGGCTTCGCCATGATGGGTCTCGCCTTCGTGCTGCTCCCGCTGGCGCCTGCGCAGCGTCACCGGTCTGGTTCTCGGCCGGGCACGGCGGGTGGCTAGACGGGGGCGATATGCATGCCGGCCACCGGGCGGCGCTGGCTCGGCCTGTCCGTCAGGCGTCGGGGACGCGGTCGGTGGGGCGGACGACGGGGTTGGTGCCGCTGTCGTCCCACACGTGGCGATCGGAGAGCTCGATGGCCTCGCCCGCCAGGTCGCGGAGCCGGCCGAGCCGCTTCGTCTCCCGCAGCGACGCGGGGCCGAGCTTCAGGCTCACGTAGGCGAGGGCGCCGAGGGGGATCGGCAGCCAGAACGCCGCCAGCCGGTAGCTGACCACGCTGATGCCGGCCACCCCCCGCTCGAGACCGAAGAACACCAGGCTCGAGGTCAGCACCGTCTCGACCACCCCCAGGCCGCCGGGGGTGAGGGGGATCGCCGCCAGCACGTTGGCCAGGCCGAAGGCGACCAGCAGGTCGACGGGGTTCACCGTGGCGCCGAAGGCACGGAGGAAGACCCACAGCGAGGCGGCGTCGAACAGCCAGTTGGCGGCCGCCCAGAGCGCGCCGCGGCGGACGACGTCGGGCCGGGCGGCCAGCTCGTGGAGCTGCCT
This sequence comes from uncultured Acidimicrobiales bacterium, assembly GCA_963800235.1. GTDB lineage: Bacteria > Actinomycetota > Acidimicrobiia > Acidimicrobiales > Iamiaceae > CAVVNP01. The sequence continues at coordinate 1,823,340 of CAWDAD010000001.1, read as the reverse complement.
GGCGATCTGCCGGAGCAGGCGGGCCGCCGGCTCCTCCTTCACGAAGGGGATGGGTCGCACGATGGCCCGCACGACCCGCTCGGCCTGCTCCTGGCCCTTCATCAGCAGGGCGATGAGCGAGGCGAAGAGGGCGATCAGCACCACCCCGGCGATGGCGGCGGACCCGTACGACGCGTTGAAGCCGTTGAGCGGGATCGAGATGAGGAGCGAGAGCCAGAGCAGGATGTTCAGGACCACGGCGGAGCCGATGGCGACGGTGGCCATGGCGAACCCGGCGCCGGCCGGGGTGGTGCCGCCCTCGTTCAGCAGCCGGTAGCCGAGAGCGCCGCCGGCGGCGCTGCCGGCCGGCACCAGGTTGGTCACGGACTTGGTGGCGAGCTGCACCCGGAAGACCGTGAACAGCGGGATGTGGGGGCGGGTCGGCAGCGCCGCCTGGGCCAGCTTGGCGTAGCTCACCAGCGCGCAGATCTCGAGACCGAGGGCCAGCAGCAGCAGCGCCGGGTTGACGGTGTCGATCAGGTCGGCCGCCCGGCGGGCGTCGCCGAGCTGGGGCAGGACCAGGTTGATGAAGACGAGCAGGAAGACGACGAGGTAGATGGTCCGCTTCACCGAGCGTCGGGCGCGGCTCTGGCGCTCGCTCCGCCGGCCCCCGTCCTCGCCCCCGGCCACCTGCTCGCCGTCGCGGCCGCCCTCGCCGGGGTGCTGGTCGGTCGTCGGGTGCTCGTCGGCGGCCTGGTGCTCGTCGGCGGTCCCGGAGGGGGCGGCCGGCACACCGGCGGGGTCACCGGCCAGGTGGTCGTCGAGCGGTCGACGGTCGCCGGAGCCGGTCGATCGGTTCGGGGATCGGTCCTGCACGGACAGCCGAGGCTGCTTTCTTGACGGTGAGCACGGGGGCGGTCGAGCGGCGTGGGCGGCACGTGGGCGCCGCCGCCTGCGGACACCCGAGGTTATGCGGCGGGGCCTCCTCCTCCCGTGACGAAGGCCACCGGGGCTGTCGGAGGCCACCGGTAGGGTGGCCGACGATGCCCCGCCCGCCCGCCGACGACCTGCTGGCCGGGCTCAACCCCGCCCAGCGCGAGGCGGTGGTGCACACCGAGGGGCCGCTCCTCGTGGTGGCCGGCGCGGGGTCGGGCAAGACCCGGGTCCTCACCCATCGCATCGCCCACCTCATCGAGCACGAGGGGCTGTCGCCGTTCGAGGTGCTCGCCATCACCTTCACCAACAAGGCCGCCCAGGAGATGAAGCACCGGGTGGGCGCCCTGGTCGGACCGGTGGCCGAGAAGATGTGGGTCTCGACCTTCCACTCGGCCTGCGTGCGGATGCTCCGGCGCGACGCCGGCCGGCTCGGCTACCCGTCGAGCTTCACCATCTACGACCAGGCCGACGCCGTCCGCCTGGTGGGCTACGTGCTGCGCGACCTCAACATCGACGTCAAGCGCTTCCCGCCCCGCTCGGTCCACGCCACCATCAGCGCCGCCAAGAACGAGGGCCTGGCCGTCGAGCAGTACGCCGAGCGGGCCCGCGTCATCTTCGAGCGCCGCATCGCCGACGTGTACCGCGAGTACCAGGCCCGGCTGCGCAAGGCCGGCGCCATGGACTTCGACGACCTGCTGTCGGTCACCGTCGAGCTGCTGCGGGCCGAGCCCGAGGTGCTCGGCCACTACCAGCGGCGCTTCCGGCACGTGCTCGTCGACGAGTACCAGGACACCAACCCGGTGCAGAACGAGCTGGTGCTGGCCCTCGGCGCCGAGCACCGCAACGTGTGCGTCGTCGGCGACCAGGACCAGTCGATCTATCGCTTCCGAGGCGCCGACATCCGCAACATCGTCGAGTTCGAGGAGGCCTTCCCCGACACCACGGTGATCGTGCTCGAGCAGAACTACCGGTCGACCCAGACCATCCTCGATGCCGCCAACGTGCTGATCGCCAACAACCTGGGCCGCAAGCCGAAGGAGCTGTGGACCGATCAGGGCCGGGGCGACGCCATCGTGCGGTTCCACGCCGACGACGAGGCCGACGAGGCCCAGTGGGTCGCCCACCAGGCCTCGAAGCTGCACGACGGCGGCACCCACCGGTGGGGCGACATGGCGGTCTTCTACCGGACCAACGCCCAGAGCCGGGTGCTCGAGGAGTACCTGATGCGGGTCGGCATCCCGTACAAGGTGGTCGGCGGCACCCGCTTCTACGACCGGCGCGAGATCAAGGACGCGGTCGCCTACCTGCGGGCGGTGGTCAACCCGAGCGACGAGGTGTCGGTCAAGCGGGTGCTCAACACCCCCAAGCGGGGGGTGGGCGACAGCTCGGTCGGTCGGCTCGACGCCTGGGCCAACGCCAACGACGTCGGGTTCCTCGACGCCCTCCGCCGGGCCGACGAAGCCGGGGTGAGCGGCCGGGCGGTGGGCGGCATCGAGCGCTTCCTCTCGGTCATCGACGAGGCCGGCGACCGCCTCGACGAGGGCCCGGCCGAGGTGCTCAAGGTGCTGCTCGACCGCAGCGGCTACGTGGCCGAGCTGCAGGCCGAGCACAGCATCGAGGCCGAGGGCCGGCTCGAGAACCTGGCCGAGCTGATCGGCTCCGCCGAGGAGTTCGACACCATGGACGCCTTCCTCGAGCAGGTCGCCCTGGTGTCCGACACCGACGACCTCGATCCCGACGAGTCCGCCCTGCTGCTCATGACGCTGCACTCGGCCAAGGGCCTCGAGTTCCCGGTCGTCTTCCTCATCGGCATGGAGGACGGCGTCTTCCCCCACCTGCGCTCGCTGGGCGAGCCCGACGAGCTCGAGGAGGAGCGGCGGCTGGCCTACGTGGGCATCACCCGGGCTCGCGAGCTGCTGTACCTCACCCACGCCTGGGCCCGCACCATGTTCGGTTCCACCCAGTACAACCCGCCGAGCCGCTTCCTCGACGAGATCCCCGAGGCGCTGGTCCGCCAGGAGCACGGCAGCCGGCGGGCGTCGCGCCGCAGCGGCGGGTGGGGCGGCGCCGGCTCCTACCGGGACGGCTCGGCCTACTCGGCCGGCGCGGGGGGCCGCGACCGGCGGGGCAGCGCCGCCCACCGCGACCGGGTGGTCGAGTCGGCGATGTCGTCGGGCCGATCGTCGCCGACGCCGAGCGGGGCCGAGTCGCTGGGGCTGAAGGTGGGCGACGACGTGCGCCACGGCTCCTGGGGCGAGGGCGTCGTCCTCCACCTCGAGGGCAGCGGCGACAAGGCCGAGGCGGTGGTGCGCTTCCCGGGGGTCGGCGAGAAGCGCCTGCTCCTCAGCTGGGCGCCCCTCACCAAGCTGTAGCGGCCGGCCGCCTCCGGCCGGACGAGGCCGTCCACGGCGCTGGCTAGCCTGACCGCTCGGTCAAGCCGAGGAAGGGACGCAGCCGCCCGCATGGTCAAGGACATCGTCGCCCCCCTGTTCGAGCGCACCGCCCTGGCGCTGCGGCGGGACCTCACGCTGGGCACCCTGATGGACCGGCTGGCGACGATCCACGGCGACCGGCGGCTGGTCGAGGAGGACGGCGGGCTGCGGCTCACCTACAACCAGGCGGCCAAGCGGGTGCGCCGCTGGGCCGGCGGGGTGGCGGCCAGGACGACGCCGGGCGACGTGGTCGTGGTGGCCACCGCCAGCGGCTACGAGCAGGTGCTGCTGTGCCTGGCGGTGGCCCGGGCCGGGGCCGTCCCAGCACCGGCCCACCCGACCCTGACCAAGGCGGAGCTGGCCCACGTGGTCGACGACTCGGGCGCGTCCCTGGTGCTCCGCCGGGCCGGCGACGTGGACGGGAGCGAGCCGCTCCGCACCGCCGTCGACGCCGACGCCGATGACGTCGGCGCCCTCTTCTACACGTCGGGCACCACCGGCAAGCCGAAGGGGGTCGAGCTCACCAACCGCAGCCTGGTCGGCCAGCTGGTGTCGGCGCTGATGTGGCCCGCCGGCCTGCGCCGCGACGAGGCGGTGATGGCGCTGCCGACCGCCCACATCATGGGGTTCGTGTCGGTGCTGGGCCTGGCCGCCGCCGGGATCCCGGTCTACTTCCTGCCCCGCTTCCGGGCCGCCGCCGTCCTCGACGCCATCGAGTCCCGCCGGGCCACCATGTTCATCGGGGTGCCGGCCATGTACCGGATGCTGCTCGACGCCGGCGCCGAGCAGCGCGACCTCGGCTCGGTGCGGGTGTGGCTGTCGGGCGCCGACGCCATGCCGGCCGAGCTGGCGGCGACGTTCAAGAAGCTGGGGGCCACCGCCACCCTCCCGCTGGTGGGGTCGGTCGGCCAAGCCGCCTTCGCCGAGGGCTACGGCATGGTCGAGAGCGGCGGCGGCGTGGCGGCCAAGCTGTCGCCGCCGGGCCTCGGTCTCGGCCTGGGCGACGGCATGGGGGTCGCCCTCCCCGGCTACCGGTTCAAGGTGGTCGACGAGGGCGGCACCGAGGTCCACCAGGGGGCGGTGGGCGAGCTGCTGATCAAGGGTCCTGGGGTGCTGAAGGGCTACCGGGGCGATCCCGGCGCCACCGCCGGGGCCCTCACCCCCGACGGCTGGCTGCGCACCGGCGACCTGGTCCGCAAGGGCCCGATGGGCACCGTGCTCTTCGCCGGCCGGCAGAAGGACGTCATCATCTCCGGCGGCTACTCGGTCTACGCGGTCGAGGTCGAGCAGGCGCTCGAGGAGCACCCCGACGTGGTCGAGGCGGCGGTGGTGCCGCTCCCCGACGAGCGCAAGGGCGAGGTCCCGGTGGCGGCCTTCCGCTGCCGCGACGGCGCCGCGCTCGACCTCCGACGAGCTGAAGTCGTGGGCGGGGGAGCGGCTCAGCCGGTACAAGGTGCCGACCCGCTTCCTCGAGGTCGACGAGCTGCCCCGCACCTCGACCAACAAGGTCAAGCGCCGCGAGGTCGTGTCCCTCTTCCGCTAGCCGTGACGAGCGGGGGGCCGGCGGCCGGGCGCCACGACCGCCCGTCCGGCGCCGGGTCAGCTGGAGGTGTCGCGCCCGGTGATCACCACCGTGGTGCTGGTGCTGGTGGTGGTCGTGGTCCGGCGGGTGGCGGCGTTGAGGTCGACCGAGAGGTTGCCGTCCTTGTCGACGGTGGCCGGGTACTGGGTGGCGCCGCGCCCGTCGGCGGGCAGGGTCAGGGAGCGGTCGCACCCGGCGTGGAAGCGGTGCTCGGCGGCCGCCCACTGCCAGGTGCAGGTGCGGGCCCGGCCGGGCGGCTGGGCGGCGAACGCGTACCAGCCGGTGCGGTAGCTCGATCCCAGGTGCTGGACGATGATGTCGCGGTCGTGGGCCGGCGAGGCGTCGGGGACCAGGAAGGGGCCCCGCTGGGCGACCTCCCGGGCCCGGCTCCTGGCCGACCCGGCCTGGAAGGTCTGGTCGCCGAGACGAACCTTCGACGCGTCCTGGTGGCTGTAGAGCACCGCCGCCGCCCACAGCCCGCCGAGCACCACGACCAGCGCCGCGCCGGCCACCAGGAGGGCCCGGCCGGCGTGGTTCGACGAGGGGGCGACGGGCATCGGCGCCAGTATCCCCGGCCCGGTCGGCCCGATCCCAGCCGACGACGGAACCCGGCCCCCCGAATCGCACCGTTCTCGGGACATGGGGCGCGCGTCCACGCGCCCGTTGTCCCGAGAAACGAGGTGGTCCGCCTTTCGGCGGCGTCGGAGGGCGACCCTATGATCGCCCGACGTGGAGCGTCGCTACCGGGTCGTCGTGGCCAAGCCGGGTCTCGACGGGCACGACCGGGGGGTAAGGTCATCGCCCGCGCGCTGCGCGACGCCGGCTTCGAGGTCATCTACACCGGGCTGTTCCAGACGCCGGAGCAGGTCGCCGAGGCCGTGCTGCAGGAGGACGCCGACGCCGTCGGGCTCTCGGTGCTCTCCGGCGCCCACCTCACGCTCTTCCCGAAGGTGGTCGAGGCCCTCGCCGAGCGAGGGCTCGACGACGTGCTGGTGTTCGGCGGCGGGATCATCCCCGACGCCGACATCCCCGCCCTGAAGGAGAAGGGGGTGGCCGAGGTCTTCACCCCGGGCACTCCCATGTCGTCCATCACCAGCTGGCTCGCCGACGCCCTGGACACCCGGGAGCCGGCCGGCCACTGACCCGCTGAAGGGAACCCACCGTGGATCTGTTCGAGTACCAAGGCAAGCAGTTCTTCGCGAGCTTCGACATCCCCGTCTCGCCCGGCGACGTCACCACGACCGTCGACGACGCGGTCGAGATCGCCGAGCGCCTCGCCGACTACCCGGTGGTGGTGAAGGCCCAGGTCCAGGTCGGCGGCCGCGGCAAGGCCGGCGGCATCAAGCTGGCCGAGAGCGCCGAGGAGGTGCGCGAGCACGCCTCGAACATCCTCGGCATGGACATCAAGGGCCACACCGTCGAGCGGGTGTGGATCGAGAAGGCGTCCGACATCGCCGAGGAGTACTACGTCAGCTTCACCCTCGACCGCTCGGCCAAGCGGCACCTCGGGATGCTGTCGGCCGAGGGCGGCGTGGAGATCGAGACCGTCGCCGTCGAGAACCCCGACGCCATCGCCAAGATCTGGATCGACCCGGTGGACGGGCTCACCGAGGAGCAGGCGCGGCAGTGGGTCGCCGATGCCCACCTGGGTGACGCCGCGACCGAGGGCACGGTGGAGATCGCCCGGAAGCTGTACCGGGCCTACACCGAGGGCGACGCCGACCTGGTCGAGATCAACCCGCTGATCCTCACCCCCGACGGTCGGGTGCACGCCCTCGACGCCAAGGTCACCCTCGACAACAACGCCGCCTTCCGCCACGAGTGGGAGGAGTTCGAGGCCACCCAGGAGCGCGACGAGCGCGAGGAGGCCGCCCACGACAAGGGCCTCCAGTACGTCGGGCTCGACGGCACGGTGGGCGTGATCGCCAACGGGGCCGGCCTCGCCATGAGCACCGTCGACGTGGTCAACCAGGTCGGCGGCACGCCGGCCAACTTCCTCGACATCGGCGGCGGGGCCAACGCCGAGGTCATGGCCGGCGCCCTCGAGGTCATCAACAACGATCCGAAGGTCCAGTCGATCTTCATCAACATCTTCGGCGGCATCACCCAGGGCGAGGAGGTCGCCAACGGCATCGTCGCCGCCCTCGAGCGGGTGCGCATCGACGCTCCGATCGTGATCCGGCTCGACGGCACCAACGCCGAGGAGGGCCGGTCGATCCTGGCCGAGCACGAGTCGGAGTCCCTGATCAGCAAGCCCACCATGCTCGAAGCGGCCCGCACCGCGGTCGAGCTGGCCGCCCGCTAGCGCCGCACCGTCACCCAGCGACGGAAGAGAGGACCGAACCCATGAGCATCTTCGTCGACGAGACCACCAAGGTCGTCTACCAGGGCCTCACCGGCTCCCAGGGCCGCTTCTACGGCCTGCGCAACCGCGACTACGGCACCCAGGTGGTGGCCGGCACCAACCCGAAGAAGGCGGGCACCGACGTGGACGGCGTGCCGATCTACGCCTCGGTCGCCGAGGCCAAGGAGGCCACCGGCGCCACCGCCAGCTGCGTCTTCATCCCCGCCCCGGGCGTCAAGGGGGCGGTGCTGGAGGCGGCCGAGGCGGGCATGGACCTGGTGGTCGTGATCACCGAAGGCGTGCCGGCCCAGGACGAGGCGTGGTTCTTCAACAAGGTGAAGGACGACTTCCCCGGCACCCGCATCCTCGGGCCGAACTGCCCCGGGATCATCAGCCCGGGCCAGTGCAACATCGGCATCACCGCCGGCGAGATCGCCAAGCCCGGCGGCCCGGTGGGCATCGTCAGCCGGTCCGGCACCCTGACCTACCAGGCCCTCTACGAGCTGAAGCTGCAGGACATCGGCGTCACCACCTGCGTCGGCATCGGCGGCGACCCGGTGCCGGGCACCACCTTCATCGACTGCCTCGAGGCGTTCGAGGCCGACCCCGAGACCAAGGCGGTCATGCTGATCGGCGAGATCGGCGGGTCGGCCGAGGAGGAGGCCGCCGAGTTCATCGCCTCGAAGATGTCCAAGCCGGTGAGCGCCTACGTCGCGGGCGTCACCGCCCCGCCGGGCAAGAAGATGGGCCACGCCGGCGCCATCGTGTCGGGGGGCAAGGGCACCGCCCAGGCCAAGATGGAGGCGCTGACCGAGGCCGGCGTCAAGGTGGGCAACAACCCCACCGAGGCGGGCGAGCTCATGGTCGAGATCGTCCGCGACCTGTAGCCGGACGCGACACGGCCCGGGCTCGCGGGAGCCCGGGCCGTGGTCGACGCAGAGCGGATCAGAAGGGCGTGGGGTTTCCGCCGCCGCCGGCCTGCCCGGTGCCACCGGTGCCCGGGCTCTTGGAGGTCGGCATGCCTTCGGCCTGGAAGTTCAAGAACGCGCCGCCGGCGGCGACGAGGCCGGACAGCACGGCGAGGAACAGGCCGAACTTGCGGCCGAGCCCGACGCTGACGCCGTGGTAGCTCGCCCCGAACGCCAGGCGGATCAGCAGGCACAGCGCGCAGACGCCGGCCACGATCAGCACGAGCAGCGACTCGGGCAGCGGCAGCTCGGGCATCTGCACGTCGAGCACCTTGAACGCCACCACGTAGGCGACGAGGACGAGACCGAGGATCACGCTGAACCAGCCGAAGAAGCCGGAGTCCCAGCCGTTGATGCTCACGCTCACGAAGCCGTAGTCGGCCCCGTACCACGGGAAGAACGAGAAGATGAAGAGGGCGAGTCCACCCCCTCCGATCAACCAGTCGCTCACCTTGAGCTTGCTGAGGTCCATGAACCACTCCTTGTCTAGGGGCCCCCGGATGGTCCGGATGTCGCTCGCCCGAGACGCCCCGTGCGGGGACGGTGCCTCGACGGTAACCCAGCATTGGGTGTCGGGAAAGCGATTGCATACCGGCCGGGCGGGCACCGCGGAGGCCGCTGGTAGGTTCGGCCGCGATGCGGACCGCGGTGCTGGTGTCGGGGAGCGGGACCATCCTCGACGCCATCCTCGACCGCAGCATCGAGGTGGTGGCCGTGGTCGCCGACCGGCCCTGCGCCGCCCTGGAGAAGGCCGATCGGGCCGGCATCGAGTCCCGCCTCGAGGCGCGCCACAGCTTCGGCGAGGGGTTCGACCGCGACGCCTACAGCGTCCGGGTGGCGGAGGCGCTCCGCCACCGCGACGTCGATCTGGTGGCCATGGCCGGCTGGGGCACGGTGTTCAGCCAGCCGATGCACGACGTGTACGGGGGCCGGGTGCTGAACACCCACCCGGCGCTGCTGCCCGCCTTCCCGGGTTGGCACGCGGTGCAGGACGCGCTCGAGTACGGCGTCAAGGTCACCGGGTGCACCGTCCACGTCGCGGGGCTCGAGGTCGACACCGGTCCGATCCTCGCCCAGGAGGCGGTCCCCGTCCTCCCCGACGACACCGTCGAGACGCTCCACGAGCGCATCAAGGCCGTCGAGCGCCGCATCTACCCCGAGACCATCGAGCAGATCGTGAAGCGAGGCACCGTCCTGTGAGGGCATTCCTGTCCGTGTACGACAAGACCGGCGTGGTCGACCTGGCCCGAGGCCTGGACGAGGCCGGCTGGGAGCTGGTGTCGAGCGGCGGCACCGCCGCCGCCCTGCGCGACGCCGGTCTGGCGGTCACCACCACCGAGGAGCTGACCGGGTTCCCGGCCATCCTCGGCCACCGGGTGGTGACGCTGCACCCCAAGGTGCACGGGGGGCTGCTGGCGGACCCCGACGACCCCGCCCACCGGGCCGACATGGACGAGCACGGCATCGAGCCCATCGACCTGGTCGTGGCCAACCTCTACCCCTTCGGCTCGGCCGTCGAGGACTTCGCCCACGGCGGCTCGAGCCCGGCGGACCTGATCGACATCGGCGGTCCGGCCATGGTCCGGGCGGCGGCCAAGAACCACGGCCGGGTGGCGGTGGTGGTCGACCCCGGCGACTACGACTCGGTGCTCGGCGAGATCCGGGAGTCCGGCGAGGTCTCGGCCGCGACCCGACGCCGCCTGGCGGTCAAGGCGTTCACCACCACCTCCGCCTACGACGCCGCGGTCGTGGGCTGGCTCCGGGAGGTCGATGCCGGCGACGGGGCCGGCGCCGCCTCGTCGGGGTCGGACCGTTTCCCGGAGCGCTTCTCGATCAGCCTGCAGAAGCACGATCTGGACCTCCGCTACGGGGAGAACCCGCACCAGGCGGCCGCCCTCTACCGCACCCAGGGCGCCGACCCGTGGTGGGCGTCGCTGACCCAGCACGCCGGCCTGCCGCTCAGCTACCTGAACCTGTACGACGCCGACGCCGCCTGGCTGCTCGTCCACGACCTCGCTCTCGGCGGCGCCGCCGGCGGCCGGGGCGAGGAGCGGGTCGCCTGCGCCATCATCAAGCACGCCAACCCGTGCGGGGCGGCGGTCGGCGACGACCTCGCCGACGTCTACCAGAAGGCGTTCGAGTGCGACCCCCGGTCGGCGTTCGGCGGCATCGTCGCGCTGAGCCGTCCCATCGACGACGCCACCGTCGAGGCCATGGTCGACGCCGCCCAGGCCGACGTGGTGATCGCCCCGGGCTACGGCGAGGGGGTGATCGAGCGGCTGGTCGCCAAGCGCAAGAACACCCGCCTGCTCGAGGCGCCGGCACCGGTGCCCGATCCCGTCCACCTGCGTCCGGTCACCGGCGGCATGCTCGTGCAGGAGCCCCACTCGTTCCGGTCCTCGCCGGCCGACTGGCAGGTCGTCACCGAGCGGGAGCCCACCGCCGCCGAGCTGGCCGACGCCGAGCTGGCCTTCCGCATCTGCGGCTGGGTGAAGTCGAACAGCATCGTGCTGGTGAAGGACGGGGTGGCCTGGGGCATCGGCGCCGGCCAGCAGAACCGGGTCGAGGCCGGTCAGCTCGCCGCCGAGAAGGCGGCCGGGCGGGCCGAGGGCGGGGCCTGCGCCAGCGACGCCTTCTACCCGTTCCCCGACGGCATCGAGGCCGCGGCCGAGGCCGGCGTGGCGGTCATCGTGCAACCGGGCGGCTCGGTGCGCGACGACCAGAACGTGGCCCGGGCCGACGAGCTCGGCGTCGCCATGGTCTTCACCGGCGAGCGCCACTTCCTGCACTGAGAGGATGTCGACCGTGATCGACCGACGACCCGGAGCACGCTGCCGATGCCCGCGGTGATGATGCCGGGCGGCCCGGTGGCCGACGCCACCTTCGCCGACCTGCGCCCCCGCATCGACGCCCTCGTCGGCGCCGGGCACCCCGTGGGGCTGGGCACGATCCTGGTCGGCGACGACGGGCCGAGCGTCCGCTACGTCGGCATGAAGCAGGACAAGGCGCGCCAGCTCGGCATGGCCGCCCTCGACCAGCACCTTCCCACCGACGCCACCCAGGACGACGTGGTCGCCGCCATCGACGCCTTCAACCGGGACCCGGCCGTCACCGCCATGATCGTGCAGCACCCGACGCCGCCGCAGATCGACTACGAGGCGGCGATCATGACCATCGATCCCGACAAGGACGCCGACGGCGCCCACCCCCTCAACATGGGGCGGCTGGCGCTCGGCATGGACGGCCCGCTGCCGTGCACCCCCGCGGGCATCGAGGCGCTGCTGGCCCACTACGAGGTGCCGGTGTCAGGCCGGAACGTCGTGGTGCTGGGTCGTGGCTTCACCCTGGGCCGACCGCTCTCCATGCTGCTGTCGCTGAAGCGGCCGACCGCCAACGCCGCGGTCACCGTGGTGCACACCGGGGTGCCCGACTGGCCCGAGTACACGAGGCGGGCCGACATCGTCGTGGCCGCCGCAGGCGTGCCCGGCATCCTCCAGCCCGAGCACCTCACCCCCGGCGTGGTGGTGGTCGGTGGCGGGGTCCGCTACGAGGGTCGCACGCTGCTGCCCGACGTCGACGAGCGCTGCGAGCAGGTCGCCGGCTGGATCACGCCCCGCATCGGCGGGGTCGGTCCGACCACGGTCGCCATGCTGTTCCGCAACACCGTCGAGGCCGCCGAGCGCGCCGCCCGCGCCTGAGCGATGCGCGGACAGCGACGGGCCTTCGGCGGGTTCCTGCTCGACGCGGGGGCCACCCTCACCGAGCCGGTCCAGGGCATGCACCGGGCCATCGCCGGCCGGGTGTTCCGCTACGTCGGCCCCGTGGCGCGGCCGGTGCAGGTCGTCCACGACGGCCTCGCCGATGCGGTGTACGCATCGGTCCGGGGCGGGTTCCGCCTGGCGGGCAAGGGCGTTCGCCTGCTGCCCCTCGACGGCGGCCCGGCGGTGGTCGATCCAGCCGACCAGTCCGACCTGGCCCTCACCGCCCAGGCCGCCCTCAACGGCTTCTTCGGCGACCGCATGGCCGACGAGGGCGACGAGCTGGCGATCGAGATGGGCCTGGTGCACGAACGCCGGCCGCTGCCGACCACCACCGCCGCGCTGGCCGCCGCCTTCCCCGACGCGCCGCGCACCGTGGTGGTCTTCGTGCACGGGCTGGCCGAGAGCGAGCGGTCGTGGTGGGCACCACCCGGCCACGGCGACTTCCGGGGACCGAGCTACGGCGACCGGCTGGCCGACGAGCTGGGGGTGGCGCCGCTGTACGTCCGGTACAACTCGGGCCTGCACATCTCCCAGAACGGGCACCTGCTCTCGGCCCTGCTCGAACGGCTCGTCGGCTCCTGGCCCGAGCCCGACGTCGCCCTGGTGCTGGTCGGCCACTCGATGGGCGGCCTGGTCGCGCGCAGCGCGTGCCTGCAGGGGCTGGTCGGCGACGCCCGCTGGGTCGGGCACGTGGGCCACGTGGTGTCGCTCGGCAGCCCCCACCTCGGCGCTCCGCTCGAGCGGGTGGTCAACCAGGCGACCCGCCTGCTGTCCCGCGTCGGTGAGAGCAAGCCGGTCGCCGACGTGCTCGAGCTCCGCAGCGCCGGCGTGCGCGACCTGCGCTTCGGCTACCTGCTCGAGGACGAGTGGCGCGGAGCCGACCCCGGCGCGGTGCGCCGCCCGGGCGGCGAGCTGGCGCCCGGCATCGACTCGGCGTCGCACTGGTTCGTGTCCGGGTCGCTGCGACCCGGTCGGCACCCGGTCAACCGGGTGCTCGGCGACCTGCTCGTCACCGAGACCAGCGCCGTCGCCCCGACCCGCCGCCGCGACGGCAGCCGCGTCGACGGGGCCGAGTCGGCCCACTTCGCCGGCGTCGACCACCTGCTCCTGTGCAACCACCCGGCGGTGCACGAGCAGCTGCGCATCTGGCTCTCCTGATCGCCACGCGGGCTGCCCCCGCCCGGGGGGCGCGGCTCAGGCGGCCAGCGCGGCGCGCGCCCGGGCCAGGACGATCAGGGTGCGCCGCTCGCTGCCCTCGACGGCGGCCAGGTCCCGGTCGAGGCCGACCAGGGCGTCCTGGGCGGCGCGCCCGGCGTCGTCGAGGTCGTCGAGGTCGGCGATGGCCCAGCCGTGGACGCCCTCGCCGCTGATCAGCGGTCGGATCACCTCGCCGGCGACCTTCGACGCGGTGAAGGCGCCGGTGCGCCGGTAGGCGAGGGTGAGCTCGTCGCCGCCGGGGATGTCGGTCTCGATGCCGGGCATGGCGAAGCCGAGGGCGGCCACCGCCACGCCCCGCAGCTGGTGGGAGCTGACCGCCCGGTCACCGGAGTGCAGGGCCCGGCGGACCATGTTGCAGTAGAAGCGCTCGTGGCGCTCCTCGTCGGCGATGATCTTCGAGAGCACCCGCCGGCCGAGCCGCTCCTCGCTCGGCAGCCGCTGCTTCACCTCGAAGTGGGTGACCCGCGTCGCGGGCTCCTGGAAGGCGGGGTAGGCGAGCGCCACCGCGCAGTCGGGGAAGGTGAGGGTGAGCCCGTTGCGGATGAAGCCGGAGATGGTGCGGTGCACCGCTCCGAGGTCGATCCGACCGTCGTCCCGGTCGCGGCCGAAGAACCCGCTCACCTTGGCCCACTCGAGCATCGCCGCGCTGTGGGGCTCCTCCTCCGCGACCCAGGTGTTCTTCCACGCCCGGAACACCGGGTGGCGCTCGAACTGCTCGGCCAGGATCCGGTCGTACTCGGCGTGGCCCTTCTCGACGGCCAGGTTGCCGAGGAAGATGGCCTGCACCTCTCGGGGCGAATCGACCGGTGGCTCGGTGGCCCGCTCGGCGATGGCGTCGCGGGTGAGGATGTCGTGGAACGACCAGTCGCTGCGCTCGGTGATGTGGCGCTCCTGCTCGGCGGCGGCGTCGTCGGCCATCGCCTCGAGGAAGCGCCGGTCGTAGGCGGGGTCGGGCCGGAAGTCGGGCAGGGCGGTGGTGGTCACGGGTGGGAGGGTACGGGCCGGGCCCCGATCGGGTGCAGCCACCCGCTCGACCCCCTTCGGCCCGGCACGCCGCGCAACGTCTCGGAGGGCGGCTCCCACCGACCGGTAGCCTCGACCGACCATGGCCAAGATCCACGAGCTGCTGGCGGCGGGTCGGACCATGTCGTTCGAGTTCTTCCCGCCCAAGACCCCCGAGATGGTCGCCGCCCTCGACCGGGCGGTCGAGGAGCTGGCGCCGCTGGCCCCCTCCTACGTCTCGGTCACCTACGGCGCCCTCGGCTCGACCCGCACCAACACCCGCGACCTGGTCGTGCGCATGAACCGCGAGCAGGCCTTCCCGGCGATGCCCCACCTCACCTGCGTCGGCCACACCCGCCAGCAGATCGTCGACCTGCTGGAGCACTACCGCGACGCCGGCATCGAGAACGTGCTGGCGCTGGCCGGCGACCCGCCCGAGGACGGCGCGCCGGCCGACGGCGACTTCACCTACGCCACCGACCTGGTCGAGGTGATCCGCGACGTGGGTGACTTCTCGGTGGGCGTCGCCGCCTTCCCCGAGCTGCACCCCCGCTCGCCCGACCGCACCACCGACCGCCGGTACCTGGCGGCCAAGCTCGAGGCCGCCGACTTCGCCATCACCCAGTTCTTCTTCCGGGCCGGGCACTACGCCCGCCTGCTCGACGAGCTGGACGCCGGCGGCTCGTCGACACCGGTGATCCCCGGCATCATGCCGTTCATCAACGTGGCCGGCACCCGCAAGATGGCCGCGGTGAACGGCACCGAGATCCCGCTCGACCTGCAGGCTCGCATGGACGCCGCCGACGGCGACCCGGCCGCGGTGCGGGCCCTCGGCGTCGAGGTGGCCACCGACCTGGCCGGCGAGCTGCTCGACGCCGGCGCCCCCGGCCTGCACCTCTACGCCCTGAACCGGTCGCGCTCGATCACCGACGTGTACCGCAACCTCGGCTTGGCCTGATCGCCGCCCGGCGGAGTCGGACGATACAAGTCTGATACAGGTTAGGATCGACCGATGGCCAAGATCACGGTTGCGAACCCGGTGGTGGAGCTCGACGGCGACGAGATGACCCGGATCATCTGGGCCTTCATCAAGGAGCGGTTGATCCTCCCGTACCTCGACATCGAGCTCGACTGCTACGACCTCAGCATCGAGCACCGCGACGCCACCGACGACCAGGTCACCGTCGACGCCGCCCACGCCATCCAGCGCCACGGGGTCGGGGTCAAGTGCGCCACCATCACCCCCGACGAGGCGCGGGTCGAGGAGTTCGGGCTGAAGAAGATGTGGCGGTCGCCCAACGGCACCATCCGGAACATCCTCGGCGGGGTCGTCTTCCGCGAGCCGATCATCTGCTCGAACGTGCCCCGCCTGGTGCCGGGCTGGACCAAGCCCATCGTGATCGGCCGCCATGCCCACGCCGACCAGTACAAGGCCACCGACTTCAAGGTCCCCGGCCCGGGCACCGTCACCATCACCTACACCCCGGCCGACGGCGGCGAGCCCATGGAGCTCGAGGTCGCCGAGTTCCCCGAGGGCGGCGGCGTGGCGATGGGCATGTACAACTACCGGCGCTCGATCGAGGACTTCGCCCGGGCCAGCCTGCGCTACGGGCTGAACCGCGGCTGGCCGGTGTACCTCTCGACCAAGAACACGATCCTCAAGGCCTACGACGGCATGTTCAAGGACGTCTTCGAGGAGATCTTCGAGGCCGAGTACCGGACCGACTTCGAGGCGGCCGGCATCACCTACGAGCACCGCCTCATCGACGACATGGTCGCCCAGGCCATGAAGTGGGAGGGCGGCTACGTGTGGGCGTGCAAGAACTACGACGGCGACGTGCAGTCCGACACCGTGGCCCAGGGGTTCGGCTCGCTCGGCCTGATGACCTCGGTGCTGATGACCCCCGACGGGTCGGTGGTCGAGGCCGAGGCGGCCCACGGCACCGTGACCCGCCACTACCGCCAGCACCAGCAGGGCAAGCCCACCTCGACCAACCCGATCGCCTCGATCTTCGCCTGGACCGGCGGCCTGAAGCACCGGGGCGAGCTCGACGGCACGCCCGAGGTGACCGCCTTCGCGGAGGACCTCGAGAAGGTCTGCGTGGCGACCGTCGAGGGCGGTCAGATGACCAAGGACCTCGCCCTGCTGGTCGGTGACGACACCCCGTTCCTCACCACCGAGGAGTTCCTCGCCGCCCTCGACGAGAACCTGCAGCAGGTCCGGTCGGGCGCGGCCGGCTGAGCGCGGTCAGCTCCCGCCGTCGCTCGACTCGGCGGCGGCCTTGATCCGGCGCAGGGTCTCCTGCATGCCGGACACCAGCTTCTCGTCTCGCCGGGGCACGACCGCGTTGAAGACCTTGGCCAGCAGCGGCTTGGCCCCCTCCTCACGGGTCTCGGTCACGGTGGACCCGGTGCCGTCGGCCGACGCCGCGAAGCGGTAGGTCCAGGTGGCACCGCTCTCGCCCACGGAGAAGGCCAGCTCCTCCCCCCGCGTGGCCGCGGTGATGGTGCAGACCGTCGACCACTTGAGCGGGATGGGCCCGAGCTTGTCCTGGTTCCAGCCCTTGAACCGGGCCCCGACCGCGGCCTCGGTGGCGCCGTCGAGCCACTCGGTGCGGTAGGTCTCGGGGCTCCAGCGGCCCATGTTGGTGAGGTCGGCGACCAGGTCGTAGAGCTCGTCCGGCGGCGCGGCCACGTCGATGCTGACTTCGTCCATGTCGACCATGATGACCCGACATGAGCTACCGGATCATCCAGTGGGGCACCGGCAACACCGGCTCCGCCGCCCTGGCCGCCGCCATCGGCCACCCCGACCTCGACCTGGTCGGCGTCTGGGTGCACAGCGAGGCCAAGGCCGGCAGGGACGCCGGCGCCCTGGTCGGCCTGCCCGACACCGGCGTCGTCGCCACCGACGACGCCGACGCGGTGCTGGCCCTCGACGCCGACGTGGTCAGCTACAACGCCTCGGGGGACATGCGCCCCCACGAGGCGCTCGAGGACATGTGCCGCATCCTGGCGTCGGGCAAGAACGTCGTCTCCACCTCGCTGGTGCCGATGACCTACCCGCCCGGCGGCGACCAGGCCATGGTGGCCCGGCTCGAGGACGCCTGCCGGCAGGGCGGTACGTCGTGGCTGACCTCGGGCATCGACCCGGGGTTCGCCAACGACCAGCTGCCCATCGCCATGGCCGGGTGGTGCGAGCAGGTCGACTCGATCCGGGTGCGGGAGATCCTCAACTACGCGACCTACGACCAGGCCGAGATCCTCTTCGACGTCATGGGGTTCTCCAGGCCCCTCGACGACGACTCGGTGCCGCTCTTCTTCCCGGGGGCGCTGAGCTACGCCTGGGCCGGTCCGATCACCGCCATGGCCGCCGCCCTCGGGGTGCAGGTCGAGGAGGTCCGCCAGGTCACCGAGCGCCGGGCCGCCGACCACGACCTCGACATCCCGTCGGGTCGGGTGCCCGCCGGCACCACCGCAGCCATGCGGTTCGAGGTGCAGGGCATCGTGGGGGGCGAGCCGCGGATCGTGGTCGAGCACGTCACCCGGCTCGCCTACGACCTCGCCCCCGACTGGCCCCAGCCGGTCGGCAAGGGCAACTACGAGGTGATCGTCGAGGGCAACCCCCGGCTGCGCGCCACCCTCGAGCTCGAAGGACGCGACGGCGACGAGAACACCGGCGGCGTGCTGGCGACCGTCACCCGCCTGCTGAACGCCATCCCCGCCGTGGTCGACGCCCCGCCCGGCGTGCTGTCGCTGTTCGACCTGCCGCTGGTCAGCGGGCTGCGGCTCATGCGCCACGGGGAGGCCGCCTCCTGACCGGCGTCGACGACCGCCGGACCGCCCGGCAGCGCTACGTCGAGCAGGCCCGGGCGATCATGCACCGGGCGGCCGTCGAGCAGCCCCACTTCGGCTGGCGCCTGGTGATCTCGCCGGGGGCCGGGCGGCGCCGGATCCGCCGGCTCCGCAGCGGCCTGGCCGCGGTGCTGGCCGACCTCCGGGCCCTCGACCCACCCGAGGGCGACGCCGAGGACCTGGAGCGCCACGTCCTCGCCCCCCTGCAGCGCCAGGTCGACCAGTGGGACCGGCTGGTGGCCGAGCGGCGCACGGTCTGGTGGCTGATCCGCCACCCGGACTTCGGCGAGGAGCCCGACCGTCCCGAGGACGTGGAGTTCCGACGGATCTACGGGCTGGAGAGCGCCGACGCCCCCGACCCGTCGGCGTAGCGTCGAGGGGCGCCCGACCGTGCGGTCGGCGTCCACCGAGGACCGGGAGGAGCGGCGACATGGCCATCGAGGTGACCGGGCTGGACCACATCGTGCTGCGGGTGGCCGATGTCGAGCGGTCGCTCGACTGGTACCGGTCGAAGCTGGGGCTGGCCGGCGTGCGGGTGGAGGAGTGGCGACGGGAGGAGGTCTTCTTCCCCTCGCTGCGGATCGACGCCACCACCATCGTCGACCTGGTGGCGGGGCAGGCGCCGACCGGCTCCGAGGGCAACCTCGACCACCTGTGCCTGGTCGTGGCCCCCGGCTCGCTCGAGGAGGTCGACGCCGACCACGGGTTCGACGTGGTCGACGCCGGCATCCGCTTCGGCGCCCAGGGCGATGCCCGCTCGACCTACGTCCGCGACCCCGACGGCAACGTGGTCGAGCTGCGCACCTACCCCGCCTGACCCGCTGGGAGCGGGCCCCTCGGCCGGCGGGAGGCAGGAGCGGAGCGGTCGCCGGGACGGGCCGGTAGGTTCGATCGGGCATCCGACTGCGACGAGACACACGAGGGGAAGCGCCCATGCGCGACTACGACAAGCTCTACATCGACGGGGGCTGGGTGCCCTCGACCGGCGACTGGCACGCTCGATGTGGTCAACGCCTCCACCGAGGAGGTCATGGGCCACATCCCCGAGGGCACCCCCGCCGACGTCGACAAGGCCGTCGCCGCGGCCAAGGCCGCGTTCGAGACGTGGAGCCAGACCGCGCCGGCCGAGCGCCAGAAGGTGCTGCAGGCCCTGTCCGAGCAGCTCGGCGCCCGCAACCAGGAGATCGCCGAGACGATCGCCGGCGAGGTGGGGATGCCGCTCTTCCTCAGCCAGATCATCCAGGCCGGCCTGCCCCAGGCGGTGTCCGGCACCTACGCCCAGATCCTCGACGACTTCCAGTGGGAGGAGGAGATCGGCAACTCGCTCGTCATCCACGAGCCGGTCGGCGTGGTGGGCTGCATCACCCCGTGGAACTACCCGCTCCACCAGATCGTGGCCAAGGTCGCCCCTGCCCTGGCCGCCGGCTGCACCGTCGTGCTGAAGCCGAGCGAGGTCGCCCCCCTCAACGCCTTCATCCTGGCCGAGATCATCGACGGGCTCGGCCTGCCGCCGGGCGTGTTCAACCTGGTCTCGGGCGTCGGACCGGTCGTGGGCGAGGCCATCGCCGCCCACCCCGATGTCGACATGGTCTCCTTCACCGGGTCGACGCGAGCCGGCAAGCGGGTGAGCGAGCTGGCGTCCCAGACCGTCAAGCGGGTGGCGCTCGAGCTCGGCGGCAAGTCGGCCAACATCTTGCTCGACGACCTCGAGGGCGAGGAGCTCGACAAGGCGGCCCGCGCCGGCGTCGGCAGCTGCTACCTCAACTCCGGCCAGACCTGCACGGCGTTCACCCGGATGCTCGTGCCGGCCAGCAAGCACGACGAGATCGTCGAGATCCTGCGCGACGAGGTCGAGTCCGTCTACACGGTCGGTGACCCGATGGCCGGCGAGGCTCGGCTCGGCCCGCTGATCAGCGACGTCCAGCGCGACCGGGTCCGGGGCTACATCCAGAAGGGCATCGACGAGGGCGCGACCGTGGTCACGGGCGGCCCCGAGCAGCCCGAGGACCTGCCCACCGGCTACTACGTGAAGCCCACGGTGTTCGCCGGGGTGCGCAACGACATGACCATCGCCCAGGAGGAGATCTTCGGGCCGGTCCTGTCGGTCATCCCCTACGAGGACGAGGCCGACGCCATCGCCATCGCCAACGACACGGTGTACGGCCTGTCGGGTGGCGTCTGGGGCGCCGATCCCGAACGGGCCAAGACCGTCGCCCGCAAGGTGCGCACGGGCCAGCTCGAGGTGAACGGCGGCAGCTTCAACCCGCTGGCCCCCTTCGGGGGCTACAAGCAGTCCGGCAACGGCCGTGAGCTCGGCCGGTACGGCCTCGAGGAGTTCCTCCAGGTCAAGTCCCTGCAGCTCTAGGGCGCGTCGCCCGAAGCCGGCTCCGCCCGCCCGCTCGCTCCGGCGTCGGGCGGGCGGTTCGCGTCAGCCGCCCTTCTTCTTGATCGACCCCCAGATGACCAGGGCGAGGATCACCACCACGAGGGCGGCGACCACCGCCAGGGCGATCTTGACCTTGCTCCACGGCCGCTGGCCCTGGACCTCGCCGGTGACGCCGTTGATGAACACCTGGAACGGCTTCCCCTCGAACCCGACGGTGAGCAGCCACAACGGCAGCAGGAGATGCTGGAAGGTGAGGAGGCGATAGTCGGTCGACGTGCTCGAGACCCGCTGCTCGTCGCCGCCGATGTCCCGACGGATGGTGCGCTCGACCTCGGAGTCGATCGTGTGCTGGGCCTCGGGGAAGCACGCCTCGGCGTCGCGGTCGTAGGTGCGGCAGAGGTGGCCGGCGACGTACTCGCCCCGGTAGGGCAGGGCGTCCTTGGTCGGCCACGGCTCGAGCGCCCGGACGCGCGTGGGGTCGAACCCGTCGTTGGCCAGGACGGGGAGGTCGTCGAAGCTGTTGTCGACCACGCCGGACGCCGGGTACCAGCGGGTGCGGGTCTCGGTGCGCTGGTTGTCGCCCGACCCGACGGTGACCGTGTAGTGCTCGCCCCGCTCACCGCGGTACTGGGTGGTGGTCTCGGCGTCGTAGCTGAAGAAGGCGGCGTAGACGCTGCTGAAGGCCCCGGTCTGCTTGTACTTCTTGAACTCGCTCGGCGCGAACCAGCGGCTGTTGATCCACTTCTCGACCGACGCCCGGGCCGACTTCTCGTCGACGTGCAGGGGCAGCACGCCGTCGACCGGGAGCCGGTTCGGGGCGTCCTGGACGTCGTCGCGCTGGATCGGCGTGGCGCAGTACGGGCACCGGGTGGCGGTCAGCGTGCCGGTGAAGGTGGTGCGCCCGCCGCAGCTCTGGCACACGATCTCCTTGCCGGTGACCTCGACCCGGTCGGCCGAGGCGGCGGCGGTGGCGGCGCGCAGCGCCTCCATGGTCGTGCGCAGGTCGTGGTCGACTCGTCGGGCCTCGGGGTCGGACTCGATGGCGGTGCGGCTGCCGCAGCTCGGGCACTGCAGGTCCTGCGAGCCCGGGTCGAAGCAGAGCTGGTCGCCGCACTGGTGGCACGGGTAGGTGCGGGTCTGCTCGGTGACCTGGAAGGCGGCCGGGTCGCCGAGGGGGCCGGGGTCGGCGAGCGGTGGGGGCGAGGCGGCCGGGCCCGGGTCGACCAGCGGCTGGTCGGCCGACGCCGCGGGCCCGCCAGGGAGGGGCGGGGGGGAGGCCGGGAGCGGCGGTGGGGGTGGCGTCCCTTCACCGGGGGCCGGTGGGGGCGGCGGTGGCGACCCGTCGCCGGGCAGAGGGGGCGGCGAGCCGGTGGGGTCGTCGCTCACGTGGCCGGAGGCGCGTCCGAGCCGCTGGGATCGGCCGGCGGCGGTGCGGCGGGATCGGCGGGCGCCGCCGGAGGTGCGGCCGGCGCGGTCGGCGCGGCCGGCGCCGCCGGGGCGGGGGGCGCGTCGGGCGGCGGCGGGGGGCCGCCCCCGGGCATCGGCGGGGGACCGCCCGGCATCGGCGGCGGGGTGGAGAACAGCGGGGCGAGGGCGGGCACCGTGCCAGCCGCCGCCCACGACGCCATGCCCTGGGTCCAGACCAGGGTGCCGGCCTGGATCTGGCCGGCGGCGATGCCGCTCTGGATCTGCTGCACCGAGTACGGCCCGCCGGGCTGGCCGCCCATGTCGACGTGGAACATCTGGGCACCCGGCATGGGTGGCGGGGCTCCGGCCGGCGCCTGGGCCGGGGCGAAGGCCCCGCCCATGGTGTTGGCCATCTGGCCGGCCAGGCCCAGGCCGAGCCCGGCACCCAGGAACTCGCCGGCCGACCCGCCGCCGGGGTTGCCGGCCGCCGCCACCATGGCCTCGGCCGCCTTGGACTGCTGGTAGCGCCCCATGTCCCCCACGTTGTCGAGGAAGCCGCCCTCCTCGACCCCTCGGGCCACGCCGCGGGTCATGGCGGCGGTGATCTCGTCGGGCAGCGAGATGTTCATGGTGATGGAGGGGATGGCGAGGCCGAACTCGTCGTCGACCCGCTCCTGCACGAAGTCGCGCAGCTTCTCGGACAGCTCGACCTGGCGGCCCTGCAGGTCGATGACGCCGAGCTTGGTCTCCATGACCAGGTCGGAGAAGGCGAGGGTGATCACCCGACGGAGCAGCTCGGCGATCTCGTCGACGTCGACCTCGCTGTCGGTGCCGATGACCTCCTTCAGGAAGACCTCGGGGTCCTGGATCTTGACCACGCACAGGCCGTTGGCCCGGACCTGCACCATCTTGAAGTCGGGGTCGCGCACCGTCACCGGGTTGGCGGTGCCCCAGCGCAGGTCGGTGACCGGTCGGGTGTTGAGGAAGTACACCTCGGACCGGAAGGGGCTGTTGAAGCCGTGCTTCCAGCCCTGCAGCGTGCTGAGCACCGGCAGGTTCTCGCTGGTGAGCTCGAAGTGGCCGGGACCGAACCGGTCGGCCAGGGCGCCGCGGTACACGAACACCGCCTCCTGGCCCTCGCGCACGATGAGCTGGGCGCCGTTCTTGATCTCGTTCTGGTATCGGGGGAACCGCCACGCCAGGGTCGAGCGGGAGTCGTCCATCCACTCGATGATGTCGACCAGCTCGCCCTTGATCTTGTCGATCAGGCCCATTGGTTGCTCCCTCTTCTCGCGACCCCGTACGTCCTCGCGGCGGTTGATGGTAGGCGCGGTCCGGATCCGACGAGCCCGAGCCGGCCGACGCGACGCAGCGGCGTGCGAGGCTGTCCGCGTGCCCCTCCCGCCACCTCCGACGCCGAGGCCCGAACCGCCGCCGACCTCGCTGCCCCGGGGGTTCCGCGCCCACGTCGCCAACCTCGGCATCCGCGATGCGACCGACGACTTCCTGGTGCTGGCCACCGATCACCCGTCGCCGGCCTCGGCGGTCTTCACCCGCTCGCGGTTCGCCGGTCCGAGCGTGGTGCTCTCCCGCGCCCATGCCGCCGACCACCGGTTGCAGGCGCTGGTCGTGATCTCCAAGAACGCCAACGTGGCGACGGGCGAGGCCGGCCTGGCCGACGCCCGCGAGGTCGTGCAGGGGGTCGCCGCCGCTCTCGACGCCGACCCCAGCGACGTGCTGGTCACCTCGACGGGGGTGATCGGCCGTCGGCTGCCCATGGACGTCGTCCGGGCCCACCTGGCCGGCCTACGGGCCCCCTTCGACGGCACCGACGCCGTTGCTGCGGCCCGGGCGATGATGACCACCGACACGGTGCCCAAGGTGGCCTCGGCCCCGGCCGGACCGGCGACGGTCGTCGGCCTGTCCAAGGGGGTCGGGATGATCGAGCCCGACATGGCCACGTTGCTGACCTTCTTCGTCACCGACGCCGAGATCGATCCCGATCCCCTCGACGCCGCCTTCCGCCGGGTCATCGACCGCACCTTCAACTCGCTCAGCATCGACACCGACACCTCGACCAGCGACACAGCCGCGGTCATCGCCGACGGCGAGGCCGGTCCGGTCGACCTCGACGTGTTCGAGGCCGCGCTGTTCGACGTCGCGCTGTCGCTCACCCGCCAGACGGCGCGCGACGGCGAGGGGGCGACCAAGCTGCTGGTGGTCACCGTCGACGACGCCGCCGATCCGGACCAGGCCCGCCGGGTGGCGAAGGCCGTGGTCAACTCGCCGCTGGTCAAGACCGCGGTGCACGGCGCCGACCCCAACTGGGGCCGGGTGGCCATGGCCGTCGGCAAGTGCTCCGAGGAGGCCGACGTCGACCCCGAGCGGGTGGCGATCTCCTTCGGCGACCAGGAGGTGTTCCCCGCCAGCCCCGACCGGGCCGGTCTCGACCGGCTGGCGGCCTACATGGCCGGCGACGAGGTCCACATCGGCGTGTCCCTGGGCACCGGGCGGGCGACCTGGACGGTGTACGGCTGCGACCTGTCCGACGGCTACGTGCGCATCAACGCCGACTACACGACCTGACCACGGGCCAGCCGCGGCGGCGGCCGGGGCCGGGGCCGGCGGGGTCGACCGCCGTCCCGCCGGAGGTCAGCCGATCGGCACCCGTCGGACGAACACGCTGGCCATGGCGTCGTGGTACCCCTCGCGCCAGTCCGGCGAGGCGTGCATGGCCCGGTGCAGCGGCGACTGGGTCGGCACCAGCGCCACGTCGTCGCCCTGTCGGCGCATCTGCTCGGCCCACCCTTCGCCACGCAGGGCGGCGAGGTGGGCGGCCATGCCGTCGACGTGCAGGTCGGCCCGTCCGTCCATCGACACCGGGTAGTCCCGCAGCTCCCAGATCAGGTAGCCGCCCCAGTCGAACAGGTTCCACAGCCGCCCCGGCGGCCGGTGCTCCTCGATCCAGCGCACGGCGGCCACCGGCTCGTGGCGGGCCAGCGCGGCCTGCACGTTCGCGTCGGACAGCTTGGGCGCGGCGACGACGACGGCGGCGACCACGCTCAGCAGGCAGACCAGCGCCCCGGCCCGGCGTGACCGGGTGCGCGCCGCCGGCTCGGAGCCGGTCGCGGCCCGGCGGGCCGGCAGCAGGTGCTCGGCGTGGCGGCACAGCACCGGCGCCGCCACCGTGGCGAAGAGCGGGACCAGCCGCACGACCATGCAGCCGGCCAGGGCGGTGGCGCCGACCAGCCCGACCTCGGTGAGGGTGACCCGCCGGCGGTCCTTCACCAGCACCACCCCCACCAGCAGGATCATCAGGTAGAAGAGCCAGGCCGGCGGGTAGTGGAGGCCGGGCGGCTGGTCCTCCTCGATGAAGCCGCGTCCGACCGAGGCCTGGGTGACGACCAGCCCGTAGAGGCGGAACCCGGCCGGCTGGACGAGCACCGCGACCGAGCACGCCGCGCTCACCGCCACCAGCCGCCGTTGGAGCGCCGCCGGCACGTGGTCGCGGCCGAGGCGGCGGTCGACGGCCCAGCCGATCGCCGACGCCCACAGGATCCCGAGCCCGTAGAACCAGCCGAGGTGGAGGTTGGACCAGAGCGCGAAGGCCGGCACCAACCACCAGAGGTTGAGGCGACCGCGCCGGGCCGCGGCCAGGGCGGCGACCACCCCGGCGCAGCCGACGAAGGTGACCATCTGCGGTCGGGGCGACCAGAAGACCCACGAGCAGAGACCGGCCAGCACCAGCACCGCGGCCTTCACCACCGGCCGGGCCCGGCAGGCCACGGCGATGAGCCCGATCCCGGCGACGGCGAGCAGGGCGGTGAGGATCGAGACGGCCAGCAGGCCCCCGGCCCGCCAGGTCAGGTAGAGGCCGAGCTGGGAGAGCCAGTCGTACGGGGCCCGGGTCAGCCCGGCCGTGGTGTGGGAGAAGGGGTCGGGGCCGAGCAGGCGGTGGTGCTGGACCATCCACTGGCCGCTCCGCAGGTGCCACCAGAGGTCGTTGTCGACCGCCGGGCCGACCGCCACCGCGAAGACGAGGGAGAGGACGACGACGGTCGCGACCCGTCCGAGGACCTCGTCCCCCGGCGCGTCGGCGGTCGCCGCGTCGGCGTCGGTGTCGCTCCCCCCGGGGCCGGCGCCGTGCCGCCCGTCGGGGGAGGACGGGCCCGGCTCGGGCGGGGCGGGACGGTCCGCGACGTGGGTCGCCATCGCTGTCCGATCGGCAGCTGTTCGTCCGGATTGAGCCGGCGGCACGGGTCCTCACCGCCGTGCCGGGGCCATTCGGGGCCGGGGATAGGGTCGGGCCGCCCCACCCCCGCCCCCAGGAGATCGACCGTGAGCAACGAGCCCGTCCGCGTGGCCGTCACCGGCGCTGCCGGCCAGATCGGCTACAGCCTGCTGTTCCGCATCGCCAGCGGCGCCCTGCTCGGACCCGATCAGCCGGTCATCCTGCAGCTCCTCGAGATCCCGCCCGCCATGGGAGCGCTCGAAGGGGTGGTCATGGAGCTGGACGACTGCGCCTTCCCGCTCCTCGAGGCGACCGTCACCACCGACGACGCCAACGCCGCCTTCGACGGCGTCGACGTGGCCCTGCTGGTCGGCTCGCGGCCGCGCACCAAGGGGATGGAGCGCTCCGAGCTGCTCGAGGCCAACGGGGCCATCTTCACCGCCCAGGGCAAGGCCCTCTCCGACAACGCCGCCGACGACGTCAAGGTGCTGGTCGTCGGCAACCCGGCCAACACCAACGCCCTGATCGCCATGAGCAACGCCCCCGCCATCGACGACAGCCAGTTCACCGCCATGACCCGCCTCGACCACCACCGGGCCAAGGCCCAGCTGGCGGCCAAGGTCGGCGTGCCGGTCCGCGACGTGTCCCGCATGACCATCTGGGGCAACCACTCCGCCACGCAGTACCCCGACATCTTCCACGCCGAGGTCGACGGGCGGAGCGCCGCCGAGCTGGTCGACGACCAGGCCTGGATCGAGGACGACTTCATCCCGACCGTGCAGAAGCGGGGCGCCGCCATCATCGAGGCGCGGGGCGCGTCGAGCGCGGCGTCGGCGGCCAACGCCGCCATCGCCCACATGCACGACTGGGTGCTGGGCACGCCTGAGGGCGACTGGGTCTCGATGGCGGTGCCCTCCGACGGCAGCTACGGCGTCGAGGCGGGACTCATGTCGTCGTTCCCCTGCACCTGCAAGGATGGCCGGTACTCGATCGTGACCGGGCTGGAGCTCAACGAGTTCTCCCGTGAACGGATCGACCGGTCGGTGGCCGAGCTCGCCGAGGAGCGCGACGTGGTCGACCAGCTCGGCCTGATCTGACCCGCCCGACCCCGATTCGCAGACTGCGGCCGCCCGGCCAGATGGGAGCAGCTGAGGGATGACCGACACACCGCCGGGGTGGCACCCCGACCCGACCGGCCGTCACGAGCACCGGTTCTGGGACGGCGCGAGCTGGACCGACCAGGTGAGCGACGGCGGCACCGTCGCCGCCGACCCGCTCGACGGCGGGTCGTCCGGTGGTGCGGCCGCTCCGGCCGGCGCCGGTTCGGGTGCGGGCGGATCGGGCGGGGCCGACGACCGTCCGGCCGCCGACGCCACCGTCATCGGTGCGGCCGGGCTGCCGGGCAAGCCGGGAGGCTCGCCGCCCCCCGGACCGTCCGTGCCGTCGTCGCCGGGCGCGCCTCCGGGCGCCCCCGCCCCACCTCCCGGCGCGCCGGGAGCTGCCGGTGGTGGCGCCGCGCCGGGCTTCGGCGGGCTGCCCCCCGGTGCGCCGGCCCCGGGCTCGAGCCCCCTCCCGCCGGGAGCCAGCGGCCCGCCCCCCGGCAGCCCGCCGGTCCCCGGCTCCAACGCCCCACCGCCACCGAAGTCGAGCTCGAAGGCCCCCTTCGTCGTCGTCGGGCTGCTGGTGCTGGTGGCCGTGGTGGTCGCCGGCTTCCTGGTGCTGCGCGGCAGCGGTGGCGGGGTCGCCAGCGTGTCGACCGGAACCTCCACCATCAGCGCCAAGCAGGGCCAGGTCGCCGTCCGCAAGATCGACCTGAAGGCCGGCGAGGCGCTGTACGTCAAGGTGAAGGGCAGCAACCTCCGGGCGGCGCTCGGCATCGACGGGTCCGACTACCAGAAGTTCATCAAGGGCGGCTTCATCGACACCGGCAGCTCCGACTTCGGCACCGACCTCGACGGGCGGCCCTTCTTCAGCGGGAACCCCGACCTCGAGAGCAGCGTGTCGAGCTTCGACACCGCCTCGCCGGTGTTCAAGTACCCGGGGTTCGACAAGAAGGTCGTGCTGCTGAAGTCGTTCTACTCGAGCGGCTACTTCAAGGGCGCGTCCGACCGGCTCGTGGCGCCGATCACCGGCACCTACTACATCGCCGTGCGCTCGACGAGCGGTGACCAGCAGGTCGAGCTCACCGTCCGCACCAAGGAGAACCCCAAGGTCAGCAGCGACCTCGACACGGGCTCGTACTCCGACCTCGACTCCGGCTTCTACAGCAGCTTCTTCAGCGGGGCCAGCTCCTGACCGGCGGCCTCACTTGAGGAACTTGCTGGTCGTGTTGTCGGCCAGGACCTTGCCGTTCGTCTGGCACGTCGGGCAGTAGTTGACCGTGTAGGTCCGGTACTCGACGGCCCGGACCTCGTCACCGCAGACGGGGCAGGCCTCGCCGGTCCGGTGGTGCACGGCGCTCGTCCGCTGCGCCGAGGCGCTCATGTCGTCGCGCTGGCGCTCCTCGGCCAAGGACTGGTTGACGCAGCTGCCGATGGCCTCGACCACCGCCTCGGCGTCCGTCTCGACGAGCTTGGCGGTGGGGGCGAAGGGCGAGAGCCGGGCCCGGTGGCAGATCTCGTTGGCCAGACGTCGGCCGAGGCCGGCGAGGATGCGCTGGTCCCGCAGGAACGTGTGCAGCCGCATCGGGTGCTCGCCGAACAGCCGCAGAAGGTCGGCGGCCGCCAGCGAGTCGGCCTCGGGCCCGAGCCCGTCGAGCGGTGGCTGCCGCTCCGGATCGCCGGTCACGACCCACACACCGGCGCGCCGCTCCGTTCCGGCCTCGGTCAGGAGCAGCGCCCGACCGTCGTCGAAGACCCAGCGGGCCACACCGCCCCGGGGCTTGGCCGACTGCTTGGGGTCGGGCTTGAGGCGACCGCCCTGCATCAGGTGGACGACGAAGGTGGCGGCTCCGAAGTCGAGCAGCAGGTGCTTGCCGCGTCGACCGACGAAGACCAGCCGCTGGCCGTGGGCCGACTCCGGGGGTGGGTCGAAGGTCTTGAGGGCGGTGAAGCTGATGGCGCGGAACCGCTCGAGGGTGGCGCCGGCCCAGTCGCGATCGAGGCGCTCGGCGTGGGCTTGGATCTCGGGCAGCTCGGGCACGGCCGGCTCAGTACTCGGTGCGGGCCCGGACGGCGGCGAAGACGTCCCCGATGCGCTCGAGGAGCCGTGCCTGGTCGGCGAGTCGATCGATCGGGCCGTCGATCCGCAGGTCGCCCACCACCGCGGCGTGCTGCGGGCTGGTTCGACCCTCGGTGATGCCGACGGCGGTCTCGTAGGGCTGGGTGATGGTCAGGTCGGGGGCGGCGGCCGGGCCGGCGGCGAACCGGATGCGGCCGTCGTCGACCGCCACGTGGAAGACGGCGTCACCGCCCGGCCCGCCGTGGACGTGCTGCTCGACGGTGAGCGAGGCGCCGGCGGTGGCGGCGCGGAGCACGTCGTCGGCCTCCGCCGCGTCCTGCAGCGCCGCCAGCCACTCCCCGCTCAGGTAGGCGACCACGCCCGGGAAGGCTACCGGGCGCCGGACCTACCATCGCCGGCGTGACGCCTGGCCCGCTCCCGTCCCCCGCCGCCGACGACGAGCAGCGCCACCCGCCCGGGACCGAGCGGTTCTGGTCCGAATCCTGGTACTTCGACTTCATGGACGAGTCGGCGTCGCTCGGCGGCTACGTCCGGCTCGGCTTCTACCCCCAGCTCGGGACGTGCTGGTACTGGGCGTGCGTGGTCGGACCCGACCGTCCGCTCGTCACCGTGATCGACCACGAGGTGCCCATCCCGCCGGCTCCGTCACTCGAGGTGCGAGCCGAAGGGCTCTGGGCCGACCACACCGTCGAGACCCCGCTCGAGCACCTGAGCCTCGGCTGCGAGGCCTTCGCCCTCGGGCTCGACGATCCGGCGGGCGTCTACCGCGGGGCGTTCGGCGACCGCATCCCCTTCGGCCTCGACCTCGAGTGGGAGACCGACGGCGGCACCTACGCCTACCCGGGCGTCACCCGCTACGAGGTGCCGTGCCGGGTCCACGGCACCGTGCTCGTCGGCCCGGAGGAGATCGGCTTCGAGGGGTGGGGCCAGCGCGACCACTCCTGGGGCGAGCGCGACTGGTGGACGCTCGGCTGGCAGTGGACCGCCGGCCGGCTCGACGACGGCACCCGCTTCCACGCCACCGAGGTGCGCCTCGGCGACGACCCCGTCTACGCCACCGGCTACGTGCAGGACCCGTCCGGGGCGATGACCCAGGTCGGGGTGGGCACCGAGGCTCCCGTCGTCCGCAGCCAGGAGCTCGGCGAGCACGGCTTCCCGGAGCGGGGGGAGACCAGGCTCGGGGACCTCGCGCTGGCGGTCGAGCCGGTCGCCTTCTCGCCGGTGCTGCTCACCGACCCCGACGGGCGGGTGTCGCGGTTCCCCCGCGCCTTGTGCCGGTTCACCGAGGTGGGTGGCGGTCGGTCGGGGGTCGGGTGGACGGAGTGGAACCAGCCCCAGGGCTGAGGCCCGGGTCGGACCCGACCGGGTCCGCCGGACCGTCGTCGGCTGGCCGGTCGTGGTCGTCGGGGTCCCCGCCCGGACCCGCTGGCGGGTCGGCCGGAGCCCCGTCGTCGCCGGTGCCCCGTCGTCGCCGGAGCGGGAGCGGCAGGTCGCCGGGGACCAACGAGACGGCGACCGCCACCAGGGCCAGCACCGACAACCCCTGGGCGGCGGGGGAGAAGGTCCCGTTCTGGTCCTGGGGCAGACCGCCCGGGGTGATCAGCACCACCACCGCGGCGCCCACGACCGCGGCGCCCACGACCGCGGGCAGCACCTCACGCCGGCCGGGCAGCAGGAGCAGCGGGACGACGAGCAGGGCGGCCCAGCCCCCGGCGAGGAACCCGACGCCGACCGCGGCGGCCACCGCCAGCGCCGCCGGGAGCCGATCGAGCGGGGGGAGGGCCGCGTGCGCCGTCTCCCGACGTGACGGCCACAGGCCGGCGACCAGCAGCACGAGCAGCAGGAGGAACCCGATGGCCAGCCCCGCCCGGTAGGTCGACCCGGGCGCGAAGTCGATGGTGATGGTGCCGCGGCCGCCGGCGGGCACGATCCACGCCTGTCGCCACCCGTCGACCCGGGTCGAGGTGAGGGACCGACCGTCGAGGCTGGCGGTCCAGCCCGGGTTGGCGTTCTCGCCCAGCGCCACCAGCGACCGCCCGCCGGCCCCGATCCGCACGATCCGGTGCTCGCTTCCCCAGGCCGAGACCGTGACCGTCCGCGCCGGCCCCGATCGCCTGGTCGGGTCCGCGCCCGGCGCGGTCAGGCGCACCTGCTCGACCTGCAGGGCCCGGTCGATGCCGGTGCGCAGGGAGCGGGTCCCGGCGGCGAGCCGGGGCGCGTCGCCGCAGGCGGTGAACGGGATCGGGGCGACGTCCACCAGGTCGGCGACGGTGCCCCGCACCGAGGTCGGCACCGTCGTCCCGCCGACGGCGACGGGCGGGCCGGATCCGCAGGGCAGCTCGAACGGGGTGGTCGGGGCGGGGGCCACGGGCCCGACCGGGCCGCCGCCCAGCTGCAGCTCGGCCAGCCCGGTCGCCTGGCCCGGCTCGGCGGCGGTGGCCGGGTGCGCCCCGGTGGTCCGGGCCGGCCGGACGGTGAGGGTCCGGGCGGTGAGCGGCGCGAAGGGGACGGGTCGCCCGGGCGCGCCCAGCCCGACGGTGCGCGACTCGCCGGAGTCCGAGGTCAGCACGACCGCCCGGACCTCGGTGGCCGGCGGCCCGAGCGCACGGACGGTCAGCGAGTCGACGGTGCGCGCCGCTGGCCAGCTGACGGTCAGGGCGGGGTCGGGATCGTCGGGCGCCGCCACCCACCCGGTGCCGGGGTCGCCGTCGAACGCCCGCCAGGGCGCGAACGCCGGCAGCCCGTTCCACGACGAGGTCGCCCGGACCTCGGCCCCGCCGGCCGGCTCGAGGCCCGCCAGCAGCCGGTCGAGGGCGGGCCCCGGCCGGGCCACCACCGTGCCGGTGACCGCGTAGGCCCCCGTCCGGGGCAGCTCGATCCGGCGATCGAGGGCGGCGTCCTCCGGCCACGGCTGCCGGGCGAAGGGGTCGCCGTGGTCGCGGGCGAGCACGATGGTGCGGTCGCCGCCGGGGGCACCGGTGGCGGGCACCGCGACGGGTCGTGCCAGGTCGAGCCCCGGGACGGCCACCTCGGCGATGCCCGGCGCGCCGAGGCCGTCCACGCCGGTGCCGACGCCGGTCAGGGTGATGCGCAGGTGCCGGGTGGTCCCCGCCGGGAGCGCGAGCTCGACGGTGGGGCCGCCCACCAGCGCCAGCGACGTACCCGAGTCGGTGGTCACCGTGAGCTCCGTGGGCCGGCTCCGCCCGGCGCCGACCGGGACGGTGATCACCGCCCGCCGGAGGTCCCGGGGCTGGTCGAGGGTCAGCTCGACCCACTGGCCGAGGGTGTGGTCGAGCGAGGCGGGGGCCCCGAGGCTCGGCCGCCACGCGGTGGCCGGGTCGCCGTCGAAGGCGGCCCAGGGTTGGTCGGCGGGCAGCCGGACCAGGTCGGTCTCGCCGTAGGACGAGGCGCGGACGGTCGCCGCCCCCTGCTGCACGGCCCGGGCCAGGTGGGCGTCGCCGGGCACGACGAGGCGGTCGGTGGGCGGCTGGTCGGTGCCGGGCGCGGGCTCGTCGGCGGTCAGGGTGTACGAGGCGGTGAACCGGACGTCGCCGAAGGCCACGTCCCGCCGGCGGGAGACGTCCGCGGCCACGCCGGGGGCACCCGTGCCGACCCCGCCGGTCGGCACGTCGGGATCGCCGGCCAGCACCGTCGCCCGCGCACCGAGGGCGTCCGCCGCCGCCAGCTCGTAGAGCGCCTCCGGTTCGCCACCGACCACGGCGGTGCCGCCCAGGGGGTACGCCGTGACCCGGGGGACCGAGCCCCCGAGCGCCCAGATCTCGACCGCCCGGACCTGCAGCGGGGCCTGGCGGGGCCGCAGGTGGGCGGGTCCGAGCCGGCTGTCCACCATCGGGCCGAAGGACGCCGCCGGCCGGCCGAGCTCGGCGGCGAGCAGGGCGTGGACCTGGCCGGGGGGCAGGGCGTCGGTGCGGACCGGGTCGAGGTCGTTGCGCTCGACCAGGAACCCGACGCCGGCCCGCCGCAGCACCGTCACCAGGCCGGCGCTGATGCGGCCGGACTGGAGCTGGTCCTCGACCCCGTCGAGCAGCCGGGTCGTGCCGTTCGAGCCGAGGGGCACGATGTCGCGGACGGCCAGGGGCTGGTCGGTCGTCGAGGTGAGGGGATCGTCGAGCGGGCGCCCCCACGTGTACTCGCCGAAGGCCGAGCCGGGCACCACGACGCTCCGACGGTCGTGCCCGTGGGCGTCGAGCCACGTCCCGGCCTGCTCCCAGTAGGCCGGGACGCGGGTGAAGGTGCCATCGACCGGGACCCGTCCGTGGAGGAACGGCAGCCCGGCCGCCCCCACCGTCGCCAGACCGACCAGCACGACGGCGGCGGAGGCCGGTCGGACGGCCCGCCACCGCCCGGTGGTCGGAGCCGGGCCGCGGCGCGCTCGGGACCGGGCGACGGCCCGCTGCGCCCGTCCGAGCAGGTGGGCGGCTCCGAGGGCGACCGGCAGGGCCAGCACCGGCTGGGCCTTGGTGACGTTGCGGAGGGGCACGAGCGGACCGTCGAGCAGGCTGCGCACCGACGACCAGACCGGACTGCCGAGCGGCCCGTGGTACCCGGCCACCATCACCGTCGCCCCGGCCAGGGCCGAGAGCGAGAGCCAGAGGCGCTCGGGCTGGTCGCGGCGGGCCAGGCCGGCCAGGCCGGCGGCGGCGACGGCCAGCCCCCCGCCGACGGCGATCCGGTTCGCGATCAGCTCCCACCCGCCCGGGAGCCAGAGCTGGTTCTGGCTGGTCAGGTAGGCGAGCCAGTTGCCGGTCCCCCGGAGCACCTCGGTCCCGGACGACACCGCCGTCGTGAGCGTCGCGCTCTCCGTGAAGTCCGTGAACGCGTAGCCGAACCGGCCCTGGATGACCAGCGGGACGGTCCACCACGTCGTCGCCAGCACCACGCCCACCGCCCACCACCCGGCCAGGCGCCAGCGGCCCGTCCCGCGGCGGCGGGTGACGAACCAGAGGGCCGGGACCAGGAGCACCAGCCCGGTGGCCGTGCCGTTGACGCCCCCCATCAGCGCGACGGCCAGCGCGCTGCGCGCCGCGGCCCGCCGGCGACCGTGGCGGTCGGCCTCGACCAGCGGGACGAGCACCCAGGGCAGCGCGTAGACCGGCACCTGGGTCCCCGACCGGAAGGCGACGAGCGTCAGGCTGGCGGCCCCGAGCGCGTAGGCGGCGGCGCCCACGATCCGTGACGCCGGTGTGCCGACCCCGAGGGCCCTGGCGAGGCGGGCGACGCCCCAGAAGCCCACCGCGAGGAGCCCGCCGATCCACAGCCGCTGCACGATCCACGGTGCCAGGCCGGCGGTGCGACCGAGCCAGTAGGCGGGGCCCATGGGCAGCAGGTAGCCGGCTGCCTGGTTCTGGATCTGGCCGAACGACGCGCTCGGGTCCCAGAGGTGCAGCGCCCGACCGATGAACCGGCCGGGCTCGAGGAGCAGGTCGAGCTTGGTCTCCGGCAGGATGCGCCCGCGGGCCTGGAGGAACGTCCCCACCACCAGCACGGCGGCCCCGGCGACGATCGCCGTCCGCTCACCCGGACCCGCCGGGACCGGCGGCGGGGGACGGCGCCGGCCCCCGTCCGGGCGCAGGGCGCGCGCCGGGGACGGGGCGGCCACGGCGGGCGATGGTAGCGAGCACCCTTCCGCCGCCAGGGCCGGGTGCTGGAGCGGGGGCCGCCTTTCGCCGCTCGGGAGGGGCTGGGTACCATCTGCGGCTCACCGCGACGACGAGGGCGTCGTCGCCCGTCACCTCCATCGAGGAGCCGACCGGTGCCCGAACCCGACGACGACGACTTCTGGGGCGGTGGCGACGACGACGACGACCGCGAGGCGCCACCGCCGCGCAGCCGCCACCGGAGCGAGCCCCGCTCGGACCTCCGCAAGGCGGTGCCGATCGTGGCCGGCGCTGCTCGCCCTGCTGCTCGTGGTCGCGATCTTCCTGATCGCCCGGTCCTCGTCGGACTCGTCGAGCTCGGCGAAGGCCACCTCGTCGGACGCCGGCTCGTCGAACTCGTCGAGCGGGACCTCGAGCGCCACGCCGACCACGAAGCAGAAGGCGACGACCTGGCCACAGCCGATCAGCCTGGCGCCGGCGCTGTTCAGCGAAGGCGGCTACCAGGGCGGCTATGCCACCAGCGATCCCGCGGCCGGGGTCCCGAGCAAGCCGGGGGTGTACTTCTGGGAGTCCTACGACGGCTGGCACGTCCGGGTCGTCCCCGGTGAGGGCGTCGACATCCGCTCGGTCGTCGTGTCGGTCCCCGCCGGCATCCGGTTCAAGGGCGTCACCGGTGCCGTGGGCCCCGACGCCGCCCATGTCGAGGCCAACCAGGTGTCCTTCGACGCCTCGACCAGCGGTACGTCCGGGTTCGACTTCAACGTCGACTTCTATGCCAAGGAGGTCACCCTGACCGCCAATGGCCCCGACGGGCCGGCACCGCCGGCTGCGGTGCTCCTGGGCAAGACCGCGGCGCCGACGCTGTCGAACCCGATCACCTTCAAGAAGAGCAGATGAGCGCAGCACGCACGCGGTCGTCGCACCGGTCCGCCGACGTCCCCGAGGGGCGCCCGACGAGGGCGGCGGCGTGAGCGACGGCGGTGACCAGGACCGCAGCCCCGGCGACGACCGTCGGCCGGCGGCGACGACCGCTACCGCGAGGACGAGATCGACGACGACCCGTACGACGACGACCGGTACGACGACGACCCGTACGACGACGACTACGACGACCGGTACGACGACGACCCGTACGACGACGACTACGACGGCCGCCGCCGCTCGCACCGCCGCGGTGGCCGGGAGAGCTGGATCTTCGGGGCCGTGGCGGTGCTCGTCATCCTGGTCGCGGTCGTCGTCATCGCCGTCGACCGGGGGCAGGGCAAGAACGACACGGCCACCGCATCCGACAGCGGCTCGTCGCAGTCGCAACCGCAGTGGCCCAACGACGCCTCGCACCCGCCCAAGGGACTCGAGGGGTCCGGGGCGCCGAGCAAGGGCGCGGCGCCCCTGCCGGCCGGCGTGTACTTCTGGTACGCGTTCGGGTGGAAGGTCGTGGTCGAGCCCGGGCAGGGCGTCGGGCCGCTCACCATCACCGTCGCCGACCCGACGGCCTCGCCGGACCCGGCCAAGCAGCTCGACGTGAAGCTCGACGGCGCGGCCCCGCAGGGCGTGACCGCCACCAACCCGACCCGCTCCACCCTGAAGCTGGAGGTCACGCCCGCCAGCGGGCCGGTGCGGGTCAAGCTCGACGTGAACGGGTTCATCCACGCCCTCTCGTGGACCTTCGACGGCATCGACCCGGCACTCGTGCACCTCGGCACCAGCGCCAAGCCGATCAGCTCGTCACCGATCACCGTCACCAAGACCTCGTGAGCCGCGGCCGGATCCCGGCCCGTGGCTGAGCACACCGGGCCCCGCCGGGCTGGGAGCGGCGGCGTCAGGCGCAGCCTGGAGCTGCTCGCCAACTTCCGCCACGAGCAGCAGGAGCCGGCCCGGCACTACCGTCCGCTGGCCGCCGACACCGTCGCCCTGATCGAGCCCTACGCCGATCCCTCCGGCGCCACCGTGCTCGACATCGGCGGGGGACCCGGGTACACCGCCGAGGCCTTCCGGGAGCGGGGCGCGGCCCTGGCGGTGACCGTCGACCACGAGGAGGCCGAGCTGCACCTCCACGGTCGCGACCCGGACCGCGCGGTGGTGGGCGACGGGCTGTCGCTGCCCTTCGCCGACGGTGCCGCCGACCTGGTCTGCACCAGCAACACCCTCGAGCACGTGCCCGAGCCGTGGGCGCTCCTCGACGAGCTGGTCCGGGTGACCAGGCCGGGGGGCACCCTGTTCGTCGGCGTCACCAACTGGTACTCGCCCTGGGGCGGCCACGAGACCTCGCCGTGGCACTACCTCGGCGGCGAGCAGGCGGTGCGGCGGTACCGCCGCCGTCACGGCGTCGACCCCAAGAACCTGTTCGGATCCAGCCTGCACAAGGTCCACGTCGGTCAGGTGCTGCGCTGGGCCGAGCAGGCGCCCACGGTGATGGTGCTCGACGCACGCCCCCGGTACTACCCCGGGTGGGCCCGACCCCTGCTGCGGGTGCCCGGCCTGCGGGAGGTGGCCACGTGGAACCTGGCGCTGGTGCTGCGCCGCCGGTAGGGCGCCGGCGGCCGCCTGACGCCGCGGCGGTCGGTACGGCCCCACCTAGCATCCGGAGATCGCCGAGGTGAGCACGACCGAGCTGGCATTCGCCCCGGTCGAGCGCCGGCGAGCGCTTCGACGCCGCCGAGGGGGTACGGGCCCTGGCGGCACTCGCCGTGCTGGTCTTCCACGTCGGGGTCGGTGCGGGGGTGGTCGGTCCGCAGCGGGGAGCCGGCCCGTACCTGCAGCACCTCAACGTCGGGGTGAGCGTCTTCTTCGTGCTGTCGGCGTTCCTGCTGTACCGGCCCTGGGTCGCGGCCCGGCTCGCCGACCGGCCCGGCCCCGCCGTGGGCCGCTACCTGTGGCGGCGGGCGCTGCGCATCCTCCCCGCCTACTGGGTGGCGCTGACGGTGGCGACCTACGTGCTCGACCCCAGGTCGCTCGGCTCGGGCTTCCAGACCCTCCTGTACTACGGCCTCGGCCAGATCTACACGGCACCCACCGCGCTCGGCGGGCTGGCGGTGGCGTGGAGCCTCTGCACCGAGGCCTCGTTCTACGTCTACCTGCCGATCCACGCCTGGGTGCTGCGCCGCTGGGGTGGCTCCTTCGAGGCGAAGCTCCGCCTCGAGTATGCCGCCTGCGCGGTCCTCTACGTGGCGAGCGTGGCCTTCAAGCTGTGGATCCGCCCCGACCACGGGGTCACCTCGACCTGGTTGGTCTCCTACCTCGACACCTTCGCGCTGGGCATGGCGCTGGCGGTGGCGACGGTGGCGGCCCGCCAGCGCGAGCGGCGCGGCGCCCTGTCCGGGCTGGTCGCCGACCAGCCCGGCCGCACCCTCCTGGCCGCGCTGGTCGCCTACCTGGTGCTGGCCAACTCGGGCCTGCCGGCGGGGCTCTTCGATCCCGTCCGCGACCTCGACTACGTCGGCCGGCAGTGCACCCTCGGGGTCATCGCCGTGCTCGTCGTCGCCGTGGCCGTGCTCACCCCGCCGGGCTCGGGGCGCGTCGTGCGGGCCCTCGCCTCGACCCCGGCCGTCTGGCTCGGACGCATCTCCTTCGGCGTCTTCCTCTGGCACGGGCCGATCATCGACCGGTTGCAGACCGACCTCCGACCGGAAGGGGCGACCACCCTGCCGTTCTTCGTGCTCCTGGCGTCGGTGCTCCTGTGCACGCTCGCCGTCGCCCAGCTCTCGTGGACCCTGCTCGAGCGGCCCCTGCTGCGGTTCCGCTCGTGGGCGCCGTGGCAGGGGTGAGCTCCACCACCGCCCACCACCTCGCGGAGCCGGGCGGGGAGCAGGGGCGTATAGCGTCGCGTGGTGCAGCTCCACGTGGCAGGAGGGTGTCGTGAGCCCGCGTGACCGCGACCGGGAGCCGTCGACGTCGGCGGCCGATCCCGATGCCGACGTCGCCGGGGTGGACGAGTTCGCCGACGACGACGCCTTCGCCGACGACGACCTGGAGTACGAGGACGGCCGTCCGGACCGTCCCCCGGTCAACCTCCCGGGCGGGCCCACCGTCCGCGTGCTCCTGGGGGCGGGCATCGTGGCCGTCGCCATCGTCATCGGCGCGGTGATCATCGCCACCAGCGGCTCCGGGTCGAAGACCTCGACCTCCTCCTCGACGACGGCACCGTCGTCGCGGCGTCGACCACCGCGAGCACCGGTCCGGCGTGGCCGTCCGACATCAGCCACCCGCCCGTCGGCCTGGAGGGCGACGGCCGGCCGAGCCAGGGGGCCGCCCCCCTACCCGCCGGCGTGTACTTCTGGTACTCGGAGTTCTCGGGCTGGTACGTGAAGGTCATCCGCGGCCCGGGCGTCGGCGCCGTCACCATCAGGGTGGCCGACGCCAAGACCCCGGCTCGCCGATCGGGGTGAGCGGCTCCGCCCCCGCCGGGGTGACCGCCACCGACCCCACCCCCAGCTCGCTCACGCTGACCGTCGCCGCCGGCTCGGACGACGTGGTCGTCAACCTCGACGTCAGCCCCGCCATCCGGTCGCTCGTCTGGCGCTTCGAGGGGCTCGACCTCACCAAGGTCCACCCCGGCGTGTCGCCGAACGCCGTCGGGGTCTCGCCCTACGTGGTCACCGCCGGCGGATGATGGGCGAGCACCGAGCGCCATCCCCCACCTCAGTACGCTGGACCGGCCCCCGTCCGGCCCGGTCCGGCGCGGCCGGCTGCGCGCCCACCACCCCTTCGGCGGCCCGCACGCCCGCCCACCGACGCGAAGGCAGGTAGATGTCCGAGCACCCCGAACCCGCCGGCGCCGCAGCGCCCGACCGCCCCGCGCCCGACCTGGTCTCCGTGGTCGTCGTCACCAAGGACATCGTCCGCACCATCGAGGCGTGCCTGCGCTCCATCAGGGCCCAGACCTGGCCGCAGGTCGAGCTGATCGTCATCGACAACTTCAGCACCGACGGCACCTGGGAGATCAGCGAGCAGCTCGCGGACGTCGCCATCCAGGCCGGCCCGGAGCGCAGCGCCCAGCGCAACCTCGGCACCGAGAAGGCGTCGGGGGAGTGGGTCCTCTGGATCGACGCCGACATGGAGCTGCCGCCGACCATCATCGAGCGGGCCATGGAGCGGGCCGACGAGGCCGGCGCCGACGCGGTGTTCATCCCCGAGAACACCATCGGCGACGGGTACTGGACCGCCTGCCGCGCCCTCGAGCGCAGCTGCTGCGTCGAGGAGATCCTCGTCCAGTCGCCGCGGCTGGTCCGCCGCCGGTACCTGCTCGACACCGGCGGCTTCCTCGAGTCGTTGGCCGGCACCGAGGACGCCGAGCTTCGGACCCGCATGATCGCCGACGGGTGCACCCTGGCCTGGATCCCCGACGAGATCGTTCACGACGAGGGCCACCTGACCTTCGGCGGCATCATCCAGAAGCGCTACTACTACGGCCGCGGCCTGAAGCGGTACCGGGGGCGCCACCCCGGCGCCCTCTCCGGGCAGGCCGGTGCGGCGGTCGGCGCCTACCGCAGGAACTGGCGCCGGCTCGCCGCCAAGCCGGCGGTGGCCGCCGGCGTGCTCGCCATGCGGGCCGGCGAGCTCGTGGCCTACGGGGCCGGCGCCGCCGTCGGGGCGCTCGAGCCGAGCGACCCCGACGGTTCGTGACGGCGTCCACCGTCGGGCCCCGGGGCGAACCGGTGACCGACCGGCGGGACCGGCCCGCCGGCGACGGCGACCCCGAGCGGGACCCGGGAGGTCGGGGCGGAGCGCCGTCGACGGTCCCGCAACCGGGAGCGGGCCGCGCTGGGAGCGCTCTTCCTGGTCCTGGTCGCCGTCACCTTCGGCAACCGCTGGGGGCAGTTCGCCCCCGACACCACGCCGGACATCTACTACGCGCCCGGCCGGGCCCTGCAGGCGACGTTCTCGGCCTGGCTGCCCCAGCTGT
Organism: uncultured Acidimicrobiales bacterium; assembly: GCA_963800235.1. Taxonomy (GTDB): domain Bacteria; phylum Actinomycetota; class Acidimicrobiia; order Acidimicrobiales; family Iamiaceae; genus CAVVNP01. The sequence continues at coordinate 1,782,539 of CAWDAD010000001.1, read as the reverse complement.
CGCAGGCCGGTCGCGGCAACTTCAACACCGGGGCCGCGCCCTTCGCCCTCGTGATCTACGCCCTGCACGCCATCGGGCTGGCGCCGTGGGCGACGGTGCGGGTGTGGCGGCTGGCGGTCATGGTCGTGGCGGCGTGGGGCATCCGGCGGTACTTCGACGAGCTGCTCGACGGCCGGAGCAACCCGACGGCGCGGATGGTCGTGATGGTCCTGTACCTGGCCAACGCCTTCGTCGTCACCCAGGGCAACACCACCCCCGAGCTCCTCCCGTTCGCGCTGCTCCCGTGGCTGCTCCGCGTCCCAGATCCGCAGCCTCCACCGTCCCACGTCGTGGCGGACGGCGGCCGGCTTCGCCCTGGTCTTCTTCGCCATGACGGGCATGAACGCCGGCGTGATCCCCCTGTTCCTGCTGCTCGGCCTGCCGGCGCAGTCGCTGGCCATGCACATCGCCGACCGGATCAGCTGGCGCGACCAGCTGCGCTCGCTGCTCCGGCTCGCCACGCTGTCGGTGGCGGTCTCGCTCTACTGGCTGCTGCCCGCTGCGCTGGCGTCGGCGACCGGCTCCGCCATCGCGTCGGCGACCGAGAGCCCCCAGGCGGTGGCCCAGTCCTCCTCCTACGCCGAGGTGCGGCCGGCTGCTCGGCCTCTGGACCATCTACGGCCGGTTCGGCACCCGGCTCTACGAGCCGAGCTACGTCAGCTACCTCACCTCCCCGTGGGTGGTCGCCGCCACCTTCCTGGTCCCGATCGGCGCAGCCGCCGCCAGTGTGGTGGGTTCGCGGGCGCTGGAGCCGGCCCCGGTTGGTGGCCGGTCTGCTGCTCGCCATCGCCGCGCCCATCGCGGTCGGCCTCTTCCCGCCCACGGACCTGCCGCCCTTCGGTCAGATGCTCAAGGCGGCCTTCGACAACGTGCCGGCCACCGTCGCCTTCCGCACGACGAGCAAGATCGGCCCGCTGGTGCTGCTGGCGCTGGTCATCTGCGTCGGGATCGGCGCCCAGGAGATCCGCCGGCGCGACCGCAGCTGGCCGCGCCCGGCCCGCTACGGGGCGGCCGGGCTGGCCTCGGTCATCGTCGCCGTGTCGGTGTACCCGGCTTGGTCGAACAACCTCTACGACTCGGCCTGGACCATCCCCGACTACTGGAAGCAGGCCGCCGCCAGCATCAACGCCATGCCGGCGTCGACCCGGGCCTTCGCGGTGCCCGGGGCGGCCGGGGGCAACTACCGCTGGGGGATGCGCAGCCCCGACGACATCTTCCCGTCGCTGTTCCGCCGCACCGTGGTCTCCCACGTGCTGGTGGCCGGCTCCGGCGAGATCCGGCGGCCAACCTGATGGCCGGCACCGACGTCCCCCTGAACCGAGGCCAGCTGCCGGAGGGCGCCCTGTCGGCGCTGGCCCGATACCTGGGGGCCAGCCAGGTCCTCGTCCGCAACGACACCCGGTACGAGGAGTTGGCTCGGCAGGTCGCCCTCGCTGATCCACGCCGAGGTCGCGGCCGACCCGGGCCTCCAGCCGGCCGCGACCTACGGCCGGCGGGGCAGAACGTGCTGCGCCCCGACGTGCCGGACGACCAGCAGCAGCGGCGACCGGTCGCTGCATCCCCTCGAGCGGTACGACCGTCCGCGGCCCGAGTCCCGGTGGTGCGCGCCGAGCCATCGACGGCACCCTCGTCGTCTCCGGCGACGGCTTCGCCGTCCCGTCCCTCGTCGCCGCCGGCCTCCTCGACGGCCGCCGCCCCTTCCGCTACCTGCCGGACCTCTCGACCGCCGAGCTCGAGCAGCTGGCCCGGCAGGGCAGCGGGATGGTGCTCACCGACACCAACCGCCGGCGGAGCTGGATGTCGATCCGGCTCACCGACACCTTCTCGAACACCCTCGCGCCGGGCGCCGACGCCGAACCCAACGGCGTGCCGACGCATGACCCTCCACCCCGACGACCCCTCCCGCAGACGGTCAGCACCGTGAAGGGGTCGCCAGCATCGAGGCCTCCGCCATCGACTTCGGGGCCCACACCTACGGCAAGCCGGTCAACGCCTTCGACGCCGATCCGTCGACCGCCTGGAACGCCGGGCCGTTCGGCACCGCCGTGGGCAAGCAGATCAGCGCGACCTTCGAGCGGCCCATCCGGATCTCGAAGATCCTCGTCACCGCCCAGGACACCTCGCCGGCCCGGGTCACCAGCGTCGTCGTGTCTGCCGGCGGCCGGAGCCAGGTGCTCGACCTGTCCCAGAGCCGGACGGCGCAGGCGACCTTCCCCGAACGTTCTCGCCTCCGAGGTGACGGTGACCGTCACCGGCGTCTCCTCGGGCATCAACACCACCGGCATCACCAGCATCGACGTCCCCGGCGTGGTGGCCACCGAGGTCGACCGGATGCCCACGACCTTCGCCGACAGCTACGCCCGGCTCTCGCCGACCGCCAAGCTGCAGCTGGCCTCGCAGCCGCTCGACCTGCTGCTGACCCGGCAGTCCTCGAGCGACGATCCGGCCAACGACGAGGAGAATTCCATCAACCGCAGCTTCGACCTCCCCGTCGAGCGCACGTACACCCTCACCGCCCAGCTCGCCCACCTCAGCGACGCGCCGCTGCACGCGGTGCAGGCCTGGCAGCAGTCGCCGGACGCCACCTCGGCGCCCTGCTTCAGCATGGCCAGCCTGGACGACCAGCAGCTGCTGGTGCGCCCCGAGCGGTCGGTGGCCGGGGTGTCGGCGACCCAGCCGGTCACGCTCGTGGGCTGCGACGCCGACGGCATCACCATCCCCAGGGGCGGCCACGAGCTGCTCACCGGCCGGTCGTGGCTGCTGTCCTCGATGCGCTTCTCCTCGGCCCGGGCGCCCAGCGCCCGCCCGGCCGCACCGGCGGTCACCGTCGAGCGCTCGGACGACACCCACCTCCAGCTCCGGGTGGCCCGCTCCGACCGGCCGTACTACCTGATCACCGGCCAGGCCTTCGACGAGGGCTGGGAGGCGTTCCTCGACGGCAAGCAGCTCGGCAAGCCGATCCTGATCGACGGGTACTCGGTCGGCTGGCGCATCCCGGCGGGCACCCACCGCATCGACGTCGCCTACGGCGCCCAGCGCTTCGTTTCGCTCTCCTTCGCCCTGTCGGGCGTCACCCTGGCCAGCGTGATCGTGCTGGCCGTGGTCCCCTCCGACACCTGGACCCGGCTGCGCCGCCGCGTCCGCCGTCGCCGCCGGGAGCCGACGTCGTGACCGCCCGGACCGCGGTCGCCCGCGCCTGGACCGCCACGACCGGCCGCCTCGGCCTCCGGGCCCGGCGCCTCCGCGCCGACCCGTGGGTGCCCCTGCGGATCGCGGCGGTGGCGGTGGCGTGCGCGGCGCTCGACGGCTGGATCGGGCTGGCCATCGGCGCGGTGGTGGGCGTCGAGGCGACCACCGGGTCGGGTCGTCGGCTGGCGGGTGCGGGGGCCCTGTGCTTCGTCGCCGTCCTGGTGTGGGACCTCGCCCGGGGACTCCCGACCACCGAGACGGTCTCGCCGCTGTGGGTCCTCGACAACCCGGGGGCGCAGCACCTCGCCTTCGCCGGCTTCGCGTGCCTCGTCGCCGGGCTGGTGGCCACGGGTGCGGCGGGCCGCCCGGCGGTCGGAGCGGATGACGTGACCATCGAGCCGCTCGACGTCGAGCCGGTGATGGCCGAGCTCGAGCCGGACACCCCGCCGGGCGTCCGGGGCTCCCACGTCGTCCGCGGCTCGTTCTGGCTGTTCGGCATCCTCGGTCTGCAGAGCCTCGGGGGCGTCGTCTTCCTGTCCCTGGCCGCCCACAAGGCGAGCGACGACGTGGTCGGCCTCGCCACGGCCCTCTTCACCGGGCTGCAGTACGTGAACTACGCGAGCAGCCTCGGCATCGACGTCGCCCTGGCCCGCTTCGGGGCGACCCGTGGCGTCCAGTCCGACCGCCTCTTCGGCTGGTCGGCGGTCGTGTCGGCCATCGGCTCGGTGGTCGCCACCATCGCCTACCTCGGCGTCGTCTCGGGCAAGGCCACCGCCCTCGTCAGCTCGCCCGGCGGCTGGTGCATGTTCGCCGTCCTGGCCGCCGGCACCGCCGTCTACAACCTGGTCGACGTCCGGCTGATGGCGGCCCGCCGGTGGCGCTGGATGCTGGCCAAGGTGGTCGTGATCAGCGGGTTGCGGCTGGTGCTCGTGCTGGTCGACATCCACGGCCACGAGGCGGTGTGGCTCTTCGCCCTGCTGGCCGGCCCGATGGCGGTGGCGGGGCTGCTCGGCGTCGCCCTCCTCCCCGCCGCCGACGCCGGCAGCGCCCGCCTGGGCCGGCCGGATGACGTGGGCCCGTTCGTGCGCTTCGCCGGGGTCAACTGGGTGGCGGCCCTCGCCTTCAACGCCCCCCAGTACACGTTGCCGGTGATCGTCGCCCACTACGTGACCGAGTCGCGGTTCGCCAACTTCTACGTGGCGTGGAGCTTCGCGCTGCCCGTGTTCTTCATCCCCATGGCGATCCACCAGGTGCTGCTCGTCGAGGGCGCCAAGGACGAGGAGGAGGAGCGGTCCCGCCGCCGGTCCCGCGAGGCCATGGGGCTGGCCGGCGGCCTGTCGCTGCTCGCCTTCCTGGCGTCGCTGCCGCTGGCCCGGTTGATCACCACGATCTACGGGCCCGAGTACCAGGAGGCCGTCCACCTGCTGCCGCTGATCCTGGTCGGCGCCATCCCGTGGGCCATCTCGACGATCCGGCTGGCCGAGGCGCGCCTCCGCAAGGACACCTTCAGCACCGTGCTGATCACCGTGACCTTCGGCGTCGGCATCGTCGTCCTGGCGCTGGTCCTGGTGCCGGGCCAGCGCATCGACGGCGCCATCCGGGCCTGGCTCGTCGGCAACGCGTCCGTCGCCGCCATCAGCCTGGCCGTCGGGACGCTCCGGGGGCGGAGCCGCCGTCGGGTCGCGCCGGTCACGCCCCGACCCTGATCGTCGCCACGATCGGCAGGTGATCGGACCCGACCGGTCCGTTCACCGCCCCGCCGGTGGCGGTGGCGCCGCCCTGCACCAGCAGGTGGTCGAGCTGGGCGATGGGGCCACGGGCGGGGAACGTCTTGCCCCGCACCGCCGGACGGGCCGGTCGCAGGGCGGCGAGGACGCACGGCGCCGGCAGGTTGAAGTCGCCGACCACCACCAGCGGCCCGTCGATGGCGCGGAGCCGCTGCCGGAGCCGGGCGAGCTGGGCGATGGCGTTCGGCGGCACGAACGAGAGGTGCACCGCCACCAGCGTCAGCCGAGCGCCGCCCAGCGGCAGCTCCACCACCAACGCCTGGCGGTGGGCCACGTCGAAACGGCCGCGCCGCCGGCCCACCTCGATGCTCCGGGCCCGGACGTCGGGGACCCGGGACAGCACGGCCAACCCCCACCACCCGTCGACCTCGTGGTCGTGGCGGGTGATCCGGGGCTCGACCCGCACGTTGCTGCCGGCCAGCGGCACCTCGGAGAACGAGTAGCCGAGGCGGTCGGACGCCCGACGGGCGGCACCGGGCCCGTCGTTCGGCTCCCAGACCTCCTGCAGCACGACGACGTCGGTGTCGAGGTCGGCGATCACCCGCTCGAGGTCGAAGGGCCGGTTCTCGACGTCGTAGCCCCACCGGGCGTTCAGCGAGGCGAGGGTCAGCTGGGCCACGGCGCCAGCATGATGGCACCGACCCGCCCGTGGGCCCGACATCGCGGCGGCCTGGCGAGGCTCGCCGAGCGCACGGGGGCCGGGCCGCCGGGGGGTTCGGCGGCGTGCTACGAACACCGCTGTCCTCGCACCAGACCGGAGGCCCATTGCCCCCCGCCGGCCGTCCCGCCGAACCCGACGAGCTCGACGTCTGCTGGTTGGCCCTCCCGGGCTCGCGACCCGGCCGGGAGCTGTTCTGGCTGTCGCAGATGCGCCACGCCACCGTGCACGCGGTGGGCGAGGTCGCCACCTCCGACCCGGTCCGCTGGCACCTGCGGCCCTACCACCGGGCCAGCCGACGCTTCGTCGAGGCCGGGGCGCTGGCCTGGTTCGCCGGGCTCGACAGCCTCGACCTCGACGTCGGCTGGGTGGCGTCGCTCGAGCTCTGCGCGCTGGTCAGCGCCCAGGCCGGCAGCTTCGCCAGGCGGCAGGGGGCACGCCACGCGGTGATCACCTGGGGCAACGACGCCCGCAACCCCCTCTACCGGCTGCCCGTCTACCGGCAGGCGACGCAGCGCTCGCTGCGCGCCGACCTGGTCGTGTGCACCGTCGAGGCGGCCCTCGACCACTGCCTGGCCCTCGGCGTGCCCGAGGCGCGCTGCCGGGTCGTGCTGCCCCCGCTCGACACGCAGCTCTTCCACCCGCCACCCGAGCCCCAGGCGGAGCCGGTCGCCATCTTCTCCTCGCCGCTGGCGCCCAACAAGGGCATCGACCACGTCCTCGACGCCTTCGACCTGGTGCGTCGGCGGGTGCCCGACGCCCGGCTCCGGGTCATCGGGCGTGGCCCGCTCGAGGGTCTGGTGCGCGAGCGGGCGGCGACGAGCGGCGGGGCCGTCGAGCTGCTCGGGCAGATGGACCGCCACGGGGTGGCCGAGCAGCTGCGCCGGTCGGCCGTGCTGGTGACCGCCCCCCGGCCGACGCGGGTGTGGAACGAGCAGTTCGGCCTGGCCTACGTCGAGGCGATGGCCTGCGGCCTGCCGGTCGTCACGACCCTGTGCGGCTCGAACCACGAGGCGGTCGCCCCCGGCAACCTGCGGGTCGCCGACGAGATCCCCGAGCTGGCCGAGGCGCTCGTCACCTTCCTGGCCGACCCGGGCCTGCGCCGCCGGGTCGGGGCGGCCAGCCGCGACTGGGTGGTCGACCGCTTCGAGTTCGGTCAGCAGATCGACGCCCTGCGGGCGGCCTTCGCCGACGCCTGAGCGGCGTCTTCGACCGGGTATCGTCGACGGGTGGAGCTCGGGGATCTGCAGGAGAACTGGGACCACCTCGGCCGTGAGGATCCCATGTGGGCCATCCTCAGCGACCCCGACCAGCGCGGCGGGAAGTGGGACCGCGAGGCGTTCTTCGCCACCGGCCGGGAGCACATCGACGAGGCGCTCGAGCACCTTCGATCCGTGGGTGCGGAGCCTGCACCGGGACGGGCGCTCGACTTCGGGTGCGGCATCGGTCGTCTCACCCAGGCGCTGGCCGAGCGATTCGACCGGGTCGACGGCGTGGACATCGCTCCGTCCATGGTCGAGCAGGCCGAGCAGCTGAACCGGCACGGTGAACGGGTCCGCTACCACGTCAACGGTCGGGACGACCTGTCGCTGTTCGCCGACCGGAGCTTCGACCTGGCGCTCTCGCTGATCGTGCTCCAGCACATCGAGAACCGGTACAAGTCCACCTACCTGCAGGAGTTCGTCCGGGTGCTGGCGCCGGGAGGGATCGGCCTCTTCACCATCCCGAGCCACGCCGCCCTCACCCCTCGGGGCATCGTCTATCGAGCCGTCCCCAACGAGATCCTGAACCGATACCGGAAGCAGCGGTACGGCTGCTCCGGGGTGATGGAGCTGTACGGCATGCGTCGTCCGGAGGTGGAAGGGGTCATCCGGCGGGCGGGTGCCGAGGTGGTCGACGTCGAACCCGAACCGCTCCTGGGCACCGCCTGGCACTCCTTCCGCTACGTGGTGCGCCGGCCCGGCTGAGGGCCTCCTCGGCCAGCGGTCCTTCCCCGCTCGGCGGCCACGGAGGCGCAGGCGGCCGCCAACTGCGGGACGAAGGCGTTCGGTGCCTCGATGAAGGCGCCATGGCCCGCCTCGGCCTCGTGCACCTCGGCACGGAGCAGGGCGGCGAGCTCGAGTTGGCGGGAGGTCGGCACGACCGTGTCCTCGGTGGTGACGACCATGGCGACGGGTACGTCGACACCGCCGACCCACTGCTCGGAGTGGTAGCGGTGGACGGCGACGCTCGCGGCCGCCACCTGCAGCGGGTCGCTGCGCAGGAGCTGGCGGGCGCCCCACTGCTGGATCGGCTCGGCTCGCGCCGATGCGGGCTGGACGCGTCCCAGCGTCTGGCGCCGGGCGAGATCGACGAGGTGCCGTCGTGGACGCGGCGGGAGCAGCCTCCCGGCCCAACCGAGGGCGCGATGCACCGGCTGCTCGACCCAGCGACCCGCGGTCGACGCAGGGCGGTAGTCGGCGGCCGATGCGCACAGCACGAGCCCCGCCACCGTGTCCGGGCGTCGCCTCCAGAGCAGCTGGGCGACCGCTCCCCCCATCGAGTAGCCGACCACGATCGACGGCCCGAGCTCCAGCTGGTCGATCAGCGCCGCCACGTCGTCGGCCACGTCGACGAGCCTGAACCGCTTCGGCTGGATGCCGTCGCCGTGGCCGCGCAGGTCCGGTGCAACGACCCGGAAGCGCTGCCGAAGCTCCGGGATGGCCGCGAACCAGTTCAGGTCTGCGTTCGCGGTGAGGCCGTGGAGCAGGACGACCGGAGGGGCGCCCGTCGGTGCCGAGGCCTCCCGCACGAAGCAGCGGCCCCTCGTGTCGAGCTCGATCGTCCTTCCCGGAGGAAGCGGCTCGAAGCCGGGAGGGTGGTCCGCGGGTGGGTCAGCCACTCTTCCTCGCCGACTTGATCCGCGGCGCGATCCAGCGGGCCATGCCCTCGGCGCCTGGGGACTGAAGTGCATGCCGTCGGGCCGGAGCGGGACGCCGTCGACGGCCTTCCGGCACGTGGCCTGCGGACAGACCCACTCCGCCAGGTCGACCACCTTGATCTTCGAGGGGTTGGCGGCGGCCGCCGCCTTGATGTCGGCGTTGGTGCAGGCGACGCCGCTGGTCCAGGTCGGGAGTCCTGTCGCGGATGAAGCCGTTGTCGGTCGTCGGGATCGTGGCGATGACCATCGTGGCGCCGTCGGCGGAGAGCGTGCGCGCCTCCGCTCGAGGCGCTTGACCGGTAGGCATCGCGGTACGGCGCCTCGCACGGGTGGTACGCCCTTGACCGGAGATGTCGACGCTGAACACCGGGTACCCCCCGAAGACCATGAACACGACGTCGGGCCGGACCTTGTCGACCAGGTCCGGCCACGTCCTGTGCAGTCGACGCTGTTCGGCGGCTTCTGACCACGCCGCTCTTGGGGCCGAGCACCGTGCCGAGGCGCAGCGAGGTTGTTGCAGCCGATGTAGGCGCCGTTGGCCACGGCCAGGCCGAGCGGCGTGTGCAGCGGCTGGAGCCCCTCCGTGGCCAGGCCGTAGGCCACCGAGTCGCCCACGCACCAGCAGCCTCGGGGCCCCGACGGCGCCGATCAGCCGAGGTCGGTCTTGCTTGCCGGCGAACCCTCCGCCCGGCGCGACGGCGCCGAGCGTGGTGGCGAGCAGGGCGATCGACGGCGAGCGCGCCGAAGGCGGCGGACCGCGACACGGGCCGACGGACCGCGCAGGACGTCGCCTCGCGGATGGGCCGTTCGAGCAGGAAGAAGCTCAGGGCGGCCACGACGAGGGACGTGGAGAGCTGGACGAGGAAGAGGGGCGCACCGCTCAGCCCGACCCGGGCCTCGTCGAGGTAGAGGAAGATCGGCCAGTGCCAGAGGTAGAGCCCGTAGCTGATGAGTCCGAGCCACCGCAAGGGGCGAATCGCAGGGCGCGGCTGACGCGCCGCTCGTCGGGGTGGACGACCGCCGCGATGACGGCGGTCTCGGCCAGGGCGCACAGAGCGAGCCCTCCCCAGAACAGGAAGGACGAGTCGAGCGAGGTCAGCGCCCAGGTCGCCGCGAGGAACACCAGTGAGCTCGCTGCCCCGAACTCGATGCCGGTCCGTCGCCCAGGTGATCGGGTGTGGTCCGTGACCGAGCACCCAGGCGGCGAGCGCTGCGCCCATGGCGATGGCGGCGATCCGCGTCTGGGTGCCCTCGTACAGGCCGGGGTCGGCGGCGACCCCGGCCGCATGGAGCACGACGGTCAGCCCCACGGAGGCAGTTGCCACGACCACGGCGGTGCGGAAGATGATCTGGGGCCGGTTCCGTCGCCGCAGCAGCGCGTAGACGACCAGCGGCCACACCACGTAGAACTGCTCCTCGATCGAAAGGCTCCAGGTGTGCAGGAGCGGCGACTGGGCGGTGAACTGGTCTCCGTAGACGTGACCGACGAGGATGTCGTGCCAGTTGGCGACGTAGAAGAGCGTGGCCAACCCGTCGCCGCGGATGCGGTCGAGGGCGGTCGGCGCCGCCACGAACTGGGCATATGCGGCGACGGCCAGCAGCACCGCGATCAGGGCGGGGAAGAGGCGCCGGGCCCGGCGTGCCCAGAACCGACCGAGGCGCGATGCCCGCCCGATCCCCGCCACTCGGTGAGCAGCAGGGTGGTGATGAGGTAGCCGGACAGGACGAAGAAGAGGTCGACCCCGAGGTATCCGCCCGACAGGTAGCCGCCGTGGTAGCAGCAGCACGCCGAGCACGGCCACGCCACGAAGGCCGTCGAGCGCCGGGATGTGACGCAGCTTGCGCCGCCGCGACGGGCGGTCGCCCCCGCTGGGCGCCCGGGCTGGCCCGCCGGCCGGCTCGGTCTCGTCGTCCGGTCGGGTGGCGGGCGCGGCCCGGTCGGTGGTCGCCATCTGGTCCTCCGTGCTGGTCATCCCGCTCTCCTGGCCTCCGCGAGCACCCGGGGGACGATCCAGCGCGCCACCAGGCGCGCCGAGTCCTTCTCGAAGTGGACCGTGTCCGGTCGGAGGTTGACCCCGTCGATGCTGGTGCGGCAGTCGCCCGTCGCCGGGCAGATGAAGGGCGCGAAGTCGACCAGGCCGACGTTCGGCTCCTCGGCGGCGACCTTCTTGTACAGGTCGTTCACGCAGCGGACCCGCGCCGCCATGCCCGGCGGTGCGGCGTCGACGACCCAGCTGATGGTCGAACCGGGGGAGGTGACCAGCACGACCTTGGCCCCGCCGGCCCCCAGCTCCCGCACCGCCGCCCGGAGCTGCGCCTCCTCCTGCTGCTGGTAGTCACCCGTGCAGGGGAGGGTGAAGTGACCGTCCAACTCGACCTCGTCGTTGGGGAACTGCCCGAACATGACCATCACGACGTCGGGCGCGTACTGGTCGACCACCCCATCCTTCCAGCCGTTGGCGCAGGGCGTCACCTCCTGACGGATGTTGCCCTCGAGGCCCTTCACCGGGCCGACGGCGCGGAGCAGCTCGCAGCCGGGCACCGCCCGGTCGAGCACCGAGACCCCGAGCTCGTCGCGCAGCGGGGCGATGCCCTGGTCGGCGATCAGCTCGGGGACCGAGTCGCCCACCACGAGCAGCTTGGGCGCGCCCGGCACCGAGGAACGCTGGTACCCCGCCGTCGGCACCGACCCGCCCGGCCGGCCGGGAGCGCCTTCGGCCCCGAGGGTGGCGCCGAGCAGCGCGATGACGGCGAGGGCGGCGGCGCCGGGGGCGAAGGCCCGCACCGTGGCCGGCGCCAGCGAGCCCCGCCGCACCGGCTGCTCGATCAAGACGTAGGAGAGGGCCGAGACGACGAGGGTGGCGGCCACCTGCACGCCGAACAGGGGGAGCCCGTCGATGCCGGTGCGCTCGGGCGTCAGGACGCGGAAGAGGGGCCACGACCAGAGATAGATGCCGTAGCTGATCAGCCCGAGGCGGCGCAGCGGCCCCCAGGCGAACGCGCGCCCGAGCAGCAGCCGGTCGGGGTGGGTGCAGGCCGCCAGGATCACGGTGACGGCGACCCCGCAGGCGATCAGCCCGCCGCGGTAGAGCAGGTGGCTGCGGATGTCGACGGTGGCCCAGGTGGCGGCGAGGAGGGTGAGAGCGGCCAGCGAGGCGGCGTCGAGGGCGGCCTTGCGGGTCGGGTCGTGGGTCGGTCGTCGGCGCGACTGCCAGGTGGCGAGGGCGGCGCCGAGGAGGATGGCCGCCGCCCGGGTGTGGGTGCCGAGGTAGAGGGTGTTCTCGTCCGTGCCCGCCAGGCTGAGCACCACCATCAGGCCGGCGGAGGCCGCAGCGAGGCCCAGCGCGACACGAAGGACGGTCCGGGTCGTGCCCCGTCGGAGGAGCACGATCAGCACCAGCGGCCAGACGACGTAGAACTGCTCCTCGATGGCGAGGCTCCAGGTGTGCTGCAGCGGCGACGGGGCGCCCGTCGACGCCCAGTAGCTCGTGCCGGCCAGGATCGTGTGCCAGTTGGCGACGTAGAAGAGGGTGGAGAGCCCGTCGGCCCGGATGCCCCCGAGGTCCCGGGCGTTGGCCAGGATGAGGGCGTAGGCGGAGACGGCCAGCAGCACGGCGATCAGGGCCGGCAGCAGCCGCCGGGCCCGCCGCCCCCAGAAGGCCCCCAGGCTGATGCGGCCCGTCCGGCGGTGCTCGGTCAGCAGGATGGCGGTGATCAGGTAGCCCGACAGGACGAAGAACAGGTCGACGCCGAGGTAGCCGCCGGTGAGGTAGCCCCCGTGGTACAGCAGCACGCCCGCGACCGCCGCCCCCCGGAGCCCGTCGAGCGCCGGCACGTGGCGGATCCGAGCCGCCCCCGCCGGCGATCGACCGGGGTGCGCCGGACCGGCCTCGGCGCGGTCGTCGAGGGGTCGGTCCGCCGGCTCGGAGACCGGCGCGCCCGTCGTCGTCACCGGCTCGGCGTCCAGCCGGGCTCGCCGTCAGCGGACCTCGGTGTGCGGAGCACCGGCGAAGCCTAGAGGTGGCCGGCGGCCGGGTGACCGGCGCCGTCGGCTGCCCCGAACCGGGCCACGGCGTCGGCCAGCAGGGCCCGGGCCGCGTCCGGCGCGAGGTCTCGGGCGCGCACCGTGAGGGTGGACCCGGCCCCGGCGACCGAGCAGGCGGCGAAGGCGACGGCCGACCGGCCCCGGGCAACCGGGAAGAAGTCGACGCGCGTGGCGCCCGGGACGGTCTGACGCCCCAGGTTCGAGACGAGGATGCTGTCGGAGAAGCGCTCCACGAGCGGCGCCAGCAGCGTGAGCAGCCTGGAGGCGTTGACCTGCTCGGGCGGCTCGTCGGAGGTGGCCAGCGACTCGGTGACGGCACCGGTCACCGGTGCGTCGGCGGCGAGGTCGAGGCGTCGGTAGCTGGCGACGTTGCCGACCCCTGCGGGCCCGCCCTTGGCGACGGTGATGCCGACCTTCCGCCAGCGGGCGTGGTTCCGGCGGTTGTGGGCGCCGGCCGCCGCCGCGCACGCCTCGGCCAGGCGCCCGGTGATCTGCGAGCCCCCGATCTCGATCTCGGCGGTGGCGAAGGAGTCGCGGGCCGGGCCCGGCTGCGAGGGCGCCACCCGGTCGGCCGGCCGCAGCAGCCGCTGCAGCAGCGGCAGTCGGCTCTGCGGCGGACCCGGGGGCGGCGAGCCCACGGGGGCCGGCAGCTCGCCGCCGAGGAGGGCACCGAGCACGGCGACGAGCGACAGCCCGTCGAAGGCGGCGTGGTGCCCGGCCAGGCCGAGGCGGCGCCCGCCGTCGCCGACCAGCACCCGCAGCGGCGGTTCGTGGGCCAGGTCGAACGCCCGCGTCAGCTCTGGGCTGTCGAGCGGTTCGCCCTCGACCCTCGACGAGCCGGGCGAGCCCGGCCGCCACACCTCGCCGTCGAGGCGGGCTCCGACCATCGGCACCTGGTCGTGCAGGGCGGCGAGCGGCCCGTCGAGGTCGGTGACCGGGGGGTCCACCGTGGCCACCATGACCACGACCCAGTCGGTGCGGCGGTCGGGGAAGCGCAGCAGCGCCAGCGCGTGCCGCGACGCCGGTCGGGGCAGCGCCGGCGGCTGGGTGCCGGCGCCGGGATCGGTCAAGACGCCGCGAGGGCCGAGCGCAGGCGGTGGGCGTCGGGCGCGAACAGGGAGCCGGGGTCGAGGGTGCTCGAGGTGACGACCGCGTCCGGCAGGTCGTCCCGCAGCTGCTCGGCCATCCGCCGCGACTCGTCCGGGTCGACGAACGGCAGCAGGGCCAGCGCGCCCTCCTTCCACGGCACCACCGGAGCCGGGCCGAGGAGGCGCCGCAACCCGTCGGTGAGCTCGTCGATGCTCAGCGCGTTGGTGCGGCTCCAAGCCTCGATCGAGGCCAGGTGCCGACCGGTGCGGTTCCGCAGCCCGATGCGGCCGACCTGCATGGCCATGATGGCCGAGTCGACCACGATCCGGGTGTGGCTGCCCCGCACCGCCTGCCAGTGCACCGGCAGCTCGGCGACCTTGTAGCCGATGCGGTCGGCGAGGGTCAGCAGCTCGACGTCGAAGGCGAACCCCTGCTCCTCGCCGAGGTGGAACAGCAGCTTGGCCACCGGGGCTCGGAAGGCCTTGAACCCGCACTGGAAGTCGGCCACGTCGAGGCCGGTGGCGTAGCGGGCCAGCTGGTTGAAGGAGCGGTGGGCGGCGTCCTGCGACGGCGTCCACCCGTTGGTGACCGCCCCCGGGGTGCCCCGTGACCCGATGGCGACGTGGTGGTCGCCGAGGGCGGCGTGGAGGGAGTCGAGGTCGTGCAGGTCGGTCGCCATGTCGGCGTCCATGAAGGTGATGATCTCGCCGTGGGCGGCCTCGACCCCGGCGCGCACCGCGGCGCCCTTGCCGAGGTGGCGGGGCAGCGAGATGAGCTGGGCGTTCGGCGTGCGGGTCAGCAGGCCGGCGGCGACGCCGGCGGTGCGGTCGCCGCTGCCGTCGTCGACGACGATCAACTCGTGGTCGGTGCCGCGCAGGTGGTCGATCAGCTTCGGCAGCGCGATCGGGAGCCGGCGCTCCTCGTCGAAGGCGGGCACGACGTAGCTGTGGCGGGGACGGTCGGGTGAGCGGGTGACGGCATGGAGGGCGGGGTGGTGGCCGACGACGACCTCGGGGCCCGCCGGCGGCAGCTGACGCGTGGGCCAGCGACGGCGCAGGCGCTTCTCGCCGGACCGGCGCTGGTGGCGGTCGACGGCCTCCTCGGCGATGTCGAGGAAGGCGTCGACGGTCGCCTCCCACGAGAAGCTCGCCGCCCGGGCCCGCGCGCCGCGCGGCAGGTGTTGGCGACGGCCCGGGTCGGCGGCCAGGGCGATCCACTGCGAGACGAGCCCGTCCTCGTCGTCGACCAGCTCGCCGCTCGTTCCGGGCGCCACGGAGTCCCGGATGCCGGCCACCCGGAAGGCCAGCGCCGGGGTGCCGTGGGCGGCGGCCTCCATGATCACCAGCCCCCAGCCCTCGTGGCTGGCGGTGTGGACGAGCAGCCACGCCTTGCCGAGCAGCCGCTGCTTCTCGCGCTCGGGGACCTTCCCGACGAACACCACGCCGTCGCCGGCCAGCCTCTCCAGCCGCTGGCGGTCGGGCCCGTCGCCGATCAGCACGAGCTGGCCGCCGGTCACCGGCCGCACCCGGTCCCAGGCCCGCAGCATGATGTCGAGGCGCTTGTGCGGCACCATCCGCCCGAGGCTGACGAACAGCGGCTCGGGCCCCTCGGTCCCCGGCACCCCGGGCAGGTCGGTGCCGTTGATGATCGTCCGCACCTGGTCGGGGGCGACGCCCAGGTTCACCAGGCCCTGGGTGGTCGACGGCGACACCGAGATGAAGAGCCGGTCCCGGTACACCCGCGGCATCACCTGGCGCTCCATGTTGCGCCCGAAGGCGGCGACGGGGGCGGGGAACCACTGGCCCCACTGGTCGGTGTGGATGTGGTTGACGAAGCAGATCGACGGCCCCCGGCGCCACAGCGGCGTGAAGAACGCCATGCCGTTGGCCACGTCGACCACCAGGTCGCGGTCTCGGAAGTTCTTGAGGTAGGTGAAGGGTGCCCGCGCGTACTGGTCGAGGGTGCCACCGTTGGGCTGCACCGGATATGTCCGGGTGCCGACGGGCTGGGCGCACATGAGCGCCACGTCGTGGCCCCGTCCCGCCACGCCGCTCGCCAGCCGGTCGATCAGCACCTCGGAGCCTCCGGCGAGTTCGTTGGCGAGATCACGCCAGGCGACGAAGAGGATTCGCATGGTCGGAAGGGGCCCTTTCGGTGCCGGGACAGCCTGCGGGGTCGCCGTGGCCGTCCAGCGCCGGGAGCAGCGGAGGGAGTCGTCGACGAGAGCTGTCTGGCGACGAGAGAGTGTAGCGTCCGGTCTTCTGATGCCCAGCGCCCGGAGCCCGCTGCCGGCCGGGGCGCCGGCGCCCCCCGAACCGGGCCCGAGCGCCGGTGTCGACGCATCTCGTCGGCGGGGTTCGGGGGCCGGTTCCGGCCCCGTCGAGCGCCTGGGATCGTGGTGGCCCTGGGTCGCCGGGGCGGTCGGCGCCGTCGTCGTGCTCGGTCCCGCCCTCGGACCGGGATCGCTGCTCAACCTCGACCTTGTCCTGACGCCGCGCTGGCCGGTGCCGCCGGGGCTCTTCGGGCTCGGCCCGGCCCTGCCGCAGCGGGTGCCGGCCGGGTTGCCGCAGGTGGCCCTCGGCCCCCTCCTCGGGGGGCCGGCCGCGGGCAAGCTCGTGTTGGCCGTCGCCATCGCCGCGGCCTTCGCCGGCGCCGTCCGCCTGAGCCGGGGGGCCGGCACCGCGGCCCGGGTCGGTGCCGGCGTGCTCTACGCCCTCGGCCCGTTCGCGGTGACCCGGGCGGCCGACGGCCACCTCAACGTCCTGGTGGTGCTGGCGGTGCTGCCCTTCGCCCTGCCCACCCTCGTGCATCCCGGTGAGCGGCTGGACCGCACCTTCCTGTGGGCCCTGGCGCTGTCGCTGGCCGGGTCTCCAGGGGGAGCGACCGCCGCGACGGTGGTGGTGGTCGGGCTGGTCGCCGACCGCGGCCGGCGGGCCCTGCCGGTGCTGGGCGCGCTCCTGCTCTCGTGCCTGGTCTGGCTGGCGCCCAGCGCCTCGGTGCTCGCCGCCGGTGCCGGGGTCTCGGGCGCCGGCCGGTTCGCGACGGTGGTGCGCGGCCCGGTGGGCTTCGCCCGGCTGCTGCTCGGCGGCGGGTTCTGGCGGGGCGACGACCTCGGCGCCCGAGGCTGGTGGGTCGTCCCGGTGGCCGGCGCCGTCGTCGCGCTGGCCGTCCTCGGCCACGCGCGGCTCCCGGCGCGGCTGCGCAGCCGGCTGCTGGCCGTGGGCCTGGCCGGCCTCGCCCTCGCCCTCGCCTCGTCGGTGCCCGGCGTTCGGGACGTCTACCGGTGGTTCACCGACCTCCCGATCGGCGCGCCGTTCCGGGAGAGCCAGCGCTCGGTGTGCCTCTGGCTGGCCTGGCTCGCTCCCGCCGCCGCCCTGGGCGCCACCGAGGTGGGGCGGGTCCTGCACCGGCGCGGCGAGCGGGTCGATCGGCCGGCGCTGCTCGGCGCCGCGGTGGCGGTACCGGTCGCCTTCACCGTGGCGGCGGCGTCGGTGGGCGGTCCCGCCTGGTGGGGAGCGGGGGGTCGCATGGACCCGGTCGACTTCCCCGCCGGGTGGTCGGCGGTCCATCGCGCCGTGGAGGCCCACCCCGGGACGGTGCTGGCCCTGCCGTGGAAGGAGTACCTCGACCTGTCCTTCGCCGGCGGGCGCCGGGTCCTGAACCCGCTGCCCGACTACCTCGGCGGCGATGTGCTCTCGAGCTACGACCCGGAGTTCGACCTCGCGCACCCGGCCCAGGAGCAGGTCGACCGGCGGGCCCACGAGGTCGATCGGCTGCTCCCCTCCCTGCTCACCGGTGCGCCGCCGTCGAACCGACTGCGCGAGCTCGGGGTCCGGTGGGTGGTGCTCCTGCACGAGTCGACGCCGCTGCCCGCCGGCTCGCCCCCGCTGGCGGTCGAGCGCGCCACCTGGGAGCGGTACCGGCCGGCGCTGGTCGACGACCACGGCATGCGGTTGGCCCACGACGGCGCGTCCGTCGAGCTGTGGGAGGTGCGGGGCTGGAGGGGTCCGGTACGGCCCGGATCGGGGGGCCGAGCGCCCATCGACGGGCCGCTGCCCATCCTGCGGTCGACCCCGGCGGGGGCCGGGATCTGGAACCGGGCCGGCGCGCCCGGCTGGCTGCGGGGCCTCACGCCGGTGCCCACCACGGACGACGGGCTGCTCGAGCTGCCCGCCGGCCACGGGATCATCTGGTTCTGGCCTGGATTCCTGGTGCTGGCCGCCGATGGAATCGTCGTGATCGCCGCGCTGCTAGCTTGGCGAGGTTCACCGCCGTCACCGGATCAGCTTCGGGGCCTCACCGCCCCGGGTGCGGCCAAGGCGTCGCCTGATGGTTGATCCGGTCGGTGACCTCAAGTAGCGTTTCGCCAACGAGCGCCAGCCGGTGCTCCGACGATGGAAGGGCCAACCACCTTGAAGCGGACTCGACTCCTCATCTCAGCAGCCCTCGGCTTGCTGCTGGTGCTCGCCATGGGCACCGCCGCCAGCGCCCAGTACGGTCCGTCCACCGGCACCACCGGTACGACGGGGACCACCGGCACCACCGGGACGACCGGGCACGACCGGCACGACCGGGACCACCGGACGACCGGAACCACGGGCGGCCAGACCCCGGTCGACGTGCTGCCCGGCAGCATCATTCAACGTCACCGGTGACGGGTGCGCCGCCAGCACCGCCGTGTACATCGTGGTCGACCCGGCCAGCCCGCCGGCCTCGCTGCCCCCGGCCAGCTTCATCGCCCAGGGCATGTCCACCGCCTCCGGCTGCCTTCAGCATCGCCGTGACCATCCCGCCTCGCTGAGCACCGGCCAGCACAACCTGGTCAGGCTACTGCGCCGGCCCGAACGGCGGCATCGTCGGCGGCAACCTGCCATCAACGTGCTGCCCGCCTCGAGCACGACCGGGACCTCCGGCACGACCGGGACCACCGGCACGACCGGCACCACCGGGTACGCGACCTCCGGCACGACCGGCACGAGCGGTACCTCCGGTGTCCTGGCCCGCACCGGTGCGCCGAACCACCTCGGTTCGCTGCTCGGCATCGGCGCCGCCGCCATCGTCCTCGGCGCCTCCTTCGTCTACGGGGCGACCCGCCGTCGGCCCAAGGGCAACAGCGCCGCCTAGACCTTCCACTCCGCTTCAGTCGAAGGCCCCGCTTCGGCGGGGTCTTCGTCGTTTTCGGCCCCGGCTCCGTCGCCCCGGTCGAGGTGCCGCGCCGCCGTGTCCCGTCGCCGGTGATGGGGTGGGCGAGCGCTGCGGGGCGGGGAAGCCCGCCCACTAACGTCTGCCGGATGCTCCAGCGCCTCGTCGTCGCCGCCAGCTTCTACAAGCCCGAGTTCTGGCTGGAGAAGGCGGGGGCCAGCGTGACCTACGTCGTCACCGCCATCATCTTCGCCGAGTCCGGCCTGATGATCGGGTTCTTCCTGCCAGGCGACTCGCTGCTGTTCCTGACCGGCTTCCTGCAGTCCGACGCCGGCACGTCCTTCGCCAACGATCCGGCCAACCACGGCCTCGGCCTCTACAACGTCGTCAACCACCTCCCGGCGCTGCCGGTCCTGCTGGTGCTGTTCTTCGTGGCGGCCTTCCTCGGCGACCAGGTCGGCTACGTGTTCGGCCGGCGGGTCGGGCCCGCCCTGTTCAGCCGCCCCGACTCCCGTCTGTTCCGCCAGAGCCACGTCACCAAGGCCCACGAGTTCCTCGAGCACCACGGCCCGAAGACGATCTTCCTGGCCCGCTTCGTGCCGATCGTGCGCACCTTCGCCCCCATCGTGGCCGGCGTCGGCAAGATGCACTACCGCACCTTCGTCGTCTACAACATGCTGGGCGCCCTGGTCTGGGCGGTGGGTGTGACGCTGCTCGGCCACGTGCTCGGCAACGTCGGGGTGATCCGCGACCACATCGACATCGCCATCATCGGTGTGGTGCTGCTGTCCCTCACCCCGGTGCTCATCGAGGTGATCCGCCACCGGCGCAAGGGCGCTCGCGGGGCCCACCGCCAGGCCCGCGTCGCCCCCGAGACCGACGCCTGACCGGCCGACCGCCGAGGCCCCGACCGGGGCCGCACCACGGGGGCCGCACCACGGCGCCGCACCGAGGGCTTGGTCGTGCCCCGCGGCCGGCCGCCGGGCCGGGGCGGGGAGGATCAGTCGGCGGCGGCGGCCTGGGCGGCGGCCGGCTCGGAGGAGCCGGAGCTCAGGGCGCTGCCCTGGCGCTTCGAGTAGGCGATGGCACCGGCCACCACCACACCGGCGGCGACGGCGATGACGATGCCTCCCGCCTTCGGCGCCTGCTGCAGCTTCCCGAGCTTGCCCAGGTCGTAGAACTTGACGATCGCCGGGAGGATCAGGAGCGACACCAGGTTCATCACCTTGATCAGCGGGTTCAGGGCGGGTCCGGCGGTGTCCTTGAACGGATCGCCCACGGTGTCGCCGATGACCGCCGCCTTGTGGCTCTCGGAGCCCTTGCCGCCCTCGGCGCCGTCCTCGATGTACTTCTTGGCGTTGTCCCAGGCGCCGCCGGCGTTGGAGAGGAAGTTGGCCATGAGCTGGCCGACCACGATCACCGACGCCAGGAAGGCGCCGAGGGAGATGGGCCCGAGCCCGAAGCCGATGATGACCGGGGTGAGGACCGCCAGGATGGCCGGGGTGGCCAGCTCGCGCAGGGAGGCGGCGGTGCAGATGTCGATGGCCGGGCCATAGTCCGGCTCCTTGGTGCCGGCCATGATCTTGCCGTCGGCGAACTGGCGGCGGACCTCCTGGACCACCACGCCGGCGGTGCGGGAGACGGCCCGGATGGCCAGCGAGCTGAAGATGAAGGCGATGGAGCCTCCGACCAGCAGGCCGATGAAGACCTTGGGGTCGGCCACGTTGATGGTGAACGACCCGGTGGGGGCGGTGAAGCCCTGGACCTTGGTGCCCAGCTGCTCGATGATCGTCTCGCCGTAGGAGGCGAACAGCGCCACGGCGGCGATCACCGCCGAGCCGATGGCGAAGCCCTTGGTGACGGCCTTGGTGGTGTTGCCCACCGCGTCGAGGCTGACCATGATCCGCTCGGGCTCGCCCTCGAAGTCGCCGGTCATCTCGGCGATGCCGGCGGCGTTGTCGGCGACCGGGCCGAAGGTGTCCTCGGCCACGATGATGCCGGTGGTCGAGAGCATGCCGATGCCGGCCAGGGCGACCAGGTAGGTCGAGAACTTGAAGCTGCCGCCGCCGAGGGCGATGGCACCGCCGATGGCGACCGCCACCGCGAGGAGCGCCCAGACCGACGACTCCAGGCCGGAGCTGATGCCCTCGAGCACGGTGGTGGCCGGCCCGGTGCGGCTGGCGGCCGCGATGTCCCGGACCGGCTTGTTGGTGGTGGAGGTGAAGTAGGCGGTGATGCGGGAGGCGGCGAAGCCGAGCGCCACCCCGACGAGCACGGCGCCGAACATGCGGGCCCCCGGCTGGCTGACCTGGAGCTTGGCGCCGCCGGGGCCGGACGGGTTGCCGACGTAGGTGAAGGCGAGCACCGCGGTGCCTGCCACCGACAGGGCCTGGGCGATGGTGATGCCCCGGTTGATGCAGACGAGGGCGTCGGTCTCGTGGGGACGGGCCCGGACGAGGAAGATGCCGACGACCGAGGCGATCAGGCCGATGGCCATGACCGCCACGGGGAACACCAGACCCTTGGCCGCCACGTCCGGGCCGAGGCCGATGCCGCTGAAGGCGGTGACCCCGAGGATGATCGACGCCACCAGGGTCACGCCGAAGCTCTCGAACAGGTCGGCGGCCATGCCGGCGCAGTCGCCGACGTTGTCGCCCACGTTGTCGGCGATCGTCGCCGGGTTCCGGGGGTCGTCCTCGGGGATCCCCGCCTCGACCTTGCCGACCAGGTCGGCGCCCACGTCGGCCGCCTTGGTGAAGATGCCGCCGCCCACCCGCAGGAAGAGGGCGAGCAGCGAGCCGCCGAAGCCGAACCCGATCAGGATGGCCGACGAGGTGTTCTGGAACAGCAGGATGATGATGGTGGCGCCGAGCAGGCCGAGCCCGGCGGTGGCCAGGCCGACCGAGCCGCCGGTGCGGATGGCCACGCGGAGCGCACCGGGGAAGTCGCTGCGGGTCGCCGCGGCGGTGGTGCGCACGTTGCCCTGGGTGGCGAGCCACATGCCGAGGAAGCCGATGGCGGCCGAGGCCGTGCCCCCCACGATGAAGGCGAGGGTGCGGAACAGCCCGGACTGGAAGAAGTTCAGGGCATCGAGGCCCGGCGCCTTCTCGATCTTGGCCGAGGTGAGGAACACGATGGCGGCCAGCGGCACGACGATGAAGCCGATGGTGCGGAACTGCCGCTTGATGTAGGCCATGGCGCCCTCGTGGACGGCGCCGGCGATCTGCTGCTGGTCCTCGCTGCCCGCGTCGCTGTCGAGCACGCCGCGCAGCAGCACGTAGCCGACGCCGAGGGCGGCGAGCGAGGTGACCAGGGCGAAGACCAGCAGGCCGGTGTCGGCCCCGGAGAGGTTGAAGACCTGGTAGCCGCCTTCGGCGGCGAAGACGTGAGGCATGGAGGTCCTGCGACTCCTGAGAGGTTCTGGGCGCTGAGTCCGCCTCGGCGCCGGAGATCGGAGATCTCGCTACTACGGGCTGTCGTCTGTCCGCAAGATGACTCGCGGTGCCCCGGACGGGGCACCCGAGCCAACGGAGACGGGGTCGCGCCGGGCGTGCCGGCGCGACCGATCAGAGGATCTTGACGTTCTCGGCCTGCTCGCCCTTGCGGCCGGGCGCGACGTCGAACTCGACGCTCTGGCCCTCTTCCAGGTTCCGGTAGCCGGTGCCCTGGATGGCCGAGAAGTGGACGAACACGTCAGCGCCGTCCTCGCGGGCGATGAAGCCGTAGCCCTTCTCGCTGTTGAACCACTTGACGGTTCCGGTTGCCATGATTGGGTGTCTCCTTGCTGGGTGGTGGGTGGCGCGGGCGCGCCGGTGGGACGGGGTCGTCGCGCACCCGCTCGACCGGGTCGGTCCGGCTCGGACGCGGTGGGTCGCCGGACCTGCGGGCAGGGGGCGGCACCGCACCGGGCCGGTGGTGGCCTGGTCTGCGGATGTGGTGGTGCTGGGTGCTGCTTGGTTCTGCCTTGCTCCGCGGCGTTGGACTTCACACGGGTGACGAGAACCGGTCCTGCATCCGACGGCGATGGTGCCGTCTTCGCACATCGGCAACCTACGAGCCCAGTGCGCTGTCTGGCGACAGCGGCCAGACCCTAGCCAGCGCGGCGCGGGCGGGGCAACGAGAGGGTGGTGATCCGGCCTGGGCTCAGGGCTTGCGGCTGAGGTACCGGCGGTTCTTGGTCTTGGCCCGGAGGTAGTCCTTGTTCATGGTGGCGATGAAGTCGATCGAGATCTCCTTCGGGCACGCCTCCTGGCACTCGCCGTGGTTGGTGCACGACCCGAACATCTGCTCCATGGTGTCGACCATGGCCTCGACCCGGGCGTAGCGCTCGGGCTGGCCCTGGGGCAGCAGGTTGAGGTGGCTGATCTTGGAGGCGGTGAACAGCTGGGCGGCGGAGTTCGGGCAGGCGGCCACGCAGGCACCGCAGCCGATGCAGGCGGCCGCGTCCATGGCTGCGTCGGAGACGACCTTCGGCACCGGGATCAGGTTGGCGTCGGGTGCCGAGCCGGTCGGGACGGTGATGTACCCGCCGGCCTCGATGATGCGGTCGAACGCCGACCGGTTGACCATCAGGTCCTTGATGATCGGGAAGGCGCTGGCCCGCCACGGCTCGATGACGATGGTGTCGCCGTCGGCGAACTTCCGCATGTGCAGCTGGCAGGTGGCGGTGCCCCGCTGCGGTCCGTGGGCCTGGCCGTTGATCATCAGCGAGCACGTGCCGCAGATGCCCTCGCGGCAGTCGTGGTCGAAGGTGATCGGGTCCTCGCCGGCGACGGTGAGCCGCTCGTTGACGATGTCGAGCATCTCGAGGAACGACATGTCCGGGCTGATGCCGGGTGCGTCGTAGGTGACGAAGCGGCCGCCGTCGTTCGGACCGCTCTGGCGCCAGACCTGCAGCGTGAGGTGGAGGTCCGCGTTGCCCTCGGCGTCGACGTGCCGGCGCTGGTCGCCGGTCGCCGCCGTCGACTCGGTGACGCTCACTTGTAGCTCCTCTGGGTCGGCTTCACGTAGTCGAAGGCCAGCGGCTCCTTGTGGAGCTGCTCGGGGTGGTCGATGCCGCCCTGGAACTCCCACGCCGCCACGTAGGAGAAGTGCTCGTCGTCACGCTGGGCCTCGCCCTCGTCGGTCTGGTGCTCGACGCGGAAGTGGCCGCCGCAGGACTCCTCGCGGTCGAGGGCGTCGCGGCACATGAGCATGCCGAGCTCGAAGAAGTCGTCGACCCGGCCGGCCCGCTCGAGCGACTGGTTGAGCGAGCCGTCGTCGCCCGGCACCCGCAGGTCGGTGCGGAACTCCTCGTGCAGCGCCGGGATCTCCGACAGCGCCTTCTCGAGGCCCTCCCGGCTGCGCTCCATGCCGCAGTAGTCCCAGATGATCTTGCCGAGCTCCCGGTGGAAGTGGTCGACCGACCGGGTGCCGCCGATGGCGAGGTAGCCGGCGAAGCGGTCCCGCGCCGCCTGCTCGGCCTCCTTGAAGGCGGGGTGGTCGGTGGGCACCAGCTTCTCGTTGAGGCGGGGGGCCAGCCCGTCGCCGATCGTGTAGGGGAGGATGAAGTAGCCGTCGGCCAGGCCCTGCATGAGCGCCGAGGCCCCCAGCCGGTTCGAGCCCTGGTCGGCGAAGTTGCACTCGCCGATGGCGTACAGGGCATCGATGTTCGTCTGCAGGTGGTAGTCGACCCACAGGCCCCCCATCGTGTAGTGGGGCGCCGGGTAGATGCGCATCGGGGTGCGGTACGGGTCGTCGTCGGTGATGCGCTCGTACATCTCGAACAGGTTTCCGTAGCGCTCCTCGACCGTGTGCTGTCCGAGGCGCTCGATGGAGGCGGCGAAGTCGAGGTACACGCCGTTGCGGAGCGGCCCCACGCCCCGCTCGGCATCGACCTGGGCCTTGATGTTCCGGGAGGCGACGTCGCGGGGGACGAGGTTGCCGAACGACGGGTACTTGCGCTCGAGGAAGTAGTCGCGGTCGGCGTCGGGGATGTCCTCGGGGCGGCGGGTGTCGCCGGACTGGGCCGGCACCCAGATGCGGCCGTCGTTGCGCAGCGACTCCGACATCAGGGTCAGCTTCGACTGGAACTCGTCGCTCGAGGGGATGCAGGTCGGGTGGATCTGGGTGAAGCAGGGGTTGGCGAACAGCGCCCCCCGCCGGTGGGCCCGCCAGGCGGCGGTGACGTTGCAGGCCATGGCGTTGGTCGACAGGTAGAAGGCGTTGCTGTACCCGCCCGTCGCCAGCACCACGGCGTGGGCGGCGTGGGAGTGCAGCTCGCCGGTGAGCAGGTCGCGCACGACGATGCCGGAGGCCCGGCCGTCGATGACCACCACGTCGACCAGCTCCGAGCGGTTGTAGAGGGTGACGTGGCCCTCGTGGATCTGCTCGGCCAGCGCCTGGTAGGCGCCGAGCAGGAGCTGCTGGCCGGTCTGGCCCCGGGCGTAGAAGGTGCGGCTGACCTGGGCGCCGCCGAAGCTGCGGTTGTCGAGCAGGCCGCCGTACTCACGGGCGAAGGGCACGCCCTGGGCCGCGCACTGGTCGATGATGTTGTTCGAGACCTCGGCCAGCCGGTACACGTTGGCCTCGCGGCTGCGGAAGTCGCCGCCCTTCACGGTGTCGTAGAAGAGGCGGTACACGCTGTCGCCGTCGCCGTGGTAGTTCTTCGCCGCGTTGATCCCGCCCTGGGCGGCGATCGAGTGGGCCCGCCGGGGCGAGTCGTGGAAGGTGAAGACCTTCACGTTGTACCCGAGCCCCGCCATGGTCGAGGCCGCCGAGGCGCCGGCCAGGCCGGAGCCGACGACGATCACCTCGAACTTGCGCTTGTTGTTCGGGTTCACGAGCTTCATCGAGAACTTGTGGTTGCTCCACAGGGACTCGATGGGCCCGTCGGGGATCTTGGCGTCGAGGGTGATGGTCGACATGGTGGGCTCCTACTTGGTCCCCACGACCCCGGCGAGGATCATGATGGGGAACGAGACGTTGCCGACGACGATCACGCCGGCGAACGCGGCGGCGAAGTTGCGGCGCCAGCGGTTGAAGCGGGGGTTGTTCCACCCCATGGACTGGAAGAGGCTCCAGCTGCCGTGGAAGAGGTGGAACCCGAGGGCGATGTTGGCGACGACGTAGATCAGCGCGACCCACCAGCGGCTGAGGCTGGCGCTCACGTTCTCGTAGGCGGCGCCCCGGTAGAAGTGGTAGCCGGTGCCGGTCCAGCTCAGGTCGAAGAGGTGGAAGATCAGGTAGAGGCCCACGATCACGCCCGAGTACCGCATGGTCCGGCTGGCGTAGTTGGCGGCGATGTAGTCGCGCTTCGAGTGGTAGTGCGTGGTGCGGGCGGCGTGGTTGATGCGGGTGAGCGAGTAGGCGGCGTGCACGTGCAGCACGAAGGCCAGGATCAGCCCGATCCGCATCGACCAGAGCACGACGGTGCGGGGGAAGATCGGCACCAGCAGCCGGCGGAGGAACTCGGCGTAGCTGTCGAACTCGGCGGGGCCGAGGTACATCTTCAGGTTCCCGACCATGTGGGCGAAGACGAAGCCCATCAGCGCGATGCCGGTGATGGCCATCACGTACTTCTTGCCGATCGCCGACCGGTAGAGCTCGATCGGCCAGGGTGCTCGGCGCTTCGCCTTCGGCTCGTCGCTGGTGGGAGCTCGCGTCACCGTCGTAGCCATCGAGCCCGACGCTACCGCCGCGGTTCGCGGCCAACGCAACCGTCGTCGGCGGTCGCGCCGGGGCCGCGGCCGCTCAACCAGGGGCGACGATCGTGGTGCGGTAGCGGTTGTCGGTGACCACCTCGCCGCAGCGCAGCTCGAGCGAGAGGTCCATCGGACCCGGCGCGTCGGGCGCCACCATCTGGATGGTCCCGACCCTCGCGCAGTCGTCGGCCGCCACGTCGCCGCGCCACCGCCACTCGTGCTCGTCGCCCGCCCACCGGGCGTGCGCCTGCACCTCGGCGCCCTCGAGCGGGTGGCGGAGGTCGCTCACCACGTGCACGTCGAGGGCGACCGGGCGGCCGACCTCGAGGGTCTCCGGCGGCCGCTCGGCGACGACCAGCACGGGCCGGCAGGCGGCGCGCAGCGCGTCCCAACCCGCCTTCGGGACCCGTCGGTGGTCGAGCACCGACCAGCTGACCGCCGGGTGGCCGTCGGCCAGCAGGAACTGGGCGAAGCCGCCCGTCGGTCGGTACTTCAGCCGGCGCAGCGTCTCGATGTGGTGCTTGATGACCGTCGCCTGGTACGCCTGGCTGGCCGCCCGCCACTGGTCGAAGGTGGCGAAGTCCCGCGGCGGGACCCGCTCGTCGAAGATCGCCTTCTGCAGGCCGTGGGTGCGCTCGAGCCGCTCCCAGTCCAGGTCGGGCCACGCCTCGGCGCCCACGAACTCGTCGCTCTCGGGCACCGCCTGGGCCCCGAACTCGGACAGGAAGCGCACCAGCCGTGGCACGGCGCGTGCCAGCCCGGGCAGGTCCCGCTCCTCGCCCCGGTACCAGCCCAGGTAGAGGTGGGTGTCGGTGCCGTCGAGCAGCGGCGGGTGGGGCAGCACCCCGGAGTGGGCGATCACCGGCCTCGACCCGTCCGCCTTGATCAGCGCCCGCTTGACCGCCCGGTCGAGCACCGTCTTGTTCCAGGTCGGCAGCTCCTGGGCCAGCACGTAGCGGCGCCCGGCCCCGGGCTCCTCGGGCTCGCCGGGGGAACCGGCGAGGGCGAGCGGTTCGTTGTGCCCGCACCACACCGCCACCGAGGGGTGGTGGCCGAGGAGGTCGACGGCCGCCGCGGCCTGGCGGACGGCCTGGCCCTTGACCGCCCGGGCGTACCCCCACTGCAGCGGCAGGTCCTGCCAGAGCAGGATGCCGGCCTCGTCGGCGGCGTCGTAGAGCTCCGGCCGGGCGACGTGGGCGTGGATGCGCAGCAGGTCGAGCCCGGCCTCACGGGCCCGGGCCACGTCGGCGGCCACCTCCTCGGCGCTCGCCGCGCCGAGGTCGTGACGGGTCGGGCCGTGGTTGCTGCCCTTCAGGAAGAGCCGCTCGCCGTTGACGCTCAGCACCCAGTTCGAGAGGGCGACCTGGCGCAGGCCGATCCGGCGCTCGACCACGTGGCTCGGCCCGCCGCCGACGTCGCCGTCGGTGGCCTCGGCCCGCTCGACCACGTCGCCCTCCTCGGCGCCGCCGGTCACGTGGACCTCGACCCGGACGTCGTGGAGCGGCTGGTCGCCGAGGGCGTGCGGCCACCAGAGGGCCGGGGAGGCCACGGTCACCCGCCAGTCGACCTGGTTCTCGCCGGCGGCCAGCGGCTGCTCGAGCTCGTGGTCGACGCCGCCCACGGTGGTGCGCAGCGTGACCCCGGTGGCCACGTCGGCGTCGAGCTCGGCGTCGAAGAGCACCTGGGCGGACTCGGCGGTGGCACCTCGGCAGGTGACGCGGAGCCGCTTGATGCAGACGGGCCCGGTCTCGGTGATGCGGACCGGCCGCCAGATGCCGCCGGGGTTCCAGTCGGGGTCGAGGCAGTCCCAGTGCTGCAGGACGCCGGTCAGGTTGCGCTTCGCCCGGAGGTCACCTGGCGGGCTGCAGGTGGCCTCGACGCCGAGCAGGTGCTCCGTCCGGGCGGCCAGGGGCTCGGTGACCTCGTAGGTGTGGGGGAAGAAGTAGCCCTCGGTGTCGCCGACGTAGGCGCCGTCGAGCCAGACGTCGCCCTGGTAGAAGAGGCCGTCGAGGGTGAGCCAGTGGCGCCGACGGCCCCAGGCGGCCTGCGTCGGGTGCTCGAACCGGGTCCGGTAGAGGAGCGGCCCGTCGGAGTCGGCGAAGGCCGGGGTGCTCCGCCAGTGACCCGGCACCGCGATGGCCTCCCAGCGCTCGTCGGCGGGGGCGGCGGACTCGTCGAGCCAGTCGCGCCGGAGGTCGTCGTCCGCGACCAGGGCGCTCCAGGTGCCTGACAGGTCCACCGGTGCACGCTAACCGGGCCGCCGATCGCCCTTCCCGGGAGCGGCGGCCCGAGGCGGCGGGTCCGCCGGTAGCGTCGGCGGCATGTCCGATCGTCCTGCCAACCTCGGCCAGCTGAAGGCGTCCGGCTGGGAGTCCGTCCCCGTGAAGGAGGAGGTCCGCCGCAACGCGGTGGCCCGCATCCGGGCCGGCGAGCCGCTCTTCGAGCAGGTGCTCGGCTACGAGGAGACCGTCCTGCCGCAGCTCGAGAACGCCCTGCTCGCCGGCCACGACGTGATCTTCCTGGGCGAGCGGGGCCAGGCCAAGACCCGCATGATCCGCTCGCTCACCGGCCTGCTCGACGAGTGGATGCCCGTGGTGGCGGGCACCGAGATCAACGACGACCCGCTGCACCCGGTCTCCCGCTTCGCCCGCGAGGCGGTGGCCGAGCACGGCGACGACACCCCGATCGAGTGGGTGCACCGGGACCAGCGCTACGGCGAGAAGCTGGCCACCCCGGACACCTCCATCGCCGACCTCATCGGCGAGGTCGACCCGATCAAGGTCGCCGAGGGTCGCTACCTCTCCGACGAGCTGACCCTGCACTACGGCCTGGTGCCGCGGACCAACCGGGGCATCTTCGCCATCAACGAGCTGCCCGACCTGGCCGAGCGCATCCAGGTGGGCCTGCTGAACGTGCTCGAGGAGCGCGACGTGCAGATCCGCGGCTACAAGATCCGCCTGCCCCTCGACGTCATGCTGTTCGCCTCCGCCAACCCGGAGGACTACACCAACCGCGGCCGGATCATCACCCCGCTGAAGGACCGCTTCGGCTCCCAGATCCGCACCCACTACCCGCTCGACGTCGAGACCGAGGTCGCCATCGCCCAGCAGGAGGCGGTGCCGCTCGACGCCGACGGGCTGAGCGTGTCGATCCCGTCGTTCATGCACGAGATCGTGGCGACCATCAGCCAGCAGGCCCGCCAGAGCCCGCACGTCAACCAGCGCTCGGGCGTGTCGGTGCGGCTGACGGTCTCCAACCAGGAGACGCTGGCCGCCAACGCCATCCGCCGCGCGCTGCGCCTCGGTGAGGACGAGGCCGTCCCGCGGGTCAGCGACCTCGACGCGCTGGCGGCCTCCACCCAGGGCAAGGTCGAGATCGAGACCCTGGACGAGGGGCGCGACGGCGAGGTGGTCGAGCGCCTGGTCAAGCTCTCGGTCCTCACCGTCTTCCGCGACCGGGTCCCGCCCGAACGCCTCCGCGACATCACCAACGGCTTCGAGGACGGCGCCGTCGTCCACGCCGGCGACGACATCTCCTCGGCCGACTACGTCGCCCTGTTCGACGACCTGCCGGCCCTGCGCCAGGTCGTCGACGAGCTGGTCGGCGACGACGCCTCGCCGGCGGTGGAGGCCAGCGCCATCGAGTTCGTGCTCGAGGGCCTGCACCTCTCGAAGCGGCTCAACAAGGACGCCGTGGGCGCCCGCGCCACCTACCGGGCCCGCTGACGGCGGAGCCCGCCGCCGCGGTGGAGCTCACTGCTCCGAGCCGAACGGCGCCGCGCAGTTCCACCCCCGCTCGCGCACCGAGCGGACCGAGCTCCGGTAGTCGTCCTCGTACCGGGTGCGGCAGCGGATGTCGGTGACGAGCGGGCCCCAGGTGATGGCCGGCTCGAAGCGGGCCGACGTGGCCTGGTTGGGACGGTTGGGGGCGACCAACCGCAGGTTCACCACGCCGTAGAGCAGCTGCAGCACGACCAGGGCGGCCAGCAGGCGGGGACGCTCGCCGACGGCCAGGCCCACCAGCAGGGCGACGCAGACGAGCGTCGGCAGCAGGTGGCCCATCTTCCACGGGAAGCGCAGGAACAGGACCTGCGACAGCACCACCCCCGACGCCGCGAACCGCACCAGCCAGTCCTCGCTCCACCGGCCGAGGAGGCGCAGCACCGCCGGCAGGGCGATCAGCAGGACCACCAGGGCGACCGGTCCGAGCAGGTACACGTCCTTCACCCCGAACCGTCCGACCGTGACGAACGCCGAGTAGGTGCGGAAGTCGTTGCGGGCGAAGCTGAGGCCGCCGGCCGCCCGGTAGGCCGGCACGTAGAGCAGGGCGCCGAGCGCCCCGCCGAAGCCGGCCACGACCAGGGCCCGCCGCCGGCCGTCAGGGCCCTCCCACGCCTCGGCCACCAGGACGGCGAGCACGAGCAGCACGGTCGCCGCCCGGCAGCCCACCGCCGCGGCGCACAGCGCCCCGGCCAGCCACGGTCGGGGGCGGTCGAGGCGGAGCGCCAGCGCGGCCGCCAGGAGGAAGCCGAGCGCCCACACGAAGTCGGCCAGGGAGGTGGCGGCCACGAGGAACCACGGGTTGGCCACCACCACCGCGGTGGTCAGGAGCGGCTGGCGGATGCCGCTGCGCCGGCACAGCTGGAAGAGCGCCACCGCGCACAGCGCGGCCATGGCCAGCGACCCGGCGTTGACGAGCGGGATGCCGCCGACCTTGTCGAGGATCCCGACCAGCGTCTCGTGCACCGGTGCCCCGGGCGGGCGGGACGGCTCGTAGGAGAAGTGGTCGACGATGCCGTGCGCGGAGCGGATCACGAACCCGGCGTCGAGGTCGGTGCCCGGCCCGAGGAACAGCAGCGGCACCAGGGCGAGGAGCGCCACCGAACCGGCCACCGCAGCCGCGCGCGTGGAGTCGAGGCGCACGCGGTCGAGCACGGCCGAACGGTACCGGGGTGGCATCGGTAGCCTCGGTCCATGCCCGCTCGCCGCTTCCGCTACTCCCGCTGGGACGGCACCCAGGTCGGGTTCGAGCTCGACGCCGACGAGGTCTTCTCCGAGCTCACCGACGACCTGCTCTACCACGGCGACCTCAACGCCGCCCTGCGCCGGATGATGCATGTCCGGCTTCGACGACCGCAACGGCGAGCGCATCCAGGGCATCCGCGAGATGCTCGACGAGCTGCGCCGGCAGCGGCGCGAGAAGCTCGAGCAGTACGACCTCGGCGGGGTCTACGACGACATCGCCCAGGAGCTGCGCGACGTGGTCGACATGGAGCGCTCGGCCCTCGCAGGACCACGCCGAGCGGGCGCGCCGGTCGGGTGACCAGCGGCGGGCCGGACCTGACCGAGAAGGTCGCCGAGGAGCGCAACCTCGAGCTCGACCTGCTCCCACCGGACCTCGCCGGCCAGGTCCGCGACCTGCAGGACTACGAGTTCGTCTCGAACGAGGCGCAGGAGCGCTTCGAGCAGCTCATCGAGCAGCTCCGCCAGCAGCTCATGCAGCAGCTACGTCAACCAGATGGCCGGCGCCATGAGCAGCCTCTCGCCCGAGGACATGGCCCGCATGAAGGACATGCTGGCCGAGCTCAACCACGATGCTCGAGGCCAGCGCAGCGCGGCGAGGACACCGACCAGGCCTTCGCCGAGTTCATGGAGCAGCTACGGCGACTTCTTCCCCGAGGACCCGAAGGACCTCGACGAGCTGCTCGAGGTCATGGCCCAGCGCATGGCCGCCATGCAGTCGATGCTCAACTCGATGACACCCGAGCAGCGGGCCCAGCTCCAGGGCCTGTCCGAGCAGCTGCTCGAGGACATGGACCTGCGGTGGCAGATGGACCAGCTCGGCCAGAACCTGCAGGGCATGTTCCCCGAGGCGGGCTGGGACCGGCGCTACGACTTCAGCGGCACCGACCCGCTCGGCTTCGCCGAGGCCGCCGACCGCTCATGAACGAGCTGGGCGACCTCGACCAGCTCGAGAACCTGCTGCGGGGCGCCACCAACCCCGGTGCCCTGGCCGAGGTCGACCTCGACCGGGCCCGGGAGCTGCTCGGCGACGACGTCGGCCCAGAGCCTCGAGCGGCTGGGTCGAGCTGGCCAAGATGCTCGAGGACGCCGGGCTGATCGAGACACAAGGAGGGGCGCTACGAGCTGACGCCCCGAGGGCATCCGCAAGATCGGCCAGCAACGCCCTCGACGACCTGTTCGACAAGCTGGCCCGCGACAAGATGGGCCAGCACGAGATGGCCCGCACCGGCATCGGCCACGAGCGCGACGTACGAGACCAAGCCCTACGAGTTCGGCGACCCGTTCAACCTCGACATCGAGCGCACGGTGCGCAACGCCATCGCCCGCCAGGGCTCCGGCACCCCGGTGCGGCTCACCCCCGAGGACTTCGAGGTCGAGCGCACCGAGCACCTCACCCGGTCGAGCACCGTGCTGATGGTCGACCTCTCGCTGTCGATGCCCATGCGCGACAACTTCCTGGCCGCCAAGAAGGTGGCCATGGCCCTGCACTCGCTGATCTCGACCCAGTTCCCCCGCGACTTCCTGGGCATCGTCGGGTTCAGCAAGGTCGCCCGCGAGATCAAGCCCGAGCACCTGCCCGAGGTGTCGTGGGACTTCGTCTACGGCACCAACATGCAGCACGGCTTCCTGCTCGCGCCGGCACCTGCTGGCCCGCCAGAGCGGCACCAAGCAGATCATCATGATCACCGACGGCGAGCCGACCGCCCACATCACCGAGTCGGGGCTGCCGACCTTCAGCTACCCGCCCACCCAGGAGACCGTCGACGCCACCCTGACGCGAGGTGCTCCGGGCGACGCGGGAGGGCATCCGCATCAACACCTTCATGCTCGACGCCACGCCGTACCTCCAGCACTTCATCGAGCAGCTCACCAAGCTCAACCGGGGTCGGGCCTTCTTCACCACGCCCGAGACCCTCGGCGACTACGTGCTGGTCGACTTCATCGAGCAGCGTCGCCAGATGAGCCGGGGTCGCCGCGCCGGCTGATCAGCCGGCCAGCAGGCGCCGGTACCGGGCCAGGTCGGGCTGGTCGAAGGCCACCAGGACGACCCGCTCGACCGAACCGCCCGCCCGACCGGTGCGGAGCTCGGACAGCGCGATCTCGGCGGCCCGGTCCTTCGGGAAGCGGTAGGCGCCGGTCGAGATCGCCGGGAAGGCGACCGAGGCCGCCCCCAGCTCGTCGGCGACCTCGAGGGACCGCCGGTAGCACGAGGCGAGCAGCTCCGCCTCGCCCCGGCCGCCGCCGTGCCAGACCGGGCCGACGGTGTGGATGACCCAGCGGGCGGCGAGGCCGTGGCCGCCGGTCGCCTTGGCGTCGCCGGCGCGGCACCCGCCGAGGGCGCGGCACTCCTCGAGCAGCGCCGGCCCGGCGGCGCGGTGGATGGCGCCGTCGACGCCGCCACCGCCGAGCAGGGAGCTGTTGGCCGCGTTGACCACGGCGTCGACGGCGAGGGCGGTGATGTCGCCGTGGACCGCCTCGATCGCCGGCGACGTCACGTCGCCGCGTCCGCCGAGGGGGCGCGCTCGACGCGGCGGGTCAGGAAGCTGATGGTCGCGTCGGCGATGGCTTGCGGCTCCTCGATGGGCAGGGTGTGGCCCGCGTCGGGGAAGAGCACGAGCTCGGCGCCGGGGACGGTGGCGGCCAGCTGCTCGCTGTTGGCGACCGGCGTGAAGACGTCGTGGCCGGCGCCGAGCACGAGGGTGGGCGCGGCGATGTCGGCCAGGATGTCGGCGGCCGACTGGCGGCGCATGGCGTCGGCGGTGGCCATGAGCACCGCCGGGTCCGAGGCGGCCAGGTGCAGCAGGTAGGGGTGCAGGCCCTGTGCCGTCGACTTCGGCCCCGCCGCCCGCAGCAGGCGGGCGCCCAGGTGCCCGATGCGGGCCGGGCCGATGGTCGCCCAGATCGGCGCCACCACCTCGGGGACGGTGCGGAACACCTGGCGCACGACCGGGAACAGCAGGTCGGCGAGGGGGAGCCCATAGAAGGTCTTGAGCGGGTTCTCGTACGGGCCGGCCACCAGCACGAGCGCCGCCACCCGCTCGGGGGCGAGTCGGTACGCCTCGAGCGCGGTCTGCACCCCCATGGAGTGGCCCATGAACACCGCCCGCTCGATGCCGGCGTCGTCGAGCACGGTGCAGAGGTCGCGGGCGAAGCGGGGGATGCTCAGGTCGTCGGCGGTCAGGTTGCGGGCGCCGCGCACCGGCGTGACCGGCAGACCGGAGGCGCCGTGGCCCCGGGTGTCGGACAGCACGCACGGATGAGCCGCCTCTCGCAGCCGGGGCGCGATGTCGGCCCAGTACCCGTCCGGGCACGACCACCCGTTGGCGAAGACGACGGGGAGGGCGGCCGGCTGCGAGGGCTCGGGGCGCAGCACCGTGTAGGCGATGGTGGTGCCGTCGTCGGTGACCACCCGGCGGTCCTTGGGGAACCGGGCGTAGGCGCGGTCGGCCCCCTCGACCGGCAACCACGGCGTCCGGGCCGACGCGGGGTGGGTCTCGTGGTGCGGAGCGGTCTCGGTCGCAGGCTCAGGCGGCACGTCGGTGGGGTCCCCCTTGCGTTCTCGGCCCTGACGGGCCATGATCACACCGCTGTAATTCCATCTGTGGTATGCGGCGCGTTGCGAGCTGCATCGTAGGTCGCAGCGGTTGGAGCATCAGGGGGCTCAGGAGGTCGACATGCAGGTGAGCAACGAGGATCGGGCGCCGGCGTGGCAGGACCTCGCCAACTGCCTCGGCGTCGATCCCGACCTCTTCTTCCCGGAGCGAGGGGCCTCGACCCGTGAGGCCAAGGAGGTCTGCCGCGGCTGCGTGGTGCGGGCCGACTGCCTCGAGTTCGCCCTCGGCAACGGCGAGAAGTTCGGCATCTGGGGGGGCATGAGCGAGCGCGAGCGCCGTCGCATCCGCCGCCAGCGCGCCCTCGCCCGCCGCAACGCCGGCGGCGCCAGCGCCTGACCCGTCGCCCCGAACCGGCGCGGCGCTCAGCCCGGGCCGGTGCCGCTCGCCCGGGCCAGTCGGGCTTCGAGGGTGCGGTCGGCGGTGAGGTCGAGCTCGGCCCACCGGTGCTCGGGGATCTTCTCGAGCACCGCCTCGGGCACGAGTCCCACCAGCTCGGCGCCGGCCAGCGCCACCTCGTCGGCCACCGCGTCGTAGGCCTCGGCCGGTCCGAGGAGGGCGGGCTCGGTGAGGTTCATCGAGACCTGCACCCGGTCGCCCACCGCCAGCCCCAGGGCGCGCAGGCCGGGCCGTCGCAACGCCCGGGCCACCTGCCGGGCCGCGGCCAGGTCGGGCTCGGCCAGCCACACGTTGTAGGCGACGAGGGGTGGCCGGGCGCCGGCGGCGACCGCGCCCCAACGCCGGTGCGGTCCGGGGCCGCCCACGTCGGGGGCGAGGTCGGTGTAGGCCTCCCGGCGCACGTCGGGCAGCGAGCGCTGACGTCCGTAGAGGAACACCGGGACGCCGTGGGTCGACCACACCCAGTCGGCCATGTCGTCGCGAGCCGCCTCGGCGTCGGCCATCGTCGCCGGGCCGAGGGGCACGAAGGGCACCACGTCGACCACGCCGATGCGGGGATGGACGCCCCGGTGGTCGCGGAGGTCGAGGCGCTCGAAGGCCGCGGTCGCCAGGGAGCGCACCGAGTCGACGACCCCGTCGCCGGCCAGCGTGAACACGCTGCGGTGGTGGAACGGGTCGCGGTGCAGGTCGAGCAGCGCCGGGCCCGCGGCCGCCGCCAGCTCGGCCAGCACGTCGTCGCGCCGCCCCTCGCTCACGTTCACCACGCAGGCCAGCACCGGGCCAGCCTGCCAGCCCCGGCCCGTCGCCCCGCTGACCGCTGGGCCGGCCGGACCCCCACCGGGTGGTGACCGGACGGGCGCTGCCTACGCTCGGCCCATGGGTACACCCGAGCTCTTGATCATCCTGGTGGTGGTGCTGCTGGTCTTCGGTGGCACCAAGCTGCCGCAGCTGGCCCGCAACATGGGTCAGGCCAAGAAGGAGTTCGAGAAGATCCACGACGAGCCGGCCACGGGCGAGGCCACCCGCGACCCGAGGCGCGACCAGGCCTGACCCGACGCGCCCGGTAGTGCTGCGGAGGCGCCCGGTAGTGCTGCGGAGGCGCCTAGTGCTGCGGAGGCGCCCGGTAGTGCTGCGGAGGCGCCCGGTAGTGCTGCGGCGGCGCCCGGTAGTGCTGCGGAGGCGCCAGCCGGAGCAGCGGGATGGTGCGAGCCGTCATGGCGAAGCCAGCGCCGCCGGTGGGGCGGCGCCCAGGTACATGGCGAAGCCAGCGCCGCCCCTGGGGCGGCGCCCTACTATGCGGTCGCGGCCAAGCGGCGGCGGCGGAGGATCCGGCGGCGCTCACGCTCGGAGCAGCCGCCCCAGACCCCGTGGTCGATGCGGTTCTCGAGGGCGTACTCGAGGCACGGCTCCTTGACCTGGCAGTCCGCGCAGATCTTACGGGCGATCTCGACGCCCACCCCGTCGCTCGGGAAGAAGGTCGAGGGCGGGATCTGGTGGCAGCGGCCGGCGGTCATCCATTCGGTGTCCATGCGGGCCCCGTTTGACCACGTCGGGTGAAAAGCCCGCGTAAAGGTCGGATCGAACCGGCCGATCGGGTCGCCGATCCTCCGTCGGCCGAGGGCGCCGCACCGGCGGCGACGTGGTTGCATGGAGCGCCTGCCCCGACCGGAGGCCCCCGCCCCGTGACCGATCGTCGACCAGACCGCACGCCCTCCGGCGCTTGGAGCCCGTGGGCGCCGCGCCCCGGCGACGGGCCGGCGAGCGTGCCCTCCGGCGTCGGCGCCGCGGGCGGGCGTCCTGGTGGCCAGGCGCCGTCCTCGGGCGGCTCGGCGGGCACGGCGCCGGCCCCGGTCGCCGCCGCCCCGCCCCGCCCCAACGGGCTGGGCGCGGCCACGCTGCCGGCTCGGCCACCGGTGGCCGAGCCCGCCGGGCCGGCCGGGCTCCTCCCGCCCGCCCCGCCGGCCACCTACCCCTCGCCGCACGCGCTGCGGGCGCCCGGGCAGGAGCCGCCCCGGTCACGGCGGCCTGCCGGGCTCGGCGCAGTGGTGCTCGTCAGCCTGCTGGTGGCAGCCCTGGTCGCGGCGGCCACGACCTGGGTGGTCCGCGACCGCACCTCCACGAACGTCGGCGCCCGGGGCCGCATCGACGTGGCCGGGGTGCTCAACAGCTCGGAGGCGTCGGTGGTCTCCATCGAGACCGGGGCGTCCAACGGGGTCTTCGGCGGGGCCGGCTCGGGCTTCGTCGTGTCCAGGGACGGTCTGATCGTCACCAACAACCACGTGATCGCCGGTGCCCAGAACATCCAGGTGCACTTCACCGACGGCTCCACGACGTCGGCGTCGCTGGTCGGCAGCTTCCCCGACGACGACATCGCCATGATCCGGGCGAAGGGCCGGAGCAACCTGAAGGCCGCCCGCCTCGGGTCGTCGGACGCCCTCCACGTCGGCGACGACGTGGTGGCCATCGGCAACGCCCTGAACCTGGGTGGTCAGCCGAGCGTCACCCTGGGCATCGTCTCGGCCAAGGACCGGTCGATCAGCAGCGGCTCGATCCGCCTGCAGCACCTCATCCAGACCGACGCCGCCATCAACCCGGGGAACTCGGGCGGTCCGCTCGTGAACTCCGACGGCCAGGTGGTGGGGATCAACACCGCCATCGTCCAGGACGCCCAGAACATCGGGTTCTCCATCTCGATCGACGCGGTGAAGCCGCTCATCGACCAGCTCCGCAACGGACAGGGCGCGGTGAACCCGAACACCGCCACCCTGGGCGTGAGCACCCTCGACCTCACCGACCCCGACCTGACCGGGCAGGTGCTGCGCCAGTACGGGGTCACCGCCAACCAGGGCGCCTTCGTCACCGACGTGCAGTCGGGCTCCGGCGCCGCCGGCGCCGGCCTGCAGCAGGGTGACGTCATCACCGCCATCGACGGCAAGCCGGTCACCGGCTCGAACGGGGTCGAGCAGCAGATCCGGGCCAAGCAGCCGGGGGACCAGGTGACCATCACCTACGAGCGCCGGGGCCAGGAGCGCACGGCCACCGCCACGCTGCGCAAGCGGGGCGGGTGACGGCGGGCTGCGGGCTGCGTGCTGACCGGTAGGGTTGACGCCCGCTCGACGAAGGAGTCCACATGTCGCAGGTCGCTGCGGAACCCACCAACGAACCGCCACGCGGCCACGCCCGCATCGTCTACCTCGGCCCGGTGGCGCCCCACTGGGAGCTGCAGTCCGACTTCGGCGACCGGGCGATGATCGACGCCTTCCGAGACCGGGTCATGGCGCGGCTGGTGCTGCTGCCGCCCCACGACCCGCAGTTCCGCCGCAACCGGGAGCGGGTGGCCCGCGACGCCGAGCGGGAGAACCTGCTGCTCGAGTGGGATCTCGGGCTCCCCGAGGACGAGGACGCCTGAGCCGGCCATGGCGACGGTAGGCGTCGATCTCGGCGGCACCAAGATCCTGGCGGCGGTGGTGCACGACGGGAAGGTCGGCGAGAGCGTCAAGCAGCCGACGCCCAACGGCGGCCCCGAGGCGGTGGCCGAGGCCATCGCCGCCATGGTCGACGAGTTGGGCGGGGCCAAGAAGGTGGGCATCGGCGCGCCCGGCCACGTGCACCACCACGACGGCGTGGTGGTGGCCGCCCCCAACCTGCAGGGGTGGGGGCGGGACGTGCCGCTGGCCGACCTGGTGCGCTCGGCCCTCGGCGGCGACACCAAGGTGAAGGTCGACAACGACGTGAACGTGGGGGTCATCGGCGAGCACCGCCACGGGTCGGCCAAGGGCGTCGACGACCTGCTCGGCGCCTGGGTCGGCACCGGCGTGGGTGGAGGCCTCGTGCTCGACGGCGAGCTGCGGCGGGGCCCGACCGGCCTGGCCGGCGAGCTGGGCCACATGACCGTGCGCGAGGGGGGCCGCCGCTGCGGGTGCGGGCAGCTGGGCCACATCGAGGCCTACGCCGGTCGGGCCAGCCTCGAGGCCGAGGCCCGCCGGCGGGCGGCGGCCGGCGAGGCGACCGCGCTGGTCGAGATCGCCGGCGACGAGCGCATGAAGTCGAGCGTGTTCGCCAAGGCGCTCGACCGGGCCGACGCAGTGGCCAGCTCGCTCATCGACGACGCCGTCGAGGCCCTCGGCGCCGGGCTGGCGTCGGCGGTCTACCTGGTCGACGTCGAGCTGGTGGTCATCGGTGGGGGCCTCGGTGACAAGCTCGGCGAGGCCTTCGCCGGGCGCGTCGAGCAGGCGACGCGGTCGCGGCTCTGGCCGGGTTCGACGCTGCGGGTCGTGCCGGCCGCCCTGGGCGACGACGCCGGGGTCATCGGCGCCGCCGGGCTCTTCGGCGACTGAGCCACCGGCCGGGCGCCGCCCGCGCCCTTCCGGGCCCGGTCGGGGCGGGAGTACCCTCGATCCGATGGCCCTGCTCGGGATCGACCCCCTCGACGACGATCCCACGCCCGATCTGCGGGAGGCCGACGAGCGGTTCCTCAACCGCGAGCTGTCCTGGCTCGACTTCGACGATCGGGTGCTGGAGCTGGCGCGGCGGGAGCGGATCCCCCTGCTCGAGCGGGCGAAGTTCTGCGCCATCGCCAGCCAGAACCTCGACGAGTTCTTCCAGGTCCGGGTCGCCGGCCTCAAGGACCAGGTCGCCGCAGGCCTGACCCGCACCTCGCCCGACGGCCGGACCCCGGCGCAGCAGCTGCTCGAGCTGAGCGACCGGGTCGACCGGTTCAACTCCGAGCTCGAGCAGGTCTTCCTCGTCGACATCGTCCCGGCCCTCGCCGAGCGGGGCGTGCGCCTCTCCTCGTGGGAGGAGCTCGACGAGGACGACCTCAAGTACCTGGTCGACGAGTTCGAGAAGCGCATCTTCCCGGTGCTGACCCCGCTGGCGGTCGACCCGGGCCACCCCTTCCCCTACATCTCCAACCTGTCGCTCAACCTGGCCGTGCGCATGCGCGACCCCGGCGACGGCCACAGCCGCTTCGCCCGGGTGAAGGTGCCCGACGTGCTGCCCCGGTTCGTGGTCATGCCCGACGGCGAGCGCTTCGTGCCGCTCGAGCAGGTGATCGCCGCCCACCTCGACAAGCTGTTCCCGGGCATGGTCGTCGAGGAGCACCACGCCTTCCGCGTCACCCGCAACGCCGACCTGACCCTGGAGGAGGGCGAGGCCGACGACCTGCTGGTCGCCGTCGAGATGGAGCTCCGCCGCCGTCGGTTCGGCCGGGCGGTCCGCCTCGAGGTCGACGCCAACATGACCGAGCAGGTCCGCGAGCTGCTGCAGCGCGAGCTCGACCTCGACGACGACGACGTCTACGAGATGGTGGGGCCGCTCGACCTGGGCGGGCTGTGGTCCCTGCTCGAGCTCGACCGCCCCGACCTGAAGGACGAGCCGTGGACGCCGGTCACCCAGGCCCGGCTCCTGCCGATCGACGACGAGCCCGTCGACTTCTTCGACCGGATCCGCGAGGGCGACCTGCTCGTCCACCACCCGTACGACTCCTTCGCCACCTCCGTCGAGGAGTTCATCCGCCAGGCGTCGGTGGATCCCAAGGTGCTGACCATCAAGCTGACGCTGTACCGGACGTCGGGTGACAGCCCCATCGTGCGGTCGCTCATCCGCGCCGCCGAGCGGGGCAAGCAGGTGGCTGCGCTGGTCGAGCTGAAGGCCCGGTTCGACGAGGCGGCCAACATCGAGTGGGCCCGCGCCCTCGAAGAGGCGGGCGTCCACGTCACCTACGGGCTGCTCGGCCTGAAGACCCACACCAAGATCGCCATGGTGGTGCGCGACGAGCCGGGCGCGCTCCGTCGCTACCTGCACATCGGCACCGGCAACTACAACTCCAAGACGGCCAAGCTCTACGAGGACATCGGCCTGCTGACCGACGACGTCGCCCTCGGCGCCGATGCCACCCAGCTCTTCAACGTGCTGACCGGGTACGGCCGCAACGTGCACTACCGCAAGCTGCTGGTCGCCCCGAGCTCGATGCGGCAACGGCTGCTCGAGCTCATCCGACGCGAGATCGCCGGCGAGGGCGAGCGCCGCATCACCATGAAGATGAACTCGCTGGTCGATCCGGGGTTGATCGACGCCCTCTACGACGCCTCCGAGGCAGGCGTCGAGATCGACCTGGTCGTGCGGGGCATCTGCTGCCTGCGGCCGGGGGTGCCCGGGCTGTCGGACCGCATCCGGGTGCGCTCGATCGTCGGGCGCTACCTCGAGCACTCGCGCATCTACTGCTTCGCCAACGGCTCCGGACGCGCCGAGCCGCTGTACCTGATCGGGTCGGCCGATCTCATGCCCCGCAACCTCGACCGCCGGGTGGAGGCGCTCACGCCGGTCGAGGCGCCCGACCTGCAGGACCGGCTGCAGGACGTCCTCGACGTCAACCTCGCCGACGACGTCCTGGCCTGGGAGCTCGACGGCCAGGGTGCGTGGCGGCCGGTCGCCAGAGAGCGGCCCGACGGGGGCGTGGGCGCCGACCGCTTCGACGAGGGCGTCGACACCCACCGGGTGCTGCAGGAGCGGGCGCTGGCCCGCTCGCACCGACACGACGTCATCGACGACTAGGCCGGCCATGACCTGCGGCGGCCGTCGTCGAGCGCGCCTCCCGTGAGCGACCAGCGCCGACCGGACGCCGGCACCACCCCCGCCGGTCTCCTGCGGATCGTCCAGGATCGGAGCCGGTCCCGAGGGGAGGAG
This sequence comes from uncultured Acidimicrobiales bacterium, assembly GCA_963800235.1. Lineage (GTDB taxonomy): Bacteria > Actinomycetota > Acidimicrobiia > Acidimicrobiales > Iamiaceae > CAVVNP01. The sequence goes on along the minus strand of CAWDAD010000001.1, from coordinate 1,740,267 downwards.
CCGATCGTGTCCGTCATCGCCGACGAGGCGGCGGCCCAGGCCGGCGCCTTCGGTCGCATCGAGGTGTTCGCCGCCGGCGGGGTGGTGTGGCGGCCGAAGGGCAAGGGCGGCAAGGTCGAGGTGCTGCTGGTCCACCGGCCCCGCTACGACGACTGGTCGATCCCGAAGGGCAAGCGCGACCCGGGCGAGACCGACGAGGACTGCGCGGTGCGCGAGGTGCTCGAGGAGACCGGCCTGCGGTGCCGGCCCGGGGACGAGGTCGCCCGCAGCGAGTACGTCGACCGCAAGGGCCGGGCCAAGCGGGTCCGCTACTGGACCATGCGGGCCGAGCGCGAGGGCTCCTTCGAGCCGAACGCGGAGGTCGACGAGCTGCGCTGGCTCTCACCCCGCAAGGCGGCCGACCTGGTCAGCTACGCCGCCGACGCGGTGATCCTGGAGAGCTTCAGCGGCCGTCGTCGGCCCTGAGCCGCCAACCCGAGCTCCACCCCCGAGTGTTGCCCGGTCGTTCACCCGGGGTTCACCCGAACCACCCGGAAGGGACACCCACCCTCTCTACCGTCGCCGTCGATGCACACGACGACAGACCATCCACGGAGGTTCCGGTGACCGCATCCCGACGGAGACTTGCCTGGCTTGCGGCCGTTCTGGCCGTGCTCGGCCTGCTGGCTTCCTGCAGCAGCTCGAGCAAGACCAGCAGCAGCAGCGGCGCCGGGGCCACCAACCCGAGCGGCTCGAGTAGCAGCAGCGGTTCGGACACCGGCAACGGGTCCGCTTCGGTCACCTCCGACGCCCTGCTGAAGTCGGCCACCGCCAAGCTCGACGGTGCCGGCTCGTCCTTCCAGGACACCTTCGAGCAGGCCGTGATCAAGAACTTCGAGACCGCCTCGAAGAAGGCCGGCGGCAGCCCCACCCTCCTCTACACCAAGACCGGGTCGAGCGACGGCAAGAAGCAGCTGGCGGCCCAGACCGTGGACTTCGCTGGCACCGACTCGCTGATCAGCGACACCGAGAAGCCGACCTTCAACGGCCGGGAGATCCTGTACTTCCCGATCGTGTCGGCCCCGATCACGGTCTCGTTCCACCTGTCGGGCGTGACCAGCCTCAAGATCACTCCCGAGGTGCTGGCCAAGATCGTGATGGGTCAGATCACCATGTGGAACGATCCGGCCCTCAAGGCCGACAACCCGGACGCCAACCTGCCGTCCACCGCCATCACCTTCGTGCACCGCTCCGACGGCTCGGGCACGACCAGCAACTTCAGCAAGTACCTGAGCAAGGCGGCCCCGAGCATCTTCACCCTGACCCCGGGTGACACCGTGCAGTGGCCGGTCGGCCAGGGCGGCCAGGCCAACACCGGCGTGGCCACCATCATCACCCAGACCGACGGCGCCATCGGCTACGTCGACCTGCCCGACGCGGCCAAGGCCAACCTGGACGTGGCCGAGGTCAAGAACGCCTCGGGCCAGTTCGTGAAGCCCACGCCCGACGGCGCCAGCGCCGCGGTCGGATCTGCCGACGTCGCGCCGGACCTCACCTACAACCCGCTGAACGCCAAGGGCGCCGCGGCCTACCCGATCACCTCGCCGACGTGGATCATCGTCGACGCCAAGCAGACCGACCAGGCCAAGGCCGACACCCTGAAGGCGTACCTGACCTACGCCCTGAACGAGGGACAGGCCAGCGCCACCACCACGTCGCTGTTCTACGCCAAGCTGCCGGACTCGCTCCGGACCAAGGCGCTGGCGCAGGTCGACAAGATCACGGTGGGCTGACGGCTTGACGTCGACCACGGCCGGCCCGACCACCAGGTCGGGCCGGCCGCCGCTCACGTCCTCGACGGGCGAGCTGGCCGACCGGTCCTTCGAGGGGCTGGCCGTGGCCGCCGGCGCGTCGGTGCTGGTGATCCTGGCGCTGATCGCCATCACCACCACCCAGAACGCCTGGCCGGCGTTCTCGACGTACAACACCGACTACTTCTTCAGCACCGTCTGGAACCCGAACGCCCAGCAGTTCGGGATCCTGGCCTTCGCCTACGGCACCCTGCTGATCTCCGCCATCGGCCTGGTGCTGGCGGTGCCGACCAGCATCGGCATCGCCCTCTTCGCCACCGAGCTGGCGCCCCGGCGGCTGCGCATCGCCATCACCACGGTGATGGACCTGCTGGCCGCGGTGCCCTCGGTCGTCTTCGGGCTGGTCGGCTTCCTCGCCCTCAAGCCCACCCTGCAGGACTGGTACCGGTCGCTCGGCGATGCCGTCCACGGCATCCCGGTGCTGCAGAACGTGTTCGGCACCGGCAGCAGCGGCACCAGCTTCCTCACCGCCGGCATCGTGCTCGCCATCATGGTCACCCCGATCATCACCTCGCTCACCCGTGAGGTCTTCGCCACCGTCCCCCGCAACGACAAGGAGGGCGCCCTCGCCCTCGGGGCGACCCGGTGGGAGATGATCACCGGGGTGGTCTTCCCCCACTCGAGCGGCGGGCTCACCGGGGCGGTCATGCTCGGCCTCGGCCGGGCCATGGGCGAGACCATCGCCATCACGCTGCTGATCGGCGGGGTGGCCCGGCCCACCATCACCGCCAACGTGCTCGGCGCCGGCGATGCCCTGCCCGCCGCCATCGCCCGCTACCTGAACGAGTCGAGCGGCGACTTCAGCGCCGCCCTGATCGGCATGGGCGTGGTGCTGTTCGTGATGACCACCCTGGTGAACGTGGCCGCCCGGCGGATGGTCGTGCGGCTCGACCGCAAGTTCAAGGGGGCGGCGTGAGCACCGTGCTGCCGCCCGAGGAGGTCGTGGACGCCCTGCCGCCCCCGGCGCCCGACCTGCGGGTGCCGACCCTGACGCCGGCCCGCCGCCGGCGCAACGCCGTCGCCACCGCCGCCATGGTCCTCGCCTTCGTGGTGGCGTCGATCCCGCTGCTCTACGTCTCGGTCACGGTGGTGAACAAGGGCGCCGGCGTCATCAGCCCGAAGTTCCTGACGAGCGACATCCCGAGCGCCGCCACCGCCAACGAGATCGCCAACGACTGCTCGGCCCAGGCCAAGTACGGCGGCGACGTGGCCGGTTGCAAGGCCCGCAGCTCGACCGCCACCGCCGCCCAGCCCGGCATGGGACCCGCCGTCATCGGCACGCTGGTCACCACCCTGGCCTCGGCCCTGCTCGCCATCCCCCTCGGGGTGCTGGCGGCGATCTACCTGCACGAGTACGGCCGGACCAAGCGCCTGGCGCGGGTGATCCGCTTCCTCTCCGACGTCATGACCGGCGTGCCGTCGGTGGTCATGGGCATCTTCATCTACGCCCTGTGGGTGGTCGACTTCGGCCAGGGCAAGTCGGCGCTGGCCGCCAGCCTGGCGCTGGCCTGCCTGATGCTGCCCATCGTGGTGCGCTCCAGCGAGGAGATGCTGCGCCTGGTGCCCGACTCGCTCCGACAGGGCAGCGCCGCCCTCGGCGCCCGGACCTGGAGGACCACCATGCGGGTCGTGATCCCCTCGGCGCTGCCCGGGCTGGTCAGCGGTTCGATGCTGGCCGTGGCCCGGGCGGCCGGCGAGACCGCGCCGGTGCTCTTCACCATCGGCGCCGCCGACACGATCGCCCAGAGCAGGACCCTGACCGGCCAGAGCACCACGCTCAGCTTCCAGATCTACAGCCTGATCACCAACGGCGGCCGGCTCTCGCCCGAGATGGCCTGGGGCGCCGCCCTCACCCTCATCGTCATGGTGCTGCTGCTGACCCTCGGCGCCCGTCTGGTCAGCAGCCGGCTCGCCGTCCGGTGAGAGGTCCCGCACCGATCGATCCCGACGACCGACAAGGATGCACTCGTGGCTCCTGAGATGACCTCAAGCTCACCCCCCGAGACCGAGCTCTCCCCCCCGACCACGCCCCGGCTCGAGCCCGGCGCCGACGGGAGCCAGCCCGTTCCCGGCACCGGCCCCGCCCCCCTCGCCGCCGAGCGCGCCGAGGAGCACAGCACCGTGTTCGAGGTGCGGGACCTGTCCGTGCTCTACAGCGGGTTCCGTGCCGTGCGGGGCGTGACCATGGCCGTGCGCGAGAACGAGATCAGCGCGTTCATCGGGCCCTCGGGCTGCGGCAAGACGACGGTGCTGCGCTGCTTCAACCGCATGAACGACCTCATCGACGGGGCCAGGGTCGAGGGCTCGCTCACCTACCACGGGGTCGACCTCTACGACTCCGACGTCAACCCCGTCGAGGTCCGCCGCCGCATCGGGATGGTGTTCCAGAAGCCGAACCCCTTCCCGAAGTCGATCTACGACAACGTCGCCTACGGGCCGAAGCTCGGCGGGACCAAGAAGCGCGCCGAGCTCGACGACCTGGTCGAGAAGAGCCTGCGCGGCGCGGCGCTGTGGGACGAGGTGAAGGACCGACTGAAGAAGTCGGCCCTCGGCCTCTCGGGCGGCCAGCAGCAGCGCCTGTGCATCGCCCGGGCCATCGCCGTCGGCCCCGATGTGATCCTGATGGACGAGCCGTGCTCGGCGCTCGACCCCATCGCCACCCTGCGGATCGAGCAGCTCATGCAGGAGCTGAAGCAGGAGTACACGATCCTGATCGTCACCCACAACATGCAGCAGGCGGCCCGGGTGTCCGATCGGACGGCCTTCTTCTCGGTCGACGTCGACCAGAGCACGGGTGACCGCACCGGCGAGCTGGTCGAGTTCGACCGGACCGAGACGATCTTCTCCCAACCGTCGGAGAAGCGGACCGAGGACTACATCACCGGCCGCTTCGGCTGAGCCCGCCATGGCCGTGCACCGCTACGACGAGGCCGCCGCCCCGGCCGAGACCCCCGAACCGCTCCGCCGCGACTACAACGCCGAGCTCGACCAGCTCCGGATCCAGGTCGAGCTGCTGGCGGTGCGGGTCGACCAGAACCTGGAGCGCATGCGGGGCGTGCTGATCGACGGCGACGGCGAGATGGCGGCCGACGCCCTGGCCGCCGACGACGACATCGACGCCACCTGCGTGTCGCTGACCGCCCGCTGCTACGACGTGCTGGCCCGTGAGCAGCCGGTCGCCTCGGACCTTCGCTTCGTGGTCTCGGTGCTGCGGGTGCTGGCCGAGTTCGAGCGGATCGGCGACCTGGCCCTCCGGGTGGTCAACCTGGTCGACCAGCACGAGCGGCTCGCCGCCAACTCCTCGACCTTCGACCTGCTGCTGGCCATGGCCGACGACGGGCTCGACCGCTACCGGCTCGCCATGCGGGCCTGGGCCGCCCAGGACCGCCTGCTGGCCGAGGCGGTCACCGCGCCGTCGCCGCTGGCCGCCGACCGCTACCACCGGCTGACCGACGAGCTGCTCCACCTCGACCACCCCGGCGCGGTGGGCATCGCCATCCCTACGCTGGTGGCGGCCCGGAGCCTCGACCGGATCTCCGACCACGCCGGCATCATCGGCACCCGGCTGCTCTACCTCCTCACCGGGGACGCCGGGCACCTGGCCGACGAGGTGCGGTGACCCGCTCGACGGGTCCGGGCGCCCGTCACCCGTCGAGAGGGCCCGGCCGTGCCTGAGATCCGCCTCGAGTTCCACAGCGAGCTGACCGCCATCCGCAGCGAGATCGCCCGGCTCGGGGCCATGGTCCGCGAGACCATCCCCCACGGCACCGAGGCGCTGCTCACGAGCGACCTGGGCGAGGCCAAGGCGGTCATCGACGGCGACGACCCCATCGACGCCCTCACCCTCGACATCGAGGAGCGCTGCTACCGCCTGCTGGCCCTGCAGCAGCCGATGGCGCGCGACCTGCGGGCCATCGTCACCGCCATCCGGCTGGCGTCGGAGATCGAACGCAGCGGCGACCTCATGGTCAACGTGGCCAAGGCCTCACGCCGGCTCTACCGCACCGACTTCGACCCTCGGCTCCGCGGTCTCATCGCCCGCATGGGCAGCGAGGCGGCCCGCCTGTTCCAGATCTCCCTCGACGCCTACGTCGACGGCGACGCCGACGTGGGGGCGGCCCTCGACGACATGGACGACGGGCTCGACTCGCTCCACCGGCAGTTCATCAAGGCCATCTTCGAGTCCCACGAGACCAAGAACCTCGACCTCGAGTCCGGGGTGCAGCTCGCGCTGGTCGGCCGGTACTACGAGCGCATCGGCGACCACGCGGTGAACATCGGCGAGCGGGTCCTCTACATGGTCACCGGTTGGCTGCCCGAGCACACGGGGGCGGCGCGCGACGCCGCCCGCCACTCGACCGACCCGTCGGTCGCCTCCCAGCCGGCGGACCCGGCCGATCCGACGGCCGGCGAGGTGAGCGGCGATCGCGGCCCGGCGACGGGCGACCCCGGAGCCGACGGCTCGGCCGCGGAGGGCTGACGTGGCCACCGTGCTCGTCACCAACGACGACGGCATCGACTCGCCCGGTCTGCACGAGCTGGCCCGGGCGGTCGCCGCCGCCGGCCACGAGGTGGTGGTCGCCGCCCCGGAAGAGAACATGAGCGGCACCGGCGCGTCGATCGGCGCCTTCGCGGTGGACATGACCGTCGGGCTGCGACCGACGGTCATCGACGGCGTCGACGGGCCGGTCCACGCCGTCGACGGCCCTCCCGGCCTGATCGTGATCATGGCCCGGCTGGGCGCCTTCGGCCGGAGCTTCGACGCGGTGGCGTCGGGCATCAACCCGGGGTGGAACACCGGGCGGTCGGTGCTGCACTCGGGCACGGTCGGCGCCGCCCTCACCGGGGCCAACGGGGGCTGGTCGGGCGTGGCGGTCAGCACCGCCGACGGACCGACCCACTGGCGCACCGCCGCCGAGCTCGGCGCCGCGGCGCTCGAGTGGGTGCTCGACGCCGAGCCGCCGGGCACGGTCGTGAACCTCAACGTCCCCGACCTGCCGAGCGCGGAGGTCCGGGGCGTCCGCTGGGCCACGCTGGCCAACCCGCCGTCGGTGCAGGCGCAGATCGCGGAGTCCGGCGAGGGGTTCGTCAAGCTCGAGCTGCAGCTCAACGACGACGCGGTCGACGAGGCGTCCGACACCGGTCTGGTGCGCTCCGGCTGGGCGGCGGTCACCCTGCTGACCAAGGTGTCCGAGGCCCCCAGCCGGCCCGTGGCCGAGCACCTGCACGCCCACCTCGAGAGCGGCGGCCGGCGGTGACGGCCCCGGCGGCGGGGGCGGTGGTCGTGGCCCTCGGCCCCGTGCCGGTGCTGCTGCTCGTGGTCGCCTCCGTGGCGCTGGGCGCGGCGGTGACCTGGTCGATCGGCGAGCGGCGGATGGCGGGCCTGCGCCGCTGGACCGGCGACCTCGACCGCGCGCTCGAGGCCGAGCGGGCCGAGGTCGCCGCCTCCGGCCGGCGCCTCCAGCAACTCGAGACCGCCTTCGACGCCGTGCCGCGGGGCGTGGCCGTGTACGACCGCGACGGCGAGCTCTTCTACCGCAACCTGGCCGCCGCGCCCTACCTGAGCGGTCGTCACGGTGACCTGCTGGTCGGTCGCGCCATCGACGAGCTGGTCGCCTCGGCGCTCGGCGGGGTGGCGGCCCGGCGCTCGGTCGACCTGTTCGGCCCGCCGCGCCGGACCGTCGACGTGTCGACCCTGCCGCTCGGCGACGACCCGGTCACCGGGGCGCTGGTGGTGGTCGAGGACGTGTCCGAGCGGATCCGGCTCGACTCGGTGCGCCGGGACTTCGTGGCCAACATCTCCCACGAGCTCAAGACGCCGGTCGGCGCCCTCGGCCTGCTGGCCGAGACGTTGCTCGACGAGGACGATCCGGCCGTACAGCGCCGGCTCGGCACCCGCATGCTGGCCGAGGCCGAGCGGGTCGGCCGCACCATCGAGGACCTGCTCGAGCTCAGCCGGATCGAGGCCGGCGAGCTGCCGGCCCGCGACCCGGTGCCCGTCCACGTGGTGCTGGCCGAGTCGGTCGACCGGGTGCTGCCGGCCGCCGACCTGCGGGGGGTCTCCATCGAGCTCGTCGAGCCCGGGCCGGCCCTGGTTGTCTCCGGTGACCGGCGGCAGCTGACCTCGGCGGTCTACAACCTGCTGGAGAACGGGGTGAAGTACTCGGACAAGGGCTCCTCGGTCTGGGTCTCGGCCGAGGCCGACGGCACCGACGCGTCGGTGGTCGTGCGCGACGAGGGAGACGGCATCCCCGAGCGCGACCTCGAGCGCATCTTCGAGCGCTTCTACCGGGTCGACCGGGCCCGCAGCCGGGACACCGGCGGCACCGGGCTGGGCCTGGCCATCGTCCGCCACGTGGCCGCCAACCACGCCGGCGAGGTCTCGGTGCGCTCCCACGAGGGCGAGGGCTCGACCTTCACCCTCCGCCTGCCGCTTCTCGCTCCCCCCGAGGAGGATCGACGTCCATGAGCGAGCCCCGGCTCACGGTGCTGGTGGTCGAGGACGAGGACTCCTTCGTCGAGGCCCTGCGGGTCGGCCTCCAGCGCGAGGGGTTCCGGGTCCAGGTGGCCACCGACGGCGCCCAGGCCCTCGACCTGTTCGACGCGGTCGACCCCGACGTGGTGATCCTCGACGTGATGCTGCCGCGGGTCTCGGGCATCGACGTCTGCCGCGAGCTGCGGACCAGGTCCGACGTCCCCATCATCATGGTCACCGCCAGGGGCTCGGAGATCGACGTGGTCGTCGGGCTCGAGGTCGGCGCGGACGACTACGTCACCAAGCCGTACCGCATGCGCGAGCTGGTCGCCCGCATGCGGGCGGTGCTGCGCCGGCGCACCGCGGTGGAGGGCAACGGCTCCGCCGTGGACGGCACCGAGCCGCTGTCGGTGGGCGACGTCACCCTCGACCCGGACCGCTACGAGGTCGAGGTGCGGGGCGAGGCGGTCGCCCTGCCGCTGAAGGAGTTCGAGCTGCTGCACCTGCTGCTGCACAACGTGGGGCGGGTCGTCACCCGCGAGACGCTCATCGACCGGATCTGGGGCCACGACTACGTCGGCGACACCAAGACCCTCGACGTGCACGTGAAGCGCCTCCGGTCCAAGGTCGAGACCGACCCCAGCCACCCCGAGCGCATCGTCACCATCCGGGGGCTCGGCTACAAGTACGAGCAACCCCGCTGAGCGTGGCCGCGGGCGCGGAGCGGGGCCGGCTTCGCGCGCTCCGTCCCCGCAGCGCGTCACCGGCGCTTCCTACGATGAGCGGGTGACCGCTCGGCAGCCGGCGTGGCGACCGCTCAGCCTGCCCTCCCAGGAGGGCGCCGAGCAGTTCACCGTGTCCCCGTTCACCCGGCTGGCGGTCACCCACGCGGTGTCGACCGCCGCCGACGCCCTGGTCGCCATCGCCCTGGCCGGGTCGCTGTTCTTCTCCATCCCGACGGGTCAGGCGCGCGGCAAGGTGACGCTCTACCTGCTCCTGACCATGGCCCCCTTCGCCCTGGTCGCCCCGCTCGTCGGCCCCGCCATCGACCGGGCCAAGGGTGGCCGCCGGGTGATGATCATCGGCTCGGCGGTGCTGCGCATGGGGCTGTGCGTGCTGATGCTCCGCGACCTCGACTCGATCCTGCTGTTCCCCGAGGCCTTCGCCCTCCTGGTGCTGCAGAAGGGGTACCAGGTGGCGCGCGCCGCCTACGTGCCGACCACCGTCGCCACCGCCACCGAGCTGGTCGAGGCCAACTCCAAGCTGGCGCTGATCAGCGGGCTCATGGGCTTCCTCGCCGCCGGTCCCGGCGTGCTCGCCACCAAGCTGGCCGGCGGCGGCCAGGGCCCGATGGGGCTCGCCATCGTCACCTACGGGGCGGCGGTGGTGGTGGCCTTCCGGCTGCCCAAGAGCCGGGTGGCCAGCCGGCCCGCCGACAGCGCCGAGAAGGAGGAGCTCCGCGGCGCCGGCGTGCTCCTGGCGGCGTCGGCCATGGCCCTGCTCCGAGGCATCGTCGGCTTCCTGACCCTGCTGCTCGCCTTCGACTTCCGGGGCCACGGCCAGCCGGCCTGGCGCTTCGGCGTGGTGGCCGGGTTCAGCGTGCTCGGCGCCCTGGTCGGCGCCAGCCTCGCCCCCAAGATGCGGTCGCGCGCCAGCGAGGAGACGCTGCTCTCCGGCATGCTGCTGCTCACCCTGGGCGCGTCGGTCGGCGGGTTCCTGCTCGGCGGGTGGCAGGGGGCGTCCCTGCTCGGTGCGGCGGTCGGCGTCTCGTCCACCGCCGGGCGGGCGGCCTTCGACTCGATCGTCCAGCGCGACGCCCCCGACGCCAACCGGGGCCGGTCCTTCGCCCGGTTCGAGACCCGTTTCCAGCTGTCGTGGGTCGTCGGCGCCTTCCTGCCGGTGGTGATCGAGATCCCGCTGGTGTGGGGCTTCGTGGTCGTCGGCGTCACCAGCCTGTTCGCCTCGTTCTCCTACCTGGTCAGCTCGACCGCCGCCCGCCACCGCCACGACGAGAACGCGTCGAAGGCGGCCGCCCGGGCGGTGCGGATGGACGAGCGCATGACCGAGGTGTCGGCCGAGGTGAGCGACCGCGTGTCCGGTGCCGCCAAGTCGGTGCGGCGACGCCTCAAGCGCTGAGGTCGTCGGGACCGGGGAGGGCTCCGCCGGGACCGGCGTGACGCGGGTCGCTCAGGTCGGGAGGTCGATGCGGGCCAGCCACAGCCCGGGCGCATCGAGCTCGGCCGGCGTGGGAAGCTGGTCGGCCGAGCGCCACAGGCGATCGAGCCCGTCGGTGCCGGCCCGCTCGACGACGCCGTCGGCGAAGGCCGCCCCCCGGTCGTAGCGGTCCTGGGTCAGCTCGAGCCCGAAGAGCCGCTCGACGAAGCGGTCCGACGCGCTGGCCTCGACCCGCCGGCGTCGGAGGGCCTCGGTGACCATGCCGTACGAGCTGATGAGCCCGGTGCCGATCCGGTCCATCACGTTGTCGACGTAGCCGGTCACGGTGAGCACCAGGGCCTCGAGCTGGGGCTGCAGCTCGGCCTGCACGGGGCTGCGCACCGCCCCGAGCAGCAGCTCGGGGTCGGACAGCATCTGCTGGAAGCTGGCCATGGGGTCGCCACCGCTCGGGTCGATCTCCGACAGGCGGCGCTCGAGCGAGTTCGGGTCGGTCTCGAAGCCGGCCATCCACCGCCGCAGCAGGCCGTCGAGCCGCTCGCGGACGTGGGGCACGCCGAAGACGGCGTGGTGGGTCAGCTCGTGCAGGCAGACCCAGAGTCGGAGGTCGTCGGGGTCGAGCGACCACTCCTGGCCGAAGGCGTCGAGGTTGGCCACCACCACCGGCAGGGTCTCCCGCCGGGGTCGGGGGATGGGCAGGTCGTACTGGCCCAGGCTGCGAACCGCCAGGTTCCCGACGAGGGAGCCGGCGGTCATGCCCAGCATCATCGGGCTCAGGAACTGCATCAGGCCCTCGAACCAGGCGTCGCTCGAAGTCTCCTCGAGGTCGGCGCCGGGCAGGGTGGGGCCGCCGCCCGGTCCGGCATCGGGCCGCTTGTCGGTGCCCAGGGCCTGGGCCAGGTTCTCGAAGAGCGGCCGCAGGTCGTCGAGGGTCTGCTGGGCCCACTGCGTCCGCGAGACGGGTACGACCTCGACGTTGCGACCGTCGACGGTCGTGCTCAGGCCGGTGGTGGCGGTGACGTGCAGGTCGGCCACCCGGGCGAGCTGCTCGAGCTGGATGCGCTCGATGGGGTCGACGTTGATCTCCGGCTGACCACCGGACGCGGTGGACATGGCCAGCTGGCGAGCGGCGTCCCACGCCAGCGGACCCTGCTGCTGGAGCATGCGGGCCAGGTCGCCGAAGAGCGGCATGCCGGCGAACGGGTTGTCGCCGTCGCCCGGGAAGGGGCTGTCAGGCACGGGCCGACCTCACACCTGCATGGTACGCACCGCAGGTGCCCGCCTGGTCGCCGTCGTGCGATCCGTCACCGGCGCGTCGGGCGGCCCGCCCAGGCACGACGCCCGGCGACGGGGGTTGGCGGCGGGGGGCCGGCACGGGCATGCTCGCTTCATGGGTCAGGTCGTGGTCACCGGGGCGGCGGGGGTCCTCGGCCGCCGCGTGGTCGAGCGCCTGCTCGACGATCCCGAGGTCGATCGCGTCCTGGCCCTCGACCGGGCGGGGCAGCCGGCCCCGACCAGCCTGCGGGTCGAGCCCCGGCGGGTCGACCTGGTCGCCGACGACCTGAAGCCGCTCCTCCACGAGGCCGACGCGGTGATCCACCTGGCGTCGGTGTTCGGCCCGGCCCTCGACGACGCCCCCGAGGTCGCCGGCGGGCGGGAGGTCGAGATCGCCCGGCGGGTGCTGGCCGCCTGCGCCGACGACGCCGTGCCGACCGTCGTGCTGCTCTCGACCGCCGCGGTCTACGGCGCCTGGCCCAACAACCCGATCCCACTGACCGAGGACGCGCCGCTGCGACCGAACCCCGGGTGCACCTTCGCCGTGCAGCGCGCCGAGGTGGAGCGGCTGGCCGCCGAGTGGGCCCTCGACCAGCCCGACGCCCGCCTGGTGCTGCTGCGGCCCGCCCCCATGGTCGCCGACGGCCAGCCCGGCTGGCTGGCCCGCGCGCTGGTGTCGGCCCCCGCGCCGGTCGGCGCCGACGAGCCGCCGGCCCAGACCGTCCACGTCGACGACGTGGCCCGGGCGGTCGAGGTGGCCTGGCGGAGCGACCTCCGGGGCCCGGTCAACGTCGCCCCCGACGGCTGGCTGTCGGGCGAGGAGGCCAAGGCGCTGGCCGCCGGCATGCCGAAGCTGCGCACCCCGGCCCGCCTGGCCAACCGCCTGGCCCGCTTCCGCTGGCGCTTCCGGTTGGCCCCCACCCCGCCGGGCATCGTGCCCTACCGCTGGCAGCCCTGGGTGGTGGCCAACGACAAGCTCCGGGCCGCCGGCTGGGCGCCGCAGCGGGCGAACGACGACGCCTTCGTCAGCGGCCACGAGGCCGGCCCGCTCGCCACCCTGAGCCCACGGCGCCGTCAGGAGCTGGCGCTCGGCGTGGCCGGGGGCGCGCTGGCCGCCGGGACGGCTGCCACCGCGGCCGTGCTGCTGCGGCGCCGGCGCCGCTGACGCGGTCGCGCGACCGGCCGGTCGATCCCTTCCCGGTCAGCTGGGCAGGTCGCGGAGCACCACCGTGGTGGTGCGGCTCGCCCCGTCGCGCACGACGGTGACCGCCACCCGGTCGCCGGGCCGGTGGCGGCGGAGCACGGTGACCACGTCGGTCATCGACGTCGTCGGCGCGCCGCCCATGGCGGTGATGCGGTCCCCGGTGCGGACCCCGGCGGCGGCCGCGGGGCTGCCGGGGGCGACCGAGGTGACCGTCGTGCCCGGTGGCGGGCCGGTCCTCCCCGGTGCGGTGGACGGCGTCGGGGCCGTCCGATCGGTCGACGGCGCCGAGTCCGACGCCGGCCCGGCGGGGGCCGTCGAGCCGGACGGCGAGGCGCCGGTCGGGGTCACGGCGGCAGGGGTCGAGTCCGAGACCTCGATGCCGAGCCAGGCGTGGTGGACCCGCCCGTCGTCCACCAGGTCGTCGACCACGTGCTCGGCGATGGAGACCGGGACCGCCCAGCCCGACCGCGACGCCGGATCGCCCGGGTCGTCGGACGGGTCGAGGCAGATGCCGGCCAGGGAGCCGTCGGGGGCGAGGAGGGCGCCGCCGTCGGTGCGGGTGGTCGTGGCGGCGTCGGTCTGGATCAGGTCGGTCAGGGTGCCCTGCCGGGTCGCCACCGGCTGGTCGAGGCCCCGCACCGTGCCGGCGTCTGCCAGTCCGCTGCGGCTCCCCGCCGGTCCGGAGAGCAGGACCGCCGGGCTGCCGACGTCGAGCCCCGGTCCCGCGACGGGGGGCGAGGGACGGGAGCGATCGGCGATGCGGACGGCGGCCAGGCCGGTGGCGGGATCGGTGCCGACCAGGCTCGCCGGGGTGGACGTCCCGTCGCTGAAGGTCACCGTCAGCGAGGTGGCGCCGTCGACGAGGGCATCGGTGGTGACGAGCGTGCCGGGCGGGCCGAGCAGCACCGCCGATCCGGTGCGGCGGCCGGCACCGGACTCGACCTGGAGCCCCGCGACCCAGGGCTGGGCCTGGGCGACCAGGCCGGCCACGTCCCGCCGGTCGCCGGTCGACACGGGGGTGGCCGGCAGCGAGGAGGTCGCCGACGCGACCCGCCGCTCGACCACCTCCCGCTTGAAGGCCCCCGCCAGGGCGAGGCTGCCGAGGGTCAGGGTGGCGCCGGCCAGGCCGGCGGCGACCACCGCCCACCGTCGCCCGCCCGGTCGCGAGGCGGGGATCGAGCCGTCGTGCGGTCCGGCGTCCGGCCCGGCGGCGGCCGGGCCGGCGGGGGACGGCCCGGTCCGGCTCGCCCCGCTGGCCGCCCCCATCTCGGAGGGGTGGCGCCAGAGGCGGTCGTCCGGCGGGAGCAGCGGCCCGGAGGGCGCGTCGTCGTCGCGCTCGTCTCCGTCCGACATCGCCGCGACGTTAGTGACGGGCCCCGGCCGGGTGACCGCGGGCCGGGGCTCGGGACCCCACCCGGCCGGTCATGGGGGGATGGGACCTCGCCGGCCTGTCTCCTAGGCTGTACAGGTGCCTTCACCCTCGGCGCCCGTCGCCTCCCGTGCGACCAACGGGGCCGGGGGCTCCGCCGGCGCCGACACGTGGGTGGGGCTCTTCGCCGCTGAGCTGCCGGTCGGCGAGGCATCGGCCTGGACGGTCCTCCCCTCCTGCGGGGCGGTGGTGACCTTCACCGGGACCGCTCGCGACCACGCCGAGGGGCGCACCGGCATCACCGAGCTGGTGTACGAGGCCTACGAGCCCTACGCCACCGACCGGCTCCACCGGGTCGCCTCGGCCCTGCGGACCCGGTGGCCCCAGCTCGGTCGGATCGCGCTGCTGCACCGCACCGGGTCGGTCGGGCTGGCCGAGGCGGCGGTGGTGGTGGCGGTGTCGGCACCGCACCGGCAGGAGGCCTTCGAGGCGGCCCGCTCCGGCATCGACGAGGTCAAGGCCACCGTCCCGCTCTGGAAGCAGGAGCGCTGGCCCGGCGGGTCGGCCTGGACCGACCCCTGTGCCACCCACGCCCCGGGCGCGTCCGGCGGGTCGGGGACGGCGGAGCCGGTCAGACCGGGGACGTCCCGGTGAGCACCCTCTACTTCCTGGCCATCCCCGTCGTCGGCATCACCATCGGGTGCGTGGTGGTGTGGTTCCGCGGCCGCAAGCCCAACACCCTCGAGTCCGGCATCGACGCGTTCCAGCGCGAGATGCACGCCCTCTCGCCCGAAGAGGCCAGAGCCTCTCGCCGCTCCCGGTGGGGTAGCTCGACGGGGAGGCGGTAGCCCTGGCGCGCGACCTGGCCATCGACCTCGGGACGGCGAACACGCTCGTCTACGCCAAGGGCCGCGGCATCGTGCTGAACGAGCCCTCGGTGATCGCCCTCAACGAGAAGACCGGCGACGTGCTGGCCATGGGCAAGGAGGCGTGGCAGATGATCGGGCGCACGCCCGGCTACATCGTCGCCGTCCGTCCGCTGCGCCAGGGCGCCATCACCGACTTCGACGTCACCCAGCGCATGATCCGGCTGCTGCTCCAGCGGGCCGGGGTGTCCAAGTTCAACCGGCCCCGGGTGGTCATCTGCGTACCGTCGGCCATCACCGAGGTCGAGCGGCGGGCGGTCACCGAGGCCGCCCGGCGGGCCGGAGCGGCCGAGGCCCAGCTCATCGAGCAGCCGATGGCGGCAGCCATCGGCGCCGGCCTGCCCATCCACGAGCCGGTCGCCAACATGGTCGTCGACGTCGGGGGCGGCACCACCGAGACCGCGCTGATCTCCCTCGGCGGCGTGGTCGCCCTGCAGGCGGTCCGGGTCGGCTCCTTCGACATCGACGCCGCCATCCAGACCTTCATCCGGCGCGAGTACGGCATCGCCGTCGGCGAGCGCACGGCGGAGGAGATCAAGGTCGCCATCGGGTCGGCCTGGCCGGTGCAGGACAGCGTCAAGGCCGAGGTCCGCGGTCGCGACCTGATGACCGGCCTGCCGAAGACGGTGATCCTGGCCCCCGACGAGGTGCGGGAGGCCATCAAGGAGCCGGTCAACGCCATCGTCGACTCGGTCATCGACTGCCTGGGCCAGGCGCCGCCCGAGCTGGCCCACGACCTGATCCTCCGGGGCATGTACCTGGTGGGCGGCGGCGGCATGCTCCACGGCCTGGCCAACCGCCTGGTCGAGGAGACCGACATCGCGGTGAGCCTCGTCGACGCCCCGCTCGAGGCGGTGGTGCTGGGCGCCGGGCGCTGCATCGAGGCCTACGACGACCTCAAGGTGATGTTCATGGGCGCCCGGCTCTGAGACGACCGCACCCGCCGCCCTCGCCTCCACAGCCCGAGCTCCTCTCCACGTCGAGCTGAACCGTTCGTTATGGTGACGCCCGCCACACGAGCGTGGAGGCTCTCGAAGGGGAAGACGTGTCGGCTCAGCTCTCGGTCACAGACATCGGGGTGCGCTTCGGCGGCGTGGTGGCCCTCGACGGCCTGAGCTTCGAGATCCAGCACGGCCAGATCTGTGCCCTGATCGGTCCGAACGGGGCGGGCAAGACCACCTTCTTCAACGTGATGAGCCGCCTCTACGACGCCGACGAGGGCCACGTCGACTTCGACGGCACCGACCTGCTCGGGGTCCCCGCCCACCGCATCGTCGGCCTCGGCATCGCCCGGACCTTCCAGAACGTGGCGCTCTTCCCCGCGCTGAGCGTGCTCGACAACGTCATGGTCGGCGCCCACGACCGGGGCCGGGTCGGCTTCGCCCGGGCCCTGCTCCGGCTGGGGGTGGGCGGTGAGGAGCGCACCCTCCGCGACCAGGCCCGCGACATCCTCGAGCAGCTCGACCTCGGTCACCTGGCCGGCCGTCCCGCCGCCGGGCTGCCCTTCGGCACCCTCAAGCGGATCGAGTTCGCCCGCGCCCTGGCGTCCCGACCCAAGCTGCTGCTGCTCGACGAGCCGGCCAACGGGCTGACCCACGGCGAGGTCGACGAGCTGGGCGAGACCATCCGCGAGATCCGCGACCGCTTCGACCTCAGCATCCTCCTGGTCGAGCACCACATGAACATGGTGATGGCGGTCTCCGACCACATCGTGGTGCTCGACTTCGGCAGCAAGATCGCCGAGGGACCGCCGGCGGCCATCCAGCAGGACCAGCGGGTGATCGAGGCCTACCTGGGGACCCCCGCGTGATCGACCCGGACCGGGAGCGTGCCGGCCGGTGAGCCTGCTCGACCTGTCCGGCGTCGCAGCCGGCTACGGCGAGGTGCGGGTGCTGCACGGCATCGACCTGCACGTCGACGAGGGCGAGGTGGTGGTGGTGCTCGGGGCCAACGGCGCCGGCAAGACCACCATGCTGCGCACCGTCAGCGGGCTGCTCCGCGCCAGCGGGGAGATCACCTTCGACGGGCGATCGCTCGTCGGCGAGAAGCCCGAGTCGGTCGCCCGCTCGGGCGTGGCCCACGTGCCGCAGGGCCGGGGGACCTTCGACGAGCTCACCGTCGAGGACAACCTGCGGCTCGGCGCCATCGCCCGCAAGGACAAGCACGTCAACGGCGACATCTACCGCTGGTACAAGCTGTTCCCCCGCCTCGGCGAGCGGCGCGACCAGGCCGCCGGCAACATGAGCGGCGGCGAGCAGCAGATGCTCGCCATCGCCCGGGCGATGATGGCGAGGCCACGGCTGCTGCTCCTCGACGAGCCCTCCCTCGGGCTGGCGCCGCTCATCACCCGTGAGCTGTTCGAGCGGCTCGGCGACCTGAACAAGCAGGAGGGCCTCACCATCCTCGTCGTGGAGCAGAACGCCAACCTCGCCCTCGAGATCGGCTCGCGCGGCTACGTGCTCGAGACCGGTCGCATCGCCACCGAGGGTCCCGCCGACCAGCTCGCCGACGACGAGACCGTCCGCCGGGCGTACCTGGGGTTCTAGATGCAGCTCTTCCTGTCGCAGGTCATCAACGGGGTCGGCAACGGGGTGATCTACGGCTCGGTGGCGCTGGCCCTGGTGCTGATCTTCCGCACCACCGGGCTGCTCAACTTCGCCCAGGGCGAGATGGCCCTCTTCTCCACCTTCACCACCTGGCGGCTCTCCGAGGCCGGCCTCCCCATCGGGCTGGCGCTGCTGGTGTCGATGGGCGCCTCGTTCGTGGCCGGCGTGGTGATCGAGCGGGTGCTGATCCGCCCGGTCGAGGGGTCGAAGAGCCCGCTCAACGTGGTGATCGTGACCCTGGGCATGTTCCTGGCCATCAACTCGCTGACCCAGCTGGTCTTCGGCACCGACCCCCAGGTGATGCCGTCGCTGTTCCCGGCCGGCAAGATCACCGGCGGCGGGCTGAACGTCAACAAGGCCACCGTCGGGCTGGCCGTGGTGCTGGTGCTCGAGTGCGTGGTGATCTACCTGCTGCTGCAGCGCACCCGCATCGGCCTGTCGCTGCGGGCGGTGGCGTCCAACCCCGACTCGAGCCGGCTGGTCGGCATCCCCGTCGGCGTCATGCTCATGGTCGGGTGGGGCCTGTCGGCGGCGATCGGCGCGCTGGCCGGTTCGCTCGTGGCCGCGACCAAGACCGGCTTCGACGCCAGCCTCATGCAGGGCGTGCTGGTGTACGCCTTCGCAGCGGCGGCGGTCGGCGGGTTCGACAGCATCGTCGGCGCGGTGGTGGGCGGCCTGCTGGTCGGCGTCACCGAGGCGCTGGCCATCCAGTACGTCGACGCCCTGAGCGGCGTCACCATCCTGGTGCCCTTCGGCCTCATCCTCCTGGTGCTGCTGGTGAAGCCGAACGGGCTGTTCGGCCGCAAGACGGTGGAGCGGGTCTGATGGCCTCCGCCGTCCGCAGCCGGCCCACGACGGTGCGGATCGTCCTCGGCGTGGCGGTCGCCGTGGTCGCCCTGCTGCTGCCGTTCAACGTCAGCCCGGCCAACAACCAGATCTTCGCCGAGGCGCTCTACCTCGGCGTGGCCGCCGCCGGGCTCAACCTGCTGACCGGGTACAACGGCCAGATCTCGATCGGCCACGCCGCCTTCTACGGCGTCGGGGCCTTCACCACCGCCATCCTGGTCACGGACCACGGGTGGCCAATCGAGGCCACCTTCGTGGTGGCGGCGCTGCTCAGCGCGCTGGTCGGGCTGGTCGTCGGCTTCCCGGCCCTGCGCATCCGCGGCCTGTACCTGGCGCTCATCACCCTCGGCCTGGCGGTGCTGTTCCAACCGGTGGCCTCCAAGTTCATCCACGGCACCGGCGACGTGGCGCTGTACCAGGTGCAGCGCTCGGCCCGAGCCTCGCTCATCGGCGGGCTCGACGCCGACCAGTACCAGTACTTCGTCTGCCTCGCGGCTGCCGCGCTGGGCCTGCTCCTCGCCCGCAACCTCATGAACAGCCGGGTGGGGCGGGCCATGATCGCCACCCGCGACCGCGAGGTGGCGGCGGCGACGTCGGGGGTGGACCTGAGCTGGGTGAAGGTCGGCACCTTCGCCCTCAGCGCGGCCTACGCCGGGGTGGCCGGCTCGCTGTCGGTGCTCGTCACCGGCATCGCCGACGGCACCAACCCGCTGGTCTACTTCCAGAGCTCGATCGAGTTCCTGGTGGCGGTGGTCATCGGCGGGTCGGCGACCATCACCGGGCCGTTCATCGGCGCCATCGCCCTGGTGGCCATCCAGCGCAACACCCGGGCGCTGATCCCCGGCAAGGAGATCCTGTCGCCGGCGGTGCTCGGCGGCGCCCTCATCGCCATCGTCTTCGTGCTGCCCGAGGGCATCGTCGGCGGCCTCCACAAGCTCGGCGCCCGGTTCCTCGGCGGCTCGTCGCCCCCGCCCGACGACGGTGCCGAGCCCCCCGGCGACCGGAACCCGGCGCCCGCCTCCGCCCCCTCGCCGACCACGCCCTGACCCCGACCACGTCCTGACCCCGACACCCAACCCCCCAACCGGAGGAGATGCACCCATGCAACGACTGCGACGATCAAGGTTCCTCGTGCTGCTGGTCGCCCTCGGCCTGGTGGCCGGGGCGTGCAGCCGCGGCAGCTCGTCGAGCAGCGGCGGGTCGAACGGCGGCAGCGGCTCGGGCGCCGGTGCCATCGACGCCTCGAACTGCCCGCCCGACACCCAGACCGCCGGCATCTCCGGCGACACCATCAACCTGGTGTCGAGCTTCCCGCAGTCGGGTCTGACCGCGGCCTTCTCGGAGATCTCGAAGGGCTACAAGGCCTACTTCTCCTACATCAACGACCAGGGCGGGGTCGACATCGCCGGCAAGAAGTACAAGATCAAGATCACCGACAAGGACGACATGTACAACGCGGCCACCACGGCCAAGAACATCAACGAGCTGATGGGCGCCGACGGCACCAAGGCGTTCGCGGTGTTCAACGTGGTCGGCACCTCGAACAACCTGGCGATCCGCCAGTCGCTCGGTGACAACTGCGTGCCCAACCTGTTCGCCGCCACCGGCTCGCCGGCCTGGGGCAACCCGAAGTACCCGTGGACGATCGGCTCGACCCTCTCGCCGTACACCATCGAGGCCAAGGTCTTCGCCGACTACCTGAAGAAGACCAAGCCCGACGCCACCGTCGCCATGCTCGTGCAGGACGACGACTTCGGCCAGGCCTACGAGCAGGGCTTCAAGCAGGCCATCCAGGGCAGCAACATCAAGGTGGTCCAGGTCCAGAGCTACCCCGTCGGCGCCCAGGACGTGGGCCCGCAGGTGACCAGCCTGGCCTCGACCAACGCCGACGTGTTCTTCGACGGTGCCACGTTGCTCGCCTGCCCCAACGCGCTGCAGAAGGCCAAGCAGGCCGGGTGGAACCCGATCCTGTTCGTCTCCGGCACCTGCATCTCCAAGACCCTGATGGGGCTGGCCGGTGCCGACGCCGACAAGGCGCTGGCGGTGACCAACCTCAAGGACCCGATGAACCCGAAGTTCGCCAACGACGCGGACATGAAGCTCTACCGGGAGCAGGTGGCCAAGTACCAGCCGGACGCCGACATCGACAACGGCATCGTCGCCTACGGCTGGACCCAGGGCGCCGTGTTCGTGAAGGTGCTCGAAGGGCTGAAGAAGCTCGACCGCCAGAGCGTCATGGAGGCGGTGCGGTCCATGGACAAGCTCAAGGCCGGGCTGCTGCTCGACGGCATCGCCATCAGCACGTCGAAGGACGACCCGTTCATGGGCGAGACCGTCCAGATCATCCAGTACAACGCCAACAACAAGTACTTCGACGACGTGGGCGGTCTGGTCGACGAGGAGGGCAAGACCAAGTCGATCACGCCCCCCGACCTGATCAACAGCTGATCCGGTGACGTCACGGGGCGGGTGGGCTGCGGCCCCCCGCCCCGTCGTCGCGCCCGGGGCCGGTGGCGTGAGCGCCGACGGGGGTGGTCGAGGTGGTCGGGCTACAGCGGGGCGGTCAGGCGGGCGGCGAGGTCCTCGGGGTCGGTCACCACGTCGAGGCCCTCGCGCTCCTGCAGCCAGCCCAGGTTGCGCAGGTGCAGGTCGACCCCGGGGTCGAAGCGGTTCAGCAGCACGGTGGCGGGCCAGTGCGACAGCGGAGCCCGGGCCAGCAGGGTGGCGTTGATGGTGCCGAGGCCGGCGTCGGCCACCACCACCACGTGGTCCGGGTCGAGCAGCGTGGCGAAGGTGACGCCGTCCCCGTCGTCGGCCATGGGGGAGCGGGGTCCGCCGACGGTCTCGACCCACGCCAGGTCGGCCGGCTCGTCGGGCCACCCCAGCTCGCCGACCAGGTCGGCCACGGTGAAGGAGGGCTGGCCCAGGTTCGACGCCGCCATGGGCGGGGCCTCGGCCCGGGCGTAGCTGCGGTGCGGCGGGCAGACGACCTCCTCGTCCTCGCCGGTGGCCTCGGCCAGCAGGGCGGCGTCGGTGGGGTGGGGGTCGTCGGGGTCGAAGCTCTGGACCGGCTTGCGGGCGATGACGGTCAGCTCGGGGTGGGCGGCCCGCACCCCCTGCAGGGTGGCGTGGCCGACCCACGTCTTGCCGATCTCGGTGGCCGTCCCGACGCACAGCACCACCCGGCGGGGGTGGGTCATCGGACCCCCTCCACGACGCCCGCGCCGGTCGGCTCGGGCCTCCGCCTGCCGGTCGGGGGCGGATCGATCAGCTCCGCCAGCGCGTCGACCAGGGCGTCGACCTGGGCGTCGGTGTGGGCCGCGGACAGGGTGACCCGCAGGCGCGAGGTGCCGGGGGCGACGGTGGGCGGGCGGATGGCGGGCACCAGCAGGCCCCGGTCGAGCAGCCGCCGGCTGGCGGCCACCGCGACGTGCTCGTCGCCGAGCACCACCGGGACGATGGGCGAGGGGTGGCCCGGCGCGACCCGGTCGACCAGGCTCCGCAGCCGGTCGACCAGGCCGTCACCCTCGGGGCTGCGCAGCACCGCCAGCGCGGCCCGGGCGGCCGCGGCGTCGGCCGGGCTGAGGGCGGTGGTGAAGATGGCCGTGCGGGCGGTGTTCACCAGCAGGTCGGCCAGCGGCCCGTCGGTGGCGGCGAAGCCGCCCAGGCTGCCGAGCGTCTTCGACAGCGTGCCGACCCGCACCACGTCGACGCCCTCGAAGCAGGCGGCGGTGGGGTGGGGGCCGAGCACGGCGTGGGCCTCGTCGAGCACCAGCAGCGCCCGGTGCCGGCGGCCCAGGGCGGCCAGGCCCTCGAGGTCGGCCTGGTCGCCGTCCATGGAGAACACGACGTCGGTGACCACGACGGCCGGTCGCCCGGCTGACGCCGCCCCGGCCAGCAGCCGGTCGAGGGCGTCGAGGTCGCGGTGGGGGAACACCCGAACCTCGGCCCGCGAGAGACGGGTGCCGTCGATGATCGAGGCGTGGTTGAGGGCATCGCTGCAGATGCGGGCGCCGGCCGGCACGAGGGTGGCCAGCACGCCGAGGTTGGCGGCGTAGCCGGTGGGGAAGAGGACCGCCCGCTCGGTGCGCTTCCACCGGGCCAGGTCGGCCTCCAGGTCGTGGTGCACCGGGCGGCTCCCGGTGACGTAGCGCGACGCCCCGGATCCCGCGCCCCACCGGTCGAGGGCCGAGTGGGCGGCGGCGACCACCGCCGGGTGGGCGCCGAGGCCGAGGTAGTCGTTGCCGGCGAAGGACGTGACCGGTGTGGCATCGCCGTCGAGCAGGTCACCGGCGGGACCCCGGCTGTCGAGCGGGCGGGGCGCGCGCCACCGTCCGGCGGCGGCGATGTCGGCGTTGCGGTCCGACGCCCAGCTCTGCCAGGCCGACCCAGGGGCGGTCATGCCGGTGACGCCTGCCGGCCGCGGACGGCCGGGTCCCGATCGACGCCATCGGCCTCGGCCACCTCGACGACGGCCTCGGCCAGCACGTCGACGATGCGGGCCACCTCCTCCTCGGTGCTGGTGAGCAGGGGCATGAGCACGACCACGTCGCCGAGGGGGCGGATCAGCACGCCTCGCCGGACGCAGCCGGCCGACACGCGGCGGCCCCAGCGACGACCTTCCGCCGGCGGGTCCAACTCGACGCCGGTCATCAGCCCCCGGCGGCGGACCTCGGCCACCCCGGCGAGCGGTTCCACCCGCTCGGCCAGCAGGCGGCCGAGCTGGTCGGCTCGCGCCGCCACGTTGCCGAGCACGTCCCACCGGTCGAGCAGCTCGAGGTGGCGGAGGGCCACGGCCGCGCCGAGCGGGTTCCCGCTGTAGGAGTGGCCGTGGTACAGGGTGCGCTCGGACAGGTCGGCCCCGAGGAAGGCGTCGAACACCCGCTGGCTGGCGACGGTGGCCGACAGGGGCAGGTAGCCGCCGGTCAGGCCCTTGCCGAGGCACAGCACGTCGGCCTGCACGCCGCACTGGTCGAGGGCGAAGAGCGTGCCGGTGCGGCCGAAGCCGGTGGCGACCTCGTCGACCACCAGAAGCACGTCGTTGCGGCGGCAGGCGTCGGCGACCGCCCGCACGGCCTCGGGCCCGTGCACCCGCATGCCGGCCGCGCCCTGCACCAGCGGCTCGAGCACCACCGCGGCCAGGGTTGGCGCCTCGGCGGCGATCAGCTCGACCGCCCGGTCGACCGCCCCCGGCTCGTCGAGGCCGGTGGTGCGCAGGACCGGGAACCGCAGCGGGTCGAACACCTCGGTGCCGAACCCGCCGTCGCCGACCGAGAGGGCGCCGATGGTGTCGCCGTGGTAGGCGCCGCCGAAGGCGAGGTGGCGGGTGCGGCCGGCGATGCCCTGGTTGGTCCAGAACTGGAAGGCGATCTTCAGGGCCTGCTCGACGGCGGCGGCGCCGTCGGAGGCGAAGAGGACGTGGGCCCCGTCCACCGGCACCCGGCCGGCCAGCGCCTCGGCCAGCTCCACCACGATCCGGTTCCCGTTGCCGAGCTGGGTGCTGTGGGCCACCCGCCCGAGTTGCTCGACCAGCGCCTCGTCGAGCTCCGGCACCCGGTGCCCGAGGGTGGTCACCCAGAGCGAGGAGATGGCGTCGAGGTAGCGGTTGCCCTCGACATCGATCAGCTCGTGGCCCTCGGCCCGCTCGACGACCACCGGCGAGCTCTCGGCGTAGGCGGCCATCTGGGTGAAGCCGTGCCAGACCACCGCCGCATCGCGCGCCACCCATGTGGCGGCGGGGCCGAGCGCGGCGCCGCCGTCCGGGGCGACGCAACCTGCGCCGGCGGTGGGGTCAACCGGCTCGGGCGCGGCCGGGGGACCGGTCTCGACCATCCCCGGCAACCTAGAGCCCCGTCCGAACGGCCGGGAATCGGTGGTGGGAACCACCGGTGCGATCAGCCCCCGAGCAGGTCCTCGGCGGCCTGGCGGACCTGCCAGTCGCGGTCGCCGAGGGCGGTGCGCAGGGCGGCGTCGACCTCGGGCCCGTCGAAGGGGGCCAGGGCGAGGACGGCCCGTCGCCGCACCGTGGCCCGGTCCCGGGTGGCGGCCAGCACGGCGGGGAGGCCCTCCGGCCGGCCCAGCGATCCGAGGGCGGCGACGGCGGCCTCCCGCACCAGCGCGTCGTCGTGGCCGGTGGCCAGCTCGGCCAGGCGGTCGATCACCCGCGGCGTGGGGTGACGCTCGCCGCAGGCCCAGGCGGCCACCTCGACCACGGTGGCGTCGGGGTCGTCGAGCAGGTCGGCGAGGGGCACGTCGAGGTCGGGGTGGGCGGCGGCCTCCTCGGCGGCGCGGCGCCGCACGGCCGGCCGGGGGTCGGCGAGGCCGGCGCGCAGGTCGTCGGCGTCCAGGGCGCCGAGCCGGGCCAGGGCACCCAGGGCGGTGGCCACCACCGTCGGGTCGTCGTGGCCGAGCAGCGAGCGGGCGAGGTCGGTGTCGCCCTCGTGACCGGCCAGCGCCGCCCGGCGCCGCTCGGCCGCCGGTCCGGTCTCGTCGCCGTCGGGCGGCTCGTCCTGCACGGGCCGTGTCTAGCCCGGCGCGTTGGTGGCCGTGGGTGCCCGTGGCAGGCTCTCGGGCATCGCCGAGGACCCCACCGACGAACCCGGAGAGCCGGCCGGCCACACCGGCCCCGCACCCACCGCGCCGCCGCCGCCGGTGCCGCGGTGGCCTCGGGTCTGGTGGCTCCTGGGGCCGGTCATGGTCCTGGTCGTGGTCGGGCTGATCAGCGGCGCCACCTTCGTGCGGGTCCCCTACGTCGCCTACGCGCCCGGCTCTGCCCAGGAGGCCGAGCCGCTGGTGAACGCGCCGAAGGGCAAGAGCTTCGCCAGCGGGCCGAAGGACGGCTCGGTGCTCTTCCTGACCGTGTCGGTGCGCACCAAGGAGCCGGCGCTGCAGGCCCTGGTCGACTGGATGAACCCCGACGTCGAGATGGTGCCCTACGACGACGTCTACCCGAAGGCCGGCGACCGGAAGAAGGACGTCACCGAGAACCAGGCCGCCATGACCGACTCCAAGGTCACCGCCCAGCAGGTCGCGTTCGAGAAGCTGGGTCTGCCGGTCACGGTGACCGGCACCGGGATCATCGTCACCAAGGTGGCGACCGACCTGCCGGTCGACGGCAAGCTGCAACCCGGCGACGTCATCACCCAGGTCGACGGCCAGCCGACCGGCACGGTCGACCAGCTGACCACCGCCATCCACCCCCACCGGCCCGGCGACCGGGTCGAGCTGTCGGTCGAGCGCAAGGGGAAGGGACCGGCCGAACCGGTGCCGGTGGTGCTGTCGAAGAGCCCGCAGACCGGTCAGACCATCATCGGGGTCAACGTCGCCACCCGCGGCCTGCACTACGACTTCCCGTTCAAGGTCTCCATCGACTCCGGCGAGGTGATCGGGCCGTCCGGCGGGCTGGTCTTCACCCTGGCGATCATCGACAAGCTCACGCCCGGTTCGCTCACCGGCGGGCACAAGGTGGCGGTCACCGGCGAGATCTCCTCGGACGGCTCGGTGCTCCCCATCGGTGGGGTCACCCAGAAGCTGGTGGCGGCCGAGCGGTCCGGTGCCGAGGCCATGATCGTGCCCTCCGACGACTACGCCGAGGCCAAGGCCCGCCACTCGAAGACGGTCACCGTCTACAAGGCCGACACCATCGACCAGGCGCTGGCCATCCTGAAGAAGCTGGGCGGCGACACCTCCGCCGCCGACCACCCGCTGCCCGCGCCCTGACCCTCGGCCCGGCCTCCGGCCACGCGATCGGCGGAGCCGCGCAGCAGACTGGACCGGCCGCTCCTGCGGCCCGTCGCCCATGAGCACCAACGACGCCCTCCTCCAGTTCGCCGCCGAGCTGGCCACCTTCCTCGTCTCGGTGGCCGGTGTCGCCTTCGCCCTCCGTCCCCGGGTCATCCCCACCTCGTCGACGTCGCGCTCGCTGCTCGGTGCCGGCTTCCTGGCCCAGGCCACCGCCGCCCTCCTGCACGGGTCGCTGCTCGTGGGCGACGTCGACCAGCCGGCGCTGGTGGCGCTGCGCCTCGGGGGGCTGGTGCTCCTGGTGGCCGGCGCGCCCCGCCCCTGGCAGGTGGCCCGGAACGGCGGGGGTGCCGGCCCGGTCGACCGGCCGGCCGGAGCCGGGGTCGAGCGAGCACCCTCCGGTCCGGGTCTGCGCACGACCTATGTCCTGTGGGCCGGTCTGGCGCTGCTGGCGGTGGTCGAGGTGCTCAGCTGGCGCGGTCCCTCCCCGGCGCTCGACGCCGTCCAGCTGGCCGCCGCGCTGCTGCTGGGCGCGGCCCTGTTGGCGGCGAGCCGCCGGTCGATCGGGGCCCGCATCGGCGCCGACGCCACCGTGCTGCTGCTGGTCGTCCTGCTGGCGGTCTCGGTGGCGCTGTCGGCGGTGGTGAGCCGCAACGTCGAGGACGAGGCGCTGCGTCGCTACGGCAGCCGCGGCTCGACCGCCGCCTCGGCCGCGGTCGGCCAGGCCGAGGACGCCCTCGGGGTGGCCCGCGTCGTGTCGGGCCAGGTGTCGGCGTCGCAGCCGTCCGACCTCGCCGTGCTGGCCCTCCCCGGCTCGACCGCCGACCGGCTGGAGATGGCCCGCCAGCGCCTGACCGACTCCCTCACCGGCCTGCTCGGCCCGTCCGCGCTCGACCAGGCCGACCCGGTGGTGCTGGTCGACCCGAACGGGGTGGTCGAGGCGGCCGCGCCCCTCTCGCTCGACAACACCACGACCCTGGCGCTGGCGTCCGGGCCGGTGGCCGAGGAGGCGCGCCGGGCCCAGGGGCAACGCCAGGCGGTGACCGTGGTCGGCGGTCGGGCCTATGCGGTGGCGGCGGCCCCGGTGTGGCTGCACCCGACCGATGCACCGCCGCTGTTCGTGGGGCTGGCGGTGGTGGCCACCCCTCTCGACGCGACCTACCTGCGCACCCTCGACACGGGGGCCGAGCCGCTCTCCTTCGCCCTGGTGACCGCCGACCGGGTGCTGGCGTCCTCGGGCCCGCAGCCGCCGACGGGGCGCCTGCTCGGGCTCGGCGCCCAGGTGATCCGGGGCGGTGCCGAGCCGTCCCACGTGGTCGGCAGCCGGTTCGTGGTGGCCCGGCCGGTCGCCGCCGAGGGGGCGGAGCCCGACCTGGCGCTGGTGACCTCGGTGCCGACGTCGGTGATCGCCAGCACCCGTGACGCGCTGTTCCGGGCCCTGTTCCTGATCGCCCTCGGCGCCGCCGCCGTCGCGGTGGTGCTGGCGGTGACCGCGGGGGAGCGCATCGGCCGGGGCGTGCGCCGGCTCACCGCCGCCGCCCGCCGGATCCGCGACGGCGACCTGGTCACGCCGGTCGAGGTCACCAGCGCGGACGAGCTCGGCACCCTCGCCGCCACCTTCGACGCCATGACCGGCTCGCTGCGGCAGGCCGAGGAGATGAAGACCGCCTTCCTGTCCAACATCGGCCACGAGCTGCGCAGCCCGCTCACCCCGATCAAGGGCTACACCGCGGCCATGCAGCGCCGTCCCCCGACCGCCGACCAGGCCCGGCTGTACGCCGGGGAGATCGCCGCCGGGGTCGACCAGCTCGAGCGGGTCATCGGACAGCTCGTCAACTTCGCCACCATCGCCGCCGGGCGGCTCGACCTGCGCACCGAGGTGGTGGCCAGCGACCAGCTCCTGGACGGGTGCGCACGCCGCTGGTCGCCCAGGCTGAACGGCACGCACCGGGTGGTGGTCGACGACGGCGGTCCCGTCCTTCCGCCCCTCGAGGTCGATCGCGGCTACCTCGACCAGGCCCTCGACGAGCTGGTGGACAACGCCGTGAAGTACTCGCCCGGCGGGGGGACGGTGGTGCTGCGGGCCGAACGGCGGCCCGTCGACGGCCCCGGGGACGACCGGGGAGCCGACGACCGGGGAGCCGGCGAGGGCGAGGTCTGGCTGACCGTCGCCGACGAGGGCGTGGGCATGGACCCCGAGATGGTCGAGCAGCTCTGCGCGGAGTTCGCTCAGGCCGACCCGTCCGCGACCCGCGAGTTCGGCGGACTCGGCATCGGCCTCGCCCTGGTGGAGCGGATCGCGGTGGCCCACGGCGGGGCCCTGCGCTGCCGCTCCGGCGAGGTCCGCGGCACCGTCATGTCGATCGTCGTGCCCGCCTGCGGTGGAGATCGCCGGGATGGGGGCACGCTGGCCGGGTGAAACCGGTCCGCGTCGTCTCCGTCGCCGCCCTGGTGGTGGCGGTGCTGGCCGTCGTGGCGGTGGTGGCAGCTCGGCGCAGCGACCAGCCCGGCGCCGGCGAGGCCGAGGTCGCCGTCCACGGCCGGGCTCGGGTCGAGCGGGCGTCCGGGGGTGGCGGTGGGCTGTCGAGCACCGGTCTGCTGCGCTCGGGCGACACCTTCACCCTGCTGTCGGGGTCGGCCGACCTGCAGGCACCTGGCGGGGTCACCTACCACCTGCGGGCCCGGTCGGGCCGACGATCGCCGCGCCTGGTGATGGGCGCCGCCCCCGGGCTGTCGGCCGGTGACCTGCTCGTGACCACCACCGGCGGTCGGAACGAGCCCGTGGTGGTGACCGCCGGCTCGTCGCGGGTCGAGATCGGCCCGAGCCCCGGCGGTGCCGCCGCCCGGTTGTCGCAGTCCTACGCGCTGACGGTGGCGGTGTACCGGGGGTCGGCGCTGGTCGACTCGGCCGGGTCGTCGACGCCGGTCTCCGCCTATCGATCCGTCGAGGTGCCGGCGCCGGGACGGATCGACCGGGTGGCCCGGCCGATGCAGATCGACCCGGCCGACCCGTGGGACCGGCTGCTGCTCGGGCCGGCCATCGCCATCGACGACCAGCTCGTCCCCGTGCTGTCGGGGTGGGCCCGCATCGGCGGCGGCGGCTGGACCCCCCAGCAGATCCACGACGCCCTCCCGGGCCAGCCGCCCGCCGCCGACCTGGTCCGCGACATCAGCCCGACCCGTGACGGCGTCGAGACCATGGTGGGGGCGGCCATCAGCGGCCTCGGCACGAGGGGCACCTACGGCCGGCGCTGGGAGGAGGTCTTCGCCTTCCGCGACGCCGGCGCCTCGTGGGGCCTGGTGGCCATGGACCAGGGCGTCGGGGCGCCCGAGCTGCTCGCCGCGGTGAGCCAGCCGATCAACGGCACCCCGCTGTCGTACCCGGCGCCGGCGCCGGTCACGACCGCCCCGAACGGAGCCGAGGCGGTCTCGCCGCCGGGCTGACCACGGTCCGCGGCCGTCGCCCCCGGCGCTCGTAGCATCGGATCGATGCCGTCCGATCCGCCCAGCGAACGACAGGTCGACGCCGACAGCGTCGCCACCAGGTCCTTCAACACCGCGTTCCGGGGGTTCGACCAGGCCGAGGTCAGGGAGTACCTGACGGCCATCTCCGCCGCGCTGCGCGACCTGAAGACCGAGCAGGACGCCCTGCTGCTGCGGCTCTCGGTGGCCGAGCAGCGGGCGGTGCCCACCGCCGAGCTCGACCCGACCCAGCTCACCCACATGCTGGGCGAGGAGACCGCCCGGGTGCTCGAGACGGCGCTGTCCTCGGCCGAGCAGATCCGCTCCAAGGCCGACGAGCACGCCACCTCGGCGCTCTCCGACGCCAACCGGGAGGCGGCCGAGACCCGGACCGCGGCCGACGACTACGCCGCCGCCACCCGGGAGCAGGCCGACGAGGCCGCCCAGGCCCAGCGGTCCGAGGCCGACGCCTACGCCGAGGAGGTGCGCAGCCAGGCCGACGCCGAAGCCGAGTCGGCCCGCACCGCCGCCGACGCCTACGCCACCGACGTCCGCAGGCGGGCCGACGAGGACGCCGAGGCCACCCGGACCTCCGCCGACGAGTACGCCCTCGAGACGCGCCAGCAGGCCGACGCCGACCGGGACGCCAAGCGCTCCGAGGCCGATGCCTATGCGACCGACGTCCGCAAGCGGGCCGACGACGAGGCCAGCGCCACCCGGTCCGAGGCCGACACCTACGCCGTCGGCGTCCGCCAGAAGGCCGATGCCGACGCCCGCCAGACCCGCGAGGAGGCCGACACCTACGCCGCCGGGGTGCGCGAGAAGGCCGATGCCGACGCCCGCCAGACCCGCGAGGAGGCCGACACCTACGCCGCCGGGGTGCGCGAGGACGCCGACGCCGCTGCCCGCGCCGTGCGGGACGAGGCCGAGGCCGATGCCGAGCGGATGCGATCCGAAGCCGGGTCGGTGCTCGAGGAGAGGACGACCGAGGCCGAGGCGGCCGCCGCCGAGATCCGCGGCGAGGCCGAGGCCATCCGGGCCCAGGCCGTCGAGGACGCCGCCGCCGAGGTCGACCGGGCCCGCGCCCGGGGCGAGTCGCTGCTGGCCGACGCCCGGGCCCAGCGCGACGAGGTGAACCGCGAGATCGCCCGCCGGCGCCGGGCTTCCCAGGCCCAGCTCGAGCAGGTGCGGGCGGCTCGCGAGCGGCTGCTCGAGGCCTACTCCACCGTGCGCCAGCTGGCCGACGACGCCACCGTCGAGCTCGACCGGGCGCTGCCCGAGGCCCGGGAGGCGGCCGAGGCGGTGGCCCGGCGGGCGGCGGCCGCCGAGGACGAGATCGCCGCCCGGGAGGCCGAGGTCCCTGCCAGCGGCGCCGAGGCGGCCGGGCCGCCGGCAGACGAGGCTGACGACGGGCCGGGTGACGACGGCGAGGTCGCCGAGGACGGTGCGACCGGCGAGGACGGTGCGACCGGCGAGGACGGTGCGACCGGCGAGGACGGCGCGACCGGCGAGGGCGCGGCCGGCGACCCGGTCGCGGCGAGCACGGGCGACGAGCCGGCCGCAGCCACGCCGGCCGCGAGGCCCGGCGAGGGCGGCGACGGCACCGTGGTGCTGGCGGGCGGGGCGATGCCCGCCCCGCCTGGCACCGACGGCGCGCCGGGCGACGTCGAGACCGCCCGCCCAGACGCCGGTGATCCGGTGGCCGGTGACCCGGTGGCCGGCGCGTCGCCGGCCGGGGCGACGTCCGAGACCCGGCCGTCCAAGCCCGGGCGCCGGCGCGGGCTCTTCCGCAAGCACGCCGAGTCGGCCGAGGCGGCAGCCGCCAGCGCTGACGCCGGGCCGGCCGCCGAGGCGCCGCCGCCCGCTCCGTCGGCCGGCCTGCACGTCGACGCGCCCACCGCTGCCGAGCTGGACCACGGGGTCGCCGACGAGCGCAGCGAGGCCGCGGGCGACGAGCCCGGGCGGAGCCCCACGACGGCGGCGGGCGACGGCGCCACCGACGAGGTCGCGCCGCCCGGGCCCGCGGTGCCGGCCCCGCCGATCCCGTCCCCGGCCGCCGAGGACGCGCCGGCCGCCACGACCACGGCGACCGCCGACGAGCCCGGCGGGGCCAGCGAGGCCGACGTCGACGCCCTCTTCGCCCGCATCCGGGCCGGGAGGGCCGACGACAAGGCCGAGCCCGAGGCCGCCAACGGCGACCTGGCCCCGGCCACCGGCGAGCCGGAGGCCTCCGCACCGGGCGACGCCGACCCGTCGAGCGAGCCCGCCGCCGAGGGCGCCACCACCGAGGGCGCCACCACCGAGGCCGCGACCGCCGAGGCCGCGACCGCAGAGGCCGCGACCAGCGAGGCCGGACCGGCCCCGGCCAACGGGGCGGCCCCGCCGGACGAGACCGCCGAGCCGGCGACCGGCACCGACGCGGCGGGCGGGGCCACAGCCGACGCCGACCCGACCGGCACCGACGCCGCGGGCACCGACCCGACCGGCGACGACCCGACCGGCACGGACGCGGCCGGCGCCGACCCGACCGGTACCGACCCGACCGGCACGGACGCGGCCGGCGACGACGCGACGGACGACGAGGCGGCCGGCTGGGTCCGCGGCCCGTTCGGCCTCAGCCCCACGGGCACCGGCTCGCCGGCCGGGGCCGGGGCCGGACCCGAGCCCGGCGCCGAGGCGGCCGAGTCCCACGGCTCGGTGGCCACCGCCGATCCGGGGCGCGCCGCCTCCCTGTTCGAGCGACGCGACCACCGCATCGACGGGATCGAGCGCAAGCTGGGCCGCAAGCTCAAGCGGGCGCTGTCCGACGAGCAGAACACCGTGCTCGACGCCGCTCGCCGGGCCGGCGACGCCACCTTCGCCGAGGTGGCCCCCGAGCTGGGGGCGCACCGCAGCCAGTACGCGGACCCGTCGGTCGACGACCTGGCGGCCGCGGCCGAGGCCGGCTGGGCCTTCTACGCCGAGCTGGCGGCCGAGGCGGGGGCGAAGGCGCCGTCGGGGTCGGCCAAGCGGCCCCGGGTGAACGACCTGGCCGACACCCTGGCCGCCGACCTGGTGGGCCCGTTGCGGGAGCGCATCGAGCGGTGCTTCATCGAGGCCGAGGGCGACGAGTTCGAGCTGAGCGATCGCCTGCGGGCCTGCTACCGCGAGTGGAAGGCCCAGCGGTTGGCCGACGCCGCCCGCAACTACGTGCTGGCCGCCTTCGCCCGGGGCGTCTACGCCGCCGCCCCCTCGGGTGCGTCGCTGGTGTGGCTGGCCGAGGTCGCCGAGCCGGCCGCCTGCCCGGACTGCGAGGACAACTCGCTGGCCGGACCCCAGCCGAAGGGGGAGCCGTTCCCCACCGGCCACCAGCAGCCGCTGGCCCACCCGGGCTGCCGCTGCCTGCTCGTCCCCGTCTGACCCCGACCCGAGCTCCGGAACCGGGCGAGCCGTCGGTGCGAGACGGTCGTCGCTGACCTGCTCGCCGCGTGCTGCGGCGGAGGGGGGCTCCGGTAGGGTTCGCGCCGATGCGGCCGCAGGAAGACCTCCCTCGTCGACCGCGTCGCGGCCGACGTCAGGGGCGCTTCGGCCGGGGTCGGGTGGTGCTGATCGTCGCCGCCGTCGTCCTGTTCGTGCTGATCACCTCGCTGCGGACGGTGGCCGGCTTCTACACCGACTACCTGTGGTTCGACTCGGTGGGGCTCACCTCGGTGTGGCGGACCCTGCTCGGCGCCAAGTCGGCGCTCACCGTCATCTTCTTCCTGGCCTTCTTCGCCATGGCCTGGGTGAACCTGCTCATCGCCGACCGGCTGGCCCCGCAGTTCCCGCCGTCGGGCCCGCAGGAGGAGGTGGTGCAGCGGTACCGCAACCTGGTCGGCCGCCACGCCCGCCTGGTGCGCGCCGGCGTCTCCCTGCTGTTCGCCCTGATCGCCTCGGCCGGCGTCTCCTCCAAGTGGTCCGACTGGCTGCTCTTCACCCACCGGGTCGACTTCGGCCAGAAGGACGCCACCTTCCACACCGACTTCGGCTTCTACGTCTTCCAGCTCCCGTTCCTGAACTTCGTGGTCGGGTGGCTGTTCACGTCGGTGCTGATCGTGGTGCTGCTGTCGGTCGCCGCCCACTACCTGAACGGCGGCATCCGCACCCAGGGGGCGATCCAGCGGGTGACGCCCCAGGTCAAGGCCCACCTGTCGGTGCTGCTCGGCGTGCTGGCGCTGGTCAAGGCCGCCCAGTACTGGCTGAGCCGCTACGAGCTGACCTTCTCGACCCGGGGCACGGTCGACGGCGCCACCTACACCGACGCCAACGTGCAGCTGAAGGTCATCTACCTGCTGATCATCATCTCGTTCTTCGCCTTCGGGCTGTTCATCGTCAACATCTGGCGGCGGGGCTGGGTGCTGCCGGTGCTGGCGGTCGGGCTGTGGGCGTTCGTGGCGATCCTCGCCGGCGAGCTGGTGCCCACCTTCGTGCAGCGCTTCCGGGTCGAGCCGTCCGAGTCGGCCAAGGAGGCGCCCTACATCCGCAACAACATCGCCGCGACCCGGTACGGGCTGAACCTGGGCGGGGTGAAGACCCAGGCGTTCCAGGCGAGCACGTCGCTCGACGCCACGACCCTGGACGACAACTCCCAGACGGTGAGCAACATCCGGCTGTGGGACCCGGCCAAGCAGCTGCTGGGGGCGAACTACCAGCAGACCCAGGCGCTCAAGGCGTACTACGGCATCAACGACGTCGACGTCGACCGGTACCTCCTCGGCGGCACCCAGACCCAGGTGATGGTGGCCGGTCGCGAGCTGAACTCGTCGGGCGCGCCCAGCTCGTGGGAGTCACAGCACCTCCTCTACACCCACGGCTACGGCCTGGTGATGTCGCCGGCCAACGCCACCACCACCGAGGGCGGGCCGAGGCTGATCGAGAGCAACATCCCGGTGGAGACCGCTCCGGGGGCCCCCGCCGTGACCCAGCCCCGCATCTACATCGGCCAGCAGCAGACCGACTACGTGGTGGTCGACAGCAACCAGCAGGAGATCGACTACCAGGACAACTCGGGGACCAAGCGCCGCAACTACACCGGCAAGGACGGGGTGAAGCTCGGCGACGGGCTCAGCGGGTTCCTGAAGCGCTCGGCGTTCGCGCTGCGCTTCGGCGACCCCAACCCGCTCATCTCCGGCAACATCACCGGCCAGTCCAAGCTGCTGATGGAGCGCAACGTGCGGGAGCGCCTGCGGCAGGTGGCCCCGTTCCTGTCCTTCGACCACGACCCGTACCTGGTGGTCGGCCCGAACGGCCACCTGCAGTGGATCGTCGACGCCTACACCACCACCAACCGGCTGCCGAACGCCCAGCGGGCGGTGACCGACGACGTCGACCCGACGAGCGACCTGAAGGACAAGTCGTTCAACTACGCCCGCAACTCGGTGAAGGGCGTGGTCGACGCCTACGACGGCACCATCAAGCTCTACGTGATCGACCACAACGACCCGCTGATCCGGTCGTACCAGAAGATCTTCCCGAAGCTGTTCACCTCCGACGCCAAGGCCCCCGCCGAGATCAAGGCCCACTTCCGGTACCCCGAGGACCTCTTCACGGTGCAGACCACCATGTGGGGCCGGTACCACATCGACTCGCCGCAGGACTTCTACAGCCAGCAGGACTCCTGGAACGTGGCCGCCGACCCGGGGGTCTCGGTCCGCTCGACCACCGCCACCGACACCGCCGGCGGGGGTGACGGCGGCGGGGTGACGACCACCACCGCCCCCAACGCCGCGGCCGCGTCGGACCGCAACCAGAAGAAGATCCCCCCCTACTACCAGCTGGTGCGGCTGCCCAACGAGGACGCCGAGTCCTTCGTGCTGCTGCGACCGTTCGTGCCCCGGGGCGACTCGTCGGTCACCAAGACCCTGCGCGCCTTCATGGCGGTGAAGAGCGACCCCGCCCACTACGGCGAGCTGACGACCTTCGACGTGCCCAACGACGCCGCGCCCCCCGGCCCGGAGATCGCGGCCAGCAAGTTCAACGCCGACCCCAACGTGTCGCAGATCCAGACCCTGCAGAACCAGAACGGCTCGCAGGTGCTGCTCGGCAACCTGATCATGGTGCCGATCGACCAGAGCATCCTGTACGTGCGGCCGCTGTACGTGCAGAACGAGGGCGCCAACCAGGTGCCCCTGCTGAAGAACGTGATCGTCGGCTACCAGGACGCCAAGGCGGGGTTCCGGGTGGCGGTGAGCTCGACCCTGGCCGACTCGCTGACCAAGCTGTTCGGGTCCTCGCCCGGCACGCAGGAGGCGACCAGCCCCGGCAACGGCACCAACCCGGGCCAGGCCACCAACCCGCCGGGCACCGCCACGCCCGGCGAGGACAAGCTGCTGGCCGACCTGAACACCGCCTTCGCCGACGCCGACGCCGCCCTGGCCAAGGGCGACCTCGGCGGCTACCAGAACGCCGTGAACCAGGCCAAGCAGCTGGTCCAGCAGCTCGAGCAGCTCCGCGGTGGCATCGGGACGGGCACCAGTGGCACGTCGGGCACGGGTGGCGCCGGTACCACCACGCCGAGCACGACCGCCCCGCCGACGCTGCCGGGCTTCACCCCGTCGACCACCGCCCCGAGCACCACCGCGCCCGCCGCCGCCCCCACGACCGCGCCGGTCACCGGTGTCGCCGCCATCAAGCCCAGCGGCTAGCGATCGCGCCGTGCTCGGTTGCCGCCGGCGCGGGGGAGCGGTAACGTCTTCAGTCCGCCGCGGGGTGGAGCAGTCTGGTAGCTCGTCGGGCTCATAACCCGAAGGTCGCGGGTTCAAATCCCGCCCCCGCCACCAACGAGAGCGCATCGGCCCAGGTCACAGGCCTGGGCCGCTGTCGTTGTCGGGGTGTTCTGCCGGGTTCCGGGGGTGTTCTCCCGGGTGCTGGTAGGTCTCGATCGTGAAGGTGGAGTTGGCGGGTCCGGGTGGTTGGGCGACGACCACCTCGGAGCTGAGCGTCCAGGCGGTGACGACGTTGCGGTGCTGGAGCGACCAGCCCAGGTCCTCGAGCGTGGCGCCGAGCGAGATCGGACGGCAGCCGCCGGTGAGCGTGGGCCGGAATCTCCAGACTGCGGTCCACGCCGCAGCCGTGAGGCGGGCGGCACCGTGCGGTGCGGTGGTGAGGCTGGCGGCGCAGAGCACCCCGCTCGACGACAAGGCAGCGGCAACGTGGTTGAGCAGCGTGGCGGTGGTTTCGGTGTCGAGCAGGTCGAACACGTAGTTGGCGACCACCCGGTCTGCGCCGGTGGCTGCGGCGGGCCAGTCGGTGGCTGCGTCGGCCACGTCGACCGCCGCCCGGTCGGGGTGGGGCGCGAGCCTGTCGTGGGCGATGCGCGCCATCTTCTGGCTCAGCTCGATGCCGAGGTAGGTGGCGTCGCCGGGGAGGTGGTGATCGAGGAGGTCGCGGGCGAACTTACCGGTGCCGCAGCCGATCTCGACCACCCGCTGGGCGGCACCGAAGTCGCCATGGCTGACCAGGTCGTCGAGGGCGGCGTGTTCGTAGAAGCCTTGGGTGTCCTGCAGGCGACCGACGCGGTCGTAGATGCGGCGTGTGGAATCTGGTGACAACGCCATGTCACTGATCCTCGCGTAGGCCCAGTTGTCCACGGTCGCGGACGGTCCCGGATCGAGTGGGTTCGGTGACGATTCGACCGTCGACGTCGCACGCAGCGGTCATGGTGCCGGCGGATGTTGCGGTGCGACACCTCGGTGCGCGTCGCGACTCCGTCGAGGTGCCCAGGGCATCGCGCAGGACGGCGAGGCGCTCGGGTAGGACGCGGTACCAGGCCCACTTGCCGCGCTCGTCGCGCTGGAGCAACCCGGCTTCGGTGAGCGCGCGGAGGTGATGGCTGACGGTGGGCCGCGAGCGGTCGAGCGGCACGGTCAGATCACACGTGCAGATCTCGCCCGCAGCGGCGTTGCACGGCATCCTCCACGACGAGAGCGTATTGACATCCGTCGATGTACCGATACAGTGCGTTTCACATCGATAACCGTCAATCAATCTGGTGGAGATCTCCCTGTGTCCCGAGTCCAGCTCGCTCTCAACGTCTCTGACCTCGACCAGGCGGTCGAGTTCTACTCAAGGCTGTTCGGCGCCGAGCCGGCCAAGCGCAAGCCCGGCTACGCCAACTTCGCCATCGCCGATCCGCCGCTGAAGCTGGTCCTGTTCGAAGGCGCCGAGGGCGGCACCATCAACCACCTGGGCGTGGAGACCGAGTCGGCGGCGGAGGTCGAGGCCGCCGAGGCGCGGCTGTCGGGCACGGGCCTGGACACGACCGGGATCGACGACACGATCTGTTGCTACGCCACCAAGGTCGAGACGTGGGTGACGGATCCGGACGGCGCCAAGTGGGAGTGGTATGTGAAGACCGGCGACTCCGACCAGCTCATCAACGAGATCGTTGGCGACGGCGAGACGGCGGTGTGCTGCGCGCCGGCTGCGGAGCCGGTGACGCTCGGCGCGGCCTCGACGCCGGCGAGCGCGTCGTCCTGCTGCTGAGGTCATGACGCGGGCCGGTCGTGACGCGGCCGGGCCGGGGAAAGGTCAGATCGTGCGGATGAAGGCGGCGTCGCCTTGGCCGCCGCCGCGGAGTGCGCCTGCGCCGAGGCCGCCGCCGCGCCGGCGGAGCTCGTTGACGAGGGTGAGCACGATACGGACGCCGGACATGCCGACGGGATGGCCGAGGGCGATGGCGCCGCCGTTGACAGTTGTGAGGCGCTGCCGGCGGTGATGGTGCCGTGGGGCACGAAGGCGGGGCGGAGCCGTCGTGGATCATGGCGTCGATGAGCTCGCTTTGCCCACCCGGCAGCCGCGGGCCTTGGCCAGCAGATGGGCCACGTCCTCCAGGCGGGGCAGGGCCAGATCTGCGCCCGCCCAGCCGCCGTGGCGGCCGGCGTCCCGATGGACGTCCCGCTCTCACCGCCAACAAGCTGTGCCTGTCGGGCATCAACGCCCTCTACCTCGCCGACCAGGATCACGCAGTCGACGAGATGCGGCGCCACGCCCGCCCGTTCGGGCGCGGCCTTGATGGCGATGCCGCCGAGGTCGGTGGCGGTGAAGCCCCCAGCGCGCCCGACAGCTTGGCGATCGGGGTTCGAACGGAGGAGGCGACGACGGATCCGGGCATGACAGCTCCTGACGCGTGTTGCGGCGATGGTCAGAGGCGGGTGGTGCCGACGAGAACGAGGGCGGCGTCGCGGACGAGGGCGTGGACCTCGGCGAGGAACGACTCGATGTCCTCTTGGGTCTCGGAGGTGACTTCGAAGGCCATGAAGGCAGGCGCCTTGGCCCGGGCACCTTTGACGGTGGGGACGTCGAGGTGGAGGTTGACGATGTCGTAGGGGCGGTCCGCGAGAAGGTCTTCGAGGCGGATGAGGAATCGTTTGTCGCCGAACTCGCCGGCGACCTCGACGCGGGCTCGGGTGGTGACGTGTTCGAGCGCGGCCTGGGCCTCGGCTCGGGCTTTGGCCATGTCGGCGCGTTCGTGCTTCTTGGCCGCTTCCTTCTTGACGGTGCGGAAGATCTGGCGTTCACGCTCGAGCTTCCACACGGCGTCCATGGGCGGGAAGGTGATGGCGCCGGTCGGGCAGATGTTGCCGCACGTCGAGCAGCCGACGGCGCAGTTCATGGCGTCGACGGCGACGGCGACGCCGTCGTCCATCTCGTAGACGGCGCGGCCGCAGGTGACGTAGCAGAGCTGGCAGCCGATGCAGGCGTCGGCGTCGACGTTGGGCACCCAGGGGATCTCTTCGCGGGGGATGCCGTGCCACAGGTCGGGCTTCTTGGTGTCGGTCATGGTGATCTCCGCGTTCGTGAGGGTGGCCAGCTGTGCAGGAGGCGGGAGTAGTTGTGCCGCTCCCATGCGGTCGGGTCGGCGACGTTGTCGAGCGCCATGGCGCCGCGGGCTTCGGCGACGCTGCGGTAGCCGCGGCCGTCGAGCGTGTCGGTCAGCTCGGCTTGGATGCGGGCGAGGGCGTGGGCGCCGCCGTCGAGGATGGCCGAGACGACTTGCACGACGGACGCGCCGCACACGATCGCTTTGGCCGCGTCGAGGCCGGTGTGGACGCCGCCGGTGGCGGCGAGGGAGAGGGCGACGCGGCCGTGCAGGACGGCGAGGGCGTGGAGGCGCAGCGGCAGCTCGGTGGAGGTGGACAGCACGAGGTGGCGGTCGACGTCGAGGGTGTCGAGGTCGACGTCGGGTTGATAGAAGCGGTTGAACACCACGATCCCGGCGGCGCCGGCGTGGGCGAGGCGGGCGGCGAAGGCGGGCAGCCCGGCGTAGAAGGGCGACACCTTCACCGCCACCGGAACGGAACCGGCAGCGGCCACGACGGCGGCGACGACGTCGAGCTGGCGGTCTTCGATCTGGGCGCTGGATTGGTCGAGCGCGACGGGCGGCTCGTAGAGGTTGAGCTCGAGGGCGTCGGCGCCGGCGTCGGCGAGCTGGCGGGCGAGGTCGGTCCAACCGCCGGGCGTGATGCCGTTGAGTGAGGCGATCACGGGCACGTCGAGCGCGGTCCGCAACGCTTGGAGGTGGCGCAGCACTGGGCCTGGGCCGGTGAGCGCCCCGTCGATGTCGGGCAGGAACGAGCGTGC
Organism: uncultured Acidimicrobiales bacterium; assembly: GCA_963800235.1. Taxonomy (GTDB): domain Bacteria; phylum Actinomycetota; class Acidimicrobiia; order Acidimicrobiales; family Iamiaceae; genus CAVVNP01. The sequence continues at coordinate 1,699,743 of CAWDAD010000001.1, read as the reverse complement.
TTCGGCGTCGTGATCGACATCAGCGTCGAGGAACCGGTGGGCGGCGAGCTGGTCGGCGACGAGATCCTCTTCGAACAGCGACGCCAAGGTGACAGCCGCGGCGCCGGCGTCCACGACGCGGCGGGCGTCGTCGACGGTGCGGGTGAGGGGCGACGCGCCGACCACGAGCGGGCTGCGCAGTCGCAACCCGAGCCAGTCGGTGCTGAGCTCAACCATCGCCGTGCTCGTTCGCGGGTAGGTGGATGCGGGCGAGCTGCTCGTAGAGGGCGTGGCGGCGGGCGACGGCGGCTTCGCCAGCGGTGACGAGGCGTTCGTAGCGGTCGGGGTCGGCGAGCTCGACCATGCGGAACCGCGTCTCGTGCTCCAGGTAGTCGCGCAGCGGCAGCGATGCGGGGTCGGCGTCGATGACCAGTGGGGACTCGCCGGCGTCGATGCGGCGGGGGTCGAACCGGAACAGCGGCCAGGCGCCGCTGCGCACCGCCCGGCGTTGCTGCGCGGGGGAGTCGACGAGGTCGTAGCCGTGCGCGATGCACGGGGTGTGCGCGATCACCAGCGAGGGGCCGTGGTAGCTCTCGGCTTCCTGCATGGCGGTGAGCGTCTGCTTGGTGTGGGACTGCAGGGCGACGCTGGCGACGTACACGTGGCCGTAGCTCATGGCCAGCAGACCGAGGTCCTTCTTCGCTGTCTCCTTGCCGGCGGACGCGAACTTGGCGACGGCGCCGAGGGGGGTGGCCTTGGATTGCTGGCCGCCGGTATTGGAGTACACCTCGGTGTCGAGCACCAGCACGTTGACGTCGTGGCCGGAGGCGAGGACGTGGTCGAGGCCGCCGAAGCCGATGTCGTAGGCCCAGCCGTCACCGCCGACCAGCCACACCGAGCGGGGCACCAGCGCGTCGGCGCAGCGGGCGAGCTCGTCGCCGCCGTCGACGCCGTCGAGAAGTGCGCGGAGCTGATCGACGGCGTCGCGGCGTGCTTCGATCGCGGCGTCGTCGCCGGCTTCGCATGGCCCGGTGAGCGCGTCGACGAACTCACCGGGGAGCTGCGGTGCGAGCTGTTCGAGGAGGGCGTGGGCGCGGCGGGCGAGGGTGTCGGCGCCGAGGCGGATGCCGAGGCCGAACTCGGCGTTGTCCTCGAACAGCGAGTTGTTCCACGCCGGCCCCCGCCCGTGCGCGTCGGTGGTGTAGGGGATGGTGGGGAGGTTCCCGCCGTAGATCGACGAGCATCCGGTGGCGTTGGCGATGATGAGCCGGTCGCCCACAAGCTGGGTGAGCAGCCGCAGGTACGGGGTCTCACCGCACCCGGCGCACGCGCCGGAGAACTCGAAGAGCGGCTCGAGCAGCGCCAGACCCGAGCGCGTGCGGGGGATGCGCGACCGGGTGACGTCGGGAAGCGTCCGGTAGAACGCGAACGCCTCACGCTCTGCGTCGCGGTGCTCCTCTGCGGGTCGGAGATTGATGGCCTTGCGGCGCGGTCGGGTGCGGTCCCGGGCCGGGCAGACCTCGACGCACAACCCGCAGCCGGTGCAGTCATCCGGGGCGACCTGCACCGTGAAGGACAGGCCCTCGAGCTCGGGGGTGTAGCCCTCCGGCACCGACCGGAAGGTTGCTGGTGCGCCGGCGGCGGCGGCGGGGTCGAAGACCTTGGTGAGGATGGCGGCGTGCGGGCAGATCATCGAGCAGCGGTTGCACTGCACGCACAGGTCGGGTTCCCAGATCGGCAGGTCGAGCGCGATGTCGCGCCGTTCGAACCGGCTGGTCCCGGTCGGCCAGGTCCCGTCGGGCGGGAAGGCGCTGACCGGGAGCCGGTCGCCGTGACCTTCGAGCAGCAGGCGGGTGACGCGCTGCACGAACTCGGGCGCGCCCTCCGGCACCGCTGCCCGCCGCCCCCGCACGGCGTCGACGGTCGAGGAGATCGGGACCTCGTGGAGGGCGGCGACGGCGTCATCGATGGCGGCGGTATTGCGGCGCACCACCTCGGAGCCGCGCTTCCCCCATGTCGCGGCGACCTCGTCCTTCATGCGTGCGATCGCGTCGTCGATGGGAAGGACGTCGCTCAACGCGAAGAAGCACGCCTGCATGATCGTGTTGATGCGCCGGCCGAGACCGTGGCTCTCGGCCAGCCGGTGGGCGTCGATGACGAACAGCCGGCAGCCCCGCTCGATCAGCGTCGCTTGCACCTCTTGTGGCAACCCGGCCCACAGGTGCTCCGGAGCGACCGGGGTATTGAGCAGCACGGTGGCGCCGCGGTCGGCGCGGTCGAGCACGTCGAGCCGATCCAGGAAGCTCGGATCGTGCACGGCAACGAACCCGGCCCGGCCGATCAGGTAGGTGGAGCGGATCGGGGCGGGACCGAACCGCAGGTGCGACTCGGTGGTGGACCCCGCCTTCTTGGAGTCGAGCACGAAATGGCCCTGGCAGGCGTCGTCGGTGGCGTCGCCGATGATGCGGATGGTCGCCTTGTTGGCGCTGACCGTGCCATCGGAGCCGAGCCCGTAGAACACGGCGCGGGTCACACCCGCCGGCTCCGCATCGAAGGAGTCGTCGACCGCAAGAGACAGCCCGGTGACGTCGTCGGTGATGCCGACGGTGAACCGGGTGCGCGGCGCCGGCGCGTCGAGCTCGTCGAGCGCGGCCTTCACCATCGCCGGGGTGAGCTCTTTGGAGCCGAGCCCGTAGCGGCCGCCGAGAATTCGCGGCAACGCCGACCGGGTGCCGCGGGTGACGGCGTCGGCCAACGCGGCGGTGACGTCGAGGAGCAGCGGCTCGCCGGTCGCACCCGGCTCCTTGGTGCGGTCCAGCACGACCACCGACCGCACCGACGCTGGCAGCGCGGCGAGGAACGCGTCGATGGCGAACGGCCGGTAGAGGCGCACCTTCACCAAGCCCACTCGTTCGCCGCGGGCGACGAGCGCGTCGACGGTCTCGTGCGCGCACTCGGCGCCCGAGCCCATCATCGCGACCACCCGCTCGGCGTCAGGGTGGCCGACGTAGTCGAACAACCCGTAACGGCGGCCGGTCAGCGCGGCGAACCGCTCCATCGTGTCGGCCACGGCGGACGGGCAGCGGTCGTAGAACGGGTTGGTGGCCTCGCGGCCCTGGAAGAACGCGTCGGGATTCTGCGAGGTCCCCCGCGCCACCGGACGGTCAGGGTTGAGCGCCCGGTCGCGGTGGGCGGCGATGGCGTCGGCGTCGACCAGCGCGGCCAGCAGCTCGTCGTCGACCGCAGCGATCTTCTGGATCTCGTGCGAGGTGCGGAATCCGTCGAAGAAGTGCAGGAACGGCACCCGCGCCACCAGCGTCGCGGCGTGGCCGATGGCCGCGAGATCCTGCGCCTCCTGCGGGCTGCCCGACGCGAGCAGCGCCCACCCGGTGGCCCGGGCGGCCATCACGTCGGAGTGGTCCCCGAAGATCGACAGGGCGTGGGTGGCGATGCTGCGCGCCGCCACATGGATGCAGCACGACGTCAGCTCGCCAGCGATCTTGTACAGGTTGGGCAGCATCAACAGCAGCCCCTGAGACGCCGTGAACGTCGTGACCAGCGCGCCGCCCTGCAGCGCGCCGTGCACCGTTCCCGCCGCGCCTGCCTCCGACTGCATCTCCACCACCCGCGGGACTGCACCCCACAGGTTCGGCCGGCCCTTCGCCGCCCACTCATCCGCGTGCTCACCCATCGCCGACGCGGGAGTGATCGGGTAGATCGCGACGACCTCGCTCAGCCGGTAGGCGACGTCGGCCACCGCTTGGTTGGCGTCGACCGTGACCATCACGGGGAGGACGCGGTCCGAGTCGTCACCCTGGGACGGCGACGTTCGACCCGGTTGATGAGCTGGGTGCGGGTGAGCCAGTGCCGGGCGGGGACGGCGTGTTCGACGCACACCGCCGCTCCGCAGTCGGCACAGACAGCGACGGCGTCGCGGTAGGCGCCGGCGATGGCGCAGTCGTAACCGTTCACGGGTGGAGCTCCTCGGTCGGGAAGAAACGGCGGCGCGCCCACAGCGCGACGTACACGAGGGCGACGAGCGCGGGCACTTCGATGAGGGGACCGACGACGCCGGCGAGGGCTTGGCCGGAGGTGACGCCGAACACGCTGATGGCCACGGCGATGGCGAGCTCGAAGTTGTTGCCCGCCGCGGTGAAGGCGACGCTGGCCGAACGCGGGTAGCCGAACCGCAGCCGGGCGCTGAGCACGAACGCGCCGGTCCACATCAACCCGAAGTACGCGAGCAGCGGGATGGCGATGCGGGCGACGTCGAGCGGGTTGTTGGTGATCTTGTCGCCCTGCAGCGCGAACAGGACCACGACGGTGAACAGCAGCCCCCACAACGCGACCGGGCCGATGCGGGGGAGGAAGCGGGTCTCGTACCACTCGCGGCCGCGGCGGGCTTCGCCCCAACGGCGGGTGAGATACCCGGCGGCGAGCGGGACACCCAAGAACACGGCGACGGCGCGTGCCACGGCCACGACCGAGAAGTGGATGGAGGACTGCTCGAGCCCCAACCAGCCGGGGAGGAGCTCGAGGTAGAAGTAGCCGAGCAGGCTGTAGGCGACGATCTGGAACAGGGAGTTCAGACCGACGAGCACGGCGGCGGCTTCGCGATCCCCGCAGGCGAGGTCGTTCCAGATGAGCACCATGGCGATGCACCGCGCGAGGCCGACGATGATCAGCCCGGTGCGGTACTCGGGCAGGTCGGGCAGGAACACCCACGCGAGCGTGAACATCAGCAGCGGACCGACCAGCCAGTTGAGGACCAGCGAGGTGCCGAGCATTCGCCGGTCGCCGGTGACGTGGCCGAGGTCGTCGTAGCGGACCTTGGCCAGCACCGGGTACATCATCAACAGCAGCCCGATGGCGATCGGTAACGAGACCGTGCCGATGCGGACGCGGTCCAGCGTGTCGTTGAGCCCGGGGAACAAGCGGCCGAGCCCGAGCCCGAGCAGCATGGCCGCCCCGATCCACACCGGCAGGAGCCGGTCGAGCACCGAGAGCCGCTCGAGTACCGCGGCATCTGCGGCAGTGGGCATCTCGTGCTCAGGTGAGGTCGTCGTCATGACGGCACTTCGCACATCGACGCGCAGCCGGCCGGCTGATCGATGACAGCATCGAAGCCCGCAGCACCGACTGCCGCCGCCACGAGCGCAGCGGCGCCGTCGTTGAGCCGGTAGTCGATCCACCGGCCATGACGGTGGCCTTCGATCAGGCCCGCCTCCCGCAACACCTTCAGGTGGTAGGAGAGGAGGTTGGCGGCGATCGGCACGACGGTGCGGATGTCGCAGACGCACCGGCCGGCGTCAGCGAGCGTCGCCAGGATCGCCCGCCGAGCAGGATCCGCGAGCGCGGCGAAGACATGGCTCGCCTGATCGGTTTCGACGTTCGTTGGTTCAACGACGATCGAAACGGCCACGTCGCCACTGTGCGCTGACGGGCATGGCGCCGGGCAGGGCCGAAGGTCACCGATGTCGGCGACGTCGCCGCCGCGCTGTGGAACGCCCGCCATGAGGTGCCGGCGACCAGCGTCGGGACGGAACCGGCCGAGCAGGTGCACCCCCAAGCGCGTCGTACGGCGTCTCGGCGGGGCCTCGACCTCGGAGCCGCCGTCCCGACCGGCATCGACCACCTCGAGATCGATCCGGATCTCGTGGTCACCGTGTGCGACCGTGCCCACGAGCAGCTCCGTCGCCAGCCGCTGCAGTCGGGCCGCGCCCTGCACTGGTCGATCGCCGACCCGGCTGAGGGCGGCGCCGCTGCCGCGTTCGCCGCCGCCGCCGACGAGCTCGAAGAGCGGATCGCTGAACTCGTCCCGCTGGTCGTGCCAGCCGATCGACCCACCCGCCCATGGAGGCCAGCGTGACCGACGATTCCTTCGACTCGCTGCACGTCGAGCTCGAGCAGCGCAATCTGATCGCCGACGTCGCGCCGCGGCTGCACCCCCGAGTTCACCGGGGTGCCGCTGTTCGTCGAACGTTACGCACGGGATCGCCTCCGAGCAGCCGCCAAACTGGAGGGAAAGATGACCACCGACAAGCCCAGCGTCGTGTTCCTGTGCGTGCACAACGCCGGCCGATCCCAGATCGCAGCCGGCTGGCTCGATCACCTCGCGGGTGATCAAGTCGAAGTGTTCTCCGGCGGGTCCAACCCCGGGAGCGAAGTCAACGCTGCGGCGATCGCGGTGATGGGCGAAGCCGGCGTCGATATCGCGAGCGCCTACCCGAAGCCGTGGAACGAAGACGTCCTGCGCGCCGCCGATGTCATCATCACCATGGGTTGCGGCGACGCCTGCCCCATCGTCCCGGGCAAGCGCCACGAGGACTGGGAGCTCGCCGACCCAGCCGGCCTACCGGTCGAGCAGGTGCGCCCCATCCGCGACGAGATCGGCGACCGAGTCCGCAAGCTCATCGCCGAGCTCGGCCTCGCGCCGCGGGCATGACCGAGCGACCTGCCCTCGGCCGGCGCCTCTTCGCCGAGTACCTCGGCACCGCCATCCTCGACAACAGCAACGACCGCAGGATTGACATCGACGACGACGCTCCGGGATGTCGAACCACCTCGCCTGTCTCCGCGGATGGGATTCGTGACCGCGACGTACGAAGGGCGCGGGGTCCGCTACGCCCTCGCCGATCCCTCGTCGCGGACGCCTTGAGGGTGCTGTCGGTGCTGCCCCTGCACCCGTGTGTCGAGGCCGACACGTCGTGACCGCCGAGCACGTGCTCGCCGACCGGCCCGCAGTCGTCCGTCGCGGGCGCCGGCTCGCCTGGTTCACCATCGCTTGGAACACCATCGAAGGCGTCGCCGGCATCGCCGCAGGAATCGCGGCCGGCTCCATCGCCCTCGTCGGCTTCGGCGCCGACTCCTACGCCGAGGTCTTCGCCGGCGCGGTGATCGTGTGGCGCCTCGCCAAAGAACGCCACGGCGAGGAGCTGTCCCAGGCCGCCGAGCATCGGGCCGTGCGGCTCATCGCCATCACCTTCCTGCTCATCGCCGCGGGGGTCGGGGCCGAGTCGGTCCGCAAGCTGCTCACCGGAGCCGATCCCGACCAGAGCCTGTTCGGCATCGGCCTCGCCATCGTCTCGCTCATCGTGATGCCGCTGCTCGCCCGGGCCAAGCGACGCGTCGGCGAACAGCTCGGCAGCCGCGCCGTCAGCGCCGACGCGACCGAGACGACGTTGTGCGTCTGGCTGTCCGCCATCCTGCTCACCGGACTCGGCCTCAACACCCTGTTCGGCTGGTGGTGGGCCGACCCCCTCGCCGGCCTCGGCATCGTCTACGTGGCCGGCCGAGAAGGCATCGAGCACTGGCGCACCAAGGAGCTGGGCGACTGCTGCTGACCTGGCGCAGCACTCTCCGTATGGATGTGTCGTCGGCACCGGGGTCGGAATGTCTGACGAGTTGTCTCACGAACACGCCCGTATGAGCACGGTCTCGGCGCGCCAGCTGCACCCGCCGTCACGAGAATTCCCTGCTCAGGGGCACTGAGCAGCATTCGGCGACACTGGCTGTATCGGGTTCGAATCGCTCATGACCCGAAGGTCGCAGGTTCAAATCCTGCCCCCGCCACCAACGAACACGCAGGTCAGAGGCCCTCGCTGGTGGAGGGCCTCGTGCGGTCCGTCCCACTACCTGGCGTGGCCGTGCCGACGATCGTCGCGCTGACCGCGTTCCGCTCTAGGGTCGCCCGGTGTCGAAGCGCCCGCCTGCGTCTGGTCGGCGTGGTCGGCCCTCGGTGATCGGCGGGCTCGTCGTCGCAGTGCTGCTGGCCGGGTGCAGCTCGGCCGCCACCGCCCCCCAGGCGGGTGGCGACGGCGGGCGCGACGCCAAGGCCGGCTCTGGTGCCGCCCAGCGCGACGTCGCCGGTCCCGTCGACCTGGGAAACGGGCGCTCCATCTACCTGGTGTGCCGAGGCAGCGGGAGCCCGACGGTGGTCCTGGTGGCGGGCCTCGGTGACCGCGCGGACACCTGGATGACGACGAGTGACGAGCCACCCCGGCCGGGTCGGGCGGTGTTCCCCGGTGTGGCCAGGTTCACCCGGGTGTGCGCGTACGACCGTCCGGGGACGGCGACCGAGAAGGCCGACGGGTCGGGGTACGAGCTGAGCCGGTCGACCCCGGTGCCGACGCCGGCCACGGTGCAGGACTCCGCCGCCGACCTCGCTCGGCTGCTGTCCTCGGCCCACGAGGCCGGGCCGTTCGTGCTGGTCGGCCATTCGCTCGGCGGTCCCATCGTCCGGCTCTTCGCTGGAGCCCACCCGGCGGAGGTCGCCGCGGTCGTCTTCGACGACGCGTTGAGCGAGGACCTGGGCGACGGCCTCACGCCGGACCAGGTGGCGAACTTCGAGAAGCTGAACGACCCGGTGTCGCAGGGCCGGCCGCCCGGATCGGAGGAGACCTTCTACACGTCGGCGGTCGTCCCGGAGCTGCGGGCGGCGCCGCCGATGCCGACGGTCCCGGTCATCGTGCTGACGGCCGACCGGTGGCCGTTCACCGCCGAGGTGATCGACGCCGGTCACGCGTCAGGAACGCTGCCGGCGTTCGTGACCAAGGACTTCACCGATGCGCTGTGGGCGTCGCAGCTCGAGGCGCAGGACACGTTCGCCGAGAAGTTCCCTGAGGGGCGGCACGTCAGCAGGACGAACGCCTCCCACTACATCCACCTCGACAACCCGAAGCTGGTCATCGACTCGATCCACGATCTCGTCGACCGGGTGCGATCGAGGCCCCACTCGTGAGGGGGAGCTGGTGGTCCGGCACGGGCCCCAGGGGACGATCCTGAACGGATCCCGCATGCGTCGGTATGCCGGGCGGCTCCTGCTCGGGCTGGCGGTGGTGCTCCTGCCGATCGGCCTGATCGCCAACTGGGCTCGCAGCACGCTCTACGAGAGCTCGTCGTTCAGCAACCGGGCGGTCGAGCTGCTCGACGACCCGACGGTCCGCCGCGAGCTGGCGGCGCGCCTCACCGAGCAGCTCGCCCGCAGCGGCAACAAGCAGGCCGTCGACTTCCGTCCCGCCTTCCAGGTCGCGGTCGAGGCGGTGGTCGACACCGACACCTTCCGGTCGATCTTCCGCACCGCGGTGTACCAGGTGCACAAGTCCCTGTTGTCGTCGAACCCGAACGGGGCGTCGCTCGACCTGTCGGACTCGGTGGACATCATCGTCAGCAACCTGCAGCTGCCGGCGACCGCGTCGAAGGGCCAGAGCTTCAACGGCTCTCTGGGCAACAGCCTGGCCGACACCACCCACCGCCTGGCCAAGCTGCGCATCTGGTCCCTCGACGACATCGCCGGGAACCTGGCCGGGGGCGGCCTCCTGGGCGCGGTGGTCCTCGGTGCCGCATCGGTGGCGCTGGCCGAGGACCGCCGCCGGGGCGTGCGCCGGGTCGGGTGGGGCATCGTGGCCGGCGGGTTGCTCACCGCCGCCGTCGTGCAGCTCGCGGTGTTCCTGGTCCGCCGCTCGATCAGCGATCCCCGCCTCTCCGATGCCGTCGGGGCCGGGTTGTCGGGCGCGCTGCGTGACCTGCTGACCACCGGCCTGTGGGTGGCCGGCTACGGCGCGGTGGTGGCGGCCGCGGCATCGACCGATGCCGGTCACCGCTTCGACCCGAGCGCCATGGTGGCGGCGGTGCGACGCTGGGTCGAGCGCCGGCGAGCCACGACCCGCGGAACCGTCGGTCTCGGCGTCGCCGGGATCTTCGTCGGGCTGTTGGTGGTGACCGAGGTCGACTTCTGGCTGCGGACGATGGTGGTGGGGCTCGGCCTGCTGCTCACCTACGCGGGCACCACGGAGCTGCTGAGCCTGGCCCAACGGGTGGTGGCGCCAACGTCCCGCACCCGGACCTACCGGCGGCGACGGCTGGCCGTGCTGGCCACCTCCTTCGTCGTGCTCACCGGCCTGATGGCGGCTGGGCTGGTGGTGTTCACCGAGCGGACCGCCACCCGGGCCGAGGCGGCGGGCAAGCCCGAGTGCAACGGCGCCCAGTCGCTGTGCGACCTGCCGCTCAACCTGGCCATGTTCCCGGGCAGCCACAACTCGATGTCGTCCGCGCTGTACCCGGGGTTCCTGTTCGCCGAGCAGATCGGCACGATCGGCGACCAGCTCGACGCCGGCGTGCGGGCCCTGTTCATCGACACCCACTACGGCGTGCCCTCGTCGGCCCAGCTCCCGGGCAGCCGCACGCCGATCGTGATCACCGACCGGGCCGCCGAGCTGAAGGCACCCCCCGGCGACGACATCGACCCGGCCATCGCCGCCCGCGCCGAGGAGCTCTCCAAGCAGGCGCCGCCCGCGGCCGGGGCGAAGCGAGGCATCTACTTGTGCCACAACTACTGCGAGCTCGGCGCGGTGCCCTTCGAGGAGGCGCTCGGCGAGGTCCGGTCCTTCCTGGACGAGCACCCGAACGAGGTGCTGATGCTGGTGATCCAGGACGCGACCACCCCGGCCGACACCGCCGCCGCCATCCGCCGGTCCGGGCTGGACCAGCGGGCGTACACGCTGCACCCGGGCGAGCAGATCCCGACGCTGGGCGATCTGATCCAGTCGCGCCACAACCTGTTGGTGCTGGCCGAGAAGGGTGGGCCCGGGGCACCGGCCTGGTACGGCTCGGCCTACCAGTGGTTCCAGGAGACGCCCTACTCCTTCGCCGACGCCAAGGCGTTCACCTGCGCGCCCAACCGGGGTCCGTCCGACGCGCCGCTCTTCCTCGTCAACCACTGGGTGGCCGACTCACCACCGGACCCGGCGGCGGCGGCCAAGGTCAACTCCCGGGCGGCGCTGACCAAGCGGATCGAGCAGTGCGCGAAGCAGCGGGGCCTGATCCCGAACGTGGTGGCGGTCGACTTCGCCGAGAAGAGCGCGGTGGTGAAGACCGTCGCCGCGCTCAACCGGACCTTGCTCAGCGACCTGCGGGGGATCAAGCGGTCAGGCACCCGTGGCTCGGAGCAGGCGGCCCCGCCGCCTCCGCCGAGGGGCGGCGCCCCCGACGCCGAGCCGGGCGTCTCGTTGCTGTCGCAGCCCACGCCCATCACCACCCTGACCGGCGGCGACCCGGGCGTCTTCTGCGCCACCGTGGGGTCGACCCTCTCACCCATCGTCACCTGGGCGCTGTCGAGCATCGGCGCGCCGCCGGGCCAGGTGCTGCGCCCCGACCTGACCATGGCGCCCTTGGTGGCCCGCCAGGTGCAGGCGGCGCTGCCGTCCGCCCCGGCCGAGGTGAAGGCCCACCTGGCCCTGGTCGAGCAGCGCTCGGCCCAGGGGGTGGCGGCGTTGCAGGCCCTCGGGCTCACCGATGCGCAGATCGGTGAGCTGGCCGACACCGCCGCCAAGGACCTGGCGGCCCGGGATCCCGACGATCAGGCCGTGGAGCAGCACGTCGCCGACGTGCTGACCCGCATGGTCGGCAAGGCGGAGCTGGCGGCGGCGGTGCGGCGCTTCGGCGACGAGCACCCGCGGCCCGAGGGGCTGTTCGACCTGGGCGAGGTGTCGCCGGCCCTGGCCACCAGCTCGGGGTTCACCTGCCTGGCCGGCTGACGACGCGGGCGTCGCCGGGCTTCACATCGGCGGGGGCGCCTCGTCGGGGGCGACGGCGGTGGCCAGCTCGCCGAAGATGGTGGAGCTGGAGTTCTTCGCGGCGCCGGAGTCGTCGAACGCGGCAGGGTCGTAGGTGGTGATCACGGTGATCGCGTACGTGCCCGAGGGCAGGTAGCCGCCGGTGGTGCCGGAGCCGGCGTAGCTCTTGATCTGGGCGATCCAGGGCCCGACCAGCAGGACGCCGAGGCCGTAGGACTTCTCCTCGGTCAGCGGCTGGCAGGCCGGGCACCTGCCGCTGGGGTCCTTGCTGCCGAAGCCGGCCAGGAGCTTGCCGGTCTGCGCGTGGTAGGTCGCCTTCGACACCAGCTCACCGCTGCCGACCACCTCCATCGACCTGGTGATGTCGTAGACGTCGCTGGTCTGGACCGCACCCTCGGCGGTGGTCCACGACGGGTTCCAGTAGGTGGACTCCTCGGTGAACGGCACGCCCGCGGGCACCCCGAGGGTCTCGCGCCGCTCCGAGCTGAACGTGTGCAGCGCCGGTTCGGGCACGGCCGGGGTGTTGCCGTTGCTCGAGGTGTTGGTGAGCCCCATCGGCTTGATGATGTAGGTGTCCATGATCTCGGGCATGGGCCTGCCGAGGAGCTTCTCGAGCACCTTGCCGAGGATGACGTAGTTGGTGTGCGAGTACGCCCAGTTGGTTCCCGGCTCGAACTGGATGGGCTCGCTGGTGCCGATCTTGATCAGCTCGTCACCGCTCCACTGGCGGAAGGGGTCCGCCTCGGTGCCACGGATGAGGGCGTCGGTGTACACGTAGTCGGCGTAGCCCGAGGTGTGGTCGAGCAGCTCCCTGATGGTCACCTTGGCGGCGTTGGGGAGGTCGGGAAGCCACGTCGAGAGCTTGTCGTCGAGCGAGACCTTCTTCTGGTCGACGAGCTGGGAGAAGATCTCGCCGATGTAGGTGAAGGCGAACGCCCCGTTGCGGACGTGCATGTCGGGCGTGGCCGGCACCCCCGTCATCGAGGTCCCCAGGGCACCGGTGTAGACGTTCCTGCCGCCCTTGGTGACCCGCACGATCAGCGCCCGGAGGTCGTAGGTCCCCATGGCGTCCTCGGCCAGCTTCTCCAGCTTGGCTCGGAGGGCCGGATCGACCGAGGGCTCGTCCCGGCGGGTGGGGCGGCGGCGGTGGAGTCGTGCGGTGTGCCGCTCCCGTCCGATGCCGCCGGTCCGCTCGAGCTGCAGCCGAGGGTGGCCACCAGCAGCACGAAGGCTCCGATCACCGCGGCCCGACGCCCCGATCGAGGCTCGCTGGCTCGCATCTCGTCCCCTTCTGATCGCACGAACGTCGTGGCGGTCGCCGCCGAACCTAGGCCGTCGTGCCGCGATCGCCGCAGCTGCCCGTCGCCTCTCGTACGGGCCGTCGCCACGCGAGCGAGCTTCTGGCGGTCCGATGTCGCGCCCAGCTCGTCGAGGAGGTGGTGATGGCCTCGTCCTGCCGGACGTCCGCCGGCCACGTAGGGTCGGATGCCCCATCGAACCAGGAGCACCGACGTGGACGACGACCGCATCCGCACCATCGGACGGTGGGCGCTCGGCGGCGCCCTGCTCGTCGCCGGCACCGGCCACCTCACCGCGCAGCGCCAGGAGTTCCAGGCGCAGGTCCCGGACTGGTTCCCGGCCGACCCCGACGTCGTGGTCGTCGCGTCCGGTGTCGTCGAGCTGGCCCTGGGGACGGTGCTCCTGCTGGCGCGCCGCCGTCGCACGGCCGTCGGGTGGGTGGTCGCCGGGTTCTTCGTGGTGGTCTTCCCCGGCAACGTCGCCCAGCTCGTCGAGGGCACCGACGCCTTCGGCCTCGACACCGACGTCAAGCGGGCGCTGCGGCTGCCCTTCCAGCCTCTGCTCGTGGCGTGGGCCCTCTGGTCCACGGGCGCCTGGCGGGCGTGGCGTTCCTCTCGATCGACCGGGCGCCCGGCCTCCTCGACGCCGTCGAAGCGGGCGGCGGGCTGAGGGCCACCGTCCCACGACGAGGAGCCCCCGCGTGATCCCTGAGGTCCCGACCACGCTCGAGCCGATGCCCGACGGCGACCGGGCGGTGCTCACCGGCTCCCTGGCCGACGTCGACCTCGCGGCGGCCGGCTACGTGCAGTCCGAGTGGCGATGCGCCGGCACCGCCGAGGCCTACCGCTCGCCAGGTCCCCTCGGCGCCGACGGCCGGTGGGACCTGCAGGTGGTCGACCGGGCCGGCTTCGCCACCCGGGTCGTGGTGCGCGCGCCCGCCGATCCGGCGCGGTGCAGCGGCAGCGTCGTCGTCGAGTGGCTGAACGTCAGCAGCGGAGCCGACGCCGCGCCCGTCTTCGGCTTCGCGGGCCCCGAGATCGTCCGGGCCGGCCACACCTGGGTCGGCGTGTCCGCCCAATGGGCCGGCGTCGTCCCGGCACCGGCGCTGGTCGACGTGGGGGGCGTCACCCTGCCGGCGCTGCAGGACGCCGACCCGCAGCGCTACGCCGACCTCCGCCACCCGGGCGACGCCTTCTGCTTCGACATCTTCACCCGGGCCGCGGCGGCGGTCGCGGGCGACGGTCGACCGGTCGGTGGCCGTGGGGTCGACCGGCTCCTGGCGGTGGGCGAGTCGCAGTCCGCCTACGCGCTGACGACCTACCTCGACGGGGTCCAGCCCCTCGCCGGCGCCTTCGACGGCTTCCTCGTCCACAGCCGGGGCGGTCCACCCATGCCGCTCGGCGACCGGGATGGCGGCGTCGACCTCGAGGTCGGCCGGGAGGACCCGGCGGTGCGGATCCGCGACGACCTCGACGTCCCCGTCCTGGTGCTCCAGACCGAGACCGACGTCCTCGGCCACCTGTACTCGTTCCCCGCGCGCCAGCCCGACCGCGAGCGGCTGCGGCTGTGGGAGGTGGCGGGCTCGGCCCACGTCGACCGGTCGCTGATCGGGGACTTCGAGAGCCTCCTCGGCTGCCCCGACCCCGTGAACCGGGGCCAGCAGCGGTTCGTGGTCCGCAGCGCCCTGCGCCACCTGGACACTTGGGCCGGCGGCGGGCCGGCACCACCGGTCGCCGACCGCCTGGTCGTGGAGGGCGATCCCTCGCAGGGGCGCAGTGCCCTGTCGTTCGGCACCGACGACCTCGGCCTCGCCCGGGGCGGTGTCCGGACGCCGTGCGTCGACGCGCCGGCCGAGGTGCTCTCGGGGCTCGGCGCGCCCGGTGCCAGCCACGTGTGCCTGCTGTTCGGGCGCACCCTGCCCATCCCACCCGCCGAGCTGCGGGCCCGGTACCCGTCGCGAGCGGCGTACGTCGCCGCCTACGAGCAGGCCCTGGACACCGCCGTCGCCGCCGGGTTCGTGCTGGCCGAGGACCGCGACGAGGTCCTGGCCGACGCGAGGACGAGCGTGGTGACCTGGTGAGCCGCGCCGGCCCGGTCGCTAGGGACGTCCGCCCACCACGTGGGTCGCGTGGCCGACGGCGATCAGCCCGTCGCGGAAGGTCATGACCTCGACGACCCGGGCGCCGGCCTGGTTCCGGTAGCGGAGCGCCACGGTCTCGACGCCGGCGTAGACGTCGAGGAGCTCGAACCGGAGGTCCGGGTGTCCGTCGAGCGCCCGGGTCCAGTACCGGCGCAGCGCGTCCTTGCCCCGGATCACGCCGTCGCTCTCCGGCACCACCCGCGCGGCGGTCGGGGACGTGAAGACGACGTCGTCGGCGTAGTGGGCGAGCACCGCCTCGACGTCGCGGACGTTCCACGCCTCGATCCACGCCGTGGCGAAGCGTCGGGGCTCGATCATCGTCGTCTCCTCCTGCTGCTGCTGCGGTGTCGGCGGGCTCGTGGCCCGCGCTCCCGGCCTCGGATTCCGGCGATCCTGGTCAGCCGACGAGCGCGGCGCCATCGAGCTCGTCGTGGGGAAGGGTGCGCCCGCACAGGACGAGGACGAGCTGGTGCCGCGGGCCGCGGAGCGGATCGCCGGCGCCGTAGGACCAGTCGGCGTCGGTCGCCTCGAGCCGCCGGCCGTCGATGCTCGTGCCGAAGTGCGCGTGCACGCCGCCGAGGGTGAGGTCGTCGAGCACGAGGGTGAGGGCTCGCTCGCCGACCACCCCGACGCGGTCGAGGGGCACGGCGATGTCGAGCGAGTGGACGACGGCGTGGTTCAGGGCGCCCCGAGCTCCGCCCTGGGGCGGCGTCCAGCGGTGGAGGACCTCGGATCGGAGGTCGTCGAGGAGCGTGGCGGTCGGCCGCGCGGCGTCGCGGGTCGCCACGGCGTTCGACAGGCGCTCGAAGTCGAAGTCGTTGGCCCGCAGCTCGGCCATGAACTCGTCCTCGGTGAACCGGCACGGCATGGTGACGTGGGCGACGACCTCGCGGACCCGCCAGCCGTCGCACAGCGACGGCGTCTCCCACGCCGCGTCGCCCAGTCCCTCGAGCTGGTCGGCCAGCGCGAGGTAGGTCGACGCCACCTCGGCTTGGATCTGCTCGGCGTCCTGCTCGGTGTGCTCGGTGTCGGTCATTCCGGTTCTCCTGGGTGGGACTGGATGTGGGCGAGGTGCTGCTCGAACCGGTCGAGCGCGGTGAGGAAGCCCGCCTGCGCCTCGGGCGCCATGCCGGCGGCGGGGACGTGGACCTGGTGGATGTGCACCCGGGTGCGCCGCTCGCCGAGGGCGACGAAGCGGATCGTGACCTGCATGCCCGAGTGCGTCTCGGTCCAGGCCAGGGTCTCGGGTTCGTCGACGGTGTCGAAGATCGCCCGCGTCGGGTAGCGCGCCCCGTCGCGGTCGTCGACCATCACGGTCTCGAACACGCCGCCGGGTCGGGGGTCGAGGGTGATGCTCTCGAGCGGCGTGCTCGTGCCCCTCGGCCCCCAGAAGCGCGCCAGGTGGGCGGGCTCGGTCATGCACCGGAAGACCAGGTCGCGCGGTGCGTCGAGCTCGCGCTCGACGTGGAGCTCGTCGAGCGGGGGTCGGGGATCAGGCATCGGTCGGCGCGTCCGGTTCCGCACCCTCGGCCTGGAGCGAGGCGAGGTGCGCATCGAGCTGGTCGAGTCGGTCCTCCCAGATCCGGCGCTGCGCCGCGATCCAGCCGACGGTCGAATCCAGGGTGGCGACCTCCAGGTGGCACGGCCGGAACTGGGCCCGGCGACTGCGGGTGATCAGGCCGCTGTGCTCGAGGACCTTGAGGTGCTTCGAGATGGCCGGCTGCGTCACGTCGAAGGGCTCCGCCAGCTCGGTGACCGTCGCGTCGCCCGCCGCCAGCCGCGAGACGATGGCTCGCCGGGTCGGATCGGCCAGCGCCGCGAAGACCGCGTCGAGCGGTTCCGGTGCCAGGGTTGTCGCGCCCATCCGTGCTCCTCTCCCCGGGGGTCCGTCGGTCGACTGGTTCCGGGGACCGGCACGTTACTGATCAGCTATATAACCGTCAAGGCATATGCGATCGTCGACCACGGCGTTCGTGACCCGAGCGGTCGTGGTCGGACGCTCCCGGGACCACGGCGCGCGCTCAGGCGCGGGCGGGGCTGGGCGAACCCTGGAGCGCCGGGGCGGCGAGCCGACCGAGCCGGACCGTGGCCGCCACCATGCCGGCCAGCGCAGCGATCAGCAGCAGGTCGGCCGGCCCGTCGATCTGCAGGGTCTCCTGGTAGGCGGTCAGGCCCAGCGCCATGGCCACGACGGGCTTGAGCACCGACACGGTGGGGAGGCTGGTCTGCACGTCGCCGGCCTGGTAGCTCGACTGCTGCCAGAAGGTCCCCAGGCTGGCGGTCAGCGCCATCGCCGCCAGCTCCCAGGTGAGGAGGCCGCCGCCGAAGCCGTCGGAGAACGCCTCGATCGCCCCCTTGGTCAGCGGCGCCGACAGCCCGAGGAGCAGGCCGGCGGCGACGGCGAGGCACAGCGAGCGGCGCGTGCCGTGGGGGAGCGAGCGGGCGGAGAGCACGCACAGGGCGACCACCGGCGTGCTGAGCACGAGGACCGGGATCCAGGACGTGAACGGAGGCCGCTCGAGGCCGGCGGTGGGTTGGCCGAGCACGACGAAGGCGACGAGCGAGGCGACGAGCACCCCGGACCAGATCCACTCCCGGCTGGTCAGGCCGCGCTGGTCGGACCAGGCCCCGAGGGGCATTGCGAACAGCACCGTGGTGACGAGCAGCGGTTGCACCAGGAGGAGGCTCCCGCTGGCCAGGGCCCAGGCCTGCACGCCGAAGCCGGCGATGTCGGTCGCCATGCCCACCGCCCACACCGGTCGCCGGGCCAGGGAGGCCAGCATCCCCGCCCCGAGGGCGTCGCGATCGTCGACGGCGGCGGTGCCTCGCTGCTGGAGCACCGCCGCCACGGCGAACAGCAGCGCCGCGAACAGGGCGAGGGAGATCGTCAGGGCCACGGCGTGGCGCTCACCCGATGGGGGTGCCGTCCCAGAGGACGTCGAAGAACTGCGCCGCCACCAGGTCCTCGCGCGACGCCTTGTCGAGGCCCAGGACCTTGCGGTACTGGCGGACGTGCTGCAGCGAGAGGACGGTGTAGAGCAGGGGGAGGTGGTCGTCGGGGTGCTCGTAGACGCCCTCGGCACCGCTGGCCGCCCGCAGGTCTTCGGCGGCCCGGGTCGGGTGCAGGACGATGTCGCGCAGCACCGCGACCTTGATGGCGGCCTTCCGCCCGGCGGGGATGACCACCGGCTCGTCGGGAACCGGCCCGAACAGCGCGGCCTGCAGCTCGTCGGCGGTGGCGACGGTGCAGCCGGCGGTCGGTCGGGGGTTGCACTCGACCATGTGGTGGACGCCGTCCGGCGTCTTCAGGAAGTCGAAGCTGATCTGGCCGTCCCACCCCAGCTCGCTCGCGATGCGCTGCGCGGCGTCCAGGGTCTCCGGGGCGTCGACCGACTGGAACACGATGCCGCCGCGGTCGTCGATCTCGAGCGGGTGCTCGTAGGTCGAGTGCAGCACGATCCTGCCGTCGCGAACCACGCTCCAGCTGCAGCGGTCGACCCCGTCGAGGAACTCCTGCACGAGCCACGGGTTCTCGGGGGTCGGGTGGACGTCGGCGACGTCACCGTCATCGTCGAGCGGCCCCGAGTTGGTGAGGACGTCCAGGCCGCCGCGCCCGTAGGCGGCGCGGGCGAACCAGTGGTCCCACCGCCCGAGGGCGTCGGCCAGCTCCTGGTCGGAGGTGGCGACGACGGACTCGGCGACCGGTAGGTCGAGGCTGCGGCACAGGTCGACGAACGACACCTTGTCGTGGACCCGGGTCAGCGCCTCGAGGTCGGGGAAGAAGAGCCGAGCCTGCCCGTCCAGGCGATCGCGGTGGGCGGCGAGGTAGAAGACCTCCTCGAACATCGGGAGCACGACGTCGACGTCGAAGCGCTCGACGGCGGCGATGACGTCGTCGACGAACCCCTCGGGCTCCTGGGTGGGCGGACGGGTGACGATGTGGTGCGACGCGCCCCGTGAGTGGCTCCCCGGCGTGGCGCCGAAGGTGTCGGAGGCGACGACCACCTCACCGGCGTCGCCGAGCATGCGGATCTCGTCGACCGCGAACGGCATCCGCGAGGTCGTGACCAGGACGGTGCGGGGGGTCGCAGGCATCGGGGGAGGGTAGGGCTGGTGCCTGGTCGCCGCCAGGATGCTCCGACGACGTGGTCAGGCGTGATCGGGTCTCCGGCCGGATGCCGATAGGACCAGGGGGGTGGCACGATCGCAGCCGGACCGCGGTGGGTGGCGCGCCTACCTGGAGCGCTTCCACGCCGACGCCCCAGGGATCACCGAGGCGGTGCTCGGCGCCACCCGTTCGAACGGGACCGACCCGTATCGGTGGCTGCTGGACGTCGTGGCCGCCGATGCCACCCTGCTCGACGTGGCCAGCGGCAGCGCACCCCTGCTCGCCGCCGGGTGGTCGGGGCCGTGGGTGGGTCTGGACCGCTCGGCCGCCGAGCTGGGGGTGGCCGCCCGTTCCTGGGATCGCCCGCTCGTGGTCGGCGATGCCAGCGCCCTGCCGCTGGCCGATGGCTGCGTCGACGCGGTCGCCTGCTCGATGGCGCTCATGCTGATCGACCCGATCCGGCGCTGCCTCGTGGAGATGGGCCGGGTGCTCACCGCCGGTGGCACGGTCGCGGTGCTGCTGCCCGGCAACGTGCGGTCGCTGACCCTCGGCGACGACGTGCGCTGGGCCCGCCTGCTGCTGCGCCTCCGGCAGACGCGGCTGTCCTATCCCAACGACCGGGCGCTGGCTCGCCTCGACCGCACGCTGGCCGGAACCGGGTTGCGGATCGTCGACGACGAGCAGCGACGCTTCGCCCTGCCGCTGGTCGACGCGGACGCCGCCCGACGGCTGGTCGACTCGCTCTACCTGCCCGGGGTGCCCGACCACCGGGTGGTCGCCGCCCGCCGTCTCGCCGTCTCGTGGGTCGGCGGTTCCCTCGGCATCCCCCTTCGCCGGGTGGTGCTCTCGGCCGATGCCTGAGGCGCGACGCCTCCGCGCCGCCTCCGTCACGGCGGCTCGACCCGGCCGGGCGGATCGGCTCGTCGGGGGCCGGGTGGGCCCGGTGGGTGCAGGGTCCAGGTGAAGGGTGGGTCGCCGGGTCGGAGGGTCCAGCCGGCGGTGGTGAGGAGGTCGTGGTGGTGGCCGCAGAGCGGTGCGAGCTCGGTGAGGCGGGTGCGGCGGGTGTCGGCCCAGCCGGTGGCGGAGGTGGTGTGGTGGATCTCGAGGTGGTGGCGGTTGCCGCAGACGACGCAGCCGTCGTGGAGGACCTCGAGGCAGATCTTCATGTGCTCGGTCGGCGCGCGAGAGGTGGTCGCCATCGAGCGGAGGTCGCCGCCGTGGCGCAGGAACAGCCGCAGCGTGGCCTCGCCCAGCTGCTCGACCGCCCACGCCACCGGTACGGGGCCGACGCCGGGGATCTCGCACCGCTCGCCGGGTTGCAGGCTGCCGCGTCGCAGGGCGGGCAGGTCGACGATGACCGACACCGCCGTCTTGGGCCTCGGCGCCCGATGGTCGTCACCGCCGTCGTCGCCGCCGGAGCCGCCGGAGCCGCCGGCGCCCGGGCCGCCGGTGCGGGACCGTCGCGCCATCTCGACCAGCGCGTCGAAGGCGTAGGCGGCGGCCGGCTCCCGGCGCCCCTCGGCGTAGGCCGCGGTGAAGATGCCCTGGGCCCGGCGTTCGAGCTCGGCGCGGACCTCGGCCACCGCCCCCGGCGGCCCCGAGGCCAGCAGCGTGGCGCACCCCTCGGCATCGGTGCCGAAGCGCACCTGCCGGGCGGCGTGCTGACGACGAGCCCTCGCCGCGTCCTGCTCCGCCGACCGGGCGGCGGCCTTGACCCGCTCGGCCCGCTGGCGGGTCTGGCGCAACGTCTCGCCCTTGGCGCGCTCGACCAGCTCACCCTCGCTGGCCGGGTCGGCCGTCGCCGCCGACGCCACCTCGGCCGCCTGGTCGGTGGACAGCGCCCCCTGCCGCAACGCGTCGGCGAGACCCGTCCGCCGCCCCAACGACTCGGCGGTCTCGGCATCGCGCCGGGCCGCCCCGAACGACCCGCCCGTCCTCGACGTCAACCAGTCCTCGAACGACCGGGCGCCGTCGCCACCCCACGCCCGCGTCTCGGCCACCCGAGCCGACAGCAACAGGCGCGCCCCACCCAGCAGCTTCTCGGCCTCGAGCACCGCGTCGAGCGCCGCCCGAGCATCCGAGCCAGCCAGAAGCGACGCGTCGAGCGAGCCGAGCAGCGTCGCCAGGTCGTCGCGCACCGCCCGGAACGACCGCGCGGCCGCGCCCGGTGAGGGCGAGGCGGACCGTCCCGGCGGGCACGCCGTCGGCGTCTCACCCGTCGGGCCCTGCCGCGCGCACAACCCCGCAGCACCCGCCATTGGTCACCTCCCGTCGCAGGACGTCGCTCGAGGACGCGGCAAGCGAACCGGTCGCCGGCCACGAGCACACTGGTTGGAACGGGTCCCCGAGGACCGAGCCGCTTCGGCTTCCAGGACCGGCCGCCGATGGGTCGCTGGTCGAAGCTGGTCCCTTCATCATAGACGAACGTGCGTTCGCATGTCAACCCACCGCCTCGGGACCGACGAGGCCAGGACCCGCTGCTGCGACCGCTCAGCCAGATCGCCGTCGGGCCGAACGGCGCCGACGACGGCCACCACCCGGGGCCGCATCCCGGGCGGCGCGCTGCTGGCCTCGGATCATGATCCGCCCGGTGGCGTTGGAGAAGCGCTGGGGGAACAGGCGGACGAGGACGTCGATCAGGTGGGCGTCGGTTCCGACCAGCACCCGCTGCTTGTCCTTCAGGATCCCCTGGACGATGGTGCGGGCCGCCTCCTCGGAGGTGGTCGAGGCGATGCGGTCGAACTCCTCGGCCGCCTTCTCGATGTCGCCGGGAGCCCCCTCGATCAACGGCGAGAACTGGCGTGAGCCCCGCACGATGTTGGTCTTGATGCCGCCGGGGTGGACCGAGGTGACGTGGATGCCGGTTCCGGCCAGCTCCTGCTGCAGCGTCTGGTTGAGGCCCTTCACCGCGTGCTTGGCCGAGTTGTAGGGGCCGTTGCCGGGGAACGGGACGAAGGCGTTGACGCTCGAGATGTTGACGATGTGGCCCTCGGGTCGTTGGCGCAGGTGGGGCAGGAACTCCTTGGTGCCGTAGAGCACGCCGTAGAAGTCGATGTGGAAGACCCAGTCGAACTGCTCGTAGGTGATGTCCTCGATCCGGCCGGACCCGGCGACGCCGGCGTTGTTGACGATCACGTCGACCCCGCCGTGGGCCTCGACCACCTCGGCCGCCCACGCCCGCATGCGGTCCCGGTCGGCGACGTCGACCAGGTGGGTCGTGACGCGGCGCTCGTCTCCGGCGCCGTCGGCACCCTCGGCCCGGCCGTTCGTGCCGAGCAGACCGTCGGTCTCGGCCAGGCCGGCCTCGTCGACGTCGGCCAGGGCCAGGCGGGCACCGCGACCGGCCAGCTCCACGGCCAGCGCGCGTCCGATGCCCGATGCGGCGCCGGTGAGGGCGACGACCTTGCGGTCCAGGCTCTTCACGTGCAGGTCCCTTCCGTCGCGTGGTTCGGTGTTCTACCCCGTCGCCGTTCGAACCGCGGCGCCGACCGCCCCGAGGTCCGCCGATGAGTTGGTGCCACACGGGACGTCCTAGGACAGGACCCAGAACCGAGGCCCCGGACCCGGGCGCCGCGCACCAGGAGGAGGCCCCATGGCCGACGAGAGCATCAGCGTGACCACGACCATCGACGCCCCGGTGGAGGACGTGTTCGCCGTCCTCGCCGACCCGGCGGCCCACGTCGACATCGACGGGACGGGCTGGCTGCGTGAGGCCCTCGACCCCGAGCCGCTGACCGAGCCGGGGCAGGTCTTCCGGATGGCGATGTACCACCAGAACCACCCGGACGGGGACTACGAGATGGCCAACCGGGTCGAGGTGCTCGACGCGCCGAGCGCCATCGGCTGGAAGCCGGGCCAGTACGGCGAGGACGGCGAGCTCGGGTTCGGCGAGTGGGCCTGGCGCTACGACCTGGCGCCGGCCGGGCCGTCGAGCACGACGGTGACCCTCACCTACGACTGGTCGGCCGTGCCCGACGTGATCCGGGAGCACATCGCCTTCCCGCCGTTCCCACCCGAGCACCTGACCCGCTCGCTCGACCACCTGGCGAAGCTGTCCGTCGGCTGAGGCCCGGCGCCGTCGGCTGAGGTCCGGCGCAGCGGGCCGTAGGGTGCCCCGATGCGCCGAGCGAGCCTGCTGCGTCCGCATTCGTCGAGCCTCCCGGTCGGGGCGCGGTCGTGAACGACGTGCCGCCACCGGCGGGCGGACCGGCCGGGCCCGAGGACGCGGCCCGGGCGACCGCTCCGAGCGATCCGGTCGGCGGCGCCCGCCGCTCGCTCGACCGGCGGCTGCTCGGCCTGGAGCCGACCGAGGACCCGTGTCGGACCTCCTTCGTGCTGGCCCCGGACCTGTGCCGGCCCGACGGGGCGCTGTTCGGCGGCACCGCGCTGGCGGCGGCGCTGGCCATGCTCGAGCGGGCCAGCGACCGTCCGGCGTTGTGGGCGACGGTGCAGTTCGTGGCGTCGGCCGAGGCCGGCGAGCGCGTCGACCTGCAGGCGACCTTCGGGGCGCGGGGTGGCTACATCGACCAGCTGCAGGTGCGGGGGACCGTCGGGGACCGGGTGGTGTTCGAGGCGGTGGGTTCCGCAGCGACCGGCCGCCCCGGCGGCATCACCGGGACCGGGGTCGTCATGCCGGCGGTCCGCCCGCCCGAGGAGTGCCCGCCGCACCTCGGGCCCGGCGGGGTCATGGCCGAGGCGATGAGCCGAGCCGGGCACCACCGGATGACCGACTACCGCGAGGCGCTCCGCATCGAGGACGAGCCGGTCGAACGGGCCGACGACGGCGGCGTCGGTGCGACGGGCAGGCAACCGGGGAACCCCGCCGGCCGCGGAGCGGTGCCGGGTGTCGGCGGCCAGGTGCTGCTCTGGGCCCGGGTCCTCGACGAGACGGCGACGACGGCGGCCAAGCTCGGGTTCCTGGGCGACATGGTGCCGCTGGCCGTGTGCCGGGCGGCCGGGGCGGTCGGAGCGGGCACCAGCCTCGACAACTCGATCCGCATCGCCCGGCTGGTCGACACCGAGTGGGTGCTGCTCGACCTGCAGGCCCACGCCGCCGTCGACGGCTACGGGTACGGCGTCGGCCACCTCTGGAGCCCCGACGGCACCCTGCTGGCCACCAGCTCGCAGACCGCCAAGCTGTTCGACATCGCCGCCATGCTGCGGCGCCGAGGGGCCGCCGAGGCGGGCGGCGCTCCGCCGAGCGGCGCCCTCCCACCGCCGTAGCGTCACGCCCATGGGCTTCGAGGACGACCTGGCCGAGGTGGTGGCGGCGACGGCGGCCGAGCACGGCGTCCCCGGGGTCGCCGTCGGGGTGCTCGACGGCGGCCGCTCCCACGTGGTGACCCACGGTGTGACCAACGTCGAGCACCCGCTGCCGGTCGGCCCGGACACCTTGACCCAGGTCGCCTCGATCACGAAGACCTTCACCGGCGCGGCGGTGGCGCTGCTGGTCGAGCAGGGCGAGGTGGCCTTCGACGACCCCATCTCGCGGCACCTGCCCCACCTGGGTCCGGAGACCGGGCTGCCGTTCGACGAGATCACCGTCGAGCACACCCTGAGCCACCAGGTCGGCTTCGACGGCGACCACCTCTTCGTCGGTCGCAGCGACGACCTGGGGTCGCTGGCCGATGCCCGGCGGCTGTTCCCGCCCGGCGAGGGGTTCAGCTACAGCAACGCCGGCTTCTCGATCGCCGGGGCGGTGATCGAAGCGGTGTCGGGGCAGTCGTTCGACCGGTTCGTGACCGACCGGCTGCTGCGGCCGCTGGGCATGCGGACCGCCACCTTCACCGCCGACCGGGCCATCACCCATTCCGTGTTCGCCCCCCACTGGGTGCTGGATGGCACCGCCCGGGTCCTGCGCAACGCCGGGTGGCAGCCCGGGTGGGAGATGGGCCCCACGGACCGGGCCGCCGCCGGGCTGATCGCCTCGGTCGAGCACCTGCTGGCGTGGTGCCGGTTCCAGCGGACCGGCGTCGCCGACGACGGCACCCGGCTGCTCTCCCAGGAGTCGCTCGACCGGCTGCACACCCCGGTGGTGACCGCCGACCGGTGGGAGTCGATCGCCCTCGACTGGCACGTGGGCGAGGTCGACGGAGCCACGACCATGGGCCACGGCGGGCTGACCGTCGGCTACCTGAGCGACCTGGTGATCGTGCCGGAGCGCGACCTGGCGGTGGTGTCGCTGTGCAACGCCACCAACGGCGCGGTCGTGAACCAGGCGATCCGCCGGTGGACCCTCGAGCGGTGCGCCCGGCTGGCCGAGCGCGACCCCGAGCCCGACCCGTCGGTGCACGTCGACCGCTCCCGGTTCGTCGGTCGGTACCTGCACCCCTTCGCCGACCTGACCGTGACCGAGGGCGACGCGCCGGACACGCTGGTGGTCGCCTCCTCGCAGCGGGAGGACGTCCCCGACGGGTGGCGCCCCCCGGCCGATCCACCGGTGACCTGCGGCTTCGTCGCCCCCGACGCCGTCGTCACCCTCGACAACCTGGGGACGGTCCGCACCGCCACCTTCGGCTTCGAGACGTCCGACGACCGGGCCGCCTGGATCCTCTGGCAGGGCCGTCGCGCCCTGCGGGACCGGTAGCGGCGGCCCGGGGCGACCCAGAGCGGCCCGGGTCGGGTCAGGTGCTCACCTGGTTGGTGACCTCGGCGGCGCGCTCCTGCGGCGGTGGTAGCGCGTCTTCGGTCGAGGTGATGGCGGGGAGCAGGACCTGCTCCCCGAACTCGTCGTTCTGCGCCTTGTTCTCCCACACGGCCACCACGAGGAAGCCGCCGTCGGTCGGTCCGGCGAAGTGGTGGAGCTGGCCGGGCGGCAGGCTTCCGTCGGACGGGTGGGCCTTGGCGACGACGGCGTCGTACTGCTCCTGGGTGCCGCCCTCGAAGAAGTGGGTGATCAGGTAGGTCATCGGTGGTCTCCTCGTGTCGGTGCTGGTGGGTCGGCGCGCTCGGTCGAGCCCCCAGCGCCACGGAGCATCCTGGTGCACCAGGCACCCGAGCGGGCCTCGCCCCTGGCCGGCGGGTCGTGTCGTCAGGGCATGACGGTGAGCGAGTCGGCGGGGTCGGGGCGGTGCACGCCTCGTGGCCGCCAGGACAGGCCGGCCGATTCGCCGAGGGCGTCGGCGGCCAGCCAGATGATCGAGAGCCACATCTCGGTGCCCTGCAGGCCCGGCTCGTCGTTGCCGCCGGGCTCGCCCGGTCCGGCGAAGCCGAAGCCGGCGCCGTCGACCCAGCGGCCGACCGCCTCGTCGAGCACGGCGGCGAGGTGGTTCCGGAGCTCGGCCCGCCGGTGGTCGACCTGGCGCAGGCACAGCCACAGCGGGTGGACGACGTCGAGGACGTTGCAGGCGTTGCGGTGCCGGTCGACGAACCACCGGTGGTCGCGGGCGTGGGCGACGACGGTGTCGACGACGCCCTCGGGGCGGGGGAGCGGCTCGCCGAACTGGGCGTAGGTGCCCCGAGTCAGGCGGTAGAAGCCGTTGACCGGCATGAGCCAGCCCCAGGCGTCGTTCGGCCGGCCCCACATGCCGGAACGCCGGTCCTGGCGGGTCTGCAACCAGCCGAACAGCGCCTCGAGCCGCCGGGTCGAGCCGTGGTGGCGGCGGTTCAGGTAGGTGGCGGTGCCGAGGAAGTCGACCCACGAGCCGGCCGGCCAGGCCAGGTCGGCCCAGGGGAGGGCGTCGAGGCGGCGGAGCAGCTCGTCGTCGGCCAGGTCCTCGACCACGTGCACCGGATGGGCCGGACCGCTGCCCAGGACCTCGAGGGCGTAGCCGACCGACAGCACGCCGTAGTGGTGGTACTCCGCGGCGAGGCGCAGCTCGAGCGGGTCGTCAGGGATGCCCTCGGCGGGGTCGGGGAACAGCCCGGTCGTGGGGTCCTGCAGTGCCTGCAGGTGCTCGATCCAGTCCGCGCGCTCGCCGGGCAGGTCGTCGAGTCCCTTGCAGGCGGCGGCGATCTCGACGGCGTCGCACCGGGCCCGGGTGGTGGGCGGCGCGCCAGGGCGGTCGACGTACCCGAACGGCTCCTCGCCGGCGGCCGCGCAGCGGGCCACGACGTCGGGCCACTGCTCGGCGACGAGAGCGTCGAAGCGGTCGAGCGCGGGCCACCGCCGCCGGCCGCCGCTTCTCGCCCCGCCATCGCCTCCGGTGGCGCCGCCCGTACCCGGCTGGGGATCACGGCGGTCGCGGATGACCCGGGCCGGCACGCCGGCCACCACCGACCACGGCGGCACGTCGCGGGTGACGACCGCGCCGGCGGCGGCGACGCTGTGGGACCCGATGGTGACGCCGTCGCAGACGACCACGTGGGTGCCGATCCAGACGTCGTCCTCGACCACGATGCCCTCGACGGTGAGCGGCTGGATCCAGATCGGCTGGTCGAGGTCGTCGAAGGTGTGGTTGAAGCCGTAGAGGGCGGCGTGGGAGGCGATGCGCACGCCGTTGCCGATGGTGACGGTGCCGGCGCAGGTGACGTGGGGGTTGAGCGAGGTGTCGTCGCCGACGGTGAGCCGGTCGCGGATCTGGCAGCCGGTGGCGATGTAGCTGCGGGCGCCGAGGTGCAGCTCGTCGGGTACGACGTCGGCGCCGACGGCCACGAACGCCCGGTCGCCGAAGGTGGCGCCGATGCGCTCGGTCAACGCCTGCTGGCGCTCGGCCTGCCCGGCCCAGGTCCCGTCGTCGGACCACACCGCGAACCATGGCTCGACCTCGACCTGCCCGTCGTCGATGCGTGGATCCCCGAACTCCATGCCCTGCTCCCTGTCGTGGTCCGCGTCGCCGGCGGTGGCCGGCATCGACGCTAGGGGGTCGGCACGGGCCGTCCCCGCGGCACCGGCGGTGCCACGGACCTCCGTACGATCCCGGGATGCGCAGGGCAGGCGAGCCGTCGGACCTGCGGCAGCGGGCCGAGCGGGTGCTGGCCCAGAACGGCGAGCGGGGGTGGACGATCCCGGCGCCGGGCGTCTACCCGCACCAGTGGCTCTGGGACTCGTGCTTCGTGGCCATCGGGCTGGCCCGCACCGATCCGGTACGGGCGGCCGGCGAGCTGCGGGCGCTGCTGCGCGGGCAGTGGTCGAACGGGATGGTGCCGCACATGGTCTTCGGGCCCGGGCGGTCCGATGTGGTGGGCCGGTACCTGTGGGCGTCGCGGCGTGACCCGCGGGCGCCCCGAGCGGTCGACACCTCCTGCGTCACCCAGCCGCCGGTGCTGGCCGTCGCCTCGCAGGCGGTGGCCCGGCGCCTCGGGGCCGCCGACCGGACGGCGTTCCTGGCCGAGGTCGTCCCCCGGATCGTCGACCACCACCGCTGGCTGTACCGCGAGCGCGACCTGGACGGGTCGGGGCTGGTGGCCCTCGTCCACCCGTGGGAGTGCGGGCTCGACACCTCGCCGCCGTGGATGCGGATCCTGGCGGGCGCCGACGACCGCCTGGTGCGAATCCTGCGGGCGCTCCACGTCACGAGCCTGGGCCGACGGCTCCGGCGCGACACCCGCTTCATCCCGGCCGGCGAGCGCTCCAGCGACGACGACGGGCTGCGCATGCTGGCGCTGGCCGTCCGCCTCCGCCGGCACCGGTTCGACGCCCGCGCCCTGCCGGAGACCTGCCCGCTGGTGCACGACGTCTCGTTCAACGCGGTGCTGGCGACCGCGGGACCGATCCTGGCCGAGTTGGCGGCGGAGGCCGGGTTGCCGGTCGACGACGAGCTGGCCGAGCGCTCAGCGGCGACGCGAACTGCGCTGGAGCGGCTGTGGAGCGAGGCCGACGGCGCCTACCTGGCGGGCGATGCCCGCACCGTGGAGCTCGTCGGCCCGCCGACGGTGGCCTCCTTCGTCGCCCTCGGGGCGTCCGATCGCCAGGATCGCGTCGACCGGTTGCGACGCTCGCTGGCCGAGCCGCGGTGGTCGCCGGCCTTCCCGATCCCGTCGGTGCCGATCGACGCCGACGCCTTCGAGCCTCGCCGCTACTGGAAGGGCCCGACGTGGGTGAACACCAACTGGCTCGTCGTCCAAGCCCTGCGTGCCGTCGGCGCCGACCAGGACGCCGAGGCCCTTGCGGCCCGGACGCTGGAGCTGGTGGCGCGGTCCGGTTTCGCCGAGTACTTCTCTTCCCTCGACGGTTCGCCGCTCGGCGCCGACGACTTCTCCTGGACCGCCGCCCTCGTCCTCGACCTGCTGGGCGACTGACCGACGTCACGCCGGCGGCGGTCGTCCCCTGTGCCACCCTGAGCCGGTGGTGAGCGACGGGGGCGGGCGGCCGAACATGGTGATGCTGGTGGCCGACGACCACGGGCGGGAGGCGGTCGGCTGCTACGGGAACCCGGTGGTGTCGACGCCGAGCATCGACCGGTTGGCGGCCGAGGGCCTGCGGTTCGAGAACGCCTTCTGCACGACGGCGTCGTGCTCGGCCAGCCGGTCGGTGATCCTGACGGGGCTGCACAACCACACCAACCGCACCTACGGGCTGGTGCACGAGCCGCACCACTTCTCGATGGCCGGGCACGTGCGGACGCTGCCGGCGCTGCTGCGCCAGGCCGGGTACCGGACGGGGAGGATGGGCAAGCAGCACTACCGGCCGGTCGAGCTGTTCCCGTTCGAGCTCGACCCGCCCGAGTGGGGGACCGACGAGGAGATCCTGCGCCACCGCGACGACCGGTGGCTGGCCGACCGCTGCGCCGACTTCGTCGCCGGCGGCGAGCCGTTCTTCCTGTACTGGTGCTCGCACGACCCGCACCGGCTCGGCGCCCGGGAGGACCACCCGCTGCGGCCCGACAGCTTCGGCAACCCGGCCGAGCCGTTCCCCGGCGACGTCGAGAAGCGGTTCGACCCGGCCGAGGTGATCGTGCCGCCGTTCCTGCCCGACTGCCCCGAGGTCCGGGCCGAGCTGGCCGAGTACTACCAGTCGATCGCCCGCCTCGACCGGGGCATCGGCCGGCTGCTCGAGCACCTCGACGCCGCCGGGGTGCTCGACCGCACGGTGATCCTGTACCTGTCCGACAACGGCGCCGCGTTCCCGCTGGCCAAGACCACCCTGTACGAGCCGGGCATGGCGCTGCCGCTGATCGTCCGTGACCCGCGCCGCTCGAACGCCGGGGCGGTGGCGTCAGCGCTGGTGACGTGGGCCGACCTGGCACCGACCGTGCTCGACCTGGCCGGCGCCCCCGAGCTGGCGGCGCACATGTTCGGCGAGAGCCTGGTGCCGATCCTCGACGAACCCGGGGCGGCGGGCCGCGGCCACGTGTTCGCCTCGCACAGCTTCCACCAGGTCACGAACTACTACCCGATGCGGGTGCTGCGGACGAAGCGGTGGAAGTTCCTCTACAACATCGCCTGGAAGCTCGACTACCCGACGGCGGCGGACCTCTACAGCTCGGCGACCTGGCAGGCGACGCAGCGCGACGACCTGGCGCTCGGCTCACGCCCGGTCGAGTCGTACCTGCACCGTCCCCGCTTCGAGCTGTACGACCTCGACGCCGACCCGCTCGAGCTCGACAACCTGGCCGACGACCCCGCCCACGCCGACCTCGTCGCCGACTTCACCCAGCGCATCCAGCAGTTCCAGATCGCCACCAACGACCCCTGGGCCCACAAGTGGTTCTACGAGTAGCCGCCGGGCGGCCTGACCACGACGAGGCAAGCAACTGCGGCGAACCAGCACCTGATCTCTCGCTGCGTTCGAAACCCCGGCTCGGTCGAACCGGGCTGCTCAGAGCAGAGGTTTCGCTCCTTCCGACCGGTCCGCTCAGCCGGCTTGTCGAAACTCCTCGTAGCGCTCCTCGAGGCGGTCGGCTCCGGGCCGCCACTCGTGCCGGCGTGGGGTGAGAAGCGACGCCCCGTTCATGCCCTGGAGGCCGTGGAGGAGCATCGGCCCATCGCGCTCGTGGAGGATGCTCGGTCGAACCTCTATTCGCAGATCGGGCCGAATGCCGAGAAGGTTCGCGTCGAACGCCGCGTGGTGCAGCTTGCAGAGCGACAGCCCGTTCGGGACGATCGGCTCACCCCGGGGGTGGCCGTCCGGGAGGATGTGGGCGGCGTCCAGCAGCTCGGGATGGCGCAGCCGACAGATGCCGCAGGACCGCTGGTAGGCGTGGAGCACCCGCTCCCTGAACACGGCTTGGTGCAGGCGTCGCTTGGTGACCGCTTGGAAGTAAGCGCGACGGGCCTCCTCGGCGATGGCCGGAGAGAGGTCGGGGTTCAGCAACTCCGGGTCGGCCACGGCGACGGTGAACGCGAGCGCGGTCGGGTCGTCTCCCACGATGAAGACCGGCCAGGACGCGAGGTATTGGCCCTTGGTGATCCCCTGGAAGTGAATGAGCGGAATCTGCTGGTGCATCGCCTTCCGCAGGCCGACGTTCTCCCGGTGGTTCGGATCAGTGCCCCGGTAGCGATAGAGGACCAACCCCTCGTCGGTCACCCCGTCTTCGTACGGCCGAGTGTGCCCTTGGATCACCGGCGTGGTGCGGATGCTCAACGCGACCTCGTCGAGCACCGCCGGCTTGAAGATGCCCTGCTGGCTGACGAGCGGCACCCGCCGGCCCTCGAACTCGAAGCCTTGGAGCAACGCGCGCCAGGGCATGACGTCGCCAAAGATCTCGCGCTGCTGACCGAGGAACCCGAAGGCGAACTGTCGGACCAGTCGGTCCCGCTCGCCCGTCGCCATGCTGAGGTTCTACTCGAGTCCCGGGGATCGTTCGCGTGCTCGAGCCGCCAGCTCGAAGTTGGTCCCTCGAACTCAGTCCGGTAGGCGCATCGTCGTCAGGGAGCGGCTGAGGCCGGCGCCGAAGAGGGGGATGTTCGGCCAGCGGGCGTGGAAGGTCGAGGTCGCCGGATCGAGGAGGAGCTCGGCGCGGTGGGGGGCGGTGAGCATGGCCAGGTCGACGGCGACTCGGCCGTCGGGGAGGGTGGCGGCGTTGGTGGCAACCGGGGGGTCGGTCACGTCGGACCAGCCGCTGGTCAGCGGGACCGTCATCGTCCCTCTCGGCTCTCGCACGATCAGCCCTTCCTCGGCGACTTCGAGCTGGTCGATCAGGAACAGGGGGCTGGCGGCGGTCCGCTCGTCCGGCGTGAACACCTGACCGTTCGTCAGCGCGACCCGAGCGTCGGCCGCACCCTCCACACCTGATCGCTCGGCTGCCGTCGGCACCCACAACCCCTCGACCCTCTCGGCCAGTTCGTCGTCGGCCGACCGTGAGCCGGTCGTGCCGCTCGACCCGTCCTGGCCCATGGCGGGCAGCAGGTGGGTCCACATCAGGTCGAGGACGGTCTGCATCTGCTCGGTGCAGGAGTACATGGCGACCACGGCGTCGGCCTCGGGCAGCACCACCATGAACTGGCCGTAGGCGCCGTCGCCCCGGTAGCCGTGGCGCGACAGCCACATGGTGAAGCCGTAGCCCTGCTGCCAGTCGATCGGCTCGCCGGGGCGGCGGTTGTCGGTCTGGAGCGTCGACGCCTGCGCCACCCACCCCTCCGGCAGCAGCCGGCGCCCGTCGCAGCAGCCGTCGTCGAGGTACAGCTGGCCGAGGCGGGCCACGGCGTCGACGCTGGTGTGCACCCCCGAGAACCCCAGCTCGGTGCCGTTGTCGAGGCGCGACCAGCGCAGCTCGTCGATGCCGAGCGGTTCGAGCACCCGGGGCCGCAGGTAGTCGGCCATCGGCTCGCCGGCCAGGCGGGTCAGGATCGTCGCCAGGGCCAGGACCGGCGGCTGGTTGTACGCGAACACGGTCCCCGGCTCGGCGTCGGGCGACAGGGTGAAGAACGCCCGCACCGGGTCGTCCCGGTCGGCGGCGACGGCGTCGAGGTACATCTCCCGGTCGTGGCCTGACGCCATCGAGGCGATGTGGCGGATCCGCATGCGCCGGGTCCGCTCGTCGGCGCCGTCGAACAGCTCCGGCAGGTGGTCGCTGACCAGGTCGTCGAGCGACAGGCGGCCCTCGCCGACCTGCAGCGCCAGCGCGGTGCCGGTGAAGGTCTTGCTCACCGAGTAGACGAGCCGGGCCCGGTCGGTGCGGTGCGGCGCCCACGCGGCCTCGACGATCCGCCGGCCGTGGCGCTGCACGATCAGGGCGTGCGGCTCGATCTCCGGATCCCGCTCCAGGCCGTCGATGAAGTCGACGATCCCCCCGGCGTCGACGCCCTCGTCCGACGGCTGGCTGCTCGGCACGTCCACGCCGGCGCACCGTACCGCCGGTCGCCAGCCAGCGATCGAGGGCAGGCCTGCCCGGAGACGCGAGCCCGGGCGGCGGCGTCGACCTGGCCTGCTACGTCGACCGCTCCCAGGTCCGCACCAGCTCGTCGACCTCGTCCTGGGACCGCAGCGTGAAGATGCGTGGGGTCGTTCCGTGGCGCTCGATGGCCGCCTCGATGCGACGTCGCCGGCTCGGCCACCTCCGCACGATCCAGTCGACCAGCACCACCGTCCACCGCCACGACTCGCGCACGGCCGGCGGGTAGTCGTCCCGGCCGGTCCCGGTCCTGCGCACCACCCGCCAGGCGCACCGCCACCGGGGGAGGTCGAGCACGACGATCGCATCGGCCCGGGGGAGCCGGACGTCGAGCCAGGACGTGTCGCCCTCCACGACCCAGCGGTCCCCGGCGACGACCCGCCGCTGGACCTCGCGGAACGCCTCGGGCGACAGGGCGTGGGTGCGGGCGCTGCACCGGCCGGTGATCACGTGGTCGCCGTCGATCCACCACCGCCGGTCGAGGTGGACCACCGGCAGGTCGAACCGCTCGCCCAGCCGGCGGGCGAGGGTCGACTTCCCCGCGCCGATGCAGCCGAGGACGGCGATCCGCTGCGGTGGAGCTGCGCCCACCGGTCGAGTCTCCCCCGCCGGGGGGCGACCTCCGCCCGAGTTCGGGGGGCTAAGGCGGCTGGGAGCCCGGCGGGGCCCCGGTTGCGTGCCGAATGGCGGTGCTGAGCGTCGGTGCCGATCCGATCCGCGCTCAGCGGCCCCGAGGTTGGCGCTCAACGTAGCATTACGTTACCCTCGGTAACGATGCACCGAGCGACCACCGACCGATGAAGCGGGTCTTCCGCCGTGGCGAGTTGCGGGTGGCGGTGCTCCAGGTGCTGGCCGCGCTGGAGCCGGAGCCGGACGTGACCCATGCGGGCACGTCACCTCCGTCCCCCAACGGCCACGACGCCGGAGCCAACGGCTACGTGATCATGCATCGGCTCCAGGACCGGATCGGCGGCACGTGGCGTGCCAGCCCGGGCGCCGTCTACCCCGCCCTGCTGTCGCTCGAGGACGCCGGCCTGGTGACCGGCCACGACCGGGATGGCGGCCGCGCCTACCAGATCACCGATGCCGGGCGGCGGGCGACCGCCGAGCACGGGGAGCTGCTGACCGACGTCGCCCGACGGGCGGCCGGCGGGGACCACCAGCCGACCCTCGGTCAGGTCCTCGACGGCTTCGCCGCCCAGGTGCCCGACCGGCAACGACCGCTCGAGCCCGAACAGGAGGCGCGCGTGCGCTCGGTCCTGCGCGCTGCCCACGACCAGATCCGGTCCGTCGTCCGACCGCCGGAACCCTCGCACCAAGGAGGACACCCATGACCGACCCCTTCGCCCACGACGCCTTCCGGGAGCGGGAGGCCCGCCAGCTCCGGCGGCGTCGGGCCTTCTGGCTCCACGCCTCGATCTGGTTCGCGGTCAACACCATGCTGGTGGTGATCTGGGCCGTCACCGGCGGCGGGCACCCGTGGTTCGTCTACCCGTTGCTCGGGTGGGGCGTCGGCCTGGCTGCCCACGGTGCGGCCACCTTCCTGCTCGCGCCCACCGACGACGTGGTGCTCGAACGAGAGCAGCGTCGCCTCGGCCGCAACGGCGGCGCCACCTCGTCCTGACGCGATCGTCGGCCCGCCGACGGCGCGCCGCACCGGGGGCGCCACCGAGGCCCCGCCGTCAGCGGTGAACTTGTCGCAGTTGTGCGGGCCCTCGCCCTACAACTGCGACAAGTTCGATCGGAGGGGTTGGGGGTCCGGGACGCGACGGACGACCGGGTCAGGTGAGGTCGAGGAGGCCGCGGATGTCGCCTTCGGTGAGGGCGCCGGCGAGGGCGCCGTCGGCGTCGACCACGTCGGCGAACATCGCCGCCTTGCGCGCCTTGAGCTCCATCACCTTCTCCTCGATGGTCCCGGTCGAGACGTAGCGGTAGACGACCACCGGGTTCTGCTGGCCGATGCGGTGGGCCCGGTCGACCGCCTGGGTCTCGACCGCCGGGTTCCACCACGGGTCGAGCACGAAGCAGTAGTCGGCCTCGGTCAGGTTCAGCCCGACGCCGCCGGCCTTGAGGCTGATCACGAACACCGGCGCCTCGCCGTCCTTGAAGCGCGAGATGACCTCGTCCCGCTTGCGGGTGCGGCCGTCGAGGTAGGCGTGCTCGATGCCGGCGGCGTCGAGCCGGGCCCGGACCCGGGCCAGGAAGCGGGTGAACTGGCTGAACACCAGCGCCCGGTGCCCTTCGGCGACCACCTGGGTGAGGTCCTCGACCAGCCGGTCGAGCTTGGCCGACCCGACGTCGTCGTGGTCGGGCTCGACCAGCCCGGGGTCGAGGCTGAGCTGGCGCATGAGGGTCAGCGACCGGAAGATCTCGAACCGGTTGCGCTGCACGTCGCCCACCAGCCCGAGCACCTTCTGGCGCTGGCGCTGCAGCTGGGTCTGGTAGATGCGGGCATGGCGGGCGCCCAGCTCGACCTCGACGGTCTGCTCGATCTTGGGGGGCAGCTCGGTCAGGACGTGGTCCTTGGTGCGACGCCGCATCAGCGGGGCGATGCGCCGCCGTAGGGTGGCCAGCTTCTCGGGGGCGTCGCCCCGCTCGATCGGCTTGCGGTACACCTCGGAGAACCGCTTCGGGTCGGGGTACAGGCCGGGGGCGGTGATCGACAGCAGCGACCACAGGTCCATCAGGCTGTTCTCCATCGGCGTGCCGGTGATCGCGATCTTGGTGGCGGCGTCGAGCCGGCGGGCGCAGCGGTAGCCCTTCGACTGGTGGTTCTTGACGAACTGGGCCTCGTCGAGCAGCAGCACGTCCCAGCGCAGCGCCTGGTAGGCCTCGAACTCCAGGCGGAACAGGGCGTAGGAGGTGACGACCAGGCGGGCGTCGCCCACCGCCTCGGCCAGCGTGGTGCGCCGGCGGGCCTGGGTGCCGTGGATGGTGCGGACCTCCATGCCGGGGGCGAAGCGCTCGGCCTCCCGCCGCCAGTTCTCGACCACGCTGGTCGGAGCGACGACGAGGAAGCGGGCGCCGGGGTCGTCGTCGAGCACGTGCAGGCAGAGCGCCAGGGTCTGCACGGTCTTCCCGAGCCCCATGTCGTCGGCGAGGATGCCGCCGAGCCGGTTGCGCTGCAGGAAGGCCAGCCAGTCGAGCCCCTCTCGCTGGTAGGGGCGCAGGGTGGCGGCCAGCCCGGACGGGACGGCGATCGGCTCGGGCGCGCCCAGCTCGGCCAGCTGGGCGGTGCTGGTCGCCCAGCGCCGGGACTGCTCCTCGACCACGCCGAGACGGGCCAGCTCCTCCCACCAGCTCACCTGGAAGCGGTTGAGGGTGGCGTCGGCGCCGGCCTCGGGCTCGGCCAGGCCGCGGGCCTCCTCGATCAGCTCCCGCAGGCGGGTCAGCTCGGGGCGGTCGACCCGCAGCCACGTGCCGCTCGGCAGCACGACCACGTCGAGCCCGTGGGTGAGCGCCTCGATCAGCATCGGGAGCGGAACCGCCTCGCCGTCGACGGTCACCGTGACCTGCAGGTCGAACCAGTCGGTGCGGTCCTCGCCGTCCGCCGGCCCGGCGTCGGCCTCGTCGGTCGGGGCGGACCCCCCGTCGGTGATCGCCAGCGAGATCTCCGGGGCGCCGGTCGCCTCCCGCAGGTCGGGCACCTGCTCGGCCGACTCCACCTCGACCTGCACCTGGCCGCGGTCCTCGAGCCAGGGCACGACCTGGGTCAGGAGGCGGATGGCGTCGGTGCCGTGGAAGGCGCGGTCCCGGGGGCGGCCGTCGTGGCCGACGAGCTGCGGGAGGATCCAGGTGGGCAGCTCGAGGGAGCGGACCGACCGGTCCTCGGCCACGTGGTCCCGGCTGCGGCCGGAGCCCCGGAGGGGGTGGTCGACGGCGCGGCCGTCGCGTCGGTAGCGGGCCAGCCACCGGGCGTCGGCGGCGTCGATGGCGGTGCGCTCGATGCGCAGCACCAGCCCCTCCAGCGTCAGCGGCGTCAGGGGGACCGACCCGTCCGAGGAGCGCACCGGCACCAGCCGCGCCAGCAGCGGCTGGTATTCGTCGAGCAGCTCGTCGACGTCCTCGGCCGGGACCACGACCTCCTGGCCGGCGAGCAGCTCAGCCAGGTCGGGGTGGAGCGGCTCGGCCAGCGGCACCAGGTGGAGGACGCCGTCGACGAGGGCGTGCAGGCCGTGGGCCGGGCTGCCGAGGATGCGCACGTCGCGGCGGTCCACCTCGAACGGCTCGCCCACGACGTCCAGCTCGACGGCCAGGTGCACGGCGCCGTCCCCGTCGGCGGTCAGGTCGACCGACACCGCCGCCGGCTCGTGCAGCTGCACCGAGTCCGCCGTGCCGTCGGGCCCCAGCAGGGTGACGCCGAGGTCGACCGCCCGGCTCAGGTGGAACCACAGGTCGACGCCGAACTCGTCGAGGTCGAGGGCGCCGCTGGCGCCGTAGAAGGTGCCCGAGTGGGTGCTGGCCAGCATGGCCCGCAGCGCCGCCTGCTGGGTGGCGTCGACCGCCCCGGTCGCCGCCGAGCGCCCGGGCTGGGGCTGGTTCAGGTCGTGCCACGAGGCGCCGGTCTTCACCCAGCCGGTGCGTCCGAGCCGCATCGGCCGGGCGCCGATGCGGGCGGCGACCCGAGCGTCGCCCGGGTAGGCCATGGTCGCCAGCTCGGACAGCTCGAGCGCCAGCGGTGCGCCGCTCCCGTCCGTCCCGGCACCGGGGGTCAGGACGCCGGCCAGGGACTGGCGCCACGAGAGGTCGGTGGAGGTCCGCTCGGCGCGGGCGGTGAGGATCAGGGCCACCGCGTGCTTGCAGGCCATGCCGACGGGGCACGTGCAGTCGTCGCTCAGCAGGGTCCGGCCGGCGTCACCGGCCCACGACACGTCGACCAGGTAGACGTTGGCGCCCGAGCCCTGGACCACCCCCCGGAGCCGACCCGGCTCGGCGCTCAGCACCCGGGCCCGACCCTGGGCGGCGTAGCCCATGCCCCGCTCCCACGTCGGGGCCGTGAAGATGCGCCGCAACGTGCCCGGGTCGAGGGCGTCGATGGTCGGCGGGGGCATCAGGACAGTCTGGCGGCCGCCGTCGTGATCGAACCCCCGAGTCGGGCGCGGTCGACCCCGCCGTCACCCAACTGGTCGCAGGTGTCGGGCCCTGGCCGGCACAACTGCGACAGGTTCGATGGGGGGGGAGGGGGGTCACTCGTGGAGGAGGACCTTCTCGGGGGTGATGCGCAGCACGACCCGCTCCTGCTCGTCGAGCATGCCGGTGATGGTCGAGGGGTCGGGGCGGTCGCCGCCGGAGAGCGCGGCGAACACGTCGGCGGTCAGCTCGGCCCGCAGCGGGTCGGCGTCGATGGTCTCGGCGGTGCCGTAGACGACCAGGTGGGCCCGCCCGTCGGCGACGGTCAGGCTGACCCGGGGCTGGCGCAGGGCGTTGCGCCACTTGGCGGTGTACGCCTTGGCCGACACCACCAGGCGGCCCTCGTCGTCGATCGTGTAACCGATCATCGACTGCTGGGGCGACCCGTCGGCCCGGCCGGTGGCCAGCACCGCCCAGGTGTGGCCGTCGAGGAAGGCTCGCTGCTCGTCGGTGTAGGTCATCGGGTTCGGCTCCTCGGCGCAGGTGGACGCTCGGTGGTCAGGCGCCGGCGCACCTTGGGCGGCGATGGGGGGACGCCGGTCCCGGTCAGCACCAGCTCGGTCGCCACGGTCGGCCATCCTGATCAGCTGATCAGGGCCTGTCAACCACCCTGTTCAGCTGATTAGCCTCGCTCGGCATGACCCCGGCCGCCGGCACCTCGGCCGGTTCCGATCGGGTGGGCCGACCGTCGGCCGACCCCACCCGTGACCGCATCCTGGCGGCGGCGGTCGACCTGTTCTCGGAGCGGTCCTTCGAGGGCGCCACCACCCGCGACATCGCCGCCCGGGCCGGCGTCACCCAGCCGCTGCTCAACTACCACTACCGCTCGAAGGACGAGCTGTGGCGGGCGGCGGTCGACTCGCTGTTCGAGCTGCTCGGCCGGTCGACCGCGGCGACGATCCAGGAGGTGGAGGCGGAGGGCGACGGTGACGGCGACGGGCTCGAGGCGGCCGAGGCGCTGGTGCGGGACTTCGTCACCTTCTCGGCCCGCCACCCGCAGCTGCACCGCCTGATCACCCAGGAGTGCAAGGCCGACGGGCCCCGCATGGACTACCTGGTCGAGCGCCACGTCCGACCGATGTACGAGCTGACCGTCCGGATGTTCGAGCGGCTCGCCGCCGCCGGCGCCGTCCCCGCCATCGCCCCGGCGCACCTCTACTACCTGCTGACCGGGGCGGGGCCGACCATGTTCGTGCTCGGTCCCGAGTGCCGGCGGCTGACCGGCCTCGACCCCTCCTCGGACGCGGTGATCGAGGACCACGCCGACGCCGTCTGCCTCCTGCTCTTCGGCGAGGAGCGGCGGCCTCGCCGCCGACGTCGGGCCCGTTGACAGTTCCCTGATCAGCTGATCAGATATCTCCGGAGGACCGGAGGGCGCGTCGGACGGTTCCCCCACCCTCGGCGCCCCGGTGCGCTGACCCGAGAGGAGTGACCATGGACCACCAGATCGAGATCGGGTACCTGGTGCTCGAGGTGCCCGACCCCGAGACCCTCACCCCGACCCTGGCCGACGTCGTCGGCCTGGTGCCCGGCGAGGCGACCGCCGACGGTGGCCTGACCTGGCGCGACGACGGACGGGCGCAGCGCATCGTGGTGCAGCCCGGCGAGGCCGACGACGCGGTCGCCGTCGGGTTCGAGGCGGTCGACGAGGGCGCCTTCGCCGCCACCGTCGAGCGGCTGCGCGCGATCGGCGCCGAGCTGACCGAGGGCTCCGAGGACGACCTGGCCGCCCGGCGGGTCGCCCGCCTGGTGCGCACGCCGGCCCCGTGGGGTGTCGAGGTCGAGCTGGTGCAGGGCCTGGCGGTGGCCGGCGACGAGTTCCGCTCGCCACTGGTGCCGGGCGGGTTCCTGACCGAAGGCGTCGGCTTCGGCCACGCCGTGTTCGGGACCACCGCCTTCGACGAGTCGCACCGCTTCGCCACCGAGGGCCTCGGCCTCGCCCAGTCGGACTGGCTCGAGATGGAGCTGGCCCCCGGCGTCGAGCTGGAGGTGCGCTTCTACCACTGCAACCAGCGGCACCACACCCTGGCGCTCGCCAAGGCGCCGTTCGAGCTGCCCCAGCGGCTCCACCACGTCATGTTCGAGGCCAACCGCCGGGACGACGTGGGCGCCGCCTTCGACCGGGCGTGGGAGGCCGGGCTGCCCATCCCCAACGGGCTCGGCCGCCACGACAACGACGGCATGTTCAGCTTCTACCTGCAGACCCCGGCCGGCTTCCAGATCGAGTTCGGCCACGGCGCCCGGCTGATCACCGACGACTGGGACGACAACCGCCGGTACGAGCGGATCAGCGCCTGGGGCCACCAGCCGCTGCGCCAGCCGTGAGCGCCGGGTCGCCCGAGGTCGACGGGCCCGAGGTCGAGGGGCCGGAGGTCGACGGCGACGTGACCATCGTCGGGGCCGGCCCGGTCGGGTTGGTGCTCGGCATCCAGCTGGCCCAGCGGGGTCGGTCGGTGGTCGTCCTCGAGCAGTGGCCCAGCCCCTACGCGCTGCCCCGGGCGGTCCACTTCGACCACGAGGTGGGGCGGCTGATCCAGTCGTGCGGCATCGGGGACCGGGTGCGGGACATCTCCGAGCCGGCCGAGGTCTACGAGTGGCGCAACGGCGAGGGACGGACCCTGCTGCGCTTCGGCCGCATCGGCACCGCGCGGTCCGGTTGGCCGTTCTCGTCCATGTTCTGCCAACCCGAGTTCGAGGCCGCCCTCGAGGGCCGGGCCCGGTCCCTGCCGTCGCTCGAGATCCGCCGGGGCGTGCGGGTCGAGTCGCTCGACCAGCACGACGACCACGTGGCCGTCGGGTGCCGACCGGTCGAGGGATCGATCGGGGTCGCCGCCACCGCCGCCCCCGGCGGGGACGGTCGGGTCGACGGGCGCACGTCGGTGCGCAGCCGCTACCTGGTCGGCTGCGACGGGGCCAACTCCACCGTGCGCGAGCAGCTCGGCATCGGGGTCGACGACCGGGGCTTCCACTACGACTGGCTGGTCGTCGACGTGATCCCCGACGAGGAGCGGGCCTACGACCCGATCAACCTGCAGATCTGCGACCCGGCCCGGCCCACGACCGTGGTGTCGGGAGGGCCGGGCCGGCGGCGCTGGGAGTTCATGCGCCTGCCCGAGGAGCGCCTCGACGAGCTGGCCGAGGAGCGCCGGGCGTGGGAGCTGCTCGAGCCGTGGGACATCCACCCCGGCAACGCCAGGCTCGAGCGCCACGCCGTCTACACCTTCCGGGCCCGGGTGGCCGAGCGGTGGCAGCTCGGCCGCACCTTCCTCGCCGGCGACGCCGCCCACCAGATGCCGCCCTTCGCCGGCCAGGGGATGTGCGCCGGCATCCGCGACGCGGTGAACCTCGGGTGGAAGCTCGACCTGGTGCTCGGGGGGCGGGCCGACCCGTCGCTGCTCGCCACCTACGACGAGGAGCGGCGGGCCAACGCCCAGGCCGCGGTCGACTTCTCCATCGAGCTGGGCAAGGTCATCTGCGTGCCCGATCCCGACGAGGCCCGCGCCCGCGACGAGACCATGGCCGCCGCCGTCACCGACGCGGTGTCCGAGGTGGCCGACCTGCCGGGCATCACCACCGGGTGCATCGCCGAGGGCAGCCCCCAGGCGGGCGAGCTCTTCCCCCAGGGCGACCTCGGCGGCGCCTGGTTCGACGACGTCCACGGGGTCGGCTGGCGGCTGGTGACCGTCGACCACGAGTCCGGGTCGCTCGACCGCGACCTGGTCGACTGGCTGGGCTCGATCGACGGGGCGGTGGTCGAGGTCGGCGACACCGCCCCGAACCTCACCGACTGGTTCGTGGCCAACGACGTGACCTGGGCGCTGCAGCGGCCCGACTTCCGGGTGTACGGCACCGCCGCCGACGTGGACGGCGCCGCCGCCCTGCTCGAGGGCCTCCGCCGCCGCCTGGGCGCCCCGGTGACCGCCGCCTGACGTCCGCCGACCGGCCGGGCCGTCCGGTCAGGAGCGGCCGGCGAGCAGGTCGACCATGGGCGTGGCCGGCGGGAACGAGCCGGTGACGCCGGCGGACACGTAGCCGGCGTCGGCGATCAGGGTGACGCCGTTGACGTAGCGGGCGGCGTCGCTGCACAGGAAGGCCAGTGGGCCGGCCTGCTCCTCGGGGGTCGACGGCCCGACGCCGACCTCGGCGCGGTAGTCGTCGCCGAAGGTCAGCCAGAGCTCGGCGTTGGCCTGGGCCAGGGGGGTGACCGTCGGGCCGGGCAGGGTGGCGTTGATCCGCACCCCCCGGGCCAGCAGCGCGAACGCCTGGCGGGCGACGTAGCCGCACACCGCCTGCTTGCTCCACATGTAGTCGGCCGTGCCGGGGTGGGCCTCGATCCAGTCCATCGCCGCGTCCCAGTCGGGGGTCGACAGGTAGTCGTCCACCAGCTCCCAGTTGGTCTCCCAGGCCAGGCCGGCGGTGGAGGAGATCATGCCGATGGCCGACCCGGGCGGGAGCAGCCCGGCGGCCATGGCCCGGTCGACGAAATGGCGGTGGCCGATGAAGTTGATGCGCTCGATGCCCGGCGTGCCGTCGGCGACCCCGGCGCAGAGGAACAGCGCGTCGATGGGCCCGCCGCACCCGTCGACGGCGGCGTCGATGCTGTCGCGCTCCGCCAGGTCGACGTGCATGGCGGTGACGTCGGGCAGGTCGACCTCGGCCCGGTCCATGACCACCACCTCGGCGCCGAGGTCCTGCACCAGGCGCGCGGTGGCGGCGCCCATGCCGGTGGCGCCGCCGACGACCACGGCGCGCTTGGCGTCGTAGCGGAAGGAGTCAGCGTTCATCGTTCGTTCCTCGGATCGTCGGCGGGGGTCGGGGGTCGGGGGTCGGGGTGGCGGGGCGGGTCGGCGTGCTCAGCCGAGCCGGCGCACCTCGGTCGGGTTCTCGGCGGTGGCCATCTTCTCCGCCCGGGCCCGCAGGGTCGTCGCATGGCGCTCGGGGTCGAGGATCATGACGAAGCGGCCGTCGCGGATGCCGTCGAGCACCAGGGCCGACAGCTCGTCGAGCGGCTGCACCGGCATGCCCTTGGCGGCCAGCTCGGCGACGGTCATGGCCGGTGTGCTGCGGGGCCGCTCCCGGGCCAGTTCGGCGGGGCGGTTGCGGTCGGCGGTCCAGAGCCCGGTGTCGAGCAGCCCGTTGCCCGACGGGTAGAAGACGCCGGCGGTCAGCCGGGTGCCCTCGTCGCGGAGCTGGGCGTCGAGGCACTCGGTGAGGTTGGTGACCGCGCACTTGGTGGCCCCGTAGCAGCAGGCGGCGGGCATCGGCTCGATGGGGCCCTGGGGCGAGGAGGTGTTGACGATGACGCCCTCCTCGCCGCCGGCGATCATGCGGGGCACGAAGGCCTGGACGCCGTGGGCCACCCCGAACACGTTGACGCCGAAGGTCCACGCCCAGTCGTTGGGGGTCGACTCCCACACCAGCCCGCCGGGTGGGCCGACCCCGGCGTTGTTGCAGAGGATGTGGACGGCTCCGTAGGCGTCGTAGGCGGCGTCGGCGAGTGCCTCGACCGAGGGGTGGGAGCGGACGTCGACGGTGACGCCGCGGACGTCGGCACCCCGGTCGCGCAGCTCGGCCACGGCGGCGTCGAGCGGGCCCTGCTCGATGTCGGCCAGCACCACCCGGACCCCCTCGGCGACCAGGTGGTCGACCAGCGACCGGCCGATGCCGCTGGCCGCACCGGTGACCACCGCGACCCGGCCCTCGAGGTCCTCCATGCCGTCCCCTTCCTGAACGCCGACCGCTCGATCGGCGTCGATCGAGCCCGGCAGCCGAGTTTCCGAAAGCGGTACGGTAATTGCCGGCCGCCCGGCTGTCCATCGCCGTTCTGAACGACGGTTCGATCCGCCGAGCTACGATTCAACACCGGCGAGGAGCCGAAGGGGGAGCTGCGTGGACGATCTCTGGCACGAGGAGCGGCTCTGCATCGACGGCGGGCTGGTGGCCGCCGAACGGGGCGCCACCTTCACCGACGTCGACCCCACCACCGAGGAGGTGATCGGGGTGTGCGCCGACGCCTCGACCGCCGACCTCGACCGGGCGGTCGCCGCCGCCCGCCGGGCCTTCGACGAGACCGGCTGGTCGACCGACGTCGGGCTGCGGTCGCGCTGCCTGCGCCAGCTGCAGGCCGGTCTGGTCGCCCACCGGGAGGAGATCCGGGAGATGATGATCGCCGAGGTCGGCGCTCCCCGGGCGCTCACCACCGGCGCCCAGCTCGACATGCCCGTCGAGGGGATCGGCTGGTTCGCCGACCTGCTCGACGGCTACCGGTTCGAGGAGGACCTCGGCCGGGCCGAGCCGTTCGGCATCGAGACGCAGCGCACCCTGCGGCGGGAGGCGGCCGGGGTGGTCGGCGCCGTGACCCCGTGGAACTTCCCCATGCAGATCAACCTGGCCAAGGTCGCCCCCGCGCTGGCCGCCGGGTGCACGGTCGTGCTCAAGCCCGCCCCCGACACGCCGTGGACCGCCACGGTGCTCGGGCGCATCGCGGTCGAGGCGACCGACC
This sequence comes from uncultured Acidimicrobiales bacterium, assembly GCA_963800235.1. Classification (GTDB taxonomy): domain Bacteria; phylum Actinomycetota; class Acidimicrobiia; order Acidimicrobiales; family Iamiaceae; genus CAVVNP01. Next base: position 1,654,799 of record CAWDAD010000001.1, on the reverse strand, counting down.
TGCCGCCCGGCGTGCTCAACGTGGTGGCGTCCTCGGACCACCGGGTCGGCGCCGCCCTGTGCGCCGACCCCCGGGTCGACCTGGTCTCCTTCACCGGCTCGACGGCCACCGGGCAGCAGGTCATGGCGGGCTGCGCCCGGAACCTGACCCGCGTGTTCCTCGAGCTGGGCGGCAAGTCGGCGGCGGTGGTGCTCGACGACGCCGACCTGGCCACCGGCGTCGGCTCCACCGCCTTCCAGGTGATGACCCACGCCGGGCAGGGCTGCGCCATCACCACCCGGCTGGTGGTGCCGCGCCATCGCTACGACGAGGCCGTCGACCTGGCGGTGTCGACCATGGCGTCGATCCCCTACGGCGACCCGCGGGACGCCTCCCACGTCATGGGGCCGCTCGTCAGCGAACGGCAGCGGCAGCGGGTGCTCGGCCTGATCGCCACCGCCAGGGACGAGGGGGCGACGATGGCCTGCGGCGGCGGCGTGCCCGAGTCGCTGCCCACCGGGTTCTTCGTCGAGCCGACCGTGGTGGTCGGCGCCGAGGAGGACTCGACCATCGCCCAGCAGGAGGTCTTCGGGCCGGTGCTGGTGGTGCAGGCCCACGACGGCGACGACGACGCCGTGCGGGTCGCCAACCACAGCCGCTACGGCCTGTCGGGCGCCGTCTTCGGCTCGCCGGAGCGGGCCCGGGCGGTCGCCCGGCGCATCCGCACCGGCACCATGGCGGTCAACGGTGGCGTCTACTACGGGCCCGACGTCCCCTTCGGCGGCTACAAGCACAGCGGCATCGGGCGCGAGATGGGCCGGGCCGGCTTCGAGGAGTACTTCGAGATCAAGGCCCTGGCCGAGGGGGTCTGAGGCGACCGTGACCGGTGACGGCATCTGGATCAACGGCGCGCAGGACACGGTCGTCGACCTGCTGCGGGCCCGCCTCGAGTCGGACCCCGACGCCGAGTACCTCGACGTCTGCGGCACCAAGCTCACCGCCGGCGAGGTCGCCGACACCGCCCGACGGCTGGCCGGCGCCCTGGCCGGGCTCGGCGTGCAGCCCGGCGACCGGGTCGCCAGCCTGGTCGAGAACTCGGCCGAGGCGCTGCTCGCCTGGTGGGGGATCGTGGCCGGCGGGGGCGTGGCCGTCCCCGTCAACACCGCCTACAAGGGCGAGTACCTGCGCCACCAGCTGGCCGACTCCGGGGCCCGCGTGCTGCTGGTCGGGTCCGACCTGGCCGACCGCGCCGAGCGGGTGGTCGACGAGGTGCCGTCGCTCGAGCACCTGGTGGTGGTCGGCGAGGCGAGCCCCGAGGTCGGCGTGCCCGTCCACCGCTGGGCCGAGCTGCTCGGCGCCGACCCGGTGCCCTTCGCCGAGGTCCGTCCCAGCGCGCTCGCCACCTTCGTCTACACCGGCGGCACCACCGGCCCGTCGAAGGGCTGCATGCTCAGCCACAGCTACCACGGTGGGCTCTCCCGGCAGATCGGCGTGTGCTGGCGACGCACCGCCGACGACGTGGTGTGGACGCCCCTGCCGCTGTTCCACTTCAACGCCATCGTCACCGCCGTGCTCGGCCCGCTCGTCTACGGCGGACGGGCGGCGATCTACCGGCGCTTCTCGGTGTCGAACTTCTGGCCCGAGATGAACCGGGTCGGCGCCACCGTCACCTCGACCCTCGGCACCATGGCCTACCTGCTGGCCAACGACGTCGATCGGCCCGAGCAGCCCCGGTCGGGGCGGCCGGAGGCCAACACCACCCTGCGGCTGATCGGCGCCGTCCCCCTGCCGGTCGAGATCGACGCCAAGCTGCGCGAGCGGTTCGGGGTCGCCACCTTCTCCGGCGCCTACGGCGTGACCGAGGCGTCGCTGGTCTCGTGGCAGCCCGAGGGCGTCGAGAACAAGCCGAACGCCGCCGGCGTGGTCAACGACGAGTACTTCGACGTGCGGATCTTCGACGACGACGACCGCGAGCTGCCGCGGGGCACCGAGGGCGAGATCGTGCTGCGACCCAAGCGCCCGCACACCATGTTCGAGGGCTACTGGGGCCGACCCGAGGCGACCGTGGCGACGTCGCGGAACTGGTGGTACCACACCGGCGACATCGGCCGGATCGACGACGAGGGCTACCTGTTCTTCGTCGACCGCAAGGCCGACTACCTGCGGCGCCGGGGCGAGAACATCTCCTCCTTCGAGGTCGAGCGGATCCTGATGCGCCATCCGGCGCTGGCCGACGTGGCCGTGCACGCGGTGCCGTCGGCGCTCACCGAGGACGACCTCAAGGTCACCGCCACGGTGAAGGAGGGCGGATCGGTGGCCGAGGACGAGCTGTTCCGCTGGTGCGTCGACGAGCTGCCCTACTTCGCCCTGCCCCGCTACATCGAGCTGCGGGCCGAGCTGCCCCGCTCACCGGTCGGCCGGGTGCTGAAGCGCGAGCTGCGCGACGAGGCCCGCACCGACGCCTGGTGGGACGCCGAGACCTCCGGCATCACCTACGACAGGCGCTGAGGCTGCCGGCCCCGGCCGGATCCGCCGTCCCGACCGAACTTCTCGGGACAACGGTCGCGTCTGTGCGCGCTCCTTGTCCCGAGAAACGCCGGTGGGGCGGCACCGGGTCGCCCGGCGAGCGGGTCAGGCGGTGGCGCGCCCGGTGATGGTGGCCAGGTCGACGCCCTGGGTGTTGATCTCGAACCGGCCCTTGTCGAACGAGCGCACCGCCACGTCGTGGCCCTCGGCCCTGGCCCGCAGGGCGGCCACCGTCGCCTCCTCCTTCGGGATGTGGGCGAAGGGGTCGTAGGAGTACCAGCGCATGGCGTTCCGGTGGCTGATCTTGTCGAGCTCGTCGTCGGGCACGTCGGCCGCCACCTCGGCCAGCTCCTCGGGGGCCTCGGGCCACGACGAGTCGGAGTGGGGGTAGTCGCACTCCCACGAGATGTTGTCGATGCCGATCAGGTCCCGCAGCCGCACGCCGACCGGGTCGGAGATGAAGCAGGTCAGGAAGTGCTGGCGGAAGACCTCGGACGGCAGCCGACCGCCGAAGTCCTGGCCGGTCCAGAGGTGGTGCATGTCGTAGGTGCGGTCGAGCCGGTCGAGGAAGTAGGGGATCCAGCCGGTGCCGCCCTCGGACAGGGCGATCCTGATGTCGGGGAAGTGCTTGGGGATGCGCGACCACAGCAGGTCGGCCGCCGCCGTGCAGATGTTCATGGGCTGCAGGGTGATGAGCACGTCCATCGGCGCGTCGGGGGCGGTGAAGGCGAGCTTGCCCGACGACCCGAGGTGGATCGACAGGACCGTGTCGGTGTCGACCAGCGCCTGCCACAGCGGGTCCCAGTGCTCGTCGTGGAACGACGGCAGCTGGAGCGTGTACGGGTTCTCGGTGAAGGTCAGCGAGTGCACGCCCTTCTCGGCCAGCCGGCGCACCTCGGCGGCGGCCAGGTCGGGGTCCCACAGCACCGGCAGGCCCATGGGGATGAACCGGCCCGGGGCGGCGCCGCACCACTCGTCGACGTGCCAGTCGTTGTAGGCCTGCAGCACGGCCAGGGCCATGGCCTTGTCGTCGGCGGCGGCGAACAGCCGGGCGCTGAACCCGGGGAACGACGGGAAGCACATCGAGCCGAGCACCCCGCCGGCGTCCATGTCCTTGATCCGCTCGTGGACGTCCCAGCAGCCGGGGCGCATCTCGTCGAAGGCGGTCGGCTCGACCCCGTACTCCTCCTTGGGGCGGCCGGCGACCGCGTTGAGCCCGATGTTGGGGATCTCGGCGCCGTTGAAGACCCACACGTCGGACCCGTCGGCCTTGCGGACGACCTTCGGCATCTGGTCGCGGTACCTGGCGGGAGCGGCGTCGAACATGGTCGGCGGCTCGACCACGTGGTCGTCGACGCTCACCATGATCAGGTCGTCGGGGCGCATGGCGATCCTCCTGGCTCCCTCGTCGCGCGCCCGCTCGGCACGAGGCGGCGCGCAGTGGATTGAACTATAGTTCGAAAGACTGAACGGCGAGCCACGGGATCGGTGGCGCGGACCGCCCAGCGAGGATCGAAGGGGACGCCGATGGACACCGCCGACCGGGATCGCTCCGCCGGGGACACCGCCGACCGGGACCGCTCCGCCGCCGGCGGGCATCAGTACGCCGAGCGGATGTTCCCCGCGCCGGTCGACCTCGGCATCGCCCGGCCCGACCGGGCGGTCAGCTCGGTCGAGTTCGGCACCTCGAGCCACCTCGAGGGCGGCCGGGGCGAGGGCAGCTCGTGGTACGAGGGCGGGGGCGCCGTGGGGGAGCGGGCGGTGCAGGGCATCACCGTCTACCCGCCCACCGGCGGCGTCGAGACCCAGGGCGACCCCTTCGAGCCGGTGAAGATCGGCGTGCTGATCGACATGGACCTCGGCCAGCTGCTGGCCGACTGGATCGACCCCACCATCCTCGCCATCGAGGACGCGCTGAACGAGGGGGTGTTCTCACGGGGGCCGGTGCAGCTCGTGATCGCCGACGCCCGCGGCCTGCCACGGGAGAACTACCGCAAGGTCGTCGACGGCTACCGCTGGCTGGTCGAGCAGGGGTGCGTGGTCGTGCTCGGCCCGCTCATCTCGGACAACTGCCTGGTGGTGCAGGACACCGCCAACGAGCTCGGCGTGGCCTGCATCGGGTGGACCGGCGCCCACCGGTTCGCCTCCGAGCACTGCTTCACCGTGGCCAACGGCGACATCCCCACCGAGGGGGTGATGTGCGCCCAGTGGATGAAGGGCCACGGCTACGAGAAGGTCGGCCTGTTCTGGGAGCAGGGCAGCTCGGGCAAGGACTACGCCGACTACTTCCGCGACACCGCCCTGCAGCTCGGCCTGCAGGTCGTGCGCGAGGTCAAGCTCGAGCCCAACCCGCGGGGCCTGGTCGACGACCTGCGCACCATGCGCGACCTGGGCGTCGAGGCGATCTACTACGGCGGCTACGGCTACGCCACGTTCCACTTCGCCCGGGCCTTCGCCGAGCTCGACTGGGACCCGCCGCGGGTGATGGGCACCGCCTTCATGTTCTATTCGAACAGCAACGCCTGGGCCGAGGGGCTCGAGGGCTGGCACGGCGTCGACCAGCTCGGCGAGGACGGCACCAACCCCAACTACAACGCCATGGTCGAGCGGTTCGAGACGCGCTTCGGCCGCAGCACCCGCAACGTGGTGGTGGCGCTGGCCTACGACACCGCCCGGGTCGCCATCCACGGCATCGCCAACGCCGCCATCCCCCACCCCCGCTGGGTCAAGGAGGGCATGGAGCGCATCCGCTGGATGCCGGCGACCAACGGCGGGCCGTCCACCTACATCCAGTTCGGCCCCCACGACCGCAAGGGCTACAAGGGCGACTTCCTCACCATCCGCGAGCTGCGGGGCGGCGAGCTGCGCTTCGACGGCTACCACCGGCCCGAGTGGCCGTCGAACGCCGAGGCCCGGTGACGGTCGCCGGCGGCACGGCCCTCGCCGATCCGGAAGGCTGACCGGGTGGCGAAGATCTACATCCACGAGCTGATCGACGTGATCGGTCACAACCGGGCCCGGTACATGCACCACATGACCGCCAACTGGTGCCCGGTGGCCCGGGCCGAGCGCAACCAGCTCTGCCTCGGGGTGTGGGCGACGCTGGGCTCGACGGGGAGGTGGCCCGAGGTCGTCAACATGTGGGAGCTCGACGGGTGGGACGGGCTGGCCGCCAACTTCGCCCACGAGACCGGCGGCGGCCGCGACCAGGACCCCTCGCTCGCCGAGTGGTGGGCGGTGGCGGCGTCGCTGCGGCGTGGCGGTTTCGACCGCATCGTCGTGCCGACCGCCTGGAGCCGCGACGTCGCCCGGCTCTGCGCCGACGGGGTCCGGGGCCTCGTGTACGCCCACGAGCTGTTCACCGTCGCGCCGGGCGCGTCCGGCGACCTGCTCGACGCGGTCGGGGAGGCCGGCCGCTCACACGTCGAGGGGCTGGGCCTCGAGGCGGTCGGCGGCTACGAGGTGGCCATGGCCGACCGGTCCGAGGCCGTCGTGATCTGGGCCGTCCCCGACTGGGACACCTGGGTCGCCTACGAGCGGGCCTGGGAGGACGGGGGCGCGCTGCAGCCGTGGGCCGACGTGCTGGCCGGCCTCGACGCCCGGTGGCGGCGCACGCTCCTGGTCGACTCGCCGCTCTCGCCGCTGCGCACCGGCCGCCAGCCCCAGGAGTCCGACCGCCGCCCGCTGGAGGAGGTCTGATGGCAGCGTCTGGATCGACCGCGGACCGCCCGCCGGCGGTGATCACCGACGACGGCCTCGACCGGCTGCGGGCCCGCATCAACGTGCCCGAGCCGTGGCCGCAGCCGCCCCACCACCGGGTGATCTCCACCGACACCTTCCGCCACGTGGCCGAGAGCTACGGCGACGACAACCCGCTGTGGTGCGACCCGGCCTACGGGACCGGAACCCGGTGGGCGGGGCCGATCGCCCCGCCGCCGCTGGTGGGCGGCGACACCCTGGTCGGCGTCGACGAGGTCACCGAGGTGCCGCACGAGAAGCAGGCGCTGATGAAGGGCGACCCGCTGCGCGGCGTCCACGCCTTCTACGCGTCGAGCGCCCGGGAGTGGTGGGCGCCGATGACGCCGGGCATGCGGGTGCGGCGGCGCAACGCGCTGGTCGGCGTGCTCGACAAGCCGAGCGACTTCGCCGAGCGGGCCGTGCACGAGTGGTCGGCCCAGGTGTTCCGCGACGAGGGCGGCCCGCTGCTGTCGGCCCAGCTGCGCAACATGGTCCGCACCGAGCGGACCAAGGCCCGGGCGCGCAGGAAGTACGACGCCGTCGAGCTGCGCCCGTACACCGACGACGAGATCGACGCCATCGAGGACCAGTACGAGGCCGAGGCCCCCCGGGGGGCCGAACCCCGCTGGTGGGAGGACGTGGCCGAGGGCGACGCGGTGGGTCCGCTGGTGAAGGGGCCGCTGCTCGTCACCGATGTCATCTGCTGGCACGTCGGCATGGGCATGGGGCTGTACGGGATCAAGCCGTTCCGCCTGGCCCACCAGAACCGTCGGCGCATCCCCCGCTTCTTCCACCGCGACCAGCTGAACGTCCCCGACGTCATGCAGCGGGTCCATTGGGACCCCGAGTTCGCCCAGCGGTCGGGCAACCCCTCGACCTTCGACTACGGCCGCATGCGCGAGACCTGGCTGATCCACCTGTGCACCGACTGGATGGGCGACGACGGCTGGCTGTGGAAGCTCGACTGCGAGTTCCGGCTGTTCAACTACGTGGGCGACACCCAGTGGGTGCGGGGCACCGTCGTCCGCCGCCACCTGGCCGACGGCGACCGCCCGGCGGTCGACCTCGACCTCGAGTGCGTCAACCAGCGGGGCGACGTGACCACCCCCGGGCACGCCACCGTCCTCCTGCCGAGCCGCCAGCACGGGCCGGTGCGGCTGCCCGACCCGCCCGGCGGCGCCACCGACCTGCAGGGTGCCCTCGAAGCCATCAGCGACCGGTTCGACCGATGACCGGTCCGCCTGGTGCCGACGGGGCCGGCGTGGACGGGCTGCGGATCGAGCAGGACGGCGGCGTGCTCCGCCTGACCCTCGACCGGCCCGAGAAGCGCAACGCCATCGACGACGCCGTCATGCTCGGCCTGATCGCCGCCATCGACGCCGCCGGTCGTGACGAGTCGGTGCGGGCGGTGCTGGTGGCGGGCGCCGGCGAGCACTTCTGCAGCGGGGCCGACATCGTGGCCCGCAACAGCCCGACCGGCGAGCGGCCGCGGGTCGGCAGCATCCAGCGGCGGCTGCCGTCGCAGGCCAACCGACTGATCCCCCTGGTCTGCGCGGTGCAGGTGCCGGTGGTCTGCGCGGTGCAGGGCTGGTGCGCGGGCATCGGGCTGCACCTGGCCGCTGCCGCCGACTTCACCGTGGCCGCCGACGACGCCACCTTCTGGGAGCCGTTCGCCCAGCGGGGGTTCACCGCCGACAGCGGCGGCACCTGGCTGCTGCCCCGCCGCATCGGTCCGGCCCGGGCCCGCGAGCTGCTGCTGCTCGGCCGCCGCCTCACGGGCGCCGAGGCCGCCGACTGGCAGCTGGTGCACCGGGCGGTGCCGGCCGCCGAGCTGGCCGGGGCGGCCGACGCCCTGGCCGCCCGGCTCGCCGCCGGGCCGACGGTGACGCTGGGGCTCACCAAGTGGCTGCTCCACCAGGCCGAGGGCCGGGCGCTCGAGGCCCACCTGGCCGACGAGGCCTTCGCCCTCGAGCTGTCGTCGCGCAGCGAGGACTTCCGCGAGGGGCTCGAGGCCTTCGGCGAGAAGCGCGATCCCCGGTTCCGGGGCCGGTAGGGCGCGATGAGCGGGATGACCGAGAGCGGCCCGAAGACGCACGGCGACGCTGACCGCACCGGGACCGTCGGTCGCATCGGCATCGACGGCTCGACCAGCCCCGCCGACGCCGCCGCCCTGACCGCCGAGTGGGTCGTCGAGCACGTGCCCGAGGGGTGGCGCCGGGCGGCGGCCGAGGGCGGGGCGGCCGCCATCCGCACCGTGCGCAGCCGAGCCGACTACGAGGCCTGGTACCCGACCTTCGCCGCCGCCGGGCTGGTGGTGCCGACCTGGCCGGTCGCCTACGGCGGGCTCGACGTCCGTCCCGCGGTGGCGCGGGCCGTCGAGGCCGAGCTGCGCCCGTTCAACCTCGGCCGGCTCAACCCGCTGGGGCTCAACCTGTGCGCCCCGGCCCTGTTCGCCCACGGCACCGAGGACCAGCGGCTGCGCTACCTGCCGCCGATCGTGGCCAACCGGGAGCGCTGGTGCCAGCTGTTCTCCGAGCCCGGCGCCGGCTCCGACCTGGCCTCGCTGGCCATGCGGGCCGAGCGCGACGGCGAGGTGTGGGTGCTGTCGGGCCAGAAGGTCTGGACCACCTGGGCCCACGTCTCCGACTTCGGGGTGTGCCTGGCCCGCACCGACCCCGACGTGCCCAAGCGCAAGGGCATCACCTACTTCCTGGTCGACCTGCACGCCCCGGGCGTCGAGGTGCGGCCGCTGCGCCACCTCACCGGCGAGGTCGACTTCAACGAGGTCTTCCTCGACGAGGTGCGGGTGCCCGACGACCGCCGGGTCGGCGCGGTGGGCGAGGGGTGGAGGGTCGCCGGAGCCACGCTGTCGGGCGAGCGCCAGATGGTGTCGGGGTCGGGCTCGGGCGGCGTCGACCGCATCGGCGGCTCGGGCGCGGCGCGGGTGGTCCGCACGGCCGAGCAGCGCGGGGTGTGGGACGCCGACCCGGTGCTCCGCCATCGGCTGGTGGCGACGTGGGGCGAGGAGCGCATCCGCGACTGGACCAACCAGCGGGTGCGCGCCGGGCTGAGGGCGGGCCGTTCGCCGGGGCCGGAGTCCTCGATCGGCAAGGTGCACCAGGGCGAGCTGAACCAGCGCATCCAGCTGCTGGCCACCGACGTGCTCGGGCCGGCGGCGATGGCGGGGGCGGCCGACGCCGCCTCGTCCGGCGAGCGGTCGGGTCCCGGGGCGGCGGCCGCGTCGATGCCCTACGAGGTCAAGGGGATGCTGCGCAGCCGGGCCAACACCATCGAGGGCGGCACCACCGAGGTGAACAAGAACGTGATCGGCGAGCGGGTGCTGGGTCTGCCCCGCGAACCCGACCCGTACCGCGACTCGCCCTGGCGGGAGGTGCCCCGCTCGTGAGCTACGAGACCCTGCGCGTCGAGCGCGAGGGCCACGTCGGCTGGCTGGTCTTCGACCGCCCGAAGGCCGGCAACGCCATGGACGCCACCATGCTCGGCGAGCTCGAGCGGGCGTGGCAGCAGCTGGCCGACGACCCCGCGGTGCGGGTCATCGTCAACACCGGCGAGGGGCGGGCGTTCCAGACCGGGCTCGACGTGGCCCAGCTTGCACGGGACAAGGAGGCCCTGCGCGAGCAGTCGCGCCGCACCAGGCGCTCCGAGCTGAAGCTGACCGCCTGGCACAACGGCGTCGAGAAGCCGGTCATCGCCGCGGTCAACGGGGTGTGCGCCGGCGGGGGCCTGCACTTCGTGGCCGACGCCGACATGGTGATCGCCTCGTCGGAGGCGACCTTCCTCGACCCCCACGTGTCGATCGGGCAGGTCACCGCGCTGGAGACGATCGCCCTGGCCCGCACGTCGCCGATGGAGCCGATCCTGCGCATGGCGTTCACCGGCCGGCACGAGCGCCTGACCGCCGCCCGGGCGTTCCAGCTCGGCATCGTGGGTGAGGTGGTCGAACCCGACCGGCTCCGCGACGCGGCGCGGGAGCTGGCCGACAAGGTGGCCCGCAACTCGCCGGCGGCCATGGCGGCCACCAAGCGGGCGCTGTGGGCGGCGTTCGAGACCGGGCTGACCGACGCCTGCCGGGCCGGCACCGCCGAGCTGGTGTCGATGTGGGGCCACCCCGACCAGCAGGAGGGCCCGGCCGCCTTCGCCGAGCGGCGCCGGGCCGAGTGGCAGGAGATCTGATGGCCGAGCAGACGCCAGGAGCGAACCGGTGAGCTACGAGACCCTGAAGGTGGAGCGCCACGGCCCGGTCGGCTGGCTGATCTTCGACCGGCCCGACCAGCTCAACGCCATGAACAACGCCATGCGCGACGAGCTGGCCGATGCGTGGGCCGAGCTCGACGCCGACCCGGCGGTGCGGGTGATCGTGCACACCGGCGAGGGGCGGGCGTTCCAGACCGGCGTCGACGTGGCCGAGATCGCCGGCGACGGCGTCGGGATGGAGCGGTACCGCCGCTCGCTCGAGGACTGGGACCTGCACTTCACCTCGTGGCACCAGCAGGTGTGGAAGCCGGTGATCACCGCGGTGAACGGCATCTGCGCCGGCGGAGCGTTCCACTGGGTGGCCGACGCCGACATCGTGATCGCCGCCGCCGACGCCCAGTTCTTCGACCCCCACGTCTCGATCGGTCAGGTGGTGGCGATCGAGGCCATCGGCCTGCTGCGCAAGATGCCGGCCGAGGCGGTCATGCGCATGGCCTTCGTCGGCCGCTACGAGCGCATGTCGGCCCAGCGGGCCTACGAGCTCGGCATGATCAGCGAGGTCGTCGACCCGCCCGAGCGCCTGCGCGAGGCGGCCCAGGAGCTGGCCGAGAAGGTGGCCCGCAACTCGCCGGCGGCCATGGCGGCCACCAAGCGGGCGCTCTGGGGAGCGCTGGAGACCGGGCTCACCGACGCCTGTCGCGCCGGCGCCGCCGAGCTGGTGTCGATGTGGGGCCACCCCGACCAGGAGGAGGGTCCGCGCGCCTTTGCCGAGAAGCGGGAGGCCGAGTGGCAGGTGTGAGCGACGCCTCCGGGGTCAGCCGGCTCGGTGACCTGCTGTTCGCCGGGTCGTCCGGCGACGGGTCGTCGCTGCTGCTGCACGCCGCGGGACGGGACCGGTCGCTCGCCGACGTGCGGGCGGCGGCCGCCGCCCTCGGCGACGCGCTCACCGGGGCCGGCGTGGACGAGGGGTCGCCGGTCGGCGTGATGCTGCCCGACCCGGCGGTGGTGCCCGCCCTGTTCGGGGTGTGGCGGGCCGGCGGGGCGTACGTGCCGCTCAACCCCCGGCTGGGCGCGTCCGACCTCGCCCACGTGCTGGCATCGGTCGACCCCGTGGTCGTCGTCACCACCGCCGACCCGGCCGAGCGGTTCGACGGTCGTCCGGTCGTGGTGGTCGACGACGGCGCCGCCGTGGTCGAGGTCCGCCCCGGGCGGCCGGGGGAGCGTCGCTTCGACCCCGACGTCGCCCTGGTGCAGCTCACCTCGGGCACCACCGGGCGACCGAAGCCGGTGCTGCTCACCCACTCGGGCGTCCGGCCCCTGCTCGACAACGTGGTGTCATCGCTGCGGAAGCCGGCCGGCGGGTCGGGCGGGCCCGGGTCGGACGGCCGCAGCCGCGGCCCGGCCACGCCGCCCATGCCCAACCTGGTGCCGGTGTCGCTGTCGCTGTGGGCGGGCATCTACCAGGTGCTGTTCGCCCGGGCGGTGGGGGCGCCGATCGTGGTCATGGACGGGTTCGACACCCGGGAGTTCGCCCGGCTCGTCGAGCGGTTCGGCATCCGCTCCACGGTGCTGCCACCGGCGGCCATGACCATGCTCAGCGACGACGAGGCGGTCACCTCCCTGGCCCCGCTCCGCTACGTGCGCAGCATCACCGCCCCGCTGTCGCCGCTGCAGGCCCGCCGGTTCCGGGACCGCTTCGGCGTCTTCGTCCTCAACTGCTACGGGCAGACCGAGATCGGCGGCGAGATCATCGGCTGGACCGGCGCCGACGCCAAGGAGCACGGCGACGACAAGCTCGGCGCCGTCGGCCGGCCCCATGCCGGCGTCGAGGTGCGCACCGACGACGACACCGGCGAGCTGCAGGTGCTGACCCCGGCGCTGTCGGCCGGCTACGCCGACGGCGGCGACCTCGCCGACCGGCTCACCGACGACGGTTGGTTCCGCACCGGCGACGTCGGCCACCAGGACGACGACGGCTTCGTGTGGCTGGAGGGCCGGCTGAGCGACGTGGTGAACCGGGGCGGGCTCAAGGTCTTCCCCGGCGAGGTCGAGGAGGTGCTGCGCCTCTCGCCGCTGGTGGCCGACGTGGCGGTGGCCGGCGCGCCCGACGACCGGTTGGGCGAGGTGCCGTGGGCGTTCGTGGTGCCCGTCGGTGGGGTGGGCCCGGGCGCGGGCGAGTCGGCCGACGAGGCCGTCGACGCCGCCGAGCTCGAGGCCCTGTGCCGCCGGCACCTGGCTCCCTACAAGGTGCCGGCCCGGTTCGTGGCGGTGGACGCCCTACCCCGCAACGAGGTCGGCAAGGTCCTCGTCCGCGACCTGGTCGCCGGGGCGTCGCCGCCGTGACCGCTGAGCCGCTCGCCGGGAGGCGGGTCGTGGTGGTCGGGGCGTCGGCGGGCATCGGTCGCGCCTTCGCGGTCGGCGCCGCCAGGGCCGGGGCCGACGTCACGGTGTCGGCCCGCCGGGTCGAGCTGCTCGACGGCCTGGTGGCCGAGCTGGGCGCCGGCCAGGTGGCGGTGGTCGACGTGGCCGACGTCGCCAGCCGCACCGCCTGGGCCGCGCGGCTCCGCGAGGGACCGCCGATCGACCTGCTGCTCGTGACCACCGGCGTGGCCGACCTGCGGCCGCTGGCGACGACCGACGACGACGACTGGTCGACGACGCTCAGCACCAACCTGGTCGGCATCGCCCGGCTGCTCGACGAGATCCGCCCCGCGCTGGCGCCCACCGGCGTCCTCGCCGCGACCTCGTCGGAGACCGGCCGCCGGCCTCGCCACGGCCTGGTCCCCTACGCGGCGTCGAAGGTCGGGCTGGAGGCGGTGCTCGCCGGCCTGCGCATCGAGCACCCCGGCCTGCGGGTGTCCTGCGTGGTCGTCGGCGCCACGTTCCCGACCGAGTTCGGGGTCGGCTTCGAGGACGACCAGCTCGGCCCGGCGCTCGCCAGCTGGGAGCGCCACGGGGTCATGAGCGAGGACTTCATGACCCCCGAGCAGGTGGCCGGCGTGCTGCTCGGCCTCTACGCCGCCGCGCTGGAGAGCCCGGGCGTGAACGTCGACGAGGTGGTCCTGCGCTCGCCGTCGCCCATCGGCGGGCCGAACCTCCCGGCCGAGCCGCCCACCCGCCGGTAGCGGTCCTCGCGTGACGGCGCCGGCGGCCCCCGGGTGCAGCCGTTCGTCCCCGGGACGAGCTCCTGCACACCGAGCCGCCCTCGCCGGGTCGGCGGGCCACCTCGTCAGGCGCGCCGGCGGCGGCGGGCGAGGCGGCGGAGGTCGGTGCGGATCGGTGCCCAGTCCTCGCCCCGCTCGGCGGCGATGCCGCGCAGCGCCGTCTCGATGCGGGCCTCGAAGGTCGGCGGTCCCTGCCGGGCGCCGGCGTCGAGGGCGGCCCGCAGGTGGGGGAGCTGGTCGAGGTAGTCCCGCGGGACGTCGAGGATCTGCTCGGTGCGCTGCTCGTTGACCACCGAGCCGATGGCGGTGGCGGCCATGAGCTGGTAGGCGGCGTCGGCCTCGAGCGGGGTGAAGCCCTGGCGGACCAGCCCGGCGATGATGCGGTCGAGGCTGGGCGCCACCATCTCGGCCCCGATGGCGCCGTCGAGGTACTCGGCCAGCAGGCCGGGCCGGGTGGCGAAGATGTCGTGGTTGTAGAACGCCCACTCGAGCAGCCACACCGCCCAGTGCTGGCCGGTGTCCTGGGGCAGCGGCACGAGGCCGGCGGCGTGCTCGGCCGCCGCCCGCATGAGGTCGTCCTTGCCGGAGACGTGGTGGTAGAGGGCGGCGATGCTCACGCCGAGGTGGTCGGCGACCGCCCGCAGGGTGAGCCCGTCGAGGCCGATCTCGTGGGCGGTGGCGGCGATCATCTCCCGGTTGATCCGAGCCGGGCGACCCACCTTGGCGGGACCCGGCTCCTCGCTCACGGACGGGTCGGCCACGGCTGCACCGTACCCGTCGCTCCCGGTCCGGCCCGGGGGGTCGCCGGCGGTGGAGCGCTTGCCATCACGGCCTCGGTGTGGAATTGTCTACAAGGATTCGGAAACTCTAGGGGATGCCGATGACCCAGACCGACGACGCCGCCCTCGGCGAGGTGGCGGGCACCGCCGTCAACGCCGACAACGGGGGCCTGCCCGCCGGGCTGCCGATGCCCCGCAACCCCGACCTGCTGACCGACCTCGACCAGCGTCAGCGGGTGTCGACCTTCGGGCCGGACCGGTACCCGTTCCCGGTGCCCAACGGCTGGTTCGTCGTCGCCGAGGCGAAGGACGTCGGGCCGGGCGACGTGCGGGCCATCCGCTACTTCGACCGCGACCTGGTGCTGTTCCGCGGCACCGACGGCGCACCGGCGGTGCTCGACGCCCACTGCCCGCACCTCGGCGCCCACCTGGCCGTCGGCGGCCGGGTCGAGGGGGGCTGCATCCGCTGCCCGTTCCACGGCTGGCGGTTCGCCGGCGAGTCCGGCACCTGCGTCGAGATCCCCTACGGCGAGGTCACCCGCATCCCGCCCAAGGCGCACCAGCGGGCGTACCCGACCATCGAGCGCAACCACATGATCTGGACCTGGTACCACGCCGAGGGCGGTGAGCCGTTCTACGAGGTGCCCGAGGTGCCCGAGCTCCACGACCCCGGGTGGACCCCGATCGTGGTGCGGGACTTCGAGGTCCGCGTCGCCGCCCAGGACATGGCCGAGAACAACGTCGACTTCTCCCACTTCCGGTACGTGCACGGCACCGACGCCATCCCCGAGGACGAGTTCGTCGTCGAGGGCACCTACAAGAAGGCGGTCGGGATGGGCGGGGCGTTCGTGCGGGAGGGCTTCGGGCTCGGCCTCGGCGTGATCCGGGTGAAGGACTACGTGACCTTCCTGTCGTCGACCACGCCGCTCGACGCCGGCAGCGTCCAGGTCCGGTGGATCTTCACCTCGCCGAGGGCGAACGGCGAGGAGGCGGCCCAGAAGGCGGTCGACTCGTTCTGCGCCGGGGTCAGCCAGGACATCCCGATCTGGGAGAACAAGGTGTACCGGGACCCCCCGATCATCACCAGGACCGAGAAGCTGGTGCTCGAGCACCGGCGCTGGGCGCAGCAGTTCTACTGCTGACCTCGTCGCGCCCGGACCGAGAGGACGACCCGTGACCAGCTCGATCGGCCAGTACTGCGTCCACGTCACCGACCTCGAGCGGTCGGTCGCCTTCTACGATGCGCTCGGCCTGGCGGTGACGAGCCGCACCGAGATCCCCCAGGCGTCCGAGGCGATCGTGGAGCACCCGGGCCGCCAGCACGGCGGCAGGCTGCAGCTGGCCCAGCCCAGGGAGCCCAACGGACCGCTCCCGCTCGGCAACGCCCTGTGGAAGCGGTACGTGAACACCTCCGACATCGCCGCCACCCACCGGGCGGCGCTCGACGCCGGCGCCACCGAGGAGCAGGGCCCCGAGCGGTTGGAGCGGTGGCCGGTCACGGTGAGCTTCGTGCGCGACGTCGACGGCCACCTGGTCGAGCTGGTCGAGCGGCACCCGTGGCCCGAGGGCTCACCGACCGACGCCCCCTGGATCGGCCAGTGCTGCATCAACGTCACCGACCTCGACGCCGGCGTCGCCTTCTACGAGACGCTCGGGCTGACCTGCTCGAGCCGCACCGAGATCCCGACGGCGTTCGAGGCGATCCTCGAGTCGGGGGCGGCCGCCGGCGGCACGCTGCAGCTCGCCGAGCAGAAGGAGCAGGACGGGCCCATCGTGATGGGCGCGCTGTGGAAGCTGTACGTGAACACCGACGACTGCCGGGGCGTGCACGACGCCGCCGTCGCCGCCGGCCACCGGTCGGTCATGGCGCCGCGGCGACTCGACCGCTGGCCCACGACCATCGCCTTCGTCGAGGACCCCGACGGCTACCAGGTCGAGCTGGTCCAGCGTCACCCCGACCAGCGGGTGGGCAGGCGGACGGAGGTCCGCCGTGCTACCCCGTGTCGACCGGACCGCCGACCGCCCGAGGAGCCCTGACCGTGATCCGCTACTCCGTCCTGTACCCCGCCGCCGAGGGCGCCCGCTTCGACCACGACTACTACCGGGACAGCCACGTGCCGCTGGCCGCCCGCACGTACGGGGTCGAGCGCTACGAGATCGACAGGGGCGTCCGTGGCCCGTTCGTGGGCGGCGTCCACTTCTTCTTCGACTCGCTCGACGCCTTGGATCGGGCACTGGCCGTCGACGGCACCGCCGCCGTCCGCGCCGACATCCCGAACTTCACCGACGTCGACCCCCAGCGCCAGGTGTCCGAGGTCGTCTGAACGGGTCGCCGGCGGGGGCGGCGCGGCGCGCCGCGCCGCGCGCCGCAGTCCCGGGTCAGCGCTTCTTCGGCGGCTTCGGTGGCAGGGAGGCGGCGTAGGTCGCGCCGACGTCGACCCAGCGGCGGAGCTCGGCCTCGTCCTCGACGGCCGCGGATTCGAGCCGCAGCCAGCCGCCCAGGGGGCGGCCGCGCATGACCATGGCCTCGGCGGCGGTGGTCCCGACCAGGTGGTCGCACTCGGCCGGGTCGGCCCGGACCATCAGGCCGCCCTGGCCGCTGGCGACGACGGCCATGTTGCCGCCGACGAGGAAGGCCAGCCCACCGAACATCTTCTGCTCGGTCACCTCGTGGGACTCGGTGATCACCTCGCGGATCCGCTCGGCCAGGTCCTCGTCGTAGGCCACGGCCCCGAGCGTACGGTCGACGCATCCCCGTCGCCGTCGCCCCTGGGCGGCGGTGCGCGCCGGGTCCGACGCCGTCCCGTACCGTCGCCGCCGTGCCAGGTCGACCGAGCCCGCCGCCGAGGATGGGCTGATCGGTGAGCGGACCGCTGGCGGGCATCCGCGTGCTCGACCTGAGCTCGGTGATCATGGGGCCGATGGCGACCCAGGTCCTGGGCGACCAGGGGGCCGACGTGATCGCCGTCGAGCCGGGCCGGGGTGAGCTGAACCGCTCGATGGGTCCCGGCCCGCACCGCCAGCTCTCGGACATCTCGCTCAACCTGCTGCGCAACAAGCGCAACGTCGCCCTCGACGTGAAGCACCCGCTCGGCCGGGAGGCGACGCTCGCCATCGCCGCCACCTGCGACGTGGTGGTGACCAACCTCCGGCCGGTCCCGCTCGCCCGCCTCGGCCTCGCCGACCCGGACGTGCGCGCCGTGCGGCCCGACGTCGTCTTCTGCCAGGCCCACGGCTACCCGTCCGACTCGCCCCGGGCCGCGGAGCCGGCCTACGACGACGTGATCCAGGCGGCGAGCGGCGCCCCGCAGATGCTGGTGCGCGCCGGCCTCGAACCACGCCTCGTCCCGACCCTGCTGGCCGACAAGGTGTGCGGCCTGGTCATCGCCCAGGCGGTGACGGCGGCCCTGCTGCACCGGGAGCGCACCGGCGAGGGCCAGCACGTCGAGGTGCCGATGGCCGACGTCACCACCGCCTTCCTGCTGGTCGAGCACAGCGCCGGCGCCACCTCGACCGACCGGCAGGCGCACGTCGGGTACGAGCGGGTGCTCGACCCCACCCGCCGCCCCCAGCGGACCCTCGACGGCCAGGTGCTGGTGTTCCCCTACCTCCAGCACCACTGGGACGCCGTCCTGGCCGAGGGCGGTCGCGGCGACCTCGTCGGCGATCCCCGCATGTCGCGCTCGGGCCGCCACGACGACCCCGACTTCGCGGCCGCGACCCTCGACGCCATCGTGGGCGCCCGCACCACCGCGGCGTGGCTGGTGTGGTGCCGGGGCGCGGGCGTCCCGGTGGCCGAGGTCCCCGACCTCGACCAGGTCGCCGCCGGGCTGCCGATGGCCGAGCACCCCGTCGCCGGTCCGTACCGCAGCATCCCGCCGCCGGTCCGCTTCGGCGCCACGCCGGCCGAGGTCCGCCGGCCGGCGCCGCTGATCGGCGAGCACAACCACGAGGTGCTGGCCGAGGTGGGCTACTCCGACGAGCGCATCGCCGAGCTGGAGGCGGCGGGTGTGCTGCGCACCCGGGGCGCCGCCGACTCGCTCCGGGCCCAGGGGCGCACCACCTAGCGCCGAGCCGGCGCAACAACCCACGAGCAGCCGCCGCCCCGAGGTGGGAGGGTGGGAGCGACCCGCCGCCGGGGAGGACCGCCGTGCCGCTCGAGGACTGGATGCCGGGGGAGGCGCTGCGGCAGAGCGCGGCGTTCTGGCGGGGCGTGCTCCCCCAGATCGCCGAGCCGGTCGGCGCCGGCATGGCCCAGATGGCCGAGCTCTACGGCTTCTCGCCCGCCGCCACCCTGAAGGACCTGCTGGCGCTGGTCGAGAGCCGGCTCGCCGGTGAGCGCGTGGAGCTGGTGGTCGGCGACCGGTCGGTGACGCTGACCTTCGGGGAGCTGCGGGGTCGGGCGGTCCCGCTCGGCCCGAGCGTCGGCCAGTTCGGCGACATCGAGGTGGTGGCCCACGACGTGCGCTGGGACGGCGGCCGGCTCCAGCGGCTCCGGCTGCGCCTGCGCAACGTCCACCTCCAGCCCGGCGACCCGGCCCAGCTGGTGGCGGCGCCCGTCGACGTCGAGGCCACCCTCGGCCAGGACGACCTGGCCGAGCTGCTCGCCGCCCACACCGACCGCGTCCACGTGGACGTCGCCGACGGCGTGCTCGCCGTGCGGCTGACCGGGCGGGAGCAGGTCGGCCGGCTGGAGGCGTCGGTCGAGGCCCGGGGCAACCACCTGGTCGTCGTCCCCCGCTGCGCCGTGGTCGGCGGTGCCGCCCGGCTGCCGCTGCCGGGGCGGTTCCTGCCCGACCTCCACCTGTCGACGACCGAGGTGGTGCCCGACCTGCAGCTCGGCGAGGCGTCGGTCGAGGGGGCGACCATCGTGGCCAGGGGCTGGATCCCCGAGCGGCGGGTCGCGGTCGACGCCCGCCTGCTCGACCAGGTCCGGCGCCGGCTGCGCGGCTTCGCCGGCTCCCGCCTGGTGCTGCCCACCCTCGGCTGAACGGCGACGCCGCCGCCGATCGGGTCAGCCGGCCTCGCCGGCGGTGAGCCGGTCGCGGAGGACGAACTTCATGACCTTGCCGGTGGGGTTCAACGGCAGGTCGTCGACGACGCGGATGGTGCGGGGGACCTTGAAGTTGGCCATCGCGTCGCGACACCACCGGTGCAGCTCGTCGGGGTCGACGACGCGTCCGGCGACCGGGACGACGAAGGCGGCGCCGACCTCGCCCAACCGCTCGTCGGGCACGCCGACCACCGCCACCCGGGCCACGTCGGGGTGGCGCAGGATCAGCGCCTCGATCTCGGCCGGGTAGGCGTTGAAGCCGCCGACGATGAACATGTCCTTGATGCGGTCGGTGATGCGCAGGTTCCCGCCGTCGTCGACCAGCCCGACGTCGCCGGTCGCCAGCCAGCCGTCCGCGTCGATGGCGGCGGCGGTGGCCTCGGGGTCGCCGACGTACCCGGCCATGACGTTGAAGCCCCGCACCTGGACCTCGCCGGCCTCGCCGTCGGGCAGCACCGCGCCCGAGCGGTCGACGATGCGGACCTCGACGCCCTCGATCGGTCGGCCGACGGTGTGGGCCACCACCTCGGGTGGGTCGGTGTGGCTGCACATGCTCACCGTGCCGGTGGTCTCGGTCAGGCCGTAGCCGGTGACCACGTCGTCGATGGCCAGGTCGTGGCGCATGCGCTCGATCACCGACACCGGCACGACCGCCGCCCCGGTGACCGACAGCCGGATGCCCGACAGGTCGAACTGCGAGCGGTCGGGGTGGTCGAGCAGCGCCTGGAACACCGTCGGCGGTCCGGGCAGCACGGTGACCGACTCGGCCTCGACGGTGCGCATGACCGTGACCGGGTCGAACGCGCCCTGGGGGATCACCGTGGCCCCCCGCAGCACGCAGGCCAGCACCACCGACTTCAGCCCGGCGGTGTGGAAGAAGGGGTACACGGTCAGGTACCGGTCGCGGTGGCGCAGGCCGACGGCGTCGCTCCACGCCAGGTAGGTGCGCACGCTGGCGCCGTGGGTGAGCACCGCCCCCTTGGGGGCGCCGGTGGTGCCCGAGGTGAAGATGATGTCGCTGCGGTCCTCGGGACCGACCGCGGCCGTCCGGGCCCCGACCTCGGACGGGTCGACGTCGGCGCCGCGGGCCAGGAAGTCGTCCCACGACGTGGCCCCGGCGCGGTCCGGGCCGGCCATCACCACCGCGTCGAGGTCGCCGAGCCGCCCCGAGCCGCCGGACGGGTCGTCGACGACCGATGCCAGCTCGGCCAGCAGGTCGCGGCCGACCACGTCGGTGGAGGCCAGCAGCACCGGCGCGCCGGCGGTGCCGAGCACGTGGGCGGCCTCCTCGCCGCGGTACCGGCTGTTGAGCGGCACCAGGGTGCCGCCCGCCAGGTAGGTGCCGAACGAGGCGGCGATCCACCGGGCGCTGTTGGTCGCCCAGACGGCGACGGGATCGCCGGGCTCGACCCCGCTGCCGATCAACGCCCGGGCCACCTCGACCGAGCGGTCGGCCAGCTCGCGGTAGGTCCACCGCTCGCCGCCCTCGCCCACCAGCGCCTCGACCCCGGGCCACCGCTCGGCCGCCTGCCGCAGCGCCTGGGGGATGGTCGCCGGCCCGTCGCCGGGGTCGGCCGCGACGTCCTGCACGGGCGCTCCTCTCGGTGTTCCGCCGCCGGCGTGCGCTGGCGGGCAAGATAGGGCGAACTGAACCACGGTTCAAGCAGTCGGATCGCCGATCGAACCGCCCGAGACCGAGAGGAGGCGCGGTGGCCGAGACCAGCATCGATGCGGCCAGCCGCCGCGAGCAGCGACGGCGGCGTCACCAGCACTTCAGCCGGGAGCAGTTCCTCGACGCCGCCGAGGAGATCTTCGGGCGCAAGGGCTACTTCGAGACGACCCTGAAGGAGGTCGCCGAGCAGGCCGAGTTCTCGGTCGGGTCGGTGTACTCGTTCTTCGCCAACAAGGAGGACCTGTTCCAGCAGATCTTCCTGCGGCGCGGCGAGCAGTTCATGCCCGAGCTGCGCGAGGTCCTGGCCGCCGACCAGGACGACCCGCTGCGCCAGCTGCACCAGCTGGTCGACTTCGAGGTCGAGTGGTTCCGGCGCCACCCGCACTTCGGCCGCCTGTTCCTGCGCACCACCAGCACCCGGCTCCTGCCGGCCGACGGCTCCGAGGACGCCTCGACCACCGCCAACTACGACGAGTCCATGGCGCTGCAGGCCGACCTGTTCCGCCGGGGCCAGCGGGCCGGGGTGCTGCGCGCCGGCGACCCGGCCGCGCTCGCCCGCATGTTCTCCGGCGTCCTGTCGACCTACCAGTCGCTCGACCCGGCGGTGATGAGCGACGGACCCGCTCCCGAGCCGCTGAGCCTGGAGGAGCTGCACGACCTGGTCGAGGCCATGTTCCTGGCCCCCGGCGCAGCAGGCGGCTCCACCGGCGCCCGGAAGAACGGTGCGGGCCGTGGCTGACGACGCGTCGCCGGGCGGGTCGCCGACCGGCGGGCCGGGAGCGAGCGGGCCCCGGCCGCCCGAGGGCGACTGGCTGGGCACGCCGTACCTGCGCTTCGAGCGCCACGGTCCGCTGGCCCGCTGCGTCGTCGACCGCCCCGCCGCCCGCAACGCGCTGACGCCGGCCATGTACTTCGGCATCCGCTACGCCGTCGACCACGTGAACGCCACCCCCGAGCTGGCCGGTCTCCTGATCACCGGCACCGGCGACGTGTTCATGCCCGGTGGCGAGCTCGGCGGCCGCGACGACGACAGCTGGGTCGACCTGGCCCGGCTGCTGTCGATGGACAACACCCCGTTCGACGCGGTCCGCCGGTCGGTCAAGCCGGTGGTGTGCGCGGTGAACGGCATCTGCCAGGGCGGGGGCCTGATGATCGCCATGCTGAGCGACGTCGCCGTGGCGTCCGACCGGGCCACCTTCCGCTCGCCCGAGCTGTTCCGGGGCATCGCCGACACCAACTACGCCCAGGTCCTCCCCCGTCAGATCGGTCCGGCCCGGGCCCGGGACATGCTGATGACCGGGCGGACCGTCGACGCCGCCACCGCCCTCGACTGGGGGCTGGTCGCACGGGTCGCGCCCCACGACGACCTGCTCGACGAGGCCACCAGGGCGCTCGAGCTGTGCTGTCGCACCGCGCCCGGGGCCCGGGCTGCGGTCAAGCGCACGTTCCACGAGTACTACGGCCACCACGACCGCATGGCCATGGACGCCAGCCTCGGCAGCGACGAGATGCAAGAGGGCTGGGCCTCCTTCGTCGAGAAGCGGTCGCCGTCGTGGGTGCCCGAGGAGCTGCGACGGGACGGGCGCCTGTGAGCGACGGCGGGGGGCGGGACGACACCCCGGCCGAGGCGGCGGTGCGGGCCGAGGTGCGGCCGTGGATGCAGGAGCACGCCGCCCGGTACGGCCGGGGCGTCCCTCGTCACGGCATGCGCGACGAGGCCGAGTACGTCGAGGCGTGCCGGGCGTGGCAGCGCGAGCTCGACGCCGGCGGGTGGGGGGCCGTGAGCTGGCCGGTCGAGCACGGCGGACGCGGCTACGACACCGTGCAGGCCCGGGTGGTGCGCGGGGAGGAGGCCCGCTTCCGGGTCCCCCGGGGCGCGTCGAACGTCGCCCTCGACATGGTCGGCCCGACCCTGATGGCCCACGGCACCGACGCCCAGGTCGCCCGGCACCTCGCGCCGATCCGCGCCGGCGACGCGGTCTGGTGCCAGCTCTTCTCCGAACCCGATGCCGGCTCCGACCTGGCCTCCCTGCGCACGCGGGCGGTGCGCGACGGCGAGCAGTGGGTGGTCGACGGCCAGAAGGTGTGGACCAGCGGCGCCCGCCACGCCGACTGGGGGATCCTGCTGGCCCGCACCGACCCCGACTCGTGGCGCCACGCCGGCATCAGCTACTTCCTGATCGACATGCGCAGCCCCGGGGTCGAGGTGCGGCCGCTGGTGCAGATCAACCGGGCCGCCCACTTCAACGAGGTGTTCCTGCACGAGGTGCGGCTGCCGGCCGGTGCCCTGGTGGGCGACGAGGGCGACGGCTGGTCGGTCGCCCGCACCACCCTCGGTGCCGAGCGGGTGATGATCAGCCAGATCAGCGTGGTCGACGGGGTTCGGCACATGATCGACGCCGCCCGGACCACCGGCCGGGCCGACCACGCGGTCGTCCGCGACCGGCTGGCCGACGCCCACGTGCACGCCGCGGTGATCGGACAGACCGGCGACCGGGTCAGCGACGCCATGCGGCTGGGCGGCCAGATCGGGCCGGAGTCCAGCGTCCTGAAGCTGGCGCTGTCGCGGATGATGGCCCGGCTCGGCGACCTGGCCGGTGACGCCGGCGGACCCGACCTGCTGCTCGAGGGCGAGGGCCCCGACGGCTACGGCCAGTTGCAGGACGCCTTCCTGTCGCAGTGGGCGTCACGCCTCGGCGGCGGCACCGAGCAGATCCAGCGCAACGTCATCGGCGAGCGGGCCCTCGGCCTGCCCCGAGAGCCCCGGCCCACCCGGTAGGGGCCGTGCCCATCCCGCGCCGCGTGCGATGACCCAGCCGCCGGTCGCCTACGGCGAGCCGCTCGACGGGATCGAGGTGGTCGACGTGCCGGCCCCGGTGGCGCCCCTCTTCGCCGACGCCCACGCCCGCCTGCGCTCCGAGGCGGTCGGCGTGCACCTGGGTGACGGCGCGGTGCGGGTCGTGCACCCGTCACCCACCGGTCCCGGCGGCGGGTCCGATCGCTGGGTCCCGCCGTCGGACGAGGTGGTCGAGGCGCTGCGGTCGGCCGAGCGGCCCGTGGTGCTGGCCGGCCCCGGGGTGGTCCGCCACGACGCGGTGCCGGGCCTGCACGCCCTGGCCGCCGCCGCCGGCCTCGGCGTGCTGAACACGTGGGGCGCCAAGGGCGTGTTCGACTGGCGCAGCCGCCACCACCTGGCCACCGCCGGGCTGCAGGCCGACGACTTCGCCCTGGCCGGCCTCGCCGACGCCGACCTGATCGTGGCCACCGGCGTCGACCCGCGGGAGGCGACCGGCGAGTGGCGGCTGGCGCCGGTGGTCGAGGTGCACCCGTGGTCGCTGGCTCCCCTGGCCGAGCGGACCGGTCGGCCGTCGGCGGAGATCACGATGCCGCCGCTGCGCGACGGGCTGGCGCGGGTGACCCAGCAGGGGTGGGCCCACGAGGGGGCGCCGGCCATGCCGACCCAGGTCACCCGCAACTACGGCGCCGCCCTGGCCGGTGTCGGCGTGGTGGCCGCCGACCCGGGCGTGGCCGGCTACTGGGTGGCCCGCACCCTCCCGACCAGCGGACTGCGGGGCGCGCTGGTCAGCAGCGACGCCGCCGCCCTGGGGTCGGCCGTCGCCACCGCTGCCGTCGCCCGGCTGCTCGACCCCCGCCGGCCGGTGCTGGCGGTGGTCGACGAGATCGGCGAGCCCGCCCGCCGCTGCCTGGATGCTGCCGCCCGCCTCGGGGTCGTCGTCCCGGTCGAGCGCTGGGTCGTCGCCGGAGCCGATGCCGCCGGCGGGGGCGCAGGGGCGGCGATCGACGCCGCGGCCCACGCCCGTCGTCTGGCCGGGCTGCTGGCCAGCGGGGGGACCGCCGCCATCGCTCCCGAGGGGGGTCAGCTCGACCAGATGCTCGCCGTCGCCGGTCCCATCACCGCCTGGACGCGCTGATCCCCGTCGGCCATGCACGTGCCGCCGGGTCAGTGCTGGATGTCGATGACCAGGCGCTCGGGCGAGTGGAGCTCGGTCACCTGGAAGTCGCGCAGGTCGTTCAGCCCGATGACCCAGCCGACCACCCCCTCGAAGTCGCCGGTGCCGACCACCTCGGTGACGTTCGCCGTGCCGTTCCCCGGGAGGCGGAAGCCCCCGGTGTAGGCGGTGTGGGCGTCGGCGGGCTGCAGCCGCACCTTCAGGAAGGCGTGGCCGGAGACCGGGACGGTCGCGCCGCTGCCGTCCTGGGTGAACGGCGGTGCGGCGTACCGCACCGACCAGCCGGGCAGCGTCGTGCCGGTGAACTGGAACACCACCCGGTCGAAGGTGCCGTCGTCACCGGTCCGGACCGCCGACAGCGTGCCGGTGCCGGACCCGGGGCCCGACTGCGGGTCGACGCCGAAGCAGCCGGCCAGCGTGAGCGCCAGCACGGCCAGGACGGCCAGGCCGAGGGCCCGCACGCGGCGGGGGTTGGCGAACGTGGTGCCCATGGTTGCGCCTTCCGTGCTCAGGGTCGCCCCAGCGCCCTCCCAGGCTCGCACGTCCGCCGGCTGCTGTCGACAGGTCGCCCCGCCGGCCCCGGGCGCTTGACCGTCGACCCCCCGCCGGTAGTATCTGAACAAGGTTCGAAAAGTCGACCCAGGGAGCCCACGGGAACGATGAGCCGCTACCTCGTCATCTCGGCCGACGGACACGCCGGACCGCCGGCGGACACCTACCGCACCTACCTCGACCCCGGCTACCACGCCGCCTTCGACGCCCACCAGGAGGAGCTCGAGGCGGGGCGGATGGTCAACACCGAGTTCGTCGAGGAATGGGACGAGGAGACCGGCGACCACGACCTCGAGGCGGCCTACGACCCCGCCACCCGTGACGCCATCCTCGACACCGAGGGGGTGGCGGCCGAGGTGCTGTTCCCCGACGCCGACGTGCTCGGCACCGGTCGGGCGGCCAGCTCGCCCTTCGGCTCCGGCCTCGGGTCGGGGGTCGGTGTCGACCCCGAGGCGGTCAAGGCCGGCGCCCGGGCCCACAACCGCTGGCTGGCCGACTTCTGCGCCACCAACCCCCACCGCCGCATCGGGGTGGCGGTGGTGCCGGTGACCGCCGGGGTCGACGACGCCGTGGCCGAGGTCCACGTCGCCGCCGAGCGCGGGCTGCGGGGCGTGATGATCCCGACCCGCTGGTTCGAGGCGCCCGCCTACCTCGACGCGAGCTACGAGCCGTTCTGGGCCGCCTGCACCGAGACCGGCCTGGTGGTCCACACCCACTCCGGCGCCGGCCCGTCCGACTACCCGATGGGCCCCGGCTTCGTCGCCATCTACGCCGCCGAGGCGTGGTGGTGGGCGGCCCGCCCGTTCTGGGTGCTGGTCCTCTCCGGGGTCTTCGACCGCCACCCCGACCTCAAGTACTCGATCGCGGAGAACGGCGCCTGGTGGGTGCCCGACCTGGTGCAGCGCATGGACGAGAAGTGGGTCGGCGCCCACAACACCCGCAAGTTCGGCGACGTGTTCAAGCAGGGCCTGTCCCGCCGGCCGAGCGAGTACGTCGACGGCAACTGCTTCTTCGCCGCCTCGACCCCCGGCGTCGAGGAGATCGACCGCCGCCACGACATCGGGGTCGGCAACCTGCTGTGGGGCAACGACCTGCCCCACCCCGAGGGCACCTACCCCCACACCCGCAAGTGGATCGCCGAGCGGTTCCGCGACGTGCCCGAGGACGAGGCCCGCCGCATCCTCGGCACGAACGCCGCCGACCTGTACCGGGTCGACGTCGACGCGCTGGCCGACGTGGTCGACCGCATCGGTCCCGAGCCGGCCGACGTCCACGGCTAGAACGCTCGACGTGAGCACCTCCCGCGCCGCCACGGGGTCGACCGGATCGACCGACGCCCTGTACTGGGACCCCTTCGACGTCGACATCGACACCGAGCCCTACGAGATCTGGCGGCGGATGCGCGACGAGGCCCCCGTCTACCGAAACGACGACCTCGACTTCTGGGCCCTCAGCCGGTACGAGGACGTCGAGGCCGCCCACCGCGACCCGGACACCTTCTCGTCCGCCCACGGCACCGTGCTCGAGCTCATGTCCGAGCGGCCCATGGGCACCGGGATGATGATCTTCATGGACCCGCCCGAGCACACCCGGCACCGGGCGCTGGTCTCCCGGGCCTTCACCCCTCGCCGCATCAGCGACCTCGAGCCCCACATCCGGGCCCTGTGCGGCGAGCTGCTCGACGGGTGGCGGCCCGGCGAGCCCTTCGACCTGGTGGAGGACTTCGGCGCCCAGCTCCCGTCGCTCGTCATCACCGAGCTGCTCGGCGTCGACCTGGCCGACCGCCGGATGGTGAAGGGCTGGATCGACCAGGTCTTCCACATCGAGCCCGGCATCGGCATGGTCAACGACGTCTCCTTCCAGGCCGGGCTGACCCTGCACGGCTACCTGTCCGAGCGGATGTCCGAGCGGCTGCAGGAGCCCCGCGACGACCTGCTGACCGCGCTGGTCCGGGCCGAGGTGCCGGGTCCCGACGGCGAGCCCCAGCGGCTGACCATCGACGCGGCGGCGCGGTTCGCCAACCTGCTGATCAGCGCCGGCACCGAGACCGTCGCCCGGCTCATCGGCTGGGCCTCGGTGCTGCTGGCCCGTCACCCCGACGAGCGCCGGGTGCTGGTCGACGACCCGTCGCTCATCCCGAACGCGGTCGAGGAGCTGCTGCGCTACGAGGCGCCGTCGCCGGTGCAGGGTCGCTTCACCACCCGCGACGTGACGCTCCACGGCACCGCCGTCCCCGCCGGCAGCAAGGTGCTGCTCCTGACCGGCTCGGCCGGGCGCGACGAGCGCACCTATCCCGACGCCGAGCGCTTCGACGTGCGCCGCCACTTCGACCGCCAGGTGTCCTTCGGCTACGGCATCCACTTCTGCCTGGGCGCGGCGCTGGCCCGGCTGGAGGGTCGCATCGCCCTCGAGGAGCTGCTGGCCCGCCACCCGACCTGGGACGTCGACCACGAGCACGCCGTCCGCCTCCACACCTCCACCGTGCGGGGCTGGTCGAGCGTGCCGGTCGTGGTCGAGCCTCCCGCCGCCTGACCTGCGCGCCCCCCGGCGTCACCGTGGCGTCCCACCCGTTTCTCGGGACAAGGGTCGCGTGGACGCGCGCTCCTCGTCCCGAGAACCTCGCGGTCGGATCAGGGTTGGACGCCGTACTGCGCGTCCATGCCCTGGCGCAGCGACTCCGGCGAGATGGCGTTGAACGGGACCGGCAGCGCCCGGTAGACGGCGTCGTCGGGGAAGCGGATCGAGATGGTGCGCTGGCCCGACGGCGTCATCTCGGTGATGTCGGGGGACGAGTCGGGGTTGCCGCCCCAGCCGAAGACGTAGTTGCCCCGGGGGGCGAGCACCCGGGCGCTGCCGCAGCAGATGGTGGCGAAGACGTCCGGGTCGGCGACCTGCTGCACCAGCGTGGCCCGGCGCCGGTTCAGGTCGAGCCGGTAGGCGACGCCGCGAGGCGGTCGGGCCCGGTCGGTGCCGTCGTCGAACAGGGTGAGCGTCCCGTCGCTCAGGATCCGGGCGTCGTGCTGGCCGGCGAAGGCCCCGCCCTGGGCGGCGACCGGGTCGTTCACG
Source organism: uncultured Acidimicrobiales bacterium (assembly GCA_963800235.1). Taxonomy (GTDB): domain Bacteria; phylum Actinomycetota; class Acidimicrobiia; order Acidimicrobiales; family Iamiaceae; genus CAVVNP01. Next base: position 1,626,084 of record CAWDAD010000001.1, on the reverse strand, counting down.
AAGGCCAGGCTCTCGGGCCGGAGCGTGCCGCCCAGCTTCCACTCGATGGCGCCGGTGCTCCCGTTGATCTTGAACACCGCATCGAGGTGGCGGAACGACAGCACGAGCCCGTCGCCGTCGGGCTCGATCGAGTTGATGTGGTACGGGTCGTAGTTGTTGCCGAAGCCGCCGCCGGGGGTGGCCAGCTCGCTCTGCTGCCAGTACGGAGCCGTCTCGCTGACCGGGATGTGGTCGGCGGTGTCCCACGACCAGACCACCTGGCCCGAGGGGTCGACCTCCTGGACGACGTGGTCGGTGATGGTGACGTCGCTCGGCCCGCCCCACGAGCTCAGGTCGGTGTGCGGGCGCGGGGTGAGGGATGCCACCAGGTGGTTGCCGTTCGGCAGCACGACCAGCTCGTGCCCGTCGAGGGGCTGGCCCACGGTGCTGTAGGTCCGCACCAGCGCGCCGTTCAGGCTGTGCTCCTCGAACACCCCGTCGTGGATCCACATCGGGTTGCCGTCGGGGAGCAGGGCTGCGTAGTACCCGTTGGTCTGCGGAGCCCACCAGATGGGCACGCCGTGGTCGTCGAAGATGGTCGGGTAGCCGCTCGGGCTGCTGAAGCTGAACGGCAGGGTCACGTAGTACTGGGCCTGGGTGGCCTGGTAGCGGGTGACCTCGAAGTCCGGGAAGTCGGGCGGGAGGCACCGCACGCTGTGGGTCGTGGTGATGCCGTCCTTGGTGACCGCGATGACGAAGCGCCGGCCGACCTGCTGGGGCACCGAGACCTGGAACTGGCCGGTCCGGGACGGGCCGCCGTCCACCGAGACGGTGGTGGCGTCGTCGGTGGTGACCTGCACCGACGTGGGCGTCGACGGGTTGCACCGGTTCACGTAGTCGGTGATGTCGCGGCTGAAGTTCGGGAAGATCGCCGGCACGGTGATGACCGTCGCCGGCTCGATCACGCAGCCCGACACCGACCAGGCCAGCAGCCCGGCGACCAGCACCGCTCCTACCCGCACCCCCGCCTTCGACTTGGTCACGACCGCCTCCCGACGATTGCCGATCGCAAACCCTACCGGCGGCGGCCGGTCCGGGCCGGTGAGGCGCGTGGAGGCACGCTCCTCGTCTCGAGCACGCGGGTGGGCGGTCAGGGCAGGGCGTAGGTGACGTGGCCGTCGTCGTCGGTGCGCAGCTCGACCCGGCGGCCGACCAACGAGGAGCCCGACGTCGCGGCCGGCAGCCCGGGGTCGGCGGCGCGGGCGCCGACCCGCGAGCCGTCGGGCAGGCGGGCGACGACGGGCGCAGCCACGGGGCCCCGGTCCCGGTCGTGGAGCACGGTCATGGCGTCGACCACCGCCGGCCCGTCGGCGGTCTCCCGGATGGCCGCCGCGGCGGGCACCGGGTCGAGGGTCACCACCGGCCCCAGCTCGTGGCCGATGCCGAGGACGGCGGCGGAGGCGTCGGTGACCATGCCGCCGACCCCCACCACCGCCGCCAGCGAGCCGGGGTCGGTGCGCAACCGCTCGACCGACGACACCAGGCCGTGCAGCGAGTACGAGGCGCCCGGCCCGCCGAAGTAGGGCAGGCCCCCCGTGGCGGTGAACGGGCGGGGATCGTCGGCGGCCACGCCGAAGGCGTCGAGGGCCAGCTCCACCGCAGCGGGGAAGCACGAGTACAGGTCGAAGGCGGCCAGATCGACGGGCTCGACGCCGGCGCTGGCCAGCGCCGCGGCGACGGTCCGCTCCATCGCCTCGAACCGGCCCATGTCCCGCCACGTCGACGGTGGGCCGGACTGCCTGCCCGCGACCAGAGCCCGGGGCCGGACCGCCCGCTCGTCGTCGACGGGGGCGGGGGCGACGACCGCCGTCGCGGCGAGGTCGACGGTCGGGAACGAGCACATCCGCTTGGTGTACGGCTCGGCGACCAGGCGGTTGTCCGGCGTCGGCCGGGCGATCTCGGCCGGGCTCCTGGTGGTCGGGAACCACGCCAGGTCCGGGCGGCCGGCGGCCACCTCGGTGAACGGGGCCAGCAGCTCGCCCAGGCGCCGTCGGTGGTCGCCGTCGAGCGTCGCTCCCGGCCGGGCGCTCTCGACCAGGGCGAACCAACTCGGCGGCATCCCCGCCCCGGAGGCCACCTCGGCGGTCCGGAGGGCCCGGGGCCGGCGCGTGGCGGCCTGCTCCGAGCCCTGCGACCAGGGTGCGGTCGGGGCGGCCGGCGGTTCGACGCCCTGGCGGCGGGCCCGGGCGACGGACGCGTCGGCGATGCCGCCGACGACCAGCACCGGGCCGCCGCCCTCGGCCACCGCCGCCAGCGCCCGCCCGAGCAACCGGTGCGGCCCGCAGCCCGAGTAGGCGGCGGTGACCCGCAGGCCGGGGGCGAGGTCGAGGTGCTCGGCGACCTGGTCGCTGGCGGGTACGGCGTCGCGCACCGTCAGCGGCGAGGCCAGCACGCCACGGACGTCGGCCAGGGTCAGCCCGGCGTCGTCCAGGGCGGCCCGGGTGGCCTCGCCCACCAGCTCGACGGGGTGGACGATGCGGTCCTCGTCGTGGTTGGCGACCTGCCCCACCCCGACGATGGCGGGCGAGGTCCCGCCGGCAGGTTCGGCCATCGCGGCGACGGTACCCGGTGCGTGGGCGCCGGCGGTGCGCTCCCGGACCCCCTCCGGGTGGGGGACCAGCGAGCCCCAGCCGATCCTCGGCGGCACCCGGCAGGTGCGCCCACCAGGGTGGCCCGGCGCGTCTTGGACCTCCCCCGCAGCGGACTGCCCGTAGGGTCGGGGGCGTGACCGGGTCGTCGCCGAAGGTGTGCGTGGTCGGAGGGGGTCCGGCGGGGTTGGCGCTCACCCGGGCGCTGCTCGCCCGGGGCCTCGACTTCGAGGTGTTCGAGCGCCACCACGGCCTCGGCGGGCTGTGGGACCAGTCGAACCCCGGCTCACCCGTCTACGACTCGGCCCACTTCATCTCGTCGAAGACCCAGTCGCACTTCCACGACTTCCCCATGCCCGAGGACTACCCCGACTACCCCTCGCACCGGCAGATCCTCGAGTACATGCAGGCGTTCGCGGATGCCTACGACCTTCGCCGCCACATCCGGCTCGGCCTCGGCGTCCGCCGCACCGAGCGCACCCCCGACGGCTGGCGGGTCACCACCGACGACGGCGAGGCCCACGAGGCCACCGACCTGGTCTGCGCCACCGGCACCAACTGGCACGCCACGCTGCCCGACTACCCCGGCGAGTTCACCGGCGAGCTGCGCCACTCCCAGACGTACCGGTCGACCAAGGAGCTCGAGGGCAGGCGGGTGCTCGTCATCGGCGCCGGCAACTCCGGCGTCGACATCGCCTGCGACGCCGCCCGGGCGGCATCGGGGGCGGCCATCAGCCTGCGGCGCGGGTACCACTTCGTGCCCAAGCACGTCTTCGGCATCCCGAGCGACGCCTTCGCCGCCTCCGGTCCGCACCTGCCCATGTGGATCGAGCAGCGGGTGCTCGGGGCGATGCTGCGGGTGATGAACGGGCGGCTCGGCCGGTACGGCCTGCCCGAACCCGACCACAAGCTGTTCGAGACCCACCCGATCCTGAACACCCAGCTGCTGCACCACCTGGCCCACGGCGACATCGAGGCCCGACCCGACGTCGAGCGGTTCGAGGGGCGGATGGTGCACTTCGTCGACGGCACCCGCGCCGAGTTCGACCTGGTGCTGTGCGCCACCGGCTACCGCTGGGACATCCCCTACGTGGACCGGCGCCACTTCACCTGGACCCACGGGCGCCCCGACCTGTACCTGAACCTGTTCAGCCGGGAGGACCGGCACCTGTACGCCCTCGGCTACATGGAGACCAACGGCGGTGCCTACAAGCTCTTCGACGAGATGGCCGACCTGATCGTCCGCGCCATCGGCGACCGGGCCGCGGGCGGGAAGCGGGCCATGGCCGTCGACCGGCTGATCGCCACCGACCGGCCGGACCTGTCCGGCGGCATCCGCTTCGTCGGCTCCGATCGCCACGCCACCTACGTCGAGATCACCGCGTACCGCAAGCAGATGGCCCGCATCCGCACGCAGCTGGGCTGGCCGCCGCTGGCCGACGGCGCCTACGACCACCTGCGGGTGCCGGCCGCGGTCGGCACCGTGGCATCCAGCTGACCGGTCCGCCGAGCCGGCGCGGTGTCGGCCGGGCCGGCGGCGGACGGGAGCTACCGCTCGTCGGCTCCCGGCGGTCGGGGACGGAGGCCGTCGAGGGCGAAGTGGACGGCGAAGTCGGCCACGCCGGCGGCGTCGACGCCGTCGTCGGTGGCCAGCCGCCGGTAGCAGAGCTGGCCGATCAGGGCGCCGAGGCCGACGGCGGTCAGCCGGGGTGACGCGTCGATCATCTCGCCCCGCTCCTGGGCGGCGACGACGAACAGCTCGAGCTGGTCGAGGAACCGCTCGTAGATGCCGCCGAGGTGCTCCTCGATCCCGCCGCCGAGGGCGTAGGCGTCACGGAAGAGCAGCTTGACGGTGGCGGCGTCGGACTCGAAGAACTCGAAGGTCGCCTGCACGGCGACGCGGAGCACCTCGGGGTCGCCCATGGGTGCGTCGACCGCGGCGGTCGCGGTCGACACCGCGTCGCGGAGGGCCTGCTCCTCGGACGCCATGAGCGTGTGGAACAGCTCGTCCTTGGAGTCGAAGTACCAGTAGACGCTGCCGTAGGACAGCTCCGCCCGCCGCGCGACGTCGGCGATGGTGGTGGCGGTGAAGCCCTTCTCGGCGAACTCGGCCTTGGCCGCGTCGAGGATGTCGTCGCGACGCCGTTCCTTGTCCGCATCGCTGACCGCCCGCCGACGGTGCAACGGCCTGGTGGTGCGGGCCATCGCCAGCACCCTACCGACGGGCCGCGACGGCCCACCCGGTCGAGGCGGCGGCGGGCCAGGCACGGACACCCCCCAGCAGATGTCCGCGCCCAGCTCTTCGAACGTGCTCCCGGCCCAGCGGTGCGACGGGGCGGGCCACGAGCTGCGACGGATCAGGGGCTGGCGTCTTCGGCGGCCGGGACCGCGTCGGCTCCGGCCGTCCCGGTCCCCGACGCACCGGCGGACGCTCGCCCGCGCCCGCCGGTGCGGGGTTCGTGGTCGGGGCCGCACGACCCGCGTGCCGCCACCTGGATCGGGCCGTCCGGGCGGCGCTCGGGTCCCGCCGGGTCCGGCCGGACCAGGCGTCGCAGGGCTCCGAGGGCCATCCGATGTGCGGGGCTTCCGACCACCGTCGGAGAGCGTAGCCAACTGACTGACTGATCGGTCAACAAGACCTGGCCGGCGCCGAACGGCGGGGTCAGCGGTGCGAGGGGCTCGGCGGGGCGCCGTCGCGCTCGAAGGCGATCTCGTCCACGTAGCACCAGTACCAGTCCTCGCCCGGCTCGTAGGACTGCATGATCGGGTGCTCGGTGCCGTGGAAGTGGGCGGTGGCGTGGCGGTTGGGTGAGCTGTCGCAGCAGCCGACGTGACCACAGGTGGTGCACCGCCGCAGGTGGAGCCACCGGTCGCCGGACTCGAGGCACTCGACGCAGCCGTCGCCGCTGGCGCGCTCGGTGCGGATGGTGTCGATGTGGCTGCAGGGGGTGGGCACGACGACCTCCGGGAGCGGGACGGGCGCGGCCACGGTACCGACCGCCGACGCGCTCCTGCCGCTGCGGTACCGGACACCGGCCGGGCAGCAGCCGATGCCGCCAGGCGGGAGGATGGGCCGATGCCCGCCACGCCCGACGGCCCGATGCCCGACGACCCGCCGCCCGGCGAGGACTCGCTCGCCGTGCTCGACGAGCTGGGCTTCTACCTGCTGGCCGGGCAGCCCGACTCGTCGCGCGACCTGGTCGACGAGGTGGTCGAGGGCGAGCGGCTCGGGCTGGGGACCGCCTTCGTGTCCGAGCGCTACAACAAGAAGGAGGCGGCCACCCTGTCCGGGGCCGCCGGGGCGGTGAGCCACCGCATCCGCATCGAGACGGCGGCCACCAACCACAACACCCGGCACCTGATGGTGACCGCCGGCTTCGCCCGGACGATGCAGAGCCTGACCGCTGGGCGCTTCGTGCTCGGGCTCGGGCGGGGGATCACCGCCCTGCAGGACGCCTACGGCATCGACCACGTCACCACCGCCCAGATGGAGGACGTCGCCGGGCTGCTCCGCCGCCTGTTCCGCGGCGAGGCCGTCTTCGGCCACGACGGGCCGGCCGGGCGGTTCCCGGTGCTGCACCTGGACCCGTCGCTCGACGAGCACCTCCCGCTCGGGCTGGTGGCCTTCGGGCGCAACACACTCGAGCTCGGCGGACGCACCTTCGACGAGGTCGTCCTGCACACGTACTTCACCGACGAGACCACCGCGCGCTGCGTCGAGACCGTGAAGGCGGCCGCCGAGCGGGCCGGCCGCGACCCGGCCGAGGTGCGGGTGTGGTCGTGCTTCGCCACCGTCGGTGACCACCTGCCCGAGGACGTGCGGCTGATGAAGACGGTCGGTCGGCTCGGCACCTACCTCCAGGGCTACGGCGACCTGCTGGTGCGCACCAACGGCTGGGACCCGGCCGTGCTCGACCGGTTCCTGGCCGACGAGGTGGTCCGCAGCGTGCCGGGCCTCGACACGGCGGCGACCACCGAGCAGCTCGAGCACGTGGCGACCCTCCTGCCCGACGAGTGGTTGGCGCCCAGCGCCACCGGCTCGCCCCAGCGGTGCGCCGCCGCGGTGCGCCACCAGCTCGACCTCGGCTGCGACGGGGTGATCCTGCACGGCGCGACCCCGGCCCAGCTCGAGCCGGTCGTCGCCGAGTACCGGGCCGCCCGGGCCGGCTGACCGGCCATCGGCCGCCGGCCGGCCGCCCGACTCAGCGGGCGAGCGGGTGGGCCGGCCCCACGGTGACGACCTTCACCCGGTCGCAGGAGGACTTGGCGTCGTACATGGCCCGGTCGGCCGCCGCCACCAGCGCGTTCCCCTCGCTGCGGACGCCGGTCCAGGCCACCCCCACGCTGCCGACCAGCCCCACCGCCCCGGCGGTGGTGGGCACGTCGCCGTGCACGGCCTCGGCCAGTCGGCGGCCGACGAGGGCGGCGGCCGACTCGGACTCGACGGAGGGGCAGATCACCAGGAACTCGTCACCGCCGAACCGGGCGACGAGGTCGAGCAGCCGGGTGGCGTCGCGCAGCCGATCGGCGACCGCGACGAGCACCTGGTCGCCGGCGGCGTGTCCCAGCCGGTCGTTCACCTGCTTGAAGTCGTCGAGGTCGATGAAGGCGAGGGCCAGGCCCCGGTCCGGCGTGACCGCCTCCACCGCCTGGCGGAGCGCCAGCTCGCCGGCCGCCCGGTTCAGGCTGCCGGTGAGGGCGTCGGTCGTGGCCCGCACCTCGAGCTGGTGCCGCAGGGTGCGGCTGTCGGTGATGTCCTGCAGGCAGCCGATGGCGCCGGTCACCGAGCCGGCGCCGTCGGTGAGGGCCCGGACGCTCAACCGGCAGTAGCGCTCGTCCCCGTCGGCCAGGGCCAGCTCCAGGTCGCCGACGGGGGCGTCGGCGAGCACGTCGGCCAGGGCCCGGTCGAACCGGCCGCGATCGCGTCGGCCGATGCGCGAGCGCAGGTCGGCCATGGTGCCGATGCGGTCGCAGTGGAGCAGGTCGCGCAGGCGGTCGTTGGCCAGGATCACGCGCTCGGCGGCGTCGATCTGGAACAGGCCGATGGGCATGGCCTCCGACAGCCGGCTGATCAGCTCCTCGCGTCGCCGCAGCTCCTCCTCGACGCTGACGTTGTCGCCGGTGGCCAGCGTCATGGTGGTGGCGACCCGCGGGTTGGCCGGGTCGTCGAGGTGGTTGACGTTCACCGACTCGACCCACTGCCAGTCCCCACCGGCGGTGCGGTAGCGGCCGCACCACCGACCGGGCCGACCGGGTCGGGCCAGCATCTCCATCCACGCCCGCATGGCGCCGACGTGGTCGTCGGGGTGGATCCACTCCGTCGACGCCGTCCCGACCATGGCCGCCGGCGCGTGGCCGAGCAGCTCGGTGATCCCGTCGTCGACGTGGGTGATGATGCTGGCCTCGCTCCGCTCGAGGCGGACGACCACCTGCGGACCAGGTTCCTCCACGTCCCCCATCTCTGCTCCATCGGTCCGGGGCCGAGGGAAGTTGACCGCCAGTTGCGTCAGGACCTCCTCGGGCACCGGCGGCTACGACGGCCCGGCAGCCGCGGGGGCGGGCACCTAGCCTCCGGCCATGGAAGGTCCCGACCCGACCGGGACCGGCGACGAGGCCGAGGTCCCGCTGCGCCCGTTGCCGCGCCACGCGCTGCGGCGACTGCGGCGCTCCGCCGGACGGGCCACCGGCGAGCCGCTGCGGCAGGAGGACTGGGCGGTCCTCTGGGAGCTGGAGCACAGCCGGTCGAACCGGGCGGTGCAACGGGTGCTGCGCTCGCTCCCGGGCGATCCTCGCTGCCGGATCTGCGGCGCCCCGTTCGGCGGCGCCGGCGGTCGGGCGGCCCGGTCGCTCGGGTTCCGGCCCTCGCGCAAGAACCCGCACTTCTGCGCCACCTGCGTCGAGCTGTCCCCGCCGGGTGGGGCGACCATGCCGACGGGGGTGCTGTTCGCCGACGTGCGGGGCTTCACCGCCGCCTCCCACGACGCCCGGCCCGAGGACGTGGCCCGCACCCTGCGCCGCTTCTACGGCTGCGCCGAGCGCAGCCTGTTCCCCGAGGCGATCATCGACAAGCTGATCGGCGACGAGGTCATGGCGCTGTACCTGCAGCCCATGGTCCCCGACCGCGACCTTCCGGTGCTGATGGTGGAGCAGGCCGAGGCCCTGCTCCGGGCGGTGGGCTACGGCGGGTCGGCGGCGCCGTTCGTCGACGTGGGGGTCGGCATCGACTACGGCGAGGCGTTCGTCGGCAACATCGGCGACCGCGACGTGTACGACTTCACCGCGGTGGGCGACGTGGTGAACACCGCGGCACGGCTCCAGGGCTGCGCCGCCGGCGGGGAGATCGTGGTGAGCCACCGGGCGGTGGCGGCGTCGTCGCTCGACGCCGGGGCGGCGGTCGAGGTCGAGCTGAAGGGCATGCCCGACCCGGTCGCGGCCCACCGGGTCGTGGTCTGACCGGCAGGGAGCGGTTGGCCCCGGCGTCGATGGCGGCAGACTGCCGGGACCGAGTCGAACGGTGCGGAGGTGCGCCATGCCCGAGAGCCGAACCATGTCCGCCGAGGAGCGGGACGCGTTCCTCGCCGAGGTCCACGTGGGGATCCTGGCGGTCGACGAGTCCGGTCGGGGACCGATGGCGCTGCCGATCTGGTACGAGTACGTCGACGGGCGGATCGAGATCGGGACCAGCGGCAGCACCCGCAAGGCCGAGCTGCTGCGGAGCGCCGGGCGGGCGACGCTGACGGTGCAGGACGAGGACCCGCCCTACAAGTACGTGAGCGTGGAGGGGCCGGTCGAGGTGGCGGACGAGCCCCGCGACACCCGTCGGGTCGCCAGCCGCTACCTCGGCGAGGAGCTGGGCGAGTGGTACGCGCGGGAGAACCCGCCCGGCGACGACAGCGTGGTGATCAGGCTGACCCCCGAGCACTGGCGCACCCAGGACTTCTCCGGCGCCGCCGGCTGAGCGGCCAACCCGGTCAGCCGCCGGATCAGGCGGCCAGGGTGTCGACCACCGCCCCTTGGTCGCCGAACAGCTCGGCCCGCCAGCGGGCGACCATCTCGGTGGTGTCGGTGTCGTTCGGGTGGAACCCCTCGTGGAGGTAGTCGCCGAGCCGGCGGAACAGCCGCTTCGAGATGAACGGCGAGTCGACCAGGTGCTTGACGCTGCGCAGCGTCCACACCGGGTGCCGCCAGGCGTCGCCGTCGCGCAGGGTCGACTCGACCACCCCGCTGCCGATCTCGATGGCGAACAGCACGTTCATGACGTGCATGGCCCGGATGCGCATCTGCTCGGTGCCACCGACCGCCCGGTAGACGTCGAAGGCGACGGCCTTGTGCTCGCTCTCCTCCAGGGCGTGCCAGCAGAAGAGGTGGAGCACCCCGTCGTGGGCGAAGCGCTCGCGCGACTCGTCGATGTCGAGCAGGGTCTCGGCCACCACCGCGGTGTGGTGCTCGAGGGCGGCGGTGACGGCCAGGTTGGCCTCGTCGGAGAGGCGGGCTTCGGCCTGCTTGGCGAACCAGTCGACGAAGCGGCCGATGCGCCGCACCGGGTAGCCGTGCTCGTGCAGCTTCTCGTTCAACCGGCGGTGCTGGTCGCCGTGCTCGTCCTCCTGGCCGATGAAGGCGTCGACCTTGGTCTGCAGGTCGGGGTCGGTGACCCGGTCGCGCACCCGGGCGACCGCCCGCACGAAGTAGTCCTCGCCGGGCGGGAAGATGGCCGACATCACCGCCAGCAGGTGGCTGCTCACGATGTCGTGGTCGTCGTCGCGCCCCATGAAGTGCTTGGGCATGTCGGCGAGCTGGTCGTCGAGGGCGGGATGCCGCACCGTGACCTGCGACTGGGCCTCGTTCGACCGCTCGATCTCCTGGGTGGTGACGGTGGGCTGCTCGGGATCGGGCTGGGTGGTCATGGTTACGCACGGTAACGAGTGAGATCGCCGTTGTGAAGTGGTTCCGTCGGCGCCGGTCCGTGGCGGGAACCGGAGCGGGCGCCGCGCCGACCTCCAAGGTGATGCGCATCGTCCCCGCCACCGCCACCCTGCTCGCCGGCGCCGTCCTGGTGGCCGTCCTGACCCTGGCCGGCTGCGGCGGATCGGGTGGTGGGTCGTCGGGTTCGGGCAGCCGCGTGGCGCTCTCCCCGCTGGCGCAGAAGGGCAAGCAGGTCGCCGCCTCGACCGGCTGCGCCTCCTGCCACGGCACCGAGGGTGGCGGTGGCGTCGGCCCGGCGTGGAAGGGGCTGGCGGGCTCGAAGGTGAAGCTGACCGACGGCTCGACGGTGGTGGCCGACCAGGCCTACCTCCGCCGGTCGATCGTCGACCCGAGCGCCCAGAAGGTGGCCGGCTACGACGCGGCGATGCCCAGGTACCCGCTCAGCTCCTCGCAGGTCGACGCCCTGGTCTCCTACATCGAGGCGTTGAAGGGCTCCTGAGCCACCCGGCCCTGGGGTCAGCCGGCGGCCCGGGTGTCCTCGTCGTCGTCGAGCCGGCGGACGACCGGGCGGAGGCCGGTCGGCGCCCGGCGCACGGGTGCAGGACGGGCGAGCAGGAACACGAACAGCACGCTCAGCAGCTCGGGCAGGTGGACCAGCTCGCCGGGCAGGCCCGTGCTGCCGTCGACCATGTCGACCACGCCCGACACGGCCAGGGCGAGGCCGAGGACGCCGGCGACCGGGAGCATCGTGCGGGCCCGGGCCGGGCGCACCGCCACCACCAGCAGCCCGACGGCGTAGGCGACGCTGAAGGCGCCGAGGTGACGGGCGTCGTGGGCCGAGGCGCCGGACTCGGAGCCGAGGACGAGGGCGGGCGCCGACAGCACCAGGATCTGCACGCCGATCACGACGAGCAGCCCGCGCACCGCCCCCCAGCGCCCCGCCCGGTCGACGACGGCGTTGAGCTTGACGATGCGGCCCGACAGGTCGGCGACCGGCTCGGCGGCGCCCAGGCGGAGGCGGGTCCGGTTGGCGGCCAGGTCGTCGCGGAACGCCCGGCACGACGGGCACCCGGCCAGGTGGGCCTCGACCAGGCGCGGGTCGATCCCGGCCTCCTCGCCGTCGGCCTCGGCCGAGATGGCATCGAGCCAGCGATCGCAGCCCATCGGTTCAGTGGTCGACCGACGTGGCGTCGCGGTTCCCGGCTTGGTCGCCCGGCGGGCGCCCGACCAGAGTGGTCCCCGGTGTCGACCGACCCGCTGCGCCCGCTGCTCGAGGCCGCCCTCGAGGGCGACGACCGGGCCGTGGCCGAGCTGGTCTCCCGAACCCAACCCGCGGTCTGGCGCCTGTGCCGGGTGCTCGGCGAGCGGGGCGAGGAGGAGGACCTGGTCCAGGACACCTACCTGCGGGCCCTCCGGGCCATGCCCCGCTACCGGGGCGAGGCGCCGGTGCTGCCGTGGCTGCTGTCGATCGCCCGGCGGGTGTGCGCCGACCACGTCCGGCGTCGTCAGCGGCAGCGGCGCCTGCTCGAGCGGGTCCGGGCCACCACCGTGGTCGAGGTCCGGACCGGGCCGAGCACCCCCATCGACGACATCGTCACCACCCTCGACCCCGACCGGCGCGACGCCTTCGTGCTCACCCAGCTGCTCGGCCTCAGCTACGAAGAGGCGGCCGCCGTGGTCGACTGCCCGATCGGCACCATCCGGTCGCGGGTCGCCCGTGCCCGCGCCGACCTGTTCGCCACCCTCGACCGGGCCGAGGTCCGCTAGCCGGTAGGCGCCGGGTCGTCGTCTAGCCGGTCGTCCCGGCCGCAGCCGGTCGCCCGGCCTGGTCGTCGAGGGCGCGGAGGACGGCTTCGGTGGCGCCGTCGGCGGGGAAGAACAGCTCGACCACCAGCTCGTCGAGGGTCACGTCGCGGGGCGTCCCGAAGGTGGTGAGGGTCGTGTAGAGCGACAGCTCGGCGCCGCTCAGGGCGAGGGTGCAGGAGACCACCGGGTCGGGGTCGGCGTGGGGCACGGTCCAGTCACGCCGTCGCCGCAGGTCGACCACGTTGGGGTAGGCGTCGATCTCGTCCCGCAGGGCGGCCACCTCGGGGTCGGCGGTGGTGCGGGCCAGCCGGTGCAGCTCGCCCAGCAGGTAGGTGGCCCACTCGTCGAAGTTCACCGTGGCGGCGGCCAGGCCGTCGGGGTGGAGGCTGATGCGGAAGACGTTCACGCCGTCGGCGGTGAGGGCCGGGTCGACCAGGTCGACCAGCCGACCGGCGGCCCGGTTGGCCAGCACCACGTTCCAGCTGCGGTCGAGGGCGACGCCGGGGAACGGGTCGTGGGCGTCGAGCAGGCGCTCCAGCGAGGCGGTGATGCGGCGCATGGGCTCGGCGTCCATCGGCTGTTGGCGGTACCGGGGGGCGAAGCCGGCGGCCAGCAGCATGGCGTTGCGCTCCCGGAGCGGCACCTCCAGGTGGTCCGCCACCGCCAGCACCAGCTCGGGGCTCGGCTTCGACCGCCCGGTCTCGACGAAGCTGAGGTGCCGTGGCGACACCCCGACCTCGAGGGCCACGTCGAGCTGGCTGCGGGCCCGGCGGGCCCGCCACTCCTTGATGAGGTCGCCGACCGTCGCCGACATGCCGGCAGCGTAGGGACTGGGCCGGCGCTCGATCAGACCGGTGGGCACGGCGGAGCTCCTCGGTGGCTCGATGGCTCGGTGGTCGGAGCGCCCACGGTCGCGCCGAGCGGTCGGCCCGGCGATGACCTGTCGGGTAGCGGCCGGGGCCGGGTCTGGCGCGCCCCGACCACTACCCGACGGGTCGTGGTGCCGACCCGGCCGAGGGCGCACGGTGGGCGCCGACCGGTGGGCTCGACGTGGGCCTGCCCGAACCGGAGGAGCCACCATGACCGATCCCACCGCCGCCGATGCCGCCACGGCCGTCCCCGCCCGCCCTGGGCCGGCGACCGTCGTCGACGCCTACCTGACCGCCTACGGCGAGCCCGATCCGGCCCGCCGCCGGGCCCTGATCGCCGACAGCTTCACCCCCGACGCCACCGTCGCCGACCCTCCGCTCGACGGTGCAGGCCACGACGGCGTCGACGGGCTGTTCGCGGCGGTGCAGTCGCGGTTCCCGGGCCACACCTTCCGCCGGACCAGCGCGGTCGACGCCCACCACGGCGCCGCCCGCTACGACTGGGAGCTGTGCGCCGGTGACGGCACCGTGGCCGTCGCCGGCACGGACTTCGTCCGCTTCGCCGACGACGGCCGGCTGGCCGGCGTGGTCGGTTTCTTCGGACCCACCCCCGCCCGGGAGTCGGCCTGAGGCTCTGCTGGTGAGCAGGATCCGTTGCCGAGCAACAGATCCTGCTCACCGTGGGACGTCCCGACCGGCGCCCGAGCAGCGTCGCCGACCCGGATCAGCCGAGGAAGCCGAGCCCGGTGCGGACGAAGTCGGCGCTGCGCCCGGCGGGGTCGGCCGAGGCGAGCACGTCGTCGCGGCCGAGGGTGGCGCCGAACGGCGCGTTCCAGTAGCCGGCGTCGCCGGGTCGGTCGGCGTCCCACGGGCCGACGTAGAGGTACGGCTGATCGATGCCGGCGTCGCCGGCCGAGAACCCCACGTTCGCCTTCGCCCCGTTGCCGAGGGTGACGGTGGCGGCGGCGTCGAAGTGCTCGGGCCAGAGCTGGACGGTCGAGCCCCGCCCGCCGGGCAGCTCGGCGACGACCGCGTCGAGCACCCGGGCGCCGAGGCACCACCAGTCGCCCAGCTCGGCCACCTCGCCGCCGTCGACCTCGACGGCGGCGTCGGGGTCACCGACGTCGGGGCTGTCGTCGCCCGCCGAGAAGCCCGCGTCGAGGTCGGCGCCGGCGACCCGGGCCAGCCGCCGCAGCGTCGATCCCGCCAGCTCGACCGCCGTGGCCGTGCCGCCGACCTCGCGCACCAGGACCTCGCCGCTGATGCGCACCACCTCGACGTCGTCGCCGAAGGCGGGGGTGGCCAGCCCGCCCGGGGCTGCTCGCAGCCCGAAGCGCCCGGTCATCTGGAACCGCCGCCGGGCCACGACGTGGGTGGCGATCCGCTGCAGCGTCCGACGGGTCTCCGGCAGGCTCATCGCGCCCGTCTAGCGCGATCCGCCGCCGGCCGCGGCCCGTACTCCCGGCGTCGCCATGAGCCGGGTCCCTCGCCGGCAGCGGTCGCTGCTCGGTGGCGTCAGCTGTTGCGCTTGGCGGTCCGCTTCGTGCTCTTGGCCGCCTTCTTGGCCGTGCGGCCGGTCGTGGTGGCCGCCCGCTTGGCGGTCGAGGAGGTGCGGCCGGCGGCCTTCTTCGTCGACTTCCTGGCGCTCGTCGCCGTGCCCTTGGCGCCGGACTTGGCCGCCGAGGCGGTCCGCTTGGCCCCACGGCCGGCGGACTTGGCCGTGCGCTCGGTCCCCTCCACCGCCTGCTCGCCCTTCCTGCGGGTGCGCGACACCGCCTTCTTGCCCGTGCGGCGGGCCTCGTCGATGGTGTCGGCGATCTCGTCGGTGACCTCGGCGGCCCGCTCACGGACCTTGCTCGCGGTCGACCGGGTGCGCTTCGCGCCGGTGGGGGCGGCCCGCGGCTTCTTGCGATCCGTCACCCGGGCGATGAGGTCCTGCAGCGCCATGACGCCGCCCTGGGCCACGCCCCCGACGGTGTCCTCGATGCGGTCGACGACGCCCGCGGCGTTGCCGGCGCCGACGTTGGCCGGCGGCTCGTCGGGTGCCTCGGGGTGCGGATGGGTCGGCGCGGTCTTCTTGGCCTCCTCCAGCGCATCGCCCAGGTCGCCCAGCGCGTTGCGGCCCAGCTCGTCGCGCACCTGCGGGAAGAGGTCGCCCTCCTCCTCCTCGATGTGGCGGCGGACCGAGTCGATCAGCACGCGGACCTTGGCGTCGAAGCGCTCGGCCTCGGCCTCCATGCCCTCGAGCTCGCTCAGCACCCACTTGGCGACGTGGTGCTCCTCGATGCTCTGCAGGGTGTCCTCCTCGACGCCGGGCACGGTGGCCCGCGCCACCGGGTAGAAGAGCTGCTCCTCGATGGCGGCGTGCACGGACAGTTCGCCGATGATGTCGTCGACGATCCGCCGCTTCTGCACGTACGCCCGGTCGCCCGCCTTCTCGTACTTGCGGAAGAGGGCCTTGACCGACTTGTGGTCGTCCTTCAGCAACGTGATGGCATCCATGCCCGCGCGCCCTACCCGCTCAGCGGCCGCTCACCCGAACCGGGCCCGGTCAGGCGTCACGCTTCCGTGAACCGGAACCGACCGTGGCGGTCACCTGCGGTCCGCGGAACCCGTGAGACCGGACCGCTACGGCTGCCGGGATCGGGCGGGCCTGCCTCGGGGTCCCGTAGCCTGCGGCCGACATGGCCGGGGGAGAGGACGATCGCCTGCTGCCCGAGCAGCGCGCCCGGGTGCGGATCGACGCCATGCTCGAAGCGGCCGGCTGGGTGGTCCAGGACCAGCGGTCGGTCAACTTGTACGCGGGCACCGGCGTCGCCGTCCGCGAGCTGACCACCGACGCCGGGCCGGCCGACTACGTGCTGTTCATCAACCGCCAGGCGGTCGGGGTGATCGAGGCCAAGAAGCGGGGCACGACCCTCTCCGGCGTCGAGTGGCAGACGGTCAAGTACCAGCGGAACATCCCGGAGGAGCTGCCCGCCTACCGCATCGACGGGCGCCTGCCCTACGGCTACGAGTCGACCGGCAGCGAGACGTGGCTGACCTGCCGCATGGACCCTGAACCCACCGCCCGACGGGTGTTCTGGTTCCACCGGCCCGAGACGCTGGAGTGGCAGATCGAGGGCCACATCGACCACGGCGGCGGCACGCTCCGGGCTCGCATCCCAGCCTTGTCCACCTTGGAGCCGGACCCGGCCCGGTTGCGCGACGCCCAGTTCCACGCCATCGCCAACCTCGAGCGCTCGTTGAAGGACAACCGCTCGCGGGCGCTGATCCAGATGGCGACCGGCTCGGGCAAGACCTTCGCCGCCGCCAACATCTGCGAGCGCCTGATCCGTGAGGCGCAGGCCCAGCGCATCCTCTTCCTGGTCGACCGAGGGAACCTCGGCAAGCAGACGCTCAAGGAGTTCCAGGGCTTCGAGGTCCCCGGCTCGGGGCGGAAGTTCACCGAGCTCTACAACGTCCAGCACCTGACCCACAACCGGCTCGACCCGGTCGCCAGCGTCTGCGTCGGCACCATCCAGCGGGTGTACTCGATGCTGCGGGGCGAGGCCGACCTGCCCGAGGACCTCGATGCCGAGTCCGGCTACGAGGTGGCGCCCGATCGGCCGGTCGAGGTCGACTACAACCCGGCCCTGCCCATCGAGGCGTTCGACGTGATCATCGTCGACGAGTGCCACCGCTCGATCTACGGCGTGTGGCGCCAGGTGCTCGAGTACTTCGACGCCTTCCTCGTCGGGCTCACCGCCACCCCCGGCAAGCAAACCTTCGGGTTCTTCAACAAGAACCTGGTCATGGAGTACGGGTTCCCCGAAGCGGTGGCCGACGGCGTGAACGTGGACTTCGACGTGTTCCGGCTGTCGACCGCCATCTCCGAGGTCGGCTCGACCATCGAGGCCGGCTACTGGACGACCTTCCGAGACCGGGAGACGCGCGACGAGCGCTGGCAGGAGGTCGATGCGGACCTCGACTACGACCAGAAGGACCTCGACCGCAAGGTGGTGGCCAAGGACCAGATCCGCACCGTCGTCCGGGCGCTGCGCGACAACCTGCCGGCCATGTTCCCCGACCGCGAGGTCGACGAGCACGGTCGGCTGCGCCACATCCCTAAGACGCTGATCTTCGCCAAGGACGACAGCCACGCCGAGGACATCGTGCGCATCGCCCGTGAGGAGCTGGGCAAGGGCAATGACGTGATCGCCAAGATCACGTACAAGTCCTCGGACGGAGCCAAGCCCGAGCAGCTGCTGCAGGACTTCCGCACCAGCTACTACCCACGCATCGCCGTGACCGTGGACATGATCGCCACCGGCACCGACGTGAAGCCGATCGAGATGGTGGTGTTCATGCGCATGGTGCGATCGCGCAACTTCTTCGAGCAGATGAAGGGCCGGGGGGTGCGCACCATCGCCGACAGCGACCTGCAGGTGGTAACTCCCGACGCCGCCCACAAGGACCGCTTCGTGTTGGTCGACGCAGTCGGCGTGACCGAGACCAAGCTCATCGAGACCACGCCGCTCGAGCGAAAGCGGGGGGTGTCGCTGCAGAAGCTGCTGCACCAGGTGTCGTTGGGGCACGTGAGCGAGGACCTGGTCTCCAGCCTGGCGTCGCGCCTGGCCCGCATCGACAGCCGCATCGGTCCGGCCCAGCGGGAGAAGCTCGAAGCGGTGGCCGGCCAGTCGCTCTCGGCCATCGAGCACGACCTGGTCGACGCCATCGACCCGGACCGCCAGCTCGCCGCGGCCCAGATCGCCTCCGGTTCCTCGCAGCCGAGCGACGTCGAGGTGGCGGCGGCCAAGGCGACGCTGCTCGACGCAGCGGTGCAGCCCATCGCTGCGAACCCCGAGCTGCGGGAGCAGCTGGTCAACGTGCAGCGCAGCTTCGACCAGGTGATCGACGAGATCAGCGTCGACCAGGTCACCCGCGCCGAGTTCGCGGTCGACGCCCGTGCTCGGGCCGAGAGCACCATCACGTCGTTCCGCTCGTTCCTCGACGAGCACCGGGACGAGATCACTGCGCTGCAGGTGCTGTACAGCCGGCCGTATGCCAAGCGCCTGACCTATCGCGACGTGAAGGAGCTGGCGGAGGCGATCGGGCGGCCGCCGCACCGCTGGACTCCCGAGCGGCTGTGGGAGGCCTACGAGACGCTCGATGCCTCGAAGGTGCGAGGGTCGGCCGGGACGGTGCTGACCAACATCGTGTCGCTGGTTCGCTTCACGTTGGGCGACGCCGACGAGCTGGCGCCGTTCCCCGAGCAGGTGGCCGAGCGCTTCGACGCCTGGTTGCTGCAGCAGGAGTCGGCTGGCCGTCGGTTTACGGACGAGCAGGTCGACTGGCTCCGCCTGATCCGCGACCATCTGGCCGCATCGCTCTCGATCGAGCCGAGGCAGCTGCTCGATCCGCCCTTCAGCCAGCGTGGCGGCCTCGGCAAGGCCCGCGAGCTCTTCGGCCCAGACCTCGACGCCCTCCTGACCGAGCTCACCGAAATTGTCGCCGCATGAGCGACCTGCCCAACGGCTGGACGTGGACGACTGTCGGAGAGGTCGCATCCACTTCGCTCGGGAAGATGCTCGACAAGAAGCAGGCCACCGGCGAACACCCGACGCCTTACCTCCGAAATGTCAACGTGCGATGGGGAACGTTCGATCTCGCCGACGTGGCGCAGATGGACATCAGGCCTGATGAGCTCGATCGAGTGCTGGCGCGGCCAGGAGACGTGATCGCGTGCGAGGGCGGGGAGCCTGGAAGAGCAGCCGTGTGGCGGGGTCCCGGATCGATCGCTCTGCAGAAGGCACTTCACAAGATCCGGCCGAGCCGAGCAGTCGCGTCTGCCTATTTGGCCCATCTGCTGCATCACCTCTCGACCTCACGTCAGCTCCAGCGACTGTTCACCGGGACGACGATCAAGCACCTGCCCCAGGAGAAGCTTCGGCTCGTCACAGTTCCGCTGCCTCCACGACACGAGCAGGAGCGGATCGTCGCCGCCATCGAGGAATACCTCTCCCGCCTCGACGCCGCTGGGGCATCCCTGCGTGCGGGTGCCTCGCGACTCCGCACGTTGCGCCGCAACATCCTCGGCTTGGCTCAGGCCTCTGGTGAGGTGGTTCCGCTCAATGACCTGCTCCTCGACATCGAGGCAGGAAAGTCGTTCAAGACCCCGGGCCGACCCGCCGGCCCAGATGAATGGGGTGTCATCAAGGTGAGCGCCATGACGTGGGGCGAGTTCGACCAGGACGAGAACAAGGTCGTCCCGGACGCCAGCACGGTCGATCCCCGGTACGAGATCAGCGAGGGCGACCTGCTGCTCTCCCGGGCGAACACGAGTGAGTACGTCGGCGCCTCCGTCCTCGTCGGTAACACCCGGCCGAAGCTGTTGCTGAGTGACAAGAGCATGCGACTGCAGACCCGGACCGAGGTCGACCGCTCGTGGCTTCACCTCGCGCTCTCTTCCCCCCAGATCCGCTCGCAGATGTCCGAGGTGGCGACTGGTACGAGCGATTCGATGCGCAACATCTCACAGGCCAAGGTCCGAGCACTCCGAATTCGAGTCCCCGAGAGGTGCGATCAGAGGCGCCTCGCCGATGAGATCACTGACGCTCTCGGCGGTTTGGAGAGCGCAAGGTCTGACCTACAGAGCTCAAGCGATAGAGCGGCGAGTCTCCGGCGCTCCATCCTGGCCGCAGCGTTCTCCGGGCGGCTCGTCCCGCAGGACCCGGACGACGAGCCGGCGTCGGTTCTCTTGGAACACATCCGGGCCGAGCGAGCCGTCGACTCACCCGTGGCTTCGGCCCGGGCTGTGGCGCATCAGTGAAGGCAGCGGTTGAGTGTCAGACCCCCTACGTAGCGTTAGCAGCCATGCGTGAGTGGAGCCCGCACTCCTACGAGAAGGTGTCGATCCTCGACGACTACCTCCAAGCGTTTGCTCGTGCCGCCCAGCGCGCGCCGAACCGTGTGTACATCGACGCCTTCGCCGGCGACACGATCAACCAGCTGAAGGGCTCTGATCGCACGTTCCCGGGCTCGGCTCAGCTCGCACTCGGCGTGTCCCCGCCGTTCACCTACGTTCGGTTGTTCGAGAAGAGCGACACCCGCGCGGCATCCCTCAGGAGCCTCGAGCGAGACCCTCGTATCGACTTCGATGTGATCTCGGGCGACTGCAATCAGAAGATGACTGGCACGCTCACCGACCTGCCGGTCCAGGCGCCAACCTTCGCCTTCCTCGACCCCGATGGCATGGAGTTGCACTGGTCGACGATCAAGCAGATCGCCGACCACAAGCGGGCGTATGCCACGCAGCACGGCCGTAGCAAGGTCGAGATGTGGGTCTTGTTCTCGTCCGGCGGCATCGTTCGAATGTTGGGTGGCAACCGGGAGCAGGCGGAGTCCCGCGGCTTCCCGCTACAGGTGGCGCGCCTCTACGGCGCCTGGGGTCCGTGGGAGACGGTGTGGCACGCCCGGCTCGAGGGGCGGATCAGCCCCGGTGATGCCAAGCGGGCCTATCTGTACCTCTACATGGATCGGCTGGCCGAGCTCGGGTACGAGCACCTGCTCGTGCGACCCATCGAGAACTCCCGCAACGAGCTCTACGCCATGGTGTTCGCCAGCGACCACGACGCTGGCCAGCAGATCATGAGGTGGGCACAAGAGCGGGAGCGGGTCCGTCCCCGACCCGACACGCTGTTCGATGTGGCCGAGCCGCGGCCGCTCTACGAGGACCTCCACAGCGGGTGGCGCAGTGAGTTCCCACTCGACCTGCCGCCGTGGGAGGAGCTGGACAGCGGAGGTTATGCCGATGGCTGAGTCTGCGATCGAGTGGACGGACGCGACGTGGAACCCCACGACGGGGTGCGATCGCACGTCGCCCGGGTGCGACCACTGCTACGCGCTGGTGATGGCGACCCGGCTCAAGGCCATGGGCCAGCCCAAGTACCAGCTCGACGGTGACCCACGGACGAGCGGTCCAGGCTTTGGGCTGACGGTGCACCCCGATGTCCTCGACCTGCCGAGGACGTGGTCCAGGCCGCGTCGAGTCTTCGTGAACTCGATGAGCGACCTGTTCCATCCGGACGTGCCTCTCGACTTCGTCCGCAGCGTCTTCGCCGTGATGGCCGACACGCCACAGCACCAGTACCAGGTGCTCACCAAGCGCTCGAAGCGCCTCGCCTCCCTGGCCGGCAGCCTCCCGTGGCCGGACAACGTGTGGATGGGGGTGTCGATCGAGTTGCAGGCCTACGCCTTCCGAGCTGACCACCTGCGGACGGTGCCCGCCGCGGTCCGCATGCTGTCGCTCGAACCGCTCCTCGGTCCGGTCAAGGTCGACCTCGACGGGATCGACTGGGTGATCGCTGGCGGCGAGAGCGGCCCGAAGGCTCGGCCGGTCTCAGAGGACTGGCTCCTCGCCATCCGTGACGCGTGCCGTCAATCGAGCACGCCGTTCTTCTTCAAGCAGTGGGGCGGCCGATTCCCCAAGGCGGGGGGACGCCGCCTCGGCGACGAGGAGTGGAGCCAGTACCCGGATGACGAGGCCGGGCTGAGCATCAGGACCGGGCTCGGCCGACGCCCCGAGCGCATTCGGGTGGGCGAGTGAGGCGCTGCCCGAGGTGTGAGCAGGGGGCGCTCGTCGCCATACGTCGGGCGAGGGTGGTCGAGCGGGCATGGTGTATCGCCGTCATCCGTGACATGCCGCTGCTCGGGTGTCCGTCCTGCAGCGAGCGTTCGATGGGCATCGAACTAGCTGAAGCACTCGACTCCCGGGTGCGTGGACTGATCGCCAGCGGCGCGCGGATCGCCATCGCTCGCTGGGACGACCTTGGGCCGCCGAACGACACCAGCCCCGGACGACCAGTCCGAGGCGGCAGCAATCGAGCGACCGCCGTTGACCCACAACTGCGACGATGGTGCCGGCCCACTCGACCGAAAGACGACCTTCATGATCCCTGATCTCGATGTGCACCGCGAGGAGGTGGTCGTTCTGTGCACTCGGTTCGGCGTCCGCCGTCTCGACGTGTTTGGGTCCGCCGCCGGGGGGGCCTTCGATCCGTCGCGCAGCGACATCGATTTCCTCGTCGAGCTGGAACCTCCGGACGGGCTCAGCCGCTTCGATGCATTCTTCGGGCTCAAGGAGGCGCTGGAGGAGCTGCTCGGTCGGCCCGTCGATATGGTTGACCCGTCGGCGCTGGAGAACCCCTATTTCGCCGCCGCCGTCGAGCGCTCGCGACAGGCGATCTATGCCGCCTGATGCTCGTGCCTACCTGTGGGACGCCCGACGAGCGTCCGAGCGGGTCACCGACTTCATCGCCGACCGAACTTGGGACGAGTATTCGACCGATGTGTTCCTGCGTTCTGCGGTCGAGCGGCAGTTCGAGATAGTCGGCGAGGCGCTGAACCTGCTCCGTCGAACCGACACCGACCTCGCTGGTCGAATAGAAGACCTGCCCCGCATCGTGGCTTTCCGCAACCTCCTCGTCCACGGCTACGCCTCGATCGATGATCGAATCGTCTGGGAAGTGGCGACCTCTCGGGTTCCGGTGCTCCTCGAGTTGTTGAACGTCCTCTTAGGGGAGGACGGGTGAGCGACAGCAAGGCGATCGTCGACAAGCTGTGGAACTACTGCAACATCCTCCGTGACGACGGGCTGTCCTACGGCGACTACCTGGAGCAGCTCACCTACCTGCTGTTCCTCAAGATGGCAGACGAGCAGCGCCAGCTCGGCCTCGATCGGATCGTGCCCGAGGGCTCCGACTGGCCGTCGCTGCTCGAGCTGAAGGGCGAGGCGCTCGAAGCGCACTACATCGCCATCCTCAACCAGCTCGGGCGGGGCGAGGACATGTTGGGCGTCGTGTTCCGCAAGGCCCAGAACCGCATCCAGGACCCGGCCAAGCTCGAACGCCTCATCAAGGACCTGATCGGCAACGAGGAGTGGATGACCCTCGACGCCGACGTCAAGGGCGACGCCTACGAGGGCCTGCTCGAGCGCAACGCCGCCGACATCAGGTCAGGTGCTGGGCAGTACTTCACGCCGCGGGCGCTCATCTCGGCGATGGTCGACGTCATGCAGCCCACCCCGGACCTGCGCATCTGCGACCCGGCCTGTGGCACCGGCGGGTTCTTCCTGTCCGCGTTCGATCACATCCTGCGGCACCACCCGAGCCTCGATCCCGACCAGACCAGGCACCTGCGCTCCGGGTTGTTCACCGGCTGGGAGATCGTCGACAACACCGCCCGGCTCTGCGCCATGAACCTGCTGCTTCACGGCATCGAGGGCCCCGACTCCGACAGCCCGGTCCACGTCGACGACGCGCTGCGGGCCGACCCGGGCGAGCGGTTCGACATGGTGCTGACCAACCCACCGTTCGGGAAGAAGTCTTCGGTCACCATCCTGAACGGCGAGGGCAAGGCCGAACGCCAGAGCCTGACCGTGGTCCGCGACGACTTCTGGGCATCGACCTCGAACAAGCAGCTCAACTTCGTGCAGCACGTCAAGACCTTGCTCAAGGTCGAGGGAACGGCTGCGGTGGTCGTGCCCGACAACGTGCTGTTCGAGGGCGGGGCCGGGGAGACGATCCGTCGGCGGCTGCTGTACGAGTGCGACGTCCACACCCTGCTGCGCCTGCCGACCGGCATCTTCTACGCCCAGGGCGTGAAGGCCAACGTGCTCTTCTTCGACCGCAAGTCCGGCTCGGACACGCCTTGGACGAAGGCGCTCTGGATCTACGACCTCCGCACCAACGAGCACTTCACCCTCAAGACGAACCCGCTCACCCGTGCCGACCTCGACGATTTCGTCGACTGCTACCGACCCGGCGACCGAGGTCGACGGGTCGAGAGCGAGCGGTTCCGCCGCTTCGAGTACGACGAGCTCGTCGCCCGCGACAAGGCCAGCCTCGACATCTTCTGGCAGCGCGACGAGAGCCTCGAGGACACCGACAACCTGCCGCCGCCCGGCGTCATCGCCGCCGAGATCGTCGAGGATCTCGAAGCCGCCCTCGCCGAGCTCACCGAACTGGCCGAATCGCTCCAGGGCATCGGCGTGAACCCTGAGACCGAGGAGTAGCTCGCCCTTCGCGCGTGACCGAGACGACCCTGCAGGAGCTTGTCGGAGGCTCGAAGCAGTTTCGAGTCCCACTGTTCCAGCGCACGTACACGTGGAAGGAGCGCGACCATGCGCAGCTCTGGCGGGACATCCTCGGCCAGTACGAGCTCAGCCTGCCCGGTAGCCCGCCGACGAACGGTCAGGACGGGCACTTCATCGGCAGCTTCGTCCTGGCGCCGACCCCTGCACCCGCCGCACTCCCCGCCTACCTGGTCGTGGACGGTCAGCAGCGGCTGACCACACTGACCCTCGCCTTGTGCGCCCTGCGCGACGCCGCCAGCGACGACCCTACGGCCTTCGACCGGATCACGAACCAGTACCTCGTCAACCCGTGGTCGAAGGAACCACATGACCGGTGGAAGTTCGTGCCCACCGAGGACGATCGAGCGGAGTACTTCGCATGCATCAAAGCCGACCACGCCGGCGCGGGCAAGGGTCTGATCTCAAAGGCCTACCGGTTCTTCGAGGTCCAGATGGCTCTGCCCGGGCCGGACGACGAGCCGTTGGACCTGTCGCTCCTGGAGACGGTGATCGTCTCCAAGCTGGCCATCGTCGACATCACCGCGCAGCAAGGGGACAACGTCCATCGGATCTTCGAATCCCTGAACGCAACCGGCGTGGGGCTCACCCAGGCGGACCTCCTGCGCAACTACATGTTCATGCTCCTCCCCACCCGGGATAAGGAGGTCTACCGAGAGGTTTGGCGACCGATGCAGGAACGGCTCGGCGCCGACAACCTCGAAGGGCTGGCTCGCGTCGACCTCCGACGTCGCGGGATCGACGTGCGAGACGACAACGTCTATCGGGCGCAGCAATCGCGCCTCCAGCCGTTCGAGCACGACGAAGCCGCCATCGAGGAACAGATCCGTGATCTGGCGGTTCGGGCTCGCCACTACGAACGGATCCTGGATCCATCGAAGGAGGATCACGAAGGAGTTCGACGGGGACTTCGCTTCGTCGCACGATGGCGGGCCACGACGGTCCACCCACTCGTCATGTACCTCTACGAGCTTCGGGAGCAGGGTGATCTTGGTCCGGGCGAGATGTCCGAGGTCCTGCTCAACATCGAGAGCTTCCTCGTCCGTCGGCTACTCGTCGGGGTCTCCACCAAGAACCTGAACCGGATCTTCGTCCAGATCGTGATGCAACTCCGACAGGAACATGGGCCGGTCCTCGACGGCGTGCGCTACCAGCTGTCGACCGAGCGAAAGTTCTGGGCGAGTGATGGGGAGATACGGCTGGCCTCCACGGCGCGGCCGTTCTACTACTACGGCCGAGCTGAACAGCGTCGAATGGTGTTGGAGCGCCTCGAGGAGAGCTTCAGAAATCGCGAGCTGGCCGACCTATCGAAGCTGCACCTATCGGTGGAGCACATCCTCCCGCAGAGCCTGTCCGCAGAGTGGATCGAGGAGATGAGCCGAGCTGGCGATGACGCGGAGGCCGTCAGCCGCGAGCTTGTGCACACCCTGGGAAACTTGACGCTGACTGCATACAACTCGGAGCTCAGCAACAAGCCCTTCGAGCGCAAGCAGCAGATCTACGGCGATAGCCACCTTTCGTTGAACCGCGATCTCGTCGAGAAGCAGCGCTGGGGAAGGAGGGAGATCCTCGCTCGAGCAGAGGAGCTCGCCGAGCGTGCGATCCGTATCTGGCCCCCGCCGGTGCCTGGGGTCAGCGAGGGGCCGATCGGATTCGATTGGGCTCGCATGCACGCAGCTATTGCCGCCATCCCGGACGGGCACTGGACTGCCTACGCAGACCTTGCGGCCGTGGCCGGTACGGCTGCCCAAGCTGTTGGGAACCACATCGTGTCGAACCCGTCGTTGGCGAAGGCGTATCGCGTGTTGACCATCGACGGACGAGTTGCCGATGGTTTTCGTTGGTCCGATCCGAACGACTCTCGGGACCCCCACGACGTGCTCGCCAGCGAGGGGGTCCACTTCGATGAGGCAGGTCGAGCATCCAGTGCCGATCGCCTCGATGCCGATGCCCTGCAGAAGCTCCTCGGGTGGTTCGATCCCGACGACGACCTTCCGGACGATTCCGATACCGAGGGTTCCGCTACGGCTTGATCATGGTCTTGCCGATGTTTGCGCCGGTGAAGAGGGCGTTGAAGGCGTCGGGGCAGCGCTCGAGGCCGTGGAACACGTTCTCGCGGACGTGGAGGCGGCCGGCGTCGGCCCAGGCCTGCAGCTTGTCGACGATCTCGTCGAAGCGGCCCCAGTGGCTGAGGGTGTTGAAGCCGGTCATGGTCGCTTCGCAGCTCATGAGGTTGGTGTAGTTGCGGGGCCCGGGGAGCTTGCCGGTGAGGTACGAGGCGATGGCGCCGCACAGCACGACCCGGGCGCCGGTGGCGATCCCGCCGAGCACGGTGTCGAGCATCTCGCCGCCGACGTTGTCGAAGTAGACGTCGATGCGGTTCGGGCAGTGCTCGCGCAGCTGCGCCTTCAGGTCGCCGGCGGTGCGGTCGATGCACGAGTCGAAGCCGAGCTCGTCGACCGCGACCCGGCACTTCTCGGCCGACCCGGTGATGCCGACCACCCGGCTCGCTCCCATGATGCGGGCGATCTGCCCGGCGATGCTGCCCGTCGCCCCGGCCGCGGCGCTGACCACCACGGTGTCGCCCTCGTGCGGCGCCCCGATCTCCATGCCCAGGAAGGCGGTCATGCCGGAGTTGGAGTAGAGCGACAGGTGCCGGCGTGGCTCGATGCCCGGCGGCACCTTGGTGGTGAAGATGTCGTCGCGGCACACGGTGAGGTCCTGCCAGCCGCCGAGCGACGTGACGAGGTCGCCGACCTCGTAGGCGTCGCAGCGGCTCTCGACGATCTGGCAGATCGACGAGCTGGTGACCACCTCGCCGATGCCGACCGGCGGCAGGTAGCCCCCCCGGTGCCGACCAGCCAGTTGCGCATGGCCGCCTCGATGCCGAGGTAGAGGTTCCGGGCCAGCGCCTCGCCGTCGGCGAGCTCGGGCACCGGCGACTCGACCAGCTCGACGTCGGCGGGTGACAGGAGACCCTCGGGACGGCGGCGCAGGACGATCTGGCGGTTCACCTCGGGCATGGCCGCAGTCTTCCTTCCACGGCCGGCGCGCGTCCGGGGGAACTGGCGGGGTGGCGCTTGACAGGGGCGAACACACGTTCTAACATGCAACCATGAAGCGGGATGCGACCGTCGTCGGAGAGCGTGAAGGTGCGCAGCCGGCCATCGAGTCGTTGGAGGCTCGGGTCGCGTCGGTGGCGGGGGTGCTGCACGCCTCGCACGCCCGTCTGGTCGAGCTCACCGCCGAGGCGCTCGAGGGTGACCTCTGGTGCCAGGCGGGCGTCCACTCACCGGCCCAGTGGCTGGCGTGGCAGGTCGGGGTGTCGCCCTCCCGGGCCCGCCAGATCGTGCGGGTCGCCCGACGGGTCGACGAGCTGCCGGCCATGGCCCGCGCCCTCGATGGCGGCGAGCTCTCGCTCGACCAGGCGGCCGTCGTCGCGGCACGGTGCCCGACCGGCTTCGACGACGACGTGGTCGGCGTGGCCGTGAACGCCACGGTCCCGCAGCTGCGGCGCCTGCTGGGCCGCTACCAGTTCGCCGACCCCGTTGCGGCGTCGCACGACCCCAGCCGCGACGACTCGACGGACGACGATCCGAAGGCCGACGATCCGGCACCGAGGCCGCAGCCGTCGGCCGGGCCGACGCCGGCCGAGCGGCGCGAGCTGTCGTTCTGGTACGACGACGACGGCTCGTTCCACCAGCACCTGACCCTGCCGGCCGACGAGGGGGCGGTGGTCGAGGCGGCGCTCGTCGCCACGCGCGACGAGTTGTTCCGCCGCGACCACCCCGACGTCGAGCCCGGCACCGAGCGGTGGCGAGCCGCCCAGCGCGAGCTGTCGTGGGCCGATGCGGCGGTGGCGCTGGCCTCCGACTCGCTTGCCGCCGGCGAGGCCACCTACGGCGGCAGCGTCGTCGACCGCTACCGGGCCATCGTCCACCTCGAGGCCGATCCGACCAACCCGAACGGCGCTCCCGTCGCCGGCCTGCACCTCGGCGCCGCCCTCCCCACCTCGATCCGCCGCTACCTGCTGTGCGATGGCGACCTGCTGCCGGTGTGGCAGCGCAAGGGCACGCCGATCGCCCACGGCCGGTCGCAGCGGGTCGTCCCTCCCAAGGTGCGCCTGCTGGTCGAGCACCGCGACGGCGGCTGCCGGGTGCCGGGCTGCGACCGCACCCGCTGGCTGCACGTCCACCACATCATCCACTGGGAAGACCTGGGCGAGACCGAGCCCGAGAACCTGATCTGCCTGTGCCAGCGCCACCACCGCCTGCACCACCTCGGCAAGCTGCCCATCACCGGGACGGCCTCCGAGCTCACCATCTGCGACGAGCGCGGCCGACCGATGGTCCCGGTGGGCCGGCCCGATCCCGTCCCCCTCCCGGCCGACCTCACCGCCGAAGCCGCCGCCCGGGACATCGATCCCGCCGTCTACCGGCACCCCTCGGGCGAGCGGGTCGACCCCAAGTGGGTCGACTTCGCACCCAACGTGATCGCGCCTCCCGAGCGCGAACCGGTCGGCGCCGGCGTCGGCAACAACTCGCCCTGAGCCGACGGCCGGAACGTCAGGCCTCGGCGGCGACCTCGGTGATGTGCGACAGCCGTTCGGCGTCGAGCGCTTCGGCGGCCGCCTCGTCCTCGGCCATGGCCTCGTCGATGTCGGTGTCGGCGAACCCGAGCACGCCCATGTCGGCGAACGCCTTCTGGATCTTGTCGCCCCACAGGCCGATGTCGCGCAGGATCGGCACGATGCGCATGAACAGGAAGCCCCGGAAGGTGCGCTGCAGCTCGCTGGTGTCGACGTAGCGGGCGACCTCCTCGGGCAGGCCGAGGGTGCTCCACACCTCCTCGCCCAGGAAGCGGTCGCGCATGCGGTAGCAGGCGTCGACGCAGAACTCCTCGCGCTCGTCGCGCTCGGCCTGGGTGAGCTGCGGGTAGTAGTCGCGCAGCGCCAGCCGCCCGAACATCACATGCCGAGCCTCGTCCTGCATGACGTAGGCGTTGATCGACCTGGCCATCGGGTTGGCGGCCTGGTTGCGGATCAGGGCGAAGGCGGCCAGCGCCAGCCCCTCGATCAGCACCTGCATGCCGAGGTAGGTCATGTCCCAGCGCTGGTCGCTGATCACGTCGTCGAGCAGCGAGCGCAGGTTCTGGTTCAGCGGGTAGACGAGCTGCAGCTTCTCGTGCAGGAACCGGCTGTAGACCTCGACGTGGCGGGCCTCGTCGATGACCTGGGTGGCGGCGTAGAACTTCGAGTCGATGTCGGGCACCGTCTGCACGATCTTGGCGGTGCAGATGAGGGCCCCCTGCTCGCCGTGCATGAACTGGCTGAACTGCCACGACGCCAGGTGCCGTCGCACCTCGCCCTGCTCGGCGGGAGACATCTTCTCCCACCACTCGGTGCCGACGATCGGGATGATGTCGTCGGGCACGCCGAGGGGGTTGTCGGGGTCGACCTCACCCGACCAGTCGACGCGGTCCGAGCCGATCCACTGCCGTCGCGTGCCCTTGTCGTAGAGCCGGAGCAGTTGGTCGCGCCCGTCCTGGTAGTCGAAGTCGAACATGGTGGTCGAGGGGCTGTCGAGGCCCCACCCGTGCTCGCCCGTGTCGATCGCCTGGATGGCCATGAGAGCCTCCTCGTGTCGTCGCACCCGCGAGCCTCGCGCAGGCGTCCCCGGCCCGCTCGGGGCCCAGGCTCCCTCGGATCGACGGCCTTCCTAGGATCGGGCGCCAGTCCGACGATCACGGAGGCTGCGACGGCATGGCTTGGGATTTCTCCACCGAACCGGAGTTCCAGAAGAAGCTCGACTGGGTCGAGGAGTTCTGCCGGGAGGAGGTCGAGCCGCTCGACCTGGTCTTCCCGTACGCGGTGCGATCGAAGGACCCGAAGATCAAGGCGCTGGTCGATCGGCTGCAGGACGAGGTCAAGGCCCAGGGGCTGTGGGCCATCTTCCTCGACGAGGACCTGGGCGGCCCCGGCTTCGGCCAGCTCAAGCTGGCGCTGCTGAACGAGATCCTCGGCCGGTACGGCTCGGCCCCGCAGATCTTCGGCTCGGCCGCCCCCGACACCGGCAACATGGAGATGCTGGCCGCCTACGGCACCGAGGAGCAGAAGGAGCGGTGGCTGAAGCCGCTCATGAACCAGGAGATCTGGTCGGCGTACTCGATGACCGAGCCCCAGGGCGGCTCGGACCCGAACCTGTTCCGGACCCACGCCGTGCGCGACGGCGACGAGTGGGTGATCAACGGCGAGAAGTGGTTCACCAGCGCCGGAGCGGTCGCCGACATCCTCTTCGTGATGTGCACCAACGGCATGTTCGTGGTGCCCCGCGACACCCCCGGCGTCCAGATCATGCCGGAGCCCCGGCTGCACAACCACATCATCTACGACGACGTGCGGGTGCCGGCCGACCACCTGCTCGGGCCCGAGGACGGCGCCAAGGTGCTGGCCCAGCGGCGGCTCGGCGGCGGTCGCATCCACCACGCCATGCGCACCATCGCCCAGTGCAAGCTGGCCTTCGACATGATGTGCGAGCGGGCCCTCAGCCGCGAGTCGCACGGCAAGATCATCGGCGAGCACCAGATGGTGCAGGAGAAGATCGCCGAGTCCTACGCCTCGATCAACATGCTCCGGCTCCTCGTGCTCGAGACGGCGTGGAAGATCGACAACTCGAGCACCCGGGAGACGCGCACCGAGATCGCCGCGGTCAAGTACACGATGGCCAAGGTGCTGCGGGAGGTCTCGTTCAACGCCCTGCACATCCACGGCTCGCTCGGCACCACCAACCTCACCCCGCTGCAGGCCATGTACGCCGGGGCGCCCACCATGGGCATCGCCGACGGCGTCGACGAGGTCCACAAGGCCACCGTCGCCCGCAACGTGCTGAAGCGCTACCGGCCCCACGACGGCTACTTCCCGACCGAGTACCTCCCGGCCAAGCGGGCCAAGGCGCGCGAGAAGTTCGAGCCCCTCTTCGCCGAGGATCCCGAGCTGCGGACGATGGCCGACGCCTACGCCGAGTACCTCGCCAAGCGCGCCCGCTGACGCCCGGCTGGCCGGCCCCGCTACCCGGTGCGCCCGGTGATGCGGCCCCGGCAGCCGGGCGCGCCGCAGCGGCAGTCGAGGTCGAGGCCGCCGGCGCCCGACAGCGGGCCGTAGTCGACCGTCGCCTCGTCGCCGGGAGCGAGCGGCCGGGTGGTGGCCAGCTCGTACCGGCGGAGGGGCGCCAGCGCGGGGGCGCAGCTGTGGTTGGCGAAGTGGGCCGGCGTCGCCGGCGGCAT
Source organism: uncultured Acidimicrobiales bacterium (assembly GCA_963800235.1). GTDB lineage: Bacteria > Actinomycetota > Acidimicrobiia > Acidimicrobiales > Iamiaceae > CAVVNP01. The sequence goes on along the minus strand of CAWDAD010000001.1, from coordinate 1,594,447 downwards.
GAGCAGGTGGAGGTCGTCGGTGACCGAGATGGTGTCGACGTAGGCGAGGGTGGGGTCGGCCCGGACCGCCGCGATGCGCTCGCCGAGCTCGGCGGTGCCGACCAGGCGGCCCCCCAGGCGGATCACCACCGTGCCGGCCGCGACGGGCTCGGTGGCGACCAGTCCCCGTCCCTCGATGGGCGAGGGTCGTACCGCCAGCCGAGGGTCGACCCAGACCGCGGCGGCGGGCTCGGGCCCCTCGCTCCAGTCGGCGGGACCGGCTGGGCCGGCGGGGCCGTCGGCGAGCCGCTTCGTCATGGCGAAGTTGTGCAGCTCGACGCCCCGCCGGACCAGGTCGCGTCGGCCGACCAGGGTGAAGCCCTTGTGCGCGAACAGCGGGCGGGCCGCCTCGCTGGCCTCGACCCGCAGCACGGCCACGCCCTGCTCCCGGGCGGTGGCCTCCAGCTGGTCGTAGAGCGCGCTGGCCACACCCCGACCGGCCACCTCGGGCGAGCAGTACACCTGGCCGATGTGGCCGCCGGCCTGCAGCTCGGCGTAGGCGACGGGTCGCCCGGCGCGGTCGGCGGCCACCACCACCGTGCGCGCCCCCTCCGGCGAGGGGTCGGCCAGGACGGCGACGGCCGGGGCCGCCGCCAGCCACGCCTCGACCTGCTCGGGCCGGAAGAACGCCGGGCCCAGGCCGGCGACCGACCGGCGGAACACCTCCGCCAGGTGGGGCCCGTCGTCGGCCCGGACCGGCCGGATGCGCCAGCCGGGTCCGTCCTGTGGGCCGGCGGTGGCCGTCACGGGCGCGGGCGGAGCAGGTCGAGGGTGACGCGGGGGTCGCGCTCGGGCGGGAGGACCGCGCCGGTGTCGTGCAGCCAGTCGAGCAGGCGCAGCCGCAGGTCGCCGACCACGTCGGCCAGGCCGGGGTCGTCGATCCGGTTGGCGGTCTCCCGGGGGTCGGCCCGGCGGTCGTAGAGCTCGTCGGCCTCGTAGCGGCGGCGGACGTAGGTCCAGCGACCGGTGCGCAGCACCGAGGCGGTGCCGACCAGCTCGGGCCGGTCCCGCTGGATGGCGGCCTTGTGCCGGTACCACGAGCCCGGGTCGACCCGCTCGAACATGGCGACCTCGTCGGTGCGGAACCCGCCGTCGGCGCAGGCGAGGTCGCGGTGGGTGGCCACCTCGCCCCGCAGCAGCGGCCCGAGCGAGCGGCCGAAGTGGGCGTGGGCCAGCTCGACCTCGGCGTACTCGGCGAGGGTCGGCAGCAGGTCGACCATCTCGACCAGGGCGTGGCTGCGCTGCCCTGCGACCCCGTCGGGCACCGACACGATCAGCGGGTTCCGCAGCAGGCACTCGTCGAGCCCCGACGGCCACTTCTCGATCAGCCCGAAGTCGCCGAGGTACTCGCCGTGGTCGGTGAAGGTGGCGACCACGTGGGCGTCGCTGGCGGCGTTGACGGCATCGAGCACCAGGCCGAGCTGGGCGTCGACCGCGCTGACCATGCCGTGGTAGGTGGCGACGGCCTCCCGCCAGGCGTCCTCGCCGACCTCGTCCCACCGGTAGCGGCGTCGCAGCTCGGCCATGAAGGCGGCCTTGCCGGCACCGGCAGCCACCGGCATCGGCACCGAGCCCCGGTCGTGCAGGTGCAGCCACGGCTCGCGGACGGCGAAGGGCGGGTGCGGCGCCAGCAGGGCGACGAAGAGCAGCCACGGCTCGGGCATCCCGCCCTGCACCAGCTCGACGGCGGTGGCCACGGTCGCCTCGTCGAGCGTCGGCCCCTCGTGGTCGACGGCGCCGTGGACGTAGAGGCGGTCGAGGTCGGTGTCGAGGTCGTGGGAGGCCGTCAGCACCTCGAACGCCGCCCGGTCGGGGTAGGTGGTGAAGCCGGCGAAGTCGACCGACGCCTCGGTCACCTCGGGGGCGAAGGTGTCGCCCCGGGCGCCGGCCCAGGCCACGTGGTAGCCGGCGTCCTTGAAGATCCGCAGCAGGTTCGGCTCCCACGGCTCGAGCAGGTTGTCGAGGCTGCGGTGCCCGGCGGTGTGGGGGTACCAGCCGGTGAGGATCGACGCCCGGCTCTGGCTGCACGCGCTGTGCTGGCTGAAGGCGTCGGTGAACGCCGTCCCGCGGGCCGCCAGGGCGTCGAAGGCGGGCGTGCTGGCGAACGGCGAGCCCAGGGCGCCGACGGTGTCGGCCCGCTGCTGGTCGGTCATGAACAGCACGATGTTCGGGCGGCTGCTCACGGCGACGGGCTCCGGGGACGGCGGGACGGCACGGTCCTATGGTGCCGCTGCCGCCATGAGGATCCTGTACGTCGACATCGACACGCTGCGGCCCGACCACCTCGGCTGCTACGGGTACCACCGGGCCACCAGCCCGAACATCGACGCCGTCAGCGGGCGGGGGGTTCGCTTCGACTCGGTCTACGCGTCCGACGTCCCGTGCCTTCCCAGCCGCACCGCCCTGGTCTCGGGCATGTTCGGCATCCGCAACGGCGTCGCCAACCACGCCGGCGCCGCCGCCGACCTGGCGTCCTTCGGCGCCGACCGGGGCTTCTTCTCGAAGATGGCGTCGGGCTCGCTGCCGGCGGTGCTGATGCAGGCCGGGTTCCACACCGCCTCGATCTCCAGCTTCCCGCTGCGCCACGGCGCGACCTGGTGGACCGCCGGCTTCCTCGAGTCGATGAACCTGGTGCGCGGGTTCGGGCTGGAGCGGGCCGACGAGGTGCTGCCCGGCGCCCTCGACTGGCTCGACCGGCGCGGCGGCGCCGACGACTGGTTCCTCCACGTCCACCTGTGGGACCCGCACACGCCGTACAACGTGCCCGAGCCGTTCGGGAACCCCTTCGCCGGCGAGCCGGTGCCGGCGTGGCACACCGAGGAGGTGCGCCGCCGGAACTGGGAGCGTCCCGGTCCGCACTCGGCCCAGGAGCCGTGGGGCTTCAGCCCCGACGAGTGGGGGCCGCCGCCGCCCCGGGCGCCGTGGAACCTGTCCGGCGAGGCCGAGGTGCACGCGCTGTTCGACGGCTACGACGTCGGGGTCCGCTACGCCGACGACGCCGTCGGCACGCTGTGCTCGAAGCTCGACGACCTGGGCGTGCTCGACGAGACGGCGGTCTGGATCAGCAGCGACCACGGCGAGGCCCTCGGCGAGCTGGGGGTGTACGCCGACCACCAGGCGGCCGACGAGGCGACCGCCCACATCCCGGCGGTGCTCGCCTGGCCGGGCGTGCCCGCCGGCGTGCAGGGCGGCCTCGCCTACCACCTCGACGTGGCCGCCACCGTGGCCGACCTGGCCGGCGCCCGCCACCCCGGCCACTGGGACGGCCGGTCGCTGGCCGACGACCTGCGGGCCGGTCGGCCGGCCGCCGGTCGGGACCAGCTGGTGCTGTCGCAGGGGGCGTGGACCTGCCAGCGCGGCGTCCGGCGCGGCGGCCACCTCTACCTGCGCACCTTCCACGACGGCTACCACGCCGACTGGCCGGCGGAGATGCTCTTCGACGTGGCCGCCGACCCCCACGAGCAGCAGGACCGGCTGGCGGCCGAGCCGCGCCTGGCCGCCGAGCTGGGCCGCCTGCTCGACGAGTGGACCGCCGAGCAGCTCGGCCGCTCGCTCGTCGACCAGGACCCGATGCGGACGATCATCGAGGAGGGCGGCCCGTTCCACGTGCGGGGCCACCTGCCGGCCTACCTCGACCGGCTCCGGGCGACCGGGCGGGCGCGCTGGGCCGACGTGCTCGCGGAGCGCGAGGGCGGGGGCGCGGCGATGATCGGTCCATGACCGAACCGACCGTCCTCGAGCAGCGGCGGGTGGGGTCCGACCTGGTCACCGCGCCGGTCTCCTACCGGGTGCTGCACCGCGAGGGGTCGACCGATGGGCTGCCGCTGCTGCTGTTCCTGCACGGCGGGGGCGGCTCCGACGACTTCCTGCTCACGCTGCGGCCGGTGGTCGAGCGGCTGTGGGCCGAAGGCTGGCTGCCCCCTGCGGTGGTGGCCACCCCCTCGGCCGGACGCAGCTTCTACCTCGACCGCCTCGACGGCGCCGAGCGGTGGGAGCAGTTCGTGGCCGAGGAGCTGATCCCGCACCTGCTCGACACCACCGGTTCGGACCCCGACCGGGTGGTGCTGGCCGGCGTCTCGATGGGCGGCATGGGCAGCCTGCGCCTGGCCTTCCGCCACCCCGAGCGCTACGTGGCGGTGGCCGCGGTCGAACCGGCCATCGAGGAGGCGACCGACTGGGACCGGGTGCTGCGCCGCGACCGCGTCTACCGCGAGGAGACCGTGGTCCACGAGCTGTTCGGCGACCCGGTCGACCGCGCCCACTTCACCGCCAACCACCCCCGGGCCATCGCCGAGGCCAACGGCGTGCGCATCGCCGCCAGCGGCCTGGCCGTCTACCTGGAGTGCGGCGACCGCGACCTGCTCCACCTGCAGTACGGCGCCGAGGCGCTGCACCGCCAGCTGTTCGACCAGGGCATCGACCACGAGTACCGGCTGGTGCGGGGCGCCAACCACCTGGGCCCGTCGCTGCCCCGCCGCATCGCCCACGCCCTGCGCTTCGTCGGGCGGGCGCTCGACGGTCGGCTGGTCGACGAACCCGACGACGACCCGATGCTGGCCGGCTTCGCCCAGATGATCCACGCCGCCGAGGTCCCCACCGGGTACCGGCGCACCGAGGTGGTCGACGGGCCGGCGGGGGCGCTCGAGGTCCGGGTCCAGGGGGAGGGACCGCCGGTGGTGCTGCTGGCCTCGCTCGGGCGGGGTGCCGCCGACTTCGAGGCGCTGGCCGCCCGGCTGGCCCGGTCCGGCCACCAGGTCGTCACCCCCGAGCCCCGGGGCATCGGCGCCAGCGAACCGGGTCCCTCCGAGGCCACGCTGGTCGACCTGGCCGACGACGTGGCCGCCTGCATCCGAGCGGCGGTTCCCGGCGGTCCGCCCGACGGACAGGCGGCGACGGTCGTGGGCCACGCCTTCGGCAACCGGCTCGCCCGGGTGGTGGCCACCCACCACCCCGACCTGGTCGAGAGCGTGGTGCTGCTGGCCTGCGGCGGCCAGGTGCCGCCGGCGCCGGAGGTGACCGAGGCGCTGATGGCGGTGTTCGACGAGTCGCTCTCCGAGGCGGAGCACCTGGCCGCCGTCCGCACCGCCTTCTTCGCCCCCGGCCACGACCCGGCGGTGTGGTTCGACGGCTGGTACCCGCTGGTGGCGGTGCGGCAGGGCGGCGCGGTGCGGGCCACGCCGTCGGACTCGTGGTGGACCGCCGGGTCGGCCGACGTGCTGATCGTGCAGCCCGCCGACGACGTGGTGGCCGTGCCCGAGAACGCCCACCGCATCGTCGAGGCGCTGGGCGGCCGGGCCCACCTGGTCACCGTGCCCGACGCCGGCCACGCCCTGCTGCCCGAGCAGCCCGAGGCGGTGGCCACCGCCCTGCTGGCCTGGCTCCACCGCCGGGTCGGCCACGCCGGCGGCCCCACCTGATCGTCAGGCGCTGAGCCCGGCCAGCGCCCAGCCGTGGGCGCGGCCGGCGTCGACCAGGCGCTGGCGGGTGGCGTCGTCGCAGAGGGCGCCGACCACTCCGGCGGTGTAGGCCGCCTCGGCGGTCAGCCCGAGCGAGGCGGCCGCCTCGTGGTCGACGGTCAGGTCCGTGTCGAACATGGCCGGGTCGTCGGTGCTGACCGAGCACAGCACGCCGGCGTCGAGCATGGCCGGCAGCGGGTGCTCGTCGAGGGAGGCCACCACGCCGGTGCGCAGGTTCGAGATGGGGCAGACGTCGCAGACGATGCGACGGTCGGCGATCTCGGCCAGCAGGTCCGGGTCCTCGACGGCGCGGATGCCGTGGCGCAGCCGGTCCGCGTGGAGGCGGTCGAGGGCGCCGCGGACCGAGGGCGGACCGACCACCTCGCCGGCGTGGGGCACCGAGCCGATGCCGCCGTCGCGGGCGACGTCGAACGCCTCGCCGTACCACTCGGGTGGGTGGCCCGCCTCGGGGCCGCCCAGCCCCAGCCCGACGACCCCCCGGTCGCGGTACCGCACCGCGTGGCGGGCGGTGTCGACCGCCACCTCGGCGGGCAGGCCGCGCACGCAGTCGGGCGTCAGCCGCACGATCACCCCGGTCTCCTCCTCGGCCTGGTCGACGCCGTCGCAGAACCCGGAGAAGATCTCGTCCCACGACGAGCCGGCCATCACCCGCTCGGCCGGCGAGAAGATGCCCTCGAGGTAGACCGCCCCGTGGGCGGCGGCCTCGCGGGCGTAGCTCACCACGATCTCCCGGCAGTCACGGGCGGTCCGGATGGCGGCGGTGGTCGTGAACCACAGCTGGATGAAGTGGTCGAAGTCGCGGAACCGGTACAGCTCGGCCAGGCCGGCCACGTCGTCGGCCGGGAGCTCGACCCCGTTGCGACGGGCGATGGCGAGGAGCTGGGCCGGACGGACCGCCCCCTCCAGGTGCACGTGCAGCTCGATCCTGGGCTCGGGCGTCGGGTCCATCGGTGGGGCCTCCTCGGGGCGCGGCGTCGGGTGCCAGCCTGGCCGCGTCGGCCCCACGGAGGCGATCACCCGAAACCCGCTTGCCCGTCCCCGGTGCGATCGGCTGCCATGGCGCCCATGGGGTGCTGCGTCGTGACGGTTCGGGTCCGTGCACGGGGCACGGCTCGCTTGGGGGTGGCACCAGCTCCGTCCGGCCGCGGCCGAGCGGCTGGTCGCTGACGCCCGACTGCCTCCCCGCTGCCTGGTCCTCGACGTGGGCGCCGGCCTCGGCGCCGTCACCGGCCCGCTGGTCGAGGCCGGCCACCGCGTCGTGGCCGTCGAGCGCCATCCCGGCCGAGCGGCCCAGCTCCGCCGCCGGTTCGGCGACGCCGTCGTGGTGGTGCGGGCCGACGCCGCCGACCTGCGCCTGCCCCGCCGCCCCTTCCACGTGGTCGCCAACCCGCCGTTCGCCGTCACGGGCGCATTGCTCGAACGCCTGCTGCACCCCGGCAGCCGGCTGGTGTCGGCCCGCCTGATCGTCCAGGACGCCGCCGCGCGCCGCTGGGCGACCGACCGGCGACCCCGTGGCGGCGGACGGCCGGGCCCGTTCGAGCTCGTCGCCGGCCCCCGCGTCCCCCGGCGGGCCTTCGTCCCGCCGCCGAGGGTCGACGGCCGCATCCTCGAGATCTCCCGTCGGGCGACGGGCGCCTAGCCTCGCCGGGCGACGACCCGAGCCGAGGAGCAGCCGTGCCGATCCACGAGGTCATGGAGAAGTGGCAGCGGCACCTCCGCGGCGAGCTGCCCGGCGGGCTCGACGAGCTGCTCGACGACGACGTCGTCTTCTACTCGCCGATCGTGTACACGCCCCAGCGGGGCAAGGCGATCACCACGACGTACCTGCAGGCCGCCGGCCAGACCCTGCCCGGCGACGCGCCGTCGGGGGGTGACGCGCCGTCGGCGGACGGGTCCGATGGCGGGGAGACCGGCGAGGGGCCCGGCGGCAGCTTCCGCTACACGAAGCGGGTGCTCGACGGCGACACCGCGGTGCTCGAGTTCGAGACCACCGTCGAGGGCACCTACGTGAACGGGGTCGACATCATCCGCTGCAACGACGAGGACCGCATCGTCGAGTTCCGGGTGATGATCCGGCCCCTGCAGGCGGTGAACCTGGTCCACCAGCAGATGGCCGCCATGCTCGAACGGATGTCGGCGCCCTCCTGAACCGCGGCGGCCGTTTGCCCCCGGGGGTGGCGGGGAGTTGGCTGGGACCATGGACCTGAACCACGGAGACCTGAGCGTCACCCTCCCGGCCATCGGCGACCACGGCGAGATCCCGGAGCGCTTCACCAACGCCGGCGGCGACACCTCGCCCGAGCTGCAGTGGTCGTCGGTGCCCGACGGCACCGTCGAGCTGGTGGTGATCGTGCACGACCCCGACGCCCCGCTGGTCGACGGCTTCACCCACTGGGTGGCGACCGGCATCGACCCGTCGAGCTCGGGTCTGCCCGAAGGTGCCGAGCAGGGCTTCACCAGCGGCAAGAACTCCGCCGACGCCGAGGGCTACATGGGCCCGGCCCCGCCCCCCGGTCACGGCGACCACCACTACTTCTTCCACCTCTACGCCGTCGACACGGCGGTCGACGGGGCGCAGCCGATGACCCGGGCCGAGGTGCTCGAGGCCATCGACGGCCACATCATCGAGCAGGCCCGCGCCGTCGGGATCTACCGCATCGACGGCTGAGGGGACCTACGACTGCGAGCGCCGGCAGTTGGGCGGCACGTAGTCGCCCACCCGGCTGAAGTCGACGCAGTGCAGGAACCGGGGGTGGGCCTCCCCGATGTAGAAGCCGCTCGTCGCCAGCGCCACCACGACCAGGGCGGCGATGACCCGTTCGCGCACCCGCAGCGAGAAGTAGTCGGGCGCCACGAGGCGGGCGACCAGGTAGAGCACGTAGGGGAAGGTGGCGATGACCACCAGGAAGAGCGCTTCGGACTCGCGGCGTGACGTCCGCAGCACGGTCTCGTCGACGAGGAGGTAGGCGGCCGGGATCGACAGGATGACCCGGGATCGCCACGAGGAGGCGAAGGGGTCGTCGACGTCGGTGACCAGCGTCCAGATGAGCACCACGGTCGAGACCACGAACACCGTGATGACCCGGTGGTAGTTGACCGTCTTGAACGCGCCGGCCTCGAACCCGATGTCGAAGGCGGGCACCGCCGCGCTGAGCGTGACGATCAGGAAGGTGCGCGACCGGATGCGGGCCTGCTCGACCTCGTGCGCCGCCTCGTCCGGCCCGCTGCTGCCCTGCTCGACCATGGACGTCGACGGTAGGCGGCTCAGAAGCCGATGCCGTGGTGGGGCGGCAGCTCGGCCCGCTCGATGGCGTCGGCCCGCCGGCGGAGCAGGTCGGCGGTCCGGTCGAGGTCGTGGGCGATGATGAAGTCGCCCCGCTTGGCCCCGTCGACGGCGAACCGCCCCAGCGCGGGGAGGTCGGCCACCTCCACCTGGCGCCCCGACCGCTCGAGCACCGCCTTCAGCTCGTCGAAGGTCATCGACCGGCGGCCGGTGCCCGCCCCCTGGCGGGCCAGCTCGGCCGGGCGGTTGCGGTTGGCGGTGTAGAGGCCGGTGTCGAGCAGGCCGCCGCTCGGGTAGAAGACCGAGGCCCGCAGCCGGGTGCCCTCGCTGATCAGGTTGTGGGCCAGCGCCTCGGTGAAGCAGCTGACCGCCGCCTTGCTGGCCGCGTAGACGCTGGCCTGCGGCACCGGGGCGAAGCCGCCGTCGCCCGAGGACGTGTTGACGATCCGACCCGGCTCGCCCGACTCGATCATGCGGGGGACGAACACCGCGCACCCGTTGGCGGTGCCGAACACGTTCACGCCGAAGCACCACTTGAAGTCGTTGAGCTCCTGCTCCCACGGCTTGCCCCCGCCGCCGCTGGTGACGCCGGCGTTGTTGAACAGCAGGTGGCAGGCGCCGTGGCGGTCGTAGACGGCGTCGGCCAGCGCCTCGACCGAGGCCCGGTCGCTGACGTCGGTGCGCACGCCGACCACGTCGCCGGCGCCGGCGTCGCGGAGCTCGGCCACGGTGGCGTCGAGCACCGGCTCCTCGATGTCGGCGATCACCACCTCGGCGCCCTCGCCGAGCAGCGCCTCGACGATGGCGCGACCGATGCCGTGGGCGCCGCCGGTCACCACCGCCACCCGCCCGGCCAGGTCGTCGAAGGTCACGTCGTCCGCGGGGATCGCATCGCTCATCGGGCCGCACCCTAGGCACCGGCTCCTCACCGAGCCCGGCGACGCCGGGAATTGGTGGACGAGGTTCGAAAATGGTGTTGGACTCGGCGCATGCCCGCCACCACGGCCGATCCGACCAGCTCGACGGCCGAGCTGCCCGCCGGCGACCGGTACGTGGTCATCTCCGCCGACGGCCACGGCGGCGGCAGCCCGAGCGACTACCGGCCCTACCTCGACCCCGCCTACCACGACGAGTTCGACGCCTGGCTGGCCGACTTCGACAACCCCTACGACGACCTGAAGGGCGACGCGGCCGGCCGCAACTGGGACTCGGCCCGGCGACTGGCCGAGACCGAGGCCGACGGGGTGGTGGCCGAGGTGCTGTTCCCGAACACCATCCCGCCGTTCTTCCCGGGCGCCAGCCTGGTGCACCAGGCGCCCGGGGCGAGCGCCGGCGACCTCGACCGGCGGTGGGCGGGGCTGCAGGCCCACAACCGCTGGCTGGCCGACTTCTGCGCCGACGCCCCCGGCCGCCGGGCCGGCATCGCCCAGATCATGCTGCACGACGTCGACGCGTCGGTCGCCGAGATCCGCTGGGCCCACGAGCACGGGCTCACCGGCGGGGTGCTGCTGCCCGGCGCACCCCCGGGGTCGGGCGTCCCGCCGCTCTACGCCCCCGACTACGAGCCCATCTGGGCGGTGTGCGAGGAGCTGGGCGTCCCGGTCAACCACCACTCGGGCAGCGCCGCCCCCGACTACGGCGACTACCCCGAGGCCAAGGTGATGTTCCTGCTCGAGGTCACCTGGTGGGCGCACCGCACGCTGTGGCACCTGATCTTCGGCGGGGTCATGGAACGCCACCCGGACCTGCAGTTCGTCTTCACCGAGCAGGGCACCGAGTGGGTGCCCGAGGAGCTGGCCCGGCTCGACATGTACCACGGCCGGCTGTCCGGGTCGTCGGGGGCGGGCGGCAGCCAGGAGGCCGCCTTCGGCGCCGGCGTGGTCGACCAGCTCACCCTCAAGCCGAGCGAGTACTGGGCCCGCCAGTGCCAGCTCGGCTCCTCGTTCATCCGCCGCCACGAGGTCGCCATCGCCGAGCAGGTCGGCATCGACCGCATCATGTGGGGCAGCGACTTCCCCCACCTCGAGGGCTGCTGGCCCTGGTCGAAGGACCACCTGAAGATGAGCTTCGGCGGCCAGTGCAGCCCGGCGGAGATCCAGGCCATGGTCGGCGGGAACGCCGCCCGGGTCTACGGCTTCGACCTCGACCGGCTGGCGCCGGTCGCCGCGGAGGTCGGCCCGCTGGTGCACGACCTGGAGACGCCGCTCAGGCGCGACGAGATCCCCGACGAGGCCCTCCGCTGCCCGGCCTTCGCCCTCGGCAAGTTCCGCCCCGACCCCGACCTGGACTGATCCGACCAACCCGACCCACGAGGACGGTGCCCATGACCGCCACCCTGCGCTACGGCGCCATGCCGCTCGAAGCCATCACCGACCGGGAGGTCAGCGCCACCAAGGTGGGGGCCTGGTCGACCTCCTTCACCGCCCTCTACGAGACCGATCCCGGCCTGATCGAGCAGGTCCTGCCGCCGCCCCTGCAGGCGACCGACCGACCGGTCGTGAAGGTGTCGATCGCCACCGTCGAGATCGACCGGCCGGGCGTCCCCACCTTCGGCGCCGGCACCTTCGGGGTGCAGTGCCGCCACGACGACCTGGTCGGCTTCTACCCGCTGCTCATGCCGATGAGCACCGAGCAGTCGGTGATCGGCGGGCGCGAGACCTTCGGCGAGCCGAAGAAGCTGGCCCGGATCGCCCTCGACCGCGACGGCGACGAGGTCGTCGGCACCGTCGCCCGCATGGGCACGACCATCATCGAGCTGCGGGGCCGGATCACCGAGGAGGTCGATCCGCCGCCCGACCAGGAGCGCACCGACTTCTACCTCAAGTTCCTGCGCGACCCGGGCGGCTCGGGCTTCGACGCCGACCCCCGTCTCGTCCACTGCCACCGCCGGGAGACCTCCCGCAAGCGTGAGCTGGTCGACGGCGACATCGTGCTCCGCGAGTCCCGCTTCGACCCGGTGGCCGACCTGCCGGTGCGCCGGATCCTCGAGATGCACCTGACCGAGCGCCAGTCGCAGCAGCGGGGCGAGATCGTCGCCGTGCTCGAGCCGAAGGACGTCCTGCCCTTCGTCCACCAGCGCTACGACGACGTTTCCCCGCAGGCACCTGCGGCGCCTGCTTCCCGTCGGCTCGCTGGCGCTCGCGACGACGGGCTGGCTGGAGCCGGCGGTGACCCTTCCGCCGGACCGGGCGCCTCGTCTGGAGCCCGGCAGTGATCGAGCGGTTCCTGGTGATCTCGGCCGACTGCCATGCCGGGCTGCCCAACGCCGAGTACCGCGAGTGGCTCGACCCGTCGGTGCGCGAGGCGTTCGACCGGAGCCTGGTCGAGCGCAGGCGCCAGCAGGAGATGGCGGCCCAGGGCTTCCTCAACACCGAGTTCGCCGAGGAGTGGCAGGCCGAGAACGAGGAGGGCCTGCGGGGCTCGTGGGACGCCGCCCGCCGCGACAAGGAGCTCGACGCCGACGGGGTGGCCGGCGAGGTCATCTTCCCCGACGGCGACTCGGTCACCTCGGGGGCCTCGGCCCCCTTCGGGGCCGGACTCGGCTCCGGCGGTGACACCCCGCCCGAGCACCTGCTGGCGGGGGCCCGGGCCCACAACCGGTGGCTGGCCGAGCTGTGCGCCACCAGCCCCGAGCGCCGCCGCGGCATCGCCGTGGTGCCGATCGCCTTCGTCGAGCCCGACGTGGCGGTGGCCGAGATCCGTCGGGCCCACGACAGCGGCCTGCGCGGCGGCGTGCTCATCCCGCCGATGTGGCAGCCCGGCAAGCCGTACCACGACCGCAGCTACGACCCGATCTGGGCGGCCTGCGAGGAGCTCGAGCTGCCCGTCCACTGCCACTCCGGCCCGGCCGACAAGGCCAGCTACGGCCCCCACATCGGCATCTACGCCGCCGAGGTCCGCTTCTGGTCGTCGCGCCCGCTCGCCTTCCTGATCTGGTCCGGCGTGTTCGAGCGCTTCCCCCGGCTGAGGTTCGCGGTGACCGAGTGCGGCGCCTTCTGGGTCAACGACCTGCTGTGGCGCATGGACTCGGTGTTCGAGCGCGAGCACGGGTCGAAGAAGCTGGGCCGACAGCTCACCGCCAACCTCTCGATGCGGCCGTCGGCCTACTTCGACCGCAACTGCTCCATCGGCGCCTCGAACCCCCACCGACGGGAGCTGGCCCGCCGTTACGAGATCGGCGTCGGCAACCTGATGTGGGGCAACGACTTCCCCCACCCCGAGGGCACCTGGCCCCACACCGCCGAGTTCCTGCGCCACGCCTTCGGCGACATCCCGACCGACGAGACCCGGGCCATGCTCGGCGGCAACGCCGTCGAGTTCTACGGGTTCGACCCCGGCGCCCTCGCGCCGCTGGTCGAGCGCATCGGGCCGACCGCCGCCGACCTCGGGCAGGACGGCGACCGCGACCTCTCCCGGTGGGACGAGCGGCGCGACGCCGGTCGACCCTGGCTGACCGGGAGCGACACGTACCGGTGACCGCGACCGATCCGTCGGCCCCGACCGACCCGACCGACGCCGGCACCGTTCGGTTCGACCCGTTCGAGGAGGGCTACACCGAGTGGCCCTACGCCCAGTACGCCCGGCTGCGGGCCGCCGACCCGGTGCACCGCTCCGACCTGCTCCACGGCTGGGTGCTGACCCGCTACGCCGACGTCGACCGGTTGCTGAAGGACCCGGACATCAGCACCGACGTCGAGAACGCCACGCCGACGCCCTTCACCCAGATCGAGATCGAGCGGCGGGGCGAGATGATCGGCGGCAGCAGCCCGCCGCTGCCGCTGCTCGACGAACCCGAGCACACCCGGGTGCGCCGCCAGATGGCGCCCACCTTCCGGAAGGGCTCGGTCCGCAACCTGACCGAGACCATCGAGCGCCACGTCGACGACCTGCTCGACGCGGTGGTCGAGCGGAGCGGGGAGGCCGGCGCCTTCGACCTGGTCGGCGACCTCGCCTACCCCATGCCGGTCATGGTCATCTGCGAGCTGATGGGCATCCCCGACGAGGACGGCCCCACCTTCCGCCGCTGGGTGCAGCTGGTCGCCGAGGGCCTCGACCCCATGATCGACGCCGCCCACCGCGACGTGTGCCTGGCCGCCGGCGACGAGATGCGCGCCTACGTGCGTGACCAGATCCGGGCCAAGCGGGCCCACCCGACCGACGACCTCACCTCGTCGCTGGTCCACGCCGCCGACGGCGAGGGCGACCAGCTCGGCGAGGACGAGCTCGTCGCCCAGCTCCAGACCGTCTACATCGCCGGCCACGAGCCGGTCACCGCCACCCTGGGCAACGGGTTCCACGGCCTCTTCGCCCAGCCCGACCAGCTCGACGCGCTGCGCCGCGACCCGTCGCTGGTCGAGCACGCGGTGGTCGAGCTGCTGCGCTACGACGGCCCCAACCAGTTCGTGCGCCGCATCGCCACGCGCGACCTGGACCTCGGCGGCACCACGGTGCCGGCGGGCGCCGTGCTCTACCTCGGCGTGGGCGCCGCCGACCACGATCCCGCGGTCTTCGGCGACGACGCCGACCGGATCCGCGTCGACCGGCGCTCGGCCAGCCGCCACGTGCAGTTCGGCGCCGGCATCCACGGCTGCCTCGGCACCCACCTGGCCAAGCTCGAGCTGTCGGTGACCATCCGCCGCCTGCTCGCCCGCTTCCCCGTGCTCGAGGCTGACGGCGAGCCGACCTGGGCCCGCCGGATGGTGCTGCGCAGCGTCAACGACCTGCCGGTCCGCTACCGCCTGGCGGCTCGGCGAAGGTGAGGGTGCGCTGCGGGAACGGGATCTCGATGCCGGCCTCGCCGAGCGCCCGGTACACGCCCGTGAGCACGGCGTGGCGGGCCCGCCACTTGGTGGCCACCTCGGGCCGGTGCCAGAAGCGCACCGAGAAGTTCACGCTGCTCTCGCCCAGCTCCTCGACGAACACCTCGGGCTCGGGGTCGGGCTCGACGTGCTCGGCCGCCGTGGTGGCGCGGGCGATGATCTCGCCGGCCTCGTCCAGGTCGGCGCCGTAGGCCACCCCGACGCTCACGCTGGTGCGCCGCTTCTCGAAGGCGGTCAGGTTGTGGATCGGGTCCTTCAGCACGGTCGAGCTGGGCAGCACCACCCGGGTGCCCTCGAAGGTGTGCAGCACCACCGCCCGGAAGTTGACGTCCTCGACGGTGCCCTCCCAGTCGCCGGTCTCGAGCTGGTCGCCGTACCGGAAGGGGTTGCGGGCCTGCAGGATGATGCCGGCCACCAGGTTCTCGAGGATGTCCTGCAGGGCGAAGGCCAGGGCGATGCCGACGATGCCGAGGGCGCCGAGCAGCGGGCCGATCCGCACGCCGAGGGTGTTGAGGGCGTAGACGACGCCGGCGGCGAAGACGAGCATGCCCGCCAGGCGCCCGAGCAGGTGGGCGACGCCCCTGCGGGAGCGGTGACCGGCGGCCACCACCTTCACGATCAGCCGGCTGACGATCACCGCCAGCACCAGGCCGATGGCCACCAGCACCCCCGCCTGGATCCAGTCGGCGGCGTTGATGCCGGACGGCACGATCGGCGTGTCCGAGGAGCTGGTGGTCGTCGTCGTCGGCGTGGGCGTCTGGGCGATCACGCGCTCGATCACAGCACGTCGCGGCGGGAGGGCACCCGCTCGGGCGCGCGTTCCGGGGTGACAGGCCGTCGCGGCCGCTTCGCGAAGATGGCCGGTCATGACCGACGCACCGTGGACCGGAGACGCCTGCTCGCTCGTCGACGCCTTCCGCTCGGGCGAGCGATCGCCGCTGGAGGAGCTCGACGCCACCCTGGCCGCCATCGAGCGGTCCGACCTGAACTGCTTCTCGAGCACCGACCCCGAGCGGGCCCGCGAGCTGGCCGCCGACGCCGACGTGAACCAGCCCTTCGGCGGCGTCCCCACCGGCATCAAGGAGATGCAGCCGGTCGAGGGCTGGCCCTACACCGACGGCTCGCTGGTGTGGAAGGACCGTCGGGCCACCCACACCGGTCACGCCCTGCGGCGGCTCTTCGACGACGGCGGGGCGGTGCCGGTGGGCCAGACCACCGCCAGCGAGTTCGGCGGCCTGAACGTCAGCGTGACCCGGCTGAACGGCGTGACCCACAACCCGTGGCGGCACGGGCGCAGCGTCGGCGGGTCGTCGGGCGGCTCGGCGGCGGCGGTGTCCGGCGGCCTGGTCAGCCTGGCCACCGGGGGCGACGGCGGCGGCTCGCTGCGGATCCCGGCCGGCTACACCGGCATGGTCGGCATGAAGGGCACCTTCGGTCGCATCACCCGGGCGCCGGGGGCGTGGATGCGGCCCAACACGGTCGTGTCGGGGATCGTCGCCCGCTCGGTGCGCGACACCGCCCGCCACTACGACGTGGTCGCCGGGCTCGACCCGTGGGACCCCTCGACCCTGCCCTCGCCGGGCGGCTGGGAGGCCGGGCTCGACACCCACGACCTGGCCGGCCTGAAGGTGGCGGTGGTGCCGGCGCTGGGCGGCGCCCGCCTCGACCCGGGGGTCGCCGAGCACATCGAGGCCGAGGCCGCCCAGCTCATCGCCGAGACCGGCATGAAGCGGGTCGAGCTCGACGTCGCCCCGCCCAACCTGGCCGCCCAGTGGATGCTCGGGAACCTGGCCACCCTGCTGGCCGAGCTGGGCGACAAGTGGCCGAGCTGCGCCCACCTGATGACCGACGAGATGGCCCTCGGGCTCTACCTGTCGCAGTCGCTCTACAACCTGCACATGGCCTCGGTCGCCGAGACGCTGCGGCTGCAGGCCAACGAGGCCATGGCCCGGGCCTTCGAGGAGGCCGACCTGATCGTCGCCGCCACCAACCCCGGTCCGGCCTTCGCCGCCGACGCGCCGAAGAGCAGCAGCGAGCGCAGCTTCCTCGACCTGGCCACGTCCAGCAACGCCGCCCGCTACGCCTTCCGGGGCGCCATGGTCGGCACCCGGCTGGCCGCCGCGCTGGCACCCAAGCTGCCCTCCGCGCTGGTGACGATGGTGACCGAGCGCTTCCCCGACCTGGTGGCCATGGGGGCGCTCACCATCATCAGCAACGTGTACGGCAACCCGGCGATCTCGATCCCCGCCGGCACCATCGACGGCCTTCCCATCGGCCTGCAGGTGCTGGCCCCGCACCACGCCGACGCCCTGCTGCTCGACGTCGCCCGCCACGTCGAGCGCGAGCACCCCTGGCCCACCGTCGCCCCCACGGTCACCGCGGCCGACCTGGAGGTGGCGCACCGCTGAGGCCGGCCGGGCCGCGCCGGCCGACCGGCCCGGCCCGGCCTCCTACCCTGAGGGCGGTGAGTCACTGGCGGCGTCTCGGCGGTGCCATGGTCGCCCTGCTGCTGGTGCTGGTGGTGGGGACCATCGGCTACCGCATCCTCGGCTTCGGGTGGCTCGACGGCGCCTACCAGGCGGTGACCACGGTGTCGACGGTCGGGTTCCGGGAGGTGGAGCCGCTCGACGCCGCCGGGAAGATCTTCACCATGGTGCTGATCCTGGTGGGGGTCGGCACCGCCCTGTACGCCCTCGGCGTGCTGGTCGAGACCTTCATCGAAGGACGCATCAACGAGCTGCTCGGGAGACGCCGCATGAGCCAGTCCATCGCCGCCCTGACCGACCACGTGGTGATCTGCGGATGGGGCCGGGTCGGCCGCTCCATCGCCGGGGAGGTGCTCGAGGCCGGTCGGAAGCTGGTGGTGGTCGAGACGGACCCGGGCCGGGCCGACGGCGTCCCGCACCCCGTCGTGGTCGGTGACGCCACCGAGGACGACGTGCTGCGCGCCGCCGGGATCGCCCGGGCCGCGGCCCTGGTCGCCGCCGTCGACAGCGACGCCGACAACTCCTTCATCACGCTGAGCGCCCGGGCGCTGCGGCCCGAGCTGTTCATCGTGGCCCGCACCCGCAGCGCCGACAGCGACGACAAGCTCCAGCGGGCCGGCGCGAACCGGGTGGTGAACCCCCAGAACATCGGCGGTGCCCGCATGGCCGCCTTCGTGCTGCGCCCGAACGTGGCCGAGTTCCTCGACGTGGTCATGCACGAGCGCTCCCTCGAGTTCCGGTTGGAGGAGGTGCCGGTCACCGGGGCCTCGCCGATCGTGGGACGGACGCTGCGCGACGCCCACGTGCGGGACCGCACCGGGGCGCTGGTGCTCGCGCTGCGGGGCGCCGACGGGAGCTTCAACACCAACCCGACGCCCGACACCGAGATCTGCGCCGGTCAGGTGATCATCGCCATCGGCACCCAGGACGAGCTCGACGCCCTGCACGCCTTCGTCGCCGCCTGACGCATCCGCCCGCCGGGCGGGGCGCGAACCGCCTCAGGCGGGGGCGCGCTCCAGCACGAAGATCCGCACCTCCCGGCCGGCGATGCGCCGGCGGTAGGCGGCGTAGCCGGCGTACACGTCGGTGGCGTCGGCCCAGATCCGCTCGCGCTCGGCGTCGGTGGCCGGCCGGGCCACCGCGTCGACCTCGGCCCCCTGGAAGGCCAGGTGGGCGGTCGGGTCCGCCTCCAGGTTGAGGACCCAGGCGGGGGTGGGGGCCTGGCCGAAGTTGGTGCCGAGGACGGCCAGGTCGTCGTCGACGGGCACCGCGATGAGCGGCGAGGTGCGCGGCCGGCCGCTCCTGCGCCCGGTGGTGGTGAGGAACAGGACGGGCAGGCCGGCCAGCAGCTCGGGCACGCTGGCGCGGCCCTGGCTGAGGCGCCGGACCAGCCGGTCGGACGGGGCCAGCGACCGGGAGAAGGTCCAGGCGCCGAACCGGGTCGAGGCGAAGGCCCGCATGAGCCGCCGGAACCGGTTGGCCGGGCGGTGCCGGTACCCGAGCTCGCTGGCCACGCCCACGGGCGGACCGTACCAACAGGTGCAAGGGTGGGCGCCGTGCGCAGCGCCGGGCCGTTCGACCCCTACCGGCTGGGGCCGGTCACGCTGCGGAACCGGTTCCTCAAGGCCGCCACCTTCGAGGGGGTCATGCCCCACGGGGCGGTGACCCAGGACCTGATCGACTTCCACGTGGCGGTGGCCCGGGGCGGGGCGGCGCTCTCGACGGTGGCCTACTGCGCCGTCTCGAAGGGCGGCCGGGTCGAGCGCCACGCCCTCGTGTTCACCGACGAGCTGGTGCCCGACCTCCGGCGGCTCACCGACGCGGTGCACGCCGAAGGGGCGGCGGTGTCGGCCCAGCTCGGCCACGCCGGTCTGGTCGCCCAGTCGTCGTCGAGGCGGAACCCGTCGCTGGCGCCCTCCACCCGGTTCAGCGCCCCGGCCCGGGGCCGGGTGAAGGCGGCCACGGCGGCCCAGCTCGACCAGGTGGTCGCCGACTTCGGGCGGGCGACCCGGGTGGCGGTCGACGCCGGGTTCGACGCCGTCGAGGTCCACCTCGGCCACAACTACCTGCTCAGCTCGTTCCTCAGCCCCAACCTCAACCGGCGCACCGACGAGTACGGGGGCAGCATCGAGAACCGGGCCCGCTTCCCCCGCCGGGTGGTCGAGGCGGTGCGCCGCGCCGCCGGCGACCGCATCGCCGTGCTGGCCAAGCTGAACATGGCCGACGGCGTCGAGGGCGGGCTGTGGCTGGAGGAGAGCCTCGAGGTGGGCCGGCTGCTCGAGGCCGACGGCCACCTCGACGCCATCGAGCTGACCGGCGGCAGCTCGCTGCTGAACGGCATGTACTTCTTCCGGGGCGAGGTGCCGATGAAGGAGATGGCCGACGCCTACGGCCCGCTCGTCGGCCTGGGGCTGCGGCTGTTCGGCCGGCGCATCCTGCCCGAGCTGCCGTTCGAGGAGGCGTTCTTCCTGCCCTTCGCCCGCCAGTTCCGCGACGCCCTCGACCTGCCGCTGGTGCTGCTCGGCGGCATCAACCGGCTCGACACCGTCGAGGCGGCGCTGGACGAGGGGTTCGAGCTGGTGGCCATGGCCCGGGCGCTGCTGCGCCAGCCCGACCTGGTGAACCGCTTCGCCGACGAGCGCAGCACCGTCGGGCTCTGCGTCCACTGCAACAAGTGCATGCCCACCATCTACTCGGGCACCCGCTGCGTCCTCGTGCCCTGACCCGACCGTGCCCTGACCCGACCGCCCTCAGGCCTGGGCGGGCTCCGACTGGCCGTCGGGGACGGCGTCGGGCTCGACGCCGATGTCGCGCTCGATCTCCTCGAGCGTGCGGTTGCGGGTCTCGGGCACCCGCAGCAGGAAGTAGGTGAAGGCGACGATGCCGAGCCCGCCGTAGAGCCAGAACGTCCCGGCCTTGCCGATGACGTCGACGAGGGACAGGAAGAAGTACGACACCAGGAAGTTGAACGACCAGTTGGCGACCGTGGCGACGCTCATGGCCCGACTGCGGATCCCGAGCGGGTAGATCTCCGAGATCATCAGCCAGAAGACGGGCCCGAGGCCGATGGCGAAGCCGATGATGAACACGATCAGGCTGACCAGCGCGAGCCAGCCGTAGTCCTGCTGCAGCGTGGCGAAGTGGAAGTAGCAGCCGAGGCCGCCGAGCGCGACCACGCAGATGGCGGTGCCGGTGAGCAGCAGCACCCGACGCCCGACCCGGTCGATCAGGAGCAGCGCCACGAGGGTGAACACCACGTTGGTGACCCCGATGAAGATGGCCCGCAGCACCGAGGTCGAGGCGTTCAGCCCGGTGTAGCTGAAGATGGTGGCCGAGTAGTAGATGACGGTGTTCACGCCGATGAGCTGCTGGAAGACGGCCAGGGCCAGGCCCACGACCATCAGCCGGCGCAGGCGGGGGCCCGCCAGCCCCCGCAGCCCGAGCTGCTTCGACCGGTCGGAGGCCTCCTTGATGTCGTCGATCTCCTGGTCGACCTCGTCCTCGTCGCGGCTGCGGCCGAGCACGTCGCGGGCCTCGTCCTCGCGGCCCTGCTCGACCAGCCAGCGCGGGCTCGGCGGCACCGTGAGCATGCCGATGGCGAGGGCGAGGCCCGGGACGGCGGCCAGGCCGAGCATCCACCGCCACGAGCCGAACACGTCCTTGAAGGCGAAGTCGATCAGGTAGGCGACGAGGATCCCGCTCGTCACCATCAGCTGGTTGAAGGTGGTGACCCCGCCGCGCAGCTTGGCCGGCGCGTGCTCGGAGATGTACTCGACCGAGACGAACGAGGCGGTCCCGACGGCCAGGCCGGTGATGAACCGGACGCCGATCAGGAACCACGTGCTGAAGGCGAAGGCGCTCAGGATGGCCCCGACGGCGTAGATGATCCCGGACGCCACCTTCGTCCGCCGCCGCCCGATCCGGTCGGCGAGGTAGCCGGAGGTGATGGCGCCGGCGACCGCGCCGAGCAGCAGGCTTCCGACGATCCACTGCTGCTCGAACTTCGACGCGTCGAGGTCCTTCTTGATGAAGAGGAGCGCGCCGGAGATGACGCCGGTGTCGTAGCCGAAGAGGAAGCCGCCGATGGCGGCGATGATCGCGATCCGCAGCAGGAAGCGGTTCCCGCCCCGAAAGGCCTCCCTGGCGAACGATGCCATGACCAGCGCGCTCCACTCCGTCGCCGCGACCGGACGCGGATCTCGCCGAGCGGCGCGGGGACCCCGGCCTGCTCCCCGCTCGTCGGCCGGCGAAACGGCGACGGGCGGGGGCCGGTCAGACGACCCGGAGCTGGGCCAGGCTGCGCTCGAGGCCGCCGGGGCGGGCCCTCGCCAGCCAGGTCCGGCGCTGGGACTCGAGCAGGTCGCGCAGCTCGGCCCGGCGCAGCTCGACCGGCGGCGCGAGGTCGCCCAGCAGCTGCACGGCGCCGAGGCGGGCCAGGCGCGCCGCCTGCGTCACCTCGTCGACCACCTCGGCGCGGTCCGCGCAGGACGGCCGACCGGCGGCGACGGCGTCGAGGCAGGCGTCGATGCGCCCGACGCACCGCTCGACGAGGTCGCGGTCGGGGCGGCCGGTGACGAGCAGCGGCTGGTCGGGGAGCAGGGCGGCGGCCAGCGGGCTGGCGTTCAGCGCGTCGCGCCCGGTGGCCGTCCAGAGGCTCCCGAGGTCGAGCAGCGCGGCGCCCAGCCGGCCGGCCCCGTCCTCGAGGACGAAGCGGTCGAGGGCGGTCGCCACGTCGAGGTCGCGGTTCGCCGCCAGGCACCAGGACACCGCCCCGCCGTGGACCAGCGGCGCGAACGAGACCGCCGGCGGGTGGTGGTGGCCACCGTCGCCCCAGTCGGTGACCAGGTGGCCGGTGGCGCCGTGGTCGAGCGCCACCGACACCGCGTCGAGCTGGTTGGGGAAGGCGTTGGTGGTGCGGCCGACGAGCGAGCTCCAGGACGAGGTGCCCGACGCGACCCAGAAGCCGATGCCGGCGTCGGCCAGCGGCCGCACGCTGCGCTCGAAGCCGCCGGTGACGTCGAGGTCGATGCCCAGCTCGTCGAGCACCGCCACCAGGCCCGGCGGCAGGTCGGGCGCCTGCTCGGCCGGCCGGGGCGCCTCGTAGCTCCAGACGACCGGCACCAGCGCGTCGCCGAGGTCGTCGACCACCCCGGCGGCCAGGTCGGGGTGTCGACGCAGCACGTCGGCCCACACCTGGACCCGGTGGCCGTCGGCCACCAGCGGGTCGGTCAGCCGGCGCAGGTGCTCGACGTAGACCGGGCCCTTGCCCCGTTCGGCGCAGGCGTCGGCGCTGACGCCCCGCCCGAGCTCGAAGGTCTCGTCGCAGCCGATGTTGACCTGGCGGCTGGCCACCTCGGCCAGCATCTCGCGCACCAGGCCGAGGGCGAAGCGGGCGTTGTCCTCGGTCGGCGCCAGCACCGCCGGCGGGAACCGCAGACCGGGCACGACCTCGACCCCGTCGGGAGCCTCGGCCCGGGGTCGGTAGCGGTCGTGGGCCAGCCAGCGCTCGAAGTGGCCGAAGCAGTTGCGGTTCACCACCAGCTCGACGCCGTGGTCGGCGCACCGGTCGTCGAGCCAGCGGAGGTCGTCGGCGGTGAGGGGCGAGGCGTCCCGCCACACCGTCTCGTGCCCGGCGTGGGCGAAGGTGTGCTCGACGTAGAGCTGCAGCTGGTTGTAGCGGGCCAGGGCCAGCAGCTCGACGAACCGCTCGAGGGTGGCGCGGGTGGGGACGCGGTCCCGGCTGACGTCGAGCAGGTAGCCCCGAACCGCCAGGTCGGGGTGGTCGCGCACCCGGACGGCGACCACCCGGCCGTCGACCGGCTGGTCCAGCAGCTGGCCGAGCAGGGCCTCGCCGAAGCGGCGCCCCCGGTCGTCGGCGTGCACGATCTGGGCGCCGCCGTCCTCGGTCAACGTCAGCTCGTAGCCCTCGGCCGGCAGCGACGGGTCGGCGGTGGTCGTGACCGGGCACCGCTCGACCGGCGGCCCGAGCCCGTCCACCGCGAGGTGCCGGGGCCGTGGCAGCAGCACCAGGTCCTCGGCGGTCGGTCGACCGGTGCGGAGCGGCATCGAGCCAGTCTTCCCCGGCGCGTCCACCCGGTGCCCCGCTGGCGCCTACCGGTCGTGGTGGCAGACCGCTTCGAGCAGGAAGCCCGACCGATCGGTGAAGAAGGAGGTGAAGTAGGGCGGCGGGTACTCGGGCCACGATCTCGGGGCGTGCACCTCGACGCACGCCAGCTCGAGCGCCGCCGCGTGGGCGTCGACGACGGCGGCGCGGGAGGGGACCTGGTAGGCGCCGTGTCGGCCGTCGACGGGCATGAGGGGGAGCGGGGGTCGTCGGCGCTCAGCCGGTCAGCCCGTGCTCGTAGGCGTAGATGACGGCGGCGGCGCGGTCGCGCAGGTCGAGCTTGGCGAAGATCCGGTTGATGTGGGTCTTCACCGTGACCTCGCCGATGCCGAGCTCCTCGGCGATCTCGCCGTTGGTCGACCCCCGGCCGATGCGCACCAGGACGTCGCGCTCGCGCTCGGTGAGCAGACCGAGGGCGGGATCGTCGCGCCCGGCCGGGTCCGGCGCCCCCTGGTAGACGTCGAGGACCCTGGCGGTCACCGCCGGGTCGAGCCACGCCCCGCCCTCGGCCACCACCCGGACGGCGCGCTGCAGCTCCTCGGCGGGCACCCCCTTCAGCACGAACCCGGCCACCCCGGCCCGCAGCATGCCGGCCAGGGCGGCGTCGTCGTCGAAGGTCGTCAGGGCCAGCACCGGCACGTCGGGGCAGGCGGCCCGAAGCGTCCGGGTGGCGGCGATGCCGTCGACCGCCGGCATGCGGACGTCCATCAGCACCACGTCGGGAGCGGTGCGCTGCACCGTGGCGACGACGGGTCCGCCGTCGCTGCACTCGCCGACGACCTCGAAGCCGAACGACTCGCGCAGGATGCCCCGGAGCCCGGCCCGCACCAGCTCCTGGTCGTCGACCAGCACCAGCCGCAGCACCGTCAGCCCTCGCCGGGGCCCGGCAGGGGGAGGCGGGCGTGCACCGACCAGCCGCCGCCCGCCGGCCCGGCGGTGCAGCTGCCGCCGACCGCCTCCGCCCGCTCCCGCATGCTGACCAGGCCGAGGCCCTGTCCCTGGCCGGGCGGCCCGGCGCTGTCGACGCGCACGTCGAGGTCCTGGCCGTCGGCGTGGACGTGCACCTCGACCGGGGCGTCGGGCGCGTGCCGGGCGGCGTTGGTGAGGGCCTCCTGCACGATGCGGTAGGCGTTGGTCGAGGTGGTCGCCGGCACCGACGTGTCCTCCGGCCGGCCGACGAGCACCGGATCGACCTCGAGGGCGACGTCGCTCCCGGCGCCGCCGAAGCCGGCGACCAGGTCCTCCACGTCGGCGAGGGTCGGTGCCGGTGCTCCGGTGCCGCCGGTGCCCCGGCCGTCGTCCCGGACCCGGCCGACGGTGGCCCGCACGTCGGCGAGGCTCTGGCGGGTCAGCCGCTCGGCGTCGGCCAGCGCGGCGGCGGCCCGCTGCGGCTCGTCCTCGAGGGCCAGGCGGGCGCCGGACACGTGCAGCAGCGCCACCGTCAGGCTGTGGGCGATCACGTCGTGGAGGTCGCGGGCGATCCGGTTCCGCTCCTCGACGCGCGAGGCCTCGAGCAGGTCCTGCTGCAGGGCGCGGAGCTGCTCGGTCAGCTCGATCTGCCGCCGGACCGCCAGGGCGGCGCCCACGGTCAGGGCCACCCCCGCGGTCCAGGCCAGCCAGCCCTGGTCGACCCTCGTCCAGGCCATCTCGCCGGCGAAGGTGAGGGCGCTGGCCACGACGAAGACGACGCCGTCGACGGTGCCGCCGCGGAGGGCGCACCAGCCGCCGACCACGCACAGGGTGAACCAGCCGAGGTTGGCGGGTCCGCCGGTGGCGGTCATGGCGGTGCCGGCGCCGGCGACCAGCGCCACCAGGAGGGGGAGCGGCGGTCGGCGCAGGAACAGCACGGTGGACGCTCCCAGCGTCACCGCCGCGCCGGCGAGGGCGACCGGCCCCGTCGGCTGCGAGGCGCTGACCACCCCGATCACGACCAGGACGACGACGACGCCGAGCCCGATGCGCCCGTCGGCCCGGCCGACCGGCCCCGCCGGCCACCGCGACACGGGCAGGCGCACCACGCCGTCGATGGTACGGGAGCGACGGCGCCCGGGACCGGGGGCCGGCCGCGGGATCCGGACGGACGGGTCCGCACCGGTCACGGTGCCGCTCACCGCAGGGTGCGCCGGAGGGCGGCGCCGGTCGCGGCCACCGCCGTCAGCCCCACGAGCAGCAGCGAGCCGGTGGCCGATCCCAGGCCGAGCCACGGCCCGCGCACGGCGTCGGTCAGCCAGGTCAGGGGGAGGGCGCTCGCCACCCCGTGCAGCACCGACCCCTGGACCCGCGGCGGCGGTCCGCCCGAGCCGAGCAGGAACGACGGGAAGAACAACAGGAGCCCGACCGCCTGGGCGGAGCGGGCCGACGGCAGGACGGTGCCGAGGGCGACGCCGATGCTGACGAAGGCGACGGTCCCGAGCAGGAACCCGACCAGGACCCGGGCGAGCTCGTGCGGAGCGGGGATCCCGTAGATCGGCAGCGCCACGGCCAGCAGGACCGCCGAGGACACGGCCACGGCGATGATCCCGACGACCAGCTGGGCCAGCGGGAAGGACCAGCGGGGGAAGCCGGCCACCGAGAGCCGGCGCAGCACGCCCCGCTCCCGGTAGGTCGCCAGGTGGACCGGCAGCATGACCAGCCCGGTCGCGCCGATGACCACGGTGAGGTACGACGCCACGTACCAGTGGGACGGGTTGGTGAACTCGAAGGCCCGGTCGGGGCGGGTGCCGAAGGAACCGCCGATGATCAGCATGGTCAGGACGGGGAAGGCGAGGACGAAGACGAGGGTCAGGGGATCGCGGCGCACGAGGCGGAGCTCGGTGCGGACGAGGCGGACGACGGGGGAGGACATCAGGCAGCTCCTCGGATCGAGGCGGTGGTCAGGTCGGTGGTCGGGCCGGTGGACGGGCCGGTGGTCGAGGTGGTGGACGGGTCGGTGGTCGGGCCGGTTTCGACGTCGTGGCGGAGGAGGTCGACCAGCGCGTCCTCGAGGCTCGGCACGGTGACGGCGAGGTCGGCGGGGACGGCCTTGGCGCCGACCAGGCGCGCACCCACGTGGGCGATGCTCGTGCGGTCGCCCCGGACGGTGACCCTCCCGCCCGCCACCTCGACCGACGTGACGCCGGGGCAGGCGTCGAGGCCGAGCCGCTCGACGGCGGCCGCCGCCAGGGTGAACCGGGTCGTGGCCTGCCGGCCGTGGCGGTCGACCAGCTCCGCCGGGGTGCCCTCGTCGAGCACCCGTCCGGCGCGCAGGGCGACCACCCGGTCGCAGAGCGCCTCGGCCTCGTCGAGCTCGTGGGTGACGAGCAGGACCGTCACCCCGTCGCGCCGGAGCTCGTCGATGGAGGCCCAGACGGTGCGCCGAGCGGAGGGGTCGAGGCCCTGGGTCAGCTCGTCGAGGACCACCAGCCGCGGTCGGTGCAGCAGGGCCAGCACGAGGAACAGCCGTTGGCGCTCCCCGCCGCTCAGCCCGGCGAAGGGGCTGGCGGTCAGGTGGTCGAGGCCGAACGTGGCCAGCAGGTCGGCCGCCGTGCCGGCCCCGTCCGCGCCGACCCCGGTGCCGGCGGCACCGGTCGCGGCGCCGCCGCCGAACAGCTCGACGGCCTCGCCGACGCGGAGCCGGTCGGGGAGCGAGGCGTCCTGCAGCTGGCAGCCGATCTGCGCCCGCAGCCGGCGCCCGTCGCGGGCGGGGTCCAGGCCGAGCACCCGCAGCCGGCCGCCGTCGGGGCGCACCAGGCCCTCGATGCACTCGACCGTGGTGGTCTTGCCGGCGCCGTTGGCGCCGATCAGGCCGACGATCTCGCCGGCGTCGACGTGGAGGTCGAGGTCGTCGACGGCGACGCGTTCGCCGTAGGCCTTCCGGAGGTGCTGGACGTCGATGATGCGGTTGTCTGGCATGGACCGATCGTCCAGGCCGCCGGCCCCCGTGTCGTCATGCCGCGGTGCGACCTCCGCCTCCACCCACGGGTGGAGGTGCGTTGCGTCGGTTGCGGCGGCGCGCCCGCGGCGGGATGCATACTCCACCCCGCCGACCACTGGGGGACCGATGCCGGACTTCGTGACCTACCCGCCCGACCAGCCCTTCCCGGGGCGGATCGGCCGCACGCTCGACACGTCGTCGGAGGCGTGGCCGACCAAGCCGACCGCGCCGGAGGGCGCACCCAACGTGCTGGTCATCGTCCTCGACGACGTCGGCTACGGGCAGCTCTCGCCCTTCGGCGGCCTGTGCGAGACGCCCAACCTCGACCGGCTGGCGGAGCGGGGCCTGCGCTACGCCAACTTCCAGACCACCTCGCTGTGCTCACCGACCCGGGGCTCGCTCCTGACCGGGCGGAACCACCACCGCCTCGGGCTGTCGGCGGTCACCGAGCTCTCGATGGGCTTCCCCGCCCACAACGCCACCATCGGACCCGAGCACGGGTTCCTCTCCGAGATCCTGGTGGAGCGGGGGTGGAACACCTTCGCCGTCGGGAAGTGGCACCTGACCCCGCCGGAGGAGACCACGCCGGCCGGGCCGTTCGTCCGCTGGCCGCTCGGCCGGGGCTTCGAGCGGTACTACGGCTTCCTCGGCGGTGACACCGACCAGTGGCACCCCGACCTCACCTACGACAACCACTGGGTGCGCCAGCCGGCCATGCCCGAGGACGGCTACCACCTCAACGCCGACCTGGCCGACCGGGCCATCGAGTTCGTGAGCGACGCCCACACCAGCGCCCCGGACAAGCCGTTCTTCCTCTACTTCTGCACCGGCGCCGGCCACGCCCCGCACCAGGTCGAGCCGGAGTGGGTCGAGCGCTACGCCGGCGCCTTCGACATGGGCTGGGACGAGTACCGCCGCATCGTCTTCCAGCGCCAGCTCGACGCCGGGCTGCTGCCGGCGGGCGCCGAGCTGTCGGCGCGCGACCCCGACGTGCCGGCGTGGGACTCGCTGACCGACGACGCCAAGCGCATGTACGCCCGCCAGATGGAGGTGTACGCCGGGTTCCTCTCCCAGACCGATCACCACATCGGCCGGGTGATCGACCACATCGAGCGGCTGGGCGAGCTCGAGAACACGATCGTGGTGGCCATGTCCGACAACGGCGCGTCGGCCGAGGGCGGCGAGCACGGCACCCGCAACGAGAGCCTGTTCTTCAACCTCGCCCCCGAGACGCTCGAGGACAACCTCGAGGTGTTCGACGAGTGGGGCGGCGAGAACCTGTTCAACCACTACTCGTGGGGCTGGACCTGGGCCGGCGACACCCCGTTCCGCCGGTGGAAGCGCGAGACCTACCGCGGCGGGGTCACCGACCCGCTGATCATCTCGTGGCCCGCCCGGTTGGGCGACGCCGGCGGGGTGCGCCAGCAGTTCACCCACGTGATCGACGTCGCCCCCACCCTGCTCGAGCTGCTCGGCATCGAGTCGCCGTCGCAGATCCGCGGCGTCGACCAGTCGCCGGTCGACGGCGTGAGCTTCGTCCAGACGCTCGACGACCCCGAGGCGGCGACCCGCCACCTCACCCAGATGTCGGAGATGTTCGGGCACCGGGCGATCTACCACGACGGGTGGAAGGCGGTGTGCCCCTACCCGGGGCCGAGCCTGGCCGAGGGCGTCGAGCGGGGCCACCCGTTCGGCACGCCGATCAGCGAGGAGCTGCTCGACCAGCTCGACCGCGACGACTGGGAGCTGTACCACCTGGCCGAGGACCCCTCGGAGTGCCACGACCTGGCCGCCGACCAGCCCGACAAGCTGGCCGAGCTGGTCGACCTCTGGTGGGCGGAGGCCGAGGACCAGCGCGCCCTGCCCCTCGTCTCGGGCATCACCCGGATGTTCGCCAAGCGGCCGAGCGTGGGCGGCGCCGCGGACGTGATCGACATCCAGCCCGGCGGCTCGCCGATCTCCTTCGCCGCCGCGCCCCGGGTGGTGCGCCGGCCGCACAGCATCACCGCGTCGGTGACCGTCCCCGAGGGCGGCGCCGAGGGCGTGCTGCTCTGCCAGGGGAACCGCCACGGCGGGTTCGCCGCCTACCTGCTCGACGGCCGGTTCACCTACTCGTACAACTACCTCGGGATGGACCGCTGGCGGATCGCCGCCTCGGTGCCGGTCCCGCCGGGTGAGCACACCCTGCGGGTCGAGGTGGTGCCGTTCGGGACGATCCCCGGGCCGGGCAAGGGCGAGCCGGCCGAGGTGCGGCTGTACGTCGACGACGCGCCGGTCGCCTTCGGCGAGCTGGACCACACGGTGCCCAACCTGTTCGGCATGGTCGGCATGAGCTGCGGCCACGCCGCCTTCGACTCGGTCGACCCCGACGCCTACGTGGCGCCCTTCGCGTTCACCGGCGAGCTCGACGTGGTCCGCCTCGACATCACCGGCGAGCGCATCATCGACCAGGCCGCCGAGTTCCGCCGCATCATGACCCAGCAGTAGCGCCGGGCCCGACGGCGGGCCTCGGATCGAGGTCGTGGAAACCTGCGACGACAAGCGTTCGCCGTCGCGCGGAGCACGCAACGCGGTCGACCCGGTGCGTCGTCGACGACCACCGCAGGGCCAAGTAGCGACCAGCTTCCGAGGGCGTACGACCTTCTCGGGTCAGCCGGTCAAGCTGGCGGTGCCCGACACCGGTGTCGCCGGCATCGCGGTCCCGTTGGCGACGGTCGCCGTGCCCTCAGCGGGGACGCTCGGAGGAGTGGTGGCGGCCGGGGCCGTCGTCGTCGAGGCGTGGGGCGTGAACGAGCCCGTGGTGGAGCCCTCGATCGTGCTGGCCGCCGGTCCGACGTAGCCATCGAACGTCACCGTGCCGGTAGCACCGACGAGTTCCCCGGTGCCGGCGGTGGAGGTCAACACGAGGTGCAGGGGGAACCCGCTCGGCGTGGCGTTGGCCGTCTCGCTGTTCCCCGAGACGGTACCGGTGGCCGTTCCGTCATTGGTCGTGATCGTGAACGAGCCGCCATAGACCGGCGCCGCCACGACGTTGGGGTCGAACTTCGTCACGCAGTAGTCGGCCTGCAACCCGGCCTGACCGCCCCCGGACAAGGTGATCGTGGCGGTGTTGCTGACGCTCAGATCCAGGCCGCAACTGGCTGGCCCGCCGAGCGATCCGGAGCCCGTCACCGTCCCGCTGAGATCCACCGGGTCGCCCGGCGCAGAGCTCGCGGCCGACGCGCCCGAGGCGGTGCGCTCCACGCTCCGGGCACTGCTCGTGGAAGCGGCCCCTGCCGTGGCCCCCAACGCGAGGACCAGGACGGCTACCGCCCGCATGCCCGTGACCCGTCGACCGCTCCGTTCCGAGACGCTCTTCACTTGGACACGGTAGCCCCGCGTGAGCCGTCACTGAAGGCCGGTCCACGGCCACCTTCGAGGCCAGCCAGGCAACTGGCGTGCCATCCTGTGGAGATCGTCAGCGTGGTGGTCACAGGACCCCGCCCTCGTGAAGTACCCCCGCCCTCGTAGCTCAGGGGATAGAGCATCGGTTTCCTAAACCGTGCGCCCAGGTTCGAATCCTGGCGGGGGCGCCAGCAAAAGCCCAGGTCTCAGGCCTGGCCGGCGATCGCAGCGGAAGTTGATCCGAGGTTGTCCCATCGTTTGTCCCATGAGTTCGGGGTAGCCTCGCCCTCCATGGCACGGGGTCGCGGCAGCGTCCGTCTCAAACGTCCTCCCGACTACTGGGAGGTCCGCGCCTACGCCGGCCGCGACCCGTTGACCGGCAAGAACAGGTACACGAGCCGAACCCTCCGTGGCCGCCGGCGGGATGCCGAGAAGTTGCTCGTGCAGCTCGTTGCCACCGTGGACCGCGACGGCCCGACCACCCGGCACACCCTCGACGAGCTGCTCACCGTCCACGTCGACCACCTCGAAGCCCGAGGGCGGGAGGCTCGCACGATCGAGGGCTACCGCTCCATCGCTCGGCAGGTGGCCACGGACGACATCGGACGGACGGCGGTGGCCAAGGTCAGCGTCAAGGCCGTGGACGACTACTACGTCAGACTCAAGGCTCGGGGGCTCTCGCCCGGCTCCATCCAGCGCTACCACGCCCTGATGCGGGCTGCGTTCCGCCAGGCGATGGCGTGGGACTGGGTGCCGCGCAACCCGGTCCAGCTGGCCACGCCTCCGTCGGCGAACCGGGTCGGCCGCCGCATCCCCCGTCCCGAGGTCGTGGCGGCGCTGATCGAGGAGGCCCTGTCGAGCCGCAACCGGGTGACCGGCGTGGCGCTCCGGCTGCTCGCTGCGACCGGCGCTCGACGGGGCGAAGTGTGCGGGCTGCGCTGGAACGAGGTCGACCTGGACACGGGCGTGGTGAGCATCCGTGCTGCCGTCGCCCAGTTGGCCGACGGTTCGTTGGTCGAGAAGGAACCGAAGAGCCACCAGCAGCGGCAGCTGACCATCGACCGGCGGACCATCGATCTCCTGCGCCGCCACCGGGCCGAGCAGGAGGAGCAGCTGGCCGCCGGGGGAGTGGCGGCGCCGGCGAACGGCTACGTGTTCGCCGACCTGGTCGCGGATCCGCACGGAGCGTCGCCGGTTCCGCCGAACCGTCTCAGCCAAGCCTTCTCCCGGGTTCGCCGCCGAGTGCCGGGCGCCGAGGACCTGCGCCTACACGATCTGCGCCACTGGTATGCGAGCACCCAGCTCGACGCCGGCGAACCACTTCCGGCGGTAGCGGCCCGGATCGGCGACCACGTCGAGACCCTGGCCAAGGTCTATGCCCACAAGGGCCACCGAGGCGACGCCGAGGCCGCCGAGGCGATCGGCGATCTACTCGTGGTGGACCCGCAGACGACGTGATCGAAGGGGACTACGACAGGTCTGGCCAGTCCAGGTCGTGTCGGCCATTGGCCGGAAAAGTGCTCTGACCTGATTTTGTGGTGGTCGGGACCGGCGTCGATCCGGTGACCTTCCGCTTTTCAGCCGATTCGGGCCGTCCACCGAAGTCCGCTGAGAACCACGAATCCCTTGCATGTCGATCGTCCGTCGGTGTCCACCGCCGACCACCGAGGTTTGCGTGCGATTGGCTCCCCTCGTCCGGATCGTGTTGCGTCAGCCTCGAGCAGGAGCGCCGGTGGCCGTCTCGACGGGAAGGGGTCTTGCCGACCGACCGCCCCTAATAAAGCGATTGGCCCTCTGCTTTAGCTAACGTGCTCTGAACGAAGGTCAGCTTTTCATGAGGAGCGAGGACTCGTCGTGCGCCCGGATGCCTACAAATCACACGATCGGGGCCGGATCCGCAAAGCCCCTGGCGGGTACTGGGCATTCTTTCCGACCGAGGTCCCACGGCGGATCTCCCTCTCCGACGAGGTGATCAAGCTCCTCGACGAGGCCACCGGCGCCGTGCACCGCCTCGGCGGGCGTCGGAAGACTCATCCCCAACCCCCATCTGCTCATCGGCCCGCACCTCCGCCTGGAAGCCGTGCTCAGCTCGCGGATCGAGGGCACCAAGACCGACGTCGGCCAGTTCCTGCTCTTCGAGGTCGGCCAGGTCCCGTCGGCGGACGCCGCAGACGACGCCGCCGAGGTCGGCAACTACGTGCTGGCGATGGAGCATGGGCTCGACCGTATACGTGAGGGCTTCCCCCTCTCGGTCCGGCTCCTCCGTGAGATGCACGAGCAACTCCTCCAGGGTGTCCGCGGTCAACACCGCCGCCCTGGCGAGCTGCGGTCGAGCCCCGTCTGGATCGGCGGCACCACGCTCGAGGACGCCGTGTTCGTTCCTCCGCCGCCCGATGAGATGCGGCTGGCCCTGAGCGATCTCGAACGCTTCCTCCACGAGACCGACCTGCCGTTGCTCGTCCAGCTTGCCATCGCTCACTACCAGTTCGAGGTCATCCACCCATTCCTCGACGGCAACGGTCGGATCGGCAGACTGCTGATCCCGCTGATGCTCGTGTTTCGGGATGCGCTTCCCCAGCCCCTCCTGTACCTCTCTGCCTACTTCGAGCAGTACCGCAGCGAGTACTACGACCATCTGCTGATCACCAGCCAGAAGGGCGACCTCATGCCGTGGATCGCCTTCTTCCTCAACGGGGTGCGCCGCCAGGCCCGCGACTCCGAGGAACGAACGGTCCGCCTCGTCGAGCTCCAGCACCAGCTCCGCAACGAGCTCCTCGACGAAGGCCGCCCCAACTCGGTCGTCCGTCTGGCCGAACAGCTCTTCGCAATTCCCGTGGTGACCGCGGCAAGAGTCGAGGCGATGATCGGCGTCACCCGCCCCACCGCGCACGCAGCTATCGAGACTTCGTCGAGCGCGGCGATCTCGTCGAGTCGCCGGGCCGCGAACGTGGCCGCATCTACGAAGCACCCCGATCTTCGACGCGGTGTACGGACCTGTCGACGTCCCCGACAGCGAGGTGGCACCGCAGCTTCCCCTCGGATTCGATTCCTGACGAGCGGCCGGAGGCGCAATCCCACCGGCGATCAGCAGGTGTCACCCGGTCGGGTCGACCGGAAAGTCGAAGCAGCGTGCGATCGGCCCGAGATCCGGGCCGCAGATCCATCGACGGTGCTGGACGGCTTCACCGAACAACCGAACACCATTGAGCCCGTCGTGGAACTGCCGGCGCCGTGACGGTGAAGCGCTCGAGACCACTACCGACCGGGCCGTCGTCGACGCCGAGCCTGGCCGGATTCGTACCTGAGGTGTGTCTGACTCTTCGACGAGCTGGGCATCTCGGGCTGCCGGGCTCGCCGGCAGGTCGAGCACGTCCACATCAACCCCGGTGGCAGCCGCGACAACTACATCCACTACGCCGCGCTGAGCGGCAACCTCTGACCGACCCGCCTCGAGGTCAGTCGTTGTAGGCGCTGATCTCGCCCCACGCCGGCTCGCCCTTTCGCTGGTGGACGACCATGTCGTAGGCCCAACCTCCGGCCTGGCCAGTCGTGGCCGTCCAGACGGTGAGGTCGCCATCGGTCAGGTGCCGCACCGGGTAGGTGTCGCCGTGGGCCAGGGTGCGGAGTTGCTCGTCGTAGGCGCGGACCACCTTCTCGGGGTCGCCGTCGATCCGCAGCAGCAGGTGTTCGCTCCCGGTGATCGAGAGCTGGATGTCATCGGTGGCGATGATCTGGGCGCTCCCCGGCTCCATCACCACCGGACCGTTCCCAGTGAAGGTGGCAGCCGGCTCACCGGCTTTGGCCGGATCGGGCCACGTCGTGGGCAGGGGTACCGACGGCGGACCGGCCGCCAGCGGCCAATCGATCGCCGGCCACAGCTGACTTGGTTGCGGCGTACCCGGTTGCGGTAGGTGCCGGGCCAGGCGCAACAGCGAGTAGGGCGACCGGTCCGAGCCCTTCCGATCGAGCTCGATGACGACCGTCTCCGAGATCCGCTCGGGGTCTTGGAGGTCGACCCTGCAGAACGTGGACGTCTCGTCGGAGTTGCACAGCTGGTAGCCCGTGGCGCTCAGCCCCTGGTCAGGCGGGGGGACCACGCAGCGCTGAGGCGTCGTGCTGCCGCACGGGAAGCCCTGTCTGACCGCGTTGATCGGACGGTACCCGTGGTCGATCGCCTGCCGGCCGTAGGCGGCCACCACGGAGGCGGGGTCGCCGGTCACCAGCAGCTGCGCGACCCACCCGACGACGACCGGGTCGGCGGCCCCACCCGGGGTCGGAGGGGATCCCGGCTCGCATGACGGCGCCGCGCCCGGCCCGCCCGAACAGGTCCCGGGGGTCGGCGTCGAGGATGCGGTCGCCCCCGGCTCGACCAACGGCGCGATGCCGCCCAACAGGTGGGAACCCGCGGCGACAGTGAAACCATCGGCCAGCACCCGGCCCGGACCGGTCGTGCTGCCGGCCAGCACCGGAACCCCATCGACGCGCTCGACACCGGTGGGTCGGTCGGGAGAAGGATCGGCGGCGTCACCGCCGGAAGCGCAGCCGGACAGGGCCAGAACGATGGTGCAGGTGAGCGCCGAGCGCGGTTCGGCTACCAGGCGTTCCCATCTGGCGAGGTTAATAAGTGACGTGGCCTTCGGATGGGTCACCCACCAGGGGGCCGGTCACCCGCACAGGACGGCAGCGCATCGGCGGCGCCCGGCCGACGAGGGCGTTGCACACACGCCTACTGAACACCGTTGCTCGACCCGTTCATCTACTCCTCCGCGTGCGCACGCCCCGACCAAGGGCTGCGCTCGTGGCAGACGGAGGCAGGTCGAGCCCTTCGAATGGGATGGAGTAGGAGCCGTGATGTCGCCGGACTCCCTTGCTGTGCGAGGGTTCTAGGTGGTGGTCGGGACCGGCGTCGATCCGGTGACCTTCCGCTCTTCAGCCGATTCGGGGCGTCCACCCGAGTCCGCTGAGAGTCACGAATCCCTTGCAGCGAAAGGTCGATTGTCCATCGGCGTCCACTGCCGACCACCGAGGTTCGCACCCGGTTGGCTCCCATATTGGCTCCCCTCGACCGGGTCAAGCCTCTGGCTCACGATGGGCGACCTCCCGCAGGCCCCCGTGGTCTCCCCAGTTTGTGGAGAGCTCGCCGGTGGCGTGAGGGCAAGTCGCCAGGGCTTGATTCCACGGGCTGACAACATGGGCGTATGGGGGAACTGCGTCTCGAGGTGCGTGTGCAGGAGAACGACGACCGAACCCGGTCGGCCACCATCGTCATGCTCGTCGACGGGCGGGACCTCCTCGAGGAGGCGTGGGGCGGCCTGCCACACGACCCGGACGAGCTCCTCGGCGACGATCCGATTCTCCTGCCTCGACCCGAGCCGCACGTCGTCGCTGGTCAGATGTGCGGCTGCGGTGATCTCGGATGTGGGTCGTTGCGCTTCAGGATCCATGCGAATGGTGACGAGGTCCTGTGGGACCAGTTCCACGACGGCGGCGATCCTCTCGGCGGCTACGAGTCGGTGGACGAGCCCGGCTTCATCCCCGACTTCGTGCTCACCGAACTGTGCTTCGACCGGGCGAAGTATGTCGACGAGGTCCTCCGCCAAGCCGCCGACCGGAGCTGGGAATGGCCCGAGCGCACCACGGCTCGGCTCGTCCGCGAGTGGTGCAACGAGAACCCCGACCTCATCGACGGCGGATGGATTGTCCAGTGGGCCGCCCCGTGGGTCTCGCGGTGGGAGGGGAACCGCGGGGTTGTCGGTCCAGGTATCACCGTGACCCTCGGTCACTCCGACGGACGCGTTATCAGCCTCGGTTTCGACGGGCCCACCACCGAACCCGAGCGTAGTCGCGACCGAATCGTGGCCATCATCGAGGCCGGCGACGGGACCACGTGGCCGATCGACTTCAAGGGCGGCCGGCTGGCTGCGTGGCAGGAGTGACGTCCGCCGCCGGTCCCGGGCGGTCGCATCACAAGCGCAACAAGATGTGCGACATGGTTCGCGAGACCAGCGTCGATCCGGTGACCCATCGCGGTCACGTGGTCCCGACCGTCCAGCGAAGTCCGCTGAGTACCAGGAATTCCTTGCAGCGAAAGGTCGATCGTTCGTCGGCGTTCACCCTGCGCCACCCCGTTCGGGATGGATTGGCTCCCTCGACCTGATCGAGCCGCTGGCTCAGGATGGTGGCCGGATGCGCAGGTTCCCGTCGAAGTACACGGCGACGCACCCACTGAGGCCATCCAGGTCGACGGCATCTAGCAGAGCTTCGACGGTTGCGGCGACGGCCGGTGCCGACTGATCCTCGACGCGCAAACACGAGGATGCCGGCGTGTGTGCCGGGTGGGTAGCGACGAACGTCCCCGAACCCTCGGTCCAGGGTCAGGACGAGGCGCTCGGCATGTGTCGCGACCTCGGAGATGGTGGCGTCGTCGGCGCCGCCAAGGCCCTCGTCGACCGCTGTGTCCACGTCGTGGCCGTGAGCAGCGACGATCGCGGCGACCCGGACGGGCTGGTTCTCTTCGAGCTTGATCTTCAACCGGCGACGACGGTGGGGTACTCGTCTCGGGCGAGTTCGGCGCCGTATGCCGCAGAGGCTCGGATTTCATCGACGTCGAGTGTCGGGTAGTCAGCGAGGATCTCGGCCTCGGTCATCCCGGCGGCGGCGACGCAATCGAGGACGGCGCTGACCATGGTCCGCGTTCCAGCGATCACGGCCTGGCCGTGGCAGATCTTCGGATCCCACGCGATCTGTTCGCGCTGCGTTTCGGTCACAGCAGCAACGCTACGTCGCCATCGGATCAGGCTCCGTCGCGACGGGACGTCGAGCCGGTGGCTTCGCCAGCGTGCGATGATCCTCACCCGGTTTCGCTGCCCGGGCTTCGATGGCTGCCAAGGGCGCCATCGGGTTGACGGCGGTGTCGACGGTCGGCGCGACGGCGTGTGCGTAGACAGTGCGGGGCATGACGTGGCTGGCGTGGCCCAAGATGTCGGCCGTCTTTGGCGGGTTCGGCCCCCAGGTGCTCGACAGCGGTGGAAAGGCGATGGTCCCCAGTTGGCTGCCCGAACGTCCCCGTCCTGACGCACCGTCAGCTCTCGTCACTAGCCCGGCAGCGACCAGATCAGCTGAGATCGCTTACCGGTCAACTATGGAGGTCACCCACGACCGCCGCCGCCACGCCCCGGTGCCCCGCCGTGGGTCGCCAGCGTGGCGCCGAGGCGTTCGCCCGCCACCCGAGCTGCTCAAGTCCAGTCGCATCTCGGCTTCTTCGCATGCCATAGGTGGGTGTGGGACAGACGGGTGCATTCCAGCCGGGCAGCGCGCTGCGGTGATGCGCGTGACGACGCTCAAGGCGTCGACCGATCGGCTCGACGGTTTGCTCGCGTACTACGCCGGGCTGGCGGAGGACCGGGCCGGCATGGACGGTCCCAGTCGGGGTCCGGTCGATTACTACTTGGATCCGGATGAGCCGGCGGGCCGGTGGTTCGGCCACGGACTCGACGCCGTCGGCCTCGGCGGTGACGTCGCCGGGCCCGACTTGCGGGCGCTGCTGGAGGGCCGCGACCCGCAGACCGGCAAGCCGTTGGGACGGCGGTTCGGGGAAACCTCGGCTCGGGGGTTCGATGCGACGTTCTCGGCCCCCAAGTCGGTGTCGACGTTGTGGGCGGTCACGCCCAATTGGTGGGTGCGCGCCGAGGTCCTGGCCGCTCACGACGCCGCCGTCGATGCCGCGCTGGGCTGGTTCGAGACGCACGGGGCGGTCACCCGACGGGGTCGCGACGGGATCCATCAGGTCGACACCCAGGGCATCGTGGCGGCGTTGTTCCGTCAGCACACGTCGCGGTCGATGGACCCCCAGCTGCACACCCATGCCGTGATCTCCGCCAAGGTCCAAGACGGTGATGGTCGGTGGTTGTCGTTGGATGCCCGGTTCTTGAAGTACCAGCAACGCAGCATCGGCTGGATCTACGACGCCGCCCTGCGCACCGAGCTCACCGCCCGGCTCGGTGTCGCCTGGGAACCCGTGGACGGCGGGCAGGCCGATCTCACTGCTGTGCCTGAGCGCGTGCGGTCGGTGTTCTCGCAGCGCAGCGCCCAGATCGACGTCAAGGTTGCCGAGCTGATCGAGCGGTGGAGCGCCGAGCACGACGGCGAGGACCCTGACCCGCGGACCATCGCCCGTCTGGAACGATCCGCTGTGCTCGCCTCCCGTCCCACCAAGACACATGGCATCGACGCTGCCGCATTGCACGACACCTGGACCGACCAGGCGACAGAAGCTGGACTCGACCCCGCCTCGCTCACCCCGGCACGGCTCCGGCACACCGGTGACAGGCCGGCACCATCCGACATCGACATCGTGGTCGAGGTGCTACGCCGGGTGAGCGAGGAGTCCGCCAGTTGGCTGCGTGCCGACCTGGCCCGCCACACCGCCACCCTCCTCCCACCGAATGCAGCTGGCTCCGCCAGCGACCTGGTGGAGCGCATCGATCAGCTCGCCACGCGGGCCGAGGCCCGCTGCTTTGACTTGTCCCCGTACCAGCCCCGACGGCTGCGTCGTCGCGACGGTCGGCCTGTGCTTGAGCACGTCACCGACCGCCGGCTCACCACCGTCGCAGTACTCAACCAGGAACAGCGGCTTCAACGGTGGGCCCGGGCCAGCACCGAGCAACCAGCACCGCCAGGCGACGACCCAACTCGGATCGCAGTTGCGGCGATGGCTGGTACCGCTGATCTGGTCGTGGTGGTCGGCCCGGCCGGCACCGGCAAGACCACCGCCACTGCCGCTGCGGTCGGCGAGCTGCGCGCGGCCGGCCGTCCGGTGGTCGGGTTGGCGCCATCAGGGAAGGCAGCCGATGTGCTGGGCGTCGAGGCCGGTTGTCCGACCGAGACCCTGGCCGGGTTCCTCACCCGCCACACCGACCCGACCCGGCCAGCGCCGGCAGGGACCACGGTGATCTTGGACGAAGCCGGGATGACTGGCACCGACGACCTCGCGCGGCTGGTCAACCTCGTCCATCGTCATCAGTGGCGGCTCGTGGCTGTCGGGGACCCCGATCAACTCCCCGCCGTCGGTCGGGGCGGCGTGTTCGCCCACTGGACCAACACCCTCCCCCACGTCGAGCTCACCGCGCCCCGTCGGTTCACCAACCCCTGGGAAGCCCAAGCCAGCCTCGCGCTCCGCGCCGGTGACCCCGACGCCGCCCACCTCTACAACCAGCACGACCGGCTTCACGCCGTACATCCTGCGTTGCTGGGCCGTCAGATCGCCGACTTACACCGACGACACAGTGACAACGGGCTGGCCGTCGCCGTGACCACCAACAGCGCCGACACGTCCCGCGCCATCAACCAGGCCATTCAACAGCGCCGCCACCCCGCCGCCGGCGACAACCGCATCGAGCTGAACGACAGGACCGCCGTCGGCATCGGCGACCGGATCGCCACCCGCCGCAACGACCCCCACCTGCGCACAACTGAAGGGGAACGGGTCCGCAACCGCCACACCTGGACCGTCACCGGCCTCGAGCCCGACGGCGCTCTCACCGTCACTCACCCCCAACGAGGAGCCGTGACCCTCCCGGCCGGGTACGTGGCGGCCCATGTCGAGTTGGGGTGGGCGGTCACCGGGTACGGCAACCAGGGCGACACCGTCGATGTCGGTATCGCGGTGCTCGAACCCGGCACCAGCCGCAACCACGCCTACGTCGCCCTCACCCGAGGACGACACACCAACCTCGCCTACCTCCCCGACCCCACCGGCACGCTCGACCCAGGCGACCAACTCGCCGGCATCATCAACCGGCCCGCCACCGGCGACTCCGCCCTCACCACCCACGCCACCCTCCGAGGCACCCACCCCCGGGCCACCCGATCACCCAACACCACCGCCCACGACCCCGCACAGCAATCACCAGGTCGACACGACCAACCGAGGAACGCACCTCGGCTGCGGATGTGACCCGCTCCCGGCCCGCCGTTGGCCGGTTCGGATCGTCTTGTCTCAACTCGACCAATACGGACGCCATAGGTGGGCATGGAACAACACCAGCCCGCGCTCACCCTCCCACCCGACGACCAGCCACCACCGCCGCCGCCCGGCCCGTTCTTGAAGGTCGAGGAAGCGGCCAAGATCCTGCGCATCAGCCGCGGCGCCGCCTACGAGCTCGCCCGCCAATGGCTCGCCACCAACGGCCAAACCGGCATCCCCGTCATACGCCTCGGCCGCCTACTCCGCGTCCCCACCGCCAGCCTCCAACGCCTCGCTGATGCGCCACCAGCGATCGCCATGCCAACGGAAGGCACGTGAATCCCCGCACTCCCACGACACCGAGCTGCTGTCAGGGTCGCCGGCCGAGGGTGCCCTCGCCGCACGGTGGGCCGGGCCGTGGCCGGTCGCGATATATGGCCAGTTGCATATGTTAAAAAAGCGCCATACTGGGACGATGGAAGCTGGAGTCCGAGAGCTCAGAGATCATCTCAGCCGCTACCTGGAGGCCGTGCGTGAGGGGGGAGAGGTGACGGTGACGGATCACGGCAAGGCCGTGGCCCGGTTGGTGCCGCTCGATCAGCCTCGGACGATCGACCGGCTGATCTCCGACGGAGTGATCTCACCGGCGCAGCGCGTCAAGCGTCCCCGGGCGGGGCGACGGATCAAAGCGAGCGGATCGGTCAGCGACCTGGTGGCCGAGCAGCGCCGGTGATCTCGTACTTCGACACGTCTGCGCTCATCCCCCTCATCATCGATGAGCCCGCCTCTGCCACGTGCGCTCGGTTGTGGGACGAAGCGGCCCGGACGATCAGCTCTCGTCTGATCTATCCGGAGGCGCGTGCTGCCCTGGCCCAAGCTCAGCGTTCTCGTCGGCTGAGCGTCAGGGCCCTGGTCGACGCGGTCGAGGAGTTGGACTCGCTGGCCTTGGAGATCGACCACCTCGAGGTCTCCGCCGATGTCGCCCGGTCTGCCGGTGTGCTCGCCCAGGCCCACGCGCTGCGTGGCTATGACGCCGTCCACCTCGCGTCCGCGCGGCTGGCCATCGACGACGAGCTCGTCTTCGTCACCGGTGACCACGATCTCGGGGCGGCAGCCACATCGATCGGCATGGCGGTCGCCGTCACCACCACGTGACGCGCCCGCGTCTGCGACAGAGTGGAGGGCGTGACACGAACGTGGTTGAGCATCCGGGTCGATCTCATCGGCGGGCAGGGTGAGGACCTCTGGCCTCGGCCCGGGCGCATCCTCGCCGCCGCGCAGCGACACACCTTCGAAGGTCTGGCCGAGGCCATCAACACGGCGTTCGGTCGCTGGGACTTCGCCCATCTGAGCGAGTTCGTGCTCGCCGACGGGACGCGCATCTCCCAGGCCGACCCCTACTACGACCCGCCCGAGGACGCCGTCGAGATCAGCACCGCGAAGTTGAGCCGGCTCGCCCTCGGTGAGCAGTTCGCCTACACGTTCGACCTCGGCGACAACTGGCAGCACCTCTGCACGATCGGCCCCAAGCGGATCGACCCCCTCGAGCAGCTCGGCATCGAACCCGATCGACCCCTGTCCTACTGGGGCTGGGGGACCCTGCCCGACCAGTACGGACGGCGCTGGGATGGAGACGACGGCGAGAGCCGGGTGCCAGCGGACCCTGGGGGACAGGACCTGCCACCGATCCTCCCCGAGTGGCGGTGGCGGCAGGAGCACGGACGATGACCACGATCGACGAGGCCCTGGACGCGTTCCTGGCCGAGCAACAGGAACGGCTGGCCGAGCGGACATTCCGCAACTACGCCGAGGTCGTCTACCTGCTGCGGGACTGCATGAACGGCTACGGACACCTGCTGGTGTCCGAGTTCGATCGCAAGCGCTTCGAGAAGGCCTACGAGGCCGGCGACGAGGAGGCGTTCTGCCACCTGTTCGGACCGAAGCTCATCCCCGAACAGATCGGGCAGTTCCTCGACTGGTTCGTCATCCGCAAGGTCATGGCCGGCCAGGAGCTGCTCAAGGCGTGCGGCACGGTGACCAAGAAGCTGGGCCGGTGGCTCGAGGCCAACGGCTACGTCGACGCCGTCGCCGCCGCGGACATGC
This sequence comes from uncultured Acidimicrobiales bacterium, assembly GCA_963800235.1. Taxonomy (GTDB): domain Bacteria; phylum Actinomycetota; class Acidimicrobiia; order Acidimicrobiales; family Iamiaceae; genus CAVVNP01. The sequence goes on along the minus strand of CAWDAD010000001.1, from coordinate 1,551,855 downwards.
GCGACCGTGGCGCCGACGCTGGTGACGAACTGCCCAAGGCCGAGAAGCTCAGCGCCCTCCTCTTCGAGGAGACCCGACGCGTGCCGCCGTTCGATCCTGACTCCGTCCCCGACGAGGACTGGATCGAGGATCAGCTCTGCATCGAGCGGGTCGAGCCGGGCGCGCTCTGGTTCGACGGCGGCATCGGACCCGTCAAGGTGCCGAGGAAGGCCAGCGATCTCGCCCGGCCCGGCTGGGCCGTCACCATCGTGCTGGCCAAGCTCGGCGGCGACTGGCGCATCATCGAGACCGGCAACGTCTACCCGTGAACGGCGAGTGTCGGGCTCGGACCGACGCCCTCACGACGGCTGCCCGGATGTTCGCATAATCCTCACTCTGGTGTAATCCTCACTTGCGTAGTGAGGATTACACATTCTGTGAGGTATGTTGTCGTTGTGGTGAACGACCGCCGAACAGTCCTCGCACGGGTGGAGGAGGCGATCCGCGCCGTCGTCCCTGCAGGCACGCCGGTGGACCTCGCGGCGTCGGGCGACGGCATCGCGCTCGTGGACGTGGCGACGACTCGTGTTCGTGCGGCGTGGGCGGGGGAGGGTTGGCTCGGCGATGTCCGTGCGTTGCTCGATCGTTCGGGCGGCGATGTCGATGTCGTCGTCGCACGGCGCATGTCACCCGGGGCTCGCGTTGCGGTCGCTGACGCCGGTCTGGGATGGGTGGACGGGGCCGGTGCTGCCGAGCTCTCCCTACCGGGACTCGTCGTCTCACGATCCGGGCGGCGTGACGCGAAGACCCAGCCGACGCCGCGCTGGACGCCATCGGTCATCGGCACGGCCGAGGCACTGCTGGTCGGTACGCGGCCGACCGTGGCCGAGGTCGAGCGCGCGACCGGCTTGTCAGCCGGCTCGGCGACGAAGGCGCTGGCGACGTTGACGACGTTCGGGCTCCTCAAGGCGAACGCGCCGCGTGGGCGGGCTTCGGCGCGTGAGATCGTCGACCGGCGAGCGATCTTGGCCGCCTATGCAGTGGCCGCCGGCGCGACCACCCGATCGCTGCACCTTCGGGTCGGGATCCTCGGCGACCTCGCCCACGAGCTGGCAGAGCTCGGCCGGCGATGGGATGCCGAGGGTGTGGCCTGGGCGGCTACCGGCATCGCGGCCGCCGCCGTCGTCGCCCCCTACCTCACGGAGGTCAGCGGCCTGGAGGTCTTCGTCGACGCCACGACGCCGGCGACCCTCGATGCGCTGGCGGACCGGGCCGGCCTCAAGCCGATCGACGGCGGTCGCCTCGTCCTGCGCCCGTTCCCCACACCGGTGACCAAGCGGTTGTCGGCCCCCGCCGGTGATCTGCGCGTCGCACCGTGGCCGCGCGTCTTTGTCGACCTGCGCGCCTCCGGTGTTCGCGGCGAAGAGGCAGCCGAGCACCTCGTCGAGGTGGTCGATGGTGCCTGACCCCGAGCGTTCTCGACGCCGCACGCGCCGCCTCCGGGGGCCGCGCTCGTTCGGGTGGTCCACCGCTACGGCAGTCGACCGGAGCTCGTCGTCCTCGGCGGGCCCGACCGCGTACGCCGGCCAGATGCACCTCGATCACCCGGAGTTGGACATGGCCACCCTGGCAGCTGACGCGGTGCTCGCGGTGGAGGCCTTTCACCAACGATTGTTCAGTTCGGGCTGAGGGATGGTGGCGACGCCCTGGGTGCATCTCGTGATTTGTCCCATGGTTTGTCCCATGAACTGGTCGATATCGGCCGGGACAGGCTGTCAGCGGCCACCCCGAAAACCCTTACAGCACAAGGGTTTTCGGGACCAGGCGACACGGCCTGGACGCCATTTGGCCTTTTCCTAAACCGTGTGTCGCAGGTTCGAATCCTGCCGGGGGCGCCGCGTGATGTCGCGAGACATCGGAAACAGCCGACGGCCCGTCTCGCGTCGATCCGGGCGGGTCGGGGATCAGCGCTCGCTCGAGGTGGCTGGCTCTCGGCGGAGGAGGGCCACGAACGGGTACGCGTTCTGCCGGACCCAGGTCGACAGCAGCGCGACCGGGCTCGTCCGGCGCTCGTGCGGGTAGCGCTCGTAGGCCACGCCGGTGTCGGGGTACAGGTCGCGATCGGCGACCCGCGTGCGGAACAGCCGGTCCCACACGCTCAGGACCACGCCGAAGTTGCGGTCGTGGTGCGCCGGGTCGACGGAGTGGTGCACCCGGTGGAACTGGGGCGACACCAGCACGTGACCGAGCGGACCGAGGTCGGTCTGCACGTTCATGTGGATGAAGGCCCCGTAGGCGACCGTGATGCCGGCCAGCACCGAGGCGCCGGCAGCATCGAGCCCGAGCAGCCGGGCCGGCACGACCACCGCCGCCGTCGACAGCAGCGTCTCGACCAGGTGCTCCCGACGATCCGACAGCGCCGTCATCTGCCGGGGGGCGTGGTGGACGGTGTGGAAGACCCACAGCACGCGGAACCGGTGGAAGCCGTAGTGGGCGATCCACCCGCACAGGTCGGCCATCACGAAGGCCAGGATCGCCGTGGCCGGGCCGCTCCCGAGGAGTCGGCCGGAGCCGAGCACCGGGATCCACCCGTCGATGTCCCGCACGCTCGCCGCCACCACCGTCACGGCCAGCCCGCCGCCCAGCAGCAGCCAGACCAGGTCCTGCAACCAGCCGAGCTTCCGGCCGACGTGCTCGGGCCTCGCCGGCCGCCGGCGCTCGAGCAGCAGGGCGACGCCCACCACGCCCCACAACCACGGGCTCGCGACCTGACCCCACCAGGCATCGACCATCGCCGGGAGTCTGGCACCGTGCCCCGGTCCCCGCCCGTCCTCGGCGAGCTTCGCCGCCGCACCGGAGCGGCCCGAGCGCAGCCGGACCGGCGGGCCTAGGTTCGCCGCATGCCTGACGCTGCAGACTTCGTCGTCGTGGGTGGGGGATCGGCGGGGGCGGTGGTCGCCGCCCGCCTGTCGGAGGATCCGGACGTCCGGGTCGTGCTGCTCGAGGCCGGCGGCCCGCCGCCGCCCACCGAGGCGATGCCGGCGGCCTGTGCCGCGCTGCAGCGGGACCCCGAGGTCGACTGGATGTACACCGCCGACGCGGGCGGGTGCGGGCTCGGCCTCGACGGCGGCCGGATGATGGTGCCCCGGGGCAAGATGCTCGGCGGCTCGTCGGGCATCAACTACATGGCCTACGTGCGGGGCCACCCCGGCGACTTCGACGCCTGGGCGGCGGGCGGGGCGACCGGGTGGAGCTACGACGAGGTGCTCCCGTACTTCAAGAAGAGCGAGGGCCTGGCGTCGAGCGGCGACATCGTCGTCGACACCGACGCCCACAACACCGAGGGGCCGCTCGGCGTCTCGGTGCGGGCGCCGGTGCTGCCGGCCGCCGAGCAGTTCGTGGCCGCCGCGGTCGCCGCCGGCATCCCCCGGGGCGACTACAACGGCCGCGACCGCACCGGGCCCGACGGCGTGGCGTCCCTGCTGCAGACCACCACCCGGGACGGCAAGCGGTCGAGCACGTACCACGCCTTCCTCGAGGGCGACGCCGAGGCGCGCCCGAACCTCGAGATCGTCTGCCACGCCCACGTCACCCGGGTCGTGCTCGAGGGCGAGGGCGACGCCCTGACCGCCACCGGCGTCGAGTACCGCACCCCCGACGGCACCACCGAGGTCGTCCGGGCCGGGCGCGAGGTGATCCTGAGCGGCGGCGCCGTCGGCTCCCCGCAGGTGCTGATGCTCTCTGGTGTCGGTCCCCGCGACGAGCTCGAGGCCGCCGGCGTGACCTGCGTGCTCGACGCCCCCGAGGTCGGCAAGCACCTGAAGGACCACCTGCAGGTCGGGCTGATGTTCTCCGCCCCGGGGGTCGGGGTCTCGATGAACGACGTCGGCGTGTCCATGGGGCCCGACGCGCTGCGGGCGCCGAACGGGCCGCTCCCGGCCGACCCGGCCGACGACGCCTCGCTGCCGCCCGAGCTGCAGGCGCTGCAGGCCGAGGCCACCCGCCAGGTGACCGAGTGGGCCACCACCGGCCAGGGCCTGGTGTCGTCGTCGCTGTACGACGCGTCGGCCTGGTACTCGACCGGGCTCGGCGACGAGCACACCCACGACGCCCAGCTGGCGGTGTTCACCACCGGCTACAACCGGGACATCTGGCAGCGGTGCCTGCGGGTCGACCCCGACGACTACTTCGCCGACCCCGACACGACCCTGGCCCCCGACGCCGAGAGCATCAGCGTGCTCGCCAACCCGGTGCAGCCCCACAGCGAGGGCGAGATCCGCCTGGCCAGCGCCGACCCGCTCGACCCGCCCGACATCCGCATGAACTACTACGGCGACCCCCACGACCTCGAGGTCATGGTGTCGGTGCTGAAGCGGGCGCTCGACCTGGCCGACAACTGGCCCACCGAGCTCGGACCGCTGCTGGTGCCCAAGCCGCTGGCCGAGAAGCACGGGTACCAGCCGGGCGAGCGCCCGAGCGACGACCTGCTGGTCGACATGGCCCGCCACTACTCCTTCACCGTGTACCACCTCACCAGCACCTGCCGGATCGGCAGCGTGGTCGACCCCGAGCTGCGGGTGGACGGGGTCCGCCACCTGCGGGTCGCCGACGCCAGCGTCATGCCCGACGTGGTCAGCGGCAACACCAACGCCGCCTGCATCATGATCGGCGAGAAGGCGGCCGAGCTGCTGGCCGCCGAGCACGGCGTGCGGCTCGCCGAGGTGGTGGGAGGCGCCGCCTCGTGACCCTCCCGGCCGCCCGCTGAGGCACCGGGTCACCGGACCCGCAGCAGCTGCCGGGCGGCCGACTGCAGCTGGGCGTCGGTCAGGTGCTGGCGCAGGGGCAGGTCGCGGAGGTCCCAGAGGCGGAGGCGGCCGTCGCTGCTCACGACCTCGGGGGGGCCGAGGCGGCTGGTGAGGTCCGCGGAGACGGCGCGGCCCCCGTCGGCGAAGCCGGCGGTGTCGACCAGCACCGCGTCGAACCCGAGGCCGCGCAGGCCGGGCAGGCTGGCCGACGGCCCCAGACGGGACACGTTCTGCTGCCAGTCGGCCTGAGGACGGCCCTTCATGGCGCCGTAGCTGAACCGCAGCCCCTGCGACCAGAGGTAGGGCCACAGCTCGTCGTAGTCCTGCATGCGGGCCACCGGTGGGTTCTCGGGGAACGGCACGACCGGCAGCTGGAAGATCCGGGCCCCCGAGGGCAGGCGGGCCTCGACCCGGTCCATGAAGCGCCGGGTGGTCGAGGCGCGGGCGGCGACCTGCCGGTCGTGCAGCGGCGTCGGCTCGGCCGTGTCCCACAGCCCGAACAGCAGCACGACGACCAGCACCGCCGCGCCGGCCGGCCGCAGGCGCCGTCGGTTCGGCGAGCGGCCCCGCGACCACCGGGGCCGGCCCAGCAGCCGCTCGAGCACCGCCGCCACGGTCAGCAGCGCGAAGAAGCCGATGAAGGTCACCGACCGGTCCCACACCCGCACCTGCGAGAACCCGGCGATGCTCAGCAGCAGCGCGAAGCCGGAGACCGTCGAGAACAGGATCAGCACCATCGTCACCAGGCCGCCGTGCTCGACCAGCAGCGAGCGGGACTCGGGCGGCGCCGATCCGGTGCGGCGACGGATCCCGCAGGCGACGGCCCGGTAGAGCAGCACGACCAGGCCGACCGCGCCGAGCACCCCCAGCTCCTGACCCCCCTCGTTCTCGAGTGGCGAGCCCTTGCGGGCGGCGGCCTGCAGCCCCGTCGGCGCCGGCGGGCGGTGGTCGGGGATGGGCAGGAGCAGCTGGGAGGGCTGCAGGCCGAAGCGCTCCTGCTCGGTCGCCACCCGGTGGGCGGCCTCCGGGTTGGTGCCGTGCCCGTGCCAGTACCAGAGGGTCGGGGCCAGCAGCACGAGGAAGGTGAGCCCGATCACCGCGATGGCGCACGAGGCGGCGGCCAGGACGCCGGCGTCGCGCCGGCGCAGGGCCACCACCGCGCCGGTCACCGCCAGCGCGACCAGGGTGAACGCCGTGGTCATGGTCTCGGTGCCGGCGATCACGACGCAGAGCGCGGCGGCGGCGGCCACCCGCCTCCCCCGGAGCTGGTCGAGGAGCTGGCGACGGGTGCCCAGCGGTCCGTCGGGGTCGCGCAGGAACCGGCTCCGCCACGACAGCACCCACACGAGCAGCAGGCAGGCCAGCGGGCGTGCTCACCGCCGCCGACCGCCAGAGGTGCTGCTCGTCGTGCCAGAGGTGGAACGGCAGGAACGCGTACAGCAGGGCGATCGTGGCGGCGATGCCGGTGCCGAAGCGCAGGCTGCGCAGCACCAGGTGCGTCACCGCCGCCAGCAGCCCGAAGCCCAGCAGGTAGTAGGTGTTCACCACGGCGCCCGGTGAGCCGACGACCAGCGTCAGCAGCTTCACCCCCGCCAGCTGGAAGCTCTCGCCGGCGTGGGGGAAGTCGTGGAACTGCGTGCCGAACGGCGCCCCGAGGTCGGGGTTGCCGTACAGCCAGCCGTGGTCGGCGATCGTCTTCACCATCGCGGTGATGAGGGTCGTGTCGGACCGGTCGGCGTTCAGCGGCACCGACCAGGTGGCGTCCCAGACCCGGTACAGCACCGCCGCCACGGCCACGGCCACGCCCGCCACCAGGCCGGCCTCGGCCAGGGCGGGTCCCGCGGCGGCGGCGGCCGGCAGCCGGCTGCGGCCGTCGGCCGGGTCCGGGCCGGTTCCGCCCGCGCCCGGCCCGGCGTCGGCGTCGACTGGGCTGGCCACGGGGGGACGGTACCGGCCGGTGGTGGACCGGCCGTGGCCTCCGGCCTAGCGTTTCGCGGTGGTCAGCAGGTGGTCGACCCGACCAGGGCCGGCATGACGACCGCCCCGAGCTACCTCATCGAGGTCGCGGAGCCCGGGCGCCGGACGCTGCAGGTGCTCGTCTCCGACCGCCTGCCCATCGGCCGGGCCTGCGACGGGCTGCTCCTCACCGACGCCCGTCTGTCGCGGATGCACTGCGAGCTGCGCGTCGTCGGCGGCGACCTGGTGGTGGCCGACGAGCGCAGCAGCAACGGCACCTTCGTCGACGGCGTGCGGGTGCAGGGGACCCTCGTCGCCCCGGTGGGCGCGGTCATCGCCCTGGGCGAGGCGCGGGTCCGGGTCCTCGAGCGCAACGGCCCGGAGCCGCCGAGCGCCGGCGTGGCCCCGCTGCCCAGCTCGGTCGTGGAGACGGCCCCGTCGCTGGCCGACACCATCGTCGGGCGGGTCTGGGAGCACGTCGGCGCCAAGCCGGTCGACGCCCTGCACGACTCGGTGGTCGGCGGCACCCTGTCCATGGCGATCACCGACATCGTCGACTCCACCCGGCTGAACGGCGAGCTCGGCGACCGGGCCTGGTTCGAGCTGCTGCGCCGCCACGACGACATGGTCCGCACCATCACCGAGGAGAACGGCGGCACCGAGGTCAAGGGCCAGGGCGACGGGTTCCTGCTCACCTTCGGCTCGGCCCGCCGGGCGCTGTGCTTCGCCACCGAGCTCCAGACCCAGCTGGCGACCCGCCGGGTCACCCACGGCATGGAGCTGCACGTCCGGGTCGGGGTCCACACCGGCGAGGTCATCCGCAACAGCGGCGACGTCTACGGGCGCCACGTCAACTACGCCGCCCGGGTGGCGGCTGCCGCCCAGGCCAACGAGATCCTGGTGTCCGAGCTGGTGCAGCAGCTCACCGCCTCGATGGGCGACTTCACCTTCGGCCCCAAGCGCTTCGCCGAGCTCAAGGGCTTCGCCGAGCCCCAGCCGGTGTACCCGGTCGTCTGGGGCTGATCCGGTCGTCTGGTCTGGTCAGGGGGTGCCGCCCTGGCGGCGGGGGGTGCCGTGGCGGCGGCGGTCCTCGCCGACCTCGTCCTCGGCGTGGGCGGCGACCGCGGCCCGGCCCAGCTGGACCAGCCGCAGCACGGTGACCAGGCCGATGCCGCCGACGATGTTGCCGAGGGCGGAGAAGGCGGCGAAGCGGGCGGCTTCGAGGTAGCCGAAGGGGGCGCCGACCAGCAGCGCGGCGAACATCTCGAGCGAGTTGACGATGACGTGGTTGAGCGGCCCGGCGACCAGCAGGAAGGCCACCCCCACCACCGCCACCAGCTTGGCCGGCACCGACTCGGTGCCCCGCTCCATCCAGGTCATCAGGGTGATGGCCATGCCGCCGAGCATGGCCTTGGCGAAGCTCTCGCCGCCGATGCCCTGGCGCACGACCTCCTCGCCGATGGTCACCGCCGTCTCGTGCAGCCGGGGGAAGGCGAGCATGACGATGGCCATGGCCACCCAGCCGCCGATCAGGTTGGTCACGAGGGTGCCGCCCCACAGCCGCAGCAGGGCGACCCGCCGCTCGGCCCGGTTGGCGATCCGGGCGATCACCGGCACGAGGAAGTTCTCGGTGAACAGCTCGCTCTTGCCCAGGGTGAGGGCGATGAAGCCGATCCCGAAGGCCAGCGAGCCGAGCAGCTTGTCGCCGGTGTCGGCGGTGACGAGGAACAGGGCGAACACGCCGGTGGCGACGTCGAGGCCACCGACCGCACCGGTCGCCAGCAGCGACGGCCACGACCGGTTGAGCCGCCGCTCGCCCTCGGCGATGGTGCGCTGCAGCGCCTGGGCCAGCTCGTCGTCGGTGCTGCCGCCCATGGCCGCGACCCGGTGCGGGTCGTCGTCCTCGCCCTCCTCGCCGGGGGAGGGGTGGGTGCGGGACGGGTCGGGCTCGCCCCCGTCGCCCTGCGGTCGCTCGGCCAAGGCGCCGACGGTAGCCACCCGGGGGTCCCACGCCACCGGTCGGACTCCGCTGGGGACGCGAGCCCCTGGCGCCGTGGGCCGGGCTAATGCGAACATGCGTTCGTGTCTGGTCGGTCCGACGTCGCCGGGTTCCTCCACGCCGACCTCGACGCCTTCTACGCCTCGGTCGAGCAGCGCGACGACCCGGGGCTGCGGGGCCGGCCGGTCATCGTGGGCGGCGGGGTGGTGCTCACCGCCAGCTACGAGGCCCGGGCGTGCGGGGTGCGCACCGCCATGGGCGGGGCCCAGGCCCGGCGGCTGTGCCCGGACGCGGTGGTCGTCCCGCCCCGCTTCGCCGCCTACACCGAGGCCAGCCGGGCGGTCTTCGCCATCTTCGAGGACACCACCCCGCTGGTCGAGGGCATCTCCATCGACGAGGCGTTCCTCGACGTGGGCGGGCTCCGTCGGCTCGCCGGCCCGCCCGAGGCCGTCGCCGACCGCCTGCGCCGGCGGGTGCGGGACGAGGTCGGGCTGGCCATCACCGTCGGGGCCGCCACCACCAAGTTCCTGGCCAAGGTGGCGAGCGGCGTGGGCAAGCCCGACGGGCTGCTGGTGGTGCCGCCGGGCGGCGAGCTGGCCTTCCTGCGACCGCTGGCGGTCGAGCGCCTGTGGGGCGTCGGACCGGTCACGGCGGCGGCGCTGCACGGCCGCGGCGTCCACACGGTGGGCGAGCTGGCCGACCTGCCCCCGGGCGCCCTCGCCGCCATGGTCGGCCCGGCCGCCGGTCGGCACCTCGGCGCCCTGGCCCGCAACCTCGATCCCCGGCCCGTCACCCGCCGGGCGCGGCGACGCTCGATCGGGTCGCAGCACGCCCTCGGCACCCGGCTGCGCACCGAGGCCGACGTCGACGCCTCGCTGGTCGCCCTGGTCGACCGGGTCACCCGCCGCCTGCGGGCCGCCGGGCGGGTCGGCCGGACCGTGGTGCTCCGACTCCGCTTCGGCGACTTCGCCCGGGCCACCCGGTCACGGACGATCCCCGAGGCCACGGCCCGCACCGACCTGGTGCTGGCGGTGGCCCGCGACCTGCTGGCCGAGGCCCGGCCGCTGATCGCCGAGCGCGGGCTCACCCTGGTCGGCGTGGCGGTGTCGAACCTGGCCGACGACGGCGCCGTCCAGCTGGCCCTGCCCTTCGACCGGCGGTCCCGACCCGCCCTCGACCGGGCGCTCGACGGTGTGCGCGACCGCTTCGGCAGCGACGCCGTGACCCGGGCGGTGCAGGTCGGCCGCCGCCAACCCCTCTCGGTCCCCCTCCTCCCCGACTGACGCCGGTTGCCCCCCGCCCGTCGACCCCTGGACCGAAGCCGAACTCGTCGCAGTTGTGGGGCCATGACCGGCACAACTGCGACAAGTTCGGAGAGAGGGGGGCGGGCCCGCAGCCCGTCGGGCAAGCTCGCCGGCATGGACCGCTACGACTACATCGTGATCGGCGCCGGGTCGGCCGGGTGCGTGCTGGCCGGCCGGCTGACCGAGGATCCGACGGTGTCGGTGCTGCTGCTCGAGGCCGGACCGCCCGACACGGGCATGGAGGTCCGCATCCCCGCCGCCTTCCCGAAGCTCTTCAAGGGCGAGCGCGACTGGGACTACGCCACCACCCCCCAGCCCGCCCTCGACGGCAGGGAGCTCTACTGGCCCCGGGGAAAGATGCTGGGCGGCTGCTCGTCGATGAACGCCCAGATGTACGTGCGGGGGAACCCGGCCGACTTCGACGGCTGGGCGGCGGCGGGCAACCCGGGCTGGTCGTGGGCCGACGTGCTGCCCTACTTCAAGCGGTCCGAGCGCTTCGACCGGGGCGGCGACCGCCTGCACGGCGGCTCCGGCCCGCTGCGCATCTCCCACCTCCGCGACCCCAGCCCGCTCACCCGGGCGGCGGTGGCGGCCTTCGTCCAGGCCGGGTTCGAGGCCACGGGCGACGTCAACGGTCCGACCCAGGAGGGGGTGGCCCTCAGCGACGTGAACCAGCGGCGCGGCCGGCGGTGGAGCGCGGCCGACGCCTTCCTGCGCCCGGCGCGCAAGCGCTCGAACCTCACCGTCCGCACCGGCGCGCTGGCCACCTCGCTGGTGGTCGAGGGCGGACGGGCGCGCGGCGTTCGCTTCCGCCACGGGGGCCGTGACGTCGAGGCCGAGGCGTCGGCCGAGGTGCTGCTGAGCGGCGGTGCGGTGAACTCACCCCAGCTGCTGCTGCTGTCGGGCATCGGGCCCGCCGACCAGCTGGCCGAGCACGGCATCGACGTGGTGCACGAGCTGCCCGGGGTGGGGGCCAACCTCCACGACCACCTGGCCCACGGCACCATCTTCACCGTCGACGGGGGCACGCTGCTCGACGCCGAGAAGCCCCTGCAGCTGGCCAACTACCTCGGGCGGCGCAAGGGCATGCTCACCTCGAACGTGGGCGAGGCCATGGCCTTCTGCCGCAGCCGGGACGACCTGCCGGCTCCCGACCTGCAGCTCATCGTGGCGCCGGTCGAGTACATCGACCACGGGCTGCAGCCGCCGCCCGGCCACGGCATCACCATCGGCGGGGTGCTGCTGCAGCCGGCCAGCCGGGGACGGGTCACCCTGGCATCGGCCGACCCGGCGGCCAAGCCGCTGCTCGACGCCGACTACCTCGGCGAACCCGGCGAGGTCGCCCCGCTCGTCCACGCGGTGAAGCTGGCCCGCACCGTCGCCGAGCAGCCGGCCCTGAAGGGTCTGGTCACCGGCGAGCTGCTCCCCGGGCCGGAGGTCGTCTCGGACGAGGACATCGAGGCCGACATCCGCCGGCGGTCCTTCACCCTCTACCACCCCGTCGGTACCTGCGCCATGGGCCCCGACCCGGCGGCCGGCGCGGTGGTCGACGCCGCCCTGCGGGTCCACGGCGTCGACGGGCTGCGGGTCGTCGACGCCTCGGTGATGCCCACCATCACCCGGGGGAACACCAACGCCCCGACCATCATGATCGCCGAGAAGGCGGTGGCCCTGATCCGGGGCGCCGCCGCCGCCTCCCGCTCGGCGTCGTGAGCGGGACCGCCCGCTGACGCGTCGGGTCAGGGGCGGCAGAGCACCTCGCCGTGGAGCATCGCCATCCACCCGTCGGGGGCGTCGACCCAGCGACGCCACGCGGCGGCCATGGCCTCGAGGTCCGCCTCGGTGGCCAGCCCGGCCTCGAGGGCGCCGGTGGCCATGCCCGAGCGCCGCACCCGGTCGGCCCACAGGCCGCCCCACCAGGCCCGGTCCGCCGGCGTGGCGAAGCACCAGGCCGATGCCGACGGGACGACCTCGGCGAAGCCCGCCTGCTGGGCCCAGCCGAGCAGGTGGCGGCCGGCGTCGGGCTCGCCGCCGTTGCGCCTGGCCACCTGCGAGTAGACGTCGAGCCACCGGTCGAGGACCGGGTCGAGCGGCGCCCAGGTGAAGCTGGCGTAGTCGCCGTCGCGCACGCCCACGACCCCGTCGGCCCGGCAGACCCGCCGCAGCTCGCGGAGCGCGCCGAGCGGGTCGGGCACGTGCTGCAGCACCTGGTGGGCGTGGACGACGTCGAAGCTGCCGTCGTCGAAGGGCAGGTCGGTAGAGGTCGGCCACCTGACGAAGGCCCACGTCGGCCCCACCCGTCCCGATCGAGCGCGGCGGCGGCCTGCTCGATCACCTCGGCCGAGGCGTCGACGCCGACCACCGACCCGCCCGTGCCGGGCGCCGCCACCCGTCGGGCCAGGTCGACGGTGATGGTGCCGGGCCCGCAGCCCACGTCGAGCAGGCGCTGGCCCGGGCGCCAGGTGCGGCACCAGGTAGGCGGCGGAGTTCTCGACGGTTCGCCAGCGGTGCGAGCGCAGGACGCTCTCGTCGTGGCCGTGGGTGTAGCTGGGGTCCGGGGACCACGTCGTCGGCGGGCGTCGGGGGCACAGGCGACCCGGTCAACCGGGTTCGACGCCGTCGGGCAGGGTGGCGGCCACGCTGGCGTTCACCAGCCGGCAGACCTCGCGTGCCGTGGTTCACCCACGCGTGGTGGACGCCCCGTTGCACGCAGGTGCCACCGGCGGGGATGTCGGTCTCGGCGTCGTCGGTCAGCAGGGTGGCGGTGCCCGACGCCACGTAGATGAAGTCGACCGTGGCGGTGGTGTGCCAGAGCGGCGGGTGGTCGCCGGGCTGCAGGTCGATGATCCGGAACAGCGAGCCGGCCGGCATCATCTCGAAGTCACCGGCGGTCGGGTCGCCCGGCTCGCTGGCGTCGAGCGGCACGGCCTCGGACCGCCACAGGTCGACCAGGGTCGCGCCGACCTCGGGCGGCAGGTCCATCTCGGCAGGGGCGTCGCCGTCGATCTGCACCCCCGGCGTGCCGTCGGCCTCGTACCCCGTCACCACCCGGCGGATCGCCACCGTGAGCTCCTCCCTCGTCGTCGTCTGCCGCCGTGGCGGCGACTGTAGGGGCCGGCAATAGGGTCGCTCGCCGTGCGCTGGACCGTCCACGGCGAGCGCTCGCTGTACGAGAGCGAGTGGGTCGGGCTGTCCCTGGTCGACGTCGAGGTGCCCGGCGGCGAGCGGTTCGAGCACCACGTGGTGCGCCTCCCTCGACCCTCGGCCGGCGTGGTCGTGCACGACCCCGACCGGGGCGTGCTGCTGCTCTGGCGCCACCGGTTCATCACCGACCGGTGGGGCTGGGAGGTACCCGGCGGCGGCGTCGAGGCCGGCGAGGACCCGGCCGATGCGGCCCGCCGGGAGCTGCGGGAGGAGACCGGGTGGTCGGTCGAGCGGGTCGAGCCGCTGCTCGCCTACCACCCGTCGAACGGGACCACCGACCAGCTCTTCCGCCTCTTCCTCGCCACCGGCGCGACCCGGGTGGGGGAGCCGACCGACCCCGGCGAGTCCGAGCGCATCGAGTGGGTCCCGGTCGACCGCCTGCTCGACGAGATCGCCGCCGGCCGCCTGGTCGACGGGCTCACTCTGGTCGCCCTGCTGCACGCCCGGGCGACCGGCCGCCTCGGCTGACCCGAGCCGGCCCCCGGGTCGGCCCGGCGATCGGCGGCCCGGCGATCGGCCGCTCGCCCGGCCAACGGGTGCGGCGGGATCGAAGGTGTGGACGATCGTCGAGGTCCGACACGAGCTGGTTGCGCGCTCGATACGAAGGAGTTGCGCCGCCGTCGTGAGATCCATCCGACGAATCCTGTGGAGGGACCTCATGAGCGAGACGATGAACGCCGGCTGGTACACCGATCCCACCGGGCGGTACCCGCACCGCTACCACGACGGCGCGGCCTGGACCGACCAAGTGGCGCGGGCCGGGGAGGTGACCTCCGACCCGCTGACGCCGGCGAACGCCTCGTCGGTGCTCGAGGAGGCTGGCACCTTGTCACCGGGCGGAGCGACCACGAGCGCAGGTGATGCGAGTCCGACGACGCCTGACGCTGCGTCCTCGTCGACCGCAACGACACAGGCCCCGATGCCCGGTTCGGCGAGTCTCGTCTCGCTGCCGGACACGCCGGAGTCGATCGAGCGCCGCAAGAAGTTCGGCTGGCTCTTGCTCGGGCTGCTCGGCGTGTTGGTGATCTCGCTGGTCTTGCCGTGGGTCTCCTCGAAGGCCGGCACGTCGAGCGGTTCGCCGTCGATCCTGGGACGAGACCTGTCGAGCGACTACGGGGGCTTCTTCGGAGCTTCCAGCTCGAGCATCACCAGCAGCCATCACGAGACCCTGGCCGGGTACCAGAGCATGGGGGGCCAGTTCGCCGGCTTCGCCGCCGTCTTGCTCGGGCTCTACGCGGTCCAGTCCTTCGCCCGGCCACGGGTCCGGTACCACGTGGCAGCCCTGGTGATCCTCTGCATGCTGGTCGCCGGGGGGCTGATGACGATCGTGAGCCCCCCGAAGGAAGATGCGAACAAGCTCGGCGTGGGCACGAACACCTACGAGGTGTTCGGCGGACGGATCGAGACGTCTGCGTCGGACGGCTCGGCGGCGGGGCAGGTGCAGGGTGAGCCGGGCGTCTTCCTCGCGTTGCTGGCCAGCGGGGCCATCGCCTGGCCCCTCGCGGCGCTGTGGCGGGACGACCGGCAGCGGCGACGTGACGCCGGGATCCTGCTCTGAGCTCGACCGACCTGTCCCAGCCAACGAACACGAACGAGAACTGGAGCCAACCATGAGCATCACACCTGTCGCCGCTTGGCACGACGACCCCTACCAGCGGTACGAGAAGCGCTACTTCGACGGCCGGAGCTGGACGAGCCACGTCTCCTCGGGCGGTGTCTGCTACTCCGACCCCGAGCCGATCGTTCGATCCGGGTCGGCCGCCGAGCCACGTGCTGGCACCAGGGCGAGTGCCGAAGCTCGGAGGCCGATGGCGAACCCAGGCGCCGCACCGAACGCGAGCGCCACGATCTCGGTCGCGCTTCCGGAGGAGAAGCGCCGTCGCATGGCCTTCATCGCCATCGGGTGCGGTGCCGCGATGGTCGTGGCCGTCCTCCTGCCCTGGGCAACCAGCGACACCGGAAGCGCCTCTGGCCACACGCTCGCGCTGGGCTACATCACCGGGATCTGTGGCCTGCTCTTCGCGCTCTGGGGGCGACAGGGCCTCAGTCCGGACCCGGTTCGCTACAAGGGCGGCGCGCTGGCGGCGCTCATCGTCGCCGACGTGGTCGCAACGATGGCGTCCGCCGCGCTCGACGACCTCGACTCGCTGACCCTCGGCTACAACCACGTCTCGCCCGGCTTCGGCCTGTGGCTCACCATCATCGCGGCGACTGCAGGCTTCTGGCCGCTCGTCGTGTTCTGGCGGGACTTCACCCAGCGTCAGCAGGCGAAACGAGCCCGGACGATCGCCGGGGGGTCGTGATCGTGTCGTGCCAGACCCAGCTTCGAGCAGAATGGCCGTTTCCCGGCCGCTTGGCTCACCGTCATCTCCGAGGCGACGGCCCGGCTTCGAATGGCGGGCCTTCGACCGGCTCCCGTCCCCGTGCGGAGGGCCCGGCGAGGGGACGACCCGCTGTCCTGGTGCGACAGGCCGTCGTGGTGCTCGCCCTGGTGTCTCGGGCCATGCGGTGGGGAGCGGCGGTGGCCGGCGCCCGTCGAATGCGGAGCCGCGGACGCGACGACCGAGTGGTGAGCACGTCGGTTCCGGCTAGCGCCGTGACGGGCCAGGGAAGGTGGGCCCGGAACGCAGCCCTGGCCGGCGTCGGCTCACGAGCCGGCGGCTCCTACGCGCTGCACCGAGCGCGGCGGGCCTTCGCCGGCACCGAGCGTCGGGTCGAGCTCGATGCCGCCTACCAGCTCCGCACCGCTGAGCAGGTGGCCGAGACGCTCGGCAACCTCAAGGGCGCGGTGATGAAGCTCGGACAGATGGCGAGCTACCTCGACCAGGGCATGCCCGAGCCCGTGCGTGAGGCGTTGGCCGAGTTGCAGCAGGACGCCCCGCCGATGAGCCCCGAGCTGGCTGCCGACGTCGTGCGGTCGGACCTCGGCGCGAGTCCGGAGTCGATCTTCGAGGAGTGGGACGAGGTCCCCATCGCCTCGGCGTCCATCGGTCAGGTCCATCGGGCCATCACCCGTGACGGCCGAGCGGTCGCGGTCAAGGTGCAGTACCCGGGCATCGCCGAGGCGATCCGCACCGACCTCGACAACGCCGGGTTCCTGCTCTCGGCGATGAGCCTGATGTTCCCGGGCCTCGAACCAGGACCGCTGGTCGAGGAGCTGCGCAGCCGGATCATCGAGGAGCTCGACTACCGCCGCGAAGCCGTGAACCAGAAGCTCTTCGTCGACTTCTACCGCGACCACCCGTTCATCCGCATCCCCGGCGTGGTCGACGGGCTGTGCGGCGACCGGGTGCTGACCACCGAGCTGGTGAGCGGCGCCCGGTTCGACGAAGTGGTCACCTGGAGCGAGGAGGACCGGGACCGCATCGGCGAGATCATCTTCCGGTTCGTGGTCCGCAGCCTGTACGAGCTGCTCGCCTTCAACGGCGACCCGCACCCGGGCAACTACCTCTTCGGCCGCGACGGCACGGTCACCTTCCTCGACTTCGGGCTGGTCAAGCGCTTCGAGCCTGCGGAGCTGATCATCTTCGAGTCGATGATCGAGGCCATCGTGGTCGATTGTGACCCGCACGGGTTCCGTGAGATCGTCGAGCAGGTCGGACTGCTCAAGCCGGGCCAGCCCTTCAGCGACGACGAGGTGGTCGACTACTTCGGCGCCTTCTACGACGTGGTCCGCGAGCGCAAGCGAGCGACGCTCACCGCCGAGTACGCCAGCCGCCTCGTGCGCCACATCTTCGATGCCAACGGGCCCCACGGCGAGATCCTGAAGGCGGCCAACGTCCCGCCCAGCTTCGTGATCATCCAGCGGATCAACCTCGGCCTCTACGCGGTGCTCGGTCAGCTCGGCGCGACCGCCGACTGGCGTGGTGTCGCCGAGGAGTTCTGGCCGTTCGTCGCCGGCGGGCCGACGACTGACCTGGGTGAGGCCGAGGCCGAGTGGGTGGCCTCACGCGTCGCGACTCGCTCCTGACCCCGCAGGCCCACCCTCGGCGGTTGCAGGCGGTCAGGCCGTCGTGTCGACGGCGCAGCGGGTCGAACTCAGCTTCCTACCTGGATGAGCTCGAGCAGGCGCGCAGGTTCGTGGCAGTGGAGGACGACAGCGAGTCGTCATGACCTGCGGGCCAGCCGTCGCGAGCAGCTGGCGCTCGAGTCGCAAGTGGTTGCATCGCCGAGAGCTAGCCCCAGCGGCACTCGCCGACGGTCTCGAGCTGGTCGCTGTGCTCGAGGTCGTAGGCGGTCGCCAGCAGCGCCACCATCGGCGCGTCCGCGACCGCAGCGCAGTCGGTCACGAGCTGGTCGAGGCAGACGTCTTCGAGCCCGACCTGGCCGGGACTCGGCGCGATGGGGAGCCAGTCGGTCCAACCGTCGTCCTCCCGGATGAACCGCTGGTCGCGATCGAGGGTGGCGGCGATCTGGTCCCTCACCCACGTGACGATGTGCTGTCCCGGCGGCCGTGGCGCTGCCCCGTGGATGTGTCCGAACACCCCACGCACCGTCTCCAAGACCTCGTGGTCGAGGGTGACCCGGCCGAGTCCGGGGAGCGGGCGCACCGCGGGCTTCAGCGGCCAACCGGCCTGTTCGAAGGCACGGGCCACGTAGGCCGCGCACATGTACCCGTGGGGGTGGCCCGCCTGGAGGACCCGCCAGCGGGCGAGCGCCCTGGCGGTCCCCGTGTCCGCGGCGAAGCGAAGCGCCAGGTTCAGCACGCGGTTCTCGTCGTCGTCCAGGAAGGGGAGCTGCAGCGGGCGGTTCCGGAGCGACAACAGGTGACCGGCCGGCAGCAGGTCGAGGTTCGGGTAGGCGGGCGCTCCGCTCGGCGTGATCGTCAGCGCCCTTGCCTCGGAGACCAACTGGTCGACGAGGTTCGGTGCGGGGTCCTTCGCCCGGCGGACGGTGACCTGGTGGGCCCCGTACTCCCACTCGATCTCGCTGAGGCGGGCGAGGCGCAGATCGTCCTGGTCCGAGTTCCCGATCAGGGGATCGGTGCCCTGCTCGATGACGATGGCGGCGTGGGTGAAGGCACACCCGTCGAGCTCGGCGATCAGGTCGTGCAGCGAGATGGTGGCTTCGAATGCCGCGAGGGGGTACTTCCTGCGAAGCGCTGGGTCAGCCTGGACGAAGTCCCAGCTCCAGGCCGCATCCGGTCGGCGGAACAGCAGGACGTCACCGGGCTGCAGGCTTCCCCGGTCGGTCCTCGTCATGGGTCAACTGTTGCGCATCGGTCAGCGCCGTGCTCGTGGCGCCTCCGACGGACGTGTGCGATCGTGATCGCCGGCGACGAGGTCGACGGGAGGGGACGGGAGCGATGAGCGTCGATGGTCCGACCGACCCATCAGCGCGCCGATCGGTGGCGGGGCCGTTCGGCTCGCCCGAGGCGAACGAGCTCTGGCGGGCGGTGCAGGTGCACGCGGCTTGCGATGGCCGGCGCGGGGCGGTGCACGCGACCTGCCGGCGGTTGGCGCTCGAGCAGGTTCGCAAGCAGCTCGAGGCCATCGACCTGGCGGACGGTACGGCGACCGGGATCGCCTGCGCCGAGTACGACGCCCGCTTCGAAGCGCAGGTCCGGCAACGGATCGCCGCCGGTAGCGACCGCTCCTTCACGTACTCCACGCTGGTCGAGAGCGTCCACCGCTCCCGCTTCTGCACGCCGTCCATCCTCCCGGACCACGAGCCGGCACCGCTGTCGATCGAGTACGAGACGTCGCTCTCGGATCGCCGGCTGGGTTCGTCGACCGAGGGCAGCGGGGTGTTCGAACAGGTCGAGCGGCGGCTGGCCGACGCGCACGGCGCAGCCAGGGCGTTCCCCTTCCTCGATGGCAGCACCAGCGCCATCCGAGCGGTGGCGGAGTGGATCTCGCAGTGGTGCGAGTCGCCGCTCGTCGGGGTGAACCGCATCGCCCACAAGGCGGTGATCCACGCCCTCGACGCCCACCGCGTGCCCTGGTACTACCTCGACCACCCCGGTTGGGATGTGTCCTTCGACGCCGTCGCTCCGCTCGACCCTTCCTGTGTTCCGGATGCCCTCGAACGCCACCCCGACACCTCCCACCTCTGGTGCAACTCCGTCACCTACGAGGGCGCGATCGCCGACGTCGCCGCGATCCGCACGAAGACCGACGCGTGGAGCGACGGCGGCCTGAGCCGGCGTCGACCGGCGCTCGTCGTCGACGAGGCCTGGGGCGCCCACCTCCGCTTCCACTCCTGCCTTCGAGGTCATCGAGCTCTCGACAACGGTGCCGACATCGTCACGACGTCGGTGCACAAGCAGGGCGGCGGACGCCAGGGCACGGCCGTCCTGCTCGTCGCCCATCGAGTACCGGAGGATGATCGCCGCCGGATCGAGGCGACGGTCCGAAGCACCGTGACCACCAGTCCCAACCTGCCGCTGCTCGCCTCGCTCGAGGCTGCGACCGGGCTGCTGGTCGACGAGGGCGAGGCGCGGATCGGGGAGTCCATGCGGCTGGCGGACGATCTGGCGACGGGGCTCGAAACCACGAAGCTCGTCGGACGCGACCCTCAGGGTCGACCGGCAAGACCGAGCGGAACGCCAACGGACCCGCTCAAGGTCGTGGTCGACGTGCACGGGCGGTCCGGGTTCGACGTCGCCGTGTGCCTGTCCGACCTCGACGTCGTCGTCGAGCGCGACGGGTTCCACTCGGTCCTCTTCCTCGTGCCGTTCCAGGTCGACGACGTCGACATCGGGCTGGCCATCGACGCCGCTGCTCGCGCCGCTCGCGATTGCCCACCTGTGACCCTCGCCTGCTTGCCATCTCCCTTCGACTCGGACCGAGGCCGGAGGGAGCGCAGCGGGTCGACGATCGTCCGCGAGGTGGTCGTCCTCGGAGAGTCGGAAGGTCGTGTCGCCGCCGACATCGTCGCCGCCTACCCGCCCGGTATCCCGGTCATCGCCCCGGGGGACGAGATCACCCCTCTTCAGGTCGAGTACCTTCAAGCCGTCGTCGCCCGAGGAGGGCACGTCGTGTCCGGCGCCGGCCTCGCTGGCGACGAGCCCGCGCTGTACGTCGACCGGGAGGGATCGCCGTGAACTGGACGATCGGGCGTCACGACGTGGCGCCGACGCTCATCGGGGTCGAGGCCGTCGACCAGGCCGCTCCTGCCGGCCAGGTCGGCATCGATCGCGACGGCGTGACCGCCCGATTCGACCCGTCGACGACACCGCCCCGCCTGACCGCACTGTGGATCGGCGCCATCGCGCCCACCCCGTTCGCACGAACGGTGCTCGAGGAGTTGCCCGAGGCGCTCCGGTCGGCGTTCGAAGAGCCACCCGAGCCGGGCGAGTTGCGTCAGGTCGACGACGGGCGTGACGCGGCACCCGATGGTGACCGCCTGTCCGAGCTGGGTCGGGAAGCGCTCTCTCGGCGGCTCGCCCGGCTGCCCAACGTTCCCGCCGAGGCCCGGTCGACGACGGTTGCCACGGCCACGATGGCGCTCTCCAGGTTCGCGAACGCAGCCGTCGAAGCCGACGGCGCCACCGCCGAGGACGTCCCGATCTGGTTCGGTGGGCTGGACGACGAGGTCGTCACCCAGCTCGGCTCGCTCGTGCCGACCCTCAGCGTGGCTCGGGATGGTGAGCAGCTGATCGTCGACCTGCCCGACGGTGTTCCGAACCGCCGCGACCTGTTCGTGCGCGTCGTCGACGGTGAAGAAGGTGGCACCCCCGAGGTCGTGGCCGTCGTCGCCGTCGACGAGGCCCGGGTCGTGATCGACCACGTACCCTTCCCTGACTCGACGCGCCTCCGTGTCGAGCTGGTGGACACCAGCCTGCGACCCGTACTCCGACGTGAGCAGTACGACCGGGCCGTCGTCGAGCAGACGGCGCTCATGGGACTGGGGCTCGAGCGGATCGGCGACGTCGATTCCGCCCGAGCGCTGGTGGCGGCAGCCGCTGATGCCTACGCGGTCGTCGCCGAGGGCGACCTAGCCGAGGCGACGCACGAGATGGGCCTGGGCTTCTCGAGCTAGTGGCGACGGGACGGGCCGCAGCTTCACCAGGTTGCCTCCGACAACCGTATTTCGCCCGGGGCTAGGGTTCGGGAAGGGAGGAGGTCGTGGCGGTGGAGGTGCGGGTGCTCGGGCCGCTTCAAGTCGCGGGGGTGGGCCGCGAGGTCGACCTGCGTGGCGAGCGCCTTCGCTCGTTGCTCGGCATGTTGGTCCGACAGCCCGCCGAGGTGGTGCCCGGTGACACGTTGATCGATGCCCTGTGGGGCGAGTCACCGCCGCCCACGGCTCGTGCGTCGTTGCGCATGCACGTGAGCAGGCTCCGCCAGCACCTCGACTCCATCGACGGGAGTGCGGTGGACATCGTGTCGCAGGCGGCGGGCTACCGGCTCGCCATCGAACCCGATGCGGTCGACCACGTTCGATTCGAGCGGCTGCTCGGCGAGGCCCGGCTGCTGGTCGACGACGGTGATGCGAAGCGAGCGGTCGTGCTGCTCCGGAGCACGCTGGGGCTCTGGCGAGGTCCCGCCTTCGTGGATGTCGACGTACCGATGCTCTCGCTCGTCGCCCACCAGCTCGATGCCGCGCGGCTCGATGCACTCGATCTCCTGTTCTCGACCCGCTTGGATCTCGGGGAATCGAGCGAGCTGATCGGCGATCTCGAGTCGGTCGTGGACAGCCACCCCGAGGCGGAGCGCTTCACCCGACATCTGATGCTGGCGCTCTACCGCACCGGCCGGCAGACCGATGCCCTCGCCACCTTCCAACGGCTCCGCCGGCGGCTCGCCGACGGTTCAGGCCTGGTTCCGAGCCGCGAGCTCACCGAGCTCGAATCGTCGATCCTACGGCAAGACCCCTCACTCGACCTGACCAGGCGGAGCGCTCTGCAACGGCCGCCTGACGTGGGCCGCGAGGCCGTCCCGGCGACGGTGCCCGCATCCCTCGGGGCCTTCCGTCGCGGTCCGTTCGCCGGGCGTGCTCGAGTGGTCGACGATCTGGCGGCGCAGCTCGGCCGGTCGCGGAGTCCCGCAGCCGGGTGCTTCCACTGCGTGCTCGGACCGGCCGGGATCGGCAAGTCCCGACTCCTCGCCGAGATCGGCGATCGGGCCGCCGCCGAGGGCACCACCGTGCTCCACGGCTGGGCCCAGCCAGGTGTGGCCATGCCCTTCAGCGTCTTTCGCACGGCCTTCGCTCCGCTCGGTCGGAGCGATTCGCTGGTCGGCGAAGCGGTCCGGGAGCTGCTGCTGCTGGTCGACGGCGGCGATCAGGCCATCGACCGCCGAGAGTTCCGGCTCTTGCCGCTGCTCGAGGCGGTCGTCGACAGCACGTCGCTCGAGCGCGGCACCTCGACGCTGCTCGTCCTCGACGACCTCCAATGGGCCGACAGCGTCTCCCTCGCAGGCATCCACCACCTGGCCCGACGAGCCTCGCCGAACCTCTGCCTGCTCGTCGCCGCCCGACCAGGTCGGCCGAGCACCGCATGGCAGGACTTCATCGCCGAGCTGTCGACCATCCCCGGTGCTGCGGTCTGCGAGCTCGGCGGGCTCGCGGTGGATGACGTCGCCGAGCTCGTGGCAGCTCGGCACCCGGAGGTTCCGGAGCACCGACGGCTCGAGGTGGCCGAGAGGTTGATGGAGGCGACCGACGGGAACCCGTACTTCGTGTCGACCATGCTCCACGACCCCGTCGATCGGATCGACCAGCGCGCGTCGACCTTCGACCTGGACGGTCCGAACGTGCCCCTCGCCGCCCGGGCGGCGCTCGAGCGCCGCATCGACGCACTGCCCACGACGACGCAGTGCCTGCTCCGAGCGGCAGCCGTGCTCGGTCCGCAGGTGGGCCTCGACCAGCTCGCCACGGTGGTCGGTCGGGGCCGGCAAGAGGTCGAGGGCGAGCTCGCTCCCGCGGTGCAGACAGGTGTCGTCGTGCACGCCGAGCACTCGATGGGGCAACTCCACTTCGAGCACGAGCTCCTCCGCCGGACCCTGCTCGACGGGCTCACCCCTGCCGACCGCTCGGCCTTGCACCGGTCGGTGGTCGCCACGCTGGGCCACGAGCCGGCCGACGACATGGCGCGCGCCTACCACCTGTACCGGGCGCTGCCGCTCGTCGACCGAGGCGATGTGATCGTCGGGCTGCGACGAGCGGTGTCCCGAGCCCTCGACCTCACCGCCTGGGCCGAGGCGCTGCTCTTGACCTCGGCCGCACTCGAGCTGGCACGGGAGGCGGGCGAGGACGACGCACCGATGATCATCGATCTGCTGGTGCAACGGGGCCGGGCCCGCATGGGGCTCAGCGGGCGGCCCGCCGCCATGCGGACCTTCGAGGAGGCGTTCACCCTGGCGCTCGATTCGGGGCACCGGGAGATGGTCGGCGACATCCTCTCCGCCGCCACCCGGTTCTACGCATCGCTGACCCCCGGAGACCCGGTGCTCGGTCTCATCGATCGCGTGCTGGCCGATGACGCACGGGGAGCGCTCGGGCTCGAGGTCTTGGCCGAGGTCCTCGGACACCGGTTCGTCAGCGAGGGGGCCACCGACGAGGTCGTGGTGCTCCTCGACCGCCTTCGAGCGGCAGCGGGCGATCGGAAGCCAGCCGAGCTCCTTCGGGCCGAGGTGTACCTGTGCGCCGGCCAACCCGACGTCGCTGCGGGCATCGAGGCCGCCGACCGGTTGCTGGGGGCGATCGGGGCTGACGTCGATCACCCGACCCTGTCCTGGGCGGACGGGTATCTGTTCAGGATCGGCTTCGAGCTGGTGGCCGGTGACGTGCGCGCTGCCGAAGCGGATCTCTCGGTGTTCGCTCGCGGTGCGGCGCGTCTCCGCCTTCCCGTCTTCCTGTGGCTCGAACCCGTCGTCCGCTCCGACCTGGCCCTCCAAGCCGGCCGGTTCGAGGAGGCGGAGCGCTGCTCGGAGCAGGCGGCCCGGTTCGGCGCCGAGCACCACGTGCCCGATGCTGCAGGTAGCCGCACGTTCCACCAGTTCGTCACCGCCCTGCTTCGGGGCGGCATCGAAGGGCTGGTTCCGACCGTCGACGCAGCCGCAGCCCAGTTCCCCGGGGTGCTGAGCTATCGAGCGGCGCAGGCGGCGGCACGTGCCGAGCTCGGCGAGCGCCAGCCGGCGATCGAGGTGCTCGATCGGGTGATCGACGATCTGCAGACGTCGCCTCGCTCGCTGATGACGACGCTCGAGTTGAGCCTCGCTGCGTGGGCGGCCCTGTCGGTCGCACCGGCGAGCACGGCCCTCCGGCTCCTGCCGCTGCTCGAACCCTGGTCGGGCACGGTTCCGCGCACGGCCATGGTCGGTGCGTCCTTCGGTCCGATCGATCGGGTCATCGGTCGCCTCCAGTGCCTCGTCGGTCGGCGCCGCGCTGGTCTGGTGCGACTCGAGCGAGCCGTCGAGCAGGCCGACAGCATGGGCGCACGACCGTGGTCGGCCTGGGCCCGGTTCGACCTCGCCTGCGAGCTCGAAGATCGGACCCGCTCGCAGTCGCTCGTGCAGGAGGTCCGAGCGGAGGCCGAAGCGCTGGGGCTGGCCCCGCTGCTGGCGCGGATCGACGCGGCAGCGATCACGTGAGCAGCGCTCCCCAGGCGCGCGTGGACGACGTGATCGACCGGATCGGCCGCGCCCCGTCGCGCCAGCGGCCCCGAGCGCGCCGCCATGGCCCTGGAGACGTTGCTGTTCCCCGCGCCCGTCCCTGCGGACATCCCTCGCCTCGACGAGCTCGTCGAGGTCGGTGCCGACGCCGCCGGTGACCTGCTCCGTGAGGGCCGCGTCGACTGGTACAAGGTCCGGACGGCCCATGCGATCGTTCGGCTGTGGGTGCGAGCCGGCCGCGTCTCCGAGGCGCATGGGTTCGCCAAGGAACGCGAGCTCGCCCTGCGCGCCCGCCTGGATCCTGCCTGGGCGTTGACGAGCGACGAGGTGAAGGTGCTGTTCGAGGACATCGGCATCGGGACCCGGTCCTGGAAGCCGGGCGTCGAGCCGATCGAGGTCGACGGCTTGGTCACCTTGCTGTGCTGGCCCTTCCCCGTCGATGAGGCAGACGTTCGCGGGGGGCTCACCTGCGTGCTCGCTCGGAGCGGACATCCGCGACTGCAGCAGCTCGCTGAAGGTCGGCTGGGCGAGGTCCGGTCCGGCCTCGATGTTCGATTGGCCGCGGCGGTCATGGCCCTCGACACCTTCGCCGGGGGGTGGGAGGACTGGTGCTATGTGGATCGGGCCGGTCAAACGTGGTCTGGTCTCGGTGGCCTGGGCTTCAGCCGGCTGGCGACGAGCGTGTGGACCACTCGGATGCTCGCCGCCGACCGGCCCTGGGAGCGGGACGTCCGCTCGCTGGGGGAACGGTCGCTCATGGATGCCCTTTCGCTGGACGAGTGGGCTCGCAACGGCTTCAGTCAGAAGTGCTACGTCATGTCGGTTGCGGGACCGTTCGTCAGAGTGCCGAGTGACCATCCGCTCAGCCTTCGGCCCAGGATGAACCGCTTGAGAGCCGCGTTCCCGAGCCTTCGGTCGGGGGGCCCCGATTGGACAGACCCAGACGACTCGCGCGGTCAGCGGCGCTTGTCGCCCCACTGGTTCCAGTGGGTGATCGACGGGGCCGGCCGGCGGGGCGCCACCCCCCAGCTCCCGACCGGGTGGCCGATGGGCAGCAGCGCCACAGCCTCGTAGCGATCCGGGATGGCGCACACGGCGCGGACCTCGGCCTCGTACACCCGGAACACGGTGGTGAGGCAGGTGCCGAGTCCCAGGGCCCGGGCGGCCAGGATCAGGTTCTCGACCGCCGGGTAGACCGACGCGTAGGTCGGGCCCACGTCGAGCGGGCCCTCGTCGTCGGCCACGGTCATCTCGATGCGGGGCATGACCACCAGCACCATGGCCGGGGCGGTCCCGATGGTCTCGGCCAGGGTCCGGCTCATGGCCCAGTTCCGTCGGTGGCGGCGCTCGGCCTCGGGGTCGTCGAAGGGCGGGAACTGCGCCAGCACCACCGGCTCGTAGCGGTCGTAGGCCCGCAGGTACCACTCGCCGATCGCCGCCCGGCGGTCGGGGTCGGTCACGGCCACGAACTGGTACGGCTGGATGTTCCCGCCGCTCGGCGCCTGGACGGCGGCGGCCAGGCACCGCTCGAGGTCGGCGTCGACCACCGGCTCGTCGGTGAAGCGCCGCATGGCCCGGGTCGTCATCAACCCCGTGTACAGGTCGACCGGCTCGTCGTCGCGGCTGCGCATCGTCACGTGTTGCTGGCGCCGGCTCTTCGCCGGCGCGCCTTCGGCATGTCGGTCGTCCGGTGGTGCTGCTCCGCCTGGCGGCTCCGCATCGTCACCGTCCCCTGAAGGTCGGGTCGCGGCGCTCGGCGAGGGCGGCCAGCGCCTCCTGGTGGTCGTGGCTGGCGAAGGTCACCAGCTCCAGGGCGGTGGCCACGTCGAAGCTGGTGTTGAGCGCGTCCTTCACCAGCTTGTTCACCGCCTGCTTGGTGTACTGCACGGCGAGCGGTGCGCCGGCGGCCAGTCGGCGGGCGAAGGTCAGGGCCCGGTCGTGGACCTCGTCGTCGGGGCACGCCTCGGTGACCAGCCCCATCCGGGCCGCCTCGGCGGCCGGCACCGCGTCGCCGGTGAGCAGGTAGCGCTTGGCCGCCATCGGCCCGACCGCCAACGGCCAGGCCACGGTGCCGCCGTCACCGGCCACGATGCCGACCCGCACGTGGGGGTCGGCGAGGGTGGCCGACTCGGCCACGAAGGTGGCGTCGCACAGCAGGGCGATCGACGCCCCCAGCCCGACGGCGTGGCCCTGCAGGCAGCAGACCAACGGGACCGGGATGTCGAGAAGGTCCCAGATCAGCGACTTGCCCTGCTTGCGGACCTGCTCGGCGACCTCCCTGTCCTGCAGGGCGGGGAACCAGGCGAAGTCGCCGCCGGCGGAGAAGGCCGTCCCCTCGGCGGTGAGCAGGATCGCTCGGGCGTCGTTCTCCTCGCGCAGGTCGGCGAACAGCCGGGCCAGCTCCTCGTGGAGCCGGTCGTCCACCCGGTTCAGCGGGTCGCCGGGCCGGTCGACGGTCACCACCAGCACGTGGCCCTCGACCCGCTCGAACCGCACGCACTCGTACCCGTCACGCTCGACGTCGCTCACCTCACCCGCCCCCGACCCGAACCTGTCGTGGTTGCGTGAGCAGCGCGCGAACAACCACGACAAGTTCGGCGCCGGACGGGGTGTGGCGCGGAGCGGTCGGGAGTTCGGGTCACGGCTTGGGCTCGCGGGGGAGGCCGAGGAGGCGCTCGCCGATGATGGTGCGCTGGACCTCGCTGGTGCCGCCGCCGATGGTCAGCGCTCGGCTGAACAGGTAGCCCCAGTGCCACTCGTCGGCCTCCTCGGCGTGGGCGTCCTGGCGGCCGAGCATGCCGGCGGGGCCCTCCAGGTCCTTGACCAGCGAGAGGGCCGTCTGGCCGTGGACGTCGGAGAGCGTCTTGCGGATCGACGCCTCCGGCCCCGGGTCGCGCCCGGCCATGGCCGAGGACACGATCCGCCGGCCGAGCAGCCGCAGCACCTCGGCCTCGGTCCGCACCTCGGCGGCCTGCTGGCGACGGAGCGGATCGGCCACCCCGGTCGATCGCAGCCGGTCGAGCACGTCGCCGTCGTCGGGTCCCATGCCCCAGAGCAGCCCGCCCTGGAGAGCGACACCCGCTCGTTGCCGAGGGTGACCTTGGCCAGCGCCCAGCCGCCGTGCTCGGGCCCGATCCGGCAGTCGACCGGGACGCGCACGTCGGAGAGGAAGGTCTCGTTGAAGTGGTTGCCGCCGGTCATCTCGATGATCGTGCGGACCTCGACGCCGGGCGACGCCATGTCGAGCACGAAGTAGCTGATGCCCCGGTGCTTCGGCGCCTCGGGGTCGGTGCGGGCCAGCAGGATCCCCCAGCGGGCGGTGTCGGCCCAGGTCGACCAGATCTTCTGGCCGTTCACCACGTAGTGGTCGCCGTCGCGGTCGGCCCGGGTGCGCAGCGAGGCCAGGTCGGAGCCGGCGTCGGGCTCGCTGAACAGCTGGCACCACGGCTCGGTGCCGTCGAGGATGCCGGGCAGCCAGCGCCGGTGCTGCTCGGGGGTGCCGCCGGCGAGGATCGTCGGTCCGGCCCACCCCAGCCCGATCTGGCCCGACCGGTCGGCACCCACCGGTCCGACGCCGGCCCGCCGGAGCTCGTCCTCGACGATCAGCTGGTGCTCGGCGTCGGCGCCGAGCCCCCAGGGCGGCGGCCAGTGGGCCGCCACCAGCCCGGCCTCGGCCAGCTCGGCGCGCGTCGGACGGGGGTGCTCGGCCAGCCACGCCCGCAGCTCCACCCGCCGCGGGTCGTCGTCCGAGAGCCCCACGTCCACCGCGCCGACCCTACGTGCGGGGGCGTCGGCCGGCGAGGGAGCGTCGCCCGGCCGAACCCGCCTCCTCCCTCCGCAACTCGTCGCAGTTGGATGGGCGCTGGCCCGACGACTGCGACACGTTCGGCCTTGGGGGACCGACCGGCAGCGCAGTTCAGAGCTGGCGGGTGTCGGTGTCGAGGCCGAGGCGCATCCGGCCGGTCAGCTCGAAGGTCCGGGGCGCGACCATGGCGTGCTGGGTGGCGACGTGGACGTCGCGGAAGATCCGCTGCAGCGGGCTGTCGTCGTACACGGCGGCGCCACCGGCGGCGGTGTACAGGCGGTCGACCGCCGCCGCCGCCTGCTCGGTGGCGTGGGTGGCGGCCAGGCGCAGCGACCGCTTGTCCTCCACGGCGAGGGGGCGCCCGGCCTCGAGGGCCTCCCACGTGGCCGCCACCCGATCGGCGAGGAAGGTCCAGCTCGATCGCTGGGCGGCCTCGGCCCGGGCCACCTCGGCCTGCACCGGCGCCCGGTCGGCCAGGACCTTGCTGCTGCCCTGGGGCCGCTTCGACCCGGCCAGCCCGACCAGCTCGTCGACCGCCCGGCGGGCCAGGCCGGCGGCGACCGCGGCGATGCCCAGGGCCAGCAGGCCGTAGAAGGAGAAGCGGTAGAGCGGGGCGTCGACCGTGGGCCGGGTGGTGCCGATCTGGACCCACCGCCCCTCGGGCACGAAGGCGGCGTCGACGGTGTAGTCGGTGCTGCCGGTGCCCCGCAGCCCGCTGACGTACCAGGTGTCGAGCAGCTCGACCTGGTCCGGCTCGAAGAGCACGAAGGGGGCGATCAGCCCGTCGGCGGAGCGGGGCGACGGGGCGCCGTCGCCGTCGACCACCAGGCAGCCGCCGCCGAGCGCCGTGCAGTGCCGTGACCCCGAACCCCACTGCCAGCGACCGGTGACCGACAGCCCGCCGTCGACCACCGTGGCCCGTCCCATCGGCGCGGCGAACCCGCCGGTGACCGCGTCGGGTCGGGCGTAGATCGCCTCGGCGTGCGCCGGCGGCAGGAACCCGCCGAGCACGCCGGTGGTGGCGGCGATCATCACGCACCACCCGGCCGACCCGTCGTGGTAGCCGACCTCCTCGATGGCCGACAGGCCGTCGAGCGCGGTGGCCTGGGCGCCGCCGTAGCGAGCCGGCACGAACGCCTTGAACAGCCCGGCCCCGGTGAGGAGGTCGACGACGTCGGGGGGCAGGGTCCGGTTCGCCTCGATGGCGGAGCTGCGGGCGCCGATGTCGGGCCCCACCCGCCGGGCGGCCTCGGCGACGGAGTCGGGCATCAGGCCACGGTACGCACCGGGAGCGGCGGCCGCCCGAAGCAGGCTGCCGGGAGCGGGTCGCCGTCGCTCAGCGGTACTCGGGGTTGGGGTGCTGCGGGCCGCCCGGCGCCGGGGTGCCGTAGACGTGGCCCTCGTCCCACTCGCGCCGGACGTTGCCGCCGGCCGGGAAGCCGCCGGCGTCCTTCAGCAGCCGGGCCAGGTGCAGCAGGTTCCAGGTCATGAAGGTGGTGTTGCGGTTGGTGAAGTCGTTCTCGGGTCCGCCGGAGCCCTCGTCGAGGTAGCTCGGCCCCGGACCGACCTCGCCGATCCAGCCGGCGTCGGCCTGCGGCGGGATCGTGTACCCGATGTGCTGCAGCGAGTAGAGGACGTTCATGGCGCAGTGCTTGACGCCGTCCTCGTTGCCGGTGACCAGGCAGCCGCCCGCCCGGCCGTAGTACGCCCACTGCCCCTTGTCGTTGTACGCACCGCTGTGGCCGTAGAGCCGCTCGACGACCCGGGTGGCGACCGACGACTTGTCGCCCAGCCAGATCGGCATGGCCAGCACCAGGATGTCGGCGGCCAGCACCGCCTCGAGGATCGGCGGCCACCCGTCGCTGGACGCGCCGTGCTCGGTCATGTCGTCG
Organism: uncultured Acidimicrobiales bacterium; assembly: GCA_963800235.1. Classification (GTDB taxonomy): domain Bacteria; phylum Actinomycetota; class Acidimicrobiia; order Acidimicrobiales; family Iamiaceae; genus CAVVNP01. The sequence goes on along the minus strand of CAWDAD010000001.1, from coordinate 1,521,356 downwards.
TACACGCCGGTGGCCACGTCGTGGTCGACGATGCGGAACTGCTCGACGGCGACGCCCTGGGCGGCCATGATCGCCGCCGAGCGGTCGACCAGGCCCTGGGTGTTCGACACCTCGGGCGAGGGCTTGAGCGTGCAGTTCAGGTAGACGGCCGCGAGGTCGGAGAAGTCGGTGTCGTTCGGCATGGCCGGAAGTCTGTCCCTCGCCGGAGCGGTTCGCCCGGCGGGGCGCCTCCGGCTGCGACCATGGGGTGTGCCCCGGTTCGTCGCTGCCCTCGTCGTGGTCGCGGTGCTGGCGGCGGGCTGCAGCGGCGGGTCGTCCGGACCGCGATCGGCCGGGCGTCCCGGCTCGTCCGACCCGGCCGGCGGCGGGGCGGCGACCAGCCTGCGGACGCTGGCCGAGCGGCGGCACGTGCTGCTCGGCACCGCGGTCGACGACGCCGCCCTGACCGGCGAGCCCGACTACGCCCGGGTGCTCGGCGAGCAGTTCGACCTGGTCACGCCGGAGAACGCCTCGAAGTGGGACGCCACGGAGCCCTCGCCCGGACGGTTCGACTTCAGCGGGCTCGACCGGCTGGTCGCCTTCGCCGGGGCCCACCACCAGCAGGTGAAGGGCGGCATCCTCGTCTGGTACTTCCAGAACCCCGACTGGCTGGAGCACGCCACCTTCACCCGGGACCAGGCCATCGAGGTGCTGCGCCGACACATCCAGGCCGAGGTCGGGCACCTGAAGGGGAAGGTGGTGTCGTGGGACGTGGTCAACGAGCCGCTCGACGACGGCGGCGCCGCCCTGCGCCAGAACGTGTGGATGCGGCTGATCGGCCCCGACTACATCCCGATGGCCTTCCGCTTCGCCCACCAGGCCGATCCGGGGGCGAAGCTCTACCTGAACGACTTCGACGTGCAGATGCCGGGGCCGAAGACCGACCGCATGGTGCAGATGGCGCTCGACCTGAAGGCGCAGGGGGTGCCCATCGACGGGCTGGGCTCGCAGTTCCACCTCTTCCCGGGCTTCACCACCATCGACGAGGCGGCCGTGGCCCGGCAGATGGCACGGGTGAACGCCGCGGGCCTCGACGTCGCCGTCAGCGAGTGGGACCTCGGCGCTGCGGCTGCCGGCCACCCCGGCCGAGCTCGACCAGCAGGCGTCCGTGCTCGGCGGCCTGGTCCGCACCTGCCTGGCCGCCGCCCGCTGCCCGATGTTCATCGTGTGGGGCTTCACCGACCGCCACAGCTGGATCCCCGGACAGAAGCCCGGCTACGGCGCCGCCACCATCAGCGACGAGCACCTCGTCCCCAAGCCCAGCTGGCACGCCCTCGCCGACGCTCTCCGCTCGTGATCAGCGAGCGGTCGTCGGCCGGCCGGCCGCGTCCGAGGCTCAGCCCAGCTCGGAGCCGAGGATGGAGATGAAGCTGACCATCTCGCCCGGGTAGCCGCCCAGGTTGTGGGTCAGCGCCAGGGTGCGGCCGGCGTCGACGGTCTCGATGCGGCGCTCGTCGGGGGCCCGGCCCCGCAGCTGCAGCCACGCCTCGAACATCATGCGCAGGCCGCTGGCGCCGACCGGGTGGCCGAAGCTCTTCAGGCCGCCGTCGGGGTTCACGGGCAGGTCGCCGTGGAGGTCGAAGCACCCGGCCTCGCAGTCCTTCCAGGCCATGCCCCGGTCGCTGAAGCCGAGGTCCTCCATCAGCACCAGCTCGGTCGGGGTGAAGCAGTCGTGGACCTCGGCCATGGCCAGCTGGCGGCGGGGGTCGGTGACCTCGGCCTGCTGGTAGGCGTCCTCGGCGCAGCGGGCGATCTCGGGGAAGGTCGTGTAGTCGTAGTCGGGGTCGGTGAGCCCGCCGCCGTTGCCGGCCACCATCGACAGCGCCTTGACGTAGAGCGGGTCCTCGCAGTACCGCCCGGCGTCCTCGGCCCGCACGACGATGGCGGCGGCCGCCCCGTCGGCCACCCCGGCGCAGTCGAACACGCCCAGGTCGCCGGCCACCGCCGGCATGCTGCAGATGGCGTCGACGCCCATCTCCCTGCGGAACTGGGCGCGCGGGTTGCGGGCGCCGTTGAAGTGGTTCTTCGAGGCGATGCGGGCCAACACCCGGCGCAGCTCGTCGCGGTCGACGCCGTAGCGCTCGGCGTAGGCGGGCGCGACCATCGAGAACATGGCCGCGGCGGTGAGGGTGCGGGCGGTGCCGTCGTTCGGCACCGGGAAGGCGTTGAGGCCCTGGTAGCCGGAGTCCTTCACCTTCTCGACGCCGACCGCCATGGCCATGTCGTAGGCCCCGCTGGCCACCGCGTAGGCGGCCTGGCGCAGGGCCTCGGAGCCGGTGGCGCACATGTTCTCGACCCGCGTCACCGGCTTGCCCTCGAGCTGGAGCGGCTTGGCCAGCAGCATGCCGCTCATGCCGCCCTGGGCGGTGCCCACCCAGTAGGCGTCGACGGTGTCCTTGTCGACCCCGGCGTCGGCGAAGGCGTCGAGCGACGCCTCGAGCGCCAGGTCGTCGAGGCCCTTGTCCCAGTGCTCCTTGAACGGGGTGCAGCCCATCCCGATGATGGCGACCCGGTCCTTGATGCCGTGGCTTCCCATCGTCAGCCTCCTCGGGGCCGGTCGTGCGCGGGTCGGGCCTTCCAGAAGTAGTCGTGGATCCCGTCTGCAGTGAACAGCTTGCGGAAGGTCATCTCCACCCGGTCGCCGATGGCCACCTCGCTCGGCTCGACGTCGGTGAGCTCGACCGGCAGGCGACCGCCGCCGTCGAAGTCGACCACCGCGAACACGATGGGCGGGCTGGGGGAGTAGGCGAGCTTGTCGATGGTGAAGGTGACCACGGTGCCGGTGGCGTCGGCCATCGGGATCGGGTCCATCTCGTCGACCGCGCCGGTGCTCGACGACGCCCGCTGCGGCGGGAGGTGCACGGCGCCGGTGTCGCGCTCCTGCGACCCGACGAAGCCGAACTTCCAGTCCTCGCTGCGCACGGCCGCCGACGACGACGGCCGGGCCGGCTCGGGGCGGCGGGGCGGCTCGGGGGTGAGCAGCCCCCGCCAGGCCAGGAACTTGCCGTAGGGGACCGGTGCCCCGGCGCCGGCCGCGGCCTGCTCGGCGACCGGCCGGGCCGACCGGTGCCCGGCCAGCGCCGCGGTGGTGCGGAACAGCAGCACGTCGGCCCCGTCGGCCAGGCTCACCAGGGCGACGACCTGGTCGGGCCCGGCGGCCTCGAGGGCGGCGGCGAGCAGCAGGAGCGGGTGGGCGGCGCCGGTGTTGCCGACGGTGGCGGACAGGTCGTCGACCAGCACCCCCTCGCCGAGGTGGAGGCTGCGGGTCAGCGAACGGGCGGCGCGGGCGTGGGTCGAGGCGATGGCGACCCGGTCGACCTGCTCGGCCTCGAGCCCGGCGGCGTGGAGCGCGTCCTTCCAGGCCTGGGTGCCGAGCGGCACGTACTGGATCTCGCCGAAGCGCTCCTCCCAGGTCTTCGAGCGGACGTCGCCCGGCGTGCGCCACCGGTCGAGGAACTCGTGGGTGACCGACGCCCGGCCGATCAGCTCGGCCAGCACCGGCGGTCCGCCGCCGTCGCCATCGCGATCGCCGCCACCCACGAGCAGCGCGGCGGCGCCGTCGCCGCCGGTCGCCTCGTCGGGGCTGCCGGGCAGCCCGGTGCGGATGTCGGCGGCCACCACCAGGGCCTCGCCCGGCTGGTCGAGGGCCAGGGCCAGCGCGCCCACCGCCGAGCGGGCGGCGCCGTTCAGGTCGAGCGCGGTGGTGGTCGCGGGCAGGCGCAGGGCGGCGTGGACGGCGGTGGCGTTGGTCTTGTCGACGTAGGCCGGGGCGACCGTCGAGAAGAGCAGCAGCCCCGGCTCGGCGGCGCCGGCGGGCCGGTCCCGCAGGGCCAGCCGCCCGGCCTCGACCGCCATGGTCGTGGTGTCCTCGTCGAAGCTCGCCACCGTGCGGGTGCCCTTGCCGCCACCGGTGCCGGCCACCGCCGCGATGCCGCGTGCGGTCGAGCCGCCGGTGGGGGAGGTAGGCGCCGAACCCGGTGATGCCGCGCATGCGCCGCATCCTACGAACCGACCTGACGCACCGTCAGATCCCGCCGTCGGGGCGGACGGCCGTACCCTGACGGTCCGTCAGATCGCACGCAGCAGCAGCGAGGAGCGACATGCGAGTCGGTGAGATCGCCAACGCCGGAGCCCAGCGGTACGGCAAGCCGCTCGACGGGGTGCGGGTGCTGGCCCTCGAGCAGATGCAGTCGCTGCCCTTCGCCACCCAGCTGCTGGCGCGGCTCGGCGCCGACGTGATCAAGGTCGAGCACCCGAAGGGCGGCGACTCGGGCCGGGGCTCGCTGCCCGCCATGACCGACCCCGAGGGCCGGTCGGTCGGCGCCACCTTCCTGCGCAACAACCTCGGCAAGCGCAGCGTCGCCATCGACCTGAAGAACCCCGAGGGACGGGACCTGGTGCTGCAGCTGGCCACCAAGGTCGACGTGGTCGCCGAGAACTTCAGGTCCGGCACGCTCGAGCGCCTCGGCCTCGGCTACCACGAGGTGGCGGCCGCCAACCCCCGGGCCATCTACCTGTCGGTCTCGGGCTTCGGAAACGTCGTCCCCTCGCCGTACGCCAGCTGGCCGGCCTACGCCCCGATCGTCGAGGCCATGTCCGGCATCTACGAGTTCAAGCGCCAGGGCGACGAGCCGCCGGTGGCGGCACCGGTCGGCGGCCTCGGCGACATCGGCACCGCCCTGTTCGCGGTCGTCGGGGTGCTGGCCGCCCTGCGCCACCGGGACCGCACCGGCGAGGGCCAGTACGTCGACGTCGCCATGCTCGACTCGATGGTCGCGATGACCGACCTGGTCACCAACTTCTGGTCGATGGGGCTGCGCAACGGCGAGCTGGGACCGCTGATCATGCACGGCTTCCGGGCCCGCGACGGCTGGTTCATCGTGCAGGTCGGCCGGGAGCACCAGTTCGCCGCCCTGGTCGAGCTGATCGGTCACCCCGAGTGGGTCCACGACCCCCGCTTCGCCGATCGGCAGGGCTGGCTCGACCACCTCGAGGAGGAGCTGCGGCCCGCCATCGAGGCGTGGGCCGCCGACCGCACCAAGGTCGAGGCGGCCGAGGCCATGGCGGCCGCCGGCCTGGCCGCCGGCCCCTGCCTGCGCGACGACGACGTGGTCGCCGACCCCCACGTGGCCGCCCGCCACATGCTGGTCGAGCTCGAGCGCACCGACGGCGTCGAGCAGCCGGTGCTGGTGCCCGGCAACCCCGTCAAGATGTCGAAGGTCGCCGAGGGCCCCGAGACCCGGGTGCCGTGGCTGGGCGAGCACACCGACCGGGTGCTCGGCGACGAGCTCGGGCTCGACGACCACCAGCTCGCCGCGCTCCACCGCTCCGGCGCCATCGGCTGAGGGCCGAGCCTCCCCGGCCCCGACGCCTACGGATCGGGCTGCCGGCGCAGGTCGAGGTCGGCGGCGCCGAGGCGGTGCCAGGCCTCGGCCCGGTGGCGGATCTCACGCCGGGTGTAGAGCAGGGTGTCGATCGGGTACCAGAGCCCGACCCAGGCCACGACGAGGAACAGGCCGTCGGCGAGCACGGTGGTCAGCTCCTCGGGGAGCGAGGTGCGGTGGATGGCCTGGGACACCAGCAGGCCCACCGCCAGGATGATCAGGCCGACCAGCAGGGCGCTCCGGCCGTCACGGGTCGCGGCCCGGTGCTCCCGGTCGACCGCCGCCGCCCGCAGGGCGCAGTAGGTGGCGACGGCGGACCCGACCCGGTCCGGGTCGACGCTGTCGTCGTGCTCGGGCGCCTCGATGCGCAGCCGCACCCCCGCCCGCCGATCGCTGTGGCGCACCACGGCGTAGGCCTCGTCGAGGGCGGCCTCCACCCGCGGGGCCCGGTCGCCGTGGCGGAACGGACCGGCGTCGAACAGCTGGTCGAGCCGATCGACCCGCACCGTGACCTCGGTCGGTGGGCGAACCCTCTGCCGCCCCCCGGGTGCCATCGTCGGAGATGATCCCACGCCGCGACCCGGACCCGGGGGGAGGGCGGTGGCCGACCGGCGAGGGCGGCGTCGCGCGACGACCCGGTGGGCTGCGCGCACCGACCGTCACCTAAGCTCGTCGATCTCGGTGGAGGTGGGACGACACCGGGAGGCGGGGGGGCGAGTCGGAGAGACGGGAGCGTGGCTGTGGCGAGGGCATCGACCGGACGGCGGGTCCGGTTCCCGTTCATCGCCGTCGCGGAGGTCGGGGTCGAGGCCGCCGGCGGGGCGGTCGTGGTCGGACGCGGCGGGGCGCTGGGGCTGCGTCCCGGCGAGCAGGTGTGGTGGCAGGGTCGGGCCGGAGCCGCGGTCGTGGTCGGCCGCCCCGGCGGTCGGAAGCCCTCCCGCCTGGAGCTCATCGGGAACCCGTTGGTCACCGTCAGCGACCAGCGGGTGACCTTCGTGCTGGACCGGTACGACCCCGCCCGGCACTACGGGGGCTTCAGCGTCGACGGCTGGTCGCCGGGCCGACGGGGCGGCCCGGCCGGCGGCACGCCGGGCGCCTCGACCAGGGGCCGGCGGCGGCGCCTGGCCCTCGTCGGCCAGGTCGAGCTGGCCGACGCCGTCGCCACCGCGACGTGGGAGCGGCGGGTGCTGCGCTCGGTGGATCGCCACCTCGCCGTGCTCACGCCGTTCGAGACCTCCGAGCGGGGCCGGGACCTCGGCCACACCGGGCTCGAGGTGACGAGCAGCCGGCTCCCGGTCGCCGTCGCCGAGGCCGTCGCCGAGCGGGTCGGTCCCTGATCGAGGCGTCCGCCGGCGCCTCGACCCGGCCGCGCTCGACGATGACCCGGCTCGCCTCGTGGCCCCGGGCCACGACCGCCGAGGGCGGGGGCGGCGGCGTGGCGGAGGGCGCGCCGGGTCGGTCGAGGGGGTCCGACGAGCCGTCGTAACCTCTCCGGACCATGTGTGGCATCGCCGGCTTCCTCGGACCCCCCGACGCCGGCGTGCTGTCCGACATGCTCGACCGCATCGAGCACCGGGGTCCCGACGACCACGGCACCTACGAGCACCCCGCCGCCAGCCTCGGCCACCGTCGGCTGTCGATCATCGACCTCGACCACGGCCACCAGCCCGTCGCCACCGCCGACGACCGGCTCCACCTCGTCTACAACGGCGAGGTCTACAACTTCCGCGAGCTGCGCGCCGAGCTCGAGGACGACGGGGTCGCCTTCGAGACCAACTGCGACACCGAGGTCGTGCTCCAGGCCTACGCCCGCTGGGGGACCGACTGCTTCGCCCGGTTCAACGGCATGTGGGCGTTGGCCTTCCTCGACCTCCGCGGCGAGCGGCCCGAGCTGGTGCTGGCCCGCGACCACTACGGCATCAAGCCGCTGTACGTGACCGGCGTCGGCGGCACGGATCGCACCGCCCGCACCCTCTTCGCCAGCGAGATCAAGGCCCTGCTGGCGTCGCCCGACCTGACCCCGCGCCCGTACCGCCAGTGGTTCTACGACTACCTGCTCCACGGCCTGCACGACCACCGTCCCGAGACGAGCTTCGAGGGCGTCCGCCAGGTCCTCCCGGCGACCTGGGAGCGCCACCACGACGACGGCACGGTCGAGACCGGCACCTACTGGCGGCCCGACACGGCCACCACGTCGGCCGACGACCCGGCCCGGTTCCGCGAGCTCTGGACGCGGTCGGTCGAGCGGCGGCTGATCGCCGATGTCCCGGTCGGCACCTGCCTGTCCGGCGGCATCGACTCGTCGTCGATCGTGTGCACCTCGGCCGAGCTGCTGGCCCGCCACGTGCCCGACGCCTCCAGCCTCGGCGACACCCTGCGCACCTTCTCGGTCGTGTACCCCGGCGACCCCATCGACGAGCGCGAGTACATCGACGCGGTCCTCGCCGACGTGGCCGCCAAGCCCGCCTTCACCACGCCCGACGCGAAGGCGTGGATCGGCGAGGTCGACCGCATGGTCTGGCACCAGGACGAGCCCATCGTCTCCTCGGCGCCCTACGCCCAGTGGTGCGTCATGCGCCTGGCCCAGCCCGACGTCACCGTCCTGCTGAACGGCCAGGCCGGCGACGAGCTGCTGGCCGGCTACGTGCCCTACCAGCTCGTGTACCTGCGCGAGCTGCGTCGCCGGGGCGAGCTCGGCGAGCTGCGCCGAGAGGCGCTGGCCAGCCGCGACGTGCTCGCCCCGCTGGCCCGGCGGAAGCTGGCCGCCCGCCGCAAGGCCCTGCCCGTCCGCCCCCTGCTGCGCGACGAGTTCGTGGCGGACCTGCAGCCGCCCGCCCACCAGCGCCACCAGGACGACCTCAAGCCCCGACTGGTCGACGACCTGACGACCTTCAGCCTGCCGTCGCTGCTGCGCTACGAGGACCGCAACTCGATGGCGCACTCCATGGAGTCGCGCCTGCCGTTCCTCGACCAGGAGCTGGTCGACTGGGTGCTGAGCCTGCCGAGCGGGGCGATCGTGCAGGACGGGTGGAGCCGCTCGATCCTGCGCCGAGGGCTGAAGGGCCTCCTCACCGAGAAGGTGCGTACCCGGCGGTGGAAGGTGGGGTTCACCACGCCCGAGACCCGCTGGCTGCGATCGCAGCGGGCGGCCATCCAGGGCCTCTTCCGATCCCCCGCCTTCGCCGGCCGGCCGTGGTGGCGGGCCGAGGAGGTGGCCGAGCGGTTCGGCCGCTTCTGCGACGGCGACCTCGAGTCCTCGCCGCTGTTCTGGCGGGCCATGAACACCGAGCTGTGGCACCGGGTCTTCTTCGCCCCGGACGGCACCTCCCGCCGGGGCCTGCCCCCCGAGCAGTCGATCTGCGAGGCCGGCGACCGGGCCGCGGTCGAGCTGGTCGGCACCCCCGGGGCGGCCGAGCTGCTCAAGGTGTGCGCCCCCCACCCCGACCGCCACCTCTTCCAGTGGTCGACCGTCGACCACCACGTCTACGGACGGGTGCCGGTCCGGACGCAGCTCTTCGAGCGGGGCGACGACCTGACCGCCGGGCTGCTCGACGCCCTCGACGCGCTTCCGGCGGCCGCCCACCTGCGCGACGGCGACATCGTCGCCATCAGCGAGAAGGCGGTGGCCATCTGCCAGGGCCGGTCGTACCCGGTGGCCGACCTGCACCCGTCGCCGCTGGCCCGACGGCTGGCCGGGTTCGTGAAGAAGACCCCGGCGGGCATCGGCCTCGGCATCCCCGAGACCATGGAGCTGGCCATCCGCGAGGTGGGCGCGCCCCGCATCGTGCTGGCCGCCGCCGCCGCTGCCGCCGGCAAGGTCGTCGGGCGCAAGGGCGACTTCTACCGGGTGGCCGGACCGGTCGTGCGGGCCATCGACGGGCCGACCCGGGGCACCATCCCGCCCTACGACACCCACGCCAAGCTCGGCCCCGACCGCCCCGACCAGGTCGCCACCGGGCTGGCCCGCGCCTTTGGCGCCCGGGCCGAGGGCGGGGCCGGCGGCACGGTGCGGGTCGCCATCATCGACGCCAACGACCGCGGCGTGAACGTGCTCGGGCTCAGCCCCGGCCTCGGCGAGGACCTGGTCGAGTCGCTCTTCCGCGACAACCCCCTCGGCCAGGGCAGCCAGCAGACGCCCGTGGCGCTGATCCGACCGGTCGGGACGTGCTGATGGCGATCACCTGCGGCGATCGCGTGTCGTGTTGATGGCGATCACCTGCGGCGATCGCGTGTCGGCGGCTCGCTGGCGCTCGCGCCCCGACCGGCCTGCGGGCTCGTGGTGCTCCGTCGCCCCGGCGCCGGACGGTCGAGGGGCATCCACCGCAGGGTCGTGAGCCGGTTCAGTCCGGTTCGGGGACGGTGAGGCGGGCGGCCATGCCGTCCCAGCTGAGGTCCATGAGGTACTCGACGAGCTGCTCGCGGGAGATGGTGCGTCGCTGCACCCACCAGTCGCCGGCGGCGTGCACCATGCCGATCATGGCGTGGGCCCACGGCTCGGCCGCCCCGGAGTCGCCCCCGACCGCCCGCAGGCCGTCGCCCAGGGTGCGGCCGATGCGCCGGGCGAGGATCTCGTTCAGGGTCTCGACGTCGCTGGAGGTGGCGGCCAGCCGCTCGGTGATGAAGCGGTACAGGGCGGGGTCGCGATCGATGAGCCGCACGTAGGAGTCGATGGCGGCGGCCACCACCGACCGGGGGTCGAGGGTGGTGAGGTCGACGGTGTCGAGGTCGGAGACCTCGGCCAGGGCCCGGTTGACCCCCCGCACCAGCTCCTCGCCGAACTCCTGACCCAGGGCGCGGACCAGCCCGTCCCGGTCGCCGAAGACCCGGTAGAGGATCGGCTTGGTGACGCCTGCCTCGGCGGCGATGGCCTCCATCGACACCCCGGCGCCGTCGCGCCGGATGGCGGTCTTGGCCGCCTCGATGAACAGCGCCCGGCGCTCCTCGCGGCGCAGGCGGCGGCGGGGCGCGGCCGGCTCGGCGCCACCGTCGGGAGGGCCGGGGTCGGCGCTTCGATCGGCGGCGCGGTCGGCGGCGCGGTGGGTGCGGCTGGTGCGATGGGTGCGGGATGTCACAGGTCGGGCCCTTGTCCCGCAGACGTTACTCCTCGTAACATCTGCGATCGATCGCCGCCATTCTGGCGGGAAGGAGCCACCGTGACCGCACCCACCACCGATCGCCCCGCCGACACCGGCGCCCACGCGGCCGCCGGAGGGGCCGACGCCGACGCGGCCGCCGCAGGCGCCGACGCCGTGGCCCGCCGGGTCCGCCGCCTCTCGGTCGCCTCGGCCAAGCGGGTCATCGACCCCGACGTCGAGGTCGCCGGCCACGTCGGCCCGGGCCAGGTGCTCCCCGACGACCTGCTGTCGGTGGCCGGGCTCGACCTCGACCTCACCGCCGAGCAGCGGGCGACGCTCTCACGGGAGGAGGTCGCGTCCATCACCACGTCGGGGATCCTGTTCGAGGCCGTGCTCGAGGCCGGCTTCGCCCACGAGATCGCCACCCGGCGGTCGGTCACCGATCCCCGGGTCGAGTTCCTGCTCCACGAGATCGGCGAGGAGACCCGGCACCAGCGACTGTTCATCCGCATGGTCCACGACCTCCAGCCGACCGCGGTCGACCCGCTCGGCTCGTCGCGGGTCCTGAAGCACCTCTTCCGGGCCGGCGTCCACGCCATCGCCGCCCTGCCGTCGCTGCTCTACACCCTCGTCCTGGCCGGCGAGGAGATCCCCGACCTGATCCAGAAGCGGGCCGCCGAGCACCCGGGCACCGACCCGTTCATCCGCGAGGTCAACCGCTACCACCGCCAGGAGGAGGCGCGGCACCTGTCCTACGCCCGGGCGGTCCTGCCCGAGGTGTGGGCCGAGTCCTCGTGGATCGAGCGCGTCGCCGTGCGGTGGGTGGCGCCGGCGGTGATCACCGGCATGTTCGACATGCTGATCCACCCGGGCGTGTACGAGGCGGTCGGCCTCGACGGCTGGGCCACCTGGAAGCAGGTGAAGGCGAGCGAGCGGCGACAGGCCCTCCGCCGCGAGGCGCTGCGCCCGGTGCTCGACGTCCTGGTCGACGCGGGGGCGGTGCGCCGGGGCCGGATCCCGCCCGGCTGGCGCACCTTGTGCGGGGTCGATGCCGCCGGCCTGCCCCTCGACTGACCGGCTGAGCGGCCCGACCGCACGGGCCGCCGGACGACCGGGGTCCGCATCGCCCCATTTGTCCGGCCGTAGGATCGCGGGCGATGGATCGGCTCCGGCTCGACCCGGCACCGGCCAGCGTGGGGGAGGCCCGGAGGTTCAGCGAGGACTGGGTGCGCTCCGAGGGCGTCCCCGAGCTGGTCGAGGTCGTCGCCCTCGTCGTCAGCGAACTGGTGACGAACGTGGTGCTGCACGCCCGCACCAGCTTCGAGCTCACCCTCGAGCACCGGGGCGACCGGCTGCGGGTGAGCGTGGCCGATCGCGACCCCGGGGCGCCGGCCCGCCGGGCGGTCGACGTCGAGGCCGGCTCGGGGCGGGGGCTGCAGCTCGTCCACGCCGTCGCCCTCGACACCGGCCACGAGCTGACCGGCGAGGGCAAGCAGGTCTGGTGCGAGATCGGCTGGCCGCTTGGCTGAGCCGGCCCGCCCCGATCGCCGCCACCTGGTCGTGCTCCCCGACCTGACCGTGGAGGACGCCCACGCCATCGGGCGCTACCTCGACGACCTGGTGCGCGAGTGCCAGCTGATCGAGGTCGGCGTCGGCGAGGGCGTGGCGACCACCGTGCGGGTCCGGAACCTGGCCGACGGGGTGCTGGCCATGGCCCGGGTGCGCGAGCTGCAGCTGCAGGTCGTCGACGCCGCCGAGCGGGGCGCCGACGAGCTCGACCTGGTCCTGGCCGTCACCGACGCCGCCGCCGACCGGGTGGCCAAGCTGCGCGAGCTGCTCGACGACGTGGCCGAGCTGCAGCGCCAGGGCATGCTGCTGCTCGAGCCGCTGCCACCCACGCGCGACCGACTGCTGCGCTGGTGCTTCGAGCAGATCTCGCGCCAGGTGACCATCGGCGCCACGCCCGCCCCGTTCGACCCCGAGCCCGGCTGACCGGCCGGGCCCACCGGGGCACCGCCGTCCGCGGCACCGGCCGGGTCCGGTCCCCGACCGTACGATCGCCGCCCATGGCCGCTCCGGGGAACGTCCTGTTCATCACCCTCGACCAGTGGCGGGGCGACTGCCTCTCGGTCGCCGGCCACCCGCTGGTGCGGACGCCGACGCTCGACCGGTTGGCGGCCCGGGGCGTCCGCTTCGCCGACCACTGGGCGAACATCGCGCCGTGCGGGCCGAGCCGGGCCACCCTGCACACGGGCATGTACGCCCAGAACCACCGGTCGGTGCTGAACGGGACGCCGCTCGACGACCGGTTCACCAACACCGCCCGGCAGGCGCGGCTGGCCGGCTTCGCGCCGGTCCTCTTCGGCTACACGGACACCTCGATCGACCCCCGCACGGTCACCGACCCCGACGACCCGCGCCTGCGCACCTACGAGAGCGTGCTGCCCGGCTTCGAGGGCGTGGCGGTGAACCCCGAGGCCCGCACCGCGTGGGCCGCCTGGCTCACCGAGCGGGGCGTCGACGTGCCCGCCCAGCCGGTCGACCTCTACCTGCCCGAGGAGGGCTTCCCCGGCGCCGACGCCCACGGTGCCAGCTGGGCGCCGACCCGCTTCGCCGCCGAGCACAGCGAGACCGCCTTCCTGGTCGACGAGCTGCAGCGGTGGTTCACCCGCAACGGCGACCGGCCGTTCTTCGTGCACGCCTCGTTCCTGCGGCCCCACCCGCCGTACCGGAACCCGGCCGGCTACCACGACCGCTACTCCGCCGACGACGTGCCCGACTTCCGGCGGCACCCGACCCGCCAGGCCGAGATGGACCAGCACGTGCTGCCGGCCATGGCCATCCCCCTGCCCGGCGTCGGCTGCCCCGAGGACGAGGGCGACGCCCGCCAGCTGCGGGCGACCTACTACGGCGCCATGGCCGAGGTCGACGACCAGCTGGCCGTGCTGTTCGCCTGGCTCGAGGAGCAGGGCCTGCTCGACGACACCCTGGTCGTGCTGACCTCCGACCACGGCGACCAGAACGGCGACCACTGGCTGGTCGAGAAGCTCGGCTACTGGGACGAGAGCTACCACGTGCCGCTGCTCGTCATCGACCCCCGCCCCGAGGCCGACGCCACGCGGGGTCAGGTCGTGCGCTCGATCACCGAGCACGTCGACGTGCTGCCGACCATCTGCACCTGGCTCGGCCTCGAGGTCCCGCTGCAGTGCGACGGCCGGCCCCTGCAGCCCTTCGTCCACGGCGGCGACGGCGCCGCCCCCGACGACTGGCGCACCGAGTCGCACTGGGAGTGGGACTTCCGCAACCCCGAGCTCCACCTCGCCGAGGACCTGCTCGGCCTGCGGATGGAGGAGTGCTGCCTCAACGTGGTGCGCACCGCGACCCACAAGTACGTCCACTTCGCCGCCCTCGACGGGGCGGTGACCCCGCCGCTGCTGTTCGACCTCGAGGCCGACCCGGACCAGCTGACCAGCGTGGCCGGCGATCCGGCCTACGACGGGGTCCGCGCCGACCTGCTCGGCACGCTGCTGGCCTGGCGGATGCGCCACGACGAGCGCACGCTCACCGGCACGTTCCTCTCCGAGACCGGTGGGCTGGTGGTGCGGCGCGACGAGCGCCGTTGAGCGCGCCCGCCGCGCGCTAGGTTCCGACGGTCCGCGAGTGGAAGCAGGGGGGAAGCACGCGCGTGCGGCTCGAGTCATGGCCGATCCCGGGGTAGCGGCCGGACCCGACGAGGCGGACGTCGACGGTGCCGGTTCGCACGAAGGCCCTGGCGCGCCCGACGGGCCCGTCGCGCCCGACGAGCCCGCGACCGACCCGGACGCCGTCGGCCCGCCGCTCTCGGTCCTGGCCCTGGGCGCGGCGTCGGCCCTGCTGGCCCTGCTGCTGGTGGTGGTCGACACCACCGCCACCCACGTCCTCGGCTACCTCTGCGGCTCGCTGATCCCCATCGTCTGCATCGGGCTGTACCGCCGCTTCGACCTGGCCCGGCGCAAGAGCCCCCACTACGTGCCGGGTCCGGTGCCGAGCTGGGTGGTGCCGGCGGTGGCCGCGGTCGGACTGGTGGCGGCCGCCATCCACATCTGGGCGCTGGCGACCCAGCTGGCCTCGTGACCCGGGCTCGTCACCCGCAGCCGGGCGGCCCGCCTCGCCGTGCCACCCGCGCCTCGGTGGGCGCGGTGCTGGTCGCCCTGGCCCTGCTGCTCGTGGCCGGGCTGACCGGACCGCTCGACCCGGCCGGCGCAGCGGGTGGTGCGGGCGTCCCGGCGGTGTCCGGTGCCGCCCCGGGCGCGGTCCCGACCCGGACCGGCCAGGCGCCGCCGTCGGACCCCGCCGCCGGGCTCGACGACCTGGCCAGCTGCGTCAGCCAGAACGGCCGGCTGCTCGTCCTGGTGCTGATCGACGAGTCGGGCTCGCTGGCCCAGACCGACCCCCAGAACCAGCGGGTCGCGGCGGCCAAGTCGGCCCTCGCCAGCCTCAGCGCCCTCACCGCGCCCGGGGCGGGGATCAAGCCCCCGTCGGTCGAGGTGTCCCTCGGCGGCTTCTCGGCCGACTACGAGTCGGTCGTCCCCTTCACCCCGCTCGATGCCACCACGCTGCCGAGGCTGCAGGGCGACGTCGACCAGTTCGCCACCCGCAACGCCGGCCTCGACACCGACTTCGCCCACGCCGTGCAGGGCGCCGGCGCCGCGCTGGACGCCCGGGCCCAGCAGCTCTCCGCCAACGGGGCCAAGCCGCCGTGCCGGGCCCTGCTCCTCTTCACCGACGGCCAGTTCGACATCGGGGTGCGCCCGCCCGGTGCCCCCGCCCCCGACAAGGACTACGCCCCCGGCGCCTCGCTCGCCGACCCCGGCGGCGTCGCCAACGCCATCGCCCTCGGCATCAACGCCCTCTGCAAGGACGGCGGCATCGCCGACCAGGTCCGCACCAGCGGGGTCTCGATCGTCGCCGTGCCGCTGGCCAGCAGCATCTCGCCCAAGGACCAGGCGTTCCTCCAGGCGCTGGCCACCTCGACCGGGCCCGGCACCAGCTGCGGCTCCAAGCCCGGGAACCCTCGCGGCGCCTACCTGCCGGCCGCCGACCTGTCGTCGCTGGTGCAGCGCTTCGACCAGGCCGCCAACCAGATCGGCGGCGGCACCATCGTGTCGGGCGAGGGCCAGCAGGCCATCTGCCAGGGCGAGCCCTGCACCGACCGCAAGCGGGACTTCGCGGTCGACCGCTCGGTGGCCCGGGTGCACCTGCTGCTCACCGTGCCGACCCCGGCGGTCCAGGGCCGGCTGAAGCTGCCGGGGGTGGCCGACCCGCTGGTGCTGGCCGACCGCACGTCGGGGCAGGCCCAGGTCGGCTCCGCCACCGCCAAGTACGCCTGGCTGTCGCCCACCGAGGCCTCCGTCGACGTGGTGCTCCCGGCCGGCAAGGCCGACTGGCCCGGCACCTGGACCCTCACCTTCGTCGACCCCACCGGCCAGACCGAGGGCCAGACGGCCAGCTCGCAGCTGTCGCTGTTCGGCACCGTCCGGGCCGAGCTGGTGGGGACGCCGACCTTCCGCCTCGGCCAACCCGGTCAGCTCCAGGCCCGGCTGACGGGCAGCTCGAAGGGCAAGGCGCCCGACAACGTGGCCAAGGCCGAGATCGTCGCCACCGTCACCGACCCGACGACCGACGGCAACGTGCTCGTCCTGCTCGAGCCCGACGGCAAGGGTGACTACGTCGGCACCTACACGCCGCCGGCCGACCTGTCGACCTCGGTCCTCGACGTCACGCTGCGGGCGACCATCACCACCGACACCGGCGTGGTGCTCACCAGCAGCTCGCCGGCCTTCGAGGCCAACCTGCTGAAGCCCGGCACCTACCCGCAGGTGTCCCCCTCGCGCCTGCAGCTGCCGACGGCGGACGGCACCAGCTCGGCCAAGGCGACGCTGACCGTCACGGCCGCGCCCCAGGGCGCCGGGTGCGTCGAGGTCCAGGCGTTGCAGATCGAGGGCGCGCCGAAGGCGTCGACACCCGTCGGGCTCTCGGTGGGCGGGGCGTCGCCCGGCACCTGCGTGCCCATCGCCGGCGGCCAGACCAAGCAGCTCGAGGTCGAGCTGAAGCCGGCCGGTCGGGCCAACGGGGTGGTGCGGGGCGTGCTGCCGGTGACCGTGCGCAGCAAGGTCGACGACCGCCCCCTCCGCACCGACCTGGCGTTCACCCTGCCGGTGCGGCGCGGCGTCGACACCAAGACCCAGATCGTGGCCGCCGCCGCCCTGCTGATCGCCGGGCTGCTCCTGCCGCTGGTCGGCCTGCTGGTGATGAACGGGCTGTCGATCCGGTTCCAGGACCTGGCCTTCGTGCAGGGAGCGTCGCTGCCGGTCGTCGTCCGCAAGGACCAGATCCTGCGCGCCGACCGCGACGGCACCCTCCGCCAGCTCGCCCTGAGCGGCGCGGACTTCGAGAACCTGGGCGACGCCCGGGACCAGGCCAAGCGGCGGTTCACCTGGACCGGTCTCGACTTCGTGGCCCGGTCCGGCCTGAACCCCTTCGCCGAGGGCCACGCCGTGGTCGTGCCCGAGGGCGGTGCCGCCGACCTCAAGGGCCGGGAGGGCACCCGGGTCGACCTCGACCTCGGGCTTGCCGGGTCGTGGCTGTTCCTCCTCGACCAGGACGCCACCAGCGCGGCGGCCGCCGGTCCGGGACGGACCTCCTACTCCCAGGCGCCGGACATCCACGGCCGGCTGGTCGCCTTCATCGCCGCCGGCCCCGCCCGCCAGCAGATCCGGCGGCTGCTGCCGGACATCACCAAGCGGTTGCCGGCCACCGCCCGCCGGCTCACCGAGCTGGCCCGGGCCGCGGCCAAGCCCGACAAGGCCGACAAGCCGGACAAGGCCGACAAGCGCGGCAAGCCAGAGAAGGGCGACAAGCCGGACAAGCAGGGCAAGGGCGACAAGCCCGGGAAGGACCGCAAGGCGGACGAATCGGACGAGCGCAGGAGGCGGGGCAGGTCGAGCGACGGCGGCGCGGACGCCGACCGCGCCGCCCCCCGGCGCCGCTTCGGGCGGCGCGCCGGCGGCGACGAGGCCGACCCGGCCGGCTGATCCGCCGACCGAGCGGCCGCCGACCGAGCGGCCGCCGACCGAGCGGCCGCCGACCGAGCGGCCGCCAGCCGACGACGGGCCAGCCGATGACGGGCCAGCCGACGGCCGGCCGTCAGACGACGACCGGCAGGGCCCGCACGATGCGGTCGGCCAGCTCGGTGTCGCCCTCGACCGAGACGGCCCCGGCGTCGAGCACCGTCGCCGGGTCGACCCGGCCGAGCACCAGCCGCACGAAGGTCTCGGCCGGGAGCTCGAGGACGACGTCGGCGGCGCTCCCCGCCGGGGCGGTGACCGGGGTCGCCCTCCCGTCCTCGACCCGGACCGCCGCCTCCCGCTCGACCTGGTCGGTGAGCCGCAGGACGACGGTGGTGCCGTCGGGTGCGCCGGCCCGCTTGCCGACGATGAAGGGCAGCACGTGCAGCAGGTGGGCCAGGGAGTGCTCGGCCGCCGGGCCGGTCCAGCCCCCCGGCCGGTCGACCGCCCGTCGGATGTCCTGCTCGTGGGACCAGGCGTCGAAGCAGCGCAGGCCCATGAAGTCGCGGTAGGGCTGGACGCCGGCCGGGGTCGGCCACGCCTCCTCCCAGGCCTCGGGACCGAGGGCGGCGAGGGAGCGCAGCCGGCGGGCGGTCACCTCGCGGAAGGCGGTCAGCACCTCGGGCCCGGAGCGGTCGCGGAACGACGCGACCCACGCCTCGTTGGTGGCGCCGAGGTCGTTCCTGACGTGGTCCGGCACGTCGCCCTCGGCGTAGGGGCGGGGCGGGTCGGCCTCGCCCTCGAGCACCAGCTCGAGCCCGATGACGTGGGCCAGGTTGTCCTGCACCGTCCAGCCGGGGCACTCCGTCGGCCGGCGCCAGTCGTCGGGGTCGAGGGTCGCGCACAGCTCGTCGATGCCCGACCAGGTGGCCTCGAGCAGGGCGATGGCCTCCGCGCCGCTGTCGGGCATCAGTCGGCCGGTCCCTCGACGGACGCCAGGTCGGCGTCGACGGTGGCCAGCACGTGCTCGATGGTCGCCGACCGTGCGGTCGCCTTGGTCCGGCCGTAGGCGCCGGTGCGCAGCTCGCCGAGCCGGGCGGCGACGTCGGTGGCGGCGGCCAGCAGGTCGTCGGCGGCGGCGGTGCGGTCGAGGAAGCCGACGGCCACGGCTCCGGCCGGATCGCTGATGTGGGCCTGGACGGTGCAGGCGGTGAAGGCGGTGGGGGTCAGCCGGTCGTGGGCCAGGCGGACGGCGAAGTCGGGCAGCGGCATCCCGATGGCGACCTCGTTCAGCCCGATCTTGAAGTCGCCCTCGGCGCCGATCCGGGTGTCGCAGGCGAGCAGGGTGAGGGCGCCGGCGGCCAGGGCGTGACCGGTGCAGGCGGCCACCGTGGGGAGCTGGAGGCCGTAGAGGCGCATCAGGAAGCGGGCGCCGTCGCCGACCAGCTGGCGCATCGGTTCGAGCCCGGAGGTCATGGTGGCCAGGTCGAAGCCGGCCGAGAACCGGCCCGGCCGCCCGGCCAGGACCACCGCCCGGGCCTCGGACTCGGCCCGGTCGAGAGCCTGGTGCAGCGCCCGCAGGAGCTCGGGGGAGAGGGCGTTGGCCTTGCCGTCGTCGAGGGTGATGCAGGCGACACCACCGTCGAGCTCGTAGCGGGGGGAGTCGGTGGCGTCGTCGACCATGGCGGCACGGTAGTGGGGCTCCCACCGGGCCTCCCGGGGCCGCCCGATCCCTCGTGGCCCGTCCGGCCCCTGTGGCCATGCCTCAGCCGGCGACGGCGTGGTCCCGCAGCGACCGCTCGACCGACGGGCCGTTCAGCAGCCCGACGACCCGGCCGTCGGAGCCGAGCACCACCGCGTCGCCGATCTGGGTGCCGGCCATGCGTTGCAGGGTGCCGAGGACGGGCGCCTCGGCCGGCACCTGCAGCACCCGGTCGATCGGGAAGGCGACGTCGTCGACCCGGAGCTGGCCCCACTGGTCGGGCCGCAGCTGGGACACGACCGACGAGGTGAGCAGCCCGGTGATCCGCCCGCCGGGGTCGGCGACGGGGAAGGCGTCGTGGCGGGTCGACCGGTCGATGTTCCACAGGAACTGCTCGACCGACGACCACCCGGGGACGGGCGCCGGCGCCGGGGTCATCACCTGGCCGACCTGCACCCCGGTGACCGCCTTGATCAGCGGCGCCCGGCGCAGCTCGGCGGTGGCGGCGGAGAGGATGTAGAAGCCGACCAGCAGCAGCCAGATCCCGGCCTCGTTCTGGAAGCCGAAGAACAGGTAGGCGCCGAGGCCGGAGAGGCCCCAGCCGAGGGCCTGGCCGACCCGGGCGGCGCTGGCGGTGGCGGCCGCCTCGTCGCCGTTGGCCATCCAGAGCAGGGCGGCCAGCACCCGGCCGCCGTCGAGCGGGGCGGCCGGGAGGATGTTGAAG
Source organism: uncultured Acidimicrobiales bacterium (assembly GCA_963800235.1). Taxonomy (GTDB): domain Bacteria; phylum Actinomycetota; class Acidimicrobiia; order Acidimicrobiales; family Iamiaceae; genus CAVVNP01. The sequence continues at coordinate 1,501,386 of CAWDAD010000001.1, read as the reverse complement.
GCGGCCAGCACCAGGTTGATGAAGCCGAGCCACCCGAACACCACCGCCAGCAGCCCGTCGGTGCCGCCGCCGCTCAGCAGGTGGTGCAGGCCGAGGAACCCGAGGCCCACGCCGGCGCTGACGAAGGGGCCGACGGCGGAGATGCGCAGCTCGGCGCCGGCGGTCTCCGGCGAGCTCTCGAGCTTGGCCATGCCGCCGAGCAGCCAGAGGTCGATGCCGGTCACGCCCACGCCCTCGCGGCGGGCGACCAGGGCGTGACCGACCTCGTGGGCGAGGAGCGAGACGAAGAAGAGCAGGGCGCCGAAGGCCCCCGCCGCCCAGTACTCGGCGACGCTGAGGCCCGGGACCTGCTGCGGGAACTGCCCCTGGGCCAGGCTGAAGGTGTACAGCGCGGCGATGAGCACGACGGTCCAGCTGCAGGCGATGCGGATGCCGGCGATGCGACCGAGTGGGATGTCACGACCCACGTCTGGCTCCTCTCGTGGGCGGTCAGGCTACCGGTGTCCCGGCCCGGCCCGACCGGCGGGAACCGGAGGTGGCGACCGTCCGGCTCAGCGGTAGCCGCGGGCGTCGAGCGCCGGTTCGAGCCGGGCCTCGAGGTGGGCCAGCTCGTCGGGTGAGGCCCGGTGCCGCCACCCGTCGTCGACCCCGCGCACCCCGAAGGGGGCGAGGTCGGCAGCCAGGCCGGGGACGGGCCGCAGCCCGAGGTCGGCGAACAGGTCCCTCACCGTGTCGGCCGGCCGGCCGATGAGGTCCTCGTACCGGAGCGAGCGGCCCCCGGGCTGCGGCGACTGCCGGGCCATCTCCCCGGCCCACGCCAGGTACCGGTCGCTGGCCAGGTCGATGCGCTCGATCGGGCTCAACCGGGCCCAGCCCGCGTCGTCGTGCTTGAAGCCCCACCGCTGCTTGACCACCGACATCACGACCGCCCTCGGGTCGCGGTCGAGGTGCACGATCCGCACGCCCGGCAGCGCCCGTCGCACCAGGTCGTAGCGCGGGTGACCCGTGTACTTGGTGAGGAAGCCCCGCTTGCCCTGCCAGCGCCGCACGGCGGCCACGTCCCGACCGAAGGCGGCGGTCGCGCCGTCGTCGACGGTTGCGCCGAGGTCGGGCCGGTTGTCGTAGAAGCCGGGGAAGCGCCGCTCCCACGCCTGGATGGCCTCGGCCGGCTGCGGGAAGGCCCGACGTTCGCCCAGCCGGCGGCGCAGCCACGCCACGTCGGCGATCCGGTTCAGCGCCGCCAGCTCGGGGCGGGCCGGCCAGCGTCCCTCGTACTGGCTGAACCAGGCCAGATCCGGGTGCACCCCGAGCAGGCGGACGAGCAGGGTCGTGCCCGTGCGCCCGTGCCCGTGCACCACGACCGGATCGATGACCTCTGGCATGCCCCCCCTCGCCCGCCCTGGCGACCTGGCGGGGACGGGCGCCGGACGGACGGCGGCCAGTATGGCGCAGGGGAGCGGTCCGGGGGCGGCCGCGAGCGGTACGGTCCCGCAGTGGTCGAGGGAGCGCAGGCGGCGTCGACGGTGGGCCGGGTCATCGGCACCGAGCCGTCGACGCCGCTCGAGTTCTGGGTCGCGGTGGCCCCCGGCCAGTTCCTGCAGCTCGACGACGTGGTCGCCCTCGAACGGGCGCTGCCCGACGGGCAGGTGGTGCGGGTCTACGGCGTGGTGGCCCAGGTCCGGGCGCTGCACGAGGGCGCCCGCTTCGACAGCGACGTCTTCCTCGTCGCCGACGGCGTGCTGCCCGCCGAGGTGAGCGAGGCCGCCCAGGTGCTCGCCACCCGCTTCGAGCCGGAGCTCTTCGTCCCACCCCTCCCCGGGTCCGAGGTGCGGCGGGCCACCGGCGCCGAGCGGGACGAGGCCCTGTTCTTCGACGGCATGACCCGGCGGCTGCCGGCCGGGCTCTCACGCGACGACGAGCCGCTGTTCCTGGACTTCGAGTTCCTCGACGGCACCCGCGGCGCCCACGTGAACATCAGCGGCATCAGCGGGGTCGCCACCAAGACCACCTACGCCACCTTCCTGCTCTACAGCCTGTTCGAGTCCGGCGTGCTCGGCACCGAGGCGCTGAACACCAAGGCGCTGATCTTCAACGTCAAGGGCGAGGACCTGCTCTTCCTCGACCACCCGAACACCTCGCTCGACGACGAGCAGTCGGCCCGGTACGCGACCCTCGGCCTGCCCGTCGGCGCCTTCGGCAGCGTGGGCGTGTTCGCCCCACCCCGGCGCGGCGACCCGATCGCCCGCCCCGACGTCACCGCCCGGTCGCAGGGGGTCACGTCCTTCTTCTGGACCCTCGCCGACTTCTGCCGCCAGGAGCTGCTGCCGTTCCTCTTCGCCGACGCCGAGGACGACCGGCAGCAGTACACGATGGTCGTCTTCAACGTGACCGCCCGGCTGGCCGAGGCCGAGCCCCTGCCCGACGGGTCGGTGGTGATCGAGGGCGAGCAGGTGGGCACCTTCGGCGACCTGATCGACCTGATCGCGGCCAAGGTCGACAGCGAGGACGCGGTCGAGGCCCAGCAGTGGGCCGGACGGGCCATCGGCGCGGGCACGGTCAACGCCTTCGTCCGCCGCCTCTACGGGGCGGTGGGGCCGCTGGCGCCCCTGATCCGGGCCGACAGCGCCGACCCCGACCGCCACCGGGTCGACTTCGCCCAGCAGGTCACCGTGGTCGACCTCCACAACCTGAACGACCGGGCCAAGCGCTTCGTGGTCGGGGTGGTGCTGCGCAAGGCGTTCAAGGAGAAGGAGGAGTCGGGTCGCAGCCGCCCCTTGCTGTTCGTGGTGCTCGACGAGCTGAACAAGTACGCCCCCCGTGAGGGGTCGAGCCCGATCAAGGAGATCCTGCTCGACGTTGCCGAGCGGGGCCGCTCGCTCGGCATCGTGCTGATCGGCGCCCAGCAGACCGCCAGCGAGGTCGAGCGGCGGATCGTGGCGAACTCGGCCATCCGGGTCGTCGGACGCCTCGACGCGGCCGAGGCCGGACGGGGCGAGTACGGGTTCCTGCCGCCGGTCCAGCGGTCCCGGGCGACCATCCTCAAGCCCGGGACGATGCTCGTCTCCCAGCCCGAGCTGCCCATCCCGCTCCTGACCCAGTTCCCGTTCCCGGCCTGGGCCACCCGGTCGAGCGAGGCGGGCCCGTCCCCCACCAGCCCCGCCCCCTCCACCGCCGCCGGCGGCGGCTCCGGCGACGACGACCCCTTCGCCGGCCTGCCGCGCTGATGGGGCGCGTTGCCGGGCGCCGCCTCTGGGCGGCGCTGGCTTCGCCGTGATGGGTGTCATCGGTCGTGCTGCTCCGCCTGGCGGCTGCGCAGCGTCCCAAAGGGGTGGGAACTTGTCACCGTTGTGCGGGCCAGAGCCCTGCAAGTGCGACAAGTTCGCAGCTGCTCAGGCCGGCGGCGGCGCAGCTCTACCAACCGGGTCCAGCGGTCCGGCGAGGGAAGCGCCAGCGACGAGCCGGGAGCGAGCGCCGCAGGTGCTCGCCATCAACAACGCGAGGGAAGCGCCAGCGACGAGCCGGGAGCGAGCGCCGCAGGTGCTCGCCGTCAGCACGGCGAACTTGTCGTGATCTTGACGGTCAGGGCGCGGAAACCACGACAAGTTCGGGGGAGCGAGTGGGGGGCGGGGCTTCGCTGACCGCCCGGTGCCGGCCATCGACATCCTTGTCACAGGGCCTGCGTAGGGTCGAACGGGTGAAGATCCTGCACACGTCCGACTGGCACGTGGGCCGCACCATCCGGGGGCGGAGCCGGGCCGAGGAGCACGTGGCGGTGCTGGCCGAGGTGGCCGGCATCGCCGAGCGGGAGGCGGTCGACGTGGTGCTGGTGGCGGGCGACCTGTTCGACACGGCGGCGCCGACGCCCGAGGCCGAGCAGATCGTGTTCCGGGCGCTGCTCGACCTGGCCGCCACCGGGGCGACGGTCGTCGCCCTCTCCGGCAACCACGACAACCCCCGGCGGCTGGCGGCGGTCGAGCCCGTCCTCGAGCTGGGCCGCATCGAGGTCCGGTCGGGGTTCCGAGCACCCGACGACGGCGGCGTGCTCGAGGTCGCCTCGCGCGACGGGTCCGAGCGGGCTCGGGTGGCGGTGCTGCCCTTCCTCTCCCAGCGGTTCGTGGTCCGGGCCGACGACCTCATGGCGGCCGGCCGCGAGGCCGCCGACCACAGCGGCACCTACAGCGACCGGGTCGCCAACCTGCTGCACGCCCTGTCCACCGGGTTCGACCCGGGCTCGGTCAACCTGGTCGTCGCCCACCTCACCACCCGGGGTGGCCTCGTCGGCGGCGGCGAGCGCCAGGCCCACACCGTGTTCGACTACGAGGTCAGCACCGCCGCCTTCCCGGCCGACGCCCACTACGTCGCCCTCGGCCACCTGCACCGCCGCCAGCAGGTCCCGGCCCCCGGGCAGGTGCACTACTGCGGCTCGCCGCTGCAGCTCGACTTCGGCGAGGTCGACGACATCAAGGCGGCGGTCGTGGTCGAGGCCCAACCCGGCCGGCCCGCCGCCGTCACCGACGTGCCGCTCACCACCGGGCGCCGCCTCCGCACCGTCTCCGGCACGCTCGACGAGCTGCGGCTGATCGCCCCCACCGTCGAGGCCGACACCTGCCACCTCAAGGTCCAGGTCCGCGAGCCGGCCCGGGTCGGGCTGGCCGACGAGGTGCGCGAGCTCTTCGCCGACGCGGTCGACGTGACCCTCGTCCGCCCCGACGCCGACGAGCCGGAGCGCGCCGGCCGACACGGCTCGGACGAGCCCGGCCGACCGGCGCGCCCCCCTCCGAGCTGTTCGCCGAGTACCTGGCCGCCGAGGGGGTCGACGACCCCACCCTCGTGGCGCTGTTCGACGACGTGCTCGAGGAGGTCTCGGCATGAGGCCGCTCCGCATCGAGGTCGAGGGCTTCTCGGCCTTCCGCGAGCGGGCGGTGGTCGACCTCGCCGACGTCGACCTCTTCGCCCTCACCGGGCCCACCGGGGCGGGCAAGTCCAGCCTGATCGATGCCGTGATCTTCGCCCTCTACGGCTGCATCCCCCGGCTCGACAAGAAGGCCATCGAACCGCTCGTCTCGCTCAACGCCGCCGAGGCGCGGGTCCGGCTCGACTTCACCGTCGACGGGGTGGTCCACAGCGCCGTCCGGGTCGTTCGCCGTCGGCCGAAGGGCGGTGGCGCCACCACCAAGGAGGCTCGCCTCGAACGGGCCGACGGCGAGGTGCTGGCCGGCAACGAGCGCGAGCTCACCGAGGCCGTCGGCGAGCTCATCGGGCTCGGCGTCGACGAGTTCACGACCTGCGTGGTGCTGCCGCAGGGCGACTTCGCCCGCTTCCTGCACGAGCCGGGCCGCGACCGCCAGGAGCTGCTGATCACGCTGCTCGACCTGGGGCTGTACGAGCGCATGGCCCGCGTCGCCCGCCACCGGGAGCAGGCGGCATCCACCGCCGTCGGGGTCGCCGAGGGGCTGCTCGCCCGCTTCGCCGACGCCACCCCCGAGGCGCTCGACGTGGCCCGCGACCGGGCCGCGAAGCTCGACGTCCTGCAGGCCGAGGTCGACGCCGCCGAGACGGCGCTCGAGCAGCTCCGGCGAACCGAGGCCGACGCCCGGGCCGAGGGGCGCGAGGCCGCCGCCCGGGTCGATCGCCTGGCCCAGGTCGGAGCGCCGGCCGGCCTCGGGTCGCTCGGCGACGACCTGGCCGAGGCCCGGCTGGACGCCGAGCGGGCCGAGGCCGTGGCCGAGGCGGCCGACGGGCTCCTGGCCGCGGCCCAGGACCATCGCTCGTCGCAGCCTCCGGTGCACGAGCTGCACGCCGTCGTCGAGGCCCACCGCGCCGCCGGCGAGCTGCGCGAGCAGCGCAGCAAGGCCACCACCGTGCTCGACGACCGACGGGTCGCCGACGACGCGGCGGCCGCCGAGCGCGACGCCGCCGACCGGGCGGTGGTCGACGCCCGGTCCGAGCTCGACCGGGTCCGCTGGGACCACCGGGCCCACGACCTGGCCGCCACCCTCGTGGTCGGCGAGGCGTGCCCGGTGTGCCGCCGGACCGTCGACGAGCTGCCGCCCGGGGGTGACCGGTCGGTGGGCGAGGCCATCGCCGACGCCGAGGCACGGGTCCAGGCCGCCGAACGGTCGCTGCGGCTGGCCGGCGACGCGGCCCGCACGGCCGGGCGCGAGCGCATCGAGGCCGAGTCGTCGCTCCGCGGGCTCGACGCGCAGCTGGCCCGGCTCGCGCCGGCCCTCGACGGCGCCCCGTCCCTCGCCGACGTCGAGCGCCGCCTGGCCGACGCCGTCGCCGCCGACGAGGCCGAGCGCCACGCCCGCGACGACGCCACCGCCGCCCGCCGGGCCGCCGACCGCTGCCGGAAGGCGCTGGCCCAGGTCGAGGCCCGCGTCACGGAGGCCCGGCGACGATTCGAGCAGGTCCGGGGCGAGCTGATCGCCTTCGACCCGCCTCCCGGCGGCGACGACCTGGTCGCCGACTGGCGCGCCCTCGTCGACTGGGCCGCCGAGCAGGGCCGGCGCGGCGAGGTCGAGCGGCGCCGGGCCGAGGTCGCCGCCGACCAGGCGTCCGCCGAGGTGCGCGCCGCCGAGCAGGCGCTGCGGGAGCGCTGCCGGGGCGGCGGCGTCGAGCTCGACCCGGGCTCGACCGCACCGACCCGGCGGCCCGACCGGCGCTCGGCGAGCGCCGCCGACCACGTCGACGCGCTGCTCCACGCCGGGCGGGCGGTGGCCCGGGTCGCGGCCGAGGCGGCCGCCCGGGTGCGCGACCTCGAGGGGCAGGTCGCCGAGGTCGAAGCGCAGCGCACCGCCGCCGCCGAGCACCGGCGCACCGCCGAGGTCGCCCACCAGCTCGCCCTCCACCTCGACGCCCGCCACTTCGAGAAGTGGGTGCTCGACGAGGTGCTGACCAGCCTCGTCGAGCGGGCGACGGAGCTGCTCGTCGACCTGTCGAACGGCGCGTACTCCCTCACCCTCGACGAACGATCGAACTTCGCGGTGGTCGACCACCGCAACGCCGACCAGGTGCGCTCGGCCCGCACGCTCTCCGGTGGTGAGACGTTCCTCGCTTCGCTCGCGCTCGCCCTCGCCCTGGCCGACCAGGTCGGCGAGCTGGCCTCCCGGGGCTCGGCCCGGCTCGAGTCGATCTTCCTCGACGAGGGGTTCGGCACGCTCGATCCCGACACCCTCGACACGGTGGCCACCGCCATCGAGGAGCTCGGTTCCCGGGGCCGCATGGTGGGCCTGGTCAGCCACGTCCCCGAGCTGGCCGAGCGGGTCCCGGTGCGCTTCGAGGTGCGCCGCGGGCCGGGCGGGTCCACCGTCGAGCGCGTCGACCGCTGATGCAGCTGGCGGTCGAGTCCTGGGCGCCCGAGTACGGCGCGCCGACCGACGAGGCGGCGCTGCGCGACAGCGACGTCGCGGTCCAGGCCGACGCCGAGGTGCCCGCCGCCGAGTGGGCGCCTCGGCGGCCACCGCCGTCGACCCCGGTCCCGCCCATGGTCTGCTTCGTCGACGGCGTCCGCCGGGTCGACGCCCGGGTCTGGATCACCGACGACGCCGGTGCCACCCGTCAGGGCCTGTGCGCCAGCTACGCCGCCGGGGTGGTGGCCTGCGACGGCACCGCCACGCTGGCCGCCGCCGAGGTCCGGCGGGCCCTCATCTCCCCGGTCGGCGGCGCGCCCGACCTCGACACCCGGCACGGCCGCTACCGGTCGACGCCGGCGACCAGCGATGACCCCGACCGGCTCGCCGTCGAGCTGCAGGGCCGCATGGCCGACCTCGAGCGCCTGGTCAGCGAGCAGGTGGCGGCCGGCTCGCCCGGGGAGGTGCCCGCCCGCTCGTCCGGTGTCGCCACGCTCCTGGTGCTCGACGGCCCGCTCCGTCGGCGGCACCTGCCGGGGGCGGTCGGCTTCGTCAAGACCCACCAGCGCGCCTACCTGCCCGACCGGCTGGCCGCCGTGGTCGCCGACCTCGACGCCGGCGAGCGCACGCCCGCCTTCCTGGTGGGCGACGCCTTCGGCCGGTGGTCGTGGTACCTGCGGCTGCCGTGCGAGCGGGCCCACCCCTGGGCCGGCATCGTCCGGTGCGAGGCCGATCGCGACCTCGACGTCCGAGCCGCCGCCGACCTGGCCGACCTCACCGCCCGCGTCCTGCCCGGCTACGCCTCGGCCGCCCACAAGGATCCCCGGGCGCCCCAGAACCTGTACCCCATCGCCGGGCTCGAACGGGCGCTGGCCCGCCGTCTCGGCGACCGCGAGCTGCTGGTGCGGGCGCTGCGTCGCAGCGCCGACGGCTTCGGGTCGGCCGCGCCCGGGCCGGGCGCCGACCCGGGCGTCATCGCTGCCGCTCGTCGCTAGGTTGCCGCCGTGCCCGGGACCGCCATCGCGCTGCAGGACCTCCGTCGCGCCTTTGGCAGCAACGAGGCGGTGAAGGGCGTCGACCTCGAGGTCCCCGCCGGCGAGATCTTCGGCTTCCTCGGCCCCAACGGCGCCGGCAAGTCCACCTGCGTCCGCATGCTCTGCACCCTGCTGAAGCCCACCGGCGGCTCGGCCGAGGTCGCCGGCTACGACGTGGTCGACCAGCCGGACGAGGTGCGGCTCCGCATCGGTGTCGCCCTCCAGGACGCCGCCCTCGACCCGAAGCAGACCGGCGTCGAGCTGCTGCGCCTGCAGGCCCGGCTCTACGGCCTGACCCGCCCCGAGATCGACCGCCGCCTCGCCGACGTCACCTCGTTGGTCGACATCGGCGACGCCCTGGGCGACAGGGTGGGCACCTACTCCGGCGGCATGAAGCGCCGCCTCGACCTGGCCATCGCCCTGGTCCACAACCCCGACGTGCTGTTCCTCGACGAGCCCACCACCGGGCTCGACCCCGTCAGCCGGCAGAAGGTGTGGGACGAGGTGCGCCGGCTGAACGACGAGCTCGACATGACCATCTTCCTCACCACGCAGTACCTGGAGGAGGCCGACGAGCTGGCGGGCCGGGTCGGGATCATCAGCGCCGGCGAGCTGGTCGCCCTCGGCACGCCCGACGAGCTCAAGCGCAGCGTCGGCACCGACGTGATCGTGGTCGGCGTCGATGGCGACCCGGCCGAGGCCGCCTCGGTGGTCGAGGGCGTCGACGGGGTCGACCACGTCGACGTCCACGGCCAGGAGATCACCGCCAGCGTCGAGGACGGCGCCGCCACCATCAGCCCGGTGGCGGTGGCCCTCAGCGGCTGCTCGGTCACCGTCCGCGACCTGACCCTGCGCACCCCGACCCTCGACGACGTGTTCCTCGAGCTGACCGGCAACCGCATCGCTCCCGAGGAGGCGCCGTGACGAGCGCCCCGACCGACGCCGCGGACACCCCGGGCACCCCCGGCCCGACCCCCGGCGCCGACGGCCCCAGCACCGGCGCCGCCGTCGGGTCGGCGGGGCAGCCGTCGACCATCCGGGCCCGCAAGGCCGGCTTCGTGGCCGACGTCCGCTCGATCGCCGGCCGGGCGGTGCGGTCCATCCCCCGCGAGCCCGAGACGGTGATCCCGGCGCTGGTCGTGCCGCTCTTCTTCTTCGTGGTGAACATCGGCTCGCTGCAGGACGCGGCCCGGGGACCGAACTTCCCGCCCGGCTTCGACTTCAAGGCCTTCCAGCTGCCGGTCGCCATCGTCTTCGCGGTCACCGGCGTCAGCCGCGCGTCGACCCTCGTCACCGACATCCAGGACGGCTACTTCGACCGGCTGTCGATGACGCCCATCCGCCGGCCGGCGCTCCTGCTCGGCCTGATGGTCGCCGACTTCGTCCTGGTCGTGAGCCTGTCGATCCCGGTGGTGCTGCTCGGCTTCGCCCTCGGCGTGCGCTTCGACACCGGCCCGATCGGCGTCCTCGTCTTCGTCCTGCTGGCCGGGGCGTGGGGGCTGGTCTTCACCGGTTTCCCGTACGCCATCGCCCTCAAGACCGGCAACCCGGGCGCGGTCAACTCCAGCTTCATCCTGTTCTTCCCGTTCGCCTTCCTGACCACCTCGTTCCTGCCCAAGCCGGCGCTCACCAGCTGGCTCAGCACCATCGCCACCTACAACCCGGTGACCTACCTGCTCTCCGCCCTGCGCTCGCTCATCTACGTGGGCTGGGACGGCACCGAGCTGCTGAAGGGCGTGGCGGCGATCGCCGCGGTCGGCGTGGTCAGCTTCGGCCTGTGCCTGGCGGCCTTCCGGGGCCGCATCGCCGCCGGCGCCTGACCGACGGGCCGGCCGGCGCACGCGGGCGCCCGCCCGGCCCTCGTGGGATCGCGGGGCGCCGTCGCCGGCTTCGGATCAGGCGGTGACGAAGTCGACCAGCTGCTCGACGGCGCCGATGAGCGGGGCCTCCAGGTCGGTCCAGCTCCCGACCGCGCCGAGCAGCTCGGTCCAGAACCGGCCCGGGTCCTCGCCGGCTCGCCCGATGGCGGTCAGCACCCCCTCCTTCCACGGCACGCCGCGGGGCACCTCCGGCCAGCTGGTCAGCCCGACGGTCGCCGGGCGCACCGCCTGCCAGACGTCGACGTAGGGATGGCCGGTGACGAGCACGTCGGGGTGGTCGATCGACGCCGCCAGCCGCGACTCCTTCGAGCCGTCGACCAGGTGGTCGAGCAGCACCCCGAGCCGACGGCCGGAGCGGGGCCCGAACGAACGCACGGCCTCGGCCAGGTGGTCGGCGCCGTCGAGCCGTTCGACCACCACGCCCTCGACGCGCAGGTCGTCGCCCCACACCTTCTCGACCAGTTCGGCGTCGTGCACCCCCTCGACCAGGATCCGGCTGGCCCGCGCCACCCGGGCCCCGGCCCCGGCCACCGCCAACGACCCCGACGCGGTGTGGGCGGGGACCGCCGCCGACGGCGCCGGCCGGGGACGCACCAGGGTGACCGCCCGCCCGTCGACCTCGAAGGCACCGGGGCGCAGCCGCACCACGAACTCACGCCCGTCCCGGCCCCGCACGGACACCCGGTCGGTGCCGCACTCGACGACCGTGCCGCTGAACGGCGTGCCCCGCTGCTTCACCACCAGCCCCCGTGCCGCCTCGACCGTCGGGTAGGTGGTGCGGGGCCGGCGGGGACCGTCGAGGTCGATCGGGGGCGACAGGATGCCGTCGTCGCGTGCCATCGCCCGAGGGTAGGCAGCCGCCCCCGCCGGATCGGGGAGCCGGATGGGGCGCACCCTCCCGCCTCACCGCGTCTCCGCGGGTCCCGCCTCCTACGGTGGCCCGGGTGATCCTGGTCGACGCCTCGGGGTTGACCGCCAGCCGTCCGGGCAAGGCGCTGTTCTCCGACCTGTCGTTGACCTCGTCGAGCGGTGACCGCCTCGGCATCGTCGGGCTGAACGGGTGCGGCAAGTCGACCCTGCTCCGGGTGCTGGCCGGCACCGTCGAACCCGAGGCGGGCACGGTCCGGCGGGGTCGGGACGCCCGGGTGGTGGTCCTCGACCAGCAGCCCGGCCTGCCGCCCGGCACGGTCGTCGACGCGGTGGGGGAGGGGTGGGAGACGGCGGCCGTGCTCGACCGGCTCGGGCTCGGCGACCTCGCCGGCGCCGACGTCGCCACCCTCTCCGGTGGCCAGGCCAAGCGGGTGGCGCTGGCCCGGACCCTGGTCGAGGTCGGACCGGGCGGCGGCCCCGACGACGACGCCGTGCTGCTGGTGCTCGACGAGCCGACCAACCACCTCGACCTCGACGCGGTGGCCTGGCTCGAGGAGCGCATCGCCGCCCACCGCGGCGGCCTGGTCCTCGTCACCCACGACCGCCACCTGCTCGACCGGGTGACGACGAGGATCGTCGAGCTCGACCGGGGCGCGGCGTACGTCCACGACGGCGGCTACGCCTCGTACCTGGCGGCGCGTGACGAGCGGGCGGCCCGGACGGCCAAGGCGGAGGCGACCCGCCGCAACCTGGCCCGCCAGGAGCTGGCCTGGCTGCGGCGCGGCGCCCCGGCCAGGACGAGCAAGCCCAAGGCCCGGATCGAGGCGGCCGTGGCGCTGGTCGACGGCCGCCCGCCGCCCCCCGCCCGACCGACCGAGGAGCTGCCGCTGCACGTCGGCACCCCTCGCCTCGGGGACAAGGTGGTCGAGCTGCACGGCGTCGGCCACCGCTACCCGCCCCGGTCCTCGCCCGACGACGGCCGCTCGGCCGACCGGTCGCCCGGTGACGGGTCGCGGGGTGACGACGGCGGTGGCCTCGGCGGGTCCGATCCCGGGCGGTGGCTCTTCCGGGGCGTCGACCTGCGGCTCGACCCGCGCGAGCGGCTGGGCGTGGTCGGTCCCAACGGCGCCGGCAAGTCGACCTTGCTCGAGGTGCTGGCCGGCCGCCTGGCCCCGGCCGAGGGACGGGTCGAGCAGGGAACGACGGTCCGGCTGGCCGTCTTCGACCAGCAGGGGGCGACCCTCGACCCCGACCAGCGGGTGGCCGAGGCGGTGGCCGGTCCGACCCGCTCCCCCGACTGGCAGGACGCCCGCCTGCTCGAGCGCTTCTGGTTCGACGCCGACACCCAGCGGGCACCGATCGGCCTGCTGTCGGGCGGCGAACGCCGCCGGCTGCAGCTCGTGCTGACCCTCGCCACCCAGCCGAACGTCCTGCTGCTCGACGAGCCCACCAACGACCTCGACCTCGACACGCTGCGGTCGCTCGAGGACTTCCTCGACGACTGGCCCGGCGCGCTGGTGGTGGTGAGCCACGACCGGGCCTTCCTCGAGCGGACCGTCGCCGACGTGCTGGTGATCGACGAGGACCACCCCGGTCGCCGGGTGCCGGGCGGGTTCGGGGCCTGGGAGTCGGCGCGCCGGGAGGCCCGCCGCCCGGGGGGCGCCACGCGCCGAGGACCGGCCCGATCGGGTCCGAGCGCGCCACCCGGTGGTCGGACCGGAGGCCGTTCCGGCCTCGCCGACCGCGTCCCGGGGGGCCCGGCGCCCGATGCGGCCCCGCGGCCGGCCCGCTCGGCCTCGACGGTCCGTCACCTGCTGAAGGAGGCCGAGCGCGACCTGCGCCGGGCCGAGGGCGAGCGCGACCGGCTGGCCGCGACCCTCGCCGAGCTGTCCGGCGCGGCGACCGCCGACCACCAGGAGCTGGCCCGGATCGGCACCGAGCTCGCCGACGCCGAGGCCCGGCTGGCCGAGGTCGAGGACCGCTGGCTGGAGCTGGCCGAGGAGTCCGGCCGCTGAGTCCGGCCGCTGAGCCCGTCGCCCGCCGAGCCCCGCCGCCCGCCGAGCCCCGCCGCCCGCCGAGCCCCGCCGCCCGCCGAGCCCGCCGCCCGCCGAGCCCCTCCTCCTCGAACTTGTCGCAGTTGTGTCGGCTGGACGCCGACAACTGCGACGAGCTCGCGAGGTTGGGGCGGGCGGGGGCGGGTGGGCCACGCTGGAGGGGTGGCTGCCGACCTGCGCATCGACCCGGCCGCGCCCGTCGCCGGCGAGCTGTCCCGCATCGCCGTCGAGCTGCTCGACGGTGCCGTCGCCGACCTCGATCCGGGCGGGTCGCGCCGCCCGGGCGAGGAGGGCGTCCACGAGGCCCGCAAGGCGCTCAAGCGGTTGCGGTCGGTCGTCCGCCTCGGTCGTGACCTGCTCGGTCGGGAGCGGGCCCGGGAGGAGAACCACGCCTACCGCGACCTGGCCCACCTGCTGGCCGGTCGGCGTGACGCCGCAGCCATGGTCGAGGCGGTGGAGCGGCTGCAGGACGCCGCCGACCCCGACGACGCCGAGCTGGCCGCATCGCTCGCCCGGCTGCACGCCCGGGCCCGCCGCGGCATCGGTGACGGCGACGGCTCCGCGGAGGATGGAGCGACCGAGCAGGTGCTCGACGGCCTGGTCGACGCCCGGCGGCGGGCCCTGACCTGGAGCGGTGGTGCAGGGACGGGCTGGCGCCTGATCGAGTCCGGGTTCGTCCACCAGTACCGGCGGGGTCGCCACGCCCTCGAGTCGCTCGGCGAGGCGCCCTCCGACGAGGAGCTCCACGACTGGCGCAAGCGGGTGAAGGACCACTGGCACCACCTGCAGCTGCTCGAGGCGGCCTGGCCCCCGGTGGTGAAGGCGACGGCCAAGCAGACCCATGTGCTCTCCGACCTGCTGGGCGACGACCACGACCTGGCCGAGCTGGCCGCCCGGTTCGGGCCGACCGAGGGGTCCGAGCGGGCCGGCGACGGCCTCGACGACCCGGTCCGCCGGCTGGTGGCGGCCGAGCGCCAACGGCTCCAGACCGAGGCCCGTGCCCTCGGCGGCCGGGTCTTCGCGGAGCCGCCGAAGCGGCTCGGCGCCCGCTTCGGTGCCTGGTGGCCGGAGCCCTGACCTAGCCTCGCTGCCTCGTGGCACTCGAACGCGACATCGACATCGAACCGCCGGTGGGCAAGCTGGGGGTGCTGCTGCCCGGCATGGGCGCGGTGGGCACCACCTTCATCTCCGGCGTGCTGGCCGTCCGCAAGGGGCTGGCGCCGCCCGTCGGCTCGCTCACCCAGATGAGCACGATCCGGGTCGGCCCCCGCGCCGACCAGCGGTCACCGCTGATCAAGGACTACGTGCCGCTGGCCGGCCTCGGCGACCTGGTCTTCGGCGGTTGGGACGTCTTCCCCGACGACGCCTACGTGGCCGCCAAGCGGGCCGGCGTGCTGGAGCCGCACCTGCTCGAGCAGATCGGCGACGAGCTGCGGGCCATCCGGCCCATGGCGGCGGTGTTCGAGCAGGCCTACGTCAAGAACCTGCACAGCGACAACATCAAGACCGGCCGCTCGAAGATGGACCTGGCCGACCAGCTGGTCGTCGACATCGAGCGCTTCGCCGAGGAGCACGCCTGCGACCGGCTGGTCATGGTGTGGTGCGGCTCGACCGAGGTGTACCGCACGCCGACCTCGGTCCACGCCAACCTCGAGGCCTTCGAGCAGGGCCTCCGCGACTCCTCGCCCGACATCGCCCCCAGCCAGATCTACGCCTACGCCGCGCTCAAGCTCGGCATCCCCCACGCCAACGGCGCCCCCAACCTGAGCACCGACATCCCGGCGCTGCAGGAGCTGGCCGCCGCCAACGACGTGCCGGTCACCGGCAAGGACTTCAAGACCGGCCAGACCCTCATGAAGACGATCCTGGCGCCCGGGTTCAAGGCCCGGATGCTCGGGCTGCGGGGCTGGTACTCCACCAACATCCTGGGCAACCGCGACGGCGAGATCCTCGACGACCCCGAGTCCTTCAAGTCCAAGGAGGTCTCCAAGCTCGGGGTGATCGACACCATCCTGCAGCCCGACGTCTACCCCGACCTGTACGGCGACATCAGCCACGTGGTGCGGATCAACTACTACCCGCCCCGGGGCGACAACAAGGAGGGGTGGGACAACATCGACATCTTCGGGTGGCTCGGCTACCCGATGCAGATCAAGGTCGACTTCCTCTGCCGGGACTCGATCCTGGCCGCCCCGCTGGTGCTGGACCTGGCCCTGTTCCTCGACCTGGCCAAGCGGGCCGGGCGCTCGGGCGTGCAGGAGTGGCTGAGCTTCTACTGGAAGAGCCCGCAGGTGCCGCCGGGCGTGCCGTACCCCGAGCACGACCTGTTCATCCAGCTCATGAAGCTGAAGAACACGCTGCGCTACTTCAAGGGCGACGACCTCATCACCCACTACGGCGACGAGGACTACGGCTAGCGGGCCAGGTGCTCGTCGAGGAAGGCGAGCGTGCGCGACCAGGCCAGGGCGGCCGCGTCGGGGTCGTAGCTCTGCCGGCGGTCGCAGTTGAAGCCGTGGCCGGCGCCGGCGTAGCGGTGCACGGTCACCTCGGGCCAGGCCGCCTCGATGGCGTCGATGTCGGAGGCCGGGATCCCCTGGTCCTGCTCGCCGATGTGCAGCAGAAGCGGCGCGGCGGGGGTCCGGTCGAGCAGGGTCTGCGCGGCGCGGCTCGGGTAGTAGCCGACGGCCGCCGCGACCGGATGGTCGGCCCGCTCGGCGAGCTCGATGGTCGCCCGGGCGGCGAGCTGACCGCCCCAGCAGAAGCCGACGACCGCCACCGGACCGGCCTCGGCGGCGGCGTCGACGGCGGCGGTGACGTCGAGCATCACCAGGTCGGGGTCGCTCCCCACGGCCAGGCCGAAGCCCTGCTCCATGCCCGCCTGGTCGTACTCGAGCTCGGTCCCGGGCTCGCTCCGGTCGAACAGCGCGGGGGCGATGGCCAGCCAGCCGGCTTCGGCGAAGCGGTCGGTGACGTCGCGGATGTGGTCGTTGACGCCGAAGATCTCCTGCAGCACGACCACGCCGCCGGTGGCCGCGGCCGCCCCGCCCTCCGGTTCGGCCCGATGGGCCTCCAGGGTGAAGCCGTCCGATGCGGTCAGGGTCGTGGTCGACGCAGCCATGGCCGGCATGCTGGCACGGCCGCCGAGACGGGTTCGGGTCGCCGGCTGCGGCGCGGTCGTTGGCGCTGGGACCGCCCGGGGACGCCGATAGCGTGGGTCCTCTGATGAGCTCCACCACGACCCCGACGCCGACCGTCCTGCGGGTGACCCCGGACGCGCTGGCCAAGATCGTCGAGCTGCGCGACGCCGAGGACGAGCCCGAGACCCTCGGCCTCCGGATCGAGATCACCGGCAGCCGCAACGGCGATTTCACCTACGACCTGGCCTTCGAGGCCATCGCCGACGCCGACGCCGACGACGCCGTCTACACCCAGGGCGACGACGGCGAGCTCACCTTGATGATCCCGGTCGGCAGCGTCGACCACCTGCGGGGTGCCACCCTCGACCTCCCCACCGCCGAGGGCCAGCCCGGCCTGGTGCTGCGCAACCCGAACAAGCCCGATCCGCTGGCCGGCCTCGACCTCGAGCTCACCGGCGACGTGGTCGAGCGGATCACCCAGCTGCTCGACCAGCAGGTCAACCCCGCCCTGGCCGCCCACGGCGGGTTCGCCGAGCTGAAGGGCGTCGACGGCCACACCGCCTACGTGTTGATGGGCGGCGGCTGCCAGGGCTGCGCGGTGAGCGCCATGACGCTCCGCGACGGCATCGAGCGGGCCATCAAGGAGCACGTCCCGGAGATCACCGAGGTGGTCGACGCCACCGACCACGCGGCCGGCGAGAACCCCTTCTACGAAGAGAACCCGTACCAGTAGCCATCGCCGGGTCTCCTGGCGGGCATCTGCGAGCACCTCGCTCGGTTCTCGACGTCCGGTTCTCGGGACAACGGTCGCGTGGACACGCGCTCCTTGTCCCGAGAAGTTCCGGTCAGGCGGGCCGGGCCGGGGTCAGGCTGCGCAGGCGCCAGCCGGAGCAGCACTACCGGTGAGAGCCGTCATGGGCGAAGCCCGTGCCGGCGAGGCCTGCCGAGCGTCCTGACGCTGCGGAGCCGCCAGGCGGAGCGGCGCTACCGGTGAGACCCGTCATCGGCGAAGCCGGTGCCGGCGAGGCCTGCCGAGCTGGCACGAAGAGAACACGGATCCGGGAGCTGGCTCGGGTGGTGGCCCGGGATCTGGATCATCACCATGGCGGGGAGGGCGACGAAGACGAAGCTGACCGACCACCAGATCAGGCGGATCCACGCCACCGGTGACCAGAGTCGGTGCTCGCCGGCCAGCATCACGATCGTCCCGGCGAGGGAGAGCAGCGCCAGCGTCCAGGCCGCCACCCAGGTCGCGTTCCACAGCCGCCACCGCCCGCCGGCCGAGGCGGCGTAGAGGTCGAAGGCCACCGACTTGTGCTCGACCTCCTCGGCCAGGTGCCAGAGGAACATCGCCTCGGCGGTCGGCTCGGCGTCGTGGAGCAGCATGCGGTGGGTGTCGACCCAGCCGGCGGCGGCGAAGGCGATGGCCTCGAACCCGGCGGCGAAGGCCAGGCCGAAGCGGGTCGAGCGGCGCCGCAGGAACCCGAACCACCACTGCTGCAGCCGCTCCAGCCGGCGCAGGCCGGGATAGCGGGCCACCAGCAGGTCGTCGTAGCGGCGGTGCTGGCCCTGGTGACCGGCCTCCTGGGCGGCGAACTCGACCGCGGTGGCGGCCAGGTCGGGATCGGCCACCAGGCCCTCGTCGACGGCCCGCCGGGTCGTCGCCACCACGTAGGGCTCGGCGTGGGGCATGAGCATCGACACGGCGTTGGCGGCGATGGCCAGGTCGGGCATGGCCGGGGTCCACACCGGATCGAAGTGGTCGGGCCACTCGAACCGCGGCCGGCGGTGGGGGAGCTCGGTCCGCACCCGTACCCATCGGCCGTTCCCGCCCCGGGACAACCCCGCGACCGACCTCCGACCAGCCCGCCGCCCCCGGTCCCCGGGCGGAACCGCCCGGCTCCGCGGTCGGGCCGAAACGAGAACGTGTTTCAATTATCCTTCGACGCGCAGACGGGGACCGATCCCGACACCCTTCCGGAAGGCAGCACCCATGACCGACTACGACGGCTTCTACATCGGCGGCGAGTGGGTGCAGCCCGCCGGCTCGGGCACCCTCGAGGTCCGCTCGCCGGCCACCCTCGAGCACGTCGGATCGGTGCCGGTGTCCACCACCGACGACATCGACCGCGCCGTCGCCGCCGCCCGCACCGCCTTCGACGAGGGGCCGTGGCCGCGCCTGTCGCCCAAGGAGCGGGCCGACGTGATGGGCGCCATCTCGCTCAACATCCAGACCCGCATGCAGGAGTTCGCCGACCTCATCACCCAGGAGAACGGCTCACCCGCCACCTTCTCGCTGATGGGCCAGGTCCTGGCCGCCACCATGGTGCTCGACTTCTACACCGGGCTGGTTCCCGACTTCCCGTTCGAGGAGTGGCGCCAGGGCATCCTCGGGCCCTCGCTGGTGCGCAAGGTCCCCGTCGGCGTGGCCGGCGGCATCGTGCCGTGGAACGTGCCGCTGTTCGTGTCGATGCTGAAGCTGGCCCCGGCCCTGGCCTCGGGCTCGACCATCGTGCTGAAGCCGGCGCCGGAGACCCCGCTCGACGCCAACCTCATGGCCGAGTGCTTCGAGGGGACCGGGCTGCCCGACGGCGTGGTCAACATCGTGGCCGCCGACCGGGAGGTGGGCCAGCACCTGGTCACCCACCCCGACGTCGACAAGATCGGCTTCACCGGCAGCACCGCCGCCGGCAAGAAGATCGCCGCCCTGTGCGGCGAGCAGCTCAAGCGGGTCACCCTGGAGCTGGGCGGCAAGTCGGCGGCCATCATCCTCGACGACGCCGACCTGTCGACGGTGATCCCCGGGTTGATGACCGCCAGCATGATGAACAACGGCCAGGCCTGCGTGGCCCAGACCCGCATCCTGGCCAGCCGCCAGAAGTACGCCGAGGTGGTCGACGCGCTCACCGACTCGGTGCGGGCGCTCAAGGTCGGCGACCCGACCGATCCCACCACCGAGATCGGTCCGCTGGTGGCCGAGCGCCAGCGCGACCGGGTCGAGGGCTACCTGGCCAGCGGTCGCGAGCAGGGTGCCCGCATCACCACCGGCGGCGGCCGCCCCGACGGCTTCGACACCGGCTGGTACGTCGAGCCCACCCTCTTCGCCGACGTCGACAACGGCATGCGGATCGCCCAGGAGGAGATCTTCGGGCCGGTCCTCGTCGCCATCCCCTTCGACGACGAGGCCGACGCCGTGCGGATCGCCAACGACTCGACCTACGGCCTGTCCGGGTCGGTGTGGAGCGGCGACGACGACCGCGCCCTCGAGATCGCCAAGCAGGTCCGCACCGGCACCCTGTCGGTCAACGGCTTCATGCTCGAGTTCGGGTCGCCCTTCGGCGGGTTCAAGCAGTCCGGCGTCGGGCGCGAGATGGGGCCCGAGGGGCTGAACGCCTACCTCGAGTCGCAGTCGATCGCCATGCCCGCGGACGGGGGCGGAACCCTGCCGGTGGGGGCCTGACCGGCCCGACGGGCGACGAGCGATGCCCATCCCCGATCAGCGCGACAAGGACGAGGCCCGCGCCGCACTGACCGCCTGGTTCGGGCGCACGCAGCCGGGGGCCGAGCAGGTCGAGCTGTCCGAGGTCTCGGGCCCGGAGTTCACCGGCTTCTCCAGCGAGACGCTGATCTTCGACGTCGACTGGGTCGAGGACGGTGGGGCCCGTCACGAGGGGTTCGTGGCGCGGGTGCAGCCCACCGGTCACACCCTCTTCCCGGACCCGATGTTCGACCCGCAGTGGGAGGTCATGAAGGCGCTGTCGGAGCGCACCGACGTGCCGCTGCCGACCATGTGGCGGCTCGAGCACGACCCCTCGGTGCTCGGCGCACCGTTCCTGGTGATGGGTCGGGTGCCGGGTGAGGCCCCGCCGGACAACCCGCCGTACTCCTTCGAGGGCTGGCTGAAGGACGCCACCGCCGAGCAGCAGGCCCGGGTGTGGTGGTCGGGCATGGAGGCCATGGCCCGGGTGCACACCGCCGACTGGCGGACCCTCGGCATCGACGGCGGGCCGGACAGCCACTACCTGGTCGGCCTCGACGCCCAGCTCGGCTACTACGAGACCTACCTCGACGACACCGTCGGCGACGCCCCGCAACCGGTCCTGCGATCGACGCTGCGCTGGCTGCGCGAGCACCAGCCCGACCCGGTGACCCCGGAGCTGTGCTGGGGCGACGCCCGCCTCGGCAACATCCTCTTCGTCGACTTCGAGGCCCGGGCGGTGCTCGACTGGGAGATGGTCTGCCTGGGCGACCCGCAGCAGGACCTGGCCTGGTGGATCTACTTCGACCGCCACCACTGCGAGAACCTGGGCATGCCCCGCATCGAGGGGTTCCCGTCCTACGACGAGACCGTCGCCTGGTGGGAGGAGCGCACCGGCCGCACCGCCGACCGCGTCGAGTACTACACGGTGTTCGCCGGCTTCCGCTTCGGCGTGATCATGGCCCGACTCGGCCAGATGATGAAGGGGCTCGACATCCTGCCCGTCGACTCCGACTTCGGCGAGAACAACACCGCCATCCAGTTCCTCGTGACCCTGCTGGACCTGCCCGCCGAACCCGCCGCCACCTGAGCCCGGAGGCCCGGACCGTGCTGTCGCCGCTCGACGACTACCCGTACCACCAGGCCCCGCTGCCGATGGCCCACCCGGCCACCAGCGACCGCAACTTCTACGACCGCTACTACTTCAACTGCCACCCGTCCTCCGACGAGCTGTTCCTGATCGCGGGCCTCGGCCAGTACCCCAACCTCGGGGTGGCCGACGCCTTCGTCATGGTCCGCCACGGCGACACCCAGCAGGTCGTGCGGGCCAGCCGGGCCCTCGGCGGCGACCGGCGCGACACCACCGTCGGGCCGATCCGGGTCGAGGTCGTCGAGCCGCTGCACACGCTGCGGCTGGTGTGCGAGCCCAACGAGTGGGGCCTGGCCTGCGATCTCACGTGGGACGGGTCGATGCCGGCGGTCGAGGAGCCCCGCCACCTCTGGCGCCAGAACGGCAAGGTCGTGCTCGATGCCAGCCGGCTGGCCCAGAACGGCCGGTGGACCGGCACCCTCGAGGTGGGCGGCACCACCCACCAGGTCACGCCCGACCGGTGGTGGGGCAGCCGCGATCGCTCGTGGGGCATCCGCCCGGTCGGCGAGCCCGAGCCGCCCGGCTACCACGCCACCCTCGACCCCGGCGGCTTCTTCTGGCTCTACGTCCCCATGCAGTTCGACGACCACTCGGTGCTGGTGATCGTGCAGGAGGACACCGCGGGCACCCGGATCCTCGAGGAGGCCATCCGGGTGTGGAACGACCCGGACCGGCCCGTCCAGCACCTGGGTCGTCCCGAGTACGAGCTCGAGCTCGCCCCGGGAACCCGGGACGTCACCGCCGCCGCCCTGCACCTGCGCGACCCCGATGGCGGCGAGCTGCGCCTCGACGTCGAGCCGCTGCTGCCGGTCGTCATCGGCCTGGGCGCCGGGTACGGGCTGGAGCCGGACTGGCGCCACGGCATGTGGCAGGGCGAGCTCGAGGTCCAGGGCCGCACCTACGACCTGGCCGACCCCGAGGTCCAGGCCCGCTTCTTCGGCCTGCGCGACTGCGTGGCCCGGGCGACCGCCACCGGGGCCGACGGGTCGACCGCGGTCGGCCACGGGCTGCTCGAGGTCGGCATCATCGGCCCCCACCGGCCGACCGGCCTCGACGGCTGGTAGCCCCTAGCTGTCCAGCAGCTTCTGGTACTGGACGAGGGCGAAGCCGTTGGCGGCGCTCTGGTCGACCGGACCACCCCCGCTGGCGGCGTCGATGACCACGAGGAAGTCCTTGACCGCGAAGTGGACCTCGTAGTCCTGGCCGTTGGAGGTCTGCTTGCCCACGCTGGCCTTGGCCCCGGGGATGCCGGGCACCGAGTCGAGCTGGGACTGCCACATGCCGGAGAGGTCGTCGGCCCGGTCCCGGACGAGCTGGTCGAGCGCCTTCCGGGGGGTCGAGGCGTCGGCGAACCGGGCGGCTGACACCGAGCTGAAGCGCCCGTCGGACGTGCGGCCGATCTTGTCGACCGCCCCCTGGAAGCCCGACAGCTCGGTGTCGCAGCCGATGCACTGCCAGTCGCCGTAGATGAAGTCGTCGTAGTTGTCGTAGGTCCAGGTGCCGTTGCCGCCATCGGGTGGGCCGGCCTGCGGCGCGCTGGCCGGAAGGCCGGGCGGGTCGACGACCAGCGGGATCAGCGGGGTGGGGTCGGCGGGCGGCGAGGCGCCGGTGTCGCTCGAGCTGTCGGAGGAGTCGAAGGTGGAGGCGGTGGCGTCGGTCGAGCCGCTGTCGCTGCCGAACCCCGTGTCGGTGCCGAACCCGGTGTCGGTGCCGAACCCCGTGTCGGACGCGCCGAACCCGGAGTCGGTGAGGGCGGAGTCGGGGGCGATCCCGTCGGTCAGGTCGGTGCTCTGCGAGCGCCCACCGGCCCGGTCGAGGTTCCCCCGCTCGAACCCGCAGGCGGCCACGACGACGGCCGCGACCAGCAGCAGGGCGACGCGCAGCGCCCGACCGCGGGCGGAGCGCTCGGCGATCACCTGGGTGGTCCCGTCCGCCGCCCGCCGCTAGGCGAGCAGGTCGCGGACCGCAGCCTCGATGCCGTCGGCGTCGAGGCCCAGCGACGACAGGATCGCGGCCGGCTTGCCGTGGGGCAGGTAGTCGACGGGCGTGCCGAGGACCCGCACCCGGGGTCGCTCCTCGGCGGGCCGGTGGGCGACCCGCTGGGCGACCTCGTCGGCGAGGGTGCTGCCGATGCCGCCCTCACGCATGCCGTCCTCGACGGTGACCACGACCCGGTGGCCGGCGGCGTCATCGAGCAGGTCGGGGTCGAGGGGGCGCACGACGCGGGGGTCCCAGACGGTGCAGGAGATGCCGTCGGCCTCGAGCCGCTCGGCCGCCCGGTCGCACGCCCACACCATCGGCCCGACGCCGACCAGGCACACCTCGGTGCCGGCCCGCAGCTTGCGGCCGTGCAGCCCGGTGCCGACCTGGTCCTCGGGCACCGTGGGGGCCTCGCCCCGCCCCCAGCGCAGGGCGGTGGGCCCGTCGGTGATGTCGAGGGCGTCGTGCAGCATCACCTGGACCTCCTGGTAGGAGGACGGGGCGAAGAAGGTGAGGCCGGGGATCTTCGACAGCAGCACCAGGTCGAGCACGCCGTGGTGCGACGCCCCGTTGTCGCCGGTGATGCCGGAGCGGTCGAGGCAGAACACGACCGGCTCGCCGTGCAGCCCCACGTCGAGGTTGCACTGGTCGAAGGCGCGGGTGAGGAACGTGGAGTAGATGGCGACGACCGGTCGCAGCCCGCCCATGGCCATGCCGGCCGCCGCGGTGACGGCGTGCTGCTCGGCGATGCCGACGTCGATCATGCGGCCGGGGAAGCGCTCGGCGAAGGGCAGCAGGCCGGTGGACCCGGGCATGGCCGCGGTGATGGCGACCAGGTCGGGCCGGTGCTCGCCCTCCTTGATGATCGCCTCGGTGAACGCCGCGGTGAAGGTGGGCTGGCCGCCGTCGGGCTTCGACGGGCCGCTGGCCGGGTCGAAGATCGGCGCGTCGTGCCAGTTCTGCTCCTCGTCGAGCTCGGCCGGCGCGTAGCCCCGCCCCTTCTTGGTGAGCACGTGCACGACGATGGGGCCGTCGAACTCGGCGGCGTGGCGCAGGGCGCGCTCGATGCCCTCGATGTCGTGGCCGTCGAACGGGCCGGTGTAGCGGACCCCGAGCGACTCGAAGAACACCGGCGGCTCGACCATCTCGCGGATGCCCGCCACCGCCCCCGCCATGCCCCAGGCCAGGTGACCGCCGACCACCGGGACCCGGCGCACGGCGTGCTCGAAGCGAAGCCGCTGGCGGATGTAGCGGGGGTCGAGCCGCAGCCGGCTGACGCTCTCGGTCAGCCGCGACACCGTGGGGGCGTAGGACCGGCCGTTGTCGTTGAGGATGATGATGGCGGGGGAGCCGGAGTGGCCGAGGTTGTTGAGCGCCTCGTAGGCCATGCCGCCGGTCATGGCGCCGTCGCCGATGACCGCCACGACCCGGCCCTGGCCGCGCCCGGGTCGGTGGTCGGACTGCTGGTCGTGGGCCACCGCCAGGCCGTGGGCGTAGCTCAAGATGGTGGAGGCGTGGCTGTTCTCGACCCAGTCGTGCTCGGACTCGGACCGGTTGGGGTAGCCCGACAGGCCCCCCTCCTTGCGGAGCAGGTCGAAGCCGTCGCGGCGACCGGTGACGATCTTGTGGGGATAGGCCTGGTGGCCGGTGTCCCAGAGCAGGATGTCCTCGGGCGAGTGGAACACCCGGTGCAGGGCCAGGGTCAGCTCGACGACCCCGAGGTTGGAGCCGAGGTGACCGGCGTTGCGGGACACGGCCTCGACGATGAAGGCCCGGATCTCGGTGGCGAGCTGGTCGAGCTCCTCGTAGCTGAGGTCGGCCAGGTCGGCCGGGGATTCGATGGTGTCGAGGAGCACGGCAGGCCGCTCCTTCCGGGGTTCGATCGAGGTCGGGCGCGATCGGTGCAGGCGCCCGCGGCGTGACGGCGAGATGAACGGTACCCCCTCGGTGGCGGGCTTCCCCTGCCACCTACAGTGACGTCTGTGCCGCTGTCCGACGACGCCAAGCAGGCCGGCGCACAGGCGGTGGACGCCCTCCGCCGGCGGGCCGTGCAGCGCCTGGCGGGGGCCATCCGGGGCGATCCGCAGATCGCCGCCAGCGCCGTCGAGGTGGGCCTCGTCGACCGGGACTGGCTCGACGACCCGACCGATCGGCCGATCCGCTCCGCCACGACCGTCGAGATGGTCCACCGCCTCCTGGAGCGCTCGGTCGAGCAGCGCCCGTCGGCGCTCGGCTCGCTCGGTCTGTCGGCGGTCGAGCTGCTGGCCACCGGCCGGGGCGACGACCTCGAGGGCACCGGCACGTCCGCGCCGGTCACCGTCCTCTTCACCGACCTGGAGGGGTTCACCCGCTACACCGCCGAGGTCGGCGACGCCCGGGCCGTCGAGCTGCTGCACGACCACCACCGCGTCGTCGGGCCCGTCGTGCGCAGCCGGGGCGGCCGCATCGTCAAGCGCCTCGGCGACGGGCTGCTGCTGTCGTTCCCGAACGCCGACGCCGCCGTGCTGGCCGCCCTCGAGCTGGTCGACCTGGCGCCGGAGCCGCTGCGCCTGCGAGCCGGCATGCACACCGGTGACGCCGTCGTGACCCACGACGACCTCATGGGCCACGTGGTGAACGTCGCCGCCCGGGTCACCGAGGCGGCCGAGGGCGGCCAGGTGCTGATCACCGACGCGGTCCGCGCCGAGGTCGAGCAGAACCCGGCCATCGGCGTCGGGCGCCGCCGGCGCACCACGCTGAAGGGCGTTCCCGAGGCGGTCTGGGTCACCCGGGTCGAGCTGTCGCGCTGACGGTGGGGGCCGATCGGGAGCTGGTCGATCTGATCGAGCTGCAGCGGGCCTACTGCTCGCTCAGCTCGCCGCTCTACGGCGTGGTGCTCGAGGCGGTGGCCCGCGACGTCGCCGCCGGCGGGGTCTGCCGCGACCTGCTCTCGGTCCACGACGACGACCCGTTCGGGTCGGCGCTGGTGCTGCGGTTCCTGGGGGCGGTGCACCGGCTGGTCCTGTCCGGTGCCGCGCCGGCGCTGGCCCGCCACTACCCGTCGACCGGCGGTCGGCCCGGCCCGGACGCCGACCTGCAGGCCGACTTCCTCGAGGTGGTGGCCGAGCGGGCCGACGAGCTGGCGAGCGGCATCACCGAGCCGGTGCAGACCAACGAGGTGGGCCGGTCCGCCGCCCTGGTCGGCGGCTACCTCACCGTCGGCCGGCTCGGCCTGCCGCTCCGGGTGCTCGAGCTGGGCACCAGCGCCGGGCTGAACCTGCGCTGGGACCGCTTCCGCTACGAGGGCCCCGACTGGAGCTTCGGCGACCCGTCGTCGCCGGTCCGCTTCGTGGACGCCTGGCGCGGCCCGACGCCGCCGCTCGCCACCCGGTGCGAGGTGGTGGAGCGATCGGGGTGCGACCGCAACCCGATCGACCCGACCTCCACGACCGGTGCCACCCTGCTGCGGTCCTTCGTCTGGCCCGACCAGCTCGATCGGCTGGCCCGCCTCGACGCCGCCATCGAGGTGGCGCGCACGGTCCCGGTCGAGCTGGCCCGGTCGAGCGCGGGGCGCTGGGTGGCCGATCAGCTCGTCGAGGCGGAACCGGGCCTGGTCACCGTCGTCGTGCACTCCATCGTGCAGCAGTACCTGCCGCCGCCGGAGCGCCACCGGGTGCAGTCCACCATCGAGGAGGCCGGCCGGTCGGCCACCGCGTCGGCGCCGCTGGCCTGGCTGCGGCTCGAGCCGGGCGAGGGTCGGGCCGAGCTGCGCCTGACCATGTGGCCGCCGGGCGGCGAGGTGCTGCTGGCGTCCAGCGCCTTCCACGGCCCGCCGGTCACGTGGGAGCGGCGCTGATCTCGTTCCCGCCGCCGGGGCCGTCCGTCCCGGCCGACCTCAGCCGTCGCTCCCGCCACTCGCCGAGGCGCGCCGCGAGCCACGAGCCGAGGCCGTAGCCGACCCCGAACACGACGAGGCCGCCGGCGGCGTCGACCCAGTAGTGGTTGGCGGTGACCATGATGCAGAAGACCGTCGCCGCCGGGTAGAGCGCGATCAGCGCCTTCAGCCACTTGCGCCGGGTCATCGGGATCAGCACGAAGGCGCACCACGTCGACCACCCCGTGTGCAGGCTCGGCATGGCCGCGTACTGGTTCGAGACCTTGGCCACCGCCCCGGAGTCGAAGTTCCACAGCCCGCCGTAGCGCTCGAGGGTGTCGACGAAGTCGTAGCCGTGGCAGTCGGCCTGGCGCTGGTAGCAGGCGCCGTAGGGGTTCTGGTTCTCGCCGAGCAGGCGGGGCGGCATCAGCGAGAACGAGGCGAACCCGATGAGGGCGGCCGCGGTCATGATGGCCAGGGTGTTGCGCCACCGCTGGTAGCGCCACGGGGCCCGCACGAACAGGGCGATCAGGGCGACGATGGTGACCACGAAGTGGGCGATGGCGTAGTAGTTGTTCCAGAGGCTGATGAAGCCGTGGGCGGGCAGGCCGAGGTACCACCGCTGCAGCCCGGGCTCGATCCAGAGGTGCAGCGCCTTCTCCAGGTGGATCACGTCGCGGGCGTGGTCGTAGGCGTTGGCGACGGCCCGCCCGCCGGTGCCGGCGGACCCGAAGGTGTTCCGCACCTCGGTGTACAGCAGGTAGAAGCCGATGATGTAGAGGACCTCGCGCCACCAGTGGAGCCCGAGCCGCCGGCGCATGGCCGCCGGGTCCTGCGCCGGTCCACGCGGACCGGCGGTCCCGTCGCCGGTGGTCGACGCGGCGCCGCCGGGCCGCGGCTCGGCCGTCGCGTCCGGCGGGTCGACCGGCGTCCCCTCGCCGCCGGTGGCGGTGGTCGTCATGTGGCCGCGGTCCGGGCCGGGGTGGCGCGCGCCCCACCGCGAAGGAGGGGGCGCCGAGCAGGCTGACCAGCAGGTTGAGGACGTAGAGCATGAGCCCGAGGGCGATGGCCCGGCCCCGGGGCACGCCGAGCGGGTCGAGCAGCACCACCAGCAGCCCCTCACGGATGCCGAGCCCCGAGATGCTCACCGGCAGGACCTGGGCGATGAGCACCGCCGGCAGGAACGCCAGCAGGGCGGTGAGGCCGACGTCGCTCTGCAGCTGCAGCGCCCGGGCGCCCATGAAGGCGGCCAGCACCAGCACGACCTGGTAGGCGACGCCCACGCCGATGACGTTGAGGACCTCGGCGGGGTGGTGGCGCAGGCGGTGCAGCCCGAAGCTGACCGCGGCCAGGAACCGGCGCCAGCCCTTCGGCTCGTCGAACTCGCCGGCGTAGTCGTGGCGGGCGACGGCGAAGAGGACGACGCCGAGCAGGACCAGGACGGCGACGGCCACCGCCACCGCGATCTGGCCGGCCCGCCCCTCGCTGAGCAGGCCGGGGTTGGCGGCCAGGCCGACGAAGGTGATGGCGGGCAGCACGATCCACCCGGTCATCCGCTCGAGCACCACCGAGGCGAAGCTGGTGTGGGACTGGCCGGTGTCGTGGGACAGCCGGGTCACCCGCAGGACGTCGCCGCCGATGCTGGTGGGCAGCACGTTGGCCACGAACTGGCCGGCCAGGTACAGCGAGAACAGCCGCTTGAGGCGGGGCCGCTGGCCGAGGGCGTGCAGCACCGCCTGCCACCGCAGCGTCGAGAGCAGGATGCCGAACAGGGTCAGGCCCAGGGCGCCGACCAGCCAGAGGGTCGACGCCGTCGTCCAGTCCGGCAGCATGTCCTCGAGGCCCTCCTCCTCGATCTTGTGGACGAGGAACCAGAGCATCCCGCCGCTGATCAGGACGCGGGCGACCAGGATGGCCCGTCGCCGGGCGGACGAGCGCTGGTTCTCCTCCAGCAGCTCGACCAGCTCGGGGTCGGGGCCGTCCTCGTCGGACCCGGGTGGGCCGTCGGGGCGGTGGACGGGGCGGTGGTCGGGACCGGGACCGACGAGGCCGGGATCGACGCGGCCTGGATCGACGCGGCCTGGATCGACGCGGCCGGCGACGGCACGGCGCTCGCCGTCGCTCGGCTCGGACCCCAGTCCTGGCTGCCCCACGGGTCGACTGTATGCGACCACCTCGGCCATGGACGTCGGCGCGACCCACGCCGCAGGCCGCGTTCGCCCGGCCCGGCGGACGCCCGAGCCCCGCCTCCCGGTGCCGCCTACGCTCCGGGCCGTGGAGACCCGCACCGTCCCCGTCGGCGACCTCGAGCTCTCGGTGGCCGAGGCCGGCGCCGGCGGCCGGCCGCTCCTCCTGGTGCACGGCTTCACCGGCGCCAAGGAGGACTTCACCGAGTGGCTCGACGACCTGGCCGAGCGGGGATGGCACGCCGTCGTCCCCGACCTCCGGGGTCACGGCGACAGCAGCCACCCGCCCGAGGAGTCCGACTACTCCTTCGAGCGGTTCGCCGCCGACGCGCTGGCCCTGGTCGACGCCCTCGGGTGGGACCGCTTCGTGCTCCTCGGCCACTCGATGGGCGGCATGATCGCCCAGCTGGTCGCCCTCGACGCCCCGGAGCGGGTCATCGGCCTGGTGCTGATGGACACCCACCACCGGGGGGTGAAGCTCGACGCCGCGCTGGCGGGCCTGGCTGCCTCGGTGGCCAAGGCCGACGGCATGGAGGCGCTGGCGGCGGCGATGGACGAGCTGTCCCGCTCGGACGACGCCCCGCTCGGCACCCAGGCCGACGCCCGGGTCCGCGCCGAGCGCCCCGGCTACGCCGAGTTCGGACGCCGCAAGCTGCTGTCGTCGTCGCCGGCCATGTACGCCGCCATGGTCGAGGCCATCGTCCACCGCGAGGGCCAGCCCGACCGACTCGACGAGCTGGCCTCGCTGCCCATGCCGACCCTGGTGGTGGTGGGCGAGCAGGACCGGCCCTTCATCGCCGCCTCGCGACGCATGGCCGAGGCCATCGGTGACGCCTCACTGGCCGAGATCCCCGGTGCCGGCCACAGCCCCCAGTTCGAGGCGCCCGAGGCGTGGTGGACGGCGCTGACCCGGTTCCTCGACGACCGGGCCGCCGACTGGTCGTGACGGATCCGTCCCGGTGCTCGGCCGCCGGCGACCCGCCGGCCCGGCTGCCCCGGCCCGGTCCGCTCAGGCGGTGACCACCGGCTCGTAGGCCGCCCACAGGGCGGCGTAGTGGCCCTCGGCCCCGAGCAGCGCCTGGTGGCTGCCGTCCTCGACGACCCGGCCGCCGTCCATCACCACGATGCGGTCGGCGGTGGCGGCGGTCGAGAGGCGGTGGGCGATCATCACGGTGGTGCGGTGCCGGGCGACCACGCTCATGGCCCGGCCCACCCGAGCCTCGGTGGCCAGGTCGAGGTTCGAGGTGGCCTCGTCGAGCAGCAGGATCGCCGGGTCGACCAGCTCGGCCCGGGCCAGGGCCAGCAGCTGGCGTTCGCCGGCGGACAGCGACCGGCCCTGCTCGCCGACCACGTGGTCGTAGCCGCCGGGGAGCCGCTCGACCAGGTCGTGGGCGCCGACCGCCCGGGCGGCGGCCTCGATCTGATCCGCGGTGGCGTCCGGCCGGCCGTAGGCCAGGTTGTCGCGGACGGTGCCTGCGAACAGGAAGGCCTCCTGGGGGACCACCCCGAGCTGGCTGCGGAAGGCGGCCGGATCGAGGTCCCGGACGTCGTGGCCGTCGATCAGCACCTGGCCGCCGGACACGTCGTACAGCCGGGCGATCAGCTTCTCCAGGGTCGACTTGCCGGCACCGGTCTCGCCCACCACCGCCACCGTCTCGCCGGGCGTGATGACCAGGTCGACGCCCCGCAGGGCCTCCTCGACGGTGTTGGGGTAGGTGAAGCGCACGTCCCGCAGCTCGATGCGCCCCTCGAGCGGGCCCGGGTCGACGGGGTGCTCGGCCACCGGCGTCAGCGTCTCCTCGGCCAGCAGGCCGCCGATCCGGTCGAGGGCCACCGACGCCTGCTGGTAGGTGTCGAAGACCTGTGAGAGCTGCTGGATGGGCGTGAAGAACAGGTCGAGGTACAGCAGGAAGGCGATCAGCTCGCCGCGCGACAGCGAGCCGCCGGTGACCAGGCTGGCGCCGAAGCCGAGCACGATGGCGGCCGCCACCTCGGAGAGCATCTCGACGAAGGGGAAGTAGGTGGCGACCATCCGCTGGGCCCGGGTCCGGCTGACCCGGTAGCTGCTCGACAGGCCGGCGAAGCGCTGGGTGTTGCGCCGCTCCCGCACGTAGGCCTGGGCGACCCGGACGCCCGAGAGGCTCTCCTGGAAGTCGGCGTTCACGGTGCCGATGCGCTCCCGGGCCTCGTCGTAGGCACGTCCCGACGCCCGGCGGAACCAGACCGTGCCGATGGCGAGCGGTGGGGCGATCGCCATGGTGATCAGGGCCAGCCGGGGGTTCATGACGAACAGCGCCACGCCGACGCCGAGGCAGGTGAGCAGGCTGACCACGGCGTTGACCAGGCCGGTCTGCAGCAGCTGGGTCAGCGCCTCGATGTCGGTGGTGAGGCGGGTCATGATGCGCCCGCCGAGCTCCCGGTCGTAGTAGTCGAGCGACAGCCGCTGCAGGTGGCTGAAGACCCGGATGCGCAGCCCGTACAGCACCCGCTCGGCCACCCGCCCGGTCACCAGGGTCTCGGCCACCGAGACGAGCCAGTCGAAGGTGACCACCGCGAGGAAGACCGCCGAGGTGGCCCAGAGCACGGCGTCGACCTTGGGCGTCACGCCGGCGTCGATGCCGTGGCTGATGATGGCGGGGCCGGCCAGGGTGGCGAGGCTGTCGAGGGTCACGAGCAGGAGGCCGAGACCGAGCTGGCGCCGCCACGGCCGCAGGAAGTGCACGAACCGGAACCGCGGGTCGGGCCGGGCGGCCTCGTCGATCGGCATGTCCGGCACGTCGCGGATCGGCGGCAGCGCCTCGACCCGCTCGACCAGCTCCGGGGTGGGCGGCATGCCGGCCAGCGCCGAGCTCATCGCCCCGCCGCCCCCGCCCCGTCCGCCCCCGCCACCCATCCGTCCGATCCCGGCACCGCTGAGGGCGAGCCGCTGGCGGTAGGCGGCCGCCGCGCCGCCGGCGCCGACCTGGTCGGCGGCCTGCCCGTCGGTGAGGGCCCCGTCGCTCGCCGAGCCGTCGCCCCCATGTCCGCCGCCGGCCGGTCCGCCGCCGGCCGGTCCCTCGCCGGCCGGTCCGTCGTCGGCCGGGTCGGCGGCGAGCGGCCCGGCGGGCATGGACTCGTCGACGATGCCGGTCTCGACCGTCGCCGGCCGTCCGGCGAGGGGGTCGGCGGCACCGTCCTCGTCGAGGGTGTCGTCCTCGATCTCGCCGGGGCCCTCGAGCAGCAGACGGAAGGCCGGGCAGCGGGCGTGCAGCTCGTCGTAGGTGCCGACGTCGAGCACCCGGCCCTGGTCGAGCACGCAGACCCGGTCGGCCAGCGACAGGGTCGAGCGCCGGTGGGCGACGAGCAGGGTGGTGCGCTCGCCGAGGACCCGGGCCATGGTGGCGTGGATCTCGCGCTCCACCCGGCTGTCGATCGACGAGGTGGCGTCGTCGAGGATCAGCACCTCGGGGGCGGTGAGCAGGGCCCGGGCCAGGGCGACGCGCTGGCGCTGGCCGCCGGACAGGGTCAGGCCCCGCTCGCCGACCACGGTGTCGTAGCCGTCGGGGAGGGCGCGGATGAAGGCGTCGGCCTCCGCCGCCCGGGCGGCGGCCTCGATGTCGTCGCGGCTGGCGTCGGGCCGCCCGTAGGCGATGTTCTCGGCGAGGGTGTCGGAGAAGAGGAAGCTGTCCTCGAACACCACGCCGACCTGGCGGCGCAGCGACGCGAGGGTGACGTCGCGCACGTCGGTCCCGTCGATGCGGACCGCCCCGCCGGTGACGTCGTAGAAGCGGGGGAGGAGCAGCGAGACCGTCGACTTGCCCGAGCCCGACGCCCCCACCAGGGCGACGGTCTCACCGGGTGCCAGCCGCAGGCTGACGTGGTCGAGCACCGGGTCGCCACCGGCGTAGGCGAAGCTCACGTCGTCGAGGACGACCTCGCCCCGGTCGACGGCCAGCTCGGTGGCGTCCGGCCGCTCGGTGACGAGCGGCTCGGCGTCGAGGATCTCGAACACCCGCTCGACCCCCGCCCGGGCCTGCTGGCCGATGGAGATCAGCCCGGCGAGCTGGCGGGCGGGCGACTGGAGCTGGGCGATGTAGCTGGAGAAGGCGAGGAAGGTGCCGAGGCTGATGTTGCCCTGGATGGCCAGCCAACCGCCGAGGGCGAGCACCGCCACCTGGCCGACGGCGGGGATGGCCTGCAGCAGCGGCTGGTAGCGCGCCTGCAGCCGCACCACCCGGACCCGGCTGCCGTAGAGGCCCTCGGCCGCCCCGGCCAGCTTGTGCACCTCCCGACGCTCCTGCCCGAACCCCTTCACCACGCGGACCCCGGTCACCGCCTCCTCGACCACGCCGGCCACGACGCCGGCCTCGTTCTGGGCGTGCCAGTTGGCGGGGAACACGACCCGCCGCAGCTTCAGCGAGGTGACGAGCAGCAGCGGCGACACCGCCAGGGCGATCAGCATGAGCGGCACGCTGAGCTCGGCCATGATGACCAGCGCCACCACGAAGAACAGCAGGTTGGCGAGGATGATCGGCAGGAAGGCGAGCAGGCCCTGCACCAGGCCGATGTCCGAGCTGGCGCGGCTGACGAGCTGGCCGGTCGAGAGCTGGTCGTGGCGGGCGAAGTCCAGCGACTGCAGCCGGGCGAAGATGCGGGTGCGCAGCTCGTGCTGCACGTCGAGGCTGATCCGGCCGGCCCAGTAGCGACGCACGTAGGCGGCGCCGAAGCGGACCAGGCCGGCCAGCACCAGCACGGCGATCCAGGGCGCCAGCGGGGTGCGCTTGGCGATGATCGAGTTGTCGATGATGTGGCGCTCGACGAGCGGCGTCAGCGCCGACACCGCCTGCCCGGCGCCTGCGGCCAGGAGCGCGACGCCGATGGTGCGCCAGTGCGGCCGCAGCACCCCGAGGAGGCGGCGCAGCCACCCTGGGGGTGCGTCGTCGTTCATCCGCCCGCAACCTACCGAGCGGTCCGCTCCGCCCGGCGGCCCGGCCGGGCGGGGTTGCTAGGTGAGGTTGGCCAGGAACTTGTCGCGGTCGACGACGACCCGCAGGACCTGGGCGGCCGCCACCAGCCCCCGCTCGTCGTTGACGGTGACGGTGAAGATGAGCTTGCGGGCCTCGATCCGCTCGAGGGTGGCGTCGGCGGTGACCTCGCCGCCGACGCCGACGGCGGCCACGTGGTCGACCTTCATCCGCCGGCCGACGGTGGTCTCGCCAGGCTGCAGCTCACCGGCGACGGCCTCGACGGTGGCCTCCTCGCAGAGCGCCAGCACCACCGGGGTGGCCAGCACGGGCACCTCGCCGGAGCCCATCGAGGCGGCGGTGTCCTCGTCGGAGACGGTGCGGCTTACCTGGGCGCTCAGCCCCGGTTCGAGGACCATCTCGGTACCCTACGGTGCTTCCCGCGCACCGACGAATCCCTGTCCAGATCGAGGTCCAGCGTTGATCGAAGCCCCCGTGCTGTCCCGTGTCCTCGGCGTCGCGATGCGCACCGGGGGCGATTTCGCCGAGGTGTTCGCCGAGGAGAAGCGGTCGACCTCGGCCGTGCTCGACGACGGCCGGGTCGAGGAGCTCAGCTCGGGACGCGACCGTGGTGCCGGCATCCGGGTGGTGGTGGGTGACACCACCGGGTTCGCCCACACCGCCGACCTGAGCGAGCCGGGGCTCGCCAGCGCGGCCGAGGCGGCGGCCGCGGCGGCCCGAGGCGGGGGCGGCGGCACCCGGGTCGTCGAGCTGACCCGTCGCTCCGTCGAGCACCCGAGCGAGGTCGAGGTCCGGCCCGGCGACGTGCCCAAGGCCACCAAGGTCGAGCTGCTGCGCCGGGCCGACGAGGTGGCCCGCAGCTCGGGGGGCGCCGTCAAGCAGGTGAGCGCCCGCTACGGCGACAGCCGCCGCCGCATCCTGGTCGCCAACAGCGACGGCCTGCTCACCGGCGACGACCAGACCCGCACCCTGTTCTCGGTCGGCGTGGTCGCGGCCGGCGACACCGGCATGCAGACCGGGCGCCGCACCGTCGGCCACACCATCGGCTTCGAGCTGTTCGACCGCTACGACGTCGACGAGCTGGCCGCCGAGGCGGCCCGGCAGGCGCTGGTGAAGCTGGCGGCCCGGCCGGCGCCGAGCGGTCAGCTGCCGGTGGTGATCGGCAAGGGCGGCGGTGGCGTGCTGTTCCACGAGGCCTGCGGGCACGGCCTCGAGGCCGACCACATCGCCAAGAACGTCTCGGTGTTCACCGGCCGGGTGGGCGAGCTGGTGGCGAACCCGAAGGTCACCCTGGTCGACGACGGCACCATGGCGGCCGAGTGGGGCGCCTACGCCATCGACGACGAGGGCACGCCGGCCCAGCGCAACGTGCTGATCGAGGACGGCGTGCTCACCGACTACCTGTGGGACCGGCTGCGGGCGGTGAAGGAGGGGCGAGGGCTGTCGGGCAACGGTCGGCGGCAGAGCTACCAGCACCTGCCGATGGTGCGGATGACCAACACCTACCTGCTCGGCGGTGACGACGACCCCGACGACATCGTGTCGTCGACCGACCGGGGCGTGTACGTCGCCCAGCTCGGCGGGGGTCAGGTGAACACCGCCACCGGCGACTTCGTGTTCGGGATGACCGAGGCCTACCTGATCGAGGACGGCGAGATCACCGAACCGCTGCGCGAGGGCAACCTCATCGGCAACGGCCCCGAGGTCCTCACCCGCATCGACGCCGTCGCCGACGACTTCGAGATGGGGCCGCCCGGCACCTGCGGAAAGGACGGCCAGGGCGTGCCGGTCGGCGACGGGGTCCCGACCCTGCGGGTGTCGAGCCTGACCGTCGGCGGGACCGCCGCCTGATGGCGGAGCAGGGCACCGAGGAGGTCGCCGCCGACCTGCTGGCGGTGGGCGACCGGGTCGTGGGCCTGGCCCGCTCCGGCGAGCAGGTCGAGGCGGTGGTGGGACGGGGCCGCCACGTCGAGGTGCGCGTCTACGAGGGGGAGATCGAGTCGCTCGCCTCGGCCGAGTCCCAGGGCGTCGGCATCCGGGTCGTGGCCGACGATCGCCAGGGGTTCGCCTACGCCGCCAGCCTCGATCCCGAGGTGCTCGCCGAGACCCTCGACGAGGCGCGCGACAACGCCGGCTTCGCCACCCCCGACGAGGCGCTCGGCCTCGCCATCCCCGACGGGGTGCCCGTGCCCGACCTCGACCTGTACCGCCCGGGCATGGACGCGGTGCCCACCGCCGACAAGATCGAGCTGGCGCTGGCCCTCGAGCGGGCCGTGACCGCCGCCGACCCCCGGATCAGCGGGTCGAGTCGGCCGAGTACGTCGACGGGCTCAGCGAGGGCTGCGTGGTCACCAACACGGGCATCCGCAGCGCCGGTCGGGAGACCGGCTGCTACGTGGCCGCCTCGTGCGTGGCCACCGAGGACGACGACACCCAGACGGGGTTCGGGTTCTCCGTCGGTCGCGAGATCGCCGACCTCGACCTCGACGCGGCGGCGGACGACGCCGCGCGCCGCGCCACCCGGCTGCTCGGCGCCACCAAGCCGCCGTCGGGCCGGTTCACCGTCGTGCTCGACCCCTACGTCACCGCCCAGCTCCTCGCCATCATCGCCGGCACCCTCTCGGGGGAGGCGGTGCTGAAGGGCCGGTCGCTGTTCGCCGACCGGCTGGGCGAGGAGGTCGCGGCGAGCCAGGTCACGCTGGTCGACGACCCGACCAACCCGCTCGCCTACACCGCCACCGAGACCGACGGCGAGGGACTGGCGACGCGCCGCAACCCGCTGATCGAGCGGGGCGTGCTGCAGCAGTTCGTGCACAACAGCTACACCGCCCGCCGGTCCGGCACCGCCTCCACCGGCAGCGCGGTGCGCGGCGGCTACAAGTCCACCCCCGGGGTCGGCTGCACCGCCCTGGCCCTCGACCCGGGCACCCGCTCCCAGCCCGAGCTGCTGGCCGAGGTCGGCGACGGGGTGCTGGTGTCGTCGGTGTCGGGCCTGCACTCCGGGGTCAACCCGGTCAGCGGTGACTTCTCCACCGGCGCCGAGGGCTTGCGGATCACCGGCGGCGAGCTCGGCCGACCGCTGCGGGAGTTCACCGTCGCCTCGACCCTGCAGAAGATGCTGCGCGACGTCCGGGCCGTCGGAGGCGACGTCGAGTGGCTGCCGATGAGCGCCGCCGGGGTGAGCCTGGTCATCTCCGACGTCACCGTGTCGGGCAGCTGACGAGCGCCGCCCCGCCACCACGACCACCACCGCCACGCCGATCTCGGGACGAGGAGCGCGTGTCCACGCGACCGTCGTCCCGAGAACCTGAGGGGTCGGCTCGACCCCTCAGCCGGGGCGGAGCGCGATCACGACCGAACCGCCCCCGAGCGCCTCGGCCACGTCGGGCGCGTCGCCGGCACCGACGGCCACGGTCGTGCTGTCGTCGTCGACCGCGATGACCACGCCGTCGCGGGCGACCACGCCGGGGTGGCCGCCGTCGGGCGCCGCCGCCAGCAGGTCGACGTGGTCGCCGGGGTGCACCGGCAGCCCCCGGACCGGCACCGGCACGGCCAACGCCCGGCTCCCCTCGGGCATGAGGGCCTGCGGACCCGGCCGGCCCGCCCGCCCGACCCGCTCGCCGAGCACCGCCTCGCCCTCGGCCACCACCGCAGTCACCGTCCGGTCCGCCGGCAGCGAGGTCAGCGCACCGGACGGCACCAGGTCGGCGGGCAGGCGACGGACCTCGGTGCGCCCGGCGTCGAGGCGGTCGCCCGGTTCGAGGCGGGCGGTGGCGACCAGCACCGGCCGGACCCGCCCGTAGCGGTCCCGGGCCTCCGCCGCCCGCTGGACCAGCCCGGCGACCACGGTGCCGGTGACCAGGGCGAGCACCGCCACGCCGACCCACCACGCCCGGCCCGCCCGTCGCAGGCGTGGTCGTCGGGTCGGCCCCGCCCGTCGGGAGAGGCGTGGGCGACGCGGCCGACCCCGTCGTCGGTGACCGGGCGGGAACGGCGAGTCGTCGGGGGGCGCGCCCGTGGAGCGGTCCGGGGCGGTGGGTGGCACGGGCACGGCGCGACGCTCCGTGACGTCGGCGGCAGGGGAGGGGGAAGCCGGGTGCGGCCTACCCGTCCCCGGCGGCGGCGAACCGGCCGAGCCGAGGGGCTGCGGGCGCTCAGGGAGCGGGAGGCGTGATGGGCTCGTCGCTGGCCGCGTCGGCGCACGAGCAGGACCGCTCGGCGGGCACGGCGGCGATGGCCCGCTGCAGGACGGCCTGGACCCGGACCACGTTCTGCTCCAGGAAGGCGACGATCTCGGCCATGGTGACCGGGGTGATCGAGGGGTCGTCCTCGACCCCGGTGTCGTAGTCGGTGACGAGGGCGATGGCCGAGTAGCAGAGCCCCAGCTCGCGGGCGAGGTAGGCCTCCGGGTGCTGGGTCATGTTGATGACGTCCCACCCCGCCGAGCGGTACCAGCGCGACTCGGCCCGGGTGGCGAAGCGGGGCCCGGGGATCACGACCGCGGTGCCGGCGCGGTGCACGGTGACGCCCTCGGCCTCGACCGCGTCGGCGGCGACGGCCCGCAGCTCGTCGCAGTAGGGGTCGGCCCAGGTCACGTGGTGCACCGCAGGGCCGTCGAAGAACGTGGCCGCCCGCCCCCGGGTCTGGTCGACCAGCTGGTCGCAGACGACGAACTCGCCGGGGTGGATGTGGGGCTGCAGCGAACCGGAGGCGCACGGCCCGAAGACCCGCTCGACGCCGAGGGCGTGCAGGGCCCACAGGTTCGCCCGGTAGTTGATGCGGTGGGGCGGGAACTGGTGCTCGGTGCCGTGGCGGGCGATGAAGGCGACGCGGCGGTCGCCGACGGTGCCCACCGCCACCGGCGAGGACGGCTCGCCGTAGGGGGTGTCGATCCGGTGCTCGGTGACCCGGTCGAGGAAGCGGTAGAAGCCCGACCCTCCCAGGACCGCGATCTCGGCCTCGGGGGCGGCGTCGCTCACCGGATCAGGAGCCGGAGCTGGACGATCCCGAGGGCGCCGACGTCGAGCCGGACGAGCTCGATCCCGACGAGCTCGACTCCTTGGACGACCCCGTCCCCTTCGAGCCGGCCGACTCCTTCGACGACGAGCCCGACGAGCCGCTGCCCGAACCCGATTCGGACCCGCTGGTGGACTCGCTCGATCGCGTCGAGGAGCCGTTGCCGGAGCGGCTGTCGGTCTTGTAGAAGCCGCTCCCCTTGAAGGTGATGCCGACGTTGCCGAACACCTTGCGGAGCGGCCCCCCGCAGGTGGGACACTCGGTGAGCGGCGGGTCGGTGAAGGACTGGACGGCCTCGGTCGTCCGGTGGCACTCCTTGCAGCGGTACTCGTAGGTGGGCATGGCGGGCGATGGACCTCGTCGGGGGTTAGCACTCGACGGATGAGAGTGCCAGCAGTGTAGTGATCCGGTGCGCTAGAACGACCCGATGCCCGCCGCTCCCGCCCCGCTGCGCCCGTGGTGAAGGCCCCGATCACCAAGGCGGTCATCCCCGCCGCCGGGTTGGGCACCCGCTTCCTGCCGGTCACCAAGGCCCAGCCCAAGGAGATGCTGCCGGTCGTCGACAAGCCGGCCATCCAGTACGTGGTCGAGGAGGCCGTCGCCGCCGGCATCGACGACATCCTGATCATCACCGGCCGCTCGAAGCGCGCCATCGAGGACCACTTCGACCGCCAGTTCGAGCTCGAGCACTACCTCGGGCAGGCCGGCAAGACCGACGCCCTCCACGAGATCGTCGACATCGCCGAGCTGGCCGAGATCCACTACGTGCGCCAGGGCGAGCCGCTCGGGCTCGGCCACGCCGTGTCGGTGGCCCGCAAGCACGTCGGCGACAACCCCTTCGCCGTCCTGCTGGGCGACGACATCATGGTCGACGACGCCCGGCTGCTGTCCCAGATGGTCGCCACCCACGCCCAGTACGGGCGGTCGGTGGTGGCGTTGAAGGAGGTGCCGCCGGAGGAGGTCTCCTCCTACGGCTGCGCCCGGCCCGAGCGGGTGAGCGAGGGCCTGGTGCGGATCCTCGACCTGGTCGAGAAGCCGAAGGCCGAGGACGCCCCGTCGAACCTGGCGGTGATGGGCCGCTACGTGTTCACCCCCGAGATCTTCGAGATGCTCGACCGGACCGAGCCCGGGGTGGGCGGTGAGATCCAGCTCACCGACGCCATCGCCCGCCTGATCGACGACCAGGCGGTGTACGGCCAGACCTTCACCGAGGGCCGCTACGACACCGGCAGGAAGATCGACTACCTGCGGGCCACGGTCGAGCTGGCCGCCCGGCGCGACGACCTGGGTCCCGAGTTCCGCGCCTTCCTGGCCGACTTCGTCCGGGCCGAAGGCCTGCTCTAGCCGACGTCGGCGGTGTCCGTGCCGGCGGTGGCGCCGGGGCGCACGACGTGGCGGACCTTGCGCAGGATCGCCTCGAGCTGGGCCGACTCCTCGCAGGTCAGCACGTCGGTCAGGTGGCGGTCGATCAGGGCGAGGTGCGCGGGGAGGACGGCCTCGATGCGGCGGCGCCCCTCGGGGCTGATGGCGGCGTAGGACCCGCGTCGGTCGCTCGGGCAGCTCTGGCGCTCGACCAGGCCGTCGGACTCGAGCCGGTCGACCAGGCGGGTCAGCCCGCTGGCGCTGAGCCGGGTCTGGGTGGCCAGGTCGGCCATCCGCAGCCGTCCTCCCGGGGTGCGGTGCAGCCGGATGAGGGCCTCGAACTCCGACGGGGTCAGGCCGCTGTCGTCGATGGGCCGGCGGGTCTCGTCGACCAGGGCGGTGCTGGTCTCCACCAGGAGCCCGAAGAGGGTCATCCGCCGGTCGGCGTCGGGGAGCTCCGCTGCGATCACGGGTTCGAGGCTACCGCCCGGACGAGGGTAGTTGTACGAGCAATCAACTGGTACAGTTGCACGTGCAAGTACTTGGACCCTCCGGTCCACCGTCCACCGAGGAGCTCCCATGACCGACACCGCCACCCTCCCGCCCCGCCAGTACGAGGGCCTCACCGTCCCGGCCCCGGGCACCTTCGACCTCGACGTCGCCCACACGAGCGTGTCCTTCGTCGTTCGCCACCTCATGGTGTCGAAGGTCCGCGGCCACTTCTCCGACTTCAGCGGGTCGATCACCGTCGCCGACGACCCGGCCGAGTCCTCGGTCGAGGTGAGCATCCAGGCCGCCAGCGTCGACACCCGGGACGACACCCGCGACGGCCACCTCCGCAGCCCCGACTTCTTCGACGTGGAGAACCACCCGACCATCACCTTCGCCAGCACCGGGCTGCAGCACGGCGACGGCGATCGCTTCACCCTCGCCGGCGAGCTCACCGTCCGCGGCGTCACCCGGCCCGTCGAGCTCGACGTCGAGCTCACCGGGGTCGCCCGCGACCCGTGGGGCGGCGAGCGCATCGGCTTCTCGGCCTCCACCGAGGTCGACCGCGGCGACTTCGGCCTCACCTTCAACCAGGCCCTCGAGGCCGGTGGCGTGATGGTCGGCACCAAGGCCAAGATCGAGATCGACGCCGAAGCCGTCCGAGCGTCCTGAGGAGGAAGCCGTGGCGACCATGGGCCTGAACCACGCCGTGCTCTACGTGGCCGA
Source organism: uncultured Acidimicrobiales bacterium (assembly GCA_963800235.1). Taxonomy (GTDB): domain Bacteria; phylum Actinomycetota; class Acidimicrobiia; order Acidimicrobiales; family Iamiaceae; genus CAVVNP01. The sequence continues at coordinate 1,459,855 of CAWDAD010000001.1, read as the reverse complement.
CGCGTCCACGTCGGGCGGCTTCTACACCGACGTCCTCGGCTTCAGCGTGGTCGAGGCGGCCGCCGGTGGCCGAGCGGTGTTCCTGCGGGCGCCGGGGTCGACCAACCACCACGACCTCGGCCTGTTCAGCGTCGGCGACCGGCCGGCGCCGAGCGGGCCGGCGGTCGGGCTGTACCACCTGGCCTGGGAGGTCGACCGGATCGAGGACCTGGCCGAGACGGCCGACCGGCTGCGGGCCGAGGGGGCGCTGGTCGGCGCCTCGGACCACGGGGTGTCGAAGAGCCTCTACGCCCGCGATCGCGACGGCATCGAGCTCGAGGTCATGTGGCGGGTGCCCCGCGAGCTGTGGGGCGACGCCGAGCACCACGGCATCACCCAGCCGCTCGACCTCGGGCGCGAGCTGGCCCGCTTCGCCGCCACCTGACCCGCTCCGCCACGGCCCCTTCCTCGGCGCGATGATCCGGCGTCGGGCCCGGACCGGCGGCGGGTCGCGCCGGTACCGTGACGGCGTGATCCCCCTCGAGCAGGCCCAGGCCCACGTCAGGGCCGCCCTGCCCGAGCCGGTGGTCGAGACCGTCCCGCTCGGGCGGGCCGTCGGTCGGGTGCTGGCGGCCGACGTGGTGGCCGCCGACTCGGTGCCGCCCTTCGACAACTCGGGCATGGACGGGTACGCGGTGGTGGCCGCCGACCTGGCCGGTGCGGCCGAGGGCCGTCCGGTCGAGCTGCCCGTGCTCGGCACGATCCTGGCCGGGTCGCCCCCCCTGCCGTCGGTCGAGCCCGGCACCGCGGTGCGGATCATGACCGGGGCGCCCGTGCCCCCCGGCGCCGACGCGGTGGTCATGGTCGAGCGCACCCGGTCGCTCGACGGGGGCAGACGGGTGGCGGTCGGGGCCGCCGTCGAGCGGGGGACCGCGGTGCGACGGGCCGGCGAGGACGTGCGCCCCGGCGACGTCGTCGCGTCGGCCGGCACGGTGCTCACCCCCGCCCACCTCGGCGTGCTGGCCAACGTCGGCGCCACCGAGGTGGCGACCCTCCGCCCGCCCCGGGTGGGGGTCCTCTCGACCGGCGACGAGCTGGTCGACGACGGCCGCCCGCTCGGGCCGGGCCAGATCCGCGAGTCGAACCGGCCCATGCTCCTCGCCCTGGTGGCCGCGGCCGGCGCCGAGCCGGTCGACCTCGGGTGCATCCCCGACGACGAGGTCGCCATCGCCGCCGCCATCGGTGAGGGCGTCGGCACCTGCGACGCCGTCATCAGCAGTGGCGGCGTCAGCATGGGCGACGTGGACCTGGTCAAGGTCGTGCTCGACCGGCTGGGCGACATGCGTTGGATGCAGATCGCCATCAAGCCGGCCAAGCCCTTCGCCTTCGGCACCGTCGAGGGCGTGCCGGTGTTCGGCCTCCCCGGCAACCCCGTCTCCTCGCTCGTGTCCTTCGAGCTGCTGGCCCGGCCGGCGCTGCGGGCCATGGCCGGCCGGGCACCGGTCGACTGCGACCGGCCCCGGGTGGTCGCCACCCTGCCGGACGGCGCGGCCCGTCGGACCGACGGCAAGGTGCACCACGTCCGGGTGGTGGTCGGCGCCTCGCCGGACGGTCGCGGGTTCGTCGCCCACCCGGTCGGCGCCCAGGGCTCGCACCAGCTCACCGCCACCGCGTCGGCCAACGGCCTGGCCGTCATCCCCGACGGCGAGGGCGTGGAACCGGGTGGCGAGGCCGCCGTGCTGGTGCTCGACGCCGCCTCGGCGCTGGCGATCGCGGCCCCGTAGCCTGATCGCCATGGCCCAGGCCCTCGTCGACGGCTACGGGCGGGTCCACCGCGACCTGCGGATCTCGGTCACCGACCGGTGCAACTTCCGCTGCACGTACTGCATGCCGTCGGAGGGCATGGTCTGGCAGCCCCGCGAGGCGCTGCTGACCTTCGAGGAGATCGAGCGGGTCGCCGGCCTGCTGGTCGAGCGGTTCGGCTTCGAGAGCATCCGGCTCACCGGCGGCGAGCCCACCGTGCGGGCCCACCTGCCGGTGCTGGTCCGCAAGCTGTCCGCCCTCGGCGTCGACCTCGCCCTCACCACCAACGGCGCGACCCTGGCCGGCCAAGCCCACGCTCTGCGCGACGCCGGCCTCGACCGGATCAACATCTCGCTCGACTCGCTCCGGCCCGACCGGTTCCGGCAGCTCACCGGACGCGACCAGCTGACCGACGTGCTGGCCGGCATCGACGCCGCCCTCGCAGCGGGGCTCGACCCGGTCAAGGTCAACGTGGTCGCCATGGCCGGGATCAACGACGACGAGGTGGTCGACTTCGCCACCTTCGGCCGCCGGCGGGGCGTCACGGTGCGCTTCATCGAGTTCATGCCGCTCGACGGCGACCACGGGTGGCGGCGCGACCAGGTGGTGCCGGCCGAGCAGATCGTCGCCGCCATCGACGCCGTGTTCCCCCTCGACGCCGTCGGTGGGGGAGGCCCCGAGCCCGCCGAGCGCTACGCGTTCCGGGACGGCGGCGGCGAGGTCGGGGTGATCGCCAGCGTGACCCGGCCGTTCTGTGCCAGCTGCGACCGGGTGCGGCTGACCGCCGACGGCCAGCTCCGCAACTGCCTGTTCGCCACCGCCGAGCACGACCTGCGCTCGGCGCTGCGGCGCGGCGGCTCCGACGACGAGCTGGCCGCCCTCGTCGAGGCGGCGGTGGCCTCGAAGTGGGCGGGCCACGGCATCGAGCAGGTGCACTTCGTGCGACCGGCCCGGTCCATGAGCCAGATCGGTGGCTGACCCCGCGCTCTCGTAGACTTTCCCGACATGTCCGACCGCGGCCTCACCCACCTCGACCCGCTGGGCAGGGCCCGCATGGTCGACGTCACGCCCAAGGAAGCGACCCACCGCCGGGCCATGGCGCGCAGCCGGGTCTACATGAAGCCGGAGACCACCTCGCTCGTGGCCAAGGGCGCCATCGGCAAGGGCGACGTGCTCTCGGTGGCCCGGGTGGCGGGCATCCAGGCGGCCAAGCGGGCGCCGGACCTGATCCCGCTCTGCCACCCCCTGCTCATCAGCTCGGTGCTCGTCAACTTCCGCATCGACGACGACTTCGTCGAGATCGAGGCCCAGGTCGACACCGTCGACCGCACCGGTGTCGAGATGGAGGCGCTCACCGCCTGCACGGTCGCCGCCCTCACCGTCTACGACATGTGCAAGTCGGTCGATCGGTCGATGACCATCGCCGACGTGGCCCTGTGGGAGAAGACCGGCGGCCGGTCGGGCACCTTCCGCCGGGCCGACCTCGACGGCGTCGACGCCCCGGTCGTCTGAGCGCCGGCCCCGCCCGGTGCCCCGTCGGTTCGCCACGCCCGGTTCTGCCCGGTCTCGCCCGGTTCCGGCCGGTCGGGACCGGTTCGCCCCGATCCGGTCCTGGTCGGAGCCGCTGGCGCCGAGGTGAGCGTCGTAGTAGAACTGTAACGTTCGAGTTGGGGCCGCCAGGCGCTCGGACGGCTCCAGGCCAGGGCGCTTCGCCCGCGGTCGACGGTCCGGTCCCCACCACCTGTCAGCCCTGACCGCAGCCAAGCGGCATCCACCACCCGAGGTTGCTCGATTGTTACGTTCGCCGACATCTGAAAGCAGGCGTTCGAGGTGACCGTCGTGGTCCTGGTGCTGGTGGTCGGTGGGTGGCTCGCCTACCTCGGCAACTGGTTGTGGAACCGCCGCACCGAGCTCCCCGTCGACTCGGTCCACACCTTCAGCCAGCAGCTGTCGGTGCTCTCGGCCCTCGACCGCTCGTCGCGCCGGGCCGGCGCCTACCGCCCGCTGGCCCCGGTGCCCGAGCCCTTCCGCCTCACCCGCAGGCAGGCCCGCCGCCGTCGGCGTGAGGTCTTCTTCTTCCTGGTCGCCGCCGCCACCGTGTCGCTCTTCCTGGCCGTCCTGCTCGGCGGCGTCGCCATCTACCTCCACCTGCTGGTCGACACGCTGCTGACCGGCTACGTGCTGCTCCTGATCCGGCTGCGCAAGGTCGCCCTCGAGCGCGAGGCCAAGGTCCGCTACCTGCACCCCCATGCCACCGCCCACGACGGCTACGGCTGGGACGCCCCGGGGTGGGAGACGGCCGACGGCTACGACTACGACGGCTACGGCTACGGCTACGGCTACGAGCCGGCCCTGGCCTGGGAGCGCACCGCCGCTCGCTGATCCGCCGACCGGCCGCCGGGCCGACCCCTGACGGGGAGCCGACCCGGACCGGCCATCACGGCAGGATGAGGTGCGAGTCGCCGAACTCGTGCCAGCGGTACCCGTCGGCCAGCGCCGCGGCGTAGGCCCGCTCCAGGGTGGGCCGGCCGGTGATGGCCTCGAGCATGTGCAGGTGTGACGCCTGCGGCTCGTGCCAGCCGGTGAGCAGCCCGTCGACGACGCGGACCGGGCGGGCCGGCTCGATGACCAGCTCGGTCCAGCCTTCGCCGGGGTGGGCGGTCCCGCCCTCGTCGGCGACGGTCTCGAGGGCCCGCACCACGGTGGTGCCGCCGGCGATCACGCGACCGCCCTCGGCCCGGACGTGGTTGACCGCCGAGGCGGTGGTCGCCGGCACGCGGTAGCGCTCGGCGTAGGGCGGCTCGTGGGCCTCGAGCGAGGACACGCCGGTGTGCAGGGTGAGCGGGGCGATGGCGACGCCCCGGGCGACCAGCCGGGTGACCAGCTCGGGGGTGAAGGGCCGGGACGCGCTCGGCATCTCGGCGCTTCCTGGGCGGGTGCCGAAGACCGTCTGGTAGTCGCTGAGCGGCCAGTCGCCCTCGACGTAGGCGTAGCGGATCGGGCGGCCGTGCCGGTCGAGGTAGCGGTGCAGCCCGGCTGGCAGGTCGAGCTCCGCGTACCAGAGCCGGCTGGTGCGCCGGCCGTGGCGGTCGATGCCGCCGCCGGGCGCCGGGCTGGTCGGGTAGGGGGCCAGGATCCGCGCCCGGCCGCCGTCGGGGAGCGCCAGCTCGACGCCCCCGAGCGCTCGCAGGACCGGCTGGCTGTGGTTGCCCTCCGGCCGGCGGACCTCGACCGCCCAGGCTCCTCCGGGCAGCTCGGTGGACAGGTGCAGCTCGAGCGCCTCCGCTTCACCGACCGGTCGGGCGGGCAGGGCGGCGGCCACGGTGGACGAGTCGTTGACGACCAGCAGGTCGCCGGCGCCGAGGTGGCGGCTCAGGTCGGCGAACCGGCCGTGCTCCAGCCGACCCGTCGACCGCCAGGTGGTCAGCAGCGCCACGTCGCCGCGGTGGGCGGCCCGGCCGTCGCGCTCGGGTGGGGCGGTGGCCTCCAGCTCCGTGGGGAGGGTGAAGCGGTCGAGCGAGAAGGCCGTCGCCGCGGCGGTGGTCGGGTCGACGGTGGTCGGGTCGGCGGTCGTGGGCGCGGTCGCGGCGGGGCTCATGCCGGCACCCCCGCCACCTGGTACCGCCCGCTCGGTCGCCGGTCGTGGAGCAGGGCGAGCACCGCCGGCACGACCGTCTCGGGCTCCGGGCGGTCGGAGATGTCCTCACCGGGGAAGGCCTCCTGGTGCATCCGCGTGCGGAGGTCGCCGGGATCGAGGCGGTGGACGTGGAGGTCGGGACGCTCCTCGGCCAGCACCGCGAAGGCCTGTTCGACGGCGGCCTTGGCGGCGCCGTAGCCGCCCCAGCCGGGGTAGGCCTCGACGGCGGCGTCGGAGGTGACCGCCACGACCGTCGCGCCCGGCCGCAGCACCGGCAGCAGCAGCTGGGTGAGCCGGATCGGCGCGAGGACGTTGACGTCGAACACCCGACGCAGCTCGCCGAGCGGGTAGTCGGCCAGCGCCGGCTGCGGGCTGGGACCGAGCACGCCGGCGTTGTGGACGACGAGGTCGAGACCCCCGAGCCCGGTGGCTCGCGCCGCCAGCCGGCGCCGGTGGTCCTCGTCGCCGACGTCGCCGGCGACGGCGACGACCGCCGGCCCGAGGGGGCCGACGGCGTGGGCGAGGGCGACGGGGTCTCGACCGTCGACCAGCACCCGCCAGCCGTCGTCGACCAGGCCGGCGGTGAGGGCCCGGCCGAGCCCACGGGAGGCGCCGGTGACCAGGGCGGTGGCTCCGGTCGACCGGCCCGTCGGGTCGGAGGTGGGATGGGTGAGCCCGTCCGTTCGGGTGAGCTCGGTGGATTCGTCGGCGCTCATCGGTGGCGCTCCCTTCGTGGTCGGCGAACTGCTGGCCACGGTAGGAACGCGCCTCCGGCGCCCACATCGGTCTAGGGACCGGTTTCCGCCTCGGTCCCGGGACCGAGGCCGGGGGCGGGGTCGGCGCCGATCCCGGCCCGGACGGCCAGGAGCGCCGCCTGGGTGCGGTCGGCCACCCCGAGCTTGGCGAGGATGCTGCTGACGTGGGTCTTCACCGTCTTCTCGGAGATGAAGAGGCGCTCGGCCAGGGCCGCGTTGGTGAGCCCCTCGGCCAGCCAGCCGAGCACCTCGCGCTCGCGGTCGGTGAGCTCGGCGAGGCCGGCCGGCTCGGCACCTCGCGGACCGCCGTCCTGCTCGGTGGCGGTGACCGCGTGGACGACCGCCCCCGCGGCGGCGGGGTGGAGGTAGATCTCGCCGCCGGCCACCGCCTGGATGGCCGCCTCCAGCTCGGCCGGCTGCGCGTCCTTGACCACGTAGCCGGACGCGCCGGCCCGCACGGCGGCGAGCACGTCGTCGTCGGTGGTCAGGCTGGTGAGGACCAGGACGGCGACCTCCGGGTGGTCGGCGGCGATGTGGGCGGTGGCGGCCACCCCGCCCATGCCCGGCATGGCGAGATCCATGAGCACCACGTCGGGACGGTCGGTCCCGGTGAGGTCGTCGAGCAGGGCCAGCGCCTCCTCGCCGGTGCCGGCCTCGCCGACCACGTCGATGCCGGGCCGGCCGCCCAGGTAGGCGAGCAGGCCCCGGCGGACGACCGGCTGGTCGTCGACCACGAGGAGGCGGGCCTCGGGATGGTCGGCCGCGCCCTCCGGGTGGTCGGCCGCGCCCTCCGGAGCCGGCTCAGCCACGGGGCACCGCCAGGGTGACCGTCGTGCCCCGGCCGGGCTCGGAGTCGACCGAGAGGCGTCCGCCGATGGCGGCCGCCCGTTCGTCCATGGTGACCAGACCGAGGTGCCGACCCCGTCCCCGGGCCGAGGCCACGTCGAAGCCGTCGCCGTCGTCGGTCACCGCCACCACCAGCTCCCCTCGGCCGGGTCCGGCCTCGGCGGCGGCGGTCACCGACGCGACCGAGACGGTGATCCGTGACGGGGCGGCGTGGCGCAGGGCGTTCGACAGGGCCTCCTGGGCGACCCGGTAGGCCTCCCGCTCCACGAGGGGGTCGAGCTCGTCGGCGGCCCGCCGGCCGGTCTCGTCGGCGACGACGTCGACGGCGACGCCGTAGGCCCGGGCCAGCAGCTCGCTGCGCTTGGCGAGGGTGCCGACCAGGCCGTCGGCGTCGAGGTCCGGTGGGCGCAGGCCCTGCACCAGGGTCCGCAGCTCGCGCTGGGCCCGCCCGGCCAGGTCGCCGATGTCGGCCAGCAGCCCGATGGCCGCGTCGGGGTCGGCGGGCAGGCTCGCCCTGGCGGCGTCGGCGTCGAGGCGGAGTCCGAACAGCAGCTGGTTCAGCGAGTCGTGCAGCTCGCGGGCCAGCCGGCCCCGCTCGTCGGCGATGCTGCGCTCGCGGGCGGCCTCGTGGAGCTGGGCGTGCTCGATGGCCAGCGCGGCGTGGGCGGCCAGCAGCTCGACGATCTGCTGGTCGTGGTCGTCGAAGGTCGGCGCCCCCTCCTTGTCGGTGAGGTAGAACGCGGCGAGGACGCGGTCCTGGCGGACGATCGGCACGCCCAGGAACGAGCGCATGGTCGGGTGCGCCGCCGGCCACCAGCCCCGGAACCGCGGGTCGAGGGTGATGTCGTCGCTGCGGAACGGGCGGCGGTCGACCAGGGCGGCGCCCAGCAGGCCGTGGGTGCGGGGCAGGTCGCCCAGCTCCTCGATGAGCTCGTCGGACATCCCGGCGGTCACGAACTGGGCGAAGGCGGTGGGATCGTGGTCGTCGGGCACGCCGATGGCCGCGTACCGGGCGCCGCCCAGCCGCCGGGCGGCGTGGACGAGGCGGTCGAGCACGCCCTCGACCGAGCGCTCGGCCGCGGCCGCCAGCACGGCTTCGCTGATCGCCGTGGCGGTCGGTCCCAGGGAGGCGGCCACGCCGTCGGCGGTCACGGTCCGAGGCTAGGAGGGCGAACCGGGCCGGGGGGCGAGGCGTGTCGCCCACGGACGCGAGACCGCCGCCGCCGGCGCGGGGCCCGGCGGCGGCGATCCTCGTACTGGCGGGCGTCCCGTGGGGGAGGGACAGGCCGCCCGCTCAGCAACCCTGCATGAACTCCTGCACCGTGAAGACCAGCGGGCCGTTGTAGGCGACGCCCATGCCGGCGTACTGGTAGTTGGTGTTCAAGATGTTGGCCCGGTGACCGGGGCTGTTCATGTAGGCGTTCTCGACGATGGCGACCGAGCCGCCGTAGCCCACGTTCTCGCCGAGCGAGCGCCAGCAGCCGCTGATCCCGTCCGGCAGGTTCGAGTGGTAGAGCGTGTTCTGCGAGGCCAGCCGGTCGGCCCAGGCCTGGGCCTTCTGGTTCAGCATCTCGTTGTTGATCAGCGGGTGCATGCCGTTGGCGGCCCGGTCGGCGTTCATCCGGTCCATCGCCTGGCTGGCGTCGGGCGACATGCAGCCGGCGAGCAGGGAGGCCACACCGACGACGGCGATCAGCAGCGTCACGGCCCGGGGGGCGCGGTTGCGAATCATGATCGGGGTATCGGCGCAGGGGTGTCCCGGACTTGACCGGTGCTTCGCCCGCCTTGGGACCGAGTGTCCGATTGGTCCCCGGAATTGAGTCGTTCGGCCCAGTTCCGCCCGAAACCGGCCCGGGCGCCCAGGGCGGCGTCCGAGCCTGCTGCCCGCCGACTGGGACGCCGATCCGGCTCGGGTCGCCGGCCACCGCCCGGCTAGGGTGAGCGCTCCCGTACGGGGGTGTAGCTCAGCTGGCTAGAGCGCCTCGGTCGCATCGAGGAGGCCGTGGGTTCGAATCCCATCACCTCCACCATGGCGTCCTTGCTAGAACCGCCAGCGAGTGCGGCGGCTCGCAGGGAGGCCTCGGTGCCGAGCTGAGGTCGGGTGGGCGTCGTGTGCGTCGGCCTCTCGCCGTTGCGGCGCAGCGCCTCCTGGTCATCGGCGTGCCGCCCCGGCCCCCCGGCGTCGGGGCACCGGGGCAGACTCACGACCGTGACTCGGGTGCTCTGCCCTGTCGTCGTCGGGCGCCGGCGGGTGCTGGAGGTCCTGGGGAGCCGGCTCGAGGCCGCCCTCGACGGCGACGGTTCCTGCGTGATGCTCAGCGGTGAGGCGGGAATCGGCAAGTCCCGGCTCGCCCGCGAGGTCACTCGCCAGGGGGCGGCCCGGGGGGCGACGGCCGTGGTGGGCCGAGCCGTCCCCTCTGGCACTCCTGCCGCCTACCGCCCCCTCGCCGAGGCCGTGGCCCAGGGCCTGCGGCACCGTCCCGTCCTCGACGACCCCGGCTTGGCGGCCTGGCTCCCCGCCCTGCACGGCATCGTGCCGCCCCGCGACCGGGCTGGCGCGGCGGGCGAGTTGCCGCCTGCGGTGCGCGGCGAGGCGGTGCTGCAGCTGCTGGCCCGTCTGGCCGAACCGGACGGCTTGGTGGTGGTCCTGGAGGACCTCCACTGGGCCGACCCGGACACGTTGGCGGTCGTGGAGTACCTGGGGGACAACGTGACCGACCAACGGGTGCTGTGCGTGATGACGCTGCGCTCGGACGAGCGCTCCCCCGCGCTCGCCCTGGTCCGCCGGCCCCGCACCGGTACCGCTCCGATCCACCTCGAGCTCGGTCGTCTCGAACCCGACGACGTGGTGGAGATGGCCACGATCTGCGCGCCCGGCGCGGGCCGCTCCACGCTCGAGCGGGTGTGCGCCCGCGCCGAGGGCGTGCCCCTGCTGGTCGAGGAGCTCCTCGCCTCTCCCGGTGTGCCCGTCTCGTTCCTCGACGCGGTCCGGCGACGCCTGGCCCTGCTGCCGGAGCCGTACCGGCGCGTCCTCGGCGCCGCCGCGTTGCTGGGCCGCCGGTTCGACTGGCGGCTGCTCCCGCCCATGGTCCGCATGCCGGCGGTCGAGGTGTCGGGGGCGCTGGAGGCCGCCGTCGAGCAGCTGCTGCTGACGGTCGAGGACGGTGCGTTCCGCTTCCGGCACGCCTTGACCCGTGAGGCGATCCTCGGGGATCTGCTACCCCCCGAGCAGCAGGCGTTGGCGGCGGACGGCTTGATGGCGGTGGACGCCGCCCACCCTGACCTCGCCGGCGGCGCGGCCGAGCTGGCCGCCGATCTGGCGGAGCGTGCCGGCGACCGGGATCGGGCCGCGGCCCTGCTCACGACCCTCGGGGAGACGGCCCTGCGCGCCGGGGGCATCGGCACCGCCGCCCAGCACCTCGAGCGCGCCGCCGGGCTCGCCCGGCCGGGCGAGGGACGGGCCAGAGCGGTGCTCCTGCAGGTCGAGGCGCTCGCCCTCGCCGGACGGGTCGACGAGGCGGCCGCGGCGGCCCGTCGACCGCTCGACCTCCCCTTCGATGCGGCACGACACGGCGAGGTGCGGGTCGAGCTCAGCCTCAGCCTGGCCGAGGCGGCGGTCGCCGCCGGTCGCTGGGGGATGGCCGCCGACGAGCTGCGGACGGCACGGCGGCTCGAACGGCGGACGACCGACCCCGTGCTGCGGGCGCGGACTGCGGTCCTCCAGGCGGAGGTCGCGCTCGCCGCCGACGACCTGGATCTGGCCAGGGCCAAGGCGCGTCGAGCGCTCGGCGATGCCCACGACGCTCCCGAGGTCCGCTGCCACGCCCTGGAGGTGCTGGGCCGGGTCGACCGCTTGCGCGACCCGGCATCAGCCCGCGATCGGTTCGAGCAGGCACTGGCCGAGGCGGACGCCGCCGGCCTGGCCGTGTGGCGAGCCCGCGCCCTGCACGAGCTGGGGACGATCGACATGTTCGACCACCTCGGCGTGGAGCGGCTCGAGCAAGCCCGGCGCGCCGCGGCGCAGATCGGGGCCCTCTCCACCGCCGCGAGCATCGACCTGCAGCTGGCGGCGGTGGGCATCAGCCGCTGGACCCCCGACGAGACGACGACCCACGCCGGCGCTGCGCTCGAGCTGGCCGAGCGGTTGGACCTGGACGCGGTCCGCGCCAAGGCGCTGCTGTTCCTCGCCGAGGCCGGCGCGCTCCGTGGTGATCCGGACGGCGCGGAGCACCACCTGCAGCTCGCCCGGCTGCCGGAGGCGATCGGTTCGCCGGCGGAGGGGTTCTGCTGGGGGGTGCGGGGCGAGGCGGCGCTGGCGGCCGGCGAGGTGGCGACGGCGGTGGACCACCTCGAGCGGGCCACGACCATCTTGGACGCGTTCCCCCACGCCGAGCCGGCCGCCTTCCGAGCGCTGTGGCCGCTCCTGCTGGCCGCGGTCGGCGACGGCTCCGCCCGGTCGGCGCTCGATCGGGCCCGCCGATCCGGGGTGGCCGCCTTCCGCCTCAACCGGGGCCTCATGGGGTACGCCGAAGCCGTCGTCGCCGGCCAGGCCGGTGAGCCCGAGCGCGCCCGCTCCCTGGTCCGCGCGGCCGATGGGGCCTTCGAGAACGCCCGCACCTGGAGGGTGTTGGCCCGTGTCATCGCCGCGCCGGTCGCGGTTGCGGGAGGTTGGGGCACGCAACCGCGGAAGTGGGTGGGCGACGGGGTCGAGACCTTCGAACGGCTCGGCCTGGCGAGGCTGGCGGCGTGGTGCCGGCAGCGGATCGCCGACGACGAGCCGGCCCGTTCGGCGCCGGCCGGCATCACCCCCCGCGAGGCCGACGTCCTGGCCCTCGTCGCCGACGGGCTCGCCAACAAGGAGATCGCCCAGCGTCTGCACCTCTCCACGCGCACCGTCGAGAAGCACATGGAGGCGCTCCTGCGCAAGACCAGGCGCCGATCCCGGACCCAGCTCGCCATCTGGGCCCACCTCCGCGACACCCGGCCGACCAGATCCTCCGGTCTCCGCTGAGGCCACCGATCCACGGCACCTACGTGGGATCACCGATGCGCCAGGCCTCGACCCGGGCCGACGATGGGAAGCCCGACGACCGAAGAGGAGATCGCGATGGTCCACGTGACCGGGAACCTCGACAACCCCGACGACGAGCCGCTCGAGACCGTCGACTCCGAGGGAGCCGCTTCGCCGCCCGACGTTGCGTCGCGAGGTGCGGGCCCGGCGTCCACCGGCGGGGGCCGGGTGGTGCGCAGGGAGGCCGGCAGCGTGTGCAAGGCGACAGGGGCCGACAACGACGGCCGGTTCGAGATGCTCGTCCTCGACGTGGAGCACCGCGGCGGCCCCCCGCTGCACACCCACGAGGTGCAGGAGGACAGCTTCTTCGTGCTCGACGGTGTCCTGACCGTCCAGATGGCGGACGAGGTCGTCGCCCTGTACCCAGGTGACTTCGCCACCGTCCCGCCCGGGGTCCCCCACACGTTCACCAACACCGACCCCGACCGGGCCGCCCGGGTGCTCAACATCATGACGCCCGGCATCGGTTTCGACCGGTACATCGCCGCGGCGATGTCGGGCACCGGGGAGGCCGAGATGGAGCGGCTCGGCGAGGAGTACGGCGTGACGATGGTGGGCCCGTCCCTGCCGGAGAAGCTCGGTCTGCGCTGAGTCGGGGCGTGGAGCGCGGGCCGAACCGCTCCCCCGTGCGCCTCGACGGTGACGACCGCCGCCCGTGAACGCGCGTCCTCACCACGGTGCTGGGCCACCCGCCCGAGTCGTGGAGGTTCGAGGGGCCCGTCCGGCGTCGACCGGCACTCACCTCGAGGCCATGATGTCCGCGACCGTGATCATCAGATCGAGTGGGTTGGTCGGCGACGCCTCGAGTCCGAAGTGCTCGTAGAAACCAGCTGCGGTTGGGTGGAGAGCGGTGACCACGAGCATCCGGACGCCGATCGTCTCGCTCGCCGCGACGGTGAGCTCCATCGCATGGCGAAGCAACCCCGCGCCGAGGCCCTGTCCCTGAGCCACACGGTCGACGGCCAACCGACCGAGAAGGATCGCCGGGATCTGCCTCGGACCCTGCCGCCGGGCCCTCCCCGTTGCATCGGCGCGCAGCACGGAGAAGGCGGACACGGCATGGAAGCCGACCACCCGCCGGTCGTCGGTCGTCACGTAGGTGCGCGAGAACCCGGCGAACTGGTTTCGCGCGGCGCTTCGAGTCAGCCAGTCATCGAGCTCGACTTCCCCGGAGACGAACCCATCGAGACGATGGGATTCGTCGAGCGGCTCGATCGGGTGGAAGTCACTGGTCACTCGTCGAACGGCGTCGGGCGTTGGAACAGCTCCGCGGTCTTGGCGATCCGCCGCCCCTTCGCTGAGAGCCGTCGATCCAGGGCATCCCACGTCTCGGCGTCGAGCACGACGTGCTGACGGTCGGCGAGCGTGACCGCGGCTGACGCCCGAGCGGCGTGGACGACGAACTCCGTGATCGACAGGTGTGCCGCCTCGGCCGCCGCCCGGATCAACCCATCGTCTGTGGGGGAGAGTCGCAGGTGGAGTCGCTCGTCCCGGGCCTCTGACCTGGTCGCCATGCCGTGGAGTGTACGCACATCCGCCACATGTGACGGAGGGGTGATTCGGACCCGCCAACGTCCCCGGTGGGTTTCAGGACACCAGCAGCAGGTCGACGAGCAGGTCGTGCACGGGGCCTTTCGGGGCGGTTCGAACACCGTCCCATCACCTCCACTCCGTGTGATGTCGCAAGCCATCCGGTTGGGCTGGACCTCACGGGTCGAGCTCGTCTGGTCCTCTCGTTCGGGCGTCCCTGCACCTGCAGGTGTGCCGCTCCGGACGGCGGTACTGCACGTGGAGCTCGAGAAGGGCCGATCGGGCCGTCCGGTCGCCGGTCCGTCCCGGAGGCACGCCGCGACGGTCACGGGTACGGTCGGCCGGCGATGGCCGGAACGGGGGCGACGAGCGTCGACGACATCGCGGTGGCCCACACCCCGCCGGGCGGCTGGACCGGGTCGTTCCCGCCGCCGGTGCTGGACGGGTGCACCGATCCGCTGGTCGAGGGCGCGCCCGACCTCCGGGGGCTCTGGCAGGTGGTCGAGGTGCGGGGCGAGGACGGCGAGCTGCCGGCCGACCACCAGGCGCTCGGGCACGTGCAGCGGGTCGAGCAGGCGGGCGACCGGCTGGTGGTGACCGCCGGCGGGATCGTCCACGACATGCGCTGCGACGGCACCGAGGAGCATGGCGTCCACGACGTGGCGGAGTTCGACAAGCGGACCCCCATCACCGTCGTCGCCAGCTACGAGGACGGCGTCCACGTGCTGCGACCGGTCGGCCTCCCCATCGAGGTGACCCGGCGGCTCGACGGCGACGACCTGGTGTGGGGCTACCTCGGCTTCACCGCCCGCCTGCGCCGCCTCGGCCCGCCCGACGCCACGCCCCCCGACCAGCGACCGTCGCCGCCGCGACCGTCCGACGCACGAAGGCCGTCCGACCCAGCATCCGCACCACCACCGCCGACCGAGGAGCCGCCCGCATGACCCGCCGTGTCGCCCTGATCACCGACGCCAGCTTCTACGTCGGCCCCGACCTGGCCCGGTACCTGGCGACCCGGGGCCACGACCTGGTCCTCGGCGACCCCTCGGAGGAGCTGATCGCCGAGCTGGCCGCCGCCGGTGCCACCGTCGAGGCGGTCGAGGGGGTGCGCGACATCGCCAAGCCGGAGGCGTCCGAGCGGATCGTGACCGCCGCCCTCGACCGGTTCGGCCGCATCGACTCGGCCGCAGCGGCGTCGGGGCGGGTCGTCACCGGCCGGTTCCTGACCTCGAGCATCGACGACCTGCAGGCGGTCGAGCGGGGCTGCATCGAGGCGCCGTACCACTTCCTCCGCGCCGTGGTGCCACCGATGGTCGAGGCCGGCGACGGGCAGGTGCTGCTCATCACCAGCGCCGCCGGGGCCCGGCCGACGCCCGGCGCCCCGCTCTACTCGTCGGCCCGGGCGGCGGCGACCATGCTGGCCCGCAACGTGGCCGCCGAGGTGGCCGCCACCGGGGTCCAGGTCAACGTGGTCGGCACCAACTTCATGGACTTCCCCGAGTTCCTGCGGGCCAGCCGCGTCACCGACGCCGAGTCCCGGGCCAAGGTCGAGGCCCAGGTCCCGATGGGCCGGCTGGGCACCCTGCAGGAGTTCGCCTCGTTCTGCATGCCGTTCCTCGACGGCACCAGCCGGTTCACCACGGGCCAGTTCGTCGCCTACGCCGGCGGCTGGGCCTGAGCGTGGCCGGTGACAGCTCGGCGCCCGACCTCGCGCCCTTCGCCGACCTGGTCCCCCTCGACCACGGGCTGTGCACCGTCTGCACCCGGCGCGCCGACGGCAGCGTCCAGGCCACGGTGGTGAACGCCGGCGTGCTCGACCACCCGAGCACCGGCGAGCCGGTCGTGGGGCTGGTCGCCGCCGGCGCCGCCCGCAAGCTCGACCACCTGCGAGCCGACCCCCGGTCGACCATCACGGTCCGGGCCGGCTGGCGGTGGGCGACGGTCGAGGGCGAGGCCGACCTCGTGGGCCCCGACGACCCGTGCCCGGGCATCGACGCGGAGGGGCTGCGACTCCTGCTCCGGGACGTGTTCCGGGCGGCGGGCGGCACCCACGAGGACTGGGACGCCTTCGACCGCACCATGCTCGAGGAGCGGCGGGCGGCCGTGCTCATCGCCCCGGCCCGCTGCTACACCAACCCGGGCTGAGGCCCCCCGCCGCCGGGGCGCCCGACCCGGGAGAACGGAGCGGAGGGCGGTTGCTAGGTTCCCCCAGCCACGTCGGTCGGTCCCGGTCGGCGCTGCACCTGCACGCTGCTCGGCTTCGGGAGGGTCGCCGCATGCGAAGGATCCGTCTGCTCGCGCTGGTCATCGGGGTGCTGGTCGTCTCCTCGTCGTGCAGCTACCTCCAGCTCGCCACCTACAAGCAGGACCACGGCCTGCCCATCCCGTGGTGGTGCCACCCGACCGAGGAGGTCCCGGTCAACCAGGGCCCGGCCATGGGCTCGGTCGACTACTACGCCGGCACCCACAAGGGCCCGCTCAGCTGGGACCAGTGCAACGCGCTCTCGGCCCAGTTCGACCAGGCCAAGGCCTACGCCGAGCAGTGGCCGACGCGTGGGGCGGCCGAGGCCGACGGCTGGCGCATGGCCACCGACTACGTGAACGGCATGGGCACCCACCACATCCGCGGCGGCATCACGCCGGCCATGCTCGCCGACCCCGGCTTCGACCCGAACATGCTGCACGTCTGGATCCTCGACGACATGCAGTACACCCCCGACGTCTACGCCGGGATGATGCCCTGCATCAGCGGCGGGACGGCGGTCCACGATCCCCAGGACCCCTGCCACACCACCCCGCACACCGGCGGCAGGTAGCGCCGGGCGGGTCGATCGACGGGCGCCCGGCTCGTCGCGGCTCTCGGGTCATCCCATCGGATGATCGTGGTTGGTTACCGCTCGTAACGATGGACGGTCTCGATGCCGTCGTCGTACCTTCTCGCCGCCAGACACCAGGCGGGCCCGCTCGACGCTCATGGCGCCCAGCGGGCCGGGAGGGGATCCGGACGGTCGGCCAGCTGGGGTACCGGCCGAACGGTCCCCGCCTCCGCCTCGGGTCAGGGGTGCGGCACCTGCGCCAGCAGGCGGGCGACCGACTCGAGGTCGGCGACCGTCCCGGCGGGGATCAGCCCGGCCGGGTCGGGGACCTCGACGGTCGAGTGGACCAGATCGCCGCCGGAGCGCACCCAGCGGCCGCCCACCTTGCCGAGCAGGGCGCGCATCCCCGCGTTTCCCGCCCGGGTCTCGGCGTGGAACCGCTCGACGCCGTTGACCCGGGCGGCCACGGCCAGCGCGCCGAGCAGCAGGGAGCCGACGCCCCGCCCCTGGTGGTCGTCGGCCACCAGGAACCCGAGCTCGCCGCAGGCCGGCTCGTCGGGCAGGCGGACGTAGCGCCCCGACGCCACGTAGCGGTCGTCCGCGTCGAGCACGATCCAGGCGAAGTGCCGGTCGAAGTCGACGTCGAGCATCTCGGCGACGACCGACTCCGAGGGGTGCGGCGTGAGGAACCGCAGCTCCAGCGATCGGGCCGACACCGACTCCCGCGCCTCGACGCGATGGATGTGGTCCGACGGCAGGAGGGGCCGGATCCGCAGGGTGCGGTCGGCCAGCGCCACCTCCGTCGGCGGGGCGAAGCCGGCCAGCCGGCTGGACGCCACCCGGGCCACCCGGCCGAACAGCGCGTCGTCGGCTCGGCACAGGTCGAGCAGCAGCGCGCCGCTGCCCCGGTGGGCGACCACCCGGCTGCGGGCGACCACGTCGGCGGACCGGGGTCGGCCGCGCAGCGCAGCCAGCTCGCCGACCACCTCGCCGGGGCCGACCTCCGCCACGTTCTGCATCCGCCCCTCGCCCGGCGCGCCACGCTCGGTCCGGCGCACGGTGACGGTGCCCGACTCGACCAGCAGGAAGGTGCGGTCGGAGGCCGCTTGGCGCAGCAGCACCTCGCCCGGCTCGGCCTCGACGCGCTCGAACCTGGCCCGGGCGGCATCGAGCACCGCCGGGTCGACCTCGGCCAGCAGCGGGTGGTGCTCGAGCGCCACGCCCCGATGGTACGAACCGTCGGTGCGTCACCGGCGTCGGCTCGGCCCCGTCCGGTCCCGTCCGCCGAACCAGCACGCCCCGCCGGCGCGGGACATGATGGCCACCCTGACGGCGCCGCTCGACCGGGTGCCGCACCCCCTGCGACCGGAGGCAGCTCTTCCATGTCGATCGCCATCTCCGACGACCACGTCAGCCTGGCCGAGGCGGCCGCCGGGTTCCTCGCCCAGCGCGACACCCGGGGAGCGGCCCGAGACCTGCTCGAGGCCGACGAGGAGCCCCGCCCCGCCTTCTGGGACGAGCTGAAGGGGCTGGGCTGGCTCGGCCTCCACCTGCCCGAGGCGTACGGGGGCTCGGGGTTCGGGCTTCCCGAGCTGGTGGTGGTCGTCGAGCAGATGGGTCGGAACCTGGCGCCGGGGCCGTTCGTGCCGACCGTCGTGGCCAGCGCCACGCTGGCCGCCGTCGCCGACGACGACCTGCGGGACCGGCTGCTGCCCGGCCTGGCCGAGGGCACCCTCGTCGGCGCCGTGGCGCTGGGCGGGAGCACCGAACTGCGAGATGGCGCGCTGCACGGGACCGTCACCGCGGTGTCGGGCGCGCTCGCCGACGTCGTGCTGGTGCCGGTCGGCGACGACCTGGCGGTGGTCGGCTCGCCGGGCGGGCCCGGGACGGCCGACGGCGTCACCCTCGACGTGCCGGCCAACCTCGACCCCAGTCGCCGCACCGCCCGCATCACCTTCGACGGCACCCCCGCCGACGTGGTCCCCGACGGGCGGTCGGCGCTCACCGATCACGCCCGACTGCTCTTCGCCGCCGAGGCGGTCGGCCTCGCCCGGGAGTGCACCGAGCAGGCGTCGGCCTACGCCCGGGAGCGGCTGCAGTTCGGTCGCCCGATCGGCACCTACCAGGCGGTCAAGCACCACTGCGCCAACATGCTGGTCGCCACCGAGCTGGCCACCGCGGCGGTGTGGGACGCCGCTCAGGCGGCCGGCGACGGCGCCGAGCAGCTCCACGTCGCCGCCGCCGTCGCCGCGGTCATGGCCGTGCCGGCCGCCGAGTGGAACGCCCAGCTCAACACCCAGGTCCACGGCGGCATCGGCTTCACCTGGGAGCACGACGCCCACCTGTACCTGCGGCGGGCGACGGCGATCACCGCCGTGCTCGACGCCGAGGCCGCCGCCGTCGCCGTCACCGACGCGACCTGCGGGGGGCTCGAGGCGCGAGCGCCGGGTCGAGCTCGGGCCCGAGGCCGAGCCCTTCCGCGACGAGGTGCGCGCCTTCGTGGCGACCCTCGACGGGCTCGACGACGACGGGCGGCGCGACCGCATGGTCGAGTCCGGCTACGCCATGCCCCACTGGCCCGCCCCCTACGGTCGCGACGCCGGCGCCGTCGAGCAGCTCGTCATCGAGGAGGAGCTGGCCGCCGCCGGGGTCAAGCGCCCCGGCTACGGCATCACCGGCTGGGTGATCCTGACCCTGATCCAGCACGGCACCGCCGACCAGGTCGCCCGGTGGGTGAAGCCGGCGCTCGACCAGGAGGTCATCTGGTGCCAGCTCTTCAGCGAGCCCGACGCCGGCTCCGACGCCGCCGGCATCAAGACCCGGGCCACCCGGGTCGAGGGCGGCTGGCTGATCAACGGCCAGAAGGTGTGGACCAGCGGCGCCCACGTGGCCAGCTACGGCTTCGCCACCGTCCGCACCAACCCCGACGTCCCCAAGCACGACGGCATCACCATCGTGGTGATCGACATGCACGCCGAGGGCGTCGAGGTCCGGCCGCTGCGCATGGTCACCGGCGGCCGCGAGTTCAACGAGGTGTTCTTCGACGACGTCTTCGTGCCCGACGACGACGTGGTCGGCCCCGTCGACGGCGGCTGGGCGGTGGCCCGCGCCACCCTCGGCAACGAGAGCGTGAGCATCGGCGGCGGCCAGGGCGGCGCCGCGCTGCCGGCCGAGTCCTTCGTCGGCGCCTTCCAGGCCCACCCCGAGCGGCTGAGCGGCGGCGCCGGTCGCCTCGGCCGCCACGTCGCCCGGCTCGAAGCGATGGCCGCGCTGAACATGCGCAGCGTCTTCCGAGCCGTCTCCGGCTCGGGCCCCGGTCCCGAGGGCAACATCACCAAGCTGGTGCTGTCGGAGATCGGCCACGAGGCCGCCGCCATCATGCGCGAGCTGAACTGGCCCGACGGCGCCTTCGTCGACGGCCTGAACGCCATCACCGGCCAGCTCGTGCTCGCCCACCGCGGCCTCTCGATCGCCGGCGGCACCTCCGAGATCAAGCGCAACCAGATCGGCGAGCGCATCTGCGGCCTGCCCCGCGATCCCCTGATCCGCTGACCGGTCCCGGCGCCGTCGCCTCGTGCCCCGCGTCGTCGTCCGGCCGACGCCGTCGTCGGGTCGCGGTCAGGTGCAGCGGTCGCAGACGCCGACCAGGTCGAGGCGGTGGCCGGTGGCGGTGAAGCGGCCGTCGGCGGCGGCGCCGTGCAGCGCCCGCTCGAGGGCGGCCTCGGCGTCGGGGGGGAGGGTGAAGTCGTCGACGGCCCCGCAGGTGGTGCAGATCAGGTGGTGGTGGTGCTCGGTCAGGTCCTCCGCCAGCTCGTAGCGGGCGAACTCGTCGTTGGTCACGATGCGGCCGACCACGCCGGCCCGCTCGAGCACGGCGAGGTTGCGGTAGGCGGAGCTCTGGGCCAGCTCGGGGGCCCGCTCGAGCAGCTCGGGGATGCTGAGCGGGCGGTCGCTGCGGTCGAGGTGCCCGACGATCGCCCGGCGGTTGGCCGTGTACCGCTGCGAGTCGGCCTGCAGCCGGGCGGCGGCGGTGGCGTGGACGTCGGCCATGGTGCGACCCACCCTAGCGGCGGAGTTGAGAACGGGTGAGAATCGCCGAGCCCGCCACGCTCAGCCCCAGCAGGCCGGTGGCCACCAGCACCACGGCGGCGCCGGCGGCGACGTCCCACTGGGCCGAGATGGCCAGCCCCCCGGCGCCGGACAGCGCGCCGATGCCGGCGGCCAGGACCATGGCCAGGCCCAGCCGCTCGGTCCACCGTCGGGCGGCCAGCGGGACGGTCACCAGCAGCGCCACCACCAGGATGGTGCCGACCGCCGGGATGGAGGTGACCACGGTGACGCCGATCAGGCCGAGCACGACCAGCTCGACCCGCGGCACCCGGTAGCCGGCGGCGGCCGCCCCCTGGGGGTCGAAGGCGGTGAAGACCAGGTCCTTGTGCAGCGCGGCCAGGACGGCCACCACCGCCAGGCCGACGGCGACGGTGACGACCAGGTCGTCGGCGGAGACGGTGAGCACGTCACCGACGAGGAAGGCGGTCAGGTCGGTGCTGGCCGCCGGTCGGGCGGTCTGCAGCAGCACGCCTGCGGCGAAGGCGACCGACAGGGCGACGCCGATGGCGGTGGTGTGGTCGAGTCGCCGGGCCGACCCGAGCACGGCGACCGCCACCACCAGCGCACCGGCGCCGGCCAGCCCGCCGAGGTACAGGCTGACGCCGACGATCGACGCCAGCACCACGCCGGGCAGGGTCGAGTGCGACAGGGCCAGGGCGAAGAACGGCAGCCGGCGCAGCAGCACGTGCACGCCGACGACGCCGCACAACGCCCCCACGAGCGCCGCCTCGGCCACCGCCCGCCGGAAGAGCGGCGAGGAGAGCTGGTGCCAGACGGTCATGCCGACGAGGGGCGGGCCGCGGCCCGACCCGACTCGATCGTGTGGGCGTGGCTGGCGGCCCGCCGCCGGAGGACCCGGCCGACGGCGGCGACGGCCACGAAGGCCAGGCCGAGCACCACGACGATGGCCGCGCCGGAGGCCAGGCGCAGGTCGTGGGCGACCGACAGCTCGTAGCTCGCCGCCAGCCCGACGTAGCCGCACGCCGCCGAGACCAACGTCGACACCACGATCAGCACCCCGAGGCGGTCGGTGACCAGCCGGGCGGTGGCGGCGGGGATCACCAGCAGGGCGATGACCAGCACCGTGCCCACCGCCCGCACCGCGGCGACGGCCACCAGGGCGACCAGCACGTTCAGCAGCAGGTCGGTCACCACCGTCCGGTACCCCAGGGCCTCGGCGCCGGTCGGGTCGAAGGCGCGCAGCACCAGCTCCTTGTGGGTGAGCGCCAGCGCCCCGAGGACGACCACCACCAGCACGGCGGTCTCGACGATCTCGGTGGTGTCGACGTTCAGGATCCGTCCGAACAGCAGGGCGGTCAGGTCCGAGGTGTACGACGACCGGGTCGACACCACCACGACGCCGATCGAGAAGAACAGGCCGAGCAGGACGCCGAGGGCGGCGTCGGGGTCGACGCCCGGCAGCCGGGTGGCGCCGGTCAGCGCCAGCGCGGCGACGACCGCGGCCACCAGCGCGCCGAGGAGCAACGACTGGTCGGCGGCGAAGGCGATGGCCACGCCGGGGAAGACGATGTGGGTCAGGGCGTCACCGGCGAAGGCCATCCGACGCAGGAGGATGTGCACGCTGACGCCGCCGCTGACCGCGGCCAGCAGCAGCACCTCGGCCAGGGCCCGCGCCAGGTAGGGGCGTCGGAAGGGCTCGACCAGCAGTCCCCATCCCGGGACGGCGGCGGCGAGGACGTGCACGGTTCGGTGGTCCCGGTCCGGTCAGCGATGGGTGAGCACGGTGCCGCCCTCGAGCAGCACCGCCGACCGGCCGTAGGTCTCGGCCAGCTTCTCGGGGGTCAGCGTCTCCTCGACCGGCCCCGCGGCGATCTGGTCGGTGCGCAGCAGGCAGGCGTCGGTGCAGGCGAGCCGGGCGACGGTGAGGTCGTGGGTCGACATGAGCAGCCCGACCCCCTCGCCCCGCAGCCGCTCGATGACCCGCAGCAGGATCTCGCTCGAGGTGGCGTCGAGCCCGTTGAACGGCTCGTCGAGCAGCAGGACCCGGGCCTCCTGGGCGACGGTGCGGGCCAGCAGGACGCGCTGGCGCTGTCCGCCGGAGAGGGTGCCGAACCGGTCACCGGCGCGGTCGAGGAGGCCGACCTCGTCGAGGGCGGCGCCGGCCGCGTCCCGGTCGACCCGGCGAGGGCGCCGGCCCCATCCGATGCGCCGGTAGCGGCCCATGAGCACCACCTCGATCGCCGAGACCGGGAACTCGGGGTCGAGGGCGTCGAGCTGGGGCACGTAGCCGATCTGGGCCCGATGGCGGTCGGGCGGCCCCCCGAGGACCGACACCGTGCCCTCCACCACCGGGGCCAGCCCGAGCACCGCCTTCAGCAGGGTCGACTTCCCGCCGCCGTTGGGGCCGACCAGGGCGATGGCGGCACCGGCGTCGAGGGCGAGCGAGACGTCGCGCAGGGCGACGGCGCTGCCGTAGCGGACGTGCACGCCGTCGAGGTGCACCAGGTGGGCGGGGGGGTGCTCGACCACACTGGCAACGGTAATCGTTCTCACTCTCGATTGCGACCGGCGGCGGCACTCGTGGAACGGACCGGTTGGGCGGAGCGGACCGGGGCGGCAAGGATCCGCCAAGGGTGCGGCAACCGGACGGGTCCACGCTGTCGGTGTCGGCTCCGACGGGGCACCCGCCAGCTCCGGCGACGCGGTCCCCCTCAGCCCCGATCGGCTCCGGCATCCGGTCAACCGGTATGGGCGGTCGGCCAGGTTGTGGGTGCTGCCGCAAGGGCGGCACCCACAGCTGGTTCCTCAGCGGCCGGCTCCGGCGGCGCGGGTCACCGCCAGGCTCCGGAGGCCGATGCGCCCGGCGTCGGCCAGCGCGCTGGTGCGCCGCTCATCGGCCGCGCTCCGGTTGGTGCGACCGCCCCGGGCGTCGAGCACGGACGCCAGCGCCAGCTGGTCCTCGACGGCCAGCGGTGCAGCCCCGATGGCCCGGTGGACCTCGAGCGACCGCCGGACCCACGTCTCGGCCGCATCCAGGTCACCGGTGACGAGCGCGAGGGGCCCCAGGGCGCGGCACACCGACCCGAGGCACACCACCCCGGTGCCCACGACCGCGATCCGATCGGCCTCGGGCTCGAGCTGGTCGAGCATGCGCCGTGCCGGCTCCGGGTCCCCGACCCAGGCGGTGGCGAAGCCGGCGATGCAGGTCGCAGCCAGCCAGGCGGCGTGGCGGTCGAGCTCGTCGAGCTGCTCCCAGTAGGGCTCGAGGTGGCGGCGGGCGTCCTCGTCCCGTCCGACCTCCACCAGGCACAGCGCCTTCGGTCCGCGCCACGGCGCCAGGTGGTCGACCTCGAGCGAGTCGAGCAGCGGCAGCACCTCGCCCAGCCGGCCCTGATCGGCCCGCAGCGCGAACAGGAGGATGACGTAGGCCTCGACGTACTCCCGGTGCGGCTGGATGCGGACCATCTCCTCGGCCCACCGCTCGGCCTCGGCGTACTCGCCCCGGAGGTGGGCGAGCAGCGCCCGCCGCTGGGCCCGGCCGGCCAGGTAGCGGGGCATCCGCAGCTCCTCGACCAGCGCCTCGTAGGCGGCGCCGGCCTGCTGCGCGCCGGCCATGTCGCCCCGCTCCCAGAGCAGCGCCCGCTGCACCCCGAGCACGTTCATCAGCGAGGCCTTCGATCCCGAGCGCTCCGCCCGCCGGCGGGCGGCGGCGGCCAGGGCCAACCGGTCGTCGAGGGGGGACTCGTTGAGCAGGACGTTGATCACGCTGGTGGCGGCACCCACGAACAGCTCGTCGTCGTGGATGTCGTCGAGCAGGCCCTCGACCCGGGCCACCAGCTCGACGGCACGCCCGTGGCGGTCCATGGCCGCCGTCACGGCCGCCAGCTCACTGGCCACGGTGGCGACCGCGGCGGGGTCGGTCGGCCGGACCGCCCCGGGGGCGGTGTCCCCCTCGCCGGCGGGGCCGGCCGGTCCGGCGTCGAGGTCGGCGAGGGCGTCCCCGAGGGCGTCGATGACCGCCGCGCCCCGGCCCTCGTCCCGCCACGCCCGGTCGGTCACGCCGATGACGGCCGACGCGATCTGCGCCGGGGTGCCGACCCGGCGAGCCAGGGCGAGCGCCTCGAAGGCGTCCTGCAGGTCGGTCGACGCCGTGCCGGCCCGCCGGTCGGCGAGCTGGCGGCCGAGCACCAGCCGCAGCCGGGCATCGGCGTCCTCACGGCCCGCGCCGTCGAGGGCGTCGATGCCCTCCTGGAACCGTCGAGCGGCCTCGGTGTAGGCGAGCAGCGAGATGGCCCGCCGGCCGGCCCGTTCGGCGAACTCGACCGCCCGGTCCGCGTCGCCGTCGACCGCCGCCCGGGCGAAGTGGCGGGCCAGCCGGTCGAGCACCGGGTCGAGGTCCGCCCGGGTCCGCACCAGCGCCTCGCCGACGGCGCGGTGCAGCTCGGCCAGGCGGGCCGCGGTCAGGTTCCCGGCGACCGCGCTGCGGGTGATGTCGTGGGTGAAGACCAGGTCGCCGCCCGAGCGCCGGGTGAGCAGGCCGCTGCGCCGGGCCGGTTCGAGGTCGTCGACGACCTGCACGACCGTGCGGCCGGACAGGTCGGCCAGGAGCGGCAGGTCGAGCCGGGAACCGGCGACGGCGGCCGCCTCGACCAGCTCGCGCACCTCGACCGGCAAGCCGGCCAGCCGCTCGCGCGCCAGCGTGCGGACGCTCTCGGGGAACGGCAGGGGATCGCCGGGCTCCCAGCCGTCGATGGTGCGCAGCACCTCCCGCACGAACAGGGGGTTGCCCGCCGTGCCGTCGTGGACGGCGGCGGTCAGCTCCGGCGGGGGCTCGGCGCCACGGCTGCGTCGGATCAGCTGGGCGACCTCGGGCTCGGACAGGCCGGCCAGGGTCAGGTCGATCACGGGGGCGTCGCGCCGGAGCTGCTCCACGACGAGCTGGAGCGGGTGGTCGTCGCCGACCTCGGTGGAGCGGACGGTGGCCACCAGCAGGAGCCCGGGCAGCTCGGCCCGCACGAGGTGGGTCAGCAGCTCGAGGGTCGCCGGCTCGGCCCACTGGAGGTCGTCGATGCCGATGACCACGTTCCGCCCGACGCCTGCCCGCCGCAGCAGCTCGACCGCCGCCTGGTAGGCGCGGTGGCGGGCCACGCCGGGGTCGCGCTCGGTGGCGGGGGCGGGGAACCGGTGCTCGACGTCGGGGAGCACCCGCGCCAGGTGCGGTCCGTGGCGGCCCAGCTCGTCCAGGGCGGTCGGACCGGCCTGGTCGATGAGCTGGGCGAGGGCGGCGGCGAAGGGCTCGTAGGGGACGAGCGGCTGCAGAGAGCACCGGCCGCGCAGCACCAGCGCGCCCCGGCTGGCGGCGTCGTGCAGGGCTTGGAGGCCGAGCCTGGTCTTGCCCACGCCCGGCTCACCCCGCAGCAGCGCGAGGGTGGCGGGGGCGCGGGTTCCCGAGGCCCACAGGTCGGTGAGGCGGTCGAGCTCGGCCCGGCGGCCGACGAGGGGGAGGTCGTGTGGCGGCCCCAGCAGCGGCAGCGCCACCTGCACGGCGTCGAGGCCCCGGCGACGCTCGGCCAGCCCGGGGTCGTGGGCCAGGATCCTCGCCTCGAGGTCCTGCAGGCCGGGCCCGGGCTCGACCCCGGCGTCGACCAGCACCCGCCGCACCTCGTGGCTGCGCCGGAGGGCCTCGGTCTGGCGACCGCTGCGGTAGAGCGCGAGCAGCAGCAGCTCCCAGGACCGCTCCCGGTACGGGTGCTCGGCGACCAGCGCCTCGAGCTCGGCGATGGCCCCCACCCGGCCCAGGTCGACGTCGGCCCCCAGCCGGGCCTCGACCACGTCGATGCGGGCCTGGTCGAGCCGCCTGGCGTCGACCTCGGCGAAGGGCTCGTCGCGCAGCTCGGCCAGGGCCGGTCCCCGCCACTCGGCCAGCGCGCCCGCCAGCAGCTCGGCGCCGGCGGCGGTGCGACCTTCGGCCAGGGCGCGACGGCCCTCGGCGGCGGCCGCCTCGAAGCGGTCGACGTCGAGCTCACCGGCCTCGACCAGCAGCCGGTACCCCGGCTGCTCGGTCACGATCCGACCGCTGCGGCTCCCCGGTCCCCGGTCCGGTTCCAGCGCCCGGCGGAGGTGGGCGATGTGGCTGTGCAGCGCCTGGCGGGCACCGGCGGGGGGCTGCTCGGGCCAGACGGCGTCGATCAGGGCGTCGGCGGGCACCACCTCACCGGCGCGGAGCACCAGGGCGGCGAGCACGACGCGGTGCTGGCGCTTGGCCAGGCGCACCACGCGCCCGTCGCCGCCGACGACCTCCAACGAGCCCAGCAACCGGAAGTCCACGGCGACCCGCCGAATCCGTCCGACCCGGTCGAGTCAGCCGGGAGATCGGATGCCGCGCAGGCCGGCCCAGACCAGCTCGGCGAGTTGGGGGGCCAGGACCTCGGGGTCGAGCTCGCCGTCGTCGCTCGCCCGACCGAGCCACTGGCGGAACGCTGCCACCGTCAGGCCGACGATCCCGGTGGCCAGCAGCTCGCGCCGCTCGGCCGACAGGCCCTCGACGGTGATCAGCGCGGCGATGTCGGCGGCCAGGCTGGCCTCGACCTGGCGCACCCGCTGGGTGAACTCCGGGTCGGAGCCCCAGGACCCGCGTGCGAACAGCAGGTCGAAGGCGGCCCGGTCGTCGACCGCGAACCGGCAGAACGCCCGGAAGCCCCGCTCGACCTGGTCGCGTGGCCCGTCGGCCTCGGCCACCGCCTTGGTGATGGCCTCCTCGATGCGGGTGCCGACGTCGTCGACCAGCGCCAGGTAGAGCGCCCGCTTCGACGGGAAGTGCTGGTACAGCACCGGCTTGGTGACGCCCGCCGCCTCCGCGACCTGGTTCATCGACGTGTCGTGGTACCCCTGGCGGGCGAAGACCGGCAGCGACCGGTCGAGCAGCTGGCGCCGGCGCTCGGGCGCGGGCAGCCGGCCCGATCCCGCCGCCCTCGGCCGTGCGCCGCGCTCAGTGCTCGTGGCGGATCACCGACCTCGCCACCTCACCGGAGCCCATGGCGTCGAAGGCCTCGTTCACGTCGCCGACGGTGATCTCGCGGGAGATCAGCTCCTTCAGCTTCAGCTCGCCCTTCTGGTACAGGTCGAGCAGCTTCGGGACGTCCTCCTGCACGTTCGAGGACCCGTACCAGCAGCCCTTGATGGTCTTGTTCAGGTACAGGAAGGTGAAGGCGGCGTTCAGGTTGAGCATGACGTCCATGCGGGGCACGCCGACCAGGACGGCCTCGCCGCCCGGGCGGATCATGTCGATGGCCTGCATGATCGTCGGCTCGATGCCGATGGCCTCGAAGGCCACGTCGGCCCCCCGCCCCTCGTTCAGCGTCGCCACCTCGGCCACCGCGTTCTTCTCGCCGGCGTTGATGGTGTCGGTCGCGCCGAACTCCTTGGCCATCTCGAGCTTGGAGTCGAACTGGTCGATGGCGATGATGCGGCCGGCCCCGGCGATGCGGGCGCCCTGGATGATGTTGAGGCCGACGCCGCCGCAGCCGATGACCGCGACCGTGTCGCCCTGGTGGATGTCGGCGGTGTTCAGGGCGGCGCCGACGCCGGTGAGGACGCCGCAACCGATCAGCGCCGCCACCTCGAGGGGCACGTCGTCGGGGATCTTCACCATGGAGATCTCCGGCACGATGGCCCACTGGCCGAAGGTGCCGAGGCAGGCCATCTGGTGCAGGGCGCCGTCCGGCGTGGACAGGCGGGTGGTGCCGTCGAGCTGGCCGCCCGCCGCCTGCATGCCGGCCTTCTCGCAGAGGAAGCCCTGGCCGCGCCGGCACGTGTAGCACTCGCCGCAGTTCGGGACGAACGACAGCACGACGTGGTCGCCGGGCTGGACCGAGCTGACGCCCTCGCCCACCTCCTCGACGATGCCGGCGCCCTCGTGGCCGAGCACGATCGGGGTGGGCAGGGGGATGGTGCCGTTCTGCACGGACAGGTCGGAGTGGCAGACGCCCGAGGCCTCGATGCGCACCTTCACCTCGCCGGCCGCCGGCGGGGCGATCTCGACGTCGTCGCGGACGACGAGGGGGGTCTCGGGGCCGTTCAGTACCGCTGCCTTCATGGGTGCTCCAGGGTCGGGGGACGTCGGCGGCATGGTACCGGCGGCCTCCCGGCCCGGCCCGGCGGCGCGTCGCGCTCAGTCCCAGGAGCCCTCGCGGTCGGCCCGGTCGGCCGCCTTCACCCCGTAGCCGAAGACGATGGCGGGGGCGAGGATGAGCGACCCCACCACCAGGCAGGCCACGACGGTGGTGGTCACCGCGTGGTCGAAGCCGGCGAGCAACCCGACGAAGAAGGCGATCGTGGCGACGGCGAAGAGGGCGTAGCCGACCCGCTGGCCGACCGTCACCCAGCCGGCGATGCGGGCCCGGCGGGCCAGCACCGGGTCGGGTGAGGGGGGGACGGGGTCCCTCGGCGCCGGGAGGTCGGGCACCGGGCCAGCATGCCCGATGTCACGCGCTTGCTGTGGTTAGCGCGTAGGGCGGTGGGTAGACCCGACGAGAACCCCACATCAGAGGAGAAGCACATGGCTGACAACGACACCGGCGCAGAAGCCGGCGTGAAGGGCGTCGTCGAGGGCGTCAAGGGCAAGGCCAAGGAGGTGGCCGGCGCGGTCACCAACAACGACCAGCTCGCCCAGGAGGGCAAGGCCCAGGAGGACAAGGCCGACGCCCAGCGCGACGTGGCCGAGAAGGAGGCCGAGGCCGAGAAGGCCCGTGCCCAGGCCGAGACCAAGGAGGCCCAGCAGGAGGCCCATCAGGACTGACCTGGTCTCCCCAGATCGCAGACGGAGGTCCGGCGACGATGCCGGACCTCCGTCGCGTCCGGGCCCTCAGCGCTCCGGCGGCAGCGACTGCTGGGTGTCGAACATGTCCTCCATGACCGAGCGGATGAACTCGTCGGCCTCGTCGGTCATGCCGCCGGCCACCCCGCCGTAGATGGCGCCGGAGGCCGCCGGCTCGTCGCCCTTCTGCTTGGCGTAGTCGACCGCCTCGGCCAGATCGGCGGCGAAGGCCTCGACGACCCCCGGCTGGGTCTGGGGTCGGGTCACCGCCATGTGCAGGGCGTTGGGGTACTGCTGGCCGTTGAAGCGCCAGCCCTTCGGCCGCATGTGGTCGTTGATGTGGTACACGTCGAACTCGTCGCTGCGGAAGCTGAAGAGGAACGTCGGGTCGCCCATCAGCACCAGCTCCGGGTGGCTGCGCACCGCCTCCTGCATGGCCGCCGCGGTGTCGAAGATCTGCTGGGCGTAGCGCAGGTAGCCGTCCCGTCCCGTCTTCACCATCGACGCCCACGTCGCGGCCAGCAGACCGCCCGAGCGCGAGCCCTCCATGCCCGGCGAGCCGTACTTCCCCCCGGTCCAGTCGGTGAGGAAGAAGTACTGGTGGTTCCGCCACGACTTGTCCCGGAACAGCACCGTGGAGCTGCCCTTGAAGGCGTAGCCGTACTTGTGGGTGTCCGCCGAGATGCTGGTGACGCCGGGGATGCGGAAGTCGAAGACCGGGATGTCGAGGCCGAGCTGTTGGCCGAAGGGGAGGATGAACCCGCCCAGGCAGCAGTCGACGTGCAGGCCGACGCCGTGGCGGAGGGCGACCTCGCTCAGC
The DNA here is from genome assembly GCA_963800235.1 of uncultured Acidimicrobiales bacterium. GTDB lineage: Bacteria > Actinomycetota > Acidimicrobiia > Acidimicrobiales > Iamiaceae > CAVVNP01. Next base: position 1,429,712 of record CAWDAD010000001.1, on the reverse strand, counting down.
TCGGCGATGGGGTCGATGGTGCCGTAGCCGTAGTTGCAGGCCGAGCCCATGATCCCGATGGTCTGGTCGTCGACGTGCTGGTCGACCCAGTCGACGTCGACCTGGGTGGTCTCGGGGTCGCAGGGGGCCCGGCGCAGCTCGACGCCGAACAGGTGGCAGCTCTTGTCGAAGGCGGGGTGGCCGGTCTCGGGCTTGATGAAGTTCGGCCGGGTGACGCCCCGCTCCTTGGCCGCCGTCTCCCGCATGGCCAGGACGGCGTGCATGATGCTGCCGGTGCCGCCGGTGGTGATGAGCCCGGCCGGCTCGCCGGCGTGCCCGCCCTCGCTCGGGACCTCGCCGGCGTTGAACAGGTCGAGCGCCATGGCGATGATCTCGCCCTCCATCTTGGTGGCGCTCGGGCAGATGTCGCGCTGGAGGATGTTCACGTGGGCGAACAGCCCGAACGCCTCGTTCAGGAAGCCGTAGTGCTCGTGGTCGCCGCAGTACATGGTCCCCGAGACCCGGCCGCCCTCCCAGAGCGCGTCCTCCTCCTTGGCCATGGTCGCCAGCTCGTCGAGCACGTCCTGGGGTTCGCGCCCGTGCTCGGGCAGCGTGCGGTTCACGGGGAAGCGGTCGGCATACGGGAAGTCGCTCATCGCCGCCGAGCTTCCCACGCCCGCCTCCGCCACGCCGTCCCGCTCACCCCCCTCCCCGCTCACCCCCCGCCTTCGTTCTGTGAAGGAGAACCGTCGTTCATCGACGGATGTGCTGCACGAAGCGGCCCCGCCGTGGGCTCCGGGGCGCCTTGTCGTACCCACTCGTGATCATGGGCGCATGGCGGTCATCGACACCCGGATCCTCACGGCGGCCCGGACGAGCGACGGCCTGCTCACGGCCGCCCAGCTCCATGCGCTCGGGTTGAGCGAGCGGGCCCGGCGCACCCGCCTCGCAGACGGTCGTCTCGTGCGGGTCGCGCCGGGGGCGTACCTGCTCGGTGGCCTGCCGTTGACCTGGTCGCGCAGGGTCCGAGCGGCGGCCGCCTCGACCGGAGGCGTCGTGTCGCACATGTCGGCAGCCGCCCTGCTCGGCTTCCAGGGCATCGGCCAGGGCGCGGTGGAGGTCACCGTCCCGCTCGGCCGGGCACCGACGCTGCACCGAGGCCGGGTCCACCGCAGCGCCTTCCTCCCCTCCGAGGACATCGACCGTTCGGGGCCGTTCCCCGTGACCATCGCCGAGCGGACCCTTCTCGACATCGCGCCGAGGCTGGGTGCGAACCAGTTGAGGCGGCTGCTCGACGACGCCTGCCGACAGGGGCTGGTCGCGACCGACCTCCTCCGGTGGCGGCTCGACGAACGGCGGGCGAGCGGCGTGCGAGGCGTGAGGAAGCTCGCTCGACTGCTCGACGAGACGGGCTTCGAACCGGTGCTCGACTCGTGGCTCGAGCGTCGGGCGAAGGCGGTCATCGACGCATCGGCGCTGCCGACAGGTCGCTGGCAGGTCTGGTCAGCGCCCGACGGTCGTGCGACTCGGGTCGACCTCACCTACGAGGAGGCTGGGCTCGTCGTCGAGTTCGACGGCCACGGATCGCACGCCACCCGGCTGGAGCGGCAGGCGGATGCCGAGCGCATGGCTCGCCTCACGGCCAACGGGTGGCGCGTGCTGCGCTTCACCTACGACGACGTGGTGGGCCGTCCCGACTACGTGGTCGCCACCATCGCCCGGCACCTCGCCCTTCGTCCCGCTTCGTGAAGGCGATCCGTCGCTCATCGACGGTTCTGCTTCACGAAATGGTGAGAGGTGGTCGTCAGTGGCGGTTGAGGGTGCGGTGGATGCCCTTGGTGGCCTTGTAGAGGTCGACGAAGGCGCCGTAGAGCTCGTCGTAGACGGCCCGGTTGGCCGGGTCGGGGGTGAAGGTGGCGGTGACGCCCACCTGCTGGGACAGCTCGCCGGCGTCGCGGTGGCCGAGGGCCAGCGAGGCGACGAAGGCGGCGCCCCGGCTGTTGGCGTGCTGGGGGTCGGCCATCTGGCGGATCGGCCGGTCGAGCACGTCGGCGTGGATCTGGCACCAGGCGTTCGACTTGGCACCGCCGCCGATGAAGTTGAGGCCGTCGAAGCGGCGCTTCAGGAACTTCTCGGCCCCGTCGAGCAGCCACCGGCTGTTGAACGCCACCCCCTCGAACACCGAGCGCACCAGGTCGGCCCGGTCGTGGGCGAGGGTGAGGTTCGACCAGCTCCCCCGGATGGTGTGGTCGTCGACGGGCGTGCGCTCGCCGTTCAGCCACGGCGTGAAGAGCAACTTGTTCGCGCCCACCGGCGACTGGGCCACCAGCTCGTTCATCTCGTCGAAGTCGGCGGCCAGTCCGATCTGGTCGCGCAGCCACAGCAGGCAGGCGCCGGCCGCCTCGTGCTCGTTGGCCAGGAAGTACTTGCCCGGCAGCGCCGAGGGCAGGGCGGCCTGGTTGTGCAGCAGGTCGGTCTTCTTCTCGGGCACGTGGCACGACAGCCAGGACGAGGTGCCGATGTAGAGGTGGGCGGCGAAGTCCTCCAGCGCGCCCGACCCGACCACCGCGCTGTGGACGTCTCCGGTGGCGGTCACGACCTGGGTGCCCGGTGCCAGCCCCCACTCGTCGGCGACGGCCGCGGTCACCTCGCCGACCACGGTGGCCGACGGCACCAGGTCGGGCAGCTTGGCCCGGTCGACGCCGCACCAGCCGACGAGCTGGTCGTCGTAGTGGACGTCGGTGATGTCGCGGTTGTCGGTGATCCAGTGGGCGACCACGCAGTCGAAGCTGGTGACCATGCGGCCGGTCAGGCGGGCGTTCAGGTAGTCGCACGGCTCGAGGAACTTGTGCGCCGCCCGGTACACCTCGGGGCGCTCGGCCTTCAGCCACAGGATGTGGGCGATCGAGTCCTTGCCCGAGTGGCTCGGGGCGCCGCCGGTCTTCCGGATCCAGGCCCGCAGCTTGCGGGGGTCGTAGCCGAGCACCCGGATCGGACCGCCGACCGCCTGCTTCACCGCCTCGGCGCCTCGGGAGTCCATCCAGATCACGGCGGGGTACAGGTGGTCGCCGTGCTCGTCGACGGCCACGGTGCCCGACCACTGGGCGGTGACGCTCACCGCGGCGATCCGCTCGACGGGGACCAGGCCCTGGCCGAGCAGTCGGCGCACGGCGGTGGTGATGGCCGTCCACCAGGCGTCGGGGTCCTGCTCGGCCCCGCCCTTGTCGTTCAGCTGCAGGCCGGTCGCCTCGAACTCGCTGCCCACGATGTCGCCGTCGAGGGTGACCAGCGCGGCCTTGGGACCGCCGGTGCCGAGGTCGATGGCCAGGACGTGGTCGGCGGGCGCGGAGGCGGCGGGTGGTTCGCTCATCGGGGCACAGCACAGCAGACGTCGCCGACGCCGGCGACCGTGTCGATGTCGCCGACACCGGCGACGGTGTCGATGTCGCCGACGTCGGCGACCGTGTCGACGTCGCCGGCACGGGCGGGGAGGCCTGCGCCCCGGACCGGGCCGGTACCGTCTCTCCCCATGCCCGACGAGCGACCGGCGGTCCGCTACGAGGTGGACGGCCACGTGGCCCGGCTCACCATCGACCGGCCCGAGAAGCGCAACGCCCTCTCGTGGGACGTCATGACCGAGCTCCGTCAGCGCTTCGCCGACGCCAAGGCCGATCCCGAGGTGCGGGTGGTGGTGCTCACCGGCGCCGGCGAGAAGGCGTTCTGCGCCGGCGCCGACCTGACCGGCATGGCCGAGGGCGCCGGCTACGCCCAGCTGCACGACGGCCGTGGCGAGCTGGCCCGCCTCTTCCGGGAGATGTGGGAGCTCGGCAAGCCGATCATCGCCCGGGTGCGCGGGTACGCCCTGGCCGGCGGCTTCGGGCTGGCCCTCGCCTGCGACCTGGTGGTGTGCAGCGACGACGCCCGGTTCGGCACGCCGGAGATCAACGTCGGGCTGTGGCCGCACATGATCACCGTTCCGCTCACCCGGTCGATGCCCCCCAAGCGGGCGCTCGAGCTGATGATGACCGGGCGTCGGCTCGATGCCGCCGAGGCCGACCGCATCGGGTTCGTGCACCGGGTGGTGCCGGACGACGAGCTCGACGGTGCGGTCGACGAGCTGGCCGAGGTGCTCGCCGCCAAGTCGCCGTCGATCATGAAGCTCGGCCGCGACGCCTTCTACGGGGCGTGGGACCTGGCCGCCGAGGAGGCGCTGCGGCTCCTGCACCCGCTGCTCACCGTCACCGCCTCGACCGAGGACGCCGCCGAGGGCATCGCCGCATTCGCCGAGAAGCGGGAACCGCACTGGACCGGGCGGTGACCGGGCGGTGACCACCGCCGTGGGCGGCGGCGAGCACCTCGACGTCGACCAGGCCCTCGAGGTCGCCGACCGGCTCGCCCGTCAGCTCGGCTCGGTCGTCCGGGGCAAGCCGGAGGCCGTGCGCCTGGCGCTGGTGGCCCTGCTCTCGGGCGGCCACCTGCTGGTCGAGGACATCCCCGGCACCGGCAAGACCCTGCTCGGCAAGAGCCTGGCGGCGGCGGTGGGCGGCCGCTTCGGACGGGTGCAGTGCACCCCGGACCTGCTCCCCACCGACCTGACCGGCACGTCCATCTTCGCCCCGGACCGGGGGGAGTGGGAGTTCCGCGAAGGACCGGTGTTCGCCAACGTCGTCCTGCTCGACGAGATCAACCGGGCCTCGCCCCGGACCCAGGCCGCCCTGCTCGAACCCATGGAGGAGCGGCAGGTCAGCGTCGACGGCGCCACCCACGTCCTGCCCGATCCGTTCTTCTGCATCGCGACGCAGAACCCCTACGGCCAGGCGGGCACCTTCCCCCTGCCGGAGAGCCAGCTCGACCGCTTCTCGCTGGTGCTGACGATGGGATGGCCCGACCGGGATGCCGAGCGGGAGATCCTGACCGGGGTGGGCGGGTCGGAGGTCTTCGACCGGGTCGAGGCGGTCGCGACCCTCGACGAGGTGCGCTCGGCCATCGCCGGGGTGCGCGGCGTGGCCTGCGTGCCGCCCGTCCTCGAGTACGTGCTCGACGTGGCCGCCGCCACCCGGGCCAGCGCCGACCTGACCCTCGGCGCGTCACCCCGGGCGACGCTCGGCCTGCTCCACGCCGCCCAGGCCAGCGCCGTGCTCACCGGACGCCGATACGTCACCCCCGACGACGTGCAGGCGGTGGCGGTGGCGACCCTCGCCCACCGCGTGTGGTCCGACGGCCGCATCGACACGGGCTCCGGCGCGGCGGTGGTCCGCTCGATCCTCGCCCGGGTCCCCGTGCCGACGGGCTGATGATCCGGCCCGGCCAACGCTCGACCCGCGGCCAGCCCGGGCCCGACGACGCCGAGGAGCCGCGGTCCGGGCGCCAGATCCGGCCGGCCGGCGTGTGCCTCCTCGTCCTCGTGCTGCTCTCGCTGGCCAAGGGCCCCTCGATCGACCCGCGGTGGGCGGCGGTGGTCGGCTCCGTCGGTGCCGCCTGCCTGCTGGTCGGGCTGGGGTGGGGCCTGGTCGTGCCGGGCCGGGTGCGCCTGGCCGCGTCGTCCCCGGCCGACCTCACCGTCGGCGACGACGCCGTGCTCACCCTCGACGCCGGCGGTCCGCTGTCGGGGGTGCGGGTGCGGGCCCTCGACCCGGGCGGCCCCTGGATCGAACCGGTCGCCGGCGCCAACGACCTGCTGCACCGGGCCGACCAGCGCGGCGTGTTCGGCGCCGTCCGGCTCGAGGTGCGCGGCGGCGACGGGCTGGGCGTGCTGTCGAACCGGAGGGTGGTGCTGCTCCCGCTGGCCCACGAGGTCGTGGTCGCGCCCCGCCCCAACCCGGCCAGCTGGACCCCGACCGCCCTGCCCGAGCAGGCTCCGTCGACGCTGTCGTCCCCTGGGGCGAGCACCGTGGGCGACGTGGTGCGAGCGGTGCGGCCCTACCAACCGGGTGACCCGGCCCGGCTCGTCCACTGGCCCACGACCCAGCGGGCGGGGACCCTCGTCGTCCGGGAGCTGGAGCCGCCGGTGCACAGCGGGGTCGCGGTGTCGCTGCACCTGCGTGCGCCGGGCGACGCCGCCGAGACCGCCGCCTCCGACGCCTTCGGCCTGGTGCTGGCCGTCCTCGCCACCGGTGGCGAGGCGCGGCTGCTGACCTGCGAGCCCAGCGGTCCGGTGTCCGGGGTGGTGACCACCCGGCTCGAGGCGGGCCGGCGGCTGGCCCGTGCCGTGCCGGGGACGCCGCCCCCCGCCCCGGCGGGGTGGCCCGTCGAGCAGTTCGTCGGATGAGCCTGCCGCCCGCCACCGACGGCCGTCCGACCGACCAGGCTCCCGCCGGCGCCGGGCCCCCCGGGACCGGCCGGGCCCCGGCGGGGGCGGCGCGGTCGCGGCCGACGTCACCTCGACCGACCGGCATGACGGAGCGGCGGGCCTCCGCCCTGGGGTTCGAGCTGGTCACCCTTGCGGTGGCGACGTCGTGGATGCTGGCCGCCGTCGGGCTGCTCGGCGCCCGCCAGAACGGCTACCCCGCCCTGCTCGGGGTGGCCGCCGGGTTCGTGGCCGGCGGGCTGGCCGTCCTCGCCCTCCCCTCGGTGCCGACCCGGCTCTCGACGCTGGCCTGCGTGGCGGCCAGCGGCCTGCTCATGGTGCGCTTCGTCGGCAAGGGGGCGGTCGACGTGGTGCTGGTGGCCATGTGGGGCGCCGGCGTGGTCGCCGTGCTGGTGCTCACCCAGCGGATCGCGCCGGACGGGGGCCGGTCCCCGTCCTCGCCGCCGGATCGATCCGCATCGGGGGCGACCCGGCCGCGCCGCGGCTGGTTGGCCGCCAGCGCCCGGCTGTTCGTGCTGGCCGGCGCCGCCGTCGCCGTGCTGGCGGTGCTGCTGGCGCCCCTGTTCTCACGGGGCGCGTCGGCGGGGCAGCGGTCCGGCTCCTTCGACCCGGCCGGGGTGGCGTCCAGCTCGCCCTCGCTGCGGGCGTCGGACTCGCTCGACACCACCACCCGGCCGCAGCTCGACGACACCCTGCTCATGACCATCCAGGCCGATCGACCGGCGTACTGGCGCGGCGAGGTCTTCGACCGGTGGAACGGGCGCACCTGGACCCGGACCGACGGCTCGACCCGGCGGGTGATCGACCCGGGCGGCGACCGCCTGCCGCCCGACCCGCTCGACCCGGACCCGGCCGGCGGCCAGCTGCTCCGCCAGCACGTGCGGATCGAGTCGAGCTTCTCCGACGTGGTCTTCGCCGCCCCCGAGCCCGAGTCGGTCGACGTCCCCACCACGGCCTTCGAGCGGGCCGACGGCACCCTCTTCAGCATCGGGATGGGGAAGGGGGCGACCTACACCGTCACCAGCCGCCAGCTGCCCGTCACCCGCGCCGACCTCGCCCGCGCCAGCGGTGCCGTGCCCGAGTCGGTGCGCAGCCGGTACGGAGCCGCCCCCGTGACCACCGACCGGGTCCGGGAGCTGGCCGACCGGCTCACCGCCGGCGCCTCCACCACCCTCGAGAAGGTGCAGGCCGTCGAGGCGTGGATGGGGTCGCACACCACCTACTCGATCGACGCCCCGCTGGCGCCGGCCGGCGTCGACGTGGTCGACCACTTCCTCTTCGTCTCCCACCAGGGCTGGTGCGAGCAGATCGCCAGCAGCGAGGTCGTGCTGCTCCGCGCCGCCGGGGTGCCGGCCCGCCTGGCGACCGGCTTCGTGCCCGACGAGGTCGACCCGGTCTCGGGCGCGTACCAGGTCCGGGCCAAGGACGCCCACGCTTGGACCGAGGTGTGGTTCCCGGGCGTCGGCTGGCAGGACTTCGATCCCACCGCCTCGGTCCCGCTGGCCGGTGAGAGCCACGCGCCGGGATCGATCCTCGGCTGGCTCCGCGACCACGTCGCCCTGGTGCTGGTGGCGGCGGGCCTGGTCGTCGTGGCCGTCGCCGCCTGGCCGGGTCTGCGCCGTCGCCGTTCCCGCCGCGGCGGGACGCGCCGTCGCCCGTCCCGCCGCTCGTGGGCCGGGACCCAGCTCGCCCGGCTCGAGGTGATCGGCCTGGCCCGCGCCGATCGCCGACGTCCGGCGAGCGAGACCGCCGGCCGGTACGCGGCCGCCGTGGCCGGCCGGCTGCGCGACGAACGGCTTCCCGGCGTCGGGACCGCCATCGACGCCTCGCTCTACGGCGGTCCGCTCCCCTCCGCCGCCGAGCGGGCCGCCGTCGAGCGGACGCTGGCCGATCTGCGGCCGCCGGTCCTGGCCCGGTGGCGGGCGGGGTGGGAGCGGCGGCGGGGGCACCGATGACCTGGAACTTCCTGGAGCTGGTCGAGCGCGGGGCGACGAGCGGGGGCCTGTACCCGGTCCCGAGCCGGGGCGGGATCGGGATCGAGACCGGGCCGGCCGACGCCAACCCGCTGCGCAAGCCGGTGTACGGGCTGAAGGTGCTGCGCCGGTCGCGGGCGGGCGCCTGGACGCCGGTGCTCCAGGTCCACCGGGTCAACGGCAAGCTCCTCGTCAGCGACCGGCGGGTGGCGGTGACCTTCGGGGGTGCCGCGCCGAGGGACCGCTCGGCCTTCCACCCCGTCCTCCGACCCGGCTCCCGGCCGGGCCGGGCGCACGAGGAGCTGGTGGGCCACATCCGGCTCGACCAGCTGCTGCAGGTCGGCGTGCGCGACCACCGCCCCGGGCGGGACGCCGACGGGTTGGGGGCGCTGGTGCTGACCGCGACCGACGGCACCGACGGCCCGCCCGGCGACCAGGTCGTGGTCGAGATCCTGCTCGGGCGGGTGACCCGCCCGATCGAGGTGGCCGAGGAGGTGCTGGGCCGGGCGGTGCTCCAGCGGATCGACGACCCGGCGACCGTGCTCGACGCCACGCTGCAGCAGGCGCTGGTGTCGACGGCCCGGGCCGGCTTCGAGCCCGTCCCGGGCGAGGTGGACGTCCGCGACGTCCGCCCCTTCCGGCCGGTCGTGGCCGAGGGCGGGGATGCCCGAGCCGCCGATCCGGTGGACTCCGGACCAGCGTCCTCCGACGAGCCGGCCGCCGCCGTCGAGCCGGTCGCCAGCACCGAGCCGGCCGCCGCCGTCGGGCCGACGGCCTCCAGTGACGCGCCGGTGGTCTCCGCCGGACTGGCCGCCGGCGGTGTGCCGCCCGGCTGGCACGCCGATCCGGCGGGCCGCTTCGAGCACCGCTGGTGGGACGGCACCCGGTGGACCGAGCACGTGGCGAGCGGCGGGGTCCCCGGCGTCGACCCGCCGGGGTGAGCCCCGCCGCCGGTCGGGGCCCGTCCCCCGGCGATCCGACGGAGCGGCACCCACGGACTCGTCGCTCCGGTGACCGCGCCCGCCGCCGGCCCGTCGTGCAAGGCTCGGCGGCCATGACCGACGCTGAGCCGACGCCGAACCTGCACGACTGGAAGCCGCTGGTCGACGACCTCGGCGAGCGGCGCGAGCGGGCGCTCGGCATGGGCGGTCCCGAGCGCGTCGAGCGCCAGCGGTCGCTCGGCAAGTGGCCGGTCCGCAAGCGCATCGACGAGCTGTTCGACGACGGCACCTTCGTCGAGTTCGGCCAGCTGGCCGACTCGATGGACCCGGGCCTGGCGTCCAAGGGCTACCTGGCCGCCGACGGGTGCGTCACCGGCATCGGCGAGATCGACGGACGCCGGGTGGCCGTGTGCGCCTACGACTTCACGGTGATGGCCGGCTCGATGGGGGCGGTCAACGAGCAGAAGACGGCGCGGATGCGCGAGCTGGTGCTGCGCCAGCGCATCCCGATCGTGTGGCTGCTCGACTCCGCCGGCGCCCGCATCCAGTCGACGTCCGGCTCGAGCTTCGCCGGTGCAGGGGCGCTGTTCCGCGAGCAGGTCACGCTGTCGGGCGTGGTGCCCCAGGTGGCCGCCCTGATGGGCCATTGCGCCGCCGGCACCGCCTACATCCCCGCCTTGGCCGACTTCCTGCCGATGGTGAAGGGCACGTCGTCGATGGCGCTGGCCGGTCGCCACCTGGTCAAGGCGGCCACCGGCGAGGACGTCAGCGAGGAGGACATGGGCGGCTCGGCGGTGCACAACAAGGTGAGCGGCGTGGCCGACATGGAGGTGGCCGACGACGCCGAGTGCCTGGCCACCGTGCGCCGCTACCTGTCCTTCTTCCCCGCCCACAACCAGGAGGCGCCACCCACCGCCGCCGCCGCCGACCCGACCGACCGGCGGTGCGAGGCCCTCTACGACGTCGTGCCCACCGCCCCTCGGCGGGCCTACGACGTCAGGTCGGTGATCGCCGAGGTGGTCGACGACGGCGACTTCTTCGAGATGAAGGCCCAGTGGGCCCGCAACGTGGTCACCGGCCTGGCCCGCGTCGGGGGCCGGCCGGTCGGCATCGTGGCCAACCAGCCCAAGGTGCTGGGCGGGGCGCTCGACGTGAACGCCGCCGACAAGGCGGCCCGCTTCGTCTGGCTGTGCGACGCCTTCGGGATCCCGCTGGTGTTCCTGCACGACGTGCCCGGCTTCGTCGTCGGCTCGGCGGTCGAGAAGCAGGGGATCATCCGCCACGGCGCCAAGATGCTCTTCGCCATCTCCGAGGCGACGGTGCCCAAGGTGTCGATCATCCTGCGCAAGAGCTACGGCGCCGGCTACTTCGTGATGAACGGCCTGGCCTACGAGGCCGACTACCTGGCCATCTGGCCGACCGCCGAGATCGCGGTGATGGGCCCCGACGGCATGGTGAACATCATCATGCGCAAGGAGCTGGAGAAGATCGCCGAGGGCAAGGAGCGCGACGCCGCCCGCATCGCCATGGCCGAGGAGCTCCGCAAGAACATCGACCCGTACATCGCCGCCGGGCACGCCCAGGTCGACGACGTGATCGACCCCGCCGACACCCGGCGGGCCATCGCCGACGGCCTCCGGGTCAGCGCCACCAAGCGCGTCGACCGCCCCTGGCGCAAGCACGGCGTCCTCCCCGTCTGACGCTGGGCGCCGGGACCACCCGCTCGGTCGGCTCAGCCGGCGTCGATCTCGGACCGGAGCTCGGCGGCGGTCATGGTGCCGGGGCCGGCCCCGGTGGCGGCCAGCCGGTCGGCGATGCGCTGGACACCGGCGTTGACCGGGGTCGGGACGCCGAACAGCCGGCCGAGCAGCACGATCTCGCCGTTCAGGTAGTCGGTCTCGATGGTGCCGGCGTGGCGGTGCAGGCTCTGCCAGGACGACCCGCCCCCTCGCCCGTGGTCGCCCACGGGCCGGATCTGCAGGCGGTCACCGCGTCGCTCCTTGTCCTCGTCGTGGGAGGCGGCGTCGATGCCGGCGGCCTCGTAGCAGGCGACCGCCTCGGCGAGCAGGTTGCGGAACAGGTCGGCGGTGTCGGCGTCGAGCCCGCAGATCGCCTGCACCGCGTTGTAGAGGTTCATGCGGAGCTTGGCGTACTTCCAGCGCAGGACGTCGGGCAGCGAGCGGGTGTCGAACGTGCAGCGCCCGAAGTCCTCGGCCATCTGGTCGCTGGTCGCGTCGGTGCCGGAGGGGTACCGGCCGATGTCGAGCATCCCCGACACCGGCGAGGACATGCACCACACCAGCCCCGGCTCCCAGTGCTCGGCGGGCAGCATGACGGTCACGCCGTAGACGGCGGGCGTCACCCGAAGCGCCAGCCGCTCGTTCTCGACCCCGTTCTGGGCGCAGGCGATCCGCACCCCGTCGGGAGCGGTCGGGCGCAGGTCGGCCAGCGCCCCGGCGGTGTCCTGGCTCTTGGTGGCGAGCACCACCACGTCGTCGTCGGTCAGCTCCGCCTCGGCCGGGTGGGCCACCGCCGGCACGGGCAGGGTCACCGACCGGTCCGGGTCCGACAGCGTCAGCCCGTCGCGGCGGATGGCGGCCAGGTGCTCGCCCCGGGCGATGACCACCACGTCGCAGCCGCCCTCGAACAGCCGTCCGGCCAGCGTCCCGCCGATGGCTCCGGCCCCGTAGATCACGTAGCGCATGCGGCCAGCCTGCCAGCCGACCCCCGCCGGGGTCTGCGGGAGCACCGGGTATGGTCCGGCGCCATGACGGACGTGCTCGCCGAGATCACCGCCAACGTCTGGCAGGTCCGCTGCGAGGTGGGCCAGCAGGTCGAGGAGGGCCACGAGCTGGTGATCCTCGAGAGCATGAAGATGGAGATCCCGGTCGAGGCCCCGTGCGCGGGCACGGTGACCACCATCGACGTCGAGCCCGAGTCCCAGGTCACCGAGGGCGACCGCATCGCGGTCATCGACCCGGCCTGAGGCCTGGTCGTCGCCCATGGCCGTCCACGTCGACCGCCGAGGTGACCACGTCACGGTGGTCACCCTCGACCGCCCCGAGCGGCGCAACGCGCTCGACCACCGGACCCTCGACGAGCTGGCCGCCGCCATCCGCGGGGCGCCCGGCGCCACCCGCGTGCTGGTGGTCACCGGCTCGGCGGGCCACTTCTGCGCCGGCGCCGACCTGACCGGCGTCGAGGACGAGTCCTTCGCCGGCCTGCTGCAGGACGTCCTCTCGGGCCTGCGCGACGCCCCGTTCCCCACCTTGGCCGCCATCGAGGGGGCGGCGCTCGGTGCGGGCACCCAGCTGGCGGTGGCCTGCGACCTGCGGGTGGCCACCCCGGACGCCAGCTTCGGGATCCCCGCCGCCAAGCTCGGCCTGATGGTGAACCACTGGACCGTGCAACGGGTCCGCGAGGCCGCCGGCGACGGACCGGCCCGGGCCATGCTGCTCGCCGCCGAGGTGCTCACCGGCAGCGACGCCCACCGCATCGGGCTGGTGCAGCGGCTCGGCGAGGTGGGGGAGGCCCTGACCTGGGCCGACGACATCGCCACCAGGGCACCCCTCACCATCGCGGGCCACAAGCTCATGCTGAACGCCCTCGAGGGCGAGCCGCCCGCCTCCGACGCGGTCGACGCCGCCTTCTCCCGCGCCTGGCGGAGCGCCGACTTCGCCGAGGGCCTGGCCGCCTTCCGCGAGCGCCGCACCCCCCACTTCCGGGGCGGGTAGGCGCCACCGGTCCCGAACCTGCGGTCGGAGGGCGGGTCCGACGCCCCGGCTGGCGGACGGGGTCAGAGCACGGTCGAGCCGTACATCTCGCCGAGGGGATCGGCGATCAGCTCGATGCGCTCGCCGTCGGGTCCCGGGAAGTAGATCGAGGAACCGTCGACGTGGGCGTAGTCGACGCCGGCACCGTCGAGCTTCGCCTTCAGGTGGCGCCAGCGTCCCGGCTCGACGGAGATGGCCAGGTGGTGCAGGCCGCCGAGCACCTCGGCGTAGGGGCCGAGGTCGAGACCCGGCAGGTCGAAGAAGGCGAGCGCGTTGCCGCCGCCGACGTCGAAGAAGAAGTGGGTCGAGCCCTGGTAGTCGCGGTTCTCGAACAACGTCGTCAGCGGGAGCTCGAGCAGGCCCTGGTAGAAGTCGATGGTCCGCTCGACGTCGGAGCTGAGCAGCGCCACGTGGTGCACGCCGCGCGTCGACGACGGCGGTCGCTCCTCGGCGGGCCGGAGGTGGCGGCGGCGCAGCTCGTCCCACTCGGCGGTGCGGTCGATGCCGGCGCCGTGGCGGACCGGTGGCTGCTCGGGTGCGCTCATGGTCGTTGCCTTCCGGTGGGCGCGGCCTAGAAGTTGCTCGGCAGCTGGCGGACGAAGTTCTCGAAGAACACGTACAGCGTCACGCCGAACAGCGGCAGTCCGACCGCGTAGGGGATCCAGGCGATGTACCAGCGGTGGCGGCGGCCGAGCACGAAGCGGGCCAGCACCCAGGCCACCAGCCAGATGGCGCCGCAGAGCAGGCCCCACAGGACCACGTCGGTCTTCGGTGGTTGGGGCGAGTCGAGGGCGCTCAGCGGCTCGCCGGCCAGCTTCTTCTGGATCTTGCTGTTGGCCTCGTCCTGGCCGGCCAGCTTGCCCACCGGTGAGCCGACCAGGTCGGCGGTGACGACGATGCGCTGGTCGGCCGAGTAGATCGGGTGGCAGGCGGTGAGGGTGAGGGTGGCCTGCCCGTGGTCGTCGAGCACGGAGCTGTCGCTCGGCTCGACGATCTTCTGGCCGGTCACCCGGTACACGAACCGCCCGTAGGTGGTCGTGATGTCGATCTCGTCGCCGTTGGTCAGCTCGTTGATGTCGTGGAACGGCGAGCCGTAGGTCGTGCGGTGCCCGGCGATGGCCACGTTGCCCTTCTGGCCGGGGAGCGGCGTGCCGGGGTAGTGGCCGGGACCTCGCTTCAGCTGGTCCTCGGTGACGCCCTCGACCACCACCTTCGGCGAGAGCCCGATCTTCGGGATGGCGATCCGCCCGACGATGCCGCCCTCGGCCGGCACCTGCAGGGGGATGTCGACCGGCGGGTCGCCGCCGCCCGGGTCGGGAGCGGTGGTGGGCGGAGCGGTGGTGGTGGTCTGCGACAGCTTCTGCTGGGCCTCGGCGACCTGCCGGTCGAACTGCTTCTCCAGCTTCTGCTGGGCCGACGCGGTCTGCAGGTTGGTGCCCCAGAGCAGGTAGGCGAGGAACAGGAACACCAGCACCCCGGCCGTGAGCAGGAAGCGGCCGAGGCGGCCCAGGGTGCGAGCGAGCATGGTCGGAAAAGCGTAGGGGCTGGCCGGTCGACTCGGCGTTCGGCCGGCCGTCGCGCCGGCGTCCGGGGCGAGGTGGCGAACGACCACGACGGACCGTCCGCAGCATTGGGGGCCCGATCCGGACCACCGGTATCGTTTGGACGTCCTCATGGAGCCTGCCATCCACCTCCGTGGTGCCGTCTCCCTGCTCGGACGCTTCCCAGCCCTCGCCGGCGTCGACCTCGACGTCGCCTCGGGCGAGATCGTCCTGCTGCAGGGGCCGAACGGCGCTGGCAAGACCACCCTGCTCCGGGCGTGCGCGGGCCTGGTTCCCGTCGTCGACGGCGAGGCGGTGGTCCTCGGTCACGACCTGGTCGCCGACCCCCGGTCGGTCCGGCCCCACGTGGGCCTGCTGGGCCACGAGAGCGGGCTGTACGACGAGCTCACCGTGGCCGACAACGTCCGCTTCTGGGCCCGGGCCTCGCGGGCCGGCAAGGCCGACGCCGACGCCGCCATGGTCCGGCTCGGGCTGGACGGCCGGCTGGCCACGGTGGCGGTCGGCAAGCTGTCGGCCGGCCAGCGTCGCCGCACGTCGCTGGCGGTCATGGTCGCTCGCCGGTCCCGGCTCTGGCTGCTCGACGAGCCCCACGCCGGCCTCGACGCCGAGGCCCGCGACACCGTCGACCGCCTGGTGCGGGAAGCTGCCCGGGTGGGTGTCACCGTCCTCCTCGCCTCCCACGACCACGAGCGGGCCACCGACCTGGCCGGCCGGGTCGTCCGCGTCGTCGGCGGCACCGTCGAGTCCCCCGAGGCCGCCCCGGCCGACGGCCCGGCCCCGGCCGACGGCCCGGCCCCGGTCGACCTCGATCCCGGGCCCGCCGAGGCCGGCTCGACCCCCGCGCCCGAGGGCGCGACCGGCGCCCATCCGCTGGCCCGTGATCCCCTGGCGGTCGTCCGTGCTCCATGACGCCGTGCTGATCGCCGAGAAGGACCTGCGGCTGGAGGCCCGCTCCCGGGTCGCCACCAACCAGGTCGCGCCCTTCGCCCTGCTGGTCCTGGTGCTGTTCGCCTTCGCCCTCGACCCGGCCCGGGGCATCCTCTCCCGGGCCACCGCCGGCCTGTTCTGGGTGGCGGTGCTGTTCTCGGCGCTCCTGGCGGTCCAGCGGGCCTTCGCGGTCGAGGCGGCCGACGGCAACCGGGACGGCCTGCGGCTGTCGTCGCTCGACCCGGCCGGCATCTTCCTCGGCAAGGTGGCGGGCATCGGCGTGGAGCTGCTGGCGCTCCAGGTCGTGCTGGCCGTCGGCGTGTCGGTCTTCTACGACGCCCACCTGCACGGCCCGGCGATCCTGGTCGCCACGTCGCTCCTCGCCACCCTCGGCCTGGCCGCCGCCGGCAGCCTCTACGGCGCCCTGGCCGCCGGGCTGCGGGCCAAGGAGTCGATCCTGCCGCTGCTGCTGCTGCCGGTCGTGTCGCCCGTGCTCATCGCCGCCACGCAGGCCTACGAGGCGGCCTTCGCCGGCGAGACCGCCGATGCCTGGCCCTGGCTCGGGCTCCTCACCGTCTTCGCCGCCGTCTACCTGGCCGTGGGCATCCTGGCCTTCGGCTCCCTTCTGGAGGAATCGTGATCTCCGCCACCGATCAGCGTCGCGAAGCCGGCCCCCGCGCCGACGGCGCCGAGGACCGGCCCGGACCGCAGGGCACGGGCTCCAGGGGCAGCCGGCTGGTCGGGGTCCTGGCCCTGGCCGGCATGGCCGCGGTGGCGCTGTTCGGCCTGCTGCTGTCGCCCGAGGACGAGGTGCAGGGCAACGCGGTGCGGATGATGTACGTCCACGTGCCGGTGTCGACCACCGCCTTCCTCGCCTTCGGGGTCACCGCCCTCGGCTCGGCGGTGTACCTCTGGAAGAAGCGGGAGTTCTGGGACGCGCTGGCGGCCGCATCGGCCGAGATCGGCGTGCTCTTCACCGCCCTCAGCCTGGCCACCGGCATGCTCTGGGGTCGGCCCACCTGGGGCGTCTGGTGGACCTGGGACGCCCGCCTCACCAGCACCGCCCTGCTGTTCGTGGCCTTCGTCGGGTACCTGGCGCTGCGCCGGGTTTCGACCGACCCGACGGTCCGGGCCAAGCGGGCCGCATGGGCGGGACTGATCGCCTTCGTCGACGTGCCCATCGTCCACTTCTCCACCGTGTGGTGGAACACCCTCCACCAGCCGCCCACCATCACCAAGCTGAACCCGACCATCGGTGGCATGCAGCTGTTCAGCCTCATGGTCGGCTTCGTCGCCTTCCTGCTCGTCTACTGGTGGCTCCTGATCCACCGCTTCCGCCTGCAGTGGATCGAGAACCGCGTCGACGACGTGGGCCTGCAGGTCGCCCTCGACGAGCGGCGGGCCGAGGGTCGCGAGCGGCGGCCGATCGACGACGCGGTGGCCACCCCCGTCCCGGAGCGCGTGACGTGATCCTCGCCGAGCAGTCCTTCTGGGGCTACGTCTCCGCCTCCTACGTGCTGGTGTTCGGGGCCGTCGCCGTCTACGCCGGCCGCACCATCCTGCGCGGCCGCAAGGTGGCCCAGCGCATCCCCGCCGACCAGCGCCGGTGGCTGTCCGGCTCGACGAAGGTCGAGGAGCGTCCATGACCGAGCCATCGAGCGGCCGGCCGAGCGGCGACATCCTCGACGCCGACGACTACGAGCTCGACCTCACGCCGCGCCAGGTCGAGGAGCGACCCCGTCCCGCTCGCACCGGTCGCCGGCGCTGGGGGGCCGTCGGCGTGCTCGTGCTGGTGGTGATCGCCGCCGGCTTCATCCTCACCCAGGCCCTCGGCAGCGCCGCGACCTACTACTACAACGCCGACCAGGCGGTGGCGAAGCGGGCCAGCCTCGGCAGCCGCGACTTCCGCATGCAGGGCCTGGTCACCAAGGCGTCCGAGCACGGCGCCGACGGCACCACCCGCTTCACCGTCGCCTTCAACGGGGTGGCCGTCGACGTGGTCCACCAGGGCGACACCCCGGCCCTGTTCAAGGTCGGCATCCCCGTCGTCACCCACGGCCACTGGAGCGGCACCACCTTCGAGAGCGACCAGATCGAGGTGAAGCACTCGGCGACCTACCGGGAGAAGCACCCCGGCCGGGTCGGGACCAACGGCCCATGAACGCCTCGCTCGGCTGGGCCGGGCTGATCCTGGGCGTCACCGCCTCGCTCTTCGCCATCGGCGCCATCGCGTACGCGCTGGCGACCCGCCGCCACGAGCTGCTGCGGCTGGTGCCGAGCTACGCCGGTCTCGTCCTGCTCGGCGCCGTCGTGTCGTTCGGGGCCATGGAGCGGGCCCTCATCACCCGGGACTTCTCGCTCAAGTACGTCTCCGAGCAGGGCAGCACCCACACCCCGGCCCTGTTCAACGTGGCCGCCCTGTGGTCGGCCCTCGAGGGGTCGATCCTGCTGTGGGCGCTGATCCTGGCGGGCTACACGGTGGCGGTCACCCTCAAGTTCCGGAAGCGGCTGACCGACCCGCTGGTCGGCTGGGCGCTGCTCACCATGTTCACGGTGTGCCTGTTCTTCTTCGGGCTCATGTGCACGGCGGCCAAGCCCTTCCAGACGCTGGCCAACCCGCCCACCAACGGCCCGGGTCCGAACCCGCTGCTGCGCGACAACCTGCTCATGGCGTTCCACCCGCCGATGCTCTACCTGGGCTACGTCGGGTTCACCGTCCCGTTCGCCTTCGCCATCGGGGCGCTGGCCACCGGCCGGGTCGGCGAGGGCTGGTTGGTCGCCACCCGGCGTTGGACGCTGGTGGCCTGGGCGTTCCTGTCGGTCGGGATCGTGCTCGGCGCCTGGTGGTCCTACGAGGTGCTCGGCTGGGGCGGCTACTGGGCCTGGGACCCGGTCGAGAACGCCTCGTTCCTGCCGTGGCTCACCGGCACCGCATTCCTGCACTCGGTCATGGTCCAGGAGCGGCGCGGCATGTTGCGGGTCTGGAACCTGTCGCTGCTCTGCTCGACGTTCGCCCTGACCATCCTCGGCACCTTCCTCACCCGCTCCGGGGTCCTCGACTCGGTGCACGCCTTCTCGGACTCGACGATCGGGCCGATCCTCCTCGGCTTCTTCGGGGTGATCGTGGCCGTGTCCATCGGGCTCATCGCCTGGCGCGGCGATCGGCTGCGGTCGCCGGGACGCATCGACGCGCCGGTGTCGCGCGAGGGCGCCTTCCTGGCCAACAACCTGCTCTTCGCCGGGTTCGCGTTCGTCGTGCTCCTCGGCACCGTGTTCCCGCTGATCCTCGAGGCGGTCAACGGCAGCCGCATCTCGGTCGGGGCCCCGTACTTCAACCGGATGAGCCTGCCCATCGCCCTGGCGCTGCTGTTCCTGATGGCCATGGCGCCGGTGGTGCCGTGGCGGAAGGCGTCGACCGAGACGCTCGCCCAGCGGCTGCAGTGGCCGGGCTGGCTCGGAACCCTGGCCATCGTGGTCGCCGTCCTGCTCGGCGCCCGCGGCATCGGGCCGCTGCTCGCCTTCGGCATGGGCGGCTTCGCCGCCGGCGCCGCCCTCCGCCAGCTGGTGCTGGCCACCCGGCGGCAGGGTTGGCGGGGCCTGGTCGGTCGCACCAACGGCGGCATGGTGGTCCACCTCGGCGTGGTGATGATCGCCGTCGCCTTCGCCGCCAGCTCGAGCTACTCGACCCAGGTCGAGACCACCATCGCCCGCGGCCAGACCGTCTCGGTCGGCGGCCACACGGTGACCTACCTCGGCCACCGCACCATCAAGGGCGGCGACTTCACCGAGGAGCAGGCCCGGGTGCGCGTCGACGGCGGCCAGGTCTACGCCCCGAACATCCGCAACTACGTCGACCAGTCCCAGCAGACCGGCAAGCCCTCGGTCGACAACGGGCTCACCAGCACCGTGTACCTCGCCATCGTCGACCTGCCGGCGGGGCAGGGGCCGATGCGCCTCCGGGTGATCGTGCAGCCGCTCGTCGTGTGGCTCTGGATCGGCGGGTCGGTGATCGCCATGGGCTCGGTGCTGGCGTTCTTCCCCGGCTCGCGCCGCCGGGGCACCGAGCCGGTCTCGGCCCCGGTCCCCGATCGCCGCCGCCGTCCCACCCCGGCCGTCGGCGACGGCTCGCCGAAGCCCCCGGGCGGTGGCCGGCCCGACGCCGAACCGCAGCCCGACCCGGACCGCCCGCCCGTCCCGGCATGAGCGAGCCGGCTGCGCCCACCCGCCGCCGCCCCCGCACCGTGCTGTACGTGGCGCTCGGGCTGGCGGCGGTGATCGCCCTGCTCGTCGGCGTCCTCGCGACCCGCAAGCCGGCCTCGGACCGGCCGGTGTACTCGGCGCTCATCGGCAAGCCGGCGCCCGACATCTCGGGCACGACCATCGACGGACAGCACTTCCAGCTCAGCCAGTTCGCGGGCCGGTGGGTCCTGGTCAACTTCTTCGCCACCTGGTGCGCCCCGTGCCAGAAGGAGCACCCCGAGATCCTCGCCTGGTCCCGCGAGCACGCCGACGCCGGCGACGGCGAGGTGGTGGCGGTGGTCTACGGCGACGACGCCAGCCGCGTCCGCGACTTCTTCGCCCGCAACGGCGGCGACTGGCCGGTGCTCACCGACGACAGCAAGGAGCCGATCGCCGTCGCCTACGGGGTCACCGCACCGCCCGAGTCGTACCTGATCACCCCCGGCGGCACCGTCGCCGCCAAGCTGATCGGCGGCGTCCACGCCCACGACCTCGACCAGATCATGGCCAAGTACGACCAGGCCTCCGGGGTGACCAACGCCCCGGCCACCTCGGTCGCGCCGACCAGCGCGACCACCCCGGGGGCGCCGGGTGGCGCAGCCCCGCCCACCACCGGCGGTGCGACCGCTCCCACGGGCGCAGGGGCCGGGTCGTGAGCGCCCGCCGCTACTCCTGGATCGCCATGGGCATCGTGCTGGTGGCCGCCCTGGCCGCCGGCTGGAGCTCCGGCGGGTCGAGCTCGGTCGAGGACCGGGCCCGGGCCATCGAGTCCACCATCAAGTGCCCGATCTGCCGCAGCCAGTCGGTGGAGACGTCCGAGACGCAGATCTCGGTCGACATCCGCGCCGACGTCCGCCGCCGCCTCCGGGCCGGCGAGAGCGACGACACCATCCGCCAGGCCCTGGCCCAGCGCTACGGCCAGGACATCCAGCTCATCCCCCCGGCGTCGGGCATCGCCGGCCTGGTGTGGATCCTGCCGGTGGCGGGGCTCGTCGTGGCGGTCGGGGGCCTGGCCCTGGCCTTCCGACGCTGGCGCCGCACGTCCGACACCCACGCCACCGACGCCGACGCCGCGCTGGTCGAGGCCGCGTTGGCCGGCCGGCCCGACCCCACCGCGCCGTCCGACCGCGACCGGCCCGACGCCGGACGGGAGCCGGTCTCGTGACCACCACCACGCCGCGCCCGTCGGGCTCGTCGCGCCCCGCCCGGTCGAAGCTCGACCCCGACGAGCTGGCCGCCCTCGAGGAGCAGCGCGACTTCCTGCTGCGCAGCATCGAGGACCTCGACGCCGAGCACGACGCCGGCGACATCGACGAGGCCGACTACACCCAGCTGAAGGACGACTACACCGCCCGGGCGGCCGAGGTGCTGCGGGCCATCGACGAGCAGCGGCAGGCCTACGCCGAGGCGAAGCGGCCCGCCCGCCGCGGCCGGCTGCTCGTCAGCGGGGCGGCGGTGGTGATCGTGGCGCTGGTGGCCGGGTGGCTCGTGGCCCGGTCCTCGGGTCAGCGGCAGGCCGGCCAGAGCGTGTCCGGCCAGGCCGTCCCCACGCAGCCGCAGATGGGTCAGGGCGTCGACGCCTGCATCACCAAGTTCCGGTCCGAGGCGCCGGTCGAGGGCCTCAAGTGCCTCGACGCCATCCTGAAGCAGCGCCCGAGCGACGCCGTGGCCCGCACGTTCCGGGGCTGGCTGCTCTACCAGGCGATCCAGGGCACCGGTCAGGCCGACCTCGAGGCCCAGGCCAAGGCCGACATCACCGCCGGCTCGCAGGCCGCCCCGGCCTTCCCCATCCCGCACTTCTTCCTCGCCTACATCGCCAACGCCGAGGGCGACACCGCCACCGCCAAGGCCCAGCTGGACGAGTTCGACAAGATGGGCGGCAGCGCCCAGGGCATGGACGCCGCCGTGCAGCAGCTGCGGGACGAGATCGACGGCACGGCGGCGACCACCGCGCCGGGCGCTGCTCCGACGTCGGCGCCGGCGGCCGCCCCGACCTCGGCGCCGTGACCGGCCCCGGCGGCGACACCCTCCGCATCGGCGGCGGCCAGGGCTTCTACGGCGACGGCCACGAACCGGTCGACGCCCTGCTCGAGGCCGGCATCGACGTGCTGGTGTGCGAGGCCCTGGCCGAGCTGACCCTGGCCATCCTGCAGAAGGACCGCCAGCGCGACGAGGCGCTCGGCTACACCCGGGACCTGCCGCTGTACGTCCACCAGGCGCTGCCGCACCTGGCCGCCGGTCGCACCAAGCTGATCACCAACGCCGGCGGGATCAACCCGGTGGCGGCCGGCCGGGCGGTGCGCGCGGCGCTGCACGACGCCGGCGCGACCGGTCTGACGGTGGCCACCGTGGTGGGCGACGACCTGCGGCCCCGCGCCGCCGAGCTCGGGCTGCCGGACGATGCGCTGTTCGCCAACGCCTACCTCGGGGCCCGGCCGATCGTCGACGCCCTCGACGCCGGCGCCGACGTGGTGGTGACGGGCCGGGTGGCCGACGCCGCCCTGTTCCTCGCCCCCCTCGTGCACCGCTTCGGGTGGGCGTGGGACGACTGGGACGCGCTCGCCGCCGGCACCGTGGTCGGCCACCTGCTCGAGTGCAGCGGCCAGGTCGCCGGCGGCAACTACTCCGGTGCCTGGTGGGAGAACCCCGACCCGCTGCACCCCGGCTTCCCGCTGGCCGAGGTCTCCGCCGAGGGGTCGGCGGTGGTGACCAAGCCCGAGGGCACCGGCGGGATGGTCACCTTCGACACCGTGCGCGAGCAGCTGCTCTACGAGGTCCACGACCCGAGCCGGTACCTCACCCCCGACGTCACCGCCGACTTCACATCGGTGCGGCTCGACGACCTGGGCGCCGACCGGGTGGCGGTGTCCGGGGCCACGGGCGATGCGCCACCGGCGACCTACAAGGGCCTGGTGTGCACCCCGGGGGGCTGGTCGGGCGAGGCCCGCTTCGCCTACCCCTGGCCGGACGCCGAGGCCAAGGCCCGGGCGGCGGTCGCCTTCGTCCGCCGGCGCGCCGAGGAGGCCGGCATCCCGGTGCGGGAGTGGTGCGAGGAGTACTTCGGCGCCGGGGCGTTCGGCGGGCCGACCGCTCCCGCCCGCCGGACCGTCGGCGCGCGTGACGACCTCGAGCCCACCGAGGTGATCGGTCGGCTGGCGTGGCGCTGCGACGACGCCGCCACCGCCGGGTCGGTCGCCCAGGGGGCGGGCGTGCTCGGCCTCTCGGGGCCGCCGACCATCGCCAGCCCGGGGCGGGCCCGCGACGGCCGGCCGACCCAGCTCCTCGCCGTCGACGCCTTCGCCGTCGATCGCGCCCTCGTGGATGACCAGGTGAGCATCGACGTCACCGAGGTCTGATCTTCGCTACCGTTCGCGGCCATGAGCTTCCAGGGCGACCCCAACCAGCCCCCGCAGTCGCCGACCCCGCCGCCCCCGGGCGGTCAGGCCGGCGCCCAGCCCTCGGGCTACCCGGCCCCGCCCGGCGACCAGCCCGGCGCCTACCCGGCGCAGCCCGCCTACGGTGGCCCGCCGGCGCGGGGCCCGGTCGGCACGCCCATCAGCGTCGGGATGGGCATCCTCCTCGCCATCGTCACCCTGGGCATCTACGTCATCTACTGGAACTACAAGGTGTTCCAGGAGATGAAGGAGTACTCGGGGGAGGGCATCGGCGGCGGCATCGCGCTGGTCATCGCCCTGTTCGCCGGCATCGTGAACCCCTTCATCTTCGGGTCCGAGATCGAGAAGATCTACCGGTCCGAGGGCCAGGAGCCGCCGGTCAAGGCCGTCACCGGCTGCTGGGTCCTGCTCCCGCTGATCGGCGGGATCATCTGGTACGTCAAGGCGCAGACGGCGCTCAACGACCTGTGGGTCGCCCACGGCGCCCAGCCCGCCTGACCGACCGTCCCAACCCAGCGGTCAGCGGTCCGGACCGGGGCGTCACTCCGACGGGGGTCGGTAGCGACCGCTGACGATGGTGCCCTCGGCGTCGGACTCCAGGCACCAGACGCTGCCCTTGGCGTAGCGCCGGTCGTCGAGGTCGGCGCCGTCGCGGGACCAGCGGGCCAGCAGGTCGGGGATCAGGTCCCCGTGCGAGCAGGCCACGATGGCCGCGTCCGGCCGTTCGCCGAGCAGGTGGCGCAGGTGGTCGGCGATCGGCCCGGGCTCGGCCGCCTCGAACAACCGCTCGTCGACCTCGATCTCGCGACCGGAGCGCTCGGCCAGCGGCCGCACCGTCTCGGTGCAGCGCACCGCCGGGCTGGACAGCACCCGGTCGATCCCGACCGGGACCTCGTCCAGCAGGCCCTTGGCCTGGCGCTCGCCCCGCTCGTCGAGCGGACGCTCCCGGTCGTCGCCCCGCCACGCCTTCCGACTGCCGGCGTGGGCGTGGCGCACCAGGTAGAGGGCCATCGGGGCGCCACCCTACGGCGCCCTCCCCGGGTACCGTGCCGGGCGTGGCGAGGATCCAGCTCCGACGGCTCTGCGGGGCCCGGTCCGGCGACAAGGGCGACATCAGCGACCTCTCCCTGTTCGCCGACGACGAGACCGCCTACACCGCCATCGTCGAGGCGGTCACCGCCGAGGTGGTCAAGCGCCACTTCGGCGACCTCGTGCGCGGCGAGGTCGAGCGCTACGAGGCGCCCAACGTCCTGGCCCTGAAGTTCGTGCTCCACGAGGCGCTCGGCGGCGGGGCCCCGCGATCGCTGCGATCCGACAACCTGGGCAAGACCATGGGGGCCAACCTGCTCCGCCTCTGGATCGACGTGCCCGCCGAGGTCGCCGCCTCGGCCTCGCGGCAGACGGCGCCCGTCGACCACTAGTCGGTCGGCGACCGACCTCAGGATCGCCTGGTGGCGAGCCGCCTCAGCTCGCCGAGCACCTCGGGCAGGGCGTCGACCAACCGGTCGACGTCGGCGTCGGTGGTCGACCAGCCGGTCGAGATGCGCAGCGACCGGTGGGCGTCGACGCCCATGGCCTCGAGCACCGGGGACGGCTCCAGCGACTCCGACGAGCAGGCGCTGCCGGAGTGGGCGGCCACGCCCCGCTGGTCGAGGCCGAGCAGCACCGCCTGGGGTTCGACGCCCTGCACGCCGAAGCAGACGAGGTGGGGCAGCCGGTGGTCGAGGTCGCCGTAGGCCTCGACCCCGTCGAGGTCGGCGACCGCTCCGAGGACCCGCTCGGTGAGCCGCCGGGCGTCGCCCGCCTCGCGGTCGAGCCGGTCGCCGTCGACGAGCTCCTCCGCCGCGGCGCCGAAGCCGACGGCGGCGGGCACGTCCTCCAGGCCGGCCCGGCGGGCCCGCTCCTGGTCGCCGCCGACGAGCAGCGGGGGGAGGCGCACGCCACGGCGCACCAGCAGCGCCCCGATCCCGGGCGGGCCCCCCAGCTTGTGGGCGCTCACCGACAGCAGGTCGGCCCCGAGGTCGCCGAAGTCGACCGGGACGTGGCCGGCCGCCTGGGCGGCGTCGACGTGCACCAGCACGCCGCGCTCCCGGCACGCCGCCACCACCTCGGTCACGGGCTGCAAGGTGCCCACCTCGTGGTTGCCCCACTGCACGTGGACCAGCCCGGTGTCGGGGCGGACGGCGGCGAGGACCGCGGCGGCGTCGACCCGTCCGGTGCGGTCGACGCCGACCAGGGTCACCTCGCCGGCCCGGGCCGCCGCCTCGCGCACCGCCGAGTGCTCGACCGCCGGGACGACCTGGTGCCCGCCGCGGGAGCGGCCACCGACGACGGCGGTGGCGATCGACTCGGTGGCCCCACTGGTGAACACGACCTCGCGCGGCCGCGCCCCGAGGAGCGCCGCCACCCGCTCGCGGGCGTCCTCCAGAGCGGCCCGGGCCCGCATGCCCTCGTGGTGGATCCGACCGGGATCGCCTCCGCCGGCGCGCAGCTCGGCGACCATCGCGCCGGCCGCCGCCGGGCGGACGGGGGAGGTCGACGCGTGGTCGAGGTAGGCCCTGCTCACCAGCGGTTCCCGGCCTACTTGGTGCCGCCGGCGGTGGTGCAGTGCTGGTCGATGTAGTCGTACACGGCCTGGCTCGAGCGCTCGTAGCTGGCCTGGTTGCGGGTGACGAGGTCCTGGGTGGCGGCGGTGACCTCGTCGGTCGAGCGGGCCCGCTGGACGGCGGCGTCGATGCGGTCCCACAGCTTGCCGAGGGGCTCGATGTCCGCCGCCAGCTGGTCCGGCGCCACCGACACCGCCTTCTGGATGGCGGCGTTGTAGGTCGCCATGCGTCGCTTGGTCTGCACCAGGTCGTTGGCGTCCGACGCGTCGATCGGCTGCTTGGCCTTGCGCAGCACCGGACCCTGGCGGCAGAAGGCGGCCTGGCTCCTGGGGGAGCTGGAGCACGCCGTCACCAGCCCGGCCGCCGCCAGCAGCCCGGCCGCGACGACGAGCACGAGGAGCGGTCGTCGGGTCCGTCGCATCCGGCGGCCATCGTGGCACGCCGGATCAGGTGTTGACGGTGCAGTGGGCGTCGATCCAGCGCTGGACGCGGGCCCGGTTGGCGTCGCGGTCGGGCCGGGTGTCCTTCGCCTGGGCGGCGAACAGGTCGGCGGGCTTGCCGGACTGCTGCACGGCGGTGTTGACCGCGATGGCCGCGTCCCGCTCCCGGACGACGGCGACCTTCACGTCGGTGGGGGCCACCTCGGCGGCCGTCGCCAGGCTGCGGACCCCTGCGTCGTACTGGGCCTTGTAGCCGTCGAGGTCGTCGTGGGTGTCGCCGGTGATCAGGCTGATGCCCTTGTCGTAGCTGTCGCAGAAGCGGGCCAGCCTGGTCTGCTGCGCGCATCCCGTCCCGCCGACGGCGAGGGCGAGCAGCACGGCCACGGCGACGACGGCACGACGCATGGGTTCCCATCGGCGGCGGTGGTCCCGCCGTGAGGCCGCCGGTCCGACGAGCTCGACCGGGGGCCACGTCGGGGCGGGGCCGTGGAGCGGCTCGGCGGTTCAGGCGTCGACGGCGGTGACGCACACGGCGTCGCCCATGGGGAGCGACGCCGTGGTCTCGGCGGTGGTGTCGCCGTAGAGCCCGCCGAGCATCCCCTTGACCATGCCCCGGTCGACCGCGCAGATGACGGGGTGCTCGATGGCGGTCGGGCCGAAGGGGCAGTGCTCGCTCACGATGCGCAGCTCGTCGCCCCGCTTCTCGGTGTGGGCGGCGAACCCGTGGCTGCTCAGGGCGTCGGCCACGACGTGCAGCGCCGAGCGGAAGGACCGGGCGCCGTCCTCGCTGCCGCCCATGGCCGCCGCCATCGCCCGGCCGTACTCGATCCCGACCTCTTCGGCCATGGCCTGGGCCTGGTCGTCGGGCAGCAGGGCGAGCGCCCGGCCGAGCAGGGTGGCCAGCAGGTCGTCGTGGCGGACGCCGAGGTCGAGCTCGGCCCGGGGGGCGGTGGGCCGGTAGCGCTTCGACGGCCGACCGGCACCCCCGCCCTCGCTGCGGGCCACGGTGACCTCGAGGTGACCGCCGCCGGCCAGCTTGTCGAGGTGGTGGCGGGCCACGTTCGGGTGCAGGTCGAAGCGGGCGGCGACCTCCGACGCGGTCACGCCGTGCTCGCGGGTCGCCTCGTCCTCCTGGGTGAAGAGGTAGATGCTGCGGCGGGTCGGGTCGCCGAAGGCCGAGGTCAGCGCGCTCACCGCCGAGGCGAAGTCGGTGGGGTTCAGCCGACCGGACACCCCGGTAATCTACCTATCGCCGTAGGAGAAATCCCGGTTGCCCCCGTCGCCCACCCAGGAGGCCCGGTGCCCGACGCCGATTCCCCCGTCACCGAAGCCGTCGTCCGCGAGGCCCTGCGCCCCGTCCAGGACCCCGAACTGCACCGCAGCATCGTCGACCTCGACATGGTGCGCGAGATCGGGATCGACGGCGAGTCGGTGCGCGTCCTGATCGCCCTGACCATCCCCGGCTGCCCGCTGCGCAACGAGATCGAGCGGCGGGTCACCGAGGCGGTCACCGCGCTCGAGGGGATCACCACCGTCTACTGCGACTTCACCCACATGACCGACGAGGAGCGCGCCGCCCTCTCGCAGCGGCTGAACGGCAACCCCGCAGCCACCGCCGGCAGCCAGCCCGCGCACGGCCACGCCGAAGGCCGTGCCATCCCCTTCGCCGACCCGTCGTCGCGCACCCGCGTGCTGCTGGTCGCCTCGGGCAAGGGCGGGGTGGGCAAGTCGTCGGTCACCACCAACCTCTCGGTGGCGCTGGCGCTCCGCGGCCGGTCCGTGGCCGTCGTCGACGCCGACGTCTGGGGCTTCTCCATCCCCCGCATGCTCGGCATCTCCCGGCCGCCGGTCGTCATCGACGACATGCTCGTGCCACCCGACGCCCACGGCGTGCGGGCCATCTCCATGGGCTTCTTCGCCGAGGAGGACCAGCCGGTCATCTGGCGGGGCCCCATGCTGCACAAGGCGCTCGAGCAGTTCCTCACCGACGTCTACTGGGACGACCCGGACTTCCTCGTCATCGACCTGCCGCCGGGCACCGGCGACATCTCGCTGTCGCTCGCCCAGTTCCTGCCCCGCTCCGAGGTCTACGTGGTCACCACGCCGCAGCCCGCCGCGCAGCGCGTGGCCCAGCGGGCCGCCTTCATGTCCCAGAAGGTCCACCTCGAGGTCAAGGGCGTGATCGAGAACATGTCCTGGTTCACCGGCGACGACGGCGTCCGCTACGAGCTGTTCGGCGCCGGCGGCGGCACCGAGCTGGCCCAGCGGCTCGAGGTGCCGCTGCTCGGCCAGGTGCCGCTCGTCATGCAGCTGCGCGAGGGCGGCGACACCGGCCTCCCCGTCGTGGTCGCCGATCCCGGCGGCGAGGCGGCCCGCGCCTTCACCGCCATGGCCGAGCGCATCGACGTCGAGCTGGCCCCCACCCGCCGGTTCCACCCCGAGCTCAAGCTCCTCTGAGCCGGCGCCGGCCGGCGTCGTCCCCGCCGGAGCGGCTGCACCGGCGAATCGAAACGTTCGCGAAACTCCGGTCCGGGTGGCCCGTCGCCCCTCCAGGGGTGCCCGTACCCTGGGTCTCGTGGCCGCGACCCCCAAGCCCGAGGGCACCCCGGTCGGCCGGCGCGTCGTGCTCGGCATGCTCGGTCTCGGTGCCGCCGGTGTGGTGGTCGGCAAGCAGGTGCAGAGCGGGGTGGCCGCCCTGCTCGAGCCGGTGACGTCCCGCGACCCCACCGGGATCACCCAGCTGATCCCCGGCAGCGGCGGGTTCCGCATCTACGCCGAGCTCGGCAGCCCGAGCCGCTCCGACGCCGACTACGCCCTGACCGTCGACGGCCTGGTCGACTCGCCCCGCACCTACCGCCTGGACGACCTGCGCGAGCGCCTGCCCCAGACCCGGCTGGTGAAGGACTTCCAGTGCGTCACCGGGTGGCGGGTGCCGGGCGTCCACTGGCAGGGCGTGAAGCTGAGCGACCTGCTCGACGAGGTCGGGGTGAAGCCCCAGGCCCGAGCCGTCCACTTCCACAGCTTCGACGGCGGCTACACCGAGACCCTCACCCTCGACCAGGCCCGCCGGCCCGACGTGATCGCCGCCCACCGCATGCTCGGCGCGCCGGTCACCCAGGAGCACGGCGGCCCCGTCCGGCTCTACGTGGCGGCGATGTACGGGTACAAGTCGGCCAAGTGGCTCGAGCGCATCGAGGTCACCGACTCGGTCGACCCGATCGGGTACTGGGAGGAGCAGGGCTACGACGTCGACGCCTGGGTCGGGCGCAGCAACGGCCGCACGGACGAGGAGATCCACTGACCGCGGTGGCCGCCCCGGCGGCCGGCGCCGAGGCGTCGGAGGTCGACCAGCTCGACGCCGACGGGGCACGGATCCTGCGCTTCGACCGGGTCGAGCGGCTGCTGCACGCCACCAACGGCCTGCTCGTGCTCGTCCTGCTGGTCACCGGGACCACCTTCTACGCGGGCGGCGTCCAGGCCCTGGTCGGCCACCGCGCCCTGGTCCGCCAGGTCCACGTCTGGTGCGGCATCGGCCTGGTCGTCCCGTGGGCGGTGGTGCTGGCCGGGCGGTGGCGCCGGGGCGTGCTGCTCGACGTGGCCCGGCTCGGCCGGTGGACCCGCGACGACTGGCGGTGGCTGCGCAGCCGGGGTCGCCGGGCCCTCGACCGGGTCGGCAAGTTCAACGCCGGTCAGAAGCTGAACGCCGTGTTCGTGGCCGGCGTCCTGCCGGTGATGCTGATGACGGGGGCGATCATGCAGTGGCACGACCCGTTCCCCGACTCGTGGCGGACCGGCGCCACCTTCGTCCACGACGTGCTCTGGGCCGGGCTCGGCGTGGCCATCGTCGCCCACATCGCCAAGGCGGTGTCGGAGCCGGTGGCCCTGCGGGCCATGCTCGGGCGAGGCTGGGTGCCGGTGCGGTGGGCCCGCCAGGCCCGTCCCCGGTGGCACCGCGAGGTGCAGGGAAGCAGGGACGGCACCGACCCGGCCCCCTGAGCGGCCGGCGCGGGCAGCGCCGTCGTCGTACCCGGTCGAGCCGGCGGTCGCACCCGTTCGAGCGGTCGGTTCGGCCCCACGCCGCTCCGGCGGATCGGAGGACGCAGGGGCGCCCCTACGATGGCGGCCGCTCGCGCCCGACCTCCGGAGGAACCCGTGGACATCCGCATCGGCGTCACCTACACCGCCAAGGAGCTCGACGTGGAGCTCGCCGACGACACCGACCACGACGAGGTCAAGGCGTCGGTCGAGGCGGCCCTGTCGGACCAGCAGGTGCTGTGGCTCACCGACCGCAAGGGCCGGTCGATCGGGGTGCCGAGCGACAAGATCGCCTACGTCGACATCGGCAGCGCCGACGACTCCCACCGCATCGGCTTCTCGAGCTGACCCGGCGCCCGCCACTCCCATGCCGCTCGACCTGCTCGACCGCCGCCTGCTCTTCGTCACCGGCAAGGGCGGCGTCGGCAAGACGACGGTGGCGGCCAGCCTCGGCCTCCTCGGGGCCGAGCACGGCAAGCGGACGCTCGTCTGCGAGGTCGATGCCAAGGGCAACCTGGCCGACTTCTACGAGTCCGGACCGACCGCCTTCGACCCCATCGAGGTCCAGGACGACCTCTGGGCCATGTCGATGGAGACCGAGGAGTCGCTGAAGGAGTACCTGCGGCTGCAGCTCAAGGTGCCGTTCCTCGCCAAGATCGGACCGCTCGCCCGCACCTTCGACTTCGTGGCCACCGCCGCCCCGGGCGTCAAGGAGATCCTCACCGTCGGCAAGCTGTGCTGGGAGGTCCGCGAGGGCAACTACGACCTGGTCGTGGTCGACGCCGTCGCCAGCGGCCACGTGGTCGGCCAGCTCACCGCCCCGCAGGCCATCAACGACCTGGTCAAGGTGGGCCTCGTCCGCAGCCAGACCGACTGGATGCTGGAGATGCTCGACGACGCCGCCACCACCGGCGTGGTGATCGTGTCGGCCCCCGAGGAGATGCCGGTGAACGAGACGCTCGAGCTGGCCGACCGGCTGACCACCGAGACCGAGGTCGACCTGGCCGCGGTCGTGGTGAACCGGGTGCTGCCCGAGCTGTTCGGCCGCCACGAGGAGGAGGTCTTCGACCGCCTCAAGGAGCCGGGGCCGATGGCCGCCCTGGCCGAGGCGGTCGGCGGTGACGTCCGGCCGTTGATCGACGCCGCCGGGCTGGCCGTCACCCTGCGCCGCACCCGGGCGGGTCACCTGGATCGGCTGCGGGCCGAGCTGCCCGGCGACGTGCCCCAGCTCTACGTGCCGTACCTGTTCCAGCGGGCCCACGGCGTCCGGGCCACCCGGCAGGTCGCCGAGTCCATCGGCCAGGAGCTCGGGTTCTGATGGCCCGCAAGAAGCGCGACGACCAGGCCGTCGACGACCAGCTCCGCTCCATGGAGCAGCTGGTGGCGGCCAAGGAGATCGTGATCTGCTGCGGGTCGGGCGGGGTCGGCAAGACCACCACCGCGGCGGCGCTGGCGGCGATGGCCGCCACCCGCCAGGGCGGCAAGGTGCTGGTGCTCACCGTCGACCCGGCCAAGCGGCTCGCCAACGCGCTCGGGCTCGAGCAGTTCGGCAACGTCGAGACCCGGGTCCCGCCCGAGGCCTTCGAGGCCGCCGGGGTCGAGCCGCGCGGCGAGCTGTGGGCGGCGATGCTCGACACCAAGCAGAGCTGGGACGACCTCGTCCGGCGACACGCCCCCGACCGCCAGACCCGCGAGGCCATCCTGGCCAACCCGCTGTACCAGAACATCACCGGCAAGTTCGTGCAGAGCCACGACTACATCGCCATGGAGCGGCTGTACGAGATCCACGCCGGCGGCTCCTACGACCTGATCGTCGTCGACACCCCGCCGACCCGGAACGCCATCGACTTCCTCGAGGCCCCCGAGCGGATGGCCGACTTCTTCAGCAGCAAGCTGCTCCGCTGGCTGATCGCTCCGTACCAGTCACGTCTGTTCAACGTGGCGTCGAAGCCCTTCTACAGCGTGGCCGACCGCATCCTCGGGTCCGACTTCCTGCGCGACATCGCCGAGTTCTTCATGCTGTTCCAGACGATGTACGACGGCTTCGTCGAGCGGGCCAAGGCCGTCACCCGGACCCTCGCCGACCGGCGCACGACCTTCGTGGTGGTGAGCACGCTCGAGTCGGCACCGGTGCAGGAGGCCGAGTTCTTCATCTCGGCCCTCGACGAGCGCGACCTGCACCTGGGGGGGCTGGTGCTCAACAAGGTCCTGCCGTCGTACCTGCGCCGCACCCAGGCCACGCCGCTGGCCCGCTCGATCTGCGCGGACGCCGACGAGCTGGCCGGGAAGCTGGGCGAGGAGGTCGGGCCCGCCGACCAGACCGCCCGCGTGCTGACCGAGGTGGCCGAGAGCTTCCTGAACTACCAGGTCGTCGCCACCCGCGAGGCCGAGGAGCAGGCCGAGCTGGCCACCGTGCCCGAGGTGGTGGCGACGGTTCCCTACTTCGACGCCGACATCTTCGACCTCGGCGGGCTGCTGGAGATGGGCGAGCGCGCCTGGACCTGAGCGGCGGCTCGAGGGGTCTGATCGGCACGGGCGCGGTCGACCGGCCAGGCCGCCGAGGTGGAGGCGGGGTGTCGTCGCCGGGCCGGCGAACCAGGCGTGCGACGATCGTCCGTCGGTCAGCGGCCTGGCGGCGGCTGGATCAGCAGGGACTGGGCACTGACGCCGATCAGCCCCTGCCGGTCGAACAGGTCGGTGCTCGACACGGCGATGCCGTGGGGGCCGACGGAGGTGGCCGAGGCCAGGCCGATCCACTCGCCCTGGGCCGGGCGGTGGAGGTGCACGGTCAGATCCGGGTTGATGAAGGTCGCCTCCTCGACGGCGAGCACCGCGCTGATGCCGTTGGCGAAGTCGGCGGCCGCCACCACCCGCTGGAACGGCGACGGCTCCTCACCGGTCACGACGGGCACGGTCAGGCGGATCCAGTCGGTGGCCGGGCCGAGCAGGTGGAACCCGCCCGCGGCGAAGCGGTGCTCGACCCCGGTGTTGTGGAAGCCGGCCCACTCCTGGTCGGGCTCCCGGAGGCCCCGCACCGGAGCGGCCGGCTCGTCGGGGAACGGCGGCGGCCCGGTCGCGGTGCCTCCGGCGGCGGCGGTCGTGGCCGAGTCGTCACGGCGGAGGCGCAGCACCTGCCCCCGGGCCACGGCGACCTCGCCGGCCGACACCTCGACCTCCACCAGCTGCACCATCCGGCCGGACCGCCGCACCTCGGTCGAGACGGCGAGCGGCGTGGTCGGCACCGGCTTCAGCAGCTCCAGGGTGAGCCGGGCCGGGTCCATGGGGCCCGGCGACTCGACCGCCTCGGCGGCCCGGGCCACCAGGGCGGCGACCGGTCCGCCGTGCAACGACTCGGGGCTCCAGGGGCTGCGGGCCCGCTCGGTGGCGGTGAGGAGGCCCCGGCCATCGGGTTGGAACAACGCGTCGCTCATGCCGGCCCCGAGCCTGTCATGCCGGCCCGGCACCTGCCACGCACGGACCGAGCCGGTCGGGCCGGACCCGAACGGGTCAGCGTGGGATGGAGTAGGTCGTGGTGGCGTGGGCGACCACCTCGTCGGAGCGGTCCGAGCGCAGCTCCACCTCGACGACCGCCAGGCGCGCCCCGAGCTTGAGCAGGGCGGCATCGGCGGTGAGGTCGGCCGGGCCGGGCCTGCGCAGGAAGTTGATGGTCAGCGAGGTGGTGACGGCGAGGGCCACCGGTCCGATGCGCGACAGGATGGCGGCGTAGGCGCTGGTGTCGGTCAGCGCCATCATGGTCGGCCCCGAGATGGTGCCGCCGGGACGCAGCAGGCCGATGGCGTAGGGCTGCACCGCCTGCACCCCGTCGCCGGTCACGGCCAGGATCCGCGAGGTGGGCGGGTCGTCCGGGAACGCCCCGGCCAGGAAGCGGTTGAGGTCGTCGACCGACATGACCGGGTCGGGCAGCACGCCGCCACCCTGGCACAGCTCCTCCGAGATCGATCCGAACCGGTGGCTGCCGGACGGGAGGCCGCCGCCTCGGAGTTCAGCTCCGCAGCGAGGGGTCCTCGACGGCCCGGGCGGCCAGCTCGCTGCGGTTGCGCAGGCCCAGCTTGCGGAACACCGCGCTCAGGTGGGTCTCCACGGTCCGGGGGCTGATGAAGAGGCCGCTGGCCACCTCGCGGTTCGACGCCCCGCCGGCCGCGGCCCTCGCGACCTGCAGCTCCTGGGAGCTGAGCAGCTCGTGGGTGCGCAGACCACGGTGGGCGGGGACGCCGCCGGCGGCGAGCAGCTCGGTCTCGGCGCGCTCCTGCCAGGGTCTGGCCCCCACCTCGGCGAACAGCCGGATGGCCCGCTCGAGGTGGGGGCGTGCCTCGGCCCGGCGCCGAGCCCGGCGCAGTCGCTCGCCCCACGCCAGCTCGGCGCGCGCTTCACCGACGTGGTTGGCGGCCGCCGCGAACCCCGCGACCGATCGCCCGAAGGGCTCGGCCAGCCCGTCCGCCCCGTCGACCAGCAGGCCGTCGACGCGGGCGAGGGCGGCGTCCGGCGCGGCCGCCGGACCCGTGCCCGGGGCGATGGCGTCGCGCACCCGGCGGGCGTCGTCGACCCGGCGCACCCGCAGCAGGGTCTCGACGTACTCGGGCTCCCAGCGGACGATGCCCGCGCCGAGCCCGAACCGCGCCTCGATGTCCTCGTAGCGCTCCACCGCCAGCTCGGTTCGCCCGAGGGTGAGGGCGAGGGTGGCCGGGCCCAGGCTGGCCGAGACCAGGGCGCCGGGGCTGCCCCGCTCGAGCAGCCAGGTGGCCGCGTCGGTGCAGCGGTCCTGGTCGCCGGCCAGGGCCGAGGTGATGGCCAGCGACTGCACGGCGTGCTGGGCGACGAGGGGCTGGCCGAGCTCGTCGGCCAAGGCCATGGCCTCGACCGACGCGGCCATCGAGGCGGGCAGGCTCCGACCGTGCTCGAGCATCGCCCGGGCGCCGAGGGTCGCGATGAGCGGCACGATCGTCGCCCGGCTCCGCAGCACCCCCTCGAGGTCGACGAGCAGGTCGTGGGCCTCCGGGGCCCGGAGCAGGAAGGCGAGGCACGGGGCGACCACCTCGGCGAGGAACCCGGCCGAGACGGCGACGTCCTCGGCGTCGAGCAGCTCCCGGTACCGCCCGACCAGGACCTGGCCCTCCTCGATCCGGCCGTCGGCCAGCAGGGCGAAGCCGTGCACGACCTCGGCCCGCAGCGCCAGCCCCGCGTCCACCCGGCCGGTCAGCTGGTGGGCCGCCTCGGCCACCTGGAGGAACCCGGCGACGTCGATGCTGCGCACGGCCCCCGCCGCCGCCGCGAGCAGCAGCCGCACGGCGTGGTCCGGCTCCGTCGCCGCCACCGCGTCGGCTGCCTGTCGCAGCAGCAGCTGCGCCTCCTCGTCGCAGCCCTGCCAGGCCAGCACCTGGCCGCGCAGCCCGGACCGACGGGCCTGCTCGGCGGGACCGGCCGGCAGCCCGTCCATGCGGTCGAGCAGCACCGAGACCGACGAGCCGTCGGCGACCACGGCGAGCGCCTCGGCCGCCCGACGGAGCCGGATCGCCTTGGTGCCGTCGTGGGCGGTCAGCCGGGCGGCCCGCTCGAAGGCGACGGCGGCGCTGGTGGGCGCGCCCCGGGCGAGGTCCTCGGCGCCGAGCCGGTCGAGGGCGCTGGCCGCCTCCTCGTCCGGCCCGACGGCGGCAGCGGCGAGGTGCCAGGCGCGACGGGGGTCGCCGCCGGGCAGGCCGTCGGCCAGGGCGGTGTGGGCCCGTCGCCGCTGCGGGGCGGTCGCTCCGTGGTAGGCCGCCGAGCGGATCAGCGGGTGGTCGAAGCGGACCAGCTCCCCCTCGTAGCCGAGCAGACCGAGGTGCTCGGCCGGCTCGAGGTCCGTGGCGTCGAGGCCCAGCTGGTCGAGGGCGGCCAGGACGGTGGCGATCTGCCCGGTCATGGCCGCCGCCGCCACCGTGACCGCCAGCCGAGCCGCTGGTTCGAGCCCGACGAGCTGCTGCTCCCATCGGCTGCCGCCGGGGCCGGACAGCGGCAGCGGGACCGGCAGCTGCTCGACGCCGTCGCGCTGCTCGGGGGTCAGCCCGGCCGCGGCCTGCAGCAGCAGGAGGGGGTTCCCCCCGAGCTCGGCGACCAGCCGGTCCCGCACGGCCTCGCTGCGGCAGCCGGCGGTCTCGACCATGCGCCGGGCGTCGGCAGGAGCGAGCGGCTCGATCCCGACCACGTGGTCGAAGCCGGCCGTCGGGTGGCCCGGTCGTTGGGCCGCCACCAGCAGGACCGGGTCGTCGGCCAGCCGCCGAGCGGTGTAGGCGATGGTCTGCCGGCTCGACCGGTCGACCCAGTGCAGGTCGTCGACGACGAGCACCAGGGGCCGGAGGTCCGCCACGGCGACCACCAGGTCGCGGGTGGCGATGGCGGTGGCGAAGGGGTCCCCGGCCGGCGCGGCGCCGCACGGGTCGAGCACCGCCCGCAGCGCCGGCGGCACCTCGCCCGCCTCGATCCGGTTCCCCTCGCCGGCGGCGAGCGGGCGCAGCAGGTCGGCCAGCGCCGACCACGTCAGCTCGGACTCCAGCTCGGCTCCGGTCGCGCGGACGACGGTCAGGTCGCGTCGCCGGGCCTCGTCGACGAGCTGGTCGAGCAGCCACGACTTGCCGATGCCCGCCTCGCCGGTCAGGAGGTGGCTGCCGCCCCGACCCTCGGCCAGCCCGTCGAGCGCCGCGCACAGCGGTCCCAGCTCCGTGGCGCGCCCCAGCACGCCAGGAGCTTGGCAGGTCCACGGGGTTCCCCGGATGCGGCGGTGCCGGTCGACGAGCAGGCTGATCGGGCCGATCGAACCCCGTCGGGAGGAGCAGGGTGATGGTCCGGAGCCCGACGGTGCGCGACCAGCGCGACCGGTTGCCGCTGCGGTGGCGCATGGCTGGGCTGGACGACGCCTACGCCGCGGTCGAGGACGAGCTGGGTCCCGCGCCGGACGTGCGGCTCCTGCCCGCCCGGCTGACCTCCGGGCCGGAGGTCGGCTTCGTGCTCGTCGTCTGCTCGGCCTCCGGGGTGGTCGTGGTCGGTGACGACGGGGGCATTCGGTTCCGCACCGGCTGGGACGAGGTGAGCTGGCTGGCGGTCGACCCGCCGGCCGGTCGGTTCGAGCTGCGGACCGCCACCGACCGCCTCGAGCTGCAGGACGCCGCCGCCGGCCTCGGCGGACCGGTCCGCCTGCTCGGCATCGAGGTGGCACCGACCACGGACCGGTGACCCTCCTCGGATCGGTCACGGACCGGCGCGCCCCTACCATGACGCGGTGCTGACCACGGACTCCGAGCAGTCGAGCCGACGGCAGGGCTCGATGGCGGAGCTGGCCCGCCGCTTCACCGAGCTGGGCCCCGCGCCGATCAACCACCTCAAGCGGCTGGTGGCCGGCTGGGAGATGCTCTCGGACCTCTCCTTCTCCGACCTGCTGCTGCTGGTGCCGGTCGTCGGGTCCGACGGCGAGTTCCTGGTGCTCGACCAGGTGCGCCCCAGCACCTCCCAGACCCTCCACCGGGCCGACCTGGTCGGGCGCACCGTCGACGAGGCGGAGCGGCCGGTGGTCGCCCGGTGCTTCGGGCTGGGCGAGATCATCGAGGGCGAGATCGTCGACGAGGTCGTGCGCGAGCGGGTGCGGGTCCTCTGCATCCCGGTCCGCTACCGGGGCGAGGTCGTGGCCGTGCTCAGCCGGGAGACGACCCCCATCGTGGGGCGTTCGCCCGGCGAGCTCGAGCGGGTCTACGTGGGGTGCTTCAACCGCTTCGCCCGCATGATGGCCGCCGGCGACTTCCCGTTCGACCAGCCCGACAGCACCAGCGGCGAGAACCCCCGGGTCGGCGACGGCGTGATCGTCCTCGACCGGGACCAGCGGGTCGAGTACGCGTCCCCGAACGCGGTGTCGGCGCTGCACCGGGTCGGCGTCCACGCCAACACGGCGGGGATGCGCCTCGGCGAGCTGGGCTTCGACGACGAGCTGGTCCGCAGCGCCTTCCAGGTGGCGGCCCCGGTCAGCCACGAGGTCGAGCGGGGGACCGAGGTCACGGTGCTGGTGGCGTGCATCCCGGTGATCGACCGGGGGGCGGTGGCGGGGGCCATCCTGCTCTTCCGGGACATCTCCGAGCTGCGTCGCCGTGACCGGCTGCTGCTGTCGAAGGACGCCACCATCCGGGAGATCCACCACCGGGTGAAGAACAACCTGCAGACCATCTCCTCGCTGCTGCGCCTGCAGGGCCGGCGCCTGGCCACGACCGAGGCCAAGAGCGCCATCGAGGAGTCGGTCCGGCGGATCCAGTCCATCGCCTCGGTGCACGACACGCTCTCGAAGGAGGCCGGCGAGGACGTGCCGTTCCTCGACATCGTGCGCCCCCTCGTGCGCATGGTCGAGGAGGGCCTGGTCTCACCCGACCGGAAGCTGACCATGTCGGTCACCGGCGACGCCGGGGTGCTGCCGGCCGTGGTGGCCACGCCGATGGCCATCGTGGTGACCGAGCTGCTGCAGAACGCGGTCGACCACGCCTTCCCATACCTGACCGGCGAGGAGATCACCCAGTCGGTGCCGGTGGTCGCCGCCCGCGAGGCGGACTTCTCGGCCTCGGTCGAGGCGCCGAAGTCCATTCGCCTCGAGCTCG
Source organism: uncultured Acidimicrobiales bacterium (assembly GCA_963800235.1). GTDB lineage: Bacteria > Actinomycetota > Acidimicrobiia > Acidimicrobiales > Iamiaceae > CAVVNP01. The sequence continues at coordinate 1,390,911 of CAWDAD010000001.1, read as the reverse complement.
ACAACGACGGTCACGAGCTGGTCGTGCGGGTGGTGGACAACGGGGTCGGCGTCCCGGAGGGCTTCACCATCACCAGCTCGAAGGGCCTGGGCCTGTCGATCGTGCGGGCGCTCGTCGTCAGCGACCTCGGTGGCACCATCGACCTGTTCGACCCGCCCGACGGCAGCTCGGGCACCGTGGTCGAGGTGCGGCTCAGCACCGACGTGGTGCGATCGACGTGAGCGGGGTCGACGTCAGCCGCGGGGTGGCCGGGCCGGGCGGGGCCACACGGCCTCGGGGGGCGGCAGGGTCAGGCGGAGCGGCGGTGGGCGGCGACCCACTGCTTGCGCAGCTTGCGGCGCTCCTCCTCGGAGGTGCCGCCCCAGATGCCCGAGTCCTGGTTGGTGGCGAGGGCGAACTCGAGGCAGGCGCCCTGGGCGTCGCACTGGCGGCAGACGGCCTTGGCGGTCTCGATCTGCTCGATGGCCGGCCCCGTCGTGCCGACCGGGAAGAACAGGTCGGGATCGGTGTCGCTGCACGCCGCGGTGCGACGCCACTCGTCCGATTCCAGGGTCAAGGACAGCAGATGGCTCGAACTGATCGCCACGAAGGACCTCCAAGGCTGTCACGCGTCGGCGGCACGACGTCGTGACTACGTTCACAAGCGGTTTCGCACCGCCGGCTCGGTGCCTGGCGGGGGAACGGGACGACGCTACCGGCCGGCGCTCACTTCTGCAAGCACTTTTTGCCCGATGCGGACCGACGAGGTCGGACCATGGCTGAACGCCCCGCCGTCATCGCCCACCGGGGCGCCTCGAAGGCCGCGCCCGAGAACACCGTCGAGGCGTTCGCCTTGGCCGGGCGGCTCGGTGCCGACGCCGTCGAGCTCGACGCCCGGCGGACCGCCGACGGGGCGGTGGTCGTCCACCACGACGCCCACCTGCCCGACGGCCGGACGATCGTCGACCTGCCGGCGGCGGCCCTGCCCCCGTCGGTCCCGACCCTGTCGGCCGCCCTCGACGCCTGCGGCTCGATGGTGGTCAACATCGAGGTGAAGAACTGGCACGAGGACCCCGACCACGACCCGACCGAGGCGGTGGCCGCCGAGGTGGTGGCCGAGGTGGGGCGCCGCGGCTGGCACGACCGGGTGCTGGTGTCGTCGTTCAGCATGGCCACCGTCGACCGGGTGCGCGAGCTCGACCCGACCATCGGCACCGCCTTCCTGGTGGCCTGGGACGAGGACGCCGCCGGGCTGGTCGCCCGCACCGTCGAGCACGGCCACCGGGCGCTGCACCCCTGGGACGCCATGACCGACGGCTCCCTGATCGAGCGGGCCCACGACGCCGGTCTGGCCGTCAACGTCTGGACCGTGGACGACCCCGATCGCATGGCCCAGCTCCGCGACTGGGACGTCGACGGCATCGTCACCAACCTGCCCGACCTCGCCCGCCGGGTCGTGGACGGAGGCTGACCGCCCACAGCTCCACCGTCTGAACCGGCGCAGGTCACCCGACCGACGGCTGGGGGCCCGGCCGGCGCCGCGAGCGCCAGCGAGCCGCCGGCACCCGTCCGCCGCAGGTGAACGCCATCAGCTAGGCCTGCCGAGCTGGCGCAGAGTGAACCGGCACCGTGGCGCAGGCGCCAGCCGGAGCAGCTCAGCGGTGGGGACCGGTCGTCGGCTGGGGGCGAGGCCGGCGTCGCGAGCGCCAGCGAGCCGTCGGCACGCGTCCGCCGCAGGTGGACGCCGTCAACTCGGCCTGCCGAGCTGGCGCAGAGGGGTCCGGCTGCGCAGGCGCCAGCCGGAGCAGCTCAGTGGTCGGGACCGGTCGTCGGCTGGGGGCGAGGCCGGCGTCGCGAGCGCCAGCGAGCCGTCGGCACGCGTCCGCCGCAGGTGGACGCCGTCAACTCGGCCTGCCGAGCTGTCGTGGGGCTGCGCAGGCGCCAGCCGGAGCAGCTCAGTGGTCGGGACCGGTCGTCGGCGGAGCCGGCGCCGGCGAGGCCTGCCGAGCTGGCGCAGGGGAGCACGGCAGGACGACGTCCAGCACCTCGGGCTCGTGGCGGACCTCGAGGCGCTCGAGCCGGCCGAGGAAGTCGCCGTCCACCTGGTAGGGGACGGGGTGGTGGCCGACGACGGTGAGGTGGGTGCCGTCGGTGCGGTAGTCGACGAAGCGAAGCTCGGCCACCCGGTGGCCGCCCCGGAGCCCGGCCTGCAGCAGCCGCATGATGCTGGTGAAGCGCATCGACCGGCAGACCATGGTGACGAGGCCCCGCTCGAGCGTGGCCTCGGGGGCGACGTCGAAGGGCCGGTTGCCGACGAAGGTGTACGGGTTCGAGTTGAAGGCGATGGCGAAGAAGCCGTCCTCGATCACCGTGCCGTCGGCGTGCTCGACGGCGAAGCCGGGATGGCGCCGGTCGAAGTGGCGGAACCAGGTGGCGAGCGCGGCGTAGATGAAGAGGGGATGGCCGGCCCACCGCTTGATCGACGACCGGCGCTCCACCTGCTCGACGACGGCGGCGTCGTAGCCGAAGCCGACGTGGAACAGGAAGTACCGGCCGTTCAGCACGCCCAGCCCGACGCGGTGGATGCTGCCGGCGCCGAGGGCCTCGAGCAGGTGCCCGGTCGCCTCGATCGGGTCGTTCGGCAGCCCGATGGTGCGGGCGAAGACGTTGGTCGAGCCACCCGGGAGCGCCGCCAGCGCCGTCCGGCTGCCGGCCAGGCCGTTGGCCGCCTCGTTCAAGGTGCCGTCACCGCCGAGGGCGACGACCACGTCGACCCCGTCGGCGGCCGCGCCCTTGGCCAACCGGGTGGCGTGGCCCCGGCGGTTGGTCTCGGCCAGGGTGACCTCGTGGTCGGCGGCCAGCGCCTTCTGGATCACCACCCGGCCGCGGGCGGTGACCGACGACGCCGAGGAGTTGACGAGGAGCAGCAGCTTCACGAGGCGCCCGACGCTACCGGTGGGGCGAACCGGCGCGATTTGGCAGCCCTCGGGCCGCCCGCGCAGAATCTTTGACCATGAACGTGGTCGTCTGTGTGAAGCAGATCCCCGATCCCGCCGACCCCGGTGCGCTCGACTCGGATCACACCCTGAAGCGCGAGGGCAAGCTGATCCTCGACGAGTCCGACTCCTACGGCGTCGAGATGGCGCTGCAACTGGTCGACGCGGCGGGCGACGGCGAGGTCACCCTGGTCTCCATGGCCCCGAACAGCGAGGTGGCGGGGCTCCGCACCGCGCTGGCCATGGGCGCGGCCAAGGCCGTGCTGGTGAGCGACGAGGCGCTGGCCGGTGCCGGTGCGCTCGACACCGCCAAGGTGCTGGCCGCCGCCATCAAGCGGGTGGAGGGCGCCGACCTGATCATGGCCGCCACCGAGTCGAGCGACGGCTACACGGGCACCGTGCCCGAGCAGATCGCCGCCGTGCTGGACCTGCCGTCGATCACCTTCGCCAAGGCGATCGACGTGGCCGACGGCACGGTCAAGGTGCAGCGCCAGACCGAGGCAGGGTACGACCAATGCGAGAGCCCGCTGCCCGCCGTGGTGTCGGTGACCGCCGGCGTGGTCGAGCCCCGCTACCCCTCCTTCAAGGGGATCATGGCGGCCAAGTCCAAGCCGGTCGACGAGGTCGGGCTCTCCGACCTCGGCATCGACGCCGACCAGGTCGGCTGGCCCGGAGCCGGGCAGGAGATCGTCGACGTGAGCCCGGCGCCTGAGCGACAGGCCGGCGAGATCATCGAGGACGACGGTGAGGGCTACTCCAAGATCGTCGACTTCCTCGACGGCCTGAAGGTCCTCTGAGAGTTCTGGGAGACGGAGACAGAGACATGGCACTTTCCAAGGTGTGGGTCCACGCAGAGGCCACCGAAGACGGCGTCGCCTCGATCACGCTCGAGATGCTGGCGAAGGCCCGTGAGATCGCCGACACGGTGGAGTGCTTCACCGGCGGTGACGGCTCGGCCGTCGCCGAGGTCGTGGGCAAGCACGGCGCCACCAAGGTGCTGGCGACCGGTGACCTCGGCGGCGCCATGCAGGGCGTCTCGGTCGGCGCCGCGCTGGCGGCAGCCGTCGAGGGTGGCGACGCCCCCGACCTGATCATGTTCGGCACCACCCAGGACGGGCGCGACATCGCCGGCCGCCTGTCGGTGAAGCTCGACAAGCCGGTCGTCACCAACAACATCGACGTCGAGCTCGACGGCGACGCGGTGGTCGTCTCCGAGCCGGTCTTCGGTGGCACCGAGATCGTCAAGACCAAGTTCACCGCCGGCTCGCCCGCCATCGTCACCATCAGGCCCAAGTCCTTCGAGGCCGAGGAGTCGGGCGGCGGTGCCGCCGAGGTGGCCGAGCTGCGCGTGCCCGACCTGGGCTCCTCGGCCGGCGCCAAGATCGTCGACCACCACGTCGAGGAGTCGTCGGGCCCCAAGCTCGACGAGGCCGAGATCGTGGTCTCCGGCGGACGCGGCATGGGCGACGCCGACAAGTACCAGATCATCGAGGAGCTGGCGAAGCAGCTGAAGGGCGCCCCCGGCGCCAGCCGCGCCATCGTCGACGCCGGGTGGGTGCCGTACAGCTACCAGGTCGGCCAGACCGGCAAGGTCGTGAAGCCCACCGTCTACATCGCGGCCGGCATCTCCGGTGCCACCCAGCACATGGTCGGCATGAAGGGCTCGAAGAACATCGTCGCCATCAACAAGGACCCCGAGGCCCCGATCTTCGGGATCGCCGATCTCGGCATCGTGGGCGACGTCCACAAGGTCCTGCCCAAGCTGCTCGAGGCCCTGCAGCAGAAGGGCTGACCGGCCGCCGATCCCGACCCGTCACGGGTTTGGAAGTGGGGTCGGCGCTCGCCACACTGGGGAGACCATGAAGGCTGACATCCACCCCGAGTACATGGAGACCCAGGTGCGGTGCTCCTGCGGCAACTCCTTCACCACCCGCTCCACCGTCCCGTCGCTCACCGTCGAGCTCTGCAGCGAGTGCCATCCCTTCTACACCGGCAAGCAGAAGCTGGTCGACACCGGCGGTCGCATCGACCGGTTCGAGAAGCGCTACGGCCGTCGCAAGACCGCCAAGTAGCGGGCGTCCGACGCCCGACCGCCTGCTGGCGGTCAAGCTCGCCGCCCTCGTCACCGACCGGTGGGGGGCGGCGTCGGCGCGCCCGGAGCCCATCCCGGGCGGGGCGACGCTGGTCGACGGGGGGAACGGCTGGATGCTCGTCGAGCGCCGTCCCGAGCGACGGGTCGGCGCGGCGATCGCCTGGGCCCGCCAGCAGGGTGTCGAGCACCTGCACCTCCTGGCCGACGGGGTCGCCGACCCGGCGGCCCCGGGAGTGGCAGCCCGGCGGGCGACCTACTTCGCCGCTCCGGCCGAGGTGTGGGCGGTGCACGACCGCGAGCTGCGTCCGGCCGAGCCGGCTCCGCTGCCGCCGGAGCCCGTGGCGCCCGCCCCCGCGGCCGAGCTGCTCCGGGTCGCGGCCCTCGCCGTGGGCGCCGAGCCGGTGGTCGAGGGCGGTGAGCTGCTCATCGAGCTCAACGGGCTGGAGGTGGCGCGGACCCGCACCGACGGCGACGACCTCGGCCTCGACGTCGGGGTGGGTCGGTTCGACCAGGAGGCGTTCGCCATGATGCACCCCGACCTGGCCGACCGCGAGGCGCTCGAGCGGGCGGTGGCGACGGTCGCCCGCACCCGTCGGCCCGAGGCCCCGCGCCACCCCCTGAACCAGCTGGCCCCCGAGCGGTGGCTGCGGGCCCGTGCCGTCGCCGACCCCGGCACCGTCGGGGCGGCGGTGCTCGAACCGGTCGAGCCGGCGGTCGCCCGCACCAACCTGAAGGACCGGTGGCCGGCCAGCGCCGCCGGCCGGGACCTCGACGGTCGACCGCTGGTCGTCACCTTCGGCGCCGCGACCGACCTCGAGGTCGTCGCCTGCGCCGCCGACGACCGTGCCTGGCACCTCCCCGGGGCCCGGCTGGTGGCCGCCGTCGGCGGCCCGGTCCTGCCGCCGGTCGAGGACCAGGCCGGGGCCCTGGTCGAGCCCGCCGAGCTCGTCTCGCTGCCCCGCCCGTGGACCGGCCCGACCTGACCGGCCACCGGTAGCCTCGCGCCTCGTGCTGGAGCGCCTCGACGACTTCGAGCGGGAGTTCGCCGACGTCGAGGCGCGCCTGGCCGACCCCGCGGTGTTCGCCGACCAGGACAAGTACGCGGCCCTGGCCCGCCGCCACAAGGAGCTCGACGCCATCGTCGCCACCGGCCGCCGGCTCCGGGCCCGCACCGACGACCTGGGCGCCGCCCGGGAGATGGTCACCGACTCCACCGGCGAGGACCGCGACGCCATGCGGATCGAGGTCGAGGAGGCCGAGGCCGACATCGAGCGGCTCACCGCCGAGCTCGAGCTGCTGCTGCTGCCCCGCGACCCCAACGACGATCGGAACGTGATCGTCGAGATCCGCGGCGCCGAGGGTGGTGAGGAGGCCAACCTCTTCGCCCGGGACCTGTTCGAGATGTACCAGGCCTACGCCGCCCGCCTGGGTTGGGGGTTCGAGGTGCTGGGCTCGGACCTGTCCGAGCGGGGCGGCTTCACCGACGTCACCTTCCTGCTCAAGGGTGACGGCGTCTGGAGCCGGATGAAGCACGAGGGCGGCCCCCACCGGGTGCAGCGGGTGCCGGTCACCGAGTCGCAGGGCCGGATCCACACCTCGTCGGCGACGGTGACGGTGCTGCCCGAGGCGGGCGAGGTCGAGGTCGAGATCGACCCGAACGACCTCGACGTCGACGTGTACCGGTCGTCCGGTCCGGGGGGCCAGTCGGTCAACACGACCGACTCCGCGGTGCGCATCACCCACAAGCCGACCGGCCTGGTCGTCGCCATGCAGGATCAGAAGAGCCAGCTGCAGAACCGGGCCAAGGCCATGCAGGTGCTGCGCAGCCGCCTGCTGAAGCTCGAGCAGGACAAGGCGGCGGCCGAGGCGTCCGAGGCCCGCCGCGACCAGGTCGGGGGCGGGGGCCGCAGTGAGAAGGTCCGGACCTACAACTTCAAGGAGAACCGGGTCTCCGACCACCGCATCGGCCTGACCCTCTACAAGCTCGACAAGGTGCTGGCCGGCGAGCTCGACGACGTCAGCGACGCGCTGGTGCAGGACGAGCAGGCCCGCCGGCTGACCGGGACCGGGTGAGGATCGGCGAACTGCCGGCCCGGGCCCGCGCCGGCCTGCGCACCGTCGACGGCCGGACCCGAGGGCAGGTCGAGGTCGACGCCAGGCGGATCACCGAGCGGGCGACCGGACTCGAGGGGGCCGAGCTGGTGGTCGCGGGCGACGAGCCGGCGACCGAGCGCATCGTCCGCCATCTGGACGCCATGGTCGAGCGGCGCCGTCGGGGCGAGCCGCTGCAGTACGTCGTCGGGTCGTGGGGCTTCCGCACCCTCGACCTGCTGGTCGACCCACGGGTCCTGATCCCCCGGCCCGAGACCGAGGGCCTGGTCGGGTTGGCGCTGGCCGAGCTCGCCGGGCCGGCGGCGGCCCGGCCCCGGCGCCCCGGCGAGGCCACCTGCCGGGCGGTCGACCTCGGCACCGGGTCGGGCGCCGTCGCCCTGGCGCTGGTCGTGGAGCAGCCGGCGGTCGAGGTGTGGGCGGTCGACCGCTCGGCCGACGCCCTCGCCGTGGCCAGGGCCAACACCGCCGGGGTGGGGCGCCCCGGTGCCCGGGTCCGCCTGGCCGAGGGGTCGTGGTTCGATCCGCTTCCCGAGGCGTGGCGGGCGACGGTCGACCTGGTCGTGGCCAACCCGCCGTACGTGGCCGAGGGCGACGAGCTCCCGCCCGAGGTGTCGGACTGGGAGCCGACCGCCGCCCTGGTCTCGGGGCCCACCGGGCTGGAGGCCGTCGAGGACGTGGTCGGTGGTGCCCCCGCCTGGTTGCGCTCCGGCGGCACGCTGCTGGTGGAGATCGGCGAGACCCAGGGTCCGACGGCAGCCGAGCTGGCCGGGGCCGCCGGCCTGGTCGACGTCGAGGTCCTCCCCGATCTCGCCGGCCGCGACCGCTACCTCCGCGCGCGGCGTTGATGGCGAGCACCAGTGCCCCCCAGCCCCCCAACTTCTCGGGACAACGGTCGCGTGGACACGCGCTCCTTGTCCCGAGATCCAGGCGCGTGAGGCTGCCGAGCCGCTAGGCAGAGCAGCGCAGAGGACGAGCCCGTTGTGGCGAAGCCAGCGCCGCCCGTGGGGCGGCGCCCAGGAACACGGCGAAAGCCAGCGCCGCCCCGGGGGCGGCGCCCAGGAACACCGCGAAGCCAGCGCCGCCCGTGGGGCGGCGCCCGTATCACGGCTCGACGAGGATCTTGGCGTGGGCCTCGGGGTCGGCGAGGTCGGCGAAGGCGCCGGGCACGCCGTCGAGGTCGACCGAGCCGGTGACGAGCGGTGCCACCGCGATGTCGCCCTCGGCGATGTGGCGCAGGGTGTCGGAGAACTCGACCGGGTCGTAGGCGAAGGCGAACCGGATGTCGAGCTCGCGGACCACCCCTCGCATCGGCTGGATGCGGTCGGGGGTCATGCACACCCCGACCACCAGGATGCGGGCGCCCCGGGGGGCGACGCGCATGGCCTCGTCGAGCATGCCCGCCACCCCGACGGCCTCGAACACCACGAGCGGCGAGCGCCCGTCGACCCGGCGCCAGGCGTCGACCGCCGGCTCCTGGCGCGGGTCGACCACCTCGGTGGCGCCCAGGGCGGTGGCCAGCCGACGGCGGGTGGGGGAGAAGTCGGCGCCCACGATGGTCTCGACGCCCTTCAGCCGCAGGGCGGCGATCACGGCCAGGCCGACCGGCCCGCAGCCGAGCACCACCGCGGCGTCGCCGGGCGCGGCACCGGCGCGGTTCACCGCGTGGAGGCCGACCGCCATCGGCTCGGTCAGGGCGGCGTGACCGGCCGAGAGCCCGTTCGGCACCTCGAGGCACAGCAGGTCGTTCAGGACCATGGCCTCGGCGTAGCCGCCGGGGTAGTCGTTGGCGTACCCGATGGGGTGCAGCCCGGCGGCGTCGAAGGCCACCGGCAGCGACACGACCGTGTCGCCGATCGAGCAGTTGGCCACGTCGGGCCCGAGCTCGACGACCTCGGCGCTGAACTCGTGGCCGAGGACGACGTCGTGGTCGAGGTCCATGACGTGGGGGACGAGGCCGTAGTCGTTGCCCAGCCCGGCCGCCTCCTGCATCTGCTCGACGAGCTGGTCGCCGTGGGCGACGGCGTGCAGGTCGGAGCCGCAGATCCCGCAGGCGAGGGTGCGGACGAGCACCTGGCCGGGACCGGGGGTGGGGTCGGCCACGTCGTCGACCTCGAGCCGACCGCCGCGGAGGACGGCGGCGCGCATCAGTTGCCGCCGGCCGCGCCGCCGGTCCCGCCGCCGGGCGCCCCGTTGGCGGTGATGGTCAGCTGGCTGGTGCCCTGCTTGCCGCCCGCACCGGTGGCGACCAGGTAGTAGGTGTGGCTGGTCGCCGGGGCGTTCTCGCAGGCGAAGGGCAGGTTGGCCGAGCCGTTCGGGCCGTAGGTGTCGTAGGCGCCGGGGCTGTCGATGCCGATCGTGACCTTGGTGGCGTTGCTCGTCGTCCACGTCAGGGTGATCTGGAAGCTGCCACCCGAGCAGCTCGCCGAGGTGGTGTTGCTCTTGAACGAGTTCACCGTCACCTGGGGCGGCGCCGTGGTGGTGGAGGTGGTGGTGGTCGTCGTCGTCGGCTGGGTCGTGGTGGTGGTGGTCGTCGTCGTCGTCGAGGTGGTGGTGGTCGAGCTGGTCGTCGTGGTCGTCTGCCCGGAGCTGTCGCTCGAGCTGGCCGTCTTCGACGAGTCCCTGTTCCTGAGCAGGAGCACCACGATGAGCGCGACCAGCAGGACGGCGATCACGACGCCGAGGGCGATGAGCAGGCCGTTGCGCCGCTCGGGCTCCTCCTCGACGACCTCCTCCTCGTAGTACGGGTCCGGCGGCTCCCCGCCCGCGCCGGCGCCGGGCGAGGGCGCAGGGACGAAGGCACGGGTCGGGTCGTCGCCGCTCCCACCGCTCCCGCCGGTCGACGGGGTGCCGCCGGGCGGGGTCCGGTCGGGCGGCTCCCAGGCCTGGGTCGGATCGTCACCGTCGGACATGCGGACCTCCCTCTCGGAGCACGAACTGTAGGCGCCGCGCCGGGCCGCCCCGGGTGACCGATCGGCCGGCACCGGCCGGTCGGTAGCCTCCGACGCCGTGGCCCCGCTCGTGCTCGACGCCGCCGATCCGGGCGCCGTCGAGCGGGTGGCCGAGGTGCTGTCGGCCGGCGACCTGGCGGTGCTGCCGACCGACACCGTGTACGGGCTGGCCGCCCTGCCCACCGTGGCCGGCGCCACCGCACGGATCTTCGAGGCCAAGGAGCGTCCCGATCGCCAGGCGCTGGCCGTCCTCGTCGCCGACGTCGAGCAGGCGGCGGAGGTGGCGGACCTGGATGCCGCCGCCCACCCCGACGAGCTGGCCGGGCTGCTGGCCGACGGGTGGCCCGGTCCGCTGACCGTCGTCGTGCCTCGTCGTGGCTCGGCGGCCGCCCTCGACCTGGGCGGGGACCCGTCCACGGTCGGTGTCCGGTGCCCCGACCACGCGCTGGTGCGGGCGGTGGCCGCCGCCGTCGGTCCGCTCGCCACGACGAGCGCCAACCGCCACGGGGCGCCCACGCCGGAGACGGCCGAGGCGGCGGCCGACCTGGCGCTGGTCCCCTGCCTGGTGGTCGACGGCGGCCGCCTCACGGCGCGCGCCTCGACGGTGATCGACGCGACCCGCCCCGGCTGGCCGGTGCTCCGCCACGGTGGCTACCCGGAGGCCGGGCTCGACCGGTTCCGCCCCTCGGGCTGAGGCCGGGCGACCGAGCGGATCAGGTGAGCGTCAGCGCCCCGTCGGCGGCCAGGTGGGCCGGGCGGCCGACCACGATGTCGGCCTCCATGGCGGCCATGGTCGCGGCGTCCTCGGTGCGTCCCCACGCCCGCCGGCCGTCGTCGAGCAGCACGGCGGCCAGGCCGTACTCGGGGGCGCCGGACCGGTCGTGGAGCACCGTGCCGGCCTCGATGGTGACCGGCCCGTCGTGCTCCTCGCACAGCTCGCGGGACCCGGCGGCGTCGACCTCGTCCTGCGGGCAGGCGTGCTCGAAGCGGCCGGAGGCCGGCGGCCGGGTCCGGTAGACGCCGAAGGCGTGCTTGGTCAGGTAGCCGCCGTTGGCGGTGACGAGCCCGGTGGACGCCGGATCGGCGCGGACCCGGTCGGCCATGGCGGCGATGGCGTGGGTGACGTAGTCGTTCCACGGGCCACCGGCGAAGCTCAGCCCGCCGGTGACGGTGAGCGGGCGGTCGAAGCCGGTGCCCAGCTCGTCGGCGGCGACCTGCACGGCCGACGGGAAGCAGGAGTACAGGTCGACGTGCTCGACCTCGTCGACGGCGGTGCCGGCCAGCTCGAGCACCACGCGCCCGGCGGCGGCGATGGCGGGCGAGGAGCGCAGGTCGCGCCGGTGCGAGACGAACGGCGTGTCGTGGGCGTCGGTGCCGGCCTGGGGGAACACCCACCGGTCGGTGGGGATGCCGAGGTCCCGCGCCCGCTCGACCGAGCAGAGCACCAGGCCGGCCGCCTGCTCGACGCTGTTGTTGGCGTTCATGAGCTTGGGGTACGGGAAGCCGATCATGCGGTTGTCGGGCGACACCGTGCCCACCTCGTCGGGGGTGAACGCCCGCTGCACCCAGGCGTGGGGGTTGGTGGCGGCCACCTGGCTGAAGCCCGACCAGAGCCGGGCCAGGTGGGCACGGTGCTCGGCCAGGCTGCGACCCGAGGCCGCCGCCACCGCGGACTCGAACAGCGGGTAGATCTGCACCGGCATGAACAGGCCTCGGGCGACCTCGTTCGGGTGGCTGAGCGGGCGCTCGCTGCCCACCACCTCGGCCTCCGGCACCGACTCGTCCTGGGTCGGCCAGTCCGGCTTGTCCCCGCCCTTGCGGAGCGCCGTCCGGGTCCGCCAGGCCTCGGCGCCGGTGATGAGCACCACGTCGGCCCGGCCCTCCTGGATGTCGAGCGCCGCCCGGTTGACGAGCAGCTGCGGCGAGTTGCCGCCGTCGGTCGTCTGCACCGAGCGCCTCGGCGAGGCCCCGAGGGCGGCCGCCACCAGCGCACCGGGGTTGCGGTAGCGCCACGACAGCGTCTTGACCACGCAGATGGTGTCGGCGGCGGCGAGCAGACGGCCACCGGCGGCCCCGGCGTCGTCGCCGGCCCGGCGGAGCGCCTCGGCCATCAGCTCGTCCGGCGATCGCGACGGCGCCCCCCGATCGACCCGCTGGTCGACCTGGCCGACCCCGACGAGCACCGGCGACCTCGGCGGCAGCCGGTCCGTCGACCGGTCCGCGTCCGGGCGTTGTGGCGATCCCATCGAGCCTCCTGGGCGGCGAACTTGACCGGCCGGTCAAGCTAAGCGAGCAGGCCTCGTCACTACAATCCGGCCCCATCAAGGTCCTCTTCCTCTGCACCGGCAACATCTGCCGATCCCCCATGGCGGAAGGGCTGCTGCGACGGGCTGCGGAGGCACGCGGCCAGAGCGTCGTGGTGCTCTCGGCCGGCACCGCCTACGACGGCCATCCGGCGTCCGACGGCTCGGTGGCGGCCATGGCCCGGCGGGGCATCGACCTGACCCGGCACCGCAGCCGCGTCATGTGGGGCGAGCTGGTCGCGTCGGCGGACCTGGCCATCGGCATGGCCCGCGTCCACGTGCGGGAGGCCACCGTGCTGGCCCCCGACCGCTTCGGGCGGATCTTCACCCTGAAGGAGCTGGTCCGCCGGGGTCGGGCGGTCGGCCCCCGGGGTGACCAACCCCTCGACGAGTGGCTCGAGAAGGTCGGCGCGGACCGGCTGCCGGTCGACCTGCTCCGCGACGACCCCGTCGATGACGTCGAGGATCCGATCGGCCGGCGCCAGCACGTCTACGACCAGGTCGCCGACGAGATCGAGCGGCTCGTGCACGAGCTGGCCGACCTGCTCTGGGGACCGATCCCGACCGACCACGCCCGGGGAGGCAGCGCGTGAAGCTGGCCATCGGATCCGACCACGCCGGCTACGAGCTCAAGGCCCACCTGGTGGGGGTCCTGCGCGAGCGGGGCCACGAGGTGCACGACCTCGGCACGTCGAGCACCGAGTCGGTCGACTACCCGGCCTTCTGCGCCGCCGTCGCCCGATCGGTGGTGCGCGGCGACGTCGAGCGCGGCATCGTGCTCGGCGGCAGCGGCCAGGGCGAGCAGCTCTCGGCCAACAAGGTGCGCGGCGCCCGGGCCGCCCTGTGCAACGACCTCTACACCGCCCGCCTCTCACGCCAGCACAACGACGCCAACGTCCTCTCCATGGGCGGGCGGGTCGTCGGCGCCGGCCTGGCCGAGGAGATCGTCGAGCTGTGGCTCGCCACCGGCTTCGACGGCGGCCGCCACCAGCGTCGCATCGATCAGATCACCACCCTCGAGCAGTCCTTCGGCGATCCCGCCGAGCAGGACGCCTATCTCGACAGCCTGCTGACCGCCGCCGCCAACCGAGGTGCCCCATGACCTGGCCCGCCGCCCCCGACACCGAGCTGTTCGACCTGGTCGAGGCCGAGCGCATCCGGCAGAACACCACGCTTCAGCTCATCGCCTCGGAGAACTTCACGTCTCCGGCGGTGATGGCCGCCACCGGCACCCAGCTCACCAACAAGTACAGCGAGGGGTACCCCGGCAAGCGGTACTACGGCGGCAACGAGGTCGTCGACCGCGTCGAGGACCTGGCGCGCGAGCGGGTGAAGGCGCTGTTCGGCGCCGACCACGCCAACGTGCAGCCCCACTCGGGGGCGAACGCCAACATGGCGGTGTACCTCGGCCTGCTCGACCCCGGCGACACCGTGCTCGGCCTGCGCCTCGACCAGGGCGGCCACCTCACCCACGGCTCCCCGGTCAACGCCAGCGGCAAGCTCTACCGGTTCGTCTCCTACGGCGTCACCGACTCCGACGAGCGCATCGACCTCGACCAGGTGCGCGACCGGGCCCGGGCCGAGCGGCCCCGGATGATCGTGGCCGGCGCCACCGCCTACCCCCGGATCATCGACCCGGCGCCGTTCCGGGAGATCGCCGACGAGGTCGGCGCCCTGTTCATGTTCGACGCCGCCCACATCGCCGGGCTCGTCGCCGGCGGGGCGCACCCCAACCCGGTGCCGTTCGCCGACGTGGTGACCTTCACCACCCACAAGACCCTGCGCGGCCCCCGCAGCGGCTGCATCCTCTGCACCGCCGAGCACGCCTCGGTCATCGACAAGGCGGTGTTCCCCGGGTTGCAGGGCGGCCCGCTCGACCACGTGATCGCCGCCAAGGCGGTGGCCTTCCACGAGGCCGCCGACCCGAGCTTCACCGACTACGCCCGCCAGGTCGTGGCGAACGCCGCCGCCCTCGCCGGCGCCCTCGCCGGCCACGGCCTGCGCCTCGTGTCGGGCGGCACCGACAACCACCTGCTGCTCGTCGACCTGCGCAGCTTCGACCCGGAGCTGTCGGGCAAGAAGGCGCGCCTGGCCCTCGACCGGGCCGGCATCAGCCTCAACGAGAACACCGTCCCCGACGACCCGCGACCCCCGTACATCACGAGCGGCCTGCGGATCGGCACGCCGGCGGTCACCACCCAGGGCATGGGCGAGCCGGAGATGGCCGAGGTGGCCGCCCTCATCCACCGGGTGCTGCAGCACCGCGACGACGAGGCCGAGTTGGCGGCGGTCCGCGACGAGGTCGCCACCCTGTGCGGGAAGTTCCCGCCCTACCCCGACCAGCCGTGACCCCGATCGGGACGGGGCGCTGATGGCCCACCGGGGCTCGTTCCTGGTGGTCTTCCTGGTGGCCTTCGGGGTCACCGTCGTCCTCACCCCGCTCTGCCGCCGCCTGGCGGTCCGCCTCAAGGTGGTCACCCTCCCGGGCCCCCGCCGGGTGAACACCACCATCCAGCCGATGCTCGGCGGTCTCGCCCTGCTGGCCGGCTTCCTGGTGGCGCTGGTGGTGGCCTGGCAGATGTCGGACTTCTCCCAGATGTTCCAGGACTCGTCGGTGCCGCTGGCGGTGGCAGCCGCCGCGGTGTGCATGTGCGCGGTCGGCACCGTCGACGACGTTCGGGAGATCTCGCCGCCCGCCAAGACCGCCGGCATGGTCCTGTCGGCCAGCATCCTCTACCTGCTCGGCGTGAGCATGATCTTCCTGCGCATCCCCTTCGCCGGCATCCTCGTCCTGTCGTCGGACTGGGCGCCGCTGGTCTCGGTGCTCTGGGTGCTCGGCATGGCCAACGCCATCAACTTCATCGACGGCCTCGACGGCCTGGCCGCCGGCATCGTGGCCATCGCCGCCGGGTCCTTCTTCGTCTACGGCTACAAGCTGATGACCGCCGGCGCCCTCGGCGTCGACAACCCGAGCCCGCTGCTCGCCGCCATCGTCTGTGGCATCTGCCTGGGCTTCCTGCCCCACAACTTCCACCCCGCGAAGGTGATCATGGGCGACGGCGGGGCCCTGCTGCTCGGGCTGCTGATGGCGGCCTCGACCATGCTCGTCGGCGGTCAGAACGACGACCCCTTCAGCGGCCAGGTGTACTTCTTCTTCGCCCCGCTGCTGATCCCGATCGTGATCCTCGGCGTGCCCATCCTCGACACCGCCTGGGCCATCGTCCGGCGCACCCGCAGCGGCACCAGCCCGGCGATGGCCGACAAGGGCCACCTCCACCACCGGCTGATGAACCTGGGCCACGGCCAGCGACGCAGCGTCGTGATCCTCTGGCTGTGGACCTTCCTGCTGTCGGGCTTCGTGCTGTACCCCGTCTTCACCGGCAAGGGCGACGCCGTCGTCCCGCTCGGCATCGCCGCCCTCGGCCTGGTGCTCTACACCCTGCTGCACCCGCGGGCCCGCCAGAGCCGGGGGGCCCGGCAGGCGGCGCCGGCGGTCGAGGTGTTCGGCGAGGCGCCCGGGGACCCGACCGAGGGCGGGGTCGCGGACGCATCCGAGGCACCGGCGGAGGCCGGGCCGGCGGCCGCCCAGGCGGTCACCCAGGCGGTCGGGGAGCCGACCACCGGCGAGGTGCCGCAGGCCCGCGGGTAAATTTGCCCGAAAGGGAGGGGGCCCCTAGATTGCGCCTCCGTTCACAAGCGCTCTCGGTCCGTCTCCGGCGGCCGAGGGCGCTCGTTGCACCAGGGATCTGCAAAGGACCACGCTCGATCTCGATGGACGTCCGAGAACGACAAGCGCTCAACGACGGCTTCGGCGGGGCCATGGCCCGCGCCATCGAGCTGGTCATGACCCCGGCCCTCTTCGCGGCGATGGGCTATGGCCTCGACCGGCTGCTCGGGCTGCACCTGGTGCTCACCTGGGTCTTCGGCGGGCTCGCCCTCGCCGGCATGTTCCTCCGCATGTACTACGGCTACGAGGCCGACATGCGCCGACACGAGGCGGAGGCGTCGTGGGCACGCAAGCGACCCTGACCGCCGGGCCCGTCGAGGGCCCCGCGGTCGAGCCGGTCATCGCCCGGGACGTGGCCCGCCGGGCCGCCATGGCCGCGCCGGCGATCTGCCTGGTCGCCGGCCTCGTGCGGGGCTGGGACGGCGCCGCCACCGCCGCGGTGGCCGTCGCCATCGTGGCGCTGAACATGCTCGCCGCCGCGTGGGCGCTCGCCACCGCCGCCCGGATCTCGCTCACCATGATCATGGTCGCCGCCCTCGGCGGCTTCCTCGTCCGCATGGGGGTGCTGGTCGCGGTGATCCTCGCCCTCAAGCACGTGGCGTGGGTCGACCTGCCCACCCTGGCGGTCGTCCTGCTCGTCACCCAGCTCGGGCTGCTCGTCTGGGAGATGCGGCACGTCTCCGCCACACTCGCCTACCCAGCGCTCAAGCCGGGCCGCAAAGGAGCCTGACGGATGCTCGCACTCGACTTCCCGCCCATCAGCCACCTCGTCGAGTGGCCCGCGTTCCTGCTGAAGGGCACCCCCTTCGCGGTGAACAAGGTCGTCCTGCTGATCTGGCTGTCGGCCGCCATCATCTTCGTGTTCTTCTACACCGCGAGCCGCCAGCAGCGGCTGGTGCCGAAGGGCGTGCAGAACCTGGCCGAGGCCATCGTCGAGTTCATCCGCGGCGACGTGGTCATGCAGACCATGGGTGCCGAGGGCATGTACTGGACGCCCTACCTGCTCACGCTCTTCGCCTTCGTGTTCATGTGCAACATCTGGGAGGTCATCCCGATCGCCCAGATGCCGGTCAGCGCCCGGGTCGCCGTCCCGTTCTTCCTGGCCATGGTGACCTGGGTGTCGTTCATCTTCATCGGCCTCAAGCGCCAGGGCCCCGGCGGCTACTTCAAGTCGATGATGTTCCCGCCCGGCGTGCCGAAGGCGCTCTACCTGCTGATCGCCCCGATCGAGCTGGTGTCGACGATCATCGTCCGGCCCTTCTCGCTCATGCTGCGGCTCTTCGCCAACCTGCTGGCCGGCCACCTGCTGCTCGTCACCTTCGCCCTGCTGAGCGCCACCCTGGCCGAGCCGGCCAACTTCTCCGTCGGCGCCATCGGTCCCTTCGCCCTCTACGTCGCCCTGATGGGCTTCGAGGTCCTGGTGTCGGTGCTGCAGGCGTACATCTTCACCATCCTCACCGGCGCCTACCTCCAGACCTCCATGTCCCACGAGCACTGAGCCGACCGGCCCAGCGCTGACCCACCCAAGGAGCATCCGTGTACCACCTGCTTGCCTTCTCGCACCTGCTGGCCCAGGCCGCGACGAACCCCGACATCACCCCTGGTCTGCAGACCATCGGGCGGGGCATCGTCTACGGCGGCGCCGCCATCGGCCCCGGCATCGGGATCGGCATCGTGGTGGGCAACGCCATCACCGCCATGGCCCGCCAGCCCGAGTCCGCCGGCGTCGCCCGGACGACCATGTTCCTCGGGATCGCGTTCACCGAGGCCCTGGCGCTGTTCGGCTTCGTCCTCGCGTTCATCCTCAAGTAGGGGTGGGCGCCATGCGGA
The DNA here is from genome assembly GCA_963800235.1 of uncultured Acidimicrobiales bacterium. GTDB lineage: Bacteria > Actinomycetota > Acidimicrobiia > Acidimicrobiales > Iamiaceae > CAVVNP01. Next base: position 1,372,924 of record CAWDAD010000001.1, on the reverse strand, counting down.
AGCGAACCCTGCTCGCGCTGGTCGCCGGGCTGGCGCTCGGCACCCTGCTCCTGCCGGCCGCGGCCCAGGCCGCGACCGGCCCCTCGTCGGGCAGGCAGGCCGGCAGCGAGACCATCGACGTCTCCACCAAGCCCAAGGAGACCAACAAGGAGCTCTTCGACTGCTCGAAGGAGGTCGTCGAGGGCACCAAGACCGTCGAGGACTGCCAGAAGGCTCCGAGCATCATCCTGCCGGCCACCAACGAGCTGATCTGGGGCGCCCTGGCCTTCGTCGTGCTGTTCGTGCTGCTGTGGAAGTTCGCCTGGCCGGGCATCAAGACCGGCCTGGAGACCCGCTCGAACCGCATCCGTGACGACGTTGAGGCGGCCGAGGCGGCCAAGCTCGAGGCCCAGCAGACCCAGGCCGCCTACCAGGCCCAGCTGGCCGAGGCCAAGGCCGAGGGGGCGCGCATCATCGAGGAGGCCCGGCAGACCGCCGACGCCACCCGCACCGAGCGCGCCCGCGCCCTCGACGAGGAGATCACCGAGATGCGCCGACGGGCCGCCGGCGAGATCGAGGCCGCCAAGACCCAGGCCCTGGCCGACCTGCGTGGCGAGGTGGCCAACATCGCCATCGGTGCCGCCGAGCACGTCGTCGAGCAGAACCTCGACGCCGAGGCCAACCGCCGCCTGGTCGAGAACTTCATCGCCCAGGTCGGGGTCGACCGCTGATGTCGGGCCGCACCGAGGTCTACGCCGAGGCGCTCTACGCCGTGGCCATCGCCGAGGGCAACCTCGGCGAGGTCGAGGACGAGCTCTTCCGCTTCGCCCGGGTGCTCGACAGCAACGACGAGCTGCGGGACAAGCTGGCCGACCCCCACCTGCCGGCGGCCCTCCGCCAGCAGATCGTCGAGGACCTCCTCGACGGCAAGGCCCAGTCCACCACCGTCGGGTTGATCTCGCTGCTGGTCGGCAACGGCCGGGCGCGGGAGCTCCCCGCCATCGTCGACGCCATGCTCGGCTTCGGGGCGTCCCGGACCGACAAGGAGGTCGCCGAGGTCCGCTCGGCCATCGAGCTCGACGACGACCAGCGGGCGCGCCTCGCGACCGCCCTCGAGTCGGCCACCGGCAAGAAGGTCGACGTCCGCGTGATCGTCGACCCCGCCATCAGGGGCGGCCTGGTCGTCCAGGTCGGCGACACCGTCATCGACGGCTCCGTCCGCCGGCGCCTCGACCAGCTCCGACACGCCCTCTAGTCCGCCCGAGATCCTCCCCACCGAAAGAGAACGTCCATGGCCGAGCTGACGATCAACACCGACGACATCGCCGCCGCCCTCCGCAAGAACCTGGAGGGCTACAAGCCCGACCTCTCCCAGGCCCGGGTCGGCCGCATCCTCGAGGTGGGCGACGGCATCGCCCGCGTCAGCGGGCTGCCCGACTGCTCGGTCAACGAGATGCTCGAGTTCGAGGACGGCACCATCGGGCTGGCGCTGAACCTCGACGAGGAGTCGATCGGCGCGGTGGTGCTCGGCGAGGTCGAGCACATCGAGGAGGGGCAGACCGTCCGGGCCACCGGGGAGATCCTCTCGGTGCCCTGCGGCGACGGGCTGCTCGGGCGGGTCGTCGACATGCTGGGCCACCCCCTCGACGGCAAGGGGGCGCTGACCAACGTCGCCACCCGCCGCATGGAGGTCCAGGCGCCCGGGATCATGGGCCGCAAGCCGGTGCACGAGCCGCTGCAGACCGGCATCAAGGCCATCGACTCGATGACGCCGATCGGTCGTGGCCAGCGCGAGCTGATCATCGGCGACCGCAAGACCGGCAAGACGACGGTGGCGATCGACACCATCCTCAACCAGAAGGGGCTGGGGGTGAAGTGCGTGTACGTGGCCATCGGCCAGAAGGCCTCGACGGTGGCCCAGACGGTGGCCACCCTCGAGCAGCACGGCGCCCTCGACTACACCGTCGTGGTCGTCGCCCCGGCCTCGGACCCGGCCCCGTTCAAGTACCTCGCCCCCTACACCGGCTGCGCCATGGGCCAGCACTGGATGGAGAACGGCGAGCACGCCCTGGCCGTCTACGACGACCTGTCGAAGCAGGCCGAGGCCTACCGGTCGGTGTCGCTGCTGCTGCGCCGGCCGCCGGGTCGCGAGGCCTACCCGGGTGACGTCTTCTACCTGCACAGCCGCCTGCTCGAGCGGGCCGCCAAGCTCTCCGACGAGAACGGCGCCGGGTCCCTCACCGCCCTGCCGATCATCGAGACCAAGGCCGGTGACATCTCCGCCTACATCCCGACCAACGTGATCTCGATCACCGACGGGCAGATCTTCCTCGAGGACGACCTCTTCAAGTCCGGCGTGCGACCCGCCATCAACGTCGGCCAGTCGGTGTCGCGGGTCGGTGGTGCCGCCCAGATCAAGGCCATGAAGACCGCGGTCGGCACGCTGAAGGGCGACCTGGCCCAGTTCCGCGAGCTCGAGGCCTTCGCCAGCTTCGGCTCCGAGCTCGACGCCGTCTCCCAGGCCACCCTCGACCGGGGGTACCGGCTCACCGAGCTGCTCAAGCAGGGGCTGAACTCGCCCCTGCCGGTCGAGGAGCAGGTGCTGGTGCTCTACGCCGGCACCCGCGGCTACCTCGACCGGGTGCCGATCGAGGACGTCCGCCGCTTCGAGGCCGACCTGGTGGACTGGTTCAAGGCCCGCCACGGCGGTGCGCTGAACGCCATCCGCGAGAGCGGCAAGATCGACGACCAGGACGCCTTCGACGCCGCACTGGCCGACTTCGCCGCCGAGTTCGAGCCCGGCGAGGGCGCGGCGCCCGCCGCGTCAGCACCCGGCGCCGAGTCGGGCGCCTAGACGATGGCTGGTGGCCAGGAACGGGTCCTGCGCCGGCGCATCAAGTCGGTGCAGTCGACCAAGAAGATCACGAAGGCGATGGAGCTCATCGCCGCCAGCCGCATCGCCAAGGCCCAGCAGCGGGTGGCCGCCGCCCGTCCCTACAGCGACCAGATCACCCAGGTGATCGGCAACCTGGCCGCCGCCGGCGCCGGCTCCGACGCCAGGCTCCTGCAGCAGCCCGAGCAGGTGCGCACCACCGGCTACGTGGTCGTGTCCGGCGACCGTGGTCTGGCCGGCGGCTACAACTCCAACGTGATCCGCCGCACCGAGCGCGCCATCGAGGCCGATCGCCGCGACGGCAAGGAGACGGTCCTCGTCACCGTGGGCAAGAAGGCGACCGGCTACTTCAAGTTCCGGGGCTTCGACATCGCCGCCAACTTCGAGGGCTTCCTCGACGCCCCCTCCTACGAGGACGCCCGTCGCATCTCCGGCTACGTCACCGAGCGCTTCGACGAGGGCGAGATCGACCAGGTCCGGCTGGTGTACACCCGGTTCCTCTCGGTGGGGACCCAGGTCGTCACCGACATCCCCTACATGCCGCTCGACCCGAAGGTCCTCGAGGAGAAGCGGCCCGACGACGACGGCCCCCGCAACTCCTACGAGTTCGAACCGAGCCCCGAGGAGATCCTCGACGCGCTGCTGCCCCGCTACGCCGAGGCCCGGCTCTACGCCGCCCTGCTCGAGGGCGCAGCCAGCTTCTTCGCCGCCCAGCAGCGGGCCATGAAGTCCGCCACCGACAACGCCGAGGACCTGATCACCCGCCTCAGCCGCCAGATGAACCGGGCGCGCCAGGACTCCATCACCACCGAGATCATGGAGATCGTCGGCGGCGCCGAGGCCCTGCGCCAGGGTGCATCGGGCGGCGACGACCTGCTGGTCGACTCCGCCGGCGGCACCACCGACCTGTTCCGACCCACCGTCGATCCCAGCTCGAACTGAGCACGGTCGCCGAACGCAGCAAGGAAGGCCCATGACCGACACCCTCGACACCCCGACGACCGCGACCCCCGCCCTGAAGGAAGGGCGCATCGTGACCATCGCCGGGCCGGTGATCGACGCCGAGTTCCCGGCCGGCGCCCTGCCCGAGATCAACACCTGCCTGAGCATGACCCTCGAGGTCGACGGCAAGGACACCGAGATCCGCGCCGAGGTCGCCCAGCAGATCGGCGACAACCGGGTGCGGGCCATCTGCCTCAAGCCCACCGACGGCCTGGCCCGCGGCGCCACCGTGCGCAACACCGGCGCCGGCATCACCGTGCCGGTCGGCGACAAGATCCTCGGCCACGTCTTCAACGTGATCGGCGAACCGCTCGACATCACCAGCGAGGAGCTGGGCGAGGTGGCCGACCGGTGGGAGATCCACCGCCCGGCCCCCGACTTCGACAGCCTCGAGCCGTCGGCGGAGATGTTCGAGACCGGCATCAAGGTCATCGACCTGCTCACCCCCTACAAGCAGGGCGGCAAGATCGGCCTGTTCGGTGGCGCCGGGGTGGGCAAGACCGTGCTCATCCAGGAGATGATCCGGCGCGTGGCCCAGAACCACGGCGGCGTCTCGGTGTTCGCCGGGGTCGGCGAACGCACCCGTGAGGGCACCGACCTCTTCATCGAGATGGAGGAGTCCGGGGTGCTCGAGAAGGCCGCCCTGTGCTTCGGCCAGATGGACGAGCCGCCCGGGGTCCGCCTCCGCGTCGCCCTGTCGGCGCTGACCATGGCCGAGTACTTCCGCGACGTGCAGCAGCAGGACGTGCTGCTCTTCGTCGACAACATCTTCCGCTTCACCCAGGCCGGCTCCGAGGTCTCGACCCTGCTCGGCCGCATGCCCTCGGCGGTGGGCTACCAGCCGACCCTGGCCGACGAGATGGGCGAGCTGCAGGAGCGCATCACCTCGACCCGCGGTCGCTCGATCACCTCGCTCCAGGCGGTGTACGTGCCCGCCGACGACTACACCGACCCGGCGCCGTTCACCAGCTTCACCCACTTCGACGGCACCACCGAGCTGTCACGCGACATCGCCGCCCTCGGCATCTACCCGGCGGTCGACCCGCTGGCGTCGACCTCGACGATCCTCGCCCCCGAGGTCGTCGGCGACCGCCACTACGCCGTGGCCCAGCGGGTGCAGCAGGTGCTGCAGCGCTACAAGGAGCTGCAGGACATCATCGCCATCCTCGGCCTCGACGAGCTCTCCGAGGAGGACCGGGTCACGGTGGCCCGGGCCCGCAAGGTGCAGCGCTTCCTGGCCCAGCCCATGTACGTGGCCGAGACCTTCACCGGCCTCCCCGGGGTGACCACGCCGGTCGAGGAGACCGTCGACAGCTTCGAGGCGTTGGTCGACGGCGAGCTCGACGACCTGCCCGAGCAGGCCTTCCTGAACGTGGGCGGCGCCGACGCCGCCCGGGAGAAGGCCGCCAAGCTCCAGTCGGACGACTGACGATGCCCCTCGACGTCCAGGTCGTGTCGCCGGAGCGGGTCCTCTGGACCGGCTCCGCCGACATGGTCCGCTGCCGCACCCTGCAGGAGGGCGAGATCGCCTTCCTCACCGGTCACACCCCGTTCGTGGGTGCCCTCGACACCTGCGTGGTGCTGATCCGGCCCACCGACGGCGAGGACGAGCTGGTGGCCGTGCACGGCGGCTTCGTCGAGGTGTCGGGCAACGCGGTGTCGGTCCTCTCCGACGTGGCCGAGCTGGCCAGCCAGATCGACCTCGACCGGGCCCGGGAGGCCGAGCAGCGGGCCGAGCAGAAGGCGCGGGAGAGCGACGACGGCGAGGTCGAGGCCGCGCTGCGCCGGGCCCACGTCCGCATCGAGGCGGCCGGCGGCCTTCGCTGAGCGACGAGCGGGGTTGACCACGCCGGCGGTGGCCCGCCGCTAGTGTCGCCCCATGGGCATGGGGGATGGCCATGGCGGTGCGTGACGACGGCTTCGTCTGGGAGGGCGAGCGCTACCGGGTGCGGCACTGGTACCCGACGGACCTGCTCTGGATCCTGCTCGTCCTGGCCGTCGCCGTCGTGGTCCTGGTCGCCGCCGCGCTGGCCTACGGCGCCCGCGACGACACCTCGACCACGATCGAGACCGGCGCTCCGCCGGCGGTGACCGTCGTCGGCCGGGGCGCGGTCGTGAGCGACGGGGCCGGTCCGATCGGCCAGGCGGCCGGTCCGATCGGTCCGGCCGACGGTCCGGCGTTCCCTCCGGCCCCGGTCATCACCTCCTACGCGCCCGTGGCCGCCCAGGCGGCGACCCCGTTCCGCCCGGCCCACGCCCTGGCCGACCGCCCGCTGCACCGCGTCAGCCCCATGGCCCGATCGGCCCGGGTGCCGGCGATCGTCGTGGCCGTCTCGCTCCTGCCCACCCTGGCGGTGTTCGGGGTCATGGTCGCCGGGTTCCTCTCGATCGGGCGGGAGGGGTTCGACGTGACCTCGACCGACTCGGTGGTGCTGGTCCCGTCGGCGACGACCGCCCTGGTGCCGGTCACCCTGCTGCTGCTGGCGTCGGTCCCCCTGCTGCAGATGTGGTGGCTGCACCGGGCCTATCGGAGCCTGCCGGTCAGCCGCCGCCACGTGCACACGTGGTGGGCGCTGACGCCGGGGGCCTGCGCGCTGCTGGTGGTCGCCCTCGACGCCGTCCTGGCCGGGCCGACCCACGACTCGGTCGACAACGTCGCCGTGGTCTGGCTGGTCGTGGCGGGCATCGTCGCCATCTACTACCTCTACTGCGCCGGGATGCGACGGATCGGCTCCATGTACGACGTGCTCGGCGAGCACCACTGCGGCACCCGGCTGCCCGGCCAGATCATCCGGGGCTTCGGCACCTGGGGGCTGCTGCTGCTGCCGTGGTGGGGGGTGCTGGTGCTGCTCGACCGCGGCGACCCGCCGGAGCTGCTCCGCATCGTGGTCCAGGTGGTCTTCCTGACCTGGGTGATCGGCCTGGTCGCCTGGTACCTGGCCTGCGCCGGCGCCATGGTCGTGGCCATCGCCCTCGTCACGCCCGCCCAGGAGCGGGCCATGGTCGAGCAGGCGGCCGAGCTCACCCGCGCCCGGATCGGACGGGAGGCCACCGCCCTCTCCACCGGGGCGGCGCTGGCCGGAGCGGCCCCGGTCCGCACCGGTCCGGCCTCGGCCGCCCACCCTGCGCCGGCCGACGGTGCGGCGCCGCCCGGCATCGCCGCTCCGACCGGCCTCGGCGCCGAGCCACCGTCCGGCTGAGGTGGCCAGGCGGCGTCTGCTGGTCGCGCTGGTCGTGCCCGGCGCGGTGGGCCTCGAGGTCGACGGGCTGCGGCTGGCCCTCGGCGACTCGGCCCGGCCCCGCATCCCGCCGCACGTGACGCTGGTGCCGCCGGCCAACGTGGCCGAGGTCGACCTGACGGCGGCGCTGGCGGCACTCCGTCGTGCGGCGGCCCGCACCCGTCCCCTCGACCTCGTGCTCGGACCGGTCGCCACGTTCCACCCCGTGAACCCCGTCCTCCACCTCGCCGTCGAGCCGGTCGAACCGGTGGGCGCGCTCCGCGACGCCCTGGTCGACGGGCCGTGGCGCCGTCCACCCGAGCGGGCGTTCGTCCCCCACGTGACGGTGTGCCGATCGATGCCCGTCGAGCGCATCGAGCCGGCGATGGCGCTGCTCTCCGGCTACCGGCGCTCGGTGACGTTCCGGGCGGTGCAGCTCCTCGAGCTGGTCCCCTCGGGCGCGCGGCGGCGCTGGCAGGTCCTGGCCGAGGCCCTCTTCGACGAGGGGCCGGTGCGGGTCGGCACCGGCGGCCTGGAGACCGAGCTGTCCTGGTCGACCGTGCTCGACCCCGAGGGCGCAGCGGTGCTCGAGCAGGCCGGCGTCGCCCCGGCCACGGCGCCCGCACCGGACGATGCCCCCGACGACGACGGCGCGCCGGGCTGGTGGCAGGCCCCGGGCTCGACGTTGGCGGTGGTGGCCCGCCGCGAGGGACAGGCGGTCGGTGCCCTCGTCCTCGATCCGGCGGCCGGGGATCCGGCGGCCGGGCGCCTGGCGTCGGTGGGCGTCGTCGCCGAGCACCGACGGCAGGGCGTCGGCCGGCTGCTGCTGCGCCACGCCGAGTCCCTGGCCGCCGGCCGCCACGTCGACCGGCTCCACGCCGCCGCGCCCGAGGGCTCGCCCCTGGCGGCGGCGCTCGACCAGGTGGGATGGAGCGCCGACGGCCCCGGCCGGTGGAGCCGCCGCCCGGCCTGACCGCCCCGCACCGCGCTGGTGGTGCGGCCGGCGGCTTCGGCCCGCCCGCTCAGTCCTCGAGCAGCTCGAGCAGGCGCTCGGGGGGGCGGGCGATCACCGCCCGGTCGCCCCGGATGACGATGGGGCGCTCGATCAGGATGGGATGGGCGACCATGGCGTCGACCAGCTCGTTGCGGTCGGCGTCGGCCAGGTCGAGGTCGCGGTAGGCGTCCTCGCCCGTCCGCATCATGTCCCGGGGGTCGTCGGCGCCGAGCAGGGTCAGCACCCGCTCGATGTCGTCGCGACCGGGCGCCGCCTTCAGGTACTCGTAGATCTCGACGTCGACCTCTCGCTCCTCGAGCAGCTGGCGCGCCGATCGGCACTTGGAGCAGCGCGGGTTGTAGAAGACGGTCACGTGGCCATCGGGCGCGGTCATGGTTCCCCCCGGGGGTGTCAGGTCATCGCTGGCCCGGCATCCCCAACCGGGTGAGCTTGGCGATGGGATGGCTCGCGTTGATCAGGCGGACGGTGCCCGACTTCGACCGCATGACCAACGACTGGGTGTGGGCGTGGCGGGCGTCGATGTGCACGCCCTTGAGGAGCTCGCCGTCGGTGATGCCGGTGGCGGCGAAGAAGCAGTTGTCGCCCGAGACGAGGTCGTCCTCGGAGAGGACCCGATCCAGGTCGTAGCCGGCGTCGACGGCGGCCTGGCGCTCGCCGTCGTCACGCGGCCACAGGCGTCCCTGCATGGTGCCGCCCATGCACTTCAGGGCGGCGGCGGAGATGACGCCCTCCGGCGTGCCGCCGATGCCGAGGAGGATGTCGGCGCCCGAGTCGCGCCACGCGGTGGAGATGGCGCCGGCCACGTCGCCGTCGGGGATGAGGCGGATGCGGGCTCCGGCCGAGCGGACCTCGGCGATCAGGTCCTCGTGGCGGGGCCGGTCGAGGATGACCGCGGTGAGGTCGGTGACGTCGGTGGCCTTGGCCTCGGCCACCGCCTGCAGGTTCTCGGTGGCGCTGCGGGTGATGTCGATGGCCCCGGCGGCGTCGGGACCGACCGCCACCTTCTCCATGTAGACGCAGGGCCCGGGGTCGAACATCGTGCCCCGCTCGGACACCGCGATGACTGCCAGCGCGTTGCCGCGCCCGAGCGCGGTCAGGGTGGTGCCGTCGACGGGGTCGACGGCGATGTCGGTCTGCGGGGGGTTGCCGTCGCCGATGCTCTCGCCGTTGTAGAGCATGGGCGCCTCGTCCTTCTCGCCCTCGCCGATGACGACGATGCCGTCCATGCTCACGGTGTCGAGGACGATCCGCATGGCGTCGACGGCGGCCCCGTCGGCCCCGTTCTTGTCCCCGCGTCCCATCCAGCTGGAGGCCGCCATGGCGGCGGCTTCGGTGACGCGGACCAGCTCCATGGCCAGGTTCCGATCGGGCGCGTCCTTCGATCGCATGGGCCGGGACAGTAGTGGAGGGGTGACGGCCGTCTCGTCCGCCGGGCGGGGCCCGGGCGGGTGGTCATCGACGCCCGGCCGGTGCCGATGAGCAGGGGGTGCAGCTGCGTCGAGCCGCCCGCGCCGATCGACGACGGGCCGAGGGGACGTCGACCGCGGCCAACGGCACGGCGCTGCTCGGCGTGGTGGCGCTGGCTGCCGGGTTCGACGTGGTCCTCGTCGCCGGCGGCACCTGGTGGGCGGTGCTCGTGCTGGTCGGGCTGAGCCTGCTCGGTCGCAGGTGGTTCCAGCGGGTCGGCGTGGTGAGCGTGGCCGTCGGCCCCGACGGGGTGCAGCTGCTCGACGCCGACCTGGTGCAGCGCTTCGAGCGCGGGGAGGTCGGCGCGGTCGGCGTCTGGCGGACCGGCCGGTCCGGTCGGCTCCGGGCCGGTCGGACCGACCCCGGCCAGGTGGTGGTGCTCGATCCCTGGGGCAGGGTGGCGGCCGCCCGGATCTCCCGGGGGATGGCGGTCGCCGCCCTCCGGCGGGCCTGCGAGGCCCAGGGCGTCCGGTGGGTGGGCGAGGTCGAGGTGGACGCCGGCCGGCTGGCGGCCGCCGGCTGGCCCGAGGGCGTCGAGCTCCCGCCGGGGCCGCCGGCCGCGTCGGACGGCTCGGCCGAGGCCGCGCTGGCGGGCGCCGCCCGCTCGGCCCGGCGTCGGGGCACCGCCTACGGCCTGGCCACCGTTGGGGTGCTGGCCGTGGGCTGGGCCGTCACCCGATCGTCGACGTCGACCCTGGCGGTGGACGTGGTGCGCGCCGCCTGCCTGCTGGTCTTCGTCGACGCCGTGCTCGAGCTCGGTCAGGTCGCCCTCGACGCCGGCCACCTCCGCGCCGCCCACCGCATCCTGTCCGTGGCCGGGTGGCGCCCGGTCGACGTGGTCGTGGTGCAGGGGGCGCCGGCCGACCGCGGCGCGGTGGCCTCGGTGGAGCTCGACCCCGACAGCGGCGCGCCCCGCTCGTCGTGGCTGGTGGAGGGCGGCACCGGCGCGTGGCCGCCGTCGAGCCGGCGGGGCTGGCTGCTGCTGGCCGAGGAGCCGGACGGCGAACGGGCGGTGCTGGCCGAGCCCGACCGCTCCGAGCTGGCCGTCGTCCGGGCCAACGGCGGCTTCCTGCGGGCCGACGCCATCCACCGGTGGGCCCGGGAGCAGGCCCGGCCGGCGCCCGGCCGTGCTGGCCCGGCCGGTGGCTCCGGTGGGATGCTGGGCGGGTGACGGCACGGGACGACTGGCAGCGCGAGCTCGACGCCTCGACGCGGCGCGACGTCGAGTTCACGACGATGTCCGGCGTGCCGGTCGAAGCGGCGTACGGGCCCGACGACGGCCCGTTCCCCGGCCAGCACCCCTACACGCGGGGCCCCTACGCCTCGATGTACCGCTCGAAGCTGTGGACGATGCGGATGTTCGCCGGCTTCGGCACCGCCACCGACACCAACGAGCGGTTCCGGGCCATCCTGGCCAACGGCGGGGACGGCCTCTCGACCGCCTTCGACCTGCCCACGCTGATGGGCCGCGACAGCGACGACCCCCTGGCCGACGGCGAGGTCGGCAAGTGCGGCGTGGCCGTCGACACCCTGGCCGACGTGCAGGACCTCTTCGCCGGCATCGACCTCGGCGCGGTCACCACGTCGATGACCATCAACTCGCCGGCCGCGGTGCTGCTGGCCATGTACGTGGCCACCGCCGAGGGCTCCGGCGTGGAGCGGGCCCGGCTGGGCGGCACGCTCCAGAACGACATCCTGAAGGAGTACCAGGCCCAGAAGGAGTTCATCTTCCCGCCGCGGCCGAGCATGCGGCTGGTGCGGGACACCATCGCCTTCGCCGCCGCCGAGATGCCCCGGTGGCACCCGGTCAGCATCTCCGGCTACCACATCCGCGAGGCCGGTTCGACCGCCGCCCAGGAGCTGGCCTTCACCGTGGCCAACGGGTTCGCCTACGTGGAGCTGGCCCGCCAGGCCGGGCTCGAGGTCGACGCCTTCGCCCCCCGGCTCAGCTTCTTCTTCAACGCCCACATCGACTTCTTCGAGGAGATCGCCAAGTACCGCGCCGCCCGGCGCATCTGGGCCCGCTGGATGCAGGACCGCTACGGGGCCACCGATCCCCGCTCGATGCGCATGCGGTTCCACACCCAGACCGCCGGCGTGTCGCTCACCGCCCAGCAGCCGGAGCTGAACATCGCCCGCACCGCCATCGAGGCCCTGGCCGGCGTGCTCGGCGGCACGCAGAGCCTGCACACCAACTCGATGGACGAGGCCATGGCGCTGCCCAGCGAGAAGGCGGCCCGGATCGCGCTGCGCACCCAGCAGGTGATCGCCCACGAGACCGGGCGCGGCCAACGTGGCGGACCCGCTCGGCGGCTCGTGGTACGTCGAGGCGCTCACCGACGAGCTCGAGCGCCGGGCCGAGGACGTCTTCGCCCACCTCGACGACCTCGGCGCAGGCTCGATGCTCGAGGGGGTGCACGTCGCCCTCGACGAGGGGTGGTTCCAGGGCGAGATCGCCGACGCGGCCTACGAGCTCGAGCGGAAGGTGAACGACGGCCGCCGGGTCGTGGTCGGCGTGAACCGCTTCACCGAGGGCGACGAGGGCGGTCTCGACCTGCTGCAGATCAGCGCCGAGCAGGAGGCGGCCCAGATCAAGCGCCTGCAGGCGGTGAAGGCCGACCGCGACAGCGGCGCGGTGGCCACCGCCCTCGACCGGCTGGGCGCCGAGGCGGCCGATCCCGAGGTGAACCTCATGCCGGCGCTCATCGACGCGGTGTCCACCTACGCGACCGAGGGCGAGATCATCGACGCCCTGGCCGCCGTCTTCGGCCGCCACACCGAGACGCCATATCTCTAGGTCCCGGCTCGGCAGGCCTCGCCGGGACGGCTTCGCCATGGTGGTGTCATCTGTCGTGCTGCTCCGCCTGGCGGCTGCGCAGCGCTGTCGGGCGCCGCCCCACGGCCGACCTGGATGATCTCGGGACAAGGAGCGCGTGTCCACGCGCCAGATGTCCCGAGAAAGCTGGCCGACGGCTGGAGCGGCCGGCGAGGGAAGCGCCAGCGACGAGCCGGGAGCGAGCGCCGCAGGTGCTCGCCATCAGCACGGCGAGGGAAGCGCCAGCGACGAGCCGGGAGCGAGCGCCGCAGGTGCTCGCCATCAGCACGGCGAGGGAAGCGCCAGCGACGAGCCGGGAGCGAGCGCCGCAGGTGCTCGCCATCAGCACGGGAGGGAAGCGCCAGCGACGAGCCGGGAGCGAGCGCCGCAGGTGCTCGCCATGGGTACGGCTAGGTTCGGCGGCGATGGCGACCAGGACGTGTCCGGAGTGCGGGGCCGAGTACATCGCCAGCGCCACGCGCTGCGCGGACTGCGACGTCGAGCTGGTCGCGGGCTCCGGCGTCGACCCCGAGGCCGTCGGCGAACCCGACCCGAACGTCGAGCAGATGACCTACGACCTGAGCGAGTGGAGCGGCGAGGCCCGCACCCTCCTCGACCAGCTCCTCGTCGGTGAGCTCATCGCCCACGTCTGGGAGAGCGGCACGCTGGTCGTGGGCGCGGTCGACGAGCGGCGGGTCGACCGGCTGGTCGACCAGGTCGAGGTCACCGACCAGCCCACCCTCGATCCCGACGTCGACCGGATCGTCTACGAGCTCGACGGGTGGGACGAGGAGCGCCGGTCACAGCTCGGCGAGGCCCTCACCACCGATGGCGTCGCCCACGGCTGGGACGACGACGACAACCTGGTCGTGGCCATCGACGACCAGGACCACACCGACGCGGTGGTCGACCGGGTCGCCACCGCCGACCTGATCGACGCCGATCCCCGCACCGACGACGAGGACGGGGACGACGGCCAGGGCGAGGGCGACGGCCCCGACGCCGAGTCGGTGATGTCCGACCTGTTCGTGGTCGCCGATCGTCTGCTGCACCACCCCAAGGACCGCCACGACGCCCGCCAGCTGGCCGCCGCCACCGACGCCGCCGCCGGGCTCCGCCTGCCCTACGGGATCGCCCGTCCGGTCTGGGACGACCTGATCGAGCGGGTCGAGGCGCTCCGCTCGGCCGTGGAGGCCGAACCCCTCGACGAGGCCGACGTCCTGGACGCCGCCAAGTCGGTCCGCGAGCACCTGCGCGACTACGTCTGACCGCGCCGGTCACGGCACCGTCGGCTCCCGCTCGCGCCGACAGGACGGGCTGAGGACGCGCCGCGGACGACGGACGGTCCCACGCTCCGCCTACGGGACGGCGAAGGCCCTCCGGTAGGTTTGCCCGGTGATCCTGGCCGAGCTGGAGGTGTTCCACTCGCGCCCGATCGCGCCCACCCGGCGCGTCGCCCTCGGCCACGCCGACCTGCCGGTCACGCCGGCGCCCGGCTTCGGCGGCCTGCTGCTCGGGGGGCTGGTGGCCGCCGCCATCGCCGGGATCGACGACGACATGCACCAGGACCTGGTGCGGCTCACCTACCAGCTCGAGGGCGGCGAGCGGATCCCGCAGCCGCGGCTTCGCCACCGCTTCCAGACCGATCACATCGGCCTGAACCGCCACCGCCACCGCCTCCGCGGCGACGGCGAGCGGCTCACCTTCGACTTCGACGACCGGGCCAACGCGGCCCCGCAGGTGCTGTCGGCCATCTACGCGGCCGGCCAGCTGCTCCCGTCGGCCCGGCCCTCGGTCATGGCCCTCATCCGCAAGGGCATGCGGTGGCGGGGCGAGGTCGACCTTGCGCTGATCGGCTTCCTCACCGGCTCCGGCGGCGGCGATCGCTGGACGCCGGCCCGCACCGGCGACCCGGTCTCGTGGGCGCTCGGGGTGCTCGGGTTGCTGGCCGAGCCGGCCGTCACCGGGGCCGCCGACATCGCCCGACCGGATCGCTCGGCGGTCCAGCGCCGCTTCCGCGAGCTGCTGCGGATGGCCCACCCCGACCACGGCGGCGTGGTCGACGACGCCGCCGCTCGCATCGCCGAGCTCACCGAGGCCCGGCGCATCCTGCTCGCCGGCTGATCGCCGACCGCATGGCCGCCCGCCGCACCCGACCCGGAGCGCTGCTGCTCACCCCGGGGGCGGGTTCCGACCGCGACCACCACACCCTGCTGGCGGTCGAGCAGGCGGTGTCACCGCTGCCGACCGCCCGCATCGACTTCCCCTATCGCCGCGAGGGTCGCAAGGCGCCGGACCGGGCACCGAAGCTGATCGCCACCGTGGTGGAGGAGGCGGCGGCGCTCGTCGCCCGAGCGCGGGTCCGGCCCGATCGCCTGGTGCTCGGCGGACGGTCGATGGGGGGCCGGATGTGCTCGATGGCGGTGGCCGAGGGGCTGCCGGCGGCCGGGCTGATCCTGCTCAGCTACCCCCTCCACCCGCCGGGCCGGCCCGAGAAGCTGCGCACCGACCACCTGCCCGCGCTCGACCTGCCCTGCCTGTTCGTGTCCGGTCGCAAGGACCCCTTCGGCTCGCCCGACGAGCTGGAGGCGGCGACCGCCGCCATCCCCGGTCCGGTCACCCACGTCTGGGTGGTCGGGGGCCACGACGTCAAGCACGCCGACAGCGAGATCTGCGCCGCGGTCACCACCTTCCTGAAGGCGCTGTGACATGGGCGCCGCCCGTGGGGCGGCGCCCAGCAAGGCTGCGCAGCCGCGAGGCGGAGCAGCGCACCTGATGACACCCATCACGGCGAAGCCAGCGCGGCCGGTGGGGCGGCGCCCAGCAAGGCTGCGCAGCCGCCAGGCGGAGCAGCGCACCTGATGACACCCATCACGGCGAAGCCAGCGCCGCCCGTGGGGCGGCGCCCAGCAAGGCGACGCAGCCGCGAGGCGGAGCAGCGCACCTGATGACACCCATCACGGCGAAGCCAGCGCCGCCCGTGGGGCGGCGCCCAGCAAGGCTGCGCAGCCGCCAGGCGGAGCAGCACACCTGATGACACCCATCACGGCGAAGCCAGCGCCGTCCGTGGGGCGGCGCCCAGCAACGCGGCGCCCGAACTACGGGAAGACGCGGACGGGGACGCCGAGGGGGAGGAGCTGGGCCAGCCTGGTGATGTTCTCGTTGCTCATGCGGATGCAGCCGTGGCTCACGTCGGTGCCGAGCAGCTGAGGGGCGTTGGTGCCGTGGATGCCGAGTTGGCCGTCACCGCCGCCGAAGGTCTGCAGCACGTCGGAGTGGCCCGACAGCCCGTAGGCGTAGGGGCCGTAGTCCCCGTCGGGGATGTAGGTGCCGGCGGCGTCGGTGGGCTTGAGCAGCTCGGTGATGTAGAAGGTCTGGGCCGGCGTCGGGGTGTCGCTGGTCCCCACGGCGATCGGGGCCTGCAGCACCGGGGTGGCGCCCTGCATCACCGTCGCCAGGTGCCTGGAGAGCACCACGTCGATGCGGTAGTCGGTCGTGCTGAGGCCGGCGTCGGCGGTCGGGATCCAGCCGGTGCTGCCGTTGGGCCGGGTGGGCAGGAGCACCTGCAGCCAGTCGCCCTGCTGCTGCACCACGAGGAACACCAGCGGCGCCCCCGAGGAGATGGGGTTGTCCAGGGTCTCGACCACCGCCCCGCCGGGGCTGTCGTGGACGTCGGTGCGGGGGTTGGTGGCGTGGGCGATCAGGCTGGTCGGCGCAGGGGAGCCGGGCCCGCCGTCGTCGGCCGGCGTGGTGGTCGGGGCCTCGGTGGAGGGCGCGCTGCTCGGCGCGGCGGCGCTGGTGGCCACCGCCGTGGTGGCGGTCGTGGTCGACCGCCGGGTGGTGGTGGGCCTGCGGGCGTCGGAGCCGCCGTGGCTGCAGGCGGTGGCGAACCCCGCCACCACCAGCACGACGGCGACGAGGCGGCGGCGGAGGGGTGCGGCCGTCACGGGCCGGGAGCGTACCGGCCGCCCTCACCGCCCAGGGGAGCGGCCCCGGGCGGACCCCCGGGGTCGGCGTCCTCGGGGTTGAGCACCTCGAGCTCGATGGCCGCCGTCTCCGGGTAGGCGACGAGCAGCAGGCCGCCGACCAGCAGCGGCGCCACCAGCAGCACGGCCATCGCCCGTCCCAGGCCGATGTGGTCGCTCATGACGCCGGCGGAGATCAGACCGACGCTGCTGCCGGCCACCGCGATGAGCTGGATGATGCCGTTCGCCTTGCCCCGGAGCGAGGTGGGGAACAGCTCGGGCCCGAACACGCCGAGGGTCGGCACGGCGGCCGCGCCGAGGACGACCGCCCCCACCGCCCACACCCACATCGGCCACCCGTGGGAGAGGAGCGAGCAGACGGTCGCGACCGATCCGCCGACCACCGCCACCGTCGCCACCCTTCGACGTCCCACGGTGTCGGCCAGGCGGCCGCCGATGAGGATGCCGAGGACGCCCGGGGTGCTGGTGGCCAGCACGAAGAGCGAGATCCGGGAGGCGGCGAAGCCGCGCTCGCTGCGCAGGAACTCGTTCTGCAGCGCCGAGGCGGGCTGGCTGAACACCGAGGTCAGGAAGAAGGTGGCGGCGAGCAGGCGCAGCCTGGCCAGGTGGCCGGAGACCCGGCTCTCGACGTGGTGCTCGGCGAAGCGCCGGCTCTCGGGCAGGCGCCGCCAGACGTAGAGCAGCAGCGGCAGGTAGAGCAGGGGGATCACATAGAGGATGCGCCAGCCGTTCTCGCCGAGGTCGGCGAGCGGCAGCGCCCACACCGCGGTGCCGGCCCCCAGCGCGCCGGTCAGGGTCATCACGCCGACCGCGTAGGCCCGGGCGCCGGCGGGCATCTCCTCGGCGGCCAGCACGGTGAGGAGCACCACCGCGGTGGTCGAGAAGCCCCGGGAGATGGCCTGGCCGACGCCGAGGGTCCACAGCCCGGTCGAGACGGCGCCGAGGACGCAGGTGACGCAGCCGGCGGCGGCCGAGCCGAGCAGCAGCTTGCGCCGGCCCTGGCGGTCGGCCATCGCCATCAGGACGACCGACCCGAGCACCCCGGCCCGGACCGCCGCCAGGGTCACCCCCTGGCTGGCGTCGCTGGCCCCGAACTGGCGGGCGGCGAAGGTGATGGTCTGGGTGATGACCGTGCCGAGGTAGCCGACGACCAGGGCGACGGTGCAGAGCAGGGCCAGCACCGACGAGGCCCAGCGCGTCGAGGTGGTCCGGGGGCGCCCACAGGGGCACCCGTTCGGCCTCGACCGGGGCGTCGGGATCGGCGCCCACGGCGGGGGTCGGCTTGCGGAGGGTCCGCTTGATGAGCGGGACGAAGAGGAAGCCCCAGATCGGGATGGCCAGCTTGAAGTCGGTGGCCTCCTCGACGTGGAACCGCTCGGCGCGGCCGTCAGCCGGCCGGTAGCGGACGGTGCGCTGGTAGTGCTCGAACGGCCCGCCCTCGTCCTCGAACCGGGCGATCCCTTCCGACGGCGACGGCGACGGCTCGTCGGCCCCGGCCGGATCCTCGGACCGCCGCTCGGTCGTCAGGCCCGAGCGGGGGCGGAGCAGGTGGTCCAGGGTGGCGCGGTCGACCTCGAGGGTCCTGTGTGCCCGTGCCACCGTGCCGGAGGGTCAGCCAGGGGTGATGTCGCGGGGCTCGTCGGCGGCGGCGTCGTCCCCGTCGGCGTCGAGGCCGGCCTGGGCCCGCTTGTTGGCCAGGTGGAGCAGGCCGGCGAACAGCGCGATCGGCACCGCCACCATGAGCATCTCGTCCCATCCGCCCTGGTGGGCGAGGACGGCGGCGAGGACGGGCACGCCCGCCAGGTTCGCGCTCCCGGACCGCTCGTGCCAGGCGGCACCCTTCCCGGACGTGCCGGGCGACACGTGCCGCGGGTGCGGCACCGGGCCGAGGTCGTGCGACACTGGGTGACGTGGAAGCGCAGGTCCAGGCCACCATCGAGGCGATCCGCCCGGCCGTCCAGGCCGACGGCGGCGACATCTTCCTGCGTGGGATCGACGAGGCGACCGGCGTGGTCACCGTCGAGCTGGTCGGCGCCTGCGTGAGCTGCCCGGCCTCCACCCTCACGCTCCAGGCCGGGGTCGAGCGCATCCTGAAGGACCGGGTCGAGGGCGTCACCGCCGTCGAGGCGCTGGGCACCGAGAGCGAGAGCATCGTCTCGCTCTGATCGCAGGTGGCGACCGGTAGGGACCCCGAGGCGCTGTTCGTCGACGCCCGCTCCGGCGCGCGCGGCGCGCTGGCCCGGCTGCTGTCGCTGGTCGAGGCCGGCGGCGAGCCCGCCCGCCAGGTCGGCCGGCTGGTGTTCCCCGAGAGCGGCTCGGCCCACACCGTCGGGCTGACCGGTGCCCCGGGGGCCGGCAAGTCGACGTTGACCAGCGCGCTGGTCTCGGTGCTGCGTGAGCGCGACCTGGCGGTGGCGGTGCTGGCCATCGACCCGTCGTCGCCGTTCACCGGCGGGGCCATCCTCGGCGACCGGGTGCGGATGGGCGACCACAGCCTCGACCCGTCGGTGTTCATCCGCTCGATGGCCACCCGAGGCCACCTCGGCGGGCTGACGCTGGCCACGCCCGAGGCGGTCCGGGTCCTCGACGCCTGCGGCTTCGGCTGGGTCCTGGTCGAGACCGTCGGGGTGGGACAGGTCGAGGTCGAGGTGGCCGGCGCGACCGACACGACCGTGGTGGTGGTGAACCCCGGCTGGGGCGACGCTGTGCAGGCCAACAAGGCGGGGCTCCTCGAGGTGGCCGACGTCTTCGTGATCAACAAGGCCGACCGTGACGGCGTGCGCGACACCCGGCGGGACCTCGAGCAGATGCTCGACCTGACCGCGACCGACGGCGAGGGCTCCTGGCGTCCGCCCGTCCTCGAGACGGTGGCGACCACCGGCGCCGGCGTGGCCGAGGTGTGGGAGGCGGTGGGCCGCCACCAGGCCTGGCTCACCGCGGACGGCCGGCTGCAGGAGCGCCGGTCGGCCCGGCTGCGCGAGGAGCTGAGCCTGGTCGTGGCGCACCGGCTGCGCCGGCGGGCCGAGTCGCTGCTGGCCGACGGCGAGCTGACCACGCTCGAGGACGACGTGGCCGCCCATCGGCTCGACCCGTGGGCCGCCGCCGACCGGGTGGTCGGCCCGCTCGACGCCTGAGCCGCGGCCCCCGCCCGGCACAATGGACGGGTGGCGATCGTCCTGCTCGACCCGCTCGAACCGTTCCGCCGACGGTTGGCCGGTGCCCTCCGCCAGGCGGTGACCGGCTCGCCCGAGCCCCGCCCGATCGAGGTCGGTCGCGACGACCTCGGGTGGTTCGGCCCGGGATCGGTCGCCTGGCGGGTGCACGCGGACGTCGGGTCGATGCTGGTCGGCGGGTTCAGCTCCCTGCTGCTGCAGACCCTGCACCCCGGCGCCATGGCGGGCGTCGACCAGCACTCCAACTGGCGGGAGGACCCGCTCGGTCGGCTCCAGCGCACCGCCGGCTTCCTCGGCGCCACCACCTACGGCTCGTCGGCCGACGCGTCGGCGGCGGTCGAGCAGGTGCGCCGCATCCACCGGCAGGTCGTCGGCATCCGGCCCGACGGCGTCCCCTACGCGGCCAGCGATCCGGACCTGCTGCGCTGGGTGCACGTGGCTGAGGTCTGGCAGTTCCTGCGGGCCTACCAGCGCTACAGCACCCGCCCGCTGCCCCGGCCCGACCGCGACCGCTACCTCGACGAGGTGGCCGCGGTGGCCGAGGCGCTCGGTGCCACCGAGGTGCCCCGCTCGGTGCGCCAGGTCGAGGCCTACTTCGAGGCGGTCCGGCCCGAGCTGGCCGCCACCGACGCCGCCCTCGAGACGGTGCACGAGCTGCTCCGTCCGGTGCGCGACCCCGTCGAGCAGACCGGGCGCCAGGTGATCATGCGGGCCGCCATCGGGCTCCTACCGGACTGGGCCCGCGAGCCGCTCGGGCTGCGGTCGCGCTTCCCGTTCGACGACCACCTGGCCCAGGCGGCGGCGACCGGCCTGGCCCTCACCCTGTCGTGGGCGGTCGGCCGCCCGGATCTCCCCGAGGAGCCGGCGGCGTAGCGTCGCTCCCCCGACCGAGGAGGAGCCCATGACCGCCGAGCCCAGCCCGCCCGTCGTCGACCTCGAGCGACGTCCTGACGGCGTCGCCGTCGTCCGCCTGCAGAACCCCAAGGTCAACGCCCTGTCGAGCGCCGTGCTCACCGGGCTGCTCGACGTCGCCGACGAGCTGACGGCCGACCCGCCGGGGGCGGTGGTGATCACCGGCGGTGACAAGGTCTTCGCGGCCGGTGCCGACATCTCCGAGTTCTCCGGCCCGGAGCGGGCGGCCGAGGTGGGCGACCTGTTCCTGCGCTCGCTGACGGCGGTGGCCGAGATCCCCCGGGCGACCATCGCCGCGGTCAGCGGCTACGCCCTCGGGGGCGGGTGCGAGCTCGCCCTGGCCTGCGACTTCCGCATCGCCGGCGAGCGGGCGGTCTTCGGCCAGCCGGAGATCCTGCTCGGCATCATCCCCGGCGGCGGCGGCACCCAGCGCCTGGCCCGGCTGGTGGGGCCGGCCCGGGCCAAGGACCTGATCCTGAGCGGTCGGCAGGTGCGGGCCGAGGAGGCCCTCGCCATGGGCCTGGCCGACGAGGTGGTCGCCGGCGAGGAGCTGCACGACCGGGCGCTGGCCCGGGCCGCGGCGCTGGCGTCGGGGGCGGTCGCCGCCCAGGCGCTGGCCAAGCAGGCCATCGACCGGGGGCTCGACGTCGACCTCGCCGCCGGCCTGGCCATGGAGCAGGAGCGCTTCGTCGAGGTGTTCAGCACCGACGACGCCGGCATCGGCGTGGCCAGCTTCCTCGAGCACGGCCCCGGCAAGGCGACCTTCACCGGCCGCTGACCGGTCGACCGGCCCACGGCCCGGCCGACCCGGGCTTCAGCGGGACTCAACCGCGAGCGCCCCGCCGACCACCCGGTCGTCGAGGTAGAGCACCACGCTCTGGCCGGGGGCGATCCGCCGGTGCGGTTCGGCCCAGCGGACGGTGGCGCGGCCGTCGGCGTCGTCCCGTCCCGACCCGTCCGTCGGGACGATCGACGCCGCGACGGCGGTTCCGTGGGCGCTGGTCTGGACCAGCACCGGGCCGTCGACGGGTCCGGCGGTCCAGCGCAGGTCGGTGACGGGCTGCTCGTCGACCAGCAGGTCGCCCGCCGAGCCGACCACGACGGTGGCGGTGGCGGGGTCGGCCGACAGGGCGAAGCGGGGGGCGTGGCCGCCGTCGGTGCCGAGCCCCCGGCGCTGCCCGACGGTGACCAGCTCGACGGCGTCGACCGATCCCACCGGCTCGCCGTCGAGGTCGACCACCCGTCCGGGGGTGAGCGGCAGGCGGCGGTCGAGGAAGCGGGCCCGACCCTCGACGGTGGTGATGAAGCAGACGTCCTGGCTGTCGGGCTTGGCGGCGGTGGGCAGGCCCAGGCGGGCGGCGACCTGCCGGACCTCGACCTTGGTCAGGGGACCGATCGGCAGCAGCACGCGGCGGAGCTGGTCCTGGCCGAGGACGTGCAGCACGTAGGACTGGTCCTTGGCCCCGTCGCGGCCGCGGGCCACGAACCGGTGGCCGTCGTGGTCGACGACGCGGGCGTGGTGGCCGGTGGCGACGGCGTCGAAGCCGAGGACCCGGGCCCGCTGCAGCAGCCGGTCGAACTTGAGGTGCCGGTTGCACTCGATGCACGGGTTCGGCGTGCGGCCGGCGCCGTGGTCGGCGACGTAGGGGGCGACCACGTGCTCGGTGAACTCGTGCCCGAAGTTGAAGACGTGGTGCTCGATCCCGAGGCGGTCGGCGGCGCGCCGGGCGTCGTCGACGTCGGACACCGAGCAGCACCCGGTGTCGGACTCGCCGCCCCAGAGCTTCAGGGTGACGCCGACGACGTGGTGGCCCGCGTCGCGCAGCAGGGCGGCGGCCACCGACGAGTCGACGCCGCCGGACATGGCGACCAGCACCCGGCGGGGCCCCGCCGATCGGGACGGGCTCACGGCGCGGCCGAGCGGCGCAGTCGGTCGACGGCGGCGGGGACGACCGCCAGGGCGCGGTCGACGTCGTCGCCGGTGGTGGTCCAGCCGAGCGACAGCCGCAGCGCACCGGCGGCCAGTTCGGGCGGGACGCCCAGCGCCGCCAGCACCGGGGACGGGTCGAGGGCCCCGCTGGCGCAGGAGGACCCGGCCGTGGCGCAGAGCCCCTCCTGGTCGAGCAGGAACAGCAGCTCCTCGCTCTGGGCGCCGGGGAGGCACAGGTGGGCGGCGCCGGCGACCAGGTGGTGGCGGCCGCCGTCCGGACCGGCGGCGGTGACCACGGCCCCGGGGATGGCGGCCAGCAGGCCGTCGACCAGCCGGTCGCGCTCGGCCTCGATGCGCTCGACCTCGGCCTTGCGCCCGTCGGCGGTGGCCCGGGCGGCGGCGGCCATGGCGACCGCGCCGGCCACGTTCTGGGTGCCGCTGCGGCGGCGACGCTCCTGGCCACCCCCGGCCAGCATGGGCGTGAGCCGGGTGCCGTCGCGCACGACGAGGGCGCCGATGCCCTGCGGACCGCCGAACTTGTGGCCGCTCAACGAGATCAGGTCGGCCCGAGCGGCGCGCGGCGGGAGGTCGAGCCAGCAGAGGGCCTGGACCGCGTCGGTGTGCAGGGCGGCGCCGGGCGCGAGCTCGTCGACCACGTCGGCCACGGCATCGAGCTCCTGGACCGTGCCGACCTCGTTGTTGGCGAGCAGCACCGACACCAGCGCCACCTCCCGGCCGTCGGCGGTGGCCGAGGCGAGCACCCGGCGCAGGTCGTCGAGATCGAGCCGCCCGAGCCGGTCGACGCCCACGGTGACGCCGTCGGCGCGGTGGACCGGATCGAGCACGGCGTGGTGCTCGACGGCGCTGCACACCGCCAGGGGGCGAGGCGCGTCGGAGGCGGACAGCGAACCGGTCACGGCCAGGTTGTCCGCCTCGGTCCCGCCGGAGGTGAACACGACCTCGCCGGGCCGGCAGCCGACCACGTCGGCCAGCTCGTCGCGGGCGTCGTCGAGGGCCCGCCGGGCCCGCCGGGCGACGTGGTGCGAGCCCGAGGGGTTGCCGTAGCCGCCCGGTCCGCCGCCGTCGCCCAACCACTCGAGCAGGGCGGCACGGGCCTCGGGTCGCAGCGGCGTGGTCGCCGCGTGGTCGAGGTAGGTGGTCGGCGACGCCATGGTGCCCACCAGGCTAGGAGGGCGGCAGGTCGCCGGAGCCGGGCAGGGCTCGGGTCGGCGGGGCCGCCCGGCGCCGCCACGCCGACGCCACGGTGCCTGTTCGATCGGGCGGCGGCGATGATGGCGCCATGGAGCTGCCCGGGTACGAGGCGTCGAGCTACGGCGACGGCCTGGCCGACGTCTACGACGACTGGTTCGCCGACTCGCTCGACACCGCGGGCGCCGTCGACCGGCTGGTGCCGCTGGCGCAGGCGGCCGGCGGCCCCCGGGCCCGGGTCCTGGAGCTCGGGGTGGGCACCGGTCGGCTGGCCCTGCCGCTGGCCGCCGCCGGGCTCCGCGTCACCGGCGTGGACGCCTCGGCGGCCATGCTCGCCCGCCTCCGGGCCAAGCCCGGGGCCGACCGGGTGCGGGCGGTCGAGGCCGACATGGCCGACCTCGCCGGACTCGACGACCTGCTCGAGGCGTCGGGCGACGGGTCGAGCGACGACCGGTCGAGCGCGGACGGGCGCTTCGACCTGGTGGTGATCGCCTGGAACAGCTTCTTCAACCTGGGTTCCGCCGCCGCGCAGCACCGCTGCCTGGCCGGGGTGGCGGCGCGCCTGGCGCCGGGGACCGGCCGCTTCGTGATCGAGGCGTTCGTGCCCGCTGACGTCGGGGACGAGCGGCGCACCGCCGTCGAGGTGCGCTCGCTGACCGCCGACGCCGTCGTCCTCTCGGTCAGCCGCCACGACCCCGAGGCCCAGCAGCTCGCCGGCCAGTACGTCGAGCTGACCGAGGCGGGCGGGGTGCGACTCCGACCGTGGCACCTTCGCTACCTGACGCCGGACCAGCTCGACGGGTCGGCGGCCGGCGCCGGGCTGGGCCTGGTCGAGCGGTGGGGGAGCTGGGCGGGTGAGCCCTTCGACGCCGACGGGAGCGTCGGCCACGTGTCCGTCTACGCCGCCGCCGACCCGGAGGGGGCCGACGCCACCGGGTCGGGCCGGTAGGTGCAACACTCACGCCCATGGCATCGAGCGCCCCGGAGATCCACATCGACGCGACTCCGGACCAGGTCTGGGACCTGATCCACGAGTTCGGCGACCTGTCGTACATGCCCGGCGTGGAGTCGGTCACCGTCGAGGGCGACGTACGCACCGTCTCGACCATGGGCATGGAGATCCAGGAGCGCCTGGTCGCCAAGGACGACGACGACCGCACCTTCAGCTACGCCATCGTCGGCGGGCCGGTGCCGGTCGACTCCCACCAGGTCAACATCTCGGTGCGCCCCGACGGCGACGGCTCGACGCTCGTGTGGGAGGTCACCGTGACCCCCGACGAGGCGCTCGAGCTGTTCGTGCCGATCTACGAGGGCAGCCTCAAGGCCGTCAAGTCCCACCTCGAGGGGTGAGCCGGGCCGCAACTCCGGCGCGGCGGGCGGACGGGTGAGCCGGGTCACGGTCTCGGTGGTGATCGAGGCTCCGCCCTCGGCGGTGTGGGACGAGATCGACGACGTCGGCCGCCACGTCGAGTGGATGGCCGACGCGGTGGCCATCCGGTTCGCCTCGTCGAAGCGACGCGGCGTGGGCACGACCTTCGACTGCGACACCAAGATCGGCCCCTTCCGGCTGACCGACCGCATGGAGATCACCGAGTGGCGCGACCGCAAGGTGATGGGCGTCCGCCACACCGGGCTCGTCACCGGCACCGGTCGGTTCACGCTGCGCCGCGCCCGCCGGGGCCGCACGCGCTTCACGTGGGAGGAGCGCCTCCGCTTCCCGCCGTGGATGGGTGGCCCGGTCGGCGCGCTCGCCGCCAAGCCGGTCATGCAGCGGGTGTGGCGGGGGAACCTGCAGCGGCTCAAGGCCCAGGTCGAGCGGCGCTGAGACGCAGCGGTCGGCGGGCGACGTCCTCGGTGGTGGGCGGGCTCAGCCGAGGCGGCTGAAGTGGACCCCTGCCAGCCAGGCGCCCACGAAGCAGAACGCCCCCAGGGCACCGGCCAGCAGGTTCGGCACGAACCGGTTCCTGGCGTAGCGGGGGCCGTAGAAGATGGCGGCGCCGGCGATGGCGCCACCGATCAACCCACCGATGTGGGCGCCGATCGAGATGTTCGGCACCGCGAAGGTGATGAGCAGGTTGATGGCGATGAGGGGCACCAGCCCGCCCTGGGTGAGGTTGATCCCGGCCGCCTTCTGGCCGGCGACCAGCGCCCCCATGAGCCCGAAGATGGCCCCCGACGCGCCGGCCCCGAGGGCGTTCGGGTTGAGCAGCAGGCCGCCGAAGGAGCCGGCGAGCAGCGAGGTGCTGTAGATGACCAGCAGGCTGATCCGTCCCACCGCCCGCTCGACCAGGGGGCCGAGCACGTACAGGGCGAACATGTTGAACCCGATGTGGATGATCCCGAAGTGCAGGAAGCCCGAGGTGATGATCCGCCACCACTGGCCGGCCCCCACCCCGATGGCCTCGATGCCGGTCGAGGTCCGAGCCAGGCCCCCGGCGGTCAGGCCCCCGTCCTGCAGGAGCTGGGTGCTGCCGGAGCCGAACGACGACGGCTGCAGGACCACCCCGTAGAGGAACACGGCCACGTTGATGCCGATCAGCACCATGGTGACCAGCGCGTCGCGGGAGGACGGGCCCAGGTTCCGGGCCGTGTAGACCTTCTGGCGGCCGCGCCGGGCGCACTCCGGGCACTGGAAGCCCACCGAGGCCTGGATCATGCACTGGGGGCAGATCGGCCGATCGCAGCGCTGGCACACCACCCCGGCCCGCTGGTCGTGGTGGCGGTAGCAGGTCGGGACGTCCTGCCGGATGGGCTGGTTCACCGTTCGGAGGGTAACGGCGCGACCGAAACGCGGGATCAGGGGAGGACGACCCGGCGCTCCCCGGCCGCCCGGTGGTCAGGAGCCGACCCGGATCCGGTGACCGGCGGCGGCGTCGAGCAGGGCGGCCGGGCGCACCGCCGAGAGCAGCAGGCGGTCGACCTGGACGGTGGGGGCGTGGGGGTCGTCGCGCCGCACCCGTCCGCGGGTGACCGGGATGGGGACCTCCATCGGCTCGGTGAACTCGAGCTCGAGCACGAGACCGAGGGCGCCGCCGGTGCGATCCTGCACGGTGCCCCCCGCCGGCGCCTCCCCGCCGGTCGTCCCGGTTGCCGCGGTCGCCGCGGTCGCCGCGGTGTCGACCGTTGCCGGGCCCAGCCGGCCGATGCTCGACCGGGGGAAGAGCAGCGCCTCGCCCGCCAGCGGGTCGTGCAGCACCAGACCGGCGGGTACCAGGACCACCCAGCGACGCGACAGCGTGTGCAGCGCCCGGATGGCGGCGGCCGCCACCGCCCACCCCACCACCAGCACGACGCCGCCGAGCACCCATCGGCCGACGCCGAGCAGCAGCGGTCCGGCGCTCAGCCCGACGACCGCCGCCAGCCACGCCAGCGGCACCGGGCCGAACAGCAGCGGCGCCGGGACCCGGAGGGCGGACCGCCGCTCGGGTCCGTACGAGGACCCGTCGACGAACGCGTCGGCGACGGCCGGGGAGCAGGCCAGCGCCGCCGCCACCACGGCGCCGGCGATGGCGATCGAGCCGGCGGGGGTCGACGCGCCGGCGGCCGCGGCCCAGCCGGCGGCGAGGACCGAGGCGGGCACGACCAGTCGGACGACGGTGAGGGTCACGTCCCGAGGCACCAGCGTCGCCACCAGGACGGCGCCCCAGACGAGCCACAGGGCGACCGACGTCCCGGTGCGGAGCGGCTCGGTGCGGGGGTCGAGCGCCTCGGCCAGCGCAGGGCCCGCGGTGAGCGGGGCGGCGAGCCACGCCACCCGCAGGGGCCAGAGTCCGAGGTCGGGCACGCCGTTGAGATTTGCCGACCGGGTTCCCTGCTCGCTATTCCAGGGTGCGACAAGGGGGCGCCCGGGGGGTCCGGGCGCGACATCGTCACTCATGCCGGAGCACCGAGACGCCAGGGTGGGCCCCCGGGCCGACCCCTCCACCGCCATCACCGCCGGACGGGCGCGGGCCCGCCGGTGATCGCCCCGCCGTTCCCGCTCGGCCTGTGCTGCGGCATCGGCAGCCTCCCCCACCGCGACCCCGACGTCGCGGTGCGCTACGTCCTCGCCCGCCACCCCGACCTCCCGGCCGCCCCCTCGCTGCCGGCCGGCCACCCGCTCGAGCACATGATCGCGGCGGGCGCCTGGGGGATCCCGGGGGTGACGGTGCTGGCCGACGCCGCGCTGGCGGTCGACGTGGACCGGCTCGACCCGGACGCCCCGGTGCCGGCCGGCTGGCTCGAGGCGGCGCCGTTCGCCACCCTGCAGACCTTCCTCCGGTCGGTGCGCCATCGCACCGGGCCGATCAAGCTGCAGCTCACCGGGCCGGTGACCCTCGGGCTGGCGCTGATCCAGGCCGGCTGCCCCGACGACCTCGCCTTCCGGGTGGCGGCCGCCGCCGTCCGGGCCCGGGCCCGTGCGCTGCTCACCGAGGTGGCGGTGGCGGCCCCGACGGCCGCGCCGGTCGTGTTCCTCGACGAGCCGGGGCTGGTCGGCGGGCTGGTCAGCGGCTTCCCCCTCGCCCCGGACGCCATCATCGACCTGGTCTCGGGCGCCCTGGCGGTGCTCGAGCCCCACGCGGTCACCGGCCTGCACTGCTGCGGGCCGGCCGACTGGCGGGTGGTGCTGCAGGCCGGCCCGCAGGTGCTGTCGCTGCCGGTCGGCGCGGGGGTCGAGGCCTCTGCGGGCGCCCTCTCCGCCTTCGTCGAGCGGGGTGGCTGGATCGCGTGGGGGGCGGTGCCCACCGACGGACCCCGCGGCGAGAGCGCCGGCCGGCTGTGGCGTCGCCTGTCGGCGCAGTGGTGCGAGCTGGTGCAGGCCGGGTGCGACCCCGTCCGGCTGCGCAGCCAGGCCATCGTCACCCCGGTGTGCGGACTGGCGACCCACGACCTCGAGCAGGCCGACCAGGTGCTCGACCTGGTCGACGAGGTGGCGGCCCGCCTGCGCGACCAGGTGGTCGGCATCCGCCTCAGCGTCGGCGCCTGAAGGTCGGGCGCCTGAAGGTCGGGCGCCTGGAGGTCGGGCGCCCCGAGCTGCGCCTACAGGCGGCGCAGGGCCCCCATCAGCCGCTTGAGGGTGCCCACCTTCTCCTCCTCGGACTGCTCCGGGGCGCCGAAGGCGACCTGGTGGGCGTTGAGCTCGCCCCGCTTCGGCTTGGTGCCGTTGAGGGCGTGGGACATCTCCGGGTCGTCGATGTACTTGGCGTACAGGCTCTGCAGCCAGACGGCGTTGGGATCGGTCGGCTCGGGCTCGGCCGGCTGCTCGGGCGCCTCGGCGGCGGGAGCGCCGACCTCGGCGGCATCGGGTTGGCCGCCGTTGCCCGCCCAGCGGGCCATGGCCTCGTAGTCGGTCTCGCCGAAGGCGGCGTCGATCTCCTCGTCGGTCGGCTCGTGGAAGGCGTCCCCGGCCGGCTGGAGGGCCGTCGGGGTGCGGTGGGCCAGCCCGGCCGAAGCCAGGTCCCCGTCGACCTCGGCGGCGATGGCGGACCCGCTGCCGACCTCGGCGGCGATGGCGGACACGGCGTCGAGCGGGTCCACCCGGTCGGTCGAGCCGTTCACGTCGCCGAGCGACGGCGCGTCCTCGGCCGCGGGAGCGGCGGCGTCGGCCTCGTCCTCCTGGATCCGCAGCTCGGGTCGGGCGCGCGCCGGGAGCGGTGGCTCGACGTCGGCGTCGATGGTGAGCAGGCCGGCGGTGGCCAGTCGGTGCACCACCCGGGCGGTGGAGTACTGGCCCCGGCCCAGCCGGGCGGCGAGCTGGGCGATGCTGTGGGCGCTGGCCAGGGCGGTCACCAGCTCCCAGTCCTCGCGCTGGAGGGTGACCTGGCCGGCGGCGCCGGGGAGGGTCGGGTTGGTCGCCACGAACACGTGGAGGTGGGGGATGAGCCACGACCACTCGTCGACCTCGTTCGACCGCTTCTCGACCTCGGCGACGATGGCGTCGACGGGGAAGGCGCGGTACGGCCCGAGCCAGTGCACGGTGTCCGGCTCGAACTCGTGGGTGACCGGACCGCTGCGGAAGAGGCGGATCAGCGGGTCGTAGACGACCGAGAGCACCACCGAGGCCAGCAGGTCGGGCTCGATGGCCTTGCGCCGCACCAGCAGCTCGCCCACGACGGGCGCGTCGCCGGCGCCGGTGACGGCGTCGCTCCAGGCCTGGCCGGTCAGCCGGCCGGGCCGCACGAGCGACGTGGCGAGCGCCTCGTCGGTGTGCTCGTCGCGGGCGAAGTAGAGGTGGCCGCGGTGCAGGTAGACGGTGCATCCGGCCTCGCCGGAGAAGCGGACGGCGCCGGTGCTGCCGGCCGCCGCGAGCTGGCGGAGCGTGTCCGGGGCGGACGTGGCCTCGAGCGTTTCGTTCAGCGACATGATCCCATCCGGCGCCGTGAAGCCCTTGGAGTGGTTCGGGGGGTGCTCCTGAACAGTCGGCCCGCCCGGCGGGGAGTTGAGGACTTGTCCGGTCGGGCGAGGCCCTCGGGGCCCGTCGGTAGCATCGACCCGTGAACGCCGAGGGACCCGCCAGCGAGCCCGTCACGGGGGGCGAGGGGGCCGTCGAGCAGGTGGCGGCCCGGGTCGAGGCGCTCCGCGACGAGATCCGTGGTCACGACCGGCGCTACTACGAGCTCGACGAGCCCACGGTCAGCGACGCCGAGTACGACGAGCTGGTCCGGGAGCTGCGTCGGTACGAGGAGGAGTTCCCCGAGCTGGTCGTCCCGGACTCGCCGACCCGCACGGTGGCGGGCACCCGCAGCGAGCTGTTCGCGCCGGTGCGCCACCGCCAGCCGATGATGTCGCTCGACAACTCCACCTCGCTCGACGAGCTGGTGGCGTGGGGCGACCGGCTCGAGCGCCGCCTCGGTGCCGGGCCCGACGACGACCCGGTCGACTACGTCTGCGAGCTGAAGATCGACGGGCTGGCCATCTCGCTGGTCTACGAGGGCGGTCGGCTGCAGCAGGCGGCCACCCGGGGCGACGGCGTCACCGGCGAGGACGTGACCGCCAACGTGGCCACCATCGGGTGCATCCCCAAGGAGCTGCCCGGCGGCGCGCCGTCGGTGCTCGAGGTCCGAGGCGAGGTGTACATGAGCGCCACCGCCTTCGACGCGCTCAACCAGCGCCAGGCCGAGGCCGGGGAGCGGCTGTTCATCAACCCCCGCAACTCCGCCGCGGGGTCGCTCCGCCAGAAGGACCCGACGGTCACCGCCGGGCGGGACCTGGCCATGTGGTGCTACCAGCTCGGCGAGGTCGAGGGTGGGCCCGAACTGGCGACCCACCGCGAGACGCTCGACTTCCTGGCCGACCTCGGCTTCCCGGTGAACCCCGAGGTCCGGGTCCTGCCGAACCTCCCGGCGGTGCACCGCTTCTGCCTCGGCTGGCAGGAGCACCGCCACGACCTCGACTACGAGATCGACGGCGTGGTGGTCAAGGTCGACGACCTGAACCGGCGGGCCGAGCTGGGGGCGACGAGCCGCGCCCCCCGCTGGGCCATCGCCTACAAGTTCCCGCCGGAGGAGCGCACCACCGCGCTGCTCGACATCAAGGTCTCGGTCGGTCGCACCGGCCGGGCGACGCCCTTCGCCCAGCTCGAGCCGGTGTTCGTGGGCGGTGCCAACGTCAGCCAGGCCACCCTGCACAACCAGGACCAGGTCCGCGCCAAGGACGTGCGACCCGGGGACACCGTGGTCGTCCGCCGGGCCGGCGACGTGATCCCCGAGGTGGTCGGCCCCGTGCTGGCCGACCGGCCCGAGGGCCTGCCCGAGTGGGAGTTCCCCACCACCTGCCCCTGCCCCCGACGCAGCACCCTGGTCCGCCCCGAGGGCGAGAGCGACACCCGCTGCGTCGACCCCTGCTGCCCGTTCCAGCTGGCCGGTCACATCGAGCACTTCGCCTCGCGGGGCGCCATGGACATCGAGGGGTTCGGCGAGCAGCGGGTGCGGCTGTTCCTCGACCTCGGCCTCGTGGGCGACATCGCCGACATCTACGCCATCGACTGGTCGCAGGTCGAGGGCCTCGACGGCTTCGGCGAGACCAGCATCGCCAACCTGCAGCGCGCCATCGAGGCGTCCAAGGACCGGCCGCTGGCCAACCTGCTGGTGGGGCTCAACATCCGCCACCTCGGGCCGGCCGGGGCCGAGGCGCTGGCCGGTCGGTTCGGGGACCTCGAGCGCATCGCCGACGCCCCGGTCGAGGCGATGGCCGCCACCGACGGCGTCGGTCCCGTGATCGCCGAGGCCGTCCACGCCTGGTTCGCGGACGAGGCCAACCGCGACGTGATCGCCCGCCTGGCCGCCGCCGGGGTCAACACCGTCGGGCCCGAGCAGCCCGACGTCGAGCAGACGCTGACCGGGCAGGCGGTGGTGGTCACCGGCACCCTCGACGGCTACTCCCGGGAGGAGGCCGAGGCGGCCATCAAGGCCCGGGGCGGCCGGTCGCCCGGCAGCGTGTCGAAGAAGACGCTGGCGCTGGTGGTGGGCGAGGGGGCGGGGGGCTCGAAGCTGTCCAAGGCGGAGGAGCTGGGTGTGCCGACCCTCGACGAGGCCGGCTTCGAGGCGCTGCTCGAGCGGGGCGAGGTGCCCCGCGCCGTCGATGCCACCACCGGGGGCGGGCCCGGCGAGGGCGGGGACGGGTCGACGGCCGACGACGGGTCCGGTGCCTAGCGCCGTCCCCCACCTCACCGCCCGGCAGGTCGACCGGGCGGTCGGCTCGGTGCTCGGCGGGGCGGTGGGCGACGCGCTGGGAGCGGGTCACGAGTTCGGCCCCCCGCTGGACGACGACGTCGAGGTCGCCCCGACCGGCGGCGGCCCGTTCGGGTGGCCTCCGGGCTCGTGGACCGACGACACCCAGCTGGCCGGCGCGGTGGTCCTGGCCGCGTCGGGCGGCTCGTTCTCGGTGGAGGCCCTGGCCGAGGCCTACCTGACCTGGCTCCGGTCCGGGCCGGTCGACGTGGGCCGCCAGACCCGGGGGGCGCTGGCCGCCGCCACCGGACCGGGCGGCCTGGCCGGTGCCGCCCGCCAGTACCAGGTGGCCCATCCCGACGCCGCCGGCAACGGCAGCCTGATGCGCACCGGCCCGGTGGCCCTCACCGCCCTCGGCCTGCCCGACCTGGTCGCCCGGCGGGCGGCGGAGGTCTCCGCGCTCACCCACCCCCACCCGGACTGCGTGGCCGCCTGCGTGCTCTGGTCGCTCGCCGTCGAGGCCCTCGTCACCCGCGACGGCGACGGGCCGCCGTGGCAGGGCTGGGTCGGGCTCCTCGAGGCCGGCCTGCCCCGCCTCGACCCCGCCGACCGCCCTCGGTGGGCCGAGTACCTGCGCGACGGCACCACCCGCCCCGCCCGGGTCTTCGCCAGCGGCAACGGGTGGGTCGTCGACGCCGTGCGCCAGGTCGTCGCCGTGCTCACCGACACCCCGGTGCCGCCGGGGACCGGCGCCCCCCGCCACCTGGCGCGCTGCCTCGAGCGGCTGGTGCGCGGTGGCGGCGACACCGACACCGTCGCCGCCATCGGCGGCTCCCTGCTCGGGGCGGCCTGGGGCGCGTCGGCCATTCCCGTCGGATGGCGGCTCGACCTGCACGGCGATGTGCCCCGCCCGACGGGCGTGGAGCGGCTCACCGGCGTCCAGCTGGAGACGGCGGCCCGGTTGGCGGTGCGGGCCGGGCGACCGGACAAGCAGGGGTGGCCGTCGGCCCCATCGCTCATGCAGCACTACCGGATGGTGGAGAACGCCCGCCGACGGACGGTGACCGTCGACCCCGGCGTGGTGTTCGGGACCGTCGCCTCGCTGCCGGAGGTGCTGGCCCGCGCCACCCGCCCCCACGTGGTGGTGTCGCTCTGCCGCATCGGCTCGGCCGACGTCCCCCTCCCGCACGTCTCGCTGCCGGTGGCGTTCATCGACAACGACCGCGACAACGCCCACCTGCCGGCCCTGCTCGCCGACCTGGCCGACCTGGTGGCCACGCTCCAGCGGCAGGGCCGACCCGTCTACGTGCACTGCGTCCGAGCCGAGAGCCGCACCCCGGCGGTGCTGGCCGCCTACCTGGCCCGCCACCGGGGCCAGGAGCCCGAGCAGGCGGTGGCCCGCGCGGAGGCCGCCTTCCGGACCACGCTGCGTCCGGCCTTCGCCCGGTCGGTGGCGGGCGCAGCCACCGTGGCGGACCGGATCAGCTGACCTGGATCGTCCAGGCGATGCGCTGCTTGGCCCTCGGGTGGGGCCCGTCGATCACCGGCCAGAACTCGAGCACGATGCGGATCTCGCCGGTGCGGAGCTTGCTGACCGCCTTCCCCGGCCCCGGCACGAAGAAGACCCGGCTCTTGTTGTTGGCCCGCGACCCGAAGGTGGCGTCGTACTCGGGTGACCCGAGCGGGACCGAGCCCTCGAGCTGGTCGTCGGGGATGCGGGTGCCGTCGACGATCAGCTCGCCGATGTAGGTCGGCTTCAGGTCGGCGCCGACCCGGGCCTGCGGCGGCACCCGGTCGCCGGGCCTCGGCACCTTGTCGAGCACGGCGGGGTCGTCGGCGGCGGTGATGCCGCCGGTGCCCTCGGTGCGGCGGGTGCCCCACACGAAGACGGCGATGGCGGCGGCCAGCACCAGCAGGATCACGATCCGCCGGCCCGTCACCAGCGGCTCCTTGCGCCGGGGCGCCTCGCCAGGGCGCCGGTCCGGGTCACGGCCGTCGTCGGCCTCGGGGTCACGGCCGTCGTCGGCGTCGGTGGCGGGTCCCTCGTCGATCCCGCCAGTGTGCCGGAGCGCACCCTGTCGCAGGCCATCGCCGGCGCGCCGCCCACCCAGGGGTACCGTTTTCACCAGGTATGTCCCGCACGAGCACCGAGCTGGGCAGGGTGCTCGGCCAGCGCTACCGGATCGTCGCTCCCATCGGCGCCGGTGCCTCGGCCCGCGTCTTCGTGGCCGAGGACCTGCGACTCCGCCGGCGGGTGGCGGTGAAGATGCTCCACGCCGACCTGGCCGGCGACGACGACTTCCTGCGCCGGTTCCACGCCGAGGCCCGGGCGGCCGCCGGTCTGAACCATCCGCACGTCCTGGCCGTGTTCGACTGGGGCGAGGACGACGACCAGCCGTACCTGGTCACCGAGTACCTGTCCGGCGGCAGCCTGCGGGCCCTGCTCGACCGGGGTGCCCGGCTCAGGCCCGCCCAGGCGCTGCGGGTCGGGCTGGAGGCCAGTCGGGCGCTCGACCACGCCCACCGCCGGGGCGTGGTGCACGGCGACGTCACGCCGTCCTCCCTGCTCTTCGGTGACGAGGGGCGGCTGCGGGTGGCCGACTTCGGGCTGTCCCGGACGCTGACCGGTCCGCCGGACGGCGACCCCGACGGCGTGGTCCTCGGCTCGATCCGGTACGCCTCGCCCGAGCAGGCCGACGGCCGGGCGGCGGTCGCGGCCAGCGACGTGTACGCGCTGGCGCTGGTGCTGGTCGAGTCGGTGACCGGGGCCGTGCCCTTCGCCGCCGACACCTCGATCGGCACACTGGCGGCCCGGGTGGGCCACGACCTCGAGGTGCCGGCCGCCCTCGGCCCGCTGGCCGGCCCGTTGTCGGCCGCCGGCCTGGCCGACCCCGAGCGACGGGCCGACGCCCGCGAACTGGGCGTGGCCCTCATGGCCGCCGCCCCGCAGCTCGACCGCCCGGACCCCCTGCCGCTGGCCGGTGTCCTCGTCGGTGCCGGGGCCGAGCCGGGGGCCGAGGCGCCGGGGCCGGTCGATCCCGTCGACCCCGAGGCCTGGGCGGCGCCGACGGTCGCGGTGCCGACCGCCGCCGGGCCGCCGCCCGACGCCCCGCAGGTCGGAGGGCCGGGCGGTGCCGGACCGGGCGGTGCCGGACCGGGCGCCGCCGTGCCCGGGGCGGGCTCGGTCGACGTGCTCGACGCGGTCGATCCGGCGCCGTTCGAGCACGGCTACGACGAGATCGTCTACGACGACTACGAGGACCTGCCGCGGCGTCGGGGCTGGATCCTCGTCACCCTGGTCCTCCTGCTGCTCGGCCTGTCGGTCCTCGGGGGCCTCGCCCTGGTCGGCGCCTCCGAGCAGTCGGTGCCCCGCGTCCCGGCCCTCACCGGCCTGCAGCTGACCACCGCCCGCTCGCGCATCGCCCGCAACGGTTGGACGGTGGTCGAGGAGCACACCCGCAAGGACGACACCCGGCCGGGCCAGGTCCTGGCGACCGACCCGGCGGTCGGCACCCAGCTCCGCAAGGGCGACAAGCTCACCCTGCTCGTGTCCGACGGCCCGACCCTCGTCACCGTCCCCGGCGGCGTCCGGGACCAGCCGCTGACCGGGGTGACCCAGCTCTACACCGCCATCGGGCTGAAGGTGTCGACCACCTCGCGGTTCGACGAGGAGGTGGCCCAGGGGAACGTGATCGAGCTGGCACCGGGCACCCCCCAGCAGCTCCCGAAGGGGTCGACCGTCGCCATGGTCGTCTCCGACGGCCCGGCCCCCCGGACGGTGCCCGACGGGCTGCTCGGCTCCGGCTACGGCGACGCCGTCGACAAGCTCGACGCCATCCAGCTCAACCCCGTCCGCGTCGACCAGTACAACGACGACAAGTCCGTGCCGGCCGGGACCGTGTTCGACGTCCAGCCCAAGTCGGGCGCCGTCGTGCCCCGTGGCGCCGACGTCACGTTGTACGTCTCGGCCGGGCCCACCCCGGTCGGCATCCCGCAGCTCGCCAACCAGACCCAGGCCCAGGCCACCGCCGCCCTCGGCAACCTCGGCTTCTACGTCACCGTCAGCCAGGCCTTCAGCGACACCGTCCCGAACGGCCTCGTCATCGGGACCCAGCCCGGGGCCGGGAGCACCGCCCAGCCCGGCACGACCGTGAACCTGGTGGTGTCGAAGGGTCCCGACCTGGTCACCGTGCCGCCGGTGCTCGGCACCGCCACCCCGCAGGAGGCCGCCGCCCGACTGGCCGCCTTCGGGCTCACCCCGGGCAACGTCATCGGCCCCGCCACCGGCAAGCCGATCGCCACCAGCCCCCCGGCCAACTCCCGGGTCAAGCGCGGCACCGTGGTGACCATCGTCCTCGGCTAGCGACGCCCGTGCGGTGCCTCGGCGAGGCTGCGCAGCCGCCGGGTGGAGCAGCGGGTGCGATGCGACCCGTCAGTCGGTGATGGCCTGGATCTTCTTGGCGATCTCGAGCTGCGCGGGGTCCGGGGCGCCCTGCTGCATGGCCATGAGCTTGGTCATGTCGCCCTGCACCTTGATCTTGCCGGCCATGAACGCCTGCATGCCGGCCTGCGGGTTGCCGTCGACGAAGATCGCCTTGGCCGTCTCGTAGTCGACGGTCACGGTCAGCTCGGGGTCGGCCAGGTGGCCGGTGTCCATCTCCATCTCGCCCCCGCTCGTGTCCATGTGGGCCTCGAAGGGGTCCGTGCCGAAGGGCACGTCGGTGATGTTGAGGTTCATCTTCACCTGGTGGGCCACGGGCCCCGCGCTGCCCGACTCCTCACGGATCTTCTTGGCTTCGTCCATCCATTCGTCGCTCAGGAACTGCGGCACGGAGATCTCCTCGAGGTCGGCGAGGCCGGTTGGCCGGTGCGGGCCGGGAGCGTAGCCCTGGGCACCACGGGTGGTCGCGGGGTCCGGCCGAGGGGAAGGGCCGGCGAGCACCGCGGGGGGAGGGGGGTTCGGTGCTCGCCGGCCACCGTCAAGCGTACTCGTGGTGGGGTCCGGTCGGAGCAGCGAGGACCCGGCGGGCGATCTCCTCGTCGGCGGCCAGGGAGCAGACCACCCAGCGGCCGACGAAGCTGGCCAGCTCCGGCGGTTCGAGCACCACCCGGCCGGTGCGGTGGAAGTGCCCGAAGTACCCGACGGCGCCCACCACGCCGAGGGCGAGCAGCATCGGATCCTCGTCGCGCACCGATCCGTCCTCGATGCCGGCCTGCACCAGGCGGGCCACGTCCCGGGCGTGGACGTCGGTGCCCTGCTTCAGCACGTCGGCGAACTGCTGCTCGAGGTTCTCGACCTCGAGCAGGGCGAAGAACGGCGCCCGCTTGGACAGGAAGCCGATGCTCGTCTCGGCGCCCTGCCGGATGCGCAGCAGGGGCTCGGCGCCGGCGTCGATGGCCCGGGCCTGGGCCTGGCGCAGCTCCAGCCGGTTGTGCTCGACCAGCTCTCGGAAGAGCGCCTCCTTGTTCTCGAAGTACCAGTAGAAGAGGCCCTTGGCCACGCCGGCCTCCCGCACGATGTCGACCACCCGGGTGTCGGCGTAGCCCCGCTCCGCGAACAGCTCGCCGGCGCGGTCGAGCAGCTGCTGCTTGCGCTCCCGACCCTGGGAGGTGAGCTGCCGCTCGGCGACCATGGCCTCCCAGCCCACCACCTCGCCGTCCCGGGGGTCAACGTGCACGCCCGCGTAGGGTGCGGAGGTGACTGCTCCGATCCTCCCCGGCGCCGAGCCGTGGTCCGCCGAGGGCGGCCCGAACGGCGTCCTGGTCCTGCACGGCTTCACCGGGAACTGCGGTTCCATGCGGTCCTTGGCCCACGCCTTCCACGACGCCGGTCACGCGGTCGAGCTGCCCCTGCTCCCTGGTCACGGGACCGCCGTCGAGGACATGATCCCGACCGGTTGGCCCGACTGGTCCGAGGCGGCGGCCACCGCCTTCGAGAAGCTGGCGGCGCGCTGCGGGCGGGTCGCGGTGGCCGGGCTGTCGATGGGCGGCACCCTGTCCGCCTGGCTGGCGGGGTCACGCGACGACGTGGCCGCCGCGGTGTTCATCAACGCCCTCGTCGAGATCCCCGACGGCATGGAGGAGATGGTGCGGGGCCTGGTGGCCGAGGGCGTCGAGACCATGGACCCGGTGGGCTCCGACATCGCCATGCCCGGCGTGGTCGAGCTGGCCTACGAGCGCACGCCACTGCGGCCGATGGTGTCGATGTTCGACGCCGCCGACGAGCTGGCCGACCTGATGGGCGGGATCACCTGCCCGTCGCTGATCATGACGAGCCCCCAGGACCACGTGGTCCCACCCGGCAACAGCGACACGCTGGCGGCGGCGGTGGCCGGACCGGTCGAGCGGGTGGAGCTCACCCGCAGCTACCACGTGGCCACCCAGGATTACGACAAGGACCTGATCGAGCGCAGCGCGGTCGGCTTCGTCGAGCAGGCCTTCGCCGCCGGCTGACCCCGGTGGGCCGCCCGGTCGGGCCGCCGGGGCCCCGGTCGGGGGCCGGTGGGCGCCCGCCTACCATGCGCCGGTGGCCGGAATCACCCGAGACGAGGTCGCCCACGTCGCCCGGCTGGCCCGGCTGGCGCTCACCGACGACGAGCTCGACACCTACACCGAGCAGCTCGGCGCGGTGCTCGGGCACGCCGCCGACGTCGAGTCGCTCGAGCTGGCCGGCGTCGAGCCGATGTCGCACCCCTACCCGCTGCGCAACGTCCTCCGCGACGACGTGGTGACCGAGACGCTCGACCGCGACGAGGTGCTGGCGGCGGCGCCCGCCACCGAGGACGACCGCTTCCAGGTGCCGGCCATCCTGGGCGACGCGCCGTGACGGCCCTCGCCACCGCCGCCGCGGTGCGGTCGGGCGAGCGCTCGGCGCGCGAGGTGGTCGACGAGGCGCTGGCCGCCATCGAGGCCGGTGACGACGACATCCACGCCTTCAACCTGGTCACCGCCGACGCGGCCCGGGCCGCCGCCGACGCCGTCGACCGTCGCGTCGCCGACGGCCGCGACCCGGGCCCCCTGGCCGGGGTGCCGGTCGCGCTGAAGGACAACCTGTGCACCCGGGGGGTGGCCACCACCTGCTCGTCGCGCATCCTCGAGGGCTGGGTGCCGCCCTACGACGCCACGGTGGTCGAGCGCGTGACCGCCTCGGGCGCGGTGGCGGTGGGCAAGACCAACCTCGACGAGTTCGCCATGGGCAGCTCGACGGAGAACTCGGCGTTCGGCCCGACCCGCAACCCGCGTGACACGACGCGGGTGCCGGGCGGGTCCTCCGGGGGCAGCGCCGCCGCGGTGGCCGCCGGCTTCGTCCCGCTGGCCCTCGGCTCCGACACCGGCGGTTCGATCCGCCAGCCGGCCGCGCTCTGCGGGGTCGTCGGCTTCAAGCCCACCTACGGGCTCGTGAGCCGCTACGGCCTGGTCGCCTTCGCCAGCTCGCTCGACCAGGTCGGCCCGTTCGCCGCCACCGTCGGCGACGCCGCCGCCCTCTTCGACGTGATCGCCGGCCACGACCGGCGCGACGCCACCTCCATCCCGCAGGACCTGCCGCCGGTGTCGGCGCAGGTCGACGGGGGCGTCGACGGGCTGCGGGTCGGGCTGGTGCTCGACCTGGTCGACGCCGAGGGCATCGCCCCCGACGTGGCCGCCCGCACCCGCCAGGCGGCCGATGCGCTCGACGCCGCCGGGGCCAAGGTCGCCGAGACGTCGGTGCCCGCCGTGCTCTACGGGCTGTCGGCCTACTACCTGATCGCCCCGGCCGAGGCGTCGAGCAACCTGGCCCGCTTCGACGGCGTCCGCTACGGCCTGCGGGTCGACGCCGCCACCACCGACGAGATGATGGTCGCCACCCGCACCGAGGGCTTCGGCCCCGAGGTCAAGCGGCGCATCATGCTCGGCACCTACGCCCTCTCCGCCGGCTACTACGACGCCTACTACGGCAAGGCGCAGCGGGTCCGCAGCCTGATCAGCCAGGACTTCGCCGCCGCCTACGAGGAGTTCGACGTGCTGCTCGCCCCCACGTCGCCGACCACGGCGTTCCCCCTCGGCGCCAAGACCGCCGATCCGCTGACCATGTACCTGAACGACGTGTGCACCATCCCGTCGAACCTGGCCGGCCACCCGGCCGTCTCGGTGCCGTTCGGCACCGGTGACGACGGCCTCCCCGTCGGGGTGCAGGTGCTCGGACCCGGCCTGGCCGACGCCGACCTGTTCCGGGTGGCGCGGGCGCTCGAGGAGGCGGCGCCGTGAGCGACCCCGGCGTCGGCACGACCGGTGCCGCCGAAGCGGCCGAGCGCTTCACCATCGAGGCGTCCGACGGCCGCGCGTGGGAGCTGGTGTGCGGGCTCGAGGTCCACGCCGAGCTGGCCACCGAGACCAAGATGTTCTCGGGCGCGCCCAACCGGTTCGGGTCCGAGCCGAACGTCAACATCGACCCCGTCACGCTGGGTCTGCCCGGCTCGCTCCCGGTGCTCAACCGCCGGGCGGTCGAGCTGGCCATGCGCCTCGGGCTCGCCGTCCACTGCTCGGTCGTGCCGTCGGTCTTCAGCCGGAAGAACTACTTCTACCCGGACATGCCGAAGGACTTCCAGATCTCCCAGTACGACCTGCCGATCAACGTCGACGGGTGGCTGGAGCTGCCCTCCGGCGCGCGGATCGGCATCGAGCGGGCCCACCTCGAGGAGGACACCGGCAAGTCCACCCACGTCGGGGGCGACGGCCGCATCCACGGCGCCGACCACTCCCTCGTCGACTACAACCGGGCCGGGGTGCCGTTGCTCGAGATCGTGAGCCGG
This sequence comes from uncultured Acidimicrobiales bacterium, assembly GCA_963800235.1. GTDB lineage: Bacteria > Actinomycetota > Acidimicrobiia > Acidimicrobiales > Iamiaceae > CAVVNP01. Next base: position 1,331,888 of record CAWDAD010000001.1, on the reverse strand, counting down.
CCGGACATCACCTCCCCCGAGGAGGCCCGGGCCTACGCCTCGGAGCTGCGGGCGATCCTGGTGGCCACCGGCGCCAGCGACGGGAAGATGGAGGAGGGGTCGATGCGGGTCGACGCCAACGTGTCGGTCCGCCCGGCCGGCGCCACCACCCTCGGCACCCGCTGCGAGATCAAGAACCTCAACTCGCTGCGGAGCCTGGGCCGGGCCATCGAGTACGAGGCCCGCCGCCAGGTCGAGCTGCTGCTGGCCGGCGAGGCGGTGCGCCAGGAGACCCGCCACTGGAACGAGGGCGAGGGCCGCACCTCCACCATGCGCTCCAAGGAGGAGGCCGAGGACTACCGCTACTTCCCCGAGCCCGACCTGGTGCCGCTCGCCCCGGACACCGGGTGGATCGACCGCGTGCGCGCCGAGCTGCCGCCGCTGCCGGCCGACCGGCGGCGGGCGCTGGCCGGGACGGTCGGCGTCGAGCTGCCCCACGAGGGGGTGGCAGTGGTGGTCGAGCGGGGCCAGGACGAGCAGGCGCTGGCCGCCATCGCGGCCGGGGCCGACCCGACCCGGGTGCTGGTCCACGTGCAGCAGAACCTGGCCGGTGACGGTGGTGCCGACCTCGATCCGGCCCGCCTGGCCGAGCTGGTCCAGCTCGAGACCGGCGGCCAGCTGACCGCCACCCAGGCCAAGGCGGTGCTGGCCGAGATGCTGACGAGCGACGCCTCGGCGGCCGACATCGCCGCGGCCAAGGGCTTCGAGGCCATGGACGCCGCCGCCGCCGCCGGTCTGGTCGACCAGGTGATCGCGGCCAACCCCGACGAGTGGGAGCGGTTCCGCACCGGTGACGACAAGGCCCGGGGCAAGCTCACCGGCTTCTTCGTGGGGCAGGTCATGAAGGCCAGCAGGGGCCAGGCCGACGGCAGGGCCGTCACCGCCCTGCTGCGCGAACGGGCCGGCTGACCCCCCGCCCCATGCGCCTGCTGCTCACCGTCCCGACCTTCTCCGCCAGCCGATCGCCGGCGAAGGAGGTTCGAGCGCTCGCACGGCACCTCCCGAGCGACGACGTCGATATCCACGTCTGCGCGCTGCGCCCGGCGAGCGACGCATCGTTCGAGGAGGAGCTCCGCGACCCTCGGGTGCCGGACGATGGTGGCGCGCTACCGGCCGAGGGCCTACACGCGCCACCACCTCCGCTCGTGGGCGAGGGATCTGCGGGCGCTCCGTCGGGGGGGCTTCGATGTGCAGCACTCGCTCGACTTCTCGACCGTTCCCTCCGAGGCGATGGCGAGCCGGCTGGTCGCTCGTCGGTTCACCTTCACCCTGAGGAACACCGGCTTCGGGGGCTCCCTCGGCTCCCTCCGGGCGAAGGTGGCGATCGCCGACCGGGTGGTGTCGATCTCGCCGGCCACCGACCAGGTCCTCGCGTGGACCCGGGTCCCGAACGGGAAGATCAGGCGGATACCGAACGGGCTCGAGCTACCGCTCCGGACGGAGACCTCGCTCGGGCTCTGCTCGCCGTACGTGGCGTGCGTCGGGAGCCTCGTGGCGAACAAGCGGCAGCACGACGCCGTCGAGATCCTCCACGAGCTCGCGAGCCGGCGGCCGGACCTCCAGCTGGTCCTGGTGGGCAACCCGGACGTCGATCCCGGGTACAGCCGGCACCTCCGTCGCGCGATCGCCGACCGGGGCCTGGAGGACCGGGTGCACCTCGTCGGCGAGCGGTGCGACGTGCCCGGGATCATGGCCGGCGCCGAGGCGGTGCTCATCACGTCGGAGACCGAAGGCCTGAGCACCGTCATGCTCGAGGCCCTCGCCGTGGGCACGCCGCTCGTCTGCACCGAGCTGGCAGGTTCCGAGCCGGTGCGAGACGTGAGCGGCCAGTTCGCGGTCGGCGAGGTCGCAGCGGCGGCCGAGCTCCTCCTCGGGACGACGGCACCGGGGCCCGAGCGGGATGATCGCTCGCGACGGGGTCGTCGGCTGATCGACGAGGTGTTCCACGCCGAGCGGATGGCGGCCGACTACGCCCGGCTCTTCGACGCGGTGGTCGCTGCTCGCCGGTGGTCGGCAGGGCTGTGAAGCGTCCGTCGGGTGAGGCTGTGGAGGTGACCCGGTGACCGTCGAGATCCGGGTGCCGGAGCCCGACGAGGGGCCGGCGTTCTTCCAGCCGGTCATGACCAGCTTCGGCGTGCCCGAGCCGACCGAGGCCGAGCTGGAGCACGAGCGGTGCCTCTGGGAGCCCGAGCGCAGCCTGGGCGTCGTCGAGGACGGCCTCTGGGTGGCGGTCACCGGCGCCTTCACCTTCGAGCTCACGGTCCCCGGCGGTGCGGTCGTCCCCGCCGCCGGCATCACCATGGTCGGGGTCCTCACGACCCACCGCCGGCGTGGCCTGCTGCGGACGCTCATGGAGCGCCAGCTCGACGACGTGGCCGCCGCCGGCGAGCCGGTGGCCGTCCTGACCGCCTCGGAGAGCTCGATCTACGGGCGGTTCGGGTACGGCCTGGCGGCGTCGTCGTGCCGGCTCGACCTCGAGTCGGTGCGCACCGACCTGGCCCACCCCAGCCGGGCCGGCGGCCGGTGCCGGCTGGTGCGCCGGGACGACGCCCTCGAGCCGCTGACCGCCGCCTACGAGGCCTGCCGCCGGCTGCGACCGGGGGCGGTCACCCGCAGTCGCGCCTGGTGGACGCGCCTGCTGGCCGACCCGACGTCGGAACGGGGCGGTGCCAGCGCCATGCACTGGCTGGTGCACGAGGACGGCGACGGCCGTCCCGACGGCTTCTGCACCTACCGGGTGAAGGAGGCGTGGCCCGACCGGGTGTCCGACGGCGTCGTGTTCGTCCACGACCTGGTGGGCGCCGACGGCGAGGTCGAGGCCGCCCTCTGGGAGCACGTGCTCTCGGTCGACCTGACCAACTGGGTCAAGGCCATGAACCGCCCGGTCGACGATCCGATCCGCTGGCGGGTCGCCGACCCCCGCCGGGTGCGCACCCGCGAGGTCACCGACTGGCTCTGGGCCCGCCTGCTCGACGTCCCCGCCGCCCTGTCGGCCCGCTCCTGGGCGGCGCCGGGGACGCTGGTCGTCGAGGTGGTCGACGACGTCCGCCCCGCCTCCGGCGGCCGCTTCCGCATCGAGGCCGGCGAGGACGGCACGGGCACCTGCGAGGACACCGGCACCGCCCCCCACCTCACCCTGACCCAGACCGACCTCGGCGCCCTCTACCTCGGCGGGGTCGCACCCTCCACCCTGGCGGCCGCCGGCCGGATCGAGGTCCACGACGCCGGGGCGCTGGCCCGGGCCGACGCCCTCTTCGCCACCCACCCCGCCCCGTTCTGCACGACCATGTTCTGAGCGCCGCCCGAGCCGCCCGAGCCGGCCGAGTCGCCCGAGCCGGCCTCGCCGGGCCGCCGGGCGGTCGTCCGGCGGTCCGGCGTCAGGCCACGTCCTGGCGGGACAGCCGCCGGCCGCCGTACAGGATGGCGATGCCGGCGGCGACGAGGGGCACCAGGATGCCGGTGTTCACGCTCAGCGTGCCGAGCCGCAGCCCGATGCCCGTGTAGGCCGACAGCACCGAGCTGCTGTAGGCGAGCACCGCCAGCTTGGTGGCGCCCCGCCCGGCCCGGGCGGCGAACTGCTCCCACAGCAGGATGTAGACGATCCCCCAGATCAGCGCCCGGCGGAACCGCAGGCCGAAGGCGCTGAAGATGCCGACGTACCCGCCGACGGCCACCGCGCACGAGATGCAGGTGCCGAGCACCAGCTCGCCGCCCCCACCCGAGAGGGCGGCCGCCACCGCCATGGGGACCACCACCAGCGGGAGGCAGATGGTCGCCGACGCGGCGGCCGCGGCGGCGACGATGTGGAGGCGGGAGATGGGGCGGGTCCAGAGGTAGACGAGGGTCTGGTCGTCGATCAGGTCGCCCACCGCCGAGGAGGCGAACACCAGCGAGGCCACCGGGGCCAGCAGCGACAGCCCGTACAGGTCGACGAGCCGGGCGCCGGCCCGCAGGTGGTCGAACACGTCGCGGGTGCCGGTGATCGCGCCGAGCAGGATGCCGACCAGCCCGAGGCCGCCGAGCAGCAGCAGCCGCGGCGTGGTGGCCTGCTGGCGCAGGAACAGCCGGTAGAGGGCGATCCAGCGCTTCATCGGCCGACCAGGTAGCGGAAGACGGAGTCGAGGTCGTCGTCGAGCGGCGCCACCTCCCAGAGGTGGGCGTCCTGCCGGGCGGCGGCGGCGGCCACGGTCCGGCGGAACCCGTGGACGTCCACGGTGTCGATCAGCAGCCGATCGGGCGGCTCCATGCGGAGGGCCACCACCACGCCGGCGGCGAGCAGGTCGCCGGCGACCTGGTTGGGCTTGTCGGTGCGGACCCGCAGCCGGTGGGGCCGGTCGTCCATCAGGTCGCGGATGGCGCGGAAGTCGCCCTGGGCGGCCAAGCGGCCCTGGGCGATCACCAGCACGTTCGACCCGAACCGCTCGACCTCGTCGAGGACGTGGCTCGACACGATGACGCAGCGGCCCTCGTCACCGAGGCGGTGGAACAGGTCGGTCATGTGGCGCCGCTGGCGCGGGTCGAGTCCGGTGAGGGGCTCGTCGAGCACGATCACCACGGGGTCGTGGACGATGGCCTGGGCCACCTTGACCCGCTGGCGCATGCCCCGCGAGTAGGCGGACACCTTGCGCCCGTCGTCGGGGTCGAGCTCGACCACCGAGAGCGCCCGGCGGGCGGCCTCCCGCGGCTGGTCGACCTCGTGCAGCACGGCGGCCAGCTCGACGAACTCCAGGCCGGTCTGGGTGTCGAACAGCGTCTCCTGCTGGGGCACCAGCCCGATCCGGCGGAACACCTCGATGTCGGTGCGGGGGTCGCGCCCGAGCACCCGCACCGTCCCGCGCGCCGGGGCGGCCAGGCCGCACACCATGCGCAGCACCGTCGACTTGCCGGCCCCGTTCGGCCCGAGCAGGGCGGTGACCCCGGCGTGCACCTGGAAGCTGACCTCCGACACGGCCACCACGTCGCCGAACCAGCGGGTGGCCTGGTCGACCTCGACCATCGGGGCGCTGGGCGGCGACGCCTCGACCGGTCGGGTCACCGGGTCGAGCACACCGGTCACCGGGTCACCTGGAACCGCTGGTACCGGCTGCGGGCGACGACGGTGAAGAGGACGGTCCAGGCGGTGGTGGCCAGGTACGCGGTGGCCGCGCTCATGTCCTGGAAGCTGCGGGCCTCGCCGTGGACCTTCTCGACGAACGCCAGGGGCAGCAGGATGAGGTTCAGGCCGATGGCGTCCTGGGTGGCGCCGAGGGCCGAGATGAGCACGCCGGACACCGCGTAGGAGACCAGGAAGGCGAGGATCAGCCCGGCCGTGGCGAAGGCCTTGCGGTCGGTCAGGCTCGACGCGGCCAGCGACATCGACGTGAAGAAGGCGCCCATGGCCAGCCCGGACACGAGGATGCGCAGGATCGCCACCACCACGGCGACGGGCCCGGCCGGGCCCGTGCCCTGCAGCACGTAGGCGACGAGCAGCAGCAGCGGCGGGCCGATGGTGACCGCGCAGAGCACCCCGCCGACTGCCAGCGCCTTGGCCCCGAGGTAGGTGTCGCGTCGCAGCGGCGAGGCCAGGTACAGCCCCAGCATGCCGGTGCGCCGGTCGGTGCACATGGCCTCGGGGGCCACGAAGGCCACGAACAGCACGATGGCCGAGGCGATGTAGCCGAAGTAGCTGCCGTAGGTGGGCAGGAGCTGCTCGAGCTGGCCGAAGCTGTTGCGCCGCAGGCCCTGGTTCGGGGTGAGGGCGACGATGCCGATGAACACCACCGCCGGGATGTAGGCGACGAGGATCATCATCACCGGCAGGACCTTCGCCCACACCGAGCGTCGGATGCCGAGGACGCGCTGCACCGTGGAGAGCACGACGGTGCGCACCGCCCCCCGCAGGCCGGTGCGGGGCCCGTCGTAGCGCCGATAGCCGCGGTCGAGGATGCGGGCGTCGCCCGGTGGCGGGGGCAGGGCGCTCACGGCGACCCTCCCAGGAACACGTCCTCGAGGGTGCGCCGCTGCGGACCCAGCCGCCGCAGCGGCGCGTTGCGGGCGGCGACGGCGTCGCGCACCGCGTCGTACGGGTCGGCGCCGTCGTCGACGTGGACGACGAGGCGCAACCCGTCGGGGGACACCTCGCACCCGGCGGCCACCAGGTCGGCGGCCAGGTCGGCCACCTCGTCCGGACCGGTCGCCAGTTCGACCACGACCCCGCCGCCGCCCCGCTGCAGGTCGTCGAGCTGGCCGGCCGCCACCAGCCGGCCCTCGTTGAGGATGATCACGTTGTCGGCGATGCGCTCGACCTCGTCGAGCACGTGGCTGCTCAGCAGGATGTGGATGCCGAAGTCGCGGCCGATGCGGCGGATCAGCCTCAGCATGTCGTCGCGCTGCACCGGGTCGAGGCCCTCGGTGGGCTCGTCGAGCAGCACCAGGAGCGGGTCGTGCACCAGCGCCTGCGCCAGCTTCACCCGTTGGCGCTGGCCGGTGGAGAAGGTGCCCATGGGCCGGATGCGCTCCTCGCCCAGGCCGACCTGCCAGAGCATGTCGCTGGCCCGGCCGGTGGCCTCGCGGGGCGGCAGGCCGTGCAGCTCGCCGATGTGGCGCACGAAGTCGACCGCCTTGACGTCGGGTGGCAGCAGGTGGTGCTCGGGGGCGTAGCCCACCCGGGCGCGGACCTCGGGCCCGGCGGTGGTGGGATCGAGCCCGAGCACCTCGAGCCGCCCGGCATCGGGGGCGTGGAGCCCGAGCAGCAGGCCGAGCAGGGTGGTCTTGCCCGAGCCGTTGGCGCCGAGCAGTCCGGTGACCCCGGGCCCGACCTCGAGGGTGGCACCGGCCAGCGCCACCGTGTGACCCCACCGCTTCACCACCCCGTCGGCCCGGATCACCACCCCGGCGGTGGTCCCGGGCGCGGCCGGGGGCGACGCGGTCGAGGCCATCGCCAAACCCTACGGGCGGCCCGTGCCGATCCGGGCCCGGCCCGGGGCGGCCGCCGGGCAGCGACCGGCGCCCGCCAACCGGGTTCCCGGCGATGGGGCGGCCCCGTAACCTTCGCTTCCATGACCGACGCCTCCGACCCGTCCGCCGCCGACACCCCCGTCTCGATCCGTCGCTCGGCCGAGGTGACCCAGGGTCCGGAGCGGGCGCCGGCCCGGGCCATGCTGCGCGCCATCGGCATGACCGACGACGACTGGGACAAGGCCCAGGTCGGGGTGGCGTCCTCGTGGAACGAGGTGACGCCCTGCAACCTGCCCCTCGACCGGCTGGCCAAGCGGTCGAAGGACGGCGTGCGCTCGGCCGGCGGCTTCCCGATCGAGTTCACCACCATCGCGGTCAGCGACGGCATCTCCATGGGCCACGAGGGCATGCGGGCCTCGCTGGTGAGCCGGGAGGTCATCGCCGACTCGGTCGAGACGGTCATGCACGCCGAGCGGTTCGACGCGCTGCTCACCTTCGCCGGCTGCGACAAGTCGCTGCCCGGCATGCTCATGGCCGCCGCCCGGCTCAACGTCCCGTCGGTCTTCCTGTACGGCGGGTCGATCCTGCCCGGCCACCACAACGGCCAGGCCCTCGACATCGTCTCGGTGTTCGAGGCGGTGGGGGCCCACGCCGTCGGCGACCTCGACGACGAGGGGCTGGCCGCCATCGAGCGCAACGCCTGCCCCACCGAGGGGTCCTGCGCCGGCATGTTCACCGCCAACACCATGGCGTCGATCGCCGAGGCCATGGGCATGTCCCTGCCCGGCTCCTCGTCGCCGCCGGCGGTCGACCGGCGCCGCGACGACTTGGCCTACGCCTCCGGCCAGGCGGTCATGGCCCTCTTCGACCGCAACATCCGCCCGCGCCAGATCATGACCAAGGAGGCGTTCGAGAACGCCATCGCCGTCACCATGGCCCTCGGCGGCTCGACCAACGCGGTGCTGCACCTGCTCGCCATCGCCGCCGAGGCCCACGTCGACCTGGCCCTCGACGACTTCAACAAGGTGGCCGCCCGCGTCCCCCACATCGCCGACACCAAGCCGCACGGCCGCTACCACATGGCCGACATCGACCGCATCGGCGGGGTGCCGGTGGTCATGCGCGAGCTGCTCGAGGCCGGCCTGCTGCACGGCGACTGCCTCACCGTGACCGGTCGGACGATCGCCGAGAACCTGGCCGCCATCGACCCCCCAGCCCCCGACGGCTCGGTGGTGCACCCGCTGTCGAACCCGATCCACGAGATCGGCGGCCTGGCCATCCTCACCGGCTCGCTGGCCCCGAACGGCTCGGTCGTGAAGGTGGCCGGCATCGACATCGACACCTTCTCCGGGCCCGCCCGGGTGTTCGAGGGCGAGGACCAGGCCATGGAGGCCATCACCTCCGGGCACATCCAGCCCGGCGACGTGCTGGTGATCCGCTACGAGGGCCCCAAGGGCGGCCCGGGCATGCGGGAGATGCTGGCGGTGACCGGGGCGCTCAAGGGCGCCGGGCGCGGCGGCGACACCGCCCTCATCACCGACGGCCGCTTCTCTGGCGGCACCCACGGCTTCTGCATCGGCCACGTCGCTCCCGAGGCGGTCGACGGCGGCCCCATCGCCTTCGTGGCCGAGGGCGACCGCATCACCATCGACGTCGAGGCCCACACCATCGACCTCGACGTGCCCGCTGACCAGCTCGAGGCCCGCCGGGCCGACTGGAAGCTGCCCGAGCCCCGCTACACGAGCGGCGTGCTGGCCAAGTACGCGCGCCTGGCCCAGGGCGCCGAGGTGGGGGCGGTGACCCGGGCCTGACGCCGCCCTGACCCGGGGCCAACCGTCACCCCCGGTCCTCTACGCTCCCCGGGGGGGCGAAGAGCGGGTTCGGTTCGAGCGGGAAGGCGAGGGGTGAGCGGCGACGTGGACGGCGGAGGACGATCGGCATCGGCGGTGGCGGCCGACCTGCGGACGCTGGTGGCGCTCAGCACCCCCGGGGCGGTGCGGCGGGCCGAGCTGCCCGCCCTCCGGTCCGTCGCCGGCGCAGACCCGGCGCCGATCGTCGACACCGCCGTCGCCGCCATCACCGAGCGCACGTACCGCCATGCAGCTGAGGCCCTGCTCGGCAGCGGCGACGGCCGGTGGCAGACGCTCGAGCGGCGGGGCCAGCGCGCCGCCGAGGCCCTCGGCCTGACGACCTACGACGCCCTCCGCCGCCCCCGGCGGTCGACGGGCACGAGCCACCTCGAGGAGATCCTCGAGCTGGTGGCCGACGGCGTGGTGGGGGGGCGAACCGAGCCGGTCGCCGCGGCCGGGCCGTGGGCGCGGGTGCGCCGGCACCCGTCGGCGGTGATCGCCGCCGTCGTCGTCGGGATACTCGCCCTGGTCGCCGTCGTCGCCCTGGTGCTCGGTCGGGGCTCGGGCAAGCGGTCCACCGCGGCGCCGCAGCTCCCGCTCGGCACCCGGAGCACGACCACGGTGGCGACCGCCTGCGCCGCCCGGGTCGGCGACCTCCCGCGCGATGCCCCGCCCGACCTCACCCCGTACGTGGCCGCCTTCCGGATGGCGCTCCGCGCCGAGCCGCAGGAGTGCGCCTCGGCGCCCATCGAGCGGTGGGAGCAGCTCGTGCTCGAGCACCTCCAGCGCGGCGGCCACGCCGACGGTGTGGTCATCGCACGCGATCCCGGGCACGTGCTGCGCCTGACCGAGGCCGAGTTCCAGTCGTACCACCAGCTCGGCGGCAAGACGGGCGACCGGGCGCAGCCGATCGAGGGCCTGCCGCTGATGCTCTCCACCGACCACCGGGCGACGATCCTGCGCACCGAGAACGGCGGGGTGGTCAGCGAGGGCCCGGACCAGCCCGGCTACTACGTCGGCAGCACCGTCTGGGACACCTGGCAGGCCGACGGGGGACCGACCAGCCGGTACGGGCTCCCGACGTCGAACCCGCTGTTCGACGGCAACGGCTACCACCAGGACTTCGAGACGGGGACCTTCTACCTGCCCTTCACCGGCGTCCTGCGGTTCGAGGTGGCCGCCGATCCGGCGGCCGCGCTGCCGCCGGACCCGAACGGGCACATCCTCCGCCACGACGACGCCACCACCTGGTACGTCGACGCCGACGGCGTCCGCCACTGGATCCCCGACGGCTCGACCTACGTCTGCCTCGAGCGCACCCGGCACGCCACCCAGATCGCCGGCGTCCCCGGGTACGCCATCGCCACCCTGCCCCTGGGTCCGCCGGCCACCTGCGCCTAGACCGTCAGCCGGTGGGCTCGGCGGTCTCGGCGGGGAGCCCGAACACGGCGCGCGCCAGGTGGCGCACGGCGCCCCACTGCGGGTGCTGCGGCGCGCTGCGGAACACGGTGGTGAACCTCGACGGGTCGGGAGGCGGCAGGCCCCCGATCTCGTCGGCGATGCGGCGGACCCGCTGCAGCGAGCGCCGGGAGAGCGGGAGCTCGTCCTGGTTGCGCCCGTCGGTCCAGACGTGGGCGGGGACGTGGCGGAGCTCGACCGCCAGGGCGTGGAGGTCGCCGTCGGGCCGCAGCTGGAGGGCGGCGCGCAGCGTCGCCCGCTCGGCCAGGCGGGGGACCAGGCCGCAGGCATCGGCGTCGGGCGACCCGAGCAGGTCGGTCATCAGCTCGGGGTGGCGGAGCAGATCGTCGGTGCGCAGCCACCGGTCGGCGCCCGCCTCGACCAGCCGCAGCTGCACCACCGGGCACGGAGGGCGGTCGACCAGCGCCACGACCGGCGCGTGCCGACAGCGGGGGTCGGCGCGGAGGTGGGCGATCCGGTCGCAGCCGGCCAGCCGATCGGTGGGGTCGCAGGACTGGACGTCGGCGAGCACCAGCCGGACCTGGCCGACGGGCAGGGCGATCGGCGGTCGCAGCCGACCACGTGCCGTGACCACGGAGCCGGTCGTGAGCCGCTCGGCCAGGTAGCTCGACACGCCCCGGGCCAACAGCTCGCGATCGGTCGCGACGAGGACGGCGCCGGCGGTGGAGGGCGAGGTCACGACGGCCACCGTGGGCGACCTGCCGCCACCGGACCAGACCCATCCCCGTGAGCGTGGTGGGAGTCCGGTGGGGCAACGGCGTGCGACAGGTCCCCAGGCCTCGCGCGGTGTCGTCTCGGTAGCTTTCGGGCCGACCCGTGGGTCGTTGCCTCCGGCAGCCCCGGCGGGAACCGGACGGTGGCGGTCGGCCTTGCGGGGGGTTCGGCCGCCACCGTCGACCGGCGCGCTCAACGCTTCCGCCTTGCCTGCCGATGGGGTTCCATGGGACACTCCCGTCCGATGGACGCGATCGGCCTGCAGGTAGTACTCATCTGAGCGCACGCCCCGTCCGTCAGCCCCGCGTGCGCTTCCGACCTCCCAGCCGGGAGGTCGTCGTCGTTTTGCGCCGCGGGAGCCGACCGCGGCGAGAGGAAGAGGAGGAACCGAGATGCAGCTGAACGGTGGCCAGGCCCTGATCAAGTCCCTCGAGGTGGAGGGCGTCGACACCATCTTCGGTCTCCCCGGCGGTGCCATCCTGCCGGTGTACGACCCCATCATCGACAGCCCCATCCGCCATGTGCTGGTGCGCCACGAGCAGGGTGCGGGCCACATGGCCGAGGGCTACGCCCACGTCACCGGACGACCCGGTGTGGCCATGGTGACGAGCGGCCCCGGCGCGACGAACATCGTGACCCCGCTGGCCGACGCCTACATGGACTCGATCCCGATGATCGTCATCACCGGGCAGGTCGGCACCGCGTCGATCGGCACCGACGCCTTCCAGGAAGCCGACATCACCGGCATCACCCAGGCCGTCACCAAGCACAACTTCCTCGTCACCGACCCGAACGACATCCCGCTGGTGGTCCGTCAGGCGTTCCACCTGGCCACGACCGGGCGGCCCGGACCGGTCCTGATCGACGTGCCCAAGGACATCGTCGACCCGACCAACCCCAACTCGGCCATGACCTGGCGGTGGCCGACCGACCAGGAGGTGGCCGGGTCGCTGCCCGGCTACCGGCCGACGACCAGCGGTCACCCCCGGATGATCCGTGACGCGGCCGAGCTCATCCTCACGGCCGAGCGGCCGGTGATCTACGCCGGTGGCGGCATCCTCAAGGCCCGGGCGGCGGAGGCCCTGCGGGAGCTGGCCGAGCTGACCGACATCCCGGTCGTCACCACGCTGATGGCCCGGGGTGCCTTCCCCGACGACCACCCGCTGGCGCTCGGCATGCCGGGCATGCACGGCAACTACACGGCGGTCACCTCCCTGCAGCAGAGCGACCTGCTCATCGCCCTCGGCAGCCGGTTCGACGACCGGGTCACCGGCAAGATCGCGGCCTTCGCCCCCCACGCCAAGGTCATCCACGTCGACATCGACCCGGCCGAGCTGGGCAAGGTCCGCCGGCCCGACGTGCCCATCGTCGGCGACTGCCGCCTGGTCATCGAGGAGCTGGTGAAGGCGGTGCGCCAGCGGATGGACGGTGGCCAGGAGGCTCCGGCCGGCCCACGGCGCGACTGGAAGGCGACCATCAGCGGCTGGCAGGAGCGCTACCCGCTGGCCTACGAGCCGGCCGAGCCGGGCGAGGCGCTCAAGCCCCAGATGGTCCTCGAGACCATCCGCGACTCGGCGCCCGAGGGCACGATCCTGGTGTCGGGCGTCGGCCAGCACCAGATGTGGTCGAGCCAGTACTGGACCTTCCGCGAGCCCTACACCTGGGTCAACTCCGGCGGCCTCGGCACCATGGGCTTCTCGGTCCCGGCCGCCATCGGCGCCAAGGTCGGCCGGCCCGACCGCACCGTGTGGGCCATCGACGGCGACGGCTGCTTCCAGATGACCGCCCAGGAGCTGGTCACCGCCACCGCCGAGCGCATCCCGGTGAAGATCGCCATCCTCAACAACGCCTACCTCGGCATGGTCCGCCAGTGGCAGGAGATGTTCTACGAGGAGCGCTACTCCGAGGTGTACCTGAGCCCCGACCTGCCCGACTACGTCAAGTGGGCCGAGGCCATGGGCTGCGTGGGGCTGCGCGCCGAGTCGCCCGAGGAGGTGCAGCCGGTGATCGACAAGGCCAACAGCATCGACGACCGGCCGGTGGTCATCGACTTCCGCACCGACTCCAACGAGAAGGTGTTCCCGATGGTGGCGGCCGGCCACAGCAACGACGAGATCCAGGTGCCGCCCTTCCAGGCCGGGCACCCGACCGAGGGAGGCCGGTGATGGCCCGGCGCGACCTCACCCACCACACCCTCTCGGTGCTGGTCGAGAACCGGGCCGGCGTGCTGGCACGCGTCGCCAACCTGTTCTCCCGGCGTGGCTACAACATCTACTCCCTCGCCGTGGCGCCCACCGAGGACGAGCGCTTCAGCCGCATCACCGTGGTGGTCGACGTCGAGTCGGCCCCGCTCGAGCAGATCGTCAAGCAGCTCTACAAGCTGGTGAACGTGGTGAAGATCATGGAGGTCGACGCCACGACGTCGGTCGAGCGCGAGCTGCTGCTCGTCAAGGTGCACACCGGCAAGGGGGCGGCGTCGCACCGCAGCGACGTCATGGAGCTGGTCGACATCTTCGACGCCAAGGTGCTCGCGGTCAGCCACGACCAGCTCGCCTTGTCGCTCGACGGCCACCCGAGCAAGATCGACGACTTCGAGGAGCTGCTGCGACCCTTCGGGATCATCGAGCTCCAGCGAACGGGCCGCGTGGCCCTCCCCAAGTTCGAGCGTGAGGCATCCCGCCTCCGCAGCGTGAGAGGCAAGGTCTCCTGAGATGGCCAACGTGTACTACGAGAAGGACGCCGACCGGTCGCTGATCGCCGGCCGCAAGGTGGCGGTGCTGGGCTACGGCTCGCAGGGCCACGCCCACGCCCTGAACCTGAAGGACTCCGGCGTCGACGTCCGCGTGGGGTTGCGGGAGGGCTCGTCGTCGAAGGCCAAGGCCGAGGCGGCCGGGCTGCGGGTGCTCTCCATGGCCGACGCCAGCCGCGAGGCCGACGTGGTGATGATGCTGCTGCCCGACACCGAGATCGGCACCGCCTTCGACGAAGAGGTGGCCCCCAACCTCGACGACGGCGACATGGTCCTCTTCGCCCACGGCTTCAACGTCCGCTTCGGCTACGTGAAGGCGGCGCCGGGCGTCGACGTGGCCATGGTCGCCCCCAAGGGGCCCGGCCACCTGGTGCGGCGCACCTACACCGAGGGCGGCGGCGTGCCGTGCCTGGTGGCGGTCGCCCAGGACGCGAGCGGCAAGGCGCACGAGCTGGCGCTGTCCTACGCCGACGCCATCGGCGGCACCCGCGCCGGCGTGCTCGACACCACCTTCGAGGAGGAGACCGAGACCGATCTCTTCGGCGAGCAGGTCGTGCTCTGCGGCGGGCTGACCTCACTGGTCCAGGCCGGGTTCGAGACCCTGGTCGAGGCCGGCTACCAGCCCGAGTCCGCCTACTTCGAGTGCCTGCACGAGCTCAAGCTGATCGTCGACCTCATGTACGAGCAGGGCATCGGCGGCATGCGCTACTCGATCTCGACCACCGCCGAGTACGGCGACCTCACTCGTGGCCCGCGCATCATCACCTCGGACACCAAGGACGAGATGCGCAGGATCCTGGGCGAGATCCGCGACGGGTCCTTCGCCGAGGAGTTCATGGGCGAGATCAAGGGCGGCGGCAACCACTTCAACGAGCTGCGGGCCAAGGGCGAGGCCCACCAGGTCGAGAAGGTCGGCGCCGAGCTGCGGGAGATGATGCCGTGGATCGCCCAGGGCAAGACCCGCGTCCAGGACGCCAGCGGCGGCTGAGTCGGTTCCCCTTGCGTCCCGCCTCGGCAGGCCCGCTGAACTCGTCGCAGTCGTCGGGGTAGCGCCGGCAGAACTGCGACGAGTTCGGGGTGGTGGTGGTTCGAGGCGTGAATCCTGACCTGGTGGGTCGGGATTCGGGGCTAGGGTCGACAGCCATGAGCGACGCACCTTCACCGTCCGACTGGGGCTTCGAGACCCGCCAGATCCACGCCGGCCAGGCGCCCGACACCGCCACGGGCTCCCGGGCGGCGCCGATCTACCAGACGACCAGCTACCAGTTCCGCGACACCAAGCACGCCGCCGACCTGTTCGGGCTGGCCGAGGTCGGCAACATCTACACGCGGATCATGAACCCCACCCAGGCCGTCGTGGAGGCCCGGGTGGCGGCGCTCGAGGGGGCGCCCGACACCGCCCTCGGCATCCCCGGCGCCCTCCTCGTCAGCTCGGGCCAGGCGGCCGAGACCCTGTCCATCCTGAACCTGGCCGAGGCCGGCAGCCACGTGATCAGCTCGGCCTCGCTGTACGGCGGCACCTACAACCTCTTCCACTACACGATGCCCAAGATGGGCATCGAGGTGACCTTCGTCGAGGACCCCGACGACCTCGACGAGTGGCGCTCGGCGGTGCGCGACAACACCAAGGCCTTCTACGGCGAAACCATCGGCAACCCCAAGAACGACTTCCTCGACATCCCCGCGGTGTCCGAGCTCGCCCACGAGCACGGCGTGCCGCTCATCGTCGACAACACGGTGGCCACGCCGTGGCTGATCAACCCGATCGAGCACGGCGCGGACATCGTCCTGCACTCGGCCACCAAGTTCATCGGGGGCCACGGCACCGCCATCGCCGGCGTGATCGTCGACGGCGGGACCTTCGACTTCTCCCAGAACGACAAGTTCCCCCAGTTCACCGAGCCCGACCCGAGCTACCACGGCCTGCAGTACTGGCCCGCGCTCGGCCCGGGTGCCTACGTCCTGAAGGCGCGGGTGCAGCTCCTGCGCGACCTCGGCCCGGCCATCTCGCCGTTCAACGCCTTCCTGCTGCTGCAGGGCCTCGAGACGCTCAGCATCCGCATGGAGCGCCACAACGCCAACGCAGCCGAGGTGGTGCGCTACCTGGGCGACCACCCGCAGGTCGAGGCCGTCCAGCACGCCAGCCTCGACAGCTCGCCGTGGCACGGCCGGGCGCAGGAGCTGACCGGCGGCAAGGGCTTCGCCTCGGTGCCGGCCTTCGTGATCGCCGGCGGCCACGAGGCGGGCCAGCGCTTCGTCGAGGCCCTCACGCTGCACAGCCACGTGGCCAACATCGGCGACGTGCGCAGCCTGGCCATCCACCCGGCGTCGACCACCCACAGCCAGCTCTCCGAGGACGAGCAGGCCGCCGCCGGCGTGCAGTCCGGGCTCATCCGCCTGTCGGTCGGGCTGGAGACGATCGACGACATCATCACCGACCTCGATCGGGGCTTCGCCGCCGCCAAGGGTTGATGGCCGCGACGGGGCCCGACGACGCGCCCGGGCCCGACGGCACGACCGGGCCCGACGGCACGCCCGGCCCCGACGGGTCGTCCGAGGTTGGGGCGTCCGCGGCCCGTCGCGCCTCGGCGGGAGCCCCCGCCGCGGAGGACGTCGGCGGCCGACGGCTGGCCTACGACGACGTCGGCGACCCGCTCGGCTGGCCCGTCGTCTTCTTCCACGGCACGCCGGACTCGCGCCGGGCGCGGCACCCCGACGACGGGCTGGCCCGGGTCGCGGGCGTGCGGCTGCTGGCCATCGACCGTCCGGGGATCGGCGCCAGCGACCACGACCCCCATCGGTCGCTCGGCTCCTTCGCCGACGACGTGACCGCCCTGCTCGACCGGCTCGCGGTGGATCGCTGCTCGGTGCTCGCCTGGTCGGCGGGTGCGGTGCCGGCGCTGGCCTTCGCCGCCCGGCACCCCGGGTCGGTGGCCAAGGTCGGGGTGGTCGGCGGCCTGGTCCCCTTCGCCGCCTACGACGACCCCGCGGTGTACGAGGCCGCCGGGCCGGCCCGGCGGGGCTTCGTCGACGTGGCCCGGCAGCTCGATCCCGACGAGGTGGGGCGGGAGCTGGCGCCGATGTACGTGCCGGTCGAGGCCGGCCCCGACGGCGCAGCGGCCCACGTGCGGGCCGGCTGGGCCCCGGTGGAGGAGGCCGAGGCCGCCGCCGTCCCCGGGGCGCTCGAGGCCATGGCCGCCGGGCTGCTCGATGCCGTCGCCGGCCCGTCGGGGACGGCGGGCCTCGAGCGCGACATCGCGCTGCAGGTGGCGGCTCCCGACGTCGACCTGTTCGTCGGTGGCGGCGCCCGTCGAGCTGGTCGTCGGCTCCGACGACGCCACGTGCCCGCCGGCCATGGGGGAGTGGTTCGCCGCCCACCTGCCCGCCGCCACCCTGGAGGTGGTCGACGGCGCCGGCCACCTGCTGGCCCTCACCGCCTGGGAGCGCCTCCTCGCCCGCCTGGCCTGACCCGGCGCACGCGCCGAGCGGTCCCGGCGGACCTCATCGGGAGACGTCCCCGCCTCTGTGAACCCGTCGCAGTTGGCCCGGCTCCAGCCCGACGACTGCGACCCGGTCGAGCGGGGTCGGGGAGGGAGGGCTAGCCCAGGTGCTCGATGACGTGGTCGATGCAATGGGTGAGCGCCACCACGTCCGACGGCTCGATGGCCGGGAACAGCGCGATGCGCAGCTGGTTGCGGCCCAGCTTGCGGTACGACTCGGTGTCCACGATCCCGTTCTGGCGCAGCACGCCGGAGACGGTCTTGGCGTCGACGGAGTCGTCGAGGTCGATGGTGGCGACCACGTGGCTGCGGTGGTCGGGCTCGGCGACGAACGGGGTGGCGACCGACGACTGGTTGGCCCAGTCGTAGATGGCCTCGGCCGACAGGTCGCAGCGCGACGCCGACCACTCGAGCCCCCCGTTCTCCAGGATCCACTCCACCTGCTGCACGGCGAGGAAGATGGTGGCCAGCGCGGGGGTGTTGTAGGTCTGGTCCTTGCGGGAGTTGGTGAGGGCGATGCCGAGGTCGAGCGACGGCGGCACCCAGCGGGTCGATGCCTCGCCGGTGAGCCGCTCGATGCGGTCGATGGCGGCGGGCGAGCAGGCGGCGATCCAGAGCCCGCCGTCGGAGGCCAGGCACTTCTGGGGGGCGAAGTAGTAGGCGTCGACCTCGGTCGGGTCGAAGCGCAGGCCGCCGGCCGCCGAGGTGGCGTCGACCGCCACCAGCGAGCCGGGGTCGGCCCCCTCGACGCGCTGCAGCGGGATCGACACGCCCGTCGAGGTCTCGTTCTGGGTGAAGGCGTACAGGTCGACGCCCGACTCGGCGAAGGGCACCGGCGCGGTGCCGGGCTCGGACCGGGACTGCGAGGGCTCGCCCAGGAACGGCACCGCGGCCGCGGCCGCGGCGAACTTCGACGAGAACTCCCCGAACACCAGGTGCTGGCTGCGGGTCTCGATCAGGCCGAAGCAGGCGGCGTCCCAGAAGGCGGTGGTGCCGCCGTTGCCGAGCAGCACCTCGTAGCCGTCGGGCAGCGACAGCAGCTCGGCCAACCCGTTGCGCAGCCGGCTGACCATGAACCGCACGCCGGCCTGGCGGTGGCTGGTGCCGAGGTAGCTGCCCGCCTCCTGGGCGAGGGCCGACACCGCCTCGGGCCGTACCTTGGAAGGACCGCACCCGAACCGTCCGTCGGAGGGCAGCAGCCCGGCCGGGATGGCTATCTCTGGCAGTGCGTCGACCATGACCTGCCACTATCGCGGCAGGTCCCGGAAGGAGCGAAATCTCTTGAGCAGCGCACGCGTGTCCCGCAGGGTCGGTGCCATCGCCGAGTCGGCCACCCTCGCCGTCGATGCCAAGGCCAAGGCGCTGAAGGCCGCCGGCGAGCCGGTGATCGGCTTCGGAGCGGGCGAGCCGGACTTCCCGACACCCGACCACGTCGTCGAGGCGGCGGTGGCGGCGTGCCGTGACGCCAGGAACCACCGGTACTCCCCGGCAGGGGGCCTGCCCGAGTTGAAGCAGGCCGTCGTCGACAAGACCCGGCGGGATTCGGGCTACGAGGTCGAGCCCAACCAGGTCCTGGTCACCAACGGCGGCAAGCAGGCCATCTACAACGCCTTCGCCGCCCTCCTCGATCCGGGCGACGAGGTGCTGCTGCCGGCGCCGTACTGGACCACCTACCCCGAGCCCATCAAGCTCTCCGGCGGGGTGGTGGTCGAGCTCCCGACCGACGAGAGCACCGGCTTCACCGTCACCGTCGACCAGCTCGAGGCGGCCCGCACCGACGCCACCAAGGCGCTGGTGTTCGTGTCGCCCTCGAACCCGACCGGGGCGGTGTACCCGCCCGAGGAGGTCGAGGCCATCGGCCGCTGGGCGGTCGAGCACGGCATCTGGGTGCTCACCGACGAGATCTACGAGCACCTGGTCTACGGCGACGCCCGCTTCAGCTCACTGCCGGTGCAGGTCCCCGAGGCGGCGAACACCACCGTGGTGGTCAACGGGGTGGCCAAGACCTATGCCATGACCGGCTGGCGGGTCGGCTGGATGATCGGGCCCCCCGACGTCGTCAAGGCCGCCACCAACCTGCAGTCCCACGCCACCTCGAACGTGGCGAACGTCAGCCAGCGCGCCGCCGTCGCCGCCCTGACCGGCGGCCTCGACGACGTGGCCCGGATGCGGGAGGCCTTCGACCGGCGGGGTCGCAAGATCCACGAGCTGCTGTCGGCCATCGACGGCGTCTCGGTCATCGAGCCCCAGGGCGCGTTCTACGCCTTCCCGTCCTTCGTCGAGCGGCTGCAGCGGCCGGTCGCCGGTCGCGACCTCGGCTCCACCCTCGAGCTGGCCGACCTGCTGCTCGAGGAGGCCAAGGTCGCCATCGTCCCCGGCGAGGCGTTCTCGGCGCCCGGCTACGCGCGGCTCTCCTTCGCCCTGGGCGACGAGGACCTGGCCGAAGGGGTCGGCCGCATCGCCGACCTGCTCGCCAAGTAGCGACCCGCCGCTCGCCGTGGCCGATCCGCCCCCGCCGCACGGCTCGTGGCCGTCGCCGATCACCGCCAGCCTGCTGGTCGAAGGGGCGGCGTCGGTCGGCGAGCTGCGGGTCGACGGCCCCGACGTCTGGTGGGGCGAGAGCCGGCCGTCGGAGGGCGGCCGGACCCAGCTGGTGCGCCGGACCCCCGACGGCCGGCGCCACGACGTGCTGCCCGACGGCGCCAACGCCCGCACCCGGGTCCACGAGTACGGCGGCGGGGCCTGGTGCGTGGCCGGCGGGGTGGTCACCTGGAACGACTGGGCCGACCAGCGCCTCCGCTCGCTCGCCGTCCCCGCCGCCGCGTCAGCCGAGCCGGTGCTGCTGACGCCGGAGCCGGCCGAGCCGCACGGCTGGCGCCACGCCGACCTGGTCGCCAGCGCCGACGGCCGCTGGATCGTGGGCGTGCGCGAGGCCCACGGCCGGCCCGGCACCACCGAGGCGGTGAACGAGCTGGTGGCGGTGCCCACCGACGGATCGGCCGCCGACGACCCCGACCGCATCGTGGTGCTGGTCACCGGCCCCGACTTCGTGTCGTCCCCGCGGCTTGGCCCCGGCGGCCGGTGGCTGGCCTGGACCCAGTGGTCCCACCCCGACATGCCGTGGGACGGCACCGAGCTCTGGGTCGCCCGCCTGGACCCCGCCACCGCGGCGGTCACCGACGTCCGGAAGGTGGCGGGGGGCCGGGGTGAGTCGATCGTGCAGCCCGAGTGGGTCCCCGACGGGACGGGCGAGCGCCGCGACGACCGGCCCCGGCTGGTGGCCTGCTCGGACCGGACCGGCTGGTGGAACCTCTCCAGGTGGACGATCGAGGCGGACGAGGCCGGCCGGGCGGGCGGGGCCGACGGTCCGGCGGCCTCCGAGCCGGTCGCCCTGGCGCCGATCGAGGCCGAGGTCGGCGGCCCCCAGTGGGTCTTCGGCGAGCGCTGGTACGCGGTCGGTCCCGGTGGCCGGATCGTCGCTTCGGCCGCCTCCGGAGGGCGGGACCGGCTGCTGGTCGTCGAGCCGGACGGCGACGGGCCTCCCGCTCCCGTCGAGCTGCCGTTCACGTCGATCGGCCAGCTGGCCGTCGACGCGGCGGGCGACGTGCTGGCCGTGGCCGCCGGCCCGGCGAGCGAGCCGGCGCCGGTCCGCATCCGGCTCCACGCCGACGGCCGGCCCACCACGAGCGGGACGACCGCGGTCGAGGTCCTGCGTCCGGCCCGCGACCTCGGGTTCGGGCCCGAGTGGTTCAGCGCGCCCGAGGTGATCGAGTTCCCGACATCCGGCGGCGCCACCGCCCACGGGCTCCTCTACCGCCCCCGCAACCCCGAGGTGGCGGGTCCGGGCACCCATCGTGCGGACGACGGTCGTGGAGACGAGCAGCTGCACGACGACCGGCCGCCGCTGCTGGTCTTCAGCCACGGGGGGCCGACCGCCGCGGCCCGGCCCATGCTGCAGCTCGGCATCCAGTTCTGGACCACCCGGGGGTTCGTGGTGGTCGACGTCGACTACCGGGGCTCGACCGGGTACGGCCGCCCCTACCGCGACGCCCTGAAGGGCGAGTGGGGCGTGGTCGACGTCGACGACTGCGTGGCCGCCGCCCGGTACCTGGCCGACCGGGGCGAGGTCGACCCCGACCGCCTGGCCATCCGCGGCGGCAGCGCCGGCGGCTTCACCACCCTCGCCGCCCTGGCCTTCCACGACACCTTCGCCGCCGGCTGCAGCCGCTACGGCGTGGCCGACCTCGAGGCGCTCGCCACCGACACCCACAAGTTCGAGAGCCGCTACCTCGACAGCCTGGTCGGGCCCTGGCCCGAGGCGAAGGCGACCTACGACGAGCGCTCGCCGATCAACCACGTCGACGGCTTCGACCGCCCGCTGCTCGTGCTGCAGGGCAGCGAGGACGAGGTGGTGCCGCCGGCGCAGAGCGAGATGATCGTGGCCGCCCTCGCCGACAAGGGCGTCCCCCACGCCTACGTGCTGTTCGAGGGCGAGCAGCACGGCTTCCGGCGGGCCGAGCACATCGTCGCCGCCCTCGAGGCGGAGCTGTGGTTCTACGGCCGGGTCTTCGGCTTCGACCCGGCCGACGACCTCCCGCCCCTCGACGGCGCCGTCGGCCTGTAGCGCCGGCCGTCGCGGGTCCCGACATCGTGGTTCGATGGTGGGCATGGATTGGGACGAGCAGCCGAACTCCGAGTTCGAGCTGGGTGGGGTGAACCACCTGGCCCTGGTGTGCCGGGACATGGCCCGGACCGTCGACTTCTACACGAACGTGCTCGGCATGCCGCTGGTCAAGACCATCGAGCTGCCGGCCGGCATGGGCCAGCACTTCTTCTTCGACGCCGGCGGCGGCAACTGCATCGCCTTCTTCTGGTTCCCCGAGGCGCCCGATGCCCAGCCCGGGGTGACCGCGGCGCCGGCGCTGCCGGATCGGGGCGAGATCGTCAGCGCGGTGGGCTCGATGAACCACATCGCCCTCAAGGTTCCGGCCGACCGCATCGAGGAGTACCGCGACAAGCTGATCGCCAAGGGCGTCGACTGCTCGACCATCCTCAACCACGACGACAGCGAGTGGGGGGTGGCCGAGGAGCACGGCCCGGGCGTGTTCGTGCGGTCCGTGTACTTCTTCGACCCCGACGGGATCCTGCTCGAGCTCGCCGCCTGGACCCGCAAGCTCACCAGCGACGACGTCAACCTGCCGCCGGCCACCGCCATCGCCGACGTCACCGTCGCCGACTGACCCGGGACGCCGGCCCGGCCGGCCCGTTCCGGCGCCCGGCCTGCGACGTCCTGCGGCAGGCTCGGTTCAGGTGGCGAGGTCGCTGCGGGCGGGGTCGACGGCCTGCAGCAGTTCGGGCTGGTGGTCGCGTGCGTAGCTGGTGGCCACGGTCAGCCCGGCCCACCACAGGACCATGCCGTAGACCGCGCAGGCCGGGGCCACCACGACGAGCGACGCCGGGGCCACCCGCACCGCCACCACGGTGGCCAGGGCCACGGGGGCGATGGCCACGTTCTGGGCGAGGATGCACAGCCAGACGATGAAGCCGGTGGCGCACCCCTGGCCGCCGCCCCCGCCCCCGAACGGGCTGCGGGACTCGGGCAGCCGGACGGGGTAGCGGACCGACGCCACGTTGGCGACCGCCAGCCCGGCCCCCATCCCCGCCACCGTGATCAGCAGGGCGGCGGGGAGGTAGGCCCACCCACCGCCCGCCGCCGCCAGGCTGACCGCCACCACCAGCAGGGGGAAGGCCACGACGGTGCCGGTGGCCAGGTTCTTGCCGATCAGCTCGTCACGCGCCACGTCGCCGGCCACCACGTCGATCCAGAGCGCCCCCCGGTCGAAGCCGAACTGGTTGAGCGACTGGAGCACCACCATGTAGCCGGCCAGGGTCGCCACCATGACCGAGTCCGGGCGGATGCCGCCCGAGCGGACGGCGAAGAAGATCGGGAGGGCGGTGCCGAGCAGGATGGCGTTGACGACGGCGACCTTCCGGCGCGGGTCCCGGTTGGCGTAGCGCAGCTCCTTGGCGGCCACCGCGCCCCACGGGTTCGCCCGCAGGAACGGGAGCCGCCGGAACAGCAGCGGCAGCGGCTCGGTCGGGTCGCGGCGGGCGCCGGGGGCGGTCTCGCCCTGGCCGCCGTCGGTCATCGACCGGTCCAGGGCCCGGCCCCACAGCAGCGCCAGCACCGCGACCGTCGCCGCCGCCGGCAGCAGCTCCACCACGGCCAGCCCGGTCCGGCCGCCACCGGCGTCGTCGAGGGCCCGGGCCAGCATCCCGGGCGGGAGCCAGCGCAGGAACCCGGCGACCCGGTCGGCGACCTCGCCGGAGAAGGCCGAGGTGTCGACGAAGCGGATCCCCTGCAGCGCCAGCAGGAACACCGCCCCGAGGACGATGCTCAGGTCGCGACCGCGGCGTGAGGTGAGGGCGGCCGCCAGCAGGGTGCTCAGGGTGCGGGCGGCGGTGACGGCGAGCAGCACCAGCAGCACGACCACGGGCAGGACGAACGCGCCGGCCGGTCCCCTCCGGTAGCCGAGCCCGCCGGCGGCGACCACCGCGGTGGCGGCGATCGGGGCGGGCCCGATCAGCGAGGCGACCGCCATCCCCGCCATGAGCTGTCGACCGCGCAGCGGGAACAGGACCAGCTTGGCCGGGTCGACGGTCTCGTCGCTCCCGAAGGTCAGGAGCGGCAGCACCGCCCAGCCGACCACCAGGACCGTGGCCCCGATCACCGCCACGTTGCCGGCGACGGTCGGGTTGCTGGTGCGCAGGATCCCGTAGGCCGCCGGTGCCAGGGCCAGCACCCCGAAGGCGCCGGCCAGCACCGAGACGGCCAGCTGGAGGGTCCCGTTGCGGGTCGAGCGGGCCCGGTTGCGGAGCAGCCTGACCTTCAGGCCGGCGAAGGTGGCGACGAGCGAGCGGCTCACCGGTCGGCGGTGGGACGGGGCCGGGTGGTCGCCTCGTCCGGGCCCGCCAGCCAGCCGAGGGCGCTGGTGTCGGCGGCGCCGGCACCGACCAGCTCGACGAACACGTCCTCGAGGCGTCGTCCGCCCCGCACCGAGTCGATGGGACCGGCGGCCATGATCCGCCCCTCGTGCACCACGGCGACCCGGTCGCAGAGCCGCTCGACGACCTCCATCACGTGGCTGGAGAAGATCACGGTGTGGCCGCCGGCGGTGAAGCGCTCGAGCACGGCGCGGATCCGGCGGGTCGAGACCGGGTCGACCGCCTCGAACGGCTCGTCCAGGAACAGCACCCTCGGGCCGTGCAGCAGGGCGGCGGCCAGCGCCACCTTCTTGCGCATGCCGGTGCTGTAGTCGACCACCAGGGTGTCGGCGGCAGCCTCCAGGTCGAGCACCGCCAGCAGCTCGGCGGCCCGCTCGGCCACCACCGCCGGATCGAGCCGGCGCAGCAGCCCGCAGTAGTCGAGCAGCTCGGCGCCGGTGAGCCGGTCGAACAGCCGGAACTCGTCGGGCAGCACCCCGATGGTCGCCTTGGCGGCGACCGGGTCGGACCACACCTCGACCCCCTCGATCCAGACACCGCCGGCGTCGGGGCGGAGCAGCCCGGTCGACATGCGGATGGTGGTGGTCTTGCCGGCGCCGTTGGGCCCGACCAGTCCGAAGAACGAGCCGTGGGGCACGTCGAGGTCGATGCCCGCCACCGCCACCTTCTCGCCGTAGCGCTTGGCCAGTCCCCGGATGGCGACCGCCGGGGGGTCGGCCGGCGGGGCCGCCGCGGGGGAGGGCGGCGCAGGGGGCGGAGGTGGTGGCGCCGGCGGCTCGCTCACGGCGTCGACGCTAGGGGCCGACCGCGTCCGCGGGACCCGCCCGTCAGAGGAGGGTGGCGCCGTCGACCAGTTCGATCCAGGTGCGGCCGGGGGTGAGGCGGATCTCGGCGCCGGTGGTGTCGGTCAGTCGGGGTGGGCTGGCGGTGCTGGGTCGGGTCCAGGTGCCGCGGACGAGGACGCCGTTGGTGAACACCCAGGCCTGTCCGCCGCCGAGGAGCTGGGCCTCGGGGGAGCGGCTGTCGGCGGGGCTGGTGCCGTACTGGACGAAGAGCACGACCACGTTGGCGGGGGTGACCACGGTGCCCCGGGCGTCGACGTGGTCGGTGAGGCCCTGGATGCGACGCCAGCCGGTGCCGTTCCAGCGGTAGTCGACGGGGGTGAGGTAGCTCATGCGGACGCCGTTGGTGGGTTCGGCGTGGGCGGGGGCCTCGCCGGGGGCGCGGTAGGTGAAGATCGGCGACGGGCGCTGGGGGCCGGGGGCGGCGGCCCACAGCCAGTCGGTGCGCGAGTAGTAGTTGTACGGGATCTCCCGGCTGGGGTCGCGGGCGTAGAGGTGCTCGTTCTGGCCGAGCTGGGCGCCGAGGTTCACCACGTCGGGGGATCCCGCCACCGCCTGCTGCACGT
This sequence comes from uncultured Acidimicrobiales bacterium, assembly GCA_963800235.1. Taxonomy (GTDB): domain Bacteria; phylum Actinomycetota; class Acidimicrobiia; order Acidimicrobiales; family Iamiaceae; genus CAVVNP01. The sequence continues at coordinate 1,306,208 of CAWDAD010000001.1, read as the reverse complement.
AGTCGTTGCCGCCGGAGAAGGCGAGCAGCGGGTGGTTGAACATGGGCAGCAGGTACAGGTCGGTGGTGCGGGCGGAGCGGATGTCGCCGACGGGGATGCTGCCTTTGGAGTTGAAGACGGCGAGGAATCGGGTGATGGCGCCCTCGACCCGTTCCTCGATGACGATGTCGGCGTCGTTGATGCCCACCTGGGGTCGGGCGCAGCAGTTGTGGTTGTCGATCTTCACGGCCAGGGCGGGCCGGTCGAACTGGTCGGCCGGCGTCGGCAGCCCGGTCAGCGGGGCGATCGGACAACCCTGGCAGGACGGGAAGTCCGGGTTGACCACCGGCGGCGGCAGGGTCGTCGGAGCCGGGGTGGTCGGAGCGGTGGCGGGGGCCGTGTTCGAGGACGCCGCCGGGCCGCTGGCGGGTGGCAGGTCGGTGGGCCGAGGGTGCTCGGCGGCGGCCTTGCGGGGCTTGGTGCGGGCGGCGGACGGTCCGTCCGACGACCCGCCGCCGACGACCACCACGGCGACCACCAGGGCCAGCACCGCGGCCAGCCCGACCCCCGTTCGGAGCGGGTGGGACCGCGCCACCGCCGCCACCCGGGCGCCCCGACCGGGCGGCGCGGTCGCGCCGTGCCGGGGTGTCGGGCTCATCGGGCCGGGGCGCGGGGGGACGGACCCGGCATGGCCGAGGAGGTTAGTGGTCGGACGGAGCGGTCCGGAAGCGGTCGACGGGCGGGTCGATGCCGGTGGTCGTCGGGCGCTCGACGCTCAGAGGAGGGTGGCGCCGTCGACCAGTTCGATCCAGGTGCGGCCGGGGGTGAGGCGGATCTCGGCGCCGGTGGTGTCGGTCAGTCGGGGTGGGCTGGCGGTGCTGGGTCGGGTCCAGGTGCCGCGGACGAGGACGCCGTTGGTGAACACCCAGGCCTGTCCGCCGCCGAGGAGCTGGGCCTCGGGGGAGCGGCTGTCGGCGGGGCTGGTGCCGTACTGGACGAAGAGCACGACCACGTTGGCGGGGGTGACCACGGTGCCCCGGGCGTCGACGTGGTCGGTGAGGCCCTGGATGCGACGCCAGCCGGTGCCGTTCCAGCGGTAGTCGACGGGGGTGAGGTAGCTCATGCGGACGCCGTTGGTGGGTTCGGCGTGGGCGGGGGCCTCGCCGGGGGCGCGGTAGGTGAAGATCGGCGACGGGCGCTGGGGGCCGGGGGCGGCGGCCCACAGCCAGTCGGTGCGCGAGTAGTAGTTGTACGGGATCTCCCGGCTGGGGTCGCGGGCGTAGAGGTGCTCGTTCTGGCCGAGCTGGGCGCCGAGGTTCACCACGTCGGGGGATCCCGCCACCGCCTGCTGCACGTAGTCGTTGCCGCCGGAGAAGGCGAGCAGCGGGTGGTTGAACATGGGCAGCAGGTACAGGTCGGTGGTGCGGGCGGAGCGGATGTCGCCGACGGGGATGCTGCCTTTGGAGTTGAAGACGGCGAGGAATCGGGTGATGGCGCCCTCGACCCGTTCCTCGATGACGATGTCGGCGTCGTTGATGCCCACCTGGGGTCGGGCGCAGCAGTTGTGGTTGTCGATCTTCACGGCCAGGGCGGGCCGGTCGAACTGGTCGGCCGGCGTCGGCAGCCCGGTCAGCGGGGCGATCGGACAACCCTGGCAGGACGGGAAGTCCGGGTTGACCACCGGCGGCGGCGGCGGGGCCGGGGTGGTCGGAGCCGGCAGGGTCGTCGGAGCCGTCGTCGCGCCCGAGCCGGGACCCGACCCGGTGGCCGGGCCGGGCGCGACGTCCGCCGCCCCGCCGCCGGCCCCTCGGTCCGACCGACCGGCGGCGCCCGGCGGACCGGCGATCTGGTCCGACGCGGTGCCGGTGCTCGCAGGGGAGCGGCGGCTGGCGCGACTCGAGGCGGCGTTCGGCCCGTCGCCGAGCACGGTGGCCGATACGACGACGAGCGCGATGACCGTGGCGAGTGCGAGCGCGGCGCGGGTCGGGTGCGCGCGGGCTGCGGTGACGGCCTGCGCGCCCCGTGACCGCCGGCCGTGCCGGCCACCGCGAGGACCGCCCCCGCCCTGGTCACCGGGAGCGGGGCTCATCGGATCGCCCCCGTCGAGGAGGGGAGCCCGCCGCACGCGCCGCACACGGCCAGGTCGTGGTTCCGCCTCGAAGCCCTGCGAGTCCCCTCGGCGGTGTCGATCCCGTCGTCGCACACCATCGCCCGCGTCGGTCTAGCACGGCATCGGCCTGGTCCGCCGAGGGGATCGCCCACCGGCGACCGAGTCCGCGGTGCCGGTCAGGGGGTCCGGGTGGACACCACCTCGAAGCCGAGGGCCAGGGCGACCGGGATCTGGTCGGGGTCGAAGGTGGCGAAGGCGACCGGGTCGGGCAGCCGGCGGGCGGCGGCCAGGTGGATGGCGTCGACGGTGCGCAACGGCTGGTCGCGGCCGAGGTCGGCGGCGTCCTGCAGGCAACGGCCGTCGACCGGCACGACGTGGATCCGGTCCCAGTCGGCGGCGATCGCCCCGCGGAGCTGGTCCCGCTCGACCGGGTTCGGGGTGATGCGGTCGACCAGGGCCTCGGCCTCGCTCCGGGCCAGCGCCGACGCGCACCAGTCCCCGTCGGCGGCCATGGCCTCGAGCACCACCCGGCGGTGCGGCCCGCTCAGGTACCGGGCCAGCAGCGCGGTCGTGTCGAGGACGAGGGTCATCGGCCCCGGACCTCGCGCGCCAGGCGGTCGAGCCGGGTCCCGGCGGTCAGCGGGAGGTGCAGGTCGGGCGGGGGGCGGTCGTCGCGCCGGGCCGGCACCACCAGGCCCCGGGCGGCCAGGTCCGCGATGGTCGGCGCCTCGCCGAGCGGGTCGATCGGCCCCAGCTGGGCCACCGGACGGCCCGAGACGGTGAGCACGATCCGCTCGCCGGCCCCGGCCCGGCGGACCAGGGCCGCCAGGTCGGCCCGGGCGTCGCGGATGCCCACCTCCTCGGCCACGCCCGCAGCGTAGGGGCACCGGCCGCCGACGCGGTGTACCGCGAGGTACACAGGGCGGTGGGCGCCCGGAGCCGGCACCGGTCACACTGGTCGCCCGCCACCGCGACCCCAGGAGCGAACCAACCGTGAACTTCGCCTTCAGCGACGAGCAGGAGGAGCTGCGCAAGGTCGTGCGCCAGTTCCTCGACTCGAAGTCCTCCGAAGCCGCCGTCCGCGAGCAGATGGACACCGAGCAGGGCTACGACGAGGCCGTCTGGACCCAGATGGCCGAGCAGCTCGGGCTGCAGGGCCTGGCCATCCCCGAGGAGTTCGGCGGCTCGGGCTACAGCTACATCGAGCTGATCGTGGTGCTCGAGGAGATGGGCCGACGGCTGCTCTGCGCCCCGTACTTCTCGTCGGTCGTGCTGGCGGCCAACACGCTGCTGCACTCCGGCGACGACGCCGCCAAGAAGGACCTGCTGCCCGGCATCGCCTCGGGCGAGACCATCGCGACCCTGGCCTTCACCGAGGAGAACGGCCGCTGGGACGCCGAGGGCATCACCGCCACCGCCACCCGGAACGGTGACGACTGGACCATCGACGGCACCAAGATGTACGTGCTCGACGGGCACGCGGCGAACCTGATCCTCGTCGCCGCCAGGACCGACGCCGGCATCAGCCTGTTCGCGGTCGACGCCGACGCCTCGGGGCTCACCCGCACCGCGCTGGCCACCATGGACCAGACCCGCAAGCAGGCCAAGCTCGACTTCTCCGGCACCCCGGCCCGGCTCATCGGCACCGACGGCGAGGGGTGGCCGGTGCTCGAGCGGGTGCTCGACCTGGCCGCGGTCAGCCTGGCCGCCGAGCAGGTCGGCGGCAGCCAGTTCTGCCTCGACATGGCCGTGCAGTACGCCAAGGACCGGGTCCAGTTCGGCCGGCCCATCGGCTCGTTCCAGGCGATCAAGCACAAGTGCGCCGACATGCTGCTCGAGACCGAGTCCGCCAAGTCGGCCGCCTACTACGCCGGCTGGTGCGCCTCGGAGCTGAACGACGAGCTGCCCTCGGTCGCCAGCCTGGCCAAGGCCTACTGCTCGGAGGCCTACTTCCACACCGCCGCCGAGAACATCCAGATCCACGGCGGCATCGGCTTCACCTGGGAGCACCCCGCCCACCTGTACTTCAAGCGGGCCAAGAGCTCCGAGCTGCTCTTCGGCGACCCGACCTACCACCGCGAGCTGCTGGCCCAGCGCATCGGCATCTGAGGTGGTCGGGGGGCGGGGGCGGACCCGTCCCCCGACCCCCGCCGGCCGGGGCTCGGCGCCGCCGTACCATCGCCACCCGTGATCTGGCTGTTCGTGGCGCTCGGCGCGGTGGTCGTCGTGGTCATCGGGTTCGTCACGGTGGGCCGCGCGACGAGCGTGCTGCGCGTCCAGGCCCGACCGGCCGTCTTCGACCTCGAGCAGGCGGTGGACCACATCGCCGACGCCCTGCCCGAGGGCCCGGCCGGCCGGCTGACCCACGCCGACGTCCGATGGGTCCTGCGGGCCGACGTCGACCGGCTGGAGGCGGCGACCGTCGACGCCGACGACCCCGAGGCCGCCACCGACATCATCGAGCCGGACGCGGCGGTGGCCCGCATCCTCGAGCTGGCCGAGGAGCAGGGGCGCGAGCTGGCCGACGAGGACGTGGTGGCCGTCCTCGACGCCCGCACCGGGTACCTGCGGGCCATCGGCGCCATCGGGCCCGAGGTGGCCTGACCCGGCTCCGGGCGGGTGGGGATCCGGCATCGAGGCCCGGGTGGACGGATCCCGAAAAGCCCGACGCGAACGCCCCGGCGCGTGGTTGGATGGTCGGACCGAGGAAAGGAGGTGGTCCAAACGTGAACGACTGTTCTTGTGGGACTTCGGAGGTGGCTGACCGCTAGCAGCGGTTGGTTGGGCCAGCTGGCGAATCCCCGTCAGCCACCCTCGGAGACGGCGGTCGGGATGTGGTCCCACCCGGCGTGAACGCCACTTCGAGACCAACGCAACGCCCGGAGGGGGGCGCCTCGTGCGCCCCCCTCCGTCGCGCCCGGGGCCCGTGGAGGGCCCGCGCCGCCGGTCGGGCCGCAGGGCACGGGGGCGCCTCGCCCCGTCGCATAGGGTCTCGGGCCATGGATCGCCCGACTCGGTTCGAGGACCACCGCTGGCTCGGCGACAAGCGCAACCAGGTCGTGCACGACGTCGACGCCTGCACCAGCCCCGAGACCATCGAGGAGCTGCTCGCCGCCCGCACCTACATGTCGTTCGGGCCCGACACCCTCGTCGAGGCCGAGAACCGCTGCTACAAGGCCTGCCACCAGTGCGACGGCGCCCGCTCGGCCCTGGCCGAGGCCGCCGCCGACGACGGGGCCTGACCTGGAAGGCAGCTTCGAGGCCAACGGGCTGCGGCTCTCGGCCCACCTGTCCCGACCGCCGGGCCCGGATCGCGTCCCCCCGGCGCTCGTGCTCTGCCACGGGTTCCCCGCCGGCGGCCTCGGCGCCGCCGGGGCGGCCGCCACCTTCCCCGAGCTGGCCGACCGCATCAGCGCCGAGCTGGGCTGGGTCGTGCTCACCCTCGAGTTCCGGGGGTGCGGCGACTCCGAGGGCGACTTCTCGCTGCAGGGCTGGCTCGACGACACCCTGGCCGCCATCGGCCACCTGCGGCACCTGACCCGGTCCGAGCGGGTCTGGTTGGCCGGCTTCGGCACCGGCGGGGGCCTGTGCATCGCCGCCGGGGCCCACGACCCGATGGTGCAGGGCGTGGCCGCCATCGGGGCGCCCGCCGACTTCGACGACTGGGCCAACCACCCCCGTCGCCTCCTGCAGCACGCCCGCGAGATCGGGGCCATCCGCACGCCGGACTTCCCCCGCAGCACCGACGCCTGGGGTCGTGAGCTGCGCAGCATCCGACCCATCTCGCTCGTCGGCGACCTCGCCCCCCGCCCCCTGCTGGTGCTGCACGGCTCCGAGGACCAGACCGTGCCGCACTTCGACGCCCGGGTGCTGTCCGACGCCCACCAGTCGGCCGAGCTGTCGATCATCGTCGGCGCCGGCCACCAGCTCCGACACGACCCCCGCGCCATCGCCATCCTGCTCGGCTGGCTCGACCGCCAGTCCGAGTCGCTGCCCGAGACGGCCTGATCCTCCGGACGCCGCCGGGTGGCGGTGCTACTCGGCCTTGGTCCGGCCCTTCTGCTTCTGGGCCTTCTTCCACGCCCGGACCTCGGTGAAGGCCTCGCGGCTGCCGATGTCGGCCACCGACCGGGGCGTGGCGTCGGCGAAGGGCCCGGCCGCCTCCTGCCAGCCCCGCGGTCGTACGCCGAAGCGCTTGGCCAGCAGGGCCACGAAGATCTGCGACTTCTCCTTGCCGAAGCCGGGCAGGGCCTGCAGCCGCTTCGACAGGTCGGCGCCGTCGGCCGCGCCCGTCCAGACCGCGGCGGCGTCGCCCCCGTGGTCGTCGACGATGGCCTGGCAGAGGGCGAAGGCCCGCTTGCCCATGGATCCGGGGAAGCGGTGCAGCGCCGGCTTCTCCCGGAACAGCTCCTCGACCCGGTCGGGGCCGAGGGCCACCAGCGAGGCGGCGTCGAGCGGGCCGTCGAGGCGTCGGACGAGCTTGGCCGGTCCGGCGAAGGCCCACTCCATGGGGACCTGCTGGTCGAGCATCATGCCGAGCAGCAGGGCGAGGGGGTTGTCCGCCAGCAGCTGGTCGGCGTCGGGATCGCCGGTGACGGGGAAGGGGGGCGAGGCCACGAGGTCAGCGTAGGCAGCCGCCGTTGCTACCGTCCCCGACCGTGACGACGGGGCCTCGGGCGGCGTGGCGGGCGGCGGCGGTGGTGGGCGCCGGGACCGTCGCCGGGACCGTGGCCTGGCGGATGCGGCGCGCCCGCGCCACCGAGCGCCTGGCCGAACCGGGCCCCCCGGGCGAACCGGTCCCGCAGCCGCCCCGGCCCACCGGCGAGGGCGTGTCCGTCGTGGTGAACCCCGACGCCGGTCCCGCCCTGTCGAGCGACCCCACCGACGAGCTGCGCGCCGCCCTGCCCGACGCCGAGCTGGTCGCCCTCGGCGAGGACGACGACCTGGCCGAGCTGTTCAGGTCGCGGGCCGAGGCCGGCGCCGAGGTGCTCGGCATGGCCGGGGGCGACGGCAGCGTGAACTGCGCCGCCCAGGTCGCGGACGAGCGCGACCTGCCGCTGGTGGTGGCCCCCGCCGGCACCCTCAACCACCTGGCCCGCGACCTCGGGGTGCAGTCGGTCGACGACACCGTCCGAGCCGTGCAGGAGGGTCGGGCGGTGCGGATGCGCCTGGGCGAGATCGACGGCCGCCCCTTCCTGAACACCGCCAGCTTCGGTGGCTACGTCAAGATGGTCGACGCCCGGGAGCGCTACGAGCGCTACCTCGGCAAGTGGCCGGCCGCGGTGGTGGCGCTGGCCGAGGTCCTGCGCACGTCGGAGCCCGTCGAGGTCGAGCTCGACGGACGTCGCCGCCGGCTGTGGCTGGTGTTCGTGGGCAACGGCGCCTACGAGCCGAAGGGGTTCGTGCCGAGCCGCCGGCCACGCGTCGACGACGACCGACTCGACGTGCGCCTGGTCGACGGCACCTCGCCGTGGTCGCGCACCAAGCTGCTGGTGGCGGTGCTGACGGGGCGGCTGCTGCACACCCCGACCTACGAGGAGTTCCGGACCGACCGGCTCGAGGTGCGCTCGCTCGAGGGCCCGCTGCGCCTGGCCGTCGACGGCGAGACCTTCGACGGGTCGGAGCGCTTCGTCGCCTGCACCCGGGCCGACCCCATCGTCGTGTACACGCCGCTCGGCGTCGACGAGGGCTGAGCCCGGGCCCCGCCGCCGGAGGCCGGCGGCGACGGGTCAGAGGTCGATGGTGGCGGGATCGGGTGAGTCGGCGTCGAGCCCGTAGCGACCGATGGCGTCGGCCACCGCCTCGGCCTTGACCTCGCCCACGGCGGCCAGCTGGCTCAGCACCGCCACGACCACGCTCGGTCCGTCCGTCTCGAAGAAGCGGCGGAGCGCCTCGCGGGTGTCGCTGCGGCCGAAGCCGTCCGTGCCGAGCGGCGCGAACGGCGCCGGCACCCAGCGGGCGATCTGGTCGGGGACGAGCTTCACGAAGTCGGTGACCGCGACCACCGGTCCCGGCGCCTGCGACAGGCGCTCGGTGACGAGCGGCGAGCGCGGCGCCTGGTCGGGGTGGAGGCGGTTCCAGCGCTCGACCCCGAGCGCCTGCTCCCGCAGCCGCTTGTACGAGGTGGCGCTCCACAGCTCGACGCCCACGCCGAAGTGCTCGGCCAGCTCGTCTCGGGCGAAGCGGGCGGCGCCGTTGGCGGTGCCGGAGAAGAGCACGGTGGCGCAGGGGGCGTCGTCGGCCGTGCCGGCGGGCACCTCGGCCCACCGGTACAGGCCCTCGATGATCCCCGGCCCCACGTCGTCGCCCTCGGGCATCGGCGGCATGGCGTAGTTCTCGTTGTAGAGGGTCAGGTAGAAGAACACGTCGCGGGGGTCGGGCCCGTACATGGTCTCGAGGCCGTGGCGGACGATGGCGGCGGTCTCGTAGGCGAAGGCCGGGTCGTAGGCCTGGCAGGCCGGGACCGTCGAGGCCAGCACCAGGCTGTGGCCGTCCTGGTGCTGCAGCCCCTCCCCGAGCAGGGTCGTGCGTCCGGCGGTGGCGCCGAGCAGGAAGCCCCGGGCCCGGGCGTCGGCCGCCGACCAGATGAGGTCGCCGACCCGCTGGAAGCCGAACATCGAGTAGAAGGCGAAGAAGGGCACCATCGGGGTGCCCCGGTTGGCGTAGGCGGTGCCGGCGGCGATGAAGCTGGCCATCGACCCGGCCTCGGTGATGCCCTCCTCGAGCAGCTGGCCGTCACTCGACTCCTTGTAGCTGAGCAGCAGGGCGTGGTCGACCGGCTCGTACTTCTGGCCCTGGGCGGCGTAGATCCCGAGCTCCTTGAACAGGGCGTCCATGCCGAAGGTGCGCGCCTCGTCGGGGATGATCGGCACCAGCCGGGGACCGAGATCGGGCTGGCGGGCGAGGGTCCGGAGCAGTCGGGTGAAGGCCATGGTGGTCGACACCTCCTGGCCGCGGGAGCCGGAGGCCAGCTCGAGGTAGGCCTCGTCGCCGGGCAGGGTGAGCGGCCGCCGGTCGCGGACCAGGCGGCGGGGGAGGGGCCCGCCGAGGGCGGCCCGGCGCTCCATCAGGTAGCGGTGGGCCTCGGAGTCCTCCGGCGGCCGGTAGTAGGGGGCCTCGCGCCCCTCGGCCAGCGACTCGGCCGGGATCTCCTCCTCGAGGTGCAGGCGCTCGCGCAGCACCATGAGCTGGGCGTTGGTCATCTTCTTGATCTGGTGGGTCGCGTTGCGGGCCTCGACCTCGGGGCCCAGGGTCCACCCCTTCACCGTCTTGGCCAGGATCACGGTGGGCGCGCCCCGCTGCTCGGTGGCCGCCTTGTAGGCGGCGTAGAGCTTGCGGTAGTCGTGGCCGCCGCGCGGCAGCCAGCGCAGGTCCTCGTCGGAGAGGTGCTCGACCATCTTGCGCAGCCGCGGGTCGGGGCCGAAGAAGTGGTCGCGGATGTAGGCGCCGGACTCGATGGTGTACCGCTGGAACTCGCCGTCGACGGTCGAGTTCATCTTGTCGAGCAGCACCCCGTCGACGTCCCGGGCCAGGAGGTCGTCCCAGGCCGAGCCCCAGACCACCTTGATGACGTTCCAGCCCGCGCCGCGGAAGGTGGCCTCGAGCTCCTGGATGATCTTGCCGTTGCCGCGGACGGGTCCGTCGAGGCGCTGCAGGTTGCAGTTGACGACCCAGATGAGGTTGTCGAGCTGCTCCCGGCCGGCCAGCGAGACCGCCCCGAGGGTCTCCGGCTCGTCGCACTCGCCGTCGCCGACGAAGCACCACACCCGAGAGCTGCTGGTGTCGTCGATGCGGCGGTGGTGGAGGTAGCGGTTGAATCGGGCCTGGTAGATCGAGCTGATCGGCCCGAGGCCCATCGACACCGTCGGGTACTCCCAGAAGTCGGGCATCAGCCGGGGGTGCGGGTAGCTCGACAGCCCGTCGCCGCCGATCTCGCGGCGGAACCGGTCGAGCTGGCCCTCGGTGAGCCGGCCCTCGAGGAAGGCGCGGGCGTAGATCCCGGGGGAGGCGTGGCCCTGCAGGTAGACGTGGTCGCCCGACCGGCCGTGGTCCTTGCCCTGGAAGAACCAGTTGAACCCGACCTCGTACAGCCCGGCCGACGAGGCGTAGGTGGCCAGGTGCCCGCCGATGCCCTCGGCGTGCTTGTTGGCCTTGACCACCATGACCGCCGCGTTCCAGCGGATGAAGGCGCGGATCCGCCGTTCGAGCAGCTCGTCGCCCGGGAACCAGTGCTGGCGCTCCTGGATGGCCGGGCCGATGGTGTTCACGTAGGGCGTGCGGACCGGGGTCGGGATGCCCAGCCCGAGCTGGTGGCTGTGCTCGATCAGGCGCTGCACGAGGTACTCGGCCCGGGGGCGTCCCTGGCTGGCGGCGACCGCGTCGAGCGAGTCGAGCCATTCGGTCGTCTCGGTCGGGTCGGTGTCCGGCAGCTGGCTGACGTAGGTGTCGTGGATGTTCGTGGGCTCGGTCATGGGCCCTCCTCACGTGCCGGCGTGCTCCCATGCAAGCAGCCCGGGGCCCGGGTGGCACGGGCAGGTCTGAGAAGCTGGCGCCCGTGAGCGACCCCGTCCCCACCGTGTTCACCGACGGGGCCTGCAGCGGCAACCCCGGCCCGGGCGGCTGGGCGTGGGCCGAACCGGGCGGGGCCTTCGCCAGCGGGTTCGAGGCCCGCACCACCAACCAGCGCATGGAGCTGGCCGCCGCCCTCGACGCCGTGCGCACCCATCCCGGTCGGTTGCGGGTGGTGAGCGACTCGACCTACGTCGTCAACTGCTTCCAGAAGCGCTGGTACATGGGCTGGCTCGAGCGGGGGTGGACCAACTCCCAGAAGAAGCCGGTCGCCAACCGCGATCTGTGGGAGCCGCTGGTCGACGCCTACCTCGGGCGCGAGGGAGGACCGGCGGCGGTCGACTTCGCCTGGGTGAAGGGCCACAGCGGCGACCACATGAACGACCTGGTCGATCGCCTGGCCGTCGAGGCGGCGGTCACCCAGCGGGGCCGCACCGGGACCGAGCCACCCACCGATCTCGGGCCGCCCGACGAGATCCGCCGCGCGGGGGCGAAGGGGTCGGCCGGGGCCGACGGGCGGGTGCCGGACGGCCACAAGCTGGTGGTGCTCGGTCACCGCCCACCCGAGCTCGGGGGGTACGAGCCGAACCCGGTGTCCGGCGACGTCCAGCGTCGCCTGGCGGAGGTGCTGGCGGCCAAGCGCCAGCTCCACCCCGACCTGGTCGTGCTCACCGGGCTGCGCCTCGGCGCCGAGCAGCTGGCCGCCGAGGCCGCCCGCGACGTGGGCGTGCCGTACGTGGCGGTGCTGCCCTACCCCGACGCCCACACCGTCTGGCCGGCCGCGTCCCAGGCCCGCTTCGCCGAGCTGCTGGCCCACGCCGATGGCTCCGTCACCCTCGAGCGCAAGGTGCCCGCCGACCGCGCCGCCGCCGGGCAGGCGCTGTCGCGCCGCGACGGCTGGCTCGCGAAGCACGCCGACGAGGCCGTGCTGGTCTGGGACCGCGACGATCGCATCCTCGGCGCCCTCCACCGCAAGCTCGAGGCCGCCCTCGGCGACGACGTCTGGATCATCGAGCCCTGACGTCCGCGCACCGGCCCACCGGTTCGTCGGGCGATGGGTCACCCGCGGCCGCGTCGGGGTTTGGCAGGCTTGAGGCTGGGGAGCAGCGGCTGTTCGTCCACCGTCGGCGAGGTGTGCGGTGTCCTTCGTCCAACTCATCCTCCACAACGTGGCCACCCGGCGCTTCCGCGCCATCGTCACCGCGCTGGCGGTGGCCATCGGCGTCATGGCCGTCTTCGCCCTCGGGGTGCTGACCTCGAGCCTGAAGGAGACCGCCACCGAGGTCCTGAACGTCGGCAACGCCGACTTCACCGTGGCCCAGAAGAGCGGCTCGAACCTGCTGAACAGCACCATCGCCCAGGACGACATCGCCAAGATGCAGCACATCCAGGGGGTCAAGCGAGCGATCGGCGCGCTGGTGCAGACCGACAAGTACGACGCGGACCACCCGGCGGTGATCGAGGTCGGCCTGCCCGCCGCCGACCAGAAGCCCTTCGGCGTGCAGGTCCTCGAGGGGCGCAGCTACGCGCCCAACAGCCCCACCGAGGTGATGCTGGGCTACGTGCTGGCCGACAGCATCCACAAGAAGGTCGGCGACACCATGGTGATCGGGAAGAAGACCCGCAAGATCGTGGGGCTGTACCAGACCAACATCTCCTTCGGGAACAGCACGATGATGTTCCCGCTCAGCACCTTGCAGGGGGACTTCCAGCTCACCGGGCAGGTGACCCTCGGGTTCGTGCAGGTCACCAGCCCGACCTCCAAGTCCCACATCAGCCAGGTCGCCCACCGCCTCGACAAGCAGTTCATCCAGCTCACGACGATCCAGAGCGCCAGCGACTACGGGCGGGCCGACCAGACCCTCGTGCTGATCAGCGCCGCCAACACCGGCGGCACCATCCTGGCCGCCACCATCGCCATCACCGGGGTGCTCAACACCACCCTGCTGTCCTTCATCGAGCGCATCCGCGAGTTCGGCGTCCTGCGATCGGTGGGGTGGAGCCGGGGCCGGGTCGTGGGCCTGGTGATGGGGGAGACCTTCATCGTCGCCCTGACCGGTGCCGGCCTCGGTCTGCTCTTCGGGTGGCTGGCGGTCAACGCGCTGCAGCACGTGCAGGAGCTGCGCGGCTACTTCCACCCGACCTACGACCTCAACCAGTTCGTCCGGGCGCTGTCCTTCGCCATCGGCGTCGCCATCCTGGGGGCCCTCTACCCCGCCATCCGTGCCGCTCGCCTGTCGCCCATGGCGGCGATCCGCCGGGAGTGAGGAGCCCGTCATGACCGACACCAGCACCCGACACGACGCCGGCGGCCACGAGGACGGCGGCCACGAGGGCGGGGGAGCCGGCGACGACCCGATCATCACGGCCCAGCACCTCACCAAGCGGTTCGGGGCGGACACGCCGCTCGACGGCCTCGACCTCCGGGTCGAGCCGGGCGAGATGGTCGTGATCACCGGCCGGTCGGGTTCGGGGAAGTCGACGCTCATGCACCTGCTGGCCGCCCTCGACGAGCCCGACGAGGGCGAGATCGAGGTGGCCGACGTCGACGTGTCCCACCACCGCCACCTGACGAACTACCGGCGCACGGAGATCGGGCTGGTCTTCCAGCTGCACAACCTGATCGCCCACCTGACCGCCACCCAGAACGTCGAGGTGGCCATGTACGGCACCCACCGCAGCCGGGACGAGCGCCGCCGGCGGGCCGCCGAGCTGCTCGACCAGGTCGGTCTGGACGCTCGGGCGGACGCGTACCCGCCGACCATGTCGGGTGGCGAGCGCCAGCGGGTGGCCATCGCCCGGGCCATGGCCAACGAGCCGGCCGTGATCCTGGCCGACGAGCCGACCGGCAGCCTCGACGACGACAGCGCCGAGCAGCTCGTCGCAGCCCTCGAGCGGCTCCGACGCGAACGGGGCACGACCGTCCTGGCGGTGAGCCACGATCCCCGGTTCGTGGAGCGGGCCGACCGGGTGCTCGTGCTGGAGAAGGGCGTGCTCCACCCCCGCTGAGGGCCCGTCGGCCGCCCCCACCCCGCGGGCTAGGTTCCGACCATGGACATCAACGGATCTTCAGCCATCGTGACCGGCGGCGGCTCGGGCCTCGGTGCCGCCACCGCCCGCCTGCTGGCCGAGAAGGGCGCCCGGGTCGTGGTGCTCGACATGCAGGACGACAAGGGCCAGGCCGTCGCCAAGGAGGTCGGCGGCGAGTACGCCCACGCCGACGTCACCAGCACCGAGGAGGTCATCGCCGCGGTCGAGGCGGCCAAGGAGCTCGGCCCGCTGCGAGCCCTGGTCAACTGCGCCGGGGTGGGCTGGGCCACCCGCACCATCGGGCGGGACGGCAGCTACGACTCGGCGCACGACCTCGACGTGTTCACCAAGGTCGTGTCCATCAACCTGATCGGCAGCTTCAACTGCATCCGGCTGGCGGCCACGGCCATGTCGCAGAACGAGCCCCTCGCCGACGACGAACGTGGCGCCATCGTCAACACCGCCTCGGTCGCCGCCTTCGACGGCCAGATCGGCCAGGCCTCCTACTCGGCCTCCAAGGGCGGCGTGGTCGGCATGACCCTGCCCATCGCCCGCGACCTCTCGGCGGTCGGCATCCGGGTCAACTGCATCGCCCCCGGCCTGATCGACACGCCGATCTACGGCGAGGGCGAGGCCTCCGAGGCGTTCAAGGACAAGCTCAAGCAGGGCGTGCTCTTCCCCAAGCGGCTCGGCACCTCCGAGGAGTTCGCCACCCTCGCCCTCGAGCTGGTCGTCAACAGCTACATGAACGCGGAGACCATCCGCATCGACGGCGGCATCCGGATGCCCCCCAAGTGACGCATCCGGTGCCCGGGGCCGTGGCCGGTCCCGGGCACCGGATCAGCGGTCGTGCGGCGGCAGGGTGCCCGGTCGTCGGCGCGGTCGTCCGTACCAGCCGCCGCCGTGGGTGTTGAGGGCCAGCAGCTCGTGGTCGCCGCTCGAGTTGCCGTAGGCCCACAGCGCGGCCGGCTCGTCGCCGGCGAGCCACCGGCGCAGGCGGGCCGCCTTCTCGGCCCCCCGGACGTTGGGGCCGGTGAGCCGGCCGGTGAGCCGGCCGTCGGCGTCGGTCTCGAGCCCCACCCCGATCACGTGGTGGAAGCCCTCGGACTCGGCGAAGGGCTCGAGGTAGGCGAGCAGCGACGCCGACACGATGACCAGCTCGTGGCCCTGGTCGCGGTGCCAGTCGGCCCGCCCCCGGGCGTGGGGTCGGACCCGCCGGGGCAGCTCGGCGGCGTAGGCCCGACCGACCTCGGCCACCCGCTCGGCGTCCTCGCCCTCGAACAACCGGGCCAGCAGCCGCTCCTTGCCGACGTCGCGGTGGTGGGTGCCGTCGGCGGCTGGCCGCAGCCGTGCGCCGATGGCCACCGGGGTGGTGGCGGCGGTCGCGGCCGCGACGCGCGCCGGCCCGCACGCCCGGACGAGGAAGCCGAAGAGCGTGTCGCGCTCGGTGAGCGTGCCGTCGAAGTCGAAGGCGGCGATGCGTCGGTCGGCCACCCTCACAGCATGGCCTGCAGGGTGGACGACACGTCGCGGTGGGCGAAGGCGTAGGAGGACGCCTCCAGGGCGGCAGGCGCCACCCGCTGGCTGGCGAAGGGCATGCCGCGCACCAGCTCACCCAGCCCGAACGGGGCGTGGCACACCAGCCGGGGGACCCGCAGCACGGTCGGGCGGTGCAGAGCGCCGCCGAGCGCCTCGGTGAACTCGGCGTTGCGCACCGGCTCGGGCGCGCACAGGTTCACCGGACCGGAGACGTCGCCGTCGAGGAGGTGGCGGATCGCCCCCACCTGGTCCGCCAGGCTGATCCAGCTCAGCCAGTGACGACCGTCGCCGAGCTGGCCGCCGAGGCCCAAGCGGAAGATCGGCAGCTCGACGGCCAGCGCGCCGCCGGTGGGGCTGAGCACGATCCCGGTGCGGGCGTGCACCACGCGGATACCCGCCGCCTCGGCGGCCAGGGTGGCCGCCTCCCAGTCTCGGCACACCGTGGCGAGGAAGTCGTCGCCCACCGTGCTCGACTCGGTCAGCACCTGGTCGCCGCGGTCCTCGCCGTAGATGCCCACGGCCGATCCGCTGACCAGGACCGCCGGCGGACGGTCGAGGCCGGCCAGCGCCTCGGCCAGCAGGCGGGTGCCGTCGACCCGGCTGTCGTGGATGCGGCGCTTCTCGGCGTCGGTCCACGGGTGCCGACCGAGGCCTCGCCCGGCCAGGTTCACGACCGCGTCGACGCCCTCGAGCCCGGCGGCGTCGATCCGACCGGCCGGGATGTCCCAGCCGACCGCGCCGGGCCCGGGGTCGGTGCGCACGATCGGCCGGACGGTGTGGCCGTCGGCCCGCAGCGAGTCGGCGAGGGCCCGGCCGATCAGGCCGTGGGAACCGGTGATGGCGACGTCCATGGACCAATCCTGCAGGTCCCGGGGCGCTGTGGTCGACTTGTGCGGCGCAGGACCTCTGCGCCGCGACACCACCAGCGACGGGACCGGAGGTCCACTCGTGCTCGAAGACTTCAAGAAGTTCCTGTTCCAGGGCAACGTCGTCGACCTGGCCGTGGCCGTGATCATCGGCCTGGCGTTCAAGACCGTGGTCGACAGCCTCGTGCAGGACATCATCAACCCGATCATCGGGGCGATCTTCGGGAAGCCGAACTTCGACTCGCTCACCTTCAAGCTCGGCGACGGGGTCGTGACCTACGGGACGTTCATCACCGCGGTGATCAACTTCGTGATCATCGGACTCGTGCTGTTCGTCATCGTGAAGTCGTTCGAGACGCTGCAGGAGCGGCGCGGCAAGCAGGTCGAGGCGGCGACGCCGAGCGACGAGGTCGTCCTGCTCACCGAGATCCGCGACAGCCTCAAGGCCAGCCGCTGAGCGCCACCCGCACCAGCGCCCAGCACCCGCCCTGTCGTCAACGTTGACGCGTCGAGGGCCCGGACCGGTCTCCCGGTCCGGGCCCTCAGAGCCTGCGCCGATAGGTCCACCTCGACGTGGCTCACGGTTCGATTCGCCAGGCTGCGCCTGGCGAACGGGCGCCGTCTTCATTGGTCGGGCTCGCCTATCGGCTCGCCCTCTCAGGCGTTCGGGCTCAGATGTCGGCGCGGGCGCTGCGGCGCTTGCGGGAGGCGAGCAGCAGCAGGCCGCCGGCGGCCAGGAGGGCGGCGCCCACCGCCAGCACGGGCGAGACGTTCGCACCGGTGCGGGCCAGCGTGCCCCCGCTCGTCGTCGCGCCGGAGCTGCCGGTCGTGCCCGTGGTCCCGGCCGTGCCGGTGGTGCGTCGGTCGTCCCCGTGGTTCCGGTGGTGGTGGCCGGGTTGGTCACCGTGATGGGCAGCACCGCGATCGGATCGCCGTTGCAGGCGACGGTGAGCGAGTGCGCCCCCGGGGTGGTGGAGGCGGGGATGGTGATGGTGACGCTGAAGGTGCCGTCGCTGCCGGTGGTGCCGCTGCCGACGAGCGTGGTGCCGTCGAGGGTCACGGTGACGGCGGCGCCGGGCCCGGACGCGCACGTGCCCGTGACGGTGTCGGTGGCGCCGGGCGCGGGGTTCGGGTTGGTGACGGTGGCGCTGTCGACGTACTGGCCGAAGGCGGGTGCCGCCAGGAAGGCCACGAGCGCTCCAGCGATGATGAGCATCCGACGGATCATCTGAGGTCCTCCCCGGCCCGTCGACCGCCCGGTGCGGACGCTCGGAGCCTGCTCTCTCCCGATGGCGGCAGAGACTAGTCGGTCTGTCGGCCGGCGCCCGTGGTTGCTGAGGTCACCCCGTCGGACCCAGCCGGGTCACCTGGGTCAGGGGCCGCGCCGCCAGCAGCGTCCGGCGGGTCCCGTCGACCACCACCGTCGTCGACTCGACCGACGGGTTGACCGCCGGCTGAGGGGCGAGGGTCAGGTGGTAGGGGCCGGGGGCGATGCGCCCGGACAGGGTCACGACGACGGTCCGGGTCTCACCGGGCGGGACGGCCAGCGCGGTGGTGGTCACCCCCCAGCCGAGCTCGGTGTCGGGGGCGAAGGGCAGCGCCAGGCCGGAGACGGTGACCGAGCGGACCTGCAGCGGCGAGTAGAAGGCGAGGTTCATCCGGTTGGTGCCGAGCGGGAGGTTCACGGTGTTGCCGATCACGTAGTTCGGCAGCCCGGACGCCGGCGCGCGGTTGGTGAAGGTGATGGTGGCCGTCGCCCGGACCTCGCCCGTGCGGGTGTCGGCCCGAGCCCGGTAGTCGACCCGGCGGTCGAGGAAGAGGTCGATCTTGTTGTGGGCCGAGTTCTGCGCCCGCACGGCGAACAGGTCGCCGCCGTCGGGACGGGGAAAGGCGCCGTCGGCGTGGAGGTGCTCGAAGAAGGTCTCCTCCGCCGGTCTCGGGCTCCACATCGAGAAGTGCCCCCCTCGCACCTCGGGGCTCATCACCCGGGAGATCGACTCGGGGGCGGGGAGGCTGCCGGTGGTCAGCTTCTCGAAGGTCGTCCTCGTCGCCTGGCGCAGGAAGTCCTCCCGCTCGCCCTGCCGACCGAACTGCAGGTACTGGTCCTTCAGCAGCACCCGGGCGGCGTTCGCCCGGGTGAGCGGCTCGTCGAGGCCGTCGACGCGGATCGGGCCGGTGAAGGTGAGCAGCGCCTGCAGGCCGTAGGGGTCCACGGCGATCACCCCGTCGACGTGGGAGCCGCCGGACTGCTGGTACAGGTCGGCCGCCACCGTCGCGACGGAGGGGAAGTCGGGGGAGAGGGTCAGGTCCTGCAGGTAGTCGGCCAGGTCGTAGCGCCCGTAGCGACGGAGGTAGTCGGCGGGTCCGTGCAGCTGGCGGATGCCCCGGGGCACGGCGTCGAGCAGGTCCTGGATGGGACCGGAGCGGGTCATCCGGATGCGACCGTCGACCGCGGTCAGCTCGGCGTAGTCGCCGATGAAGCCGCCCAGGCCCCGCTGCTCGCTCGGGGTGGTGAACAGCACGAGGTAGTGGCGCTCGCCGGCGCCGCCGAGCAGCCCCGGCACCACGAGCGAGCCCTCGCGGGCCAGCTCGGCCTCGTCCCGGGCGTCGACCAGCTCGGCCCGGTAGCGGTCCAGCCGGTCCCGGACCGGTCCGACGAGCCAGGGCGAGTCGATGGCGTCGAGGGTCCGGGTGGTCGACCGGAGGGCGGCGGTGGAGCGCCGGAGGGGCTGCTGGACCTGGCGGACCAGGTCGAGGTTGAACGACCCGGACCGGTAGCGCAGGTCGTGGTAGTCGCCGGTGCGCACCGTCGCCCTCGCCTCCTCGGCCAGGCTGGCCCCCTGGGAGGTGACGGTGGTCAGGGCGTCGGCCTGGATGCCGAGGACCGGCACGACCCGGGCGGGCGCCGCCCACCACGAGCCCACCAGGCCGTTGGCGGCGTCGAGGTCGGTGGCGGCCGAGTCGAGCAGCCGCTGGGACTCGGCCAGGTCGCCGCGGCGGGCGGCCTGCAGGGCCCGCTGGGAGTCGGAGATGCCCTGCTCGACCCTGGTCTTCGCCGCCAGGCCCGCTCCTGCGAAGATGATGCCGATGGTCACCACGGCGAGCCCTGCGACGAGCGCGCCGGCCCGCAGCCACCGTCGGGTGGCGGCGGGGGCGTGGCGGTAGCCGGAGACCACGATGGGAGCCAGCCCCACCACGGCCACGAGCGCGGTCGCCCCCGAGAACCGCAGCATCGGCAGCGGCCCCTCGGCCGGCAGGCGCAGCAGCACCTGGGCCGACACCGCCCCCACCGCCGCGCCCAGCAGCCGGTCACGGCGGTCGAGGAAGCCGCCGGCGAAGGCGGCGAGCAGGGCGATCAGCGCGACGACCTGCAGCCACCCGCCGGCGAAGCACACCGCCACCGCCGCGGTGATCAGCCAGGCCCACCGCCGGCAGCGCGAGGCCATCCCGGCGGCCAGGGCGGCGACCAGGGCGCCGTACAGCGCGTCGGCCACCGCCAGCCCCGTCGGGTGGACGCCGGCCGCGGCGCCGCCCACCGCCGCCAGTGCGGCGACGGCGACGATGCCGGCGCGCACCATCGGGCTCGTCCTCCGTCGCCGTCGGCGAGGCGGGTCGATCGTCTCCTGCACCACGTTCTCGTCTCGTCAGGGCCCACCAGGAGGGCCGCACGGTAGTGCGGAAGGTGTGGACGGAGCGACGCGTGGACACTACTGTCAGCGGGGCCGCTAGCGGTGAGGGGGGACAAGTTCGTGAACATGGCCAGGTCGCGGCTGCGCGCCCGCTCGCAGCGCACGCGACAGCAGCTCAGCGTGGACCACCTGGTCTGGGTGTTCACCCGGTCCTCCACCTGGGTCCAGGTCGGTGTCGACGCCGCCTGCTGGATGGTCGGGCTGCTGCTCGCGACCTGGTTGCGCTTCGAGTTCGTGTGGCACCAGGTCGCCCTCGCCCAGGTCGTGCGCATCGCCGTCCTCGCCGTGGTGCTGCAGGTGATGCTCGGCGGGGTGATGGGCCTCTACGTCGGGCGCTGGCGGTACGGCAGCTTCGAGGAGGCGGCGGCCATCTCCCGCACGGTCCTCATCACCACCGCCGTCGTCGCGGTGATCGACCGGCTACCGGCCCACCACCCGCTTCCCGTCGGCGCCACCATCGCCGGTGGGGTGGTGGCGCTCGTGCTGATGGCGTTCTGCCGCTACTGCTGGCGGTTCACCTTCGAGCGCCGCCTCCGGCCCGACGCCGACGTGGCCGCCCACGTCGTGGTGATCGGCGCCGGCGAGGGCGGCGTCCAGGTGCTCACCGCCATGCTCCGCAACCCCGAGAGCACCTACGTGCCCGTGGCGCTGCTCGACGACGACCGCGACAAGCGCAGCCTGCGCATCCACGGCGTGCCCGTGCGCGGCACCCGCGCCGACCTGGCCCGGGTGGCGGCCGAGACCGACGCCACCGGGGTGGTGGTGGCCGTCCCGAGCGCCACCGCCCGCCTGATCCGCGAGGTGTCCGCCCAGGCCGACGAGCTCGGCCTGTGGGTGAAGGTGCTGCCACGGGTGTCGGAGCTCTTCGGCGGCCACGTCGGGGTCGCCGACCTGCGGACCATCACCGAGGCCGACCTGCTCGGCCGGCACGAGGTCCAGACCGACCTCGACGAGATCGCCGGGTACCTGACCGGTCGTCGGGTCCTCGTCACCGGCGCCGGCGGGTCGATCGGCTCGGAGCTGTGCCGCCAGATCTACCGCTTCGCCCCGGCCGAGCTGATCATGCTCGACCGCGACGAGTCGGCGCTGCACGGCGTGCAGCTCTCCATCGAGGGCAAGGCGCTGCTCGACACCCCGAACCTGGTGGTGGCCGACATCCGCGATGCCGCCCGCATCGACCGGGTGTTCGCCGAGCAGGCGCCGGACGTGGTGTTCCACGCCGCCGCCCTGAAGCACCTCCCCCTGCTCGAGCTGCACCCCAGCGAGGCGCTGAAGACCAACGTGCTCGGCACCGAGAACCTGCTCCACGCCGCCGCCCGCCAGGGCGTGGGCCGGTTCGTCAACGTCTCCACCGACAAGGCGGCCGACCCGTGCAGCATCCTCGGCTACTCCAAGCGGGTCGCCGAGCGGCTCACCGCGGCGGTCGCCCAGCAGACCGCCGGCACCTACCTGAGCGTGCGCTTCGGCAACGTGCTCGGCAGCCGGGGCTCGGTGCTGACCGCCTTCCGGGCCCAGATCGAGGCCGGTGGGCCGTTGACGGTGACCCACCCCGACATCACCCGCTACTTCATGACCGTCGAGGAGGCGGTCCAGCTGGTGATCCAGGCGGGGGCGGTCGGGCGTGACGGCGAGGCGCTGGTGCTCGACATGGGCGAACCGGTCCGCATCGACGACGTCGCCCGGCGCCTGATCGATCAGGCCGACCGGCCCATCGAGGTCGTCTACACCGGGATACGCGACGGCGAGAAGCTCCACGAGGTGCTGCTCGGCGTCGACGAGGAGGACCAGCGCCCGCGCCACCCGCTGATCTCCCACGTGCAGGTGCCGGCGCTGCAGGTCGAGGGGCTCCAGGCCGTCGCCGACGCGCCCGACGACCAGGTGGTCGAGCGGCTGCGGGCCTGGTGCCGGGTCGACCGCCACCAGGTGACCCTGGACGACTGATCTCCCGGCCGAACTGCCGAACGGCCGAGCGGCCGAACCGCCGAGCGGCGGACGCCGGTCCCGTCGGGTCGGCTCAGCGGGGGAGGAGCCGCCGGGCCAGGTCGCTCTGCAGCACCCCGTCGGGGTCGACCTTGGCCCGCACCCCCAGCCACTCGTCGAGCCGGGGGTACATGTCGCGGAGCAGCGCCGGGTCGAGCCGGCTGTCCTTGGCCAGGTAGATCCGCCCGCCGACCTCGGCCACGGTGCGGTCGAGGCGGTCGAACAGGGCGGCGAAGCCGGCATCGCCGGCGGGGAGGTCGACGGTCAGCGTCCAGCCCGGCAGCGGGAAGGACAGCATGCCGGGGTTGGCGGCGCCGAAGCGCTTGAGCACGTTGACCGCCGACGGGCATCGGGCGGCGGAGAGCTCGTGGACGATGGAGCGCAAGGTGTCCTCGGCCCCGAAGGGGACCACGCACTGCCACTGCAGGAACCCGTGGCGGCCGTAGACCCGGTTCCACTCGCCGACGCCGTCGAGGGGGTGCCAGAAGGCGGGGATGCTCACGAGGTGCTCGCGTCGCCGACGCGGGGCCTTGCGGTACCACAGCTCGTTGAAGGCCCGCACGGTGAGCGGGTTGACGAGGCCGGGCGGTGCGACGCTCGGCGCGGTGACCAGGATCTCCCCGCGGTAGGCCAGCGGGTGCTGGCGGGTCGGGGTCGGCAGCTGGTCGAGGCTGGCGAACCGGCCCCGGTCGAGGATGCCCCGCCCGATCGATCGGCCGGTCGCCATGATGTCGATCCAGGCCACCGAGTAGGGGTAGCGGTCGTCGCCCTCCTCCATGAGGGCCATGACCTCGTCGAGGTCTCGCGTGCGGTCGGTGTCGACCGAGAGCAGCGAGGTCTCGACCGGCTGCATCTGGACGGTGGCCTCGAGCACGACCCCGGTCAGGCCGATGCCGCCGGCGGTGGCCCAGAACAGGTCCGGGTCGTCGTCGGGGGTGACGACGATGACGCCGTTGGCCGGCGTGGCCAGGGTGATCGACCGCACGTGGTTGCACCACGACCCGGAGGCGTGGTGGTTCTTGCCGTGGATGTCGTTGGCGATGGCGCCGCCGACGGTGACGTAGCGGGTGCCCGGCGAGACCGGCACGAACCAGCCGAGCGGCACCAGCCAGGACATGAGCTGGGCCAGGCTGACGCCGGCGTCGACGGTGACGATCCCGGTGTCGAGGTCGATGGCGCGCAGCTTGGCCACGCCGGTGGCGTCGAGCACCCGGCCGCCGGCGTTCTGGGCGACGTCGCCGTAGCTGCGACCGAGGCCGCGGGCCAGCACGCCCCGGGCGCCGGGCTCGTCCAGGCCGGCGGCCAGCTCGTCGGCGGAGCGGGGCGTCCAGACCTCGGCCGAGCTCGGCGAGGTCCGGCCCCAGCCGGTCAGCTCCCGGCGCGCGCGCTCCACTAGTGGGGCCCCGGCGTGATCAGGATGCCGAAGCCGAACACCAGCACCCAGAGGGCGCCGAACACCATGAGCGGGCGGTCGGTGAAGAGCAGGTCCTCGGGCGCGCCGCCCTCGCCGGAGTCGACCAGCAGCGCGTACCGCAGGATCGCCATGGCGAAGGGCACGATCGAGAGCTGGAACCACGGCCCGCTGTAGTGGTGCAGCCGGGTGGCCTGGTCGGACTTGTCGAAGGCCCACAAGCAGTAGGCGACCAGCATGACGCCGGTGGTGACCGACCGCAGGTAGGCGAGGTAGTCGGTCGAGTAGGCGCCGAGGGTCGAGCGGACCTCGGCGGCGCCGGCCCCCATCGTGCGCGACTCCGAGTTGCGCTTGCCGACCACCACGAACAGGGCGGCGAAGGAGGTCACGATGAAGAACCAGTTGGAGATGCCGATCTTGGTGGCCGCCGCACCGCCGATGGCCCGCAGCACGAAGCCCGACGCCACCGCCACCAGGTCGACCACCGCCACGTGCTTCCACCAGTAGGTGTAGGTGGTGGTGATGGCGACGTAGGCGGCCACCACCAACGCCAGCTCCCACGACGCGGCCAGGCTCAGGGCGACGCCGGCGACGATCATGATCGGCCCGAGAACCCGGGCCAGCACGACCGGCACCTCGCCGGCGGCGATGGGGCGGAACCGCTTCTTGGGGTGGAGCCGGTCGGCGACGACGTCGCTGGCGTCGTTCAGGTAGTAGGTGCCGCTGGCGGCCAGGCAGAAGGCCACGAAGGCGACGACGGCGTGGAGCAGCTCGGTGCCGGTGCCGAGGGACCCGGCGGCGCCGGGCGCGGCGAAGACCAGCAGGTTCTTGACCCACTGCTTGGGACGGGCGGCGACGAGCAGCGCCTTCGGCAGGGATCGCCGCGGGCGCACCTCGGGGGCGTCGGCGGGGGCCGCAGGCGTCGATCCCCCGTCGGCGGCGGTCACGTCGGGCCGCGCCGGCCGCATCTGGAGCTCGTCGCGCGCCACCGGGTCAGGTTACGAGAGCGGACCTGCGACGAGGGAACCACCCTCCCCGCAGGAGCCCCGGTCACAGGTGCTCGACGTCGGGGCCGTCGATGCAGCGCCGGGTGTCGAGCACGTAGGTGGCGTTGGCCACGACCAGGTCGAGGTCGAACTCGTCGTGGTCGACGAGCAGCACCACCGCGTCGGCGGCCCGCACCTCCTCGACGGTCAGCTCGACGCGGTCGACCCGGGTGTGGCTGCGCTCGATCGACACGTGGGGGTCGGCGGCGACCACGTGGGCGCCGAGGTTGGCGAGCTGGCGGGCGATGGGCGTCGACGGCGATTCGCGGTCGTCGCCGGTGTTGCGCTTGTAGGCGAGGCCGAGCAGGAGGATGCGTCGGCCCTTCACCGAGAGCTGGCGCTCGTTCAGGGCGGCGGTCAGGCGTCGGACGACGTAGTCGGGCATGTGGTCGTTGACGTCGTTGGCCAGCTCGACGAAGCGGAAGGCGTGCCCGAGCGAACGGCGGACCCGCCACGACAGGTACGACGGGTCGATGGGCAGGCAGTGGCCGCCGACACCGGGACCGGGGGTGAACCGCAGGTAGCCGAACGGCTTGGAGGAGGCGGCGTCGATGGCCTCCCACACGTCGATGCCGAGGTCGCTGGCGAACATGGCCAGCTCGTTGACCAAGGCGATGTTCACGTGCCGGAAGGTGTTCTCGAGCAGCTTGGTGAGCTCGGCCTCCTTCGGCGAGGTCACCGCGACGGTGCGCTCGACCAGCCGGTCGTAGAACGCCTGCACCCGGGCCAGCGACGACGGGCCCAGCCCGGACACCACCTTGGGCGTGGTCTCGAAGGTCCAGGTGCCGTTGCCCGGGTCGATGCGCTCGGGGCTGTAGCCGAGGGCGAAGTCGCTGCCCGCGACCAGCCCGGAGCCGTCCTCGAGGATCGGTGCCACCAGCTCCTCGGTGGTGCCGGGGTAGGTCGTCGACTCGAGGATGACGCACGCCCCCGGCCGGAGGTGCCCGGCGAGCGACGTGGCGGACGACTCGATGTAGGACAGGTCGGGCACCCCGTCGCGCAGCGGGGTCGGCACCGAGATCACGGCCACGTCGAAGTCGGCCGCCTCGGCCGGGTCGGTGGTGGGCCGGTACCGGTCCGACGCCAGCGCGGCGGCCAGCCGGTCGGCACGGATGTCCTCGACGAAGGACTCGCCGCCCGCCAGGCGCTTGACCCGGTCGGCATCGACGTCGAGGCCGACGACGTCGTAGCCCACCTCGCAGGCCCGCATGGCCACGGGCAGGCCCACGTAGCCCTGGCCGATCACCACGACCTTCTCCATCACGGCTCCCCCCGGGTTCCGATGGCCCTCAGCGGTCCGACAGCTTCCGCCACACGGGGCGCGGTGCCAGCTTCAGTGCGCCGAACAGGTAGCGGAGCATGCCGGGCACCCACACGGTGTGCGACCGCTTGCGGAGCCCCTCGACGATCCCGGCGGCCACCGCGTCGGCGGTGGTGGCGAAGGGGCCGTCGTCCATGTGGGCGGTCATCCGGGTGCGGACGAAGCCGGGCCGCACGACCATGACCCGGGCGCCG
Organism: uncultured Acidimicrobiales bacterium; assembly: GCA_963800235.1. GTDB lineage: Bacteria > Actinomycetota > Acidimicrobiia > Acidimicrobiales > Iamiaceae > CAVVNP01. Next base: position 1,280,475 of record CAWDAD010000001.1, on the reverse strand, counting down.
CTGCCCTGCAGGGCGTCGCCCAGCCCCTGGGCGAAGGCGTCGAGCCCGGCCTTGGACGAGCCGTAGACGAAGTTGTCCTTCCTGGCCCGCTCGCCGGCGACCGACGACAGCACCACCAGGGTGCCGTGGCCCTGCCGGCGCAGCCGGTTGGCCACCGCCAGCCCGCTCGACACCGCGCCCACGTAGTTGGCGGTCACCGCCCGGGCGGCGGCCGACGGGTCGGCGTCGAACTCCGCCTGGTCGCCGAGCACGCCGAAGGCCAGCAGCACCACGTCGAGGTCCTCGTGCCCGTCGAACACCTCGTCGATCACCTTGACGTGGGAGTCGACGTCGAGGGCGTCGAACTCGACGGTGTCGACCTCGGCCCCCGAGCCGCGCAGCTCGGCGGCCGCCGACTCGAGCGCCGCCAGGTCGCGCCCGGCCAGCACGACGGTGCGGCACCGCTCGGCGACCAGGTCGCGGACGGTGGCCAGGGCGATCTCGGAGCTGCCGCCCAGGACCAGGACGGACTGCACCGCGCCGAGCGCGTCTTGCATGGTGGCTCGCTTCCGGCCCGAGGCCGCAGGCAACAGGGACGGTGATCCTAGGCGGGCGACGGGCCCCGGTCAGTCCCGGTCGGCGCCGGTCAGCCCTGGTCAGCCCTGGTCAGCGCTGCCAGAGCAGCACCTGGGTGGTGAACGCGATGAGGATGGCCATGCCGCAGAGCAGGGCGGCCACGATCAGCTTCCTCGTGCTCACCGCCCCGACGCTAACGGGGGCCGGGTCGCGGGGGTCGGGTCGCGCCGGCCGACCCGCTCCGATGCGACCGTCGACCGGATACCGTCGGCGGCATGGCTGAAGCGCACGACGTCGTCATCATCGGCGGGGGCCCGGGCGGGTACGCAGCCGCCCTCTACGGGGCCGCGGCCGGCCTCGACGTGGCCATGGTCGAGAAGGACAAGGTCGGCGGCACCTGCCTGCACCGCGGCTGCATCCCCGCCAAGGAGCTGCTCGAGACCGCCCACGTGTACCGGACGGTGGCCGGGGCCAAGGAGTTCGGCGTGCAGGCCGACCAGCCCGGCCTCGACCTGGGCGCGGCCATGGATCGCAAGAGCAAGGTCGTCGACGGCCTGTTCAAGGGCCTGCAGGGCCTGCTCAAGGGGCGGAAGGTCACCGTGGTCGCGGGCACCGGCTCGCTCGGGCGCGACAACACCGTCACCGTCACCGGCGAGGACGGCACCACCGAGCTCACCGGCCGGCACGTCATCCTCGCCTCGGGGTCGGTGCCGCGGACGATCCCCGGCTTCGACGTCGACGGCGAGGTCGTCTTCACCTCCGACGAGGTGTTCGAGATGACCTCCCTGCCCGCGAGGGTGGCGGTGATCGGCGGCGGGGCCATCGGGTGCGAGTTCGCGTCGATGCTGAGCGACCTCGGCAGCGAGGTGACGGTGCTCGAGGCGCTGCCCCAGGCCCTGCCCGGCGTCGACAAGGACGTCGCCGACCAGGTGCTGCGCTCGTTCAAGCGGCGGGGCATCACCGTGCGCACCGGCGTCCAGGTCACCGGTCACGAACCGGGCGACAGCGGCACCGTCGTCTCCTTCGGCGACAACGACTCGATCACCGTCGACGCCGTGGTCGTGTCGGTGGGGCGCCGCCCGCTGACCGACGGCCTCGGGCTCGGCGACACCGGCGTCGGCGTCGACGACCGGGGCTTCATCGAGGTCGACGAGCGCTGCCGCACCGCGGTCGACGGCGTGTTCGCGGTGGGCGACGTCATCGCCACCCCCGGCCTCGCCCACGTGGGCTTCGCCGAGGCGATCCTGGTGATCAAGCAGATCCTGGGCGAGCCGGCGGTCCCGGTCGACTACGGCCGGGTGCCGTGGTGCATCTACTGCCAGCCCGAGGTCGCCTTCGCCGGGTACTCCGAGCAGGGTGCCCGCGACGCCGGCTTCGACGTGGTGGTCAGCAAGCACCGCTGGATGGGCAACAGCCGGGCGCTGATCGTGGGCGAGACCGACGGGCTGATGAAGGTGGTCGCCGAGAAGCGGCCCGACGGCAGCGCCGGCCGCATCCTCGGCGTCCACATGGCGGGCCCGTGGGTCACCGAGCAGCTCGGCCAGGGGTACCTCGCCGTCAACTGGGAGGCCACCGTCGAGGAGGTGGCCGCCTTCATCCAGCCCCACCCGTCGCTGTCCGAGAACTTCGGCGAGACGATCCTGAGCCTGACCGGGCGCGGGTTGCACGGCTGACCGACCGCCGGGGCCCCGCCGGCGAGGGTCCCGGTTCCACCAGGCACGACCACGAGGAAGGACACGATGGCCGACATCGAGATGCCCCAGCTGGGCGAGACCGTGACCGAGGGGACGATCACCCAGTGGTTCAAGGCGGTGGGCGACCACGTCGACGAGGACGAGGTCCTGTTCGAGGTGTCGACCGACAAGGTCGACTCGGAGGTGCCGTCACCCGTGGCCGGCTACCTGGCCGAGATCCTGGTCGAGGAGGGTGACACGGTCGACGTGGGAACCCGTCTGGCGGTGGTCAGCGACTCGGCGCCCGACGGCTCGGGCGGCGAGGCTGCCGGGTCCGCCGACGAGGGGGCGGGCGACGAGGGGGCGGGCGACGAGGGCGCCGGCGAGGAGGAGCAGGGCGACGAGGGCGCGAGCGGGGACGACGGCGGTGCCGAGGCGGCGGCCTCCACCGAGGCGCCGGCGCCGGCCGAGCCGGAGTCCGCTCCGGCGACGCCGAGCGAGCCGTCGACCGACCAGGCCCCCGACGCCGCCAGCCAGGAGCCGACCGCCGGCGAGTCGGCCGGGGCGCCGGGCACGCCCGCCGGTGACGGCGGCGCCGCCGACGCCGTGGTGCTCTCGCCCGTGGTCCGCCGGCTGGTCGAGGAGAACCACGTCGACGTGAGCCGCATCAGCGGCTCGGGGCCCGGCGGTCGGATCACCCGGTCCGACGTCCAGCAGGCCATCGACGGGCGCGGCGGCGGAGCGGCCCAGCCCGCCCCGCCGAGCCGACCCGCCCCGGCGAGCCAGCCGGCCCCGACGCGCCAGGAGGCGCCGGCGGCACCGTCCCCGGCTGCCGGAGCGGCGGCTCCGGCCCCGGCCGCCGGCGAGCACGACGACGTCGAACCGCTGAACAACATCCGCCTGCGCACCGCCCAGCACATGGTCCGGTCGAAGGACGTCTCGGCCCACGTCTTCTCGATGATCGAGGTCGACTTCGAGGCGATCGAGCGGGTGCGGACGGCCCACAAGGAGCAGTTCCGCACCGACGAGGGCATCAGCCTGACCTACCTGCCGTTCGTGGCCCGGGCCCTGGTCGACGCCGTCGCCGAGTTCCCCCACCTGAACGCCAGCGTCGGCGACGGCGAGCTGATCGTGCACCAGGACGTGAACCTGGGCGTGGCCGTCGACCTCGGCGGTCAGGGGCTGCTGGTGCCGGTCATCCACCGGGCGCAGGACATGCGGCTGCGGGCCATCGCCCGTCAGGTCGCCGGGCTGGCCGACCGGGCCCGGTCCCGGCAGCTCTCCGCCGACGACATCACCGGGGGCACCGTCACCATCACCAACAACGGCGGGGCGGGCACCTTCGCCACCACGGCCATCATCAACCAGCCCCAGGTGATGGTGCTCTCCACCGAGGGCGTCTCCCGCAAGCCGGTGGTGGTCACCGACGCCCTCGGCGCCGAGGCCGTCGCCATCCACTCGGTCGGCAACCTGACGCTCGGCTGGGACCACCGGGCCTTCGACGGCGCCTACGCCGGCGCCTTCCTGGCCCGGATCCGCGAGCTGCTCGAGACCCGGGACTGGGAGGCCGAGCTGTGAGCGGCCGACACGACCCCGGCCGCGGGTAGCGCCGCCGTGCTCCACGCCCGCTGGCTCGGCCGGGTCCGCTACCGCGACGCCCACGCCCTGCAGGCGGGCCTGCGCGACCACGGACCCGACGACCACCTGCTCCTGCTCGAGCACCCGCACACCTACACCCTCGGGGTTCGGGCCGACCCCGACCACGTGCTGGTCGACCCGGCCACCGTCGGCGCCGAGCTGGTCGCCACCGACCGGGGGGGCGACGTCACCTACCACGGGCCGGGTCAGCTGGTCGGCTACCCGATCCTGTCGCTGGCCGGCAAGGGAGGCGGCAGCGCACCCGACACGCCGGCCTACGTCCACGCCGTCGAGCAGCTGGTCATCGACGTGCTCGACGACCTCGGGCTGCCGGGGGCGGGGCGGCTGCCCGGGTACCCGGGTGTGTGGGTCGATCCTGGGTCGGACGACCCCCGCAAGATCTGCGCCATCGGCGTGCGCATCGTGCGGGGGCGCACCACCCACGGCTTCGCCCTCAACGTGGCGCCCGACCTGGCCATGTTCGGCCACATCGTGCCGTGCGGCATCGTCGACAAGGCCGTCACCTCCCTCGCCGCCGAGGGCGTCGACCCCTCCCTGGCCGATGCCGTCGACGCCTGCGTGGCCCGGGCGGTCGAGCGGTGGGCGACCACCGGCTGGGACCGACAGGACGTGGTCGGCCCGTCCCCGTCCCTGTCGACGACGACCGGGGCCGGCGAGCCCGGCGCCGGGGCCGCCGACGACCGGTTCGCGGGCCCGGCGGACGCGGACGGACTGGCCGGCACGTCGGTGCAGCTGCGGGGTCGGCTCGCCGCCGCCGGGCTCGACGGCGGCCTGTCCATCGCCAGCCGGAAGCCGGCGTGGATGCGGGCCCGCCTCGACACCGGTCCCGAGTTCCTGGCGCTGAAGCGCACCATGCGCGACCTCGACCTGGTCACGGTGTGCGAGGAGGCGGGCTGCCCGAACATCTTCGAGTGCTGGGCCGACGGCACCGCCACCTTCATGATCAACGGCGAGCGCTGCACCCGGGCCTGCGCCTTCTGCCTGGTCGACACCCGCCACCCGCTGGCCCTCGACCCCGACGAGCCCGAGCGGGTCGCCGAGGCGGTGGCCCGGATGGGGCTGGCCTACGCGGTCATCACCGCGGTGGCGCGAGACGACCTCGACGACGGCGGGGCCGGCGCCTTCGCCGCCACGGTCGCGGCCATCCGCCGCCGCACGCCGGGCGTCCAGGTCGAGGTGCTGATCCCCGACTGCAAGGGCGATCCGGCCGCCCTCGACGCCGTCTTCGCCAGTCGTCCCGACGTGCTCAACCACAACCTCGAGACCGTGGCCCGGCTGCAGCGGGCGGTTCGGCCGTCGGCGTCCTACGCCCGCAGCCTGGCCGTGCTCGCCCGGGCCAAGGCGGCCGGCCTGGTGACCAAGTCGAGCCTGATCGTCGGCATGGGCGAGACCGTCGCCGAGGTCGAGGCGACCCTGGGCGACCTCCGCGGCGTGGGCACCGACATCGTCACCGTCGGCCAGTACCTGCGGCCCTCACCCCGCCACCTGCCGGTGGCCCGCTGGTGGACCCCCGACGAGCTCGAAGGGGTGCGGGTCGTCGGCGAGGCCATGGGCATCGGCCACGTCGAGGCCGGACCGCTCACCCGCTCCAGCTACCACGCCCGCCAGGCGGCCGCCTCCGCCTGAGCGCCGGCGGGTCGAGCGCCGCCGGGTCGAGCGCCGGGCCGGCTCAGCCGACCCCGGCCGGGACGGGCGACGCCTCGGGGGCCGCCCCGACCCGCGCCGGCGAGGCGGTGAACTGCATGACGCCGTCGGCGACCGGCCGGCGCCGGAACAGCTTCTTGTCCTCGGAGTAGAGCTGCGGGTTGATCCACGGTTCGCGGTCGCCCTGCTTGGGCAGGCGGGGCAGCATCCGCCGCAGGTACCCGGCGGAGAAGTCGTCGATCCACGGGCGGGGGGTCATGTCGCGGTCGGACGGGCGCAGCCGGGGGGTGCAGGTGTCGGTGCCGGTCTCGGTCAGGTGGTTCAGCAGCCGGCAGACGTACTCGGCGATCAGGTCGGCCCGCAGCGTCCAGGACGAGTTCACGTAGCCGAACGACGAGGCCAGGTTGGGCACGTCGGAGTACGCCATGCCCTTGTAGGTCCAGGTCTCGGCGAAGTCGATCGGGGTGCCGTCGAGGTCGAAGTGCGTCTCGCCGAGGGTCACCAGCTCGAGCCCGGTGGCGGTGACGATGACGTCGGCCTCGAGCTCCGCGCCCGACCGCAGCCGGATGCCGTGCTCGGTGAAGGTCTCGATGTGGTCGGTGACCATGGCCAGGCGGTCGTCGCGGATCGCCTCGAACAGGTCGGCGTTGGTGATGCGGCACAGGCGCTGGTCCCACGGGTTGTAGCGGGGCGTGAAGTGCTCGTCGACGTACTCGGAGCCGACCTGGTCGCGCACCAGGTCGAGCAGCTTGGCCTTGACCTTCTCGGGTGCGGTGCGGGTCCGCCGGTAGAACCACTCGGTCAACCAGGAGTTGCGCGCCCGGGTGAGCGCGTAGGCGACCTTCTCGGGCAGGACCCGGCGCATGGCGTTGGCCAGGGCGTCCTCGTCGGGCAGCGACACCACGTAGGTCGGGGAGCGCTGGAGCATGGTCACGTGGGCGGCGTCCTCGGCCATGGCCGGCCCGAGGGTCATGGCGGTGGCGCCGGACCCGATGATCACGACCCGCTTGCCCTCGTAGGCGAGGTCCTCGGGCCAGTCCTGCGGGTGGACCACGGTGCCCTGGAAGCGGTCGCGGCCCGGGAAGGTCGGTGCGTGGCCGTGCTCGTAGCTGTAGTAGCCCGAGCACATGTACAGGAAGGTGCAGGTCAGCTCGACCGCCTCACCGGTGTCGCCACGGTCGGCCCGCACCGTCCAGCGGCCGTGCTCGCTCGACCACGACGCCGAGCGGACGAGGTGCTGGTAGCGGATCTTCTCCTCGATGCCGTAGGCGGCGGCCGTCTCGTGGAGGTAGCGGAGGATGGAGGGGCCGTCGGCGATCGACTTCGCCTCGGTCCACGGCCGGAAGCTGTAGCCGAGCGTGTGCATGTCGCTGTCGGAGCGCACGCCCGGGTAGCGGAACAGGTCCCACGTGCCGCCCATCGCCTCGCGGCCCTCGAGGATCACGTACGAGCGGTCGGGGCACCGTGTCTGCAGGTGGTACCCGGCGCCGATGCCGGAGATGCCGGCTCCCACCACGACGACGTCCACGTGCTCGGTGTCTGCCACGGCCGGTCCCTTCCTGGTCGAACGCCTCACCAACGCTACCTTGACCCGCCGGTCAAGTCTCGACCGGCGGTCAGGCGCGGGAGCGGCGGAGCGGCGTCCGTCAGGTCTCGGGCACCAGCACGTCGGCGGGGCGGCCCCCGAGCGATCCGGCGAGGCCGCCGGCCGAGCGGGGCGAGCACCCGATGAGCTGGCAGTCGCGGCTGCCGCCGCCGAGGACGATGCCCCCGTCGCTCGGGCGGCCGAAGCGGCCGGCGTCGCGGTGGACCGCCACCAGGCCGGTGAGGGCGCTGGCGGTGACCCCGTCGAGGCGGAAGTTCGCCCGCCGGTTGGTGTCGGCCTGGCAGCCGGTGACCGAGCAGCCCGAGGTCCGGGTGAGGCGGAACCCGTCGGGCTGGTTGTCCTGGGCCTGGCAGGAGCCGAGCACCGCTCGCTGGCCGTCGACCACGAAGCCGCTGCCGTCGTTGAAGCTGGCCTTGCTGGCGGTGACGGTGACGTTGCCGGCGGCGACCGCGAAGCCGGCGCCGTCGTTGCTCGACGAGTAGCAGCCCTCGACCACCGCGTCGGACCCCTCCAGCCGGAACCCGTCGCCCCCGCAGGCCAGGACGAAGCAGCCCGACACCCGGCAGGCCCTGCTGGTGGTGCCGCCGCTGCCCGGGTGGCGGGCGACCACGATGCCGTGGCCCGCGCAGTAGGCGATCCGCACGTCGAGCACCCGGCAGTTGGGATCGGTCCAGCCGTCGTCGTCGGGGTTGGTGGCGTCGAGCACGACGCCGTGGTCGTCCCGGCCGCCGTGGTCGCCCCGGCGGCCGTTCAGCGCCAGGTCGCGCAGCTCGGCGCCGTAGGCGCCGGGGACCGGGCCACCGCTCGCCTGGAAGGTGACCATCGGGCCGCCGTCGAAGGCCCGAACCAGCTGGGTGCCCCAGCCGCTGCCGGCCAGCACCACCCCCGGCCGCAGGACGATGGGCTCGTCCACGGTGAAGCTCCCGCCGGCCAGCACGACGAGCCCGCCACCGGTCAGCTCCTCCCCGGCGCGCACCGTGCCGGCGGCCTGCTCGACCGCCCGGTTGACCACCGCCGCGTCGCCGCGCCCCGACCCGGCCGGCTCGATCACCGGCAGACCGCCGACCGCCAGCGGCACGGGGGGCGGGGGCGCCGTCGGCGGCCGGTCGGCGGCCAGGTGCCCGGCGGCGGCACCGGTCGCCCCGGCCACGCCGATCACCCCGGCTCCGAGCAGGAACCGCCGGCGGCCGTGGCCGTCGTCGCGACCGGCCGGCTCGTCGCGACGGGGGAGCTCGTCGGAAGCGGCCGGCTCGTCGGAAGGGCCCGGCTCGTCGGAAGGGGCCGGCTCGTCGGCGCGCATCCCGTCCCCGTCGTCGGCCCGGTCGTCGCTGGGCATGGCCCCATCCTGGCAAGCGGCGACCGCCCGACCGTCCCCCGGTGGCCGACCTCCCGCCGGCAACCCGGTCGGACCAGGGTCGGCCGGCTGCGAGACTGCGGCCATGGCCACCGTGCTCGACGCCATCGATCCGGACCTGGAGGCGTGGATCGCCGCGCAGCCGGTCTTCTTCGTCGCCACCGCGCCCGATGGCCCCGGGGGCCACGTCAACGTCTCGCCCAAGGGCTACGACACCTTCCGGGTGCTCGGCCCCCACCGGGTCGCCTACCTCGACCTCACCGGCAGCGGGGCCGAGACCATCGCCCACGTCCGTCAGAACGGCCGCCTCACCGTCATGTTCTGCGCCTTCGCCGGGCCCCCGCGGATCCTCCGGCTGTTCGGCACCGCCCGGGTGGTGCTGCCGGGCGACGACGGCTGGGCCGAGCTGGTCCCGGCGTTCGACGACGTGCCCGGCGCCCGGGCCGTGGTGGCCCTCGACGTCGAGCGCGTCCAGACCTCCTGCGGCTACGCGGTCCCGTTCCTCGAACCGGCCGGCGACCGCCCGACCCTGCGGCAGTGGGCCGGGCGCAAGACCGCCGACGAGCTCGACGCGTACCACCGGGAGAAGAACACCACGAGCATCGACGGCCTCCCGGCGGTGCCCACCCCGTGACCACGCCGGGCCGCCTGGCCCGCTGCCGGCAGGCCATGGCCGGGCTCGGCGTCGACGTGCTGCTGCTCTCGGTGGGGCCCGAGCTGCCCTGGCTCACCGGCTACGAGGCCATGCCCCTCGAGCGGCTCACCATGCTCGTGCTCCCGGTCGAGGGCGACACCACCCTGGTGGTGCCCCGCCTGGAGGCACCCCGGGTGCGTGAGCGGCCCGAGCTGTTCTCGCTGGCGACGTGGGGCGAGACCGACGATCCCGTCGCCCTGGTCGCCGGGCTGGCCGGTCCCGTCGGCGACGCGGCCATCGGCGACCGCACCTGGGCGCGCTTCCTCGTGGAGCTGCAGCGCGCCATGCCCCGGACCCGCTTCCGTCGGGCGGGGGAGGTGGTCGGCCCGCTGCGGGCGGTGAAGGACCCGACCGAGGTCGAGGCCCTGCGGCGGGCGGCGGCGGCGGCCGACCGGGTGGCGGCGCAGCTCCGCTCCGGGGAGGTCGCCCTCGAGGGCCGCACCGAGGCCGAGGTGTCGGCCGACCTCGGGCGCCGGCTGCTGGCCGAGGGCCACCAGCGGGTGAACTTCGCCATCGTGGCCGCCGGGCCGAACGCGGCCAGTCCCCACCACGAGGCCGGCGGCCGCCGCATCGCCGCCGGCGAGGTGGTGCTCTGCGACTTCGGCGGGACGATGTTCGGCGACGACGGCGTCGGCTACTGCTCGGACATCACCCGGTGTGTGCACCTCGGCAAGCCGCCGGCCGAGCTGGCCGAGCACTACGCGGTGCTGCACGAGGCCCAGGCCGCCGCGGTGGCCGCCGCCCGGGTGGGGGCGGCCTGCCAGGACGTCGACGCCGCCGCCCGTCGGGTGATCGCCGCCGCCGGCCTGGGCGACCGCTTCGTGCACCGCACCGGCCACGGCATCGGCGTCGAGGAGCACGAGGACCCGTACGTGGTCGCCGGCAACCCGACCCTGCTGGCGGCGGGCCACGTCTTCTCGATCGAGCCCGGGATCTACCTGGAGGGCCGGTGGGGCCTGCGGCTCGAGGACATCGTCGTCGCCACCGAGCAGGGTCCCGAGCCGCTCAACCGGGCCGGCCACGACCTGGCCGTGCTCGGGTGACCCGGCGAGGTCAGCTGGCGCCGCGGCGGGCGACGACGACCGGCACCGTCTTGGCCAGGATGGCCAGGTCGGTGGCCAGGGACCAGTTGTCGACGTAGTACAGGTCGAGGCGGGTGTAGTCCTCGAAGCTCGACTCGCTGCGCCCGTTCACCTGCCACATGCCGGTGATGCCGGGCTTGACCCGCAGGCGCTGGGTGAGCAGCGGGTCCCAGGCCTCGGTCTCGTGGGGGAGCGCCGGGCGGGGGCCGACCAGGCTCATGTCGCCACGCAGCACGTTGACCAGCTGGGGGATCTCGTCGATCGAGGAGGTGCGCAGGATGCGCCCGACCCGGGTGACCCGAGGGTCGCGCTTCATCTTGAACAGCGGGCCGTCGGCCTCGTTGCTGTCGAGCAGCTCGTTCTTGCGCTCCTCGGCGTCGCGGACCATGGAGCGCAGCTTGAGCACCTCGAAGGGACGGCCGTCGCGACCGACCCGGACCTGGCGGAACACCACCGGGCCCCGGGAGTCGAGCTTGATGGCGATGGCGGCCAGCAGCACGAGCGGCGAGGTGACGACCAGCCCGAAGGTCGCGCCGCTGATGTCGAACGCCCGCTTGAACCAGGCCCGCCAACCGGTGCGCAGCACGGGCTCGACGTAGACCACGGGGAAGCGGCCGAGGGGACGGACGGTGAGGCGGTGCGAGGCGATGTCGCGCAGCGTCGAGCTGAGCTCGACGTGGATGCCCTCGTCGAGCAGATCGCGCGCCAGCTGGTTGGTGATGTCGCTCTCGACCGCGCTGGCGGCCACGATGACGCCGGCCCCGCTGTGGCGGCGGACCACGTCGGCGGCGTCGGCGAACCCGCCCAGCCGGGTGATGCCCGGCACCAGCTCGTTCTGGCCGATCTCGTCGCCCACGAAGCCGAGCACCCGGTAGCCGAGCCAGGGATCGGCCTGCAGCATGGCGGCCAGCTCGCGCGCCTCGGGGTTGGTCCCGGCGATGACGACGTGGCGCAGCAGGCGGCCGGATCGCCGGAGGGCGGCGAACCGCCGCCGGGCGACCTCGCGCTCGGCCATCACGAAGGTGACCCCCAGGAAGAAGGTCAGGAACTCGCCCGTGCGCGGCGCGAGGAGGCCGAAGACGTTGCTGATCACCAGCCCGAGCAGGGTGCTGAGCAGGGTGGCGTTGACGATGCGGCGGAACTCGTCGATGCGGCGCGAGATGAAGCGGGTGTTGTAGAGGCGCTGGTTGGCGAAGATGGCCAGCCAGCCCGGGAGGGTGGCCAGCGCCACGAGGAACTGCTGGCGCTCGGCGCCGCCGATGCCGGCCTCGCTGAGCTCGTTCTGCAGGACCAGGGTGACGACCATGGCCAGGGCGATGGCCGCGGTGTCCGCCGCCATCAGGACGACCTTGGGGCGGAGGTGGCCGGTGTCGGCGTCGGGTTGGCCGTCGACCGCCCGTCGCACCAGGCGCGGACCGACGATGGGGGCCGCGGTGCGCTCGGTTGACGGGATGGTGGTCATGTGGCTCCGCTCGTGAAGTCGTCACCGGCCCCCGACGTCGTGGCGGAGCACGTTACCGGGGGGTGGGGAAGATCTCGCCCGACTCCTATCGGCGCCGGCCATCCGTACGACAGGAAGGGCCGACCCCGGCCCCCGGGCGTCCGTAGCATCCCGCCCGCCATGCGCCCACCCAGCCGCCGCACCGTGCTCCGCACCCTCCTGGCCCTGGTGCTGCTGTGGCTGGCGGCGGTCGCCGTCCTGCTCCTCCTCGCCCGGAGCGCCGCCGAGCAGGGCCTGTCGAGGGTCCGCGACGTCCGGCGGGGGGCGACCGTCGAGCAGCTGCTCGACCCCCGCACCGCCACGGAGCTGCGCCACGCCGCCGACGACCTGCACCGGGCCCGGTCGCTGACCGACAACCCGCTGCTCGCCCCGCTCGAGGTCCTGCCCGTGGTCGGCCGCCAGGTGCGCAGCGGGCGGGCCCTCGACCGGGCCGGCGCGCGGTCCGTCGACATCGGGATCGACGCGCTCGACCAGCTCCGGGAGCTGGCCGGGCGGCCCGCGCCCCGGGGGAGGCCCGGGTCCGGCTCATGGACCAGGTCGACCGCCTGGCGCAGGTCACCGCGACCCGGCTCCGGGCCGTCGACCCGGGGGCGGCCGACGGGCTGGTGCCCCCGCTGGCCTCCGCCCACCGGCGGTTCGTCGACGAGCGGGCGACCGTGCTCGACGGGCTCCAGAAGGCCGAGCTGCTCACCCAGGCCCTCCGTCGGCTGCTCCAGGGCCCGAGCGACTACCTGCTGGTCGGGGCGAACAACGCCGAGATGCGCGCCGGCTCGGGCATGTGGCTCACCGGCACGTCCCTGCACGCCGACGCCGGCACCCTCAGCCTCGGCCCGGTGCGGCCCACCGACGACCTGGTGGTGCCGAAGGGGACCGTGCCGGTCACCGACGTCGACCTGGCCCGCAACTGGAGCTTCATCGACCCCGGCCACGACTTCCGGCAGCTGGCGGTGACGCCGCGGTTCCCGGTGAGCGCCGAGCTGGCCACCCGCCTCTGGGCCGCCCAGCCGGGCAACGGCCCGGTCTCGGGGGTGGTGGTGATCGACATCGACGGGGTGCGGGACCTGCTGCGGGCGGTGGGACCCGTGACCGTCGGCGGGGTGGAGTACTCGGCCCCCACCCTCCGCCAGCGCCTGCTGCACGACCAGTACGCGGCGTTCGGCAAGGACCAGGCGGCCCGCAAGGACGCCCTGGGCGACGTCGCCCGGGCCACCTTCGACAAGCTCGAGCAGGGCGGCTGGAAGCCCTCGGTGCTCGCCGACCAGCTGGCCCTCGCCGTCCAGGGGCGGCACCTGCTGGCCTGGTCGTCCGATCCGGTCGAGCAGCGGGGGTGGGAGGCGGTCGGCGTCGACGGCGCCCTCCAGCCGAGCTCGCTGGCGGTGTCGCTGCTGAACCGGGGCGGCAACAAGCTCGACCCCTTCGTCGACCAGCGGATCCAGGTGGCGACGGCGCCAGCGGGGCCCGACACCGAGGTCACCGTCACGGTCCGCACGACGAACGCCGCCCCGGCGTCGGGCCTGCCCGCCTACGTGGCCGGCGGGCCGCAGGCCGGCGCCGGTCTCCAGCCCGGGGAGTACGGCGGCATCCTGGCGGTCAACGTGCCCGGCGCCGCCGGTCGGATCCGGATCACGGGCGGGCAGTACCTGGCCCTGGCCGGCCCCGACGGCTCGACCCAGGTCCGCGGCGTCTACCTCACCGTCCCGCCGGGCGGGGAGTCGACGGTGGTGGTGCGCTTCGTGCTGGCCGGCCACCACGGGTCGATGGTGCTCGAGCCGACCGGCCGGGTCCCCGAGGCGCGGTGGACCTCCGGCGGGCGCACCTACCGAGCCGAGCTCCGCCGCACGATCCACTGGTGAGCGCCGACGCCGAGCACGCTCCGTAGTGAACGCCCGATATCACCACGCTCTGCGTTGACAGGGTCGACCGGTGGGCCTACCATCGGCGCCGTGACCCACGCCTCGCCCACCCGTCGGATCCTCGCCGCCCTCGCCTCGCTGGCGGTGGCCTCGGTCCTGCTGGTCGCCGGCGCCACCGCCGCCACCGCCCAGGACAACGGCGACTACACGGCCAAGCCGACGCCGGCTGCCACCCCGCAGGAGGCGGCCCCGGCGCCACCGGCGCCGCCGGCCGCGCCGGTCACCACCAGGTGGCTCGCGGTCACCGGGTCCGACCTGCCGGGCCTGGCCGCGCTGGGCGCGGTGCTGGTGCTCACCGGCGGTGGGCTGCTGCTGCTGCGCCGCCGCACCGGCGGCGCCTCCGCCTGACCAGCGCCGTCGCCCCGGGCCACCGCCGCTAGGTGGTCGTCCCGCTCCGGCGATAGGAGTCGTAGCGGGCCGCGCTCGTCGGCCGACCGGTTGATCACCGCCCCGAGGATGGTGGCGCCGGCCTGGTCGAGCTGGGACCGGGCCTGGGCGACCTCGGCCTCCGAGGTCTGGTCCACCGCCACCACCACCAGCACGGCGTCGATCATCGGCACCAGGCCGAGCACGTCGGCCACCGCCAGCACCGGCGGGGTGTCGATGATGACCAGGTCGAAGCGTGACCGGGCGTCGGCCACCAGCTTCTCCATCGACACCGACTGCAGGAGGTCGGTCGGGTTGGCGTGGACCCGTCCGCTGGCCATGACCGGGAAGCGGCCGACCGGCACGACCGCCTCGTCGAAGGTGACCCGCCGGCCGAGCACGTCGAGCAGGCCGGGGTGCTCGGCGTCGAGCTCGAACAGCTGGTCCAGGGTGGGGCGGCGCACGTCGGCGGAGATCAGCACCACCGAGCGACCGCTCTGCGACATGGTCACCGCCAGGTTGGCGGCGATGGTCGACTTGCCGTCGCCGGCGGAAGGGCTGGTGATGGCCAGCACCTGGCAGTGGTGCTGGTTCAGCGCGATCAGCATGCTGGCCCGGAGGCGGCGGAAGGCGTCGGCCTGCGAGCCCTCCGGGGCGTGGATGGTGACCAGCGCGGTCGACGGGCTGCGGAACCGCTCGGGGAAGTTCGGGATGCTGCCGAGCACGGGGACGTCGATGACGTCCTGGAGGTCCGACGGCTCCCGGACCTGCTCGTCGAGGCGCTCCCGGACGAAGGCGACCACCACGCCGGCGCCCAGGCCGAGCAGCAGCCCGGCGGCCAGCAGCAGCCCGAGGCTCGGACCGGCCGGGGCCGTCGGCAGCTCGGCCGGCTGCAGCACCGAGCCGGCGTCGATGGCGGTCGACTTCAGCTCGTTCTGCTTCGACACCGTCTGGGCCAGCAGGTTGTTGATGCCGTTGATGCGGACCTGGGCGGCCGCCTTCTGGGCGTCGGTGTTGGCGAAGAGCAGGGCGTTGGTCGCGTCGGTGAGCTGGGTGTTGTACCCGTCGATGGAGCGCTGCAGCCCGTCGATCTGGGCCTGGAGCTGGCTCCGGGACTGCGCCTGCTTCTCGGCCAGATAGCCGTCGGCGAAGGCCTGGGCGCCGCGCTGGGCGTCACCGGCCTTCGAGGCGGTGAAGGTCACGACCAGCACCCGGGCGTCGGGAGGGCTCGAGACCGACACCTTGGCGAGGAGGGCGTCGGGCGACGCGCCGCTCTTCAGGGTGCGCGCCACCCGGCTGGCGACGGCCTGGGACCTCATGACCGCCACCTCGGTGGCCACGTCGGCGGCGGTCTGGTTGGTGCTGCCGTTGCTCGGCGTCAGCGAGGCCGGGATCTGGACCTTGGCCGACGACGCGTAGCTCTGGGGGGAGACCAACGAGTACAGACCGGCGACGCACGAGCCCGGCGACGACGACGGCGGCGATGAGCCGCCACCTCCGCCGCAGCACCCGCACGTAGTCGCCGAGGTCGTTGGACGCCCCGGGCACGTACTCACCCGCCACGGTGGGCCCCCTCGCCGGTCATCGCTGCGAGCCCAGGTCGGCACGAGCCACGGACGCAGTCTGTCGGTTGGCGCGCCGGTCGCGCACCGCGGTCACCAGGTCGTGGACCTCGAGCTGCGTGCGGAAGCGGGCCACGGCGGCGGCCAGCGTCGCCCCGCCGAGGGCCACCCCGACCACCGCCGAGGGGACCGACTGGCCGAGCACGGCCATCGTCGCCAGCTCCACCAGGGCCACGAGGGCGCAGATCCCGAGGGCATGGGCCCAGATGCGGCCGAAGGGGTGCAAGCCGGTCGACGTCCACACCTGAACCATCGGCACCGCGTTCGTCACGAAAAGGCTGGCGGCCCAGGCGATGGCCGCGCCGGTGATGCCGATGCGGGGGACGAGCAGCAGGTTGAGCGCGATGTTGACCGCCAGGGCGACGGCGCTGTCGATCAGGTTCAGGGTGCTCCGGCCGGTCATGAGCAGCACGACCTCGATCGCCCCGCAGGCGGCGGCGAACAGGTTGGCGCCGCCGAGGATCAGCAGGGTCGTGGTCGCCGACCCGAACCCCGGGCCGAAGGCGCGCAGCAGCGTCGGCCCGAACACCATCACCGTCAGGTACGGCGGGAACGCCACCAGGATCTGCCAGGCCGTCGACACCTCGAAGAGGTGCCGGGCTCTGCCGAGCTCGCGGCGGGCGAGCACGAAGCTGATCTGGGGACCGATCGCCTGCATGATGGCGATGGCGGCGAAGCTGCCGATGATGAGCCAGCGGGTGGCGGCGCCGTAGATGCCGGCCTCGCCGGTCGATGCCAGCGCCCCGATCAGGATGGTGTCGAGCCAGATGACCAGCACCTGGAACATGCCGCCGAAGGCCCGGGGGGCCGAGAACCGCCAGAAGCGCGGGATGAGCTCGGACGGGTCGATCCCGTCGCTCGACCCGCCGGGGGGCTGCACGGCGCGGTCGACCTGCTGGGCCCGCCGCACGAGGGCGGCGACCCAGAGGCCCATCGGGATCACGGCCAGCCCCGTGGGCCCTGCCCACGAGAGCGCCACCGCCACGCTGCCGAGCCCGGCGGAGACCACCAGCAGGAAGCCGGCGGGCTGCAGGAAGGGCCGGGCGATGCGCTCGACCACCAGGCTCGGCACCATCGTGCCGAGGCTGCGGGCGCCACCCTCGAGCACCAGGTAGGCGGCGCCGGCAGGCACGAACGGCGCCATGACCCGCAGGTAGGTCGTGAGCTCGGCGTCGCCGCCGTTGGTGGCGATCAGCCGCGCGAGCGGTCCGGACGCCGCGAACAGCACCGCGCCGACGACGGCGCCGAGGGCGACGACCGGCCAGACCGCCGCCCGGAAGAGCCGGGGGAGGTCCTCGGGGCGGTGGTGGGCCCGCAGGAGGGGGACGAAGCGCAGCAGCCCGGCGTCGGCGCCGAGCAGCGTCGACTTGGCCAGGATGTTGAACACCCCGATGGCCTCGATGAAGGCGCCGGCGCCGGTGGGACCGAGCTTGCGGGTGACCAGCACGACCAGGCCGAAGTTGAGCAGCCCGTAGAGGCCCATCCCGGCCAGGTTGAGGGCCCCGCCCTTGGCCAGGGCCGACCGGTCCCCGCGCCCCGCCGTCGACCCGCCCCCGGCCTCCTCGGCGCCGGCCGGCTCGTCGACCAGCGTCACCGCCGGTTCCAGGGGAGCTCGCGCCCGAGCAGCGCGGCGAGCTGCCGGTCGGGCTCGGCGAAGGCGTGGCGCAGGCGCTCGGCCAACCGGGGCTCGAGGCGGGAGGTGCGCTGCTTGTTCCACTGTCGCCCGACGTCAGGCTCCAGCACGGGCAGGCCGAGGAAGTCGTGGACGCGGGCCATCGTCTCGACCGGCTGCTGCTGCAGCTCCTCGGTGAAGAGCACCAGCAGCTGGTCCGGGGGGAAGGCGCCGTACCAGCGCTCGAGCTGCTCGGCGTAGCGCCCCCGTGCCACGTAGCCGTGGTGGAGGTGGTCCTGGTCGATGCCGTCGGGGCGGGCCAGCACCTGATCGGCACCGGCGAGCCGGTCGGCCTCGGCGTCGAGGGCCGCCTCGAAGTCGAGGTCCTCGAAGCCGCGCGAGCGCTCGTGGTGGTAGGCCGACCACGCCCGCTCGACCGGATCGCGCAGCAGGGCGATCATCCGGCAGTCGGGGATCTGCAGCCGCACCCGCCCGGGCACCTCGGGGTGGAACAGGTAGTAGGGGCTGCCCTCGCCGGTGACGGGCTGGTGGCCGAGCCGGTCCGCGACCCGTCGGCGGTGGAGGTCGAGGGGGAAGTGGTTGCGGTACCAGCCGGGGGAGCGGTCGTAGGCGACGTCGAACCAGTGCACACCCTTGGTGAAGCGGGCGGGCAGCACCCCGGGGTGCTGGACGAGGTAGTTCCAGAGCGAGGTCGTGCCGCACCGCTGGCCGCCGATGATGAGGTAGTCGGGCATCGACCGGAGGCTCTCGGTGGGTCGGGCGGCCAGCCGGCCGGCCGCGACCCGGCTCCGGTGCGCCAGCGCCTTGAGCCGGCGCTGCTGCTCGGGGCGGAGGGGGGAGCGCATCAGCTCGCCCCGGCCCGGACGAGGTCGTCGAGCAGGCCGTCGAGCAGGCGCAGCGAGCCGCCGTGGAGGGCGGCGTAGCCGGCGTCCTCGAGCAGCCGCAGGGCGAAGGTGAGGCAGTAGGCGTCGCCCATGGCCCCGGCCGCGGCCGGGGGGACGCCCAGCTCGGCGAGCAGGGACCGGTTGCGCTCGACCGCCGCCCGTCGGGCGCCCCCGGGGGTGGCGTCGCGCCCGGCCAGCTCCACCTGGAAGGTCTGGTGCAGGGCGTCGAAGCCGAGCGGCACCGGCGCGGCCGTCCGCTCCCAGTCCCAGGCCAGGAGACGCCCGTCCTGCCACTGCGCGTTCCACGGCGCCAGGTCGCCGTGCCAGCGCCCGAAGCGCAGCTCGTGCTCGCCGAGCCGCTGCAGGACCACCTCGGCCGCCTCGTGGGCGGCGAGGCGGCGAGGGCCCTCGACCTCGGCCACGCTCGTCTCGACCCGGCCCCACCAGGCGCTGTCGGCGGGGCGGGCGGCGTCGAGCTCGTCCTCGCAGGCGGCGATGGCGGTCAGGGTCGGGGCGTCGAGCTCCAGGGGCCGGGTGCGCATCGAGACCGACTCGGGCAGCGCGCTGGCGACGACGACGGGGCAGCCCTTCCAGGTGAGCTCGGCCAGCACCCGGGACGTCTCGATCCCGGCAGCGCGGAGCCGGCCGGGGCCCGGCCCGGACAGGAACTCGGCCTCGTGGCGCACCAGCGAGGCGGCGTGGGCGCTCGTGCCGACCTTGGCCCAGGCCACGACCGCGCCCCGCTCGTCGGCGACGCGCACGACCGGCTTGCGGTTCGGGCGGGGGGGCCCCACCGCCAGCGACAGCTGCACCTTTGCCCGGCCGAGCTCGGCGGCCAGCCGCTCGGCGAGGGTCGGGTGATCCGGGGTGCCCGGCGGGATGGCCAGGGAGCGGCGGGCGGCCAGGCGGAGGGCGCCGGCCCTGATGGCCGGGCGGGCGAGGAGGTGCGACGCCAGGCCGGACAGCAGCCCGCGCCCGGCCCGCAGGTGGGCAGCGGCCGCCGTCGGCGACGCCACCGGCAGGAGGTAGCGGGGGTGCTGGAAGGACGGCACGACCGCGTACCGCTCGTCGTCGCCGGGTCGGCGATCGCCGTCACCGCCGGGGCGGTCCGACGCCAGCAGGTCGGCCAGCACCAGCAGGGCGTCGTCGTCGGTGCGCAGGTCCCAGCTCATGACGGCGCGCCGGACAGCTCCGGCCCCGATCCGTCCGGCGGGTCGCCGTGGCCCGGGGCGCGGGCGGCGCCCTGCGGGTCGTCGGCGGGTCGTGGGTCGGTGTCGAGCCGGTGGGCGTCGCGCAGGCCCAGGCCCATGGCGATGAAGATCAGGTGCAGCTCGACCGGCATCCAGTCGTAGGTGAACTGCACGACGATCGCCACCGTGATGGTGGCGTGGGCCCAGAAGGTGACCGACGACCCCCGGCGTCGGGTGGAGAGCCACATCTTGAGCAGGAACGCCTCGAAGATGGCGGCGCCGATCCAGCCCTGGCTGACGAGCACGGTCCAGAAGTTCCCCTGCGAGCCGATGGCCGGGAGGATCCTGGTGGAGCCGACGTCGGCCACCTTGATGGTGTTGCCGTAGCCGAGCAGCGGTCGCTCGTTCGTCTTGTGGATGGCCTCGGTGTAGAGGTAGCTGCGGCCCTGGTCGCTGTGCCCCGTGGAGGCCCGCTGCTCGACCACCGAGCTGAGCGGCGTGAACAGCAGCAGGGCCAGGCCGATGGTGAGCAGCAGGCCGAGCACCCGGCGCGCGGCGCGGGCCACGTCGCCGGGCTGGGTCGCGGCGTTGAGCAGGGCCGCCCCGAGACCGAACCAGAGGCCCCGGTTGAGCGAGATGAACACGGGCACCAGCGAGCAGGACATGATCAGGAGGCCCCGGCGACGCCGGGTCGGGTCGGCCGACTGGAGCCAGCCGTAGAAGAAGAACGGCGCCATCAGCGCGTAGACCGCCCCCCAGTCGTTGGTGTAGGCGAACGGCGCCTTGGGTCGGCCGAGCGGGTAGCCGAGGAAGTTCTGCACCTGGGCGAAGGCCGGGTGGATCATCTCCTGGAAGGCACCGGTGAGCAGCGACTGCGGGAGCACCTTCTCGGCCGGGGCGGTGAACTGGCCGTTCGGGATCAGCACGCCGAGCCAGCCGCCGGCGACGGTGATGAGCCAGAAGCCGGCGAGGACCCCGACGATCCGCCGGGTGGGCACCTCGTCGGGATCGCTGTTGTAGATCCAGAGGAACAGGCCGGTGACCGACAGGTAGTTGAGGAGGCGGTAGATCGGGAAGACCGAGCCGGCGTGGTCGAGCTGGGTGAAGGAGGCCACCACCCAGACCAGGAAGAGCAGCCACAGCCCGAAGCCCTTGGGGGCTCGCAGGCCGCGGCGGAGGGCGAGCTGGATGCCGGCGCCGAGGCCCACCACCGGGAACACGAAGATCCCGATGCCGAGCGCCCAGAAGACCGGGTAGCCGAGCAGCAGGGCGTACATCGGCCAGCCGGCCGGGAGGCGACCGCCGCGTCGGCGCCCGGCCGACCGGGGGCGGCCTGCGCCGGAGTTCCCGGTGCCGCCGGTCGCGCCGCCGGGGCGGGTCGTCGCCGCCATCAGATCCCGTGTCCGAGCGCCTGCACCGTCCGCAGCACCGTCTCGCTCCGCACCAGGCCGGTCGACACGAGCAGGGCCAGCCAGGCCCGCTTCTCGCCCCGGTGGTGGCCGAGCGCCCGGCGCGCGGTGGTCCGGGCCTCGGCCCGGCGCCCGAGGGCGGCCAGCGCGAACGCCTGCTGGCCCTCGATGCGGGCCAGGCCGACCGGGTCGTCGGCGAACTCGGGGTAGGCGGCGAGCAGGTGGGTCAGGGCGTCGTGGATGGTCTGCCAGCGCTCGGCGAAGAACGACGAGCGGTGCCAGACCACCTTGACGAGGGGGAGCGGCACCGCCCCCACGTCGGCCCGCCGGGCCGCCCGCAGGATCCAGTCGTAATCCTCGGCGTAGCTGCCCGGGAGCTGCTCGTCGACCGGGCCGATGCCGTCGTCGGGGTGGTCGAGGTCGCCGTTGCGGCCGACCACGGCCCGCCGACGGACCAGGTACCCCGAGGGGTGGGCCTCCATGACCCGCGAGCGGATGAGGTCGGCGAAGGTGATGCGCGTCGCGTCGAGCACCCGGACCGAGGTCTGCCGGCCGGCCTCGACGAACAGCCCGGCGGTGACGAACTCGAGCGTCGGGTCGGACCGGAGCAGGCCGACCTGGGCCTCGAGCTTGCCCCGGGACCAGACGTCGTCGTCGTCGCAGAAGGCCAGCAGCTCCCCCTCCGCGGCGGCGATGCCGGTGTTCCGAGCCCCGGCCAGGCCGGGAGCCCGCCGGTTCTCCAGCACCCTGACCCGCCGGTGCGGGTCGTCGACCTCGAGGTCGTGGTCGGGCCGGCTCCGGTCGAACACGACGAGCACGTCGACGTCGCCCCGGTAGCGCTGGTCGAGGATCGAGTCGAGGGCGCGGCGGAGCAGGTCGGGTCGGTCGCGGGTCGCGACCACGACGGTCACCGACGGCCAGGCGGAGGCCTCGTCGGCCGCGTCGACCGCGTCGACCGCGTCGACCACGGTGTCGGTCATCGGCGCGACCCGAGCTCGCCGCTCGACCCGAGCGCGCCGGACGACCCGAGCGTGCCGGACGACCCGAGCGCGCCGGACGACCCGAGGTAGCGGTAGCGCAGCAGGAGCGGAGCGGTCACGGCGGTGACGAGCCGCCGAGCGGGTGCCGGCATCTCGCGGCGCCAGCGGTCGTCGCGGCGCAGCGCCACCTCACCGGTCCGGAACCGCATGGGGTTGCCCGCGACCGAGTGGTCGGCAGCCAGGTCGACCACGGCCGCGCCGTCGCGCTCCCGGCCGATGAAGGCGAGGCCCTCGTCGCCGGGATCGGGCAGCCCGGCTCCGGCGAGGATCCGGCGCAGGGTCCCGCCCGGATCGGCCACCACGTCCTCGTAGCGCACCAGCTCCCGGGGGGTGCCGACCAGCCGGAGGAGGTCGAAGACGAGGTTGTGCTGGACGTACTGCTCCGCCGCGCTCCACGGGCCGTAGCGCACCATCAGCTCGCCGTCGGGGGTCTCCGGCCGGACGACCTGGCGGCTCCACGAGTAGGCGACGCCCCGGCTGTCGCGCACCAGGTGCACGACGACCGGTCGGATGCCGGGCACGTGGTGCAGGAGCATGGCGGTGGAGGCGTGCTTGGAGGAGTCGACCACGACCCGGGCGCCGGCCACCTCGGCCACCGACCGGTACACCGCCGCCAGCCGGTCGGCGTGGCGGCGCAGGTCCCGCCGGTAGCGGGGGAGCAGTGGCAGGGCGAGGGCGAGGGTGTAGCGCTTGCGGTCGACCCGGTGCTGCAGCGCACGCCAGTCGGCGACCCGCTCCCAGCCGCCGAAGGCCCGCCGCCCGACCTCGGACCAGAACCCGCAGTCGGCGAAGGGCCGCCCGCAACCGCAGGCCTCGTCGTCGATCATCCCCCGCTGCTGCAGGTGGACCAGCTCGCCGACGGCCACCACCCCTGGCAGCTGCCCGAGCAGCCGTTCGAGCAGGGTGCTGCCGCTGCGCCCCATCCCGCCGATGAAGAGGACCGGGAGGGGGGAGCGCCCGGGCGCGGCGGTCGGCGCCGCGGCGGTCGGCGCCACGGCGGTCACGACAGCAACCCGTCGACCAGGTCGCCGAAGCGGCGGATGGCGGCGGCACCAGGATCGTCGTCGCCACCGAGCTGGCGGGACCCGGGGTCGGACACGGCGGCGTCGAGCAGTCGGGTCAGCTCGGCCTCGTCGCCGGCGGTGGTCACCTGGCCCCGATCGGCCATCCAGCCGGGCGAAGCGCACCTGGTGGTCGTCGACGTGCTCGCCGAGGTCGGATCGGCGGGGGACCACGATCGGCCGGTGCCCGGCGGTGCGGGCCCCCATGATGGTGGCGGGTCCGCCGTGGCTGACGACGGCGGACGCCCGGCCCATGAGCCGGTCCAGCTCGGCGGGCGCGACGTAGTCGGCACCCTCGCAGGTGCGCGGCGGGGTCGAGGTCCCGAACTGGACGAACACGGACACGGAGGGATGATCGGCCGCGAACCGGTCGAGCCAAGCGATCAGCCGATCGAAGGGGTGGTGGTCGGTGCCCACGCTCGCCACCACCAGCGGCCGGCCGGCCCCGGCGTCCCCGTCGGGCCCGGTCGCGCTCGCTGCGCTCACAGGATCGGGCCGATCACGACCGAGTCGCGGTAGAAGGCCTGCTGCTCGGGCCACTGGACGCAGAACAGGTCGGTGAACGGGCGGCACAGCCGGCCGGTCAGGGTGGGGGAGTCGATCCGGTCGTAGACCTCGAGGTAGGCGGTCGGGATCCGGCGACGCCGGGCCTCGAGGAAGAAGGGGACGGCCACGCCGGCACCGTTGCTGATGACCACGTCGGGACGGTGCCGGGCCAGCACCCGGTGGGCGAGCCGGAGGTTGCGCACCAGGTTGGGGACGTTGCGGGTGGTCGGGTGGTGCGCCCACCACACCTGCTCGCCGGCGAGGAGCCCGACCGCGTCCGGCTTGTCGAAGGTGACCCAGGCGCGGTCGTGCTCCCTCCACCACGGCTCCAGCCGGTGCAGCTGGGCCAGGTGGCCGCCGCTGGAGCACACGAACAGCAGGCGGCGACGGGCTCGGGGCAGGCGCGACACGGTCGGCAGAATCTACCGAGCACCCCGGGCGGCACCCGCTCGCAGGTGTCCCCGGCCCGCCGCGTCACCTCCTGCGCCGCGGCCGGCCCCCGCCCGGTCGGCCAGCCTTGCCGGCGGCGGAGGACCGCCTCCTAGCCTTGCCGCGTGATCCGGCTCGACGCAGCGACGGTGCTGTTGCAGTGGTCGGTGGGCGGGCTGCTCTTCCTCTGGGTGACCACCCGGCGGCGCGAGGTCGGCGTCGGCTACGGCTGGCTCATGCGGGGCGTCTACCTGGTGCTGGCGCTGGGCGCGGCGGCGGTGGGGATCGCCTACGGGCCGTCGGCGCCGGTCCGCGACGCCGCCGCCCTCGGGGTCGTGGTGGCGGCCGGGGCGGCCCTGGGGGTGTCGGTCGTGCGCCGCAAGGCCGGCGTGCTCCACGCCCGGGAGCGGGTGGAGCGCCGGACCGCCCGGGTCGCCGCCATGACCGGCATCGACCGCGAGGTGCAGGACTTCGACGACACCGTGCCCGAGTTCCCGCCCGCCCTCGACCTGGTCGCGCCCGCCGTCGGGCTGGTCGGTCTGGTGGCGGCGGGGGTGGCGGCGGGCGGTCCCCACTGGCTGGCGGTGGTGCGGGTGGTGGCCGGCGCCGGGTTCCTCGGCACCGTGTCCGACGCCATGCTCCTCGGCCACTGGTACCTGGTGCAGCCGGGGCTGGGGCGGGGCCCGCTGCTCGAGCTGGTGCGGTGGACGGCCTGGCTCTGGCCGATCGAGGTGGTCGCCCTGCTGCTGCCGACCGGCATGGTGTCGGTGCTCGACGGGCGCATCGACGACGGCTACGGGGGGATCCTCGGCTGGATGTGGGTCACCTGCGCGGTGACGACCCTCGGCCTGGTGTTCGTGACCCGGGCGGCGCTCAGGGAGAAGCAGTACTCGGCGGTGATGGCGGCGACCGGGTTGCTCTACCTCGCCATCCTGACCGCCTTCGGCACCGACATCGTCGCCCGGGCCGTGCTGGGCTGAGACGTGGGCGAGGACCACGCGGCGACGTCCGCTGGCGACGACGGGCCCGGACTGGCCCGCCGCAGCACGGCCGGCCAGGTGTCCGGGCTGCTGGTGTCGAACGTGGTCGGCGCGGTGATCGTGTTCGTGACCGCCGCCTTCGTGCTGCCGGGAGACTCCGGCTCGAACCCGGGCCGGACGGTGGTGATCAACCTGGTGCTGGCCGTCGCCTACGTCGTCGCGGCCGTGGTGGTGGGGTTGGTCTGGGGGCTCAAGCGGGCCCGTCCCTCGACCCGGTTCCTGATCGATGGTCGGGCGGCGACCGACGAGGAGGTGCGGGCGCTGGTGCGGGTCCCCATGCGCCTGGCCGGCATGCAGCTGGTGCTCTGGGGGGTGGCGGCGGTGCTGTTCACCCTGGTCGACGGGATCATCGACGTCCGGCTGATCGCCCGGGTCGGCTTCACCGTCGTGCTGGGCGGCGTCACGACCTGCGCCATCACCTACCTGATCAGCGAGCGGGCCTGCCGGCCGGTGCTGGCCCGGGCCCTGGGGGGCGAGGACCGGCAGCTGCCCCGGGTGCCGGGCGTGACCGCCCGCTACCTGCTGGCGTGGGCGCTCGGCACGGGCATCCCGGTGCTGGGCCTGGTGATCACCGCCGTGTTCGGTCTGGTCGACACCCGGGCGACCAAGACCCAGCTGGCGGTGACCATGCTCGCCGTCGGGGGGATCGCCCTCCTGGTCGGCCTGCTGGCTGCGCTGCTCACCGCCCGGGCCGTGGCCGCCCCGGTGCGCTCGGTGGAGGCGGGGCTGGCCGAGGTGGAGGGCGGCGACTTCGACCACCGGGTGCCGGTCTTCGACGCCAGCGAGCTGGGCCGCCTGCAGCTCGGCTTCAACCGCATGGCCGCCGGGCTGGCCCAGCGCGAGCAGCTGCGCGACCTGTTCGGTCGCCACGTCGGGGTGGAGGTGGCGCGGGAGGCGGTCGACCGGGGGGTGCAGCTGGGCGGTGAGGAGCGCGAGGTGGGCGTCCTCTTCGTCGACGTGGTCGGGTCGACGTCGCTGGCCGCGGCGTCGGAGCCGTCCCACGTGGTCGAGGTGCTGAACCGGTTCTTCGACGTGGTGATCGAGGTGGTCGACCGCCACGGGGGCTGGGTGAACAAGTTCGAGGGTGACGCCGCGCTGGCCGTGTTCGGGGCGCCGGAGCCGGTGGCGGACCCCGCCGGGCAGGCGCTCGCCGCCGGGCGGGAGCTGGCCGGCCGGCTGCCCGTGGCCGCCGCCGAGACGCCGGCCGGGATCGGCATCTCGTTCGGGACGGTGGTGGCCGGCAACGTCGGGGGCGAGCAGCGCTTCGAGTACACGGTGATCGGCGACCCGGTGAACGAGGCCGCCCGGCTCACCGAGGCGGCCAAGCAGCAGCCCGGCCGGGTGCTGGCGTCGATGCTCACCGTCGAGCGGGCGACCGGCCACGAGGCCGACTGCTGGCGCCCCTGCGGCCAGGTCACCCTGCGCGGTCGGAGCGATCCGACCCGGCTGGCTCGACCCTCGTCGGACCGGTCGGCGTGACCGGCCGAGGGCGGTCCCGGGCGCCCCGTCGGGCTGTTGCTGCTGTGGCCAGTGTTGACCCTGTGGTCAGGACGGGCACAATGGACGCATGCCTCGGGCCATCTGGAGCGGTGCCATCTCCTTCGGGTTGGTCAACATCCCGATCAAGCTCTACAACGCCGTCTCCCGCAAGACCGTCCACTTCAACCAGATCGACACCCGCACCAACTCGCGGATCAAGCAGAAGCGGGTGTCGGCCGCCGACGGCACCGAGGTGCCGCCCGAGTCGCTGGCCAAGGGCTACGAGCTGGCGAGCGGCCAGTACGTGATCCTGAGCGAGGACGAGCTGGCGTCGCTCGACCCCGAGTCGAGCCGGTCGGTCGAGATCGAGGCGTTCGTCGACCTGGCCGACATCGACCCGATCTTCTACGACAGCGCCTACTACGTGGCCCCCGACAAGGCGACCATCAAGCCGTACGCGCTGCTGTGCCAGGCCATGGAGGAGAGCGGCAAGGTCGGCATCGCCCGGTTCGTGATGCGCACCAAGCAGTACCTGGCGGCCATCCGGCCCATCGACGGCAAGCTGGCGCTGTCGACCATGGTGTACGCCGACGAGGTCGCCGACCCGGCGGAGATCCCCGAGATCGACGCCGTCGCCGACGCCGAGGTCAGCGACAAGGAGCTGAAGATGGCGCGCCAGCTCATCGAGTCGCTGTCGGCCGACTGGGACCCCGAGCAGTTCCACGACACCTACCGCGAGCAGGTGCTCGACATGATCGAGCGCAAGGCCTCCGGCGCCGAGGAGGTCGTCGAGCCCGCTCCGGAGCCGTCGTCGGAGAAGGTGGTCGACCTCATGGCCGCCCTCGAGGCCAGCGTGGCCGCCGCCAAGGAGTCGCGAGGCCGTCACCCGACCGCCAAGGCCGACGCGGAGGCCGACGCCGACGACGAGTCCTCGTCGGGCTCGAAGTCGACCCGCAAGCGCAAGGCCGGCTGAGCTCGCGGCCTCGCCGGGCCCCTAGCTAGGAGCCCCGGTCGACGCCGATCAGCTGGAGCGGGACCGGTGCGGCGCCCCCACGTCGCCGACCCTCGTCCCGCGAGCGTCCTCGGCCCGGCGGTGGATCCGGTGGGTGGAGGGTCCAGGTGAACGCCCGGTCGCCGGGTCGGAGGGTCCAGCCGGCGGTGGTGACGAGGTCGTGGTGGTGGCCGCAGAGCGGGGCGAGCTCGTCGAGGCGGGTGCGGCGGGTGTCGGCCCAGCCGGTGGGGGAGGTGGTGTGGTGGATCTCGAGGTGGTGGCGGTTGCCGCAGACGACGCAGCCGTCGTGGAGGACCTCGAGGCAGACCTTCATGTGTTCGGTCGGCGTGCGCGACGTGGTGGCCATCGCCTTGAGGTCGCCGCCGTGGCGCAGGAACAGCCGCAGCGTGGCCTCGCCCAGCTGCTCGACCGCCCACGCCACCGGCACCGGGCCGACGCCGGGGATCTCGCACCGCTCACCGGGCTCGAGGCTGCCTCGTCGCAGGGCGGGCAGGTCGACGATGACCGACACCGCCGTCTTGGGCCTCGGCGCCCGATCGTCACCGTCCGCGCCGTCGCCGGAGGCCGTGCCGGAGCCGCCGGTGCGGGAGCGCCGGGCCAGCTCGACCAGCCCGTCGAAGGCGTAGGCGGCGGCCGGTTCGCGGCGCCCCTCCCGGTAGGCGGTCGCGAAGATCCCCTGGGCCTGTCGTTCGAGCTCGGCGCGGATCTCGGCCACCGCCCCCGGCGGGCCCGACGCCAGCAGGGTGGCGCACCCGTCGGCATCGGTGCCGAACCGCACCTGCCTCGCGGCGTGCTGGCGCTTCGCCCGGGCGGCGTCCTCCTCGGCGGACCGGGCGGCGGCCTTGACCCGCTCGGCCTGCTGGCGGGTCTGGCGCAGCGTCTGGGTCGTGGCCCGCTCGACCAGCTCGTCCTCGCTCGACGGATCCGCCGTCGCCGCCGAGGCCACCTCGGCCGCCTGGTCGGTCGACAGCGCCCCCTGCCGCAACGCGTCGGCGAGACCCGTCCGCTGGCCCAGGTGCTCGGCCGTCTCGGCATCGCGTCGGGCCGACCCGTACGACCGGCCGGATCTGGTCGTCAGCCAGTCCTCGAACGACCGGGCCCCGTCGCCACCCCACGCACGGGTCTCGGCCACCCGCGCCGACAGCAGCAACCGCGCCCCTCCGAGCAGCTTCTCGGCCTCGAGCACCGCGTCGAGCGCCACCCGAGCATCGGAGCCGGCGAGCCGCGACGCGTCGAGCGAGCCGACCAGCACCGCCAGGTCGTCACGCACACGTCGGAACGAACACGACGAACCCAGCCCAGCGGCCACCACCGATCACCTCCCGTCACACGACACCGCCCGAGCACCGGCCGAAAACAACCTGTCACCGGTCACGAGCACACTGGTTGAACGGGTCCCGACGGACCGAGCCACTCCTCCACCCACCGAGGTTCGACGTCCCGGTGCCGCTGGTGGAAGCTGGTCCGTTCACCATACACGAACTCCAGTTCGTCTGCAAGTCGAAATGGTGGAAGTTCAGTCGACCTCGGAGACGGCGCGCAGCTGGCACAGTTCCTCCCCATGCCGATGGTGTCGATCGACGGCCGCGAGCTGTCGGTGTCCAACCTCGACAAGGTGCTGTACCCCGAGGTCGGGTTCACCAAGGGCGAGGTCATCGACTACTACGCCCGGATCGCCCCGGTGATGCTGACCCACGTCGGCGACCGGGGGGTCACCCTGCGGCGCTGGCCCAACGGCGTCGAGGAAGGCTCGTTCTTCGAGAAGCGCTGTCCGTCGCACCGCCCCGACTGGGTGCAGGTCGCGCCCGGGCCCGGGCGACCGCGGCGGCGCCATCGACTACTGCCGGCTGGCCGACACCGCCTCGCTCGTCTGGGCGGCCAACCTGGCCGCCCTCGAGCTGCACGCCCCCATGGCCCGCGGCGACGACATCGAGTCGCCGACCATGGTCGTGTTCGACCTCGATCCCGGCGCGCCGGCGGCCATGACCGAGTGCGGCCAGGTCGGCCTGCTGCTGCGCGACGTGCTCGACGGCATCGGCCTGACGTGCTTCCCGAAGACGTCGGGTTCGAAGGGGCTGCAGCTCTACGTGCCGGTGAACCGGCCGTGCACCCACCAGCTCGCCAGCCACTTCGCCCACTCGGTGGCCCGGGCCATCGAGGGCGGACACCCGAAGCAGGTCGTGTCGAACATGAAGAAGGAGCTTCGGAAGGGCAAGGTCCTGATCGACTGGAGCCAGAACAGCCGGCACAAGACGACCGTCGCCGCCTACTCCCTGCGAGGACGTCCCCGGCCGACGGTGTCGACGCCCGTCACCTGGGACGAGGTGTCCGACGCGGCCGACGGCGAGCCGCTGTCGTTCGAGGCGGCCGATGTCCTCGACCGGGTGGCCGGCCTCGGCGACCTCTTCGAGCCGACGGCGACGATGGAGCAGGACCTGCCCAGCTGACGTTGCCGGCGGTCGAGGTCCGCGTCGCCCACAACGCCCGGTCGCCGCCCGCACGGGCTGCGCCGGCGCGCACGTCGACCCCGCCGGCAGGCCGCGACCGCCCGCCGCACGGGGCGAGCTGGATCGCTACCGTCGCCCGGCGATGACGCTGGTGCCGTCGGAGCTGCTCGAACGGGCGTGCGCAGCGACCGGGCTCGACGACCTACGGCGGACGACGCCTTCCGGCGAGGGACTCGACGTCTACTGCGCGTCTGCGCACGACGAGGCGGCCCTGAACGACCTGGGCCGGGTCGCGGTCCAGACCACGATCGTGGACGCCCTGGTCAACCGGCTGCGGGTGGTCGACCACCGGCGCCGCCACCCCGAGGTCGCTGACGAGGACCTCGGCTCACCGCTGGTGGTCATCGGCATGTTCCGGGCGGGCACCACGTTGCTCGGCACCCTGCTCGACCAGGACCCGGCCAACCGGTCCCTGCTGCGGTGGGAGTCCGGCGACAGCGTGCCGCCGCCCACGCCGGCGACCTTCCGGCACGGCCCCCGGGTCGACGCCGCCCGCCTGGCCAACGACCTGCTCGAGCAGCTCAACCCGACCATGCGGGCCATCCACCACGAGGAGGCCGACGGGCCGACCGAGTGCATCGCGGTGATGGCCCAGGCCTTCACCAGCCTGTCGTGGGAGGCGATCACCAACGTCCCGAGCTACGGCGAGTGGCTGCTCGCCACCGACCACCGCCCCGCCTACCGGTACCACCACGACGTCCTGCAGGTGCTGCAGTCCGGTGGCGTGCGTGGCCGGTGGACGTTGAAGAGCCCGCACCACGCCCTCGCCCTCGACGCCCTCACCGCGGTCTACCCGGACGCCCGGCTGGTGCTGCTGCACCGCGACCCGGTGAAGCTCTGCGGCTCGGTCTGCAGCCTCGTCACCGAGCTGTCGGGCTGCTTCACCGATGCCGACCACGCCGCCTACATCGCCGACCACTGGGTGTCGGTGCTCGAGACCTCGATCGAGCGGATCGACCGGTTCCGCGCCACCCACCCCGCCCACCCGATCGTCGACGTGCGGTACGCCGACCTGGTGCGCGACCCGGTCGGCACGGTGGCCGCCATCGGCGAGGCGGTCGGCACGCCCGTCGGCGACGAGGCCAGGGCCCGCATGCAGGCCCACCTCGACGCCCACCCCCGGGGCAGCCTCGGCACCCACACCTACGACCTGTCCCGGTTCGGGCTCGACGCCGGCGCCGTCCGCGAGCGCTTCGCCGGCTACGTCGAGCGCTACGAGATCCCGGTGGAGGGCTGAGCGGTGCGGGCCTGGCGGCTGCACGAGCACGGGCGGCCGAGCGAGGTGCTCCGCCTGGAGGACGCCGACCCGCCCGAGCCCGAGGCGAACGAGGTCCGGGTCGCGGTCCACGCCTTCCCGCTCAACCTCAACGACCTCGAACGGATCACCGGCGGGCCCATGATGGTGCGCCCCGACCTGCCGTACGCCCCGGGCATGGAGGTCATGGGCGTGGTCGACGCCTGCGGCGAGGGCGCCGAGCACTGGCTCGGCCGCCGGGTGGTCGGCACGACCAGGGGCGCCCACGGCGGCTACGCCCAGCAGGCCGTCTGCCCGGCGGCGTCGGTCTTCGACCTGCCGGACACGATCCCGCTGCCGGGCGCGGCCGCCCTGTTCTTCCCCTTCCACCTGGCCTGGCTCGGCCTCTTCGACCGGGCCGGGCTGACGGCCGGGGAGTCGGTGCTGATCCACGCCGGCGCCGGCGGCTCGGGCTCGGCCGCCGTCCAGCTGGCCGCCGACGCGGGCGCCCGCGTGCTGGCCACCGCCGGGTCGGCCGACAAGGTCGCGCGGTGCCGGGAGCTGGGCGCCGACGTGGCCATCGACTACACGACCGAGGACGTGGCCGACGTCGTGCTGCGGGAGACCGGCGGCGCCGGGGTCGACGTGGTGTTCGACAACGTCGGCGAGGCGGTGCTCGAGGCCTCACTGAAGAGCACCGCCTACAACGGGCGCTACGTGATGATGGGCTTCGCCTCGAACAAGGACGTGGCCGACCAGCCCTTTCTCGTCCCCCGACGGCTCATGCTGTCGAACCTCAAGCTGTGCGGCGTCACCCTGGCCTACGCCCCGCCCGACCTGGCCGTGCTGGTGAAGTCGGCCATGGGCTGGAACTTCGTCCCGGCCGAGCTGGGCGCGGCGATCAACCGCGAGATCGTCAGCCGGGTCGAGGCCGGGCGGGTGGCCCCGGTCGTGGGCGCGGTGCTCGACCTCGACGGCGACGTGCCGGGTGCGGTCGAGGCCCTGGCCGCACGGGAGACGATCGGCCGCACGATCGTGCTCGTCGACCCCGAGGCGGCGACGACGGCTGGAAGGTCAGCCGCCCCACCTACCGCGACCTGATCGGGGCGCGGCGGCATCCCCTGCTCTCCGCCCGAAGCACCGCCGCCCACCTGACTCGCCGCCTGATCCACCCGCCTGGTCGACCCGTACGCTCGGGCCCGTCGTGGCTGCCGACCGCTACCAGTACCTGCTGCTCATGGGCGGCTGCTTCCTGCTCACGCTGCCGCTCGAGCTCGTCCTCCACGCCCGCGTCTACCGCCAGCCGCTCCGCCTGCTGCGAGCGCTGTGGCTGCCGGTGCTGGTGTTCGTCGTCTGGGACACCATCGCCATCCACCGGGGCCACTGGCGGTTCAACCCCCGGTACGTCACCGGCTGGACCATCCCCGGCGGGGTCCCGGTCGAGGAGGTGGCGTTCTTCGTCGTCATCCCGATCTGCGCGCTGCTCAGCTTCGGGGCCTGCCGGTGGATCCTCGATCGAGGGTGGCGCCGTGCCTGAGTACACGGTGGCCGCGGTGGCCGCCGCCGTCGCGGTCGTGCTGGCGGACCGCTTCCACTGGCACTCCCGCCTGGTGCGGAACCGGGCGTGGCAGCTGACCATGGCCATCTGCCTGTTCTTCATGGTCCTGACCAACGGGTGGCTGACCAAGCTCTCGGCGCCCATCGTCATCTACGCGTCGGCCGAGAGGACCCCGTGGCGGTTCCCGCTCGACATCCCGGTCGAGGACTACTTCTACGGCTTCGCCCTGCTGCACTGGGTGCTGTGCCGATGGGTCGTGCTCGGCCGCACCGGTGAGGCCGGTCAGCCGAGCGCCGAGCGGGCCACCACCGCCAGCTTCCGCCAGGTCGGGACGCGGGCCCGGGCCGAGAAGACGTCGTAGTCGGCCGCCTCGATCACCTCGAGGATCTGGCTGTAGAGCCGGCGGGCGGCGCGGATGCAACGGGCCGACGACGGGGGCAGGGACGTGACGCCGGCGTCGGCCTGCCGGTACAGCGCCCGGGTCCGGTCGATCTCGAAGCGCAGCAGCTCGACGAAGCCGTCGGTGACCTTGCGGTGCTCGAGGGCGTCGGCGGCGTCGAAGCGCTCGACGTCCTCCCAGGGCAGGTACACGCGCCCGCGGCCGAGGTCCTCGTCGACGTCCCGCAGGAAGTTGGTCAGCTGGAAGGCGTCGCCCAGGTCGCGCGCCGGCTGGAACGCCGCCGCCGGGTCCGACGGCTCGAGGATGGGCAGCATCATCTCGCCGATCACCGCTGCCGAGCCGTCCATGTAGCGCTGCAGGTCGACATAGGTGGGGTAGCGGTCGACGGTCAGGTCCATGGTCATCGACCGCAGGAAGCGGCGGAAGCACTCGGGGTCGAGGTCGAACGCCTTGACGGTGTGGACCACCGCCTTCAGCACCGGGTCGTCGCTGCCGCCGGCAGCCAGGTCGGCGAAGAACCGGTCGCCGAAGTCGCGCAGCGCCTGGGCGCGCTCGGCGACCGGCGCCGGGCCGAGGTCGTCGACGATGTCGTCGGCGTGGCGGCAGAAGCCGTAGAGGGCGTGGACGTGGTGGCGCTTCACCCGGGGGAGGGCGAAGGTCGAGAGGTAGTAGGTGGTGCCGTAGCGGCGGTTCAGCTCCCGGCACCGCGCGTAGGACTGGTCGAGGGTGACCGGCGTCATCGCCGACCACCGCCGCCGGAGCGGGCCAGGCGGTCGACCCGCTCGGCGGCCAGCCGGCCCGACACCAGCACCATGGGCACCCCCACGCCGGGCACGGTGCCCGATCCCACGAACACCAGCCCGGGCGCCCGGCGGTCGACGTTGGAGGGGCGGAACGGCCCGGTCTGCAGGAACTTGTGCGACAGGGCGAAGGGCGTCCCCCGCTCCATGCCCTGGCGCTCCCAGTCGAGGGGGTCGACCAGCTCCTCGGTGACGATGTCGAGCGGGTAGCCGAGCGAGGCCACCTTCTGGTGGAGCTGGTCCCGGGCCCGCTCGCGCTCGACCGTCCAGTCGATGCGACCGTCGAGGTTGGGGGTCGGTTCGAGCACGTAGAGCGTCGAGCAGCCGTCGGGGGCGAGGGTGGGGTCGTCGCTCGACGGGACGGTGACGAGGATCGACGGGTCGGGCATGCGCACGCCGTCGTGGAGCAGGGCCCGGAACGAGTCGTCCCACTGGCGGCCGAAGTGGATGTTGTGGTGGGCGGCGTCGTCGGGCGGCAGGCCCCGGACCCCGACGTGCCACACCAGGCAGCTCGGCGAGTAGGTGCCCCGGCGGGTGGTGCGGGGGGCGGGCAGCCCGGGGAGCAGGGTGCGGTAGGCGACGGGCAGGTCGGCGTTGCAGACCACCGCGTCGGCCTCGATCAGCTCGCCGTCGGCCAGGCGCACGCCCCGCACCCGTCCCGAGGATCCCTCGGCCAGCACGATGCGGTCGACCTCGGCGCGGTAGCGCAGCTCGACGCCGGCCGCGGCCGCCGCCGTCGCCAGCGCCTCGGGGACGGCGTGGATGCCGCCGGCCGGGGCGAACACGCCCCGCACCGAGTCCATGTAGGTGATGACGCAGTAGATGGCCAGGGCCTCGTAGGGCGCCAGGCCGGCGTACATCGACTGGAAGCTGAAGATCCGCTGCAGGCGCTCGTCGTGGAAGAACGAGGCGACGGTGCGGCCGAGCTTGCGGAACCCGCCGGCCCGCACCAGGGCCAGCGCCGGCCCGAGCGGGCGGAGCAGGTCGAGCGGCGAGTCGAGGTTCCGATCGATGAAGTTCGGCATCTCGAGCCGGTACAGGTCCTCGAGCCAGGCCACGAACCGGTGGAACGACGACGCCTCGGCCGGGCCGCACAGCTCGGCGATCTCGGCGGCCATGCGCTCGCGGTCGTGCCAGATGCGCAGGGTCGAGCCGTCGGCGTAGCAGGCCCGGTACATGGGGTCGACGGGCCGCAGGTCGAGGTGGTCGGTCAGCTCGGCGCCGACCGCGGCGAAGCAGTCCTCGATCAGGTCGACCATGGTGAGCACGGTCGGACCGGTGTCGAAGCGGAAGCCGTCCCGCTCGATCCGCCCGGCCCGACCGCCCGGCCGGTCGCCGCGCTCGACGACCAGCACCTCGTGGCCGGCGCCACGCAGGTGGCACGCGGCCGACAGGCCACCCAGCCCTGCGCCCACCACGACGGCCCGCACCTGTGACCCCGCTACCGCTCCCGCCAGGCGACGTACTCGGCGAGGTCGGTGAGGGCGGCGGCCGCGCCACCGTCGAGCTCGACCTCGTCGAGCACCGCAAGCGCCCGGTCGGTCAGCTCCTCGATGCGCGCCTCGATCTCGGCGATGGCGCCGCTCTCGTCCATCACCTGCTGGATGGCCTCGATCTGGTCGGCGGAGAGATCGGGGTCGCCGACCGCGCCGAGCACCTCGGCCTGGCCGTCGACGGCCCGGGCCACCGCCGCGGCCAGCAGCGGGGTGGGCTTGCCCTCGCGGAGGTCGTCGCCGACGGGCTTGCCGGTGAGGCTCTCGTCGCCGAACGCGCCGAGCAGGTCGTCGCGCAGCTGGAACGCCTCGCCCAGGGCGTCGCCGTAGGCGGACAGCGGGCCCCGGAGCTCGTCCAGCCGGCCGGCGATGGCGGCGCCGAGGTGCAGCGGCCGCTCGATGGTGTACTTGCCCGACTTGTACCGGGCGATGAGGCGGGCCCGCCCCCGGTCGACCGACGCCTGGGCGGTGGCGACCACGTCGAGGTACTGGCCGACGTTCAGCTCGACCCGCAGCTCGTCCCACACCGCCCGGGCGGGGGCCGGGCAGTCGAGCACCAGGCGGTCGGCGTAGACGTGGGCCAGGTCGCCGACCAGGACGGCCACGCCCTCGCCGAACCGGCGCGACTCGCCCCGCCAGCCCTGCCCGTCGTGGTCGTCGGCGGCGGCGACGTGGGCGGTGGTCATGCCCCGCCGGATCGACGAGTCGTCCATCACGTCGTCGTGGAGCAGGGCGAAGGCCTGCAGCAGCTCGAGGGCGGCCCCGGCGTCGACGACCCGCTGGTCGCCCGACGCCCCGCCGGCGGCCACGAAGCCCCAGTGGCAGAAGGCCGGGCGGAGGCGCTTGCCGCCCGACATGACCAGCCGCTCGAGCGGCGCCAGCAGCCCGGCCAGGTCGGCGTCGAGGGCCGACCACCGCTGCCGCTCGGCGTCGAGCACGGCACGGAGCCGCTCCTCGACGCGGTCCGCAACCGCCAGGAGGCTCGGCGGCGCAGGGCGGCGGCGCAGCGTCGTCATGGCAGTGCAACCCTACGGTCGGCCCGAGACGACCGGGCCATCGAAGCGACCGGGCCGGCGAAGCGACCGGCCCGGCGTGCCGACGGGCACACCGGTTAGACAGGACGGCGTGAGCATCAGCTACGACGAGGCGGCCGCGTCGGTGACGGCACCGGGCCAGCGGTTCGAGGTCCAGCCCATCGACGTCCGGGGCGTCACCTACCAGGCGTTCGTCAACGCGCCGCCGAGCCTGCGGGAGCTGTTCGCCTCGGCCCGCGCCCGGGGCGAGGAGACCTTCCTCGTCTACGAGGACGAGCGGTGGAGCTTCGCCGAGGTCGCCCGCCACGTCGACGCCGCCGCCTCCCTGCTGGTCGAGCACTACGGCATCGGCAAGGGTGACCGGGTCGCCATCGCCATGCGGAACTACCCGGAGTGGATCATCAGCTTCGCGGCCGTCCTCTCCATCGGGGCGGTGTCGGTGTCCATGAACGCCTGGTGGACCGAGGACGAGATCGACTACGCCCTCGACGACTGCGGTGCGCGGCTGCTGGTGGCCGACGCGGCGCGGGCCATGCGGGCCCTCGCCCCCTGCGAGCGGCTCGACGTGCCCGTCCTGGTCGTCCGCGACGACGGGGGCGAGGTGGCGCTGCCGTCGACCGCGCTGCGGTGGGGCGACGTGCTGCCCCTCGGCGCGCCGATGCCCGACGTGGTGGTCGAGCCGGACGACGACGCCACCATCCTCTACACCTCGGGCACGACCGGCCGGCCCAAGGGCGCCGTGTCGACCCACCGGGCCATCCTGCAGGCCCTGCTCGGGTTCGGCTGCCGTGGTGCCATCGACCGGGTGCGCAAGGAGGACGCCGGGCTCCCGACCGAGCCGGCCAACCCGCTGGTCTTCATCCTGATCGTGCCGCTCTTCCACGTCACCGGCTGCGTGCCGGTCATGCTCGGCAGCTACTCGAGCGGGTTGAAGCTCGTGATCATGCACAAGTGGGACCCCGAGCGGGCCCTCGAGCTGATCGAGCGGGAGCGGGTCACCAACTTCGTGGGCGTCCCCACCCAGAGCTGGGACCTGCTCGAGTCGCCCCGGTTCGCCGACTTCGACACCTCGACGCTGGTCTCGGTCGGCGGGGGCGGGGCCCCGGCGCCGCCCGAGCTGGTGCGGCGGGTGGCCTCCAACTTCCGCTCCGGCGGGCCGACGCTCGGCTACGGCATGACCGAGACCAACGCCTACGGCCCCGGCAACTCCGGCGCGGACTACCTCAGCCACCCGACCAGCACGGGTCGCGGCACGCCGATCCTGCAGGTCGAGGTGCGCGACCCCGACGGCGAGGCGGTGGCGACGGGGGAGCGGGGCGAGATCTGGCTGTCGGGCCCCCACCTCTTCCGGGGGTACTGGAACAAGCCGGAGGCCACCGCCGAGGTGCTGGTCGACGGGTGGTTGCGCACCGGTGACCTCGGCCGCCTCGACGAGGACGGGTTCCTCTACATCGAGGACCGAGCCAAGGACATGGTGCTGCGGGGCGGCGAGAACGTGTACTGCGCCGAGGTCGAGGCGGCGCTCTACGAGCACCCGGCGGTCTACGAGGCGGCGGTGTTCGGCGTGCCCGACGAACGACTCGGCGAGGAGGTCGCCGCCGCCGTGTACGTGCGTCCGGAGCACACCGTCGAGGAGCAGGAGCTGCGGGAGTTCGTGGGTGAGCGCATCGCCTCGTTCAAGGTGCCCTCGCGCCTGCTGCTGGTCGACGACCCGCTGCCGCGCAACGCCTCCGGCAAGATCCTGAAGCGCACGCTCCGAGACGAGCTCTCGCCGACCTGACCGGTACCCTCGGCGCGGTGGCACGCACTGTGGTGATCGTCGCCTCCTTCGGGTTGATGGAGCCGGTCGCCTACCTGGCGCACCGGTTCGTGATGCACGGCCGGCGCGGGTCGGGCTGGCACGTGAGCCACCACCAGGTGCGGCACCGTCGCGTCGAGGCCAACGACCTCTACCCGGTGGTCATGGCGGTGCTCACCGTCGGGCTGCTGACCGCGGCCACGTGGCGGGGCTGGCCGGCGTGGCGCGACGTCGGCATCGGGGTCACCCTCTACGGGCTGGCCTACCTGTTCGTCCACGACGTCTACATCCACCGCCGGATCACGCGCTTCACCGCGGTCATCGGCTGGCTCGAGCCGGTGCGCGAGGCCCACCGCATCCACCACCTGTTCGGTGGCGAGCCCTACGGCTTCCTGTTCCCGATCGTGCCGGCCGACCTGCGGAAGCGGGCCCGCTCGATCACCCGGGACCCGCTGGTCACCGCCTGAGCCGACGGTCCAGCAGACGGGCGATGCGCAGGCGGTTCGAGCGCAGGGCGACGATGCAGGGGACGTTCACGACCAGCCCGTAGACGGTCAGCAGCGCGCTGGCGTACCACGGGTTGAACGTGAAGAAGACCGGCAGGCAGGCGAGCATCGCCCAGTGGGCGCTCTCGGCGCGCCGCGTCTCCCGCACGTAGTGCTCGAGCGCGGCGGTCGATCGTCCGCCCAGCGAGCGCTTGTCGTAGCCGCCGGCGAAGACCGCCCCCGCCTCCGGCAGCCGGTGCTTCCACCGGTTGACCTTCAGCCCCCGGGTGTACAGGGCGCCGCCCCGCTCGACGCCCCGCTCCCGCCAGAGCCAGCGATCGCGATCGAGCACGCGCGTCGGCAGGGCGTAGGAGAGGTAGCCGCAGCCCGCCTGCACCACGCCCATCAGCACGATGTCGGCGACGACGACCGGCCACCGGCTCACCGTCGCAGTCTGCCGCGACCCGCCGGTCGCGCCGCCGCCGAGGCGATCAGATCACGTCGATGGGCCGGGATTGGAAGGCGAACACCACCTTGCCGCCGTCGGCGTAGCAGTTGGCGAAGACCGTGAACTGGTGGTCCGGGTCGACCACCGTCGGCACGCTCAACACCACCTGCCACTGGTCGGCGGGGCCGATGGTGCTCAGCTGGGGACCGCCGATGATGTTGCCGTTGTCGGTGATCCCGGCGATGACGCGGTCCGAGGCGCACCCGGTCCCCCGCACCACGAGCCGGTCGCCGCGGGCGATGGTGGTTCGATCGAGGGCCAGCTGCCCCGGCGGAGGCGGCGGCCCGGTGTCCACCAGGAACGAGCAGGCACCGAGCAGCAGCACCCCGGCGGCGACCGCCATCGCCCCCACGGCCTTCCCCGGCCGCACGTGGACCCACTTCGTCGCCCTGCCCATGGCTGGCTCCTTCGTGCCGTCGAGCGACCCGGTCGGCCCGTTCGACGGCGACGGCCCGGGTACGGTCTACCGCATGTCAGTCGTGAAGATCAACGCCATCGAGGTCCCCGAGGGCATGGGCCCGCAGCTCGAGGAGCGCTTCGCCGCCCGGGCGGGCGCGGTCGAGCACCAGGACGGCTTCGAGGGCTTCGAGCTGCTGCGTCCGGTCGAGGGCGAGCAGCGCTACTTCGTGTACACCCGCTGGGCCAGCGAGGAGGCCTTCCAGGCCTGGGTGCAGAGCCAGGACTTCGGCCGCGGCCACGCCGGCGGCGAGGGCAAGCCGCCGGTGGCCAGCGGGTCGGCCCTGCTCGGCTTCGAGGTCGTCACCAGCGTCCGCCCCGAGGGCTGACGCCGGTCGGGCGTCGGCGCCGCCAGCGGGTGAGGCGCGCCGCTACCGGGTGAGGAAGGTGGCGATCAGGATCACCAGGTTCCCGCCCGCCATGATCAGCACTGATCCAGCTCATCACCGCGCCATCCCGGATCGCCCGGTCGACCGCTCTGGCGGCGGGTGGGCCCGCTCCGTCCAGCGCAGGACGGCCCACGAGTCGAGGCAGGCCTTCAACGAGGTTCGGCGGCGCGGTCGGCCATGAGCTCAGCGGTGAGCTCGACGCCGGCGAAGCGGTCCTGCCACCGGCGGAGGTCGGTCAGGGCCCGTTCGACGACGACGGTCTCACCCACCCGGCGCACCTCGACCTGGTCACCGGGCTCCAAGCCCAACTCGTCGCGGATGGCCTTGGGGATCACCACCTGGCCCTTCGGGCCGACCGTGTAGGTCATACCAGCCAGTCTGACCGCCGAGCCGCGACCTACCGGGCCACGAAGTACTTGGCCTGGGGGTGGTGGCAGATGACGGCGCTGGTCGTCTGCTCGGGCTGGTACTGGTAGCCGGTCTCCTCGGACACGACGATGCCGAGCCGGTCGGCGCCGAGCAGCTCGGCCACCCGCTGGTTGTCCTCGAGGTCGGGACAGGCGGGGTAGCCCCAGCTGTAGCGGCCGCCCCGGTACTGCTGGCGGAACAGACCGGCCAGGCTCGGGCCGTCCTCGTCGGCGAACCCCAGCTCCTCGCGGATGCGCCGGTGCCACAGCTCGGCCAGCGCCTCGGCCATCTCGACGCCGAGGCCGTGCAGCAGCAGGTACTCCTGGTACCGGTCGTCGGCGAACAGCTCGGCGGTTCGCTCGGAGACGGCGCCGCCCATGGTCACGATCATGAAGGCGACGGTGTCGACGTCGGGCGACTCGATCGGCCGGAAGTAGTCGGCGATGCACTGGTACGGCTCTCGACGAGAGCGCGGGAACCGGAACCGGGTCAGCTCGCGGTCGCGGCTCTCGTCGGCCCACACGACCACGTCCCGGCCGTCGCCGTTGGCCGGCCAGTAGCCGTACACGACGGCGGGCTGCAGCAGCTCGTCCTGGCGGGCCAGCGCCAGCTGCTCGCGCAGGATGGGGCGGATGCGCGCCTTGAACGCGGCGTCGTCCTCGCCGCCCTCGGGGCGGAACTGCCACTGGTTGCGGAACAGGGCCGTCTCGTTGAGGTAGCCGGCGATGTCGTCGAGCGACACCCCCTTGACCACGCGGGAGCCGGTGAAGGGCGGGGCGACCAGCGGGTTGTCGTCGACGACGTCGGGCGAGCGGGCGGGGATCGCCGACTCGTCGACGTCGGTCTCGTAGCGCTCCTTCAGCCGTGACGGCACCGTCGAGTCCGACGGCACGGTGCCCCAGTCGGGGTCGTCCGCGTCGGGGTCGCGACGGATCTCGGCCAGGCGGTCCATGACCCGCAGGCCCTCGAAGGCGTCCTTGCCGTAGAAGAGCCGACCCGCGTACACCTCGCGCAGGTCGCGCTCGACGTAGCTGCGGGTCAGGGCGGCGCCGCCCAGGAGCACCGGGATGGTCGACAGCTCGCGGACGTTCAGCTCCTCGAGGTTCTCCCGCATGATCAGCGTGCTCTTCACCAGCAGGCCGCTCATGCCGATGGCGTCGGCCTCGACCTCGGTGGCCTTCTGGATCATGTCGGCGATGCTCACCTTGATCCCGATGTTGTGGACCTCGTAGCCGTTGTTGGTGAGGATGATGTCGACCAGGTTCTTGCCGATGTCGTGCACGTCGCCCTTCACCGTGGCGAGCACGATCCGCCCCTTGCCGGCCCCGGCGGCGGAGGCGTCCATGTGGGGCTCGAGGTGGGCGACCGCCGCCTTCATCGTCTCGGCCGACTGCAGCACGAACGGCAGCTGCATCTCGCCGGCCCCGAACAGGTCGCCGACCACCTTCATGCCGGCGAGCAGCGTGTCGTTCACGATGTCGAGGGCGGCCAGCCCCTGGTCGAGGGCCTCGTCGAGGTCGTCGGTCAACCCGTCGCGGTCGCCGTCGATGATCCGCTGCGACAGCCGCTTGTCGACCGGCCAGTCGGAGTGGTCCTCCTTCTCGACGACGGTGGTGGTGACGTCGGCGAAGATCCCGAGCAGCTTCGACAGCGGGTCGTAGCCGGCGTCACCGCCCGACAGCGCGCCCTCGGTGCCCCGGCGGTCGTAGATCAGGTCGAGGCAGACCTCGCGCTGGTCGTCCGGGATGCGGTTCAGCGGCAGGATCTTGCCGGCGTGCACGATGGCCGAGTCGAGCCCGGCCTGCGCGCACTCGTGCAGGTACACCGAGTTCAGGACGTGGCGGGCGGCGGGCTTGAGCCCGAAGCTGATGTTCGACAGGCCGAGGGTGGTGTGGACACCGGGCAGCTCGGCCTTGATGAGGCGGATGCCCTCGATGGTGTTCAGGCCGTCGCGGCGGCTCTCCTCCATGCCGGTGCCGAGGGTCAGCGCCAGCGGGTCGAAGATGAGGTCGGACGGCTCGAGCCCGTAGCGGTCGACCGCCAGGTCGTGGATGGACCGGGCCGCCTCGAGCTTCCACTCCGGCGTGCGGGCCTGGCCGTCGGTGTCGATGCAGGTGCACACCACGGCGGCGCCGTACTCGCGGGCCAGCGACAGGAACCGGTCGAGCCGGGTGCCGGGCGCGTCGCCGTCCTCGAGGTTGACCGAGTTGAGGATGGGCCGGCCGCCGATCCACTGCAGCGCGGTCTCGATCACCGCCGGCTCGGTCGAGTCGATCATCAGCGGGGCGTTGGCCTGGGTGGCGAACCGGGAGGCGATCTCCTCCATGTCGACGGTGCCGTCCC
The DNA here is from genome assembly GCA_963800235.1 of uncultured Acidimicrobiales bacterium. GTDB lineage: Bacteria > Actinomycetota > Acidimicrobiia > Acidimicrobiales > Iamiaceae > CAVVNP01. The sequence continues at coordinate 1,237,670 of CAWDAD010000001.1, read as the reverse complement.
GGCCGACGTAGTCGACGCAGAGGTCGAGGACGTGGGAGCCCTCCTTCACCTGCTCGCTGGCCATCTTCAGGCACTGGTCCCAGTCGCCGTCGAGCATGGCCTCGCGGAACTTCTTCGACCCGTTGGCGTTGGTGCGCTCGCCGACCATGAGCACCGACGCGTCCTGGTCGAGCGACACCGCCGAGTAGATCGACGTGGCCGACGGCTCGTGCACCGGGTGGCGCTCGGCGGGGGTGAGGTCGGCCACCGCCTCGACCACGGCGGCCAGGTGGGCCGGGGTGGTGCCGCAGCAGCCACCCACCACCTGCACCCCCAGCTCGGACACGAACCGGGACTGGTGCTGGGCGAGCTGCTCGGGGGTGAGGTCGTAGTGCATGGCCCCGTCGACGACCGAGGGCATGCCGGCGTTGGGCAGGCACGAGATCGGGATGCGGCTGTGCTGGCTCAGGTGGCGGAGGTGCTCGCCCATCTCGCCCGGGCCGGTGGCGCAGTTGATGCCGACGACGTCGACGCGCAGCGGGTCGATGGCGGCCAGGGCGGCGCCGATCTCGGTGCCGGGCAGCATGCGGCCGGTGAGCTCGATGGTGACCTGGGCCTGGATCGGCACCTCGCGCCCGGTCGACGCCATCGCCCGCCGGCAGCCGATGACCGCTGCCTTGAGGCCGAGCAGGTCGAACTGGGTCTCGACCAGCAGCACGTCGACGCCGCCCTCGAGCAGCCCGGCGGCCTGCACCTCGTAGGCGTCGCGCAGCTCGGCGAAGCGGATCTGGCCGAGGGAGGCGAACTTGGTGCCGGGTCCGATGGATCCGGCGACGAAGCGGCGTCGATCGGGCGTCGAGCAGCCGTCGGCCACCTCGCGGGCCAGGCGGGCGGCGGTGACGTTCAGCTCGTGGGCCCGGTCGGCGATCCCGTACTCGCCGAGGGGCACGGCGAACGCGCCGAAGGTGGCGGTCTCGACCACGTCGACGCCCACGTCGAAGAACGCCTGGTGCATCTCCTGGATCAGGTCCGGCCGGGTGGCCACCAGCATCTCGTTGCAGCCCTCGAGGTCGGGGCCCCCGAAGTCGTCCGCGGTCAGCCCCTTCTCCTGCATGAAGGTGCCGAACGCGCCGTCGTACACGACGACGCGCTGGTCGATGAGATCGAGGAACCCGTCGCGCGTCATCCGATCGAGGCTACCGACGGGCGCCGCCCGGCCTCGAAGGCACCGGTGCGAACGGCGCACCCGACCCCCGGCCGCTGCCTACTATCTCGCCCCATCGCCGGGGAGGGCCGGTGCCCGACGACGGGGGTTCGCTCGTGTTCGCAATCGCTCCGCTCGGCCAGGCGTCGCCGCCGGTGCCGTTCATGCAGACCGGCGTCTCGTCGAGCTTCGTGGTGGCCTTCGTGCTGCTCGACATCGCGTTGATCCTGGTGGCGGCCCGCATCTGCGGCTTCCTGGCCCGCAAGGTCGGCCAGCCGGCGGTGGTCGGTGAGATCGTGGCCGGCATCCTGCTCGGCCCCTCCCTGCTCGGTCCCAAGCTGTTCACGCTGTCCAACCCGCCCGACTGGCTGCACTGCACGCTCACCAACCCCGCCGTGGGCACCGACGGCAAGCCGTTCGTCGCCAGCGTCTCGTCGTGCCTGTTCCCGTCCCAGACCCGGGGCGTCCTGAACGTCATCGGCCAGATCGCCCTGATCTTCTTCATGTTCCTCGTCGGCGTCGAGGTCAACGCCCGGTCCCTCAAGGGCAAGGAGAAGGGCATCGGCCTGGTCGCGGTCGGCGCGGTCGGCGTGCCGGTGCTGCTGGCCTTCGCCCTGAACCCGATCCTGTTCAAGGCCGACTTCGTTCCCGGGTTCGGCACGCCCATGCAGCCCGACAAGCTCGGCTTCACCCTCTTCGTCGGGGCCCTGCTGGCGGTGACCGCCTTCCCGGTGATGGCCCGGATCCTGCAGGAGAAGGGGCTGACGACCAGCCCCATGGGCGCCATCGGCGTGGCCGCCGCAGGTGCGGTGACCGTGCTCATGTTCCTGCTCATCGCCACCGCCAGCGGGGTGGCGACCAACAAGGGCGGGGTCGCCATCGGCCGGGTGTGGGTCATCACCGCCGTCTACCTGGCGGTGATGATGCTGGTGGTCAAGCGCCTGCTGGCGCCGCTCGGCAAGGTCTACGAGCGCGCCGGCCGCCTCACGCCCGACCTGTTCGCCACCTTCCTCGGGGTCGCCTTCGCGTCCGGCTACGTGGCGGACCGGATCGGCGTCAACGTGATCGTGGGCGGGTTCGTCGCGGGGCTGGTCATCCCCGAGCCCCGCCCGCAGATGTGGCGGGAGCTCTCGGCGCGCATCGGCGACCTGACCGCCATCGTGCTGCTACCCGTCTTCCTCGCCTACAGCGGCCTCAACACCGACTTCACCAAGCTGACCCTGAAGGCGGTGCCCGGCATCGTCGCCCTGCTGGTGGCCGCCGTCGTCGGCAAGCTGATCGGCGGCGCCGTCTTCGCCCGGCTCGGCGGGTTGAGCTGGGCCGAGGGCACCGTGATCGGCATCCTCATGAACTGCCGGGGGCTGCTGGTGCTCGTCGCCGCCCTGGTCGCCGTGCAGTCCGGCGTGATCAGCCCGTTGCTGCAGCTCGGGGGCGTGGTCGTCGCCCTGGTCACGACCGGCATGACCGGTCCGCTCTTCGACGCCGCCATCAAGCGGGTGCCCGGTGAGGGGTCGAGCGACCCCGCGCCGCCAGCGGAGCCCGCGGGCGTGCCCAGCCCGAGCTGAGGCGGGGCGCGGGCGAGGTCAGCGGCGGCGACGGGTCGGCGAGATCGCACCGACACGCCGCCGTCGCCCCCCGTACCATCTCGGCCGACCGGACCGCCGACACGGGAGGGCCTCCGATGGCCGTCGACAGCCCGCCGCCCACGACCACCACCGCCGACGCGCCGCGGCGACGATCGCGGCGCCGCTGGATCATCGCCGGCGTGGTCGTCGTCGTGCTCGGCGTCGGCGCCTACCTCGTCTTCGGCTACTTCGCCTTCCAGACGCTGTTCCTCGACAGCAAGGTCTCGGAGGCGGCGCCCGCCGGCCGCACCACCACCCTGAAGACCGGCATGTTCCAGGATCGCGACCACGACGGGAAGGGCACCGTCGACCTGCTCCGCGACGGGTCGACGACCTACGTGCGCTTCGAGCCCGACTTCAAGACCTCGAACGGACCCGACCTGTTCGCGGTCGTCTACCTCGGGAACCGGCGGGTCGAGCTGGCCGGGCTCAAGGGCAACATCGGGTCGCAGAACTACGCCCTGCCGGCGTCGATCGACCCCGGCTCGGTGACCGGGGTCGGGGTCTGGTGCAAGCGCTTCGACGCCACGTTCACCGTGGCCGACCTGAAGGAGCCGAGGTGATGGCGTGAAGATCTACACGCGCAAGGGTGACGACGGGACGACCGGCCTGCTGTTCGGCGGCCGGGTCGCCAAGGACTCCGCCCGTCCCGAGGCCTACGGCACCGTCGACGAGGCCCAGTCCGCCATCGGCCTGGCCCGGGCGCTGGCCGGCGAGCGCGACCGGGCCGTCGAGCTCGATCGCATCCTGGTCGGCGTCGAGCGCGACCTGTGGGTGCTGATGGCCGAGCTGGCCACCCAGCCCGAGAACCGCGCCAAGCTCACCGACGGCCAGAACCGGGTCACCCCGGCGATGGTCACCGCCCTCGAGGAGGAGATCGACCGGGTCGGCGAGCGGTTCGAGCCGCCCACCGAGTTCGTCGTCCCGGGACAGGACCCGGTCGCCGCCCAGCTCGACGTGGCCCGCACCGTGGTCCGCCGTGCCGAGCGGGTCGCGGTGGCGGCGGAGGGGCCCGACGGATCGGCCGACGCCCTGGCCTACCTCAACCGCCTCTCCGACCTGCTGTGGACCCTCGCCCGCTGGCAGGAGGGCGACCACGCCCTGCCGTCGCGCTCGGCGCCGCCGGAGTCGTGATCGACCGTCTCCCCGGATCCCCCGGGGCCCTCGCCGAACGGAGCCCGCCATGACCCCCGACATCCGCCTCGCCGCCGAACCCGACGCCGGCACCGCCGTGCTCGCCATCGGCGTGCGTGCCGATCGACTCGACGAGGACACCGCCGACGTCGACGCCGGCTTCATCGCCGCCCAGGGCTTCGAGGGCAAGGCCGGCCAGTCGCTGCTCGTCCCGGGCGGCGACGGGCTGCGGCTCCTGCTCGGCCTCGGCCCGGCCGCCGCCGTCGGGCCGACCACCCTGCGTCGCGCCGCCGGGGTGGCCGCCCGGGCGGCGCGCCGCGAGCCCAGCCTGGCGCTCGACCTGCTCGGGACGCTGCCCGAGGGCACCGCCCCGGCCGAGCGTCGTCGGGCCGCCCAGGCGCTGGCCGAGGGGGTGCTGCTCGGCGGCTACCGGTACCTGGCCTTCACCTCGGCGGAGAAGGCCGAGCAGCGGGCCAGCAAGCTCGAGGCGGTCACGGTGGTCGGCACCGGCGGCCGACCGGTGGCCGAGGCCGTCCGCCGGGGCGTGTCCGTCGCCGGGGCGGTGTGCCTGGCCCGGGACCTGGTGAACGAGCCCGGCGGCTCGCTGACCGCGCCGGCCTTCGCCGGCCGGGCGGTCGCCGCCGCCGAGGCGGCGGGGCTCACCGTGGAGGTCTGGGACGAGCCGGCCATCGTCGAGGCCGGTCTGGGCGGCCTCCTCGGGGTCAACCGCGGCTCGGACCAGCCGCCCCGGTTCGTGGTGCTGAGCCATCGGCCGGCGAAGCCGCGGGGGAGCGTGGCCCTGGTCGGCAAGGGCATCACCTTCGACTCCGGTGGCCTGTCCATGAAGTCGCCGGAGGGGATGATCGGCATGAAGGGCGACTGCGGGGGCGCGGCCGCCGTCCTCGGCGCGATGACCCTCGTGCCGGAGCTGGCCCCCCGCCTGGCGGTGACCGCCTACCTGCCCCTCACCGACAACATGACCGGCGGCGACGCCACCCGGGTCGGCGACGTCCTCGTGCACCGCGACGGCACCACCACCGAGGTCCTGAACACCGACGCCGAGGGCCGTCTGGTGCTGGCCGACGCCCTCGCCTACGCGACCGAGGAGGCGCGCCGGCCGCAGGCCGTGTTCGACCTGGCGACCCTGACCGGCGCCTGCATCGTCGCCCTCGGCCCGAAGACCGCCGGGGTGTTCACCGACCACGACGCCCTGGGCGAACGGGTGGCGGCTGCCGCCGAGGTGGTGGGGGAGCGGGTCTGGCCGATGCCGCTGCTCCCGCACCTGCGCCCGACCCTCGACTCGGAGGTGGCCGACCGCCGCAACGTGTCGACGCAGCGCTACGGCGGGGCGTCCATCGCCGCGCTCTTCCTGCGCGACTTCGTGGCGGGGGACGTGCCGTGGGTCCACCTCGACATCGCCGGGCCGAGCGACGTGCCCGACACCGAGGGCGAGGTCCCCAAGGGCGGCACCGGCTTCGGCGTCCGGCTGCTGGCCGAGCTGCTGGCCACCTGGACCAGGCCCTAGCCCGCCGCCGACGACCGGCGGTCCGGCCGCCGAGACCTCACCGGGACCGGTGGTGGTCCCAGGCCCAGTCGGCGGCCTCGCAGGCCAGCGCCGGGTGGAAGTGCCACTGGTGCAGCTGGCGCTCGGCCAGGTCGCGGGGTTCACCCAGCTCGATCAGGCTGAGGGCCAGGCGCCGGGCCCGTCGCCGACGCTGCTCGGCGGTCGGGACCCGCAGGTCGTGCTGCTGCCAGCGCTCGTGCTCGGCCCGGATGGCCTCGGGCAGGCGCTGCACCTGGGGACGGGTGAGCGGGGGCAGCTTGCGGCGCACCGCCAGCCCCGTCTCGCCGCAGCGCTGGGCCAGCTCGAACTGGCACGAGCGGGCGATGGTGCGCACGAACGGGCTGTTCCGGCCACCTCGGCCGCCGAGGCCGAGCGCCAGCGCGGCCTGGTCGAGGGCGAGGTCGAAGCCCTCGGGCCGTCGCTCGAGCTCGGTGGCGACCTTGCGCAGGAACCAGGTGGTGCTGGGACCGAGGATGGGCAGCCAGAAGGTCTCGACGTAGGCCGAGCGCGGGTCGTGGCCGAGGGCGTCGACCACCTGATCGGGCCAGGCGGTGACGGTGAGGGTGCCGAGCGGCGTGGGCGGGTCGAGGACGGGCATGGGGACCTCCAAAGGCTTTACATGTATTTTCATGTTGTTTCCGTTGAGCGGCGGCCGCAAACGGTGCCCGTGGGCGAGAAGGGTCCGATCGGCCCATGTGGCGGGGGGTGGGCGGTGCCGAAACATGTTCCAGAGCACGGACAGCCGGGCCGGAGAGGAGCGTTCTCGTCCCGGTCGCACCCGGGGGGTTGCGACCGGGACGACGGCACGGGGTGGGCAGCGGTCCGGGGTGCGAGGAGGCACCCCGCCGCTGCCGGCCTCGGACCGGTGCGCGCCGTCGCCCCGGCTGCCGGCCGGCGACGGCCCGTACGGTGGTCGGCGTGATGCCCGACCGAGCCGAGGCCCCGACCCCTGTCAGCGAGGACGTGAACACGGGGGGCGAGGCGCTCGACCGGGTCCGGGGGTGGGTGGCCGACGCCGCGCGGATCTGCGTGCTGACCGGCGCCGGCATCTCCACCGACAGCGGCATCCCCGACTTCCGGGGGCCCGACGGCGTGTGGACCCGCGACCCGACCGCCGAGCGGGCCGCCCACATCGACGCCTACGTGACCGACCCCGAGGTGCGGAGGCGGGCGTGGCAGCAGCGCCTCCACCACCCGGGCCGCACCGCCGAGCCCAACACCGGCCACCGGGCGGTCGTCGACCTCGAGCGCACCGGCAGGGTGGCGGCGGTGATCACCCAGAACATCGACGGGCTCCACCAGCGGGCCGGCAGCGACCCGGAGCGGGTGATCGAGATGCACGGCACCCTCCGCGAGGTCGTCTGCCTCGACTGCGACGACCGAGCGCCCATGGAGGTCGCCCTCGACCGGGTGCGCGCCGGCGAGGACGATCCCGCCTGCCGCTCCTGCGGCGGTCTGCTCAAGTCGGCGACCATCTCCTTCGGCCAGTCGCTCGTCGTGCGCGACCTGCTCCGCGCCGAGGCCGCCGCCCGCTCCTGCGACCTGCTGCTGGCGGTCGGCACGACGCTGACGGTGCACCCGGTGGCCGACCTGCCCCGGGTCGCCCAGGCGAGCGGCGCCCGGGTCGTCACCCTCAACGGCGAGCCGACCGCCTTCGACCAGCGGTCCGACGCCGTGCTCCGCGGGCGCATCGGCGACCTGCTGCCCGCCCTGGTGCCTGACGGCGACCGGCCGGAATCCGCGACGGGGACCGATTGTTGACCTGGTGAGTAGGGTTTTCCACCTCCGGGTGGACGCCCGTCGACGATTCGAGGTCTGCAGAGGTCCTGATGCCCAACTTCCGTGAACTGCTCACCGCCACCAAGGCCGACGTCCGCGAGGTCGACACGGCCGAGGCCGACGAGCTGCGGCAGCAGCCGGGCGCGGTCGTGCTCGACGTGCGCGAGCCCGACGAGTACGAGCAGGGGGCCATCCCCGGGGCGCTGCACATCGCCCGCGGCACCCTCGAGAGCTCCATCGAGGGTCGGGTGCCGGACAAGTCGACCCCCCTCGTGGTCCACTGCGCCAGCGGGGTGCGGTCGGCCTTCGCGGCCAAGACGCTGGGCGAGCTCGGCTACTCCGACGTGGTCACCGTCGCCGGCGGCTTCAACAAGTGGAAGGACGAGGGCCGCGACTGGAAGGTCCCGGCCACCCTGAGCGCCGAGCAGCGCAACCGCTACCAGCGCCACCTGCTGCTGCCCGAGGTCGGCGAGGCCGGCCAGCAGGAGCTGCTCGACGCCAGGGTGCTGCTGCTCGGCGCCGGCGGGCTCGGCTCACCGGCCGCCCTCTACCTGGCCGCAGCCGGGGTGGGCACCATCGGGATCATCGACATGGACGTGGTCGACGAGTCGAACCTGCAGCGCCAGATGCTGCACAACATGGACCGGATCGGCGACCGCAAGGTCGACTCGGCCAAGAAGACCCTGACCGCCCTGAACCCCGACGTCGACGTGGTCACCTACGACGTCCGGCTCGGGGCCGACAACGTCATGGAGATCCTCGAGGGCTACGACGTGGTGGTCGACGGCACCGACAACTTCCCGACCCGCTTCCTCGTGAACGACGCGTCGGTGAAGCTCGGCATCCCGGTGGTCCACGGATCGATCTTCCGCTTCGAGGGCATGGTCACGGTGTTCGACCCGAGGAACGGGCCGACCTACCGCGACATGGTCCCCGAGCCGCCGCCGGCCGAGCTGGCGCCGAGCTGCGCCGAGGCCGGGGTGCTGGGGGTGCTGCCGGGCATCATCGGCAGCCTCCAGGCCATCGAGACCATCAAGCTGCTGCTCGACCTGGGCGATCCGCTGATCGGTCGGCTGCTCGCCTACGACAGCCTGGAGCAGTCGTTCCGGGAGTTCAAGGTCCGCATCGATCCCGAGAACGAGATCACCTACGCCAACCGCGATCGCATCGTGGTGGCCGAGCTCGACGACCTCTGCATGCCGCACCCGCTGCAGGCCCCCGCCTGACCGCTCGCCCCGGCCGCTCCTCCCCGGGGCCGCCGAGACCCCGGAAGTAGGGTCGATCCGTGCAACCCGGCGCGCTGCGACCGCTCGATCTGGGCGGGTCGCTCGACGCGGCGATCAAGATCACCCGGGCCCGCTACCGGGCCCTCGTCACGGTCATCTTCGTCACCACCCTGCCGGCCCTCGCCCTCCAGGCGCTGGTCTCGCTGTCGACCAGCCCCGCCTCGGTCACCCGCACCGACTCGCAGACCAACCTGCCGACCTTCGACGGCGGCCACCTCGCCCTGGTGCTGGCCGGCACCGCCCTCACCTTCGTGGTGGCGGTGGCCTCCGGTGCCCTGGCCACCGCCGGCTCGTTCCGCATCGTGAGCGGGGTCTACCTGGGCGACGAGCCGAGCTGGCGGGAGTCGCTGCGCTTCGGCTGGTCGAAGCTGCGCTCGGTGCTGTGGATCACCCTGCTCGTGCTGCTGGCCAGCGTGGTCGGCCTCATCGCCTTCGTCATCGGCACCATCTGGGCCCGCACCGTCTTCGCGGTGGCCATGCCGGTGCTGCTGGTCGAGGACGTGCGGGGCACCGCCGCGCTGGGCCGCTCCCGCCGGCTGGTGAAGGGCCGGTTCTGGTCGGTGTTCGGCGTGCTGCTGATCGCGACCCTGCTGGCCGGCGTGGTGCAGGGCGCCATCACCGCCCCGGCGCTGTTCCTGGTCTTCACCGCCAACGGGTCGGTCGGCCAGGTGCTGGCCACCTTCGCGCTCACCCTGATCGCCACCACCCTGGTGGCGCCGTTCACCGCCGCCGTGGTGGTGGTCGTCTACTTCGACCTGCGGGTGCGCAAGGAGGGCTTCGACCTCGTCCTGCTCGCCCAGCGGGTCGGTGCGCAACCCTCGCCCGAGGGGTTCCCGAACCAACCGGGTGCGCCGGCCTGGAGCCGACCCGGGGCGCCGGCGCCGACCTGGGACCGGTCCCCGCCGTGGATCGACCACGGGGCACCGGCGCCGACCTGGACCCAGCCCGCGCCCCAGCCCCCGCCGGGGTGGTCGCCGCCTCCGCCTCGCCCCCCGCTCCTCGGCCTCCGGTGTCGGGCGATGCGCCGTCGGCCGATCGCTGAGCGCCCCCACCCGACCGCGGGCAGCCGGGCGGGGCCCGCAGCCCGGCTGGCCGCCCTGCTGCTGGTCGCCGCGACCGCCCTGCTCGCCGCCGCGTCGCCCGTCGCCGGGGCGCGCCCGGCGCCGGCGACCCCGGCAACACCGACCGTCGGCGCCGACGCTCGGCAGTCGTCCGACGTCACCAGCGCCGAGCTGCAGGACCTGGCGGCCCGGGCCGAGCACGACCCCGCCGCCCTGGCCCGGCTGCGCGACGTGCGGTCGGTGGACGGTCGCCCGGTCGACCTCCGCACCGTCCTCAGCGGGGCGGACGGACCCCAGCTCCAGCAGCGGCTCCGGCTGCTGGCCGGGTCGTCGCCGCCGGCCGGTGCGGGCGCGCCGGAGGGCGACCGGGCCGCCGCCCGCCGCATCCTCGACGGTGACCGGTACCAGCCGGCCGACGTGCCCCGTCCGCTGCGCGGCGTGCTGCAGTGGATCGCCGACCGGTTCGAGCCGGTGGTGTCGCCGCCCGTCGACGCCTTCCAGTCCCTGGTCTCGACCCCGCTCGGAGCGGTGGGGGTGGGGTCGGCCGCCCTCGTCCTCGGCGGGCTCGCAGCCCGGGTGCTGATCGGCCGGCGGTCCCGGGCGGACCTGGTGGCGAGGACCCGCTCGGCCGGCGGCGATGCACCGCCCGACCCGGCCGAGCTCGACCGCCGGGCCGACCGGGCCGAGGCGGACGGCGACCTCGACGGCGCGCTGCGACTGCGGTTCCACGCCGGGCTGCTGCGGCTGGACCGGGCCGGTGCCGTGCCGCACCCGGACGGGCTGACCTCCGGCGCGGTCGCCCGCCGGCTCCGCTCGACCGAGTTCGACGAGCTGGCCTCGACCTTCGACCAGGTCGTGTACGGCGGCCGGTCGGCCGTCACCGACGACCTCGACCACGCGCGGCGGGGCTGGGCCCGGGTCCTGGCCGAGGCGTCCGGGCGGTGACCGCCGTCGGGGGGCTGGGACCGGCGTGGCGCCGGCTCGGGCTCGGCAAGCGGATCGCCTTCCTGGTCCTCGCCGTCGTGCTGCTCGTCTACGCCCTGCAGGCGGCCGCCGACACCCTGGTCGGGGGCGGGAACCCCGGTGGCCCGACGTCGTCGTCCTACGCCACCGGCGGTGGCGGCTACGCCGGCCTGGCCGAGCTGCTGGCCGGCCGGGGCCACCCCGTCCGGCGGCTGGAGCACGCCCTGGCCGGGGCCCGGCTCGAGCCGACCACGACCGTGGTCGTCGCCGATCCCGACCTGGTCGAGGCGGCCGACCTCCCGGTCCTGGTCCGATTCGTCCAGGCCGGCGGACGGCTGCTCCTCGCCGGCCGATCCTCGACCTCCCTGCTGGCGCCCTTCGCCGGCGGGGCGGTGACCTGGTCCGCCGACGGGGTCGACACCATCGCCGGGCTCGTCCCGGTCGCCCTCACCGAGGCGCTCGACGTCGTCGCCGGCAGCGGGACCGGCAGCTACCGGGACCTCGGCGCCCTCCTCCCGGCCCTCGGGGGCGACGGCCGCACCGTCGTCGCCCAGGGGGCGACCGGCGCCGGCTCGGTGTTCGCCCTGGCCGACTCGCGCGTCCTGGCCAACGACCACCTCGCCGAGCGGGACAACGCCGCCCTCGCCCTCGGCCTGGCCGGACCGGCCGGACGCCCGGTGGTCTTCGTCGAGTCGGTCCACGGCTACGGCACCGCCGAGGGGCTCGACGCGCTGCCGACCTCGTGGCGCTGGGCCGGCGCCGGGCTGCTGCTCGCCGCCCTCTGCGGTCTGTGGGTCGCGGGCCAGCGCTTCGGGCCGCCCGAGCGGGCTGATCGGGAGCTCGCGCCCCGACGGGCCGACTACGTGCGGGCCCTGGCCGCCGACCTGGCCCGGGCCGATCCCGACCCGGCCCGCGCCCGGGCGCTGCACGACCGCCTCGTCGGACGACCCGAGCCACCGGCACGACCCGATCTCCCGACACGACCCGATCTCCCGACACGACCCGATCTCCCGACACGACCCGATCTCCCGCACGACCCGAGCCACCGATACGACCCGAGGAGCCCCGACCATGACGCTCGCCGACCTTCGCCGCCAGGTGAACGAGCAGGTGGCCAAGGTGGTCGTGGGGCAGGAGACCACCGTCGACGTGCTGCTGGCGGCGGTCGGCGTGGGGGGTCACGTGCTGCTGCAGGGCGTCCCCGGCGTGGCCAAGACGCTGCTCGCCAACGCCGTGGCCCGGTCGCTCGGCATCGAGCTCCGCCGGGCCCAGTTCACGCCCGACATGCTGCCGTCGGACCTGACCGGCACCATGACGCTGCGGGACCGGGAGCTGGTGTTCCGCCCCGGACCGGTGTTCGCCAACCTCCTGCTGGCCGACGAGGTGAACCGGACCCCGCCGAAGACCCAGGCCGCGCTGCTCGAGGCCATGCAGGAGCACCAGGTCACCGTCGACGGCACCGCCCACGCCCTGCCCGACCCGTTCCTGGTGGTCGCCACCCAGAACCCCATCGAGTACGAGGGCACCTATCCGCTGCCCGAGGCCCAGCTCGACCGCTTCCTGGTGCGGGTCGACGTCGGGTACCCGAGCGAGGCCGACGAGGTCGCCCTGCTGGGCCTGGCCCACCACGGCGTCACGCCCGCCACCCTCGGCGACGTCGACGCCGTCGTCGACCCGGCCGGCCTCCGGGCGGTCCGCGACGAGGTCGACGCCACCACCGTGGCCCCCGAGGTGGCCCGCTACGTGACCGCGGTCATCCGCACGACCCGTGAGCTGCCGAGCGTCGAGGTCGGTGCCAGCCCCAGGGCCGGCGTCCACCTGCTCGCCGCGGCCCGGGCGTCGGCGCGCCTGTCGGGCCGCGACTTCGTGACGCCGGACGACGTGGCCTGGATGGCGGCGCCGGTCCTCCGCCACCGCCTGGTCCTGCGGCCCGAGGCCGAGCTCGAGCGGTTCCGCCCGGACGAGGCCGTGGCCGCCGCGCTGGCGGCGGTGCCCGTGCCCCGGTGAGCCCGACCCGGCGCGTCGCCGTCCTGGTGGCCGTCCTCGCCCTCGCCGCGCTGGCGGTGCCGGTGCCGCTGGTGCTGCTGGCGCTGGCCGTGCTGGCCGGCACCACGGTGGTCGACGCCCTGGTGGTGCGCCGCCCGCCCGCCGTCCGCCGCGACGCGCCCGGCCACCTGGCTCGCGGCGTCCCCGCCCGGCTGGCCATCGAGGTCGACGGCACCGGACGGGGGGCGGTCGCCGTGCGCCAGCCGCTGCCGCCCGACGTCGGGCTGGAGCCCCGGGAGGGGAGGGGGCACCTCGACGGTCGGCTCGTGGCCCGGCGTCGGGGCCGCCACCGCCTCGGCCCGGTGGTGACCCGGTCGACCGGACCGCTCGGCCTGGGACGCTGGGACCACGCCGTCGGCGGGACCGACGAGGTGCTCGTCCACCCCGACCTGCCCACCGCCCGGCGACTGGCCCACGCCGTCCGCACCGGCCGGTTCCGCGACCCGGGCCTGCGCAGCCGGGGTCCGCTCGGGCTGGGCACGGAGTTCGAGCAGGTCCGCGACTACCGGCCCGACGACGACGTGCGCCGGATCAACTGGCGGGCGACGGAGCGGACCGGTTCGCCGATGGCGAACCAGTTCCGGGAGGACACCGAGCGCGACGTGGTCTGCCTGGTCGACTGCGGCCGGCTGATGGCCGCGCCGATCGGCGGCGCGACCCGGCTCGACCTGGCCGTCGACGCGGTCGTGGCGGTGGTGGCGGTGGCCGACGTGGTCGGGGACCGGTCGGGCGCCGTCGCCTTCGCCGGCGCGGTGCGCCGGAGGCTGGCGCCCCGTCGGGCGGGGGGCGAGCACGTCGCCCGGACGCTGTTCGACGTCGAGCCGGAGCCCGTCGACGCCGACTACGCCCTCGCCTTCCGGGACCTCGGGACCACCAAGCGGGCGCTCGTGGTGGTGTGCACCGACCTGGTCGAGGAGTCGGCCGCCGGCCCCCTGCGCGACGCGGTGCCGGTGCTCGCCCGCCGCCACGCGGTGATGGTGGTGTCGGTGCTCGACCCGGACCTCGAGCGCCTGGCCGGCGGCGGCGGCGACGATGCCGGCGTGCAGGACGTCTACGCCTCGGCGGTCGCCGCCGACCTGCTGGCCGCCCGCGCACGGGTGGCCGACGGCCTGCGCCGGGCCGGGGCGACGGTCGTCGAGGCCCGGCCCGATCGGCTCGCCTCGGCCTGCGTGGCCGCCTACCTCGACCTCAAGGGGCGGGCGCGGCTGTGACGCCCAGGTCGCCGGCAGCCGGGCCGAGGCCGGGACCGCCGGCCGGGTCGGGGCGGCCCCGCCACACGACCATCGTCCAGTAGAGGGCGCCGAGGCCGAGCCCGACCGCGGCGGCGCCGGCGAGGGGCAGCCCTCGCGGCGTGACGAAGCCCTCCACGAGGCCGCACGGCACCAGCCAGATGGCGGTGCCGAGAGCCAGCTCGGCGGCGGCTCGGGCCTCGTCGGACAGGGACTCGAGCCGTGACCGGCGTCCGGGCCGCACGATGGCCCAGCCGAGGCGCAGGCCGCCGGCACCGGCCACGGTGATGAGCGACAGCTCGAGCACGCCGTGGGGCAGGAGCAGGCGGAAGACGGTGGCGCCGTTCCCGGCCCCGACCGCCAGGCCGCCGACCAGGCCGAGCACCAGGCCGTTCATCAGCAGGCTGCCGGCGGTGAGCAGCCCGGCGGTCATCCCGCCGGCGAAGGCCAGGAAGGCGACCTTGATGTTGTTGGTGAAGATCTGCGTCGAGAACCGGGCGCTCTCGCCCGAGGAGAAGCCCCGGTCGGCGCCGCCGGGGCCGGTGCCGGCCCCCGAGGACAGCGGGCTGATCTGGGCGACCCGGGTGGCCTCGGCCGGATGGCCGTGGGCCCACAGGCCGAACCCGACGGTCGGCCCGAGCAGCAGGACGGCGGCCACGAGCAGGAAGCGGGGCTGCTCGCGCACCCGCTGCCAGTAGCCCCGGCTCACGAAGTGGCGGACCGAGTCGCGGGTCGACACATTGGCGTACACCAGGCTGCGGGCCCGGCCGACGAGCTGCTCCAGGGTCGCCACCGGGGCCTCGCCGGGGAAGCGGCGCCGGGCGAGGGCCAGGTCGGCGGCCGCCGACCGGTACCGCTGCCCGAGGGCGAGGACCTCCTCGGCGTCCAGCCGGTCGATGCGCCCGCCGGCCCGGTCGACCAGCGCCCGCAGCTCGGCCCAGCGCTCCGCCCGCGCCCGCACGAAGCCGTCGAGGTCCACCCCGGTAGCTTGCCGGACGTGGGCCACGAGGTGGAGTACGAGGACCGGCTCCGGATCCCCACCGCCGAGGGCGTCGACCTCGACGTGGTGCTCGCCGGGCTGGGATCGCGGTTCGCCGCGCTGCTCGTGGACACGGTCATCCAGGTCGTGGTCGTCGGGGCCGCCGGCCTCGTCCTCGGGCTGCTGGGCGACCTCGGCGCGGCCGTGTTCGCGGTGGTGGCCTTCCTCGTCTTCTTCGGGTACCCGGTGCTGTTCGAGGTGGTGGGCGGGGGCCGCACGCCCGGCAAGCGGCTGACCGGCCTGCGGGTGGTCGGGGCCGAGGGCGGCCCGGTGGCGTTCGTGCCGAGCGCCGTCCGCAACGTGCTGCGGCTGGTCGACGCCCTGCCCGGCACCTACACCGTGGGGATGGTCGCGGTCCTCGCCACCGCCCGCAACCAGCGCCTGGGCGACCTGGCGGCCGGCACGCTCGTCGTCCGCGACCGGGTGGCGGTGCCCGACGCCGACCTCTCGGCGCCGGTAACCGTGGAGCTGCCGCCCGACGCCGCCACCTGGGACCTGAGCGCGGTCAGCGCCGAGGAGGTCGCCACCGTCCGGGCGTTCCTGCTGCGCCGTCCGCAGCTGACCCCCGAGGCGCGTGGTCGGATCGGGGCGGACCTGGCCGGCCGGCTGGTGCCGCGGGTCGTGGGCCCCCCGACGGCGCAGGGACCCGAGCGGTTCCTCGAGCTGGTGGTCACCGCCAAGGACGCCCGCAGCCGCTGACCGGCCGCCTGCCCGCCTGCCGACCTCCCGCCGTCAGCCGGCGGTGGGCTCGGCCGGTTCGCGTCGGCGGGTGGTGAGCATCGCCGGCTGGTCGGCCAGCGTGGCCAGGGGTGGGAGGAGGGCGGGCAGCCCGGCGTCGCGCGCCGCGTCCGGCCCGTCGGCGTAGCGCTCCTGGGCGAAGTCCTCGGGCGAGGCCGACCGGGCGTTCTGGATCAGCAGCTCGCCGACGAGCCCGAGCGACATGAGTTGCACGGCCACCACGACGAGCAGCACGCCGATGATGAGCGCCGGCCGCTCGCCGATGGCGTTGCCGAGCAGCTTGGAGATGCCCATCCAGGTCAGGAGGGCGCCGCCGAAGGCTCCGATCATGATCCCGACGCCGCCGAAGAGGTGGAACGGGCGCCGGGTGTAGGTGGTGAGGAACTTGACGGTGAGCAGGTCGAGGAAGCCCCGGTAGAAGCGGGCCCTGCCGAACTTCGACGTGCCGTGCAGTCGCTCGTGGTGCTGCACCGGCACCTCGCCGACCTTGAAGCCCGCCCACTGGGCCAGCACCGGGATGTAGCGGTGGAGCTCGCCGTGCATGTCGAGCGTCTCGGCCACCGGTCGGCGCATGGCCTTGAACCCGCTGTTGAAGTCGCGCCCGTCGACCTTGGTGACCAGGGTCGTGGCCTTGTTGTAGACGCGGGAGGTGTTGCGCTTGATGAACCGGTCGTGGCGCCCGTGGGCCCGCGACCCGGTGACCTGGTCGAGCCCGCTGTCGAGGGCGGCCAGCAGCTTCGGGATCTCGGCGGGGTCGTCCTGGCCGTCGGCGTCCATGAGCACGACGACGTCGCCCACCACCTGGTCGAAGCCGACGCTCAGGGCGGCCGACTTGCCCAGGTTCCGCCGCAGCCGGATGTAGCGCAGGCAGGGGTGGGCGGCCTGCAGGCCCGACATGACCGAGCGCGTGTCGTCGTTGCTGCCGTCGTCGATCACCACGATCTCGTGGGTGAGGCCGAGCGCCTCGAGCGCCGCCACGGTGGCCGGGACGACCTCGGGGAGGTTCGGGGCCTCGTTGTAGGCCGGCATCAGCACCGACACCTGCAGTGCCATCCGCGGGGAGCCTACGAGGCCCGGGCCTCGGCCACGACCCAGGGGAACGCCACCCTGGTCGTGACCTCGGCGAAGTGCGGCGAGAGGGCGGCGGCCAACCGCCCGGGGGAGAACTGCTGGACGTGCTCGGGGTCGTTGCCGACCAGCTTCACGTTCTTCCCCCGCGCCAGGTTGCCGAGGCGGAAGAAGGGCTCGTAGGGCACCGAGACGACGCAGCGGCCACGGGTGATGCGGGCCAGCTCGACGATGGCCGGCTCGACCGGGTCGAGGTGCTCGAGCACCTCCAGGCAGGTCACGGTGTCGAAGCACCGGTCCCGGACCGGGAGCAGACCGGCGTCGGCCACCGCGCCCGTCAGGTTCGGCAGGCGTCGGCGGGCGGCCTCGATCTTGCCGATTCGGTACTCCAGCCCGATGGCCGGACGGCCTGCCGGCAGCACCCGTTCGAGCGACAGCCCCTCGCCCACCCCGACGTCGCCGTGCAGCCCGTCGACCTCGCCCAGCACGTCGCGCACGACGTCGAGCCAGCGGGCGATGAGGCGCTGCACGACGGGGTTGCCCGACGAGTACTTCCTGGCGTCCTGGCCGGTGGCCTCCTCGGCCGCCCCGCGGGCGAGCCCGATGGCCCGGGGCGCCGCGGCGGACGGCTGGGAGGCGGCGGGTTCGGTCACGGCGTGCTCCAGCTCGGGGCCCGGCAACCGGGCGGAGGCGGGAGCGGTCAGCGTACCGGCCCACCGGTCGCCGGCTCGACGGGCGGCGGCTCGACCGGCGGCGGCCCGACGGGCGGGTCGGTCGGGGGCGCGCCCGGCGAACCCGGCGGCCTCCGCAGGCGGAGCAGCGGGAAGCACACCGCCGCGCCGAGGCCGTCGGCCAGGACGAACAGGAGGCGTGACGCCACCGCCACCGTGACCGCCAACCCGGTGGGCAGTCCGGCCGACGCCCCGAAGATCGCCTCCCGCAGGCCGGCCCCGGCGGGGACGGGGAACACCAGGAACCCGATGGTCCACGAGAGCAGGGTGGCGAGCGAGACCCGGAGCAGGCTGACGTCGGAGGTGAAGGCCCGGGCGGTGAACCAGGTCGAGGCGATGATCAGCGCCCAGTTGGGCAGGTAGGCGAGCACCTGCTTGACGGCTTCGCCCCAGCTCGGCACGGGGAGGTCGAGCTCCCGCCTGGTGATGCGGCGCAGCCGGCCGAGGGCCCACCGCACCGACCGGGGGTGCAGCGCCAGCAGCCCGACCGGGACCAGTGCGGCGACGACCACCGTGGCGATCCCGGCGGCCGAGCCCTGGTGGCGCAGGTCGAACGGGACCAGCGCCACGAACGCCAGCATCCCGGCGAAGTAGCGCAGCATCAGCGACAGGGGGACGCTGCCGTAGGAGGCGGTGCGATCGACCCCCGAACGTCGCGCCACCTCGGCCCGGCCGACCACCGAGAGCACCCCGCCCGGCACGTACTTGCCCATCTCGCCGACGAACCACCACACGACGACTCGGCGGCGACGCTCGCGGTGGCCGAAGAGGTGGAGGGCGTCACCCCAGAGCAGCCCGAGGTGGGCCATGGAGGCCGCGGCCAGCACGAAGCCGATGACCAGCAGCCCGAGGTCGGCGTGGGCGATGGCGTGGCTGACCTGGCTCCACTGGTCGGTCACCGCCTTGACCATGAACGCGACGGCCAGGCTTCCGAGCAGGACGCCGACGGCCAGCGTCGCTCGCTTCCGGGCGCCGGGCTTCACGATGGACCGACGCTACCGGTTGCCGTCAGGGCCCGAGCCGGTGCGGAGTCCCCGGTCGGGTGTGGTGAACTGGCCCGGCTCGCCGGACCCGCCGCACCCCGCACTGGACGGAGCCTCCGCTGTCGCCCACCCGCCCCGACTCGCCGCCGCAGCGCCCGCGCCCGGACGACGGCGGCGGCGCGACCGGCGAGGGTCTGTCGCGCGAGGGCCGTGCGGCGCGCAGGGCGCGGCCCGACGCCCCGTCGGCGCGGCCCCGGTCGCGACGACCCGACGTCGGGGCCGAGGGTCGGGGCCGGTCCGACCGCGCCGGTTCGCCCGAGGGCCGGGACCGGGACCAGGACCGGGACGATCGCCGGCCCGAGGGCCGCGGCCGGCGCAGTCGCGACCGGCGCCCCCGCGACCGGCCGCCGCCCCGGTCCCGGCGGCGCGGCCGGCAGCCCGGCCCGCTGTCGGAGATCCGACAGGACCTGGCGGGCGTGGAGCCGCGGCGGCGGGACCCGTTCGTGTTCCGGTTCGCGACCTGTCGCGCCCGTCGCGGTGGCTGCTCCTGGCGGTGGTCCTGGTGGCGCTGGTGCCGTTCCTCCAGTCGGCTGTCGCCGCCTGGCACGACGGCTGGCTCCCCACCGGGGACGACGCGCTGATCGCCCTCCGGGTCGAGGACGTCTTCACCAGCCGTACGCCGCTCACCGGACAGCCGTCCACGTCGGAGACCTCGGGCGCCACCCACGCCAACCACCCGGGTCCGTTCGAGTTCTGGATCCTCGCCCTGCCGACCGAGGTGCTCGGGCCGTCCCTCGGCATGCTCCTCGGCGCCGCCCTGATCAACGCCGCGGCGGTCGTGCTTTTCGCCTTCGTCGCCTTCCGCCGCCAGGGTCTGGTCTTCGCCCTGTGGGCCCTGGCGGTGATGATGGCCCTGTGCTGGGGGCTGGGGGCCAACTACCTGCACGACCCCCTGTCGTCGAGCATCGGCGCCATCCCGGTCATGGCCCTGCTGATCCTGGCCTGGTCCATGCTGCTCGGCGACCTGCCGCTGCTGCCCCTGACCGCGGTGGTGGCGTCCTTCGTCTTCCAGGACCACCTGAGCTTCCTCGGCCACAACGGCCTGCTCGCGGTCGTCACCGCCATCGGCCTCGCCGTCGCCCTGTTCGTCCGTCGGCGGAGGTGGCGGCGGCGGGACTGGCTGGCCGAGCGGGGCGAGCTGCTGCGGTGGGGCGGGTGGGCGCTGCTCGTCCTCGTCATCGTCTGGGCACCGGTGATCGGCGACCAGCTCTTCGGCGACCACAACCTCTCGCGGATCCTCGACACCTACCAGCACAACTCCCAGAGCGCGAAGGGCTTCACCTTCGCCGCCGACCGCACCGCCGCCGCCCTCGGGCCGTGGCCCATCTTCCTGTCGCACCACGTGCGGACGGGCATCGGCTACCTCGACCGGCCGTTCGGCTTCACCCGGGTGCTCTCCTTCGCTCCCGCTGGTCGTGACCCTCGGTCTGCTCGCCTACTACCTGCGGGACCGGCGTCGGGCGCTCTGGACCCTGATGGTCGCGGCGGTGGCCGGGCTGCTCTCGGGCGCCTACAGCTCCTTCACGCTGCCGAGCACCGGCGGAGCCGAGCTCAAGCCGAGCGCGGTGCGCTGGATGTGGACCGCGGGGGCCTTCCTGTGGTTCGCCCTGATCTGGGGGCTGTGGTGCCTCATCCCGCTGCGCCACCGCCGGCGGGTGGCCCTGGGCGCCGGTGGGGTCGTCACCGCCCTGGCGCTGTTCTTCACCGTCATCTGCGTCGGCACCTACTCCGTCGCCAACGAACCGGATCGGAGCGCGATGCCCGGCCTCGCCCAGGCGCTTCCGGTCCTCAACAAGGCGCTGAAGCCCGGCGCCGCCTACGCGCTGCAGTACGACGGTCTCAGCGCCCAGCTCACCCAGGGCCCGGCGGTGGCCTTCTACCTGGTGCGCCACGGCCATCCGATCTACGCCGAGCGCTTCGTGGGCGACGCCTACGGCACCCACCGCACCTACACCGGGTCGCAGGAGGTCAGCGGCGGCGTGTACGTGCAGTCCGGCGATCTCACCCCGCCCGACGGCACCCACCTGGTGTCGGTCGCGGTCGTCGACGACCCCACCGACCAGACCTTCGCCTCGGTGCTGCAGGAGGGCCGGTCGAAGCTCGGCGGCCTGACGCTCACGGACAAGGGCCGAGCCCTCCTCGCCCACCCGGCCACGGCCACCACCGACGAGCGGCGCCAGCTGGCGCTGCTGCTCGACCAGCCGGACGTCCTGCTGCACACAGGCCTCCTCTCGGCGGCGGTCCGCCAGGGCTACGCCACCGGGATCGACACGCCGTTCCTCGACCGGCTCGACCAGGCCTTCGCCCAGCCGAGCTCGCCGCCCTACGTGGCGCTGCTGGTCGGCAAGGCGCCCCAGGCCCAGCCGCCGCAGCGCAGGCGCTGACCCGGCCGGGCGAGGCCGCCGGGGCGGGGAGCGGTCAGGCGGAGACGGGGCTGGCCACGCCGCGCAGCTCGTCGGGTGCCTGGTCGAGGAACCAGCGGTAGGTGTCGACGATGCCGTCGGCCAGCTCGATGCGGTGCCGCCACCCCAGGTCGTGCAGGCGGGTCACGTCGAGCACCTTGCGGGGCATGCCGTCGGGCTTGGAGGTGTCGAACCGCAGCTGGCCACCGGGTGGACGACGTCGCGCACCATCTCGGCGATCTGGCGGATCGGGTGGTCGATGCCGGTGCCGACGTTCACGTGGCCGGGGCCCTCGTAGTTGTCCATGAGGAACAGGCAGGCGTCGGCGAGGTCGTCGACGTGGAGCAGCTCGCGACGGGGGCTGCCGGTGCCCCAGACCTCGAGGTCGGCCTCGCCGGCCAGCTTGGCGTCGTGGAACCGGCGCATCAGCGCCGGCAGCAGGTGGCTCGCCATCAGGTCGAAGTTGTCGTTCGGCCCGTAGAGGTTGGTCGGCATGGCCGACATGAAGTTGCAGCCGTACTGCTGGTGGTAGAAGTCGCACAGCTTGATGCCGGCGATCTTGGCCAGGGCGTAGGCCTCGTTGGTCGGCTCCAGCGGGCCGGTGAGGAGCTGGTCCTCGGTGATCGGCTGCGCGGCCTGCCGGGGGTAGATGCACGAGCTGCCCAGGTACAGCAGCTTGGTCACCGTCGACCTGCTTGCTGGCCTCGACCACGGTGCCGTGGATCATCATGTTGTCGTAGAGGAACTCCGCCGGCCGGGTGGAGTTGGCCAGGATGCCCGCCGACGGTGCCGGCGACCAGGAACACGTACTCGGGCCGGTTGGCCCGGAACCACTAGTTGACCGCCGCCTGGTCGCGCAGGTCGAGCTCGGCCCGGGTGGCGGTCAGGATGTCGGTGAAGCCCTCGTCCTGCAGCCGCCGCAGGATCGCCGAGCCGACGAGGCCGCGGTGGCCGGTGACGAAGACCCGGGCGTCGCGAGGGATCGGTGCCATGGCCGAGAAGGCTAGGCGAGCCCCTCCAGGAGTCGGTGGGCAGCGGTGGCGGGCGAGGTCCGACCGTCGGCCACCTCGGCCTCGGCCCGGTCGAGCTGGGCGGCGAGGCGCTCGTCGGCCAGCAGCCGCTCGAGCAGCCCCGCCCGGATCTCCGACCACATCCAGGTGTCGGCCTGCGCCGACCGCTCGGCGTCGAGCGCCCCGCTGGCGCGGAGGGCGCGGTGGGCGTCGGCGATCGCCGCCCAGACCTCCTCGACGCCCTGGCCGGTGGTCGACGAGACCAGCCGGGCCTCGGGGGTGACGTCGGGGTGCCGGGGGCGCAGGAGGTGCAGCGCCGCCGCGATGTCGGCGCAGGCGTGGCGGGCGGCGTCGGCCAGGGGGCCGTCGGCCTTGGTGACCACCACCAGGTCGGCCAGCTCCATGATCCCCCGCTTGATGCCCTGCAGGTCGTCCCCGCCGGCCGGTGAGGCCAGCAGCAGGAACAGGTCGGTCAGGTCGGCGACGGCCACCTCGCTCTGGCCGACCCCCACGGTCTCGACCAGCACCACGTCGAAGCCGGCCGCCTCGCACAGGAGCAGCGCCTCGCGGGTGCGCCGGGCGACGCCGCCCAGCTCGCGGCCTGCCGGCGACGGGCGGATGAAGGCGTCGGGGTGCTTGGCCAGCTGCTCCATCCGGGTCTTGTCGCCGAGGATCGATCCGCCGCTGCGCGAGCTGGTGGGGTCGACGGCGAGCACCGCCACCCGGTGGTCGGCGCCGGTCAGGTGCAGGCCCAGCGACTCGATGAAGGTCGACTTCCCCACGCCCGGCGGTCCGCTGATGCCGACCCGGACGGCGCCGCCGGTGCGGGGCAGCAGGAGGTCGACCAGGCGGCGGGCCCGCTCGCGGTGGTCGGCGCGGGTGGACTCGACCAGGGTGATGGCCCGGGCCAGGGCGCGGCGATCGCCGCGGCGACCCGGTCGGCCAGGTCCTCGACGTCCGCCGACGGCTCGCTCGGGTCGGGCACGGGTCCGGACCCGGTCAGCGGCGGGCGTCGAGCAGGTCGAGGACGTCGGCGGCGGCCTTCGGGATGTTGGTGCCCGGCCCGAAGATGGCGGCCACCCCGGCCTCGCGCGAGCAAGTCGTAGTCCTGGGGCGGGATCACGCCGCCGCACACCACCAGCACGTCGCCGGCCCCCGCCTGGCGCAGCTCTTCGATCAGCTGGGGGACCAGGGTGCTGTGGCCGGCGGCCTGGCTGGACACGCCGACGATGTGGACGTCGGCCTCGACGGCGTCGCGGGCGGCCTCGGCGGGGGTCTGGAACAGCGGGCCCACGTCGACGTCGAAGCCGATGTCGGCGAAGGCGGTGGCGATGACCTTGGCGCCGCGGTCGTGGCCGTCCTGGCCCATCTTGACCACGAGCATGCGGGGTCGCCGGCCCTCGCCCTCGGCGAAGTCGGCGACCCGCTGGCGGATCTGCTCGAAGCCGGCGTCGCCCTCGTACCCCTTGCCGTACACGCCGGCGATGGTGCGCACGTCGGCGCGGTGGCGGCCGAAGACGGCCTCCATGGCGTCGCTCATCTCACCGACGGTGGCCCGGGCGCGGGCGGCGGCCACGCACAGCTCGAGCAGGTTGGCGTCGCCCCGGGCCCCGTCGGTGAGCGCCGCCAGCGCGGCGTCGCAGGCCGGCTGGTCGCGATCGGCGCGGACCCGGTCGAGCTTGGCCTTCTGCTGGCGCAGGACGTCGGCGTTGTCGATGTCGAGCACGTCGACCAGCTCGGGGTCGTCGGGGCGGTACTTGTTGACCCCCACCACGACCTCCTCGCCCCGGTCGACCCGGGCCTGGCGGCGGGCGGCGGACTCCTCGATCCGCAGCTTGGGCATGCCGGAGGCCACCGCCTTGGTCATGCCGCCCAGCTCCTCGACCTCCTCGATCAGGGTCCAGGCCCGCTCGGCCAGCGCGTTGGTGAGCGACTCGACGTAGTAGCTGCCGCCCAGCGGGTCGACCACGTGGGGGATGCCCGACTCCTCCTGGAGGATCAG
Source organism: uncultured Acidimicrobiales bacterium (assembly GCA_963800235.1). GTDB lineage: Bacteria > Actinomycetota > Acidimicrobiia > Acidimicrobiales > Iamiaceae > CAVVNP01. The sequence continues at coordinate 1,213,767 of CAWDAD010000001.1, read as the reverse complement.
CTGGGTGTTGCGGGCGATGCGGGCCGAGAAGTCGGTGGGCAGCCCGAGGGCCTCGTCGAAGGCGTTGGTGTGCAGGCTCTGGGTGCCGCCGAGCACCGCGGCCATCGCCTCGATGGTGGTGCGCACCACGTTGTTGTAGGGGTCCTGCTCGGTGAGCGACACGCCCGAGGTCTGGCAGTGGGTGCGCAGCATGAGCGACCTGGGGTTCTCGGCGCCGAAGCCCGACATGACCCGGTGCCACAGGAGCCGGGCGGCCCGCAGCTTGGCCACCTCCATGAAGAAGTTCATGCCGATGGCGAAGAAGAAGCTGAGCCGGGGGGCGAAGGCGTCGACGTCGAGCCCCTTCGACAGGGCCGCCCGGACGTACTCGGCCCCGTCGGCGATGGTGAAGGCCAGCTCCTGCTCGGCGGTCGCCCCCGCCTCCTGCATGTGGTAGCCGGAGATCGAGATCGAGTTGAACCGCGGCATGTGCTCGGCCGTGTAGTCGATGATGTCGGCCACGATCCGCATGCTCGGCTCGGGCGGGTAGATGTAGGTGTTGCGGACCATGAACTCCTTGAGGATGTCGTTCTGGATGGTCCCCGAGAGCTGCTCGGTGGCGACGCCCTGCTCCTCGCCGGCGACCACGAAGCAGGCCAGCACCGGCAGCACCGCGCCGTTCATGGTCATCGAGACCGACATCTTCTCGAGCGGGATGCCGTCGAAGAGGATCTTCATGTCCTCGACCGAGTCGATGGCCACCCCGGCCTTGCCGACGTCGCCCTCGACCCGCGGGTGGTCGCTGTCGTAGCCCCGGTGGGTGGCCAGGTCGAAGGCGACCGACACGCCCTGCTGGCCGGCGGCCAGGTTCCGCCGGTAGAAGGCGTTGGACTCCTCGGCGGTGGAGAACCCGGCGTACTGGCGGATGGTCCAGGCACGGCCGGTGTACATGGTGGCCCGGACGCCCCGGGTGAACGGCGGGAAGCCCGGCAGGGTGTCGTCGTCGAGGTCGGCGGTGTCCTCGCCGGTGTAGAGCGGCTTGACGTCGATGCCCTCGGGCGTGGTCCAGATCAGGGTGTCGGGGTCGGCGCCCTTCAGGTCCTTGGAGGCCGAGGCCCGCCAGTCGTCGATGGTCGGCGCGGGGTCGGCGGCGGGATCCTGGTCGGGTGCGGGCTCGCTCACGGCCCCGAGATTAGGGCGGCTCAGGGTCGGCCCAGCCAGAGCGAGCGGCCGGCGTAGGACGCCACCACCCGGTCGCCGTCCCTCGTCGGGTAGGCGACGCCGGTCGGGGTGACGACCAGCCGGGCCTGCTCGCGGCCGGTCCGGCGGCTCCCGTCGCCGAAGGTCGAGCGCCAGGTGCCGACCACCGTGACCTCGAAGCCGCGTGCCGACAGGTAGCGGGCCACCCCGCTGCCGATCTCCCACTGGAGCTGGTTCATGTCGAGCAGCACCCGGTGCACGTGGCGGCTCCGCAGGATCGGCACGGCCTCGGCGCCCAGGTGCGCCGACACCGGCGAGCTCCGCTCGGTCGCCGCCGGCACCAGGTCCCGGCACCCGGTGGCGATGACGAGCGAGGCCACCACGACGAGCGCGGCCGGCGCCCGCCGGAGCGCGGTGCGCGCCGGCGACACCTCCCCGGGCGCCCGGTGGGCGGCGCGGTGGCGGGCACGGCCGCGGGCGTGGCGCCCCCGGGGACCCGAGCCGGCCAGGGAGCGCCGGAGTCGATCGATGACGGCCGGCCCCCACTCGGCGGCGGTCGAGGCGGTGGCGATCCAGGCGAGCAGGCCGGCCGAGACCGCCGGGAAGGCGAGGTAGGGGTAGATCGGGCCCACGACCCGGAAGGCGGCGACGATGGTCGCCGGCACCGCCAGCAACCCGGCGGCGCCGAGGGCCAGGTGGAACGGCGACCGCCCCCGGCTGCCGGCGACGGCCGCGGCCACCAGCCCGGCGGCCAGCACCACCAGGACCACGTCGTCGACCGGGCGGGGGTCGAGGACCCCCCGGGCGGTGCCGCCGAGCAGCGATCCGAAGTGGGGCACGGTGAGGGGGGCGAGCACCTCGAGCGGGCCGCGCACCTCCTGCCAGGTCTGCTGCGGGGTGGGGCCGTCGGTGACGAAGTCGTAGATCTGGGTGAGGTTGCCGTCGCGGCCCGGCGGCGGGTCCGCCTGCTGCGCCAGCGGCGGGATCCACAGCCCGGCCAGCACGACCACCGCCACCCCCGCCGGCGCCAGCCACCGGCCGAGCCGGTGGCGCTCGGCGACCACCCCCACCACCAGCGGGGCGAGGACGACGGCGGCCAGGACCACCGTGGAGCCGACGTGGGCCTGCAGCGCCAGGGTCGCCAGGGCCGCCCAGACCGGCAGGAACCAGCGACGACCGGCGGCGAGGGCGGCGCCGACGACCCCGACCGCGGCCAGCGGCAGGATGGCGGCGGCCGGGTTCCACGGCTCGGGGAGCCGGCCCAGCCCGTAGGTGAAGGAGAACAGCACCGCGACCGCGGCGGTGGCCCAGGCCGCCCGGGCACCGGCGGCCCGCCCGGCGGCGGCCACCATGGTGGCGAGGATCACCGCCCCGAGCACCGCCGCCCCGAGCGCCAGACCGCCGTAGTGGCGGCCCGAGGCCCACCAGAAGGGGGCCAGCCAGTAGGCGAGGGCGGGGCCCGGGTGGTGGAAGCCGAAGCGCGAGTAGGGGCCGACGGCCAGGTCGAGGTGCAGGGCCCGCTCGGCGTCGGTGGCGATCAGGGCCCAGTCGGCGTCGGGGGTGCCGGCCTGGCCCACGTGGACCAGCTCGAAGCCCGCCACCGCCAGCACCGGGAGCACGCCGGCCAGGACCGGGAGCCAGAGCTTCGACCACGGCGTGGCGCGCCGCAGCTCGAGCTCGCTCCCCACTGGGGCGAGCATAGGGACGCCCCCTGCCCCCACCGGGCCACGCCGTGCCAGCATGCGACGGTGCCCGGCCCGCTGTTCACGTTCTCCGGCGTGACCGTGCGGTTCGGCCCGCTGGTGGCGCTCGAGGAGGTCGACCTGGTCGTCGAGGACGCCGGGGTCACGGTGCTCACCGGGCCGTCGGGGGCGGGCAAGTCCACCCTGCTCCGGCTCTGCAACCGGCTGGAGGTGGCCACCTCCGGCACCGTCCGCTACCGGGGGCGGGACCTCGACGAGCTCGACCCCCTGGCCCTCCGCCGTGAGGTGGGCATGGTCTTCCAGCGACCGACGCTGTTCCCCGGCACCGTGCGGGACAACCTGGCGCTGGCCCGGCCCGGGGCCGACGAGGGCGAGCTGGTCTCGGCGGTGGAGCGGGCGGGCCTGCCGGCGGGGTTCCTCGAGCGGGTGGGCGACGACCTCTCCGGCGGCGAGGCCCAGCGGGCCTGTCTGGCGCGGACGCTCGTGACCGCGCCCCGGGTCCTGCTGATGGACGAGCCCACCTCGTCGGTCGATCCCGAGACGGTGCTCGCCCTCGAGCGGTCGGTGCGGGCCGAGTCCGACGCCGGCGTGGCCGTGCTGTGGGTGACCCACGACCCGACCCAGGCCCGGCGGATCGGCGACCACCGCGTCGAGCTGTCCCACGGTCGGGTCGGCGCGGCGGAGCCGACCGAGGACGGTGACGGTCGGTGATCGTGCTCGGGCTGGTGGAGGCCGGCGTCCGGACGACCGGGGGCGAGACCGACATCGGCTGGGTCGGGCTGGCCACCTCGGTCGTGCTGGTGGTGGTGGCGGTCGTCCTGTCGCTGGCCCGGGGCCTCGGCATCGAGCGCCCGATCATCTGGGCGTCGGTGCGGGCGCTCGTGCAGCTGCTGGCGGTGGGTGCGGTGCTCGCCTACATCCTCGACCCGGCGCGACCGGTGGCGATCTCCTTCGCCTGGGTGCTGGTGATGGTGGTGGTGGCGGCGGTGACCGTGCGGTCGCGGGTGCCGGAGGTGCCGGGCGCGGGCCTGCTGGCGTTCGCGTCGGTGGGCACGGCGGCGGTGGTCGGCCTCGGCGTGATGATCGGCTTCGGCGTGTTCCCCCTCGAGGGCCGCACGGTCGTGCCGCTGTCGGGGATGATCGTCGGCAACGCCCTGGCGTCGAGCGTGGTGGTGAGTCGCCGGATGGTCACCGAGGTGGCCGACAAGCGGGCCGAGATCGAGGCCCGGCTCGCGCTGGGTCAGCCCTGGCAGGAGGCGTCCCGGCCCTACGTGCGCTCGGCCCTGCGCACCGCCCTGCTGCCGGCCATCGAGCGCACCAAGGTGGTGGGGCTGGTCGCGCTGCCCGGGGCCATGACCGGCCTGATCCTGGCCGGCGTCGATCCGGCGGCGGCGGTGAAGATCCAGGCTGCGGTCATGTTCGAGCTGCTGGGGGCCGAGGCCGCGGCGGTCACCGTCGTCGCCCTGGGCCTGACCCGCCGGCTGTTCACGCCGGACCACCGACTGGTGCGCATCGCCCGCACCAACGTCTGAGCGCCGACCCGGGCGGCCACCGGCGGCGGGTCCGGCGTCGGGGCCGGCGTCGGTCAGCCCGTAGGGTCCTCGCCCGTGCTGCCGCTGGTGTGCCTCGACGTCGACGGGACCATGGTGGGCTCGGCCGGCGAGCCCTCGGCGGCGCTGTGGGCCGCCGCCGAGCGCGCCCGGCGGCGGGGCCAGCGCCTCACCCAGTGCACCGCCCGCCTGGCCGCCGGACCCACCCGTGGGTGGGCCGAGGAGCTGGACCCCGACGGCTGGCACGTGTTCCACACCGGCGCCGCCCTCTGGCGGCCGTCCTCGGGCGAGGTGCGGGTCGAGGCGCTGGGCGAGGACGTGGTGGCGGCGTGCCTGGAGGTCGGCGAGGCGCGGGGCTGGGTCGTCGAGCTGTACACGTGGGAGGACTACGCCGTCGACAGCGACCACCGGCTGGCGGTCGAGCACGCCGGGCTCCTCCGGCTGCCGTTCGAGCGCCGTCCGCTCGACTCGCTCGACGGGGCCGTGGTGCGGGTGCAGTTCGTGGTGCCGATCGACGAGATGCGCGCCGCCATCGACGCCGCGCCCAGCGGGACCGGCGCCTCGGGGGCGACCTCGCCGCTCATGCCCGACGCCGCCTTCGTGTCGCTCATCGCCGAGGGCGTGTCGAAGGCGTCGGGCGTGGCGGCCGTCGCCCGGGAGCTGGGGCTCGAGGTCGGGCGGGCGATGATGGTCGGCGACGGCGACAACGACCTGCCGGCCATGCGAGCGGTGGGGGTGGGGGTGGCCATGGGCGATGCCGACCCCGAGGTCGTCGCCGGGGCCGACCTGGTCGTCGCCGGCGTCGACGACGACGGCGCCGCCGAGGCCATCGACCGCAGCGCCGACCTGTAGCGGCGCCCCGGGCGGCCCGCCCTAGCGTGAGGCCATGGCCGTGAAGTTCGTCATCGTCGGTGGGGGCCCCGCCGGGAACCAGGCCGCCACCCACGCCGCCCGCCTCGGTGCCGAGGTCACCCTGGTCGAGCGCGACGTGATCGGCGGCGCCGCCCACCTGTGGGACTGCATCCCCTCCAAGGCCATGATCGCCACCGGCGGGGCCATGTCCTTCATCGGCCGGGCGCCGGGCATGGGCCTGCACCACGTCAACGCCGAGCTCGACTTCACCGCCCTCAAGGACCGCATCGCGTCGATCGAGGAGCGGCTCGAGCACTCGGTGCGCGAGCTGCTGTCGAGCCAGCACGTCCACCTGGTGCAGGGCACCGGCCGGCTGGTCGACGACCACCACGTCGAGGTCGAGCACGCCGACGGCTCGACCACCACCCTCGAGGCCGACGCCGTCCTGCTGAGCACCGGCAGCCGGCCCCGCATCCCGACCTGGGCGTCGGTCGACGGCGAGCGGGTGCTCACCACCCGTCACGCCTACCCGCCGCCCGAGCTGCCCAGCCACCTGGTGGTGATCGGCTCCGGCGTCACCGGCGTCGAGTTCGTCCACATGTTCGCCAGCTTCGGCTGCGAGGTCAGCCTGATCGTCAGCCGCCAGCAGGTGCTGCCGCTCAAGGACCCCGAGGTGGCCGCCGCCCTCGAGTCGAACTTCCTCGATCGGGGCGTCCACCTGCTCAAGGGGGCGCGGGCCGAGGGCATCGACGTCGGCGACGACGGGGTGGTCGTCCACTGCGACGACGGCCGCCACGTCTCGGCCAGCCACGCCCTGCTGGCCATCGGCTCGATCCCCAACAGCGAGGGGCTCGGCCTCGACGCCGCCGGGGTCGAGAGCGACGGCAGCGGCTACATCCCGATCAACCAGCACTGCGTCACCAACGTCCGCCACATCTACGCCGCCGGCGACCTGTCGGGGAAGCTGCCGCTGTCGTCGGTGGCGGCCATGCAGGGCCGCAAGATCGCCGAGCACGTGATGGGCGGCCACAGCCGGGCCCACCGCCACCTCGACTACGACAAGGCGGCGTCGGCCATCTTCACCGAGCCCGAGATCGCCGACGTGGGACTGGCCGAGGCCGACGCCTTCGCCGTGGGCCGCAAGATCCGGGTGACCAAGGTGCCGTTCTCCGCCTCGGCCAAGGCGTTGATCAACGACGACGCCCGTGGCTTCGTCAAGATCATCTCCGACCCCGCCACCGGCGTGGTCCTGGGCGGCTCGATCGTGGGCACCAACGCCGCCGAGCTGATCTCGGTGATGGCGCTGGCGGTCACCGCCGGCCTGCGGGTCAACGACATCGACGAGAGCCTGCTCGTGCACCCCGCGCTGGCCGAGGCCCTCGCCGAGGCCGCCGAGTAGCCGCACCCCGCACCGGCGCCTGCCCGCCGCCTGCCCGCCGCCTGCCTGGTCCGACGCCGGTCCGGCCGGGGCTCCGGCTCGGTGACCCGGCCGGGTCGGTCGGCCCCACGCCGGTAGCGTGGCGGCGTGGCAGCCGGAGACGAGGACGCACCCGACACGGTGGTCGAAGCGGTACGCCTGCTGGCCGGACGGGGCTACACCGGGTCGCTGTCCCTCGGGACCGGGGTGGTGCGCTGCGCCGGCTGCGCGGTCGACCAGAAGGTCGAGGACGTGGTGGTCGACGAGGTCTTCCGCTTCGAGGGCGAGAGCAACCCCGACGACGAGGCCATCGTGCTGGCCGTGCGCTGCCCGGCCTGCGGGGTGAAGGGCGTCATCGCCTCGGCCTACGGCCCCGGCGCCGACCCCGACGAGCTCGACAGCCTGGTCCTGCTCGACCGCCGCTTCCGGCAGTCAGGCGAGTAGGGCAGGGCGCCGGTCGCCCCCGGAGCGGGCCGCTCCGACGGCCTAGAGTCGGTGGTCTGGTGGTGTCGGGGGAGAGCGGATCGAGCACGGGGGTGTTGGGCAACCCGATCCTCAACTCGCCCTACGACCCGCCCGAGCGGCACTTCGAGATCGGTCCGAACGGCCCCACGGGCGAGGTCTGCCCGGGTCGTCGGCCGAGCGAGTCGTTCATCCCGATCGCCCCGTCCCGGAAGGGCCGAAGGGTCGCAAGGCCAAGGTGAGGCGGACGACGTCGAGCAGACCGAGCTCGACTTCGACGTCACCGGCGAGCGGCGCGAGCTGAACTCGCTGATCAACGACATCCGCCACCAGGTCGAGCTGTGGCGGGCCGGCGGCTACCCGGGCGTCACGCCGATGAGCCGCAAGCTGCTGCAGCACTGGGCCGGCGCCGCCGCCGGTCCGCGAGGACCGGATGCTGTTCTGCCAGCGGGAGGCGGCCGAGACGGCCATCTACCTGGCCGAGGTCGCCGGCCGCCACGGCGAGCCGGACTTCCGCACCCGCCTCGACGAGCAGAACGCCTCCACAACGACGGCCTGCCCCGCATCGCCCTCAAGATGGCCACCGGCACGGGCAAGACGGTCGTCATGGCCATGCTCATCGCCTGGCAGACCATCAACAAGGTCGCGTCAGCCCCGCGACGCCCGCTTCGCCAAGCGGTTCCTGGTCGTCACCCCCGGCATCACCATCCGCGACCGCCTGCGGGTGCTCGACCCGGCCGAGGAGCGACAACTACTACCGCGAGCGCGACCTGGTCCCGACCGACCTGTGGCCGCACCTGCTCGAGGCCCAGATCGTCATCACCAACTACCACACCTTCCTGCTCCGCGACGCCAAGGAGATCCAGGGCGTGGCCGCCAACACCCGCAAGCTGCTGAACGCCGGCAAGGCACGCCGACCCGTTCAAGGAGACCGACGACATGGTCGTCGCCGGGTCCTGCGCGACTTCATCGGCCGGCAGGGCGAAGAGCGAGCTCGGTCGTGCTCTCAACGACGAGGCCCACCACTGCTACCAGGACAAGTCCGCTCGGCGAGCCCGACCGACCGCGCGAGAAGGCCGACAGGGAGGACAAGGCCCGCAACGCCGACGCCCGGGTGTGGTTCAAGGGCCTGCAGGCCATCGCCGCGCAAGGTCGGCATCAAGTCGTCTACGACCTGTCGGCCACGCCCTTCTACCTCAAGGGCTCCGGCTACAACGAGGGCTTCATCTTCCCGTGGGTGGTCAGCGACTTCTCGCTGATGGACGCCATCGAGTCCGGCATCGTCAAGGTGCCCCGCGTGCCGGTCGACGACGACGCCGCCGGCGACCAGCCCACCTACCTGCGCCTCTGGGACCACGTCGGCGACGACGCTGCCCAAGAAGCCAGCAAGGAGCGCGAGGCCGAGGTCGCCGACGACTGGGTGCCGCCCGAGGCGCTCGAGGGCGCGCTCGAGAGCCTCTACCGCAGCTACGAGCGCCGCTTCGACGCAGTGGGAGCGCGACCCTCGCGACGCTCGGCGAGCCGCCGCCGGTGCTGATCGTCGTCTGCCCCAACACCGTCGTCTCGAAGCTGGTCTTCGACTGGATCGCCGGCACCGAGGTCGAGCGCGACGACGGCGACGTTCATCGCCCGCCCGGGCGAGCTCGCCCTGCTCTCCAACGTGGTCGACGGCGCAGTGGCTCGACCGGCCCCGCACCATCCTCATCGACTCCGCCGCCCTCGAGTCCGGCGAGCGCCATGAAGGACGACTTCAAGCAGGCCGCCGCCGGCGAGATCGAGGCGTTCAAGGCCGAGTACCGCCGCCGCAACCCCGGCGCCGACGTCGACAAGCTCACCGACGAGGACCTGCTCCGCGAGGTGATGAACACCGTCGGCAAGAAGGGCCAGCTCGGCGAGCAGGTCCGCTGCGTGGTGTCGGTGTCGATGCTCACCGAGGGCTGGGACGCCAACACCGTCAGCCACATCCTGGGCATCCGGGCCTTCCGGCAGCCAGCTGCTGTGCGAGCAGGTCGTCGGCCGGGGCCTGCGCCGCCGCTCCTACGCCCCCAACGACGACGGGCCGCTTCGAGCCCGAGTACGCCGAGGTCTACGGCGTGCCCTTCGCCTTCATCCCCGCCGAGCGGCCGGTCGCACCGACCCAGCCGCCGCAACGCCGTCGACCCTGGTCGAGGCCCTGCCCGAGCGCGACGACCTGGAGATCGAGCTTCCCCAAGCTCGACGGCTACCGCATCGAGATGCCCGACGAGCTGGCTCTTCGAGGACTTCGACGACGACGCCCGCCTCCACGTCGAGCCGCAACGAGGTGGCGACCTGGGTCGCAGAACGAGCGGCATCGTCGGCGAGGCCGAGGAGGTCGACCTCGAGCAGCTACCGCAACGCCCGGCCCCAGCAGGTGGCCTACGAGCTCGGCCGGCGAGCTGGTGCCGCACGCTTCTACCAGGCCTACGAGGCCGACCGCGCGGCCGTGGCTGTTCCCCCGCCTGGTGCGAGCTCGCCAAGCGCTGGCTCGACGACGTGCGTCACCTTCGACGACGACGCCTTCGTCGGCCTGCTGCTGCCGGCCCAGAACCGCCACGCGGCCGCCGAGAAGCTGTTCGGCGTGCTGCTGCAGCAGGAGGGCAACCGCCGCGAGGTGCTGCTGCCCGATGCTTCAGCCGCTTCGACCCCGAGGGCTCCACCGCCGACGTCGACTTCGTGACCCGCAAGATGGTGATCGACGCCACCAAGAGCCACGTCAACCACGTGGTGCTCGACGGCGCCGAAGGGCAACACCTGGGAGGAGGGCGTGGCCGGCATCCTCGAGGGCCACGGCCTGGTGCGCCGCCTTCGTCAAGAACGACCACCTCGGCTTCAAGGTCCCGTACGTCCACCAGGGCCGCAGCCACGACTACGTGCCCGACTTCCTGGTCCGCCTGGTCCCCCAGCGCCGACGGCGTCGACCGCACCCTGATCATCGAGGTGTCCGGCAGCCAGAAGTCGCCCGGCCCACCAAGGCCAAGGCCGACACCGCCCGCCACCAGTGGTGCGTCGCCGTGAACAACCACGGCGGCTGGGGCCGCTGGGGCTACGTCGAGCTCGGCCGACCGTGAGCGCTCCATGCTCAACGCCGCCCTCGATCGACCAGGCCGATCAGCCGACCTGTACGCCGATCGACGCCGATCGATCGGCGTGCCTCGCCTGAGGAGCACGCTCGTGCCACCCCGTAAGAAGGCCCCCACCGGCCCCAAGCCCGTCGGGCCTTCACGCCACGACGACAAGCGCACCAACCTCCCCACCGCCGATGCGCAGGACTTCGTCGACCCCGACGTCGAGGAGCCCGTCAGGTCCGCTGGGAGCGCGACCACAGCCTCGACCCGCAGCTGGTGTGGAAGGGCAAGGACGACGAGGCCGACGTGCTCGAGGGCGACGCGCCGCCGCCGTCTACATCCAGGAGAAGATCGACCCCCGGGTGCTGGTCGAGAACCTGCGCCGGACCGCCAAGGCCGGCGAGCCCGAGCCCGAGATGACCCTGTTCGAGGCCTTCGACGGCCTCGACGAGCTCGACCTCGGTCGAGTTCTACGAGCACGACGCCAACTGGTCGAACCGCATGATCCTGGGCGACTCGCTCAACGTCATGGCCAGCCTGGCCGAGCGGGAGCGCCTGCGGGGCAAGGTCCAGATGGTCTACCTCGACCCGCCGTACGGCATCCGCTTCGGCTCCAACTGGCAGGTCAGTCGCCCGCAAGCGCGACGTGAAGGACGGCAAGGTCGAACGACGCCAGCCGCGAGGTCGAGCAGATCAAGGCCTTCCGCGACACCTGGGAGCTCGGCATCAGCTCGCTACCTCGCGCTACCTGCGCGACCGGCTGCTGGCGGCCCGGGACCTGCTCACCGAGAGCGGCAGCTGCTTCGTCCAGATCGGCGACGAGAACGTCCACCTGGTCCGCAGCCTGATGGACGAGGTCTTCGGCAGCGAGAACTTCGTCAGTCGCAGATCGCCTGTCAAAAGACCACGGGCGGCACTCGACGGATCCGACGTATCTCGACGGCGTCATCGACTATCATCCTCTGGTACTGCGCAGGACATCGGAGCGCTCGAAGTATCGGCAGCTCTTCGCAGCAGAAGGCGTCGGAGGTGACGGCGTACCGACGGTACTCGAGTGCTCGACGACGGTGAGATGCGCTCGCTGACGCAGACGGAAGTCGCTCGGAGTAGACTGCTCCGACGATGGCGCAGACTGTTCGGCTGCAGACAGCTTGACATCGCGAGTCCGGTAGTCGACACAGACGCGTATCCGATTCGAGTTTGACGGCACGACGTTCTACCGTCCGGAACCGGCGAGTCTGGAAGACCAACGAAGCCGGGTATGAAGCGCCTAATCGCTGCCGGTCGGCTGATTGTAGAATCGGCAAGACGCTCCGCTACGTCCGATTCCTCGACGACTTCCCGGCGTCGCCGCTTCGAACAGCTCTGGACCGACACCGTCGGTCAGGCTCATCGGATGACCCAAGATCTACGTGGTGCAGACCAACACCAAGGTCATCGAGCGGTGCATGCTCATGTCCACCGACCCGGGGGACCTCGTGCTCGATCCGACGTGTGGCTCGGGGACGACGGCCTACGTGGCGGAGCAGTGGGGGCGGCGGTGGATCACCATCGACACGTCGCGGGTGGCGCTGGCGCTGGCCCGGCAGCGGCTCATGGGGGCGCAAGTTCCCGTACTACCTGCTGGCCGACTCGGCCGAGGGGCGGCTGAAGGAGGGGCAGCTCACCGGCACGCCGCTGCCCGACTCGACGCCGACCGACGACATCCGCCACGGGTTCGTCTACGAGCGGGTGCAGCACATCACCCTCAAGTCGATCGCCAACAACCCCGACATCGTCGAGGGCATGAGCCGCGACGAGATCGACGCCGCCATCAAGCGCCACGCCGACTTCGAGCTGCTCTACGACAAGCCCTACGAGGACAAGGAGAAGGTGCGGGTCACCGGGCCGTTCACCGTCGAGAGCCTGTCGCCCGCACCGGTCGCTCGCCTTCGCCGGCGGCCCCGACCCCGGGACGTCCGGCGACCGAGCGTCGGTCGGAGGCCGGCGCCGACGACCCGCAACGGCGCCGACTTCGAGCAGACGATCCTCGACAACCTCACCAAGGCCGGCATCCAGAACGGGCGCCGCCAGGAGCGCATCGAGCTGGAGACGCTCGAGCCCTACGCCGGCCAGGCCATCCAGGCCGTCGCGCTGCCGCCGGGGCGCCGGCCGACGACGACGACGCCGAGCGAGGCGCCCGGCCCGCATCGGCATCTCCCTCGGCCCGCAGTACGGCACCGTCGACGCCCAGTGGATCAAGACGGCCGCCCGGGAGGCCATCGCAGGCGCGAGCGACATCGACCTGCTGTGCGTGCTGGCCTTCTCCTTCGACCCCAACGTGCTGGGCACCGCCGTCGAGGGTGCCGACGTCGTCGACCGACGAGGACTTCGCCAGCGTCGCCGCCGAGCGCAAGCTGGGCCGGGTGCCGGTGCTGCTGGTGCGCATGAACGCCGACCTGGTGATGGGCGAGGAGCTGAAGAAGACCGGCGCCGGCAACCTGTTCACCGTCTTCGGCGAGCCCGACATCGAGATCACGCGAGCAGTCGACGACGGCCAGCTCGTGGTCGAGCTGCACGGCGTCGACGTCTACGACCCCACCACCGGCGAGGTCCGCAGCCGCGACACCGACCACATCGCCCTGTGGATGATCGACTCCGACTACAACGAGGAGAGCTTCTTCGTCCGCCACGCCTACTTCACCGGCGGCCAGGACCCCTACAAGAAGCTCAAGTCGCGACCTGAAGGCCGAGATCGACGAGGACGCCTGGGCCACCCTCTACCGCACCACCAGCCCGCCCCTTCCCCCGCCCACGAGCCGGCAAGATCGCCGTCAAGGTCATCAACGACTACGGCGACGAAGTCCTCCAAGTCTTTGAGGTGGCGGTTGGATGATGCGGTTGATGATGTCACCGTTGCCACACACAGTTTGTAAGTGAGTATGCGCAACCAGGATGATTGATCCTTTACCGGAAAGAATGAGCGAATGAGTCTGTCTACACCTGATGGCGAAATGATAAATGATGCAGCATCCCTAGCGAGAAATGTTTTGGAGGCAGCGGATCAAGGTTTAGAGATTAGCCCTGATGTCCTTCACGCCCATATTCAGGGCGGCGATCTATTCGAGTGGTTGGCATCTTGCTTCCCGGAACACTTCATCGTTCCAGAAATGCCCCTTCGCGTTACCGTCTTGTCTGCACTCCAGGAACTCAGCTGTCACGACACAGGAGGGTCGATAGGGCCAAAGAATGAAGGCTTCCTCGTGCTTGTCGGGTATTATGTCTACCTTATAGGTCGGTTAGCGCGCGGTAACTGGTGAAAAAGAGGTTTGCGATACCGAGGTTTGAATTGGTTGAGAAGGTCATGGTGATTTGAACGGTTCGCCGTTCGGCTGATCAGCGCATAGGCAAATAGTCAGTTCAGTCCAACTTATCCAAGTTTGCAGTTGGAGTATTGGATGGAATTGACAGAGCAACCGTAAGTGAAGCTCAGCAACCTCCCCCGATACCTCTCTCTGATGGGCGCAGCGGCTAAGAACCAACCAGCGAGAACTCGGACGGTCGCAGCTCCTCAGATCCCTAGTCCTCTGACTGTATGAGCGCCGTCCCACGAGGCTGTCGGTAGCCGGCGCGATACTGGTCGGATGGCGGCAGCCCACGCAGCCCTGACCGACGACGACCGAGTCCTCATCCGGCGTGCCCTGCGCCGCCCGAGGGGGCACTACCCGGCAGAGCGCGCCGGTCAGCTCTCAGGGATCCCTGCTCGAACGCTCTACGACTGGGCGTCGCACGACGTGATGGTGCCCGACTGGGCGGATGCCTCGCCGAGAGCCTGGTCGTACAGAGACTTGATCTATGCCCGGTTGCTGGCCTGGCTTCGAAGCAAAGGTGTGGATCGCGTTCGAGCCGCCAGGCGCGTCGCAGACGTGCGCCGCCGAGTGGTCGAAGACCACGTCGACCCAGCGCTCCACGGCGACGGTCGCGTGGTCCTGTTCGGCTTCGAGGACGTGGACCGCCTCACCGGACAGCAGGTCTTCGACGGCCTCACCCCGTTCCTGGATGTGTTCGACATCGCCGAACCGATCGAGGGTGTCGCTACAGCTGCGCTGTGGGGCCCGAACCTCGTGCGCCCCTCGAGCCGGACGTTCATCTCTCCCTGGGTGGTCGGCGGGGAACCTTGCATCGACTCTTCCCGCGTGCCAACCGCGTCGGTGTATGCGCTGCACAAGGAACGCTCACTCGGGGCCGACCGCATCGCCGCGCTTTATCCGGGGGTGAGCGTCGCCAGCGTCAAGGACGCCATCAAGCTCGAGGAGTCCTTGCGCAAGGCGCGCAGTGAGCGGCGTGCGTCTGCTGCTTGACGAGGGCTTCCCGTCCCCGCCGAACTTCCGGCCCGAGGTTGTCGACGGTTCGGTCGAGGTCGTCTCCCTGCGGGCTTTTGACCATGCGCTCGCCGGTTCTCGGACCCCGGACTGGTACGTGTACCTGCGGGCAGACGAGGGGGAGTTCGACGCCCTCGTGACGCGGGACTGGCACCAGTCCGAACAGCCGGAAGAGCTCTGGGCGCTGAGCAGGACGAACCTTTCGGTCGTCACGTGGAAGAAGCCGGTCCAGGACCCGATACGCGAGTGGGGGCAGTTGCTCGCCTACCTGCCAGAGGTGCGGAGGATGATCGAGACGCACGGCCCATCCATCGTGTTCCTGCCGTCGCCTCGGTTGACCGGAAAGCCTGAGAAGGCGACGGCGGCGCTCGGCCGGCTCGCTGCCAGCCGCAAGATGTCTGTCGCCCAACTTCGCACCGAGGCTCGGGCGAGCGTCACCGACGATCTCGAGGAGATTGGCGAAGCGGACAGCTTTCAATCCGTCGGAAGCGGCTGAGCGCTACGCCTCTGCTGCGTGGCAGACGACTCGGACCTCGCAGGTGCGGCAGCGGGTTCCGGGGTTGGGGTCGTAGGCGTGGGCCTTGACCCTTTCGGCTGCCTCGGTCACCACCGCTTCGGCCTTTGTGATGGCAGCACCGCTCACGTCGACCGGGATGCGGGCCGGCTCCTTGCGGGTCCCGGCCTTCAGGTCGTGGACGCAGGCGCCCCGCACGTCGAGGCCCTCCCGACGGCCGGCGTCGGCGTACACCTGCAGCTGGAGGGAGTGGTCGTCGTCCGGTGAGGTCGAGGTCTTGTAGTCGAGGATGGCGAGTCCGGTCGGCACGCCGCCCTCGTGGTCGAGGATCACGTCGGCCCGGCCCGACACCGTCACGCCGTCGAGGTGGAGTTCGAACGGCCGCTCGGTCTCCCAGATGCGGTGGAGGTCATCCGGGTGGTCGTTGGTGTAGGTGGCCACCAGCTTGCGGGCCGCTTCCTTCAGGTTGCGGTGAGCCGGCTTGTTGGCGTGGGGCAGGAAGAAGCCGACGTCCAGCAGCCGCTCGATCCGACGGGGAGTCGGGACCTTCCCGGTGGACCGGGTCTCCTCGGCGATGGTGCGCAGCACGTGGTGGACGGCCTTGCCGTAGCCGAGCTCGGGTGCCAGGCGGGGCTGGAAGCCGATCAGGTTGCGCAGTCGGTAGGCGATGCCCGCACTCCGAGGAAGGCATCGAGCTCGCTGAAGGTGAGCGCCAGCGGCTCGTCGTCGTGGCCGCCACGGACGTCGATGGGCGGTAGGTCGAGTTCTTCAGGGTCGTCATCGCCGGCGACGTCGCAGGCGAAGGTCCAGTACGGGCTGGGCCCGACGGTCCGGTTCTCGGAGTTCACGTGGTCGTGGCGGGACAGCGACAGCCAGTCCCGAGCCCGGGTCGCTGCCACGTAGAACAGTCGTCGCTCGTCGGCGTCACCTCCCTCGTAGCGCTCGGCCGGGAACAGCGTGCGGGGGATCGGCCACCTCTGCGTGCGGCCCGACATGCTGCTGGGGAACCGGCTGAGCGGTCAGCGACGGCACGAACACCACCGGCCACTCCAAGCCCTTGGCCCGGTGGACAGTGGTGAGGTCGACGGCGTCGATGGCGAAGTCGTCCTCGCCGTCGAACCCGTCGTAGGCGCCGACGGCGTAGTTGATGACGTGGGTGGCCAGGTTGCGGTAGTACCACTGGCCCCGGTCCTGGCCGCCGACCTGCTCACCCTTCCGCTCGTGGTCGGTGCGAGATCGTCTGCGGACCGATTCGTAGTCGGCCAGCAGCGCCGAGAACCGGGCCAAGGTGCCCATCCGGTTCACCTGGATGCGGGTCGGTGAGGTCCCACGAGCGGGCGTCCAGCACGTCGAGCAGCGTCGTAGAGGTCGCGCACCAGGTCGACCGGTCGATCTGCGTCGACCGACGCCTTCCACTCTTCCAGGACCCCGGCGACCTTGCGTCGCCTCCCCTTCGGTAGGTCGAAGGCTGCCAGCACCTCGGTCACCAGGTCACGGTCGGTGACCTTCACGCCCGGACCCCAGGCCTCGGTTCGCCAGTCGTAGCCGACCAGCCAGACCAGGGCCTTGCCGAGGGCGACGGCCTCGGGTTGGTCGAACAACCCGGTCCGGCCGTCGGGCTGCACCGGGATGCCGAAGGTGCCGAACTGCCTCGACGATCGCCGGGTACGCCGATCGTCCTCGCACCAGCACCGCCATGTCGCGGTACGGGACGCCCTGGTCCTCGTGCAGCTGAACGATCGCGTAGGCGATCGAACCGGCCTCGTCGACCTCCATCGGCTGGTCCCACACGGACACCGAGTGGCCGGTAGGGGGAGCCGAGCGATCCGTCCGCATCTGCTTGGGGAGACGACCGGGGATGGACTTGGCGAACCCGTTGGCCAGCTGGATGATCTCCGGCGTGCTCCGCCGGTTGGTGGTGATCCGAAAGCTGGCGACGTCGTCGTACCGCTCGGCGAACCCGACGATGTTCGACACGTCGGAACCGCGCCACTGGTAGATCGCCTGGTCGTCGTCGCCGACCACGCAGACCGACACGTTCGGCCCGGCGAGCAGCTCGATCAGCCGCTCCTGGGCGGGGTTGACGTCTTGGTACTCGTCCACGATCAGGTGGCGCAGCTCGGCGTGGACCGCCTCGGCGACCTCGGGCCGCTCCAGTTCGGCCACGGCCCGAGCCACCTGTTGGCCGTAGCTGAGCAGCCGGTACCGGCCCAGCGCCTCGAGGTAGTCGACGACGATGGTGCCGAACGGGTCCGGCAACTCGGTCGGGTCCAGCAACTCGTTCTCGACGACGTCGAGCCCCTTCAGGAACGCCTCGACCGACTTGTAGAGACGCTTCTTGCCGTCGGGATCGAGCTGGCGGACGTCGAGTCGATGGGCCTCCCGGACGATGAAGGCGTTGAGCTGGTTCTCGTCGAGCACGTCGTAGGTCTCGTACTCGGGCACCCGTTGCTGCAGCAGCCGGAAGCAGTAGGCGTGGATGGTGCCCACGAACATGCCGTTGAGCAGGTCGAGCGCCTGCCCACCCAACCGCTCCTCGACCCGCTCGGCGATGCGCGCCTTGAGCTCGGCGGCGGCCCGTTCGGTGAACGTGAACGCGACGATCGCTGCGGCGGGCGTGGCGTCGACGAGCAGATCGGCCACACGCTGCGCCACGACCTCGGTCTTGCCCGATCCGGCCGAGGCGATGATCTGCAGGTGCGACCCGCGATGGCGCACGGCCTTGGCCGCGTCCCCTCGCAACTTCGGTGCCTTCGCCATCCCCGACCCACCCCCCGTTCCGCTGATGATAGGTCAGCCCTCTGAACCCGTGTTGGTCCCACTTGCGGGTGACGAACACATGTTCTATCATTGAGCACGTGACCGAGGACAGGCCCCCCACGACCGAAGCGCACGGTGACCTGCGTTCGGTCGAGGCGATCGAGGCACAGGTCGCGGTCGCAGCCGGGGTCCTCAACGCCGCCCACGCTCGGCTGGTCGAGCTCACCGCCTCGGCGCTGGCGTCGAGGGCCTGGGACCAGTCCGGGGTGCACACGCCCCAACAGTGGTTGGCGTGGAAGGCCGGTCTCACGTCGGCGCACGCTCGACAGGTGGTCGACGTCGCCCGGCGGTCGGACGAACTGCCGGCCCTCGACCGGGCGGTCACCGAAGGTGTGCTGTCACTCGACCAGGCCGCCAGCGTCGCCCGGCGCTGCCCGGCCGGCTTCGACGACGACGTGGTGGCAGTGGCGGTCAACGCCACGGTCCCGCAGATCGAGAAGATGCTGCGCCGCTACGCCTTTCAGGAACCCGATGCGCGCCGGCCAGACGTTTCACCATCGCCCGTCGGCGAGAAGCGTGACCTCAGCTTCAGCGGCGACGCCGACGGCAACTGGCGGCTCGGCCTGACCCTCCCGCCCGACGAGGGCGCGGTGGTCGAGGCGGCGCTGGTCGCCAAGCGCGACGAGCTGTTCCGCCGGGAGAACCCCGGTGTCGAGGCCGACACGCCCGAGGGACGAGCTGCGCAGCGAGAGCTGAGCTGGGCCGACGCCGCTGTGGCGCTGGCCGCCGACTCCCTTGCTGCGGGCGAGGTGTCCTACGGGGGCAGCGTGATCGATCGGTTCCGGGCGATCGTCCACCTCGAGGCCGATCCGATCGACCCTGACCGACCGCCGGTGGCCGGCTTGCACCTCGGCGCTCCGCTACCCGATGCGCTGCGCCGCTACCTGCTCTGCGACGGCGACCTCCTCCCGGTCTGGGAGCGGAAGGGCACGCCCGTCGCCGTCGGACGCACCCAGCGGATCGTCTCGCCCAAGCTGCGCAAGCTGGTCGAGCACCGCGACGGTGGCTGTCGGGTGCCCGGCTGTGACCGCACGCGGTGGCTGCACGTCCACCACATCATCCATTGGGAAGATCGCGGCGAGACCGCTCCCGAGAACCTGGTCTGCCTGTGCCAGCGCCACCACCGCCAGCACCACCTCGGCCTGCTGCCCATCACCGGGACGGCTGATCACCTCACCGTCCGCGATCGGCACGGCCGACTCCTCGAGCCGGTTGGCCAGCCCGAGCCCGTCCCGCTGGCGGGCGACCTCACCGACGAAGCCGAGCATCGAGGCTTCGACCCCAGCGATTACGTGCACCCAGCGGGCGAACCCCTGCAGCTCAAGTGGATCGACTTCGCCCCCAACACCGCTCGACCGCCCGAGCGCGAACCGGTTGGCGCCGGAACTGGCAGCCGCTCACCCTGACCGGCCGCGGGCGGGATGTGGCGCAGGCACGAGGTGGAGCAGCTCCGAGCCCGGATCGCATGCCGGAGTCACCGCCAACCAAGAGGCGGCGCCAGCAACAAGGCCTGCGGACTACTCGATGACGACGACGACGTCGCCGGCGCTGACGGCCTGACCGGCCTCGACGCTCACCGACTTCACCGTGCCCGCCTTGTCGGCGGCGATGTTGTTCTCCATCTTCATGGCCTCGAGCACGCAGACCGTGTCGCCCAGCTCGACGCTGTCGCCCTCGGCCACCTCGACCTTGACGATGGTGCCCTGCATGGGGACGGTGACGGCGCCGGAGCCGGCCGCCGCCGCCGACCCCCCGCCGGCGGAGCCGCGCTTGGGCCGCGGCGCAGCCGGCGCCCCGCCCCCCGCCGCCGCCGGTCCGGCCGTGGCGGCCGCCGACTCGGGCACGAACACGGCCACGTGGAAGCGCTTGCCGTCGACCTCGACGTCGACGTCGCGACGCACCTTCCCCTCGGGCTCGACCTCGCCCGGGCGGCATCGGCGGCCGACGGCTCGGGGGCCTCCTTGACGCCGCCGACCCCGGTGAGGTCGAGGACGTCCTCGACCCACTTGGTCGAGTGCTCGGCGTTGGCGAAGTCGGGGTGAGCGAGGATGGCGATGTCGGCCGGCAGGGTGGTCGTGATGCCGTCGAGGCGGAACTCGCGGAGCGCCCGGAGCATGCGGGCGATGGCGGTGGGCCGGTCCGAGCCCCACACCACCAGCTTGCCGACCAGGTTGTCGTAGTACTGGCTGACCTCGTCGCCGGACTCGTACCCGCCGTCCCAGCGCACGCCGAAGCCCTGCGGCGGCACGAGCGTGCCGATGCGACCGGGCGAGGGCAGGAACTTGCCGCCGGCGGGGTCCTCGGCGTTGACCCGGACCTCGATGGCGTGGCCGCGAGAGCACGATGTCGTCCTGGGTGAAGCTGAGCGGCTCGCCCGAGGCGACCCGGATCTGCTCCGGACCAGGTCGATCTGGCTGACCAGCTCGGTGATGGGGTGCTCCACCTGGAGCCGGGTGTTCATCTCCAGGAAGTAGAAGTCGCCGTCCTGGTAGAGGAACTCGACGGTGCCGGCGTTGACGTAGCCGCAGCCCTTGGCCACCTTGACCGCCGCCTCGCCCATGCGCTGGCGGATCTCGTCGGGGAAGGCCGGCGCCGGGGCCTCCTCGACCAGCTTCTGGTGGCGGCGCTGGGCCGAGCAGTCGCGCTCGCCGATCCAGACGCAGTTGCCGTGGGTGTCGGCGATGATCTGCATCTCGATGTGGCGGGGCCAGGTCAGGTAGCGCTCGACGTAGCACTCGTCGCGCCCGAAGCCCTTGAGCGCCTCGCTCTGGGCCGACTCGAAGGCCCGGGCGGCCTCGTCGGCGCTCTTCACGACCCGCATGCCGCGCCCGCCGCCGCCGTAGGCGGCCTTGATGGCGACCGGCCAGCCGTGCTCCTCGCCGAAGGCGACCACCTCGTCGGCCGAGTTCAGGAACTCGGTGGTGCCGGGCACGCCCGCCACGCCGGCCTCCTGGGCGGCGATGCGGCTCGAGACCTTGTCGCCCATGACCTCGATGGCCTCGGGCGGCGGGCCGATGAAGGTGACGCCGTGCTCGGTGATGGCCCGGGCGAAGTCGGTGTTCTCGGAGAAGAAGCCGTAGCCGGGGTGCACCGCCTCGGCGCCGCTGCGCTCGATGACGTCGAGGATGGCCTCGGTGTTGAGGTAGCTCTCGGCCGCGGTCGAGCCGCCCAGGCTGTAGGCCTCGTCGGCCAGCCGGACGTGCAGCGCGTCGCGGTCGAGGTCGGAGTACACGGCCACCGTGGCGATGCCGAGCTCCTGGCAGGCACGGATGACCCGGACGGCGATCTCGCCCCGGTTGGCGATCAGGACCTTGGAGAGCACGCCATATGTTTACGGGGATGCCGGGGGACCGTGCCAGAACGGCGCTGACGGGCACCCGGTTCGCCGACGTCCGGTGGGTCGACGACGACCGGCTCGACCAACGCCGATCTGCTCGAGCAGGCCCGCCAGGGGGCGGCCGAGGGCGCTGGTCCTGGTGGCCGACCACCAGACCGCGGGCCGCGGCCGCCTGGGCCGCTCGTGGGAGGCGCCGCCGGGGCGTCGCTGCTGTTCAGGTGCTGCTGCGGCCGCCGGCGGCTGCGGTCGGCGGCACCACCATGGCGGTGGCCGCCGCGGTCGCCGCCGGGGTCGAGCAGGTCGCCGGCTTCGCCCCCGGGCTGAAGTGGCCCAACGACCTCGTGGCCGCCGCCCCGGGCGAGCCCGAGCGGAAGCTGGCCGGGATCCTGGCCGAGGCCGACTGGCCGGCGGGTTCCACCGCCGCCGACGGGTGGCGGGAGCCGGCGGCGACCGAGCGGGTCGCGGTGGTGGTGGGGGTGGGTCTGAACGTGAACTGGCCGGCGGAGGTGCCCCCCGAGCTGGCCGACCTGGCGGTGGCGGTCAGCCACGTCGTCGGCCACGACGTGGACCGCGAGGACCTGCTGGTCGCCGTGCTGCGGGCGCTCGGCGACCGCTACCGCTCGCTGGTCGCCGGCGGCGGATCCGCCGGCTCGGTGTTCGACGAGTGGCGGCGCCGGTCGGTGACCCTCGGGCGGCGGGTGCGGGTCGACCTCGGCGTCGACGACGTCGAGGGCGTCGCGGTCGACGTGACCGACCAGGGTCACCTGGTGGTCGAGGAGCCGGCGGCGGTCGCCGACGCCGTCGACGTTCGCGGTCGGCGACGTCGTGCACCTCCGCTCGAGGGCCCGACCACCGGAGCGGCCCCCGGGGACGGGGGAGGCCGGCCAGCTGGGCAGGACGGGCGCGGCTCAGGGGTCGAGGGTGCGGGCCTGCAGGTCGGCGAAGGCGGCCTGGGCGGCGGTGGTCACCGGCCCGGGGCAGGGCGTCGGCAGGTCCACGCCGTCGACGGTGGCCACCGGGTGCACGTCCCGGGTCGAGGAGGTGAGGAACACCTCCTCGGCGTCGCCCAGGTCGCCGAGGCGCAGGGCGTCGGTCTCGGTGACCTCGACCAGCTCGAGCAGCAGCTCGCGGGTGATGCCGGCCAGGCACCCCGACGCCAGGGTCGGGGTCAGCAGGCGGCCGGACTGGACGACGAAGACGTTCGACCCGGTGCCCTCGCAGAGGGCGCCGACGGTGTTGGCGAAGATCGCCTCGCTGGCACCCGTGCGGTGGGCCACCTCCAGCGCCTTGACGTTCTCGGCGTAGGAGGTGCTCTTGACGCCGGTCAGCGCGCTGCGCTCGTTGCGGCACCAGGGCACGGTGACCACCGCCGTCGTGTCCGGCCAGGGTGCCGCCGGGGCGGCGGCGACCAGCACCGTCGCCGGCACCGCGCCACGACTGGATCCCAGCGGCCCCGGCCCACCGGTCACCGTGATCCGGAGCCGCCCCGCGCCGGGTGGGTCGCAGGCGGCGATCGTGCGGGCCGACGCCTCGACGAGCTCGCCGTCGGTGACGGGCACCTCCAGGCCGATGGCGGCCGCCGACCGGTGGAGCCGGCGCAGGTGGCGGGTCAGGGCGAAGGGGGTGCCGCCGACGAGCTTCAGCGTCTCGAAGACCCCGTCGCCGACGGTGAGGCCGTGGTCCAGGGCGGCGACGGTGGCCTCGGCCGCCGGGGTCAGGGACCCGTCCACCCACATCCACCCGGCGTCGCTCACGACCGGCTCCCGGCCGGCACCGGCCGCCGCGCCGGCCGGCCGACCGCGTCGAGCAGCCGGTTCGCCTTCAGCTCGGTCTCCTGCCACTCGCCGGCGGGGTCCGAGTCCCAGGTGACGGCGCCGCCCGTGCCGAGGTGGATCGACCCGTCGGCGAACCAGAAGGTGCGGATGGCCACGTTCAGCTCGCCGTCGCCGGTGCCGGCGTCGACCCAGCCGATCGCGCCGCAGTAGGGGCCACGGGGCACCGGTTCGAGCTCGGCGATGCGGTCGAGGGCCGCCAGCTTCGGGGCGCCGCTGATCGAACCGGCCGGGAAGGTGGCGTCGAGCAGTCCGGCCCACCCGACGCCGTCGACCAGCTCACCGGTGACGGTCGAGACCAGGTGGTGCAGGCCGGGGTGGGCCTCGACCGCCAGCAGCGACCGCACCTGGACCGAGCCCCAGCGGCACACCCGGCCCAGGTCGTTGCGCACCAGGTCGACGATCATCACGTTCTCGGCCCGGTCCTTGGCGAGGAACCCGTCCGGCGTGGCGCTGGTGCCCTTGACGGGTGCCGACTCGACCCGGCCGCCCCGGCGCCGCAGGAACAGCTCGGGCGAGGCCGACGCCACCTCGACGCCGTGGGCGGGCAGCCGGACGGTGGCGGCGAAGGGGGCCGGGTGCCGCGCCGCCAGGTGCTCACCGAGGGCCAGCACGTCGGCGCCGTCGGGGAGCGGGGCGGACAGCCGGCGGGTCAGGTTCACCTGGTACACCTCGCCGTCGAGGATCGACGCCCGGATGGCCTCCACCCGCTGCTCGAAGTCGCGCCGACCGAGGCTGCTGCGCCAGCGTGCCCCGCCGAGGCCCGGCCATGCCCTCGAGGCCCCGTCCGGCCACGCGCCGACCGGCCCGACGTCGAGGAACCGGGCACAGGTGGCCCGGGCGGGCTCGCCCGGCCGGTCGGGGAAGGCCAGGACGACCGCCCAGCGGCCCGGCGCCGGCCGGTCGAGGGCGGTCGGGTCGTCGGTGACCTCGACCAGCCCGCGGAGCCGGCGGCCGCCGACCACCGCCATCGGCTCGGTCGGTTCGACTCCCACCCCAGGATCGTAGGTTCCGGGCCGGATCTACGATCCGGGGATGGACTTCGAGCTGAGCGACGAGGCCGGCGCGTACCGCAAGGTGGTGCGCGACTTCGCCGAGTCGGAGATCGCCCCCCACGCCGAGGCCTGGGACCGCGACCACCTCTTCCCGGTCGACACGGTCCGGGCCATGGGCGAGCTCGGGCTCTTCGGCCTGCCGTTCCCCGAGGAGTACGGCGGTTCGGGTGCGGACTTCACCACCTTCTGCGTCGCCCTCGAGGAGCTGGCCCGCGTCGACCAGTCGATGGCCATGACCGTCGAGGCTGGGGTCGGGCTGGGCGCCAACCCGCTGTTCCAGTTCGGCACCGAGGAGCAGAAGCAGCGCTGGCTCCCGGACCTCTGCGCCGGTCGCACCATCGGCGGGTTCGGGCTCACCGAGCCGGAGGCGGGCAGCGACGCCGGCGGCACCCGCACCCGGGCGCGCCTCGACGGCGACGAGTGGGTGATCGACGGCGAGAAGGCGTTCATCACCAACTCCGGCACCGAGCTGACCTCGATCGTCACCGTCACCGCCCGCACCGATGCGCCGGGGTCGGGCGAGCCGGAGATCAGCGCCATCGTCGTCCCGGCCGGCACGCCGGGCTTCGAGGTGCAGCCCCCGTACCGCAAGATGGGCTGGCACGCCTCCGACACCCACGGGCTCACCTTCGCCGGGTGCCGGGTGCCGGCCGACCACCTGCTCGGCCAGCGCGGTCGGGGCTTCGCCCAGTTCCTCTCGATCCTCGACGAGGGCCGCATCGCCATCGGCGCGGTGGCCGTCGGGGTCATCCAGGCCTGCCTGGAGCACAGCACCCAGTACGCCAAGGACCGCAACGCCTTCGGCCGGCCGATCGGCACCAACCAGGCGGTGGCGTTCAAGTGCGCCGACCTGGCGGTGGCGGCCGACGCCGCCCGCCAGCTCGTCCACCGGGCGGCGTGGCTGAAGGACGAGGGCCGGCCGTTCCGGGCCGAGGCGGCCGCCGCCAAGCTCTACGCCACCGAGGCGGCGGTCACCGCCACCCGGGAGGCGACCCAGATCTTCGGCGGCTACGGCTTCATGGACGAGACGCCGGTCTCCCGCTTCTACCGCGACGCCAAGATCCTCGAGATCGGCGAGGGCACGAGCGAGGTCCAGCGCCTGGTCCTGGCCCGCTCGCTCGGCATCCCGGTCCGGTAGCCGGACGCCGCGCCGCGGCGCCGGTGGTGACCGTCGCCGCTCCGGCGGGAGATCCTCGTCGTACCGCGGGTAACTTCTCGCGCTCGTCGGCTCGATCGAGCCGATCGCCGGTCGTGGCCATCGTCGTGAGGGAGATCGTCGTGAGGGAGATCGAGTGAAGTCGGTGCGAGCTCGGGTGCAGGGGCTGGCGGGCGCCGTCGCCCCGGTGGCCCGTCCGGTCGTCGACGCCTTCGCGTCCCCGCTCACCGCGGAGCACTACGTCGAGCTGGTCAACCCGCTCTGGAGCAACCGGCGGCTGCAGGCCCGGGTCGTGGAGGTCCACGACGAGACCCACGACGCCCGCACCATCGTGCTCCAGCCGGGGCGGAACTGGCGGCGCCACCGCGCCGGCCAGCACCTGCGCATCGGGCTCAGCGTCGACGGCCGCCACTACACCCGCACCTACACCATCTCGTCGTCTCCGCAGCGCAAGGACGGTCGGATCTCCATCACGGTGAAGATCCAGGACGGCGGGCGCATGTCGCGGGTGCTCGTGCGCGAGCTGGAGGTGGGCGCCCACGTGCCCATCGGCATCCCCCAGGGCGAGTTCGTCCTCCCCGACGCCAAGCCGGTGCGACCCCTGTTCATCACCGCCGGCAGCGGGATCACGCCGGTGGCCAGCATGCTGCGCACCTACGACCTGGTCGGCAACCTGCCCGACATCGTGCACATCCACTACGCGCCGCACGAGTACGACGTCATCTTCGGCGCCGAGCTGCACGCCCTGGCCGAGAAGCACCGTCCCCACTACCGTCTGGTGCCCGTGTACACCCGCGCCCTCGACGGTGGGGGCGACGGTGACGACGTCGCAGCGAGCCGGCACTTCTCCGCCGACCAGCTGGACGAGCTGTGCCCCGACTGGCGGCAGCGGGAGGTCTGGGCCTGCGGCCCCCAGTCGCTGCTCGACGACCTGGCCGAGCACCTGGGCGCCGCCGGACGCGGCAAGGTGCTGCACACCGAGCGCTTCCGGGCGGCGCTGGCCGAGCTGGGCGACGACGTCGAGGGCGGCGAGGTCACCTTCCGACCGGCCGACGCGGAGGCGGTGGTGACCGAGGCCGACGGCACCACGCCCTTGCTGCGGGTCGCTGAGAACGCCGGGCTCAACCCGGCCCACGGCTGCCGGATGGGCATCTGCCACACCTGCGACTCCGAGCTGCTCGACGGCCGCATCCGCGACCTGCGGACGGGTGCGGTGCTGGCCGAGCGGGGCCACCTGGTGCAGACCTGCGTGTCCGCCGCCGCCGGGCCGTGCGAGCTGGCGCTGAAGACCTGATGTCCCGACCCCCCGAGGAGACCGACCCATGACCGACCTCGCCACCGATCCCGCGCCGGGCGACGCTCCCGGCGGGTCGAGCGTCGACTGGCTCCCTGAGTCGGTGACGCTCGGACCCGGCGCCATCGACGCGCTCGGCGCCGAGCTCGACCAGATCTACGACGAGGTCTACGAGGACCTCGGCGCCGCCGACCAGGCCTACATCCGTCGGGTCATCCGCATCCAGCGCACGCTGGCGGTCGGCTCCCGACTGACCATGTACGCCTCGCTCCTGTTCAGGCGGAAGGGCACCGAGCCGACCCAAGCCCGGAATGTGGCGGCGTGGACCCTCCTCGGACTGGGGACCGCCGGGCTCGGCGTGGCCAAGATCCTCGAGAACATGGAGATCGGCCACAACGTCATGCACGGCCAGTGGGACTGGATGCAGGACCCTGACGTGAACTCGACCACCTGGGAGTGGGACAGCGTCTGCCCGTCGGACCAGTGGCGCCACGGTCACAACGTCGTGCACCACACCTGGACCAACGTGCTCGGGCTCGACCGCGACATCGGCTACGCGATCTTCAAGGTGACCCCGGAGCAGCCCTGGCGCCCGATGTACCTGGCCCAGCCCGTCTACAACGCGCTCCTCATGCTGCTCTTCGAGTGGGGCGTGGGCGTCCACGAGGTCGACTTCGAGGGCCTGATCCGGGGCGACCTGGACGAGGACGAGGTGGTCGGCGAGCTGGCCAAGCTGCGCCAGTTCGCCAAGAAGGCCGCCCGGCAGGGGCTGAAGGACTACGTGCTCTGGCCGGCGCTGGCGGTGCGCAACGCGCCGACCATCGCCGCGTCGAACGCCGTCGCCAACCTCATCCGCAACGTCTGGGCGTACGTGATCATCTACTGCGGGCACTTCCCCGAAGGCACCCACGTGTTCGCCAAGGAGGACGTGGCCGGCGAGACCCGGTCGGAGTGGTACCTGCGCCAGATCCTGGCCTCGGCCAACATCAGCGGGGGGAGGCTCTTCAACGTGATGTCCGGGCAGCTCTCCCACCAGGTCGAGCACCACCTGTGGCCCGACATGCCGTCGAACCGCCTGCCCGAGGTGGCGCCGCGGGTGCAGGGCCTGTGCCGCCGCTACGGCGTGCCGTACAACGACGGTCGCCTGCGCCGCCAGTTCGGCACCACCGTGGCCAAGATCTTCCGCTACGCCCGGCCCGGCGCCTGACCGATCCGCCCACCGACGCGCCCGCCGGCGGCGTCCAGGTGGAGCCGGGCGGCGGGTCCGCGCCTGTAGCGTCGCGCGCCATGTCCGGTGCCGTCTCTGGGGTCCGGTCGCACCGGTCCTGGCCGCAGCGGCTGCTGATCACCGCGAACTGCCTGTTCGCGGTGATCGCCCTCCTGGTGGCCGGCGGGCTGGCGTGGGCCAACGTCAAGACCGGGTCGGTGCAGCGGGTGAGCCTCGGCCGCTCGCTGACCGCCGAGCCGACCTCGAGCAGCGCCCCGCAGAACTTCCTGCTGGTCGGCACCGACAGCGCGGCCGGGCTCTCGCCGAACGACCCGGCGGTGCAGGGGCGCGGCGACGTCGGCGGCGCCCGCTCCGACACCATGATGATCCTGCGGGTGGTCCCCTCGGCCAAGAAGGCGCTGCTGCTCGCCATCCCCCGCGACCTGTGGGTGCCGATCTACGACGCCTCCGGCAACCCGCACGGCGAGTCGAAGCTCAACTCGGCCATCGAGTACGGCGGCGCCCCCGCCCTGGTGCGCACCATCGAGGAGAACTTCCACCTCCCGATCCACCACTACGTCCAGGTCGACTGGGAGGGCTTCAAGGGCGTGGTGAAGGCCATCGGGGGGGTGCCGGTCTACTTCGACACCCCGGTCCGCGACCGCGACTGCAACGAGACCGACGCCAACGGGAACTGCGTCAACCACACCGGGCTCGACGTGGCCGCCCCCGGGTGCGTCGTGCTCGGTCCCGACCAGGCGCTCGGCTTCGTGCGCTCCCGGTACTTCGAGTACCAGAACGCCGACGGCGAATGGGTGCCCGACGGGACCTCCGACCTCGGCCGCGCCAGCCGCCAGCAGCTCTTCATCCAGCAGGCGCTGAAGAAGGCGGTGTCGAAGGGCATCCGCAACCCCGTGGTGCTGAACGACCTGACCAACGCCATGTTGAAGAGCGTCACCATCGACGAGAACCTGACGCCGGGCGACATCCTCGACCTCGGCCGGCGGTTCCAGTCCTTCGACCCGGCCAACCTCGAGAAGCTCGCCCTGCCCGTCACCGACTCCTACGTGGGCGACGCGTCGGTGCAGGAGCTGGTGCCCGGCGAGGCCGAGGCGGTGTTCGCCCGGTTCCGCGACACCAGCGCGAACGGCGCCAGCACCCTCGACCCCGCCAGCGTCACCGTCCAGGTCCTGAACGGCTCGGGCGCCTACAACCAGGCCACCGACGTCACCGGCGCGCTGGAGGCCGACGGGTTCAAGGGCCTCGACCCTGGCGACGCCGAGTCGCCCGGCCCCCAGACCACCGTCCGCTACCTCCCCGGCCGCGAGCAGGCGGCGCAGCTGGTGGCCCGGTACCTGGACGCCCCGGTCACCTTCGAGCCGGCCCAGGCCGACCAGAGCGCCGACGTGCTCGTCATCACCAGCGCTTCGTTCGGCTCGGTGCTCAGCTCCCCGAAGCCGGCCGACCAGGTGCGGGGCCCGACCACCACGACGACCACGACCACCAGCACGACGACGGCCCCGCCCACCGACTCCGCCGGCACCGGCACCGGCACCGACACCGGCAGCACCGGCAGCACCGGCACCGGGTCGAGCACCACCGCACCCGACGCCACCACCACGACGCTGCCGGGCTACGCGCCGACCATGCCGCCCGGGGTGTCCTGCGGGTGAGCCGAGCGGGGCAGGGGTGAAGGGACTGGTGCTGGCCGGCGGCTCGGGCCGCCGGCTGCGCCCGATCACCCACACGGGGGCCAAGCAGCTCGTCCCCGTCGCCAACAAGCCGATCCTCTTCTACGCCTTCGAGCACCTGGCCGAGGCCGGCATCACCGAGGTCGGGGTGGTGGTCGGGGACACGGCGGCGGAGATCGAGCAGGCGGCCGGTGACGGCGCCCGGTGGGGGCTGCACCGTCACCTACCTGCCGCAGCCCGAACCGCTCGGCCTGGCCCACGCCGTCCTCGTCGCCCGCCGACTTCCTCGGCGACGACGACTTCGTGATGTACCTCGGCGACAACCTCGTGCGCGAGGGCGTCGCCCGCTTCGTGTCGGCGTTCGAGGCCGATCGCGCCGCCCAGGTCCAGCCCCGGCTCGGCGAGGACCACCGCTCCACCACCGCCGCCCAGATCCTGCTGGCCCACGTGCCCGACGCCGACCAGTTCGGGGTCGCCGAGCTGGGGCCGGACGGCGACGTCGTCGGCCTGGTCGAGAAGCCGGTCGACCCGCCGTCGGACCTGGCCCTCGTCGGCGTGTACCTGTTCGACGCCGACGGTGCACGAGGCGGTGCGCGCCATCGAGCCGTCGGCGCGCGGCGAGCTCGAGATCACCGACGCCATCCAGTGGCTCATCGACCAGGGCCACCGCGTGCGCCACGAGGTGCTCGACGGGTGGTGGAAGGACACCGGCAAGGTCGGCCCCCTGCTCGAGGCCAACCGCCTGGTGCTCGAGGTCGATCGAGCCCGACGTGGCCGGCTCGGTCGACGCCGCCTCCAGGGTCGAGGGCCGCGTCGTGCTCGGCCCCCGACGCCGAGGTGAAGGGCTCGATCATCCGGGGGCCCGCGGTGGTCGGCGCCGGGGCCCGCATCGTCGACAGCTACGTCGGGCCGTTCACCTCGATCGACGCCGGGTGCGAGGTGGTCGGCTCCGAGGTCGAGCACTCGATCCTGCTGGCCGGCAGCCGCATCGAGGGCATCCCCCGCCTGGTCGACTCCCTGGTCGGGCGCGACGCCGTGGCCACCCGCACCGATCGCCGTCCGCAGGCCACCCGGCTGCTGCTCGGCGACCACTCCCACGTCGACCTAGGCCAGTGAGCCACGCCACCGTCACCGACCTCGACGCCATCGCCGGGGTCGTGGTCGTCGACCCGGTCCGCTACGGCGACGAACGGGGCGTCTTCGTCGAGACCTACCGGGCCGAGTGGGTCCCGGGCTCGTCGCCGATGGTCCAGGGCAACCGGGCCGACCGCCGGGCCGGCTCGGTGGTCGGCCTGCACGTACCACCTCCACCAGGCCGACTACTGGTACGTGGCCGCCGGCCGGGCGCGGGTGGTGCTGCACGACCTGCGGGCCGGTTCGCCCACCGAGGGCGCGACCTGGACGACCGACCTCGGCGGCGCCCCCGGTTCCCCGGCGGGCGAGCACGACCACCGGGGCCTGTACATCCCGGCGGGCGTGGCCCACGGCTTCGGCGCCCTCACCGACGTCACCATCACCTACCTGGTCGACCGCTACTACGACCCCGACGACGAGCTGGGCGTGGCGTGGGACGATCCCGAGGTGGGCGCCGACTGGGGGATCGCCGAGCCCGTCCTGTCCGAGCCGCGACCGGTCGAACCCGGCCCGGTGGGTGCTCGACCTCGACGGCCCGCCGGCGTGACCGGCCGGCCGCCGACCACCGTCCTCGTCACCGGCGGCGCCGGCTTCATCGGCTCCAACCTCGTCCGGCACTGGCTCGACGCCCGACCCGACGACCGGGTCGTCGTCCTCGACGCGCTGACCTACGCCGGCGACCGCCGCACCCTCGCCGATGTCGACGGGCGCATCACCTTCGTCCACGGTGACATCGGCGACCAGCCCTCGGTCGAGGAGCTGCTGGCCGGCGAAGGCGTCGGGCTGGTGGTGAACTTCGGCCGCCGAGTCGCACAACAGCCTGGCGGTGCTCGACCCGGCCCGGTTCTTCGCCACCAACGTGCTCGGCACGCAGCGCCTGCTCGACGCCTGCCGCCGGGTGGGCGGGGTCCACCTCCACCACATCTCGACCTGCGAGGTGTACGGCGACCTGCCCCTCGACCCGGCCGCCCGGCCCTTCACCGAGGACTCCCCGTACCGGCCCAGCACGCCGTACAACGCGTCCAAGGCGGCCGCCGACCACGCCGTGCGGGCCTACCACCGCACCTACGGGCTGCCGGTCACCCTGACCAACTGCGCCAACAACTACGGACCGTTCCAGTTCCCCGAGAAGGTCCTCCCGCTCTTCGCGACCCTCGCCCTCGACGACCGCCCGCTGCCGGTCTACGCGTCGAGCGACCACCGTCGGGAGTGGATCCACGTCCTCGACCACTGCCGGGCGATCCGCGCCGTGGTGGAGTCCGGTCGGGTCGGCGCCACCTACCACGTCGGGACGGGGGAGGAGCGCTCGGTCGAGCAGGTCGCCGACGCGGTGCTCGCCGCGCTGGGCAAGCCGGCGTCGCTCAAGCAGCGATCGTCCCCGACCGGCCGGGCCACGACCGGCGCTACCTCCTCGACAGCACCCGCATCCACGACGAGCTGGGCTGGGCCCCGGAGGTCGGCTTCGCCGAGGGCGTGGTCGACACCGTCCGCTGGTACGCCGAGCACCGCCCGTGGTGGGCGCCCCTCCGCGATCGAGCGCCGGTCGTGGAGGGGGCGTGGGGCCCGCTCGCGGCTGAGGGGCCCGGGCCGGGCAGGCAGTAGCCTCGTCGGGTCCGGAACCGCCCGGCGACCGCGGGCGCGGTCGGCGGCGGGCTGGGCGCTCCTGTCGATCACGGAGGGACGAGCTCCAGCATGGACAGCACCATCGCCGTCATCGGCACCGGGTACGTGGGTCTCACGACCGGTGCCTGCCTCAGCACGCTCGGCCACCAGGTCATCTGCGC
Source organism: uncultured Acidimicrobiales bacterium (assembly GCA_963800235.1). Classification (GTDB taxonomy): domain Bacteria; phylum Actinomycetota; class Acidimicrobiia; order Acidimicrobiales; family Iamiaceae; genus CAVVNP01. The sequence continues at coordinate 1,181,333 of CAWDAD010000001.1, read as the reverse complement.
CGACGTGGTGCCCGAGAAGATCGAGCGCCTCAGCCGGGGCGACGTCCCGATCCTCGAGGCCGGCCTCGACGAGATCGTCCACGAGGGGCTCAAGTCGGGTCAGCTCCGCTTCGTGCTCGGCGCCGAGCACGCGGTGGCGGACGCCGAGTTCGTCTACCTCTGCGTGCCGACCCCCCAGGGCGCCGACGGGGCCGCCGACCTCTCCTACATCGAGGCCGCCGCCCGCGAGATCGGCCCCCGCCTCCAGCCCGACTCGGTGGTCATCAACAAGTCCACCGTCCCGGTGGGCTCGACCCGGGTCGTCGAGCAGGCCCTCGGCCGCTCCGACGTCCAGGTGGTGTCCAACCCGGAGTTCCTGCGGGAGGGCTCGGCGGTCCACGACTTCCTGCACCCCGACCGGGTGGTGATCGGCGCCGACGACCAGAGCGCCGCCGTGCGGGTCGCGTCGCTCTACATCGGCCTCACCGCCCCCATCCAGGTCACCGATCCGGCCTCGGCGGAGACCATCAAGTACGCCAGCAACGCCTTCCTCGCCACCAAGATCAGCTTCGTCAACGCCATCGCCGCGGTGTGCGAGGCCGTGGGCGCCGACGTCAACGACGTGGTGCTCGGCATGGGCTACGACAAGCGGATCGGCGAGGCCTTCCTCCGGCCGGGACCCGGCTGGGGCGGCAGCTGCTTCCCCAAGGACTCCCACGCCCTGGTGCGCATCGCCGAGGGCGCCGGCTACGACTTCGGGCTGCTCAAGGGCGTCATCGCGGTCAACGAGGAGCAGTTCGACCGCACCGCCGAGAAGGTCGTCCGGATGGCCGGCGGCTGCGTCGACGGCATGCGCATCGGCGCCTGGGGACTCACCTTCAAGGCCCGCACCGATGACCTCCGCGACTCGCCGGCCATCGCCATCCTGCAGCGGCTGGCCGAGCGGGGCGCCCGCATCCGGGCCTACGACCCGGCGGTGTCGGAGGCCGTCGACGGGCTCGACGTCGAGGTCGTCACCGACCCCTACGCCGCCTGCGCGGGGGCCGAGGTGCTGGCGGTGCTCACCGAGTGGGATGAGTTCAAGTGGCTCGACCTCGACAAGGTGGCCGAGGAGATGGCGGCGCCCCGGGTGCTCGACGCCCGGAACCTCATCGACCGCAGCGCCCTGCTGCGACGGGGCTTCGAGTTCCAGGGCATCGGGCGGGCCTGATGGCGCGGATCGTCGTCACCGGTGGGGCCGGCTTCCTGGGGTCGCACCTGTGCGAGCGGCTGCTCGATCGAGGCGACCAGGTCGTCTGCATCGACAACCTGAAGACCGGCGACCTGGCCAACGTCGAGCACCTCTTCGGCCGCGCCGGCTACACCTTCGTGAAGCACGACGTCAGCGAGTACGTCTGGGTGCCCGGCCCGGTCGACGGGGTGTTCCACCTGGCCAGCCCGGCCTCGCCCAAGGACTACCTCGAGTGGCCGATCCCGACCCTCAAGGTCGGCAGCCTCGGCACCCACAACACGCTGGGCCTGGCCCTGGCCAAGGGCGCCCGCTACTTCCTCGCCAGCACCAGCGAGGTCTACGGCGACCCCCTCGTGCACCCCCAGACCGAGGACTACTGGGGCCACGTCAACCCGGTCGGCCCCCGCGGCGTCTACGACGAGGCCAAGCGCTTCGCCGAGGCCATGACCATGGCGTACCACCGCTCCCACGACCTCGACGTCCGGATCGTGCGCATCTTCAACTCGATCCTCGCTGACGAGCAGGTGCTCTACGACGACGGTCGGGAGCTGCGGCGCGAGCCGGTCGGCGACCTGGCGCACCGCCTCAGTGGCCGGGTGGACCTCGAGTCCTACTCCGTCCCGGCCTTCGACGAGGCCGGACGGATCGAAGCATCGGAGGCCACCGCCCTGGTCGGCCATCCCACCAGGTCCCGGTGCTTCGAGGTCCGCACGCGCTACGGCCGCTCGATCCGGGTGACCGGCGACCACAGCCTCTTCATCCGGGGGGCTGGCGGCCAGCCGGTGCCGAAGCCGGTGAACGCGCTCTCCGTCGGTGACCTCGTGGCGATCGCACGACGGGTAGACGTGCCCGAACGCGACCGGGCCGAGGTCGACGCCCTCGCTGCCCTCGACGAGACCGGTGGAGACCCGTGGTCCGTCGTAGCCCGGGGCCGCGGAATCGGCGAGGAGGTCTGGCGCCGCAGGTTCGAGCTCCACGCCGTGATGGCTCGCGAGCACAACCCCGGTGGACCGAACTGGCGAAGCTCGCTGTGGACGCAGATCCGCCGCATGCGTGTCCGCGACCAGGTCCCGGTGGCCGCGGCACGAATCCTCGGCATGGCGCTACCGGCAGATGTGACGCTCCGCCCCTGGACCGCCGGAAGGGCCGCCGAGCTCACACGCACGGTCTCGGTGACCGACGAACTGCTCTGGTTGCTCGGGCTGTACGTGGCGGAGGGGTGCTGGCAGGACACGCCGCACGATTCGTTCATCACGATCAGCGGGGAGCCCGAGCTGCTCGACAGGGCGGCCAAGGTCATCGAGCGCGAGCTCGACCTGCACGTCGTCCGATCTCCGGGCTCGGCAGCCCGCTCTGCGAGCCTCTTCGTGCACTCGCAGTTGTTGCTCCGGCTGTTGGAGCACCTCGGCTTCGGCGCGGGTCGCAAGCGCATCCCGGGCTGGATTCTCGGTCTGCCGCTCCGGCGCCTCGGGTGGTTCCTCGAGGGGTACCGGGAAGGCGATGGGGTGCACTCGGGCCAGAAGTTCGAGGAGGCGGTGCGCCACGAGTTCTCCACCACCTCCGACGAGTTGAAGGACGACCTCGTCGTCGCCTTCGCCCGATTCGGTCTGGTTCCGTCGGTCGGCCGCTACGAGACCACGCTCGAGCACCGGACCGGCGACCGGCGATACCCCTTCTGGCGCTTGACCCTGGCCAACGTCAGCCCGTGGTCTCCGCTCGACTGGGCCGACGGCGTCGAGCAGCGGCTCAACGCCCGCTGCACCGAAGACCTCGTGTGGGCGCGGGTCGACGACATCGTCGAGGTGCCGGCCACTCCGCTCGTCTACGACTTCTGCGTGCCCGGTCGAGAGAACTTCTGGGCCGGGACGGGCGTCATGGCCCACAACACCTACGGCCCGAGGATGAGGCCCCGGGACGGGCGGGTGGTGTCGAACTTCATCGTCCAGGCCATCAACGGGGAGCCGCTCACCATCTACGGCGACGGCAAGCAGACCCGCAGCTTCTGCTACGTCGACGACGAGATCTCGGGGCTGGTCGCCCTGTTCGACTCCGACCACGTCGGCCCGATGAACGTCGGCAACCCGATCGAGTTCACCATGACCGAGCTGGCCAACATCGTGCTCGAGGTGACCGGCTCGTCGAGCGAGATCGTGTTCGAGCCACTACCGGTCGACGACCCGACCCAGCGCAAGCCCGACATCACGCTGGCCCGCGACGTCCTGGGGTGGGAGCCGGTGGTCGAGCTCCGGGAGGGCGTGGCCCGCACCGTCGAGCACTTCCGGTCCATCGGCGCCCGGTGATCGGGCGGGCCGGCCACGCCGCGCCCACGGGCCCGGCGCGCTGACCGGCGAGGCCGACGTGGCGCAGCCGCCCATGCGGGTCGCGATCACCCTCGAGCAGTGCTGGCACCGGGTGCCCGGGGGCACCGCCGCGAGCGTGCTCGGCCTGGTCGCCGAGCTCGACCGGCGTCCCGACCTGCGCCTGCTCGGCGTGGCGGCCCGCCACCGGCACCCGCCCGAGCCGCCGTTCGTGCCGCCGATCCCCGTCCGACCCCTGCCGCTGCCGGAGCGAGTGCTGTACGAGGCGTGGCACGGGCTGCGGTGGCCGCCGGTCGAGCGGGCCACCGGACCGATCGAGCTGATCCACGCCACCGCGGTCGCCGTGCCGCCGGCCACCGTCCCGGTGGTGGTGACCGTGCACGACCTCGCCTTCCTCACCGACCGCCGGCTGGCGACCCGCCACGGGCACCGGTTCTTCCGACGGGGCCTCGACCTGGCCCGGCGCGAGGCGACGCTGGTGCTGTGCCCGTCGGCCGCCACCCGGCGTGAGTGCGTCGACGCCGGCCTCGATCCCGGCCGCCTCCGGGTGGTGCCGTGGGGGGTCCGCCCCACGACCGTCGAGGAGCCCGACCGCCGGTCGGTGCTCGACCGCTTCGGCCTCGACCGCCGCTTCGTGCTCTTCTGCGGGACGGTCGAGCCCCGCAAGAACCTGGCCGGCCTGCTCGACGGGTTCGGGCGGGTGGCCGGCGCCCATCCCGACGTCGACCTGGTGCTGGTCGGCCCGGCCGGCTGGAACGAGGACCTCGCCGCCCGCATCGGGAAGGCGGGGGTGGCCGACCGGGTGCGCGCCCTCGGCTTCGTGGACGAGGAGGCCAAGCAGGCGCTCTACGCGTCGGCGGCGGCCGTCTGCTACCCGAGCCACCGCGAGGGCTTCGGCCTGCCTGTCCTCGAGGCCATGGCCCAGGGCGCGCCCGTGGTGACCTCGGCCGGCACCGCCACCGAGGAGGCGGCCGGCGGGGCCGCGCTGCTGATCGATCCGGGTGACCCCTCGACCATCGCCGACGCCCTCGATCGGGTGCTGGGAGACGACGCGCTGGCCGCCGACCTGGCGCAACGGGGTCGCCGGCGGGCGGCTGACCTCTCGTGGCCCCGCTCGGCCGAGCTGACCGTCGACGCCTACCGCGAGGCGCTCGACGACCCCCGTCGGCGCCGTGCCCCCGGCCGGACGTCCGGATCGCCGGGCGCGGCCGACCGGCCCCCCGGCCGGCGCACCGAGGGTCCGGCCGACATCGAGGCGGGCGGCCGCGGTGGTGGCGGTGGTGGCCGTGGTGGTGGCGGTGGTGACCGGCGCCACGTCGGCGTGAACCTGCTGTGGCTGGTGCCGGGCACCGTCGGCGGCAGCGAGGAGTACCTGACCCGCCTGCTGTCGGGCATCGCCGCCTCGCCGCCGGACGACCTCGACCTCACCCTCTTCGTCCTCGAGCCGTTCCTCGACGCCCACCCCGACCTGGTCGAGGCGTTCCCCACCGTCACGTGGCCGGCGACCGGTCGCAGCAAGGCGCTGCGCATCGCGGCCGAGAGCACCTGGCTGCCCGACCGCCTCCGGCGCCACCACGTCGACCTGGTGCACCACGGGGGCGGGGTGGTGCCCCCCGGCGCCCGGACCCCCTCCGTGCTGACGATCCACGACCTGCAGCCGCTGGTGCTGCCCGACAACTTCCGCACCCTCAAGCGGCGGTACCTGGCGGCCATGCTGCCCCGCTCCGCCGCCCGCGCCCGGTTGGTGCTCACCCCGAGCGACCACGCCGGCCGGTCGGTGGTCGAGGTGCTGGGCGTGCCGCCGGAGCGGGTCCGCACCGTCCCCCACGGGGTGGAGGCGACGGCGCCACCCACCGCCGAGCAGATCGAGGCCGGGCGCGAGGTCGCCCGGCGCCGCGGCGTCGCCGGGCCGTACTTCGTCCTCCCGGGCATCCCCTACGCCCACAAGAACCACGTGGGGCTCGTGCAGGCCTTCGCCCGGGTCGCCGCCGTCCGGCCCGACGCGCAGCTGGTCCTGCCCGGCGGCGAGGGGCCCACCGACCCGGACCTGGCCGCCGAGGTCGAGCGCGCCGGGTTGCGCGACCGGGTCCACCGGCTCGGCCGGGTGCCCCGGTCCGACCTCGACGCCCTGCTCGACGGGGCCTGCGCCCTCACCTTCCCGTCGCGCTACGAGGGCTTCGGGGCGCCCGTCCTCGAGGCCATGGCCCGCGGCTGCCCGGTGGTCGCCGCCTCCGCCACCGCCCTGCCCGAGGTGGTGGGCGAGGGGGGTCTCCTGCTGGCGCCGGACGACGTAGGAGGATGGGCCGCAGCCATGATCGACCTCCTCGACCACCCCGACCGGCGCCGCGCCCTGTCGCGCGCCGGCCTCGAGCGGGCCCGGACCTTCACCTGGCACCGCTCGGCGGAGATCCTGCTCGACTGCTATCGCGACGCGCTGGCGGTCCGCGTCCCCGCCCGATGATCGGCCCGGCATGAGGCTGCTCGTCGTCTGCCCGCACTTCACGCCGGACCTGGCCCCGACCGGCGAGGTCATGACGAGCATCGTCGGCGAGCTGGCCGAGCGGGGCCACCGGCTCCACGTGGTCACCTCCCTGCCCTGGTACCTGCACCACCGGGTCGAGCCGGGCTGGACGGGTCGAGCCGTGCGCCACGAGGACGTCGGGTGGGGGCGCATCACCCGCGTGCACCCCTTCCCCACCGACAAGCGCAACATCCCGGCCCGGGCGCTGGCCTTCGGCGGCTTCACCGCCCTGGTCGGCCTGGCCGGCGTCTGCACCCGGGCGAGGCCCGAGGCGGTGCTGGCCATGTCGCCGCCGCTCACCCTCGGCCTGGCCGGCCTGGCCGTGGCCCGCAGCCGTCGGGTGCCGTTCGTGTTCAACATCCAGGACGTGTTCCCCGACGTCGCCGTCGAGCTCGGCGCCATCGGGAACCAGCAGGTGATCGACCTCGCCTACCGCCTCGAGCGAGCCACCTACCGGCGGTCGGACGCGGTGACCGTGCTGTCCGACGACCTGCGGGACAACGTGGTGGCCAAGGTCGGGGCCGAGGCGGAGGCCGCCGGGCGCCCCCACGTCCGGGTGATCCCGAACTTCGTCGACACCGAGCGGATCCGGCCCGCCCCCCGGGACAACCCCTATCGGCGCGAGCACGACCTCGGCGATCGCACCGTCGTCATGTACGCCGGCAACGTCGGGTTGTCCCAGTCGCTCGAGCTGCTGCTCGCCGCTGCCGCCGCACTGGCCCACGACCCGTCCGTGGTGTTCGTGGTCAACGGCGGGGGATCGGCCCGCGACGACCTGCGGCGCCGAGCCGCCGGGCTCGACAACGTGCGGTTCGTCGACATGCAGCCGAAGCGCCGCCTGCCCGAGGTGCTGGCCGCCGCCGACGTCCACGTGGTGCCGCTCAAGGCCGGCCTGGCCCGATCGAGCGTGCCGTCGAAGCTCTACTCGATCCTGGCCGCCGGGCGACCCATCGTGGCCAGCGTCGACCCGGGCACCGAGGTCGCCCGCATCGTCGAGGCGGCGGGCGCCGGGATCGCCGTCGGTCCCGACGACGCCGAGGTGTTCACCAAGGCGATCCGCCGCCTGGTCGACGCCCCCGAGGAGGCCCGGGCGATGGGTCTGGCCGGCCGTCGCTTCGTCGAGGGCTGGGCGTCGCCGGCGGCGGTGGCGGCCGCCTACGAGGCCCTCTTCGCCGAGCTGGTGACCCGCCCCGCCTCGGCAGCGACTCCGTGACGCCCGCCCCCTCCCACTAGGTTTGACCCCCTCATGGGCAAGGCATCGTCGACCAAGAAGGTGGCCCGCGCCGCCCGCACCGGTGGCCGGCAGACCACCCAGAAGCGCAACCTCGGCTTCCCCCTGCTGCTCGGGGGGGTGGTCGTGCTCGGTCTGGCGCTGGTGGTGGTGGCGGTCTCCAACAACCGCAGCCTGGCCGCCAACACCGCCAAGCCGAGGGCGCAGGGCCAGGGCAACCCGTCCGACCACTGGCACGACGCCTTCGGCCTCGACATCTGCGGGCAGATGCAGCCGCCGTTCAACGATCTGGCCGGCGACGAGCTCGGCATCCACACCCACGGCGACGGCGTCATCCACATCCACCCGTTCGGCCTGAAGTCCTCGGGTGGCCGGGCGGTGCTCGGCAAGTTCTTCGACGACGTCGGGCTGAAGGTCCTGTCCTCGGGGATCAAGACCCCCGACGGGAAGCTCTACAAGCCGGGCGAGACCACCTGCAACGGGGCCCCGGCCAAGGTGACCGTCGCCTACTGGAGCGATGCCGCCAAGGCCACCGGCACCAAGCCCGACAAGGTGTACACGTCGAACTTCGGGTCCCTGAAGCTCGACAAGAACGGCGCCGCCTTCACCGTGGCCTTCCTGCCGGCCGGCGTGCAGCCCCGGGCCCCCGACTCGGCGCCCGACCTGGTGCAGCTCGGCGCCGCCGACAGCGGTCAGACGGCCCCGACCGCCGGCAGCGCCGGCACGGGCAGCGCCGGCGCCGGCGGCTCGTCGACCGCCGGCACGACCGGCATCGACCCCTCGAGCAGCGGCGGCACGGCGACGGCGGGCACCACCGGCATCGACCCCTCCACGACCGGCGGCACCGCCACCGGCACCGCCACCACCGGCACGGCGACGACCGGCACGGCGACGACCGGCACGGCGACGACCGGCACGGCGACGACCGGCACGGCGACGACCGGGGCCCCCACGCCATGAGGGCGGTGGTGCTGGTGGGCGGCTTCGGCACCCGGCTGCGGCCGTTGACGCTGTCCACGCCCAAGCAGATGCTGCCCCTCGTCGGCCGGCCGATGATCGAGCGGGTGCTCGAGCACCTGGCCGAGCACGGCATCGACGACGCCGTGCTCTCCCTCGGCTACCGACCCGACGCCTTCTCCAACGCCTACCCGGACGGCTGGTGCGCCGGGGTGCGCCTCCACTACGCGGTGGAGCCCGAACCGCTCGACACCGCCGGGGCCATCCGCTTCGCCGCCCTCGACGCCGGGATCGACGAGCGGTTCGTGGTGCTGAACGGCGATGTGATCACCGACCTCGACCTGGGCGCCCTGATCGACTTCCACGACGCCCACGGGGGCGAGGGCACCATCGCCCTGCACCGGGTCGAGGACCCCTCCGCCTTCGGGGTGGTGCCCACCGACGACGAGGGACGGGTGCTCGCCTTCGTGGAGAAGCCGCCCCGCGACGAGGCGCCGACCGACCTCATCAACGCCGGCACCTACGTCCTCGAGCCGTCGGTCCTCGACCGGATCGAGGGTGGACGCAAGGTCTCGATCGAGCGGGAGGTCTTCCCGGCCATGGTCGATGACCGCTCGCTCTTCGCGGTCGACGGGCGCGGCTACTGGATCGACACCGGGACGCCGGCCAAGTACGTCGAGGTCCAGCTCGACCTGCTCGACGGCCGCATCGGTCCGGGCCTCGACGGCATCGATCCGGCGGCGCAGGTCGCTGCCGACGCCGAGGTCCGTCGATCCGTCGTGCCGGCCGGGGCGGTGGTCGACGCCGGGGCCAGGGTGGTCGACTCGGTGCTCGGCCCCGGTGCCCACGTGGGCGCCGACGCGGTGGTGGAGGGTTCGGTCGTCGGCCCGGCGGCCAAGGTGGGGGAGCGGGCCGAGGTCGTCGGCCACAGCGTCATCGGCGACGGCGAGGTGGTGCAGCCGGGCGAACGCCTGTGCGGCGGCCGCCGGCCGGCCCCCGACGCCTAGCCCCGTGGCGCACCCGCCGAGCCGTCGGTGATCGGCCTGTGACCGGCGTGTGACCGGCAGCTTGCGCCCTTGTGAACATTCGCACGAATGCTTGCAGATGTTTGCACCGGGCCCGGTTCGGGCGTAGCGTGAGGTCGTGCTGCTGCAGGACTCGATCGACGATCTGGACGGTCTGATCGCGGACCTGGTCGATCTCCGCCAGCAGCTCTGCCGGGCCGAGATGCGGGGCAACCCCGAGGACGCCCTGTGGGAGGCCGAGGTCGGGCTGCGCCACGTCGCCGAGCGCGCCGGCGCCCGGGCCGCCACGGTCCGGCGGGCCATCGAGCTGCTCCGCCGCTCGGCCTGAACGGCTGTCCCACGCGGGACGGCTCGTCAGCGGAACAGGTCCTCGTCGGGCCGGCGCACCAGCTCGCCCCGCACCTCGCCACGGCGCAGCCAGCTGCGGTCGACCCCGCGCACCACCGCCACCGGGATCCCGTTCGACTTGCCCATCACCAGCTCGGCGGCGCCGGCCAGCTCGTCGACCACCGCCACCTCGGTCACGTGCAGCTCCCGACCCCGGTCGTCGCTGCTGCCCCGCAGGTCGACGATGGCGGCGATGCCGGCGCACCCGATGGCCACGTCGGTCAGGCCGCGCCGCCACACCCGGCCGAAGGTGTCGCTGACGATCACCGCGACCTCGGCGCCGGCCCGGGCCCGGATGCCGTCCCGGATGCGCCGGGCCGAGCGGTCGGAGTCCTCGGGGAGCAGGGCGGCCTGGCCCTCGTCGACGTTGGAGAGGTCGACGCCGGCGTTGGCGCAGATGAAGCCGTGCTTGGTCTCGGTGATCACCAGGTCGCCGCGGCGGCGGAGCACGGACACCGCCTCGGCCTCGACCACCGCCTTGTGGCTGAGGGGATCGTCCGGGTCGACGTCGACCAGCGCCCCCTCCGCCTTGGACACCACCTTCTGGGTCACCACCAGCACGTCGCCGTCGTGCAGCGCCTCGCCCATCGCGTCGACCGCCTCGACGACCTGGCCGGCGAGGTCGTCGCCGGGGCGGACCTCGCCCATGCCCTCGATGCCGAAGACCGAGAGGCGGCTCACCGGGTCGGGACCCGGCCGAGCACCGTGCGGCCGAGGTCGGCGGCGATCCGGTCGTCGGCCATGAGGGTGGCGGTCACCACGCAGCGCATGCCCTCGGCCTCGACCGCCGGCGCCAGGTCGGCGTCGGCGTGGTCGACCACCAGGGTCGCCGCCAGCGGCGCGTAGAGGCGGGCGACGCCGACCACCGAGGCGTCGTGGCCGAGCTCGGCGAGGAGGCGGTCGGCCGGGCCCTTGACCGCCGCCCCGGCGATGATCGGCGAGACGGCCACCGTGTCCTCACGGCGGGCCTCGACCGCCGCCCGGAGCCCCGGCACGGCCAGCACCGGTGCGATGGAGATGAGCGGGTTGGACGGGGCGATCACGAGCCGTTCGGCGCCGTCCAGCGTCTCGAGCGCCCCTGCGCCGGGCCTGGCCGACTCGGCCCCGTCGAAGCGGATGCCCTCCACCGCCACCTCGTGGTGGCGACGGACGAAGTAGTCCTGGAAGCCGATGTCGCCCTCACCGGGCACGGTGAAGACCGTGCGCAGGCGGTCCTCGGTCGCCGGCAGCAGGCGCTGGCCCAGCCCCCAGGCGGTGGTGATCTCGGCGGTGACGGTGGCCAGGCCGGCTCCCTCGGCCAGCCGCTGGGTGCGGTAGAGGTGCGTGCCCAGGTCCCGGTCGCCGAGCCCGAACCAGCTCTGGCCGCCGTAGCGGTCGAGGGACTCCATGGCGTGCCACGTCTCGCCGGCCAGGCCCCAGCCGGTGTCGGGGTCGATGGCGCCGGCCAGGGTGTAGGTGATCGTGTCGAGGTCCGGGCTGATGCGCAGGCCGTGCAGCTCGAGGTCGTCACCGACGTTGACGATCGCCCGGGTCGCCGCCGGGTCGTGCACCAGCGCCAGCGCCCGCAGCATCCGGGCCGCCCCCACCCCTCCGGCCAGCACGGCGATCACCGGCCGGACCCTAGAGGCCGGGACGGAGGAACACGCGTTCGTCTAGGCTGAGGGGGTGGTCGCCACCCCGCCGCTGGCCTGGCAGCCGTCGCTGCTCGGCGGCGGCGCACCCGCCGCCGGCCGGCCGGTCGCCGGCGCCCACCGCCGACGCCTGGGCGAGGGGGCGTGGGTCGATCTCGTCCCGGGCTGGCTGGCCGGCGCCGACGCCCTGGTCGCGGAGCTGCTGGCCACCGTCGACTGGCAGGCCCGCGAGGTCCCCATGTACGGCCAGGTCGTGCCCCAACCCCGGCTCAGCGCCTTCTGGCCCGCCGGCGGGTGCCCCGAGGTGCTCGCCGGTCTCGCGGACCGGTTGTCCGAGCACTACGGCCTCGACCTGGGCTCGGTCGGGGCGAACCTCTACCGCGACGGCCACGACAGCGTCGCCTTCCACGGCGACCGCCACGCCCGCGGCGTCGACTGCCCCGACACCGTCGTCCCGGTCCTGACCCTGGGCGCGACCCGCCGGTTCCTGCTGCGACCGGCCGGCGGCGGCCCCTCGGTGGTCCTCCGCCCCGGGTCCGGGGACCTGCTGGTCATGGGCGGCTCCTGCCAGCGGACCTGGCAGCACGCCGTCCCCAAGACCGCCCGGAACGTGGGGCCACGGCTGTCGGTCACCTTCCGTGCCGTGTTGTCGGGCGCCGCCCAGGGGGCGGCGCTGGCTTCGCCATGACGGGTGTCGTCGGTGGTGCTGCTTCGCCTGGCGGCTGCGCAGCGTCACACGGCGTGTTGTCGGGCGCCGCCCAGGGGGGCGGCGCTGGCTTCGCCATGACGGGTGTCGTCGGTGGTGCTGCTTCGCCTGGCGGCTGCGCAGCGCCGGCGAGGGAAGCGCCAGCGACGAGCCGGACGCGAGCGCCGCAGGTGCTCGTCATCGACTCAGTGGATCTGGTTCAGCCGGCCGCTCAGCAGGGCGAGGTCGGCGTCCACCATCATCGTGACCAGCTCGGGGAAGCTCACCTTGGGCTCCCAGCCGAGCACCTTGCGGGCCTTGGTCGGGTCGCCGACCAGCAGGTCGACCTCGGCCGGGCGCATGAAGCGCTCGTCCTGCACGACGTACTGCTCCCAGTCGAGGCCGGCGTGGCCGAAGGCGATCTCGCAGAACTCCCGCACCTCGTGGGTCTCCCCGGTCGACACCACGTAGTCGTCGGGCTCGTCCTGCTGCAGCATCAGCCACATGGCTTCCACGTAGTCGCCGGCGAAGCCCCAGTCCCGCTTGGCGTCGAGGTTGCCGAGCCGCAGCTCGCTGGCCAGGCCCAGCTTGATCTGAGCGACGGTGTGGCTGATCTTGCGGGTGACGAACTCGAGGCCGCGGCGGGGGCCCTCGTGGTTGAACAGGATCCCCGAGCAGGCGAACAGGTCGTAGCTCTCGCGGTAGTTCACGGTGATCCAGTGGCCGTAGACCTTGGCCACCCCGTAGGGGGAGCGGGGGTAGAAGGGCGTCGACTCCAGCTGGGGGACCTCGCGCACCTTGCCGAACATCTCGCTGGAGGACGCCTGGTAGAAGCGGATGTCGGGGTCGGCCAGCTTCACCGCGTCGAGCAGGCGGGTCACCCCGAGGGCGGTGGTCTCGCCGGTCAGCACCGGCTGCCCCCACGACGTCTGGACGAAGGACTGGGCCGCCAGGTTGAAGACCTCGTGGGGCCGGTGCTCGTTCAGCACGCTGACCATCGACATCTCGTCGAGCAGGTCGCCGGGCACGAAGGTGATGCGGTCCTGCAGGTGGGCGATGCGCTCGAAGTTCACCGTGCTCGACCGGCGCACCATGCCGATCACCTCGTAGCCCTTGTCGAGCAGCAGTTCGGCCAGGTAGGAGCCGTCCTGGCCGGTGATCCCGGTGATGAGCGCACGCTTGGTCATGCGGTCGGTTCTACCCTGGGTGCGACCGGACGTCTGCTAAGTGGGTTGGCACGTGGGGGAGAACCTGGGGAAGAAGGTCGCCAGGCTCCGGGCCAAGCGGGGCTGGACCCAGCAGCAGCTGGCCGAGCGCCTGGCCATCTCCCGCGTCGCCGTCTCCCACCTCGAGTCCGGGCTCACCGATCCGGGTGAGCGCACCGTCGCCCTCATGGCCGGGGTGTTCGGTCAGGAGCCCCACGAGCTGGTCGGCGGCACCTCGTACCCGACGGCCAAGGTCGACCGCCTGCCGCTCGTCGTGGCCCGCTACACCGAGGTCGAGCACCAGCTGGCCCTGCTCGACGCCGACCTGGCCTGGATCCAGCGCACCGGCGCCGCTGCCGGCGAGCGGGCGCGGGTCCGTGCCGAGTGGTCGGCCCGCCTCACCGCCCTGCTGGCCGACACCCACGACCTCGAGGAGCGGGCCGGGGTCGTGGCCGCCCGGCGCCGCCTGGCCCAGCTCGACGACTAGGCGCGACGAACCCGGGCCCGCCAGTCCTCCAGCAGGTCGTCGAGGGTCCGCGCCAGGGGGATCTTGGGCTCCCACCCGGTGGCGGCGGTCAGCCGGCCGTGGTCGCCCCGCAGCACCGGGACCTCGACCGGCCGCAGCAGGTCGGGATCGACCTCGAAGCGCATGGTGCGCTCGGCCCGGGCCAGCAGCTGGTCGGCCAGCTCCTGCACCGAGATGTCGACGCCGCTGCACACGTTGTAGACCTCGCCGGGCTCGCCCCGCTCGACCAGCAGCCGGTAGGCCCGCACCACGTCGCGCACGTCGGTGAAGTCCCGCCGGGCCGACAGGTCGCCGATGGTGATGACCTCGCCGCCCTCGACCTCGTTGCGGGCGATGCGGCTGGCCAGGGCGGCGGCGACGAACTTGTCGGACTGGCCGGGGCCGAGGTGGTTGAAGGCCCGCACCCGCAGCACGGGCATGCCCCGGCCCAGCCAGGCCTGCATGGCCAGGAAGTCGGCGGCCACCTTGCTCGCCGCGTAGGGGCTGACCGGGCGCAGGGGCGAGGTCTCGGTCAGCGGCAGCTCCGGGGCGCGCACCTTGCCGTACACGTCGGCGCTGCTCACCGAGAGCAGCCGGTGCACGCCGACCTCCCGGCAGGCGCCCAGGAGGTTCAACGTGCCCTCGGCGTTGGCCCGGAACGCCTCGACGGGGTGGGCCCAGGATCCACCCACGTCGGCCCAGCCGGCCAGGTGGTACACGACCTCGGGCCGGACCTCCTCGACCACGTCGTGCACCGAGTCGCCGTCGGTGATGTCGATCGACCCGTCGGCGCGGTCGACCGAGGTCACGTGGTCGCCCATGGCCTCGAGGTGCGCCACGAGGTGGCGGCCGACGAAGCCCAGCGCACCGGTGACGAGGGCGCGCCGACCTCCGCCGGGACCGGTGTCGGCGGGGGCCGGTTCGGGCATGGGGCGGCAGGCTACCCAAGGCGGCGGGCGGCGCCGGCGAGCGACCGGACCGTCTGCCGATGCCGGAGGGCCCGGTAGTACCGTGGCGGGGTCCCGGCGCCCCCGTCGCCCACCTCCGGTGGTGCTGCCGGCCGGGGCCGATCACGTCCGCGAACCCAGGGCCCTCGGTGACCGACCTCGACGATCTGCAGCTCGAGCCCTACGACCGGGAGCTGCGCCCCGACGGACCGCTCACCGGCGAGGTCCTGCTCAACGACCCGCTGCTCGTCGAGCGGTCCCGCCGTCCCGGCCCCGTGCAGCGGGTGCGCAACATCTGGCACTACCGGGAGCTGCTCGCCAACCTCACCCGGCTCGAGCTGAAGGTCAAGTACAAGAACTCGGTGCTCGGCTTCGTCTGGAGCCTGCTCAACCCGGCCATGTACCTGGCGGTGTTCGGGGTGGTCTTCGGCGTGTTCCTGCCGAACAACATCCCCCAGTTCGCCATCTTCCTGCTGGCCGGGTTGCTGGTCTGGAACTTCTTCTCGGCCGCCCTCACCGCCGGGGCCGGCTCCATCGTCGGGAACGCCTCGCTCGTCACCAAGGTCTGGTTCCCGCGCGAGATCCTGCCGCTCGCGTCGATCGGCGCCGCCGGCGTGCACCTCATGCTGCAGAGCGTGGTGCTGCTCGGAGCCCTGGCGGTGTTCCAGCGGGTGCCGTCGGCCGAGTTCGCCCCGCTGCTGGCGCCGGCGCTGATCGACCTGCTGCTGCTCACCGCCGCCTTCTCGATCCTGCTGGCGGCGGTGAACGTGTACCTGCGAGACACCCAGCACCTGCTCGAGCTCGGGCTGGTCGCCTGGTTCTGGGCGTCGGCGATCGTCTACGGCTTCGAGCCGGTCACCGAGAAGCTCGCCGCCCACGGCATCCCCGACTGGGTGTTCCTGATGAACCCGATCGTGCCGATCGTGCTCGTGTTCCAGCGCGTCTTCTACAACCCCACGAGCTTCGTGGGCGACGGTCGCACGCTCCCGGACCACCCGGTCAACTGGTACCTCGGCGTCCTCGGTCTGCTCGGGCTGGCCTCGCTGCTGCTGCTGCTCGGCGCGCTCTGGGTCTTCGGTCGGCTCGAGGACAACTTCGCCGAGGAGATCTAGTGGCGCAGCCGGCCATCTCGGTCCAGGGCGTCACCAAGGCGTTCAAGGTCTACGACGAGAAGCTGCAGTCGGCCAAGGAGCGGATCATCCGCATCGGCCGCAACCCGCACCACGACTTCCTCGCCCTCGACGACGTCAGCTTCGACGTGGCCGAGGGGGAGACCTTCGCCCTCGTCGGCCACAACGGGTCGGGCAAGTCGACGCTGCTCAAGTGCATCGCCGGCACGTTGCGACCCACCACCGGGTCGATCCGGCTGCGGGGCCGGGTCGCCGCCCTGCTCGAGCTGGGCGCCGGCTTCCACCCCGAGCTCACCGGGCGGGAGAACATCTACCTGAACGGCTCGATCCTGGGGCTGAAGCGCGGCCAGGTCGACCAGGTCTTCGACGAGATCGTCGAGTTCGCCGAGATCCCCGAGTTCATCGACACCCAGGTGAAGCACTACTCCTCTGGCATGGCCGCCCGGCTCGGCTTCGCGGTGGCGGTGAACGTCGAGCCCGACATCCTCCTGGTCGACGAGGTGCTGTCGGTCGGCGACGAGTCGTTCCAGCGCAAGTGCATCGAGCGAATCCGGACCTTCCAGCGCCAGGGCCGCACCATCCTCGTCGTGTCCCACGTGGCCGACATGGTGCGACAGATGGCCGACCGGGCGGCGGTGCTCGACCACGGCTCGCTGCTGGTCGTCGACGAGCCCGGCGGGGCCATCCGGGTGTTCCGCGACTCGCTGGCCAACCGGGGCATCGACCTCGGCGAGGAGCTGATCGAGAGCGAGCCGACCACCGCCGGGGCCGGGCCGGCGATGCGCGACCTCAGCAAGCAGGTCGAGTTCGCCAAGGTCTGGTTCGAGTATCCCCGGCCCGAGGAGTACCTCGAGCCCGGCGAGCCGCTGGCCGTCCACCTCGGCTACCGGGCGGCCCACCGGCTCGACGACGTGGTGTTCGCCCTCGAGATCTACGACCAGGAGGGCTACCGGCTGCTCGGGACCAACACCGAGGTGGTCGGCCAGCCCGTCGACTCGGTCGAAGGGGCCGGCGAGGTCGTGTTCCGCTTCGTCGACGTGCCCCTCCTCGACGGCCACTACACGGTCAACCTCGGCATCCACACCCGCGACGGCGGCCACGAGTACGACCACCTCGAGGGCGAGCACGCCTTCTCGGTGCTCAACCCCACCCAGGTGCAGGGCAAGGTCCACCTGCCGGTCAAGATCGAGCACCGCCCCATCACCTGACCGCCCGGCGGTAGAGGTCGACCAGCCCGTCGACGGTGCGGTCCCAGTCGAAGCGGGCCAGGTTGGCCCGGCCGGCCTCGACCAGCCGCTGCCGCTCCCCGTCGTCGTCGAGCACCCCCGCCAGGGCCTCGGCCAGCGCGACCGGGTCGCCGGCCGGGACCAGCCGTCCGGCGTCGCCCACCACCTCGGGCAGGGCGCCCACCGAGGTGGCCACCACCGGCGTGCCCGCGGCCATGGCCTCGAGCGGGGGCAGCCCGAAGCCCTCGTACCGGGACGGGTAGGCGAAGGCGGCGGCGCCCCGGAGCAGGGCGGCCCGGTCGGCGTCGGACACCCGGCCGAGGCGGACGACCCGCTCGCCGTGCTCGGCGGCGACCACGGCGGCGGCCAGGTCGTCGACCGCGCCGCCCCAGCCGTCGCCGCCCGCCACCACCAGCCGCAGGTCCGTCCGGTCGCCCGCCAGCCGGTCGAACGCCCGCACCAGGGTCGGCAGGTCCTTCCGGGGTTCGACGGTGCCGAGGGCGAGCAGGTAGCGGTCGGCGCCGGCCAGCCGGCGACCGGCGACTGCGCCGGTGGCCGGGCCGTCGGGTGGCAGGGCGGTGGCCCCGTTGGGGACGACGACGACCCGGTCGGCGGGCACCGGGAAGGCCGACCGGACCTCGTCGGCCACCGCCTCGGAGACGGCGTGGACCCACGCTCCCCGGGCGACCGCCCGCCCGATCAGCGCCGGGTAGGCGGCCACGTCGCGGGTGACCAGCTCAGGGAACCGCAGGCAGGTCAGGTCGTGGACGGTCACGACCTCGGCCGCCCCGGACGCCGGCGGCACGACGAAGTTCGGGCCGTGGACCACGTCCACCCGCCCGGTCCAGCGCTCGATGGCCGGGTGGTCGGTCCGCCGCCACAGGAACCGCAGCGGTCGGGCGGCCATGGGGCGGCGCACGGTGCGCGCCGGCGGGGCGAGCAGCCCGCCGACCCGATCGCGGCCGCGCCAGGTGGCGGCGAAGCCGACCAGATCGATGCCGGGCCGCGCCGCGAGCCGGCCCGCCACCTCCCCGGTGAAGGTGCCGACGCCGGTGGCGGGATCGAGCAGCGAGGTGACGTCGAGGGCGACCTTCACCGTCGGCGGCGCCCGGTCAGGTCGGGTCGTGGTCGGCGCGGGCGGCCGCCTCGAGCCGGTCGACCCGGCGGGCGAGCTCCTCGACCTCGGCCCGCAGCCGACCGAGCTCCTGGGAGAGCCCGACGACCCCCGCCTCGTTGGTCGCCATGGCGCCGATGACGGTGGACTGCAGGTTGGCGAGCTGGTGCTCCTGGCGGGCCGGCCCCCGCACCACGCCCGCCGCCCGGCGGGCCACGCCGGCCACCGGGGCGGGCAGCCGACGGACCACGGCCGAGCGGAACCGCTGGTAGCTCGCCCGGCGGTCGGCGGAGGGGGCCATGGCGGCCAGTCTCACAGATCGCCCGTCCGGGCCGGTCCGACCGGCGCCGCCACCACCTCGGCCAGCCGGTCACCCAGCGCCTGCCAGTCGTAGCGCTCCACCGCCAGCGCCCGGGCCGCCCTCGCCCGCTCGGCGGCGGCGGCCGGGTCGACCAGCACCGAGCGCACGGCCGCCGCGAACCGGTCGGGCTCGGCCAGCACCAGGTGCTGCCCGTCGCACTCGACGCCCCGCGCCCCGAAGGGGGTCGACACCGCCGGCACCCCGGCGGCGAAGTACTCGACCAGCTTGAGGTTGGTGCCCGACCCCTGGCGCATCGGGTTGAGGGCCACGTCGGCGGTGGCCAGCAGGGTCGTCTTGGCCTGGTCGCTGACCACGCCCGCCAGCACCAGGTTGGCCGGCAGGGTCCTGGCCCGGAAGTGGTCGCTGTGGCTGCCGGCCAGCACCAGCACCAGCTCGGGCAGCTCGGCGGCCAGGTCGATCAGCACCTCGGCGGCGTCGAGGTTCGGGGGGTGCCAGCTGGCCAGGAAGGCGCCGAGGTGGGCGGCGGCCGGGGCGGACCGGTTGGCGGCGTTCCACGCCGCGACCCACGCCTGTCGCCGACGCCGACGCTCGGCCGGCGTGGGCACCGTCCGCTCGGTGTCGGTGCCGTTGGGGATGACCACGAACCCGTCCTCGTCCCGGTCGAACCAGCGGCGCAGGGTGGCGGCGTCCTCGACCGAGCAGGCCACCACGTGGGTGCTCTCCCGGACGGCGCGACCCTCGACCTCGGCCACGAAGTCGGCCAGCTCGCGCCCGGCGGCCGAGCCCGACAGCAGCCGGGTCTTCAGGTCGGCCTCGGCGTTGTGGGCGTCGTAGACGAAGGGCAGGGTCGATCCGACGGCGTCGAGGGCCGGCAGCAGGAACGGGTGCGAGAGGATCACCCCGTCGGCGCCCTCGAGGGCGCGGGCCAGCTCGGTGGGGTAGGCGGGCGTGGCCGCCAGCTCCAGGCCGGCCACGATGTCGGTGGTCGGTATGCCGGTGGCGTGGGTGAGGGCGACGTCGGCGGCGAGCTGGGCGTCGGAGACCCCGACGACGGTCTCGCGCAGGCCCGGCGCCAGCTCGGTGGTGGCGGTGGGGCGGGGCGGGTTCACCAGGCTGACGACGTGCACGTCGGCGTGTCGGGCCAGGGCGCCGTAGAGGTGGCGGTAGCGGAGCTGACCGCCCCCGCGCGGCGGGTCGATGGCGTAGGTCGAGGTCACGACGTAGCGCGGGCGCGACGTCGAGCCGTCGCGCCGGGGGCGGGCCCGGTCCCGTCCGGCCGGCTCGCCGAGGATGGCTTCCACCGCCGACGACCAGGTGATCTCCTGGGCCCGGCGCTGCCCGGCCCGGCCCAGGCCGGCGGCCCAGCCCGGGTCGCCGAGCAGGTGGTCGAGCGCCCGACCGACCGCCGCCGGGTCGGGGGGGACCACCAGGCCGTTGACCCCGTTCACCACCAGCTCGGTCGGTCCGCCGGCGTCGGTCGTGGTGACCACCGGCGTCCCGGCGGCGAAGGCCTCGAGCGTGACGAGCCCGTAGTCCTCGTCGGCGGGGACGAAGGGCACGGCGCCGGCGCCCCGGTAGCGGGCGGCCAGCTCGTCGTCGTCGATGGCGCCGAGCAGCCGCACCCGACCGTCGGCCGAGGCCAGCTCGCGCAGCCGGTCCTCCTCGGGACCCCTGCCGGCGATGGCGAGGGTCGCGTCGTGGTGGACGTGGGCCATGGCCCGCACCAGCAGGTCGAGGCGCTTCGGGCCGTCGAGCCGGCTGGCGGTGAACAGCTCGCCGCGGCCGAGGGACCCGTCCTCGGGCGCGACCGGCAGGTCCGAGGGCAGGTGGACCACCTCGGGCGCCACCCCCACGGGGAAGTAGCCGGCGCGGCCGGCCAGGGTGCGGGACAGGGCGAGGTGGCGGCGGACCGCGGGCGGGGTCAGCGCGACCGCGTCGAGGTGGTGCACCAGCTCGCGCGCCAGGGGACCGGGCAGCGCCAGCAGGCGGTGGTCGGCGCCGAGCTCGTCGACCACCGCGTCGAACCGCTCGAACACCTCGTCGAGGTGGTCGCGGGTCGGTGGCCGGCGGACGGCGTCGAGCAACCGCCGGACCGCCTGCGAGCGGGGCCGGCCGGGGACGCCGAGCGGGAGCCCGGTGAGGTGGTACGTGTCGTACAGCCCTCGCAGCGGGTGGAACAGGTGCAGCACGTGGTCGGGGTGCTCGATCGCCCACGCCGGGTACTTGGAGGTGATCACCAGGTCGTAGGCCGACACGTCGAGGGCGGCGAACCGCCGGTAGCCCGCCACCAGGCCGACCAGGTCGTGCTCCTCGACCGTCTCGGTCACCAGTTCGGCCCGGTGGTCGGTGTGGCGCTCGATGGCGGCGCGCAGCCCCGACCAGGCCCGCTCGGCGCCGCCCCGGGCGCCCGATGCCGCCGCCGGGGCGACGATGGCGACCCTCACCCCTCGACCGCCTCCGCGAAGGCCCGGCGCAGCTCGCGCCCGGTCCGCTCCCAGGTGAAGGTCGCCGCCTTGGCCAGCCCCGCCCGCCCGAGCCGGCGGGCCAGGTCACCGTCGCCGGCCAGGCGGTCGATCGCCCCGGCCAGGGCGGTCACCGTGGGCTCGACGACCAGCCCGTCCAGCTCGTGGTCGACCAGGTGGGCCAACCCGCCGCCGTCGTCGCACACCACCACCGGCCGGCCGTGGGCCATGGCCTCGATCGCGGTCAGGCCGTAGTCCTCCTCGTAGGCGGGGGCGACGACGCAGCTCGCCTCCCGGTACCGCTCGGACAGCTCGAACGGCGCCAACCGGCCGGTGAAGGTCACCGGGGAAGCTCCGCTCGGCGCCTCCGGCCGGCCCGGCCTGGACCGCCGGGCCCAGGCCAGCCCTTCGACCCGACCGTCGTTGCGCCACAGCTGCTCGGGGGTGAGGGCGACCGGATCGAGCGCGCCGGCGGCCAGGACCCGGTCCAGCTCGACCGCCACGGGCAGCCGACCGCCGTCGCCGACCACCTCGAGGGGCCGGCCGGCGAGGTGGGCGGCGGCCACCGCCAGCTCGGTCCGCTTGCTGAGCTCGCAACGGCCGACGCACAGCGCAGCGGCGGTCCCCGGCTCGGCGCTCGGCTCGCCCACCACCGGGACGGCCCGGCCGGCGTGGTGGACGGTCACCTCGTCCACGCCGTTGAAGCGGGCCAGCCGCCCGGCGGTGACCTCCGAGTTCGGCGTGAACCGGCTGACCGCGGTCAGCGCCGGCTGGTCGAGGGCCCGGACGCGGTCCCGGGCGGCGCGGTGGACCTCGGGGTCACCGGCCAGCCCGGCGGCCACGTACAGCTCGTCGAGGTCGTAGAAGACCCGGAGGTGGTGGAAGAAGACCGACAGGTGCCGGGGGTGGTCGACGTGGAAGGACGGGGCGTGGGTGGAGACGACGGCGTCGGCTCCGTCGAGGGCGAGCCGCCGGACGGCGTCCACCGCGCCCAGGTAGCGGAAGTACTCGGGCGAGCCCTGCCAGACGTCCTCGGGCACCCGCACGCCGAAGGGGGTCCGGGGGAGGGCCGGCACCGGCACCGTCCGCCGGGTCACCCGGTGGCCGTCGTCCTCGAGCAGGGCCTCGAAGCGGTCGACCACCGCCTCGGCACCGCCCCGCACGCCCCAGTCGGGCTTGACCAGGGCGACGCGCATCTGGGCGACAGTACCGGTCGGGACGCGCAACGGGCCCGGCTGACTGCCGGGCCCGTTGCTCCGTCTCGACGAGGGGGGATCGTCAAGCGGAGGGGTGGTGCGGCGGTGCCGGAGGGCGCCGCCGCGTCGGACGCGCCGCTCAGGCCGCCTTGGCCCGGGGGGCGGTGCGGTTGACGAGGGAGGTCAACTGCTCGCGGGCGTCCTTCGCGGCCTCACGAGCCTGCTTCACCAGCTCGGCGGCCTGGTCGGGCAGCGAGCCCTGGACCTGGTCGAGCAGCTGCTCGATGCGGGACTCGACCTCGGCGAGGCGCTCCTCGACGAGCTTGACCCGATCCTCGACGTAGGACCCGACGTTGTCGAACTGGCCCTTCACGTTCTCGATCTGGCGCTTGGACTCGTCGGCCTGGCCGCGGAGCTGCTTGAGCAGCTCCTGGCGCTGGACCTGTGCCTTCTGGAAGGCGATGACGCCGAGGCCGACGGTGACGTAGGCGGCGTCCTTCACGGCGTTGGCGAGCTCTTCGGACTGCGGCATTGCGTGCTCCTTGCGAAGTGGGGTGCTAGCCACCATATCGGCAAGTGCGTACTTTTGCAAGCACACGGTCAGGATCCCGGCCGGGAGGTGCGACCCTCCCCGGACGGGGTCCGGCGGACCACTAGCGTTGCCCGATCGTGACCGACCCCCCGGCCACCGATCCCGACGCTCCCGAGACCCTTCCGGCCGTGGTGGCCGTCGTGGTCAGCTGCGACCCCGGCCCCTGGTTCGAGGAGTGCTTGGCGTCCCTGCGCGACCAGACCTACGAGGGCCTGTCGGTGCTCGTCATCGACGACGCCAGCGTCGAGGACCCGACGCCGAGGATCGCCTCGGTGCTGCCCGACGCCTTCGTCCGCCGACTCGACCGCCGGATGGGCTTCGGGGCGGCGGTCAACCTGGCCCGCACCATGGTCGAGGGCGCCGCCTTCTTCCTGCTGTGCCACGACGACGTGGCCCTCGAGCCGACCGCCGTGCGGACCCTCGTGCTCGAGGCGTTCCGGTCCAACGCCGGGGTCTCGGGCCCGAAGCTGGTCAGCTGGGACGACCCCGAGGTGCTGCTGCAAGTGGGCGCCGCGGTCGACAAGGCCGGGTACCTGGCGCCCTACGCCGAGCCGGGCGAGCTCGACCAGGAGCAGCACGACGGGCTGCGGGACGCCTTCGTGGTCACCGGGGGCTGCCAGCTGGTCCGCGCCGACCTGCTCGACCACCTCGGTGGCTTCGACCCCGAGATCTCCCTGGTCGGCGACGACCTCGACCTGTCGTGGCGGGCCCACGTGGCCGGCGCCCGCGTCCTGATCGTGCCGGCGGCGCGCGCCCGTCACCGCCAGGCGCTCCCGCTGCGCCCCCCGCCCGAGGGCATCGCCGTGCTCGCCGCCCGCCACCGGGTCCGCAGCCTGCTCGTCTGCAACGGGTTCTGGAGCCGCGTGCGGGTGGTGCCCCAGGCGCTGCTGCTGAGCGCGGCCCTGGTGCTGGGCGGCCTGTTCACCGGACGCACCAGCCAGGCGGCGGTCGAGCTGCGGGCCTGGACCTGGAACCTGGCCCACTACGGCTCGCTGACCCGGCGTCGACGAGCCCTCCGCCGGCTGCGCACCGTCCCCGACTCCGAGATCCGCAACCTGCAGGTGCGGGGCAGCGCCTGGCTGCGGTCGTGGCTGCGCTCGGGCGGCGCCGGCGGCGAGCGGCTCGGCGAGATGACCCGCTCCGGCCGCCGCTTCGCCGTGTCCCTGCGCAGCGGGCCCCGGCGGACCGCCGTGGTGGTCACCCTGGGCATGCTCCTGCTGCTCGTGGTCAGCTCGCGGGACCTCATCACCGGCACCATCCCGGCGGTCGGCGAGTTCGCCCGCTTCCCCTCGTCGCCGTTCACCCTGCTGCGAGCCTGGACGAGCGGGTGGCGCACCTCCGGGCTGGGCTCCACCTACCCGGCGCCGACCGCCTACGGGCTGCTCGGGCTGGCCGGCACCGCCTTCGGCGGCGCCATGGGCGTGCTGCGCAAGGTGCTCATCCTGGGACCGCTCCCCCTCGGCGCCCTGGGCGCCTGGCGGTTGGCCCGGCCGATCGGCTCGCGGCGGGCGGCGGTGGTCGCCTTCGTCGTGTACCTGGCCATCCCCCTGCCGTACAACGCGCTGGCCAACGGCTCGTGGGGCGGGCTCCTGCTCTACGCCGCGTCGCCGTGGATCGTCCGCTCCCTCGCCCGGGCCGGCAACCTGGCGCCCTACGCGACCCGGCCGCGGTCGGTCGACGTGCTGGGTCCCGCCGGCACCGGCGCCGCCCTGGCGGCCGAGGCACCCCGGCTCACCGAGGCGTCGTCGTCGCCGCGCTACCTCCTCGGACGGGTGATGGCGCTCGGCCTGCTGCTGGCGGTGGTCGGCAGCCTGGTGCCCTTCGTGCTGGTCACCTCGATGCTGATCGGCGCCGGCCTGGCCATCGGATCGCTCGTCTCCCGTCGGGTCGAGGGCGTCGGGCGCATGGTCGCCGCGGCCGTGGGGGCGCCGGTGGTGGCCTTCGTGCTCCTGCTCCCGTGGTCGATCCAGGCCTTCGGCGCCGGCCAGGGCTGGACCTCCTTCGCCGGCGTTCGCTCCAGCGAGAACAGCCTGCTGTCGCTCGGCCGGCTGCTGCGCTTCGAGTCGGGGCCCTTCGGCGCACCGCCGCTCGGCTGGTTCCTGCTGCTCGCCGCCGCCCTCCCGCTGGTCATCGGCCGGGGATGGCGGTTCGAGTGGGCGGCGCGGGCGTGGTTCGTGGCCGTGGTGTCCTGGGGCGTCCTCTTCGCCGGGCACCAGGGGTGGTTGCCGTTCCGCCTGCCGCCGGCCGAGGTGCTGCTGGCGCCCGCCGCGGTCGGTCTGGCGCTGGCCGCGGCCCTCGGCATGGCCGCCTTCGAGGTCGACCTGCCCGGCTACCGCTTCGGCCTGCCCCAGGCGGTGTCGGTCATCGCGGCGGCGGGGGTGGTCATCGGCAGCCTGCCCGTCTTCGCCGGCGTGGTCGGCGGGCGCTGGAAGGTCCCCGGCGGCGACTTCGGTGCGCCGCTCGAGTTCATCCAGACCGAACGGGCCCAGGCGCCGTTCCGGATCCTCTGGGTCGGCGACCCCGAGGTGCTGCCCCTGGCCGGCTGGCGGATCGGCGACCGCCTGGCCTACGCCACGACCGACGGAGGCCTGCCGACGGTGGCCGACCGGTGGAGCGCGCCGGCCACCTTCCCGACGCCGCTGCTGCGCGACACGCTGCAGCTGGCCGTGGGCCGCCGGACCGTCCAGCTCGGCCGGCTCCTCGCCCCGATGGGGGTGAAGTACGTGGTCGTCCCGCTCCAGAAGGCGCCCGTGCCCTTCGCCTCCGAGCGCTTCGACATCCCCGGGTCGCTGCGCGCCGCCCTCGAGCAGCAGCTCGACCTCGAGCGGGTCGACGTGAACGACGGGGTGCTCGTCTACCGCAACCGGGCGTGGGCCCCGACCCGCGCCCAGGTGCCGAGCACCGTCACCATCGGCTCGAGCTACCTGGCCGCCGCCGGGGTCGACCTGTCGCTGTCGGCGAACGTGCTGCCCGACGACCGGGGCACCGCCGGCGCCACCGGTTCGGTGAAGGGTCCCGGCACCGTCCTGGTCGGATCGGCGGCCTCCTCGGGCTGGCAGCTCCGGGTCGGCGGTCGGTCCCAGCCGCGGTCCACCGCATGGGGGTGGGCCAACCAGTTCGCGGTCCGTGACACCGGGCGGGCGACGCTGACCTACCACACGCCCATCTGGCAGCGGGTGCTGCTCGTCGTGCAGGTGCTGCTCTGGCTGGTGGCGTTCGCCATGTGGGGCCGCTTCCGCCGAGGGCCCGACCCCGAGGGCCGCGGCGGCGCCGGCACCGGTCCGCCCCTGGTGCGGCCCGCCGGCGCCGCCCGGCCGGCTGGCCCCGCCCGGCCGCGCCCCGCCCGCCGGGTGCCCGGCGCACGGCCGCCGCGCCCTGGCGCGGCACCGTCCGGGCCGGCCGAGGACCCGCACCCCCGACCGAGCGAGCCGGCCCGATGAGCCCGGACCCGGGACCCCCGGATCGGCCCCGCCCGGGCCCCGGGTCGTCCCGCCGGCGCGCCCGCCCGGCCCGACCGGCCCGCGCCGAGGGCCCGGGGCGCGCCCCCCGCCCGCCGGCGCGCCGCCGACCCCCGACGTTCCGCTGGCTGGCCCTCGTGCTGCTGCCGGTCCTGCTGGTGGGCGCCGGCTTCATCGACCACGCCGAGGATCGGCCCACCCGGGGCACCGCGGACCCCGCCCTCGGCCCCGAGTCCTGGCAGCCCACCGCCTACCCCGTGACCGCGGTCGGCACCGCGTGGTACTGCGCCGGCGGCACCGCCACCGCCGGGGCCAACGCCGACCACCGCGTCTACCTGTTCAACCCCAGCGACCGACCCGCCACGGCCAAGGTCACCGTCGTCCCGAGCACCGGGGCGGCCAACGCCACGACGGTCCAGGTCGAGCCGCAGTCCCGGGCGGCGGTGCGCCTCGGCGACGTGGTCGACGCGCCCTACGCCGCCGCATCGGTCGAGAGCCAGAACAGCGAGCTGGTCGTCCAGCAGCAGGTCTCCGGCTCGCTCGGGTACGACCTGGCGCCGTGCTCGTCCCGGGCCGCCGCCACCTGGTACCTGCCCGGCGGGTCGACCGCCTTCGGCAACGACGAGGTGCTGGCCATCTACAACCCCTTCGCCGCCGACGCCACGGTGAACATCAGCTTCGTGACCGACAGCGCCGAGCTCGACGCGCGGAACCGGACGCCGCAGAAGTACCAGGGCATGGCGGTGCCCGGCCGCTCGCTGGTCATGGCCCGGGTCACCGACACGGTCAGCCGCCAGGACCACGTGGTGGCCACGGTCCAGGCCACCAGCGGCTCGGTGGTCGTGGACCAGCTCCAGGCCTACGGCGGTGACCTGCAGCCCGAGTCGCCGACGGCCCAGTCGGAGCCGGGCGGGACCGCCGTGCCCTCCGAGGCCAAGCCCCCGCCGGGGCTGACGCTGCACCCCGGTGTCCCGGTCGCCCAGCCCCGCTGGGACTTCCCCGACGGGCGCAAGGCCGACGGGGCCCACGAGTCGATCCTGCTGTTCAACCCCTCCGCCCAGCCCGCCGACGTCGACGTCGACGTGGTCACCGCCCAGAGCGTGGGGCCGGCGGCGCCCGCCCCCATCGCCCCGATCGAGGTCACCGGCCTGGCCCCGAACGAGCTGCAGGTGATCTCGGTCTCCGACGAGACCCGCGTGCCGTCGGGGACGGACCACAGCATCTCGGTCCGGTCGCTGAAGGGGGTGCCCATCGTGGCCGAGCGGGTGCTGACCGGCGTCCAGCCGTGGGACCACCGGGGCGCCGCCGCCACCACCGGATCGCCGGTGATGGCCACCCGGTGGCTGCTGCCGACGGGGTCGGCCACGCCCGACCGCACCCAGGACATCGCCCTCTACAACCCGGGCCGGGTGCCGGCCACGGTGACCGCCACCCTCCTCGATCAGGGCCGCACGGTGCCCACCCTGGTGCCCGCCCGGCTGGTCGTGCCCGCCGGCGGGCGGGCCACGCTGAGCCTGGCCGGGATCGGCGTCCCCCACACCGACTTCGCCTCCGTGGTGACCTCGACCGCACCGGTGGTGGTCGAGCAGACCCTGCTCGACCTCGGCGGCGGCCTGGGCATCTCGAGCGACCTCGCCATCCCCGCACCGAGGGGGCTGGCCGCCCTGCCCTGATCGGCGTGCCTGACGGGCGTCGGTGGTCGCGGGCCACACTGGGGGTGTGGAGCGCGTCGTCCTGCTCGTGGTGCTGGCCGTGGTCGCCGCCGGGGTGGCCTGGTTGCTGCGGCGACGGACCACCTCGCCGGCGCCGACGCCGTCGAACTGGCAGGTTCCGCCCCAGCTCGAGCGCTCGGACTTCGCCCGCCCGGACGCGCCGTGGCTGGTGGCGGTCTTCTCGTCGGCGAGCTGCCTGTCCTGCCAGGGGACCTGGGCCAAGGCCGAGCAGCTCGAGTCCGCCACCGTCGCGGTGCAGGAGGTCGAGGTCGGCCGCGACAAGCCGCTGCACGACCGCTACCGGATCGACGCCGTGCCGCTGGTGGTGGTGGCCGATGCCGAGGGGGTGGTGCGGGCCCACTTCTTCGGCGAACCGACCGCCACCGACCTGTGGGCGGCGGTGGCCGAGCTGCGCGAACCGGGATCGACCCCCCAGGGGTGCGACCACGGCCTCGGGTGACCGCCGGCCGGTCGGTGGACCGGCGGACCGGTCGAGGGGCTCAGTCCGGGTGGCGGTTGCGCTGGTGGACGTCGTAGGGCTGGCCGGACACCTCGTCGTCGTGCACCGCTGAGCCGCTGCGGTCGTCGCCGTCGGCCTGGTGGCCCGACCCCGGCCCCTGGGACCGGCCGACCTCGATGAGCCGGGTGACCTCCGCACCGTCGATGGTCTCGTGCTCGAGCAGCTGGCGGGCGATGAGGTCGAGCCCGTTGCGGTTCTCGCTCAGCACCTCCCGGCACTGCTGCTCGGCCGAGCGCAGCAGCCCGTCGACCTCCTCGTCGATGGTGCGGGCGACCTCGTCGCTGTAGTCGCTGCCGTGCTGCATGAGGTCGTCGCCGAGGAACACCTGGCTTGACTGGCCCCACGCCCGGGGGCCGATGCGCTCGCTCATGCCGAGCTCGCGGACCATGGCCCGGGCCCGCTCGGTCGCCTTCTGCAGATCGTTGGCCGCGCCGCTCGTGAGGTGGCCGAAGACGAGGTCCTCGGCGACCCGCCCGCCCATCATCATCACCAGCGAGTCCATCAGCATGTCCTTGCTGTAGGAGTGGCGGTCCTCGGCCGGCACCGTCTGGGTCACGCCCAGGGCCATGCCGCGGGGGATGATCGTGACCTTGTGCACCGGGTCGCCGTTGGGCAGCACCGCGGCGCAGACGGCGTGGCCGGCCTCGTGGTAGGCGGTGGTCTCCTTCTCCTCGGGGGAGAGGGCCATCGACTCGCGGGCCTGGCCCATGAGGATGCGGTCGCGGGCGAACTCGAAGTGCTGCAGGGAGATCTCGGTGGCGCCCTCGCGCACGGCGTGCAGCGCGGCCTCGTTGACCAGGTTGGCCAGATCGGCGCCGCTCATGCCGGGGCAGCCCCGGGCGACGATGCCGAGGTCGACGTCGGGGGCGACGTGCTTGCCCTTGCAGTGGACCGCGAGGATCGACTTGCGCTCCTCGAACTCGGGCAGCGGCACGACGACCTGGCGGTCGAACCGACCGGGTCGCAGCAGGGCCGGGTCGAGGATGTCGGGGCGGTTGGTCGCCGCCATCATCACGATGCCCTCGGTGGCCTCGAACCCGTCCATCTCCGACAGCATCTGGTTGAGGGTCTGCTCCCGCTCGTCGTGGCCGCCGCCGAGACCGGCCCCGCGCTTGCGGCCGATCGAATCGATCTCGTCGACGAAGATGATGGCCTTGCCGAGCTTGCGGGCGGTCTGGAACAGGTCGC
The DNA here is from genome assembly GCA_963800235.1 of uncultured Acidimicrobiales bacterium. GTDB lineage: Bacteria > Actinomycetota > Acidimicrobiia > Acidimicrobiales > Iamiaceae > CAVVNP01. The sequence continues at coordinate 1,151,791 of CAWDAD010000001.1, read as the reverse complement.
GCACCCGGCTGGCGCCGACGCCGACGAACATCTCCATGAAGTCCGAGCCGGTGACCGACAGGAACGGCACCCCCGCCTCGCCCGCCACCGCCCGGGCGATCAGGGTCTTGCCCGTGCCGGGGGGGCCGACGAGCAGCACGCCCTTGGGGATGCGCGCGCCGATCTGGCCGAACTTCTCGGGGAACTTCAGGAAGTCGACGACCTCGCGGATCTCCTGCTTGACCCCGGCGTAGCCGGCCACGTCGCTGAAGGTCGTGCCGGGCCGCTCGGTCGAGTAGGTCTTCGCCTTGGACCGCCCGATGGACATGATCCCGTTCATCTGCCCTTGGGCCCGCCGCTGCATGAAGATGATGAAGCCGACGATGAGCACGGTGGGGATCAGGAGCGGCAGCAACGACGTGAGCCAGCTCGACTGCGGCGTCTCGAACTTCATGTTGTCGCCGAGCTGCTTGTCGAGCAGCGACCGGTCGTTGTCGGAGAGCGGGACGGGACCGGTGGTCGAGAAGTCGGTGCCGCTCTTGTAGCTCGACTTGTAGGTGCCGCTGATGCTGCCGTTGGTGTTGTTGTAGGTCGCCTTCTGGACGTGACCGGCCTGCACGTCGCTGCGGAACTGCCCGAAGTCGATCTTGGTGCCGCTGTCGTGGGGGGTCAGCAGCGAGAACATGACGATGACCACGACGACCGCCAGCAGGCCCCACACCATCCATCGCGACCACGGCGGTTCGGAGGAGCCGCGGGAGCCGGGGCCCCGGTTGTCCTCCGGTCGGTTGGGACCCCAGTTCCCGGGCGGGGTCGGCCGCTGGCCCTGGCCGCGGCCCGGAGGGGGCGGCGGGGGCGGAGGCGGCGGGGGACCTTGCGGTTCCATGTCGTCATGCTAGAGGCCAGTTCTCCGCAGCTGACGTCCCCTCGCCACCTTCGACGCGGCGCCGCCCGGGCGGGCCGCGCGGGCGTGGACGCGGGTCCACGGGGCCGGCTCCGACGGGCCCTACGCTGCGCCGCATGAGCCGCCACTGCGCCCGCCCCGGCTGCCACGGCCTGGCATCGAGCACCCTGTCCTACGACTACGGCGAGCTCACGGTGTGGCTCGAGACCCTGGCCGCCGAGGCCCACCCCATGACCCACGACCTCTGCGACCACCACGCCGACTCCCTGTCGGTGCCCAAGGGCTGGGACCTGCTCGACCGCCGGTCGGTGACCCCGCTGCCCCTCTTCGGCACACCGCTGGCCAGCTGATCAGGGGGTCCCGCCTGCCGGGCTTCCGCCATGGCGCCACCGGTAGCGTTGGCCCGCCATGATCCGCGACGTGCGAGCTCGATCCGAGCCGTGACCTCCACCCCGGCGCTGCCCCCGGCCCCGCCCCCTCCGCCCAGCCGAGCGCGCCCGCCCGCCGCTCCGGCGGTGCGGTGGGGCATGGGCGACGCGGTGCTCGGGTGGGTCGTGGCCAACGCGGCGGCCGCCGTGATCGGGGCGATCGTCCTGTCGGCCACGGGGCACGCCGGCGACTCCACCGCCACCCTTCCCCTGGCCCTGCTCGCGGTGCTGCAGATCCCGCTCTGGCTGGGCTACGCCGGGGTGCCCGTCTGGGCGGCGCGCACCAAGGGGCGTGGCGTGGTCCAGGACTTCCGCCTGCGCCTGCAGGGCGTCGACGTCCCGGTGGGGATCGTGGTCGGCCTGCTCTCGCAGTTCCTGCTGGTGCCGCTGCTGTCGCTGCCGATGCTGCACCTGCTCGACAAGTCGACCAAGGACCTGAACTCGGTCGCCAAGAGCCTCACCGACCGGGCCACCGACCCCCTCGGCGTGGTGCTCCTGATCCTCGTGGTCGCCATCGCCGCGCCCATCGTCGAGGAGCTGTTCTTCCGGGGGCTGGTGCTGCGCTCGATCGAGAAGCGGCTCGGCCCGGCCTGGGGCATCGGGCTGTCGGGCCTGGTCTTCGGCGCCACCCACTTCGAGCTGCTCCAGCTCCCCGCCCTCGCCGGCTTCGGCATGGTGCTCGCCTACCTGGCCTGGCGCACGGACCGCCTCGGCCCGGGCATCGTCGCCCACATGACGTTCAACACGCTGGCGGTCGTGTCGCTGCTGGCCACCCGCTGACGTGTCGACCACGCTGCCTCCCGACGAGGCGACGGTCGCCGACGAGCCGCCCGAGGGTGCCGGCGGGACCGACGAGCCGCGCTCGGACGGCCGCCCGGCCCCCCGGCACGTGGCCGGCGGGGGCGGCGACTGGGTGCCCCCGGGGCCGCGGTTCGGGCGGCTGCTCGACCGGATGGCCGCCATCCCGGTCGAGGGCTGGATCACCGCCGCGGTGGTGGTGGCCTGCATGGTCGTCGTGCTGGTGGTGGCCCACCCCGAGCTGATCCTGCAGAACACCACCCCGACCGGCGGCGACATGGGGTCGCACGTCTACGGCCCGAAGTACCTCATGGACCACCTGCTGCCGACCGGCCGGCTCACGGGATGGACGCCGGCCTGGTTCGACGGGTTCCCCCTCTACCAGTTCTACATGGTCCTCCCGGCGCTGGGCGTGGTGGTGCTGGCCACGGGGTTCCACAGCCTGATCGGCGGTGGGCTGGCCGCGCTGGCGGGCTTCGGCGTCATGGGCAGCGGCGTGCTGCGGGAGCGGCTCTTCCCCTACCGCTGGTGGCTGGTCGCGGTCGGCGCCGCCATCGTCGTCCTGTCGGTGCCGGTCCCGTACAACATCTCGTTCAAGATGATCACCGTCGCGGGGCTGGTCGCCCTCCCGGCGGCCGCCTGGCTGTTCGGCAAGCTCGCCGACCTGCCGTTCCCGACCCCGCCGCTGCTGGCGGCGGCGTCGCTGCTCTACATCTTCAACCGCCAGCCCGTCTACAACGGCACCGGCAACATCGTCGGCGGCAACTTCGCGTCGACCATGGCGGGGGAGTACTCGTTCTCGATCGCCCTGACCCTCGGCGTCGTCTACCTGGGCGTCGTCCTGCGGGGCATGCGCACCGGCCGGCACCGGGTGCTGGCCGCCGTGCTGCTGGCCGCCACGGCCCTCTGCCACCTGCTGCCGTGCTTCTTCGTGCTGATGGTGACGGTGATCATCCTGCTGGTGCAGCCGGCCCGCGCCCGGGTGCGGTGGTTCGTGGCCGCCCTGCCCCTCGGCGGGCTGGTCGGCGCCTTCTGGCTGCTGCCGTTCGTGCTGAAGCGGGCGTACACGAACGACATGGGCTGGGAGAAGCTGCCCATCCTGCCGGCCGACGTGGCGGCCAAGTACGGCGAGTGGTTCACCCACAAGGTGAGCAACGGCGCCGACTACTACGGCCGCTGGTACTACCTGTCGCCGCCGTCGATGCGGTGGGTGGTGGTCCTCGCCATCGCCGGCCTGGTGGTGTCGATCGTCCAGCTGCGGCGGGCGGGCTGGGTGCTCGCCATCTCGGCGTTCGTGCTCGGGACGCTGTTCGTGGTGCTGCCCAACACCCAGCTGTGGAACGCCCGGCTGCTGCCGTTCCTCTACCTCTGCTTCTACTTCCTGGCCGCCATCGCCGTCGGCGAGGTGGCCTACTGCCTGGCCGTCACCATCGCCGATCTGGTGCAGCGGCGTCCGGGCCAGTTCAGACCGCTCAACTGGGTCAGCACCCCGGTCATGGCCGGGGTCGTCATCGTCGCGGTGCTGGTGCCGCTCGGGAAGCTGCCCTGGGGGGTCCGGGTCAACCCGGTGTCGGCGTGGGCCCAGGGCAACTTCAGCGGGCTCGAGCACAAGGACCCGCAGCCCGCCCTGGCGGCGTCGGCCCCGCCGGACTGCCGCCAGATCCCCGGGGTCCAGGACTGCGCCGGCGGCACCAAGGAGTACTTCGCGCTGGTCGACACCATGCGCCGGCTCGGCCGCGACGCCGCCGACGGCAACGGCTGCGGACGGGCCATGTGGGAGTACGACGGCAACCGCGAGGGCAGCTACGGCACGCCGATGGCGCTGATGATGCTGCCGTACTTCACCGACGAGTGCATCGGCTCGATGGAGGGCCTCTACTTCGAGTCGTCGGCCACCACGCCGTTCCACTTCATCAACCAGGGCGAGCTGTCGGCCAGCTGCTCGTGCACCCAGCGCGACATGCCCTACTCGACCCTGAACGTGCCCCTCGGGGTCCGGCACCTGCAGCTGCTCGGCGTGAAGTACTTCATGGCCGACACCCCGACGACCGTCGCGCTGGCCGACACCCAGCCCGCCCTGACACCCGTCGCCCGGTCCGGCCCGTGGCACATCTACCGCGTCGCCGACAGCGAGCTGGTCACCCCGCTGCGGTACGAGCCCGCGGTGATGACCAACGTCGACGACGCCCAGCGCTCGTGGCTGCCGCCGGCCATGACCTGGTACCTCGACCCGAAGCTCTGGGACGTGCCGCTGGCCGTCGACGGCCCGAAGGACTGGCCCCGCATCGAGGTCAACAAGCTGGACCCCCAGCCGGTCGACGGGGTGGACCCGAAGATCACCGAGTACGTCCAGCTCCCGCAGATCCCCCGCAAGGCCGTCGCCCACCCGGCGACGGTGAGCCACGTGGTGATGCGTCGGGAGGGCATCTCCTTCGACGTCGACCGGGTCGGCTCCCCGGTGCTGGTGAAGATCTCCGCCTTCCCGAACTGGAAGGTCTCGGGTGCCTCGGGCGTGCACCGGGTCTCCCCCAACCTGCTGGTGGTCGTGCCCACCAGCCGCCACGTCTCGCTCAGCTACGGCCGCACCACCGGTGACTGGCTGGCCATCCTGCTCACCCTGCTCGGCATCGCCGCCGCGGTCTGGCTGAACCGGCGACCGCCGGTGGAGATGCCCGCCCCTCGCCGCACCGGGCTGCTGGCCGGTGCCGATCCCGGCGGATCGGACGTCGAGGGCGCCGAGCCGCCGCCGGCGTGATCAGCGGTCTGCGACGCTTCGCCGGGGTCGGCGCGGCGGTCACCGCGGTCGACGTCGGCCTGCTGGTGGCGCTTCGAGCCGCCGGGCTGCCCCTGCCCGCCGCCGATGCCGGAGCGATCCTCGGCGCCTCGGTCGTCTCGTACCCGCTGCACCGCGAGATCACCTTCGGCGACAGCCCCTACGCGCGTTGGGTCGAGCTGCCCGGCGCCTACGTGGCGGTGGCGGCCGTGGCGGGTGCCATCGACGTGGCGGTGGTCGCCGCCACGTCGCGCCGGGCGTCCGGGCGGGGGCTCGGCGGCCTGCTGGGGGTGAAGCTCCCGGCCCTGGTGGCCGCCGCCGGGTTCCGGGCCCTCGCCTACCGCACGGTGCTGGCCGGTGACGTCCAGCGGGACCTGGCCGAGCGCGACCCCGACCGACCCCGCTCCGGCGGGGCGTTCCGCCTCAGCGTGGTCGTCCCCGCCTACCGCGAGGCCGACCGCATCGCCGGGACCGTCGCGCGCCTGCGCACCGAGCTGGCCGAGGTCGACCGCGACGGCGGCCTGGAGGTCATCGTGGTCGACGACGGCTCCTCGGACGGCACCGCCCAGGAGGCCTGGGACGCCGGCGCCGACCAGGTGCTGCGCGAGCCCCGCAACCGGGGCAAGGGCGCGGCGCTGCGCCGGGGCGTGCTGGCGTCGCGGGGGAGCACGGTGGCCTTCGTCGACGCCGACCTCGCCTACCCGCCGGCGTCGCTGGTCGAGTTGCTGGCCGAGGTCGAGGGCGGGTGGGACGTCGCCGTCGGCAGCCGCAAGCACACCCAGACCACCACGCTGGTCCAGGCCGGCCGGCTGCGGGAGGTCGGCGGCCGGGCCATCAACCTGGCCACCTACGCGGTGCTGCTCGGGCGCCACCGGGACACCCAGTGCGGCATCAAGGCCTTCGAGGGCGAGGTCGGGCGGCGGCTCTTCGCCGCCACCTGCATCGACGGCTTCGCCATCGACGTCGAGCTCTTCCACCTGGTGGAGCGCTGGCGGCTGTCGCTGGTCGAGGTGCCCGTCGAGGTCGTGAACTCGTCGCGGACCACCGTCCGGGTCGGGCGCGATGGGCTGGGGCTGGTGCGCGACCTGGTCCGGATCCGGCGGGGCGCGGCCCAGGGCCGGTACCTCGATCCGACCGGTCCCGACGCCCCTGCAGGCTCGCAGCCGGCAGGGATGCGGCCACTAGGGTGAGCCGCCCATGACTGCCCTCGACGCGGTGTTCAAGGCCTACGACGTCCGGGGCACCTACCCCGAGCAGATCGACGCCGACCTGTGCCGCACCATCGGCGCCGCCTTCGCCCGCTTCGTCCGCGACGAGCAGTCGGCGGACGGCGAGGGCGGTCCACCGCCGCGGGTGCTGGTCGCCCGCGACATGCGCCCGTCGGGGGTCGAGCTGGCCGGTGCGTTCAGCGAAGGCGTGCAGTCCCAGGGCGTCGACGTGATCGACCTCGGGCTGGCGTCGACCGACCTCCTCTACTTCGCCGCCGGCAGCCTCGACGCCGCCGGGGCCATGTTCACCGCCTCCCACAACCCGGCGCAGTACAACGGCATCAAGTTCTGCCTGGCCGGCGCCCGACCCGTCGGCCAGGACACCGGCCTCGACCGCATCCGGGCCATGGTCGAACAGGGCGTGCCGCCGGCCACCACCGAGCCCGGATCGTTCTCCGAGCGCAGCGTGCTCGCCGAGTTCGCCGCCCACGTCCACTCCTTCGTCGACACGTCGATCCTGAAGCCGCTGAAGGTGGTGGCCGACACGGCCAACGGCATGGGCGGGCTCGTCGTCCCGGCGGTGTTCGAGGGCCTGCCGTTCGACCTCGAGGTCATGTACGCCGAGCTCGACGGCACCTTCCCGAACCATCCCGCCGACCCCATCCAGCCCGAGAACCAGGCCGACCTGCGCCGCCGGGTCGTCGAGGTCGGCGCCGACATCGGGCTCGCCTTCGACGGCGACGCCGACCGGGTCTTCGTGGTCGACGAGCAGGGCCGGGGCCTGTCGGGCTCGACCACCACCGCCCTGGTGGCGAGCGTGGTGCTCGAGCGCGAGCCCGGCGCCACCATCCTCTACAACTGCATCTGCTCGAAGGCGGTGCCCGAGGTGGTGGCCGAGCGGGGCGGCACCCCGGTTCGGACCAAGGTCGGCCACAGCTTCATCAAGGCGGTCATGGCCGAGACCGGTGCCGCCTTCGGTGGCGAGCACTCGGCCCACTACTACTTCCGCAAGAACTACCGGGCCGACTCGGGGACCATCGCCGCCCTGCACGTGCTCGAGGAGATGAGCCGCAGCGGGCTGCCGCTCTCGGAGCTGCGCGCCCCGTTCGAGCGCTACGCCGACTCGGGCGAGATCAACACCGAGGTCGACGACCCCCGCGCCGTCATCGAGCGCGTCGCCGCCGCCTACCCCGATGCCGAGCACGACCGCCTCGACGGGCTGACCGTCGACCTCGGGTCCTGGTGGTTCAACCTCCGCCCGTCCAACACCGAACCGCTGCTCCGGCTGAACCTGGAGGCCCCGACCCCCGAGGCGTGCGAGGCTCGCACCGCCGAGGTGCTCGGGCTGGTCACCGGCGGCTGAGGCGACCCGCACCCGATCCCGCACCGTCAAGGAGCACGACCATGGCGCTCGACCCCCTGCTGCTCGACATCATCGCCTGCCCGGTCGACAAGGGCCCGCTCTACTACTTCGAAGGCGAGCAGTGCCTCTACAACCCGAGGCTCAAGCGCAAGTACGCCATCCACGACGACATCCCGATCATGCTGCCGGACGAGGCCGAGGAGGTCGACGACGCCGAGCACGAGCGGTTGCTGGCCAAGGCCGAGTCCGAGGGCCTGTCGCTGACCCACGAGGAGAGCTGAGGTGATCGCTCGCCTGGCCGGACCCGACGACCGGCTGGACACCCTGGGCATGTTCGACGCCACCCTGGGCTTCCCCGAGCAGGTCGAGGCCGCCGTGCAGGTCGGCCTCGACGCCGAGCACCTGCCCGACCACGACGCCATCGCCAACGTGGTCGTGCTCGGCATGGGTGGCAGCGGGGTGGCCGGCGACCTCATCGCCGCGGTCGGCCAGCAGTTCATGCCCGTGCCGGTCGTGGTGTGCAAGGGCTACGACGCCCCGTCGTTCATCGACGACTCCACCCTGGTCGTGGCCGTGTCGTTCTCGGGCAACACCGAGGAGACGGTCACCGCGGTGCAGGAGGCGCGCCTCGACGGCGCCCGCATCCTGGCCGTCACCCAGGGCGGCGAGCTCGGGGACCTGGCCGAGAGCTGGGGGGTCCCGGTCCTGCCCGTGCCCGACACCATCCCGATGCCCCGCGCCGGGCTGGGCGCGGTGGCGGTGCCGCCGCTGATCGCCTTCGAGCGCATGGGCCTCTTCCCCGGCGCGTCGCAGTGGATCGACTGCGCCGTCGTCCAGCTGCGGGCCCGACGCGACCAGCTGGCCGGGCCGGGCAACGACGCCGAGGTGCTGGCGCGCCAGATCGGGCGCACCATCCCGCTCGTCTACGGCGCCGGCGAGGTGGGCGGGGTCGTCGCCGGCCGCTGGAAGACCCAGGTCAACGAGAACGCCAAGACCCAGGCCTTCGCCAACGCCCTGCCCGAGCTCTGCCACAACGAGATCTGCCAGTGGGGCCAGAACGGTGACCTCACCCGGCAGGCGATGAGCGTGGTGCTGCTCCGCCACGACGACGAGCACCCGCAGCAGGCCCGCCGCTTCGACCTGATCACCGAGATCATGCAGGAGGTCGTCGCCGGCATCCACACCGTCGAGGCCCAGGGCGAAGGGGTCCTGGCCCAGCTGCTCGACCTGGTGCTGGTGGGCGACATGGTCAGCCTGCACCTCGCCGCCCAGGAGGGCCTCGACCCGGGCCCGGTGCCGGTCCTCATGGACCTGAAGGCCGCCCTCGCCGAACCCTGACCCGTCCGGGCCCGGACGGCCCGGCTGACGGTCAGAAGATGCGGACGCGGTCCTGCTCGGCGAGCCAGAGCTCGTCACCCTCGGTCACGCCGAAGGCGTCGTAGAACTCGACCAGGTTGCGCACGACGTTGGCCCGGAACTCCGGCGGGGAGTGGGGGTCGGTGGCCAGCCGACGCAGCGCCTCGGCCTCACGGGTCTTGGTCTGCCAGCAGTACGCCCAGCCGGCGAAGAAGCGCTGGTCGCCGGTGAGGCCGTCGAGCACCGGGGCCTCCTTCCCCTCCAGCGAGAGGCGGTACGCCCGATGGGCGATCGACAGGCCCCCGAGGTCGCCGATGTTCTCGCCGACGGTCAGCGCGCCGTTGACCGGGTGGCCGGGCAGGTCGCGTGGCTCGAAGGCGGCGTACTGGGTGATCAGGGCGGCGGTCAGCTCGTCGAAGCGGGCCCGGTCGTCGTCGGTCCACCAGTCGACCAGGTTGCCGGTGCCGTCGTAGCGGGAGCCCTGGTCGTCGAAGCCGTGACCGATCTCGTGGCCGATCACCGCGCCGATGGCCCCGTAGTTCACGGCGTCGTCGGCCTCGAGATCGAAGAACGGCGGCTGCAGGATGGCGGCCGGGAAGACGATCTCGTTCATGCCGGGGTTGTAGTAGGCGTTCACCGTCTGCGGGGTCATGAACCACTCGCCCCGGTCGACCGGGCGGCCGAGCTTGTCGAGCTCGCGCCGGGTCTCGAAGTCCGCCGAGGCCCGCACGTTGCCGAGCAGGTCGTGCCGGTCGATGTCCAGTGAGCTGTAGTCGCGCCACTGGTCCGGGTAGCCCACCTTGGGGACGAACCGCTCCAGCTTCTCGAGCGCCCGCCGCCTGGTGTCCTCGCCCATCCACGGCAGGTCGGAGATGCTGCGGCGGTAGGCCTCGATGAGGTTCCCGACCAGCTCGAGCATCCGCTCCTTGGCCTCGGGTGGGAAGTGGCGCTCCACGTACAGCTGACCGGCGGCCTCGCCGAGCGAGCTCTCGACCAGCGAGACGCCCCGCTTCCACCGCTCCCGCTGCTGGGGCGTGCCGGACAGCGTGCGCCCGTAGAAGTCGAAGTTCTGCTCGACCAGCGCCGCGGTCAGGAACGGCGCCGCGCTGCTGACCACCCGGAGCTCGAGCCACAGCTTCCAGTCGTCCAGGGGGACGTCGTGGAGGACCTCGGCCAGGGTGGTCAGGTACCCGGGCTGACGGACCACCACCTCGTCGAAGGCGCCGGCCGGCGGGCGGAAGCCGCTGAACCAGGCCGACCACTCGAGCCCGGGCGCCGCGGCGTCGAGGGCGTCCCGCTCGACGAGGTTGTAGGTCTTCACCGCGTCGCGGCTGGCCACGACGTCCCAGTGGCCGGCGGCGAGACGGGTCTCGAGCGCCAGGACCCGGGCGGCGGCGTCGGCCGCGGCCGCCTCGTCGGCCACCACCTCGGCCAGGCGGAGCAGGGCGGCGACGTGCGCCTGGTAGGCGGCGCGGACCTCGGCGAAGTCGTCGTCGCGGTAGTACGACTCGTCCGGGAGCCCGAGCCCGGCCTGCTCGAAGTGGACCAGGTAGCGCTCCGAGTTGCGGGCGTCGGTGTCGACGAACGGGGCGATGGCGCCGCCGACGCCCTGGCGCTGCAGCGAGCCGAGCAGCTCGAGGAACCCCGCCTGGCTGGTCACGGCCTCGATGGCGGCCAGGTCGGCGGCGATGGGGGTGAGGCCGGCGGCCTCGACCCGCTCCTCGTCCATGAAGCTGGCGTACAGGTCGCCGACCTTCCTGGCGGGGGTCCCGGGGGCGGGGCCGCTGGCCGCCGCCTCCTCGATCAGCTCCCGGAGGGCCTCCTCGGCGTTGTCGCGCAGGATGTAGAAGGCCCCGTGCGCGGCCCGGTCCTCGGGGATCTCGGTCTCGGCGATCCACCGGCCGTTGACGTGGCCGAACAGGTCGTCCTGCGGCCTGACGGCGTCGTCCCAGGTCGAGGGGGCGATACCCGAGTGCATGTGGTTCCTCCCGAGGGCGGCGGGGCGAGGCGCGGCACCCTATCGGCGGGGTGCGCCGGCCCTGGGCGTCCACACCTGGAGGCGGGGCCGGATGAGCCGACCCAGCCAGCCGGGGCCCTCGCCCTCGGGGTGGTCGTGGAGCGACCGCGGGTCGAGCGACGTCGCCGCCGCCTGGGCGAGCACCGCCTCCTCGTCGCTGAGGGCCCGGCGCTGGACGTCGAGCCCGTCGGCCCACATCCAGCTCGCCTGGGCGCGGTCCCTGGCGTCGAAGGCGTAGGTCGGTCCGATGGTGGTGCTCAGCCGCCGGAGGTTCTCCTCGCTGCCCTCGATGCCCACCACCAGCACCCACCCGTCGATCGACGGGGTCACGAACAACCGGTCGTCGTCGCCCGCCAGGTGCAACCCGGTCCTCCACCGGCACGGTGCCACGGCGGCGTCGAGGTTCTCCGCCACCAGCTTCGGCCGCAGGCAGCGCAGGGCCAGCCAACGCCGGCCGGGGCCGAAGGACAGGGGCGGGTCCCCGGTGTTGAACTCGTCGAACAGGGCCCGGAACGCCCGCCCCTCCGGCGAGGGGTCGTGGTGACGACGCCAGAGCGGGCTCATGACGCCGACGGTTCTACCGCCCCGACGGCCGCTTCGCTCCGGTCGCGACCCGGCATCGCCTCATCGCAGATACGACTGGCCGCCGTCGACCACCAGGGTCGTGCCGGTGACGTAGCGCCCGTCGGGACCGCAGAGGTACACCGCCGCCCGACCGATGTCGGCCTCGCAGTCGCCGATGCGGCCGAGCGGCACCTCCTGGACCAGCGCCTCGTAGGCCGGGCGGTCGTACTCCTTCCAGAACTCGAAGCCCGGCGACTCGGCCAGCGGCATCAGGTTCACCACCCGGATGCCGTCGGGCCCCCACTCCACGGCCGCGGTGCGCGTCAACGAGCTGATCGCCTCCTTGATGGCGGCGTAGGCGCCGAGACCGCTCGGGTCCGTGCGCAGCGCCGAGCCGGACGTCAGGTTCACGATCACGCCGCCCCCCTGCAGGTGGGGGTGGCAGGCCCGCATGAACCGGAGGGTGGCCAACGGCCCGACCCGGAACCCGAGCTCGAACAGCTTGTCCGGCACGTCGAGCAGCGGCCCGAGCGGGGACACGACCGCGTTGTTCACCAGGATGTCGACGGTGCCGAAGGCGTCGAGGGTCCGGGCCACGCAGGCGTCGACCTCGTCGGGCCGGGCCACGTTGCACTCGAGCGCCAGCGCCCGGCCGGTGCCGTCGCGCCCGGCGATCTGGGCGGCGGTGTCCTCGACCTTGGACAGCGTGCGGCCGGCGCACACCACGTCGGCGCCCTCGCTGGCGAGGGCCAGGGCGATGCCCTCGCCGACGCCCTGACCGGCGCCGGTGACGATGGCGACCTTGCCGTCGAGCACGCCCATCACTCGCCCACCTCGCTCAGGATGTCGTCGGCGAACCGGTAGGTGCCCTCGACCTTCTGGTCGAGGTCGTCGGTGAAGCCGCTGTAGAAGACCCACGGCATGGTGAGGATGTCGGTGATGCCGGCCTCGGCGACCCGCCGGTACCCGTCGACGTCGAAGGCATCGGCCGGCGAGCCGATGTAGGAGAACGGTCGGTCGGCGGTGCCGCACGCGTCGCGGTGGGCCTCGATGCGGGCGACGAGGCGACCCAGCTCGTCGGTGGGGGCCAGGTCGGAGATCCAGCCGTCGTGGCGGGCGGCCCGCTTCAGCGCCGGCTCGGAGATGCCACCCACGTAGACCGGCACCGGCTCGGTGACGGGCGGGTTCATCTCCAGGTCGGGGAAGGTGTAGTGGTCACCGTGGTGGCTCACCATCCGGCCGGACCACAGGTCGGTGAGGATGCCGAGCATCTCGTCGGCCCGGGCGCCCCGCTTGCGGAAGGGCTGCTCCATGAGGTCGAACTCCTCCTCGCACCAGCCCATGCCGATGCCCAGGCCCACCCGGTTGTCCGAGAGCACGGCCGCGGTGCCGACCGTCTTGGCCACCTCGAACGGGTTGCGCAGCGGCAGCACGAACACGTTGGTGAAGAACCGCAGCCGGGAGGTCACCGCCGCCATGGCGCCGATCGACACCCAGGGGTCGGGCCAGGGGGTGAAGGGCTCCCAGCGACGGGAGCCGTCGTCGGTGTAGGGGTACGGCGTCTTCAGCTCGGCCAGGTTGAGCACGTGGTCCGAGCAGGCGACGGCGTGGAAGCCGGCGTCCTCGGCCGCCTTGGCCAGGGTCAGGTAGTGCCCCGGCGGTTGGAAGGCGAGGCCGATCGAGAAGCGCATGGCGAGGTGCTCCGGTTGGTCGGGGTGCAGGTCAGGCGTGGGTGCCGCCGTCGACGCGGACGAGGGTCCCGGTCATGTGGGCGCCGTCGTCGGAGGCGAGCATGGCGATCACCGAGGCCACCGACTGGGGGCCCCGGGTGCCGGTGGGCGACATGATCCGGTAGATCAGCTTGTGGTCGATGCCGTCGGGGAACGTGATGGCGCCGGTGATGCCGGTGTCGACGCTCCCTGGGGCCACGGCGTTCACCCGCACCCCCTGCTTGGCGTACTCGACGGCCAGGCTCTGGGTCAGGGCGGCGACCCCGCCCTTCGAGGCCGAGTAGGCGGCCATCCACGGGTGGCCGAAGTCGGCCGAGGTCGAGGCGCAGTTCACGATGCAGCCGCCGCTGCGCAGCAGGTGGGGGAGCGCCTCCCGACACAGCAGGAAGGTGCCGGTCAGGTTCACCCGGAGCACCTGGTCCCAGAGGTCGAGCCCGCACTCGTGGGTGTGGGCGGTGCGCAGGATGCCGGCGATGTTGCACAGCACGTCGAGCCGTCCGAAGCGCTCGACCGCCGCAGCCACCGTGGCGGCGACGGCGGTCTCGTCGCCGACGTCGGCCGGGTGGGCGACCGCGTCGCCGCCGGCCTGCGCCTCGCTGCCGGCCTCGGCGACGGCCTCGTCGAGCCGGTCGGCGGTCACGTCGACCGCCAGGACCCGGGCCCCTTCGGCCACCAGCCGCAGCAGCGTGGCCCGCCCGATGCCCGAGGCGGCACCGGTGACGATCGCCGACCGGTCGACGAACCGCTCCAGCACCATGGCGCGACACTAGAACACGTTCCAATTCTGGGGTGGGGCCGGTCGGCACCGTGCGCCGGCGGTGGGGTCGGCAGGTGGTACAACCCGCCAATGTCCCGCTGGGTGCTCGACCCCAACACCGATGCCGTGTTCCGCCGCATCGAGAAGACGGTGCGCGACGCGCTGGCCGACGAGGACCCGGTCACGGTGCTGGAGGCCGGCGCCGGCACCCAGACGCACATCACGGTGCGCGACGACGCCTACGTGGTGGGCATCGACGACTCGCAGCCGTCGCTCGACCAGAACGAGGACCTCGACGAGAAGATCCTCGGCGACCTGCGCACCTACGACTTCGGCGACCGCCGCTTCGACGCCATCGTCTCGGTGTACGTCCTCGAGCACGTCACCGCTCCCGACCGGGTGATCGACGACCTCGCCGCCCTGCTGGCACCCGGCGGGGTGCTGGTGGTCGTGGTGCCCAACGTGCGCACGCCGAAGGGGATCGTCACCAGGTACACGCCGCACTCGTTCCACGTCTGGGTCCGGCGGCGGCTGCTCAACCAGCCCGACGCCGGCAAGCCCGGCCACGACCCGTTCCCCACCGTGCTCGACCCGTCGATCGCCCCCGACCGGCTGATCGCCCAGGTCGACCGGCTGGGCCTGACCGTGCTCGAGACCTTCCTCTTCGAGGACGACAAGCAGCGCCGCCTCCGAGAGAAGGTCGCCCTGAAGGGCCGGGCCTGGGACGGGGTGGTCAGGGCCGTCGACACGCTCTCCGGCGGCCGCCTCGCCGCCGCCGACACCGAGCTCGTCCTGGTGGCGCAACGACCCCACTAGCATCATCGACGCCGCCCGGGGTGTCCCGGGCCGCGTCCCCCGGGGGCTGCTTGATGTGGGCCAGCAGGTCCCAGCCCGTGGATCCGCCCGCTAGTGCGTCGGCTTCGACGCGTGGAGGAACCCGACCGTGACCGACACCCAGACCCCCGTGACCGCTCGCGCCGCCGGTGGCGACTTCGAGGTCGCCGACCTGACCCTCGCCGGCTACGGCCGCAAGGAGATCGAGCTGGCCGAGCACGAGATGCCCGGCCTGATGGCCGTCCGGGCCGAGTACGCCGACGAGCAGCCGCTGAAGGGCGCCCGCATCACCGGCTCGCTGCACATGACCGTGCAGACCGCCGTGCTGATCGAGACGCTGACCGCCCTCGGCGCCGACGTGCGCTGGGCCAGCTGCAACATCTTCTCCACCCAGGACCACGCCGCCGCCGCGGCGGTGGTCGGCCCCGACGGCACGCCCGACAACCCCCGTGGCGTGCCGGTCTTCGCCTGGAAGGGCGAGACCCTGCAGGAGTACTGGGAGTGCACCGTCAAGGCGCTCACCTGGCCCGACGGCGACGGCGGCCCGAACATGATCCTCGACGACGGCGGCGACGCCACGCTGCTCGTGCACAAGGGCACCGAGTTCGAGAAGGCCGGCGCGGTTCCCGAGCCGGACGACGACGACTCCGACGAGTGGAAGGTCGTGCTCGGCGTGCTGGCCGACTCGCTCGCCGAGAGCGACGACAGGTGGACCCGGATCGGCGCCGGCATCAAGGGCGTCACCGAGGAGACCACCACCGGCGTGCACCGGCTGTACCAGATGCACGAGCGGGGCGAGCTGCTCTTCCCGGCCATCAACGTCAACGACTCGGTCACCAAGTCGAAGTTCGACAACCTCTACGGCTGCCGGCACAGCCTCATCGACGGCATCAAGCGGGCCACCGACGTGATGCTCGGCGGCAAGGTCGCGGTGGTCTGCGGCTACGGCGACGTCGGCAAGGGCTGCGCCCAGTCCCTGCGAGGCCAGGGCGCCCGGGTCATCGTCACCGAGGTCGACCCGATCTGCGCGCTGCAGGCCGCCATGGAGGGCTACCAGGTGACCACCCTCGAGGACGTGGTCGACACCGCCGACATCTTCGTGACCTGCACCGGCAACTACAACATCATCACCGCCGAGCACATGGCCCGGATGAAGCACCAGGCCATCGTCGGCAACATCGGCCACTTCGACAACGAGATCGACATGGCCGGCCTCTACCGGATGAGCGACGTCCAGCGGGTCACCATCAAGCCGCAGGTCGACGAGTTCACCTTCCCCGACGGCCACTCGATCATCGTGCTGGCCGAGGGCCGGCTGCTGAACCTCGGCTGCGCCACCGGCCACCCGAGCTTCGTGATGTCGAACAGCTTCACCAACCAGACGATCGCCCAGATCGAGCTGTTCGGCCGGGCCGCCGACTACGACACCGGCGTGTACGTCCTGCCCAAGCGGCTCGACGAGAAGGTCGCCCGCCTGCACCTCGACGCCCTCGGCGTCAAGCTCACCGAGCTGTCCAAGGCTCAGGCCGACTACCTCGGCGTCCCGGTCGACGGCCCCTTCAAGTCCGAGCACTACCGCTACTGAGTTGTCTGGCGCCGCCTCTTCGGCGACGCAGCCCGCTTCTCGGGACAAGGAGCGCGTGGACACGCGACCCTTGTCCCGAGAACGGACCGCAGGACCTAGGTTCGGCGTGTGGATGAGCTGACTGGCAAGGTCGCGGTCGTCACGGGGGCGGCGTCGGGCATCGGGCTGGCCATGGCCCGGCGGTTCGCCGCCGAGGGCATGCGGCTCGTGCTGGCCGACATCGAGCAGGCCGCCCTCGACGAGGCGGTGGCGTCGTTCGAGCCGGGCGTGGAGGTCCTCGCCCGGGTCACCGACGTGGCCGACCCCGGCGAGGTCGACGCCCTCCGCGACGACGCGGTCGACGCCTTCGGCACCGTCCACCTGGTGTGCAACAACGCCGGCGTGGGCGGCGGCGGCCTCTGCTGGGAGACCCCGCTCGAGGACTGGGAGTGGGTCATCGGCGTCGACCTGTGGGGCGTCATCCACGGCGTCCGGGCCTTCGTCCCGCTCCTCGTCGAGCAGGGTGAGGGCCACGTGGTGAACACCGCCTCGATGGCCGGTGTCACCTCGCCGCCGTTCATGGGTCCGTACAACGTGGCCAAGCACGGCGTGGTGACCCTGACCGAGACCCTGTACTCCGAACTGGCCCTGGTCGCCCCCGGCGTGGGGGCCACCGTGGTGTGCCCCGGCTGGGTCCGGACCCGGATCGACGAGTCGTCCCGGAACCGGCCGGGCGGCCCGTCGTCGGCCGGGCCGGCGGGCATGCAGGGGGGCATGAGCAGCCTGATCGCCTCGGGGATCGAGCCGTCCGAGGTCGCCGACCGGGTGGCCGAGGCCGTGCGCACCGGCGGCTTCTACGTGTTCACCCACGACTGGATGCCGATGATCAAGGCGCGGCACGCCCGGATCGAGCGGGGCGAGGCCCCCAACGTGGCGACCATCCCCGGGGTGCGGCCCGACCAGGGCTGACTGTCACCGGTCCCGGCGACCATGGACGGCGTGCTGCTGCCCGCCGCCTGCGCCGCCTGCGAGGCCCCCGGCCCGTCGCCGTGCGCCCGCTGCGCCGCCGAGCTCCGACGGGCGCCGCCCTCGCCCGCCCCGCCCGGTCTGGACTGGTGCCGGTCGCTGGTCGAGCTCGACGGGGCCGGCCGCGAGCTGGTCGCCCGCCTGAAGTACCGCAACGCCCGCACCTCGCTGCGCTGGCTGGCCGCCGGCATGGCCGACCTGGTCGGACCGGTCGCCCCGGGCCGGCGGTCCGGGCTGGTCGTCACCTGGGCCCCCACCACCCCGGCCCGGCGCCGGGCGCGCGGCTACGACCAGGCCGAGCTGCTGGCCCGGGCGGTGGCGCGGCACCTGCACGTCCGCTGCCGCCGGCTCCTCCGGCGCCGTCCGGGCCCGCACCAGACCGGTCGCTCCCTGGCCGAACGCCGCGGAGGCGTGGTCTTCGAGCCGGTCGGTCGGGTCCGCCCGCCCGCCGCTCGGGTGGTGGTGGTCGACGACGTGGTGACCACCGGGTCGACCCTCGCGGCGGCGGCGGCCGCCCTGCGGGACGCCGGCGCCGACCAGGTGTGGGGGCTCACCGCCGCCCGCACCCCGGCGAGGGCGGTCCGGCGCGGGGTCTACCATCGCTGACCCGCCCCCGACCGGAGGTCTTCCCAGCGTGGACGTCAGCGTCAGCACCCGGCACACCGAGCTCCCCGAGGCGCTGCGGCAGGCGACGGTGGACAAGGTCGGGCGGCTCGATCGCTACCTCGACGGCATGGACCGGGCCGAGGTCCACTTCTCCGAGGAGCAGAACCCCCGCATCGCGGACAAGGCGGTGTGCGAGGTCACCCTCGAGGGCCACGGCCACCACGTCCGGGCCAAGGTGCGCGCCGCCGACGGCTACACGGCCGTCGACCAGGCGGTGGTCAAGCTCGAGGCCCAGCTCGCCCGGCTGAAGACCAAGCTCCGGCGCCGCACCCAGGGCCAGGACCGCAAGGCCGACCCGCTGGGCGGCCTCCCGGTGGCCGACCTCGACGACCGGGGCGACCTGCTCACCGACGACGGCCGCGAACCGCCCCGGGTGGTCAAGTCCAAGCGGTTCGCCATCATGCCCATGACCCCCGAGGACGCCGCCCAGCGCATGGACCTGCTCGGGCACGGCTTCTTCTTCTTCACCAACATCGACACCCACCGGGCCGCCGTCGTGTACCGCCGCGACGACGGCGACGTCGGGCTCATCGACGAGGCCGGCTGACCGCCGCCGCATGGCCGAGCCGGGGGCGGGACCCATCCGGGTCGTGGTGTGCGACGACCACGCCGTCTTCCGGCGTGGGCTGGTCCTCGTGCTGCAGGACGAGCCCGACATCGAGGTGGTGGCCGAGGCCGCCGATGCCGACGCCGCGGTCGAGGCGGCGGTCGAGCTGGCCCCCGACCTGCTGCTGCTCGACGTGCGGATGCCGGGCACGTCCGGGCTCGAGGCGGCCCGCCGCATCCGGGCGCAGGCGCCGGGCGTGAAGCTGGTCATGCTCACCGTGAGCGACGAGGAGGACGACCTGTTCGAGGCGGTCAAGGCGGGCGCCAGCGGCTACCTGCTGAAGGAGATCTCCATCGAGGACATCGCCACGTCGGTCCGGGCGGTGGCGGCCGGTCAGAGCCTGATCCCGCCGTCGATGGCCACCCGGCTGCTCAAGGAGTTCTCCAACCTCGCCAACCAGGCCGAGGCCGTCGACCGGCCTCGACCGCCCCGGCTGACCCAGCGCGAGACCGAGGTGCTCGGCTACGTGGCCCGGGGCAGGAGCAACCGCGACATCGGCCGGGCCCTCGACATCTCCGAGAACACGGTCAAGAACCACGTGCGCAACGTGCTCGAGAAGCTGCAGCTCCACTCGCGCACCGAAGCAGCCCTCTACGCCGTGCGCGAACACCTGGTCGACCTCGACGACTGATCCCGGGCCCGCTCGACCGACGGCGGCCCGATCCGGCCGGCTGCGCCCGGGAGCCCGCAGGGCCCGCCGGTAGCATGGCCCGCCCATGGGTGTTCTCGACAAGCTGCTCCGCGCCGGTGAAGGCCGCAAGGTCAAGGCCCTGCAAGGCCTGGTGCCCGACATCAACGCTCGCGAGCCGGAGGTCGAGGCCCTCTCCGACGACGAGCTGCGGGCCAAGACCGGCGAGTTCCGCCAGCAGCTCGACAACGGCGCCACCCTCGACGACCTGCTGATCGACGCCTTCGCCGTCGTCCGCGAGGCCGGCAGGCGCACCCTCGGCCAGCGCCACTACGACGTCCAGCTCATGGGCGGGGCGGCCCTGCACTTCGGGTGGGTGGCCGAGATGAAGACCGGTGAGGGCAAGACGCTCGTGTCGACCCTGCCGGTCTACCTGAACGGCCTGGCCGGCAAGGGCGTCCACATCGTCACCGTCAACGACTACCTGGCCTCCCGCGACGCCGACTGGATGGGCCGCCTCCACCGGTGGATGGGCCTCACCGTCGGTCTGGTGGTGCCCGGCGACTACGACCCCGCCGCCAAGCGGGAGATGTACGCCTGCGACATCACCTACGGCACCAACAACGAGTTCGGCTTCGACTACCTCCGCGACAACATGGCCATGACGCTGGCCGACAAGGTCCAGCGGGGCCACGCCTACGCCATCGTCGACGAGGTCGACTCGATCCTCGTCGACGAGGCCCGCACGCCGCTCATCATCAGCGGGCGGGTGTCCGACGCGGCGAAGCTCTACTACAAGTTCGCCAGCGTGGTCCGGGGGCTGAAGCGCGACGTCGACTACGAGGTCGACGAGGAGAAGCGCACGGTCGCCCCCACCGACTCGGGCGTGGAGAAGGTCGAGAAGCAGCTCGGGCTGGACAACCTCTACGACGAGGTCAGCCAGAACCTCGTCCACCAGTTCCAGTCCGCCCTGAAGGCCAAGGAGCTCTACAAGCGCGACAAGGACTACATCCTCCAGCACGGCGAGGTGAAGATCGTCGACGAGTTCACCGGCCGCATCCTCGAGGGCCGGCGCTGGAGCGAGGGGCTGCACCAGGCGGTCGAGGCCAAGGAGGGGGTGAAGATCAAGGAGGAGAACCAGACCCTCGCCACCATCACCCTCCAGAACTACTTCCGCCTCTACGACAAGCTCGCCGGCATGACCGGCACGGCGGTCACCGAGGCCGGCGAGTTCGCCTCGACCTACGACCTGCAGGTCGTGCCCATCCCGACGCACAAGCCGCTGATCCGCAAGGACGAGGCCGATCTGATCTACAAGGGCGAGGACGTGAAGTTCGGCGCCTGCGCCGACGACATCGCCGAGCGCTACGAGGCCGGGCAGCCGGTGCTGGTGGGCACCATCTCGGTCGAGAAGTCCGAGAAGCTCAGCCGGCTGCTCGAGAAGCGGGGCATCCCCCACGAGGTGCTGAACGCCAAGCAGCACTTCCGGGAGGCCGAGATCGTGGCCCAGGCCGGACGGCTCCACTCGGTCACGGTGGCCACCAACATGGCCGGACGGGGCGTCGACATCCTGCTCGGCGGCAACCCGGACCTGCTCGCCGAGCGCGACACCAAGGCCGAGGGGCTCGATCCCGAGAGCGACGAGGGCGCCCCGCGGTACGAGGCGCTGCGGGAGAAGTACGCGGAGGAGTGCAAGGCCGAGGGCGACAAGATCCGCGAGCTGGGTGGCCTCTACGTGCTGGCCACCGAACGGCACGAGAGCCGCCGCATCGACAACCAGCTGCGGGGCCGGTCCGGGCGCCAGGGAGACCCCGGCGAGAGCCGGTTCTACCTCTCGCTCGAGGACGAGCTCATGCGGCTCTTCGCCACCGGGGCCATGAACTGGGTCATGGGCAAGGCGCTGCCCGACGACGTCCCCATCGAGGCCCGCATGGTGACCAAGGCCATCGAGCGGGCCCAGAACACCGTCGAGCAGCGCAACGCCGAGATCCGCAAGAACGTCCTCAAGTACGACGAGGTGATGAACGAGCAGCGCAAGGTCATCTACAAGCGCCGCGACCAGATCCTCGAGGACGCCGACCTGCGCGAGGAGGTGCTCGAGAACCTGGCCGAGTCGGTCGAGAGCATCATCTCGACCCACTGCGCCACCGATTTCGCCGAGGAGTGGGACATCGAGGCGCTGCACACCGAGATCGGCGGCCTCTTCCCGACCGAGCTGACCGTGGACCAGCTGGGCCACGGGCTCAGCACCGACGAGCTCTACGACACGATCATGGGCGAGGCGACCGGCTACTACGAGTCGCGCGAGAAGGAGTTCGGCTCCGAGACCCTCCGCGAGATCGAGCGCCAGGTCATGCTCCAGCTCATCGACCAGTACTGGCGCGAGCACCTCTACGAGATGGACTACCTCGAGGAGGGCATCGGGCTGCGGGCCCTCGGCCAGAAGGACCCGCTGGTGGAGTGGCAGCGCGAGGGCTTCGACATGTTCGGCCAGATGATGGACACCATCGCCGAGGACTTCGTCAAGTACGTCATGCACGTGCAGGTGGTCGAGCAGCCCCGGCCCGACGACGCCGCGGTCACCGACGTGCGCTACTCCGCACCCGACGAGTCCGCGGTCGGCGGGGCCGGTGGCATGGCCGCCGCCGCCCGTGCCCAGGCCGCCGCCCAGGGCCAGCCGGTGCCCGACGACGTCCCCGAGGACGAGGTCGTCAACACCCCGGTCGTGAAGTCCGACTGGGACAAGACCCCCCGCAACGCCCCCTGCCCGTGTGGCAGCGGCAAGAAGTTCAAGAACTGCCACGGTCGGGTCTGACCGGCCCGGTCAGACCCGGCGCCCGGCCCGCAGCTCGATGACGTCGTCGGCGCGGGCCAGCACGTGCTCGCGGTGGGACACGGCCAGGACGGTCACGTCCCCGTCGGCCCGGGCGAACAGGCCGTCCCAGAGGCGTCGCTCGGTGTCGACGTCGAGGGCGCTCGACAGGTCGTCGACCACCAGCAGCTCGGGCCGGCGGACGAAGGCGCGCGCCGCCGCCGTCCGCTGGATCTGGCCACCGGACAGCCGGACCCCCTTCGGCCCGACGACGGTCGCCGCGCCGTGGGGCATGGCGGCCACGTCGGCGTCGAGGCAGGCCAGCGCCAGGGCGTCGTCGAGCGCGGCGGGATCGGTGCCGAGCAGCACGGTGTCGGCCAGCGGCTCGCTGAACAGCCGGGGCACCTGGGGCAGGTAGGCGGCCCGGGGCGGCACCAGCAGCACCGACGGGTCCTCGACCGTCCGGCCGTTCCACCGGATCGATCCGCCGGCCCGGGGGACCAGGCCGAGCAGGGCGCGCAGCAGCAGCGACTTGCCCGAGCCGACGGGGCCGGTGACCACCACGAACCGGCCGCGGGCGACCTCCAGGTCGACGCCGTGCAGCGCGGCGTCGTCGTCGAGGCGCACCGACAGGCCCTCGACGGCGAGCCGGTCGAACCGCTCGTCGCCGGCGCGGGCGCTCGGACCGGGGAGCGGGTCGGGGCGGAGCGGAGGCGGACCGTGGCGCAGGTGGGTCACCACCGGCCGGGCGGCGCGGGCCGGGTGTCGCTCGGGCAGCAGCCGACCGAGGCGGGCGACCGAGACGTCGGCCTGGCGCCGGAAGGTGGCGTAGCGGCCGGTCATGCGGGGCAGTCCGGCCATCACCGAGCTGTAGGTGGCGAAGAGGACCACGTCGCCGACGCCGAGCCCGCCTCGGCGGATGGTCGGGGCCATGAGGAGCAGGGCCAGCCCCAGCCCGGCGTTGGCCGTCACCCCCGACAGCGTCTGGACCAGCTGGGTGCCGACCTGGTCTCGCCGGGCGGCCTCGGCCCGGTGGTCGCTCAGCTGGCCGAACCGGTCGAGCACCGCGTCGCCGGCGCCGGCCACCTTCACCGCTGCGATCCCGCCGAAGGTGTCGCCCACGAACCCGGTGACCGCGGCGGTGCGGACGCGCTCGGCCCAGCGCCACTGCCGCAGCTTGTGCCCGAGCACGTGGCCGATGGCCAGCACGGCCAGCACCGGCGCGGCCACCGCCAGGGCCGCCCGGGCGTCGATGGTGAGCAGCACGATCAGGGCGGCGACCGACACCGTGAAGGCGGCGATGAGGTCGAGCCAGACGTCGAGGATCTGGGCGATGTCGCGGGTGTCGTCGCGGAACCGGGACACCGCCTCGCCGGCCGACCCGGGCAGCCGGTCGGTGACCGGGCCGGGGTCGCCGACGAGCGACGCCAGCAGGTTCACGCGGGGGACGGTGTGCCAGAACACCCAGGCGCCGTGCCACTGCACGATGGCGGCGCCGAGCACGGTCCAGCGGCCGAGCTGCAGCCCGGCCAGCACCGCCAGCAGCACCCACACGCCGTCGGCGGGGTGGGCGGCCACCCGGTCGAGGATGGCCTTGGCCACGAGCCCGGCCGGCAGCGGCAGGGCGAAGAAGGTGACCCAGCCGACCAGGGCGATGCCCCAGGTCCACGGGTCGTCCCACAGGATCCGCCAGGCGATCGGCGTCGAGCGCTCGTGGGGCGCGGACGCGCTCACGACGCCGCTCCGGCGAGCTCGGCGGCGACGGCCGTGGCCCGCAGCCGGGCGTAGCGGCTGTCGGGCCGGCGGGCGAGGTCGGGACGACGCCCGTGCTCGACGACGCGGCCGCGCTCGACCACCGCGATCTCCTCGACGGCGTCGAGGGTCGCCAGACGGTGGGCGATGACCACGACGGTCCGTCCCTGCACCAGTCGGCCGGTCGCCGCCTGGAGGCGCGCCTCGGTGGCAGGGTCGAGCCGGCTCGACGCCTCGTCCAGCACCACCAGACCCGGGTCGGTGAGCAGGGCCCGGGCGAAGGCCAGCAGCTGGGCCTCACCGGCGGAGAGGTCGTCGGTGCCGTGCAGCTCGGTGTCGAGGCCGTGAGGAAGCCCGTCGACCCACCGGCCGAGGTCGACCTCGCCCAGGGCGCGGCGCAGCCCGTCGTCGTCGACCGCCACGTGGCCGAACAGCGTCAGGTTGTCGCGCACGCTGGCCCGGAAGATCTCCACCTCCTGGGTGACGACCGCGACCCGCCGGCGCAGGTCGGCGGTGGCCAGGCGGCGCAGGTCGATGCCGCCCAGCCGGACGGCGCCGGCGGTGGGGTCCCACAGCCGGGCAGCCAGGCGGCCGAGGCTGGTCTTGCCGCTGCCGGTGCGGCCGACCACGCCGAGGGACCGACCGGCGCCCAGGTGCAGGTTGATGCCGTGGAGCACCGCCGGATCGTCGCCGTAGGCCAGGTCGACCCGGTCGAGGTCGAGCGACAGCGGCCCACCGGGCAGCGGCACCGGGCGCTCGGGCTCGGCCAGCGCCGGCGTCTCGGAGAGCAGGGCGGCGGCGCGCCGGGTGCCGGCGGCCGCCTTCTGCATCTCGGCGAGCTGCTCGGAGACCTGCCAGAGCGGATCGCTGACCCGCTGGGAGAACTGGAACAGCGCCACCACCGACCCGATGCTCAGCTCGGCGCGCGCGTGGAGCCACACCCCGAGTCCGAGGGTCAGCACCGAGCCGGCGGCGAAGGCCAGGCTGGCGCCGGCGATGGACCCGTCGCCCCAGAGGGCGGCCCGGCGGGCGGTGCGCCACCACCCGGCGGAGTGGTGGTGCAGCCGGTGCAGCGCCCACGGCCCGGCGCCGTTGGCCCGCAGGTCCTCGAGCCCGCCGAGGCGCTCCTCGAGGTCGCCGTAGAGCTGCGACTGGACCTCTCGCTCGTCGTCCCAGTGGGGGACGGCGGCCTGGCGGAACAGCACCAGCACGACGGTGGCGGCGATCGAGGCGCCCAGGATGAGCAGGCCGGCCCGCCAGTCGATGACGGCGGCCACCACGACCGTGCCGATCACCATGAGGGCGTTCCCGGCCAGCTGCAGCACCGCGGTGGAGGAGAAGCGGGTCAGGGCGTCGACGTCGCCGTCGATGCGCTCGATGAGCTGGCCGGGGCTGTGCTCGCCGTGCCAGGTGAGGTCGAGGGCGAGGGCGTGGCGGCAGAGGTCGAGCCGGAGCCGGTTGCCGACCCGCCAGGCCAGCCGCACCGACAGCCAGGTGACGAGGAGCTGCAGGCCGTCACCGGCGAGGGTGGTGGCGAGGAACGCACCGGCGATGGCCAGGAGGGTGGCGGTGGGGTCGCCGGCCAGGGCGGCGTCGACGAAGCGGCCGACCAGCACGGGGCCGGCCAGGGGGAGCCCCATGGCCAGCACGAGCAGGCCGGTGAGCCCGAGCAGGCTGCGACGTTCGGGGCGCAGCCGGTCGAGCAGCGGTCGGAGGTCCGACGGTCGATGAGCCGTGGGCACAGCCGATCCACGGTAGGACCACCCCCCTGCCGAACTCGTCGTGATTTTCACGCTCTGGGCGTGCGGATCACGACAAGTTCGCCGGAAGGGGGCGGGGTGCGCCAGCATCATCGGTGCATGCGTGACGTGACCGACGACGTGGCCGACCTGCGGCGCCGCCTCGACGAGGCGCGCGTCTACCTGCGCGTCGACGACCTCCGGGGCCGCCGGCCGCAGCTCGAGACCGAGGCGTCGCGCCCGGACCTCTGGGACGACCCGGACAAGGCGCGGCAGGTCACCGGCGAGCTGAGCCAGGTGAACGAGGACCTCGACCAGTTCGACGCCCTCACCACCCGCATCGACGACGTCGCGACCCTCCACGAGCTGGCCGTCGAGGAGGGGGACGAGTCGCTGGCGGGCGAGATCGAGGAGTCGCTGACCTCGCTGCAGCGCGACTTCGCCGGCCTCGAGCTGCGCTCGCTCTTCACCGGCGAGCACGACGACGCCGACGCCATCTGCGAGGTGCAGTCCGGCGAGGGCGGGGCCGACGCCCAGGACTGGGCCAACATGCTGCTGCGCATGTACCTGCGGTGGGCCGAGCAGCACCGCCTCGAGGTCGAGCTCGACGAGGTGTCCGCCGGTGCCGAGGCCGGCATCAGCTCGGCCACCTTCCTGGTCAAGGGCCGCAACGCCTACGGCCGGCTGCGCTCCGAGCACGGCGTGCACCGACTGGTGCGCATGTCGCCGTTCAACGCCCAGGGCAAGCGCCAGACCGCCTTCGCCGCGCTGAAGGTGACGCCCTTCCTCGACGACGTGCCGGACGTGGTCGTCGACGAGAAGGACCTCCGCATCGACACCTACCGCTCCTCCGGCGCCGGGGGCCAGCACGTGAACGTCACCGACTCGGCGGTGCGCATCACCCACCTGCCCACCGGCATCGTCACCTCCTGCCAGAACGAGCGCAGCCAGCACCAGAACAAGGACCGGGCCCTGCAGATCCTGAAGGCCAAGCTGGCCGAGGTGCAGCGCGAGGCGCGCGAGCAGGAGCTGGCCAGCATCCGGGGCGAGCAGCGCTCGGTCGGCTTCGGCAGCCAGATCCGCAGCTACGTGCTGGCGCCGTACCAGATGGTGAAGGACCTCCGCACCGAGGAGGAGAGCGGCGACCCCGAGTCGGTGCTCGACGGCGGCATCGACCGCTTCATCGAGGCCTACCTGCGCTGGCAGCGCCAGCAGGCGCTGGCCGAGGGCTAGATCGGGTCGGGCGCCTCGAGGTCCCACCAGGCCACCAGGTCGCCGTCCACCACCTCGATGCCGTGGGCCTCGGCGAAGGGGAGGACCGGGTCGAGCAGGTGGTCGCGCCGCTCCTCGGTGCGCGCCGCCTGGTCGTCGTCGCCGAGGCGGACGACGAGCGGGGTCCGCACCGCCAGCGCCGGCACCCGCACCACGTCGATCCCACCGCGGCGGCACAGGCCCACCGCCCAGGTCCGGCCCGAGCGCCCGACCCGCCCCGGCACCAGGCCGACGGCCGCCACCTCGGTCCACGGCACCCGCTCCAGGCTGCGGACCGAGCTGGTCTCGATTCCCTCGGCGTCGAGGCGCACCCAGAGGCGGCGGCGCAGCACGGCACCGGCCAGCCCGGCGCCGGCCGCCAGGCCGAGCGGCAGCAGCACCCACCCGAGCGGTCCGCCGAGCGCGACCCCGGCCACCAGGCCCACCGCCGTGCCCACCAGCGCGCCGTCGAGCACCCCGGCGAGGCAGGCGCTCCAGCTGGCCCGGCAGACCATCGGCTCGGCAACCACGGCGCCCAGCATGTCGGTCGTCGCCACCCGGACGCACGCCGGGGGTGACGTTCCGCGGCGGAGCCCGCTGGTACCATCTCCGGCCAGCGGGGGGCCTCGGGGCTTCCCGTTTCTGCTGTCCGATCGCCGAACGCCCCGAGCGAGCGCCCACCCCCCATGATCAAGCTCGAAGACGTGACCAAGACCTACAAGGGCGACGTCGTCGCGCTCCGGTCGGCCAACGCCAACATCGAGAAGGGCGAGTTCGTCTTCCTGGTCGGCCCGTCGGGCTCGGGCAAGTCGACCATGATCCGGCTGCTCAACAAGGAGGAGACGCCCGATCAGGGCCGCATCTTCGTGGCCGGCAACGACATCGCCGAGCTGGGCAGCTGGAAGGTGCCGTTCCTGCGCCGCAACATCGGGTGCGTCTTCCAGGACTTCAAGCTGCTCAGCAACAAGACCGTGCACGAGAACGTGGCCTTCGCGCTGCAGGTCATCGGCCGTCCGAACCACGTCATCAAGACCCAGGTGCCGGCCATCCTCGAGCTGGTGGGACTGGGCAAGAAGGCCGGCAACTACCCCCACGAGCTCTCCGGCGGCGAGCAGCAGCGGGTGTCGATCGCCCGGGCCTTCGTCAACCGACCGCTGATCCTGCTGGCCGACGAGCCCACCGGGAACCTCGACCCCACGACCTCGGTCGGCATCATGCGGCTGCTCGACCGGATCAACCGCACCGGCACCACGGTGGTCATGGCCACCCACGACCGGTCGATCGTCGACACCATGCGTCGTCGCGTCATCGAGCTCGACCGGGGCTCGATCATCCGCGACCAGGCGCGCGGCGTGTACGAGTGACGGTGATCGCATGGCGATGAAGGTCGACTACCTGCTGCGCGAGACCGGCACCAACCTGCGCCGCAACTTCACCCTGACCATCGCGTCGATGCTCACCGTCGCCGTCTCGCTGGCCCTGTTCGGCGGCTCGCTCCTGATCCGCCAGGGCGTGCAGAACGCCACGGTCCGCTGGAAGGGCAACGTCCAGTTCATCGTCTTCTTGAACCCCGACATCCAGGCCGGCCAGCGCGACGCGGTGAAGCGCGCCCTGCAGACCGACCCCGACGTCAAGCGCTTCACCTACTACGACCAGCAGCGCGCCTACGAGGAGTTCAAGCAGCTCAACAAGGACCAGCCCGCCTACCTGAACGCCGGCATCAAGCCGAGCGACCTGCCCGCCTCCTTCCGGGTGGCCCCGGTGCGCAGCGACTTCCAGACCGTCTCCAACCTGGTCAGCCGCTACAAGAAGAAGGCCGGGGTCTTCGACGTCTACTCGGCGTCGCAGACGATCAAGACCATGCAACGGCTGTCCGGCGTGCTGAGCGCCGGCATCCTGGTCGTGGCCCTGGTGCTGCTCGGCGCCGCCATCATGCTCATCCTCAACACCATCCGCACCGCCATGTTCGCCCGCCGGCGCGAGATCGAGGTCATGAAGCTGGTGGGGGCGACCAACTGGTTCATCCGCATCCCGTTCATGCTCGAGGGGCTGGTCGAAGGACTCTTCGGCGCGCTCCTGGCCATCCTGGCCGTGGTGGGGCTGAACCGGGTGTTCGCCGACCGGCTGGCGGGCAGCAACGGCATCGAGCTGCTGCAGCAGTTCGTGGTGGCGACGAGTGACGTCGTCAGCGCCAGCCTGCTGATCCTGGTGGTGGGCCTGGCCGCCGGCGCCATCGGCGCGGCGGTGGCCGTGAGCCGGTTCCTCGACGTCTGACGTCCTCGGGGTACCATCAGCAGTCCGTTCCGAGGGGGAGCGGTCCAGACCTGGGGGGAGTTCGCATGCGTTCGTCGGTGCGCCGTGGACCGTTGGTGTTCGTCGCTGGGGTCGTGTCGGCCCTGGCCCTCTTGCTCTCGGCGTGCGATGCCACGCCGACCGCCCAGCAGCAGCTGAGCGACCTCGACCACCTGGTCAACGGGATCAGCTACGACAGCTTCGCCTCGCTGCACCAGGACCCGGCTGCGTCCGGGTACGCCTACATGGACTGGAGCACCGACGGCTGCTCGGCCGGGCCCCTCGGTGGCTCGCCGTACCACTTCGACGAGGCCTGCTTCCGTCACGACTTCAGCTGGCGCAACCTCAAGCGGATCAGCGCGCAGTCCGGCCACCAGCTCTTCACCGAGCGCAACAAGTACGTGGCCGACCAGCGCTTCCTGAACGACATGAAGCACCGGTGCGACTCCTACAACGTGATCGTCAAGCCGACGTGCATCGCCGCCGCCGAGGGCTACTACCGGGCCGTGCGACTCGTCACCCCCTACGCGTCGGACCAGACGCTCGCCGAGAACCCGACCCACTTCAGCTGGTAAGCCGTTGGGCATGTCGCGACGTAGCCCCTGGATCGCCTTGGCCGTGCTCACCGCCGTCCTGCTCTCGACCGCGGTGAGCTGCTCGTCGAGCACCCGCAAGAGCATCAAGCAGACCGCGACCGACATCGGCTCCGACATCTCCTCGGGGGCCACCGATCTCGGCTCCGACGTGGCCAACGGCACCAACAAGGTCCGGGCCCGGGCCACCGCCGAGGCCATCCGGGTGAGCCTGAAGAACAACAAGGACGCCGACGCCAAGGGCGTGCGCAACATCGACGTGCTGCACCAGGTCGTGAAGGACCTGCCCGGCGACCCCACGGTGACCGGCATCGAGGACAAGAACGGCGACGGCCTCGACGACGACGGCCACCTGCAGGTCGACCAGGGCGGCCAGTCGGCGTGCGTGACCCTGCCGAAGACCGGCAAGGACATCCAGGTCACCTCGGGCCCCTGCCCGGCCGGGTAGGGAGATGGGCCGCCGACCTGCCACAATGGACGGTCCGTTCGAGCCGGAGACGGCCTACGCAGGGAGCAAGGGTTGAGCTTCAAGGTCGGCGACCGCGTCGTGTACCCGCACCACGGTGCTGCAGTGATCAAGAAGAAGGAGAAGCGAGAGCTCCTCGGTGAGACCAGGGAGTACCTCGTGCTCCAGATGGTCCACGGTGAGCTGACGCTCTCGGTCCCCGTCGACAAGGCCGAGGAGGTGGGCATGCGGCCGCCGATCAGCGAGACCGACGTCGAGGACCTGTTCCGCCTGATCGGCAAGCGCGACGTGCGCGAGCCGGCCAACTGGAGCCGCCGCTTCAAGAACCACCAGGAGAAGATGAAGTCCGGCGACGTCTACCAGGTCGCCGAGGTGGTGCGGAACCTGGCGCTGCGGGAGAAGGGCAAGGGCCTCTCGACCGCCGAGAAGTCCATGCTCGAGCGGGCCCGGGGCATCCTGGTCTCCGAGCTGAGCTTCGCCCTCGACGTCAGCGAGGAGCAGGCGCTCGAGAAGCTGAGCGCCGGGCTGGACTGATCCGCTACTCGGTGCCGACCGCGGCCCGGGTCTGGCGGCGGGTCAGCTTGGCCAGCTCCTCGGCGCTGCGCAGCGAGGACGCCACGTAGTCCTCGAGGGCGACGCGGTGGGAGCGCACGTTCTCGCGGTCCTCCTCGGCGGTGGCGCCCTCGTCGTCGAGCCGGCGGACCGGCCCCAGCGCCGCCTGGGCCTTCGACCAGTAGCTGCGGAACATGCCCTCGTCGAAGGAGCCGTCGCGCACCCGGGCGCTGGCCATGATCTTCTTCGGCGGCACCTTGAGGTCGTGCACCAGCCCGAGGTAGCTGAGCCCCTTCAGCACCGAGTAGGTGAAGTCGTACTCGTACCAGTAGAAGCCCTGCCGGGCCGACGCCGGGAAGTAGTGGTGGTTGTTGTGCCAACCCTCGCCGAGGGTCCAGAAGGCGATGAGGGCGGAGTTGCGGCTGGTGTCGGAGGTCGCGTACCGGCGGCGGCCCATGACGTGGGCCAGCGAGTTGACGGTGAAGGTCCCGTGCCAGACCAGGACCGTGCTCCAGAAGAAGCCGACGATGACCCCGGACCACCCGGCGATCAGGAACGACGCGACGCCGAGCAGCCACGGCGCCACCCAGTCGTGCGTGTTCAGCCAGCGCAGCTCCGGGTACTTGGCGAAGTCCTTGATGGCCTTGTCGACGTCGAGCTCGTTGTGCTTGTCGCAGAGGATCCAGCCGACGTGGCTCCACCAGAAGCCCTTGAGCGGCGAGTGCAGGTCCCGCTCGGTGTCGCTGAAGCGGTGGTGGTTGCGGTGGTTGCCCGCCCACCACAGCGGGCCCTTCTGGGCGGAGGTGCCCCCACCGAAGGCCATGACGAACTGCATGCCTCGACCGAGCTTGTAGCTGCGGTGGGCGAAGTAGCGGTGGTAGCCGGCGGTGATGAAGAACATCCGCACCACGTAGAGCACGACGCAGAGGATCAGCGCCTTGGCCGTGACCCCGGTGAAGAGGGCGGCCAGGCACAGGACGTGGACCAGGATGAACGGGATCGACGTCAGCTTGTTGACGCGCTCGTCGGCTGCGCGTTCGATGCCGTGGTCCTTCACGAGGCCTCTTTCCGGAAGAGCGTGGGGGCGATCCGCCAGCCTACCTACCAGTAGGTAGGGCGACAATGGCAACCCCCGCCCGTGTGACCGGAGCGACGCCGCGTCAGTGGTTGCGAAGGGCGTCGATCAGCTCGGACTTGTTCATCTTGGAGCGACCGGAGATGTCGAGCTCGGCGGCGCGCTCGCGCAGCTCGTCGACGGTGCGGTCCTCGTAGTTCTCGGCCTCGCCGCCGCGCTCTCCCACGTCGGACCGGGACGAGTTGGCCGAGGCGTTGGCGATGCGGGCCGCCTTCTCCTTGCTGGCGCCCTCGCGGCGCAGCGCCTCGTACTGCTCGTCGTCCTTGACGCTCGGACCGGGTTCGCGGTTGGGCATGTCGACCTCCTTCGTGGACACCGGTCGGCTACCCGCTCGGGCCGACGGCGAACCACCTCCTCCCGAGGCGGGCCACGTAGGGTCGACCGATGCGGCTCAGCCTCCTCGGCGCCCTCGGGGCGGCCGTCGCCTACGGGGTCGCCACCGTGCTGCAGGCGGTCGGGGCCCGTCGGGCCGCCTCGGAGGAGGCCGCCACCGGCGTGGACGTGGGCCAGGTGGCCGACATCGCCCGACAGCCGCTCTACCTGATCGGCCTCGGCTGCGACGGGCTCGGCTTCCTGCTCTCCTTCGCCGCCCTGCAGGACCAGCCGCTGTTCCTCGTGCAGGCGTGCATCGCGTCGAGCCTGGCGGTCACCGCGGTGATCGCGTCCCGGACCTTCGACGTGCGCCTCTCGCCGGCCGAGTGGGCCGGGGTGGCGGCGGTGTGCGGTGGTCTGGCGCTGCTCGGTGCGTCGGCGGCGTCCGACTCGACGCCGTCGACGTCGATCGCCCTCCGGGCCGGGCTGCTGGCCATCGCGGTGCTCACCGCCGCCGCCGGCGCGCTGGCGCTGCGGATGGACGGGCCTCGGGCGGCGCCGTTCCTGGGGCTGGTGGCCGGTGTCGGCTTCGGGCTGGGGGACACGTGCGTGCGGGTGATCGACCGGTTCGCCCTCGGGCACCTCCTGGCCGACCCGGCGACCTACGGGGCGGTCATCGGGGCGCTGGTCGGGCTCTGGGCCTTCGCGGTGGCGCTCCAGCGGGGGTCGGTCACCGCCGCCACGGCGACCATGACCCTGGGCGAGACGGTGCTGCCGGCCGGGTTCGGCCTGCTGGTGCTGGGGGAGACGCCACGGGCCGGCGGAGGCGCGCTGGCGCTGGTCGGGTTCCTGGCCGCGGTGGGCGGGGCGGTGGCGCTGTCCCGCTTCGGCGAGGCGCCCGACCCGGTCACGTCGGCGGCGACCGCCGCGGGAGCCGACGCCGAGGCCTGAACGTCGTCAGGACCGGCCGTCGAGCACCCGGTCGACGGCCATCATGTCGTCGTGGCTCCGGCTCACCGCACCGGAGGGCCCCGGGTCGTTCCCGTCGACGACGAGCACGATCCCGTACACCCCGCGTCGGGTGTCGATCCACGGGTAGGCGCCGTAGGCGCCGGACCCGTCGATCACCTCGGCCCGGCCGTCGGCGTTGGCGGACTCGACCCACGCCCCGAGGGCGTAGCCGATGCTGTCGAGCTCGGCGGCGACCTCGTCGTCCTTGAAGTGGGCGTGCGCCGTCTCGACCTGGAACATGGACTGCACCGAGGCGGGGGAGAGGACGGTGCGGCCGTCGATGGTCCCTCCGGCGGCCAGCATCTGCTCGAACCGCAGGTAGTCGGACGCCGTCGAGCGGGCGCTCCCGGCCGGGTCGGGCTGCGCCGTCTCGCCCTTCCCCGGGGACCCGAGGAAGGTGGTCCCGGTCATGCCCACCGGCTCGGCGATGCGCTGCTGGAAGGCGGTCTCGAACGGCTGACCGGTGAGGACCTCGACCACGCGACCGGCCAGGTCGGGTCCGGTCGACCCGTAGGCGAAGGTGGTGCCCGGTGGGTCGACCGGGGTGCCGTTGCAGGCGGTGGAGCCGTCGCTCGCCACCGGATCGAGCTCGCAGCCGTCCGTCGGGCCGAGCCCGTGGGTGTGGCTCAACAGCTGGCGCATCGTGACGGCGGGACCCACCAGGCCGGCCAGCTCCGGCGCGTAGGCGGCGACCGGCGCATCGAGCGTGAGCTTCCCCTGGTCGACGAGGGTCATGACCAGGGCGGCGGTGAGCCACTTGCTGGCCGAGGCGATGGGGACCTCGGTGTCGAGCCGGTACGAACCGGACGTGTGCTGGTGCAGCGTGGTGGTGCCGCGCCGGACGACCAGGACCGCGCCGTCGAGGTCGTCGTCCTGCACCCGCTGGTCGATGCGCTGGTCGATCCCGGCCCAGCCCCGGGGCGCCGGCGCCGAGCCGCCGCACCCGCCACCGACGACCGCCAGCAGCAGCGCCGCGACAAGGGCGCGACCGGCCACGCGCAGCCCCGTCCGGTGCGCGTCGCCAGCACGGTGTCGGCGAGCCACGTCGCCACGTTAGGCATGGCCGCCGCATCGTCTGGGGCCGGCCCGGGCCGTGGTGGTACAACGTCGCCGCATGGCCACCAGCGCTGAGTCCGCCGTCCGCCGCTACCTCGAGTGGTTGCAGGATCCGGGATCGGCGGTCGACCAGCAGGCGGTGGCCCGGGCCGAGGCGGCGGTGGCCGACGCCGCCGACCCGCTGGCCAAGCTCCACGCCCTCGCCGACCTCGACCACGCCCGCCAGGCCGACGGCGACGCCATCGTCGCCGACTTCGAGGCCCACGCCGCCGCCTACGCCGAGGCCGAGTCGATCCCCGGCGGCGCCTTCCAGGCGCTCGGGGTGCCCGACGACGTCCTCGAGCGGGCCGGGTTCTCGGTGCAGGGCCGTCGCCGCCGGCGGTCGTCGAGCCCGCGGTCGGGCGGCGGGCGGGCGCCGCAGATCTCGACCGACCAGCTCAAGTCGGCGGCGTTGAGCCTGCCCAAGCAGTTCACCCTCGCCGACGTGCGCGATCGGGCCGGTGGCGGATCGCCGGCCACCGTGCGCAAGGCCGTCGAGGAGCTGGTCGAGGAGGGCCGAGCGGCCCGCCTCGGTCCCAAGGAGCACCACACCGGTCGGGGTCGGGCCCCGATCGTCTACGAGCTGCGCTGAGCCCGTCGATCGGGGCCGGCCCACCGCCGGCGGGACGCCGCTCAGGCGGCCGGCAGGTAGAAGCCGACCTGTCGCCAGGTCGCGTCGGCCACCAGCTGGTTCCCGGCGTCGGTGAGGTGGAGGCCGTCGGGGGTCCGCACCGCCACCGGCCCGCCGAGCCCGGGGATCGTCGGGGTGAAGGTCCGGCTCGGCTCGAGGACCCCGAGCCAGTCGATCAACGGCACCCCCAGCCCGCCGGCGATCAGGTTGAGGTGGGTGACGCGGTCCCGGTACGTCACCGACCACTGGGGCCCGGCGTCGGGCGTGAGGACCCACAGCACCTTCGCGCCGCCGGCCTCGGCCTCGTGCCGCAGGTCGTGGACCTGCGCCGTCCAGGCGTCGAACATGGCGGGCGAGTCCGGCGCGGCGGTGGTGCCGTCGGCCAGCAGGTAGCCGGGCTCGTCGACCATGTAGTTGCAGCACGCCTCGACGACGACCACGTCCGGGTGCCAGGCCCGGACCTGGTAGCCGACCTCGCGGGCCCACCAGCCCTGGCCCGACAGCGGTCCGGTCTCGCCGTGGCCGACGAACCGGGCCTCGACCCCGTGCTGCTCGAACACCGCGCCGATCTGCGGAGCGGCGTTGAACACCAGCGAGTCGCCGACGACCAGCACCCGCCGCGCCCCGTCGGTGCTCGGCGCCGAGCTGTCAGGTGCGGGGGCGTTGGGGGCGACCGACGGCGTCCGGTGCGACACGGAGCGGGCCGCCGCCGGCGACCGTTCGCCGACGGTCCGGGCGCCGACCAGCACGAGCGCCACGGCGAGCCCGGCGAGGACGGACCAACGCGCCGGCGTCATCCACCTCCTCCGGTGCATCGCCCGACACTACGAGGCGCTGCGGCGCTCGCCGAGTACCGTGCTCGTCCCGTGACCGGGTTCCGCATCGGCGTGCCGTTCAAGATCGATCCCTCGGGGGAGACCCGGCGGCAGGCGCTGACCCGGCGGGTGCTGAGCTCGCTCGTCCACCGCGGGTGGGAGCGGTTGCGCACGGCGGGGGCCATCGCCCCCGGGACCCGGGCCGCCGACCGGTTCGGCTCCTTCGGCCGGGGCAGCCTCATCGCCTTCCCCGCCTCGGCGCTGTACGGCGAGGCCTGCATCCACCTGGGTCGTGACACCCTCGTCGCCGGCTGGGCCACCCTGTCGGCGGGCTACTCGATGGAGCAGGACGACGTCCCGCCCCGGGCGCTGGTCATCGGGGACCGGTGCGTCATCGGGCTCCGCTCCGGCATCGTGGCCCACGAGTCGATCGAGATCGGCGACGACGTGTGGTTCGGCCAGGACGTGTACGTCACCGACGCCAACCACGCCTTCGACGACCCGGAGCGGCCCATCGGCCACCAGCTCGGCGTCCACCAGCCGGTGTCGATCGGCGACGGCTCCTGGATCGGTCATGGCGCGGTGGTGCTGCCCGGGAGCCGCATCGGGCGCAACGTGGTGGTCGCCGCCGGATCGGTGGTGCGGGGCGAGGTTCCCGACCGCGCCGTCGTCGGCGGGGTGCCCGCCAAGGTGCTGCGCCCGAGTGCCGGAGCGGGTGCCGCCGTTCACTAGGTTCTCCGGCCATGGCTGACTCCGACTACGAGATCCCCCCACCGGAGCCCAAGGAGATCGACGAGAAGCTCTCGATGGAGCTGCAGATCCTCTCCTCGAACGCCGTGCTGAAGGGGCATCCCTCGGGCGACGAGAAGTGCGAGACCTGCCTCTACTACCTCGATCCGACGGCGGAGATCTCCTACTGCTGGCACATGAAGCTGCGCATCCTCGTGGGCGCGGAGTGGTGGTGCCAGTGGTGGGAGGAGATCCCCGAGGACAGCTGACCGCAGCTCGTCCCCGCCTCAGGCGGTCGGTCAGGCCCCGAGGGGCTCGACTCGTCGTCGGTGCTCGACCGCCTGCTGCCCGTGGCGCTGGCCGCGCAGCACGTCGCCGCCGGGGGTGACCCAGCGGAACCGGCCGGGTCCGTCGGGGGACCGCTGCATCGTCCACCCGGCGCGATGGGTGACGCCGTGGTGGTGCCGGCACAGGAGCGCCAGGTTCGAGAGATCGGTGGGGCCCCGCTGCAGCCAGGTTGTGACGTGGTGAGCGTCGCACCAGCCGACCGGGACGTCGCAACCCGGGAAGATGCAGCCGCCGTCGCGCACCGCCAGGGCGGCCCGCTGCTGGGGTGAGGCGTGGCGCTGGCTGCGGCCGAGGTCGAGCGGGGTGCCGTCCGGGTCGAGCCACATGCGCCGCCAGACCGGATCGGGGCAGAGGCGGGCCAGGGTGGTGGGGGCGACGGGGATGCCGTCGGCGGTCGAGGCCTGCAGCTCGCCGTCGGCGTCGGCGTCGGCGTGGACGGTGACGATGATCTCGGGCCGGGTCGGTACCGAGTCGTGGAGGCGGCGCGCCGCCGATCGACGGGACATCTCGTGCAGGCCCCGGGCCAGCAGCTCGGCCCGGCAGGGTACTGCCAGGCGATCGCAGGTCTGGTGGTCGCGGGTGGCGATGCGGAACTGCTCGTCGGCCCGGCGCTCGAGCTCGGCCTTGACGGCGAGCCCCAGCTCGGGGCCGAGGCTGCCGGCGAGGTGCACCCGGCCGTCGACGCCGAGCGACAGGTAGGCGCGGTCGAGCTGGTCGCGGGCGGGGTCGTGGCCGCCGTCGGCGTCGAGCTGGCGGAGGACGCGACCGACCTCGTGCTGCCACCGCACGAAGGCCAGCCCCCGGGCCGAGTCGACCAGCGCCTGCTGCAGCTGGACGACCAGGTCGATGACGCGCGGGTTGGCGGCCTCGTGGATCACCTCGACGTGGTGCCAGGAGATGCGGCCGTCGGCGAGGGCGCGGAGGAGCACCGGGAAGTGCCGGACGAGCTTGGCCGCGACCTGCACCCGGTAGCGGCTCCTGCCGGTCGGCAGGTCGGTGCGGGCCGCCAACCAGGACCCGGTTCGGTGCCCGTGCTCGCGGTCGCAGGTGCCCCGGCGCTCGAGCTCGGCGGCGATCCTGGCCGTGCGGGCGTCGAGGGCGCGGCGCTCGGCCTCGGTGTCGAGCAACGCCTGTCGCAGCGCCTCGTCGCTCGCCTCGGCCGGATCGATCACGCGTTCCATCGTACGGACGGGGGGTGACAGAATCCGGGTGCGCCGGCCGTGCGAGCCGGGCGTCGAGCGAGGGAGCGCAGGTGCAGCGACAGGGTCCACCGAACCGGCGCCCCCAGGCGCTCCGTCGCCCGTCGCTCCGTCCAGCGGGCCGCCGCGCCGCGCTCGTCTGCGCAGCGGCCGTGGCGCTCCTGCTGGCGGCCGACTGCTCGTCGTCGGGGTCCGGGTCCGGGCTCTCCTCGGGGGCGGCATCGGGCTCGGGAGCCTCTGCTCCGCCGCCGTCGGGGTCCGGCGCCCCGACCTCCTCCGACGGCCGCCCGCCGTCGCCCTCGGGCGCCCCGGCACCGTGGACCACGAAGCCGGCGGTGGCGCCGGTGGGCACCTCCAGCGACGAGACGCTCACCACGCCGGACGGCCGCCGGCGCACCTTCCACGTCTACGTGCCGACTTCGCTGCGGGGGCAGACGGCCAGCGCCGCCACCAAGGTGCCGCTGCTCGTCGCGCTGCACGGCGGGTTCGGCTGGGGCCACCAGTTCGAGCGGAACTCCGGCTTCGACGGGGTGGCCGAGGCCAACGGCTTCGTCGTGGTGTACCCCGACGGCATCGGGGTCGGCGCCAACGCCGACTCGATCCGCACCTGGAACGGCGGGGCGTGCTGCGGCCCGTCGGTCAAGCAGGGCGTCGACGACGTCGGGTTCGTCCGGCTGCTCCTCGACGACCTCGAGCAGCGGTACCCGATCGACCCGGCGCGGGTGGTGGCCGCCGGGCACTCCAACGGCGGGATCATGGCCTTCCGCCTGGCGTGCCAGCTGGCCGACCGGATCGTGGCCATCGGCGTCCAGTCGTCCTCGCTCGAGCTCGGCTCCTGCCACCCCTCCCAGCCGGTGTCCGTGCTGCAGATCCACGGCACGGCCGACAAGAACATCCCCTTCGACGGGGGAAGGGGCCAGGGCGCGGCCGGCGTGTCGT
Organism: uncultured Acidimicrobiales bacterium; assembly: GCA_963800235.1. Classification (GTDB taxonomy): domain Bacteria; phylum Actinomycetota; class Acidimicrobiia; order Acidimicrobiales; family Iamiaceae; genus CAVVNP01. The sequence continues at coordinate 1,112,918 of CAWDAD010000001.1, read as the reverse complement.
TCAACCCGCCGAAGGACGCCGCCAGCACCCTGGCGGCGGCCGACGACTGCGAGAAGACGCCGACCTCGACGGTCGATCCGAAGAACGACGACCTGGCGACGACCATCTGGGCCGGCTGCCGGGGTGGGGCCGAGGTGCAGTTCCTGGCCGTCACCGGCGCCACCCATGCCTGGATGGGTCACACCACCGGCGGGTCGGGTCAGACCGGTCCGCCCTACCTGAAGCTCGACTCCAGCCAGGTCATCTGGACCTTCCTGGCCCTGCACCCCCGCCGGTAGCGACACGGGCGGGGGCACCGCCACCGACGGCCCGCGGGCGCGCCGGACGCCGGCCGCGGACGGTCAGGTCTGGGGCAGCGCGGGCTCGCCGTCGGAAAGGTCGGCGGGCACGCCGCCGGGTGCGTCGTCGGCCAGCTCGGCGGCGGTGTCGGGGAACACCGGCGGGACCCCGGCGAGGGCCAGCTCGGCGACGTCCTCGGCCGCCTCGACCGGACCGTTGACTGCCCCGTGCTGGGCGATGCGCCGGGGGAGGAAGCGCAGGACGAGCAGGGCGGCGGTGGCGGCGAGGATGGCGCCGGTGAGGGCGGCCACGTGGACGCCGCCGACGAAGGCGTGCTCGGCGGCCGAGGTGACCTGGGCGCCGATCTGCCCGGGCAGGTGGCGGGCCATCTCGAGGGCGGCGCCGAGGGAGGTCCGTGCCGCCGTCTGCTGGGCCGCCGGCAGCGGCGCCACCGCCGAGGCGATCCCCGACCCGTACCGGGAGGCGGCCACGCTCCCGAGCACCGCCACCCCCAGGGCGGAGCCGAGCTCGCGGGTGGCGTCGTTCATGGCCGAGCCGGCGCCGGCCCGACGGGGCGGGACCGCCGACATGATGGCCGCGGTCATGGGCGACATGGTCAGGGCGATGCCGCTGACCAGGACGAACACGCAGAGCAGGACGTACAGGTAGGCGGTCTGCACGTCGAGCTGGGTGAAGCCGAGGAAGCCGAGGGCGACCAGCCCCATGCCGGTGGCGACGGCTCGGTTGGCGCCGACCTTCTCGACGATCCGGGGGGTCAGCGGGGAGACGACCATCATGATCGGGGCGATGGGCAGGAACCGCAGGGCGGCCGACAGCGGGCTGTAGCCGAGGATGAGCTGGAAGTACTGGGTGATGAGGAACATCACGCCGTACATGGCCAGGAAGACCAGGATCATGCCGCCGGTGGCGGTGCTGAAGGCGCCGTTGCGGAAGTAGCTCATGTCGAGCATGGGCTCGGCCGAGCGCCGCTCCCAGGCGACGAACAGGGCCAGCACGATCACGCCGAGGGCGAAGGCGGCCAGCGTCTCGGCGCTCAACCAGCCCTTGTCCGGCGCCTGGATCAGCCCGTAGACGAGCGAGGAGATGCCGACGACCGACAGGCCGGCGCCGACCAGGTCGACGGGCGCCTGCTCGGGGTCCTTCGACTTCGGGACCAGGAAGACGCCGAGGCCGAGGGCCACCAGGATGATCGGCACGTTGATCAGGAAGACCGAGCCGTACCAGAAGTGGCCGAGCAGCCAGCCGCTGGCCACCGGTCCGATGGCGCCGGCGCCGCCGGTGACGCCGGCCCAGATGCCGATGGCCTTGGCCCGCTCCTCGGGCGGGAAGACGTTGACCAGGATCGAGAGGGTCGACGGCATGATGAAGGCGGCGCTGGCGCCCATGAAGGCCCGGCAGGCGATGAGCTGCCACATCTGGGTCGACAGCGAGGCGAGGGCGGCGCCGACCAGGAAGCCGAGCAGGCCCAGCTGCAGGGCGCCCTTGCGGCCGAAGCGGTCGCCGATCGACCCCGAGGTGAACAGCAGCCCGGCGAAGACCAGCGAGTAGGCGGCGACGACCCACTGCAGCTCGGAGCTGCTGGCGTCGAGCTTGGTCGACAGCGTCGGGATCACGACGTTGAGGCTCGAGTTGCCCACGAAGACGATGAGCAGGCTCAGGCAGAGCACCGCCAGGGTCCACCACCGCTTGTCGTGCATCTCGCGCTCGGTCACGGCGCCGAGTATGGCGGTGCGACCAGTTCTGTCACAACCTGACAACCGACAGATCGTGCCGTTTTTCGGTGGCACCTGGCACACTGGGGGTCATGAGCGCCGGACTGCGGGAGCGGAAGAAGGAGCGGACCCACGATCGGCTGGCCCGCACCGCCCTCCGCCTGTTCGACGAGCGGGGCTTCGACCAGGTCACCGTCGAGGAGATCGCCGAGGCGTGCGACGTGTCCGCCCGCACGTTCTTCCGCTACTTCGGGGCCAAGGAGGACGTGCTGTTCGCCGACGGCGACGCCCACAAGGCCAGCCTGCTCGACGCCCTCGACGAGCAGCCCGCCGGCCTGGCGCCGCTGGACGCCCTCGAAGGGGCGGCGCGGGTGCTGACCCGCGACTACGCCGACGAGCGGGCCGCCCTGCAGGCCCGCACCCGGGTGGTCCGCTCGACCGACTCGCTGCGCACCCGCTCGGCCGAGCGCCAGCAGCGCTGGGAGGCCGACCTGGTCGAGCGGATGCGGGCCTCGGGCCGGGCCGACGGCCTCTCCGAGCTCGACCTGCGGCTGGTGGTGGCGGCCACCACCACCGCCCTGCGGGTGGCGGTCGAGCTCTGGCTGGCCGACGACGGCTCCGACGACCTGCCTGCGCTGCTCACCGCCACCTTCGACCGCCTCCGCGCCGGCCTCGCCGGCTGAGCTCGCCGGCGGGCCCGGCCCGTGTCCCTGCCGCCGGTCGGTCGGAGCCCTGATCAGTCGACGGCGTACGGGCGGTTGTCGCTCGGCTGCGAGCGCGCGGAGACGTCGGGCACGGCCGTCGCCCGGTCGACGTGGTCGGCGAACCAGCGCAGCACGCCGGCCTCCTCGAGCACGGCGTCGAGGGCCGGCGAGCGGGCCTCGACGTAGCGGGCCAGGAGGATGCCCCGGGCCTGGTCGAGGAAGGGCGTCGACGCGATGTCCGCGGTGGTGCCGTCCTCGAAGGTCACCGTGGCCGAGCCCGCGACCGTCGCCTCGGCGACCCAGGGCAGGTAGTGGCGGCCGGCCTGGGCGATCACCGCCACCAGCGAGTCGGGGATGGCCTCGGGCTCGATCCAGTCGCCGAAGGTCTGGTGCTGCGGCTCGAGCAGCCGGCCGGTGTGGGCGACGACGGCCGGACCGTGCTCGTCGACCAGCTCGCGGCACACCGGATCGCCGACGAAGTGGGCCTCGTTCGCCCCGAAGACGGCGAAGTCGGCCAGGCACGGCCGGTCGCCGAGCAGGTACCCGTCGCCGAGGTGGGCGTCGAGCGCCTGGAGCCAGGGCACCAGGACCTCCTGCATCCACGCCTCGATGTTCTCGGCGGTGACGCCCAGCCGGATCAGGCTGTTGGTCATGGTCGCCACCAGCATCGGGCGGACGAAGGAGGCCGGCACCGGCGCGGTGGCGGCGATCTCCTGGGCGATCTGCCAGCCGGCGGTGACCGTGTTGTCGGGGTAGCTCCAGCGGCTGCCGACCGCCGGCCGGTAGAACCACTCGTCGGAGAAGTCGTCGAGCAGGTGGGCGAGGAACCGCAGCGTCGGATCCTGGGGGAGGACCGTGCCGTCGGCCGGTCGGTCGGGGGCGCCGTCGAGGTGCTCGATGAGCAGGCTCGAGTCCCACATCGGCTCGCCGGAGGGCACCGTGACCACCGGGATGCCGCCGTTCCACCCCGCCTCGGCCGCCACCGGGTGCTGGTTGGCCCCGGGCTCGAGCCGCCACGGCCGGTCGGTGTAGTCGAGGTAGCCGGTGACCTTGCGCGTGAAGTACGACCGGGTCAGCCCGTAGACGAGGTACACGGCGGCGAGTCTCGCATCGACCCGCACGCGCCACGGTCCGAGCCGTCGACCGGCCCGGACCGTCTGTTCGCTGGCACCGAGTGGAGCTGGAGGGAATCGAACCCTCGTCCGTCGAGCGGTCGACGACCGTGCTACGACCATTCCCGTGCTCGGGCCTCGTGGCTGGCCCACCGCCGGGTCGGTTGCTCCGAGGAGCGGCCACCGGGTCTTTCCCCGGCGTCAGCGGTCTTTCACGCCGTCAGCGGTCTCTCCCTGCGGTCCTCCACCACTTCTGTTGCCGGGCTGTGGTGGACAGGCCCCGCGTGCCATCGCTGGTCGCTGTGTCTCTCTTGGCCTAGAAGGGTTGGAAACTAGGCGGCGAGAGCGAAGTCGCTCTTGGCGCTTCTTGGGGTGCCCCGTTTAAGGAGTCTGAGCAACTCCGGTCGCACGAACGCCTTCCGATCCCAACGTCGAAACCGGTCAGCCCCGTGAGGTTGCTGGCTGTCAAGGTGCCGGCCCAGGGTATCGGCACCCGAGCCTCGGGCCGTGCGAGATCCGGCGCCACCGGCGACGGCCGCCCCGGACAGACGCCGGTCAGGGTGTCGTCACGATCGGCACACGCGACCGACACGCCGTCTTCCTACGGTGTGGCCCGTGATCGATCTCGTGACCGCCATCATCAAGCCCCACAAGCTCGACGACGTGAAGGAGGCCCTGCAGGCCATCGACCTGGTCGGGCTCACCGTCACCGAGGTCCGGGGGTTCGGGCGGCAGGGCGGCAAGTCGGAGACCTTCCGGGGGGCGGAGTACAAGATCGACTACGTGCCCAAGGTGAAGATCGAGGCCGTGGTCGACAGCGCCGACACCGACCAGGTCGTCGAGACCATCAGCCGGGCGGCGGCCACGGGCAAGATCGGCGACGGCAAGGTCTGGGCCCACGGGCTCGACCGGGTGCGCCGCATCCGCACCGGCGAGGAGGGCACCGACGCGCTGTAGTCGGCCCGCTACGATCCGTCGCCGATGCTGGGGCTGACGAGGACGGACCGACGCGCGACCGGGGGCGAGCCGGCCGCGAGCCCAGCGGCGCGACCGCAGCGACCGGCGCGACGGCGACCGCCTCGGCTCGCGGCGTTGGCCGGGGTGGCGATCGCGGCGGCGGTGCTGGCGGCAGGGTGCGCCCGCTACCCGGCGGTCGACCCGGCGTGGGTGCGGTGGGACAACGCGCCAACGACCGATCCGGGCCAGTCGAACGGCAACGTCGACCCGAGCCTGCTCACCGTGATCGACCCGAGCTGCACGGTCTGGAGCCAGGCGGCGCCGAGCCTGCGGGCCATGCTCGACGACGCCAACCACGACGGCGTCGCCCTCGCGCCCGAGGAGTGCTACCGGGACTTCGCCGGGCAGGTCTACTGGCGGAACCTGTGGTGCTTCTTCGGTCACTGCGAGAACGCCGCCGTGCCGGGCACGTCGAACCACGGATGGGGCAAGGCCGTCGACCTGAAGGACCAGGACGGCGAGCTGACCTTCGGCTCGCCGGGGTGGAGCTGGATGCAGGCCCACGCCGCCCGCTACGGGTGGAACTGGCCGTGGCAGAGCCCGTCGGCCTACGGCGCCGAGGCCTGGCACGTCGAGTGGGTCGGCGACGGCGGCCAGCTGTTCAGCCGGCAGTAGCCGACCGTCGGCGACCGTCGGCGACCGTCGGCGGCCGTCAGCGGCGGCGGTCGTCAGCGGCGGCGGTCCAGGGCGCGGGCCATGGCCCGCTCGGCTTCGCGATCGGCGTCGGCCTTGGCGATCGCCTGGCGCTTGTCGTAGGTCTTGCGCCCCCGCCCGAGGCCGACCTCGACCTTGCACCGACCCTGCTTGAAGTACAGGCGCAGCGGCACCAGCGTCAGCCGCTCCTGCTCGACCCGGGACCGGATGGCGTCGATCTCGCCCCGGTGCAGCAGCAGCTTGCGGTCGCGGTCGGGGTCGTGGCCGCTGTGGCCCGCCGAGTGGGAGTAGGGCGAGACGTGCAACCCGATGAGCCAGGCCTCGCTGCCGATCACCCGGGCATAGGCGTCGGCGAGCTGCACCTTCGACTCCCGCAGCGACTTCACCTCGCTGCCCTGCAGGACGACGCCGCACTCCCAGGTGTCGAGGATGTCGTAGTCGCGCCGCGCCTGGCGGTTGGTGGCGACCACCAGTTCACCGGGCGTGGAGGGCTTGGCCATGGGACCGACGAGGCTACCGGTGGCCGATCGGGCGAGGTCCCGGCGGTAGCGTCGGCGCCCGATGCTGCGCCTGGCCGCCGCCGCCCACCAGGAGATCCTGGCCCACCTCCTGCGGGGCTATCCGCTGGAGGCCTGCGGCCTGCTCGGGGGGCGGCTCACCGAGGGCGCTGACCGTGGCGAGGACGGCGGTGGTGCCGGCGACGTGACCGTCGAGCAGTTCGTGCCGTGCCGCAACGCCGACGCCTCGGCCAAGACCTTCGCCATCGGCCCTGACGGGTTCCTGGCCGCCGACCGCCAGCTCGGCCCGACCGGGCTCGACGTGGTCGGGGTGGTCCACAGCCACACCCACACCGACGCCTACCCGTCGCCCACCGACATCGAGAAGGGCGACAACCCGATGCTGGCCGGCTGGCGGTTCGTGATCGTGTCGCTCCGCCACGAGACCCCGACGCTGCGCTCGTACCTGCTCGACGGCGGCGTGGTGGCCGAGGAGCCGGTCGGGCTGGTCGACGCCTGAGCCGAACCGCAGGTGACGTGGAGGGTGCCGTTGCCCCCCGGGCGGTCGTAGAATCCCGATCGGACCAGTCAGCTTTCCGTCGGGAGGCCCGGTGGCCGTCTACAACTCCGTGCTCGACCTGGTGGGTGACACCCCCGTGGTCGACGTCTCCAACCTGAGCCCCAACCCCGACGTTCGCCTGCTGGCCAAGCTCGAGGGCCAGAACCCGGCCGGGTCGGTCAAGGACCGCATCGCCAAGGCCATGATCGAGGAGGCCGAGGCCGACGGCACCCTCCGGCCGGGTCAGACCATCATCGAGCCGAGCTCGGGCAACACCGGCATCGCCCTGGCCATGATCGCCCGGCTGCGGGGCTACCCGATCAAGATCGTCCTCCCCGAGAACGTGTCGATCGAGCGGCGGCAGCTGCTCGAGGTGTTCGGCGCCGAGGTCATCCAGTCGCCGGGCGCCGAGGGGTCGAACGGCGCGGTGCGCCGGGCCGAGGCCTTGGCCGACGAGCACCCCGATTGGGCGTTCCTCTACCAGTACGGCAACGAGGCCAACCCCCGCGCCCACTACGAGACGACCGGCCCCGAGATCCTGCGGGACGTCCCCGACATCACCCACTTCGTCGCCGGGCTCGGCACCAGCGGCACCCTCATGGGCGTCGGCACGTACCTCAAGGAGCAGAAGCCCGACGTGCAGGTGCTGGCCGTCGAGCCCCCGGCCGGCGAGCTGGTCGAGGGCCTGCGCAACCTGGACGACGGCTACATCCCGCCGGTGTTCGAGAAGTGGGGCGGCTTCGAGCTGCTCGACGGCAAGCGCATCGTCCGGCCCCGCGAGTCGCTCGAGTGGACCCGCCGCCTGGTCGGCGAGGCCGGCATCTTCGCCGGCATCTCCTCGGGTGCGGCGCTGGCCGGTGCCGCCAAGGTCGCGGCGCGGATCGACCGGGGCGTCATCGTGTTCATCGTGTGCGACGGCGGGTGGAAGTACCTCTCGACCGGTGCCTACACCGACGACCTCGACGAGGCCGAGAAGAAGGCCGAGTCGATCATCTACTTCTAGGGAGCTGCCGCCGGTCGGGGACCGGTCCCCGGCTCAGCTCTGGAGCACGGCGGTCAGGGCGGCGACCACGGCGGCGCGCACGTCGCCCCGTCCCTCGGCGAGGGCGCTCAGGATGGTGCCGTCGCTCAGCGCGACCAGCCGGTCGAGGGCGGCGGGGTCCGGTTGCGATCGGCCGCTGCGGTCGAGGACCTCTCGGCAGGCGGCGTCGAGGTGGGACCGCAGCTCACGGACCGCCTGCCGGTGGCGGGGGTGGCGGGCCGCGTCGATGAAGCACTCGTACAGCTGGGTCAGCCGTTCGCCGTCGGCCGCCCGCTCCGGGTCGACCAGCACGTCCGCCAGCGCCCGAGCGGTGCCGGCCGCCGAGCGACGACGGCGGGGCAGTGCGCCGGCGACCTCGTCCATGCGGGTCGCCGCCGACGACACCCACTCGGCGAGGGCGGCGTCGACGAGGTCGTCGTGGCCGGGGAAGTAGTAGGTGACCAGGCCCACGCTGCTGCCGGCCCGGGCGCCCACGGCACGGTGGGTGACCGCCGGGAAGCCCTCGGACTCGAGGACCTCGGCGGCGGTGGCGGCGAGCTGTCGGCGGCGGACCTCGCCGCGGGCCTGACGGGTCACGTCGGTCGTCCCGCCGGGCCGGTCACGGGGTGCCGCCCTCAGTGCGCCGCGGCACCGCTGGCCAGGTTGAGGCCGGCGACCCCGCCGAGGATGGCGCTCAGCGAGAGCATCTTGGCGAGCGAGACGCCGTCGCCGTGCAGGGTCATGCCGACGATGGAGGTGCCGACCACGCCGATGGCGGTCCACACGGCGTAGGCGACGCCGACGGGCAGCTCGCGCAGTGCCACGCTGAGCAGCCCGAAGCTGAGCACGGCGCAGAGGGCGAAGAGCAGGGTCGGGACGGGACGGGTGAAGCCCTCGCTGCTCTTCAGGGACAGGGCGAAGCCGGTCTCGAAGAGCCCAGCGGCGATCAGGGCGATCCAGGTCACGGGTCCGTCCTGCGTCGGGTCAGGTTCTCGTACACATGTACAAGTCTAGCGTCGCCGAGTCCGATCGCCACCGGGGCGGGCAGGTGTGCGGGCCGCCGGTGACGTGGCGGGGCCGCTCAGGCCTGGTCGCCGTGGGGGGTGTCGCCGTGCGGGCTGTCGACGTGCGGTCCGTCGCCGTGGTTGCCGTCGGAGTGGGCGAAGTCCGTGTGGAACCCGGCGTCGCTGTAGTCGTTGTGGCTGGCGCCGTCTCCGTGGTCGAAGTGGATCGGGGTGGCGGCCTCGTCCACGTGCGGGATGTCGCTGTGGTTCATGTCGGTGTGGGAGATGTCGGTGTGGGAGTCGACGTGGGGGGTGTCCACGTGCTGCTTCGACGTGTCCCCGTGCGACGGCGTGTCGGCGTGGCCGGAGTCGCTGTGCGACGGCGAGTCGGCGTGGGCGGAGTCGGCGTGGCCGGTGTCGTCGTGGTTCGACGGCCCGGTGTCCAGGTGGGTGGAGTCGACGTGCGTCGGGTCAGACCCCGCGCTGTCGGAGCCGGCCGAGTCCGTCTGGGAGGAGTCGGTGCTGCCGGAGTCGGTGTGGTCGCCGTGGCTGGTCGACCCCGACGACCCGCAGGCCGTGACGATGGCCGGCACGGAGAGCGCCACCGGGATCGCGGCCCCGGCCCGCAGGATCTCCCGGCGGGAGAACGCTCGCCGCCGCGCCGATCGTTCGCGCTCCTGCTCGGTCCCGTCGTCAGCCATGGTCGCCCGATCCCTGGTCGCTGCCGTTGGTGGCGACCAGCTTCTCATACCCTGAGGCGGTGGACCCTGGATCGGGCGACGACCGTCCCATCGGGATGTTCGACAGCGGGTTCGGCGGGCTCACCGTCGCCCGGGCCCTGATCGACCTGTTGCCCGGCGAGGACCTGGTGTACGTCGGCGACACCGGCCGCTACCCCTACGGGCCCCGCGACCTCGACGAGGTCCGCGCCTTCGCCCACCAGATCGCCCGCTACCTCGTCCTCGAGCACGACGTGAAGCTGGTCGTGGTGGCCTGCAACACGGCCGCCGCCGCCGCCCTGGCCGAGCTGCAGCAGGCGCACCCCGACGTCCCCGTCGTCGGCGTGGTCGAACCGGGCGTGCGCTCGCTGGTGCGGGCCACCGTGCACGGCCGGGTGGGGGTCGTCGGCACCGTCGGGACCATCGGCTCGGGCGCCTACCAGCGGGCCGTCGCCGCCACCGGCGCCGACGTCGAGCTGGCCTGCGCCGCCTGCCCTGGCTTCGTCGAGTTCGTCGAGCGGGGCGAGACCCGCAGCGAGCAGGTCCACGTGCTGGCCGAGCGGCTGCTGGCGCCGGTGGTCGAGGCCAAGGTCGACGCGCTGCTGCTCGGCTGCACCCACTACCCCTACCTGGCCCGGACCATCAGCGACGTCATGGGCAGGGACGTGGTGCTGGTCGACTCGGCCGACGAGACCGCCTTCGAGGTGCGGGCCCTGCTCGAGTCTGGTCAGGTCGCCGCCCGCGCCGAGGCCGCAGGTGTGGGGCGGCACCGGTTCGTGTCCTCCGGCGACATCGACTGGTTCCGCACGCTCGGGCGCGAGCTGCTCGGCCCCGAGCTGGCCCACGTCGAGCCCGCGCCCTGGGGCTGAGGGCGCACCGCCGCGTCCGGGGTCGCTTCGGTGGGGCGGGCGGCCTGTGGCACGGTGTCGAGGATGCGAGCAGACGACCGCCAGCCCGACCAGCTCCGACCCATCGCCTTCGAACGCGACTACACCGATGCCACCGCCGGCTCGGTGCTGGTCAGCTTCGGCCGGACCCGGGTGCTCTGCACCGCCTCGGTCGACGAGGACGTGCCCCGCTGGATGCGGGGTCGGGGCACCGGCTGGGTCACCGCCGAGTACTCGATGCTGCCGGGGGCGTCGGCCGAGCGGATCCGGCGCGAGGTCAAGGACGGCAAGCCGTCGGGGCGGACCCAGGAGATCCAACGGCTGATCGGCCGGTCGTTGCGCGCGGTGTGCGACATGAAGGCCCTGGGGGAGCGGCAGGTGATCGTCGACTGCGACGTGCTGCAGGCCGACGGCGGCACCCGCACCGCGTCGATCTGCGGGGGGTACGTGGCGCTGCACGACGCGCTCAGCCGGCTGGTCGGCGCCGGGCGCATCGCCCGGCACCCGCTGACCGAGACCTGCGCCGCCATCTCGGTCGGGATCGTCGGCGGCACGCCGCTGCTCGATCTGGCCTACGTCGAGGACTCCCGGGCCGAGGTCGACATGAACGTGGTCATGGCCGGCGACCGGTTCATCGAGGTGCAGGGCACCGCCGAGGGCCAGCCCTTCAGCCGGGACGAGCTCGACCAGCTGCTGGTGCTGGCCGAGGGCGGGATCGCCTCGATCCGCGAGCAGCAGGAGGGGCTGCTCACCGCCGCCCCCGCCGCCCGCACCGCCCCGTCGGCCTGACGCGACCTGCGCCTCCCCGGTGCTGCGCCCCCCACGTCCCACCCGTCCGACCCCGGCACCGCCGGGCAGGCCGCGGTTCGTGCTGGCCACCGCCAACCCCGGCAAGGCCAGGGAGATCGCCGCCATCCTCGGCACAGCGGTCGAGCTGGTGCCCCGACCGTCGCAGGTGCCCGACGTGGTCGAGGACGCCGACACCCTCGAGGGCAACGCCCGGCTGAAGGCGGCGGCCGTGTGCGAGGCCACCGGGCTGCCGGCGCTGGCCGACGACACCGGGCTCGAGGTCGACGCCCTCGGCGGCCGACCGGGGGTGCACTCGGCCCGCTACGCCGGCGAGGACGGCGACGCCGCTGCCAACGTGGCCAAGCTGCTGGCCGAGCTGGTCGCCCTCGGTGCCGACGAGCCGTCGGGCCGGACGGCCCGGTTCCGCACCGTGGCGCTGCTCCGACGCCCCGACGGCACCGAGGTGGTGGCCCACGGGGTGGTCGAGGGCCACATCGCCGGCGGGCGGTCCGGGGACGGCGGGTTCGGGTACGACCCCGTCTTCGTACCTGCCGACCCCACCACCGGCGGGCCGGGCTCGGCCACCTTCGCCGAGATGGCCCCCGCCGACAAGGACGCCGTCAGCCACCGGGGCCGCGCCTTCCGGGACCTCGCCGCCCAGCTCGACCGCTGACCCGGCCGCCACCGTCGCCACCGCCACCGCCACCGCGCCCTGCTCCGTCCTCCTTCTGAACTTGTCGCAGTCGTGGGCGTGGAGCCCGCACAACTGCGACGAGTTCGAGGAGGGCGTCGCCGACGGCCGGCGAGCGCCGGCCGTCGAGCGCCGGGCGCCGGGCGTCGGGCGTCGGCTACCAGTTGCGGAGGTCCACGGGCCAGCGGTCGACCACCTCGCCGTCGCGCACCACGTGCAGGACCTCGTGCAGGGCGACCGTCGGGTCGACGTGCGAGGGGGTGATGCGGACCCGGCCACCGACCGGCGGCAGCTCGACGCCGCTCCCCTCGCTGGGGGCGAAGGTGGTGTGCTCGTCGGAGCAGAACCACACGTCGTGGCCCTCGATCGACGGGTTGCCGTGGTCGAGGCTCATGGCCTTCAGTCCGGCGTCGGCCACCGCGTAGGCGGGCCGGCGGTCGGAGCCGGGGTTGACCGACACCACGGTCGCCAGCACGAACAGCGCCTGGCGGAAGGGCAGGTCGCGCCGCCCGTAGTCGCTGTCCATCAGGGTGTAGGAGCCGGCCTGGATCTCGGTCACCCACCGGTTCACCTGGTAGGTGCCGGTGCCGCCGCCGGACACCACGTCGCCGCCGACCTGCTCGTGGGCGGCCAGCAGCCGGGCCATGGCCCGCTCGACCTTGGTCGCCTGGTCGTCCACCTCCATCATCAGGTGACCCTCGTAGCCCATGACGCCGCGGACCTCGAGCCCCTTCGAGCGGGCCAGGTCGGCCAGGTGGCCGGCGTCGTCGGGGGCGCAGCCGCAGCGGGGCAGCCCGACGTTGACGTCGACCAGCACCTCGGCCACTCCACCCCGGGCGGCCGCCTCGACGGTCTCGGCGGAGTCGACCGCCACCGTGATGCGGGCGTGGGCCCCGGTGGTCATGGCCTGCAGGCGCCGCACGTCGAGCACCTCGTTGGCCAGCAGCAGGTCGTCGCCGAGCCCGGCGGCGGCCATGCCCTCGACCTCCCGGGTGGTGGCGCAGCAGAAGCCGGTGTGGCCGGCCACCGCCAGCTCGTGGGCCAGGGCGGTCGACTTGAAGGCCTTCACGTGCGGCCGCAACCGGGTGCCGGGCCGCGCCGCCGCCATGGTCGCCACGTTGTGGTCGAAGGCCTCGACGTCGACCACCAGGGCGGGGGTGGGCAGCTCGCTCGCCAGCACCCCGCCAGGTTGGCAGACCGGTGGCGGCTGGCTCGGAGCCGACCCGCCGCCAGCGCGCCGGGTCCGCCGCGTGTAGACCCGGCGCCAGCTGCCACCCACCCCCGACCAGGAGCGCGCACCATGGACGTCGGCGTCTTCGTCCCCCTCGGCAACGGCAACGCCCGGCCCGACCTGGTGCGGGCCCTGGGTCCGGCCGTCGAGGAGCGCGGGTTCGAGTCGATCTGGGTGGCGGAGCACGTGGTGCTCTTCGACGACTACGCCTCCCAGTACCCGTACTCGCCCGACGGCCGGTTCCCCGGAGGCGGCGAGACCGGCCTGCTCGAGCCGTTCGCCGCGCTGACCTACCTGGCCGCGGTCACCGACCGGGTGCGGCTCGGCACCGGCATCTGCCTGGTGCCGCAGCGCAACCCCGTCTACACCGCCAAGCAGGTGGCCGACCTCGACGTGCTCTCGGGTGGTCGGGTCGACTTCGGCGTCGGTGTCGGCTGGCTGCGCGAGGAGTTCGAGGTGCTCGACATGCCGTTCGAGCGCCGGGGCGCCCGCACCGACGACCACCTGGCGGTGATGCGCTCGCTCTGGACCGACGACGTGTCCGAGCACCACGGCGAGCTGTACGACCTGCCGCCCTGCCGCATGTACCCGAAGCCGATCCAGCGGCCGCACCCGCCCATCCACGTCGGCGGCGAGAGCGCGGCGGCCAAGCGACGGGCGGCGCGCCTCGGCCAGGGCTGGTTCACCTTCAACCGCCCGGCCGACGAGCTGCCCGGCGCCCTCGACGAGCTCGACGCCGCCCTCGACGCCGAGGGACGGTCACGCGCGGACCTGCAGCTCACCGTGTGCCCCTACTTCCGTCCCACCTCGCACGACGACGTCGCCCGCTACGTCGAGCTGGGCGTCGACCGGCTGGTCGTGGTGTGCCTGGCCTTCGACCTCGACGGCATGCGCTCGATGCTCGACCAGCTCGTGGTCGAGATCCTCGAACCCGCCCGCGCCGCCTCCTGACCGCCGACCCCCGACCCGCCGACCGTCGACCCGCCGACCCGCCGACCGTCGACCGCCGACCGCCGACCGCCGACCCCCTCCGGCAACTCGTCGCAGTTGCGCCGGCTCCACGCCCACAACTGCGACAAGTTCGCCGGGGCCGGGCGCCGGGGGGCCGGGTCGCCGGGGGGGGGCTCCGAGCCCGCGGGTCAGCGGGGCTGGTGGACGGGGCACCACCAGATGCGGCGGCCACCCATCGGCTCCATCCGCAGCTCGGAGCCGCAGCGCACGCACCGCTCCTGCTGGTAGGCGTAGACGGCGTCGGTCCGCCGGACCGTCGACGGCGGGGCGGGCAGGTCCTCGCGGGTGCGGGTGACGATGCGGTTCCGGCGGACGCCCAGGCGCAGCTGGCGCACGGCCTCCTCCCAGAGGGCGTCGACCTCGTCGCGGGTGAGGTCCCGCCCCGGCCGACGGGGGTCGATGCCGATCAGGAACAGCAGCTCGGCCCGGTAGACGTTGCCGATGCCGGCGATGACCGACTGGTCGAGCAGGAGGGCCCCGATCGGCTTGCCGGAGCGGTGGACCCTGCTCCAGAAGCGCTCCGGGTCGGCCCGTCGCCGGAGCGGGTCGGGGCCGAGCTGGTCGACGATGCGGTCCCGCTCCTCGGGCTCGATGGCGGCGCAGCGCATGGCGCCGGACAGGTCCCACGTGCGCTCCTCGCCGACCAGGCGGAAGCGGACCTGACCGACCATGCCGGGCGGAGGCGACCGGCGGCGGACGAACGCGCCGATCAGCCCCAGGTGGACGTGCAGCAGGGTGCCGTCCGCCCACTGCTGGAACAGGTGCTTGCCCCAGGCGTCGACCGACTCGAGCACCTCGCCGTCGAGGGCGGCGGCGGTGGCGGCGAAGCGCTCCTGCACGGCGTCGGTCGAGACGGGCCGACCGGCCAGGTCGGTGGTCTGGTCCCGCGCGATGCGGTGGATGGTGTGGCCCTCGGGCACGGGACAGCGGTGGACTCGGGGCTCGACTGCGGCGTCGGGGCGGGCCCGTCAGTCGGCGTCGGCGAGGAAGCTGGAGATCACCTCGACGAAGCGGGGGTCGGCCACCGCGGTGAGGTGATCGCCGTCCACCACCACCAGCTGGCCGCCGACCGCGCTGGCCAGGACCTCTGGCCGCTCGGCCAGGTCGTCGTCGTCGCCCACCACGACCAGGGCCCGGGCCCGGATGTCCTCGAAGGCGATGGGCCCCTGGCGCACCGCCGAGGCGTGGGCGGCGAGGGCGTGGCGGTCGGCCCCGGTGGCGTCGGCCATCTGGCGGAAGGCCTTGCCGGGTCCCCGGACGTGCTCGGCGTCGGGTGCGGTGAGGGCGGCCACGATGTCCTCGGGCTTCACCGCCCGGGTGTCGACGCCGCCCAGCTCGACGACCCCGGCGCCCACGCCGCCGATGACCATGCGGCGGATGCGGGGCTCGTGGGTGGCGTTCACCACCGAGACGATGGCGCCCATCGAGTAGCCGACCAGGTCGAACTCCCGGAGGCCGAGGTGGTCGGCCAGCGCCGAGACGTCGAGGGACATGGCGTCCTCGCCGTAGCGGTCGGGGTCGTGGGGCTTGTCGGACTGCCCGTGGCCGCGGGCGTCGATGGCGACGACCTCGAAGCCGTCGTCGAGCAGGCGCTCGACCACCCCGGGGTCGACCCAGTTGACGTCACCGTCGACGGCGAAGCCGTGGTGCAGGATCACCGGTGGCCGGCCGGGAACCGGCTCGGCGGGCGACCACTGCTGGTAGGCGATGGTCGTGCCGTCGAAGGACGTGAAGCGGCCGCGAGTCACGGTCGCTTGGCTAGCACCGATCAGATGGGCGCGTCGCCGACCGATCGGATGATCTCGCACGGGCGGGGCCGGCGGTCCGGGTCGCCACGAACCCGACCGCCGGGTTCAGCAGGAGCAGGGGGTGGAGCCGCAGCGGGGGCAGCCGTCGGCGTAGCGGCGGGCGGCGTCGTCGAGCGACAGGCCGAGCTGCTCGGCCAGGCTGGCCAGCCAGGCGAGGACGTCGCCCAGCTCGTGGAGCTGCTGGTCGACCGTGCCCTTCCGCACCGCCTGGCTCAGCTCGCCCAGCTCCTCGGTGAGCCACGCGATGGTGGCGGCGGTGCCCCGGGCGCGGTCCTGCTCGCCGTAGGTGTCGGCCATGAGCCGCTGGAAGTCGGCCAGCTCCATCGGGCGGATGGTACGGGTCGTCGGCAGGCCCGACCGCCGGGGCGCCGGCCCACCCGACCGCCGGTGCGCCGGGGCGCTCAGTCGTCGAACTGGGGCCGGCTGCGGGTCGAGCGCTTCAGCTCGCTGAACCAGGGGTTCTGGCCCAGCGTCTGCACGGCGTCCCACAGCTCGAGCGCCTCGGCGCCCTTCGGGGCCTTGGCGATCACCGGGCCGAAGAAGCTCGGCCCGTCCGGTGGGGCGAAGCTGAGCACCGGGGTGCCGATGTTGCCCCCACAGCGATCGAGCGCCTCGTCGGTCTCCTGCTGGACGACCTCGTCGTGATCGGTGCC
This sequence comes from uncultured Acidimicrobiales bacterium, assembly GCA_963800235.1. Classification (GTDB taxonomy): domain Bacteria; phylum Actinomycetota; class Acidimicrobiia; order Acidimicrobiales; family Iamiaceae; genus CAVVNP01. The sequence goes on along the minus strand of CAWDAD010000001.1, from coordinate 1,096,549 downwards.
GTACGCCGCGTCGACCAGGTCGGTGGGGTAGCCCAGGTCGCCGAGGATCTCCCGGGCGGCATCGGGCTGGTCGAAGGCCGTGGCGTCGCGCCGGTTGTGGATGCGGGTGCCGAAGGCGGTGTAGAGCGGCAGCACCGCTTCGGGACCGACGGCCTGGCGGGCGGCGGCGGCGATGCGCAGCAGCTCGAGGCCCCGGGTGTGGCCCCGCTCGTAGCCGGGACGGAAGTCCCGCTCGTAGTCCTTGTCGGCGTTGACCATGCGGAGGGAGATGAACTTCCAGTCGACCTCCATCGGGCGCTCGGTGAGGACGTTCACCACCCAGCGCGAGGTGAGCCAGGCCCACGGGCAGACGGGATCCCAGAAGAACTCGAGGTCAGCCATGCCTTGCGGTCTACGGGCGATTCGGGCGACCGGCAACGTCGCCGGTCCCTACCATCGGGGCCGTGGAGCTCGTGCGAGAGATGGTGGTCGAGGTGGATGCTGCCGCCGTGTGGGCGGTGTGGGCCGAGGTGGAGCGGTGGCCGGACTGGACCGAGTCGGTGCGCCGGATCGAACCGCTCGACGGGCCCGAGCTCGAGGTGGGTCGGCGCTTCCGGATCGAGCAGCCGCGCCTGCCCAAGCTGGTGTGGGAGGTGACCGCCCTCGACGAGGGCGCGGGCTGGACCTGGCAGACCCGATCGGTCGGCGCCATCACCACCGCCGCCCACGAGGTGGCGCCGTTCGACGAGGGTCGGTCCCGGGTGCGCCAGCGCTTCGCCCAGGAGGGGGTGCTCGGCGCCGCCATGGGTTTGCTCACCCGACCGATGACCGAGCGCTACCTGAAGCTCGAGCGCGAGGGCCTGAAGCGGCGCTGCGAGGGTGGCGCCGAGGTCTCGTAGCCCCGGACCGCCCCAGGCCCTGACCACCCCAGCCCGGCCGCCAGACTGGTCGGGTGCCCGCCGACGACGTGAGCCGCCTCTCGGTCCGGCCGATGGAGCTGGGCGAGGTGGGGCTGCGCATCGACTACTTCCACTCCGCGACCGACGAGGAGCTCAGCCGGATGGGGGTGGCGCGGTCCCGCCTGATGGACGCCGACACCTGGCGGCGCTGGTTCGAGGTCGACCACGCCCGGCCGCTCGACCGGCGTGAGGGGTACGCGGTGGTGTGGGAGGTCGACGGCGAGGTCGTCGGGTACAGCAGCGTCGACCGCATCGAGTTCGGTGAGCAGGCGTTCCTGCACCTGCACGTGTTCGACCCGGCCCGGCGCCGGCAGGGGCTGGGCGCACCGCTGGTGCGGCTGTCGGCGGCGCACGTCGTGGAGGTCCTGCGGCTGCAGCGGATCTGCAGCGAGCCCAACGCCTACAACCGGGCGCCCAACCGGACCCTGCAGCGCGCCGGCTTCCGCTACCTCTTCACCCACCACACCGCTCCAGCGCCGATCAACTACCGCCAGCCGGTGACCCGCTGGGTGCTCGACGCCGCCGACCTCTGACCGGATGCTGCCGGCGCCGGCGCGCCGAGCTCGATCGGGACCTCAGGTGGGACGCCGCGCCTCGACCGCGAGGCGGATCGTGTCGCCCTCACCGGCGTAGGGAGGCCGGCGCTCGGCCAGGGTGACCTCGAGCCCGGCGGCGGTGGCGGCGGCGGTCAGCTCGTCCAGCGTGAGGAGGGTGGCGGAGAACGGGAGGGTGTGGCCGAGGAGCTCCGTGCGGACGATCAGGCCCGAGCCCTCGTGGGCGGTCGCCAGCAGTCGCCCGCCGGGACGCAGGACCCGCGCCAGCTCGCCCACCGCTCCGCCGAGCTCGGCGCGGTCGAGGTGGATGAGCGAGTAGAAGGCCAGCACCCCACCGACGCTGGCGGAGGTGACGGGGAGCGCCCGGAGGTCGGCGACGAGGCCGCAGCCGAGTCGGCGGCGGGCGCGGTCGGCCATGGGGAGGCTCCGGTCCGACGGGACCACCCGACGGCCGTGGTCGGCGACGTGGACGCCGATCTGGCCCGGCCCCGATCCGACCTCGAGCACCGGATCGGCCACCGCGTCCGCGAAGGCGGCGAGCAGCTCGCGGTCGCGCGGCTTGCCCACCAGCTCGTCGCCGAAGCGCTCGTCGTAGTCGGCGGCGACCCGGTCGTAGGAGCGGGTCGTGTCGTCGGGAGCCATCGCGGCGAGGCTCACCCACCGACCGGGTGGTGGTCCAGCCGATTCGGGTCGGCCGGCCGTGGCGTCAGGAGGCGAGGGGCTCGTCGACCAGCTCGAACAGGACGTCGATCGAGGTCAGCGACAGGGTGTCGCGCACCTGGCCGGTCGCCCCGACGAGCCGCAGCCGCCGGCCGTCGAGCAGCTTGCGGGCCATGAGCAGCGTCGCCAGCCCGGCCGAGTCGACGAAGGTGAGGTCGCGGACGTCGATGGCGAGGCCCTCGGGCGGGACGGTGGGCATCAGGTCGACGACGGCGGCGCGCAGGCGGGGGCTGGTCGCGCCGTCGAGCTCGCCGGCGATGGTGATGAGCGGCACCCGGACGCCGTCGATGACGGTGTCGGAGATGGTCGAGCGCATGCCCGGCTGCGGCGCGTCGAGATCGATGTGGTCGTCGTGGTCCAAGGCCCTCGTCCCGGTTCGTCGCAGGGGAACGTCCGTACGCTACCCCTGCCCATCGGCCCGGGGACATCGCCCGATGGGTGGATTCCGAGCGTCGGACCGGGTCGCCGTGCGTGCCGGGGAGCGGCCCCAGCCGGCTCCGGTCGCCGTCGACTGAACGGCGCAGTTGCGGTCGCTGGAGAACCTCAACTGCGCTGACCCCGCTGCCCGACGCCGGAGGCCGAGCAGAGCCGGCACCGTGGTCGTCGTCGTGGTGGTCGACGAGGGTGGGATCTGCTCGCGGGCGTCGATGCACAGCCGGCTGTCCGAGCCAGCCTGGTGGCACACGTCGATCAGGGCCGGGAGCGGCCCGTACCCGAAGTAGATGTGGGCCTTCTTCCCGGCGTTGACCCACTCCCCGATCGTTCGGCACACCTCGAGGGTCGGGGCGAGATCGGGCGCCTTCGGGGGGCTCGGCACCTTGCGCATCGCCGCCAGGCATCCAGCCTTCGCGTCGGTCGTCGTCGATGTCGAGGTCGTCGTGGCCTTCGTGGTTGGTGCCGAGTCCGATGCCACAGCGCTCTTGCTGGATCCGCCTCCGCCGCAGCTCGCCAGCATCACGGCCGCCAAGGTGACGATCACCACTCGACGCATCGTGCTCCCCCTCCCGCGCCGCCCGCCTCGAGCGCCGCACCAGCGAGCGTAGCGATCAGGCGCGCCCGGTCGCCTTGGCCCACGCCTCGATGTCGGCACGGAGGTCACCGAAGACGCCCCCCGCCTCTACCGAGGCGACATCGCCCACGACCCCGACTGCCGGCTGCTGCTCTCCAAGGCGGCGCCATGGAACTGACCGGCCAGGAGGCCACCGACATGACGCCCGAGCGCACCCACGGAGCACCCTCGCCCCGGTCGACCCATGAAGCCGTGCTCGAATCGAAGCGGTGCCAGGCGCGCCGGTCGGATGGCGAGCCGTGCGGGTGCTGGGCGATGCAGGGTCAGCGGGTTTGTCGGGTGCATGGCGGCTCGTCGCCGCAGGCGCGGGCGGCGGCGGAGCGCCGGTTGGCCGAGGCGAAGGCGGCGCAGGCGGCGATCACCTTCGGGCTGCCGATCGACGACTTGGGCCTTGCTCGCCAAGTGCGTGATCCACGTCCGACCCTGGAATACGACCAATGAGCAGCGCCGCACCACGCCGCGACCCGAAGACCGGCACGTGGAGCTTCGTTGCCGAGCTGACGCCTGCCCCCGATGGTCGGCGCCGGCAGGCTCGCCGGCGAGGCTTCCCGACGAAGAAGGCGGCGCAGGAGGCGCTCGACGCGCTCCGGGTGTCGGTGGTCGAGGGCGCCTACGTGGCGCCGGCTCGCCAGACGCTCGCCGCCTACCTTGTCGACGACTGGCTCCCGGCGGTGCGCGGCAGCCTGCAGCCGAGCACCTGGGCGAGCTACCGGCGCACGCTGACGCTGCACGTGATCCCGACGCTTGGCGGCATCTAGCTCCGGCAGCTCGACCCGGCGCACTTGAACCGCCTGTACGCCGAGCTCGCCGCCGACGGTGGGCGTGCGGACGGACGGGCGGGCGGCCTCTCGGCCAGGTCGATCCGCTACGTCCACGTCATCCTCGGCAAGGCACTCGGCGACGCGGTGCGGTGGGGGCGCATCGTCCGCTCGCCGTCGACGCTCGCCGAGCCGCCTCGCGCCGCCGACGCACGGGCTCGGGAGATGACGACGTGGACGGCCGCCGAGCTCGGCACCTTCCTCGACGCCGAGCGGGAGCATCGCGACTGGACGGCCTGCCTGTTCATGCCGACGACCGGGTGCCGGCGCGGTGAGGCACTGGGGCTGCGCTGGTCCGACGTCGACCTCGATGCCGGCACCGCCTCGATCCGCCAGACGATCACGTCGATCGAGCACGGAATCCACGTGGCGGCGCGGACGAAGAGCGCATCGACCTCGACCGTTCGACCGTCGCTGCCCTGCGTGCATGGCGGAAGCGCACCGCCGCCGAGCGGCTGGCCATGGGCGCCGGCTTCGCCGATCACGACCTGGTCTTCGCCGACATCACCGGCATGCCAGCCCACCCCGAGCACTTCTCGCGCCGCTTCGAGCGGCACGTCGCCCGTTCAGGGCTGCGCCAAATCAGGCTGCACGATCTACGCCACACGTGGGCGACGCTCGCCCTCGAGGCCGGTGTTCACCCGAAGGTCGTCAGCGAGCGGCTCGGCCACTCGTCGATCGGCGTGACCCTCGACCTCTACAGCCACGCCTCGGCGCCCATGCTGAGCGACGCCGCCGAGAAGGTGGCGGGGCTCTTCCTCAGTCGTGAGGGAGCGCGGGGGCGTAGCGGGACTGTGCGGTGGTAGCGGGTCGTCGTCGTCAGTCGGTGCAATCGAGGGACCCAGTCCTGGCGGAGGACCTGTCTCGACGCCCGGGGGGCGCTGCGGCCCGGGAGCAAGGGCTGGAGGGACTGGGGCCGCCCCGAGCATCATGGCGAATCCGGCCACGCCAAAGACGTCAGCGGTCAGTCCAAGAAGGCGCCTGAGTCGACGGAGGATGCTCGGCTGCTCGTTCTCGGGCAACTTCGGGCCGTACATCTGGAGCCCACCGATGGCACGCTCAAGCGCCTTCCGCAGCCGCCCGGGTCCGAAGAGGTCGACATCGTCGATTCGCGCGGATTAGGGCCGAGATCGCATCTGCGAGGAACGCCCGCAAGTCAGGGTCTAGATCGTCCGCATGAGCCAACTTGTCCGCTAACTCGTCGAGCTCTCGCCTGATGTCGGCCAGTTTGTTGCGGTCCAAGGCCGGCTCGGCATCGGACATGCTGAGTGCATATGCGCATCCGTCGAGGCCCCTCAAGATCTCGGGCGTGATCTTCTTGCCGACACCGCTGGCGTTGGAGTTGAGGTTGTGTAGCGCCGGGATGATCTGCTTCTCGACGACGGCCAAGTCGCGGAGCATGAAGTCGGCCCCCACCCCATCCGCCTCGAGCTTGGTTCGAGCTTCTTGGGCGATCCCATCGACGAGGACCAGACGCTCGTGAAGGACCGAGTCGACGTCGGGTGAGATGCCCAGCGCATCGGCGACGGCTTGGCGCACGGTCTTGTTGCTGTGGCCGCGCTGGATGCGACGGAGGATCTCCACCAGTCGCGCTGCCGGGTTGTTCAGCTCCTCGCTCACTGCTTCGTGACCAAACCGTGACCACGGACGGAACCTCGGTGCATCTCGTTCGGGCCTCCCACTTCGCTGACCTCGGCGTTCGGCTCACGGAGCCGGTGCGGGCGGGGAGACTCGAACTCCCACGTCTTTCGACACCAGGACCTAAACCTGGCGTGTCTGCCAGTTCCACCACGCCCGCGGGACGTGCCGCACCCGAGGCTACGACGGCGGAGGCGACCGGACCGGGTGGCGGATGGGCACCGCTAGCCTCGCCGCCATGGACCAGCCGCCGCTGCCGAACCCGACGTTCCAGGGCCCGAACGGGCTCGTCGATCCCGGAGCAGACATCTTCAACCGCCTCCTCAAGGAGCGGATCCTGTTCCTCGGCACCGACGTCAACGACCACATCGCCAACCTGATCACCGCCCAGCTGCTCTACCTCGAGGGCCAGGACCGCGGCCAGGACATCTGGCTCTACATCAACAGCCCGGGCGGCAGCATCACCGCCGGCATGGCCATCTACGACACCATGCAGCTCGTGTCGCCCAAGGTCGGCACCATCTGCATGGGCCTGGCCGCCTCGATGGGCCAGTTCCTGCTGTGCGCCGGCGAGCCGGGCATGCGCTTCGCCCTGCCCCACAGCCGGATCATGATGCACCAGCCCTCCGGCGGCCTCCAGGGCCAGGCGTCCGACATCAAGATCCAGGCCGAGCAGATCGTCTACGTGAAGCGGCTCATGGCCGAGCGCATCGCCGAGCACACCGGCCAGGACGTCAGCCAGATCGAGCTGGACTCCGAGCGCGACCGGTGGTTCACCGCCGAGCAGGCCAAGGAGTACGGCATCGTCGACGAGGTCATCGAGCGCCGCCAGCAGATGGCCGAGGCCGCCGACTGACGACGGCTCGCCGGCGGGTCAGCCGGCGAACTCGAGGGCGGCCCACACCCGACCGGAGCGGTCGGTGACCACGCCGACACCCAGCCGGGTGAAGGCCCGGTTGGTGATGTTGGCGTAGTGCGGCGCCGACCGCAGCCAGGCGTCGTAGATCTGGGCGGTGCTGCCGCCCACCCCGACGTCCTCACCGGCCGTCCAGGTGCCGGGAGGCTCGCCGACCGACAGGTTCGAGTGGAAGAGGTAGCCGGCGGCGGCCATCGCCTCGGCCTGGCGCTGCGCCTTGGTGTTCAGGATGGGATCGATCACGTAGGGCGCTTCACCGACCGACGCCCGGGTGGCGTTGGTGCGGTCGGCCAGGTCGGTGGCCGGTGAGCCGCAGGCGGCGAAGGTCAGGACGGCGCCGGCGGCCACCAGGACCAGCGCGGCGCGGGGCGCGCGTCGCAGGGCGTGCATGCGGTGTCTCCTCTGGCTCGGAACCCCCGAGGTCGGAGATCGTAACGCGACTGCAACATTCTGCTGCGCTGCGAGCGACCACCGACGGAGCCGGCCCGGTCGAGGACCCGGGATCAGGACCCGGAGCTCGACGACCCGATGCCCGAGCTGCTCGTGTCGGACCCGCTCGTGTCGCGGCGGCCGGGCCCGAAGCCGCCGGAGTCGAACGGACCCGAGTCGAACGAGCCCGAGTCGAACGAGCCCGAGTCGAACGAGCCGGAGTCGGAGCCCGAGCGCTGGGCGCGCCGGCGGCGCTCGGCGTTGATGTCGATGCCGCACTTGGACTTGGCGTAGTCGACGACCTTCACCACGCTGCTGGCCGCGCCCACTCGGTGGCGACCGAGGTCGTAGAGCCGGTAGCGCAGCTCGGCCGGGTCGTTCTGGTACTTCTCGGTGAGTTGGGCGATCTCGGCCGTCAGGTCGGCGACGGCGGCCACGTCGGGCTTGATGTCACGGGGCGCGGCCCGTTCGAGCTTCGACATGTCGGTGGCGGCGCTGCGCTTGTACACGGCCAGGTCGCTCGGGTTGAACGGGTCGAAGCGCCCCAGCAGCACCGAGCGGTTGGACAGGCTGCGGAGCTGGCTGCAGAAGGCGTCGCGGCTGCCCTGGCCGTGGGCGCACCCGGCGAGCAGGCTGACCACCAGCACGACGGCGGCCAGGGATCCGGTCGCCGCCACCCGCGCCGAGCGGGAGCGGCGGGGCGCCGGGCCGGAGCGTGCGGTCGACGCGAGGCGCGCCGGGCCGGGTGGCGCCGGACGGATCACGCAGCCGCCGAGGGCACCGCCGCCCGAGCCCGGTCCCGGAGATCGGTGACCGCGTGCTCGAGCCCGTCGGGGTCGCGGAAGAGGGCGCTGCCGGCGACGAGCACGTTGGCCCCCGCCGCGGCGGCACCGGCGACGGTGTCGTGGGCGATGCCGCCGTCGACCTCGATGTCGACGTCGTGGCCGCCGTCGACGACGAGGTTTCGGACCTGGCGGATCTTGGGCTCCATGGTGGCGATGTACGCCTGGCCGCCGAAGCCGGGGTTCACCGTCATGACCAGCACCATGTCGACCAGGTCGAGCACGTTGGCCACCGCCTCGACCGGCGTGGCCGGGTTCAGCGCCACCGCCGCAGCGGCTCCCAGGTCGTTGATGTGCCCGAGGGTGCGGTGCAGGTGCAGGCACGCCTCGGCGTGGACGATCAGCCGCTCGCAGCCGGCCTCGACGTAGCGGGACGCCAGCTCGTCGGGCTGCTCGACCATGAGGTGGGCCTCGAACGGCACCGAGACGTGGGGCCGGCAGCTGGCGATGACGTCGGGCCCGAAGGTGAGGTTGGGTACGAACCGGCCGTCCATGACGTCCCACTGGATGCGGTCGACGCCGGCCTTCTCGAGCGCCTGGCAGGCCTTGCCGAGCTCGGAGAAGTCGGCGGGCAGCACCGACGGGGCGATCTCGATCGGCCGGGGGGATGCGGGTGCGGGCACCGTCCAACCCTACGCTCGATGCGGTGCCGGACCGCCTCGTCCTCCGCCCCCACGGCGTCGCCGCCGGGGGCGCGGCGGTCGCCCGCGAGGACGGCGGGAGGGTGGTGTTCGTCGAGGGCGCGCTGCCCGACGAGCAGGTCGCGGTCGAGGTGGTGGAGGAGAGGCGGAGCTTCGCCCGAGGCCGGATCGTCGAGGTGGTGGAGGCGTCGCCGCACCGGATCGAACCGCCGTGCCCCCACGTGGCCGATGGCTGCGGAGGGTGCCGGTGGCAGCACGTCGAGCCGAGCCACCAGCCCGACCTGAAGCGCCGCATCGTGGCCGACGCCCTCGCCCGGATCGGGAAGCTGGGTGCGGCCGACGAGCTGCTGGCCGACATCGGCCTGGCGCCGCCGCTGCCGACGACCGGGTACCGCACGACGGTCCGGGCGGCGGTGGTCGAGGGACACGCCGGGCTGCGGCACCACCACAGCCACGAGGTGCTGGCCCTGGACTCGTGCCTGGTCGCCCACCCCGGGGTGGAGGAGCTGCTGGTCGGCGGTCGCTTCGACGGGGCCACCGAGGTGACGCTGCGGATCGGTCCGGCCACCGCCGAGCGGCTGGTGCTGGCCACCCCGACCGCAGCCGGCGTCTCGGTGCCCGGCGACGTGCTGGTGGTGGGGGCGGACGAGCTGGCCGCCGGCAGGCGGGCCTGGTTCCACGACCAGGTGGCCGGACGGAGCTGGCGGATCTCGGCCAGCTCGTTCTTCCAGAGCCGGGCCGACGGCGCCGCCCAGCTGGTCGAGGTGGTGCGGGCCGCGGTCGAGCCCCACGTGCGGCGCGACCGGACCGAGCCGGGCACGCTGGTCGACCTCTGCTGTGGCGTCGGGCTGTTCGCCGGCGCCGTCGCCGCGCCGCTCGGGACGCGGGCGGTCGGCGTCGAGCGCCACGGCGCGGCGGTGCACGACGCCCGCCGGAACCTGGCCGGCGACGACGCCACCGTCGTCCGCTCCAGCCTCGACGGGTGGCGGCCCTCCCCGGCCGACGTGGTGGTGGCCGACCCGGCCCGTTCGGGGCTCGGCGACCCGGCGGTCCGCTCGGTGGCGGCCACCGGCGCCGGGCTGGTGGTGCTGGTCAGCTGCGATCCCGGTGCCCTCGGCAGGGACGCCGGCCTGCTCCGGAGGGCCGGGTACCGGTGGCAGGGCTCGACGCTGGTCGACCTGTTCCCCCACACCCCCGAGGTCGAGGTGGTGAGCACCTTCCAGCGCGACGGCGCCGGGCCGCTCGGCTGACCCGGCGGGTCGGGAACCGGCGTCGGGACGGCCCAGGGCCGACCTCTATGCTGGCCGGCCTACCTGGTGGCCGTAGCTCAGTTGGTCAGAGCGCCGCGTTGTGGTCGCGGATGTCGGGGGTTCGAATCCCCTCGGTCACCCCACCGCCGACGCCGCCGCGCTTCGGTCCGAACAGCAGGTGCTCCAGGATCAGGAACTGGAGCACCCAGAGCGCCCCGAAGGCGATCAGGCTGGCCGCCTCGACCGCCATGGTGCGCGTCATGCGGTCGAGGCCGGTGTGGTCGGCCCACCGGGCGGCGGTGCTGACCGCCAGCGTCGACAGGCCGAGCCCGGCGAAGCTGAGGGCGGCGAAGGGGCCCACCTCGGTCCAGATCGACCGCTTGCCCTGCTTGCGCCACACCCAGCGGCGGTTGAGCTCGAAGCTCGGGATGGTGCCGACGCCGGTGGCGATGACGTTGGCCCAGCCGGCGGCGACGGCGCGGGTGGAGACGAGCACGCCGAGGATGGCGGCGCTGGTGACGGTCGAGATGATCGACACGGTGCCGTAGCGGAGCAGCTGGTGGACCCTGGCCCGCAGCCGTCCCGGACCGGGACGACGGCGACGTCCGCGCCGGTGGCGATCCCGGCGGCCCGGTCGTCGGTGGTGCTCACGTCGTGGCCCGGGGCGTCGGTGGTCACCACCTCGGCGGTCAGCAGGCTCATCGGAAGATCCACTGCCGGAGGACCACGAACCGGGCGGCGGTGGCCAGGCCGTTGGCGAGGGAGAGCGCGATCAGCTGGGCGGTGAGCGAGGTGAGCCCGGCCAGCGACAGCAGCCCGAGGGTGGCCAGGGTGGTGGCGAGGGGCAGCAGGGTGAGGGCCAGGCCGGCGCTGTAGTGGCGCACGCGGTGGGTGCGGCCCCGCAGCGAGAAGGTGAGCCGGCGGTTGGCCGTGAGGTTGGCCAGCGAGCAGATGGCGAGGGCGACGACGTCGGCCAGCACCGGTCCGAGCGGTCCGGCCAGCACGGCGAACAGGACGGCGAAGAGCACGGTGCTGACCGCCCCGATCGAGGCGAAGCGCACCAGCTGGCTGACCAGGGTCGGGTCCGGCAGGTCGGGGTCGCCGTCGCCGTCGGACGCACCGGCCGGGTCGGCCGCGGCCAGGGCGTCGGGCAGCACGCCCTGGCCCCGGGCGAAGCGGCGCAGGAGGCGCCAGATGCCGCGCAGGTCCTCGAGGGCGGTGGAGGTGACGTGGACCCGGGTGTCGGCGTCGTCGACCCAGTCGACCGGCACCTCGTGGACCCGCAGCCCGTTGCGCTCGGCCAGCACCAGCACCTCGGTGTCGAAGAACCAGTTCTGGTCCTCGACGAGGGGCAGCAGCCGCCGGGCCACGTCGGCCCGCATGGCCTTGAAGCCGCACTGGGCGTCGGAGAAGCCGCTGCGGAGGGCGGCGTGGAGGATGAGGTTGTAGGCCCGGGAGATGGCCTCGCGCTTGGGGCCCCGCACGACCCGGGCGCCGGAGCCCAGCCGGGTGCCGATGGCGACGTCGCTGTGACCGGAGACGAGCGGGGCGACGAGGGGGAGGAGGGCGTCGAGATCGGTGGACAGGTCGACGTCCATGTAGGCGACGACGATGGCGTCGCTCATCGACCAGGTCTGGCGCAGCGCCCGCCCCCGACCCTTCTGGTCGAGGTGGACGGCGGTGACGCCGTCGAGCTCGCGGGCCAGGTCGCGGGCGAGGTCCCAGGTCCGGTCGGTGCTGGCGTTGTCGGCGATGGTGATCTGCCAGCTCAGCGGGAACCGCGCGGCCAGGTACGAGTGGAGCCGGCGGATCGACCGCTCGAGGGTGGCCTCCTCGTCGTAGACGGGGACGACCACCTCGACGGTGGCGGTGCGCGGCTCGTCGGACCCGGGTTCGGGTGCCGGACCGGGGGAGACGGCCGGCCTCGGATCGCCGGCGGGCACGGCGGCGGTGGGGTCGCCCTTGATCTCGATGCCGCTCATGCTGGCAGGCCCGATCCCGGGCGGCGGGCCGTCGGTGAGGGAGTCGGTTGCGGTCATGGGCAGCATCGTGGTGAACCCGACTCCGACCCCGCTGTGGCCGTTCTGGGAGTTGTCTGGGAACCGCGGCGGTCAGCCGGCGACCGGGTCCGTCAGGGCCGGTCCCTCCGCTCAGCCGGGTCGCGGCGGTGCCGGGGTCTCGTACACGACGAAGCGGGGGCCGAGTCGCTGCAGGGCGGCCAGCCGGGCCACCTCGTGGGCGCCGGCACCGCGGCGGACCGCCGTGATGCCCCCGAGCCCCTCCACGTCGGTGATCGGGGCGTGGCGGCCCTGCTCGCCGGCCACCCGTCGGAACACGCGGTCGTACTCGGCCCGTTCGGCCCGGTCGAGCGGATCGAACCGGGCCAGCAGCCGGGCACCGGCGGGGACGGCCGGGAGATCGGGGTCGAGCGAGCTGACGACGGTGAGCGTCGGTCGGGCCTCCCGGGCGGCGACGACGTAGCGGGGTCCGAGCACGACGACCTCCCGGGGCGGGACGGCCACGGCGAAGCCCCGCTCGCGAAGGGCGACCAGCAGGCCGACGGACCCGCTGCCGAAGTCGTAGGGGTCGGCCCACCGCAACCGGTAGGCCCGGCCGGCCACCAGGTGGGGCTCGACCTGCCGGACCAGCGACGTCGCCGCCCGGGCGGCGGCCAGGTCGTCGGGGACGACCGACGTGCTGCGCACCGCGATGCCGCCGATCAGCACCACCACCAGGAGCACCACTGCGGTCCCCAGCGCGGCGCCGCCCGCCCGACCGACCGGCGTCCGACGGCGGACGTGGCGACCGTGGCGGCCGACCGGGGGGCGACGGGCGGCCGGTCGGGTGGTCCACCGGGTGACGACCTCGCCGAGCACCAGGTCGACGGTGGCGACCCAGAGCAGCATCGAGACCGCCCACCACCAGTGGACGAGGTACTCGAAGGGCTCGCCGGTGATCCGGGTGGTGGCGAGCCACGACACGGCGACCAGGCCGAGGGCGAGCACCCCGAGGCCGGCCCGCCCCCGGTCGCCCCGCCGCACCGCCCGCACGACCAGCAGGACGAGCACGGCCAGCAGGAGCCCGACGGCGACCTGGGCGACGAGGCCCGGCGCGCCGGCGACGTCCTGGGGTGGGGTGTGGGTCCGCCCCTTCATCCACGGCGCCGGCAGGGCGAGCTGGCGGACCAGGACGGCGAAGGCGTCACCGGGGCCGACCGTGCCGCCCCGGTGGTCGGAGGTGAAGTAGTCCCAGATGGCGGCCAGGTTGCCGTCGCGGCCGGTGAGCTGCTGCCAGACCGGCGGCGCCCACAGGGCGACCGCCACCGCCGCGCCGGCCGCCGTCCACCACCAGCGGATGCGGGGGCGGCCCCGGCGCAGCACGATCCGCAGGGCGACGGCGACCGTCCCGACGGCGGCGACCAGGGGAACGCCGGCCACGTGGCTCTGGGCGACGAAGGAGCCGGCGACCACGCCGAGCAGCAGGCCCCCGGCGTCGCCGTCGGTGGCGGCCAGCCAGCAGCCGACGGCGCAGGCCAGCAGGGGGATGGGCAGCACGTACGGGTTCCAGGTCGAGCCGTAGGACGAGCCGCCGTCGGCCAGCAGCGCGACCAGCACCGCCGCGCCGAGCAGCCCGCCCACCACCGGCCGACGGCGGACGGCCAGGGCGACGGCGGCGACGGCGCAGGCGCCTTCGAGGGCCAGCACGGCCAGGCGCTCGCCGGCGGCCCCCGCCAGGTGCTGACCGGCCGCCACCACCCAGAACAGCATCGGGCCGGGGTGGTTCCAGCCGTAGCGCGAGTAGGGGCCGACCAGCGGGCTGCGCGGACCGCCGACCTCGGAGGCGTGGAGGGAGATGAGCGCGGTGTCGCCGGTGGGGAGGCCGGTCCAGGTCCGCACCTGGGCGCCGACGAAGAGGAAGGCGACGCCGAGGACGACGACGGAGGTGGCGACGGGGTGGCGGCGGAGCGGACCGAGCAGCCGGCCGGTGGGCCAGGCCGACGGGGTGCCGCCGGGGATCGAGGACCGGGCCTCCGTCGCCGGTGCGTCGGCGGTGCTCGACGTCGGCGGTGCCGGCGGCGCCGTCGGCATCGGCGGCGCCTCGGTCACGCTCCCGGCGGCCGGCGGGGCGGAGGGATCGGTGTGGGGGAGGGCGGTCACCATGCTCGATCGGGCGGCGTGGGCCCTCCCGGGTCCCGCTGGACCCCGACTCGGGCGCCCCGCCGGCTGGGAGGCTAGAGGTCGACCCCGGCCGGATCGCGGCAACGGCCGGCGGGCGGGGCCGGGTCCTCGGTGTGCGGACCTTCGCCGCTCCGGCTCAGCGGGCTCCCAGCCGGTTCCCAGGTTCTGCTTCGATGATCTCGCACCATGGCTCCCGCCGAGACCATCGACCAGCCCTCGCCGTCGGTCGTCGCCCTCCCCGACGACCACCCGGGCCGCTCGACCGACGCGCCCGGCGCGGTGCCGTCCACCGCCGACGGCCGTGCGGACGAGCGCGCCGCCGGGGCGGGCGGATCGGGCGAACCGGGTCGGCCGGCCGACCGGCGGCTGTTCGAGGGCACGTGGTGGCGGCCGACCACCCGGTCCGGCTGGATCACGCTGGCCATCGCCGCCGGCACCGCCGTCCTGTACTGCTGGAACCTGGCCGCGGTGGGGGCGGGGAACTCGTACTACGCCGCGGCGGTGAAGAGCGGCTCGGTGAGCTGGAAGGCCTGGTTCTTCGGCGCCATCGACCCCGGCAGCTTCATCACCGTCGACAAGCCGCCGGCGGCCTACTGGATCATGGGGCTCTCGGCCCGGGTGTTCGGCTACAGCACCTGGAGCATGCTCTTGCCCGACGTGGCCGCCGGCGTCGGGTCGGTGCTGATCCTGCACCGGATGGTGCGGCGGTGGATGGGCGACGTGGCCGCCCACCTGGCGTCGATCGCCTTCGCGCTGACGCCGGTGGCGGTGCTGATGTTCCGGTACAACAACCCCGACGCGCTGCTGACCTTCTTCTGCCTGGCGGCGGCGTGGGCGCTGTGGACGGCGGTGGAGACCGGGCGGACCCGCTGGCTGGTCCTGTCTGCGGTGCTGGTCGGGTTGGGCTTCGACACCAAGATGCTGCAGGCGGCGCTCGTGCTCCCGGCCTTCGTGCTGGTGTACGCCCTGGCCGGACCGGGGGGGTTGGGCCGTCGCCTGCTGCAGCTCACCGCCGCGCTCGGCTCGCTGGTGGTGGCCGCCGGCTGGTGGGTCGTGGTGGTGGCGGTGTGGCCGGCGTCGTCGAGGCCCTACATCGGCAGCACGCAGGACAACTCGATCGTCAGCCTGATCACCGGGTACAACGGCCTCTCCCGGCTGTTCGGGTCGAGCGGCCCGGGTGGCGGCGGAGGCCCGGCGGGGGCGGCCGGTGGCGGGGGCGCGGGTCCGGGCGGGAACGGCTTCGGCGGTGCCTCCGGGATCGGCCGGATGTTCAACAGTGCCATCGGCGGTCAGGTCTCGTGGCTGATCCCGGCGGCCGCGGTGGCGCTGGTCGCCGGCCTGGTGCTGACCCTGCGGCGGCCCCGGGGCGACCGGGAGCGGGCCGGGTGGCTGCTCTGGGGCGGCTGGGCGCTCACCTGCATCGCCGTGTTCAGCCTGTCGTCGGGGATCTTCCACCCGTACTACACGGTGCAGCTGGCCCCGGCGCTGGCCGCCCTGACCGGCGCCGGCGGGGTGGCGCTGTGGCGACGGGGACGCACCGACATGCTCGCGGTGGTCGCTCTCGGCGTCGGGCTGGTCGGCACGGCGGCCTGGTCCGCCGCGCTGCTCGACCGCACGCCGGACTACCACCGGGCCCTCACCGTGCTGGTGGTGCTCGGGGCGGCGGTCGCCGCGGTCGGCCTGTGGCTCGGCGGCCGGCTCCGGCAGCGGGCCATCGTGGCGGTGGCGGCGACCATCGGGGCGGCGTCGGTGCTGGCCGGTCCCGCCGCCTACGCGGTGACCACGGTCCGCAGCGCGGCGTCCGGACCGCTGGTGGCGGCCGGGCCGTCGAGCGGCGCCGGGGGACCGGCTGGGTTCGGTGGCGCTGGCGGGCGGCGCGGCGGGTTCGGCGGCGGGCCGGGTCGCGGCGCCGCCGGCTGGACCGCCGGCTCGGGGACCAGCGGCCTGGTGTCGTACCTCGAGGCCCACCAGGGCTCGGCGAGGTACCTGGTGGCGGCGTTCGGCTCGCAGAGCTCGGCGCCGATCATCATCGAGAGCGGCAAGCCGGTGATCACGGTCGGCGGGTTCAACGGCGGCGACCCTGCGCCCACCCTCGACCAGTTCATCGCCATGGTCCGCAAGGGCGAGGTCCGCTACGTGCTCGTCGGCGGGGACGGTCCCGGCGGGGGTGGCTTCACCGGTCCGGGCGGTCCGGGCGGTCCGGGCGGAGGTGGCGGTGGCTTCGGCGGCCCGGGTGGTCCGGGCGGAGGTGGTGGCTTCGCCGGCCCCGGTGCCGGCGGGTTCGCCGGCAGAGGCCCGGGTGGGGGCGGCCCCCGCGGTGGGGCGCGCACCGGTGCGACCATCTCGTCGTGGGCGAGCACCCACGGCACCCAGGTGCCGAGCAGCGACTACGGCGGTGGTGCCGGCGGGACCCTCTACCGGGTCGCCGCCGCCGACACCTGACCCCTCGGGGGGCGGTGCCGGCGCCCTTGCCGCATAAGGTCGGCGGGCCGAGCCGTTGACCAGATGAGGTGCGCCACCGCATGTCCTCCGAGGGCTACCACGAAGACGAATCGAAGCTGTCCGCCGAGACGAAGGACCGCCACCGGGCCATCTCCTCCCTGATGGAGGAGCTGGAGGCGATCGACTGGTACGACCAGCGGGTCGAGGCGTGCACCGATCCGGCCCTGGCCGACATCCTCGCCCACAACCGCGACGAGGAGAAGGAGCACGCCGCCATGGTCCTCGAGTGGCTGCGCCGGCGCGACGCCAAGCTCGACGAGCACCTGCGCACGTACCTGTTCACCGACGGCCGCAAGATCACCGAGGTCGAGGACGAGGCCGAGCGCGGCGACGACGGCGCCGGCGGGTCCGGACCGGGCTCCGGCGGATCGGCGGGCACGCTCTCGATCGGATCGCTCCGAGGAGGAACGAACCTGTGAACCACCTGCGACGGGACCTGGCTCCCATCTTCGAGTCGGCCTGGGAGGAGATCCAGGACGAGGCCAACGACTCGCTGGCCAACTACCTGGCCGGCCGCCGCCTGGTCGAGTTCGAGGGGCCGAAGGGCTGGACGGCGGCGTGCGTCAGCACCGGCCGCATCGACCGGATCGACCCACCGGCGGAGGGCGTCGAGGCCGCGGTCCGCAGCGTGCGGCCGATGGTCGAGCTGCGGGCCGACTTCAAGCTGAGCCGCCACGAGATCGACGCGGTCGACCGAGGCGCCACCGACGCCGACCTCGAGCCGCTGGTGCAGGCGGCCCGCCACATCGCCATCGCCGAGGACAAGCTGCTGTTCGAGGGCGCACCCGAGCACAACATCTGCGGCATGGCCGCCGGCAGCGAGCACGAGGCGATCAGCATCTCGGGCGACGACTACGGCGACTTCCCGTCGCTCGTCGCCCACGCCGTCGGCACCCTGCGGGCGGCCGGCGTCGACGGGCCCTACGGCCTGGCGCTCGGGCCCCGCTGCTACACCGGCGTGATCGAGACGTCCGAGAAGGGCGGCATGCCGGTCATGGAGCACCTGAAGCTGATCACCAGCGGTCCGGTGGTCTGGGCGCCCGGGATGGACGGGTCGCTGGTGCTGTCGATGCGGGGCGGCGACTTCCGCCTCACCGTCGGCCAGGACTTCGCCATCGGCTACCGCAGCCACGACGCCGACTCGGTGGAGCTGTACCTCGAGGAGAGCCTGACCTTCTCCAACGACAGCCCCGAGGCGGCCATCGCCCTGCGCTACCGCTGACTTCTGCCCTGCTCGACGGGTTGGCGGAGCGACGCCCGGGGTCCGGTAAGGTCCCCGGGCGCCTCTAGCTCAACGGCAGAGCAACGGACTCTTAATCCGCAGGTTCCGGGTTCGAATCCCGGGGGGCGCACTGGCGAACGCCCAGGTCACAGCGATTTCTTGAGGCGGGCGGGAAGTGGCAGCAGGCGGCCCGCAACGTCACGGCGGTTGAGCGAGGGACTGCGTAGTTGCCCGGTGTGCTGAGCAACCTGCAGCTGCAGATCTCGTCGAGCCGGAGGCCAACGGCCAAGCGCCGCCTGGGTCGGCGCCTGGAACTGGGACGGCGAGGTCAGGAGCTGAACACCGAGCCGGTGTCGTCGCTAGAGGTGATGTTGCAGTTCTTCTTGGAGTAGAGGTCGACGCGATCACTGGCGGCCTGCGCATCCTTGCCGAAGCCGGAGGCCAATTCACTCTTGGACGTGGCGCTCTGGGCCTTGGCATTGGTCTTCTCACCCGCCACGACCAGCTTGTCGATGTCGGGCTTCACGCTGCTGGGGGACACTGCTGTCTCCAGGGTCAGGGGAAGCGGGTGCGGGCGGTGGTGAAGTACTCCGGGCTCGAGGCCAGGTTCTCGGCCAGGGCGATGTCACCGTCGGCGACGACCCGACCGGCCCAGTAGTCCCAGCCACCCTGGTCGGGCTCACGCTTCAGCAGGCTCTCGAAGAGCGCCTTGACCCGGGTGTGCGCCGACTCGGCGGACTGGTAGAAGCGGATCCCGACCGAGACCCGGTTCGTCGCTGCGACCTGCCCGACCCAGTAGTTGAGACCACCCGGGTCCGGGTTCCGCAGCAGGACCTTGTGGTAGAGGTCGGTGATCCAGACAGAGTCGGTGCCGCCTCCGAAGCCGTCGTAGTACTCGGGACTGGCGTAGAAGTTCGCCGCCACCGTCGCCACCGACATCGCCCCTGAGCTGATCTGGTGCGACCAGTAGGCCACGCCGCCAGGGTCACCGACCCGGCCCAGCGTGTCGACGTACAGCTTGTTCACGATCGCCGACACCCACTCCGGCGACGTCGCCAGACCCGTCACCACCGCCGAGCGGCTCGTGGTGCCCCCATCCAGCGCGCCGGCCGTTACCGACAGCTCCGACGCCGTCGGCGCACGGTTCAAGAAGTCGCTGTACGCGGCGATCACGAAACTCTGATCGGCCGTATTCGTGGGACCCGACGGGGTCACTGGCGCCGATGCGGCCGACTGCGGACCGGTCCCGACCGTGCTCACCGCCGCCACCTTGAACGTGTAGGCCGTGCCGTTGGCCAACCCGCTCAGCGTCGTCGAGGTCGACGGCGCCGCCACCCCGACGGTCCCCTGCGACACGCCAGCCTTGTAGGTCGTGACCACGTAGCTGGTGATCGGCGAACCACCGTTGGCCGGCGCCGCCCACCCCAGGGTCACCTTGCCGTTGCCCGGGGTGCCAGACACCCCGGTCGGCGCGGAAGGCACCGTCACCGGCGTCACCACGTTGGAGGCCGCCGACTGCGGGCCGGTGCCGACCGAGTTGATGGCCGCCACCGTGAACTTGTACGCGGTCCCGTTCACCAGGCCGGGCACCGTCTCGGTGGTGGCCGTCGAGTTGAACACCACCGGCGTCTGGGCCACCCCGTTGGCGATCGGGGTCACCGCGTAGGCGGTCACTGGCGGCGTGCTCCCAGCCGGCGCGGCGGTGAGGACAGCCGGGGAGACCGGGGCCGTCCAGCGGACGACGGCCTGGCCGTTGCCCGCCGTGGCCATGACACCGGTCGGGGCCGCCGGCGGGCTGGGCGGGACCGGGATGGTGTCGATGGAGAAGTTCTCGTCCGGCAACCCGCCAGCAGCCGAGAACGTGCCGCCCACCGCCAACTGGCCGGATCCGGCGGACAAGGCCAACACGTTGCCCACCCCGCTGCAGAGGACGGTGGCGCAGCCCGGGTCGGTGATCCCGGTCCCGAGCGAGGTCCAGGTGGACCCTGTGGTCGACCACTTGGCCGTCGAGTTGGCGGTCACCCCGCCGGCGGTGCTGAACGTTCCGCCGACGTAGAGATCCGAGCCGACCAGGCTGAGCGCGGCTGCCGTCGGCTGCGAGTTTCCACTGACTTCCAGCCCGCTCCCCAGCGAGGACCACTGGTTCGTGGACAGCGAGAGGCGGGCCACCGAGTTGGCGATCACCGAGTTGACCGGGGCGACACCGTCGCCGGCCTTCAAGAACGTCCCGCCGACGTACAGCGTGCTGCCGTCGACCACCAGGGCCGACACCGATCCCGGAAAGTCACCGCTCCCGTTGTTGTTGAGCACGCCGTGGCCAGGGTTGGACCAACCGACATACTCGCCGCTGCCCGGGCTGGTGGTGCTGTCCCAGGCGACCAGGCCGTCCACCACCAGGTGCTGGCTGCCGACATCTCGGATCGGGCCGCCCAGGATCACCTCGTTCCCGGAGAACGCGATGGCGTTCACCTGGCCGTTGCTGGTCGGACCCTCGTTGTTCAGGGTGAGCGTCCCCAAGGACGACCACGCATGGGACGCCAGGTTGTAGCGGGCGATGTTGCTGACCGTGGCGGTACCCGCCGCCGAGAAGCTTCCGCCCGCGTACAGGTACCCGCCGTTCACGGCCAGCGCGGTCACGTCGCCGTTGGTCCCCGAACCCAGAGCCGACCAGTGCTGGCCGTCCCACTTGGCGATGTTCGAGGCGCCGACGCCGCCGGCCGTGTCGAAGGATCCGCCGACGTACACGTCGGTCCCGCTGACCACCACCGCGTACACGTATCCGGACTGCCCCGAGCTCGTCACGCCCCCGCCCACGTCCTGCCAGCCCGAGCCGCTCCAACGGGCCAGGCTGGTGACGGTGGCGCTGCCGGCCTGCGCCATCGAGCCGCCGGCGTAGATCGACCCGTCGTCGGCCACCGCGACCGCGCTGATCGTCCCGCCGGCCTTGCCGAACAAGCTGGTGCCGTCGCCCAAGACGTTCCATGCGGTGCCGGTCCAGTGGGCGATGCCCTCGGCATCCAGTGCATCGACCGTCGCTGGTCCGCCGACCTGCACGCCGCCGGACGGGTCGGCTGCCAAGGCGACGACGTCGTCACTGAGGTTGTTTGCACCAACCGTCGAAAAGGCGGTGGCGGTGGCCTTGGCCAGGTGCGTGGCCGCCACCGTGCCTGCGGTCTCGAAGGTGCCGCCGATGTAGAGGGCGCCACCCGAGTACGCCAGCGTGGACACGGTGCCGGCTTGGCCGAAGTGGGTGACGCCACCGCCCCCACCCACGGCGGACCAGGCGGAGCCGTTCCACCGACCCAACGACGGGCTGTCGGTGACGCCGCCGACGCTGGTGAACGTGCCCCCCGCGTACAGGTCGGATCCGTTGACGGCCAGGGCGTTGACCCGGCCGTACTGCCCGGTGTTGGGGTCGAGCGAGAGCCCGCCTCCCAGGGAGGACCAGGTCGTGCCGGTCCATGCCGCGAGGCCGTTGGTGGACACCGAGCCCGCCACCTGGAAATTCCCGCCGATGACCAGCTGAGATCCGTAGACCGCCAACGCATAACCGTCGCCGGGTGTCTGGGCGGTGCACCCCACGCACTGCTGGATGCCGGTGCCGAGGGCCGACCAGGAGCTGCCGTCCCAGGCCGCCACACTGTTGGCCGTGGTGCCGCCAGCGGTGTTGAAGGTGCCGGTGACCACGACCTTTCCGCCGTAGATGGCGATCGCCCGACCAGCGAGGTCGGCTGACCCGTACGGGAGGGTGTCGGCGAGGCCGGTGCCCATGGCCGACCACTGGGTGCCGTTCCAATGGGCGACGTGGTTGGCCGCCGCAGTCCCGGCGGTGGTGAAGTCGCCGACGACGTAGACATCGGAGCCGGACACCGCGATGCCGTTGACCGTGCCGTTGGTGCCGGTACCCATCGGGAACCACTCCCGACCGTCCCAGTGGGCGACGTTGTTGAAGGTGCCGGCCAGCTGGCCGGCAGCTTGGGTGAAGTACCCGCCCACGTACACGTCGGAGCCGCTGACCGCCACCGCGGTCACCTCGTTGCCGAAGGTGCCCCGGCTGGCGAACCGGTCGTCCCAGTTGGCGTCCGCCGCCGATCGGGCGCCGGCCTGGTCGGCGATGAACTCGGGGGCACCTGTCGCCGAGCGCACCAGGTGGAACCCAGTGGCGTCGTAGCTGACCGGCGTGCTGGTCGGGCGGACCGTGCCGTCGGGCAGCAACCCGGTGGCCAACGATCGTCCGGCCGGCGACGTGGCGGCCACCAGCTCTGGGCTCGTGGCGCCCGAAGCCGGAGCGATCACCGTGGTGGCCGACAGCACCATCAGGACCGCACCGATGGCCACGAGGACCCGCCTGCCAACCGTTTGCCTCGAGCTGTTCATGGTTTCCCCTCCACTGCAGGCCGGGCATCCGCACAGGTCTGCCCGGGGGTGGAGTCTGAGACCGACGCTCCGGCGGCACATCCGGGGTCTTACGGAGATCGCGGGTCATCCGGCTCAGTAGCAGCGCGGATGCGCCGAACGGGGCAGGGGCGGAGGATGCCGTGGTCGGCGCGGAGGTCCCGGTCGACGAGCGCACCGTCGTGAGGTCCCGTGTCCGATGCCAATGCCTCATCCGTTCCCGAGGCGGCTGCGATTCCTGCCCCGATCGTCCTGCACCTGTTCGCCGACCGGTTCATCCCCGTAGAGCGGCCGGGACAGTTCGATCAGCGATCGTTCGGCACCGGGACCGTCGTGCCCTGCGAAGCGCTCGCCGAGCACCTGGTCGCAGTGGCCTTCTGGAGCCTGCGGGAGCAGGGGGCGCTCCACCTGGCGGCGTTTCACGAGAAGAAGCTCGGCCCCTTGCCCGTCTCCGGCGCCCGGGCCAAACCGGGCACCCCGGTGGCCACCAGCGGTCTCGAGTCAACGTTGCTCGCCGGGGCCCTGGCCGACAAGCAGGCGAGCAGCCGGGGCGCACGCATCTCCGACGTGATCTGTGCGGTGATCCCCCGGACCGTGCACCCCGCGCTGACGCTCGTCTCCACCGTCATCCTCCACGAGATCGAACTGGGCTACCTCACTCGGTCCACCGTCGCCGTCCGCGGGCTCTCGCGGGTGCTGAGCGGGGGATCGAAGACCGAGGTCGAACCGGTCGATCAAGCCATCGCCGCGCTCGATGCCGACGCGACCGACCTCGCCCGCCGCTGGCAGGCGTTCAGGTCCGCGGCGGACGGCCTCCACGCGGCGCTGCTCCAAGAGGTCCGCAAGGGCATCAAGCGCACCGAGCTCCAGGACAACCCACCCGACTGAGCGCCCAACCCGACCGCCCCCCGGCCGGGTGCGACGTGGTCCTGGGGGTACCCTCCGGCCTGCGTGAACAACCGGTACGGCGTGAGCCTCACGGGCCGTGAGCAGGAGGTGGCCCTGGTCGCGGCAGATGGCCGGTCGAGCCGGGCCATCGCCGATGAACTGTTCGTCAGCGTCCGCACGGTGGAGAGCCATCTGGCGGCGATCTACCGGAAGCTCCAGGTGTCCTCCCGTCCGGAGTTGGTGGCCAAGCTGGCGACCCTCGACATCACGCCCCAGCTGGGTCCCCGGGCGGCACCGCTGGTTGGCACAGGTTTCTCGTCGACCGCCGGGCTGGTCCCGGTCCCGCACTTCGTCGGGCGGACCGCGGAGCTGGAGGTCATCAACGCCGCGATCGCATCGGCGAGCAACGGCTCGCACCGGATCGTGTTGGTCTCGGGCGAGTCCGGGGTCGGCAAGTCGTCGCTGCTCGCCGATGCGGTCAACCGCCGACGCCCGGGCGGGTCCCGGGTCCTGCTGGGCCGCTGCACCGACGGTCTCGGCACGCCGTTCGGGCCGATCATCGAGGCGGTGCGGCCGGTGCTCGAGCTCCACCCCGGTCCGCTGGCGGAGCTCACCGGCAGCGCCGGCGGGGTGCTGGCGGGGATGCTCCCCGAGCTGGCCGACGACCTGCCCCACCTGCGCGATGACGTGCCTGCGGCTGTTCGCCCTCGCCTGGTCGTCGAGGTGCTGCTCAACGTGCTGCGATCCGTCTCGGGCGACCAACCGTTGGTGGTGATCGTCGAAGACCTCCACTGGGTCGACCGGGCGACGGTGTCGTTCCTGCAGAAGCTGATCACCTCAGGCCGACCGGGCGCCATCGCCCTCCTGGCCAGCTTCCGGGACACCTCGCTCGACGGCGCGCACCCGCTGACCGCCTTCCTCGCCGACATCTGGCGGGAAGAGGAGGTCGACCGGATCGCGCTCCGAGGGTTGGGGGTGGACGACGCGCGCGACCTGGCCCGGCACATCGTCGGGACCGACGTCGCCGAGGACCTGGTGGGTCGTGCCCATCGGTCGAGTGGCGGCAACGCCTTCTACCTGGATCAGCTCCTCCGCCATCCTGAGTGCGCACCGGAGGACAGCGCGCTCCCGAACCCGCTCAGATCGGTCGTGGTCGACCGGGTGCGCCGGATGCGCAACGTCGAGCTCGGTCCCTTGGACGTGGCGGCGATCATCGGGCTCGAGTTCGAGCTGACCATGGTCGAAGCGGCGGTCGGGTTGGCCGGGATCCCCACCGATCGCCCGGTCATCGACTCGATCGAACGGGCCGACCGCGCCGGGCTGGTCCAGCCGGCCGAGGACTCACCCGACGGCTACCGGTTCGTCCACGACGTCGTCCGTCGGGCGATGCTGGAACAGCTCAACCCCGCCCGCCGGGCCCGGATCCACGCTGCGGTCGGCCGGGCCATGGTGGATGGCCAGGGCGTCGACGGCATCCACCTGGCGGCCGCGGTCGAGCACCTCAGCCAGTCCCCGCTCGTAGCCGATCGGTTGCAGGCCGGAGCGCTGGCGGCCCGGGTCGTGCGCGACGTGGCCGGGGTGGCGCCGGACGACTCGGTGGACGTGGCCATCTCCGCACTGCAGTGCCTCCCGGCCGGTCCCGGCGGTGATCGGGTGCGCCTGGAGGTCCTCATCGCCCTGGCCGAGGTCCACTACCTGCGGATGGACCACGAGCCCCACCGGGAGGCCGTGATGGAAGCGGTAGCCGTGGCGCGCCGGCTCGGTGACCCGGTGGCGCTGGCCCGGGCCCTGGAGCGGTTCCGGCTGATCCCGCGTGCCGGCGGAACCGACGATGAGGTCCTGGCGCTGGTAGAGGAGGCGGTGGCCGGCATCGGTTCGGACCAGGTGGCGCTGCGCGCCCGCCTCAACTCCTACGCCGCGTACCACCGGTCGATCGGAGGCCAGGGCGCGGCGACCGCCGATGACGCCCGCCAGGCGGTGGGCGACGCCCGGGCGTCGGCCGACCTCCCGACCCTCGCCATGGCGCTCCACAACCTGCTGGCGATCCTCATGGGCAGCCCGGACGTGGACAGCCAGGTGGCGCTGGTCGCCGAGCTGTCGAGCTCGGCCCCCCATCCCATGCCCGCCCTCGACGACGTCGACCATGCCCGTCTGTGCGGCACCGTCCACCTCCAGCTCGGCGATCGGGCCGGGTTCGACGCCGACCACATCGCCATACGGGACCAGGCCATCAGGACCAAGAGCACCTTCCTCGGATCGGTCGACACCATGTGGACCGCGCTGGCGCAGATGCTCGACGGGCAGGTCGAGGCCGCCGAAGCGACCAACGACCGGCTGCTGGCCCAGGCCATCGGCGAGCCCACGGTGTTGCTCGGGTGGTTCGCTCAGCTGTGCTGGATCCGCGCCGAGCAGGACCGCCTGGACGAAGTGCTGGCCCTGGTCGAGCAGACGCTCCTCGATCACGGTGACCTGCCGGCCGTACGGGCCGTCGCAGCATGGGTGTTCGCCGAGCACGGCGACCACCCGCGGGCCACGGAGGTCCTCGACCCGCTGGTCGGCGCTGGCTTCACCACCATCGTCGACGGCTGGCTCCTACCCGGCACCCTCGGGTTCCTCACCGCGGTCCTGGGCCGGTGGGGGGACCTCGACGACTGCCGGTTGCTCCTCGACCGGCTCGACCCGTTCCGGGGCCAAGCGCTGGTCCTGGGGTCGGGGACCATCGTCCTGGGCGCCGCCGATCGCTACATCGGCCAGATCCACTTCCGTCTCGGGAACTCGGCCGCCTCCGAAGCGTCAATGATCGCAGCCGCAGATCTAGAGCGACGCCTAGGCGCGCCGCTGCTCGAGGCCCACACCCTCCTCACCCAAGCCGAACTGCTCTCCTCGCCAGGGTCTCGCTCAGCGTCGCCCACCATGGTGGCGGCCTTGGACGAGATCGAATCGCTCGCCACCGGGCACGATGACTGGGCCGCGGTGCACCGGCGGATCCGCCTTCTCCGCCCCTGAAACTCAGCCGCCCGGTAGGTGCGAGAGCATTCGCTGAATGCCGGCTCCCCCGGAGGTGATCTTGTTGGCGGTGCGCTGGTATCTGCGACCGCCTGAGATTTGCGTAGATCTACGGATGTTCCTGGCCAGCGCGGAGGTCAATGTGGTGGCATGACCAATCTGGAACCGGGCCACAACCCGTCTGAGCAGCAACCGTTGAGCATGCTTGGCGGGCCGACTCCACAGTTCACATTGAGGGTGACGCAGGTGACCGGGGCGGCCATCATCGCCTTGCGCAAGACCGTCGTGGCCACCGGCGACTTCGAGGAGTTGTCCGCAACGTACCGCCGGGTGCGGACCCACAACCTCTGCTTCGGGTGGTGGGGATTCCCGTACGCCATCATCTGGAACATCATGGCTCTGTCGCGCAATAGGAAGACACTGGCGCAGCTCAATGCGCTTGCTGCGTCGAGTACAGCTGCCCCCGGTTGGAGTGCCGACCCGACGGGGCGACACGCGACTCGCTACTGGGATGGAACGGCTTGGACCGATCAGGTGACCGACGTGACGACTGAGGCTGCGAGCCTCGCCACCTGAGTCGGTCCTGGTCGACCGGGTCGCCGCCGTCACCTGACAGACCGCGGCGGGGGTACACCAGGAGCGTCGAACCGGAGCTCCTCGTCCTCGTCCATCTCCGGCCAGTCCAGCTCCGGCTCGTCCTCCCGCTCGTCGAGGTGCGCCGCAGTGTCCCCGGGGACTGCTAGGCCGCAGCGTCACCCAGCAGCGCGTCGATCTGGGACATGGATGCCTTCAGCCCCTCCCCGACCCCCGATGCCATCGCTGCCTGCATCCCCTCGAGCGTGGCGAAGTGGATGGTGAGAACCATGCGGGTCCCGTCGCCCAAAGGTTCGATGTCGACCTCCATGTGGGTCATGGCGTTGCCGTCGCTGGGGGTGCCGTCGTCGTCGACGACCGCATCCTCGACCACGAGCCGGCTGGGGGCGTCGGCCTCGACCACCGTCCAGGTCCCCTCGAAGGGCTCGCCGCCATCTGCGTCGCGGATGGAGTAGGTGATCGTCCCGCCAGGGGTGAGATCGTGCTGCTCGAAGGTCGTCTGGAGCTCGGGCGGGCCCCACCACGATTCGAGCAGGCGAGGATCGGCCCAGAGCTGCCACACGTCGGCGACGGTTGCGGCGAACTCGGTGGTGATGACCATGCTCTTGGCCGCGGCATCCGTGTCGATGCTGACGACGGTCATTCGGGTTTCCTCCCGGTGGATTCGTCGAGGACGATCTCGAAGCGCTGGAGGCGGGACCGCCACATCGCTTCGAGCTCGTCGAGGAGCTCATGGGCACGCCGCAGCTGGTCGACCTCGCCCCGCACGAGCTGCACGCGTCCGCGGCGGTGCTTGGTCACCAGACGGGCGTCGACCAGGACGTCCACGTGCTTCTGCACGGCGGTGAGGCTGATCGGATACAGCCGGCCGAGCTCGCTGACCGAGCGTTCGTGGGCGAGGGTCTGCGTGACGATGTCGCGTCGCGTCGCATCGCTGAGGGCGAAGAACAACCGGTCGGTCCGACGCTCGCGCGCACTCGTACCTACAACCATGTGGTTGTAGTTCTACGGCTCAGGGATCTTGGACGTCAAGGCCGAACCTGACGCCGTGTCCGAGGCGTCGGGGTGATCAGCCCCTTCACGTGTGGACGCGATGGCGGAGGTAGACGACGCCGCCGTCGAGCCGGCGCTCGTCGAGCAGCTCGAGGTCGAGGCGTCGGTCGTCGGGGAGCGACCGCTTGCCCCGGCCGATGGACACGGGGTGGACGAACAGGTGGCACTCGTCCACCAGCCCGGCCCGCAGGCCCTCGGCGGCCAGGTTCGGCCCGCCGATCATCAGGTCCCGGTCCGCGTCCGCCTTGAGCTCGCGGACCGGCGCTGGGTCGAACCGGCGCTCGATCCGGGAGTCGGCGGTCGAGACGGCGTCGAGGGTGGTCGAGTAGACGACCTTCGCCGCCGCCTGCCAGGCCCGGGCGAACTCGGCCCGCAGCGGCGACTCGGTGGCCAGGGCGGGCTCGGTCTCCCACACCGCCATGGTCTCGTACATGCGCCGCCCGTAGAGGTGCGTGCCGAGCGGGCGGACCAGGTCGGTGACGAAGGCGAACACCTCGTCGCTCGGCTCGGTCCAGTCGAACCGCCCGTGCTCGTCCTCGGTGAACCCGTCGAGCGACACGTTGGCGATGTAGATCAGCTCGGCCATGCTGCTCCTCCTCCTCGGTGGTGGGTCGGACCGGCGGTGCGCCTGTCAGCCCTGGTGGGTGTGGGCCCGGTGGCCGTCACGGTCGAAGATCATGACCAGCTCGGCAGGGCCGCCCAAGGCGGCGACGGCGTGCGGGGTCATGGTGGCGAACTCGGCCGCCTCGCCGGCCTCGACGACGAGCTCGCGGTCGCCGAGCAGCAGCCGGACCCGGCCGTCGAGCACGAAGAACCAGTCGTGGCCGGGGTGGAGGCGCGGCTCGGGCGGGCGACGGGTCGGGCGCAGCCGCAGCTTCACCGCCACGGTCGACCCGGCCGGCCGGCTCAGCATCCAGGTGGTCC
The DNA here is from genome assembly GCA_963800235.1 of uncultured Acidimicrobiales bacterium. Taxonomy (GTDB): domain Bacteria; phylum Actinomycetota; class Acidimicrobiia; order Acidimicrobiales; family Iamiaceae; genus CAVVNP01. Next base: position 1,067,972 of record CAWDAD010000001.1, on the reverse strand, counting down.
GCTCGCCCGACCGGCTCGGCGTGGGCCGGATCACCACGTCGTCGTCGTCGTGCACGGCCAGCAGCGAGTCGAGGTCGACCTGCAGAGCGGTGGCGAGCGGCAGCAGGACGTCGAGGCTCATGGTCCGCCGACCGGTCTCGACCCGGCTGATGGTCGAGGCGCTCAGGTCGGTGCGTGCGGCCAGCTCGTCGAGGGACAGGTCGGCGGCGGTGCGCAGGCTCCGCAACCGGGTCCGCACGACCTGCTCGATCTGGTCGAGGTCCTGCACCGCCGTCACCTCCTCCGAACGCATCCGTCGATCTTGCGGATCTTGCAAGCAGCCATGCGCTTCGTGCAAGGGACTCTATCGTCGTCCCCATGAGCGAGCACCGGTCCCACGTGGTCGAGCGGCACTGCGACGTCCTGGTCGTCGGCGGTGGAGCGGCGGGGCTGGCCGCCGCCCTCCAGCTCGGACGCCAGGGTCGATCGGCGTTCGTGGTGGACGCCGGCGAGCCGCGGAACGCGCCGGCGGCGCACGTCCACGGCTACCTGGGGCGGGAGGGAACGCCGCCGGCCGAGCTGGTCGCCGTGGGCCGGAGCGAGGTCCGCAGCTACGGCGGTGAGGTGCTCGACGGCCGGGTCCTGGAGGTGACGTCGGCCGAGGTCAGCGGCGAGGCCGGCTTCGCTCTCGAGGCCGGCGGGTTCCGGGCCCGGCTGACCGGGGGACACTCGATCACCGCCCGCCGGGTGCTCGTCGCCACCGGACTGGTGGACGTGCTCCCCGACATCGAGGGCGTCGCCGCGCAGTGGGGGCGGGGCGTCATCCACTGCCCGTTCTGCCACGGCTACGAGGTCCGGGACGGGCGCATCGTCGCCGTCGTCACCCACCCGACGGGGTTGCACCCGCTGCCGCTCCTCCGCCAGCTCACCGACCGCCTCACCGTGGTGGTGCACGTTGAGGTCGAGGTCGACGAGTCGGCGCTGGACGTGCTCCGGGCCGGCGGGGTGCGGGTCGTCCACGGATCGGTGGCCCGGGTCGTCAGCGGTCCCGCCGACGAGGTCACCGGCGTCGAGCTCGAGGACGGCGAGCGGCTCGACGCCGACGCGGTGGTGGTCGGCCCCCGGTTCCGGGTGCGGATCGAACCGTTCGAGGGCCTCGGCCTCCGGACGGCCCCGCACCCGTCCGGGCTCGGCGACGTGGTCGACACCGACGACGGGGGAGCGACCTCGGTGCCGGGGGTGTGGGCGGCCGGCAACGTGTCCGATCCGAGCCAGCAGGTGCTGTCGGCCGCGGCCGACGGCAGCCGGGTCGGCGCCATGATCAGCCTCGACCTGGCCGAGGAGGACCTCCGCGCCGCCGGCCGACGCACCTCGACCCAGATCGACTGGGACCACCGCTACGCCGGCGACCGGATGTGGAGCGGGAACCCGAACGGCGCGCTGGTCGCCGAGATCGCGGCCATGGGCCAGGCCGGCGAGGCTGCCCCGACCGAAGGCGGCGGCCCCGGCCGCGCCCTCGACGTCGGCGCGGGCGAGGGCGGCGACGCCATCTGGCTGGCCGAGCGGGGATGGGCGGTGACCGCCGACGACATCTCCGCCGCCGCCCTCGACCGCATCGGCGAGGAGGCCGAACGGCGCGGCCTCGACATCGAGCGCCTCCACGCCGACGCCAACGACCGGCAGGCCTTCGGGTCGGAGCGGTTCGACCTGGTGAACGCCTGCTACGCGTCGATCCGCCGCACCGCCGACGATCGGGCGATCGCCAACCTGCTCGACGCGGTCGCCCCCGGCGGCACGCTCCTCGTGGTCAGCCACGACCTCGAGCCGATGCGGGCGCCGCTCGACACCCGCACGGAGAGCCGGGGCTTCGACCCCGATGCCTACGTCAGGGTCGAGGACGTGCGGGCCGCGCTCGCCGGCGACCCGTCATGGACCATCGAGGTCGACGAGACCCGGTCCCGCCCGCCGGGTGCGGCGTCAGCCCACCACGTCGACGACGCGGTGCTCCGGGCCCGGCGCGCCGGGGGCTGATCGAGGCCGGACAGGACCCGGCTGGTCCACCGCCGGCTCGACTGGGGCGAGGTCGCAGGCGCCGCAGGCGGCGCCGACCCGGCCGGGTCAGACGGGTGACTCGCCGGCCATGAGGGCGGCCAGCCGCTCGATGTGGCGGTCGTCGGTGCCGCAGCAGCCACCGAGCACCGGCACGCCGAAGTCCTCGTGCAACGCCCACATGGCCGTCGCCCAGACCTCGGGCTCGTCGCCGACGGGGTGGTCCTGGCGGACCAGCTCGTCGGGCGTCAGGGCCGAGGCGTTGGCCTTCACCTCGCGCACCCGGGCGTCGGCGGCGGTGGCCTGGTGCAGCGCCCGGTGGGCCACCGACGGGTGCACGCACGACAGCGAGAACCACGACGGCGCCGCCACCTGGTCGACGTGCTCGACCGCCAGATCGAGCGGGCTGCCGTCGAGCACCTGACCGGAGGCGCTGAGCACGAAGGACACCACGCCCGGCAGCCCGGTGGCGGCCATGGCCTCGGCCACCCCGGCCGCCTCGCCCACCGACGGGAAGGTGGCGGCGAACAGGAGGTCGACCCCGGCCCGGGCCAGCGACTCGGCCTGCTCGCGGTGGTACCGGGCGGCCTGCTCCTGGTCGAGCGCCTCGTCGGGCAGGTAGGCGTCGCCGGCCGGTCCGAGGACGCCGGCCACGAAGACCGGCGCCGCGGTGGCCGCCGTGGCGATGTCGCGCTGCATGGCGACCGCGGCGGCGTTCAGGTCGTCGACCGATCGCTCGCCGGCCAGGGTCGAGCGCTCGAGCGGGTTCCGGCTGGCCCGGAAGGTGGGCGTGCCGATGACGACCGGCAGCCCGTGGGCGCCGGCGGCGGAGACGTAGCCGGCGTAGACGCCCCGCAGCAGCGCCTCGCCGCCGGCGTCGCCGACCAGCGCGGCCACCTGCACGTCCGGGTCCATGTCGACGCCCGGCTCGTACATGAGCCGGGTCTCGACGCCCCCGTCGGTCAGCACCAGGCCACCACCTTCGACCCGTTCGACGATCGTCTGCTCGGCTTCGCGCACGCCGTCCACCTCCGTCCTTCCGGTCTAGCGGCCCGAACCGGTCGCAGAAACCGTGGCCTCAGCCCGATAACTGCGACGAGTTCGGATCCCGGGGGGATGTGGTGGGTGTGGCGGGGGGCCGGTCAGGTGGTGGCGGCGACGGGGGTCCAGGTGAAGCTGCGGACCGCGATCACCAGCGAGACCACGCCCCAGGCCAGGAGCACGGCCAGCGACTCGGTGCGGAAGCCGCTGCCGCTCGAGCGGGTGAACACGTCCTGCATGCCCTGGGCGAGGGGGGCCAGCGGGAAGGGCCCGGCCGAGGTCCTGCAGCCAGGTGGGCAGGGTGTCGGCGGTGATGAACACGCCGCTGATGAACCCGAGTCCCACCACCGAGAAGGGACCGACCGACGACGCCATCTCGGGGGTGGTGACGACCCGGCTGATCGCCATCGCCATCGAGGTGAAGGTGAAGACGCCGAGCACCACGTAGCAGACGAGCGCCGGCAGGGCCTCGGTGCGGATGGTGACGCCGTAGCCGATGCGGCCGACGGCGGTGAGCACCACCACCATGCCGATCGACATGACCAGCACGTAGAGGATCAGCCCGGCGAAGAAGACCCAGGGCGGCATGGGCGTGCCCCGGTAGCGCTTGAGCCGCCCGGCCTCCCGGCCGTTCACGATCTCGATCACCATGCTGGAGAAGGCGGTGAGCATCACCGCGTAGGCGGCGATGCCGGCGGTGTAGTAGCTGGCCAGCTTGACGTCGTGGCCGAAGAACGACGTGGTGGCGCCGCTCTTGCCGAACACCGAGTTGAACAGCAGCAGGAGCATCACCGGCATGGCGACGGTGAAGACGAGCGTCCGGGAGCTGCGGACGACCCGCTGCAGGTTGTAGATGCCCTGGCGGATGGCCAGGCCGGCGTCGCTCACGACGCACCTCCCTCGGTCGTGGCCGCGTCGGCCGTCAGGTCCATGAACACGTCGTCGAGGGTGGGTCGCACCACCTCGAGCTCGTCCAGCGCCACCTTCGAGCCGTCGGCCCAGGTGAGCAGGCGGGACAGCGCCGGCTGCGCCTCGTCGCCCACCGAGAGCTCGACCTTGGTGCCGGCCAGCTTGGCCGGCGCCTCGGCCACCGATGCGATGGCGTCGACGCTGGCCTGGTGGGGCAGGACGAAGCGCACCACGGTGCCGCCGAGGCCCTTGGTGAGGTCGTCGAGGGAGCCCTCGGCCACGATCTCGCCCCGGCGCATGATGGCGGAGCGGTCGGTGAGGTGCTGCGCCTCGTCCATGTAGTGGGTGGTCAGCACCATGGTCGTGCCGGTGTGGCGCAGCCCCTCGAGCATGTCCCAGAACTCCCGCCGGGCCCGGGGGTCGAAGCCGGTGGTCGGCTCGTCGAGGAAGAGCAGCTCGGGGCTGCCGACGATGCCGAGGGCGACGTCGACCCGGCGGCGCTGGCCGCCGGACAGGCTGCCGACCAGCGCGTCGCGCTTGGCGCCCAGGCCGACCAGCTCGATGGTGGCGTCGACCGGCCGGGGGTCGGTGTAGTACCGGCTGAACATGGTGACCGTCTCGCGGACGGTGTGGATCGGGTCGAGCTCGCTGTCCTGCAGCACCAGCCCGATCCGGTTCCGCCAGGCCCGGTCGGCGTGGGCGGGATCGCGGCCGAGGACGCTGATCTCGCCGCCGTCCCGGCTGCGGTAGCCCTCGAGGATCTCGATGCTGGTCGTCTTGCCGGCGCCGTTGGAGCCGAGCAGGCCGAAGATCTCACCCCGGTGCACGGCCCAGGAGGTGCCGCGCACGGCCTCGAACGTCCCGTACCGCTTGACCAGACCGCTGACGCTGATGACGTCGTCGGTCCCGCCATCCGGCGCGCGTGCAGCGGACATGGCCACCCCAGTCTGAATGCTCACCGACACCTTGTCGGGACGGCCGGAACGTACTTGAGCCATAGCGGAGGTGGCGGTGATGCCCGCGTCGCTGGGCGTCGACGGCCGGACCGCCTGCGGAGGGGCGGGCCCGCCGGCGGAGGGCGCTCAGCCCTCGGAGGACGGTCCCGGCGGGACGTCGGCCACGGCCTCGGCCCCCTGGTCGGCGTCGCCGGGGTCGGGGAGCGGTTCGTGGTGGACGTCGCCGAGGGCACCCTCGAGCCGGTCGAGGGTGTCGTGGTCGAGGTTCGAGTAGACGATGTGGGCGCCGGTGAAGCGCTGGGCCTCGGCGATGAAGGCGTCGCGGTCGAGGTCCTCGACCAGCAGCGCGACGGTGGCGGTGCCGGGCTGGGCGGCGTCCTTGAACCAACCGACCCACTCGTCGGAGATGCCGACGTCGACGACCTTGGCCGCCCCCGCTCCGCCCGCCGCGCCGATGGCCAGGCCGGCCGCCCACCCGACGGGACCGCCCAGCAGCGCGCCGAACAGGCCGGCCCAGACCGCCCCACCGAGGGCGGCCTGCCCCGGCGTGGGGTCGATGGTCTCGTGGACGTGGGCCTTGCCGTTCTCGTCGCGGTTCAGGATCACGGCGTCGTTCAGCTTCAGCTTCCCGCTGGCGGCCAGGCCGTTGGCGGCGAGCAGGAACTCCTGGGCGCGGAACAGGTCGGAGAAGGAGACGCCGACGAGCATCCCCGATCGGCGGTCGTTGCGGGCCATGGTCGCTCCGTGGGTCGTCGAGGTGGGTGGCAGGGCGCCCACAGGTTGCCACCCGGCGAACTGCTGCGGTGGAGCAGGGAGATCGACCGCCCGCCGCCCGGCCCCGGGGGGTGGGCGTGGTAGGCCGGTCGCCGTGTCGGACGTCGGATCGGAGCGGGGGTCGCCGGAGGCGGTCGGGGTGCCGGTGCTGGTCGTGAACGCCGGGTCGACGAGCCTCAAGGTGTCGGTGGTCGGGCCGGACGGCCGGCGCTGCGTCGAGCGGGCCTGCGACCTCGACGGTCACGACCCCCAGGCCCTCTCGACGGCCCTCGACGACCTGGTCCAAGGCATCGACGCGCCGGTGGTCGGCCACCGGGTGGTGCACGGCGGCAGCCGCTTCGCCGGCCCGGCGCGCATCGACGACGACGTGCGGGCGGCCATCGAGGCGCTGTCCCCGCTGGCCCCGCTGCACCAGCAGGCGGCCCTGGCCGCCATCGACGGGGCCCGGCAGGTGCTGCCCGACGCCGTCCACGTCGCCTGCTTCGACACCGCCTTCCACGCCGGCCTCCCGCCGGCGGCCGCGACCTACGCCCTGCCCCAGGAGTGGCGGGACCGGTGGGACCTGCGCCGCTTCGGCTTCCACGGTCTGTCCCACGCCTGGGTGGCCCGGCGGACCGCGGAGCTGGGGCAGGGCTCGGGCGGCCCGGCGCGCCGGGTCGTCAGCTGCCACCTCGGCGGCGGCAGCTCGCTCTGCGCCGTGCTCGACGGCGCGTCGGTCGACACCACCATGGGCTTCACACCGCTCGAGGGGCTGGTGATGGCCACCCGCTCGGGCGACGTCGACCCCGGCCTGCTCCTGCACCTGCTGCGCCAGCGGGGGCTCGACCCGGCCGAGGTCGACGACGGGCTCGAGCACCGCTCCGGGCTGCTGGGCCTGGCCGGCACGGCCGACCTCCGTCAGGTGCTGGCCGCCCGGGACACCGGCGACGCCCGGGCCGGACTGGCCGTCGACGTGCTGGTGCACCGGCTCCGGGCCGGCATCGCCGCCATGGCCGCCGCCCTGGGCGGCATCGACGTCCTCGCCTTCACCGGCGGCATCGGTGAGCACGCCGCGCCGGTCCGGCTGGCCGCCGCCGAAGGCCTCGGCTTCCTCGGGACGGTGATCGACGCCGACGCCAACGACGCCGTCGACGCGACCGCCGACGTCGTCGACATCACCGCCGGCGGATCGGCGGTGCGCACCGTCGTCGTCCGCACCGCCGAGGACCGCCAGATCGCCGACGAGGTCCGAGCCCTGCTCGGCCCCCGCTGACCACCACCCCGACCGAAGGAGCCGCCATGGCCACCGAGACCAGCCCCGGAAGGACCGTCGCCACCGCCGACACCGCGGCCGACGACGACCGCACCAGCACCGGCGAGACGGTCGCGCCCGAGCCGAAGCCGCTCGGCGACGCCGTCGGTCCGCTCGACCGCGACCAGCTCCGCCGGATCGACGCCTGGTGGCGGGCGGCCAACTACCTGGCCGTCGGGCAGATCTACCTGCTCGACAACCCGCTGCTGCGCGAGCCGCTCGTCGCCGAGCACGTCAAGCCGCGGCTGCTCGGCCACTTCGGCACCGTGCCCGGGCTCAACCTGCTGTGGGCGCACCTCAACCGGCTGATCGTCGAGCGCGACCTCGACGCGGTGTTCGTGGCCGGTCCCGGCCACGGCGGCCCGGGGCCCAACGCCTGCGCCTGGCTGGAGGGCACCTACTCGGAGGTGTACAGCCACATCACCCGCGACGCCGACGGCATGCAGGCGCTGTTCCGCCAGTTCTCCTTCCCCGGCGGCGTCCCCAGCCACTGCGCCCCGGAGACGCCCGGCTCCTTCCACGAGGGCGGCGAGCTCGGCTACTCGCTGCTGCACGCCTACGGCGCCGCCCTCGACAACCCCGACCTGCTGGTGCTGTGCGTGGTCGGCGACGGCGAGGCCGAGACCGGCCCCCTCGCCACCAGCTGGCACGCCAACAAGTTCCTGAACCCGGCCCGGGACGGGGCGGTGCTGCCGGTGCTGCACCTCAACCAGTACAAGATCGCCAACCCCACCGTGCTGGCCCGCATCCCCGAGGACGAGCTGGTGTCGCTGCTGCGCGGCTACGGCTACGCCCCCGAGGTCGTGGCCGGCGACGACCCCGCCGAGGTCCACCAGGCCGTCGCCGCCGCCCTGGAGCGTTGCGTCGACCGCATCGAGGTGGTCCAGGCCGCGGCCCGGGAACCGGGGGCCGACCCCGACGCGCTCGACCGGCCGGCCTGGCCGATGATCGTCCTGCGCACCCCGAAGGGCTGGACCTGCCCACCGGTGGTGGACGGCCAGGCGGTCGAGGGCACCTTCCGCGCCCACCAGGTGCCGCTCCCGGCCGCCCGCCAGGACGACGACCACCGGGCCGTGCTCGAGGCGTGGCTGCGCTCCTACCGGCCCGAGGAGCTGTTCGACGCCGACGGCGCGCCGGTCGCCGAGCTGCGCGAGCTGCCGCCGCAGGGCCACCGGCGCATGAGCGCCAACCCGGTCGCCGACGGCGGTCGGTGCCTGATCGACCTGAAGCTGCCGGACTGGCGCGGCTACGGGGTCGAGGTCGAGCAGCCGGGGGCCACCTCGCACTCGGCCATGCGCGCCCTCGGCCCGTGGCTGCGCGACGTCACCGCCGCCAACCCGTCCAACTTCCTCACCTTCGCCCCCGACGAGCTGGCCAGCAACCGGCTGCAGGCCATCCTCGAGGTCACCGGGCGCGACTGGCAGGCGGAGATCGGCGAGCACGATGACCGCCTCGACCGGCGGGGCCGGGTGATCGAGGTGCTCTCCGAGCACATGTGCCAGGGCCTGCTCGAGGGGTACCTGCTGACCGGCCGCCACGGGGTGTTCACCTGCTACGAGGCGTTCGTCCACATCATCGACGCCATGTTCAACCAGCACGCCAAGTGGCTCGAGGCGAGCAGCGGGGTGCCGTGGCGCCGGCCGCTCGCCAGCCTCACCTACCTGCTCTCGTCGCACGTCTGGCGCCAGGACCACAACGGGTTCACCCACCAGGACCCCGGCTTCCTCGACGTGGTGATGAACAAGAAGCCGTCGGTGGTCCGGGTGTACCTGCCGCCGGACGCCAACTGCCTGCTCAGCGTGACCGACCACTGCCTCCGCTCCCGGCAGTACGTGAACGTGGTGGTCGCCGGCAAGCAGCCGGAGGCGGCCTGGCTCTCGGTCGAGGACGCCCTGATCCACTGCACCCGCGGCGCCGGGATCTGGGAGTGGGCCGGCACCGAGAGCCGCCCCGACCTGCCAGACGTGGTGCTGGCCTGCGCCGGCGACGTGCCCACCCTCGAGACGCTGGCGGCGGCGGCCATCCTGCGCCGGGAGCTGCCCGACCTCGGCGTCCGGGTGGTGAACGTGGTCGACCTCATGCGGCTGCAGCCCGACTCCGAGCACCCCCACGGCCTCACCGACCACGAGTTCGATGCCCTCTTCACCGTCGACCGGCCGGTGATCTTCGCCTTCCACGGCTACCCGTGGCTGGTGCACCGGCTCACCTACCGGCGCCGCAACCACAGCGGCTTCCACGTGCGGGGCTACAAGGAGGAGGGCACCACCACCACGCCGTTCGACATGGTCATGCGCAACGACCTCGACCGGTACCACCTGGTGATGGACGTGATCGACCGGGTGCCAGGCCTCGGGCCGCGTGCCGCCGAGCTGCGCCAGGACATGGCCGACACCCGGCTGCGGGCCCGGAACTGGACCCGCGAGCACGGCGAGGACCACCCCGACGTGACCGGGTGGCGCTGGCCGGGCTGACCCGGGGCGGCGGCAGCCGGGTCGGCTGGCCCGGAACGGGCGTCAGCCGGCGCGGGCGGCGTCAGCCGGCGCGGCGGTCGACCGGGCCGCTCTCGACCGGTCGTCGGTCGGGCACCGCACGCCCCTGGGGCTGGCGGCGGGGGTGGAACAGGCCCCGCCAGCGGCGCTCGTCGTGCTCGACCAGCTGGCCCCGCTCGAGGTCGAAGAGCGTCCGGCAGGTGGTGCACCGTCCCCGCGCCGCGCCCCGCCAGTTGATGGCGGTGACCTCGACGCGACCGTCACAGCCTTCGGCCGTGCAAGGAACGAGGATGAACGTCATCGGCGTGCCCTTTCGCCGGTGCGCCCTCCGCCAGGTGAGTGCATCGTCTTGGTGTCGCGTCGTCTCGTCGAAGGCCACCAGCATTCCAGATCGTCCCCGTCGAGGGAAGTGGCATTCGGCACGGACGCCGCCATCGGCCCAGGTCAGGGCGCCGGCGAACCGGCCCGGCCGGCTGACGGTGAGGGTAAGGGTGACGGTGACGGTGACGGTCGGGTCAGCCGGACGAACCGGTTGCACGTGTCGGCGTGGAGCCCGATCAACTGCGACGAGCTCGGGCCGAGGGGGGTGAAGGACCTTCGGCACTACCGCCGCGCCGTGGGAGGGCCGAGAGTCGGCCCGATGGCTCCCGGCACCTCGACGGCCACGACCTGGCTCGACGACCTCGATGACGACGAGTGCCGGATGCTGCTCGAGCGCAGCGCCATCGGCCGGCTGGGCTTCACGGTGGGGACCTGGCCGGTGATCCTGCCGGTCAACGTCGTGATGCACGACGGCAACGTGCTGGTCCGCACCGAGCCGGGACGGATCCTGCGGGCCGCCCGCAGCCGCCACCCGGCCTGCCTGGAGGTCGACGACGTCGATCGCCTGGCCCACGCGGGGTGGACCGTCATGGCGTCGGGGCACCTCGAGGAGATCACCGACGAGACCGGCGCGGGGATCCCCAGCGCCCGGTTGCCGCTGCTGGCCTGGGGTCGGCCCCACGCCCGCTACCTGGTCCGGCTCCGGGTCGAAGCCCTCGACGGCCGGCGCATCGCCCACCGGCCCGCCGGTGGCACCGCCTGACTCACAGGGTTCTCACCGGATCGCCGGAGCCTGCTCAAACGGGCGCGTCGCAGCATCGCCGCCATGCTGACCGCGACCAGACCACCGGACGTCCTGCCGCCGGCCGAAGCGCCGACACGGCCCCCCGAGCGCTCCCGCCCCCCGGCGGGGGCGCCGCCGCGCCAGCCCGACCGCACCGGCCGGGCGGCCCGCCTCGTCCGCGGCCGCCCCGGTGACCCCCGCTGGGTCCGGCCGGCGCTGCTCGGGCTGCTCGCCACCACCGCCGTGCTCTACCTCTGGGGCCTCGGCGCCTCCGGGTGGGCCAACAGCTTCTACTCGGCCGCGGTCCAGGCCGGGACCAAGAGCTGGAAGGCGATGTTCTTCGGCTCCTCCGACGCCGCCAACGCCATCACCGTCGACAAGCCGCCGGGGTCGCTCTGGATCATGGAGATCTCGGCTCGGCTCTTCGGGCTGAGCTCGTGGAGCATCCTCGTGCCCCAGGCGCTCGAGGGCGTGGCCGCGGTCGGGCTGCTCTACGCCACCGTCCGCCGCTGGTCCACCCCGGCGGCCGGGCTGATCGCCGGCGCGGTGCTGGCGCTGACCCCCGTGGCCACGCTGATGTTCCGCTACAACAACCCCGACGCCCTGCTCACCCTGCTCCTGGTCGGCGCCGTGTACTGCACGCTGCGGGCCGTCGAGCAGGGCAGCACCCGGTGGCTGGTGCTCGGCGAGGTGCTCGTCGGGTTCGGGTTCCTGACCAAGATGCTGCAGGCGTTCATGGTCGTTCCCGCCCTGGCGCTGGTGTACCTCTTCGCCGGTCCGCCGAAGCTGGGTCGCCGCATCGTGCAGCTGCTCTGGAGCGGGGTGGCGCTCGTCGCCTCCGCCGGCTGGTACGTGGCCGTCGTCGAGCTGTGGCCGGCGTCGTCGCGTCCCTACATCGGCGGCTCGCAGGACAACAGCATCCTGAACCTGATCTTCGGCTACAACGGCTTCGGACGGCTGACCGGGTCGGAGCGGGGGAGCGTCGGCGGGGGCGGCGGCGGCAACGGGGCGGGTCGCTGGGGCGCCACCGGGCTCACCCGGCTGTTCAACGCCGAGTTCGGCGCCCAGGCGTCGTGGCTGCTGCCCGCCGCGCTGGTGCTGCTGGTCGGGGGCCTCGCCCTGACCTGGGGCAAGGCCCGCACCGACCGCCTGCGGGCGGCGCTGACCGTCTGGGGGCTGTGGCTCGTGATCACCGGGGTGGCCCTGAGCCTCGGCCAGGGGATCATCCACCCCTACTACACGGTCGTCCTGGTCCCGCCGATCGGCGCTGCCGTCGGCATCGGCGCCGCCGCCTTCTGGGCCCACCGGCGCCAGCTGTGGGCCCGGCTGGTGCTGGCCGGCACCGTGGTCGTCACCGCCGGGTGGTCGGTGGTGCTGCTGCTGCGTGACGCCTCCTGGCACCCCGAGCTGCGGGGCCTGGTCGTCATGGCCGCCGTGCTCGCGGTCGGTGGCCTGCTCTTCGCCGACCGGCTGAAGGGGGCGCTGGCGGCCGGTGTGGTGGCCGCCGCCCTGGTGGCCGGCCTGGCCGGACCCGGCGCCTACTCGGTGGCCACCGCGGCCACCACCCACGCCGGGTCGCTGCCGAGCGCGGGGCCCGCCGGTGCCGGCGGCCTCGGCCACCGCGGCCAGGGTGGTCCCGGCGGCGGCCGGGGCGGTCCCGGCGGGGCCGGCGGTCCGGGCGGCCCCGGCACCCAGAACGGCCCCGGCACCTTGAACGGCCAGGGCGGGGGCGTCGGTCCAGGCGCCGGGCTCGGCAGACCGGCGGAACGGCACGACCGGCGCCCGCACGGGCGGACGGGGCGGGGGTCCGGGCGGCATCCTCGGCTCGAGCACGCCGAGCGCCACCCTGGTCTCGGCCCTGCAGTCCCGGTCGTCGACCTACACCTGGGTCGCCGCCACCGTCAGCGCCAACCAGGCGGCCGGGTACCAGCTGGCCTCCGGCGAGCCGGTGATGGCCATCGGCGGCTTCAACGGCACCGACCCGTCACCGACGCTGGCCCAGTTCCAGGCGCTCGTGAAGGAGGGCAAGGTCCACTACTTCATCGTCGGCGGCCGGGGCGGCCCCGGCGGGGGGGTCGGTGGTCCGGGCGGGTCGGCGGGGTCCTCGACCTCGTCGCAGATCACCACGTGGGTCGAGGCGCACTACACCGCCGAGACCATCGGGGGCACGACGGTCTACGACCTCAGCGCCCCCGCCGTGGGCTGAGCGTCGCCCCCTCGGCCCGCCCGCTGCGGCTCCCCGACGACGGGAGCCGCGCGCGCGCCCGGACCTCGACCGCACCGTGCCGCGTGCGGGGTGCCCGACGGGCGGCGACGCGGTACACAGGACGCGACCGGCGAACAGGGGAGATCGACATGACCGCCATCGACGAGCAGGTGCAGGCGGCATCCACCGGCGGGCCGACGTACCACCACCTCGACGTGCGGCCGGTGGCCCCGGCCATCGGCGCCGAGGTCTCGGGGGCCGACCTGTCCGACCTCGACGCGGACACGTGGGCCGAGGTCGAGCAGGCCTTCGCCCGCCACCTGGTGCTGTTCTTCCGCGACCAGTCCCTGACGCCCGACGACCTGGAGTCGCTCGGGCGGCGCTTCGGCGAGCTGCACGTGCACCCGTCCGCTCCCCACGTCGAGGGCCATCCCTCGGTCATGCCCATCCACACCGACGCCGACTCGAAGGTCAACGCCGGCGGCGGGTGGCACACCGACGTGAGCTGCGACGAGCGCCCGCCGCAGGTCACCATCCTGTCGATGCGGACGGTCCCGCCCGTCGGCGGCGACACCCTGTTCACCTCGACCTACGCCGCCTACGAGGCGCTGTCGCCGGCCTTCCGGTCCTTCGTGGAGCCGCTGTGGGCCCACCACGAGTCCGCCCACGTCTACGCCGGGCGGTACCGGAGCGACGAGTCGCGCTCGCGCGACGGGCGGTTCCCGAGCTCGGTCCACCCGGTGGTGCGCACCCACCCGGTGACCGGTCGCAAATCGCTCTACGTCAACCCCGGCTTCACCACCCGCATCGACGGGCTGACCCCCGGCGAGAGCCGGTCGGTGCTGCGCCACCTGTACGAGGTGCAGCAGGACCCGCTGCACCAGTGCCGGTTCCGCTGGGAGGTGGGGTCGGTGGCCATGTGGGACAACCGCTGCACCCAGCACTTCGCCCTCTGGGACTACGCGCCCCACGTCCGCAGCGGCCAGCGGGTGAGCGTGGTGGGCGAGCGCCCGGCCTGACCGCTCCTCAGCCGAGCGCGGGCCGAGCATCGGGCACGCGGGTGGGCTCGTGGCGCGCCGAGGGGGCACCGGCCGTGGCCGATGCCCCCTGCAGGTCGGGTCGCCCGGGACGGGCGGGCCGGGCGACCCGACCCGACCTGGTCAGCGTCCGGCGCCGACCGGCACCCGGTCCGGTCGCCGCTCGGGAGCGGGGGCCTCGATCGGGGCGACCGGGCGGGCGGCGGCGATCCGCGTTCGAGCGGCGGCGGGGATGCGGTCCCGGGCGGCGGCGGGGAGGCGGGCTCCGGCCGGGTTGCGGCCGCCGGTGGGGGTCCGCGGCCGGGTGGGGACGCGGTCGCCGGTGCCGGACCCGCCACCGGCGAGGCTGCGCCGCCGGGCCTGGGCGATCCGCCGCGCCGTCAGGGCGACGATCAGCAGGCTGACCGTCACCGCCAGCGCCTGGAAGATGCGGGACCCGGCGTCGGTCCCGGCGCTGAAGGCGTGGGTCGTGGCGGTCACGTACAGCGGGAAGCTCAGGAGGTGGGTGAGGCGCCACGCCCGCTTCGACAGCCGCTTGCGCAGCAGCGAGGTGATCTCCACCGCGAGCAGCAGGTAGAAGCCGACGATGCCCCAGGCCACCGCCACCGGGTGCCAGGACGAGGCGAAGGGCACCAGCACGTCGGCCAGGCCGAAGTGGGTGTAGGTGTCGAGCAGGATGGCGACCACGTGGACGCCGACGAAGGCCACGCCGGCGCCGCCGAGGAAGCGGTGCAGGTCGAGCGTCCAGTTGGGCCTCGGCTTGGCGCCGAAGGCCTTGGCCTTGGTGCTGAGCAGCAGGCCCCACAGCACCCCGGCGGCGAGCAGGGCCCAGGCGACGATGCCCGACGAGCGGGCCACGTACCAGGCGAGCTGGGTCATCGGACGACCTCCCTGGCCGGGATGCCGCCGAGGAAGGCGTCGAAGCCCTCGGAGGTGAGCACCCGGCCGTCGTCGGTGACCGCCAGCGCCTCGGCCCCCTCGCCGTCGATCAGGTCGAAGGGGTGGGCGGCGCCCCGGAGGAGGACGGACTTGGCCAGCGACCTCGGCCTGCCACGCCTCGGCGGCGACGACCGTGGCCAGGACCAGGTCGCTGGTGGTGGGTTCGGCGGTCACCGGGTCGATCAGGTGCTGGCGCTCGACGCCGTCGAGGGTCCAGCGGCGGAGCAGGGTGGTCGAGGTGGCGACCCCGCCGTCGACCAGGCCGATCCGGGCGAGGGGGGCGGAGGCGGCCGGGTGCTCGACGTCGAGGGTCCAGCCGTCGCCGGTCGGGCTGGACCCGGTGACGCGCAGGTCGCCGCCGAGGTTGACGAGCACGCCCTCGGCGCCGGCGGC
The DNA here is from genome assembly GCA_963800235.1 of uncultured Acidimicrobiales bacterium. GTDB lineage: Bacteria > Actinomycetota > Acidimicrobiia > Acidimicrobiales > Iamiaceae > CAVVNP01. The sequence continues at coordinate 1,052,804 of CAWDAD010000001.1, read as the reverse complement.
CAGGAGCTCGCCGGCCACCAGGTCGGCGGCCAGGCCCTTGCCGATGCCGCCCGGGTCGAAGCCCAGGCCGGCGGGGAGGCGCACCGCCGTGCCGGCGACGTCGATGTCGACGCAGCCGGCGAGCAGCGGGCTCCAGGCGGCGACCGTCGACCCGGGTGCGTCGGGTCCGGCGTCCGACGGGGTCGTCGGGGGGGCGGCCAGGTCCTCGAACGGCCGGTCGTAGCCGGCCCGGACCACCGCCTCGAGCACGGTCGGGTCGAAGCTCCCGCCGGTCAGGTACCAGGCCTCGATGGCCCGGCGGACGAGGGCCACGGTGTCCTCGGAGACCGTCACCGGCGTGCCGGCGTTGCGGGTCAGGCGGCTGACCTCGCTGTCGGGGACGAAGCGGCTCCAGCGCCGCTCGAGGTCGTCGATCCGGCGACGGCCCTGCTCGGACAGGCTCGGGTGGCCACCCACCACCAGCAGGTGGGCGTCGCTGCCCATGGCGCGGAAGCGGAGCTCAGCTGCCATGGCTGGCGCTCTGCGACGGGCCCGACGGGGTCGAGGCGGTGGCGGAGGTGCTGCTCGACCGGTTGGACGTCGCGCTGGTGGAGCTGGACCCCGTGCCGGAGGAGGTGGTGACCGAGGAGGCGGGCGTCGTCGAGCTGGTGGCCGGGGTGGTGCCCGCGGCGGTGGCGTTGGCGTGGAGGGCCAGGCCGCCGGCCAGCACCAGGGCCCCGGCCGCGCTGGCCGCCCCGACCGCTCGCCGGGTGCGCCGGGCGGGGTGGGGCCGGCGGCGCCGGCCGGCCGGGCCCGGCCGGGGGGAGGGGGAGGAAGCCGAGGTCGGCCGGGCCCGGCCGGACGGGTCCCGGACGCCGTAGGGGTCGTCCGAGGTGGGGAAGAGGTCGTCGTCCATCGGTGTCGCTCCTTGGCCGGACCGGGGTGGTCCCGGCGATGGGGACGACGATCGGCGCCGAAGCTCAGAGCCGGCTTGGAGGACCCATGGACTTCGCGCCGACTTCCCGGTGCACCACGGCTACGCCTCGCGGGGGAGGCGGAGCGTGTAGCCGACACCGCGGACCGTGTGGATGAGCGGGGGATCGACGTCGTCGATCTTGTGGCGCAGGTAGCTGATGTAGGTCTCGAGCACGCTGGCGTTGCCCGACGAAGTTGTATGTCCCAGACGTGCTCGAGGATCTGGTCGCGGGTGAGCACCCGGCGGGCGTTGCTGAGCAGGTAGTGCAGGAGGTCGTACTCGGTCCGGGTCAGGTCGACCAGCCGACCCGCCCGCCACACGTCGCGGGTGTCCTCGTCCAGCTCCAGGTCGGCGTAGGCCAGGCGCCGGTCGCCGGGACCCGTCCCCGACGTGCGGCGCAGCACCGCCTTCACCCGCTCGACCAGCTCCTCGATGCTGAACGGCTTGGTGACGTAGTCGTCGCTGCCCAGCCGGAGCCCCTCGACCTTGTCGTCGGTGGTGTCGCGGGCGGTCAGGAAGATGACGGGGACGGCGCCCGTGGCCCCCGCGTCGCGGCGGAGCCGACGGGCCACCTCGAAGCCGTCGAGGTCGGGGAGCATGACGTCGAGGACCAGCAGGTCGGGCCGCCGGGCGGCCACGTGGTCGAGCGCCTCCCGCCCGGTGCCGGCCCGGTCGACGTCGAAGCCGTTCATAGCGCAGGGCCATGGCCACCATCTCGGTGATGTGCTCCTCGTCGTCGACGACGAGCACCAACGGCTGCCTGGTCTCGCGGTCGGGCACGGAACCTCCTCGGTGCGGACCGGGCCAACCTACGGCGGCCGGACGGTTAGGTCGGACCCTCCGGGGACGGGCCTCGCCTCCCCGACCCGGCGGCTCTGAGCCTCCTCCAAGGTGGGGGTGCCATCATCGCCGGCGATGACGCTCCGGCTCCGCCTGGTCGTCGCGCTGACCGTGCTGGTCGCGGCGGGTCTGGCTGCGCTCGGCCTCGGCGTCTACACGCTGTACGCCCGCTCGCAGTACGACCAGCTCGACCAGCAGCTCCGGAACGCGGCGCCGCTCGTCACCGGCCGGCTGCGCCAGGCCGGCGGCCTCGACGACGGCAGCCCGTCGATCGGGAACCCGGACAACCCCAACGAGGGCGGCGGGCAGCGGCAGGGCGGCGGCCCGCCGGACCTGGTCCCGTTCGACACCTACGCCCAGCTCCGGAGCTCCTCGGGCACCGTGCTGGCCAGCATCAAGCTCTCGAGCACCTCGAACCGCCCGCAGATCCACGCCGCCGACGTGCACGTGGGGCGCACCTTCAGCACCGGCTCGGCGTCGGGCTCCACCCGCTGGCGGGTCTTCGTGGCCGCCGCCGACCGCCCTGCCGGTGCCGTGGTGGTGGTGGCCGTGCCGCTCACCGCCGTCACCGAGCCGCTCCACTCGCTGGTGCTGATCGAGGCCTCGACCGCCGCCGGCCTGCTGCTGGTGCTGGCGGTCGGCGCCTGGTTCGTGCTGCGACGGGGCCTCCGGCCGCTCGAGCACATGTCGGCGGCGACCCGGTCGATCACCTCGGGCGACCTGTCCCGTCGGGTGGGTCCGGCCGACGACCGCACCGAGGTCGGCCAGCTCGGGCTGGCGGTCAACACCATGCTCGGCGAGCTGGAGGAGGCGTTCCAGGAGCGGGAGGAGACCGAGCAGCGCCTGCGCCAGTTCCTGGCCGACGCCTCCCACGAGCTGCGGACGCCGCTGACCTCGATCCAGGGCTTCGCCGAGCTCTTCCGGCTGGCCGCCGCCCGGTCGGCGGTGCCCGGTGCCGGGCCCGCCGCCCCCGGTGCCGACGGGGACGGCCCGGAGCTCGACCTCGAGGTCATCATGCGCCGCATCGAGCAGGAGTCGGCCCGGATGAAGGCGCTCGTCGAGGACCTGCTGCTCCTGGCCCGGCTCGACCAGACCCGCCCGGCGGAGCTGCGGCCCGTCGACCTGGCGGTGGTGGCCGCCGACGCCTGCAGCGACGCCGTCGCCGTCGACCCGACCCGGGCGGTCACCCTCGACGCGCCGGAGCCGGCCGTGGTGGTCGGCGACGGTGACCTGCTCCACCAGGCGGTGGCCAACCTGGTCACCAACGCCCTGCGCCACACCCCCGGCGGGACGCCGATCGAGCTGGTCGTCCGCCGGGACGGCGGCACCGCCACCCTGGAGGTGCGCGACCACGGGCCCGGCCTCGACGAGGAGGCGCTGGCCCACGTCTTCGACCGGTTCTGGCAGGCCGACCGGGCGCGGGTCGGGGCCGGCTCCGGGCTCGGGCTGTCGATCGTCGCCGGCATCGCCGCCGAGCACGGCGGGGTCGCCACCGCCGCCGACCGGCACGAGGACGGCGGCGGCGCCAGCTTCGTGCTGCGCCTCCCGGCGGTCGACCAGCCGGTGCCGGACGGGGCCGGTGGTGGGGCCGGTGACGGGTCGGCCGTGGGCGCCGACGACGGCTCGCCCGCCCCCGCCTGACCCGCCGGTCCACCGACGGTCGTCGGTAGCGTGCGGGCGTGGCCCGTCTCGACCAGCGCCACCCCGCCAACGCCGACGGTCCGTGGTTCGTGGACACCCGGTGCATCGACTGCGGCACCTGCCGCGAGGTCGTCCCCGAGCTGTTCGGGGCCCGACCCGACCAGTCGGTCGTCGTCGCCCAGCCGTCCGGTGCCGACGGCGAGCACCGGGCCTGGTTGGCCGCCGACGCCTGCCCGACCGCCTCGATCGGCCGCTCGCCCCGGCGACCCCGCCCCGGGCCGACCTACCCCGACCGCCTCGACGGGCCCGTCCACGACCTCGGCCACACCGCGGAGTCGTCGTTCGGGGCGTCGAGCTACCTGGTGGAGCGTCCGTCGGGGAACCTGCTGATCGACGCGCCGGTGCACGACCGGCGGCTGCGGTCGGCGGTCGACGACCTCGGCGGCGTGGGCCACGTGCTGCTCACCCATCGCGACGACGTGGCCGACGCCGACCGGTGGGCCGACCGCTACGGCGCCCGGGTCTGGATCCACGAGGACGACCGGTCGGCGGCGCCGTACGCCACCGACCTGATCGAGGGGACCGCCCCGGTGGCGGTGGGCACCGACGACGGGGTGCTGGCCGTCCCGGTGCCGGGCCACACCCGTGGCTCGGTGGTGTTCGTGGTCGACCGGCGCTGGGCGTTCACCGGTGACTCGCTGGCGTGGAGCCACGGCCGCGGCGACCTCCTCGCCTTCCGGGGCGCGTGCTGGTACTCGTGGACCGAGCAGCGTCGTTCCCTCGCCCGCCTGGCCGACGTCGCCCGCTTCTCCTGGGTGCTGCCCGGCCACGGTGCCCGGGTGAACCGCCCGGCCGACGAGCTGCACGACCGCCTGCGCGGCCTGGTCGACCGCATGGCCGCCCCGGCCGCCTGACGGGCCCGGCTGCGTCCTGGTCCGGCGGGGCCGTGGGACCACCTGCGGCGTGCGGCGCGAGCCCGGCGGCGCGGCGACCGCCCCACGCCCGCGGCCCACGAGCTACCTTTGGGCGCATGCCCAAGGCGAACGCCCAACCGGCGAGGGTCGAGCCGGACGGGGTGCCGTCGGACCCGGAGCCGTCCGGTCCGGCGTCGGGCACCCGCCGCCGGCTGCTCGACGCCGCCGCCCGGGCCATCGCCAGCCACGGCTGGGGGTCGGTCACCACCCGGCAGGTCGCCGCCATCGCCGGGGTCAACCCGGCGCTCGTCCACTACCACTTCGCCTCGATGGCGGCCCTGCGCCGGGAGGCGGCGCTGGCGGTGCTCCTGGCCCAGACCGAGCCGCCCACCGCGGTGCTGCTCGGCGCCGACGACCCGGCCGACGGGGTGCGGCGCTGCCTCGACGCGCTGGCCGCCCTCGACCCCGACGCCGACCACGTCGTCGTGCTCTACGAGACGATGCTGGCGGCGACCCGCGACCACGAGCTGCGGGCCGACCTCGACGCCGCCCTCGCCGGGTTCCGCGCCGCCATCGCCGAGCGCCTGACCGAGGCCGGCGCCGCCGACCCGGCCGGCTCCGCGGCGACACTGGCGGCGGCGTTGGACGGTGCCTTCCTGCACCGGCTCATCACGCCCGACTTCGACGTCACCGCCCTCGCCCCGACGCTGATCGCCGGGCTGGCGCTCCCCGGGCGGGACCGAGCTGCGAGCCCGGGGCGGGCCCGCCCGTCCGGCCGAGGCGGCCGGAGCCGATGACCGGCACCGGCACGACCGGCACCGGCACGACCGGTGCCGCCGGCACGACGGATGCGGTGGGCGGGGCGGGCACCGGTCGGCGGCGGGGCGGGGTCCGGCTGCGGGGGGTCGGCAAGTCCTACGGGCAGGGCGAGGCCGAGGTCCGGGCGCTGCACGACGTCGACCTCGACATCGACCCGGGCCAGCTCGTGGTGGTGCTCGGGCCGAGCGGTTCGGGCAAGACCACGCTGCTCAACCTCGTCGGGGGCATCGAGGAGGCCACCACCGGCACGCTCGAGGTGGCCGGCGTCGACATCGGCGGGCGGGACGTGTCGTCGCTGGCCGACTTCCGCCGCGAGCACGTCGGCTTCGTGTTCCAGTTCTTCAACCTGATCCCGACCCTGACCGCGGCCGAGAACGTCGAGGTCATGGTCGAGCTCACCGGGCGGGGCGATCGCGACGGCGTGGCGGCCCTGCTCGACGCCGTCGACCTCGGCGACCGGGGCGACCACTTCCCCGCCCAGCTCTCCGGCGGCCAGCAGCAGCGGGTGGCGGTGGCCCGGGCGCTGGCCACCGACCCCGACCTGCTGCTGTGCGACGAGCCGACCGGCGCCCTCGACCTCGACACCGGGCGCCGGGTGCTCGAGCTGCTGGCCGCCAGCGGTCGGGCCGGCCGGACCGTGGTGATGGTCACCCACAACGCCGCCCTCGCCGCCATGGCCGACGCCGTCGTCCACGTGAGCAACGGCCGGATCGAGTCGGTCGAGCCCAACGCCGCACCGGTCGAGCCGTCGTCGCTGACGTGGTGACCACGGGCCGCCCCCGATCGGACGAGGCGGTCGACCGCTCCCCGTCCGCCCGGTCGGCCGCCGCCGCCGGCGGCCAGCGACGGGCGGCTCCCCACCTCCCCACCCGGATCCTGGTCCGCAAGGCCCGGCGCGACCTGCGGCGCCAGGCCACGCAGTTCGTGGCGGTGGCGGTGGCGGTGCTGCTCGGGGTGGCCCTGTTCGTGGCGTCCTTCGACGCCTTCCACAACCTGCAGGACTCCTACGGCCAGACCTACCGCCGACTCGCCTTCGCCGACCTCACCGTCACCGGCGGCGACGTCGGCGCGCTGGCCCGGCAGGCGTCCTCCGCCCCGGGGGTGGCGGCGGCGGTCACCCGGACCCAGGCCGACGTGCCCATGATCGTCGCCGGAACCGAGCTGTACGGGCGGGTCGTCGGGCTCCCGGCGGCCGGCCAGCCCGCGGTCGACCGGGTCGGGGTCACCGACGGCACCTACCTGCGGCCCGACCGACCCGACGGCGTCCTGCTCGAACGGCACGCCGCCGACCACTTCCACCTCGGCCCGGGCGCCACCGTCACCGCCGGTGGCCGGACGCTCCAGGTGCTCGGGGTGGTCGACTCGGCCGAGTACCTGTGGCCGGCCCGGAGCCGGCAGGACACGGTGACCGATCCCGACAGCTTCGCCGTCGTCTTCGCCCCCGAGGCGCTGGCCCGGCAGCTGGCCGGGACCGACGCGCCGAACCAGGCCCTGGTCCTGCTCACCCCCGCCGGCCGCCGCGGCGACGCCCTCGCCTCGGTCGAGGCCCAGGCCCGCCGAGCGGGCGCGTCCGACGTCGCGACCCGCGCCGAGCAGCCGTCGAACAGCACCCTGCAGGAGGACATCAGCGGGTTCGAGGAGCTCTCGATCGCCTTCCCCGCCCTCTTCCTCACCGCCGCCGCCATCGCCGCCTACGTGGTGCTCACCCGCCGGGTGCTCGGCGAGAAGCCGGTGATCGCCATGCTGCTGGCCGGCGGCGCCCGCCGCGGACCGGTGGTGCTGCACTACCTGGTCGAGGGCCTGGCCGCCGGTCTGACCGGCGCGGTGCCGGGTGTCGTGCTCGGCGTGGCCGCCACGACCGCCATCACCCGCGCCTACACAGGGGCGATCGGCGTGCCCGACACCGTCGTCGCCCACCAACCGCTCAGCCTGGTCGTCGGCGTCGCCTTCGGGGTGGTGGTGGGGGTGCTCGGTGCAGCGGCACCGGCGTTGGCGGCGTCGCGCACCGCCCCGGCCGAGGCCATGCGCGGGGTGCACGCGGCCAGCGCCGCCGGCCGTCCCGGGCCGTGGAGCCGGCTGGTCTCGGCCGCCCGATGGTTGCCGGCGTCGGTGCGGATGGCGCTGCGCGACGTCGGCCGGAGCCGGCGCCGGACGCTCGCCACCGTGGTCGGCGTCGTGCTGGCGCTGGTGCTGGTGCTGTCCTCCGGGGGGATGGTCGACACCGTGCGGGCGCGCCTCGACCTGCAGTTCGACCAGATCACCCGCGACGACGCCGAGGTGGTGGTGCCGGCCGGTCAGCAAGGGGCGCTGCTCGACCGGGCGCGGGCGCTGCCCGGGGTGTCCGCGGCCGAGCCGGCGGTGACCGGACCCGTCACCATCGGCTCGGGGTCGCGCACCTACGCCACCAGCGTCGTCGGGTTCGCCCCCGGCACCTCCATGCACCGCTTCCACCGCTCCGGGGGCGGCTGGATCGACCTCCCCCGCCGGGGCGTGCTGGCGGGCGAAGCCGTGGCCTCGCGCCTGCACGTCCGGGTCGGTGACCCGGTCACCCTGCGGGCGTCGGACGGGACGACCACGACCGTGCCGCTCGCCGGCCTGCTCGACGAGCCGTTCGGCACCTACGTCTACGCCGACCGTTCCGTGGCGGCGACGGCCCTCGGCTCGTCGCCGTCGACCGCCAGCCTGGTGCTGGCCCGCTTCTCGCCCGGGGCGGACCGCCACGCCCTCCGCCGGCGGATCAGCGCCCTGCCCGGTGCGGTCGCCTACACCGACACCCAGGCCCTCCAGCAGCAGGTGGGGCAGTACCTCGGCCTGTTCTGGGTGTTCATCGGCGTGATGACGGTGCTCGGCGGGGTGCTCGCCTTCGTCGCCATCTTCGTGACCATGACCGTCAACGTGGCCGAGCGCACGACCGAGCTGGCCACCCTCCGCGCCGCCGGGGTGCCCCTGCGCCGCATCGCCGGGGTGCTGGCCGTCGGGAACCTGGCCAGCACCCTGCTCGGGGTCCCGTTCGGGCTGGTCGCCGGGTACCTGTCGGCCCGGTGGTTCATGCAGTCGTTCTCGAGCGACATGTTCCGCTTCGACCTGTCGCTGTCGTGGCCGACGGTCCTGCTGTCGGTGGTGGCGGTGCTGGGCGCGGCCGTGGTGTCGCAGCTCCCGGCCATCCGGTCGCTCCGGCGCATCGACGTGGCCCGGGTCGTCCGAGAGCGCGCCGCCTGACCGGACCGGGCACAGTGCGGGGGTGGACCACGACCTGATCGTCGTCGGGGGCGGCGCCGGCGGGCTGTCCGCCGCCCGGACCGGGGCTCGCCGGGGGGCGCGCACGGTCCTCGTCCAGGACGGCCCGCTCGGCGGCGACTGCACCTTCACCGGGTGCGTGCCGTCGAAGACCCTGATCGAGGCCGCCCGCCGGGGTGACGGGTTCGGGGCGGCCATGGCGGCGGTGCGGGCCGCGGTCGGGCAGATCGCCGCCACCGAGGACGACGCCGCCCTGCGGCGCGACGGCATCGAGGTGCGCCACGGCCGGGCCCGGCTCCTCGGCGGGGGTCGGGTCGAGGTCGACGGGCGCACGCTGGCCGCGCCCCGGATCGTGCTCGCCACCGGCGCCCGGCCGCAGGTGCCGCCCGTCGAGGGGCTCGCCGACGCCGACCACCTGACCAGCGACACCGTGTGGGACCTCGAGCGGCTCCCCGCCTCGCTGGTCGTGCTGGGGGGCGGGTCGATCGGCTGCGAGCTGGCCGGCGCCTTCGCAGGCTTCGGGTGCCGGACCAGCGTGGTCGAGGCCGTCGACCGCCTGCTGCCCGGCGAGGAGCCGGAGGCGTCGCAGGTGGTGGCCGCCGCGCTGGAGGCCGCCGGCGTCGCGGTCCGCACCGGCCGTCCGGTCGAGGCGGTGGCGGCGGCCGACGGCGGGGTGGCGCTGCGCCTCCAGGGCGGGACGACCGTCGAGGCCGAGCGGCTGCTGGTGGCGGTCGGTCGCGAACCGGTCACCGACGGGCTCGGGCTCGACGCCGCCGGGGTGCGCACGGAGGCCGGGAGGATCGTCACCGACGACGGCCTGGCCACCAGCGCCCCCGGCGTGTGGGCGGTGGGCGACGTCACCGGCCGGATGCCCTTCACCCACGCCGCCGACGAGATGGGGCGCATCGCCGTCGCCAACGCCCTGTCCCGGCTCGCCCGGGTCCGCCCCCGTCGGTTCCGGCGGGAGGCCGTCCCGTGGGTGACCTTCACCACCCCGGAGGTCGGGCGGGTGGGGCTCACCGAGGCCGCGGCGGCCGAGGCCCACCGCGGTGCCCGGGTCGCCTACCTGCCGATGGCCGAGGTCGACCGGGCCGTGGCCGCCGGCCGGACCGAGGGCTTCGTGAAGCTGATCGCCGGGCCCCGCCGGGTGCTCGGCGACCTCGGCGGAGGCCGGGTGCTGGGAGCGACGGTGGTCGCGCCTCGCGGCGGCGAGCTGGTCCACGAGGCGGCGCTGGCGATGCGGACCGGGATGTTCACCGGTCGGCTGGCCCAGACCGTGCACGCCTACCCGACCTGGTCGGTGGCGGTGCAGCAGGCCGCCGCCCAGTTCTTCGTCGAGGTCGGCGGTCGGCGGGCCCGACCGGCCCGCCGGACCGGCTGAACCAGCCGCGCCGGCACCGTGCTGACCGCCAGCGCAGGGCACCGTCGAGCGCCCCTCCGGTCGTTCCCGAGGCCGAGGCGGGGAAGGGGTGGTTCACTGGTGGCGTGGACCTGGGTGTCCCGGGCGTCGTGGACGCCGAGGAGATCGGGCGAGGTGGCTTCGCCATCGTGTACCGGGCGCGACAGCCGTCGGCGGCGCGCACGGTCGCGGTCAAGGTCCTCAGCGCCAACGTCGACGCCGACTGGCGGCGGCGCTTCGAGCGGGAGTGCCAGGCGCTGGGCCAGCTCTCGGCCCACCCCAACATCGTCACCCTGCTCGACTCCGGGCTGACCGACGGCGGCCAGGGCTACCTGGTGCTCGAGTACTGCCCCGGCGGATCGCTGGCCACCCGGCTGCACGAGCAGGGGCCGCTGCCGTGGACCGAGGCCGCGTCGATCACCGCCAAGCTGGCCAGCGCCCTGGCGTCGGCCCACCGTCGGGGCGTCCTGCACCGCGACCTCAAGCCGGAGAACGTGCTGGTCAGCGAGTACGGCGAGCCGGCGCTGGCCGACTTCGGCATCGCCCGGCTGTCGGGCGGGTGGCAGACCAGCTCGCAGGTGATCGTCGCCAGCGTCGCCCACGCCTCCCCCGAGGTGCTCAACGGGCGGCCGTCGTCGGCGGCCAGCGACGTGTGGTCGCTCGGCTCGACCCTCTGCCAGCTCCTCGCCGGCACGCCGCCCTACGCCCGGCAGGAGGACACGCCGAGCATGATCATCGCCCGGGTGCTCAGCGGGATCGCCCCGCAGCTGGGCCCGGCCGTCCCGGCGGCGCTGCGACCGATCCTGATGGACTGCCTGCGGCCCGAGCCGTCCGCCCGGCCCACCGCCGCGGACCTGGAGCGTCGGCTGAGGTCGGCGCTCGGCGGCCCGGGGGGCGGCGCCCTCCCGCCGCCACCACCGAAGGGCGAGGACACGGTGTGGACCCCGGCCGCACCGCTGCCGCCGATCGTGGGGGCCGGCCCGTCCGCCCCCGGTTCGCCGTCACGCACGCCGACCGCGCCGGCGGCCGCGGCGTCGACCTCGGGTCCGTACCCACCGCCCGGCGCCACGCCGCCGGGTGGGTACCCGCCGCCGGGTGCGACGCCGCCGGGTGGGTATCCGCCGCCCGGTGGGTATCCGCCGCCGGGTGCGACGCCGCCGGGTGGGTACCCGCCGCCCGGCTCACCGCCACCCGGACCCAGCCCGCCTCCGGACGCCGGAGGCCGACGCCGCCGGGCGGCGGTGCTGGCCGTGGCCGGGGTGGTGGTCCTGCTGGCGGTGGTCGCGGTGGTGCTGCTCGCCGTCCGGGGGTCGAACTCGAACCAGACCGAGGCGGTGTCGAAGCGGTCGGCGTCGAGCGACACCGGCAGCCGCGGCGACAGCGGGTCGAGCGACTCCGGGTCGAAGCGTCGTGCCACCACCACCACGACCTCGACCACCCGCCCCCGGTCGACCACCACCCGCCCCCGCACGACCCTGCCGCCGTCGTCGGCGCCCGACAGCGCCCCGGCCCAGTCCTTCGACCCGAGCGCGCCGGCCTACTGCGTCAACGACGCGGACCCCCAGCCCGCCACCCTCCGGGTCAGCCCGCAGGAGAAGGCCTCGGTGGTGGCCAGCCTCCCGGTCGGCACCTGCTCGATCCAGGACGCCGGCGGCAGCCCGGACCTGGCCGTCGATCCCGGCGCGGGCCTGACCTGGCGCCACGTCGCCGTCACCGGTCGGGACCTGTTCGGCTGGGTGGCCGACGAGGACCTGAAGGCGGCGCCGGGCTCGACCAAGGACAGCCCGATCGACTGCTCGTTCAGCCCGTTGGAGACCGGGCAGGGCTACACCGAGGTCGCCTCGTTCCGCACCGCCGCCCACCAGGTGCTGATCTGCCAGAACGTCTCCGACGGCTCGCTCGAGTACCGGGGCGTCGACACCACGAGGGACCCGCCCGTCTACATCACCCTGCCGACCACCACGGTCCCCGGCGGGTACGCGTCGACGGTCAAGGAGTACCGGTACGAGGTCACCGACCACCTGCGGGTCTTCCAGAACGGGAACCTGATCCTCGACGAGCCGATCATCGGCTCCTGAGCATCAGCCCTTCTGGTACAGGCCGGTCAGGGCCGTCGACGCCGTCGCCTCGGCCTTGACCGCGGCGATGGCGGTGCGCCCGTCGCCGTCCGCGGCGAACGGGACCGCGCCGTCGAGGGCGTAGAGCGTGAACACGTAGTGGTGGCGACCCGACGGCGGGCAGGGCGGCTGCCAGTCCGCCCGCCCGGCGCCGTTCTTGGCCTGCACCGCGCCGGGGGGCGCCTGACCCTCCCCGAGGCCGCCGGTCGTCGGGTCGAGGCCGCCGATGACCCAGTGGACGAACCCGTCGCGGCCGGCGTCGGGGTCGAAGACCACCAGGACCAGGCTGGTCGCCCCGGCCGGCACGCCGGACCAGCGCAGCGTCGGTCGGGTGCCGGCCCCCTGGCAGGTGTCCTGCCTCGGGATGGCGCCGCCGTCGGCGAAGTCCGGACTGGTCAGCCGGAAGCCCCCGGCCGCGCGGCCCGACCCCGGTCCGGGGGTGGAGGTGGGCGTCGCGGTCGAGCCGGAGCCCGCCGATGCAGAGCCGGCCGATGCGGAGCCGGTCGAGCCCGACGAGCTGCAGGCGCCGACCGCCAGGACGAGGGCGACGGCCGCCACGGCGGACCGTGAGGCGGAGGTGAGGCGCACGTCCCCATGATGGGCGCGCCGGCGCCCGGCCGCTCGGCCGGCGGCGCAGGGGGAACCGGGCGACCGCTGGGCGCGGCGTCGCTCAGCCCGCGGGGTCGAGGGCGTCGAGGAACCGGTCGCGGCTGGCGTCGAACCACCGCCGCCGACGGTCGAGGCGATCCTCGCCGCCCATCATCCGCCACATCTCGACGAACGCCGGCTCGCCCGCCTCGACCCGCCGCCGCACGAAGCCGCCGGACCGGTCGATCTGCTCGCCGAGGATCGTCACCAGCTCCGCCCGCTCGGCGGCGTCGAGGCCGTAGCCGTCGGCGACCACCCGGAGTCGGCCGAACGGGTCGAGACCGGACCGACCGGTGCGGGCCGCGTCCTGGTCGGTGTCGATCGGCACGCACATCCTGGCCATGGCGGCCACGTCGTGGACCCGGCGCCCGGGGGCGGCGAACTCGAAGTCGAGCAGGGCCACCGCCCGGCCGTCGCGGTGCACCACGTTCTCGGGGCAGACGTCGTCGTGGCAGATCACCGGGTCCGCTCCGGGGGAGGGGTCGGCCAGCTCGTCGCTCCAGGTCGCGCCGACCGGGGGGACGAACCCGGCCACGGCGTCGTGGTAGCGGCGCAGCAGGGCGGCGATCGACCCCAGCACCTCGTCGGTCTGCGACCAGGCGGGGAACGGCACGATGGGCACGTCGCCGGCGATGAACCGGAGCCGCTCGCGGCCGTCGGGCTCCAGCCCGAGCACCTCCGGCGCGCCGTCGAAGCCGACCGAGCGCAGGTGGTCGAGCAGGGCGTGGATCGCCGGCGTCTGCGGGCCGGTCGGTCGCAGCACGTGGTTGCCCACCCGTACCACCGCGCCGGCGTTGCCGACCCCGCCGGCCAGCACCTCGACGTCCTCCGCATCGCCGTCGACGCCGGCGCCCACCGGGCCGGCCCGGTCGCCCGCCGGAGCGGGCTGGTGGCCCGGCGACCCGGGCGTCGGTCCCGGCTGGTCGCCCCCGTCCACCGCCGAAGCCTGCCCCAAGCGGAGGGCGGCCGGAGGATCGACCTGGCTGGCCGATCGGCCGCCGAGGTCGGTAGCGTCTGCTTGCTTGAGCATCGATCCCGACCCCGTGCCGACCACCACCGAGGCGCCGCCCTCGCGGTGCCCCGTCGACCACGGAGGGGCGGCGGCCTGCCCGGTCGATCCGCAGGCGGGCGCCGCTGGTCGTGTCGCCCGCACGACGCTCACGCCGGCCGACCACGCCATGCGGCGGCTGCTCCGGATCAAGCCGTCGACCGACGTCACCGAGGACCAGGCCCACCGGGTCTTCAGCACCTCGATCCTGATCTCCGCGACCCGCTGCCTGCTCAGCTACGTCGTGTTCCCGATCTTCGCCCCGGCCCTGGGGGCGGCCACCGGGGTCGGCCCGGCCATCGGCATCCCGATCGGCGTGGTGGCGCTGTTCTTCGACGTGATGGCCGTCCGCCGGTTCCACGCCTCGCTCCACCCGTACCGCTGGATCGTCACCGCCGTCTACGTGTGCATCATCGTGCTGGTGTCGTTCCTGCTGGTCCGCGACATCGCCAACCTGCTGTTCTGACCGGTCAGCCGCTGGCGGCGGTGCGTCCGGCCCGGGCCGCCGGGTCCTGGCGGTAGAAGGCGGCGTAGACCTCGTACAGGTCGGGGTGGGTCCCGTGCAGCTCGACGGGCCGGGTGAAGAACGCCTCGGTGGCGACGGCGAAGAACTCGCCCACGTCGGTGGCGCCGTAGTCGTCGAGCACCGGGTCAGGGCCGGCCCGCAGGCGCCCGAAGGCGGCGGTGCACACCTCGATCCAGCGGTCCCGCAGCTCGGCGTCGGGCATCGGCGGCGTGCCGTCGACCAGGTCGTCGAGCATGTCCAGCTTGTGGGCGAGCTCGTGGAGCACCACGTTGCGTCCCGCCTCCGGGTGGTGGGCGCCCTCGAGCACCGAGTCCCACGCCAGCACCACCGGCCCGTGCAGCTCGGCCTCGCCGAGCAGGTCGACGGGCTGGTCGCTGACCACGCCGGGGGCGGGCCCGCGGTGCTCGCCCCGGCTCACCACCGTGGTCGGGTGCACCACGATCGACCCGACCTTGTCGAAGTGGTCGAGGTCGAGGCCGAGCACCAGCAGGCCGGCCTGGGCGGCGATCACCACCCGCATCTCGTCGGTCAGCTCGAAGCCGTTGGCCGCCTCCCACCGGTTGCGGCCCACCAGGTGGTGGACGGCGTCGCCGATCCCGCCGCGCTCGCCCTCGTCGAGCTGCGACCAGAACCACACGTGTCGGGCCACCACGTCGGCCCAGTCCTCGGGCACCGGCGCGTCGTGGTGGTGGTGGAAGAGGGGCGCCATCGGCGGTCACCGTAGGCACCGCGGGCGGGGGCGGCCCCGCACCTTCGATGGTGCCGCCACCGCCCCACTTGGCTAGCCAAGGACGGTGCCCACCGCCGACGACGACCGCCCGCTGGTCCTGGTCACCGGGGCCACCGGCTACATCGGGGGCCGGCTGGTGCCCGAGCTGCTCGACGCCGGGCACCGCGTCCGCTGCCTGGCCCGCAACCCGGCCAAGCTGGCCGACGAGGACTGGTACGACCGGGTCGAGGTGGTGCGGGGCGACGTCACCGACGCCGAGTCCATGGCCGACGCCTTCGACGGCGTGCACGCCGCCTACTACCTCGTCCACTCGATGGGCGGGTCGGTCGACTTCGACCGGCGCGACGCCGAGGCGGCCCGCACCTTCCGCGACGGTGCCGCCGACGCCGGCGTGGCCCGGATCGTCTACCTGGGCGGTCTCGGCCGCGACGACGACCCCTCGCTGTCACGCCACCTGCGCAGCCGCCACGAGGTGGGGCGGGTGCTGGCGGAGGGGCCGGTCCCGGTCACCGAGCTGCGGGCCGCGGTCATCATCGGCTCGGGCAGCGCCAGCTTCGAGATGCTGCGCTCGCTGGTCGAGGTCCTGCCGGTCATGGTGGTGCCGAAGTGGGTGCACAACCGCTGCCAGCCCATCGCCATCCGCGACGTGCTGGCCTACCTGGTGGCGGTGCTCGACGAGCCGAAGGCCGAGGGGCGGGTGCTCGAGGTCGGCGGCCCCGACGTCCTCACCTACCTGGACATGATGCGCACCTACGCGTCGGTGGCCGGGCTCGGGCGGCGGCGGATGCTGCCGGTCCCTGTCCTGAGCCCCCGGCTGTCGTCGCTCTGGGTCGGCCTGGTCACGCCCCTGCCGGCCGGGCTGGGCCGGCCGCTGGTCGAGAGCCTGATCAACGAGGTCATCGTCTGCGAGCACCCGATCACCGACGTGATCGACCACGAGCCGATCGGCTTCCGGGCCTCCATCGAGCTGGCCCTGGCCCGGGTGGCCGACAAGCGGGTGCTGACCCGCTGGTCCGACGCCAGCCTGCCCGGCCGCAGCCCGGCCGACCCGTTGCCGACCGATCCCGACTGGTCCGGTGGCCGGACGATGACCGATGTGCGCGAGGCCACCAGCGCGGCGTCGCCCCACGACCTGTTCACGACCGTCGAGGGCATCGGCGGCGACCGGGGGTGGTACGTCACCGCGCCGCTCTGGGCGCTGCGGGCCCTGGCCGACCAGCTCGTCGGCGGGGTGGGCATGCGGCGGGGGCGGCGCGACCCGGACCGCATGCGGGTGGGCGACGCCGTGGACTTCTGGCGGGTCGAGGCGGTCGAGCCCGACGAGCTGATCCGCCTGCGGGCCGAGATGCTGCTGCCCGGCGAGGCCTGGCTCGAGTGGCACGTCGGCCCTCGCCCTGCCGGCGGCAGCCTGCTCGAGCAGCGGGCCATCTTCCACCCCCGGGGACTGGCCGGCCGGGCCTACTGGTACGCCCTCGTCCCCTTCCACGGGATCATCTTCAAGTACCTGGCGGTCCGCCTGGCCAGGAGCGCCGAGGGCCGCTGACCTCACGCCGGTCGACCCCCAAGAGCGGAACTTGTCGCAGTTGTCGGCGTGGAGCCCGCTCAACTGCGACGAGTTCGAGGGTGGGGGGCGGCGGTGAGGACGTCAGCGGGCGGGGGGTGGCGCTCGCCGCTACGGTGCGCCGGCGAGCAGGACCGGGCCGGGGTGAGCACAGGGGGAGCGAGATGGGCAGCCAACCGAGCGTGCACCCCGTCGCCCGGGAGCTGCTGGTCGAGCGGCGGCGCTTCCTCCGGGCGGCCGGAGCCGGCGCCGCGATCGTGGCCGGGGGAGGGCTGAGTGAGATCCTGGCCGGGTGCTCCTCGGGCGGTGGCTCGACCGCCGGTGACCGATCGAGCGCCACGACCGTCCCCCGGCCGGCACCGGGGATCGGCCGCTACGACCCGAACAAGCGATGGTGGGAGCAGGGCAACTACCTGCCCGTCACCGAGGAGCGGACCGAGACGGCGCTGCGGGTCACGGGCTCGCTGCCGAGCGACCTGCGGGGGCTCTACGTCCGCAACGGGTCGAACACCGCCGGCGCGGCGACCCCGTTCTGGTTCCTCGGCGACGGCATGCTGCACGGCGTCCACCTCGACGGCGGGAAGGCGAGCTGGTACCGCAACCGCTGGGTGGACACGCCCCTGCAGCGCGACCGCCGGGGGTTCCAGGTGCCCGGCCGCACCGAGAACCAGAGCAACATCTCCCTCGTCCACCACGGCGGCAGGCTGCTGTCGCTCGGCGAGGTGGGCTGGCCGTACCAGATCGACCCGGCGGACCTGTCGACGGTGGGGCCCTACGACTTCGCCGGGAAGCTCGGGCCGACCATGACCGCCCACCCCAAGATCGACCCCGTCACCGGGCGCCTGCACTTCTTCGGGTACAGCTTCGCCGAGCCGTTCCTCACCTACTACGCGGCCGAGCCGGACGGCACCTTGTCGGTGGCCTCCGACATCGCCCTGCCCCGCTCGACGATGATGCACGACTTCGCCATCACCGACCGCGACGTCGTCTTCTGGGACTGCCCGGTGGTGTTCGGCAAGTTCGACCCGGCGCTGCCGAACATGCCCTACGCCTGGGACCCCTCCGCCGGCACCCGCATCGGCATCCTCCCGCTGGGCGGCTCGGGCGACCAGGTGCGCTGGGTGACCATCCCCGACGGCTTCGTGTTCCACGGCGTCAACGCCCACCGCGAGGGCGACCAGGTCGTGGTCACCGTCAGCCACCTCGACCGGGCCTTCGACGGTCCGGACCTGTTCGGCACGACCACGCTGCGACGGTGGCGGATCGACACCTCCGGCCCGGCGCTGACCTTCGCCGAGGAGGTGCTCGACGACCGCTCGATGGACCTGCCGAACATCGACCGCCGCCGCACCGGCCGGCCGGTGTCGACCGCCCTGTTCACCACCGTCGACCCGCACGGGTCGTGGGGGCTGGAGTTCGCGGGCATCCGCCAGGTCGACCTGGCCGACGGCTCGGGCACCGAGTGGCGGCCGGCCGGGCTCGAGCACGCCGGTGAGCCCACCCTGGTGCCGACCGGCGACAGCGACCGCGACGGGTGGGTGCTCGCCTTCACCTACGACCGGGCGACCGACCGCAGCGACCTGGTGGTGCTCGACTCGACCGCCCTGGCCGAGGGACCGGTGGCCCGGGTCCACCTACCGGTGCGGGTGCCGTACGGGTTCCACGGCCTGTTCCTGGCCGACGCCTGACGCGCTGCCGGCCGAACTTGTCGCAGTCGGCGGTGTAGAGCCGGCACAACTGCGACAAGTTCCCGGGGGTTGGGAGGGGTTGGGTGGGGATGGGGGGATCGTGCGGGAGCGGCGGGAGCGGCGGGAGCGGGGTGGGTGCACCGGCGGGTGGTAGCGTCTCGGCCCGGCGGCCCTCGGGTCGCCCCACCGCTCGTGGGGGAAGTCCGGTCGAAGTCCGGCGCTGACCCGCAACCGTAGGTGGCGCCCGGCCGGCCAGGTCGGGTCGCTGCGAGCCGGGATGCCCGCATCCGGTGGTCGACCCTCGAAGATCCGTCGTGGAACGCGGGCCAGGGTGCGCCGGCCGCCGGCCGGGGTCGCTCCTTCCTGTCTCCTCGACCCGAACAGGAAGGAACCACACGTGCGCAAGCTGTGCACCCTCCTGGTGTCGGTCGGGTTGGCGCTGACGTCGCTGGTGTCGACGGCACCAGCCGGCGCCGCCGCCTCACCGCCGCCCACCACCCCCACCCGCAGCGCCGCCGCCTGGTTGGCCCACCGGGTGAACGCCCAGGGCTTCGTGGCGAACCCCGACGGCGGTCCCAACCTCGGCTCGACCAGCCAGACCGCCGCCGCCCTCTCGGCCACCGGCCTCTACCGGGGCACCGTCGACGCCGTCGAGACCTGGCTGTCCGCCAACGCCGGAACCGTGGCCGGTCCGTCGGGCAGCAAGGACCCCGGCACCCTCGCCAACCTGATCCTCGGAGCGGTGGCCTCGGGCCGTGATCCGCGCAGCTTCGGCGGCTACGACCTGGTCGCGGTGCTGCGCTCGACCGAGCGGACGACGGGTCCCGACGCCGGCCTGTTCGGCGCCACCGACCCGACCTACGACGGGGCCTTCCGCCAGGGACTCTCCCTCTGGGCGCTGCACGTGGCCGGCGAGCCCGCCGACACCGCCGCCACCGGGTGGCTGCAGGGCCAGCAGTGCGCCGACGGCGGGTGGACCCCGTACCGGGCCGACACCGGCCAGCCCTGCCCGGCCGCCGACTCGCCCAACTACGACGGGCCGGACACCAACTCGACCGCCCTCGCCCTGCTCGGCCTGCGCGGCCAGGGGGTCACCCCGACCGCCGACGCCGTCGCCTACCTGGGCAGCGTGCGGACCGCGAGCGGCGGGTGGGCGTTCCGGGCGCTCGCCTCCGACGCGCCCGACGCCAACTCGACGGGCCTGGTGCTGCAGAGCCTGCTCGCCACCAACGGGCCCGACCAGGCCGGGCTGCGCGCCCTGCTCGGGTTCCAGGTCGGGTGCGGGTCGTCGATCGCCGACGACCGGGGCGGGGTCGCCTTCCAGCCGAGCAACGGCTCGCTCGTCCCCGACGTCATGGCCACCATCCAGGCCCTGCCGGCCATCGCCGGTCGCACCATGGGCCAGACCCCCGACCCGAACAGCTACGAGGCGCCGGCCGCCTGCACCGGCGCACCCTCGCCGAACCAGCGCTTCGTCGAGGCCGCCTACCAGACGTTCCGGAGCCGCCAGCCCACCGGCCAGGAGCTCGGCGTCGCCGGGGCCCTCGACTCCGGGGCGGTGAGCCGCCACGACGTGACCGCGCTGCTGGCGCGCACGGTCGAACACGTCTCGACCTACGTGCGGCGGTTCTACACCGACACCCTGGGCCGCCAGCCCGACCAGGCGGGGCTCGACTACTGGGTCCGGCAGATCACCGGCGGCCAGCAGGGCGTGGCCCAGGTCGGGGCGTTCTTCTACGCCTCGAGCGAGTACTACAACAACCGGGCGGGTGGCACCGACCCGTCCTGGGTCTCCGACCTGTACGACAAGATCCTCCACCGCGGCCCCGACCAGGGCGGGCTGCAGTACTGGGTCGGCCAGACCGCCACCGCCGGCCGACCGTCGGTGGCGCTGCGCTTCTACCAGAGCGCCGAGTCGCGTCGGTACCGCACCCAGCTGCTGTTCGCGACCCTCCTCGGTCGCTTCGCCGACGCCGGCGGGCTGGGATACTGGAGCGACCGCCTCCTCGTCGTGGGCGACCTCGACGTCGCCGCCGACCTGACCACCAGCTCGGAGTTCTTCGACCGGGCGCAGGCGCAGTACCCGTGAACCCCCGGACCCGACCTCCCGTCCGCCCGGCGATCCGCCGGCGTCGCGCCGTGGTCTCGGCCGCCCTGGCGCTGGTCGTGGTCGGGGCGGGCTGGGTCGGGTCCGTGGTGTCGGCCCCGGCGGCCGGCGCGGCGCCCTGCGTGGCCCGCGCCGGGCAGGTGCGGGTGGCGGTGGTCGTCGACTTCGGCACCGTGTCGGGCTCGACCGGCGGGGTGTCGCAGGTCTGCGTGCCCGTCGACCAGGCCAGCAACGGCTACGACCTCCTGGCCGCCCGGGCCCAGCAGCTCGGCACGCCCGCCCCCCGCTACCGCGGCGACGGGCTGCTCTGCTCGATCGACGGGTTCCCCGCCACCGAGTGCACGGCCAACACCTCGGCGGGCACCCGCTACTGGGCGTACTACCTCGGCACGGGGTCGGGCTGGGCGTACTCGCAGCAAGGGGCCGGCACCCGTCGGATGAGCAGCGACGTGGTCGAGGGCTGGCGGTTCGTCGACGGTCCGGACAGCGCCGACGAGCCGCCCCCTCGCGGTCCCTCGGTCAGCAGCGCCATCTGCCAGAGCGTGGCCCCGCCACCGTCGACCGCGCCCGGCGGGGTCCAGACCGGTGAGGTGACCGGGTCGGGGAGCGGGGCGCCCCCGGCGGCGCCGGCCGGCACCTCGACCTCCGGCGCGGCGCCGTCCGGTCCGACGGGAGACCTGCCGGCCCCCACCGCGCCGCCGACGACCGCGCCGTTCGACCCCAACCAGATCGTGACCGCTCCGAGCCTGCCGACGGCGTCGAGCACCACCACGACGGTGCCGGTGCCGTCGTCCACCGCGACGCCCGACCGCACGTCATCGGTGTCGAGCCGCGAGGCGGCCGCCCGGCGGAAGGCCCCGAACGGCGCGGGCGCGGTCACCGTCCACGACTCGGGGGGTGGTGGCGGCCTGATCGGCCCGCTGGCGGTCGGCCTCGCCGTCGTGGCGCTCGTCCTGGCGGGGGTGGTGCGCAGCCGCCGCCATCGCGGCCACCACGCCGCTTGACCGCCGCGACCCACATCCGGCGCGTCGGCGCCGCCCCCGCGCCCTGCACCCCGGAGCGTGGTGGCTGTGGGCCATCGCCCTCGGCGCCGCCGCGGTCCGGACGACCAACCCGTTCCTGCTGCTCGCTGCTGGCGGCCGTCGCCTGGTTCGTGACCGCCTCCCGTCGGGTCGAGGCGCCGTGGGCCCGCTCCATCGGCGCCTTCGCCGTGCTCGGGCTGGTGGTGCTGGTGCTGCGGCTGGTGCTGCAGGCGCTGTTCGGGGTGCGGACCCCGGGGACCACGCTCTTCACGCTGCCGGCGGTCGACCTGCCGAGCTGGGCGGCGGGGGTGTCGATCGGTGGACCGGTCACCTCCGAGGCCCTGCTGCTGGCCCTCTACGCCGGGCTCCAGCTGGCCGTGCTGCTGATCTGCGTCGGCGCCGCCAACTCGTTGAGCAGCCCGTACCGGCTGCTGCGGTCGACCCCGTCGGTGCTCTACGAGGCCGGCGTGGCGGTCACCGTCGCCCTGTCCTTCGCCCCGCTCGCCACCGCCTCGGTCCGGCAGGTGCGAGACGCCCGGCGGCTGCGGGGCCGGCCGTCGGCGCGGGGCACGGGGGCTGCGCGGCATCGCCGTGCCGGTGCTCGAGTCGGCGCTCGACCGCTCCCTCGGCCTGGCGGCGTCGATGGACGCCCGCGGCTACGGGCGGCGCGGCGAGGTCGACGCCGGTCGCCGGCGGCTCACCCAGGTGTCGCTGCTGCTCGGCCTGCTGGCGGTGCTGGTCGGCACCTACGGCGTGCTCGACGCCGGCGGCGGTCCGGTCGTGCTCGGGGTGCCGGCGCTCGGGGCGGGGGCGGTGCTGCTGGTGGCGAGCCTGGCCCTCGGCGGCGGCCGGTCCGACCGCTCCCGGTACCGGCCGGACCCCTGGTCGTGGCCGGAGTGGCTCACCGTGGCGTGCGGGCTGGCGGCCCTGGGCGGGCTGCTGCTGGCCCGCCACGACACCGCCCTCGACCCCTCCCCGTACCTCGGCGTCCCCGGTGTGCCGGTGGTGGCCGCCGTCGGCATCCTGCTCGGCGCACTCCCGGCCGTCGCCACCCCGGAGCCGGTGTCGTGATCCGCTTCGACGGCGTCACCGTCACCTACGAGGGCGCCTCCGCCCCCGCGCTGCGCGACGTCGAGCTGACCGTCGAGGAGGGCGAGCTGGCCCTGGTCGTGGGCCGGACCGGGTCCGGCAAGACCACCCTGCTCGGCGCCGTCGACGGGCTGGTGCCCCACTTCACCGGCGGCACCCTGCACGGGCGGGTCACCGTCGACGGCCGGTCCACCGCCGACCACCCGCC
The DNA here is from genome assembly GCA_963800235.1 of uncultured Acidimicrobiales bacterium. Taxonomy (GTDB): domain Bacteria; phylum Actinomycetota; class Acidimicrobiia; order Acidimicrobiales; family Iamiaceae; genus CAVVNP01. The sequence goes on along the minus strand of CAWDAD010000001.1, from coordinate 1,030,255 downwards.
CCGCGAGCTGGCCGACCTGGTCGGCTACGTGGGCCAGGCCCCGGCCGCCGGGTTCGTCTCCGACGTGGTCGAGGACGAGCTGGCGTACACCATGGAGAACCTGGGCCTGGCGCCGGACGTGATGCGCCGCCGGGTCGAGGACGTCCTCGACCTGCTCGACCTCCACCCGGTCCGGCGGCGCCCGCTGCGGTCGCTGTCGTCGGGCCAGCAGCAGCGGGTCGCCATCGGCTCGGTGCTGACCGCCTCGCCGCGGGTGCTGGTGCTCGACGAGCCAACCTCGGCCCTCGACCCCGGCGCCGGGGAGGAGGTGCTGGCGGCGCTGACCCGCCTGGTCCACGACCTCGGCCTCACCGTGCTCCTGGCCGAGCACCGCCTCGAACGGGTCGTGCAGTACGCCGACGTGGTCGTGACGGTGGCCGACGGGCGGGTCTCCTCGGCGCGTCCGCCGGTGGCCATGGCCACCTCGCCCGTCGCCCCACCGGTGGTCGAGCTGGGTCGGGCCGCGGGGTGGGACCCGCTGCCGCTGTCGGTGCGCGACGCCCGCCGGGCGGCGCGGCCCCTCCGCCGGGTCCTCGACGAGACGTCCTCGCCCGACGGGGTGCCGCCCGGGACGGCCGCGGTGGACGCCGGACCGAGGGGTGGCGAGCCGCGACTGCGGCTGGCCGGACTGGTGGCGACCTACGGGTCGGTGCGGGCGCTGGCCGGCGTCGACCTCGAGGTGGCGGCCGGCGAGGTGGTGGCGCTGATGGGGCGCAACGGGTCCGGGAAGTCGACCCTGCTGCACCGCAGCGCCGGGCTGGGCCGCCCCGACCGGGGTCGGGTCGACGTCGGCGGCCGGGACCCGTACCGGCTCAAGCCCCGGGAGCGCATCCGCCGGGTGGCCCTGGTCCCGGCCGACCCGACGCTGCTGCTGTCGGCCGAGACCGTCGCCGCCGAGTGCCGGTCGGCCGACCACGACGCCGGGCTGGCGGCCGGCGCGACCGAGCTCGTGCTCGATCGGTTGGTTGCCGGTGTGGACCGGAGCCTGCACCCCCGCGACCTCTCCGAGGGCCAGCGCCTCGCCCTCGCCCTGGCCGTGGTGCTGGCGCCCCGCCCGGCCACGGTGCTGCTCGACGAGCCGACCCGGGGACTCGACTACGACGCCAAGGCCCACCTGGTCGGCGTGCTGTCGGCGCTGGCGGCCGAGGGGCGGGCGGTGGTGCTCGCCACCCACGACGTCGAGCTGGTGGCCGAGGTCGCCACCCGGGCGGTGGTGCTGGCCGAGGGGGAGGTGGTGGCCGACGGCCCCGCCCGCCACGTGGTCAGCCAGTCGCCGATCTTCGCCCCGCAGATGGCCAAGGTGTTCGCTCCCCACCCCCTCCTGACCGTCGCCGAGGTCCGGGCCGCCTGCATGGGGCCGGCCGGTGCCGTCGCCGACGGAGCGCGAAGGTGACCACGACCGCCCGACCGCCCGCGTCCGCGGCCGGGGCGGATGCCGACCGTCGACCGGCCCGGGTCGACCACCAAGTGGTGCGCCTCCGCTTCCGGGCCAGCGCCGTGCTGGCCCTGGCCTCCTTGGTCGGGATCGTCGCCTTCGTGTGGCCGCTCTTCACCCGGCCGGCCGGCGACGCGAGCACCGCCCACGCCGCCGACGCACCGTGGCTGTTCGTGGTGGTCCTGCCGCTCCTGGTCGCGGTCGTCCTGGTCGAGCTGGCATCGGGACGGCTCGACTCCAAGGCGGTGGCCGTGCTCGGGGTCCTCACCGCCTGCGGTGCCGCCCTGCGGCTGCCGGGCACCGGCGTCACCGGTTTCACGCCGGTGTTCTTCCTGCTGGTGCCCGCCGGCCGGGTGCTGGGGCGGGGCTTCGGGTTCGTGCTCGGCGCCCTGACCCTGTTCGTCTCCGGGCTGCTCATCGGCGGGGTGGGGCCGTGGCTGCCGTTCCAGATGCTCGGCGCCGCGTGGGTGGGGTTCCTCGCCGGTTGCCTGCCGCCGGCCCGGGGGCGGGCCGAGCTGGTGATGCTGGCGGTCTACGGGGCCGTCGCCGGGTTCCTGTTCGGGCTCCTGCTCGACCTGTGGTTCTGGCCGTACGTGACCCAGGGCCTCGGCCCCGGCGTCCGGTTCGTGCCGGGCGACCCGCTGGTCGACAACCTGCGCCGGTTCTGGGCGTTCCACCTCTCGACCGCCCTCGGCTTCGACATCCCCCGGGCGCTCGGCAACGCCGTGCTCATCCTGGCGGTGGGCCGTCCGGTGCTGGCCGCCCTGCGGCGGGCCGGCCGCCGGGCCAACTTCGACGCCACCGCCACCTTCGCCGCGCCGCCGTCTGCGCCCCCGACCGCCGACGCTGCGGTTCGTCCCACCCCCGAGGCCTGAACCGGCTCCCTCGCTGGGCGGCCGATCTCCTCCCCGGCTCCACGGCGCCCGTCAGCCGACGTTGGCGCCGGGTGGGGTGTCGCGGGATGCTGGGTCGATGAGCCGGCGAACCGACCGCACCCGTTCCGAGCGCCTGGCGCGCGCCTACCTGGCCGCCGCGCTGGCCGATGTGGCCTTCACCGCCAACGCCCGCAAGCCCTTCGCCCGGCACGGCGCGGCCTCGGCCCCGTCGTTCGCCTGGGGGGTGATCGGCTCGGAGTTCCCGCTGCAGATCGACGCGGTGAAGGCCGCCACCGCCCTCGGCGCCCTCGCCACCGGCGCGGTGAAGCGTCCCGCCGGGAAGCTGGCGTTGGCCCTCTCGGCGGCCACGGGCGCTGCCATGGTGGGCCTGCACCGCACCGCCACCGAGTCCGAGACGCTGTTCGAGGCGGCGCTGATCGAGGCGCTGGGCGACGACTACCGGGCCGGCATCGCCGACCTGCTGACCGAGGACGACGCCACCGCCCTCAGCGGCCGCCAGCTCGCCCTGCCCTCGATGTTCCGCGACGAGCGGCGTCGCTACGTCGCGGCCACCGACGTCCCCTACGGCGAGTTCGGGTGGCGCAACACCCTCGACGTCTGGAAGCAGCCGGACCTGAAGGCCGGATCGAAGGCGCCGGTGCTCCTGCAGGTGCACGGCGGCGCGTGGGTCATCGGGCAGAAGGCCCAGCAGGCCAGCCCGCTGCTGGCTCGCATGACCGGCCACGGCTGGGTGTGCGTCGACATCAACTACCGGCTCAGCCCGCGTGCCACCTGGCCCGACCACATCGTGGACGTCAAGCGGGCCATCGCCTGGGTGAAGGAGCACGTCGCCGACTACGGCGGCGATCCCGACTTCGTGGTCATCACCGGCGGCTCGGCCGGCGGCCACCTGGCGTCGCTGGCGGCCCTCAGCCCCAACGCGTCGGCGTTCCAGCCCGGCTTCGAGGACGTCGACACCCGCCTGCAGGGCGCGGTGCCGATGTACGGCGTCTACGACTGGACCAACCGCGACGGCACCGGCCGGTCGGACATGGAGCAGTTCCTCGCCGAGCGGGTGATGAAGTCCGACCTGGCCTCCGATCGCGAGCGCTGGGAGCAGGCGTCGTCGATGACGTGGGTGAACGCCGACGCCCCGCCGTTCTTCGCCATCCACGGCACCAACGACAGCCTGGTGCCGGTCGAGCAGGCCCGGGCCTTCGTGACCATGCTGCGCGAGGCGTCGAACCAGCCCGTCGCCTTCGCCGAGCTGCCGGGCGCCCAGCACGCCTTCGACTTCGCCGGCACGGTCCGCACGGTGCACGCCATCCGTGCCATCGAGCGGTTCCTCGCCGCCATCCGGGTGCGTGACCGTCGGGGCGCCGACGATCCGTCCGGGGCCGGGCCCGTCTCCGCCGGCGTGGGCGCTGGCCCGTCGACCAACGGCTCCTCGCCCGGCTCCGACGACTCCGCCGCCAGCGACGCCACCGCCTGACGACCGCGCTCGTCGGGCTCGCGGGCGGGCCCGGCTCGGCCGGCGGACGGCCGGGCGATCGGCGGGTCAGACGGCCAGCGCCCGCTCCGGTGCGGTGGCGTGGTCGGCGGGCTTGTGCTCGGCCCGCAGCAGTCGCCGGAGCCGGCGCTGCACCGGCAGCTCCCACAGCACGTGGGCGAGGTGGGCCAGCAGCAGCGCCAGCGGGATCTCGACGACGGCCCGCAGCCGGGGACGGTCGGCTCCGAGGTGGGCCTCGAGGATGTCGAACAGCGGCAGGTGCACCAGGTAGAGGGCATAGGAGCGCCGGCCCAACCACACCAGCGGCCGGCAGCCGGCGGCGCGGACCAGGGCGGTCCCGGGGGTGGCGACCAGGGCGGCGGCCAGGACGACCACCGCGACCTCGACGGTGGGCAGCTTCCAGGTCGGCAGGCTCGGGTCGAGGTTGCCGGTGCCGGCGGTGACCACGCCGATGGCCACGAGGGCGGCGACGCTCAGCACGGCGGCGAGCGGCGCGCCTGCGGCCTTGATCCGCGGCTGCCACCACCGGCGGGACCCCGCCAGCGCCGCGCCGAGCAGCAACCCGTCGCAGCGCAGCAGGGTGTTGAAGAAGAAGTACGTGTGGCGGAACACCGTCGCCCGCAGCACCATCACCGCCACCGCGGCGACCAGGGCGACCAGGGCGACGGTGGGGGAGCTGCCGCCGACGGCGCGGGGCGTCCGGACCGCCGGTGCCGGCATCGTGGCCGGCGACGGCGCGTCCGGGGCCGGCGGGGGCGACGCAGCGGCGGGCGATCGCCGGCCGGCGACGAGGAGCAGCAGGCCGGTGACCGCCAGCGGCCAGACCACGTAGAACTGCTCCTCGACCGACAGCGACCACACGTACTCGAGACCGAACAGCCCGTTGTGGCCGAGGGCGGGCAGCCAGTTCCCGACGTAGCCGAGCACGGCGAGGAACCCCAGCGGCGACGGCGGGTGCACCCCGGCGATGGGGCGGAGCTCGGCCAGGGCGTTGAAGGCCAGCAGCGCCCACAGCAGGGGGAAGAGGCGGGCGACCCGTCGGCCCCAGAACGCGCCGAGGCGGATGCGGCCGGCGCCGGCGTGCTCGTCGAGCATGAGCGAGGTGATCAGGAACCCGGACAGCACGAAGAACACGTCCACGCCGAGGAACCCGCCGGCGAGCACCGGGAGGTGACCGCCCCGATCGGTGTGGAAGAGGACGACCAGTCCGATGGCCAGGGCGCGGATGCCGTCGAGCGAGGGCTGGTAGCCGAGCGGGGGCAGGGCCGAACCGGTGGGCGCAGCGGACGCGCCGGGCGCGGCAGGTGCGTCGGCGGCCCGGTCCTCGCTCATCGTCGCTCAGTCTGTCCGCCACCGGCGGGTCGGCCGAAGACCCGGCGCGACCCCGGCGGGTCCGCCGGGGCCGGGAGGTCGGGAGACGCCGGTGGGGACCGGGGGTCGGCGACCGGGCGGAGCCTGCGGTCAGTCCGAGGGACACCCCTGCTGATCGGGGAGCACCGGGTAGAGGAGCAGTGCCCAGAGGCGGCCGTTCGATCGCCACTGGGCGGTGCGCTCGGCGTCGCCGGCGGCGTCGACCACCCGGGCCGCCTGGTCGGGCTCGAGCACCAGGCACGCGCCGCTCCTCGTCAGCAGGTCGAGCGGCCAGTCGAGGATGCGGGTCGAGCCGATGCCCCCGGCCCGGTCGGGTCCGGCGTCGGCGGTGCGGACCGCCAGCCGGTAGCCGGTCCACGGTCGTGGTGAGCGCCGGAGCTGGGCCTCGGCCACGTCGATGAAGCCGGACACCACGGCGCGGGCGCGGCGCTGCCCGGCGTCGAGGCCGCTGCTGCTGCCGAGCCCGTAGGCGTCGATCGCCACGTCGCGGCCGGCCGCCCGGACGCGGACGGTGGTGGTGCCCAGGTCGGTGATGTCCGGCCGTCCGAGGTCGGCCTTGCCGGTGAGCAGCCCGGCGTCGTCGAGGCGGGCGACGGCACGCCGCACGGCCGCCCGGTCGGCCTCGGTCCGCACCATGTCGGGGGCCAGGGCGGCCTGGTTCCGGTAGCCGAGCACGGTGCCGTCGCCGTAGATCGACACCGTCGGCGGCCGGTCGGCGCCGGGGAAGTTGCGGGTGTAGCCGTTGCTCGAGACGACGCGGACCACCAGCGTGCGGGCGTCGCCGTCGAACAGGTCGTCGGCGGTCCCGGTGCCGGTGTCGGCGGTGTCGGTTGCGGCGTCGGTGGCAGCGGTGGTGTCGGTGGCGGCGCCGGAGGATCCGTCGGAGCCCGAACCGCCATCGGCGCTGCTGCACCCGACCAGGACGAGGGCGGCGACGGCGGCCAGCGCGGCGATCAGGGCCGGCGATCTCCGGGCCGCCCGGTCGGCCCGGTGCGTCCGGCGCGCCGCTGCCTGGGGGCTCTGCATCGTTCGGCTCCCTCCCGTTCGAGCTCGACGGTGCTGCCCCGGACCGTAGCGATCGGCGCCCGCCGCCGCTCGCCGCCGCTCGGCCACCGCCGGCCCGAGGCCGTCGATCGGGCGGTTCCTTACCACATGGCCCCTAGCATCGCCATCGGCGTGCGGCGAACCAGTGCAGCGCCATGCCCTCGTAGCTCAGCTGGACAGAGCACCGGACTTCTAATCCGACGGTCGCAGGTTCGAGTCCTGCCGAGGGCGCCTCGAAAGTCCAGGTCACAGCGTCGAGATCGATCACGGCACCGATCGCCACGACCGTGCGCCAGGCCTGCCCGGCCGTCGCCTTCGTACCGGGGCCGGCCACCAGACGAGCGATCGTCCGTGCCTCGTCGAGCGGTGGCATCGGGCGTCGATCATGTCGCCGGCCGCCAGCTCCTCGAACGACTGGATCCACCGCGCGAACGCGTGCTCGGGTGACTTCGGCTCGTGCTCGAGCTTCCACCTGTGGCCACCGGTCGCGCCTCGAACGCCGGGCGCTCGATCAGCCGGCTTCGAGGTCGAGGCAGCCGCCTGAGCCGTCGTCGCAGGCCCGTGCCAGCAGCCGCAACCGGCGCCGCTGGTCGTCGATGCGAGCGGCCTGCGCATCGAGGTCCGCCAGCCGGGCCCGGGTGGCGCGCAGGATGGCGTCAGGCGATCCGGAGGTCGCCGCGTCGAGCAGCTCGGCGACCTCGGCCAGGGTGAAGCCGAGCTCCTTGGCCCGCCGGATGTAGCGCAGCCGGTCGAGGTCGTCGTCGCCGTAGCGCCGGTATCGACCACCGACACGCTCGGGTTCGGGGAGGAGCTGCCGTCGCTGGTAGAAGCGGACGGTCTCCACGGACACGCCCGCCGCGTCGGCCAACTCGCCGATGGTGCAGCCGTCCACCCGACGCAGGCTACGGGCGGATCGGGCGTCCGGCGTACCCGGCCCGACTGCGGGACCCGGGTCCTCGACGCGGTACCGGAGGGCCTTGACTCCGTACCGGGGTACGGACCGTACCGTTCGCACGCGACCGAAACCCCGAGCTGCCGAGGAGCCTGAGATGGCCGTGCACGCCCTGTCCGACGCCACCTTCGACGAAACCGTGAACGGCGCTGATCGCCCCGTCCTGGTCGAGCTCACCGCTGACTGGTGTCCACCCTGCCGGCAGCTCGAGCCCATCCTCGACGAGCTGGCGATCGAGCGCGACGACCTGGTCATCGCATCGCTCGACACCGACGCCAACACCGAGGTGCCCCTGCGGCTCGGTGTGATGTCGGTGCCGACCATGGTGCTGTACGTCGACGGCGAGGAGCGGACCCGACTCGTCGGCGCGCGTGGCAAGCGCCGCCTGTTGGAGGACCTGGCTCCGCACCTCCCTCGTCGCGCCGAGGACTGAGACGAGCGCGGCGCGTCGCCCCTGACCGTGGCCACCGGCCCCCGGGCGTCCGCTGCTCCCCGGCACGGCGTTGCCGCGAGTGTCGGCTCAGGCGGTGCCGGCGATGACCTCGGGGCTGGGGCGGTCGACGTAGACGCGCTCGTTGGTCATCAGGTCGTCGTCGTCGAAGTCGAAGACCGCCCAGAGGACGGTCTCGAACGCGTCACCGCCGTCCCGGGGGGTGCCGCGCAGGTGGAAGTGGAGGAGGACCTCCCCGCCGTCGCAGATCTCGATGCTGATGAGCTCGTTGCGCTGGTCGGGGATCGCCCGGCGGCCTTCGATCCAGTAGTCGAGGACGCCATCGCGGCCGTCGACGATACGACCGTCGGGGAGCTCGTAGCGGGGGTGGCTGAAGGTGGCCATGGTGCGGTGCCACTCCTGGGTGTTCTCGCTGTTCATGTGCTCGAGGGTGACGAGGGCCCGGCGGACGGCCCGCTCGGACGTCACGAGCTGGTCGGGGGTGGCGGTCACGGCGAAGGCTCCAGCACCCGCATCGGCTCATCATCTCCCATCAGCCCACCGTGGCCGGGCCGTCGCCGCGGTGGTGGGCGCAGTTCGGGCCGTGTGGGGCCCCCATCTGCGCTGAACGGCTCGGGCAGGCGGCGCGAGGGAAGGGTCGACCGCCGTCGGACAGGAAGGCCCGGGTCGCCTGCGGTCGATGAGTCGGCGGCGGCTCTACCGTCGAAGCCCACATGAGCGCCCTCGATCCGCACCGTCTCGAGCGCCTCGCTCGGGCCATGCAGCGCCACGTCGAGCAGGACCGCGTCGGCGGCGTCGCCTGGCTGCTCGACGTCGGCGGTCGGGTCGAGGTCGGTGTCGCCGGCGATCGCGTGCGGGGCGAACCCACGCCGGTGCGGCGCGACAGCGTCTTCCGCATCTCGTCGATGACCAAGCCGATCGTGGCCGCGGCGGCGCTCGTCCTGGTGGAGGAGCTCGAGCTGCGGCTCGACGATCCCGTCGACGACCTGCTCCCCGAGCTGGCCGACCGGCGGGTGCTCGTCGACGGGCGCGGTCCGATCGACGGCGAGACGGTGGACGCCGTGCGGCCGATCACGCTCCACGACGTGCTGACGTTCCGGCTCGGCCTGGGCATGGACTTCGCCGCTCCCTGGCCGCAGCCGCTCCTCGAGGCGATGGGCGAGCTCGAGCTCGGCGACGGGCCGCCCCGGCCGCAGGTCCCGCCCCCGCCGGACGAGTGGATGCGCCGGCTCTCGACGCTGCCGCTCCTGTACCAGCCTGGCGAGCGGTGGCTCTACAACACCGGGGCCGACGTGCTCGGCGTCCTCGTCGCCCGCGCCGCCGGCCGGCCGCTCGACCTGGTGCTGCGCGACCGCCTGTTCGAGCCGCTGGGCATGGCCGACACCGCCTTCAGCGTGGCCGACCGGAGCCGCTTCGGCGCCTGCTACGGCGCCGACCCAGCCGGTGAGCGGTTCGTCTTCGACCCGCCCGGCGGCCAGTGGTCGGCCCCGCCGGCGTTCCCCTCGGGGGCCGCCGGACTGGTCTCGACGCTCGACGACCTGCACGCCTTCGCCCGGATGCTGCGGTCGGGCGGGAGGCTTCCGGACGACTCACGGCTGCTGTCGCAGGCCTCCGTCGACGCCATGACCGCCGACCAGATCGACGTCGCCCACGGCGCGCCCGGCCCGCTGCCCGACGGCTCGCAGGGGTGGGGCTTCGGTCTCGGCGTGCAGGTGCGTCGCACCGGTCTCGGTCCCCCCGCCGGGTCCTACGGCTGGGCCGGCGGCCTCGGCAGCGTGTGGTCGAACGACCCCGCCAACCGGCTCGTCGGCATCGTGCTCAGCACCGACGCCTTCACCGGTCCGTTCCCCCCGCCGCCGGTCATCCAGGACTTCTGGACCGGCGCCTACGCCGCCCTCGAGGACTGACCGACCCCCTCCCCGCCCGCCACCTAGCCCGACGCGGCAGGGCTGGATGGGCCGGCGTGTCGGACCATCGTCCAGGTGTGGCCGTGCTTCCCGACCGGGACGAAGCCGGTCGACTCGTACAGGCGACGGGCCGGGTTCTCGTCGGCGACGCTGAGGCTCAGCGTCGGGTGGCCCAGCGCCTCGCCGGCCTCGACCAGGTCGAGGAGCAGCCGTCGGCCGATCCCTTCGCCGCGCCGGGAGGCGACGACCGCGATCGAGACCTCGGGCACGTCCTCGGCGACGAAGCCGTAGCCGGGGCTCGCCTCGGTGTAGGTCCGGAACCACGCCGCGCCCACCCGCCCGTCGTCCTCGGCGATCAGCCCGTGGTCGCCGGGCCGCGGCCAGCCCGCCAGGTACATCGCATAGCGGGGATCGGCCAGCACCTGCTCGCCGGTCGGGGTCGGCTTCTCCGGCCGCCAGACCGCGGCCTCGCCGAGCATGGTCGCCAGGAAGGCGAAGTCCTCGGCCCCGGCCACCCGGCACCGGATCTCACCCACGCCGACCAGTCCAGCAGATCCGTCGAGCGTGGGGGCCGGGGACGCTCGACTCGGCGGTGATCGTCGGCGCGATCGGGTCAGTCGGGCCAGAGGGTGAGCAGGACGGCGTACGCCACGTCGATGTCGCCGCCGCTCGCCTGGTAGAAGCGAGCGACCACGGTCGCGTCGATCAAGAAGGTGTCGCCGGCGAGGAAGTTGGCCACCGGTCGCGCGTTGACGTCGGCGGACTCGCCGCTCTGCAGGAAGACGAGGGCGACGGCGGTCCGATCCACGCGGCCGGTGTCGATCTGCTGCTGCCAATAGGCAAGACCGCCCGGATCCGGCGCCCGGTTCAGGACGCTCGGGAGTCGGTACAGGGCGTCGAGGAATCCGGCGGTCGTACCCGCACCGGGGCGGCGACGGAACTCGTTCGAGCCGATGAGCGTGGCGCGCAGCACGTCGACCGTTCCGCCGTGGCCGAGGAAGTCGACCCAGTAGTTGCGGCCGGCGGTGTCGGCGGGCCGACCGAGCAGGTCCTGGTAGGCGCGCTCGACGGTGCGCGCCCGGCCCTCGGTGCTGCGCGCGAGCGCGAGCGCCATGGTCGCGATGGAGCCGCCACCGTCGAGGTACGACGTCCAGTGGACCAGGCCGCCGGGATCGGGCGATCGGCCGAGGATCAGCTGGTAGGCGAATCGCACGCTGCGCTCGTTGAGGCCGAGCGAGGTGATCGTCGAGTCGTTGCCGTCGCCCCCGCGATAGGAGATGCGGTAGGTGGCCGTGAGCCGATAGGGGTGGTAGGAGCTGGTCGACTGGAAGCTCCAGCCCTCGGGGTACTGGAAGCTGCCGGGGATCGGTCCGCTGCTGGTCCTGTCGATGATCGTGAAGGTCTGGTCCGGAGGCGGCGTGTTCTCGGTGTAGACGAGCAGCCTGGTGCTCGGATCGACCGTGGCTGCGCCCGAGACGACGAACCGACCGTTCGCACCGTTGTTGACGTCGACCACCAGGTTGACGCCGGCTGGGGTGGTTCCCCCGGTGTTCGAACCGAGCAGGGACAGGTCGGTGGTGGCGATCGTTGCGGCCAAGACGATCTGCGCACCGTGGCTCGTGATCGAGCGCACCGTGTCGAACGGGTCTGGAGCGGTGTCGACCGGGGTTGTCCAGTAGGCCGCATCCGGGGACAGCAGCTGCAGGTCGGCCTGGTCGCTGATCTGGTCGGGTCGGTCCTGCCGCAGGAGACCGCCGACATCGACTGCTCCGGCCGGAACGGCCTCGCCGCCGGCGCGGTCGAGCTCGACCGCGGCGGCGGCGAACTGGGAGCCGGCCTGGTAGGTGTTCGCACCGGAGCCGTTCAGGAGGAACTGGCTCCCCTGGAAGGCAACCCCGCCGGGACCGCTGATCGGCGCCTGCAGCTCCAGCCGCGCGCCCGAGGTGAACGACGTCCTCGACGCGGTCACCCGGATGGGGGCGGCGACGACGTTGCTGCCCGTGGAGGCCAAGGTCCCCCCGAGCTCGAAGAGCACGCCGTCGATCGTGTCGCCGCCGGCCAGGTCGATGCCGCCGACCACCAGGCCGGAGAGGTCGTTGGTCGCCGTCACGTCGACCGGGAACGACAGGGTGTCGCCGTTGCTCGGGGTCTGTGCCGGTGACCAGTTGGCCGCAGTCGACCACGCAGAGCCGTGGCCACCCACCCAGCTCAACGCCGTGACCGCCGCGACCGGCTGGGGTGCCACCAGCACCGCCGACGCGGCGCACACCACCGCGAACACCAGGGCGAGCGCTGCGCTCACGACTCGGCTTGGTCGAACTCCCACAGCCGCCTCCCGACCGAGCCCTGGTCTCGACTTCCGCGCTCGGAGGTCAATCTAGGCGAGGGGATCGCCCGCCTGCTCTGGCGCACGGGCACGACCGCAGCATCTCAGGATCCGGCGGACTGCTGCCCTCGGTAGTGTCGGCCGCCATGGCCGGGACCGACGGTGCGCCGCTGGTCGAGGGTCGGGGGCTGACCAAGCGCTTCGACGAGTTCGTGGCCGTGGCCGGGATCGACTTCCGCGTCGCCCCCGGCGAGGCCTTCGGGTTCCTCGGGCCCAACGGCGCCGGCAAGACCTCCACCATGCGCATGGTCGGCTGCGTGTCGCCGCGCACCGGCGGGGAGCTGACCGTGCTCGGCATGGACCCCGAGGTCGACGGTCCCAGCATCCGGGCGCGCCTCGGCGTGGTGCCCCAGGAGGACACGCTCGACCTCGAGCTGACCGTGCGGGACAACGTGCTGATCTACGGCCGCTACTTCGGCCTGAGCCGCGCCGAGACCCGCCGGAGGGCCGAGGAGCTGCTCGACTTCGTGCAGCTCACCGACCGCAGCAAGGACCGGGTCGACGCCCTCTCCGGGGGCATGAAGCGACGCCTCACCATCGCCCGCGCCCTGGTGAACCGGCCCGAGCTGGTCCTGCTCGACGAACCCACCACGGGCCTCGACCCCCAGGCCCGCCACCTGGTCTGGGAGCGGCTGTACCAGCTCAAGCGCCAGGGCGTGACGCTGGTGCTCACCACCCACTACATGGACGAGGCCGAGCAGCTCTGCGACCGGCTGGTGGTCATGGACGACGCCCGCATCGTCGCCGAGGGCTCGCCGCGCCAGCTCATCGACCGCTACGTGACCCGGGAGGTGCTCGAGCTGCGCTTCGCCGGCGACGAGGAGCGCGACGCCGCCATGCCCGCCATCGAGAAGGTGGCCGACCGCTCCGAGGTGGTCGCCGACCGCGTCCTCGTGTACAGCGCCGACGGCGAGGCCGACGCGGATCGCCTGGCCGACATGGGCGTCCGGCACCAGTCGCTGCTGGTGCGGCGCGGCTCGCTGGAGGACGTCTTCCTGACCCTCACCGGCCGGGCGCTCGAAGAGTGAGCGACGCGCCGATCGCCGTCGCCGACGGCCGCACCGACGACCGACCGGCCCGTCCCCGACTGCTCGTCCTGCGGGTGGTCGAGTACCAGTCGCGCCTGCTCCGGCGCTTCTGGCGGTCGTCGGTCTTCGCCTACGTCCTGAACCCGATCATGTTCCTCGGTGCCATGGGCCTCGGCCTCGGCGGCCTGGTCGACCAGCACTCGGGAGCCGTCTCGGGCGTGTCGTACCTGGTGTTCGTGGCGCCCGGGCTGCTGGCCGCCGGCGCCATGCAGGCGGCGGCCGCCGACTCGCTGTGGCCCGTGATGTACGGCACCAAGTGGGGCCGCACGTACCACGGCATGGTGTCGACGCCGATCCGCCCGGTCGACGTCTACGCCGGGCTGGTGACCTGGACCGCCATCCGCGCCGCGCTGGGCGCCTCGGTGTTCCTGGTGGTGGCCACCGTGTTCGGTGCGGTGCCGTCGCCGTGGGCGGTGCTGGCCGTCCCCGCCACCGCGCTGACCGCGGCGGCCTTCGCCGCGCTGCTGGCGGCGTTCTCGGCGACCCAGGAGAGCGACTCGGCCTTCCCGGTCATCATGCGCATCGGCATCCTGCCGCTGTTCCTGCTGTCCGGGACGTTCTTCCCCGTCGACCAGCTGCCGGGCTGGCTGCGGCCGGTGCGCTTCCTGTCGCCGCTGTGGCACGGCGTCGAGCTCGACCGGGGCGCCACCACCGCCTCGATCAGCGCCGGCTCGGTGGCCGTCCACGTCGCGGCGCTCGCCGCCTGCGTGATCGCCGGTTGGCTCTGGGGACGTCGCTCCTTCACCCGGCGGCTGGCGTCGTGACCGCCCTGTACTGGAAGGTCGTCGAGCGCGACGTCATGGCCTACCGGCGCATGTGGGTCATCTTCCTGACCGGGTTCGCCGAGCCGCTGTTCTTCCTGCTCTCGATCGGGCTCGGCGTCGGCCACCTGGTCGGTGGGGTCCACGGCCCCGGCGGCGCCACCATCGACTACCGGAACTACGTGGCCCCCGGCCTGCTGGCCGCCACCGCCATGAACGGCGCCGTCTTCGACGCCACCTTCAACTTCTTCTTCAAGTTCAAGTACTCCAAGAGCTTCGCCGCCATGCTGGCCACGCCCCTCGGCACGGGTGACGTGGCCCGGGGCGAGCTGGCCTGGTCGCTCGCGCGCGGCACCACCTACTCCGGCGTGTTCCTGCTGACCATGGCGCTGCTCGGCCTCACCTCGTCACCGTGGGCGGTGCTCGGGCTGCCCGCCGCCGCGCTCATCGGGTTCGGCTTCGCCGGCGCCGGCATGGCCGCCACCACCTGGATGCGCTCCTTCGTCGACTTCGACTACGTGAACCTGGCCCTCATCCCGCTGTTCCTCTTCTCCGGCACGTTCTTCCCCCTGTCGCAGTACCCGACCGGCCTGCAGTGGGTCGTGCGCTGCACGCCGCTGTACCAGGGGGTCGCCCTGGAGCGGGCCCTCGTGTTCGGTCACCTCGAGCCGGTGCTCCTCGTGCACGTCGCCTACCTCGCCGTCATGGGCGTGGTCGGCATCCGCATCGCCGGTCGGCGGCTGGGCCTGCTCCTCCAACCCTGACCCCGGCACCGCGCCGCCGATCCCCGACCGCCGCGGGGGCTCAGCCGATCCGGAACACCGGGGTGCTCGGCGCCACCGCTTCGCACTCCTCGAGCGTGGCGTGCCGACCCAGCCGGAGGTGCGGTCGACCCCCCGGTGCGACCGCCGCGTACCTGCGGATGACGGGCGCCCGCTTCGCCTCCTCGACCTCGTGGAGCACCACGTCCTCGCGGCGGCCGCGCCGCAGCACCGCGGAGCCGCCGGAGGCCCGGACGTTCCTCACCCAGTTGGCGTCCTCGCCGAGCATCGCCACCAGGTACTCGTCGTCCTCCCAGTCGGTGATGACGACCGGCAGGCTGATGCGACGACCGCTGCGACGACCGGTGACCTCCAGGCTGGCGACCCGCCGGGGCAGCAGACCCGCCCCGAACAGCAGGCTGCCCAGCCGGTTCTGGGGACGGGCCACCGCGTTGGGGCGTCCGGACCGGTACATCCACCGGCTGTAGCGCTGGAACGGGTTCTCGCACGCGCCCATGCCGTCGAGGTTGCGCCTCGTTCTCCCCACGGCGGTAGGGCCCTCGGTCATACCGGCCTGCGGATCGCCGGCGGTGGTGGTCGGCGCAGAAGGGTGGGTCGAGCGACCTCGACTGCGCCGAACGGCGTCGCCGACCCGCGGCGCCTCGCCAGCGCGATGAGCTACAGCCGTCCGCACCGTCCCCCTGTTGGAGACCGGGCACCCGGACGCACCGAGCGGCCGGGGGTTGAGCGGACCGAGTGGACGGAGGTCGACCTTGCCGATGGTTAGCGTCTCTGTTAAATAACGAGCTCGTGAAGCATGAGCAGGAGCTGCGATCGTGGCGGTGACGGCACCCGACCGCTTCGACGTGGTCTTCGCCGCCCTGGCGGATCCGACCCGCCGCTCGATCGTCCGTCGGCTGGCCGACGGCGAGGCGAGCGTGCTCGAGCTGGCCGAGCCCTTCCCGATCAGCCTCCCGGCGATCTCCCGTCACCTCAAGGTGCTCGAGCAGGCCGGTCTGATCAGCCGAGGGCGCGACGGGCAGCGGCGGCCCTGCCGGCTGCGCCCGGAGCCCCTGATCGAGATCGCCACCTGGGCCGAGCACACCCGGGGGGCGTGGGAGCACCGCCTCGACCGGCTCGACTCCCACCTCCGCCGCGCGTCTGACCGATCCGCCGCCCGACCGACCTCGGAGCAGCCATGACCACCCCCGCCTCCGGCGCCGATCCGACCGCCTGGTCGCTCGATCGCGAGATCGTCCTCGTGCGCGTGCTCGACGCCCCACGCGAGGACGTGTTCGCGGCGTGGACCGATCCGGACGCCTTCTGCCAGTGGTTCGGCCCCGAGGGGTTCACCTGCACCCTCCGCGAGATGGACGTGCGCCCGGGGGGCCGAGCCCGCTTCGACATGACCGCCGCCGACGGCACCACCTACACCAACCGCTTCGACTACCTCGAGGTGGTGCCCGGCGAGCGGCTGGTGCTCGACCACGGCTCGGACACCGACGACGACCCGGGTCGCTTCCGGGTGACGGTCACCCTCGACACCCAGGGCGACGGGAAGACGGTGCTGACGCTGCGGCAGCTCCACCCGACCGCCGAGCAGCGCCGGGGCGCCATCGGCTTCGGTGCGGTCGAGCTCGGGCTGCAGACCATGGCGAAGCTGGCACGCCACCTCGGCGTCGCCTGAGCTCCCCGGCGGACCCGTCGCTCCGGCGGCGCGGGCGCGACCGCACCCACCATCCACACCACCCACCACCACCCCACGAAGGGATCGAGATGTCGCAACTGCTGCGAGTGCAGAACTTCAGCGTGTCGAAGGACGGCTTCGGCGCAGGGGAGGGCCAGCGCCTCGACGCGCCGTTCGGCCACGCCGCGCCGAGCGGCGGGGAGGCGGTCCGCCTCCCGGCCGACCTGGCGTCGTGGATGTTCGCCACCGCGAGCTTCCCGGGCCGAACCGACGGCGGCGGGTCACGCGGGCTCGATGACTACTTCACCCGTGACTTCGACAACCACATCGGTGCCGAGATCATGGGCCGCAACAAGTTCGGGCCGCAGCGGGGTCCCTGGGAGGACCACGAGTGGCAGGGGTGGTGGGGCGACGAGCCCCCGTTCCACACGCCCGTCTTCGTGCTCACCCACCACCCCCGGCCGAGCTTCACGCTGTCCGACACGACCTTCCACTTCCTCGACGCCACGCCCGAGGACGCGGCGGAGCGGGCCAGGGACGCCGCCGACGGCAAGGACGTGCGGATCGGAGGCGGGGTCGCCACCGTCCGGGAGTTCCTCGAGGCCGATCTCCTCGACACCCTGCACATCGCGGTGGCGCCGATCGAGATCGGCCGGGGGGAGCGGCTCTGGACCTCGCCGGACGAGCTGCTCGACCGGTTCCACCTCGAGTCCGTGCCCAGCCCCAGCGGCGTCACCCACCTGATCTTCTGGCGACGGTGACCTGACGACGAGGCCCGGCGCCGCCGCGCCGTGCGGCCGCCGGTGACGGGCGCACCCACCGCTGCCGGCCGCCTGCTGTCGGGGAGCGCGGCCTCGAGCGCCGCCGGCCCCGCTCCGCGAGGATGGGCTCCGGGACGAGAGGAAGGAGCCGTCATGGCGAACCTGCGGTTCGACAGGCGGATGAGCGACCAGGACGCGCTCATGTGGGCGATCGAGAAGGACCCCGGCCTGCGCTCGACGATCACCAGCGTCACCCTCTGCGACGGGCCCATCGACCACGACCGGCTCTGGCACATGATGGACCACGCCAGCCGGGAGATCCCCCGACTCCGCCAACGGGTGGTGTCGCCGCCGCTCGGCGTCGCGCCGCCGGAGTACCTCGTCGACCCCAACTTCGACCTCACCTACCACGTCCGGTTCCAGCGGGCGCCTGGTGACGGCACGCTCCGCGACCTGCTCGACTTCGCGGCGCCGTTCGCCATGGCCGGCTTCGACCGGGCGCGGCCGCTGTGGGAGTTCGTCGTCCTCGACGACGTCGGCGACGGCCGTTCGGCGCTCGTCCAGAAGATGCACCACTCGCTGATCGACGGCGTCGGCGCGATGAAGATGTCGATGGCGTTCCTCGACACCACCCCGGAAGGGCGCGACCTCGGCCCGCTGCCCGACGTCCCGGAGTCGGAGGACCTCGACGTCGGCAGCCTGCTCCGCGAGGGGTTCCAGCACGAGACCCGTCGAACGCTCGGCGTCGCTCGGCGCGTCCCCGGCATGCTCGTCTCGGCCGCGGCCGATCCGTTCGGCACGGCGAAGCGGTTCGGCGCGCTGGCGGCGTCCGCCGGTCGGATGCTGGCGCCGGTCTCCGAGCCGCTCAGCCCGATCATGGGCGGACGATCGCTCAGCGTCCGCTTCGACACCGTCACCACCTCGCTGCCCGACCTCAAGGCCGCCGCCAAGCGGGTCGACGGGCACCTCAACGACGCCTTCGTGGCGGCCGTCGCCGGCGGTCTGCGGCGCTACCACGAGAAGCACGGGGTGCTGGTCGACGAGCTGCGGATGACGATGCCGATCAACGTCCGGCCCGAGGCCGAGGAGATCGTGGCGGGCAACCGGTTCGTGCCGGCCCGGTTCGTCTTCCCGATCGGCATCGCCGATCCCGCCGAGCGGATGCGGGCGCTGCACGACATCGTCCTGGCGCAGCGCAACGAGCCGGCCCTGTCGATCGTCGAGCCGGTCTCCGGCATCCTGAACCGCCTGCCGCTCGGGCTCACGACCAACCTGTTCGGTTCGATGCTGAAGGCGATCGACGTGGTGACGAGCAACGTCCCCGGGGCGCCGTTCCCGATCTACCTGGGCGGCTCCCGGATGCAGGCCAACTTCGGGTTCGGGCCCCTGAGCGGGGCGGCGTCGAACATCACGCTGCTCAGCTACTGCGACGAGCTGCACCTGGCGGTGAGCACCGACCCGGCCGGGGTCCCGGATCCCGAGGTGTTCGTCGAGTGCCTCGAGGCGGGCATCGACGAGGTGCGGGCGCTGGCCTGATCCGACCCGGCCCGGCGACCGGGTCGCCGTGGCCCGGCTCGGCAAGATGCGGGCGTGGGACGGTCGTTCGATGCCCTGGTCGAGGAGGCGGCGGCGGCGCCGGTCGAGGGCTGGGACTTCGGCTGGCTGGACGGCCGCGCCACCGAGGAGCGTCCGTCGTGGGGGTACCAGCAGGGGCTCCGCCGACGGCTGTCGACCGCGACCGCCGCGCTCGACATCCAGACCGGTGGTGGCGAGGTGCTCGCCGGCGTGGGCGCCGAGCACGTCCCGCCGACCCTGGTGGCGACCGAGGCGTGGCCACCCAACCTGGCCCGGGCGGCGGCGAACCTCCGTCCGCTCGGCGTCGCCGTGGTCGCCGACCGGGAGGAGCCGCCGCTGCCGTTCGCCGACGAGGCGTTCGACCTGGTGTCGAGCCGCCACCCGGCGACGGTCCACTGGTCGGAGATCGCCCGCGTGCTCACCTCCGGCGGCACCTACTACGCCCAGCACGTGGGGGGCGGCGCCAACGTCGAGCTCAGCCGGCACTTCCTCGGCCCGTTCACGCCGAGCGAGCGGCGCCACCACGACGTCGAGGCCGAGCAGGCTCGCGCCGCCGGGCTCGAGGTGGTCGAGTGCCGCAACGAGCGGCTCACGCTGGAGTTCTTCGACGTCGGGGCGGTCGTGTACTTCCTGCGGAAGGTGATCTGGACCGTGCCGGGCTTCTCGGTCGAGCGCGACCGGCGCCGGTTGCAGGCCCTGCACGAGCGGATCGAGCGCGACGGGGTGTTCCGGTCGACGACGAGCCGGACGCTCTTCGTGGTCCGCAAGCCCGCGGTCGGGCGGCCGGACAGGGAGGAGGTCCGATGAGCGACCCGTCCGACGAGCACCGTCCGGTGGACGAGCACCGTCGCGTCGCCGGTCGCGCCCGACCCCGCACTCGGCGACCGGCGGGGCGGGTGCCGGTGGTCGCAACCGGGCTCATCGACGCCGGCCTGCTGCCGATGGCGGTGGGGTGCAGCGCTTCTACGAGGACGACGGCTTCGACTTCTCGACCCTGATCGCGCTGGGTTCCGCCTACCGGGGCCTGGCCGACGTGGGCGAGGTGCTGGCCACCATCGAGCGCATCCCCGAGGGTGACGCGGAGGCCTGGGTGCGGGAGTGGGCGGCCACCGCCGAACGGCTGGCGACCGCAGCCGATGCGTCAGCGACGGCCGGGCACGACGTCAGCGCCCGCACCGCCTACCTGCGCGCCTCGCTCTACTTCGACCTCGCGTCGGCGATGGCCCCCGGCACCGACGACCCGGACCGGTTCGACACCCTCTGGGAGCGCCACCGCGACTGCTGGGACCGGGCGGTCGAGCGCTGGCCCGGCGTCGAGCCGATCGAGATCCCCTACGAGGGGACGACGCTCGCCGGCTACTGGTTCCGCCCCCCGGGCGCCGGCGACGAACCCCGACCGACGGTGATCCTGAACAACGGCAGCGACGGCCCGGTGATCTCCATGTGGACCCAGGGGGGTGCCGCGGCGATCGACCGGGGCTGGAACGCGGTCACCTTCGACGGTCCCGGCCAGGGCGCGGCGTTCCACCGCCAGCACCTGTACTTCCGCCCCGACTGGGAGGCGGTGATCACCCCGGTCGTCGACCACCTGGTCGCCCGTCCCGACGTCGATCCCGATCGCATCGTGCTGCACGGCATCAGCCAGGCGGGCTACTGGGCGCCGAGGGCGGCGGCCTTCGAGCACCGCCTGGCCGCGCTGGTGGCCGACCCCGGGGTGGTGGACGTCTCGGCGTCGTTCCTCGCGCCCCTGCCCGACGGGATGGCCGAGCTGCTCGACGACGAGTCGGGCAAGGACGACTTCGACGCCCTGATGGCGGTCGGCGCCCCGCGCGACCTGGCCTGGCGCATCGCGCCCTACGGCACGACCTCGCCGTTCGAGGCCTACCGGGGGGCGATGGCCATGCGGCTCGACCCGGCCACCATCGAGCAGATCACCTGCCCGGTGCTGATCACCGACCCCGACGGCGAGCAGTTCTGGCCCGGCCAGCCCCAGCGGCTCCACGACGCCCTGCGCGGCGAGAAGCGGCTCGTCCGCTTCACCGCCGAGGAAGGGGCCGACTGGCACTGCGAGGTGGTCGCCCAGTCGCTCCGGGACGAGCGCGTCTTCGACTGGCTCGAGGAGGTCCTCTCCGCGGGTTGACCCACGTCGGTCGTCCTCCGGTTTCGGGGCGTCGTCGAACCGGTCGGTAGCGTTCGACGGCTCCGTCCCGCCCGAGAGGACCTGCCCGTGCCACCCCGGACGCCCGACCGTCCCGGAACCACCCCCCACGTCGGCGATCGTCGGCCACCTCGCCGCTGGTCGCTGCTGGCCGCCGTCGCTGCGGCCGGGGTCGTGGCCGTCGGCACGCCGGCCCATGCGACGGCGCTGGCCCGGGCGAGCACGGCGAACGTGGGGCACCTGCTGACCTGGTGGAAGGCGGCCGTCCTCGGCGTCGTCGAGGGCATCACCGAGTACCTGCCGGTCTCCTCGACCGGTCACCTGCTCGTCACCGCCCGGATCCTCGGCCTCCCCGACAAGAAGGGCAGCGCCGGGCTCGACGCGGTGAACACCTACGTCGTCGCCATCCAGTTCGGCGCCATCCTGGCCGTGCTCGGCGTGTTCTGGCGGCGCTTCGTCGAGATGATCGACGGCCTGCGGGGCCGCAACCCCGACGGCCGCCACCTGCTGATCACCCTCGTCATCGCCTTCATCCCGTCGGCGCTGCTCGGGGTGGCCCTCGACAAGAAGATCGAGGACGTGCTGTTCGGGCCCTGGCCGGTCGTGATCGCCTGGGTCGTCGGCGGCCTGGTGGTCCTCGGCCTCGAACGGGCCGGGGCCCTGCCCAGCCGGGCCGCTCTCGAGCACCAGGCGGAGCGCGGCCTGCTGACGTCGATCACCTACAGCCAGGCGTTCATCATCGGGTTGGCGCAGTGCTTCGCCCTGTGGCCCGGCACGAGCCGGTCGCTCACCACCATCGTCGCCGCCCTGCTGGTCGGCCTGTCGATGTCGGTGGCGGTCGAGTTCAGCTTCCTGCTCGGCTTCTCCACCCTCACCGCCGCCACCCTCTACAAGCTGGCCAAGGACGGCGGCACGCTGGTCGACCAGTTCGGCGTGGTCGATCCCCTCATCGGGGTGGCCTTCGCCTTCGTCTCGGCCGTGCTCGCCATCCGGTGGCTGATCGCGTACCTGAAGCGCCACGACCTGACGCTCTTCGCCTGGTACCGGTTCGCGGTCGCCGCCGTCACGGTGGTGCTCCTGGCGGCGTCGGTCATCTGACCCGGCCGGCGCGCACGCACACCGCCCCACCCCGACGAGCGGCCCCGACGTCCACGGCGGCGACCGGCCGCGGCGCGTCGAGCCCTGCTCAGGTGGGCGGGCGGGTGCCCACGATGCAGCGGGCCACGCCGGGCACCCGGGTGACGCCGTCGTGCTCGAACCGGCGCGCCTCGGCGACGGCGACCGCCCGCATCCGGCGGCGAGCGGCGTCGTCGACCCGGCGGAGGGCGGTCACGGCAGGGGAGACGTGCTCGCTCATCACCTCCCAGTACTGCTCCGGCGAGGTGGTCACCAGCTCCACGTCGACGTCCCACTCCTCGACCGCCGTGAGCCCGGCGGCCCGGTAGAGCGCACCGACCGAGCCGGGGGCCGCGAAGCGGAACATGCCCGGACCGCCGGGATCGGGCGCCGGCACGTCCACCTCGGTGGCGATGGCGGCCAGGGCGATCGAGGTCCACGGGTTCTGGTCGGGCTTCACCCACACCGCAGAGCACAACCGCCCACCCGGCCGGAGCACCCGGACGACCTCGCGCACCGCCGCCGCGGGATCGGGCAGGAACATGAGCCCGAAGCGCACCGACGCGCGGTCGAACGCGGCGTCGTCGAAGGGCAGGTCGTCGGCGCTGCAGGCGCGGGTCTCGACGTTGGTGAGCCCCGCCTCCCGGGACCGTCGGGCGGCGATGCGGAGCATCTCCGGCACCAGGTCGGTCAGGACCACCCGCCCCTTCGGCACCCGCCGGGCGATGCTCAGCCCCGGCTCACCGGTGCCGCCGGCGAGGTCGAGGTGCTCGTGGTCCTCGGCGAGCTGGAGGCGCTCGATCATCGCCTCGCCGACGGGGCGGAGCTGGTCCATGATCACCGAGTCCCACTTGTCCCACCCGGCGGACAGCCCGGCCCACGTCCCTCGCTGACCGTCTCGGATCTGCTCGGCGCTCGGCATCGGCCCTCCGCACCGGGGTGCACCACCGGGCCCGGGTGCCCCTCCGGCAGGTCCGCATCATGCCCCCGATGGGCCCGCCCATCCACCGCCACCTCCTCCGGGAAGCGGACCCGGTTCGAGCTCCGCTCGGCGTCAGCCGTTCGGCTGGTCGGGGTGGTGGCGGGCCCAGGCGGCCAGCCACCGCTCGACCACCGGGGCGAAGTGGGCCGGGTTGTAGACGTCCTCCTCGGAGGCGAAGAGGCCGTCGCCGGCGTAGACGAGCCGGGTCCAGTTGGCGCCCTGGTGGATCCCGCCGTCGCCCGGGTCGACGAAGCGGTTCTCGATCTGGCCGACCACCCAACCCTGCTCGGCGTCGACGGTGTACCAGTCCCACGGGAAGAGCTGCATGTGGGTGAAGGGCCAGGCCCGCATCGTCCCTCTGATCCACGTCAGCACCTCGTCCCGACCGTGGAACTCGCCGTAGTGGGCCTCGACGTAGCGCACGTCGGGCGTGAAGCGCTCGACCCACGGACCCCAGTCTCCGTCGATCCCGGCCTGGTCGGCGGCCGCCCGGTAGCGGGCGAAGGCGTCCTCGATCTCGTCGCGGTCGTGAGCCACGGGCGGCCTCCTGGTCTCGGGGGCCGCACGGTAGGGGAGCGGAGCCGGCGGCGCGCCGATCAGCGGTGGTGGCGTCGGGCCTCGGCGTCCATGGCCGCCGCCTCGGCCGGTGACAGGTTGAGGTTGCGCTCGTGCTGGTTGGCCAGCGCGACGTCGAGGTGACGCGCCGCCTCCGACCGGCCGGCGGCGCGCAGGAAGGCGGCGAGGAAGATCCGACGACCGCCCCGGACCACCGTCCGGTCGAGCCACCCGGCCGAGGGCGCATCGGCGCAGGCGAGCAGCAGCCAGGTGTTCGCCACGTCGACCGGCCCGGGACCGCGACGGGCGTTGGTCCAGTCGATGACGATCGGACCCCGGTCGGTGAGCATCACGTTGCCCGGGTGCAGGTCGAGGTGCAGCAGCGAGGTGCCCGACCCCGCCGCCGGGTCCGGGCCGACCACCTCGTCCATCTCGGCCGGCGCGGTGACGGCGGCCAGCCGCCGGTGCAGGTCGGCGAGCAGCCGGGCGTGGCGACGGAGGCGGATCGGGTGCCGACCGAGGTCGGCGAGCATGTCGGTGCCGTCCAGGCGGTCGAGCACCAGGCCCCCGTCCTGCAGTCCGTGGACCCGGACCGTCGGGAACCCGGCCGCGGCGGCGGCCTCCATGGCGACGAGCTCGCCGGAGAGGTCGCGGGCCGCCTTGGGTCGGCGCAGCACCCGCCCGCCGCCGAGGTCGACGATCTCGGTGTCGCGCCCCTCGGCCAGCACCTCGCCCTCGGCCACACCGGCGACCCTAGGGATCGCCGGGCGCCGGTGCGAGGGCTCCGCGGCGGTCAGGCGTCACGGGAGGCGAGGGCGCCGGCCAGGTCTCCCACCAGCGACACCACCTCCCTGGCGCAGGCCACGAAGTCCTCGACCTCCCCGCCCCCGGGGTCGACGACCTCCTCCCATGCCTCCAGCTCGACGTCGGCCAGGCCGAGGGCGGCCACCCGGTCGGTCAGCGCGCCGCGGGCGGGGCCGGCGAGGTCGCGGGCCAGCCGACGCAGCGTCGCCGTGCGGGCGGCGGCGACGGGGTGGACGCGACGCACCCAGCGGACGTGCTCCGGCGCCAGCCCCACCACCAGGTCGGCCCGGTCGAGGTCGGCGGGCGAGGCCTGGCGGCTGCGGTGGGCGGGCGGCTCGAGGCCGACCGCCGCGAAGGCGGCCCGGGTCCGGACGCTCATCGGCTGGCCGTCGATGGTCAGGGTCCCGGCGGTGGCCACCGGCAGGTCGGGCAGCCGATCTGCCAGCGCCGCCCCCGCGATCACCGAACGGGCGGCGTTGCCGGTGCAGAGGAAGATCACCGACGGCGGCACCGGCGGATCTTGGCACGGCTGTGGTACGACTCCGCCGTGACCGACCCGACCGGAGCGTCCGCGTCGCCGGAGGTCCCGGCCGGCGTCTACGTCGTCACCGGGAGCGCGTCGGGCATCGGGGCCGCGGTCCGGACCCGGCTCGAGGCGGACGGGCACCGGGTCGTGGGCGTCGACGTCCAGGGCGCCGACGTCGAGGCGGATCTGGCCGACCCGTCCGATCGGGCCCGGCTGGCCGACCGGGTGCACGAGGTCGCCGGTCCGGTGCTCGACGGGGTCGTCGCCTGCGCCGGCATCTCCGCCTTCGAGGCTCGCACCGTGTCGGTCAACCACTTCGGCGCGGTCGCCACCCTGGTCGGACTGCGGCCGCTGCTGGCGGGCTCCGTCCGCTCCCGGGCCGTCGCCATCGCCTCGGTCGCCGCCCGCGACGGTGCTCCCGAGGTGGTCGAGGCCTGCCTGGCCGACGACGAGCCGGCCGCCCTCGCCGCCGCCGAGCGGCTCGTCGCCGCCGGCAACGGCTACGCCGTGTACCCGTCGTCCAAGCGGGCGCTCGCCATCTGGGTGCGCCGGAACGCGACGACACCCGAGTGGGCGGGGGCCGGCATCGCCCTGAACGCGGTGGCGCCGGGGATCGTCCTCACCCCGATGACCGATCCGCTGTTCGCGGACCCGAAGATGCGTCCGATCATGGAGGAGGCGGTGCCGATGCCGCTGTCGGGGTTCGCCCAGCCCGACCAGATCGCCGCCGTGGTCTGCTTCCTGGCGGGGCCGGAGAACGCCGTCGTCACCGGCCAGGTCGTGTTCGCCGACGGCGGCGCCGACGCCCTCGGTCACCCCGAGCTCTGGTAGCCACCCGGTTCGGCCTCGGGTCGTCCGGCCCGTCCGGCGTGCCCGGCTCGGACGAGGGTCCCGGTGGCCGGTCAGCCGCTCGGATGTCGGCTGTGCGCCAGGTCGGCCGCCTCGAGCGATCGGGCCTCCTGCCGGTCGAGCTCGTAGACCCGGATGCGGGTCGGGCTGACCTCGCCCCGCATCCGGTCGGGGAAGGTGTCTCGGATCCGGACCAGGAGGCTGCGGTCGAGGTGGGGGCTGACCGGCGGGTCGGCAGCCAGGATCGACATCCACTCCTCCTGGACGAGCACCGACTCGGGGTCGGCGAGCAGGCGGCTGGCCAGGTCGAGGCCCACCAGCCCGGCCTCGGCCCCGAACCGACGGCGCAGCGCGGCGTCGAGGTCCGGTCCGAGCTCGACGTGACGGGCGGCCTCCGCCTCCTCGACCAGCTCGTCGAGGGCGTCGAGGTCGAAGCCGGGGGCGGCGTCGGCCTCGGCGATCAGGCGACCGGGCAGCTGGTCGGGACCGCCGGGGTCGAGCACGACCAGCAGCCCGCTGCGGACGGTCGACGGGTCGACCAGGCGGTCGGGGCTGACGAACCCGGCGGCGGAGCGCGGGTAGACGAGCGACAGCCCGCGCTCGGCCAGCCGTGACATGAGCGCGTCGGGCTGTCCGATCAGGTCGTCGGCGCCGGCCCGCAGGAGCACCACGGGCCCGGAGGTGCGGCTCCGGTTGGCCAGCACCTGGTCGGCCAGGTCGTCGAACACGGAGCGGGGCACGGTGGCGTCGGCCGCGGCCTGCGAGCTGCTCGGGCGGTCGAGCGCCGGGTCGATGGCGACCAGCGCCACCAGGAGGCTCGCCACCACCGCCGGGGCGACGATCCGGACCAGGCGAGGCGCGCGCTCCGCCAGTCGGACGCGACGGCCGGCCTCGACCACCGCCAGGCCGGCCGCCACCGCCACGAGGAACGACAGCGCCGTCGCCCAGTGGAACAGCACCAGGCGGGCCTGCTCGTAGGAGTCCGGGGCCTTGGCGGCGGTGGCGACGCCGGCCACGCCCAGCACGGCGATGGTCACCACCAGGGCGCCCACCGGCGGGCTCCGCCACCGCATCCGCCAGGCGAAGGCGCCGAGCCCGGCGGCGACGAGCACGGCGGTCACCCAGTCGAGGGCGGTGGTCGGCGCGACCAGCGTCAGCCCGGTCAGGTCGAGCCGGCCGAGCAGCGGCGGGACGGCGAGGCTGTGCACCAGGGTGCGGAGCCCGACCGACGGTCCGAGGGCGTTGCCGCGGATCGCACCGCTGTACGACGCGATGGCGGCGATGTTGCCGTCGGGTCCGGCGACCTGCTGGTACGCGACCGGCGCCCAGAGCACCACGAGCAGTGAGGCGGTCAGGCCGAGCAGCCGCCGGTCCTGGCTGCGCCGCCCCGGCCGGTCGTGCCGGTAGCGGCGAACCACCCCCGCTGTGGCCAGCCCGACCAGGGCGGCCGTCGGGAGCAGCACGGCGAGGTGCTGCTGGGCGGTGAAGGACGCGACGACGGCGGCGAGCGGCAGGAGCCGGCGGTCGCCGCACAGCAGGCACCAGCACAGCACGGCGGTGGCCAGGAAGGGGTAGCCGGCCAGGTTGCTGCTGACCGGGTCGACCAGCGAGCCGGACCCGGTCGTGAACATGAGCAGCCCGGCCGCCAGCGCGGCGACCAGACCTGCGCCCGCCCCGAGCTGGCGGAACACCGCCCACACCGCGACCAGCACCGACAGGCCGATGATCGTCGTGCTGACCAGCAGCAGGCCGGCCGGCCCGCCGAGCAGCCGGACCGGGATCGCCGCCAGGTAGAACTCGATCGGCCCGGGGTGGTGGGCAGCGTGGGTGGCGCTGGTGTACAGGTTCGAGGTCGAGGGCTGGCCGATCAGGGGGTTGCGGACGGTCCCGCTGTCGAGGGCCCGCAGCTCGATCAGGGCGTTGTCGCCGGCCGGCGTCCAGGTCGGCAGGGTGCGCCACAGCGCGACGGCCGGCGCCAGCAGCAGCGCAGCGGCGACGGCGATCGCGAACACGCGCCCCAGGGGCGGCAGGTCCCGGAGGCGGTGACGGTCGGAGCGTCGCCGGTCGGGTCGCACCTCGCGATCGTGGCTCGGGCGGCTGCACCCGCCGGTCGGGCGGAGCACCCCCGGGATCGACACCGCCCGCAGCCCGTCCAGGGTCAGCGGCGGCCGGAGGCCACCAGCGCCCCGCCGTCGACGACCAGGGTCTCGCCGGTGACCCACGACGACAGGTCGCTGGCGAGGAAGAGGGCGGCCCCGGCCAGGTCCTCGGGCTCGCCCAACCGGCCGGTCGGCATGGTGCGACCGATGGCGTCGCCGTTCTCCTCCCAGAGCGCCCGGGCGAAGTCGGTCTTCACCAGCCCGGGGGCGATGGCGTTCACCCGGACCTTCGGGCCCAGCTCCGAGGCGAGGATGCGGGTCAGGTGGATGAGTCCGGCCTTGGACACGTTGTAGGCGCCGATCCCGGCCCCGCCCTGGAGGCCGCCGATCGAGGCCACGTTGATCACCGACCCACCGTGGTCGGCCATGCCGGCCCGCCACGCCGCCTGGGTCCAGAGCAGCGGGCCCCGCAGGTTGACCTGCATGATCTTGTCGAAGCGGGGCACGTCGATGTCGATGGTCGGGCCGTAGTAGGGGTTCGTGGCGGCGTTGTTCACCAGCACGTCGATCGAACCGAAGCGCTCGACGGCGTGGGCGACGCAGGCGGCGGCGGCGTCGGGGTCGCCGGCGTTGGCGGCGAAGGTGCTCACCTCGCCGTCCATCTCGGCCGCGGCGGCGTCGAGGGCGTCCTGCTTGCGCGACGAGATGACGACGTTGGCGCCGGCGGCCGCGAAGGCGGCGGCGACGGCCCGGCCGATGCCCCGGGAGGCGCCGGTGACGAGGGCGGTGCGGCCGGTCAGGTCGATGGTGGGCAGGTCGGTCACGGGGTGTCCTCGGGGTCGCGGTCAGGGGTGTCGCTCGGGAACCGGTCGGTGCCGGGGTCGGGCTGCACGCCGACCGAGCGCAGGAACCCGGCGAGCATGGCGTAGTGGCCGACGATCAGGGTCAGCTCGATCATCTGCTGGTCGTCGAACCGGGCGGCCAGGGCGTCCCAGCTCGCGGCGGAGAGGACGTGGTCCCGGCAGAGCTCGGGCACCGCCGCCAGCAGCGTCTCGTCCTCGGCGCTCCAGCCGTCGGCGTCGGGCCCCCGGGCGATGCGGTGCATCTCCTCGTCGCTGAGCCCGGAGCTCCGCCCGATGCGGATGTGCTGGCCCCACTCGTACTCGCTGCCGCACTCCCAGGCGGTGGCGAGGATCAGCAGCTCGCGCTCGCGGGCGGGCAGCTTGCTGCCGAGCAGGAGCTTGCCGCCGAAGGGCATCCACTTGTGGAACACGCCGGGGTTGCGGGCCAGGGTCCGGAAGATGTTGGCGGCCTCGCCGGTGAGCTGGGCCGACTGGTCGAGGAGCTCCTGGACGTCGGGCCGGTTCCCGGTCGCCGGTGCCGGTTCGATGCGGGGACGGGCGGGCTCGGTGGTCACCGGGAGAGCATGGCCCACGAGCGCCGCCGGCGCGTCGGGGCGGCGGTCCGCCGTGTCCGCGCCGCAGGTGGCGCGGCTACCGTCTCCTGGCTCCTGCGGGTGTAGCTCAATGGCCAGAGCCCCAGCCTTCCAAGCTGGTGATGCGGGTTCGATTCCCGTCACCCGCTCCGACTGCGCCACCGGACGTCCGGGCGGGCCGTTCCGGCCGGCGGCCGTTCCGACGGCGGTCAGCTCTGGGTGACGGTGCCGGTACCGCTGTCGTAGGTCAGCGTGCCGTGCTCGAAGGTGACCCGCTGCCCACCGGGGACGCTGAAGGGGAAGCTGGTCGGATAGCCGAGCGAGCCGGTCGGGCCTCCGAGCGAGCGGTACCTGGTGGCGATCGGCCCCCACGCGCCGCCCACGCCGGTCGAGGAGGTCGACCACATGCCGCCCTTCTCGAACAGCGCCTGGCGCCCGCGGCCGTCGCCGACGTCGGCGATGTGGGCGGTGGGGTAGCCGAGGGGCCCGGCGGGGCCGCCGATGAAGCGGTACACCTGGGCGATCTGCCCGTCGAGCAGGAAGCACCCGAGGCCCGGCTTGTTCAGGATGGCGCCGGTCAGGAAGTAGGTGGTCGTCCCGCCCGACGGGCCGGGCCGGGTGTCGGTCACCGGCAGGCCGAGCGAGCTTCGGGGCCCGCCCACGAAGCGGTAGGCGGCGTCGCTCGGGTC
Organism: uncultured Acidimicrobiales bacterium; assembly: GCA_963800235.1. Lineage (GTDB taxonomy): Bacteria > Actinomycetota > Acidimicrobiia > Acidimicrobiales > Iamiaceae > CAVVNP01. The sequence goes on along the minus strand of CAWDAD010000001.1, from coordinate 1,000,439 downwards.
GTAGACGACCGACGCGCCGAGGTCGGCCCGCCAGTAGATCGTGCCGTGCTGGAAGCGGCTGAGCCGGGCGCCGGCCACCCCGCCGTCGAGCTCGTTGGACAGCGGCGAGCCGAGGATGCCGCCCTCGGCGCCCCACGACGCGTACTTGCTCCAGATGGCGCCCTGCACCAGGAAGGTGCCGACGAAGGGCACGGTGGTGATCGATCCGAACTGGAACCGGCTCTGGGCGCCGCCCTGGGGGGTGGGGGACTGGTGGGCGGTCGGGTAGCCGACCACGCTGCGAGGCCCGCCGATGAAGCGGTACACGTTGGCCACGTCGCCGAGCACCTCGTAGGTGCCGGTGTAGGGCGACCAGTAGATCTCGCCGTGCTGGAACGCGTTGAAGCGGCCGATGCGGTCGCCCACGGCCAGCTCGTCCGTGATCGGGTAACCGAGCGGCGAGGTGGTGCTGCCGAAGAAGCGGTACAGGTTGCCGATCTGGCCGTACACCGCATGGGAGTCGGTGACGCCCGACCAGTAGATCTCGCCGCCCTCGAAGCTGCTGACCCTGCCGTACCCGTCGACGGTGTTGCGCTCGAAGGTGAGCGGGAAGCCGAGCACGCTGGCGCTGTAGCGGTAGGCGGCGTAGTCGGCGAAGATCCGACCCTGCACCGCGTAGGTGCCGATGCCCACCGCATCCCAGATGCCGCCGTTGGTGTAGAGGGCGTAGCGGCCCCGGCCGTCGGGCGTGGGCCCCTCGGCCTTGACGACCGGGCCGAGCACCCCGCCGGCGCCGCCGAAGATCCGGTAGACGTTGTCGATGTTGGTCGCCGGCGGCGGGGCGCAGTCGCTGTCGGGCAGGCAGGGCGACCCGTGGTTCACGGTGCGGTTGTCGGTGGCGCTGGCCGTCGTGCACGAGGCGTCGTACTGCCAGGGCGGGATGCAGGTCGCGACCCGGCAGACCACCGGCCCGTAGGCGGCGATCTGCTGGTTGCACTGGCCGTAGCGGAACTGGTTGCAGCAGGTGACCCGTTGGTCGCAGCCGTAGCTGGCGCAGTGGCAGCCGCACTGGACCGGGACGGTGGCGTTGCAGTCGATGATGTAGCGGGCCGCCCCGCAGCAGTAGGCGGCGTTGTCGGCCTTCCACCACCCGCCCACGAAGCTGTAGGGCGGGCAGGAGTTCGACCCGCCGTTCACCGAGCAGCAGAAGGCCGACCAGCCGGAGTCGCAGGTGTTGCCGTCGCCGCAGAGCGAGGCGTAGGCCGTGCCCGGGCGGAGCAGGTAGGTGATCGGGTTGGCGGCGATGGCCGACCCGACGAGGGCGGTCTTGCCGAGGAAGCTGCGCCGGCTGGTCGAGCCGCGCGACAGCACCGACGAGGCCTTCCGCACCAGGCGGGTCGAGAGCGGGGTGTCGGCCATTCGGCTACCTCGGGGCGATCGCGGTGTTGGCCATGGCCTGGTTGGCCACCGGGGCGAGTGAGCGGGCGTCGTCCTGGCGGCCCAGCACGACGTAGAGGCAGAACGCCCGGTTCGACTCGGTGAACCACACCTGGGTCCCGGCCTGGCCGGGGAGGGTCCGCTGCAGCGCCTTGGGGCTGAACTGTCGGGGGGTCAGGTCGGTCGGGACGCCCTGGCGGGCGAAGAGCGGCTGCCCGACGCTCTCGGGGCCGAACTCGAACAGGCAGAGGAAGAGGTTGCCCCGGCCCATCAGGTCGACGGCGCCGCTGCCGTAGTCGCCCCGGTCCTCGGGCAGGGCGAAGTTGGCCAGGTGCACCACCGGGTTGGGGACCTCGCCCAGGGTGCCGCGGGTGCGGTTGGCAGGGGAGCCGACCGCACCGGCGCCCGGCGTGGCCCGCTTGGTGATGCGGCCCTCGAAGCCGGGCAGGAGCTGGGTGGTGATGCCGTAGCCCGAGAGCTGCATCAGCGCCCCGGAACCGTCGCCGGGGGGCGACCGTGGCGTGCTCGGCGACCGTCGTGGGCGCCGGCGTCAGCGGGCATCGGGCGAGGGTAGGCCATCGTCGTGCTCGGGCGGCGGTGCCGGCGCCTGGTAGAGGCTGGGGTCGCCGGGGCGGACCCCGGCCGCCATCAGCTCGTCGTCGATGCGGGCCTCACGGGCGGCGTCGGCGTCGGGCTTGGTCACCCGCTGGTGCTCGAGGCCGGTGCGGTAGGCGTCCTCGGCCCGGCGGTCGAAGTCGGCGTCGTCGGTGGCCTGGGTCAGCAGGTTGCGGACCTGGTCCCAGTCCATGCCGGTGCCCTCGCCCCGGACCTGTCCCGACGGTCCGTCGACCAGCACGAAGTACGGAGACCCGGGCACGTCGTAGTCGACCCAGGCCTGGCTGGAGGCGAGGGTCGGGATGCCGGCCGGTGCCACCTCGGCGATCTTCGACGGGCTCTCCTCGTCCAGGTCCTTGGTGGCGACGACCAGCCGCACGTCGGGGGGCAGGCCGAGCTCGTCGGGGTGCGCGAAGGCGTCCCAGAACCGCCGGCAGGTGAGGCAGCCGCTGGAGAGGAAGGCCACCAGCGTCCGGTGGTTGGTGCCGGCGACGCGGATGGAGATCACGTCGTCGTCGAGGCCGGTGCCGGTCAGGTCGCGTCCCGGGGTGAAGCCCTCGCGGTCGGCCGGCGACGGCACCTCGGGGAAGACGTTGAACTCCTCGCGCCGGACCGGGCGGGGCCCCGTCCGGGCGGCGTCAGGGTCGAGGCCGGCACCCAGGTCGTGCAGACGGCGCAGGATCTCGGCATGGCTGCGCAGCAGGCCGACGACGAGCAGGGCCAGCAGCGCGACCACCGCGGCGAGGGCGACGACGACGGCGGTCATCGGGTGCGGCCGGGAGCCGTGCGCCCGGGAGCGGTGTCACCGGCGCCCGTGCCACCGGCGCCCGTGTCACCGGCGCCCGTGTCACCGGCGCCCGTGTCACCGGCGCCCGTGTCACCGGGGCGCGAGCGGCCGGCACCCTCGGCCATGGCCCGACGCAGGTCGGGCAGCAGCGCCAGGCTGACGTAGGCCAACCAGGCGAGCAGGGCCGTGACGGCCAGGAAGGGGACCCCCGACCACGGCTGGGCGGCGAGGAACGAGCGCAGATCGCCCGGCGGCCAGCCGGCGGCCAGGGCGGCCGCGGTCGCCGCCGTGAGGTTGAGGGCGACGTGGGTGGGGGTGGCCGGTGCGTCCTCGGCCCCGAAGCAACCGCAGGAGGTCTCGCCGGCGAGGGTCAGCAGCCGAGCGGTGAAGAGGGCGAAGCCGAGGTAGCAGGCGGCCACCGCCGCCGCCGCGACCCGCCCGCCGAGCACGAGGGCGTCGGCGGCGACGACGAGCTCGACCGCACCGAGGACGCGCCCCCACGCAGGGGTGGCCGGCACCCCGGCGGACCGCAGGGCCTGCGCGGTCGACAGCGGGCGGACCAGCTTGACGATCCCGGCGGCGCCCAGCAGGGCGACCGCGGCGAAGAAGGGCCCGGCGATGCCGCTCATGGCGACCGAGGCTAGATCGCCCCGCTACGGCGGCGGCCAGCGCGTCCCGGCGCGCTCGCGCCGTCGGCGTGGCCTCGGACCGACGTCCGGCTGATCTCGGTCAGGCACCGCACCGGTACACTCGCTGACCTCATGAAGTCCTCCGTCGAGCCCCTCGAGGGCAACAAGGTCAAGTTGTCCGTCACCGTCGAGGAGGCCGAGATCGAGAAGGAGGTCGACGCCGCCTTCCGTCGGATCGCCAAGGAGGTGCGCATCCCGGGCTTCCGTCCCGGCAAGGCGCCCCGGCGGATCCTCGAGGCCCGGGTGGGCGTCGGTCCGGCCCGTGCCGACGCGCTGCAGCACGCCATCCCCGAGTACTACGAGCAGGCGGTGCGCGAGCACGACGTCGACATCATCGCCTCGCCCGACATCGACCTCACCGCCGGCGAGGACGAGGGCGGCCTGGCCTTCGACGCGGTGGTCCAGGTGCGACCGACCCTCGACCTGGCCGGCTACGAGAACCTGCGGGTCACCGTCGACTCGCCCGTGCCCACCGACGACGACGTCACCGCCCGGATCGACCAGCTGCGCGAGCAGAACAGCGACCTGGCCACCGCCGACCGCGCCGCCCGCGACGGCGATCAGGTGTCGATCGACATCACCGGCTCCCAGGACGACGAGCCGCTCTCGGGCCTGACCGCCCAGGACTACCTCTACGAGGTGGGCAGCGGCACCGTCGTCGCCGCCATGGACGACCAGCTCCGCGGGGCCAAGGCCGGCGACATCCTGAGCTTCACCGCCGACCACCCGGACCCCGACGAGGACCCGGTCGACTTCCGGATCCTCGTGAAGGAGGTCAAGGAGAAGGTCCTGCCCGAGCCCGACGACGCCTTCGCCGCCGACGCCTCGGAGTTCGAGACCATCGACGAGCTGCGCGCCGACATCCGCACCCGGCTGACCCTGATGGGCAAGGTGCAGGGGCAGATGGCCCTCCAGCAGAAGACGTCCGAGGCGGTGGCCGACCTGGTCACCGACGACGTGCCCGAGCCCATGGTCGACCAGGAGATGCAGCAGCGCCTGCAGGACATGGCCCTGCGGCTGCAGGCCCAGGGCGTCGACCTCCAGCAGTACCTCGAGGCCACCGGCCAGGACCAGGAGGCCTTCGTCGCCCAGCTGCGCGAGACCGCCGAGGGCGGGGTTCGACTCGACCTGGCCCTGCGGGCGGTGGCCGACGCCGAGGCCATCGAGGCCACCGACGACGACCTCGAGGCCGAGCTGGCCGAGGTCGCCGAGCGGGTCGAGCAGCCGATCGAGGTCGTCCGCGAGCAGTTCGAGTCCTCCGGCACCCTGCCCGCCGTTCGCTCCGACATCCGCAAGCGCAAGGCCCTCGAGTGGCTGGTCGAGCACGTCGAGATCGTCGACGGCGACGGGAACCCGATCGACAGGGCGCTCTTCACCGTCGACGATGAGGAGGACGCCGCCGGCTCCGACGAGGACGCCGTCGGCGACGCCCCTGCGACCGCCGCCGCCGAGACCCCCGCCGCCGAGAGCACCGCCGCCGAGACCCCCGCCGACGAGCCCGAGACCGACACCGACCCCGACGAGGACGCCCCGTGACCATCCAGCCGGCCTACAACTACCTGGTCCCGACCGTCGTCGAGCAGACGAACCGGGGCGAGCGGGCCTTCGACCTCTACTCCCGGCTGCTCAAGGACAACATCATCTTCCTGGGCACCCCGATCGACGACGCCATCGCCAACCTGGTGAGCGCCCAGCTGCTGCACCTCGAGTCGGAGAACCCCGACAAGGACATCAACGTCTACATCAACAGCCCCGGTGGCGACATCACGGCCCTCTTCGCCATCTACGACACCATGCAGTACATCAAGCCCGACATCTCCACCATCTGCTTCGGGCAGGCGGCCTCGGCGGCCGCGGTGCTGCTGGCGGCCGGCACCAAGGGCAAGCGCCTCGCGCTGCCCCACGCCCGGGTGCTGCTCCACCAGCCCTGGGGACAGGGCGGTGGCCAGGCGACCGACATCGAGATCCAGGCCAAGGAGATCCTGCGGATGCGAGATCTCATGACCGAGATCCTCGCCCACCACACCGGGCAGCCGACAGAGAAGATCGACAAGGACACCGACCGCGACTTCGTGCTGTCCGCGGCCGAAGCGCGCGACTACGGCATCATCGACGAGGTGATCTCCGCCCGGGAGCTCGCCGACAACCACAACGCCATCACGGCAGCCAGCTAGCCAACGCCAAGGGGACCAGCATCGTGGCCAAGTTCGGAGACGGCGGAGAGCTCTTGAAGTGCAGCTTCTGCGGCAAGTCGCAGAAGCAGGTGAAGAAGCTGATCGCCGGCCCGGGTGTCTACATCTGCGACGAGTGCATCGACCTCTGCAACGAGATCATCGAGGAGGAGCTGGCCGAGACCTCCGAGCTGCACTTCGACGAGCTGCCCAAGCCCAAGGAGATCTACGACTTCCTGAACGACTACATCATCGGTCAGGAGCACGCCAAGAAGATCCTCTCGGTCGCCGTCTACAACCACTACAAGCGGGTGCAGGTCGGCACCACCCCGGCCCACGGGGTCGACGAGGTCGAGCTGGCCAAGTCGAACATCCTGCTGATCGGGCCCACCGGCTGCGGCAAGACGCTGCTGGCCCAGACCCTGGCCCGCATGCTCAACGTCCCCTTCGCCATCGCCGACGCCACCGCCCTCACCGAGGCGGGCTATGTGGGCGAGGACGTCGAGAACATCCTGCTCAAGCTGATCCAGGCCGCCGACTACGACGTCAAGAAGGCCGAGACCGGGATCATCTACATCGACGAGATCGACAAGGTGGCCCGCAAGGCCGAGAACCCCTCGATCACCCGGGACGTGTCGGGCGAGGGCGTGCAGCAGGCGCTGCTCAAGATCCTGGAGGGCACCACCGCCTCGGTGCCGCCCCAGGGGGGCCGCAAGCACCCCCACCAGGAGTTCATCCAGATCGACACCACCAACATCCTCTTCATCTGCGGCGGCGCCTTCGCCGGCATCGACCGCATCATCGAGAACCGGGCCGGGGCCAAGGGCGTGGGCTTCGGCGCCGACATCCGCCGCTCCGACGAGAAGGACATCGGCCACCTGCTCGCCCAGGTGCTGCCCGAGGACCTGATGAAGTTCGGCCTGATCCCCGAGTTCATCGGCCGCCTGCCGGTCATCGGCGCCGTCGCCAACCTCGATCGGGAGGCCCTGGTGCGGATCCTGGTCGAGCCCCGCAACGCCCTCGCCAAGCAGTACAAGAAGTTCTTCGACCTCGAGAACGTCGAGCTGGAGTTCACCGACGACGCCCTCGAGGCGGTCGCCGACCAGGCCATCCTGCGTGGCACCGGTGCCCGGGGGCTGCGGGCGATCCTCGAAGAGGTGCTCCTCAACGTGATGTACGACCTGCCGAGCCGAGACGACGTCGAGAAGTGCGTCATCGACGCCAAGGTCGTCCACGACGAGGTCAACCCGACGCTGGTGCCTCGCACCGAGACCCGCAGCCGGCCCCGACGGGCGGCCAGCTGATGGCCCGCAGCAGCGGCGTGGCGGGCGTGGACGACCCCGACGAGCCGACCGACGACGAGGTCGACGCCGGGTCGGGTGACGCAGGCGGCGACGAGGTCACCTCGATCTCCGACCTGCGCTCGCGCCGGGCCCGGCGCAAGGCCAAGAAGGCCACCAAGGCCGGGCGCAAGGCCCGCACGCGGCGCAAGAAGGCCGAGAAGCTGGCCAAGAAGGCCGAGAAGAAGGCCAAGGTCTCCCGTCGCCAGGCCAAGAAGGCGGCCAAGGCGGCCGGCAAGGTCGAGCAGGCCGCCGACCAGCCCCGCTCGCGCCGCCAGCGTCGCAAGGCCCGCAAGGCCGAGCGGCGCGCCGACGCCGCGGTCAAGGCGGCCAAGCGGTCGCGCCGGCAGCGGCGCAAGGCGGCCAAGCAGGCGCTGCGGTCGACCGAGGAGCGCAAGGTCTCCCGCCGCCAGGCGCGCAAGGCGGCCAAGGCGGCGCGGAAGTCGGGCCAGGACCTGGCGCGACGCCAGGTCGGCCTGCGGCGCACCGCCGACGGCGCCGAGCTGGTCGTCACCGCCTCCGACGACTGACCCGCCGCCGGGCGGCGCCACCCGATCGGGTGAGATCGACGGCGCCCGGAAGGGGCGCCGGGCGCCATCGAATAGGGTCGACCGCATGCACAGAGGACTCAAAGGCGCACTGCTCGGCGGACTCGTGGGAGGCGCCATCGGCGTGTACCGGGCCGGTCAGGCCCCGGCCCCGAGCCCCGACAGCGACGCGACCCGCAACGCGGCCATCACCGGCGCGCTGACCGGCGCGGTGGCCGGGGGGCTGCTCGGCACCGTGCTCGAGCGCCGGGCCCGGCGGCGCGCCGCCATCGACCTCGGCCTCCGGCCCTCGCTGGGGGAGAAGGTCACCGACGCCGCCAAGCCCCACGCCAAGCACGCCGCCGAGGTGGCCCGGGATCGGGCCATCGACGCCGCCGAGGCGGCCCGGCCCCACCTCCGCCACGCCGCCGAGGTGGCGCTCGAGCGCGGCAGCGAGTGGGCCGAGGCGGCCAAGCCGCAGCTGCAGCACGCCGCCGAGGTCGCCCTGGACCGCTCGGCCGAACTGGCCGAGGTCGCCCGCCCCCAGCTCCAGCACTACGCCGAGCTCGCCCGGGACCGGGCCGCCGATGCCGCCGAGGCGGCTCGGCCCCATGTGGCCCGGGCCGCCGACGTCGCCCGTGAGCGCGCCGGGGACTGGGCCGACGTGGCCGCCGACCGCGCCGGCGACCTCGCCGACGTCGCTCGCGACCGCGGGGGCGACTACGCCGACGTGGCCCGCGGCCGGACCCGCGACCTGCTTGCCTCCTGAGCCGGTCCCGCCCGGGCCTCCGCCCCGGCGGGAGGGCGAGCTCCGGTGAGGCTGCCGGACGCCCGGCGGTACCTCGAGCAGCACGTCAACCTCGAAGCCACCGCCGGCCGGTGGGAGGGGCTGTCGCTCGAGCGCATGCACCGCCTGGTCGAGGTGCTCGGCAACCCGCAGCACGCCTACCCCGTGATCCACATCACCGGCACCAACGGCAAGGGCTCGGTGGTGCGCATGGTCACCGAGCTGCTGCGCGCGACGGGCCTGTCGGTGGGCACCTACACCAGCCCGCACCTGGAGCGGCTGAACGAGCGGTTGGCCTGGGACGGCCGGCCCATCGGTGACGACGAGCTCGGCGAGGTGATCGGGACCATCGCCGCCGTCGAGCCCATCGCCGAGGTCACGCCCTCGTACTTCGAGATCCTGACCGCCGCCGCCTTCGCCTGGTTCGCCGAGCTGGCGGTGGACGTCGCCGTCGTCGAGGTCGGGCTGCTCGGCCGGTTCGACGCCACCAACGTGGCCGACGGGCAGGTGGCGGTGCTCACCAACGTCGGCAAGGACCACACCGACGGGGCCGCCGGCTGGCGGCGGAGGATCGCCGAGGAGAAGGCCGGCATCGTCAAGCCAGGCTCGACCTTCGTGCTCGGCGAGGCCGACGACGAGCTGCTCCCGGTCTTCGCCGCCACGCCGGCCGACGAGATCCTGCTGCGCCACCGAGACTTCGACGTCGAGGCCGACCGCGTCGCGGTGGGGGGCCGGCTGGTCGACCTGCGGACCCCCGGCGGCGAGGTCGACGACGTCTTCGTGCCGCTGCACGGCGTCCACCAGGGCGACAACGCCGCGGTGGCGCTGGCCGCCGCCCAGGCGTTCTTCGGCCGGTCGCTCGACGGCGACCTGGTGCGCGACGCCTTCGCCGGCGTGCGGGTGCCGGGGCGGTTCGAGATCGTCCGGCGGGAGCCGACCGTCGTGCTCGACTGCGCCCACAACCCCGACGGCGCCCGGGCCGCCACCCGCACCCTCGCCGAGGAGTTCACCCTCGCCGGGTCGATCATCGTGGTCGTCGGCATCCTCGAGGGCCGCGACCCGGTCGAGATGCTCGAGGCCCTCGGGGTGGCCGACGCCGGCTTCGTGGTGACCTGCACCCCGCCCTCACCCCGTGGGGTGCCGGCCCCGCGGCTGGCGGCCGCCGCCGAGTCGATCGGCGCGGTGTGCGAGTCCGTGCCGGGCGTCGTCGATGCCGTGCGCCGCGCCCTGGCCATAGCGGCGCCCGACGACCTGGTCCTGGTGGCCGGCTCGTTCTACGTGGTCGGCGAGGCCCGGACCTACCTGGTCGGCGACGGCTCGGCGTGACCGCCGCCCATACTGGGGGCGTGCGCCGCAGGACACGGAGCTGACCATGCTCGACCAGACGAAGCTCAAGGCCAACGACCCGTGCTGGTGCGGCAGCGGCAAGAAGTTCAAGCGCTGCCACAAGGACGCCACCAACCGCGTCCAGCGGGGGACCATCAGCCCCCGTCGACCCGTGCCCGAGGGCATCGAGCGCCCGCACTACGCCGACACCGGCGGCGGCAGCCGGCGGGACGAGCCCGACGTCAAGGCGCCCGAGGTGATCGACGCCATGCGGCGCACCGGCCGCGCCGCGGCGGCGATCCTGGCGACCACGGGCGCGGCGGTGGCCCCCGGGGTCACCACCGACGAGCTCGACGCGGTGTGCCACCAGGCGTGCCTCGACGCCGACGGCTACCCCAGCCCGCTCAACTACAACGGCTACCCGAAGTCGCTCTGCACCTCGGTCAACGAGGTCATCTGCCACGGCATCCCCGACGACCGCCCGCTCCGCGACGGCGACATCGTCAACCTCGACGTCACCCTCTTCCGCGAGGGCGTCCACGGCGACACCAACGCCACCTTCCTGGTCGGCACGGTGGACGAGCGGTCGCAGGCCCTCGTGCGCGTCACCCGGGAGTGCCTCGACCGGGCCATCGACGAGGTGCGCCCCGGCCGGCCGCTGTCGGTGATCGGTCGGGCCATCCAGGACCACGCCGAGGCCAACGGCTTCGGCGTGGTGCGCAGCTTCATCGGCCACGGCGTCGGGCGCGAGTTCCACTCCGACCTGCAGGTCCTGCACTACTACGACCCTCGGGCCTCCACCGTGATCGAGCCCGGCATGACCTTCACCATCGAGCCCATGATCACCATGGGCGCGTGGCAGCACCGGCTCTGGGACGACGGCTGGACGGCGGTCACCGTCGACGGCCGCCGCACCGCCCAGTTCGAGCACACCCTCCTCGTCACCGACGACGGCGTCGAGGTCTTGACCGTGCTGTAAGCCCGGCTGGGGCCCCAACCCCAGCCTCCTCCGCTTGGTCGGCGCATGCATTGCGCCGACCGCGGCCGTGCTGTAGGCCCGGCTGGGGCCCCGACCCCAGCCTCCTCCGCTTGGTCGGCGCATGCATTGCGCCGACCGCGGCCGTGTTGCTGACCCGGCTGGGGCGCGCGATTCCCGGCTCGGGGGGCTCGGCGTCTAGACAACCTCGCCATGACGACGAGGACGTTCGTGATGTGCAAGCCCGACGCCGTGGAGCGGGGGCTGGTCGGCGAGATCGTGGGCCGGATCGAGCGCAAGGGGCTCCACCTGGTGGCCGCCGAGCTGCGCTCGGTCGACCGCGAGCTGGCCGAGCGCCACTACGACGAGCACCGCGACAAGCCGTTCTTCGGCGAGCTGGTCGACTTCCTCACCCGCTCCCCGGTGTTCGCCATGATCGTCGAGGGGCCGACCGAGGACACCTGGGAGCTGTGCCGGATCCTGATCGGCAAGACCAAGGTCACCGATGCCCAGCCGGGGTCCATCCGCGGCGACCTGGCCACCACCACCACCGAGAACCTGGTCCACGGCTCGGACGGTCCCGAGTCCGCGGCGCGCGAGATCGCCCTCTGGTTCCCCTCGGTGTGACGACCGTCGTCACCCCGAGCCGCGTGTTGCGATCAGGTGACGACGCCTAGACTCGTCGAGACGCCTCGGAGGGCAGTCGCGGGTGCCTTGGCTCGCCGTCGCGCGCTCCCATAGGCTCGGTCGTACCTCCCCCCACCTCGCCGAAGGCCGCCACATGTCGGAAAACCCCTTCACCTCGATCATGGGCCGCGACATGGCCGTCGATCTCGGCACGGCCAACACGCTCGTCTACGTGCGTGGTCGCGGCATCGTGCTGAACGAGCCGTCGGTCGTGGCCGTCAACGTCAAGGACGGGCGTCCGGTGGCGGTCGGGATCGAGGCCAAGCGGATGATCGGGCGCACGCCGGCGCACATCCAGGCCATCCGGCCCCTGAAGGACGGCGTGATCGCCGACTTCGAGATCTGCGAGAAGATGCTGCGCTACTTCATCCACAAGGTGCACCAGCGCCGGTGGGCGAAGCCCCGCATGGTGATCTGCGTGCCCTCGGGCATCACCGGCGTGGAGCAGCGCGCCGTGCAGGAGGCCGCCGAGTACGCCGGTGCCCGCAAGCCCGCCTACATCATCGAGGAGCCCATGGCGGCCGCCATCGGCGCGGGGCTGCCGGTCCAGGAGCCGACCGGCAACATGATCGTCGACATCGGCGGCGGCACCACCGAGGTGGCGGTGATCTCCCTCGGCGGCATCGTGGCCAGCCAGTCGGTGCGCGTCGGCGGCGACGAGCTCGACGACGCCATCATCCAGTTCATCAAGAAGGAGTACAGCCTCGCCCTCGGCGAGCGCACCGCCGAGGAGGTCAAGATCGCCCTCGGGTCGGCCTGGCCCCTCCAGGAGGAGCTCCACGCCGAGATCCGCGGGCGCGACCTGGTGACCGGGCTGCCGAAGACCATCGTCACCACCACCGAGGAGATCCGCGAGGCCATCGAGGAGCCGGTGGCGGCCATCTGCGACGCCGTCAAGGTCACCCTGGACAAGACCCCGCCCGAGCTGGCCGCCGACATCATGGAGCAGGGGATCGTGCTGGCCGGCGGCGGCGCCATGCTGCACGGGCTCGACGCCCGGCTGCAGAGCGAGACCGGCATGCCCATCGTGATCGCACCCAACCCGCTGCACTGCGTGGCGGTGGGCTCGGGTCAGTCGTTGGAGGAGTTCGAGGCGCTCAAGGAAGTCCTCTTCTCGTCCAACCCCCAGAACTAGCCGTCGTCGCCGCTGCGCGTGGCTCGTCGGCAACGGCCCGGCCGCTCCCGCATCATCCTGGTGACGCTGATCCTGGCGTCGCTGGTGCTGATCACCTTCGACTTCCGTGACACGGGGCCCGTGCACGGGCTCCGGAGCGTGGTCTCGACGGTCCTGTCGCCGCTCGAGGGCGTGGGCAGCACCGTCGCCACCCCGTTCCGCAACGCCTGGCACGGCGCCTTCGACTACAACCGGGTGAAGGACGAGAACGCCAAGCTGCGGGCCCGCCTCGACAAGATCAAGGGCAACCAGGCCCAGGTCGACGCGCTGCGCAGCCAGAACCGCCAGCTGCGCCGCGCTGCCGACATCAAGTTCGCCCCGACCGTCGACAAGGTGGGGGCCCAGGTCATGACCGGGCCGCTCAGCAACTTCGACCAGACCATCCGCATCGACGTCGGCAGCGGCGAGGGGATCCGGGTGGGCATGCCGGTGGCCACCAACGCCGGGCTGATCGGCAAGGTGGTCCGGGTGTTCAGCGGCCAGTCGGTGGTGCAGCTGCTGAGCGACCCGAACTTCGAGATGGGGGTCCGGCTCAACGACGCGGCCGGCGACGTGGCCGTCGCCCACGGCACGGGCAAGGGCCAGCCCATCGTGATCGACGGGGGCATCCCCTACGACCGCGACATCCCCGACGGCACCGACGTGTTCACCAGCGGCACCGACCGCAGTCCCTTCCCCCCCGACGTGCCGGTCGGGAAGGTCAAGTCGACCAAGCCCAGCGTTGATGGCACCGAGAAGTCGGTCACCATCACGCCGGCGGCCGACCTCACCGCCATCACCTACGTGCAGGTGATGCTCTACGAGCCACCGAGCTGACCGGTGGCCGCGCTGCGCGCCGTCACCCTCGTGGTGCTGGTGGTCGTCGTCCAGGTGGTCGTGGTGTCGCCGATCACCGTGTTCGGCGCCCGGGGTGACATCGTCCTGCTCCTGGCCATCACCGCCGGGGTGGTGGCCGGCCCCGAGCGGGGGGCCGAGGTGGGCTTCGCCGCCGGCCTGCTCTACGACGCTCGGCTGAGCACCCCCTTCGGGCTGTCGGCCCTCGTCTACTGCGTGGTCGGGTTCGTGATGGGCACGATCAACACCTCGGTGCTGCGCTCCGCCGGTTGGATCACCGTGCTCAACGCCGTCCTGGCCAGCGCGGCGGGGGTGGTCGCCTACGCGTTGGTCGGCCGGGTGCTCGACCAGGCGACCTTCAGCGGGACCCCGCTGCCCGTTATCGTGGCCGTCGTCGCCCTGCTCAACGGTGTCCTGGCCCTGCCGTCGAGCTGGCTCTGCCGGCGCGCGCTGCGGCCGCAGGAAGGGCGGCGTGCCTTCCTCCCATGACCTCTGACACCCCTCGCCTCCGCATCGGCCTGGTCGGCATCGTGGCGCTGTCGCTCTTCGCCGCGCTGTTCGCCCGGCTGTGGTTCCTGCAGGTCATGACCTCGCCGAGCTACCAGGCCTCCGCCCAGTCGGTCTCGACCCTGACCGTCACCGAGCAGGCGCCGCGGGGCCGCATCCTCGACCGCAACGGCAACGTGCTGGTCGGCAACACCCGGCAGGTGGCGGTCTCGATCGACTACCAGAAGTACTCCGCGCTCTCCGGTGCCGACCAGCAGAGCCTCCGCAACCGGCTGGCCGCCGAGCTGAACCGCGACCAGCCGAACCAGTCGCCGGTCACGCCCGACGAGATCACCGCCCGGCTGAACAACAAGCGCTACAGCCACTTCAAGCCGGTGCCGATCGCCACCGACCTCAGCCCCCAGCTGTGGGTGTACCTGGCCGAGCACCAGGCCGAGTTCCCGTCGGTCTCGGTCGAGCGCCAAGAGGTGCGCGAGTACAAGTACGGCACCCTGCTGTCCCACGTGCTCGGCTACACCGGCGCCATCACCAGCGAGGAGCTGCACCAGCTCCAGAACGACAAGGCTCCGTACGCCAACGACGACCTGGTCGGCAAGGCCGGGGTCGAGAAGAGCTTCGAGAACCTGCTGCACGGCGTGCCCGGCAAGACCGTGTACGAGGTCGACGCCCGCAACAAGCCGGTCCGGGTGATCTCGCGGACCCCGCCGATCCCCGGCTACGACGTCTACCTGACCATCGACATCAACGTGCAGGCCATGGCCGAGAAGGCCTTGGCCACCGAGCTGTTCAAGGCCCGCACCCAGCCGGACAGCGGCACGCCCGGGCTCCCGCCCGCCCCCGCCGGGTCGACGGTGATCGAGGACCCCGCCAACGGCGAGGTCCTGGCCATGGCCTCGTACCCGACCTTCGACCCGACCCAGTTCGTGGGCGGCATCAGCCAGGCCCAGTACGACGCCCTCACCGACCCCAACCGGTTCCAGCCCTTCACCAACCGGGCCACCGAGGGCCTCTACGCCCCGGGCTCGACCTTCAAGCTGATCACCTCGCTGGCCGGCCTCCGCACCGGCGACATCACGCCGCAGACGAGCTACTACGACGACGGCAGCTTCACCATCCCGAACTGCAACGGCCCGGGCTGCGTCATCAAGAGCCCCGGGGCCACCGGCTCGGTCGAGCTGCCGCAGGCCATCACCCGGTCGAGCGACCCGTACTTCTACAAGATCGGCTACGAGCTCTGGGTGGGCCGCAGCCACTTCGGCGAGACCCCGATCCAGGACGTCGCCATCTCCTTCGGCTACGGCTCGAAGACCGGCATCGAGCTGCCGCTCGACTACAAGGGCGTCATCCCCACCCCGACCCGGCGCCAGCAGCAGCAGGCGGCCAACCCGGGCCAGCACCTCGACTCCTGGGGGGTCGGCGACAACATCAACATGTCGATCGGCCAGGGCGAGGTGCTGGTGACGCCGCTGCAGCTCACCAACGCCTACGCCACCTTCGCCAACGGCGGCACCCGCTGGCAGCCGAGCCTGCTGCTCAAGGTGAACGACGCCAACTCGCCCCACACGGTGGCCGTCTCCCAGCACAAGCAGCTCGGCCAGGTCGCCCTTCCGCCGGAGTTCCGCGACCCGATGATGCAGGGCTTCCTCGGCGTCACCGAGGGCGACGGCACCGCCGCCGCCGCCTTCCAGGGCTTCCCCCAGGACAAGATGCGCGTCGCCGGCAAGACCGGTACCGCCGAGATCGGCCCCGACCCCAAGACGGGTGAGCGCCGACACGACACCTCGCTCTTCGTCGGCTTCGGCGGGATGGCCGACGGCCGGCAGTTCGTGGCGACGTCGGTGATGGAGCAGTCCGGCTTCGGTTCGTCGGTCGCCGCCCCCGTCGTGCGCGACGAGCTGCAGGCCATCGTCGACGGCTCCGTCGGCTTCGCCCCGCTCGGCGGCTTCCCGCTCGACGAGAACGGCCGGCCGGTCTTCCCCGAGACCTCGGTGCCCGGCCCCGGCCAGGCGCCGCCGCCGCCGACCAACGGCGAGGCCCACTGATGGCGCTCTCGGTCCCGACCCGGATGCCCCAGAGCCGCTCGCTCGGCAAGCTCCACGACAACCGGACCAAGGCCCGGCGGCACCTCGACTGGGGCCTGCTGGCCGCGCTCGTCGGGATCTGCGGCACCGGCCTGCTCATGATCTACAGCGCCACCCGGGGGGCGGCGCCGCCCTACGACACCTCCTTCCTGAAGAAGCAGGTGATGTTCATGATGATCGGCGCGGTCGTCATGGCCGTCACCACCGCCATCGACTACCGACGCATCCGGCAGTTCGTCCTGCCCATCTACGGCTTCTCGATCTTCCTGCTCCTGTCGGTGCTCGTGGTCGGCCGCGACATCTCCGGCACCAAGGGGTGGTTCGTCATCGGACCGTTCCAGCTCCAGCCGTCGGAGCTGTCGAAGCTCGCCATCGTGCTGGCGGTGGCCTCGCTCGCCGCGGAGTTCAAAGGCGAGGTGACCCTGCGCCGCCTCGCCGCCCTGCTGCTGCTGGCGGTCGTCCCCGTCGGGCTGATCATGCTCGAGCCCGACCTGGGCCAGAGCCTGGTCATCGGGTCGGTGCTCCTGCTGATGCTGGTCGGCGTCGGGGTCAAGCCGCGCCACCTCGCGCTGCTCGGCGTCGCCGCCGCCCTCACGGTGGTGGGGGTGCTCAACAGCGGGGCGCTCGACACGTACCAGAAGAACCGGCTCACCGTCTTCGTCAGCCAGGACAACCCGAAGGCGGCGCGGACCGACGAGCGCAGCAGCGCCTACAACCTCTACCAGTCCAAGAACGCCATCGGGTCCGGCGGGGTCACCGGAAAGGGGCTGTTCGAGGCACCGCTGACCAAGAACGCGGTGGTGCCCGAGCAGCGGACCGACTTCATCTTCACCGCCGTGGGTGAGCAGCTCGGCTTCGTCGGGTCGGCGACGCTGATGGCGCTCTACGCGCTGCTGATCTGGCGGATCTGGCGGGCGGCGCAGCTGGCCCGCGACGACTTCGGCACCTTCCTCTGCATCGGGGTGCTCGGCATCCTGCTGTTCCAGATCTTCGAGAACGCCGGCATGACCATGGGCATCATGCCCATCACCGGCATCACCCTGCCCTTCGTCTCCTACGGCGGCTCGTCGCTCCTGCTCGGCTTCGCCGCCCTGGGCCTGGTCGAGAACGTCCACATGCGACGGTTCGCGTAGTTGCTGGGCGCCGCCCTCGGGCGGCGCTGGCTTCGCCATGGTGGGTGTCATCCGCTGGGCTGCTTCGGCTGGCGCCTGCGCAGCGTTGCTGGGCGCCGCCCTCGGGCGGCGCTGGCTTCGCCATGGTGGGTGTCATCCGCTGGGCTGCTTCGGCTGGCGCCTGCGCCGCGTTGCTGGGCGCCGCCCTCGGGCGGCGCTGGCTTCGCCATGGTGGGTGTCATCCGCTGGGCTGCTTCGGCTGGCGCCTGCGCAGCGTCCCGGGTGAACTTGTCGTGAAAATGTGCGCCAGGGGTTCGAAATCACGACAAGTTCGGAGGGGGGCGGGGGCAACTAGGATTGCCGGGTCATGAACTCGCTCTGGACCGCGCTCGAGCCCTTGCTCGCGCGGGTGCAGAAGCCGGCGCGATACATCGGGTGCGAGGACGGAGCGCGTTCTCCTGAGCACGATCCGTCCAAGGTGTCGTGGCTCCTCGCCTACCCGGACACCTACGAGATCGGCCTGCCCAACCAGGGGCTGCAGATCCTCTACGAGATCCTGAACGAGCGGCCCGATGCGGTCGCCGAGCGCACCTACTCGGTCTGGACCGACCTCGAGGCGCTCCTCCGCGAGCACGGCCTGCCGCTCTTCTCGGTCGACACCCACCGGGCGGCCGGCGACTTCGACGTGCTGGCCTTCAACCTCTCCGCCGAGCTCGTCTACACCAACGTCCTCAACGCCATCGACCTGGCCGGCGTGCCGGTCCGCGCCGCCGAGCGCCGACCGGGCGACCCGCTGGTCGGTGCCGGCGGACACTGCACCTACAACCCGGAGCCGATCGCCGACTTCCTCGACTTCGTGGTCCTGGGTGACGGCGAGGAGGTGGTGGGCGAGATCACCGAGGTCATCGCCGGCTGGAAGGCCGGAGCGCCGCCGGCCACCCGCGACCGCGCCGAGGTCCTCCGGGCGCTGGCCGGGGTCGAGGGCGTCTACGTGCCGTCGCTCTACACGCCCCGCTACGAGGGCGACGTGCTCGCCGCCCTCGAGCCGAACGACCCCGCGGCGCCGGCGGTCGTCGAGAAGCGCACCATCACCGACCTCGGCGAGTGGCCCTACCCGAAGACCCAGCTGGTCCCGCTCACCGAGGTGGTGCACGACCGGCTGAACGTCGAGGTCTTCCGGGGCTGCACCCGGGGCTGCCGGTTCTGCCAGGCCGGGATGATCACCCGACCGGTCCGGGAGCGCTCGGCCGAGCAGGTCCGCACCATGGTCGGCGAGGGGCTCCGCCGAACGGGCTACGACGAGGTGGCCCTGACCTCGCTCTCGACCGCCGACTTCTCCGGGATCGAGGGCGTGGTGGCCGACGTGGTCAACGACCCGTCCTGCGGGGGCCAGGTGTCGGTCTCGCTGCCCAGCCTGCGCGTCGACGCCTTCACCGTCGGCATCGCCGGGGAGATCCAGCGGGCCCGCCGCACCGGGCTCACCTTCGCCCCCGAGGCCGGCACCTGGCGCATGCGCCAGGTCATCAACAAGCTGATCCGCGAGGAGGACCTGTACGGCGCCGTCGACTCCGCCTACAGCAACGGCTGGCGACGGGTGAAGCTGTACTTCCTCACCGGCCTGCCCACCGAGACCGACGAGGACACCCTCGGCATCGCCCGGCTCGCCCGCAACTGCGTGGAGATCGGGCGGCGCCACCACCGCAACCCGTCGGTCACCGTCTCGGTCGGGGGGTTCGTGCCCAAGCCGTTCACCCCGTTCCAGTGGTTCGGCCAGAACACCCGCGAGGAGCTGCAGCGCAAGATGTGGCTGCTCCGCGACGAGCTGAAGCGGGAACGGGGCGTGCAGTTCAAGTGGCACGACCCCAAGGCGTCGGTCGTCGAGGGCCTGGCCAGCCGCGGCGACCGCCGGCTGGGCGCGGTGATCGAGGACGTGTGGCGCGCCGGCGGCACCTTCCAGGAGTGGTCCGAGCACTTCGATCACCAGCGTTGGCTGGACGCCCTCGAGCGCCACGGCCTGAGCCTCGAGCAGTTCGTCTACCGCCACCGCACCGAGGACGAGACCCTGCCCTGGGACCACCTGTCCGCCGGGCTGCACAAGGACTTCCTGTGGCAGGACTGGCGCGACGCCCTCGACGAGGTCGGCCTCGAGGACTGCCGCTGGACCCCCTGCTACGACTGCGGCGCCTGCACCGGGTACGGGATCGAGCACGTCGTCGCCTCGGCGGTGCCGCCGGCCGGGGGCAGCCAGGGCACCGGCCAGGACCTCGCCGCCGGCACGGAGGTGCCGGTCGAGCTGGTCGGCGCAGGGCCCCGCCGATGAGGGTCCGGCTGCGGTTCTCCAAGCTGGGCAAGGTGCGCTTCACCAGCCACCGCGACGTGGCCCGCATGTGGGAGCGCGCCCTGCGCCGAGCCGGCCTGCCGGTGGCCTACTCGCAGGGCTACTCGCCCCGACCGCGGCTGCACTTCGGCCTCGCCCTCTCGACCGGTCACGAGTCGCTCGGCGAGTACGTCGACGTCGACCTCGACCCCGACCCCGACCGGCCGATGCCCGGCGACGTCGACGGCCTGGCGGCGCTGCTCAGCCCGGCGCTGCCCGACGGCCTCGACGTGTCGGCGGCCGCCCCGGTCGCGACCAGCGAGCCGTCGCTGCAGCAGGCGGTCACCAGCTGCTCGTGGCGCATCGAGATCGCCGACCCGTCCCCCGACCGGATCGAGGAAGCCATCGGGCGCGTGCTGGCCGCCCCCGAGCTGATCCGAACCCGCCAGCGCAAGGGCACCGACGTCACCGACGACCTCCGCCCCTATGTCCGGGACCTGGCCGTGACCGGGACGGCTGACGGGCTCACCGAGCTGTCGGCCCACCTCGGCACCCAGCCCCGAGGCCTGCGCCCGTCGGAGCTGCTCGCCCTCCTGGGCGACGGCCTCGAGGAGCGACGGGTCTGCAGAACGCACCAGTGGATGCAGCACGACGGCGCGATGCGGGAGCCCCTCCCGCTCGACGCGACGTCGGCTCCGCACGCGACGAGGCGTGCGTCATGAGAAGGGAACCAACCCATGTCCGATCCCGAGAAGGGGCCGGCGGGCACCACGCCGGCCGGCTCCCCGACCCGAGAGACCACCGCCGCTGATCCGAGCGGTCCGACCACCACGACCAGCCAGACCTCCGAGCCATCGGCCTCCTCCGGCGGGGACGCCTCGTCGACCAGGCCGACCAACCGCAACCGGCGTCGACGCGGCTCCCGCGGCGGGCGCGGTCGCTCCGGCGGGGGCCGCAGCGCGTCGAGCGGCGGGAGCGGCGACGCCGACGATGCCGCCGACGCCGGTCCGTCGACGGCCTCCGGCGGCTCCGACCGACAACCCGACGAGCTGCCGGACCGCCACCGGGAGAACCGCCCGTCGGTCGAGGCCGCGGAGCGGGCCCTGGTGCGCAAGCCCCGGATCGGCGACACCCTCCCCGCCCCGGCCGGATCCGGTGACGAGGCCGGGGACGGCGGCGCCCGCCGCGGCGGCGGTCGGCAGACCAGCGCGTCGAAGGGCGAGAAGGACCGAGCCGGGTCGGGCGACGGCCGGTCGGGTCAGGGTCGGTCCGGCGAGGGCTCGGGTCGCTCACGCCGGCGGCGGGGCGGCAGCCGGAACCGGGCGGGTGCCGGACGGGGTCCGGCCCGCGCCGGGTCGGGTGGTCGGTCCGGGGCCTCGACCCACGAGGCCGAGCCGGTCGAGGCGCTGGCGCCCGACGGCCCCGTCGACCTCGACGAGGAGAGCCTGAAGCGCCGCCGGGGCAAGCAGCGCAACGGCCGGGCGCTCGGCCGCTACCTCATGGCGGTCCACGTCCGGCCCGAGGCGGCCCAGATCGCCGTGCTCGAGGGCCGGTCGCTGATCGAGCACTACGTCTCGCGCCCGACCGACGACGTCAGCCAGATCCACGGCAACATCTACCTGGCCCGGGTGCAGAACGTGCTGCCCGGCATGGAGGCGGCGTTCGTCGACATCGGCACCCCGAAGAACGCCGTGCTCTACCGGGGCGACACCCGCTACGACCCCGAGGACCTCGAGCAGCGGGGCGAGCCCCGCATCGAGCAGATCCTGAAGAACCGCCAGGTCATCCTCTGCCAGGTCACCAAGAACCCGATCGGGCACAAGGGGGCGCGCCTCACCCAGGAGATCTCGCTCCCGGGCCGGTTCGTCGTGCTGATCCCCAACAGCAGCACCTACGGCATCTCCAAGCGCCTGCCCGACGACGAGCGCAAGCGGCTCCGCAAGATCCTCGACAAGGTCAAGCCGGCCGAGCACGGACTCATCGTCCGCACCGCGGCCGAGGGCGTGACCGCCGAGGAGATCGAGAACGACGTCCGTCGGCTGGCCCGGCAGTGGACCCAGATCGAGGAGCTGGCCGGACGGGCCCAAGCCCCGGCGGTGCTCTACCGCGAGCCCGACATGGCCGTCCGGGTGATCCGCGAGGAGTTCAACAAGGACTACCGGACGGTCGTCATCGACGACCCGACCATCTACGAGGAGATCCGCGACTACGTGTCGGCCATCTCCCCGGCGCTGGCCGACCGGGTCGAGTACTACGACCGGGAGAAGGAGCAGCTCCCGCTGCTCGAGCACTTCCACGTCCACGAGCAGCTGCACAAGGCCCTCGACCGCAAGGTGTGGCTGCCCTCCGGCGGTTCGCTCATCATCGAGCACACCGAGGCCCTGACCGTCATCGACGTGAACACCGGCAAGAACGTGGGGTCGTCCAGCCTCGAGGAGACGGTGTTCCGCAACAACCTGGAGGCGGCCGAGGAGATCGCCCGTCAGCTCCGCCTGCGCGACATCGGCGGCATCATCGTCATCGACTTCATCGACATGGAGGTCCGCAAGAACCGCGACGAGGTGATCCGCACCTTCCGCGAGGCGCTGGCGCGTGACAAGACCCGCACCCAGGTGTTCGACATCTCCGAGCTGGGGCTGGTCGAGATGACCCGGAAGCGGATCGGCGAGGGGCTGCTCGAGTCGTTCTCGTCGCCGTGCTCGGTGTGCGAGGGGCGGGGCCTGATCATCGACCAGGCGCTGCTCGGCGGGGGCGACGGGGAGCCGAGCGGGTTGGGGCCGGCGCCGGCCTGACCTCTACACTGATCCGTCGGCCCGTGCCCAGAGCGGCTCGGCCCCGACCTCGTCCGAGTCCTCGAGCAGCCGAGAGCCATCGCCATGTACGCAGTCATCTCCACCGGTGGGAAGCAGTACCGGGTCACCGAGGGCCAGACGCTCGACGTCGAGCTGCTGGGCCAGGACGACGGCTCGGTCACCCTGACCCCGGTGCTGGTGGTCGACGGCGAGACGGTCCTGGCCGGCGCCGACGCCCTGTCGGGCGCCTCGGTCACGGCCAACGTGGTCGGCCGCTCCAAGGGCCCGAAGATCACCGGCTTCACGTACAAGAACAAGTCCAACCAGCGCAAGCGCTGGGGACATCGCCAGGCGTACACGACCATCGAGATCACCGGCATCGACGCCGGCAGCGAGGGGTAGCGACCGATGTCGAAGACCAAGGGCGGCGGTTCCACCCGCAACGGCCGCGACTCCGAGAGCAAGCGACTCGGCGTGAAGGTGTTCGACGGCACCGCCGTCGACGCCGGCGCCATCATCGTCCGCCAGCGCGGCACCAAGTTCCACCCCGGTGAGAACGTGGCCCGCGGCGGCGACGACACCCTGTTCGCCACCGCGGCGGGCAAGGTCCGCTTCGGCCGTCGCGGGGGCCGCAAGCTGGTCGACGTCGTCTGACCTCGGCGGACCGGGAAGCCGATCCGGGGGAACCGGGCCGGCGGACGGGCCCGGAGGGTTGATCAGCGCGGGTCGATGACGCCGACGTTGGCGCCCAGCCCGGCCAGCTTGCCGGGGATGTCCTCGTAGCCCCGCTCGAGGTAGTGCACGTTGCGGATCGTGCTGGTGCCCGACGCCAGCAGCGCGGCCATGACGTAGGCGAACCCGGCCCGCAGGTCGGGGATGGCCAGGTCGGTGGCCCGCAGCGGGGTGGGGCCGGTGACCACCGCCGAGTGGACGAAGTTGCGGTCGGCGAAGCGGCAGCGGTTGCTGCCGAGGCACTGGTTGGTGAGCACGATGTCGGCGCCCATGGTCCGCAGCGTCTCGGTGTAGCCGAACCGGTTCTCGTAGACGGTCTCGTGGATCACCGACGGCCCGTCGACCTGGGTGAGCAGCACCACCGTCGGCTGCTGCCAGTCGGTCATGAAGCCGGGGTGGACGGCGGTCTCGATGTGGCGGGGGAGCAGCTTGCCGGCGGGGGCGGCGAAGCGCATGCCCCGCTCGGTGGTCTCGAACTCGGCGCCGATGTGGCGCAGGGTGTTGAGGAAGGTGATCAGGTGCTCCTGGTTGGCACCCACGATCTCGATCTCGCCCCCGGTCGCCACCGCCGCGGCGGCGTAGGAGGCCACCTCGATGCGGTCGTCGACCACCCGGTGGGTGGCGCCGCCCAGTTCGGGGACGCCCTCGACGATCAGCCGACGGTCGACCTCGACGCTGACCACCGCCCCCATCTTCTGCAGCAGCAGGATCAGGTCGATGATCTCGGGTTCGATGGCGGCGTTCTCGATGACGGTCGTGCCGTTGGCGGTGACCGCCGACAGCAGCAGGTTCTCGGTGGCGCCGACGCTCGGGAAGGGCAGCCGGTGGTGGCAGCCCTGCAGGCGGTCGGCCCGGGCGCGGTAGGTCTTGTTCGAGTACTCGATGGTGGCGCCCATGGCCTCGAGGCCGTCGATGTGGAAGCCGACGGGTCGCTCGCCGATCACGCAGCCGCCGACCACGGGGACCTCGGCCTCGCCGACCCGGTTGAGCAGCGGCCCGATGAACAGGATGGGGATGCGGTTCAGGCCCGTGTACCGCTCGGGCACGCCGGTGTCGGTGATGGCGGGCGTCTCGATGCGGATGGTGTGCTCGTCCAACCACTCCCAGCGGCTGCCGAGCTCGCCGAGCATGCTCAGGGTGACGTCGATCTCGTCGATGCGGGGCACGTTGGTGAGCTCGCAGGGCTCGCTGGTGAGCAGCGTGGCCACCAGCTGCTTGGTGACGGCGTTCTTGGCGCCGCTGGCCACCACCGTCCCGTGGAGGGCGGCACCGCCCTCGATCTGCCAGTGCGGCTCGGTCAGGACGTCGGTCTCGACAGGCACCGATCCATGGTACCGAGCAGGGTCGACCTCTCAGGCGGAGCGCGGGAGGGTGCGGGGGTCCCATCCCAGGTGGTCGACGGCGCAGCCATGGGCGAACCGGTCGGTCATGCCGCTCACGTAGCGGACCGCGGCGGCGACCGCCGCGGGTGATCCCGGGACGGGGACCGGCCGCCCGTCGCCCTCGTCGCGCCCGCCGACCAGCCCCGGGTGGGTCGCGAAGAACTCGGCGAGCTGACCGATGAGCCGCCCCGCCTGCTCGGCCTGCTGCACCGCCTCGGGCCGCAGGTAGATGCGCTCGTAGTTGAACGCCCGGAATGCGGCCAGGGCCTCGGCCTCGGTGGGACGCAGCCCGACCGAGCCCGTGTGGGCGATGGTGTCGACCATGGCGGTGATGAGGGCGTGGAGCTGGGCCCGCCGGTCGCGCCCCAGGACGCGGGCGATGTCCTCCGGGAGCTGGCCGGGCTCGACCAGCCCGGCGTCGACCGCGTCCTCGAAGTCGTGGCAGACGTAGGCGATGCGGTCGGCCCAGGCCACCACCTCGCCCTCGGGCGTGGAGGGCGCCGGCCGGTTCCACGAGTGGTTGCGGATGGCGTCGAGGGTCTCGGCGCACAGGTTGAGCGGGGCCAGCACCACGTCAGCGCCGTAGACGGCGTGGTGGTAGCCGCCGGGCACGAACGGGGTGAGCGCCGCCTCGGACGCGTGCCCGGCGGGCCCGTGGCCGCAGTCGTGGCCGGTGGCCGCCGCCGCGGTGAGGGCGACGTTCAGCCCGACCGGCCGGGCGATGCTGACCGCCACCTGGCAGACCTCGATGGCGTGGGTCAGGCGGGTGCGCAGGTGGTCGTCGTCGGGGTCGATGAAGACCTGGCACTTGCCGGCCAGCCGGCGGAAGGGGCGGGAGTGCTGGATGCGGTCGAGGTCGCGCTCGAAGCAGGTGCGGAGCCGGTCGGGGGCCTCGGGCAGGGTGCGGTGACCGGCGCCCGCCGCCCGGGTGGCGCCCGGGGCCAGGGTGGCGGCCTCGGCGTCCTCGCGCTCGGCCCGGGTCCGCACCGGGGCGGCGCCGACGGTCAGCCCCCGGTGGGCGACGGCGATGTCCATGCCGCCACCCTACGAACGGGGTCGGACAGGGTCGTGCACACCGACGACGCCCCGAGACGCCAGGTTCCGTCGCCCCCTGCGCCGATCCCGGCGAGAAAGCGTGCAGATCGGTCAAGGTCGACATCGTTGGTGCCGACAAGTGATCCGTGCGGTCAGCTGGGAGCGCGTGTTCGACCCCGCGCGACCGAGGCGCGGCGCTGGTCGAGATGGCGCTGGTCGCGCCCGTGCTGGCGCTGCTGGTGTTCGCCACGATCGACCTCGGGCGGGCGTACTCGTTGCAGAGCCGCTTGAGCAACGCCGCCAGGGAGGGCGCCGCGGTCCTGCAGGCGTTCCCCGGCAACGTGGACACCGGCTGCGGGGGCGCCTACGGCGATCGCAACGCGACCGACCAGGCGAAGAAGGAGGACCTCGGTCTCAGCCGGTTCGCCGGCTACAAGGTGACCGTCGCCAAGCGGGTCGGCTCCTCGCTGGTGCCGTACACGGGCTGCGGGACGGCCACCCTCAGCTCCGGTGACCACGTGGTGGTGACCGTGCAGGCGAACTTCCACCCGGTCACCCCCTTCGCCCGAGCCATCACGGGTGACCCGGTGACGATCACGCGGTCCTCGGAGGTGGTGGTCCAGTGATCGGACGCACCGCCCGACGCCGGGCGACGGGGGAGCGAGGGGTGGTCATCGTGGAGCTGGCCCTGGTCCTGCCGATCTTCCTGCTGTTCGTGTTCGGCCTGATCGACTTCGGCAGCGCGGTGTTCCAGAACGGCCAGGCCAAGGCGGCCGCACGCGACGGCGCCCGGGTCGGGATCCTGCGGTACGCGGACGCCGACTCGACCACCAGCTCCGACTACGCCGCCATCCGCACGGCCATCGCCCGCCGTCTGCCCGGCCAGAGCCTCAGCGCCGGCTACCCGAAGGTGTGGTGCAGCGACCCCACCGGCGCGACCGTGCCGTGCCGCGCGGCGGTGGTCGACCAGGACGACATCACCGTCGAGGTGCGATGGCGCCACGAGCCGCTGACCCCCGCCGGCCTGCCCTTCGGAGCGATCACGGTGTCGGGGACGGCCACCATGAAGATCGTCGGTCGGCCGATCTCGGTCGGAGGCGACTCGTGAGCCGGGCCATGATCCCCCGACCTTCGCCCGCCGCCGGCCGGGAGCAGGAGCGGGGGCTGATCATGGTGCTCACCGGCCTCCTCCTCACCGTGCTCATGATCTTCGCCGCCCTCGTCATCGACATGGGTCAGGCGTACAGCTCACGCCGACAGATGCAGAACGCGTCCGACGACGCGGCTTTGGCCGGCGCCAACCAGCTCTACCGGGTCAAGTTCCCCTCGAGCTCGCCCGGACCGGCCAGCTCGACGGTCTGGGAGACGGTGAAGGACGTCGCCGGCCGCAACGGCGCCACCGCGGTGAGCTGCTCGTGGGTCGACTCGGCCGGCACCCCCCAGGGCTCGTGCGACCCGGCGGTGAACCCCGATCCCACCCTCACCGACATCTCCGGCGTGCTCGTGACCACCACCCTGACCCGGGCGACGGTGTTCAGCGGGATCGTGGGCCGGCGGTCCCAGCCGGTCTCCACCTCGGCGGCGGCCACCATCCAGCCCCTCGCCGGCACCGGCGCGCCGTTCATCATCTGCGGGGTCAAGACCCACGGCAGCGGCTGGGACCTGCTCAACCGCGACCACACCGCCGTCGACCCGGCCAAGGCGCAGGCCGTCGGCTCCATCCCCATCCAGGCGTCGCAGATCCCCACCTGCGGGGCGGGGGCGGCGTTCAAGGGCAAGTCCGACCCGAGCGACCTGTTCACCTCGCCCGGCTACTACGAGGGGAACAACGGCAACGGGAACGATGCCGCCATCCGCGACCTGGTGGTCGGCGCCACGCCGTGCCCTCCGGACTCCTACGACGGCTGCGACATCGTGATCCCCATCGCCGACTCGGGGACCGGCAACGGCCAGTTCATCCGCATGCACATCGTGGCGCTGAGCATCTGGCACGTGACGGGCAACGGGCGCGGCAACCCCAAGTACTCCGGCACCTTCGTCGCCAACAAGGGCCTCGTGAGCAGCGGTCAGGGCGGCACCGGCACCGTCACCGACGCCTCCACGCCCGCAGTGGTCAAGCTGTTGCAGTAGCCGAGACCGCCGCCGGCGGGCACCGGGTACGCCAAAGCGGACGAAGGGGAGATTCGCCACATCCCGCTCGACTTGCGGCGGCGGGCTCAACTCGTGCGTCGGGCGTGCCGACCGAGGTGAGGTGTGGAGAGGAGCGCGCCGACGGCGCCTGTCCGGTGACTCCGGGCTGGCGATCCTCGAGGCGGCCATGGTCACACCGATCCTCTTCCTGCTGCTCTTCGCCGTGATCGACTTCGGGCTCGTCTACAAGGACAAGGCCGAGATCGACAGCGCCGCCGGCTCCGGCGCCCGGACCGCCAGCGCCTCCGGCCAGGATCCCTTCGCCGACTACTACGCGCTGCAGGCGATCAAGAAGGACCTGGCCGACATGCAGCGCGGCAAGGTCGTGCGGATCGTCATCTTCAAGTCCGCCTCCCAGTTCGGCGGATCGCCGAGCAGCGCGTGCCAGGCCGGCACGGACGTGGCAGGCCAGTGCAACGCCTACTCCGCCTCCGACCTCGATGCCGACAAGACGAGCTTCGGCGGGAGCGCCGGCCAACTCGACGCCGCCTGGGCCCCGTCGAGCCGCAACATCTCGATGTCGGGCCCGCCCGACTACGTCGGCGTGTGGATCAAGGTCCAGTACACGAGCCTCGTCAAGGTCATCCCGAACACGGCGTTGACCACCCAGGTCATCATCCGCATGGAGCCGACGAAGCTGTGATCCCCCACCTGGCACGGCCCCGTCACCGCGGCGAGCGCGGTGCGGTGCTGGTCGAGATGGCCTTCGTCGGCCCGATCCTGATCATCCTCGCCTTCGGCATCGTCGAGTTCGGCGGCGCCTGGCAGTACAACACCCGGCTGCAGACCGCCACCCGGGGCGCCGCCCGCACCGCCTCGAACGAGGGCACGAGCCGTTCGGCCGACTACGACGGCCTGCTCAGCATCCAGTCGACCCTCGGCAGCAAGGTCAGCAACGTCCAGCGGGTCGTGGTCTACAAGGCGGACGCCAGCGACGGGGCGGTGCCCACCGCCTGCAAGACGGGGTCGGTCAGCGGCGTGTGCAACAGCTACCCCGGAAGCATCTTCACGACCATGACCGCATCGAGCTTCTCCGGCTCGTGCTCGTCGAGCCTCGATCGGTACTGGTGTCCGACCACGCGGGACGACTCCGCGGACAGCGCCGACTACCTGGGGATCTGGATCCAGTACCAGTACACGTTCGTCACCCACCTGTTCCCCGGCGGTGGCCTCACCTTGACGCGCTCCACCGTCATGCGGATCGAGCCGAGCTCGTGACCGACCACTCGACCGCTCCACCTCCGAGGAGGTGCCCGTGCTGAACCACGTCCCCACCGCTCGCCGCCGCGCCCGCCGGCGCAAGGACGCCGGTTACGTGATGGCGCTGTTCGCCCTCATCCTGCTGCCGCTGACCGCCTTCGCCGGCATCGGCATCGACATCGCGTCCTGGTACGCCCGCGCGGCGGCCCTGCAGCGCGGCGCCGATGCCGCCGCCCTGGCGGGCGCCGCCCAGATGCCGAACTTCACGGTGGCGAAGCAGGTCGCGCTCACGACCGCGAAGAAGAACGGCTTCCAGGACGGGGTGGGCGACGTCTCGATCACCGTCACCGAGATCAACGAGTACCGGATCAGCGTCAGCATCACCGATTCCAAGGTGATGCAGTTCTTCTCCAAGCCGTTCAAGAGCAACGTGACCCTCACCCGGAGCGCGACGGCGGAGTACCAGCAACCGATCCCGCTCGGCAGCCCGACGAACTACTTCGGCAACGACCCCGTGGGCGGTTCGCCCTCGACGCCGGTGGAGAGCGTCGGACTCTGGGGCAACATCCACGGGCCCAAGACCGACAACTACAAGGGCGACCGGTACGCCGCGGGCTGTCGCGGGAACAGCTCCTGTGGATCGATGACCAACCCGGAGTACCGGCCGGACGGCTACATCTACACCCTCGATGTCCCCCCCGGCGCCGGGAACGTGACGCTGCAGGTGTACGACGCGGGGCTCTACCCCCGGTCGAACGAGCAGATCGAGACCGGTGACACCGCCTACAACGGGTCGACCTCGACCACGACGGTCTGGCAGATGTGGGCGTCCAACTCGAGTGCCCTCGACGACTCGTTGAGCATCCCGATGTACTCCAGCAGCTGCAACGGGTTGTCGGGCGGGTTCACCGTCGGTCAGAACGCGTCGGCGAGCACCTATGAGAACAAGTGGGTGAGCATCTGCCAGGTGGCGTCGACGTCGAGCACCGTCCGCTATCGGCTCCAGGTCAAGACGACCGGCAACGGCGACGGCGCCAACCGCTACGCCCTGCGTGCGAGGTACACGGGCTCGGTGAACCCGACGCTCTCCGCGTACAAGGACATGAGCATGTTCAACAACCAGCTCACGACGAACCCGAACTTCTACCTGGCCAAGGTCGACGGGACGAACCAGGGCAAGTCGCTGCTGGTCTACCTGTACGACCCGGGTGAGATCGGGGTTCCGAACGCCAAGATGAAGCTGATGAACCCCCAGACGGGCGCCCCGGCGACGAGCTGCACGGTCCGGGTGTACAACAACCCGACCGACGCCTCCCCGGTCTCGAGCTCGACCTACTCCGGTTCGTCAGGCTGCGCCATCCCGACCACCGACTCGAGTGGGAACGGCCTCTACAACGGGAAGCTGCTCTCGATCGTGGTACCGATCTCCTCCACCTACACGTGCAACGCAGCTCAGACCAATCCGGGTTGCTGGTGGAAGATCCTCTACGACCTCCACGGCAGCAACTCCGGGTCTCCGCAGGACACCACCACCTGGTCGGCTGCCATCCTCGGGGATCCCGTCCACCTGGTGAACACCAGCTGATCGACGGGCGGCCCGTCCCGGGACTGCACCCGCCCGTAGCCTGCGGCGGTGTCCAGCTTCGTCGACCGTGCCCAGCTGCACGCCAAGGCGGGGGACGGCGGCGCCGGCGCGGTGTCGATGCGGCGAGAGGCCCACGTGCCCCGCGGCGGTCCCGACGGCGGTGACGGCGGCGACGGTGGCGACGTGTGGCTGGTCGCCGATCGCAACGTGGCGTCGCTGCTCTCCTTCCGCGACCACCCCCATCGCCGGGCGACCGACGGCACCCACGGCCAGGGGAAGAAGCGCCACGGCGCGGCCGGGACCGACACCGAGGTGGCGGTGCCCGAGGGCACCACGGTGACCGACGCCCGCGGCGAGCTGCTGGCCGACCTCGGCCGCCACGGCGACCGCTGGCGGGCCGCTCGGGGCGGCCAGGGGGGTCGCGGCAACGCCCGCTTCCTCTCGAACCGGCGGCGGGCACCCGCCTTCGCCGAGCAGGGCGAGGCCGGCGAGGAGGTCTGGCTCGAGCTCGAGCTGAAGCTGCGCGCCGATGTGGCCCTGGTCGGCTTCCCGAACGTCGGCAAGAGCACGCTCATCGCCCGCATCTCCGCCGCCCGCCCCAAGATCGCCGACTACCCCTTCACCACCCTCGAGCCGAACCTCGGCGTCGTGCGCTACGACGACGTCGAGCTGGTGGTCGCCGACATCCCGGGGCTGATCGAGGGGGCCAGCGAGGGACGGGGGTTGGGCCTCGAGTTCCTCCGCCACGTCGAGCGGGCGAGCGTGCTCGCGCTGCTGGTCGACCTGGCGCCCACCGCCCCGGTGGCACCGGAGGAGCAGGAGCGGGTGCTGCTGCACGAGCTCGGCAGCTACCTGCCCGAGCTGCTGGCGCGGCCCCGGGTCCTGGTCGGGGCCCGGGCCGACCTGGCCGATGCCGCCCGATCGGACGGCGACGAGGACCGAGGGGTCGGTGCGCGCCGGCTGGACATCTCCTCGGTCACCGGCCAGGGCATCGACCGGCTGGTCGGCCGACTGGCGGAGCTGGTCTCCACCGAGCGCACCCGGGCCCCGGAGACCACCGGGTTCGTGATCCACCGTCCCGAGCCCGAGGGGATCCGGATCACCCGTGACGACCACGGCGACCTGCACGTCCACGGGCGGGCGGCCGAGCGGGCGGTGGCGCTGTCCGACCTCACCGACGCCGGCGCCATGGCGTACGTCCAGCACCGGCTGCACCGCCTGGGCGTCGACCGCGCCCTCGCCCGAGCGGGTGCGGAGGACGGCGACACCGTCCGCATCGGAACCTTCTCGTTCGACTACCAGACCGACGACGGGCCACGCTGATCGACCGTGGCGCCCCCGACCGACGCTCCTCGACCGACCGGCGCGACCGGCACCGTGGTCGCCAAGATCGGCACCTCGTCGATCACCGACTCGCTCGGGGTGATCGACGAGGCCGCCGTCGCCGCCTTCTGCGCCCAGGTGGCCGAGCTGCGAGCCGGCGGCGCCCGGGTGGTGGTGGTCACCTCCGGGGCCATCGCCGCCGGCCTGCCCGCCCTCGGCCTCGGGGGGGAGCGGCGACCCCGCGACGCGGTCACCCTGCAGGCGGCCTCGGCTGTCGGCCAGAGCCGCCTGCTCCGCGTCTACGACCGCAGCCTCGGCGACCACGGGCTGGTCGGCGGGCAGGTCCTGCTGGCGCCGCTCGACTTCTTCTCCCGGCAGCAGTACCTGCACGCCCGCAGCACCCTGCAGCGGCTCCTCGCCCTCGGCGTGGTGCCCGTCGTCAACGAGAACGACGTGGTGGCCGACGACGAGATCCGCTTCGGCGACAACGACCGCCTGGCGGCGCTGGTGGCCCAGCTGGTCGACGCCGACGCCCTGGTCCTGCTCACCGACACCGCCGGTCTGCTCACCGCCGATCCGCGCCTCGACGCCGAGGCGTCGCTCATCGAGGAGATCGTCGAGTTCGACGAGGTGGCGGCGGCTGCGGGAGGAGCGGGCACCGCCCGGGGGAGCGGCGGCATGGCCTCCAAGGTGGCGGCCGCCAAGATCGCCTCGTGGGCCGGCGTCCGCACGGTGATCGCCGACGCCTCGCGCCGAGGGGTGCTCGCCGACGCCCTGCGCGGCGCGCCGGGGGTGGGCACGGTCGTGGCCCCCCGCACCCACCGCCTCGGCGCCCGCAAGCTCTGGATCGCCTTCGCGGTGGCCTCCCAGGGGCGGGTCGCGGTCGACGCCGGCGCCGAGGACGCCGTGCGCACCCGGGGGACCTCGCTGCTCGCCGCCGGGGTGGTCGGCGCCACCGGTCGCTTCGCCGCCCTCGACCCGGTCGAGCTGGTCGGTCCCGACGGCGAGGTGTTCGCCAAGGGGCTCGTCCGCTACGGCGTCGACGACCTGGTGGCCGCGGCGGGTCGGCGCAGCAGCGAGCTCCCGCCCGGCTCGCCGGACGAGGTCGTCCACCGCGACGACCTCGTGATGCTGCCCTGACCGCGATTCGGCGCCGCCCGCGTCGACTTCGGCGACGGGGTGGTCGTGCCGAGGTGCGACGCGGCCCTCGTGCACGGCTGCCCCGGTCAGCCGGAGGCGTCCTCCGCGCCCGGCGAGGGCGCCGGCGAGGGATCGTCGTCGGGCGGTGCCTCGGCCGGCTGACCGGCACCGATGGCCTGGCCCGGTCGGCCACCCGCCGCCGGGAGGCCGAGCTCGCCGCGGATGGCGTCGAGGCGCGCCTTGGCCTCGGTGTTGCGCACCGCCTCCTCGACCTCGAAGGTGCGGCTCTCGACCGTCGAGCCGCTGAGCTCGGAGATCCCCCTGGCCTTGGCGTAGCGGATCTCGATCTTCTGGCGGACCTCGTCCAGGGTCGGGACGTCCTGGCCGACGGTCTGCTCGAGCGAGCCCATGGCCTGGTTCATGGTCTCCTGCATGCGGGTCTGCTCGAGCTGGCCCAGCAGCTTCTGGCGCTCGGCCAGCTTCTGCTGCAGGCGCTTGCCGTTCTGGTCGACCGCCGCCTTGGCCTGGTCGGCGGCCTGGGTCGCCTGCAGGGCCAGCTCCTTCAGGTCGGCGATCTCCTGCTCCAGCCCGACCAGCCGGGTGGCGAAGGACTCGGCGGCGGCGGTGTACTCACCGGCCTTGGTCGACTCGCCGGCCCTGGTCGCCTCGTCGGCCATGACCAGCGCCTGCCGGGCGTTGGCGTTGACCTTCTCCAGCTCGCCCATCTGGCGGTTGAGGCGCAGCTCGGCCGCCTTCTGCTGCGCGATCACGCTGGCCGCCTGCTCGATCAACCGGCGGTGCTGGTCCTGGGCCTCGTTCACCGCCTGCTCGAGCTGCACGCCGGGGTCGGCCCGGTCGTCGAGGGACTTGTTCGCCCTGGTCGACAGGTAGGCCCACCACCGCTTGAGCGCCTTCAGCATGAGCGTGAGCCTACCGACGGCACCCGGGGCCGCCGCCGGAGGGCTGATCGACCGGGCGCCGCGTGCGCGCCACGTCCGGGGTCACCGCCGGGCCAGGCGGCTGCGCAGCCGGGCGGTGACCAGCTCGACCTCGCGGACCTTCAGCAGGGTGAGGCCGGCGTAGAGGATGGCGGAGCCCACCGCCATGCCGACCACGACGTGGAGGGCGGCGTGCAGCCCGGTCGTCCCGCCGACCACCCGACCGGCGAGCGCCACCCAGATGGCCATGACCACCGTGACCAGCGCGGTGCGCAGGACCATCGGGATGCTCGAGCGGCCGTGCAGGCCCCGCAGCCGGTAGCGGAGGGCGGCGAACACCGCCACCGCGCCGATCGTGTAGGAGAGCGAGTAGGCGAAGGCCAGCCCCTGCACCTGGAACCGGGAGAAGAGGGCGATGCCGAGGAGCACGTTCAACCCGTTCTGCAGGATGGCGGCGAAGAACGGGAAGCGGGTGTTCTTGAGGGCGTAGAAGGCCCGCAGCGTGTACAGGTACACCGAGAAGCCGGTGAGCCCGAGGGAGAACATGGCCAGCGTCTCGCCGGTGACCTTGGCCTCGGCGCCGCGGTAGAGGCCGCCGGCGAGGGTGATGGAGCCGAGCAGCGGCCGGGCGAGCACGAAGGCGCCGGCCGACGCCGGGAGGATGACCAGCAGCAGCGAACGCAGCCCGAGCAGGAAGCGCTGCCGGAACCCGGGGAAGTCGCGGGCCGAGGCCAGCGAGGCCAGGTCCGGCTCGAAGGTGGTCATGATCGACACGGCGAAGAGGCCGTAGGGGAGCTGGAAGAAGGCGAACCCGTTGGCGTAGTAGGTGACGCCCGAGACCCGGTCGGCCAGGTTGGTGATGGTCAGGAACGACAGCTGGTTCACCACGACGTAGCCGAGCGTCCAGCCCGACAGCGTGAGCATCCGGCGCAGCGCCGGGTGGTGCCAGTCGAAGTTCGGGCGGAACCGGATGCCGGTGTTCCGCAGCGCCGGGTACATGGCGGCGCTCATGGCCAGGATCCCGGCGGTGGTGCCCAGACCGAGCACGACCAGCAGCACCTTGTCCTGCAGCACCCGGTCGAGGGTGAGGCGACCGCTCGCCACCACGGGCAGCGAGAACAGCAGGGCGATGACCACCAGGTTGTTGGCCACCGGCGCGAAGGCCGGCGCGAGGAACGACCGTCGGGCGTTCAGCAGTGCGGTGGCCAGGGCGGTGAGGCCGTAGAAGAGGACCTGCGGCAGGAAGAAGCGCAGCAGCGGCACGCCGGCGGCGGCCAGGCGGTGCGCCTCCGCCGGGTCCTTGCCGAAGGTGTAGAGCCGGAAGATGTACGGGGCGGCGAGGATGGTGGCGGTGGTCAGCGCCACCAGCACCGCGGTGCCGATGCTGAGCACCGCGGAGATGCCGTCGTCGTCGCGGTCCCGGGTGAGGTCGACGAAGACCGGCACCAGGGTGGCCGAGAGCACCCCGCCGAGCAGCAGGTCGTAGATCATGTTCGGCGTGGTGTTGGCCAGGTTGTAGGCCTCGGCCAGCGGGAAGCGGGTCCCGCCCCCGCCGAGGGCCCGCAGCAGGACGATCACCCGGATCAGCCCGGTGATCCGGCTGAGCATGGTCCCGGCGCCGACCACCGCGCTCGACCGGAACAGCGACCGGGTGTCGGTCGTGGTGGCCCGCGCCCTCGGTGGCGGCTCGACCATGGGCGCGCCGCCGGGAGCCGGCCGCCCCTCGATGGCGGGGTCCGGCGGCACCTCGATCACCGGCCGGTCGGCGAGCGGGTCAGGGCGACGCCGGTTCACGCCACATCGGCCACACCGGAGGCGCCCCGCGCAGCACCACGAGGGGCTCGGACTCCACGAACCCGTGCCGGGCGTAGAAGGCCAGGTTCTGCTCCTTGGAGGACTCCAGGTACGCCGGCAGGCCCTCGCGGTCGCAGCGGTCGAGCACCGGCCGGAGCACCGTGTGCCCGAAGCCCTGACCCTGGTGCTCGGGCGCGGTCCCGAGGATGGCGAGGTAGAAGTGCGGCTGCGTCGGGTGGTGGCGGTCCATGGCCGACAGGAAGCGGAGGGCCCGGGGGAGTCGGCGGCCGAACAGCAGGAGCGCGGCCGGCGTCTCGCGCAGGAGGGTGCGCGGCGTCGCCTGCCAGGTGTCGGGCGGCGACCAGGCGGCGACCGCCTCCATGCCGTCGGTGACGTACACGTGCCCGTGGCGGGTCCGGTTGGCCAGATCGGCGGCGAAGAGCCGGGCGGCGTGGCGGTCCCAGGCGCGCGTGGAGGACGGGGCCAGGTACCGCCAGACGGGGTCGTCGGCGAAGGCGGCGGCCAGGGTGCGCGCCGCGTCGGCGCGGGTTGCCTCGGTCACGAGGCGGACGTCCTGCACGGCGAGAGTCTGCCCCACGCCGTCGTCCCGGCCGTGACCACGGCGGGTCGTCGGTAGCATCCCGGGGTGCCCGAGGACCTCGCCACCCCCGCTGCCGGCGCCGGCGCACCGGCCTCGATCGCCGAGCTCGGACGTCGGGTCAAGGCCGCGTCCCGGGTGCTGGCGTCGGCGTCGACCCTGCAGAAGGACGACGCCCTGCTGGCCGCCGCCGACCTCCTCGTCGACCGCGCCGACGACGTCCTCGACGCCAACCGCCGTGATGTCGACCGGGCCCGAGGCGCGGACGTCCCGCCGACGGTGGTCGACCGGCTGCGCCTCGACCGGCCGCGCATCGAGGCGATGGCCGTCGGGCCTCCGCCAGGTCGCGGTGCTGCCCGACCCGGTGGGCGAGGTGCTCGACGGCTGGGTGCGCCCGAACGGCCTGCGCATCGAGCGGGTCCGGGTCCCGCTGGGCGTGGTCGCCATCATCTACGAGAACCGGCCCAACGTCACGAGCGACGCCGCCGCCCTGTGCGTCAAGGCCGGCAACGCCGCCTTCCTGCGGGGCTCCTCGGGCGCCATCGACTCGAACGTCGCCATCGCCGGCGTCCTGCGCGAGGCCTTCGCCAAGGCCGGCCTGCCGTCCGACGCGGTCGTCCTGGTCACCGACACGTCCCGCGAGGCGGCCGTCGAGTTCATGCGCCAGCGGGGCTCGATCGACTGCCTCATCCCCCGGGGCGGCCCGTCGCTGATCCGCTCGATCCTCGACAACGCCACCGTCCCCTACGTCATCGACGGCGACGGCAACTGCCACGTCTACGTCGATGCCGCCGCCGACCTCGACGCTGGCCGGCGCATCGTGCGTCAACGCCAAGACCCAGCGCCCGTCGGTGTGCAACGCGGCCGAGACCCTGCTCGTCCACCGCGACGTCGCCGCCGCGTTCCTGGCCGATGCGGTTCGCCGACCTGCAGGCGGCGGGCGTCGAGCTGGTCGTCGACCCGGGCGCGCGCCACGCCTGCGCCGACCTGGCCACCGCCGAGCTCGCCGGCGAGTCCGACTGGGCCACCGAGTTCCTCGACCTCAAGCTGGCGGTGAAGGTCGTGGACGTCGCTCGACGAAGCCATCGACCACATCGCCCGGTACGGCAGCGGCCACAGCGAGGCCATCGTCACCACCGACCTGGCCGCCGCCGACCGCTTCACCCTCGAGGTCGACGCCGCCGCGGTGCTGGTCAACGCCTCGACCCGGTTCGTCGACGGCGAGGAGTTCGGGTTCGGCGCCGAGATCGGCATCAGCACCCAGAAGCTGCACGCCCGCGGGCCGATGGGGCTGCGCGAGCTGACCTGCGCCAAGTACGTGGTGCGCGGCAACGGCCACATCCGCTGACCGGCTCCGGCCACCACGCCGGGGTGCGCGAGCCGGCCCGAACCGGTTGACCGGCCGGTCAAGGCGCCGGGTAGCGTGACCTGATGGCCGACTACCGCTTCGAGTCCGTGCCCGAGGTCCGCGAAGGCCTCCGCAAGGTCGACTACCTGGCCGACGAGGGCATCGCCGGCATCGTCTACCTGGCCGACCGCCTCGGCAAGCCGGTGCTGGTCGAGGGCCCGGCCGGCACCGGCAAGACCCAGCTGGCCAAGTCGGTGGCCGAGATGACCGGCGCCCGCCTGATCCGCCTCCAGTGCTACGAGGGCCTCGACGAGTCCAAGGCCCTCTACGAGTGGAACTACAAGAAGCAGCTCCTGCGCATCCAGGCCGAGCGCAACGACGAGGCGCAGCTGGGACGAGATCGAGGACGACATCTTCTCCGACGACTTCCTGCTCACCCGCCCGCTGCTCGAGGCCATCCGGGCCGAGGAGCCCGTCGTGCTGCTGATCGACGAGGTCGACCGGGTCGAGGTCGAGACCGAGGCCCTGCTGCTCGAGATCCTCTCCGACTACCAGGTGTCGATCCCCGAGCTCGGCACCATCGACGGCCACGGCAGATCCCGCTGGTGTTCCTGACCTCGAACAACACCCGCGAGCTGTCCGAGGCCCTCAAGCGACGCTGCCTCTTCCTGCACATCGACTACCCCGACCTCGAGCGGGAGAAGGAGATCGTGCTCACCAAGGTCCCCGACATCACCGACTCGCTGGCCGACCAGGTGGCCCGCATCGTCCGCTCGATCCGCCAGCTCGAGCTGAAGAAGTCGCCGTCGGTCTCCGAGACCCTCGACTGGGCCCGCACCCTCTGCTGCTCGGCGTCGAGTCGATCGACGACGAGACCGCCGCCGCCGAGACCGCCAACATCCTGCTCAAGTACCAGAGCGACATCGCCAAGGCCGCCAAGGAGTTCTCCCAGGAGCAGACCGGCCTGAAGAAGTTCGCACCGGGACCGAAGTGAGCCGGCACCCGGAGCGCCCGCGTCGTGACCACCGTCGAGCCCGCTGCGGCGACGGGGTCCTCCCCGATGCTCGACCTGCTGTCGGGCTTCATCCAGCGAGCTGCGCGCGGCCGGCCTGCCCGTGAGCCTCACCGAGAACCTCGACGCCATGGAGGCGGTCACGCCACATCCCGCTCGAGGACCGCGACGCGTTCAAGTACGCGCTGGCCGCCACCCTGGTGAAGAACCACGCCCACTGGCGGGCGTTCGAGACCGTGTTCGAGGTCTACTTCTCGCTGCGGGGCCGCCAGTACGCCATCGGCGACGAGGCCGAGGAGGGCGACGACGACCTCGAGCTGGAGGGCGACGCCGAGGGGGCCGGCGACCAGCAGGGCAAGGGGGTCGGCGGCGGGGGCGGCGGTGACGCCCTGACCCCCGAGGAGCTGGCCAACCTGCTGTACCAGGCGCTGCTCAACGGCAACGAGGCGCTGATGCGGGCGCTGGCCCGCCAGGCGGTGAAGCGGTTCGCGGGCATGGAGCCGGGGCGGCCCGTCGGTGGCACCTACTACCTGTACCGCACGCTGCGGAACCTCGACCTCGACGGCCTGCTCGAGAAGCTCATGGCCAACGCCCGGGACCGGGCCGAGGAGACCGAGCAGCCGCTCACCGCCGCTCGAGGAGCGGCTCGAGCAGGACGAGTACCAGAGCCGGGTCGACCAGCTGAAGCAGGAGATCGAGGCCGAGATCCGCCGCCGGCTGGTGGCCGACCGGGGCGTCGAGGCCATGGCCAAGACGCTGCGCAAGCCGCTGCCCGAGGACGTCGACTTCATGCACGCCAGCCGGGAGGAGATGGGCAACCTCCGCAAGGCGCTCCACCCGCTCACCCGGCGGCTGGCCGTCCGCCTGGCCCGCAAGCGGCGCCACGGCCGCAAGGGCCCGCTCGACTTCCGCTCGACGGTGCGCCACTCGCTCAGCTACGGCGGCGTGCCCGCCGAGCCCAAGTTCCGCTACCCCCGGCCCAACAAGCCCGAGATCTTCGTGATCGCCGACATCTCCGGCTCGGTGGCCGCCTTCGCCCGCTTCACCCTGCATGCTGGTGTACGCCATCGGCAGCCAGTTCTCGAAGGTCCGCTCCTTCGTCTTCATCGACGGCATCGACGAGGTCACCCGCTTCTTCGAGGGCGTCGAGGACGTCACCGAGGCGGTGCACCGGGTGAACACCGAGGCCGACGTCGTCTGGGTCGACGGCCACTCCGACTACGGCCACGCCTTCGAGGTGTTCTGGGAGCGGTGGGGCAAGGAGATCAGCCCCAAGACCACCGTGATCATCCTGGGCGACGCCCGGAACAACTACCACGCGTCGGCGAGCTGGGTGATCAAGGAGATCCGGCAGAAGGCCCGCCACGTCTTCTGGCTGAACCCCGAGCCCCGGTCCTACTGGGACACCGGCGACTCCATCGTGGGCGAGTACGGCATCCACTGCGACGGCACCTTCGAGTGCCGCAACCTGCGCCAGCTGGAGCGCTTCGTCGACAACCTGGCCTGAGCCGCCGGGCCGGCCGGGGCCGGTCGGCGGCCGTGCGGATCAGCCGTCACCGCCCGGGCGGCTCCCGCGTCGGGCGATGGCGTGGGCGCCGGTGGCGCCGAGGTTGGTGGCGGTGGCGATCAGCGACACGTGGGAGAACGCCTGGGGGAAGTTGCCGAGCATGCGCCCGGTCGAGGGGTCGTACTCCTCGGAGAGCAGCCCGACGTCGTTGCGAAGGCGGAGCAGCCGGGTGAACAGGTCCTCGGCCTGGTCGGTGCGCCCCATCAGCGCCAGGTCGTCGGCCAGCCAGAACGAGCACATCAGGAAGGTCCCCTCGGTGCCGGAGAGGCCGTCGGCGGCCTCCTCGTTGCGGTAGCGCACCACCAGACCGTTCTCGGTCAGCTCGCGCTGGATGGCCTCGACGGTGTTCACGACCCGCTGGTCGTCGGGCGGCAGGAACCCGACCTGGGGGATCAGGAGCAGGCTGGCGTCCAGCGCGTCCGAGTCGTAGGACTGCACGAACACCCCGCGATCGTCGACGCCCTTCTCGAGCACCTCGGCCTTGATCTGGTCCCTGACCGCCCGCCAGCGGTCGAGCGCTCCCTCGCGGTCGGCGACCTCGGCGCAGCGGATCGCCCGGTCGAGCGCGACCCAGGCCATGACCTTGGAGTGGGTGAAGTGCCGCCGGCCGCCCCGCACCTCCCAGATGCCGTCGTCGGGCTTCTGCCACAGGTCCTCGACGGCGTTGGTCAGCTCCCGGGCCAGGTCCCACGCGTGGCCCTCGAGCTCGATGCCCTGGGCGTCGGCCTGGTGGAGGGCGTCGAGCACCTCGCCGAAGACGTCGAGCTGGAACTGGTCGTGGGCGGCGTTGCCGATGCGGACGGGGGCCGACCCCTCGTAGCCGGGGAGCCAGTCGAGCTCGATCTCGGTCAGCCGGTGCTCGCCGGCGGGGCCGTACATGATCTGGGCCTGGTCGGGGCGGGCGGCGGCGGCGCGCAGGAGCCAGTCACGCCAGGCGCGGGCCTCGTCGGTGTAGCCGGCGCTCATCAGCGCCATGAGGGTGAAGGTGGCGTCGCGCAGCCAGCAGAACCGGTAGTCCCAGTTCCGCTCCCCGCCGAGCGCCTCCGGCAGCGACGTGGTGGCCGCGGCCACGATGCCGCCGGTGGGCGCGTAGGTCAGGCCCTTCAGCACCACCAGCGACCGCTCGATCTCCTCGTTCCAGCGGCCGGTCGGTCGCCGTTGGCTGCTCCACTGGCGCCACCAGGTCTCGGTCTCCGACACCGACCGCAGCGGGTCCTTGGACTTCGGGCACTCGAGGTGGGAGGGGTGCCAGGCCAGCTGGAAGGGGACGAGGTCGCCCTCGCGCACCGAGAAGCGGGCGGTGGTCACGAAGTCCTCGTTGACCACCTCGATCGGGGTCCGCAGGTGGAGGGCATCGGGACCGGCGACGAAGCGCATGCCCTCGTCGGTCGGACGCGCCCAGGGGATCACCGAGCCGTAGTCCATCCGGACCCGGAGGTCCATGGCCATCTCCACCCGGCCGGAACGCCCCTCGACCAGGCGCACCAGGTCGAGCGTCTCGTCCCGCACCGGCATGCAGTCGATCAGGGCCACCACGCCCTCGGCGGTCTCGTACTCGGTCTCGAGCACCAGGCTGCCGTCGCGGTAGCGGCGGGTGACCCGCCGGACCTCGCCGGCCGGAGCGATCTGCCAGCGGCCGTTGTCCTCGGTGCCGAGCAGGGCGGCGAAGCACGCGCCGGAGTCGAAGCGGGGGAAGGTCAGCCAGTCGATCGACCCGTCCTTGGCCACCAGCGCGGCCGACTCCGTGTCCGACAGCAGCGCGTAGTGCTCGATCGGCGACGCCATGGAGGTGCTTGTCTAGCCGTCGCGACCCGCTCGGTCGTGACTCGGAGGCCGGCGGCGCGGGC
This sequence comes from uncultured Acidimicrobiales bacterium, assembly GCA_963800235.1. Lineage (GTDB taxonomy): Bacteria > Actinomycetota > Acidimicrobiia > Acidimicrobiales > Iamiaceae > CAVVNP01. The sequence goes on along the minus strand of CAWDAD010000001.1, from coordinate 958,610 downwards.
ACGGCGGCGAAGGACTGGATTCGTTCGGGCATCGGCCGATGGGAGCCCATGAGCTACGACACGCCGGTCTGCCCCACCTCCGCGACACCTCTCGGTCACCAGGACACCGAGGGCTTCAACCCCTGGGTCTGTCCCCAGGGCCACGGCATGGCCGCCACCCTCTCGGAGTGCTACGAGCGGATCGACGGGGCCGAGCTGAAGGAGCTGTGGCAGCGGGCCCGCAGCACCGACGGCGGGGCCAGCCCCCGCAGCTGCCCGATGTCGCGCGCGCCAGATGGTCGTCGCCGGCGCTCCCGAGTCGACCTCGGACCAGCCCGACGTGCCCATCGACGTCTGCCTCGAGGACGAGCTGCTCTGGTTCGACAACGGCGAGCTCGAGGAGCTGCCCGGACCGGCGCCCGCCGTCGCGCCCGGCCCCGAGCAGGACGCCCGGTTCCAGCAGATCATGACCGCCTTCGACCAGGGCCTCGACCAGGCCATGGCCGAGCGGGACCACGCCGACCTGATGGACCGCATGGCCGACCGGGTCACCTCCCACAACCGGCTCGTCAGCCGGCTGGTGTCCGACCCCCGCTGACGGTCCTCGGCGCCCGCCGGGCCACCACCCGATCACGGATCCAAGCGACCCAGCGGTCGCTGGTCTCTGGCCACACGAACGACGACAGCGCGCTGATCATCGCCCACGAGAAGAACCCGACCAGCAGGGTCGCGTCGATCACCAGGTGGAGGACGACGCCGCCGGCGAGCGCCCACCAGCGCCAGCGCCGGTTCCAGACCAGCACCGCCAGGGACAGCTCGACCGCCAGCGTGCCCCAGCCGACGAGGGTCGACAGCCACAGGTCGTGCTGCAGCGAGGCGGGCACGACGAAGCGCTGCAGGTCGGTGAGCCGCCAGGCGGTCGACACCGCCGAGCCGTTGCGCCAGGCCAGGCCCGACTTGTCCCAGAAGGAGAAGAAGTAGACGAGGCTGGCCTGGATCTGGATGAGCCGCAGTCCCCACTGGGGCACCGACGGCGAGGTCCAGAACCGCTCGCCGCCCACCTTGCGCCACCGGTCGACGGAGAGCGCGGTGCCGCTCGGGCAGAGGGCCAGCAGGAGGGCCAGGTCGCGGACGATGAAGTCGCCCGAGTTGAGCAGGTACGGGTTGCGGTGCTCGAAGGACACGATCAGGACCCAGGCCACCGCCGCGGCCGGCGTGGGGAAGAACCCGACGGTGAGGCAGACGGCCGCCACCAGCAGCACTGCGAAGCCCAGGTGGATGGAGGCGGTGCCGGGGAACCAGGTGAACAGGCTCCACCCGCCGGCGCGGGCCAGCGCGGGGGTCAGGAGGCCGTGGGGCGACTCGAGGTAGAAGGTGCGCAGCGACGGCAGCATGCTGCCGGTCCAGCCGATCAGGGTCAGGCCGTAGAGGATGCGGACGAGCGCGAGCGTGTTGGCGGTGGCGGGGGTGAACCAGAACCGCTCCCACCCGTCGGCGGCCGCCCGGGCGGCCCGTCCGGGCAGGTCGGCGATCCCGGGTCGCGACCCGCTTGCCTCGGCGTCGTCGCCGGGCGGGCCGGCGGCGGTGGCGCCCTCGGGCGCGCCCGTGCCGCTCACGGGCCCGGGCGGTAGGTGAAGACGTCCTGGCTGGTCCACACCGGCGGCGTCACGGGCTGCGGCTGGCCGATCGGCAGCACCGGCTCGAAGCGACGGGTGAGCACCACCTTCACCGGGTGGTGGCCGCCACGGGTGTGCGTGGCGGCGAGCCAGCGGCAGAGCGGCTGGTACAGCCCGGTGTACTGGTCGGTGCGCAACCGCTCCTGGAACTTCTGCCAGCGGTAGTCGTCGTAGGCGTCGATCAGGGGGTTGCCCTTGGGGACGTCCCACCGCTCGGTGCTGCCGTCGGGGTAGGTCAGGGTGGCGTAGACCCGGAAGTTCTCCGAGCGGGGGTCGGGGGAGAAGACGGCCCAGTCCTGCTCGTAGCCGATCGAACGCGCCGCGGAGTCGATGCTGCTCAGGTCCTTGCGGACCACCGAGGCGGGCAGGTTCTGCAGCACCAGGACCACCAGGGCGAGCAGCAGCCCGTAGGTGATGAGGCTCTGGCCGAGCCGGCTCCGCTCGAACCGGGCCCGTCGCCCGGGCCCGTCGTCCGCCGCGGGAACCACTCGGTCCGGGGCCTCCCGAGCCGGGTCGTCCCGGTCAGGCTCGCTCATCGGGGGGCGACCCTAGACAACCCGGGCCCCGGGGTCGGCCGTCGCCGGCCGCCGGTCGGGTCAGCTGGCGTGCAGACCGCACTCGGTGCGGTCGAGACCTCGCCAGCGCCCGGAGCGCCCGCCCTCGCCCTCGCGCACCGGCGTGGTGCAGGGCATGCAGCCGATCGAGGGGTAGCCCCGCTTGGTGAGCGGGTTCACCGGCACGTCGTGGTCGGCGATGTAGCCGGCCACGTCGAGGTCGCTCCAGGTGGCGATGGGGTTCACCTTGACCAGGCCCCGCAGGTCACGGGCGACGATGGGGGTGGTCGCCCGGGTCGTGGCCTCGGCCCGGCGCAGGCCGCTCATCCACGCCTGCTTGCCGGCCAGCGCCCGGTCGAGCTGACCGACCTTCACCGCCGAGCAGCAGTTCTCCGGGTCGGCCTGCCAGAGCGCCTCGTCCTGGCGCACCACGGTCATCATCCGCAGGTTGAGCCCGTAGCGTCGCCGCACCTCCTCGACGGTCTGGAGCGTCTCGGGGAAGTGGTAGCCGGTGTCGATGAAGACCACCTCGATGGCGGGGTCGACGCGGGTGGCCAGGTCGATCAGCACGGCGTCGGTCATCGACGCGGTCATGCTCAGGTGGGGCGAGAACGACGCCACCGCCCAGGCGATGATCTCGGTGGCGGGGGCGGTCTCGAAGCGGGTGTTCAGGGCGACCAGGTCGGCGTCGGTCAGCCCGTCGGTGGGCTCGGTGGCGACCTCGAGGGAGATGCTCATCGCCGCGGCCTCAGGTCGCGCACTCGGAGGCGCCGACCTCGGCCACGTAGGGCCCGGTCTCCCCGTAGTCGACGTAGAGGTCCGGGGCCTCGTCGGGGGCGGGGAAGTGGTCGAGGTCCCGGAGGGAGTCGGCCACGCCCGACGCGCCGCCCGAGCGCTCGAGCCAGTCCCGGAAGACCTCGCCCGCCCGCCGCTCCTCGGCGAAGCGGCGCACCACCCGGACCGCGGCCTCGGGGGCGTGCTTGGCCGGCAGGCGCAGCGCCTTCTCGCCGAAGTGGACCTGGGTCTGGCCGACGTACCCGCCGAGCAGCATCTGGTAGCCGGGCGCCGACTGGCCGTGGGCCCGCCGCTCGGCACCGAAGAAGCCGATGTCGGCGATGTGGTGCTGCCCGCAGGAGTTGGTGCAGCCGGAGATGTTGGTGCGGATGCCGCCCACCTCGGCCAGCCCCTCCTCCTCGAGGCGTGCGCCGATGGCGTCGGCCAGGCCCCGGCTCTGGGTCACGGCCAGGTTGCAGGTGTCGGCGCCGGGGCAGGCGACCACGTCCCGGGTGAGCTCCGCCCCGGGCCGGGCCATGCCGATGGCCTCGAGCCGGGCGTGCAGGACCGGCAGCTGCTCCTCGCGGAGGTTGCGGAACACCAGGTTCTGGCGGTTGGTGACCCGGACGTCGGCGCCGAGCTCGCGCTGGATGGCGGCCAGGGCCCGGAACTGGTCGGCGGTGACGTCGCCGAGCGAGGCCCAGGCGTAGGCCGAGACGGTGGCCTTGGCCACGCCACGCACCACGTTGGCCTGCTCCCAGGCGCGGTACGGGTCGGGGGAGCGGAGCTGGACGGGGGTGCCCTGGCCGACGGCGGTGACCTGGACCGCCGAGGACCGCCCGGCGGGCTCGTCGCCGGCCTTCTCGACCTCGGCGGGGATGCCGCCCGGCCACGACGAGGAGGCCAGCAGGAACCGGCGCTCGCGGAAGATCCGCCGCTGCAGCTCCTCGAGGCCGAGGCTGTCGACCAGCCACTTCATCCGGGCCCGGAGCTTGTTGTCGCGGTTGCCGTCGTGGTCGAAGACCCGCAGCACCGCCTCGATGGTGGGCAGCAGCTCCTCGCGGGGGGTGAACTCCTCGAGGGCCAGCGCGGGGTGGGGGTTGGCCCCGAGGCCGCCGGCGATGAAGACGCGGAACCCCGGCTCGGTGGTGCCGTCGGGCAGGGTGCGCACCGTGGCGACCACCCCGACGTCGTTGAACATGGCTTGCCCGCAGTCGGTCTCGCAGCCCGAGAAGTTGATCTTGAACTTGCGGGGCATCCGTTGGGCGATCGGGTTCCGCAGGAAGTGGCGGTAGGTCGCGTCGGCCCAGGCGCTGATGTCGAGCGCCTCGTGCGGGCAGGCCCCGGCCAGGTGGCAGCCCTGGACGTTGCGGACGGTGTCGCCGCAGGCCTCCCGGGTGCCGAGCCCGGCCGCCGCCAGGTCGCGCAGCGCGGCGGGGACCCGGGTCAGGTCGACGTAGTGGAACTGGACGTTCTGCCGGGTGGTGATGTGGCCCCAGCCCCGGGAGTAGGTGTCGGCCAGGTGCCCGAGGCAGTCGAGCTGCTCGGCGGTCATCGAGCCGTAGGGGACCTTCACCCGCAGCATCTGGTTGGTGCCGCCCTGGCGCTGGCCGTAGACGCCGTTGGTCAGCCGGAACACCCGGAAGACGTCGTCGTCGATCTCCCCGGCCAGGTGCTGGCCCAGCACGGCTTCGAACTTCTCGATGTCGGCGGCCATGCCGGGGTCGATCTGCGGTTCGGGCACGGGGCCTCCCGGTGCACGGCGGGCGGGGACGAATCCCGACCACCTCGGTCGGGATTCAGGCCACTGTGGCAAAAGCCGACCGGACCAGTCAACTATTGGGGCGGTGACGTGCGGCACCCCGAGAGGGCACCGGTCGCCGTCGGGGACGTGGCGGCGGCGACCGGCGTCAGCGGCGCAGGAGCTCGGCGACCCGGAAGGCCAGGTCGAGCGACTGCCGGCCGTTCAGCCGAGGGTCGCACATGGTCTCGTACCGGGCGCTGAGGTCGGTGTCGAGGATCTCCTCGGCCCCGCCGAGGCACTCGGTGACGTCGTCGCCGGTGAGCTCGATGTGCACCCCACCCGGCCAGGTGCCCTCCGCCCGGTGGGCCTCGAAGAAGCCGGCGATCTCACCCAGGATCTCGTCGAAGCGGCGCGTCTTCTGGCCACCGGAGGCGGTGATGGTGTTGCCGTGCATCGGATCGCAGGCCCACACCACGGGGTGGCGGGCGTCGCGGACGGCGGCCAGCAGCGGTCGCAGGCCGTCGACGACGCGGTCGACGCCCATGCGCGAGATCAGCGTGAGCCGGCCCGGCACCCGATCCGGGTTGAGCGCCTCGCAGTAGGCCAGGACCTCGTCGGGGGTGGTGGACGGACCGAGCTTGAGGCCGACGGGGTTGTCGACCCCCCGGAAGAACTCGACGTGGGCACCGTCGAGCTGCCGGGTGCGCTCACCGATCCAGAGCAGGTGCGCCGAGCAGTCGTACCAGCGGTCGGTGAGCGAGTCGCGCCGGGTCAGCGCCTCCTCGTAGCCGAGCACCAGCGCCTCGTGGCTCGTGTAGAAGTCGACCTCGTGCAGCATCGGCTGGGTCGTGGAGTCGACCCCGCAGGCAGCCATGAACTGCAGGGCCCGGTCGATGTCGGCGGCGAGCTGCTCGTAGCGGCGCCCCGCCCTGCTGCTGCGCACGAACTCCTGGTTCCAGGCGTGCACCCGGGCCAGGTCGGCGAAGCCGCCCTTGGTGAAGGCCCGCAGCAGGTTCAGCGTCGAGGACGACTGGTGGTACGCCCGGAGGAGACGCCCCGGGTCGGGGGTGCGGGCCGCGCTGGTGAAGGCGATGTCGTTGACCAGGTGCCCGCGGAAGGAGGGCAGCTCGGTGCCGTCGACCTGCTCGGTGGGCGAGGAGCGGGGCTTGGCGAACTGGCCGGCGATCCGGCCGACCTTCACGGTGGGGACGCCGGAGGAGTAGGTGAGCACCACCGCCATCTGCAGGATCACCCGGAGGCGGTCGCGGATCGAGTCGGCGCTGAAGGACTCGAACGACTCGGCGCAGTCGCCGGCCTGCAGCAGGAAGGCCCCGCCCTCCGCCACCTGCCCCAGCGCCGTGCGGAGCTGGCGCGCCTCGCCGGCGAAGACGAGCGGCGGCAGGGTCGCCAGCTCCTTCTGCACCTGCTCGAGGGCCTGCAGGTCGGGCCAGTCGGGCTGCTGGGCGGCCGGGAGGTCACGCCAGCTGCCCGGCGACCAGGCGGCGGCGCTCGGGGTGGCCGGGCTGCTCACGGCGTCGAGGGTAGGCGGTGGCCGGTTCGGACCGGCAGACGGTTGCGGGCGGTGGTCAGGCGACCGACGAGACGTCGCGCTGGGCCTCGCTGTGCTGGGCCTCGGTGCGCACGGCGTTGACCGCTCGCTTGACCAGGCGCCGGGCGGCCTCGGCGGTGACGCCGAGCTCGTCGCCGACCTCGCGGTAGCTGCGCTTGCGACCGTCGTTGATGCCGAAGCGCTGCTCGACCGCGTAGCGGGCCCGGGCGTCGAGGACGTCGAGCAGGTTGGTGACCGCCGCCTCCTCCTCGTTGGCGAGGACGACCGTCTCGGGCGTCGGCTTGTCGTCGGCGATGATGTCGACCAGCTCGTTGCTGTCGTCGTCGCCGATCGTGCGGTCGAGCGAGGTCGGCGTGGTGAGCCGGTGCAGCCGGGCGTGCTCGTCGTCGAGCTCGTCGCCGTCGCCCGCCACCTGGCGCAGGGCGGCGCGAAGGCTGGCCGACCGGTCGCCCGGCAGCCGGACCAGGCTGGCCTTCTGGTCGAGGGCCCGGCCGATGGCCTGGCGGATCCAGAAGGTGGCGTAGGTGGAGAACTTGAAGCCCTTGCGCCAGTCGAACTTGTCGACGGCGTGCTCCAGGCCGAGGTTGCCCTCCTGGATCAGGTCGAGCAGCTCCATGCTCGGGGGGAGGGGGTAGCGGCGGGCCACGCTGACGACCAGGCGCAGGTTGGCGCGGATGAAGCGGTCCTTCGCCTTGGCGGCCTGGCGGTCGGCGCGCCGCAGCTCGGCGCTGTCCTCGCCGGCGGCCATGCGCTCGCGGGCGGCGACGCCCTTCTCGATGATCTGGGACAGCTCCCGTTCCTCCTGCGCGGTGAGCAGGGGGACGAGGCCGATTTCGTTGAGGTAGAGACCTACTGAGTCGCTCATGTCAATCGGGTCCAACGAGGTCGGAACGGGGGTCATTCCCCGGTGCGACGTCCCGAACATGGACATCGGTCACATCGACGGCAGTACCGTCGGTTCGTGGGCCCCACAACCGGAGATCTTTGTGACTGATGTCACGAGCGGACCCCGGATCGGGGTCTTCGGCGGCACCTTCGACCCGCCCCACGTCGGCCATCTCGTCACCGCCGTCAACGTCCGCCACGCCCTCGACCTCGATCGGCTCCTGCTGGTCGTGGCCAACGAGCCGTGGCAGAAGGTCGGGGCACGGGCGATCAGCCCGGCGGCGGACCGGCTGGCCATGGTCGAGGCCGCGGTGCGGGGGGTGGCGGGGTTGGAGGCGAGCGACCTGGAGATCCGGCGGGGCGGGCCGAGCTACTCCGCCGACACCCTGGACGAGCTGCGGGCGTCGACGCCCGGAGCCGACCTGTTCCTCGTGCTCGGCACCGATGCCGCCGCCGGCCTGCCGACCTGGGAGCGCGCCGACGAGGTGGTCGACGCCGCCACCCTCGTGGTGGTCGACCGGCCGGGCGACCGGCCCGACCTGCCGGCCGGCTACGCGTGGCGGCGCGTCGAGGTGCCGAGGCTCGAGGTCTCGAGCACCGACCTCCGCCGCCGCATCGTCGACGGTCGCCCCCTCGACTACCTGCTGGCGCCGGCGGTGATCTCGCTGGTGCGGCAGCGTCACCTCTATCGTGAGGGGGAATGACCGAGGACCAAGGCGGCGACCACGACGCGCCGCGCCGGTCCTCTCGCCGGGCCGCCCGGCTGGCCCGGGAGGCCGAGCGGCGGACCCAGCGACGCAAGCAGGCGGTGGCCGTCGGCTTCGGCGCCGCCATCGTGCTCCTGATCACCGCCATCCCCGTGCTCGGGCTCGTCGGGCGGAACCTGATCGAGAACTCCAAGGACGGGCGGATCCTCACCAACGTCACCAACCCGTCGGCCCCCGGCTACGAGGCGCTGGTCAACCCCACGCCGACCGCCCTCGTCGTGCAGACGAACCCCGACAACGAGGTCGTCAGCGCCACGGTGCTCGCCCTCGGCAGCGGCGACCGCGGTGGCACCGTGCTGCTCGTCCCCCTCGACACCAAGCTCCGGATCCCCGCCTCCGGCGTCGACCGGCTGCGCACGGCGGCGACCTACGGCGGTCCGGAGATCCTGCGCCAGCAGATCGGCGACCTGCTCGGCATCGGCTTCGCCGACCTGATCCAGATCGGCGACAGCCGGTGGGCCGGGCTCACCCGCCCGCTCGGCGGCATCACCTTCGACAACCCGGACACGGTGACCGCGGCCGACGGCACGACCTTCTCCTCGGGCACCATCACCCTCCAGCCCGACCAGGTGGGCCCCTTCCTGGCCGCCACCGTCGACGGTGAGAGCGACCTGAACCGCCTGGTCCGCCAGCAGCTCTTCTGGCGGGCGTGGCTCGACGAGCTGAAGGCCCGGGGCGACGGCGCCAACCTCGTGCCGGGCGAGGAGGGTTCCGGCATCGGCCGGTACGTGCGCACCCTGGCGCGAGGCACCCACGACGTGAACGTGCTCGCCGTCAACGACAACCCCGACGAGGGGCCGCCGTTCGTCATCGACGACGAGCAGGCCCGACTGCAGGTGGCCGCCGCCGTGCCGTTCCCGGTGGGCTCCTACCCGGGCCAGCGGACGCGGGTTCGGATCCTGAACGGGGTGAAGGCGGGTCCGGTGCCGGTCGGCGTGACCGAGGCGGTCGTGCTCGGCGACGGCGAGATCACCGCCCTCGGCAACGCCGACTCCTTCGGCCACGACACGACGACCATCGAGTACTACAACCAGGCGACGGAGGTGCGGGCGAAGTTCCTGCGGGCCGCGCTCGGCGTCGGCAAGCTGGTGTTCCACGCCCAACCCGACCCGGCCGTCGACGTCACCGTCGTGGTGGGCAAGGACGCCGAGCGCTCGCTGGCACCCCGTCCGACGACGACCGTGCCGACCACCCCGCCCACCTCACCCGACCAGGGGACGGGCGGCGCCGGCAGCGACGGCTCGAACGGCGCGGTCGACACCTCGACCACCTCGGGCGGCTCCCCGTCGAGCACCGGGGACAGCGGTTCGAATGGCTGACGGCGACGCCGGCGACCGGCCCGCCGAGGGCGCTGACGGCGACGTCGAGCTCGGGTGGGCGCTGGTCGCCGCCCGGTCCGCCGAGGCCAAGAGGGGGGAGCGCACGGTGGTCCTCGCCGTCGGCGAGGTGCTCGGCATCACCGGGTGGTTCGTGATCACCTCGGCCGCCAACAGCCGACTGGTCCGCACCATCGCCGAGGAGGTCGAGCGCAGCGTGGCGGCATCCGGCGGCCCCAAGCCCCGCCGCACCGAGGGGCTCGACGACCTGCGGTGGGTGCTGCTCGACTACGGCGACTTCGTGGTCCACGTCTTCGACGACGAGGCCCGGCAGTACTACGACCTCGAGCGGCTGTGGCGCGACGTCGAGCGGGTCGAGTGGCGCGCCGGCGACGCCGAGCCCGGCTCGGGCGCCCCCGGCCGGACCGGCTCGGCCCAGGGCTAGGTTCCGGCCGTGACCGACCGCGACGTCGACGCGTCCCAGGCCGGGTTCGAGGCCGCCCGGGCGGGCGGGGTGATCGACACCTTCCTGTCGATGCCCGACACCCGCACCCGGCAGTCCGCCAAGTACGACACCATCCGGCGCGGGTCGCTCGACAAGGAGACCCAGGGCATGGAGATGCCCGCCCAGTACATGTTCAAGGGGGTCCCCACCTTCGAGGACGACGAGGTCGAGGACCCGGTCGAGGTCGTCCTGGCCGCGATGGCGAGGCACAACATCTCGACCTTCCTCGTCGGGGTGCACGAGAACGAGCACTCGAAGCGGGCGGTGCGCGAGCACCCGGACCGCTTCGTGCCGCTCCTGAACGTCGACCCCAACACCGGCATGGAGGCGCTGCGGGCCATCGACGCCGCCGTCGAGGAGTGGGACCTGCGGGCGGTGCACGTGTGGGGCACCGGGCTCATCCCCCAGGTCGCCATCGACGACAAGAAGATGTATCCGATCTACGCCAAGTGCGTGCAGCTCGGCCTGCCCGTCGTCGTCTACGCCGGCGTGCCCGGTCCCCGCATCCCGGCGGCCCCGCAGGAGGTCATGCGCCTCGACGAGGTCTGCTGGTTCTTCCCCGAGCTGACCATCGTCGTGCGCCACGGCGGCGAGCCCTGGACCGAGCTCATGGTCAAGCTGCTGCTCAAGTGGCCGGGACTGCACTACTCCACCAGCGCCTTCGCCCCGAAGTACTACCCCCGCGACATCATCGACTTCGCCAACACCCGGGGCGTCGACAAGGTGCTCTACGCCGGGTACTACGCCGCCGGGTTGAGCCTCGACCGGATCTTCGCGGAGCTGCCCTCCGTCGGCCTCCGCGACGAGGTGTGGCCCAAGTTCCTGCGGGAGAACGCGGCGCGGGTCTTCAGGATCGGCTCGTGAGGGTGGCCAGCGCCGGCTGGCTCCCACCATCGGCCAGCAGCCGGTCGTCGTCGGCGGTGCGACCGGCCAGGTAGCGGTCGAGGAAGTCCAGCGTCACCGCGTCGAGGACCGGCGTCCACGGCGATCCTCCCACCACCGGGGGGAGGTGGTCGGCGCCGTGGAGCACGAGGAAGAAGCGGTGGACCTGGATCTGGTCGACGACCTTCTCGCCGTTGGCGAACGGGGTGATGGTGTCGGCGTCGCCGTGCACGTCGAGCAGGGTCGCCGTGCCGGTGGCCGACGGCAGGTTCGGCAACGGATCGGCGGAGAGGGCGACCACCGCCTTCACCCGCGGGTCCTGGAGGCCGGGGTAGTAGCCGACCGCCAGCGCGGTGCTGGCGCCGTCGGAGTGCCCGGCCACGCCGACGCGGTCGGCGTCGAGCAGGCCGGCGAGCGGATCTCCGGCCTGGCCCGAGCGGGCCAGCAGGGCGCCGATCAGGAAGCGCATGTCCTGCGGCTGGTTCTGGATGTCGGCCTCGTCGAGGTAGGCGCCGGCCCGGGCCTGGTCGGTGAGGGGGAACGACGGCACCGCCACCGCGTAGCCGGCCGACGCCCAGAGCTCGCACAGCCGCAGGTACGGCTGCGGACCGACCTGGAAGCCGTGGCCGAACACGACGAGGGGCCACGGCCCGCCCGTCGCCGGGTACCACACCGTGGTGGGCAGGCTGCGGGTCGGTGCCACCTGCACCCCACCGGAGGTCACGGTGGGTCGTGTCGGATCGACGAAGTCGTAGCTGGCGCTGGTGATGGGCAGGTCGCGCAGGGTGCGGTCCGCCGGTGGGGCGGTGGTGGGCGGGGCGGCCGGCGGTCCGCTGGTCGGGGCCGTCGTCGGATCGGTGGAGGGTGCCTCGGTCGTCGCACCGGTGGTCGGGGCGTCGCTCGCCCGGGTCGTCGGGGCGGAGGGGACGGACCCGGCGGGAGGGGTGCGTCCTGATGAGGAGCACGCCGCGGCGGCGCAGAGCAGGGCCAGGACGGCGACGGCGCCGGCCGCCCGTCGGCGACCGGATCGCCGGCCGCGGACGTCGGACGAGGACCACACGCTGGGGCAGTGTGCCAGAGCCCCGGATCTCGTCGGGGGCACGCCTACGGTGGCGTCCATGGCCGCGGACCGCAGCTTCGCCCCCCGGTCGGTCCGCCTCGTCGTGGTGGGCGGCCCCGTCCTGCTCGGGGTGGTGCTGGCCCTCCTGGCCGTGACGGTGCTCGGCTCGCCGCTGGGCGTCGTGCTCGCCGCCGTCCTGCTGGTCGCCGCCGCAGGGCTGGCGGCACGGGCCTGGCCGGTGGCGGTGGTGGTCGAGGACGACCGCATCCGGGTGCGGAACCTGATCCGGCGGTGCGAGGTCGCCGCCCCGGAGATCGAGCGGGTGCAGGCCGATCGGGTCGGCGGCCGCATCGGCCGCACGGGCGTCGTGGTGGGGCTGGTGCGGCCCGGCGGGACCGTCGTCCGGCCCCTGGCCACCCTGGCGGTGCCGGGCAGCGCTCACCAGCGGGCCGAGCTGTCGCTCGTGCTGCGCCGCTGGTGCGACCGCAACGGGGTCGAGGACGACCTGCCCCACCGGGAGTACGGGGACCACAGCACCCGCCGCGACCTGCTGGAGGCCGGCGAGGAGGTCGAGGTCCGGGCCTGGGTGCGTCGCACCGACTCGCGTGGCTGGGGCGGGTGGGAGATCGGGACGCTGCACCTGCCGGCGCCGCGCCCGGCCACGGGCGACCGGCCGGCGCCGGAAGCCAGGTGGACCCGCGACAAGCGCGGCGACCCGCTCGAGATCCTGGCCACGCCGGTCACCCGTCCGCTCCAGGTGCGCGGCGCCGAGAAGGTGGTGACCCGCGCCGCCCGGTTCCCCGAGGAGGAGTACTTCGGGCCCGACACCACGTTCCTCGTCGTGACGACGATGCGGCGGACCCTCGAGGTCGGCCTGCAGGGCGACGAGGCGGACCTGGTCCACACCCGGATCCGCCAGCTCGACGGCGAGGAGCCCGTGCCGCCCGAGATCCTGGCCCGGCTGGAGCGCCCCGCCCCGGAGCCGGCGACGGCGGCGGAGGCGGCCGGGACGCCGGCCGACGAGGACGAGGCGACCCCGGTCGAGAAGGCGGAGGAGCCGACCGCAGAGACGGAGGCGGAGGAGCCGACCGCAGAGACCGAGGCGGAGGAGCCGACCGCAGAGACGGAGGCGGACGCGGCGGGCGAGCCGACACCGACCGACGGTGTCGACGAGCCGGCGGACGGCGACGACGGGTCCGGCGGCGAGGCGGTCGACCCGCCGGCCGACGCCGACGCCGACGTTCCGGCCGGGGCCGGCGCTGCGGAGCTGAGCCCGCCGGCGGTGCCCCCGATGCCGGCGATCGAGGAGGCGGGGTGAGCGCGCCGGTCGAGGTGTGGCGCAACTGGGCCCGCAACCAGCACTGCGCGCCGGTCGAGGTCGCCCGACCACTGGACGAGGCCGAGGCGGTCGCCACCGTTCGCCGGGCGGTCGAGGCCGGCCGGCGGGTGAAGGGCGTCGGGGCGGGGCACAGCTTCACCGCCGTCGCCTGCACCGACGGCGTCCAGGTCGACCTGTCCGCCTGCCGCCGCGTGCTGGCCGTGGACCGGGCGCGGCACCGGGTGACGGTGGAGGCCGGGATCAGCCTCGGCGAGCTCAACGTCGAGCTGGACCGCCTCGGCCTCGCCCTGCCCAACCTCGGCGACATCGCCTACCAGTCGGTGGCCGGGGCGACCGCCACCGCCACCCACGGCACCGGCATCCGCTTCCAGAACCTCTCGGCCCAGCTCGTCGGCCTCCGCCTGGTCGACGGCTCCGGCTCGGTGGTGTCGTGCTCGGCCGACGAGCGGCCCGAGGTGTGGTCCGTGGCCCGTGCCTCGGTCGGTGCCCTCGGTCTGGTGACCTCGGCGACCCTGCAGTGCGTCCCGGCGTTCAACCTCCACGCCCTCGAGGAGCCCGCCCCGGTCGACGAGGTGCTCGAGCAGCTCGACGACCTGATCGACGGCAACGACCACTACGAGCTCTTCTGGATCCCGGGGACCCGATGGGCGCTCACCAAGCGCAACCGGCGGACCCGGGAGCCCATCCGTCCCCGGTCCCGGTGGCAGGCGCTCCGGAACGACCTGCTCATCGACAACATCGGCTTCGGGGCGGTGATGGCCGTCGGTCGCCGCCGTCCCGAGCTGATCCCCCGGCTGGCCAAGCGCCTGCCGTCCACCGGACGTCAGGAGTACGTCGACGTCAGCCATCGGGTCTTCGCCAGCGCCCGCTGGGTGCGGTTCGTGGAGATGGAGTACGCCGTGCCCCGCCCGGCGTTCCGTTCGGCCTTCGCCGAGCTGCGCGACCTGGTTCGTCGGCTCCGGGTCCCGGTCGGGTTCCCCGTCGAGTGCCGGTTCGTGGCCGGCGACGACATCGCGCTGAGCACCGCCCACGGGCGGGAGACCGCCTACCTGGCGGTGCACGTGCCGGTCGGTCTGCCCCACGACCAGTACTTCAAGGGGGTCGAGGCGATCATGGACGCCCACGACGGTCGTCCTCACTGGGGCAAGCTGCACTTCCAGACCGCCGCGACCCTGGCGCCCCGCTACCCGCGGTGGGACGACTTCCAGCAGGTGCGGGCCGAGCTGGATCCGGGCGGCACCTTCGCCAACCCCGAGCTCGACCGGGTGCTGGGCCCGGTCGGCGGCTGACCAGCCGGACGCAGCCCGGTCAGACGAGCGGCCAGGGGAACCGGCGCCCGGTGTGGTCGGCGGGGAACCGGCCCCGGTGCACCAGCGCCTCGGCGCGGGCCACGACCGCGGTCCGCTCGACGGGGGAGAGCAGGTCGTCGAAGCGGGGCGAGAGCCCGTCGGTGACCAGCGCCCGGAGGTCGTCGAGGAGGTCGTCGGGCACCTCGGTGCCGGCGAACTCCCAGATCACGGTGCGCAGCTTGAAGTCCTCGTGGAAGGCCAGGCCGTTGTCGATGGCCCAGATGTGGTCGCGCCCGTCGATCAGGCAGTGGCCGCCCTTGCGGTCGGTGTTGTTCACGACCAGGTCGAAGGCGCAGATGGCCTGCAGCTGCCGGTGGTGGCGCCCCTGCTCGTAGAGGGTGAAGTAGTGCTGCTCGAAGTCGGCGTCGACGAACCACTGCAGCGACCCGACGCCGAGCGGCCCGTCGGCCTCGACCGTCGGCGGCACCAGCCGCCAGCCGAGCTGCTCGGACAGGACGTAGGCGGCCACCTCCCGCCGGTAGAGCCCGTCCGGGAAGTCCCAGAGCGGTCGTTCGCCCTGGTGGGGCTTGTAGACGGCGTGGGCGATCGCCGGCTCGTGGTCCGGCCGCTCGTGGTCCGGCTGCTCGTGGTCCGGCCGCTCGTCGTCGGGGTCGTGGCGGCGCTCCCCGGCCACCTCGACCAGGAAGGTGGCGTTCGAGCTCCAGGGCATCCGACCGACCAGGCAGATCTCGCCGCCGGCGAGGAATTCCTCGGCGTCGGGCCACGGCTCCTGGCCGAACGACGCGGGATCCCGGTCGTCGTGGTCGGTCAATCGGGTGGACCGTGGCCGTTCGTGCGGGGACAGGCGTGGCCCTCCGGGCTCATGGGGTTGCCGCAGAGCGGGCACGGCGGACGACCGCCGGCCATGAGCTGCTCGGCCCGCCGGGCGAAGGCCGCGACCTGGGGGCGGGTGAGCCGCAGCCGCAGGGTCGCCGGCTCCGGCGCCTCGTCCGGGGCCTCGGGGTCGACGAGCACCGCCTCCTCGATCATCAGCACCACCCGGTCGGCGGCCTCGTCGTAGGCGACGCCGATCGAGCCGGCGATCCACTCGCTCATGACCGGTTCCCGCAGGGCGAGGTCGACGGGCGGCCCGTCCTCGACGGCGGGCAGGTCGGCCAGGACCTGGCCGAGGTACTCGCCCAGCGCCCCCACCTGCTCCTTCTCGCACTTGAACGAGAGCGTCCGGCCGGCGTCCCCGGCCTGGAGGAAGAAGGTGCGCGACCCGGGGCGGCCGAGGGCGCCCGCGGTGAAGTGGTCCGGCTCGTCGAGCTCGAAGGACTCGCTCACGACGGCACCAGCCGGGCCAGGTCGTCGCCGGTGGAGTTGGTGGCGAGCACGATCGGCCCACCGGCGGTGTAGGTGATGGCGGTGACCGAGCAGGGCGACACGACGATGCGCTGGAAGAGGTCGAGGTGGGTGCCGACCGCGGCGGCGACGGCCGCCTTGATCGGGTCGGCGTGGGAGACGGCGACCACGGTCTTGTTCGGGTGCCGGTCGCAGAGGTCGGCGATGGCGCCGGTGATCCGGGTCTGCATCTCGGTGAACGACTCGCCGTCGGGGAACCGGAAGCCGCTCGGGTAGGACTGCACCGTCTTCCACTCGGGGAGCTTGCGCAGGTCCTTCAGCTGCCGGCCGGTCCACTCACCGAAGTCGCACTCGTTGAGCCCCCGGTGCACGCGGACGCGGAGCTTGCGGGCGCGTGCGATGGGGGCCGCGGTCTCGCGGGTGCGCTCCATCGGCGAGGCGTAGACGGCGTCGATCGCCTTCAGCCCGGCGATCCGCTCGGCGGCGTGCTCGGCCTGCTGCAGGCCCTTGTCGGCGAGGTGGAGGTCGGGGGCCCGGCCGGGCAGGGTGGCGCCGGTGGTCGGCGTCTGGCCGTGGCGGACCAGCAGGACGGTCGTGGTGGGCGGGCGTCGGGTTCGGGCCAAGACACCGGAACCTATCGGGCACCCGGCCGCCTACGGTCGGTCGGTGGACCAGCTGCAGCAGCTCGACGCCGAGGTCGTCGCCTGCCGGGCCTGCCCCCGCCTGGTGGCCTGGCGCGAAGCGGTCGGCCGGGAGAAGCGGGCGGCCTACCGGGACCACGACTACTGGGCCCGACCCGTCCCGGGGTTCGGCGATCCCGACGCCCACCTGCTCGTCGTCGGCCTCGCTCCCGCCGCGCACGGGGCCAACCGCACCGGGCGGATGTTCACCGGCGACCGCTCCGGCGACTTCCTGTACGCCGCGCTGCACCGCACCGGCTACGCCAACCAGGCGACGAGCCGGGATCGGCACGACGGGCTGCGGTTGACCGGGGCCTACATCACCGCCCCCGTCCGCTGCGCCCCGCCCGCCAACAAGCCGACGGTCGAGGAGCGGGACCGGTGCCGGCCGTTCCTCGAGCGCGAGCTCGAGCTGCTCACCGGGGTGCGGGTCGTCCTGGTCCTCGGCCAGTTCGCCTACGGCGTGGTGGCGGGGCTGCTCGGGGCCCCCTCACCTCGACCGGCCTTCGGCCACGGGGTCGAGGTGCCGCTCGCGGCCGGTCCCACCCTGCTGGCGAGCTACCACGTGAGCCAGCAGAACACCTTCACCGGCAAGCTCACCCCGGACATGTTCGACGCCGTGCTGCGCCGGGCGCGGGCCCTGGGCGGCTAGCGAGGGCGGCCGTCTCCGCAGGGTCCTCACACCAGACCCTTCCCCACCTCTCAGCCTGGTCGGGAAGAGTGGTGGGATGGTCGAGGACGCCGGAGACGCCGTGGACGCACCTGGGGACGAGCCGACCGAGGGTCGGGCGACGTGGAGCCGCCGTTCGGTGCTGAAGGTCGGCGCCGGAGCGACGGTCGCCGTCGGCGCCGGCGGCTTCGGCCTGGGGCGCACCACGGCGGCGACCAGGTCCTCCACCGCCCCGGGCGCGACGTCCGCGCCGAGCACCTCGCCGTCCGCCTCCGCCACCCCCGCCGGGCAGCTCTTCCAGAGCCGGGCCGACCTGCACCCGCCCCGGTTCGAGGTGCTGCCGCCCGGCCCGCTCGACGACGCCGACGGGCTGCTCCTCACCACGCCGGCCAAGGGTGACTCCCAGAGCGGACCGATGATCATGGACGGCGCCGGGCGGCTGGTGTGGTTCCGGCCGATGGCGGGGGCCCGGGTCGCCACCGACCTCAAGGTGCAGCAGTACGGCGGTCGACCCGTGCTCACCTGGTGGGAGGGCGTGATCAACCAGTCGGGCTGGGGACGCGGCGAGCTGGTGATCGCCGACGACGCCTACCGCGACATCGCCCGCATCGCCAGCGGGGACGGCCTGGCCCCCGACCTGCACGACGCCACCCTGACCGCGTCCGGCACGGTGCTGTTCGTCGTCTACCACCCCGTCACCGGGGACCTGCGGCCGGTCGGAGGGTCGGCGGCGGCGCCCGTGCTCGACTCGGGGATCCTCGAGGTCGACGTCGCCACCGGAAGGGTCGTCCTCGAGTGGATGGGGAGCGAGCACGTCGACGTGGGCGACACCTACGCCACCCTGCAGGCGGAGGGCTCGGATCCGTTCGACTTCCTGCACGTGAACTCGGTGGCCGAGGACCTCGACGGCAACCTGCTGGTCTCGGCCCGCCACACGTCCTGCGTGTACAAGCTCGACCGTCGCACCGGCCAGGTGGTGTGGCGGATGGGCGGGAAGCGGTCGGACTTCGCCCTCGCCCCCGACGCGGCGTTCCTCTGGCAGCACGACGCCACCCGGCTGCCGGACGGTCGGTTGTCGATCTTCGACAACGGGGCCGGCCTGGAGGACCTCCAGCCGACCCAGCCCAGGTCGCAGGGGCTGCTCCTGACCGTCGACGACACGGCCCGGACGGTGGCCCTCTCGCGCTCGTTCACCCGTGGCGACCTGCTGTGCAGCAGCCAGGGCAGCGTCGAGCCCCTGGGGTCGGGCGACGTGGTGGTCGGGTGGGGCAACAAGCCGTACGTGACCCAGTTCGCCGACGACGGCACGGTCCGCTTCGACGGGCAGTTCCTCGACGACGCCGCCTCGTACCGGGCGTTCCGGGCCCCGTGGGTCGGACGCCCGACGACCAGGCCGAAGGCCGCGGTCGTGGCCGGCGGTCCCGGGCTGTCGGTGGCGGCGAGCTGGAACGGCGCCACCGAGGTCGCCACCTGGGTGCTCGAGGCGGGGACCGCGGCGGGGGACCTGGCCGAGGTGGCCCGCACGCCGAAGCTCGGCTTCGAGTCCACGGTCTCGGTCGATGCGGTGCCGTCCGGCGCCCGTCTGGTGGGTGTCGCCGCCCTGGATGCCGGCGGAGCCGAGCTCGGCCGTTCGCTGCCGGCGCGCATCTGACCGCCGTCACCGGGGGTCTCGGCGGCGGAGCGGGCGGTTCGGCGGGGGAGCGTGGTCCGGCGGTGGGGCGGGGCTGGGCGGTGCTGCGGGGTGCCGGTGGGCGGGGCGGTGCGGTCAGTCCGTGACGGCCTGGACCTGCACGACGTGGAGGGGCACGGTCGTGGTGCGGTCGACCAGCCCGAAGGTGCCCTGCTGGCCGGTGGTGGCGCTCCAGTCCAGCTGCCAGTGGACGGTCACGGTGGCGGTCACGTCGCCGGTGGCCAGGTAGGTGTGCGTGCAGCCGCTCTGCTGGTCGCGGTCGGGGACCTCGGTGCGGTACGGGGTGCCGGACCCGTCGCAGGCGACCACGTCGCCGTCGCCGGTCCGCCAGGTGAGCGCCACCGGTCGGGCCCGGACGGTGGCCGCCACGCCCGGGACCATCACGCTGGTCGACAGCCCGTGCCACTGGGCGGCGTCGATCCAGAGCCAGGTGGCGAAGCCGACCAACTGGTCGGCGCCGTCCGGTGGGGCGAACCGGGCGTCGGGGAGGGGGAGGGCCAGGCGGTCCCGGGCGCTGACCGCGACCACGAAGCCGTCCGGGGGCTGCGCAGCCGCGGGGAGGGCGGGTGCCGGAGCGGCCGGGGCGCAGGCGCCGGTCGGGGTCGGGCCCGTCACCGTGCAGGCGGCGGTCAGCGCGGGGGTCGGACGCGCCGGAGCCGCCGGCGAACCGCCACCGGTCGCCGGGACACCACCGGCCCCGACCGCCGGTCGCCCCGGCCCGCCGCCGTGCGCCTCGCTCGACACGGTGACCCCACCACCTGGATCCGCCGATGCCGAGACCTGATCGGCGCCGCTGTCAGCGACGGCGGCGGAGCCACCGGCGGACACCAGGACGGCACAGCTGACGGCTGCGATTAGGAGGCGGCGCATCCGCTGACCCCGTCCCACTCGACCAGCGCCCGATTTGAAGCGACCCGCCAGCGACCGTCGACGCGTACGAGTTCTGCTTGTAGCAGTCGGGTGACCGTGTCACTGTCGACGATCTCTCCAGAGGACCCAGTGACCAGTAGTCCGTCATCGATCTGACAATCACGAACGATGATCCGGTTTTCGAGGACCTGATCGACGGTGGCTCGGCTGGTGTCTCTGCTGTGAGGTCCGTCTCGACCAAGTTGTCCGGCGGCGGCGCGAGCACGAAGTCGGTTGCGTAGTTTCTCGAGATGCGCCCCGGTGTGGGTGGCCGCGAGGGCGGGGAGATCGGGGTTCCCGCTGTTGATGGCGTCGTGGTAGGCGTCGTTGGCGGCGCGGTAGTCGGTGAGGATCTCGGCCTCGAGCTGCTCCCGGGTGGTCACGGGGCTGGGCGCGCCGGTCGGCTCCGTCTCGGGGCGGGCCGCCCCGTGCCCGCTGCCGCCGCAGCCGGCGAGGAGCAGGAGCCCGACCGCCAGCGCGCCGAAGGTCGCAGCGATCCGTCGATCCCGTCGCATCGCACGTCCCTCCCACTCGCATCCCGTCAGTGGGCATCCGTACCCTGTCGATCGGAGCGGCACACCTGGCTCTGGCGGATCGGGACCAGCTCCCTCTTGACAACGAACACCTGTACGTGTATTGTCGGTAGTACCACCTGGTCGTCTCCGATGACCGAGTGGCTCGGTCCTCTTCGGACCCGTCAGCCGTTCCGTCGACCTCGGTCGACGTGTGCTCACGGAGGGAGGTGACCGACCGGTGGGCTCGTTCGAAGCGATCCACGACGACGTGGCCGCGTTGGTGACAGACCTCGATCCCGAGGCGTTGTCCGGCGGCGCGGCCCGATCGGCGCTCACCGCGGTGCTGGCCACCGAGAAGCTCCTCGGGGCGGCGCGCCTGCTGCTCGCCGGTCGGGTGTCGAAGACCGGGTCGTGGAGCGGTGACGGGGCGCGCAGCTTCGAGGACTGGTTGACCTGTCGCACCGGCGGGAGCTTCGGCACGGCTCGTCGCGATGCCGAGACCGCTCAGGCCCTGTCGGTGCAGTCCGAGCTGGCGGGCGCCCTCCGAGAGGGCGCCATCTCCACCGAGCAGGCCGCAGCGGTGAGCCTGGCCACCCGGTCCGACCCGGCGTCCGAGCCCGAGCTGGTCGACCGGGCACGACGGGAGACGCTCCGCCAGACCCGGCTGCGGGCCGATCGCGTCCGGGCGTCGGCACGCACGGCCGAGGAGGATGCCGCGCGGGAACGCCGGCAGCGTCAGGCGCGCCGGGTGCGGTTCGGCCACGATGCCGACGGCTGCTGGACCATGGACGCGGTGCTGCCGCCCCAGGCCGGGGCCGAGGTGCAGGCAGAGCTCGAGCGCCTGACCGAGGGGGTCTACCGGGTCGCGCACCGCTCGGGCGGGCGCGATCCCCAGGCCGCCTACCGGGCCGATGCGCTGGTCGAGCTCGCTCGTCGCTCCCGGTCCGGTGGCGCCGGCACCGACGGGTGTGATCCACCGAAGCCGAAGGTCGCCATCTCGGTGGTCGTCGACCTGCCGGCGCTGCGACGGCGGGCCGCCGAGCCCGGCGAGCACTGCGAGATCCCGGGCATCGGGCCGGTCCCGGTCGGATGGGCCGTCGAGCAGCTGGGCGAGGCGACCCTTCGACTGTTCCTGCGCCACGGCGACGAGCTCCGCACCATGGCGAGCGCCAGCCGGGCACCGACCGAGCGGATGAAGGTGGCGCTCGACGTGCTCTACGACGGATGCGTGGTCTGCGGGTCGCGGCACTGCCTCGAGATCCACCACACCACCTCGTCCACCGGCTGGGCCGACACCGGCCGAACCGCGCTGGTCGAGCTGGCACCGCTCTGCCGTCACCACCACGACCTGGTCACGACGAGCGGCTGGCGGCTCGAGCCCGGCCACATGCCCTTCTCGTGGATCCTGGCTCCGCCCTCGGGGCCCGGTCCACCCCGGGCCGTCCGCGGAGAGCCCGGCCGGTTGCCCCCGCCCCCGAACCACGTCGCTCTGAGCCGCGAGGGCAGCTGCGGTGGTGCGGCCATCCGCACCGATCCGGTCGCCGGAGGTCGGCGCACCGCCGATGTGGTGACGGCCGACGAAGCGCGCCGCCTCCCCCTGGCGCTCGGGCCGTGAGCCCCATCCGCGGCGCCGCCTGGTCTGCCGGGATCGGTCGCCGGCGGCGCCGCCTGGTCTGCGGGTCCGCCGTCGGCGGGGTCGCCTGGCCCGTCGCCGGTCCGGTCGCCGGATCCGCCGCTCACCCGATCGGTGGCGGGTGGGCGGGCTTCGTCGGGGGGAGACGGTCAGGTACCGTCTTCCGCCGTGCCTGTCCGCCGCCGCACCCTCGTCGCGACCCGACGTCGCCCGCTCGTCGTAGCCCTCGTCGCGCTGGGTCTGGTGCTGGTGGCGGCCTGCGGCAACCAGCAGCCCACCAAGTACGGCTCCGACGTCGAGAAGGCGTTCGTCGAGGGCTGCACCGGCGCGTCGAACACGTCGTCGGGCAGCCGCGACTCCGGGACCTCGACCGGGTCCGCCGTGAAGCTCGGCAGCGAGAAGGACTGCCGCTGCGTCTACGACGGCCTGGTGAAGAACGTCCCGTTCGCCACCTTCACCAAGGCCAACTCGAGCCTGCAGGACAACCCGAACCAGACGCTGCCGGCGCCCATCGCCAAGCAGGTGACGGCCTGCCAGGCGTCGGCGACCAGCCCGTCCTCCGGTCCGACCACGACGACGAGCCCGGCGGGTGGTTCCACCACCACGACCAGCCCGGGCGGCTCCACCCCCGCCCCGGCCTCGAGCTCCGGCGCCTCGTCCTAGCCGGCGGCGGCTCCGTCCGCCGCGGGCTTGGGCTTCTTCGGGGGGAGGGGCGGCACCCGGCCCGGCAGGTCGACGGCGAACTCGGGCCACCGCTTGCGGCTGCGACGCGACAGCTTGTGCATCAGCTCGATGGCGGCGGGGTCGTCGCTGCCGGGACGGGTCTCGATGCGCCCTGCCGCCACCAGCCGATCCATCACCGCCTTGCCGAGCTCGGTGCGGACCACGGTGAGGGTCCAGTCGTTGTACTTGCCGATGCCGCCGGTCGAGATGTCGGCGTGCTCGGCGGCGAAGTCCGGGCAGTGGTTGCAGCCTTCACGGGTCCAGGCGTGGCACTCCTTGAGCGGGACCTCGTGGTACTCGCCGTCGTGGGTCCAGATCTGGAAGACGCCCTTGATGTTGACCTTCTTGATGTCGGCCCGCTTGAGGCCGTACTTGGCCTCGAACAGCTCCTCGAAGATCCGGTCGTCGAAGGTCTTCGAGCAGAGCAGCCCGATGTTGAAGATGATCGGCTTGGAGATCTTGCCGACCTTGCGCGACCACATGATCGGCGGGACCGAGGTCATGCAGCTCATGCCGACCAGCGCCAGCTTGGACAGCCCCCGCTCGAGCGCCTCGTCGATGGCGAGCAGGTTGGCCGAGTAGGTGTAGCGGCTGCCGGCGGTGGCCAGCACCTCCTCCCGGTTGGTGGCGACGCCCGGCTTGGCCTTCCAGGTCGAGCCGTCGCCCTCCAGGTACGACACCAGGGCCCCGTCGATGTAGCCCTCCTCGAGCAGCCACAGCAGGATCGCCGACACCAGGCCGCCGTCCTGGCCGAGGTCGTGCACCGAGTCGTCCGCCGCCCGGGTGAGCAGCACCTCGTCGTAGATGCCCGACAGCTCCTCGACGGTCCGCTCCCGGGCGAACAGGTGGTCGTCGGCGGTGCTCTCCCAGTCCCGGAAGCGGGGGCAGGCCCGGGTGCAGGACGTGCACCCCTTCTGGCCGTGGATGCAGTCGTCGGGTCCCAGCTCGTCCTCGAGGTGGAACGGCCGGTACCCGCCCTCCTCGTGCTGGTAGCCGATCACGTCGTGGGGGCAGGCGACCACGCAGCCGGAGCAGCCGGTGCACAGACCGGAGGTGATGACCTCGTCGTAGAGCTCCTTCCACTGGTTGGTCCAGCGCTCCCGCTTGGGCGGGGCGGTCTGCTCCTCGGTCACAGCCATCGCGGCATCGTAGGCGGCGCCCATCTCGGCACCCCGGGGGAGCCGCAGGGGATACCGTCGGCCGCCGATGCCCTCGCCGTTCTACGTTCACCTCACCGTGGACGGGGCGATCTTCGTCGTGCGCGCCGACGGCACCCAGGCCTGGCTCACCCAGGCCCAGCTGGTCAACGAGCTTCGGTCGGTGACCGCCGCCGGCGACGCCCTGCTGCTCTACAGCCGGGCCGACGACCCCGACGACCCCGCCCCGATCGTCGAGGCGACGGCGAACCGCATGGCCGCGACGGTGTCGCTCCCGATCCGGCTCCTGCCCGAGCCCCACCCGTCGGTGGCCAAGCCGCTGGGGGAGGGGGCGACCATGCTCATGGCCTTCGCCATGCGGGGGCGGCTCGGTCTGGTCGACGACCTGCTCCTGCGGGGCGCGGACGTCGACCATCGGGACGCCTCCGGCGCCACCGCGCTGCTCTACGCGGCCAACGGCGGCCACGAGCCGGTGGTCCAGGCCCTGGTCGACCACGGCGCCGACGTCGACGCGGCCGACGACGAGGGCAACGTGGCGCTCATGTTCGCCGCCCAGAGCGGTCACGAGCGGGTGGTGGCCCGCCTCCTGCAGTGCGGCGCCGACCCCGGGCGGCGCGGCGAGCACGGGTACTCGGCGCTGGGGTTCGCTCGCGAGCTCGGTCACGACGCGGTGGCCGAGGTGCTCGAGCGGGCCGGCGCCCCCGGCTGAGACCGAGCTGACACCGGCTGAGACCGGCTGACGGGCACGGGCGCAGGGGCCCGCCCCGGCTCGCCCCAGACTTGACCCGTCGGTCAAGATGGGGCCATGGATCTGACCTACCCCCCCGAGGCCGAGGAGTTCCGCGCCGAGATCCGGGCCTGGCTCGAGGAGCACCTGCCCGACGGCTGGTTCGACGACGACTTCGAGCTCACCGGCGACGATCGCAAGAAGTTCAACGAGGCCTGGGTGCAGACCCTGCACGAGGGCGGCTGGATCTGCGCCTCCTGGCCCCAGGAGTACGGCGGCAAGGGCCTCTCGACGCTGCAGAGCGTGGTCCTCAACGAGGAGTTCGCCCGGGCCCACGCGCCCATGCGGGCCGACTTCTTCGGCGACACCCTGGTCGGCCCCACCATCCTGCAGTGGGGCACCGAGGAGCAGAAGCGGCACTTCCTGCCCCAGATCCTGAGCGGCCAGATCTCCTGGTGCCAGGGCTTCTCCGAGCCCGAGTCGGGCTCCGACCTGGCCTCGCTCAAGACCCGGGCCGAGCTCGACGGCGACGAGTGGGTCATCAACGGCCAGAAGGTCTGGACCACCCAGGCCCAGTACGCCGACTACATCTTCCTGCTGGCCCGCACCGACCCCGAGGCCTCGAAGCACAAGGGCATCTCCTACCTGCTCGTGCCCATGAAGCAGGACGGCATCGAGGTGCGACCCATCGTCCAGCCCGACGGCTCCGGCGAGTTCAACGAGGTGTTCTTCTCCGACGCCCGGTGCCCGAAGGAGAACGTGGTCGGCGGTCTCAACGACGGCTGGAAGGTCGCCATGACCACCCTCGGCTTCGAGCGGGGATCCTCGGCGACCACCAGCTACCGGCGCTTCGAGCGCGAGCTCGAGGCCATCATCGACAAGGCCCGGGCGAACGGCCGGATCGACGACCCGATCATCCGCCAGCGCCTGGCCCGCCAGTGGTCCAAGGTGCAGATCATGCGCTTCAACGGCTACCGCACCCTGAGCTCGGTGCTGCACGACAAGAAGGACTTCGGGGTCACCGCCCTCGGCGCCACCAACAAGATGTTCTGGTCCGAGACCCACCGGGACACCATGAAGCTGGCCATGGACATCCTCGGCATGGCCGGCGACGTGCTGGGCGGCGAGCACGACGACGAGGCCCTCCCCGGGGTCCGTCGCCACAGCGTCGAGCGCGACTACCCGGTCAGCCCGCTGCAGGCCTCGTTCTTCTTCAGCCGCTCCGAGACGATCTGGGGCGGGACCGCCGAGATCCAGCGCAACATCGTGGGCGAGCGGGTCCTCGGCCTGCCGAAGGAGCCGAAGCCGGCCAACGCCTGAGCGCCCGTCGCCGATCGGCAGCGGGTGCCCGGCGCGGGCTCGCCGTCGGGGCCGTCGGGCAGGGCGCCGTCGGTCACAGGGTGCACGGGACTCGTGCAGGGCCGTCGCTAGCGTGGAACGCCATGTTCCTGGGCGACGCCTCGGCCCGCCCCGGCGGGCGTTCCTCGGCCCAGAAGCTGCTCCTCGGCACCCTCGGCCTGCTCACCGTCGCCTGCACCGTGGCGGCGCTGGCGGTCGGCTACGGCGCCTGGCGCTACGGCCAGATCCATCGCGACAAGATCGCCCTGAACACCGCGGCCGACGGCGCGCCGGCCAACTACCTCGTCGTGGGCTCGGACTCCCGCACCGACCTGGCCGCCGCCGACCCGAACGGGGCGGCGTTCGGGGCGTCGCCCGGCGAGCGGTCCGACACGATCATGGTGATGCGGATCGACCCGCACAACGAGCGGGTGTCGCTGCTGTCGCTGCCCCGCGACCTCTGGGGGCCCATCGCCGGCCAGAACATGAACGAGCGGATCAACGCCGCCTTCGGCTTCGGCAAGCAGACGCTCGTCGACACGATCGAGGAGCGGTTCAAGATCCCGATCAACCACTTCATCGAGGTGAACTTCAAGGGCTTCGAGGGGTTGGTGAACACCATCGGCGGGGTGCCCATGTACTTCGACACCCCCATGCACGACCCCCACTCCGGCCTCGAGATCAACACCACCGGCTGCACCGTGCTCGACGGCTCGCAGGCGTTGGCCTTCGCCCGATCCCGTGACCTCAGCTACACCCTCCCCAACGGTCGCACCGTCACCGACGGCACCGGCGACCTGGGGCGCATCGCCCGCCAGCAGCACTTCATGCGCCGGGCGCTGACCAAGGCGTTGACCAAGATCTCCAACCCGGTGACGCTCAACCAGCTGGTGCAGGTGGGCATCGACAACGTCAGCATCGACACCGGCCTCTCGGTCAGCGACCTGCTGGCCCTGGCCCACCGCTTCGCCGACTTCGACCCGTCGAAGCTCGACACCGTGAGCCTGCCGGTGATGCCCTACACCACCGCCGGCGGGGCCCAGGTGCTGAAGATGGACGACGTGCTGGCCACCCCGGTCCTCGACCGCTTCCGCGATCCGCTGCCGCCGACGACCGAGGGCGACGTCCACGTCACCGTGCTGAACGGCACGAACGACGCCAGCCTCGGCGCCAACATCTCGGGGGCGCTGCAGGCGTCCGGCTTCCACATCGCCCGCTGGGGCAACGGCAGCGAGATCGGCCTCGGTCTGATCGACCGGACCCAGATCCGCTACGGCGGGGACAGCCAGGAGGGGGCCGACCTGCTGGCCCGCCACCTGACCTCCGGCGCCACCCTCGTCCCCGATCCGACCCTCGCCCCCGACGCCGTCGTGCTCGTGGCCGGCACCGACTTCACGACCGTCGACCCCGTCGCCCGCCCGCCGGGCACGGCGGCCGGCACCCCGACCACCTCGGCGTCGGGCACGAGCAGCTCGTCGGGCACCGGCACGCCGTCCAGCACCGTGCCCGCCGGCCACGGCGACACCATCACCGAGCCGGTCGGCCGGGTGCCCGGTGACCCGCCCCCGGGGGTGACCTGCAAGGGGTGACCGGGCCGGGCGGGCATGACACGCTCACGTGTGGGCGGAACGCGCCGATTGGACCGGGTCGGCCGTCCCCCGGACGCCGCATCGATGATCGCCGGACGAGGGACCTGGGAGGGACACGTGCTCGAGAGGGTGGCCGGATGGTGCCATCGCCGTCGGCGGATCGTGCTGGCGGCGTGGCTGGTGCTCCTGATCGGGGTGAACGTCCTCTCCTCGGCCGGCGGTAGCCGGTTCGCGCTGTCCTTCCACCTCCCCGACAGCGACGCCCAGAAGGCCCAGGACCTGCTGACCTCCAAGTTCTCCGCCGCGGCGGGGGCCTCGACCGATGTGGTGTTCGCCTCGACCGGGCCCGTGTCGGCGCCGGCGACCAAGGCTCGGATCGACACCCTCGTCCAGCAGCTCGGCAAGGTGCCTGGCGTCCGCGGGGCGGTCGGGCCCTTCGATCCCGGGGCCTTCAAGCAGGTCTCGCCCGACGGCACCGTCGCCTACGCCCGGGTGCAGTTCGACGACCCGTCGATCCTCCCGCCGACCCTGGTCGACCGGGTCGAGCACCTGGTCCAAGGCGCTCGCGGCGACGGGCTGCAGGTGGAGCTGTCGGCCTCGCAGTTCGCCGCCCAGGAGAAGATCGACAGCGAGGGCATCGGGCTCCTCGCCGCCGTCGTGATCCTGATCGTCGCCTTCGGCTCGGTGCTGGCCATGGGCCTGCCCATCGGCACCGCCCTCTTCGGCGTGGGCGTCGGGCTGGCCTCGGTCAACCTGCTGTCGAACGTGGTGACCATGCCGAGCTTCGTGATCGAGCTGGCGACCATGATCGGCATCGGCGTGGGCATCGACTACGCCCTCTTCATCGTCACGCGCTACCGGCAGGGGCTGTCGGAGGGCAAGGACCCGGCCCAGGCCACCACCGAGGCGATCTCCACCTCGGGCAAGGCGGTGGTGTTCGCCGGGTGCACGGTCGTGATCTCGCTGCTCGGCATGTTCGCCATGGGCATCGACTTCGTGAACGGCATGGCGCTCGGCGCCGCGGTGGCCGTGCTCGTCACCATGGCCTGCTCGCTCACCCTGCTACCGGCGGTGCTCGGCTTCGTGGGCCACACCATCGACCGACTGGCCCTGCCGTGGGCCGCCGACGCCAGCCGGGTCGACCTGAAGGGCTTCTGGTACCGGTGGAGCCGTGCCATCCAGCGCCGTCCGTGGCCGTTCGCCGCGGTCGGGCTCATCATCCTGCTGACCCTCTCCTGGCCGGTGCTCTCGATCCGCCTCGGCACCTCCGACGCCAGCTCGCTACCGGCGTCGGACACCACCCACCAGGCCTACGCCCTGCTGGAGAAGGGCTTCGGGCCCGGCTTCAACGGACCCCTGCTCGTCGCCTTCGACGTGCCGAACGAGGCGGCGCAGGCGAAGCTGCCCGCCGTCTCGGCGGCGGTGGCCAAGGTGCCCGGTGTGGCCAGCGTGACGCCGGCCCTGTCCAGCCCGTCCGGCGGCGCCGCGGTCATGCAGGTCATCCCGACCACCGGTCCCGAGGCGGCCCAGACGGTGCAGCTCATCCACCGCCTGCGCGACGACACCTTCCCCCGACTCACCGCCGGCACCGGCCTGCAGGCCCACGTCGGCGGGGTCACCGCCGCCTTCGACGACCTGGCCTCCCTGCTCGGCGCCCGCCTGCCGTTCTTCATCGGGGCCGTGCTGGTGCTCAGCTTCGTGCTCCTGCTCGCGGTGTTCCGCTCGGTCCTCGTGCCGCTCAAGGCGGTGATCATGAACCTGCTGTCGATCGGCGCCGCCTACGGCGTGCTGGTGGCGGTGTTCCAGTGGGGGTGGGGCCGGACCCTGATCGGGCTCGGGAGCACCGGCCCGATCGAGAGCTTCATGCCGATGACGATGTTCGCCATCCTCTTCGGCCTGTCGATGGACTACGAGGTCTTCCTCCTGACCAGGATCAAGGAGGAGTGGGACCACACCGGGGTGAACGCCACCGCGGTCAGCGACGGCCTCTCCCACACCGCCCGGGTCATCACCGCGGCCGCCGCCATCATGGCGTGCGTCTTCGCCTCCTTCGTCTTCGCCGACAGCCGGGTCGTGAAGGAGTTCGGCCTCGGCATGGCGGTGGCGGTGCTGGTGGACGCCTCCGTCGTGCGGATGGTGCTCGTGCCGGCGACGATGGAGCTGCTCGGCAGCACCAACTGGTGGATGCCGAGGTGGCTCGACCGGGTGCTGCCGCACATCCACATCGAGGGCTCCTCCCCAGCGGCCACGGCGACCGCTCCCGGTGGAGCCGGGTCGCGCCCGGCCCCGACCGCCGAGCCCGACGGACCCGGCGTCGAGCGCCAGACCGTCGACGTCTGAGCGCGCTCCGCCGGGTCGTCCCCGGCGGACGGGCGGCTCAGAAGGGGCGGGGCAGCACCAGCTCGGCGTTGCGGTCCTCGAGGCGGCCCCGCTGGCCGAAGGGATCGATCCACCGGGCGTCGTTGGCGGCCAGCTCCCGGCTGAGCGAGGCCAGCTCCTCGGGCCGGTAGCGACCGTCGCGCCGGACCGGGACCGAGGGCGGGGCGGCGTGGTCGACCGAGGCGGTCAGCACCGACAGCGTGCCGTCGCCGTTGTCGACGACCTCCACGGTCCGGCTCTGCTGGCCGAAGTCGATGCAGCTGGCGGTGTTCAGCTCCCAGAACCCGCCGGCGCCGCTCGGCGCCCGGTGGGCGAGGATGCGGTTCTCGTGGGAGTGGCCGTTGACCCACAGGATCACGTTCGGGTGGGCGAGCATCGTCGCCAGCAGATCGCCCCCGTCGTGGGCCCGACCGGGGTCGGCGTCGTCGTCGACCGAGTTGGTCGTGGTCCAGGAGTTGTGGTGGCTGAAGACCACCACCATGCGACCGGCGGCCCGGGCGGCGGCGAGCTGCTCGCCCAGCCAGGCGAACTGCCGGGGCCCGACCCGACCCTCCGAGCCCGTGGTCTGGTTGTTGGTGTCGAGCCCGACGAGCTGGAAGGCGGAGCCGTGCGGCCGTGACCAGTAGGCGGTGCCGGTGTCGACGTTGCCGCGGGTGAAGCCGTGGCCGACCGGGCCGGGCCGCTCGGCGGTGTCGAAGTAGGCGGTGAGCAGCTCGCGCCGGGAGAGGGGGCGGCGGGCGGCGCCGTCGGCGACCACGATCTGGGAGCTGCGGAGGGGGCCCGGCTCGGTGCCCGAGGTCCACCGCCGCAGCGACCGGTCGGCGTCGAGCGAGGCGAGCGCGGTCACCATGGCGAGCGAGCGGATGGTGGTCGGCTTGCGGGTGGACCGGGCCAGCGCGGCGCCGGCCCGGTCGAAGCGGACCGGCGGCAGCGCCCCGAAGGTGCCCTGCCAGATGGTGTCGTGGTTGCCGAGCACGGTCAGCCAGGGCACGGCGATGCCGGCCGGCTCGAAGCCGGTGGTGGCGGCGGCGAGGAACCCGGGCAGCTCGGGGAACCCGTAGCGGCGGTAGGGGTCCCGGCTGGGGCCCTCGGGGTGGTACGCCCACGGGGCGCGGTCGCCGGCCTGCACCCCTTCGTAGCGGCGGCGGTCGCCGGTGGTCGGCGTGACCGACCGACCGTCGAGCACGTCGACGAACCAGCGGACCTCGGCCTGCTCGCGGTTGTCGGTGTTGTCGCCCGTCTGGATGCAGAACGCCATGGGCGCGCCGGTCTCGGGGCTGGTGGCGAGGGCGTTGGTGGCCCGCACCATCGAGTCGAGGACCTGGACCGTGCACAGCTCCTGGGGGCGGTGACCGGCGTCGGTGCCCGGGTTGATCCACGCCAGCCGCTCGCCGGGCTCCATGCGCGCCGGCGACTGGGCGTCGCAGAGGTGCACGTCGGTGTGGTGGGCGAAGTAGAGCAGCGAGGTCGACGTCGTCCGGGGCGCCGGGTGGTCGGTGCGACGGACGCCGAGGTCCTCGCGACGCTGCATGGGCTCGCCGGGACCCCAGCGCAGCAGCCGGTAGCGCTCGCCGGCGCCCGGTTCGAGGGTCGCGTCGACGGTGGTGCGAGGACGCTGCGCCTGCTGCGGGTCCTCGGAAGCCACCGGCTCGGGTCGCGGTCCGGCCGGCTCGCGCCGGACGTTGGCGATGATGCCGATGCCCCGAGCCACCCGTTCGGCGGTGTAGCGCAACCCCGTGCGCTGGTGCTGAGGCATGGCCGCAGGATCATCGCAGACCGGCGGTGCGTCGACGGGTACGGTCCGCCGGTCGGTCGTGGGACCGGCCTGCGGGCTCCGCAGCTGCGACCGGGAGGTACCGAGGATGGAGCGACGGCGGCTGCGCCTGCTGGTTCTGGTGACGGCGACGATGGCGCTGATCGCCGCCTGCTCGTCCGGAGGGTCCTCGGGCGCCGGCTCGCGATCGTCCGCCTCGGACGCCGGGTCGGGCTCGTCGTCGGGGTCCTCGGGGGCGGTGCACCTGGTGGTGCTCGGCGACTCGTACTCCGCCGGCAACGCCGCCGGCGACTACTCCGGACCGCCCCAGTGCTTCCGCTCGGCCAACGACTACGGCCACGTGGTCGGCGCCGACATCCAGGCGAGGACCCACCGCCAGGTGACCGTCGACGTGAACGCCTGCAGCGGCGCCACCACCGCGTCGATCGACGGCAGCTTCGCCGGCCAGCCCCCGCAGATCGAGGCGGTGACGCCCTCGACCGACCTGGTGATGCTGAGCATCGGCGGCAACGACGCCAACTTCACCGGCATCGTCGCCAGCTGCCTGTTCAGCCGCAACGCAGCGGGCCCGCAGTACGACGCGTCCGGCTGCGCGCTCCTGCTCGACGGCGCCGAGACGCTGCTGTCGAGCGGCATGTACGCCGACCACCTCGACCAGGTGCTCACCTCGATCGCCCGCCACGGCGGATCGAAGACCCGCATCGTGCTGGTGGGCTACCCGTACCTGGAGGCGAGCACCACGCTGACCGGGGCCGGCCCGGGCGGCACCACCGTCGAGATCGGCGCCCGCCTCCGGCAGCTCCAGATCACCGGCTCCCGCATCGAGGCCGAGACGGTCACCAAGGTGAACAAGGAGCTCGGACGCGACGCGGTGAGCTACGTGTCGACCGCGCCGGGCTTCGCCGGCCACGAGATCACCGCCGCCGAGCCCTACGAGCCGCAGGCCACGAACCCCGACCTCTGGATCCAGGCGCCGAGCCCGGCGGTCGACCTCCACGTCTGGTACCACCCGAAGGCGGCGGGCCACCGGTCGATGGCCGACTCGATCGAGCACACCAAGGGCGCCCTGGGCGATCTCCTCTGAGCCCGTCGCCGGTCAGCGGGCGGCGAGCAGGTAGAGCGTGGCGGCCACCGAGGTGGCCAGGTTCAGGCTGGACACGCCCGGTCGCATCGGGAGGCCCACCGTCACGTCGGCCCTCGCCCGGGCGGCGGCCGACAGCCCCCGCCGCTCGCTGCCGAAGACCAGCACCGAGTGGAGCGGGAGATCGCCGACGCGCCGGTGCGACCCGTCGGGGTCGAGCGCCACGACCGGCCGCTCGGTGACGAGGGCGGGACCGGCGTCGGCAACGCGACCGACGGCCAGCGCGTGGTGCAGCCCGGCGGCCGTCCGGACGACGGTCGGTCCCCACGGATCGAGGCCACCCGTCGTCAGCACGCCCTCGGCCCCCGCCGCCGCCGCCACCCGGATCACCGCGCCGGTGTTGCCGTGGTGGCGGGGGTCGTCGAGCACCACCACCGGGCGCGCCCCGCCGGAGCAGGTGGCCAGCACCGCGGCGGCACGGGCCCGGACGACCGGGCCGAGGGCGAGCAGGGGGGTGGCCGGCGGGCGAGGGGCGAGCTCGGCGAAGGCGGCCGGATCGATCGGGTCGGCGCGGGTCTGCAGCTCGTCGACCACATCCGGCGCGACCGCCCGGGCCAGGTCGAGGATCGCGCCGAGGTCGGTGCTGACCACGTCGGTGAGCTCCGCTCCGAACCGGAGGGCGTGCTTCACCGCGTGGAGCCCCTCGAGCACCGTGCGGTCGCCGACCGCCGTGCGGGCGGCCGTGTAGCGCTCGAGCCGGGTGCGGGGTTCGTCGGCCACCGGCCCGCAGCTTGGCACCCGGCACCCGGCACCCGGCACCGGGCACCCGGCCCCGGGCGCGCCGCGGCCGCCGGGCAGGAGCCGGCGGCCGCGGGCGGTGGCGTGACGGGGGCGGTGGTGTGACGGGACGGTGGCTCAGAGGCCCAGTCGCCGGCGGAGGGCACCGAGGTCGGCGGGGACCAGCACGGTGGCGGCCAGCCCCATCGTCTGCTCGAACGCCTCGGGCGGCGCGCTCTGGCGCATCCCGCCGAGCAGCTCGACCCGGTCGTCGATGTTCATGGCGGGCAGCATCACGGCCAGGGAGGCGGCCATCTCCGCCGGCGGGATGGCGCCGAGGATGCGGCCGTGGATCCCGATGACGGCCTCGACGCCGATGGCGGCCTCGAGCTTCGGCATCACGACCCGCTCCTCGAGGTCCTGGTGGGTCAGGTAGGCGCTGACGAAGGACGCCAGCTCGAGGTAGACCCCCTGGACGAACCGGCGGGGGTCGGCGGCGTCGACCGCGGTGGCGGCGACCTCGGCGATGGTCGAGACGCGGCGGTCGAGGAGCTGGTGGTCGGCGTCGATCTGCTCGGCCAGCTCGGGGAGGTGGACCTGCAGCACGGGGTCGATGCCCTCGTCCTCGTGGTGGGCGTGGACCTCGAGCATGTCGGCCACCGAGCGGACGTGGTCGGCCAGCGCGGCCACCGCGGTGCGGTCGCCCGGGTCGGTCGAGCCGGCGGCACCGGTGACCGCGAACAGCTCGGCCCGGATGCCCTTGTGGATGTCCCGGTAGAGGTCGAAGGTGACGGCCGGGGCGAACCGGTCGGCGGGGCCGGCGGGGGCGGTGGCGAAGGTCTCGGTGGGCGACGTGGTGGTGCTCATGGCTGCATCTCCTGGAAGGGCTCTCGGCGGCCGAGGTGGTTCGAACCGCTCGGGGCCCATCATCCGGATGCCCACCCCGCCGGGTTCCTGAGAGGCCCCTACGATCACCTTCAGAACTTGCTAAGCGGGGGAGACGGGCGTGGAGCTGACAGCCGAACAGGTGGCGCTGCTCGAGTCGGGCTGCGCGCTGGTCGTGGGCACGACCGCCGCCGACGGCGCCCCGCACGCCACGCGCGGCTGGGGCCTGCACGTCCACGACCCGGCGCAGGGACGCATGCGGGTGCTGGTCGACGACGACCCGACGGTGCGGGCCTGCCTGTCGGCCACGGGTGCCCTCGCCGTCACCGGCGCCGACGTCCACACCCTCCGCTCGATCCAGGTCAAGGGCCGGGTGGAGGAGGTCGGCGGGCCCACCGCCGAGGACCGCGCCTGCTTCGCCCGCTACTGCGACGACTTCTTCGGCGCCGTCGAGTCGGTCGACCACTTCCCCCGCCGGCTGATGGAGCGGCTCGCTCCGGTGTCGCTGGCCGCGGTCGAGGTGGCGGCCGAGGAGCTCTACGACCAGACACCCGGACCGGCGGCCGGCGCCGCGCTGGGGAGCCCCGCGTGACGGGGGCCGCCCTGACCCTCGACACCATCGAGCGGTGCTTCACCGGGGCCATCCCGGCGGTGATCGCCACCTCGTCGGCCGACGGGGTCCCGAACGTCACCTACCTCTCGCGCGTGCACGCCGTCGACGACGAGCGGATCGCGCTGTCGAACCAGTTCTTCTCGAAGACGGCGCAGAACCTGGCCGAGAACCCGAGGGTCTCGCCTGCTGCTGATCGACCCCGCCACCTGCGACGAGTACCGGCTCTCGCTCGTCTACGAGCGCACCGAGCGACGGGGGCCGGTGTTCGAGCGGCTGAGCTCCGACGTCGACGCCATCGCCGCCCTCACCGGCATGCAGGACGTCTTCCGGCTGCGGGCGGCGGACATCTACCGGGTCGTCGACGTCGCCGTCGTCGCCGCGAACCCGGCGGCGGCCTCGCCGGAGGTCGTCGCCGGCCCCGCCCCGGACGCCACCGCCATCGCCGAGATGTGCGCCCGGATCAACCGCTGCGGCGACCTCGACGCGCTGGTGTCGGCCACCGTCAACGGGCTCGACCGGGTGCTCGGCTACCGCCACGTCCACCTGCTGATGCTCGACGAGGAGGGCCGGAAGCTCTACACCCTCGCCAGCCGCGGGTACGACGAGCAGGGGATCGGCTCCGAGGTCGCGGTCGGCGACGGGGCCATCGGCGTGGCCGCGGAGCGGGCGACCCCGGTCCGGGTGGGGAACCTGGGCCAGATGGCGAAGTACTCCCGATCGGTGCGGCGGGCGTGGGAGGCCGACGGCTCGGTCGGCCCGGGGCCCGACCTCCCGCTGCCGGGGCTGCCCGGCGCCGAGAGCATGCTGGCGGTGCCGGCGGCCGCGCTCGGTCAGGTGCTCGGGGTGGTGGTGGCCGAGAGCGCGGCGAAGATCGCCTTCTCCGAGAAGGACGAGGCGGCCCTGCAGGTCGTGGCGTCGCTGTTCGCGAGCGCCTACGAGTCGCTGCGGGTGGCCGAGCAGGCCGTCGACCGCGCCGCCGACGCCGCCGAGCCGGGCGGGGGAGCGAACCGGCACGAACGGGGGGATGGCGGGCGCCCCGTGGCGCTGCGCTACTACGCGGCGGACGGCAGCACCTTCCTCGACGGCGACTACCTGATCAAGGGCGTGGCCGGCCGCATCCTCTGGTCGCTCGTCCGCCAGCACGCCGAGCAGGGTCGGGTCGACTTCACCAACCGGGAGCTGCGGCTCGACCCGAGCCTGGAGATGCCCGGCTTCAAGGACAACCTGGAGAGCCGGCTGATCCTGCTCACCCGCCGCCTCGAGGAGCGTGACGCCCCCATCCGGCTGGTCAAGACGGGGCGGGGCCGGTTCCACCTCGAGGTCCGCGCCGCCCTCGCGCCGGAGGCGGCCGCCGGCTGACCGGTCGGCACACCCGTGCTGATACCCCAGGGGGTAGTTGACAACTACCCCCTGGGGTATCCAGAATGGCGGTCATGTCCGTCACCGAGCGCCTCGAACGACGCCTCACGCCCCCCACCGGCCCGACCGGTCCGGACCGGGGCGCGCACCGACCGCCCCTGTTCGGGCGGCTCGCCCGCTTCTCGGTGCGGCGCCGCCGCTGGGTCATGGGCGTGTGGCTCGTCGTGGTGGTGGCCGCCGCCCCGCTGGCGGTGACGCTGTCGAGCGGCCTGTCCGGCGCCGGGTGGGAGGCCCAGGGCTCGACCGCCCAACGCGTCCGCGACGAGCTGCGGCGCGACTTCCCCCAGCTCGGTGCCGAGTCGGCCATCGTGGTCTACCGGCAGGCGACCCCCGTCTCCGCCGCCCCGGCCGGTCTGCAGCAGGTGGTGCGCCAGCTGCACGGTGCCCCCGGCGCGGCTGCGGTCCAGGACCCGTCGGCCATGCCACCCGAGGCAGGGCTGATCTCCCGGGACGGCCGGACGGCGCTGATCCCGGTCCGGCTCGCCGCCAAGCGTGACGCCGATCTCCCCGCCAGCGCCGAGCGGCTGATCGGCCACGTCGACCACCTCGCCCATCCGGCCGGCACGACCGTCGAGGTCACCGGTGAGTGGCCGGTCTGGGCCGACTTCAACGCCTCGAACGAGCAGGCCCTCCACAAGGCCGAGCTGCTGTCGGGGCTGCCGACGGTCATCCTGCTGTTCGTCGCCTTCGGCACCGCCGTCGCCGCCGGTCTGCCGCTGCTGCTCGCCCTCGCCGGCATCGCGGTGGGCTTCGCCTCGTTGCACCTGCTCGGGGCCGTGACACCGCTGTCGGTCTGGTCCCAGAACTTCTCGATGATGATCGGCCTGGCGGTGGGGATCGACTACAGCCTCTTCATCGTGTCGCGCTACCGCGAGGAGCGCGAGGACGGCCACGACGTCGAGTCGGCCATGGCCCGCACCCTCACCACCGCGGGCAAGGCGGTCTTCCTCTCCGCCCTCACCGTCGTGCTCAGCCTCGCCGCGGTGTTCCTCGTGCCGGTGATGGTGTTCCGGTCGATGGCGCTCGGCATGATCCTCTCGGTCCTGGCCGTCGCCCTCGCCTCGCTGACGCTGCTGCCGGCGGTGCTGGCCGGCCTCGGCGACCGGGTGCTGGTGGCCTCGGGCCACGTCGACCGGGACCGCGGCGACGAGGGGCGCTGGACGCGGCTGACGCGGCCGGCCCGGGAGCGCCCCGGGCTGACCCTCGTGGTCGGCCTGGTCGTGCTCCTGGCGCTGGCGGCACCGGCGCTCGGCATGCGCCTCGGCATGCCCGGGGCTCGCGTGGTCGACCAGGGCCGGTCGAGCCGGGACGGCTACGACCAGGTCGTGCAGGCGTTCGGACCCGGGGCGGCCGCCCCGATCTTCGTCACCGTCGACGCCGCCCAGGCGCCGGCCGTGGCCCGCGCCGCGGCGACCGACCGCGGGGTGGTCGACGCCCGGGTCGTCACCCAGCCGGCGGCGACGGGCCGCACCGTGGTGCGGGTCGTGCCGTCGACCGCCGTCGACCAGCAGGCCACCTCGGACCTGGTGTCCCACCTGCGGACCCAGCTGGCGGGGGTGGCCCCGAGCGCCCGGGTGGGGGGTCCGGCAGCCCAGAACCACGACCTCACCGACGTGCTGATCGGCCGGGCGCCGCTCGCCATCGGCGTGATCATGCTGGTCGCCTTCGTCCTGCTGCTGCTCGTGTTCCGCAGCCTGACCATCGCCCTCTCGTCGATCCTGCTGAACCTGGTGAGCGTGGCCGCCGCCTTCGGCTTCGCCACCATCGTGTTCCAGCACGGCGTCGGGGCGGGGCTGCTCGGCATCGAGAGCCAGGGCTTCGTCGACGCCTGGGCGCCGCTCTTCTTCTTCGCCCTGCTCTTCGGCCTCTCGATGGACTACCAGCTGTTCCTGCTGGCCGCGATCCGGGAGCGCTACGAGGCGACCGGCGACACCGACGCCGCCATCAGCGAGGGCATCGCCCGCACCGGCCGGCCGATCACCAACGCCGCCCTGATCATGATCGTGGTGTTCGTGGCCTTCGGCGTGACCGGTCCCATCCCACCGACCGAGCTCGGCGTCACCCTGGCGCTGGCGGTGCTGCTCGACGCCACCGTGGTGCGGATGATGCTGGTGCCGTCGGTCATGGCCCTGCTCGGCGAGCGCAACTGGTGGCTCCCCCGCCGGCTCGGCCGGGTGCTTCCCCGGGTCCGCTTCAGCCACTGAGGGCCGGGCCGGGCTCGCCCGCCGGAGCGGGCGGGCCCGGCCCCTCAGAGCCTGCGCCGATAGGTCCACCTCGACGTGGCTCACGGTTCGATTCGCCAGGCTGCGCCTGGCGAACGGGCGCCGTATTCATTGGTCGGGCTCGCCTATCGGCTCGCCCTCTCAGGCCAGCTTGAGGAACATGCGGCGGACGTCGGCGATCTCGTACCCGGCGGCGGCCGAGCGGTCGGGGTCCTGCAGGCACCAGGTGAGCCCGGCGGCCACCAGGTTGAACCCGACCTGCTCCAGGGCCTTGTTCGCCGCGGAGATCTGGGCCACGACCTCACGGCAGTCGCGCCCGGCGTCGAGCATCTGCTGGATGCCTCGCACCTGGCCCTCGACCTTGCGGAGCCGCTGGTGGAGGTCGGCGAGGGTCGCCGGTTCGAGGTCGATGCCGAGGGCGGGGTCGGGAGCGGCCGGCGCCCCGTCGGAGCGGCCCGGTTCCCCGGCGCGGTCGAGGCCGTCGGAGCGGCCAGGTTCGTCGGTGGTCACCGCCACAGCCTAGTGCTACCCCCTGGGGTAGGCCGACGCACCGCCGGTGGCGCCCTCGGCAGGACTCGAACCTGCGCACACGGCTCCGGAGGCCGATGCTCTATCCGCTGAGCTACGAGGGCGGGGTCGCCAACGGTAGCGCAGCCGTCGTGGCCGGCTCCCGGCGTCCGGGCCGAACGCACCCCCAAGTACGATCCGCCCATGGACGAGCCGACGAGCGGGTCGACGATCGGGCCCACCGTGCTCGTCGCCGACGACGACCCCGTCGTGCTCCGCCTGCTCACCACCACCTTCGAGATGGAGGGGTTCGCCGTGGTGACGGCCAGCGACGGCGCCGAGGCGGTCGCCGCCGCCACCACCCTCCGACCCGACGCGGTGGTGACCGACATCATGATGCCGAAGCTCGACGGGCTCGGCGTCCTGGCCGAGCTCCGGGCCGACCCGCGGACGGCCTCGACCCCGGTCGTGCTCCTCTCGGCTCGGGCCCAGACCGCCGACGTGCGGCGGGGGATCGACGCCGGGGCGGACCGGTACGTCACCAAGCCGTTCGAGCCCTTCGAGCTCATCGACCTGATCGCCGAGTTGGTCGGCCGCTGAGCCGGCCGCCGACCACCCAGGAGGAACCCAACCCAGCATGATCCGCGACGACCTCGCCGACCACCTGCGCCTCGCCCTCGACGCCTGCGGCGTGTCCGCGCCCGAGCAGATCGCCCTGGAGCGACCGGTCCGACCCGAGCACGGCGACTGGTCGTCCAACGTGGCGCTGGCCGTGGCCAAGGCCAGCGGCCGCAACCCGCGGGACCTGGCCCAGGAGGTCGCCGACCGCCTGGCCGACAACCTGCCCTTCCACGTCGAGTCCGTCGAGGTGGCCGGGCCGGGGTTCGTGAACTTCCGGCTGGCGCCCTCCTGGTTGCACCAGGTCCTCGACGAGGTCGTCACCCAGGGCACCGCCGACTACGCCCGGCACCACGTGGGCAACGGGGTGCACGTGAACATCGAGTTCGTCAGCGCCAACCCCACGGGGCCGGTGCACGCCGGGCACGCACGGGGAGCGGCCTTCGGCGACAGCCTGGCCCGCATCCTCGAGCGGGTCGGCCACGAGGTGAGCCGCGAGTTCTACATCAACGACCGTGGCGTGCAGATGGAGCGCTTCGCGGCATCGCTGGCCGCCCGCCGCGACGGCCGGGAGCCGCCCGAGGACGGCTACCACGGTCAGTACGTGATCGACTGGGCCGAGCAGATGCCGGCCGACGCCGACCCACTCGAGTGGGGCTACGCGCACGCCCTGGAGGACCAGCGCGAGGTGCTGGGCGCCTTCGACGTCCACTTCGACACCTGGTTCAGCGAGCGCTCGATGGTGGAGAGCGGGGCCATCGACGCCGCGCTGGCCGACCTGCGGGAGCACGGCGCCGCCTACGCCGAGGACGGCGCGACGTGGCTGCGCAGCACCGACCACGGCGACGACAAGGACCGGGTGCTGGTCAAGTCCGACGGCCAGCCGACCTACCTGCTGCCCGACATCGCCTACCACCGGGACAAGTTCGCCCGGGCCGACGTGCTGGTCGACGTCTGGGGCGCCGACCACCACGGCTACGTGTCCCGGATGAAGGCGGCCATGGTCGCGCTGGGCCACGACCCCGGCGAGCTCGACGTGATCATCACCCAGCTGGTCGACCTGGTCGACGGGGAGGGCGCGGTCCGGCTCTCGAAGCGGGCCGGCACCATCGTGGAGCTGCGCGACCTGGTGGAGGCGGTGGGGGCCGACGCCGCCCGGCTCACCTTCCTGCTGCAGTCGGTCGACAGCCGCCAGACCGTCGACCTGGCCGTGGTCACCAGCCGGGCCATGGACAACCCCGTGTACTACGTGCAGATGGCCCACGCCCGCATCGCCGGCATCGCCCGGCGGGCCGCCGAGGCCGGGGTGTCGAGGGTGCCGCTGGCCGAGGCCCGCCTCGGGCTGCTCACCCACGAGCGCGAGCTCGACGTGCTGCGGGCCCTCTCCGACCTGCCCGACGTGGTGGCGCTGGCCGCGTCGGAGCGGGCGCCCCACAAGGTCACGACCTGGGTGCGAGAGCTGGCCGGCGCCTTCCACGGCTTCTACCACGACTGCTACGTCATCCACCCCGACGTCCCCGACGAGCTGGCCCAGGCCCGGCTGTGGCTCACCGAGGCCGCCCGCGTCGGCCTGGCCATCGGCCTCGACCTGCTCGGCGTCGAGCGCGCCGGACCAGCTCTGAGCGCCGCCCGCCCCGCCCCGTGAGCGCCATCCCACCCGGGCTGCTGCCGGACTCCGCCACCGTCGACGCCGGCGGGCTGCACCTCGGCGGTTGCGACGTGGCCGCCCTCGCCGAGGAGCACGGCACCCCGCTGTTCGTCTACGACGAGGACCAGCTCCGTCGCCGCTGCCGGGAGGCGGTGGCCGCCTTCGGACCCGGCGTGGCCTACGCCACCAAGGCGTTCCTGTGCCGGGCCATGGCGCGCCTCGCCCACGAGGAGGGCATGGACCTCGACGTCTCGACCGGCGGCGAGCTGCACGTCGCCCTCGCCGCGGGGGTCCACGGCGAGCACCTGGTGCTGCACGGCAACAACAAGTCGGAGGGCGAGCTGGTCCGGGCCCGGGAGGTGGGGGTCGGCCGAACCGTCGTCGACAGCTTCGACGAGCTCGACCGCCTCGAGCACCTGCACGCCCTCGACGGGAGGATCCCGCAGGTGCTGCTCCGGGTCACCCCGGGCGTCGAGGCCCACACCCACGAGTTCGTCCGGACCGGCCAGGACGACTCCAAGTTCGGCTTCACCCTCTCGACCGGGCTGGCCGGGGAGGCGGTCGAGCGGGCCCGGCGCTCGCCGGCGGTCGAGCTGGTCGGCATCCACGCCCACATCGGGTCCCAGGTGTTCCTCGCCGACTCCTTCGCCCGGGCCGTGCAGGTGCTGGCGCCGTGGTTCAACCGCCTCGACCTGCCCGAGCTGTCCATCGGCGGCGGCATCGGCGTCGCCTACGTCGAGGGCGAGTCGGCACCGTCGATCACCGAGTGGGGGGCGGCGGTGCACCAGGCCTGCGCCGACGCCGGCGTCCGCGCCCGGGTCACCGCCGAGCCCGGCCGGGCCATCGTGGCCGCGGCGGCCATCACCGTCTACCGGGTCGGCACCATCAAGGAGCTGCCGGGACTGCGGACCTACCTGTCGGTCGACGGGGGCATGAGCGACAACCCCCGGCCCGTGCTCTACGGCAGCGGGTACGAGACGTTCCTCGTGCGGGCACCGGGCGCCGATCGGGACCGCGCCGTCACCGTGGTCGGCAAGCACTGCGAGTCGGGTGACCTGCTCGTCCGCCAGGGCCGGGTGCCGGCCGACACCGCAGTCGGCGACCTCCTGGCCACACCGGTCACCGGGGCCTACGGCCACTCGATGGGGTCCAACTACAACAAGGTGCCGCGCCCTGCGGTGGTGTTCGCCAGCGGCGGCCGGGCCCGGGTGGTCGTCCGCCGGGAGACCCTCGACGACCTGCTCGCCACCGACGTCGGCTGAGCGGCGCCGGACCGGGCCGGCGGGTCGCCGCCGGCGGGCCGCCGCCGACGATCGTGCGACGCGAACCGGATCGGGGGCCGGCGGGCCGCCCCACTACCGTGAGCCCGTGGACGGCTCCGTGGTGAAGGTCGGCGTGCTCGGGTGCGGCAACGTCGGCGCCGCCCTCGTGCAGCAGATCGAGCGCCGGGGCCCTGACATCGAGCGCCGCACCGGCCTGCACCTGCAGATCGAGCGGGTGGCGGTGCGCAGCCTGAGCCGGGAGCGCCCCGTCGAGCTCGGCCCCGACGTGCTCACCCGCGACGCCGCCTCGGTGATCGAGGATCCCGACGTCGACGTGGTGGTCGAGGTGATCGGCGGCATCGAGCCGGCCCGGGAGCTGACCCTGGCCGCCATCAAGGCGGGCAAGCCGGTGGTGACCGCCAACAAGGAGCTGCTCGCCAACCACGGCGCCGAGCTGTTCGCCGCGGCCGAGGCCGCCGGCGTCGACCTGCTGTTCGAGGCCGCGGTCGGCGGCGGCATCCCCATCGTCCGGCCGCTGCGCGAGTCGCTGGCCGGCGAAGGCATCAGGCGCATCATGGGGATCGTCAACGGCACGACCAACTACATCCTGACCAAGATGACCGACGAGGGCACCGGCTACGCCGAGGCCCTGGTCGAGGCCCAGAGCCTGGGCTACGCCGAGCGGGACCCGACCGCCGACGTCGAGGGCTTCGACGCCGGGGCCAAGGCGGCCATCCTCGCCACCATCGCCTTCGGCAGCCGGGTCGTGGCCGGCGACGTCTACCACGAGGGCATCGCCGACATCACCGCCACCGACATCGCCTTCGCCTCCCGGCTGGGCTACGTCATCAAGCTGCTGGCCATCGCCGAGCGGGTGCCCACCGACGACGACCGGTCGCCCGGCGGCGACGAGCCGGCCGGCATCCCCAGCGTCGCCGTCCGGGTCCACCCGGCCATGGTCCCCCGCGACCACCCGTTGGCCGGCGTGCGGGAGAGCTTCAACGCGGTGTTCGTCGAGGGCGACTCGGTCGGCGACCTCATGTTCTACGGGCGCGGGGCCGGCGGCGACCCCACCGCCTCGGCGGTGCTCGGCGACCTGGTCGACGCCGCCAGCAACCTGCGCAAGGGCACCCACGCCAGCATCGGCAGCCTGGGCCGGGCCCGGGTGCTGGCCATCGACGAGATCAGCTCGAGCTTCTACCTGAACCTCGACGTCGCCGACCGGCCGGGCGTCCTGCGGGCCATCGCCGAGGTGTTCGAGCGCCACGGCGTGTCGATCCAGTCGATGGAGCAGGAGGGCGTGGGGGACGCGGCCCGCATCATCTTCATCACCCACTCCGCGCGCGAGTCGGCGGTGCAGGCCACCCTCCACGACCTGCGGGCCCTCGACGTGGTCGACCGGATCGGCAGCCAGCTCCGGGTCATCGGGTCCGGGGCGTGAGGGCGTCGACCTCGGCAGCTTCGTCGGTCGACCCGTGAGGTACGTCAGCACCCGGGGCCACGCCCCTGAGCTCGGGTTCGGCGACGTGCTGCTCGCCGGGCTGGCGATCGACGGCGGCCTGTACGTGCCCGAGCGCTGGCCCGATCTGCCGGCGGTGACGCCCGCCCGCACCGGCGAGCCCGGCGCCGACTACCCGGCCACCGCGACCGACGTGATGCTGCCCTACGTCGAGGGCACCGTCGACCGGTCCACCTTCGCCTCGGTGGTCGGCCAGGCCTACGCGACCTTCACCCACGGCGACGTCTGCCCCGTGGTGCCCCTCGGCGACGACGGGCTCCACCTGCTCGAGCTGTTCCACGGCCCGACGGTGGCGTTCAAGGACGTGGCCCTCCAGCTGGTCGGCCGGCTGTTCGACCTGGAGCTGACCCGACGGGGGCAGCGGGCCACCATCGTGGTCGCCACGTCGGGGGACACCGGATCGGCGGCCATCGAGGCGTGCCGGGACCGCCTGAGCCTCGACATCGTCGTGCTGCACCCGAAGGGCCGGGTCAGCGACGTGCAGCGGCGGATGATGACGACCGTCGACGAGCCGAACGTCCACAACGTGGCCGTCGACGGCACCTTCGACGACTGCCAGGACCTGGTGAAGACGATGTTCGCCGACGAGGTGCTCCGCC
Source organism: uncultured Acidimicrobiales bacterium (assembly GCA_963800235.1). GTDB lineage: Bacteria > Actinomycetota > Acidimicrobiia > Acidimicrobiales > Iamiaceae > CAVVNP01. The sequence goes on along the minus strand of CAWDAD010000001.1, from coordinate 913,971 downwards.
GCGACCTGTCGCTGTCGGCGATGAACTCGATCAACTGGGCCCGGGTGATGGCCCAGGTCGTCTACTACGTCACCGCTGCGGCGGCGGTGGCCCCCGGTGGGGCGCCGGTCAGCTTCTCGGTGCCCACCGGCAACTTCGGCAACGTGCTGGCCGGCTGGGTCGCCCGGCGCACCGGGCTGTCGACCGACCAGCTCGTCATCGCCTCCAACCGCAACGACATCCTCACCCGCTGGTTGACCAGCGGCGTGATGGAGACCCAGGGCGTCGAGCCGACCATCAGCCCGGCGATGGACATCCAGGTCTCGAGCAACCACGAGCGGCTGTTGTTCGAGCTGCTCGGCCGCGACGCCGAGCGGACCGCCGACGCCATGGCCCGCTTCCACGCGGAGGGGCGGCTCGACCTCCGGCCGGAGCAGGTGCCCGGGCTGGCCGACGCCGGCGAGGTGTTCGACGCCGCCAGCTTCGACGACGACGCCACCCGGGCCGAGATCCGCCGCACCTACGACGACACCGGGGTGGTGCTCGACCCGCACACCGCGGTGGGCGTGGCCGCCGCCCGCCGGGTGCGGCGCGACCCGGACGTGCCCATGGTGTGCCTGGCCACCGCCAGCCCCGCCAAGTTCCCCGAGGCGGTGGAGCAGGCCATCGGCATCCGGCCCGAGCTGCCGCCGCACCTGGCCGACCTGTACGACCGGGTCGAGCGCTACGACGAGCTGCCCGCCGACCTCGACGACCTGAAGGCCCTGGTCCGCCGGGTCGTGGCCCGCTGACCGGGACGGGGTGCGCCCGGCCCGACCGTAGGCTCCGGCCATGAAGTACGTGGTGTGCGTGCCCGACGGCTGCGCCGACCAGCCGGTGCCCGAGCTCGACGGCCGCACGCCGCTCGAGGCCGCCGACCTGCCGGTGCTGCGGGCCCTGGCGGCGCGGGCCGAGGTCGGCCGGGCGGCGGTCATCCCCCCGGGGATGCCGCCGGGGAGCGACGTCGGCAACATGAGCATCCTCGGCTACGACCCGTCGGTGCACCACACCGGTCGCGCCCCGATCGAGGCGGCCGCCCTCGGGCTGCAGCTCCGCCCCGACCAGGTCGCCTTCCGGTGCAACCTGGTCACCATCGCCGAGGACGGCACCATGGTCGACTTCGCCGGGGGACACCCCTCGACCGAGGACGCCGCCGAGGTGATCGCCGCCCTCCAGGCCGAGCTGGGGACGGACGAGCTGAGCTTCCACCCCGGCGTGCAGTACCGGCACATCCTGGTGGCTCCCGCCGACTGGGCCGACGCCGAGTGCGTCCCGCCCCACGACCTCAGCGACGAGCCGGCGGTCTGGCCCACCGGCCCGGCCGGGCCGCGCCTCGTCGACCTGATGGAGCGCAGTCGGGCGGTGCTGGCCGGCGACGCGGGCGCGGGCGTCTCGGCCACCCAGATCTGGCTGTGGGGTCAGGGCCACCAGCCGCAGCTGCCGCCGTTCCGCGACACCTACGGCCTGCACGCCGGCATGGTCACCGCCGTCGACCTGGTGCGCGGGCTCGGCGTGCTCACCGGCATGGACGTGGTCTCCATCCCCGGCGCCACCGGCTGGTACGACACCGACTACGAGGGCAAGCGCGACGCCGCCCTGCAGGCGCTGGCCGACGGCACCGACCTGTTCCTGATCCACGTCGAGGCCACCGACGAGGCCGGCCACGCCGGTGACCTGGGTGAGAAGATCACCGCCCTCGAGAACTGGGACCGGCGGATCCTGCCCGGGCTGATCGAGGGGCTCGACCAGCTCGGCCCCTGGCGGCTCCTGCTGCTGCCCGACCACCCGACGCCGGTGGCGCTCAAGACCCACACCAGCGACTCGGTGCCCTACCTGCTCGTCGACTCCGCCGTCGACGGGCCGGGCGGCACGTACTCCGAGCCGGGCACGGCGGCGTCGGTCGACGTCCCCGCCCACCAGCTGATGGGCCGGCTCGTCGGCGCCGGCTGACCGGTCGCCGCCACCGGTCCGCCGGCCGGCCGGGCCGGCACCGACCGGGTGCCCGCGGTGGTTGCCGGCCGTCTCGGGGGGTTGGTACGGTGCCCGCCGTCCGGGGCTGCGGGTCTGCGGTCACAGGCGGGATGCGCGCCCACGGCGCGGCCATCCGCCCACCGCCCGGCTCCATCCCCTCCGCACCCAGCCGGCGTCGCCATCGGCGGCGCCCACGAGGTGCCCGTCTCTCCCCGCTGGTTCCAGCGGCTTCCCGTACCCCGCCGAAGTCCCGAGGTGTCCCCGATGAGCACAGGTGTCGACCGCTCCGAGCTGGAGCGCAAGGATCGCAGCGACCTGGTCCAGATCGCCGAGCAGCTCGGCGGCAAGGTCCCGAGCCGGGCCAAGAAGGCCGACATCGTCGACCGCATCATCGCCCTGGTCACCGGCGACGAGGCCGATGGCGGACCGGACGGCGGCGGTCCGGACGGCGACGCCGCCACCGGCACCGCCGGGCAGCCGGGTGGGTCCGGGGGTGGTGACGGGTCGGGCGACGGGCCCTCGGCGGGGAAGGGCGACCGATCGGCGAAGGACGACCGATCCACGAAGGAGGACCAGCCGGCCAAGGGGGAGCGGTCCGGGGGCGAACAGCAGAAGAGCGGCGACGGCGCCGCCGAGGGCGACGAGCACGGCAGGGGCGACCAGCAGGGCAAGGGCGGCGAGCCGAGCAAGGCGAACCAAGGCAAGGGCGGCGACCCGGGCAAGGGCGACCAGAACAAGGGCGGCGACTCGAGCAAGGCGAACCAGGGCAAGGGCGGCGACTCGGGCAAGGGCGGCAAGGGCGGCCAGGACCAGGCCAACGCCAACCAGGGCAACCCGAACCAGGGGAACCGGGGCCAGCAGGGCAACCAGGACGACGGCGACGGCAACCGTCGGCGTCGGCGCCGGGGCCGTTCGGGGGGCGGGAACCAGCACGACGACGAGCCGCAGGGCGAGCCGGTCGAGGTCGAGGGCCTGCTCGACATGCGCGAGGAGGGCTACGGCTTCCTGCGCCTGAACGGCTACCTGCCGAGCCGTGACGACGTCTACGTGTCGGTCAAGCAGGTCCGGCAGTTCGCCCTCCGCAAGGGCGACCGGGTCGCCGGCACGTCCCGCCCGGCCAGCCGGAACGAGAAGAACCCGGCGCTGCTGCGCATCGACTCGGTCAACGGCGTCGTCCCGGACCAGGCGCGCGAGCGGCCCCGCTTCGAGTCGCTGACGCCGCTCTTCCCCGACGAGAAGCTCACCCTCGAGCTGAAGGGCGCCATGGCCGAGATGACGACCCGGGTGATCGACCTGATCTCCCCGATCGGCAAGGGCCAGCGCGGGTTGATCGTGTCGCCGCCCAAGGCCGGCAAGACGACGGTGATGAAGCACATCGCCCGGTCGATCGAGCAGAACCACCCCGACATCGAGCTCATCGTCCTGCTGGTCGACGAGCGGCCCGAGGAGGTCACCGACATGCAGCGGTGGCTGCTGCGCGGCGAGGTCATCGGCTCCACCTTCGACCGTCCCAGCGAGGAGCACACCCAGGTCGCCGAGCTGGTGCTCGAGCGGGCCAAGCGCATGGTCGAGGACGGCAAGGACGTCATGGTCATCCTCGACGGCATCACCCGGCTGGCCCGGGCCTACAACCTGTCGGTCCCGCCGAGCGGCCGGATCATGTCCGGCGGCATCGACGCCGCCGCCCTCTACCCGCCGAAGAAGATCTTCGGGGCCGCCCGCAACATCGAGGAGGGCGGATCGCTGACCATCCTCGCCACGGCCCTGGTCGAGACCAACTCCCGCATGGACGACCACATCTTCGAGGAGTTCAAGGGCACCGGGAACATGGAGCTCAAGCTCGACCGCCGGGCGGCGGACCGCCGGCTCTTCCCGGCCATCGACGTCGAGGCCAGCTCCACCCGGCACGAGGAGCTGCTGTTCGACCGCAAGCAGCTGAACCAGGTGTGGAAGCTGCGCCGGGTCCTGGCCGGGGTGAGCGCCGACGGACCGGCCGGGAACCTGGCCGCCCTGGAGCTGCTGATCGACCGCATGGCCAGCTTCAAGAACAACGACGAGTTCCTCGCCGAGATCGCCAAGGCCGCCGGCTGAGGATCAGCGAAGCGGGAACCCGACCACCGCCTCCAGCTCGTCGAGGGCGGTGGCGGGGTCGGTGACCTTGATGGTGGTCATGCCGAGCTGGCGGGCCGGCTTCAGGTTCACGCCCAGGTCGTCGAGGAAGACCGCCTCGTCGGGACGGATGTCGAGCGCCTCGCACGCCAGCTCGTAGAAGCGGGGGTCGGGCTTGCGGACCCCGACCTTGCTCGACTCGACCACGGCGTCGAACAGGCCGAGGACCTCGGCGTGGCCGTCGGAGCCGGCCATCGCCTCGGCGCCCATCGACACCACGTTGTTGGTGAGCAACCCGGTCTTCAGCTGGTCGGCGCAGCGCCGCACCGCCTGGACCATCTCGGGGCGGAGCTGGCCGGCGAGCAGCGTCAGGACCTCGGCGGCGTCGACGGCGTACCCGGCCTCGACGGCCTCCGCCTCGAAGGCGGCGCAGAACCCGTCGACGTCCAGCTCGCTGCGCTCGAACCGGGCCCACGCGTTGTCGTCGGGGTCGGTGGCGTTGAGCCGGCGGATGAACCCGGGGGGCAGGCCCTGCTCGGCCTCGTAGGTCGCGAAGGCGTCGAACGGGCTCGACAGGATCACCCCGCCGAAGTCGAAGAGGGCAGCGACGATGGGCACGGCGACCGATGGTAGGAGGACGTGCGCCGGGGTCCGCGACCGACCCGCCGGTCGCCTCGCGCGGCTCCATCCCCCGGGCTTTGCCGCCCGTTTGCTTGACTGAGCGTCCACATGGGACGTCATCACGTCGTCGTCGACGGCTCCAACATCGCGACCGAGGGTCGCACCGCCCCCAGCCTCGCCCAGCTCGACGAGGCGGTGCGGGCCTTCACCGACCAGCATCCGCACGACAAGATCACCGTCGTCGTCGATGCCACCTTCGGCCACCGCATCGATGCGTCCGAGCGCGATGCCTACGAGGAGGCGGTGCTCGCCGGCGAGCTGGTGTGCCCGCCCGCGGGGGCCATCGGCCGTGGCGACGCCTTCGTGCTGCAGATCGCCGACGTGGCCGGTGCCGACGTGTTCTCCAACGACTCCTTCCAGGAGTTCCACGGCGAGTACCCGTGGCTCTTCGACGAGGGTCGCCTGATCGGCGGCAAGCCGGTGCCGGAGGTGGGCTGGGTGTTCGTGCTGCGGGCGCCGGTCCGCGGCCCGACCAGCCGGCGAGCGACGCGCGAGGCGCGCACCACCCGGTCGCGGCGGTCGAAGACCCCGGCGACCGCGACGAACACCCCGAAGCTCAAGGCGGCGGCCGACGAGGCGCCGCCGGCCATCGGCGACGTCCGGGCCGGGTCCGGCGACAGCAGCGAGGGCTCGTCGGCCGGCAAGCGGGGGGGCGGCCGGAAGTCGACGACGAAGAAGGCCGGCGCCAAGAAGCCGGCCGCCGAGAAGTCCGGCGCCGAGAAGCCGGCCGCCGAGAAGTCCGGCGCCAGGGGGTCGGGCGCCAAGAGGTCGGGCGCCAAGAGGTCGGGCGCCAAGAAGGCCGGCACGGCGTCGGCCGGCACGGACACGGCGGGGTCGGGCACCGGGTCCACCACCTCGGGTGGTCGCTCCGGACGGTCGCGCCGCCGTCGGAGCAGCGCATCGGTCGACCCGATCAACGAGACCATGCCGTTCCTCGAGTTCGTCGGTGCCCACCCCGTCGACACCGAGGTCGAGGGGACCGTCGACCGGTTCTCCTCCCACGGTGCCTACGTCGTGGTCGAGGACACCCACTGCTACGTCCCGCTCACCGCCCTCGGCGATCCGCCGCCGCGCCGGGCGCGGGACGTCCTGACCCAGGGCGAGACCCGCACCTTCGTCGTGGCGTCGGTCGACGCCGAGCGACGCGGCGTCGACCTGGCGCTGCCGGGCGGGCCGCCCGCCGCCGAGCCCTCCGAGGTGGACGCCGCTCCCGAGCCGACCGATCCCAACCAGCACCACCCGACTGCCGAGGAGGCATCGATGGCAACAGCGAAGAAGGCGGGCGCCAAGAAGGCCCCGACCAAGAAGAGAGCCCCGGCCAAGAAGGCCCCGGCCAAGAAGAAGGCTCCGGCGAAGAAGGCTCCGGCGAAGAAGGCTCCGGCCAAGAAGGCTCCGGCCAAGAAGGCGGGCGCCAAGAAGGCCCCGGCCAAGAAGAAGGCCCCAGCAAAGAAGGCCCCGGCCAAGAAGAAGGCCCCAGCAAAGAAGGCCCCGGCCAAGAAGAAGGCCCCAGCAAAGAAGGCTCCGGCCAAGAAGAAGGCCCCGGCCAAGAAGGCCCCGGCCAAGAAGGCGCCGGCCAAGACGGCGCGCTAGTCGAGGTCGGGCCGGGTCGGCGCTCGGCCCGGGCCCGTCGCCGGGCGTCGGTAGGGTCGGGCGCGTGCGCCTGGCCACCTGGAACGTCAACTCGCTGAAGGCCCGGATGCTCCGGGTCGAGGAGTGGCTGGGGTACGCGAGCCCTGACGTGCTCTGCCTGCAGGAGACCAAGCTGGCCGACACCGCCTTCCCGGCGATGGCGTTCGAGTCGCTCGGCTACCAGGCGGTCCACCACGGCGAGGGTCGGTGGAACGGCGTGGCCATCCTCAGCCGCCTCGGCGTCGACGACGTCGTCGCCGGGTTCACCGACGAGGCGCCCGACGACGAGGCGCGCGTCGTCTGGGCCACCTGCGGTGGCGTCCGGGTGGCCAGCGTCTACGTGCCCAACGGACGCGAGGTCGGTCACGACCACTACCGCTACAAGCTCGACTGGCTGGCGCGGCTGCGCCGTCAGCTGGATCGGGAGGGCGATCCGTCGCAGCCCCTGGCGGTGTGCGGCGACTTCAACATCGCGCCCACCGACCGCGACGTGTACGACCCGGCCGCCTTCGTCGGGGCCACCCACGTGAGCGAGGCCGAGCGCGACGCCCTCGGCGCGCTGTTCGACTGGGGGCTGGTCGACGTGTTCCGCCTCCGCCAGCCGGAGGAGCGGCTCTACTCCTGGTGGGACTACCGGGCGGGGAACTTCCACAAGCACCTCGGCATGCGGATCGACCTGGTCCTCGCCACCGAGGTCCTGGCGGGGCGCACCGCCTTCGCCACCATCGACCGCTTCGCCCGCAAGGGGAAGCAGCCGTCCGACCACGCACCGCTGCTGATCGACTTCGAGGACGAGACCCCATGACCGAGGTGCCCCCCGGCGACGAGCAGGCCGAGCCGTCGACCTTCGCCGAGGCCGGCATCGACGTGGCCAACACCTGGACCCGCATCGTCACCGACGAGAACTCCCGGCCGATCGCTCCCCGACGGGCCGAGCTGCACCGCCTGGCCGACAACACCCGTGAGGTCATCCGGCGCCTGGTGGCCACCGACGCCCCGGTCGAGGTGCTCGCCGCCGCCGCCGACGACCTGGAGCGGGTGGCCCGACGCTTCCACGGCTACCGCCAGGGGAGCCTGTACGAGGGGTTCGCCGAGTCCGCCAACGCGGGCGGCGAGGCCTCGCCGATGTTCGATCACAGCCCGCTGCTCGGGAAGGGCAACCCGATCGCCCCGCCGCTGCACCTCGAGATCCGCGACGGGATGGTGCACGGCCGGGCGCGCTTCGACCACCAGTACGAGGGACCGCCCGGCTGCGTCCACGGGGGCTTCATCGCCGCCACCTTCGACGAGCTGCTGGGTTCGACGCAGTCGCTGTCGGGCAGCCCGGGCATGACCGGCACGCTGACGATCCGCTACGAGAACCCCACCCCGCTGCACACCGACCTGCGCCTGGAGGGCGAGCTCGAAGGGGTCGAGCGCCGCAAGGTGTTCACCGTCGGCCGCCTCTTCGCCGGCGACACGCTGACCGCGGTGGCCCACGGCATCTTCATCTCGATGGGCATCGACACCTTCCGGTCGATGAAGGACGAGCGTCCCGACCCCGGCGAGTCCTGAGGCCGCGGCTCGCCTCGGCGGATCGCCTAGAGGCCCATGAGCAGGCGGGTGACCCGGTCCTTCACCACCGTCGGGGTGAACTGCTCGACCAGGGCCAGCGCCTGGGCGTCGTAGCCGACCAGGTAGCGGGCCCGGGGCACCCGGGCGCTGATCGCGCCGGCGATCACCTTGGCGCAGCGGCGGGGGTCACCCATGACGGGTTGGGCCAGCCGCGTGAGCGACAGGGATCGCTGGTAGCTGGCCTCGAACGGCGAGCCTGCGTGGCCGGCCACCGATGCCTGCATCTCCTCCCAGATGCCGGTCCGGAAGCCGCCGGGCTCGACCAGGACGACCTTGACCCCGGCGCCGGCGACCTCGAGCCGGAGCGCGTCGGAGGCCGCCTCGAGGCCGTGCTTGGCCGCCTGGTACCAGCCGGTGAGCGGCGTGGTGGTGCGGCCGTAGATCGACGAGACGTTCACGATGCGCCCCTCGCCGGCGGCCCGCATGTGGGGGAGGGCCAGCCGCGCCAGCCGCATCGGCGCCACGAGCATGGTCTCGATCTGCCGTCGGGCCTCGTCGTCGTCGATGTCCTCGATGGCGCCGGTGTTGCTGTAGCCGGCGTTGTTGACCAGCCCGTAGAGGTCGAGCCCGTCGAGCGCGGCCCGGCAGGAGTCCGCGTCGGCCACGTCCATGAGGACCGTCTCGACCTCGACGCCGGCCTCGGCGGCGGCGGCGGCCACCACCTCGGCCTTGGCCTCCGAGCGCACCGAACCGATCGACCGGTAGCCCCGGCGGGCCACCTCGAGGGTGGTCTCGAGGCCGATGCCGGAGTTGGCGCCGGTGGTCAGGACGGCCCGTGGTGCCATCGCCGGACCCTACCGATACGGTCCGCCCGATGCGCCGGAACCCCGTCCTGCTCGCGCTCCTCGCCGCCGTCTGCTCGCTCGTGCTGGTGGTGGCCTGCTCGTCGAACGGCGGCTCCCAGACCACGTCGACGACCACTCCGAGCACCCGGCAGGGCACCGCCAGCTCCGGCGGCAGCGGGACCGGGGCCACCAACACCGGCGGCGTCTCGACCGCCGGCTCGACCGGGGGCACGGGCCAGACGTCGTCGGCCGGGACGGCCACCACGGGCGGCGCGACCAGCACGAGCGGGACCTCCGACACCTCCGGTACCACCACCAGCACCGGCGGCACCAACACCGCCGGCGGCGGCTCGACCAGCTCGGGCGGCGCCAGCGGGGCGTCGGCCACGGGCGGCTGACCCCCGAGGCCGGCGGGCCGGCCGGGGACCGCTCAGCGGTCGCCGAGGAAGCGGTCGACGACCGGCGCCTCGGCCTCGAGGTGCTCGCGCAGGCCGCTGACGATGGCCCGCTCGACCTGTCCCCCGACCAGCGCCATGCGCACCTTCAGCTCGCCGGTGACGAGCCGGCGGGCGCCCTCGCCGCTGGCCTCGTAGCGGACGTCGCCCTGGCAGGACAGGCGGTCGGCGTAGTTGTCCGGTTCGAGCCGGAAGGTCACGGTGGTGTCGGCCAGGCGGTGGTGGGAGACCTCGACCCAGCTCAGCTTGGCCGGGTCGACGACCGCCCTGACCGCGGTGGAGAGGTCGCCGACGAACCGGTAGCGGACCCGGAGGTCGACCTCGCCGTCGTCCTCGTGCCGGCCGAGCACCTCGGCCCCGCCGATCTTCGGGAGGTCGTCGAGCCGGTCGTAGAGCGCCGGGTCCGCGTAGGCGCGAGCGACGGCGCGGGGTGCGGCGGCGAAGTGCTGGGTGAGCTCGAAGTGCATGGGCGGAGGTCGCCGGCGCAGCTGCCGCCGGGGTCAGCCGGGCGGGTGCTCGGCCACGAGGGCCAGCAGGGTATCCCCGTGCTCGGCCAGCTTGAGCGGACCCACGCCCGGCAGGTCGCGGAGCTCGTCCTCGTCCCGCGGGCGGCGCTCGGCCACCGCGTCGAGGGTGCGGTCGGGCAGGACCACCTGGTCGCTGACCCCGGCGGCGGAGGCGAGTCGGTGGCGCCAGCGGTGGAGCTCGTCGCGGAGGTGGTCGTCGCCGGGCGGACCGGTCACCAGCGGCGCCCGGCCGGCACCACCGGCGGTGGACCCCCGCGCGGGCTCGGCCCTCGGGGCGTGGCGGTCGAGGGTCGAGCGGGCGGCGGCGACCGATGCGGCGACCGCCGAGGGCACCGGTTCGTGCCCCGCCTGGTCGAGCACGGCGGCCGCCGCGAGCACCTGATCGAGGTACGGCGAGCGCCGGCGACGCAGGATGCGGTGCTCGAAGCGGCGGTTCTCCGCCCAGCTGCAGTGCAGCACCGCCTCGGCTCGGGTGATGGCGACGTAGACCAGGCGGCGCTCCTCCTCGAGCGCCTCGACGGTGCGGGCGTGGCTGATGGGGGCGAACCCGGCCTCGAGCCCCGCCAGGTGCACGACCGGCCACTCGAGGCCCTTGGCGGCGTGGAAGCTGACGACGTCCACGGCGCCGGTGGCGGGCCCGTCGGTGTCCCGGTGGACCGTGGCCCGCAGCCAGCCCGGGAAGCCGTCGGCCCGGGCGTGGGGGTCGATGGCCACGAACTCGTGGCCCAGCTCCACCAGGGTCTGCAGGGCGAGGTCCGCGCCCTCCAGCTCGATCGGCCCGTCGCTCGGCTCGGCGTCGAACCCGGCCAGGGTCAGGGCGGCGGCCCGCCGCTCGGCCAGCAGCGCGTCGAGGTCGGCCAGCTCGACGACGAAGGGCCGCCGGCTGCGACCGAGCGAGCGCAGCAGCTCGGCGACGTCGCGGTCCTCGGTGAGGCTGGAGCTGCCGCGCACCCGGTGGGGGATGCCCCCGCGCCGGAGGGCGGCGGTGATCGGCGCCATCTGGGCGTTGGTGCGGACGAGCACGGCCTGCGCGGACCAGGGCACCCGGGGCCCGTGGTGGTCGCGGATGGCCCGGGCGATGCCGTTGGCCTCGTCCTCGTCGGTGGCGTAGGCGACCACGTCGGGCACCGGTCCCGCCTCGCGATGGGCCCGCAGCACCCGGGGGACGCCGTCGGGTCCGGCCAGCACCGACGCGGCCACCGCCAGCACCTGGGGGGTCGAGCGGTAGTTGTCGGTCAGGTCGACCACCTCGGCGCCGGGGAAGTGGTCGGCGAACCGGTCGAGGTAGCCCGCGTCCGCGCCGTTCCACCGGTAGATGGCCTGGTTGGCGTCGCCGACCACGCACAGGTCCTCCCGCGAGCCGAGCCAGCTGCGGAGGAGCCGGAACTGCAGCGGGTTGACGTCCTGGAACTCGTCCACGAACAGGTGCCGGAACCGCCAGCGCTGGGCGGCGGCGAAGGCGGCGTCGCCGTCGACGGCGTCGGCGCAGCGCTGGAGCAGGTCGTCGAAGTCGACGAGGCCCTGGTGCTGCTTCTCGTCCTCGTAGGCCCGGTACCAGCGGGCGACGTGGTCGAGCTCGGCCGGCGGCCGGCGGGCGGCCGCGGCGGCGGCCTCGGCGTAGCCGGCGGGCGGGATCAGCCGGGCCTTGGCCCACTCGATCTCGGCGGCGACCTCGCCCGGGCGGGCTCGCGCCCGAGCCGGCACGATGCGACCGAGCAGCCGGGCCTTCTTCTCGACCAGGGTCGGCGGGCGTCGATCGCCGCCGGCCCAACGCTGGCGGAGCTGGGCGTGGGCGTGGGCGTGGAAGGTCCCCGCGGCGGGCAGGTCGCGCAGGTCGAAGGCCCGGAGGCGGCCGGACAGCTCGGCCGCCGCCTTGCGCGTGAAGGTCAGGGCCAGCACGTGGCGGGCGTCGGCGCTGCCGTCGAGGCAGCGGCGAGCGATGCGCCGGGTGAGGACGCGGGTCTTGCCCGAGCCGGCGCCGGCGAGGATGCAGAGCGGCGCGGCGTCGGTGGTGACCGCCGCCCGCTGACCGGCGTCGAGCCCGGTGAGCAGCTCGGCGACCTCCACGGGCGCGAGCGTAGGGGGACGGCCCCGGACGCCGCCGTGGGGGGTCGCCTACGCTGCGGCGGTGCCGTTCCCCCGCAAGCTGCTGAACGACGGCGAGGAGCTCGTCCTCGACCTCCGTCCCCACTGGTGGTTCCTGGCACCCTCCGTCGCCGCGCTGGTGGTCGCCATCGCCCTCGGCGTCGTCGCCCTGGCCGTCGACCTGTCGGGCACCCCCCAGACCGTCGTCCGGATCCTGGCCGGCCTGCTGGTGCTGGTGGCGGTGGTGTTCTTCATCGCCCGCTACCTCGTGTGGACCACGACCAACTTCGTGCTCACCAGCGACCGGGTGGTCAGCCGCCGCGGGGTGCTCTCGAAGCAGGGCATCGAGATCCCGCTCGAGCGGATCAACACCGTCTTCTTCCACCAGGGCGTGCTCGAGCGGATGATCGGCGCCGGCGACCTCACCATCGAGTCGGCGGGCGAGCGGGGCTCGGAGCCCTTCACCGACATCCGCCGCCCGGCCGAGGTCCAGCGCGAGATCTACGTGCAGATGGAGCGCAACGACAACCGCAAGTACGACCGGATCAACAGCAACATCACCAGCCACCTGGGTGGCGGGGGTGGGGGGCTCTCGACCGCCGAGCAGCTCGAGAAGCTGCACGACCTGTACCAGCAGGGCGCGCTCACCTCGGACCAGTACGAGGCGGAGAAGGCCAAGGTCCTCGGCCGGTAGCGCCGGCGCCGTGCGGATCGTCAGCCTGGTCCCGTCCGCCACCGAGACCCTGCGGGCGTGGGGGGTCGAACCGGTGGCGGTCACCCGGTTCTGCGAGCAGCCCGACCTGCCGACGGTGGGCGGCACCAAGGACCCCGACGTCGACGCCATCGCGGCCCTGTCGCCCGATGTGGTGGTCATGTGCCGGGAGGAGAACCGGCGGGCCGACGCCGAGGCGCTGGCGGACCGGGGCCTCGCGGTGCACGACATCGCCCCCGGGTCGGTGGCCGAGGTGGGCCCCGCCCTCGACGCCCTCGCCACCGCCGTCGGGCTCGATCCGGCCGGCGTCGGGACCGTGGCGGTGCCGCCGGTCGAACCGCTCGGCGCGACCGCCTTCGTCCCGATCTGGCGTCGGCCCTGGATGACGGTGCTCGGCCCCACCTACGGGTCGTCGGTGCTGGCCACGGTGGGTGTCGCCAACTGCCTCGACGTGCCCACCAGCGCCGGCGCCACCGCCACCTCCGGCGCCACCGATCCGGTCGAGAACCACCTCACCGATGCCGAGCGGTACCCGGAGGTCGACCTGGCCCACATCGCCGAGCGCCGGCCCGACCTGGTCCTGCTGCCGACCGAGCCGTACCCGTTCGGCCCTCGGCACCACGCCGAGGTCGCCGCGGCCCTGCCCGGCGCCGAGGTGGTCCCCGTCGACGGCAAGGACCTGTTCTGGTGGGGCGTGCGCACGCCCGGTGCGGTGCGCCGCCTGCACGAACGGCTCGGTTCGGCGCTGGCCGGACGTGCTGGCAAGATGACGCCATGACAGGAATCTGCGAAGGACGGGTGTGCGTCATCACCGGTGCCGGTCGAGGCATCGGGCGCGAGCACGCCCTCATGCTGGCCGGACAGGGTGCGAAGGTCGTGGTGAACGACGTCGGCGGCGAGATGGACGGCAGCGGCAAGTCGTCCGGCCCCGCCCACGACGTGGTGGCAGAGATCGAGGCCATGGGCGGCGAGGCCGCCGCCAACGGCGACGACATCTCCAGCTTCGAGGGCTCCGGCAACCTCATCCAGCAGGCGATCGACACCTTCGGCGGCCTGGACGTGGTCGTCAACAACGCCGGCATCCTGCGCGACCGGATGCTCACCAACATGACCGAGGCCGAGTGGGATGCGGTCATCGCCGTCCACCTGAAGGGCACCTTCGGGCCGTCGCGCCACGCCGCCGCCTACTGGCGGGAGCGGTCGAAGGCCGGCGAGACCAACGACGCCCGCATCATCAACACCACCTCGCCGTCCGGCATCTACGGCAACGTCGGCCAGACCAACTACGGCGCGGCCAAGGCCGGCATCGCCGCCTTCACCGTCATCGCCGCCAAGGAGCTGGCCCGCTACGGCGTCACCGCCAACGCCATCGCCCCCGCCGCCCTGACCCGCATGACCGAGGGTCTCGGCATGGGGCAGGCCGACGAGGAGACCAAGGAGAAGATGTCGCCGCGGTGGATCGCGCCGATCGTCACCTGGCTGGCCTCGCCGGAGAGCAAGGACGTCACCGGCCGGGTCTTCGACGTCACCGGCCAGGCGCTGTCGGTCTCGGAGGGCTGGCACCGCGGCCCGACCGAGCAGAACCCCACCGACGACCCCACCGAGCTCGGCCCCATCGTCACCCGCCTCGTCAGCGAGGCCCGCCCCAACGCCAACATGTTCGGCTACGACGAGTCCTGAGCCCGGCTGGGGCCCCAACCCCAGCCTCCTCCGCTTGGTCGGCGCATGAATTGCGCCGACCGCGGCCGTGGAGGCGCCGCTCCATCTCTCGACAAGTGAGGTACGTCGCATGACGATCAACCCTGATGCGGTCGGCTCCAAGGGGGAGCCGGCCACCCACTCGTGGAGCTCCAAGGACGCCATCCTCTACGCCCTCGGCGTGGGCGCCGGCGCCGCCGACCCGCTGCAGGAGCTGGCGTTCACGACCGAGAACACCCAGGACGTCGAGCAGCAGGTCCTGCCCACCATGGCGGTGGTGCTCGGCACCGGCGGCGGCTCGGCCTTCGGGCGCATCGGGTCGTTCAACCCGGCGATGCTCGTGCACGGCGAGCAGTCGATCGAGCTGCACCGGCCCATCCCGGTGAAGGGCGAGGTGTCGACCGTCGGCGAGATCACCGCCATCTGGGACAAGGGCAAGGGGGCGGTGGTCGAGACCCGCTCGGTCTCCACCGACACCTCGACCGGCGAGCCGCTCTTCACCAACGTCATGTCGGCGTTCATCCGGGGCGAGGGCGGCTTCGGCGGGGAGCGGGGCCCGTCCGGTCCCAAGAACCCGCCACCCGAGCGCGACCCCGACCACACCGTCACCCTCCAGACCCGCACCGACCAGGCGCTGCTCTACCGCCTGTCGGGGGACCGCAACCCGCTGCACTCCGATCCGTCGTTCGCGGCGATGGGCGGCTTCGACCGGCCGATCCTGCACGGCCTCTGCACCTACGGGTTCACCGGCCGCGCCCTGCTGCACACCCTGTGCGACAGCGATCCCACCCGGTTCACCAGCATGGAGGGCCGGTTCAGCTCGCCGGTGATGCCGGGCGAGTCGCTCACCGTGCGCATGTGGGTCGACGGGAGCGAGGCCATCTTCCAGACCGCCGGCTCCGACGGCCGCACCGTCCTCGACGCCGGCCGCTGCACGTTCACGGGTTAGCTGCGAGCACCTAGAACAACCTGAGCTCGTCGCTCTCGATGCCGCGGAGGGCGTCGTAGTCGACCTCGACCCAGCCGATGGCGCGGGTCTCGGCCAGCACCCGGGCCTGGGGCTTGACCTGCTGGGCCACGAACAGGCCGCGCACGGGGCGGAGCCGGGGGTCGCGGTTCAGCAGCTCCAGGTAGCGGGTGAGCTGCTCGACGCCGTCGATCTCGCCCCGGCGCTTGATCTCGATGGCGACCGTGCCGCCGCCGGCGTCCTTGCAGAGGAGGTCGACCGGCCCGATGTCGGTCGGGTACTCGCGCCGCACCAGGGTGAGGCCGACCTCCATCTCGGCGCAGCGCTCGGCCAGGAGCTGCTGGAGGTGGGCCTCGACGCCGTCCTTCTGCAGGCCGGGGTCGACCCCCAGCGCCCAGGCCGAGTCGTCGAGCACCTCTTCGACGGTGATGGTCAGGATCTCGCCCTTGGGGTTGGTGATCACCCAGCGACCGGGCTCCTCGACCAGGCGGTTGGGGGCGTTCATCCAGTTCAGGGGCTTGTAGGCGCCGCCGTCGGCGTGCACGGCGACGCAGCCGTCCGCCTTCACCATCAGGAGCCGGGTGGCCGTCGGCAGGTGGGCGTCGAGCCGTCCCCGGTAGTCGACCGAGCAGCGGGCGACGACCAGGCGCACCTCAGCCCCGCTTGGCCATGCGCTGGCGGATGAGGTCACGCCGCTCCCGCAGCTCCCGGTAGGTGAGCTGGTCGGTGCGCTCGGGGTCGACGCCGAAGCCGGCCTTGAGACCGGTCATGTCGAGCTCCCAGCGGCTCAGGTCCATGCCCACGTCCTGGGCGATGCGCTCGCCGTGGACGGTGGCGAAGTGGGCCGACATCTGGGCGATCTCGGCGAACAGGTCGAGGTCGGGGGCCAGGGTGGCGATGGCGCCGTCGAGGAACACCATGTTCTTGACGAACAGCATGAGCTCCTTCGGGATCATGGCGCCGTAGCCGAGCAGCGCCTTGACCACCTTCTGGATCTCGGCGGTCAGCTCCTCGGGGGTGAGGGTGGTGGGGTCGACCGCCGGCTTGTCGAGGCCGAGGTCGGCGATGACCGCCTGCAGGTCGGTGTCGGGCGGCAGGGCCCCCATGTCCCGGAGGGCGGCGAGCTGGGTGGTGACGTCGTTCATCGACGCGCCGACGAGCAGCCGAAGGAACGCCAGCCGCCGGGGCTCGGGCAGACGGCCGGTGATGCCGAAGTCGAGCAGGGCGGTGCGCCCGTCCGGGAGGACGAACAGGTTCCCCCCGTGCAGGTCGCCGTGGAAGATGCCGTGGAACATGCAGCCCTCGAGGAAGCCGACCATGCCCTGGCGGACGATCTCCTCGGTGTCGATGCCGGCGCCCTTCATGCCGGCCACGTCGTCGAAGGCGAACCCGTCGAGCCGCTCCATGACGAGCACCCGGGCGGTCACCAGCTCCGGGTGGGGCCGGGGGATCACGTAGGCGGTGGCGCCCAGGGCGGCGAACATGCGGGCCACGTCGAGCATGTTCTCGGCCTCGAGCCGGAAGTCGAGCTCCTCGGTGATGGTCTGGGCGAAGAGGTCGACCAGCGCCGGGGGGTTGGCCAGGGCGGCGATCGGGATGCGCCCGACGAGGAACGGCGCGATCCAGGCCATGACCTTGAGGTCGGCGTGCACGAGGGACCGCACCCGGGGGCGCTGGACCTTGACCACCACCCGCTCGCCGGTGCGCAGGGTCGCGGCGTGGACCTGGGCGATGGACGCCGAGGCGAGGGGGGTGCGCTCGAACTGCGAGAACACCGCGTCGAGCGGCCGGCCCAGGTCGGCCTCGACCACGTCGCGCACGGTGGCGAAGGTCTCGGGGGTGACCCGGTCCCGGCACCGCTTGAACTCGGTCACCAGCTCCTCGGGGAACAGCCCCTCGCCCGAGGAGATGATCTGCCCGAGCTTGATGTAGGTGGGCCCGAGGACCTCCGCCGCCCGCCGCAGCCGGTGGGACAGGCCCGCCCGGGAGGAGGACTGGTCCTTGCGCCGGTCGATCAGGGCCCAGCCGGCCAGCGCCGCCCCGAGGTGGCCGGTGACGCGCACGACCCGCAGCCCGGGCGGGACGGTGCGGGGGCGGGTCAGCTCCGGCAGCGAGTCGCGGACCACCCGTCGCAGGGCCGGCACCGCCCGGCGCCAGCGCATCGCCCCGGGCTCGACCAGCCACGGCGGGTCGTCGCTGAACGCCCCCACCGCCAGGTCGACAGGGCGGTCCGAGGAGCCGGTCGCGATCGGGTCGAGGGCGCCGGTCGGGGTGCCGGTCGGGGTGTCGCTGTCGTGGTCGGGGGGGGCGTCGGGCACGGCGCCGAGTCTTCCAGCCTCGTCCGGAGCGCCGGTCATCGCTCGAAGCGGGGCGGCCGCTTCTCGACCAGGGCCCGCACGCCCTCGGCGTAGTCGGGCTGGGTGACCAGCTCCTCGAGCAGCTCCTCGCTGCGGGCGACGGCGGTGCCGACGTCGTCGTGCAGGTCGGCGTACAGCTGGTGCTTGGTGACCCGGAGCGAGGTGGGTGACACCTCGGTGGCCAGCCGGCCGGCGTAGCCCAGCGCGTGGTCGAGCAGCTCCTCCGCCGGCAGGACGCGGTTGACCAGCCCCATGGTCACCGCCTCCTCGGCGAGCACGACCCGGCTCGAGAGCAGCAGGTCGGCGGCGTGGCCGACGCCGACGATGCGGGGCAGCAGCCACGACAGCCCGTACTCCGCCGGAAGGCCGAGCCGGGGCGCCGAGGTGGTCAGCTTGGCGCCGGCGGCGGCGAAGCGCAGGTCGCAGAAGCAGGCCAGCACCAGCCCGACCCCGGCCGCCGGGCCGTTGACGGCGGCGACCACGGGCACGGTCAGGCCGAAGTGGAAGGCGAAGGGGTGGTCGAACTCCGGCCGCACGCCGTAGCCGGGCGTGGCCAGGTCCGGCCCGGTACCGGGGTCGTAGGCGCCGGCCTCGGCATGGCGGTCGAGGGCCTTGGCATCGGCGCCCGCGCAGAAGCCCCGGCCGGCGCCGGTGACCACCACCGCCCGGACGGCCGGGTCGTCGTCGGCCTCGGCCAGCGCGGCCCGGTACTCGGTGTGCATGCGCCCGGTCCAGGCGTTCAACCGGTGGGGCCGGTCGAGGGTCACCAGCGCGACCCCGTCGTCGACCTGGTAGCGGACGGTCGGGTGGTCCGAGGCCATGGCCGGCATCGTCCCACGCTCCCGGCGCCAGCGGCCACGGCGGGAGGACCCGCTCCCAGGGTGCGTACGGTGTGTGGCTGTGCGGCCACAAGACGGAGTTGGGGACGATCCGGAGGTCGACCTGACGGGCGGCGAGCGGCTCGCCCCGGACGATCGCAACGGCCCGGAGGACCTCGTCCGCAGCCTGCCGCTGCCCACCCTGCTGCTCGACCCCGACCTCTCGGTGGTGGTCGCCAACGACGAGCTGGCATCCGTCGTCGGCATCCCCGCCGCCGACCTGGTCGGCCGGGCCGTCGGCGACGCCCTGCCGACCCTCGCCGTCGCCGTCGCCCCGGCCGCCGAGCAGGCGCTGGCCTCCGGGCGCCCGGTGACCGGGGTCGAGGTCGCCGAGCGGGGCGCGGTCGGCGGTCATCGGCGCTGGCACGTGAGCACGTTCCCGGTGCCCGGTCGCGGGACCGTGGCGTCGGTCGGCGTCCAGCTGCTCGACGTGACCAGCACCCACCGGGCCGCCTCCGACCTGCTCGACCGGGCCCGGCGGCTCGAGGCGCTGGCCGTCGTGGGGCAGCGGGCCCTCTCCGGCGCGCCGCTCGACGCACTGCTCGACGAGGCGGTCCGATCGATCGCCACCACCCTCGGCGTCGAGGTGGTGCAGGTCTTCGAGCAGCTGTCGGGCGAGGTGATGCTGCTGCGGGCGGCGGCCGGGATCCCGAGCGAGCAGGTCGGCCTGACCACCATGTCGGCCGGCCGCCGGTCGCAGGCCGGCTACACCGTGCTGACCAGGGCGCCGGTGGTGGCCGAGGACCTGGCCGACGACCGCCGCTTCGAGTACACCGAGCACAGCAGCCGGCTGGGGCTGCGCAGCGGGGTGACCGTGGTGGTGGGCGGCAGCGACAGCGGTCCGTGGGGGGTACTGGCCGCCCACTCGGTGCGGCTGCGCTCCTTCGACGACGACGACGTCAACTTCCTCGAGCTGGTGGCGAACGTGCTCGGCGTGGCCATCGCCCGGCTGCGGAGCGAGGAGGCCCTTCGGGCCAGCCACGCCCGGCTGGACCTGTCGATGCGGGCGGGCGGCCTGCTCAGCTGGGAGTGGGACCTCGACGCGGATCGGCTGCGCTGGGCCGGCCGCCTCGACGAGGTGGACGACCTCCTGGAGCCGGAGATGCGCGTCGAGCGCTTCCTGTCGCTGGTGCACCCCGACGACCGCGACGAGCTGCGGACCGAGGCCCGCCGGTCGGCCGTCTCCGGCGGCGAGCACCACGTGGTCTTCCGGATCGAGACGCCCCGGGGCGAGACCCGCTGGCTCGAGGTCCGCGGCCGCACCGTCCCGGGCGCGCCGAGCGGGCGGCGCATGGTGGGGGTCCTGGCCGACGTCACCCAGCGTCGCCTGGTGGAGGAGATCCGGGCCTCGCTCCTCGCGAGCGAGCACGAGGCGCGCGTCGCCTCCGACGCCGCTCGGGAGCGCCTCTCGGTGCTGGCCCAGGCCAGCGCCGCCCTCGCCACCTCGCTCGAGCCTCGGGCCACCCTGCGGGTCCTCCACGACCTGCTCCTGGGGCGGATGTGCGACGGGGTCGTCATCTACTCCGTCGACGGCGACCGACTGGACGAGGTGGTGGTCGACCACGTCGACCCGGACCTGATCGAGCCGATGGCGGAGATCCGCCGGCGCCGGGCGGCGGCCGGCGGCGACGGGCTGTGGAGCGCCGCGGGCGGCGGCCCGCACCGGCACGACCGCCATGCTCGGGACGATCACCGACGCCGACCTGGTGGGCGCCGCCGTCGATGCCGAGCAGCTCGCCCTGCTGCGGACGCTGGCCCCCAGCTCCTCGATCGTGGTGCCGCTGCTCACCCGGGAGCGGGTCGTCGGGGTCATCGTCATGCTGCGCTGCGGGGACCGGCCGCCCTTCGACGGCGACGACCTGGTGCTCGTCGAGGACCTGGCCGGCCGGGCGGCGCTGGCGGTCGACAACGCCCGCCTGTTCGCCTCCCGCAGCGAGGTCGCCCGCACGCTGCAGCGTTCGCTGCTGCCGCCCGCCCTCCCCGACGTCCCCGGGGTGCAGATCGCGACCCGCTACCGCGTCGCCGGCGACGACATGGCCATCGGCGGCGACTTCTACGACGTGTTCGAGCTGGGCGACGGGGCCTGGGCCGCGGTCATCGGCGACGTGTGCGGCCGGGGGACCGAGGCAGCGGCGCTCACCGGACTGGTCCGCCACACCCTCCGGACCGCCACCATGCGCGAGGTCGCCCCCAGCCGCATCCTGGACCTGACCAACCGGGTCATCCTCGACCAGATCGACGACAGCCGGTTCTGCACCATGGGGCTGCTGCGCGTGGAGCGGCGGGACGGCGGTCTCTCGGTGGTGGCCTCCTGCGGCGGCCACCCGCCGCCGCTCGTGCTGCGGCGCGACGGGAGCGTCGACCCGGTGCCGTGCACGGGCACGCTGATCGGCGCGCTGCCGGACCCGACCCTGCACGACTGCGAGCTGTCGCTGGCCGACGGCGAGGCCATCGTCCTCTACACCGACGGGGTGACCGAGGCGCGCCGAGGTGCCGAGCTGTTCGGCGAGGCTCGGCTGGTCGAGGCCCTCGAGGGCCAGCAGGCGCTGGACGCGAGCGACCTGGCCGACCGGGTCGAGCGGTCGGTGGAGCGCTTCCGCGGCGGCGCCGGCGTGGACGACACCGCGGTGCTGGTCCTGCGCGCCGTGCAGCCCTGACCGACCCGGTCGGCGCCAAGCCAGCCGGCCGGCGCTCGCCGGACCGGTCAGCGCTCGAACGTCTGGGGGTACATGGCGGTGGTGGTCTCGCTCATGAGCTCGACCCGCTGGCGCCGCGCCACCCCGGCGACGAGCCGCAGGCCGTCGTCGGCCAGCCAGCGACCGCCCTCGGGCAGGGCGTCGAGGGCGGCGGCCACCACGGCGCGGGGATCGACGGCGGGGACGAGCATGCGGTCGTCGTCGGGTTCGGCCGCCAGGAAGCCGGGCGTGGCCATCGACGGCGCCACGACGGCCAGGAGGTCGACGCCGGAGTCGCGCAGCTCCCAGCCGATGGCCTCGACCAGGTTGATCGAGAACGCCTTGGTGGCGCTGTAGAGGGCGATGCCGGCGGTGCCCGCCAGCGCCGACCCCGAGCTGGTGGCGACGAACCCGCCCCGTCCCCGGTCGACCATCGGCGGCAGGGCCCACGAGGCCAGCTCGGCGGTGGCCGAGCAGTTGACCTCGACGATGGCCCGCCGCCGCTCGGCCGGCATGTCCAGGTACCAGCCGACGTAGGCGATGCCGGCGTTGGCCACCGCCAGACCGATCTCGAGCCCGGCGCAGGCGTCGTCCAGGCGCCCGATCCAGCCCGGCTCGCGCACGTCGACCACGCACGAGCGGGTCTCGCCGTCGAGGCCGGCGGCGACGTCGGCGACCGCGGGGTCGACGTCGGCCATCACCACCCCCAGGCCCCGGGCGTGCAGCTCCTCGACGAAGGCCAGCCCCACCCCGGCGGCGGCCCCGGTGACGACGGCCCACGGTCCGTACTGCGCTGCGACGTCCACGTTCGGCTCCTCGGGGGGTTCGGCGGCGCCCCGACCCCGTGCGTCAGCCCCGGGTGACCTCGAGGATCGGGTCGAGGAGGGAGCGGTGGCAGACGAGCAGGTCGGGCAGCCGCGGGTCGGGCTGGTTGTAGCGCAGCGGAGACCCGTCGATGCGGCTGCAGTGCAGCCCGGCGGCTTCGGCGACCGCCACCGGGGCGGCCGAGTCCCACTCGAACTGGCCGCCGGCATGGGGGTAGGCGTCGGCCGCGCCCAGCACGACGGCGGCGACCTTGGCGCCGGCGGAGCCCATCTCGACCAGCTCGCCGCCCAGGGCCTCGACCACCGCCATGGCCACCGCCGGGGGGCGGCTGCGGCTGACGACGACGCGGGGGCGAGGGGCCGGGCCGGCGGGCTCGGGGGCGGGCGGACGGGTGGTCAACGTGATGCCCTGGGCCGGCAGGGCCACCGCCCCGGCCACCGGCTGCTCGTCGACGACCAGCGCGACGTGCACCGCCCAGTCGGCCCGGCCGGCCTCGCCGAACTCCCGGGTGCCGTCGAGCGGATCGACGACCCAGACCCGGTCGGCGTCGAGCCGGGCCCGACCGCCCGGGCCGTCGTCGTCGGCGCCCTCCTCGGAGAGCACCGCGTCGGCGGGGAACAGCTCGGCCAGCTGCTCGACGAGGAAGAGGTGCGAGGTGCGATCGCCCCGGTCCCGCACCTCGGCCGGGTCGGCGCCGTCGGCGAACAGCTCGGCGCGGAGCGCGACCAGCCGGGCGCCGGCCTCGTGGGCGAGGCGGCCGGCCAGCTCGTGGTCCCGGTCGGTGGTGGGGTCGACGGCCATCGACCCGTTCTAGCGGTCCGGACCCCGGGTGGTCGGCGGCCGGTCCACGCCGGCGGGGCGGACTCGGGGACCGGCGCCGGACCGATGCCTGACCGATCTGGTCGACTTTCGGGGCCTCCCCTAACCTGGCCCGCTCACCGAGAGCGGCCCGCGTCCGATGAGGTCTTGATGCCTGCCACCTACCAGCTGCCCGACCTGGCCGTGCTCGAGGCCGAGTCGATCCACATCTTCCGGGAGGTGGCCGCCGAGTTCGAGCGCCCCGTGCTGCTCTTCTCCGGCGGCAAGGACTCGATCGTGATGCTCCGCCTGGCCGAGAAGGCGTTCTGGCCCTGCCCGATCCCGTTCCCGGTCATGCACGTCGACACCGGCCACAACTTCCCCGAGGTCCTCGACTTCCGGGACCGGCGGGTCGGCGAGCTGGGCGCCCGCCTGGTGGTCGCGTCGGTGCAGGACGCCATCGACCAGGGCCGCGTCACCGAGGAGACCGGCCCCCGGGCCAGCCGCAACCGGCTGCAGACGGTGCCCCTGCTCGAGGCCATCGAGTCCCACCAGTTCGACGCCGTGTTCGGCGGCGCCCGCCGCGACGAGGAGAAGGCCCGGGCCAAGGAGCGGGTGTACTCCTTCCGCGACGAGTTCGGGCAGTGGGACCCGAAGAACCAGCGGCCCGAGCTGTGGACCTCTACAACGGCCGCCACCGTCGGGGCGAGCACATCCGGGTGTTCCCGATCAGCAACTGGACCGAGCTCGACATCTGGCAGTACATCGCCGACGAGGGCATCGAGGTCCCGTCCATCTACTACGCCCACCAGCGCGAGGTCTTCCAGCGCGACGGCATGCTGCTCGCCGTGTCGGAGTTCGTCACCCTCCTGGAGGGGGAGGAGCCGTTCGAAGCGACCGTCCGGTACCGGACCGTCGGCGACGCGTCGTGCACCGGGGCGGTCGAGTCCCCGGCGGCCACCGTCGAGGAGGTCATCGCCGAGGTGGCCGCCACCCGCATCACCGAGCGGGGCGCCACCCGGGCCGACGACCGCACCAGCGAGGCGGCCATGGAGGACCGGAAGAAGGAGGGCTACTTCTGATGGCCGCACCGTGGGAGGGGGAACACCGATGGGCTCTGAGCTGCTGCGCTTCGCCACCGCCGGGTCGGTCGACGACGGCAAGTCCACGCTGATCGGACGGCTGCTCTACGACTCGAAGTCGATCTTCGAGGACCAGCTGGAGGCGGTCGAGCGCACCTCGACCCGGATGGGCGCCGAGTACACCAACCTGGCGCTGCTCACCGACGGCCTGCGGGCCGAGCGCGAGCAGGGCATCACCATCGACGTCGCCTACCGCTACTTCGCCACGCCCCGCCGGAAGTTCATCATCGCCGACACCCCGGGGCACATCCAGTACACCCGCAACATGGTCACCGGCGCCTCGACCGCCGACCTGGCCCTGATCCTGATCGACGCCCGCAACGGCATCGTCGAGCAGACCCGACGCCACGCCTTCCTGGCCTCGCTGCTGCGCATCCCCCACCTGGTCGTCTGCGTCAACAAGATGGACCTGGTCGACTGGGACCGGCAGCGCTTCGACGAGATCAAGGACGAGTTCCGGGCCTTCGCCACCAAGCTCGACGTCAACGACCTGGCCTTCATCCCGGTCTCGGCGCTGAAGGGCGACAACGTGGTCGATCGCAGCTCGAACATGGGCTGGTACGAGGGCAGCTCGCTGCTGCACCACCTCGAGGAGGTCCACATCGCGTCGGACCGCAACCTCATCGACGCCCGGTTCCCGGTCCAGTACGTGCTGCGCCCCCACCGCGACACCTTCCACGACTACCGGGGCTACGCCGGGCGAGGTGGCCGGGGGCGTGTTCAAGCCGGGCGACGAGGTGGTCGTCCTGCCGTCGGGCTTCGGCACCACCATCGCCTCGATCGACACCTTCGACGGCCAGGTCTCGGAGGCCTTCGCCCCCATGTCGGTGGCCATCCGGCTGACCGACGACATCGACGTCTCCCGCGGCGACATGATCTGCCGCCCGCACAACCAGCCCCACGTCGGCCAGGACATCGAGGCCATGGTGTGCTGGATGGACGAGACCAAGTCGCTGGTGCCCCGCTCGAAGCTGGCCATCAAGCACACCACGCGGTCGGCCCGGGCGCTGGTCAAGGACCTGCAGTACCGCCTCGACGTCAACACCCTCCACCGCGACGAGGACGCCGACAGCCTCTCGTTGAACGAGATCGGCCGGGTGACGCTGCGGACGACCCAGCCGCTCTTCTTCGACGACTACCGCCGGAACCGCACCACCGGCTCGTTCATCCTCATCGACGAGAGCACCAACCGCACCGTCGGTGCCGGCATGATCCTGTGAGCGCGGCGGCGGGCCGAGACCGATCGTGAGCTCGAACGTCACCTGGCACGGCGGCGCCGTCGGCCGTGACGACCGCCCCCACCGGGGGGCCACGGTCTGGCTCACCGGGCTGTCCGGGTCGGGCAAGTCCACCGTGGCGGTGGCGCTCGAGTCCATGCTGGTGGCCGCCGGCCGGCCCGCCTACCGCCTCGACGGCGACAACCTCCGCCACGGGCTGAACGCCGACCTCGGCTTCAGCGCCGCCGACCGCACCGAGAACGTGCGGCGGGCGGGGCAGGTGGCCCTGCTCCTGGCCGACGCCGGCGTGGTGGCGGTGGTGCCGCTGATCTCGCCGTTCCGCCACGGGCGCGACGCCGCCCGCTCGGCCCACGCAGCGGCGGAGGTGCCCTTCGTCGAGGTCTTCGTCGACACCCCCATCGAGGTCTGCGAGCAGCGCGACCCGAAGGGCCTCTACGCCAAGGCCCGGGCCGGTGAGATCACCGGCTTCACCGGCATCGACGACCCCTACGAGCCCCCGACGGCCGCCGAGCTGGTGCTGACCCCCGCCGACGGCGATCCCGACGCCCAGGCCCGCAGGGTGCTCGCCCTGCTCTGAGGTCACCTAGCCTCACGCCGCCGACCAGCCGATCGGGGCGAGAGGCGCAGCGATGACCGAGACCGCAGCACCAGGCGACACCAGGACGAGGACCGTCCGGGGCGACGGGGTCGACCTGCACGTGACCGAGCGTGGCGACCCGGCGGCCGCCACGATCGTGCTGATCCACGGCTACCCGGACACCTCGGCGGTGTGGGACCCGGTCGCCGAGCGGCTGGCGGCCGACCACCACGTGGTGACCTACGACGTCCGCGGCGCCGGGGGCTCGGGGGTGCCGGCCGACCGGGAGGGCTACCGGCTCGACCACCTGGTCGCCGACGTCCGGGCGGTGGTCGACGCCACCAGCCCCGACCGGCCGGTCCACCTGGTCGGCCACGACTGGGGGTCGATCCAGGGGTGGGCGGCGGCGACCGACCGGAGCCTCGACGGGCGGCTGGCGAGCTACACGTCGATCTCGGGCCCGTCGCTCGACCACGTCGGTCGCTGGCTGCAGCGCCGCCGGCGTCTGTCGGTCCGGGCGTTGCGGGAGCTGGCCCACCAGGGACGACGCTCCTGGTACGTGTACGCCTTCCACCTGCCGCGCCTGCCCGAGGCGTTCTGGCGGGGGCAGCTGCCGGCGCGGATGTCGCAGGTGCTCGAGCAGACCGAGGGGGCAGAGACCGACGACCGCTGGCCGGCCCCGACCCTGGGCGAGGACGGCGCCCACGGCGTCGAGCTGTACCGGGCCAACGTGCGCGACCGGACGCTCCGCCCGCACGCGGACCGGGCGACCGTGCCGGTGCAGCTGGTGGTGCCGACCCAGGACCGGTTCGTGACCCCGGTGCTGCTCGACGGGATCGAGGAGCTGGCGCCGGACCTCTGGCGTCGCTCCGTCCCCGCCGGGCACTGGGTCGTCCGCGGCCGGCCCGACGCGGCCGCCCGGTGGATCGCCGAGTTCGCCGCCATGGTCGACGGCGGCCCGGTGCCCGAGGCGTTGGCGCGCGAGCGGGCGGCCACGCCGCAGCGCCCCTGGACCGGTCGGGTGGCGGTGATCACCGGTGGGGGAGCGGGCATCGGGCGCGAGATCGCCCTGGCCGCGGCCGGCCGGGGTGCCGAGGTCGTCATCGCCGACATCGACGCCGCCGGTGCCGAGGCGACCGCCGAGCGGTGCCGGAGGGCCGGGGTGGCGGCCACGACCCACGAGGTCGACGTCAGCGACCGCAAGGCCCTGGCGGCCTTCGCCGAGCGGGTCCGGGCCGAGCACGGCGTGCCGTGGCTGGTCGTGAACAACGCCGGCATCGCCCAGGTCGGGTCGGTCCTCGACGCGACCGATGCCGAGTGGAAGCGGATCGTCGGGGTCAACCTGTGGGGCGTGATCCGCGGCTCCCGCCTCTTCGGTCGCCAGATGGTCGAGCACGGCGAGGGTGGCCACATCGTCAACCTGGCCTCGGCCGCCAGCTTCACGCCGTCGGTCACCTTCCCCGCCTACGGCACCACCAAGGCGGCGGTGCTCCAGTTCACCGAGAGCCTGCGGCTCGAGCTGGAGCCGGCCGGCATCAACGTCTCCGCCATCTGCCCCGGCTTCGTCCACACCGACATCGCCCTCTCGACCCGATTCATCGGGACCGACGAGGCCGAGCAGGACCGGCGCCGGCGGGCGACCGACGAGCTCTACCGCCGGCGCGACCTGTCCCCCGACAAGGTCGCCGACGCCGTCCTGCGGGCGGTCGACGATCGCAAGCCGGTGGTGCTGGTCGGGGTGGAGGCCCACCTGATCCGGGCGCTGTCCCGGCTGTCGCCCCGGCTGCTCCGCGCCGCCGCCAAGCTCGACCTGGCCGCCCGGTGACCGGCGCGGGCGACACCGGCGCACCGCGCGGAGCGGGGCGGGCGGTCCGCAACCGCATCTACCGCGACGGCGCCGTCGAGGCCGAGGACGTGCCGCTGGCCGACGTCTCCGACCACCTGGCCAAGGACGGCACGGTGGTGTGGCTCGACTTCTGCAAGCCGTCCAAGCAGGACCTCGACGCGGTCGCCGAGGAGCTGGGGCTGCACGAGCTGGCCGTCGAGGACGCCCTCGGCCCCCACCAGCGCCCCAAGGTCGACCGCTACGCCAGCCACCTGTTCCTCTCCAGCCACGCGGTGCGGATCGACGCCGACTCCGGCGACATGCGCGTCTCGGAGATCGATGCCTTCGTCGGGGACCACTGGCTGGTCACCGTCCGCCAGGACGACGGGTTCACCATGCAGCCGGTGGTCGAGCGCTGGGACCGGTCGCCCGACCTGGCCACCGAAGGCGTGAGCTTCCTGCTCTACGGCCTGCTCGACGTGGTGGTGGACGGCTACTTCGACGCCGTCCAGACCCTCGACGACTTCCTCGACGAGATCAGCGACGGCATCTTCTCGGAGCATCCCCTCGAGCCCGCCGACCAGCGCCACTGGTTCGAGATGCGCCGGGCGCTGGTGCGCTTCCACCGGCTGGCCGTGCCGACCCGGGAGGTGGTCAGCTCGCTGATGCGTCGGGAGCACACCGCCGTGTCCGACCGGCTCTACCCGTACTTCCAGGACGTCTACGACCACAGCCTGCGGGTGGCGGAGTCGACCGACGCGCTGCGCGACCTGGTGGCGAGCATCGTCGAGACCAACCTCAGCCTGCGCGACTACCGCCAGAACCAGGTGATGAAGAAGGTGACGAGCTGGGCGGCCATCATCGCCGTGCCGACGCTGATCACCGGGTACTACGGCATGAACGTGCCGTACCCGGGGTTCAACCGGCGCTGGGGGTTCGTGGCGTCGGTGGTGCTCATCGTCGGGCTGTCGGGCGCGCTGTACCGGTCGTTCAAGCGGCGCGACTGGCTGTAGTCGCCCGCCGGCCGTGGCGCGCTTCACATCGGCGCCCGTTCGGCCGATGGGAGCGTCGTGCGGGTGCCACGACCGTTCACGTCCGAGACCGGGCGTCTGGACGAGCTGAAGAACCTGGGGCTGCTGGAC
Organism: uncultured Acidimicrobiales bacterium; assembly: GCA_963800235.1. Taxonomy (GTDB): domain Bacteria; phylum Actinomycetota; class Acidimicrobiia; order Acidimicrobiales; family Iamiaceae; genus CAVVNP01. The sequence goes on along the minus strand of CAWDAD010000001.1, from coordinate 885,263 downwards.
GCCCGGCCCGAGGCGCGCTTCGAGCGGATCGTCCGGCTGAGCGAGGCCGTCCTCGGCGCGCCCCTGGCCCTCGTCTCGGTCACGGACCACGGGAACCCGGTGGCCGGGTCGGTGGAGCCGCCCGAGCCGGGCGACGACGTCGCGGCCCTCGCCCCGGTGCTGGTCGCCGAGGTGGGGTGCTCGACCATCGTCCCCGACGCCCGTCTCGACCCGCGGCTGCACGACCACCCCTACGTGACCGGCTCGGCGGGGGTCCGCTTCGTCGCCACCCGGGCGTTGAGCAGCCCCGACGGCTACGAGGTCGGCGCGCTGTGCGCGGTCGGGACCGAGCCCCGGTGGCTCACCCCCGAGCAGGTCCTGGCCCTCGACGACCTCACCTCCATGGTCGAGGAGGAGCTGGCCCGGGAGCACCACGAGGGCCTCATCTCCGGCCTCGACTTCCGGGAGCGGGAGACGTCGGCCATCCTCTCCGCGCTGGCCGAGGGCCTGGTGGTCCAGGGCCCGGAGGGCGAGTTCATCGACTGGAACCCGGCCTCGGAGCGCCTCCTCGGCTTCGACGACGCGGCGACGGCGGGCCGCCTGTACCTGGACCCGGCCTGGCGGGCCATCCGCCCCGACGGCAGCGCCTGGCCGCCCGAGGAGTTCCCCTCGCGCCTGACCCTGGCGACCGGCGAACCGGTCGATGCGGTGCGCATGGGGATCCATCGGCCCGACGGGTCGCTCGTCTGGCTCGACGTCAACACGCGGCCGATCTGGGGGCCGCACGGCGAGCAGCGGGTGCTGACCGCCTTCATGGACGTCACCGACCGCCACGACCTCCAGCAGGCGCTGGCCGCCAGCGAGGAGCTGGCCCGTCGGTCCCTCGACACCCTGGAGCAGGGGGTCATCCTGGTCGACAGCGAGGGTTCCGTCCTGCGCATCAACCCGGCGGCCGAGCGGTTGCTGGGGGCCCGCGGTTCGGACCTGGCCGAGATGTGGGTCTCGGAGGCCTGGCGGGCCCACGACGAGCACTGGCAGCCCCTGCCCGACGACCGGCGGATCCTGCTGCGGGCGCTGCTCGGCGAGGCGGTGGAGGAGGAGATCGTCGGGTGGATCCGACCCGACGGCCGACGGGTGCTGTTCCGGATGTCCTGCGCCCTCGACGCGGACGGCCGGGGCGGCGTGCTCGTGACCATCACCGACGTCACCCGCGAGCGGGCGATGATCAGCGACCTGACCAGGTTCCAGTACCTGTTCGAGAACGCCAACGACATCGTGGTGGTGGTCGGCGCCGACGGCCAGGTGCGCTACGCCAGCCCCTCGACCACCCGGGTGCTCGGCTACCCGCACGGGTTCCGTCACCCGCAGGGGATCTTCGGCATCGTCCACCCCGAGGACCACCTGGCCGCACTGGCCGAGTTCGACCGGCTGGTCGACGGGACCGGCGGCGCGGAGCCGTTCACCCTCCGGGTGCGCCACCACGGCGGCGACTGGCGGCACCTCGAGTGCGTCGGGGTGAACCTGCTGCACGAGCCCGACGTCGGCGGCGTGGTCCTCACCTGTCGCGACACGACCGACCGCGAGCTCCTGACCCAGCAGCTCGCCCACATGGCGGGCCACGACCCGCTCACCGACCTCCCGAACCGCAGCGTGCTCGGACCGCAGCTCGACCAGGCGCTGGCCCGGTCGGACCGCCACGAGGTCTACGTCGGCATCTGCTTCATCGACCTGGACGACTTCAAGGCCATCAACGACCACCACGGCCATGCCGCGGGCGACGAGGTGATCGTCGAGGTGGCGAGGCGGATCCGATCGTCGATCCGGGTCGTCGACACCGCCGTCCGCGTCGGTGGTGACGAGTTCGTGGTGATCCTCGACCCCGTCTCCGACGTGCGGAGCGCGCTGACCGCGGCCCGACGCATCCGTGACGTCATCGCCGACCCCCCGATCCGCCGGGGCGCCGACGTGGTCGGCGCGAGCGTCGGGGTGGCGGTGAACGAGCGGGGCGAGGAGCCGTCGAGCCTGCTGGTCCGGGCCGACGCCGCCCTCTACCGGGCCAAGGCGAGCCGCAGCGGCGAGGTCGTCGCCGCGGTCGACCCGGCTGATCCGAGGGCGGCCGTCGACCATGCGGGGCACCGGGGGTCGGGCCGCCCCGGCCTGTTCGCCTGACTACCGCACCAGCGGCTTGTACTTCATGCGGTGGGGCCGATCGGCCTCGGCGCCCAGCTCCTTGTGCCGGAACGCCTCGTACTCGCTGAAGTTGCCCTCGAACCAGCGGACCTGGCTGTCGCCCTCGAAGGCCAGCATGTGGGTCGCGACCCGGTCGAGGAACCAGCGGTCGTGGCTGATGACCACCGCGCACCCGGCGAAGGCCTCGAGCCCGTCCTCGAGCGCCCGCAGGGTGTCGACGTCCAGGTCGTTGGTGGGCTCGTCGAGCAGCAGGACGTTGCCGCCCTCCTTCAGCACCTTGGCCAGGTGCACCCGGTTGCGCTCGCCGCCGGACAGCACGCCGACCGGCTTCTGCTGGTCGGAGCCCTTGAAGTTGAACGACGCCACGTAGGCCCGGCCGTGGATCTCGCGCCCGCCGACGACCAGGTCGTCGCGGCCGCCGGTGATCTCCTCGTACACCGTCCTGGCGTCGTCGAGCGCGTCGCGGCTCTGGTCGACGTAGGCGAGCTGCACCGTGGAGCCGATCACGACCTTGCCCGCGTCCGGCTCCTCCTGACCGGTGAGCATGCGGAACAGGGTCGTCTTGCCCGCCCCGTTCCCGCCGATGACGCCGACGATCCCGGCCCGGGGGAGGGAGAAGTCCAGGTCCTCGATCAGCAGCCGGTCGCCGTAGCCCTTGGACAGGTGGCTGACCTCGATGACCTGGTCGCCCAGCCGGTCCCCGGAGGGGATCACGATCTCCAGCTTCTGGTCCCGACCCTCCTCCGCCCTGGCCTCGGCCAGCAGCTTGTCGTAGGCGGCCAGACGGGCCCGGCCCTTGGCCTGCCGCGCCTTCGGCGCCATCCGGACCCACTCGAGCTCGCGCTCGAGGGTGCGCTGGCGGGCGGTGTCGCGCTTCTCCTGCTGGGCCAGGCGGGTCTGCTTCTGCTCGAGCCAGCTCGAGTAGTTCCCCTCGAACGGGATCCCCCGCCCGTGGTCGAGCTCGAGGATCCAGCCGGCCACGTTGTCGAGGAAGTACCGGTCGTGGGTGATGGCCACGACCGTGCCGTGGTAGTCGCGCAGGAACCGCTCGAGCCACGCCACCGACTCCGCGTCGAGGTGGTTGGTCGGCTCGTCCAGCAGCAGCAGGTCGGGCCGGCTGAGCAGCAGGCGGCACAGCGCGACCCGGCGGCGCTCACCGCCGGACAGGGTGGTGACGTCGGCGTCGCCGGCGGGCACCCGCAGGGCGTCCATGGCCACCTCGACGGTGCGCTTCAGGTCCCAGGCGCCGGCCGCCTCGATCTTGCGCTCGAGGTCGGCCTGCTGCTCGCCGAGCTTCTCGTAGTCGGCGTCGGGGTCGCTCCAGCCGGCCAGGACCTCGTCGTAGCGGGTCAGCAGCTCGGCGGTCTCGCCGACGCCGTCCATCACGTTGCCCATGACGTCCTTGGCCGGGTCGAGCTGCGGCTCCTGCTCGAGCAGCCCGACGCTGAACCCCGGGGTCAGGCGGGCCTCACCGGTGAAGCCGTCGTCCCTGCCGGCCATGATCTGCAGCAGCGACGACTTGCCCGCTCCGTTGGCGCCGAGCACCCCGATCTTGGCCCCCGGGTAGAAGGACAGGTTGATGTCCTTCAGCACCTCGCGGTCGGGCGGGTAGAAGCGGCTGCACTGCCGCATGGTGAAGATGAACTGCGCGGGCATGGCCCGATTGTCCCAGCTCGGGAGGCTGCGCCCTGCTTCTTCCAGATCTCGGGACAAGGAGCGTGTGTCCACGCGACCGTTGTCCCGAGAACCTCGTCGGGCCCTGTCGTGCTCGCCGTCAACCCGGTACGAGCACCGCCTTGCCGGTGAGGCGGCGGGAGGCGAGGTCGGTGAGGCAGCGGGCGACGTCGTCGAGGGGGTAGGCGGTGGGCTCGACGGGGGAGATGGTGCCGGCGGCGGCCAGGTCGAGCAGCTCGGCGATCAGGGCCCGGTTGCCGTCGGGGTCGCGGATCGTCCAGGCGCCCCAGTCGACGCCGACCACGGTGCGGTTGTTGAGCAGCACCTGGTTGCTCGGCAGCCGCGGGATGTCGCCGCCGGCGAAGCCGATCACCACGTACCGGCCCATCCAGCCGAGCGCCCGCAGGGCCGGCTCGGCGAAGCGGTCGCCCACCGGGTCGACCACCACGTCCACGCCGCCGCCGGAGAGCTCCCGGGCCCGGACCTTGAGGTCCTCGTCCTCGTAGGCGATGGTCGCCTCGGCGCCGGCGGCCCGGGCGGCGGCCAGCTTCTCCTCGGTCGATGCCGCCGCGACGACCCGGGCGCCCAGGTGGTGGACGGCCACGTCGATGGTGGCCAGGCCGACGCCCCCGCCGGCACCGAGCACGAGCACCCACTCGCCGGGTGCGACGCGGGTCCGTCGGGTGAGGGTGAAGAGCGCGGTGCCGTAGCTCTGCACCAGGCCGGCCGCCTGGCCGAACGACAGCGCCTCGGGGAGCGCGACCACGCTCTCGGCCGGGACCTCGACGCGGGTGGCGTACCCGCCGAGCCACGCCAGCGCCAGGACCCGGTCGCCGACCGCGAGCCCGCCGACCCCCTCGCCCAGGGCCACGACCTCGCCGGCCACCTCGCCGCCCGGCGTGAAGGGCAGGGGCGGCTTGATCTGGTACCTGCCCTGAACGAAGAGGCCGTCGACGTAGTTGACCCCGGCGGCCCGGACCGCCACCACGACCTTGCCGGGGCCCGGCTCGGGGTCCGGCCGCTCCTCGACGACCAGCTCGTCGACCGGCGCGAACTGGTGGCACACCACGGCACGCATGGCCGGAGCTTGCCAGCAGCGGAATCCGTGCGCTGAGGACGGGGTTGGGGCCCCGACCGGGCAGCGAGCGCAGCGAGCGCAGCAGGCACGGCCCGGCTCAGCGGAATTCATCCGCTGAGCTCGGGAGGAGGGCGGGGTTGGGGCCCCGACCGGGCAGCGAGCGCAGCGAGCGCAGCAGGCACGGCCCGGCTCAGCGGAATTCATCCGCTGAGCTCGGGAGGAGGGCGGGGTTGGGGCCCCGACCGGGCAGCGAGCGCAGCGAGCGCAGCGAGCGCAGCAGGCACAGCACGGCGCGACGATGGCGGCATGCCGTACCACGAGGGACGGGTGATCCACGACGCGGACGCCCACATCATGGAGTGGCCGTCCTGGCTGCTCGACTACGCCGACGCCGACATCCGGGTCCGCATCGAGGATGCCGACTACGGCGACGACGGCGCCGCCAACGCCCTGTCGATCGACCGCCTGCGGGCCAAGCACGCCAGCGACGAGTACCGGGCCGACGAGGAGGCGGAGATCATGGCCCGGAAGAACTTCTGGGCCACCGGCGGGTTCATCGCCGAGGACCGGCCCCGGGCGCTCGACCTGCTCGGCTTCGCCAGCCAGCTCGTCTTCAACACCTTCAACAACAACCGGTTCTGGCGCATGGAGCACGGCGACAACCCCTTCCTGCCGGGTGAGGCCGGCCGGGGCACGGGCGACCTCGACCTGGCCTACGGGGTCGCCGAGGCCCACAACCGGGGGATGGTCGACTTCTGCTCCGCCGATCCCCGCCTGCTCCCCGCCCTCTACGTGCCGCTGGCCGACTTCGACCGGTCCGCCGAGGCCGCCCGGCGGGCGGTCGAGCAGGGGGCGGCGGCGCTGCTGGTGCCGTCGGCCTGCCCGGAGGGCCACTCGCCCAGCCACGACGGCCTCGACCCGGTGTGGGCCGCCGCCCAGGAGGCCGGCATCCCCGTCGTCTTCCACGTCGGCGGCGGCGGCAAGCTGCTCGACCTCACCTACTTCGAGAACGGCCGGCCCATCCCGCCGGACTTCCACGGGGGAGCGGAGAACTTCCGCTCGGTCGACTACATGGCCATCCCCAACCCGCCGCAGCAGACGCTGGCGACCATGATCTTCGACGGCGTGCTCGACCGCTTCCCCGACCTGCGCTTCGGCGTGATCGAGCAGGGCGCCATCTGGCTGCCGAGCTGGATCAGGCAGATGGAGTCCGCGGTCGAGGCCTTCGCCCGCCACGAGGAGCGGCTCCAGGCGCTGCAGCTCCGCCCGACCGAGTACGTGGAGCGCCAGGTCCGGGCCACGCCGTACCCCACCGAGGACGTGGGCTGGATCACCGACCAGGTCGGTCCGAACCTCTGCCTCTTCTCCTCGGACTTCCCCCACGTCGAGGGCGGCCGCAAGCCGGTCGAGCGCTTCGAGCGCTCGCTGGGCGACCGGTCCGAGGAGGTCCGGGCCGCGTTCTACCAGCACAACTTCGTCGACCTGATGGGCTCGGCCCTGCCCCCGGCGCTGGAAGCCTCGGCCTGAGGGGAAGCGCCCTCAGCGCCGACGGGGCGAGGCGAGCCGGGAGACGACCACCACGACGCCGATCACCACGGCGACGACGATCGCCGCCTCGACCAGCCACAGGATCGCCTTGATCACCGACACCACGATCAGCACGACCACGACCGCACCGACCCCCATCAGGACCAGTCCGGCGACGCTCGGCCGCTCGAGGTCGTCGCGTCGCCGTTCGATCGCCATCGCCGCCAGCCTAAGCCGGTCCCCGATCGGGCGACCGGCGGCCGGAGCGACCGGTCGTCCGGTCCGGCGCCGCCCCGGCACCGGCCCCGGGGGAGGGGGTGGGCCACGTCGGTAGGCTCGGACGATGTGGTAGACGACGCGAGCACCGACGCCCTGGGACCCAACGCCTGGCTGGTCGACGAGATGTACGAGCGGTTCCGGGCCGACCCCTCGTCGGTCAGCGAGAGCTGGCAGGACTTCTTCGCCGACTACCGCACCGACGCCGAGGCGGGATCGCCCGGCGGCGTCCGCCCCGGCGGTTCGACCGGGTCGAACGGATCGGGTGCTGCCACCGCTGGGCGCCAACCGTCCGCGGCCGGCGGGACGCCGGGTGCGACCACGACGGCGACCGCCACCGCCCCTGCGCCGGCGAAGGCGGCCCCGGACGAGGCAGCGCCGGAGAAGGCGGCGCCGGCGAAGCAGGCCGGCGGCGGTGGCGCCGGCGCCAACGGGTCGGCCGGCGACCAGCCCGGTGACCCGCTCCGGGGCGCGGCGGCCCGGATCGTGGCCAACATGGAGGCCAGCCTCGAGGTCCCCACCGCCACCAGCTTCCGCGAGGTCCCGGCCAAGCTGCTCGAGGTCAACCGCCGGGTGATCAACGGCTACCTGTCCCGCACCCGGGGCGGCAAGATCAGCTTCACCCACCTGATCGGCTACGCGGTGGTCCGGTCGATCGCCGACGCGGTCCGGGCCATGAACAACGCCTTCGTCGAGGGCCCCGACGGCAAGCCCCGGCTGGTGCGCAACGAGCACGTCAGCCTCGGCCTGGCCGTCGACGTCGAGAAGAAGGACGGCAGCCGCACCCTCCTGGTGCCGGTCATCAAGGACGCCGACACCCTCGACTTCCGGGGCTTCTGGGGCGCCTACGAGGAGCTGATCCGCAAGGTCAAGTCCAACCGGCTCAGCCCCGACGACTTCGTCGGCGCCACCGTCTCGCTCACCAACCCCGGCACCATCGGCACCGTCCAGTCGGTGCCCCGGCTGATGCCTGGCCAGGGTCTGATCGTCGGCGTCGGGCGGCTCGACTACCCGGCCGCCTACCAGGGCGCCGACCCCGAGACCCTCGCCCAGCTCGGCCTGTCGAAGGTGATGACGGTCAGCTCCACCTACGACCACCGCATCATCCAGGGTGCCGAGTCGGGGCTGTTCCTGAAGCACGTGGCCGAGATGCTGATCGGCGACCACGACTTCTACGGCGAGGTGTTCCGCTCGCTCGGGGTGCCCTACGAGTCGGTCCGCTGGCTGCGCGACGACAACCCGGTCGACCAGGAGGAGACGCGGGTCGAGAAGCAGATGCAGGTCGCCCGCCTGGTGAACATGCACCGGGTCCGCGGCCACCTCATCGCCGACCTCGACCCCCTGGCGTGGAAGGAGCCTCGCATGCACAGCGAGCTCGATCCCGCCACCTACGGCCTGACCATCTGGGACCTCGACCGGGAGTTCCTCACCAACGGGGTCACCGACGCCACCAGCATGCCGCTCGGCGACCTCCTGCACGTGCTGCGCGACGCCTACTGCCGCACCGTCGGCATCGAGTACATGCACATCCAGGAGCCCGAGGAGAAGGCCTGGATCCAGGAGCACGTCGAGGGCGTCGACACCAGCCTCGACGCCGAGGAGCAGCGCCACATCCTCGGACGGCTCAACGCGGCCGAGGCGTTCGAGAAGTTCCTGGCCACCAAGTACCTGGGCCAGAAGCGCTTCGGGCTCGAGGGGGGCGAGAGCGCCATCCCCCTGCTCGACGCCGTCCTCGAGCGGGCCGCCGCCGACCACCTCGACGGCGTGGTCATGGGCATGAGCCACCGCGGCCGGTTGAACGTGCTGGCCAACATCGTGGGCAAGTCCTACGAGCAGCTCTTCAAGGAGTTCGAGGGCTACATCGACCCGGACTCGACCCAGGGCTCGGGCGACGTGAAGTACCACCTGGGCCAGACCGGCAAGTTCCAGTCCCGCCTCGGCGACGAGATCCGCATCGACCTGGCCGCCAACCCGAGCCACCTGGAGGCGGTCGACCCGGTGGTCGAGGGCATGACCCGCGCCAAGCAGGACATCATCAACGACCCCGAGGCCTTCTCGGTGCTGCCGTTGCTCGTGCACGGCGACGCCGCCTTCGCCGGCCAGGGCGTGGTGGCCGAGACGCTGAACCTGAGCACCATCACCGGGTACCGGGTCGGCGGCACCATCCACGTGATCATCAACAACCAGCTCGGCTTCACCACCGCCCCCGACGCCGCCCGCAGCTCGGAGTACTGCACCGACATCGCCAAGATGGTGCAGGCGCCGATCTTCCACGTGAACGGCGACGACCCCGAGGCGTGCGTGCGGGTGGCCCGGCTGGCCTACGCCTACCGGCAGGCCTTCCACAAGGACGTGGTCATCGACATGGTGTGCTACCGCCGCCACGGCCACAACGAGGGCGACGACCCCAGCTACACCCAGCCGCTCATGTACCAGAAGATCGACGCCCGCCGGTCGGTCCGCAAGCTCTACACCGAGTCGCTGGTCAAGCGCGGCGACATCACCCTCGACGAGGCCGAGCAGGCCCTCGACGACTTCCAGGCGCGGCTCCAGTCCGCCCTCGACGAGACCCGCTCCCACGCCCCGTCCGACGACGTGCTGGCCAAGCCGCCGGCGCCTGCGGTCGGGGTGCTGCCCCACGTCGGCACCGGGGTCGACCGGGCCGATCTCGAGCGCATCTACCAGCGCCTCTCGACACCGCCCGACGACTTCGAGGTCCATCCCAAGCTGCTCAAGCAGTTCCAGACCCGCGACAAGATGTTCGCCTCCGGCGAGGTCGACTGGGCCCTGGCCGAGCTGTTCGCCTACTCGACCATGCTCGAGGACGGCCACAACATCCGACTGGCCGGCCAGGACACCCGACGGGGCACCTTCTCGCACCGCCACAGCGTCTGGGTCGACTACCAGAGCGGCCGGGAGTGGTCCCCCCTCGCCCACCTGAGCAGGGAGCAGGCGAAGATCTGGATCTACGACTCCCTGCTCTCGGAGTACGCCGCCCTCGGGTTCGAGTACGGCTACTCGGTCGAAGCCAAGGACAGCCTGGTGATCTGGGAGGCCCAGTTCGGCGACTTCGCCAACGGGGCCACCATCGTCGTCGACCAGTACGTGGCCGCCGCCGAGGACAAGTGGGGGCAGACCTCGGGGCTCGTCATGCTCCTGCCCCACGGCTACGAGGGCCAGGGCCCCGAGCACTCCTCGGCTCGCATCGAGCGCTACCTGACGCTGTGCGCCGAGGACAACCTGCAGGTCTGCAACGCCACCACCGCCGCCCAGTTCTTCCACCTGCTGCGCCGGCAGATGGCCCGCCAGATCCGCAAGCCGCTGGTGGTGTTCACCCCCAAGTCGGGCCTGCGGGCCAAGTTCACCCGGTCGCCGGTCGACGCCCTCACGAGCGGCACCTTCCAGGAGGTGCTCGACGATCCGCGCTACGCCGACGGGGGCGACGGCGACCCGTCGTCGGTGCGCCGGCTGGTCTTCTGCTCGGGCAAGGTCGCCATGGACGCCTTCGGCGCTCGCGACGAGTCCGACGTGCCGGCGGCCATCGTGCGCGTCGAGCAGCTCTACCCGTGGCCCAAGCAGCGGGTGGCCCAGGTCCTCGAGCGCTACCCCGAGGCCACCGAGGTCGTCTGGCTGCAGGAGGAGCCCGACAACATGGGCCCCCGGGTCTTCGTCCAGGACCGGCTGCGCCCGATGGTGGCCGACGGCGTGGCCTACCGCGAGGTCAGCCGGGTCGGCTCGGGCAGCCCCGCCACCGGCAGCCACACCATCCACGTCCAGGAGCAGAAGGACCTCCTCGCCCAGGCCTTCGACGGCCTCTGATCCCTCCGGCGCCGCCGTGCCAGGGTGGGGCCATGGACTGGATGCCTGCCCCCGACGGCCTGCGGGGCCGGGTGGCGGTGGTCGCCGGAGCAACCCGGGGTGCGGGGCGGGGCATCGCCGCCGCCCTCGGCGAGGCCGGGGCCACCGTGATCTGCACGGGTCGGAGCAGCCGCTCCGGCACGCTGCGGTCCGACTACGACCGCCCCGAGGTGATCGAGGAGACCGCCGAGCTGGTCACCGAGCTCGGCGGGGTCGGCATCGCCCGAGCGGTCGACCACCTCGATCCCGGGCAGGTCGCCGCCCTGGCCGCGTGGATCGGAGCCGAGCACGGCCACGTCGACGTGCTCGTCAACGACATCTGGGGTGCCGAGGTGCTCAAGGGGGGACCGGCGGAGTGGGACACCCCGATCTGGGAGCACGACCTCGACGCCGGCCTGCGCATCCTGCGGCTGGCGGTCGACACCCACCTGATCACGTCTCACCACCTGCTCCCGCTGCTGGTCGACCGCCCCGGCGGCCTGGTCGTCGAGGTCACCGACGGCACGACGGCCTACAACTCGACGACCTACCGCATCTCGGTCTTCTACGACCTGGCCAAGGTGGCGGTGAACCGCCTGGCCTTCTCGCAGGGCCACGAGCTCGCACCCCACGGTGGCACGGCGGTGGCGCTCACGCCGGGCTTCCTGCGCTCCGAGCTCATGCTCGACGCGTTCGGCGTCACCGAGACCAACTGGCGCGACGCAGTCCACCCGCCGAGCGGCGGTGAGCCGACCGCGCCGCCCGAGTTCGCCCGGTCCGAGTCGCCTCGCTACGTCGGTCGGGCGGTCGCCGCCCTGGCCGCCGATCCCGAGCGGCATCGCTGGAACCAGGCGTCGGTCACCAGCGGCGAGGTGGCGAAGGCGTACGGCTTCACCGACCTGGACGGCTCGCAGCCCGACGTCTGGTCGGTGATCGACTAACCGTCTGATGTCGAATCTTCGATGTCCAAGCTGGTGCGGTGGCCGCCCCATCCACCCCCGGTCCGGTCAGCTGAGGACGCGCTTGCGGAAGCCCTGGATGCCGAAGGCGAGGAACACCACGCAGAAGCCGAGCACCGCCGGGTAGACGATGTAGAGGTGCATGTGGTTGGCGTGGGTGAACGCCGCCCGCAGGCCCTCGGCCACGTAGATGAGCGGGTTGATCAGCACCAGGGTCTGCAGCCAGTGGAAGCCGCCGACGGTGACCGGCGCGAGCCGGGTCCACTGGTAGTAGGTGCCGCCGAGGAAGGTGATGGGCAGCACCACGAAGCCGAACATGAGGCCCAGGTTGCGGGGCTCGAACTTGGTGCCGAGCAGCAGCCCCATGGCGCTCATCGCCACGCAGGTGAGCGGGATCAGGGTGAGGGCGATCCACCAGTGCACCGACAGGTGGGCCGACACGCCCTTGGCGTGGACCACCGCGGCGATCGGGAAGACGATCAGCGCGGCCAGCACCCCCTGCATGGCCCCGGAGACCACCTTCGACACCGCCACCAGCCAGATGGGGCAGGGCGCCTGGACGCGGTCCTCGATCTCGCGGGTGTAGCCGAACTCCTGGCTCAGCTGCATGGCCACCGCCTGGATGCCCTGGAACATGATGGAGATGGCGACCACGCCCGGCACCAGCACGGTGGCGAAGTTGCTGGAGGCCTGGCTGGCGGCCGGGCCGCCACCCCCGCCGCCGCCGACCCCCTGGCCGATGGTCGGGAAGACGTAGAGGAAGACGAAGACCAGCAGGAACGGCTGGACCAGCGTGCGGGTGATGAACTCGACCAGGTTCTTGCCGAGGACGGTCAGGTCACGGCGGATCAGGGCGACGAAGGCGGTCCGGCTGGCGGCGGTGGTGGGCCGGGTCTCGGTGGTGATGTGCGGAAGCGGGGAGGCGGCGACCGCGCCGGCCGACCCGTCGTCTGCGGCGGAGGGGGTGGTGGTGGTCGGGGCAGCCATCAGTCGCGCAGTTCCTTGCCGGTCAGGTCGATGAAGACGGTCTCGAGGCTGGGCTCGGTGACCGAGAGGTCGATGATCTCGACGCCCTGGGCCTCGGCGAGGGACGCCACCCGGGGGACCAGGCGGTCGGTGCCGTTGACGTGGAGCTCGAGTCCGTCGTCGAGGCCCCGCACGTGGGTGACGCCGTCCAGCTCGTGCTCGAACCGCTGGGCCAGCCCGTCGGCCACGCCCTCCAGCCGGATGGTGACGATGGTGTCGGCGCCGACCGAGCGCTTCAGCCTGGCGGGGGTGTCGAGGGCCAGGATCTTGCCGTGGTCCATGATCGCCACCCGGCCGCACAGCTGGTCGGCCTCCTCCATGTAGTGGGTGGTGAGCAGGATGGTCTGGCCCTCGCCGTTCAGCTCGCCGAGGATGTCCCAGAGCGCCAGCCGGCTCTGGGGGTCGAGCCCGGCGGTGGGCTCGTCGAGGAAGAGCACCGCCGGGCGGTGCATGATCGACCGGGCGACCATCAGCCGCTGGGCCATGCCACCCGACAGGGCGTAGACGGAGGCATCGGCCCACTTGGCCAGCTGGAACTTCTCGAGCAGCTCCCCGGCCAGCCGCTTCGACTCCTTGGAGGGGATGCCGAACAGCAGCCCGTGGAAGTACAGGTTCTCGATCACGTTCAGCTGGCGGTCGAGGGTGTTCTGCTGGCTGACCACGCCGGTCAGCTGCTTGCTGAGCGCCGGGTGGGCCACCACGTCGACGCCGCCGACGACGACCGACCCCGACGTCGGCACGACCCGGGTGGTGAGCATGCCGGCGGTGGTGGTCTTGCCCGCCCCGTTCGGTCCGAGGAGGCCGAAGATCTCACCGGGGTAGACGTCGAGGCTGAGCGAGTCGACGGCCTTGAAGTCGGCGCCGGCGTAGACCTTGGTCAGGTCGCGGATCTGGATGATCGGATCGTTCGCACCGGAGTGGTCGACGGCACCGTCGGTCGAGGGGGCGGTGGTGCTCGGCTCGGTGGCGGTCACGGCGGTCGAGCCTACGACCGGGGGTGCGGCGACGCGTCGGCCGGAACGTCAGCCCGCTGGGGCGCGAGGCGGCGCCGCAGGGTCGCCTTCTCGACCTTGCCCATGGTGTTGCGGGGCAGGGTGTCGACCAGGTGGACCGCCTTCGGCACCTTGAAGCCGGCCAGGTGGGCACGCGCCGCCAGCCGGAGGCGCTCGGGGTCCACCTCGCCGGGGTCGGCCCCCTCGTGTGCCACGACCACCGCGACCACCGCCTCGCCGAAGTCGGCGTCGGGGACCCCGACCACGGCGCTCTCGGCCACGCCGGGCAGCCGGTCGAGGGCGGCCTCGACCTCGCTCGGGTACACGTTCAGGCCGCCGGAGATGATCAGGTCCTTGGACCGGCCGACCAGGGTGAGGTAGCCGTCGTCGTCGAAGCGCCCGAGGTCGCCGGTGCGGAACCAGCCGTCGGCGGTCGATTCCTGCTCCTTCAGGCCCGGCCGGTTCCAGTACCCGGCGAAGACGTTCGGGCCCCGGACCTCGACGCCGCCGACCGCGTCCCCCTCGGCGTCGGGCCGGGCCCCGGCGGCTGCGCCGGGGGCGGGAGCCACCCGGACCTCGACGCCGGGCAGCGGGAGCCCCACTGTGCCCGGTCGGCGCTCGCCGTCGAGGGGGTTCGAGGTCAGCATCAGCGTCTCGGTCATGCCGTAGCGCTCGAGCACCACCTGGCCGGTGCGGGCGGAGACCGCCCGGTGGGTCTCGGCCGAGAGCGGGGCCGACCCCGAGGTGAAGAGCCGCACGCCCCGGCAGGCGTCGACGGTGAAGCCCGGGTGGCCGAGCAGACGGGTGTAGTGGGTCGGCACGCCCATGAAGACCCGGCTGCGGGGGAGGGCCTCGACCACCGCGTCGGGATCGAAGCGGGGCAGCAGGATCATCGGGGACCCGTTGGCCAGGGCGCACCCGGCGGCCACGAACAGGCCGTGGGCGTGGAAGAGGGGAAGGGCGTGGAGGAGGACGTCGCCGGGCCCGAAGCCCCAGGTGGCGTGCAGCGTGGCGATGTTCGAGGCCAGGTTGCGCTGGGTGAGCATCGCCCCCTTCGGCCGCCCGGTGGTCCCGCTCGTGTAGAGCATGGCGGCCACGTCGTCGGGGCCGGGCGGGGCCGAGCCCGATGTGCTGCCGGCCGTGACCCCGGCGCCCGCGGCGCGTCCGGCGTCGACCAGGGCGTCGAAGGTCACCGCGGTCGGAGCGGGGGGCAGGTCGGCGCGGCCCGGGTCGTGCACGAACAGCGCCGGCTCGGCGTCGTCGCAGAGGTAGGCGACCTCGTCGGCGGTGTAGGCGGTGTTCATGGGCAGGAACACCGCTCCGACGCGGGTGCAGGCCAGGAAGAGCACCAGCACGTCGGGCGACTTCGACACCTGCACCGCGACCCGGTCACCGCGTCGCACGCCGAGCGACGCCAGCCCGGCCACGTGGGTGGCGACCTGCGACTCGGCGTCGGCGTAGGTCAGCGTCGGCCCGCCCGGCACCTCGGCCAGCACCGCGCCGGGCACGGCGGGACGGGCGCGACCGAACAGCTCGTGCAGCGTCTCGAGGGTCATCGGTCGAGGAAGTCGAGCAGGTCGGTCGCGGCGGTCGGGTCCTGGGCGATGAAGGGGTGGCCGCCCTCGTAGACGCGCAGCTCGGCGTCGGGGATGCGCTCGGCGATCGCCCGGCCGTTGTCGACCGGGGCGATCCCGTCGAACCGGCCGCTGGCCACCAGGGTCGGGCACCCGATGCGATCGAGCCGGTCGAGCACGTCGTGACCGGCGCGAGCGCGGAGCTGCTCGGCCATGCCCCGGGCCACGTCGGGGTCGGCGGGACCGGGGCCCCGGCCCCGCCCCATCGCCTCGATCAGCCGCCGGTCGGCGTCGTGGTCGGCCAGCCACGCCGGGGTGAAGCGGGTGTCGGTGATCCGGGTCCGCAGCCCGGGCCCGCTCCTCGGCGTCGAGGTCGGCCAGCTCGTGCAGCGGGTAGGACGAGTGGTCCGGCCCGCCGGGCGAGGTGCAGAGCAGGGCCAGGCGCTCGATCCGCTCGGGCCAGGTGACCGCCAGCTCCTGGGCGACCATGCCGCCGAAGCTGATGCCGACCACCCGGCAGGAGTCCCAGCCGACGTGGTCGAGCAGGCCGGCGGCGTCGGCGGCGTAGTCGGCCATGGTGTACGGCCCCTCGGGCCGGTCGGTCTCGCCCAACCCCCGCTGGTCGTGGGCCAGGAGGTCGAAGCGCTCGGCGAAGGGGCGCAGCAGCGGCGCAGCTCCCGCCAGCGTGGCGCCCGAGCCGTTGACGAAGAGCACCCGCCGGCCGGTGCCCGATCGCTGGAAGTGGACGCGGATGCCGCTGACGGAGGCGAAGGGCACGCCCCGAGGTTACGAGCCCGCTCCACGGCCGGACTCGACCGACCGAGGCCCCCTAGGGTGCTCGGCCCATGTGCGGCATCGCCGGAGAGCTCCGTTCCGACGGCCGGCTGGCCGAGGTCGCCGGCGTCGAGGCCATGGCCGCCCGGCTGGCCGCCCGCGGGCCCGACGGCGCCGGGGTGTGGGCCAACGGCCCGGTCGCCCTCGGCCACCGCCGACTGGCCATCATCGACCTCTCCCGCGCCGGCGAGCAGCCGATGGTCGACGCCGAGCTCGGCCTGGTCACCGTCTTCAACGGCTGCATCTACAACCACCGCGAGCTGCGGTCCGAGCTCGAGGGACACGGCTACCGGTTCTTCTCGACCAGCGACACCGAGGTGCTCGGCAAGGCGTACCACCGGTGGGGCACCGACTTCGTCGACCACCTGGCCGGCATGTTCGCGGTGGCCGTCGTCGAGCGCGACTCCGGCCGGGCGGTGCTCGCCCGGGACCGGCTCGGCATCAAGCCGCTCTACCTGACCGACGAGCCGGGCCGGCTCCGCTTCGCCTCGACCCTGCCGGCCCTGCTGGCCGGTGGTGGCGTCGACACCTCGATCGATCCCGTGGCGCTGCACCACTACCTCACCTTCCACGCCGTGGTGCCCGCTCCCCGCACGCTGCTCGCCGGGGTGCGCAAGCTGCCGCCGGCCACGGTGCTCGAGGTCGAGCCCGACGGCCGGCGGACCGAGCGGCGCTACTGGACCCCCTCGTCGGCCGAGGACCGCTTCGCCGACGTGCAGCAGGAGGAGTGGGGCGGCCTGGTGGCCGACGCCCTGCGGCTGGCGGTCCGTCGCCGGCTGGTGGCCGACGTGCCGGTGGGCGTGCTGCTGTCGGGGGGCCTCGACTCCAGCCTGATCGTGGGGCTGCTGGCCGAGGAGGGCCAGCGGGGCCTGGCCACCTTCAGCATCGGCTTCGACGCCGTCGGCGACGAGGCCGGGGACGAGTTCCGCTACTCCGACGCCGTCGCCCGGCGCTTCGAGACCGACCACCACCGCCTGCCGGTCCCGACCGCCGACATCCTCACCGTCGTGCCCCAGACCATCGCCGCCATGAGCGAGCCCATGGTCAGCCACGACGTGGTCGCCTTCTACCTGCTCGCCCGCGAGGTCTCGAAGCACGTCAAGGTGGTGCAGAGCGGGCAGGGCGCCGACGAGGTGTTCGCCGGCTACCACTGGTACCAGTCCCTCGCCGACCGCACCGGTGACGGGGTCGACGACTACGCCGAGGTCTTCTTCGACCGCGACGAGGACGGCGTCGAGCTGGTCGTCGACCCGGCCCACCGCGCCGGGGGCCCGGTCAGCCGCGAGTTCGTGGCCGAGCACTTCGGCGAGCCCGGCGCCGACACCCCGGTGCGGCGGGCGCTGCGGCTCGACACCCACGTGATGCTGGTGGAGGACCCGGTGAAGCGGGTCGACAACACCACCATGGCGTGGGGGCTCGAGGCCCGGGTCCCCTTCCTCGACCACGAGCTGGTCGAGGCGGCGTCGGCCTGCCCGGTGGAGCTCCTGCTCGACCGGGGTGGCAAGGGCATCCTCAAGGACTTCGCCGACGACGTGCTGCCCCACGAGGTCATCGACCGGCCCAAGGGCTACTTCCCGGTGCCGGCGCTCACCTACCTCGACGAGTCGGTGGTCGACCTGCTGCGCGACGCCCTCACCAGCCCCGTGGCCCGTGGGCGGGGGCTGTTCGACGCCGGCCACGTCGACCACCTGCTCGACCACCCCGACCAGCTCACCCGGCTCAAGTACAACGAGTTGTGGGAGATCGGCGTGCTCGAGCTGTGGTTGCAGGCTCATGACATCTCGTGAGCGACGCTCGTCCGGGGCGGTGACGGGCCGATGGGACCCCATGCTCCCGTCGTCGCCTGTGCTCGCCGGGGTGACCGACGGCACCGGCGGGTCATGGGTCTGTAGTGATGACGAAACGTCGCTGAAACGAAACGTGCCTACGGTGCGGCCATGAAGCCGCGCATCGGGGTCACCACCGCTCCGCTGTTCCACGAGGACCGGTTCCTCGAGTCGATCGAGCGCGCCTTCGTGCGCGCCGTCATCCGGGCCGGCGGGACGCCGTTCCTCCTCCCGGTGCTCGACGCGTCCGACGCCCCGGAGGTCCTCAGCTGCCTCGACGGGCTGCTGCTGACCGGCGGCGGCGACATCCACCCGTCCCGCTACGGGCAGCCGGCCCGGCCGGAGGTCAAGGGCGTCGACCCGGGCCGTGACGCCTACGAGCTGGCCCTGGCCGAGGCGGGCTGGACCCGCGGCCTCCCCATGCTCGGGGTGTGCCGGGGCGCCCAGGTCCTGAACGTGGCGCTCGGCGGCGACCTCGAGCAGCACCTGCCCGCCCGCGCCGGCACCGATCCGTCCCCCGACGGTCGGCTCGACCACTGCCAGAAGGACCGCTTCGCCGAGGTCGTGCACGACGTCGCGGTGCGGCGCCGGTCGCGGCTGGCGGGCATCGTCGGCTCCGGTCGCCTCGGCGTCAACTCCCTCCACCACCAGGCGGCGGCGTCGGTCGCCCCCGGGCTTCGGGTGTCGGCCCGGGCGACCGACGGCACCGTCGAGGCGATCGAGAGCGAGCCGGGCTCCGGTGCCGGTCCGGTGCTGGGCGTGCAGTGGCACCCCGAGCTGCTCGACGGCGCCGAGCACCTGGCGCTGTTCGCCTGGCTGGTCGAGGAGTCGACGGTGGCGGTGCCGACGCTCGATCCGGTGGCACCGGTGGCGCCGCTGCCCCCGACGCCCACCTCGCCGGCGACCGGGCCGAGCCGTCCGGCGACCGAGCCGGTGACCAGCCACGCCCTGGCCTGACCGGCCACCGCCCGCCGGTCAGCGTCCGCCGCGCCAGGAGCCAGATCCCATCGAGACCCCGGCCGGCTACGACGGGCTGAACGCCTACAGCCGGATCATCGCCGACGAGGCGCTGCGCCGCGGGCTGTCGGTCGAGGTGGTCGACGCCGCCACCGGCGAGCTGGTCGTGAGCGACGGCACCCGTCGGGTCACGACCGTCGAGTCGCTGTCGGAGCTGACCAGCGCGCTCGCCTTCAAGCGCTGCGACCACAAGGGGCTCACCCGCACGGTGCTCGAGCGGGCCGGCCTGCACGTCCCGCCGGGACGGATGGCCACCTTCTCCGACGACGACCTCGTGTTCCTGGCCGACTGGGACGAGATCGTGGTCAAGCCGGCCCGGGGCGAGCAGGGCCACGGGATCACCGTCGGGCTCACCGAACCGGACGACCTGCCCGCCGCCCTGGACGCCGCCCGCCGGGTCTGCCCGGAGGTGCTGCTCGAGGCCCGGGTGGTCGGCGACGACCTCCGGGTCATCGTGATCGGCGGCGAGGTGGTGGCCGCGTCGCTGCGACGACCGCCGGTCATCGTCGGCGACGGCCGGCGGACGGTCGCCGAGCTGATCCGGGAGCTGAGCCGGGTCCGGGCCGACGGGACGGAGGGGGCCTCGACCATCCCGCTCGACGCCACCACCCGCCGCGCGGTGGGCCGCGAGGGCTACCGGCTGGGCAGCGTGCTCGAACCCGGGGTGGAGGTCACCGTCCGCCACACCGCCAACCTCCACACCGGTGGGACCATGCACGACGTCACCGATCTGCTGCACCCCGAGCTGGTCGCCGTGTCGCTGTCGGCGGCGGCCGCCCTCGACATCCCGGTGCTCGGCCTCGACCTGATCGTCGAGGCCGCCGACGGGCCCGACTACACGATCATCGAGGCCAACGAGCAGCCCGGCCTGGCCAACCACGAACCCCGGCCGACCGCGGCGCGCTTCGTCGACCTGCTCTTCCCGGGCACCGCCTGACCGGGCTCCGACCGGGCTCGGCGGGGACCGGGCTCAGCGGAGGGCGAGGCGGTCGAGCCGGGCCCGATGGTCGTCGAGGCCCGGGACCGGGAGGCCGTCGACCTTGCCGCCGTCGTCCCAGCGCCGGAGGCGCACCGCGTCGGCGGCGCCGGGACGGGCCTCGAAGGCGGCCGCCTGGTCGGCGTCGTACGGGCCGCCCTGCAGGGCCAGGCTGCGGGTCGAGCCGGCGGACAGGCCGGTGGCGTAGTCGGGGTCGACCGCGCACCGGTAGCGCTTGGCCCGGACGTGCAGGGCGATCGGACGGGTGACCTCGGGCGGGAAGAGGTCGGACAGCCAGGCCGCGCCCCGTCCCTCGTGGCCGAGGTCCCGCCCGGGCAGGGTCGGGTCGCCCTCCCGGTCGCGCAGGTCGAGCAGGTGGCCGACGTCGTGGAGCAGGGCGGCGACGACCAGCTCGTCGGCGGCGCCGTCGCGCCTGGCCAGGGCCGCGGTCTGGCAGGCGTGGTCGAGCTGGGTCACCTCCTCGTCGTAGCGCTCGGCGCCCCAGCGCCGGTACAGCTCGACGACCTCGTCCACCGAGGCGGCCCGGTCGCTCACGTGGTGACCGCCCGGCCCTGGAAGTCGCCGATCAGGGACACGTTGACCCCGCCGGCGGCGTCCCGGCCGCGCAGCTCGGCCAGCTTCTGGGCGTAGTAGTCGGATCGGAGGTCGCCCTCGGAGGCGGCGTTGTAGGTGGGGTAGAGGGCCCGTCGGGGACGGTCGGAGCGGTTCGGGCCGGATCGGTGCGGGGTGCGGGAGTGGAACCAGAGGGTCTGGCCGGCCCGCACCTCGACGGGGTCCCACCGCAGCTCGGCGACCACGTCGGGGTGCACGCAGCCGGTGTCGTCGGTGGCCAGCAGCTCGTGGTGGTGGCCGCTGACGACCTCGAGGCAGCCATTGCCCACGGTGGCGTCGTCGACGGCCACCATGCAGGAGACGTGCACGTCGACGAAGCGGTAGGCGGGCGCGTCCTGGTGCGGGGCGTAGCCGGCGCCGCCGGGGAGCTTGTAGTTGACCTTCTCCTTGTAGAGCACCGCCGGCTCGCCGAGCAGCGCCCCGGCGGTCTCCACCAGCGAACCGGTGGTCAGCAGGGCGCGGAGCCCGGCGTGGAAGGGCACCAGGTTCTCGCTGCGGCACAGCGCCGGACCGTGGTCGGTGAGCTCCCGGTGCTGCAGCCACCCGTCGCCGTCGTCGGGCCAGGTCGCCACGTCGTCGATCCAGCGCTGGAGCTCGGCCACGCCGTCGTCGTCGAGGGTGTCGGTGAGCAGCCAGCCGGTGCGGGCGAAGTGGTCGAGCTCGGCCGGCCCGACGGGCCCGGCGGCGGACGGTGCGCCAGTCACGCCTCGACGGTACCCGGGCCGAAACGGCGTGGCCCAGACCGATCCGGCCTCCTAGCGTGCGGGCCGTGGGCGCGTCGGGCGGGCAGCAGGGCGACGTCGCCGGCGGAACCGTGGTCGCGGTGTGCGCCACCCCCACCTACGACTTCTCCAAGCCTCCGCGCCCGGTGGTGCGGCTGGTGGCCGGCCACGGCGTCGAGGGCGACGTGCACGCCGGACCGACGGTCAGGCACCGCAGCCGGGTGCGGGCCGATCCGACCAGGCCCAACCTGCGCCAGGTCCACCTGATCCACGCCGAGCTGCACGACGAGCTGGGCGAGGCGGGGTTCCAGGTCGGCGCCGGGGACCTGGGCGAGAACGTGACCACCCGGGGGGTCGATCTCCTGGGGCTGCCGACGGGGACCCTCCTCCACCTCGGCGGCGACGCGGTGGTCGAGGTCACCGGTCTGCGCAACCCCTGCCGCCAGCTCGAGGGCGTCGCGCCCGGGCTGCAGGCCGCCGTGCTCGACCACGACGCCGACGGCGAGCTGGTCCGCAAGGGCGGGATCATGGGCGTGGTGGTGACCGGTGGCGAAGTCCGCCCCGGCGACCCGATCGCCGTCGAGCTCCCCGCCGGCGTCCACCAGCCGCTGCGCCCGGTCTGACCGCGGCTGCTCCCGGTTCGACAGGCGCGGCGGCCGAACCCGCGCTCAGCGGGGCGAGCTGCGGACCAGTCGCCCCGGACGGGCGCCGGTCGGCTCGCCGTCGGTGAAGGTCACCTCGCCGGCGACGACCGTGGCCCGGTAGCCCTCGGCGCGCTGGACGAGGCGCCGGCCGCCGGCCGGCAGGTCGAAGACCATCTCGGGGGCGTGGAGGGCGACGGCGTCGAGGTCGACCAGGTTCAGGTCGGCGCGCTTGCCCGGCTCGACGGTGCCCCGGTCGTGCAGCCCGTAGGTGCTCGCGGTCCGCCCGGTCTGCAGGTGCACCGCCTGCTCGAGGGGCAGGCGGGGACCGCGGGTGCGGTCGCGCACCCAGTGGGTCAGCAGGTAGGTGGGCATGCTGCCGTCGCAGATCAGCCCGCAGTGGGCGCCGCCGTCGCTGAGGCCGAGGACGGTGCGGGGGTGGGTCATCATCTGGCGGATGGCCTCGTGGTCGTGGTCGACGTAGCTGGCCAGCGGGGCGAACAGCAGGGCGTCGCCGTCGCGTTCGAGGAGCAGGTCGAGGGCGACCTCCTCGGGACGCCGGTCCTCGCGCTCGGCCCGGGCGGCCACGCTGTCGCTCGGCGGCGGCTCGTAGTCGGGCGGGTCCCCGAGCGGGAACATCTGGTCCCAGCGGCGCATCAGGGCGAGGGCGACCGGGTTGGCGGTCGACGGCTCCTGGGCCAGCAGGGCGGCCCGCCCCTCGGCCGAGCGCAGGCGGGCGACCCGCTCGGCGAGGGGCAGCTCGGCCAGCTCCCGCCAGAGCGGGTGGGTGATGAACGGGTGCAGCGAGGACCGGAGGCCGAAGAGCATCCCGGTGGGGCGGCACGACACCTGCGGCACCACGTCGATGCCGTCGGCGGAGGTGCGGACCGCGTGGTCGAGGGCGTCGCGCCAGGCGTTCGGCGCGAACCCGCTCTGGGCCAGCGAGAACGAGACGGTGCCGCCGGTGCGGCGGCCCACCTCGGCCAGCCAGGCGGCCTCGTCGCCGACGCCCTGCTGGTCGGACACGAGCTGGAACACCCCCCGGCCGGCCCGGCCCATGGCGTCGGCGATGACCAGCAGCTCCTCGGGTGGGGCCTCGGTGCCGGGCACGAAGCCGTGCTTGGACCGGTGCAGGATCGTCCGGGAGGTGGTGAACCCGACCGCCCCGGCGACGAGGGCCTGCTCGGTCAGGTCGGCCATGCGGTCGATCTCGGCGTCGGACGCCTGCTCGTGGGCCCGGTCGCCCAGGACGTAGGCGCGCAGCGCGGCGTGGGGCACCTGGGCGGCGACGTCGAGCACCCGGGGCGTGGCGTCGATGGCGTCGAGGTACTCGGGGAACGACTCCCAGGCCCAGTCGATGCCCTCGTGCAGGGCGGTGCCGGGGATGTCCTCGACGCCTTCCATCAGCTCGATCAGCAGCTCGGCGCCGTCGGGCCGCACGGGGGCGAAGCCGACCCCGCAGTTGCCCATCACCACGGTGGTCACCCCGTGCCAGCTCGAGGGGCTGACGTCGGGGTCCCAGGTCACCTGCCCGTCGTAGTGGGTGTGGATGTCGACCCATCCCGGCAACAGGGCCAGCCCGTCGCCGTCGAGCAGGCGGCGCCCGAGCCCGGCGTCGCCGGGGCCGGTCACCTCGACCACCCGCCCGTCGTCCACCCCGACGTCGGCGACCCGGGCCGGGGCGCCGGTGCCGTCGACGAGGAGCGCACCCCGGATCACCAGATCGTGCATGGCCTCAACCTTCCGACGGGGACGCCCGACGAGCACGGCCCGACGGGCAGCCGACGAGCGCGGGGCCGACGCTACCGGTGAGGCGCCCTTGCCGCCGGGTCTCCGCCCCGGACGGCGCGGGCGGGTCGGACCCCTACCCTCGACCGGGCGGTCGGGTCCTGCGTCCCGGCGCACCCCCCGACTGAGAGGATCGATCGATGGCCGACATGCAGATCCGGCGGCTGGGCGACTCGGGGCTGGCGGTGTCGGCCGTCGGGCTCGGTGCCAACAACTTCGGCATGAAGCTCGACCTCGACCAGACCCGGGCCGTGGTCGACGCCGCCCTCGACTCCGGCATCACCCTGATCGACACCTCGGACTCCTACGGCGACTCCGAGCTGAAGCTGGGCGAGGTGCTCGAGGGCCGGCGCGACCAGGTGGTCATCGCCACCAAGTTCGGCTCCCGGCTCCGCGACGCCGACGCCGACGGCGGCAACGGCCCCGACTGGGGGGCTCGCGGGTCCCGGCGCTACATCCGCCGGGCGGTGGAGCGCTCGCTGCGGCGGCTGCGCACCGACTGGATCGACCTGTACCAGCTGCACAAGCCGGATCCCCTCACGCCCGTGGAGGAGACCCTGGCGGCGCTGACCGAGCTCGTCCACGAGGGCAAGGTCCGCTACCTGGGCTCGTCGAACCTGGCGGGCTGGCAGGTCGCCGACGCCGAGTGGGTGGCCCGGTCGTCCGGCGGCGAGCGCTTCATCAGCGCCCAGAACCACTACAACCTGCTCGACCGGCGGGCCGAGCGGGAGCTGGTTCCGGCCTGCGAGCACTACGGCGTCGGCGTGCTGCCCTACTTCCCGCTGGCCAGCGGGCTCCTGACCGGCAAGTACCAGCGGGGCGTGGAGCCGCCGTCCGGCACCCGGTTGAAGGACTGGGCCATGACCGGCCAGCTCACCGACGAGCGCTTCGACGTGGTCGAGGCCCTCGCCGACTTCGCCCGGGAGCGGGGCGTCGGCCTGCTCGACGTGGCCATCGGCGGCCTGGCCGCCCAGCCG
This sequence comes from uncultured Acidimicrobiales bacterium, assembly GCA_963800235.1. Lineage (GTDB taxonomy): Bacteria > Actinomycetota > Acidimicrobiia > Acidimicrobiales > Iamiaceae > CAVVNP01. The sequence goes on along the minus strand of CAWDAD010000001.1, from coordinate 860,737 downwards.
GCGGTGGGCTCGGTGATCGCGGGCGCCACCACCCCCGACCAGGTGCGGGCCAACGCCGCCGCCGGGGCCTGGCAGCCGAGCGCCGAGGACCTGGCGACGCTCGACGAGCTCACCGGCAGGGCGAGCCGGTAGCCGGGCCGACCCGGTCGACCCGCCGGGCGTAGGTTGCAGGTCGATCGACCGCTCGCGAAGGGAACCCCCATGCCAGGACCGGGAATGCACGCCGGCGACCCCGTCGACGACGCCGTGAACCTCTCGATGTCCGAGGCGGCCGTGCCGCTGCTGAACCAGGTCAAGACCTTCGTGGCCGAGGAGGTCGACCCGATCACCGAGGAGTACTACCGGCTCGGCGAGGGTCGGGCCGACCGCTGGTCCTTCGGCGAGGGCCAGCTCGAGCTGCTCGACACGGTGAAGGCCAAGGCCAAGGCCAACGGGCTGTGGAACTTCTTCCTGCCCGACGCCGGCAGCGGCGAGGGCCTGTCCAACCTCGACTACGCCTACATCGCCGCCGAGCTGGGCAAGAACCCGCTGGCGTCCGAGTGCCTCAACTGCAGCGCCCCCGACACCGGCAACATGGAGGTGCTCGAGCGGGTCGGCACGCCCGAGCAGAAGGAGCGCTGGCTCGAGCCGCTGCTGCGGGGCGAGATCCGGTCGGCCTTCGCCATGACCGAGCCCGACGTGAGCTCGTCCGATGCCCGCAACGTGCACACCCGGGCCGTGCTCGACGGCGACGAGTGGGTGATCGACGGCGAGAAGTACTACATCTCCGGCGCCGGCGACCCCCGGTGCAAGGTGATGATCGCCATGGTGCGCACCAGCCCCGACGGGCCGCCCCACCGCCAGCAGAGCCAGATCCTGGTGCCCATGGACACCCCCGGCGTCGAGATCCTCGGCCCGATGCACGTCTTCGGCGAGGACGACGCGCCGCACGGGCACATGCACCTGCGGTTCACCGACGTGCGGGTGCCGGCGTCGAACATGCTGCTCGGCGAGGGCCGCGGCTTCGAGATCTCCCAGCTGCGCCTCGGCCCGGGTCGCATCCACCACTGCATGCGCTCGATCGGCGCCGCCGAGCGGGCCCTCGAGCTGATGGTGCGCCGTGGCCTCAACCGCGAGGCGTTCGGCAAGCCCCTCGCCCGCCTGGGCAAGAACACCGAGGTCATCGCCCGGGCCCGGGTGGAGATCGAGGCCATGCGGCTGATGGTGCTGCGGGCGGCCAAGGCCATGGACACCATGGGCAACGCCGAGGCCAGGGTCTGGGTGTCGGCGGTGAAGGCCATGGTCCCCGAGCGGGTCTGCCACATCATCGACGAGGCCATCCAGATCCACGGGGCCACCGGTGTCTCGCAGTGGACGCCGCTGGCCCGCCTCTACGCCGCCCAGCGGACCCTGCGGCTGGCCGACGGTCCCGACGAGGTGCACTGGCACGTGGTCGGTCGCGCCGAGCTGGCCCGGTTCGAGGGCGAGGACGACCCCGCCGCCCGCTTCATCGGCCGGCGCCACGACGACCAGGCCGAGGGCGGCTTCCAGTTCTCCGGTCCGGCCTGAGCGCCCGCGCTCAGCGCGCCGGCCGGTCGGCGCGCTCGGCGCGCCAGCGCTCGACCAGTCGCTCCACGTCGTAGGGCACCAGGTTGTGGGGCGGCCCGTCGACGGGCAGCCGGTTGGCGCGCCGGATCTTCTCGTTGATCTCGCCGACGATCCGTCGGACCTCGACCTCGGTGGGCGCCGCCAGCGCCGCGGCCCGGGCGTCCTCGGCCTCCTTGCGAAGGACCAGCGACGGGGGCAGGTAGGAGAGGCCCTCGCGCCGCAGCTTCTTGCGCACCCACCACAGCTCGTCGTGGGGCTGGTCGAGGTCGGGCAGCGGCCGGCCCGACAGCGGCAGGTCGCGCAGCTCACCCCTCGCCTCGGCCTCGCTGATCTGGCGCTCGACCCAGGTCTCGAAGGTGACCTGTGGCGGCTTGCGTGTGGTCACGGATCGCACGCTACCGGCGCCGATCCGGCGGCCGGCGGGTTCCCGTCGGCGGTCAGCCGGTCGGGGCGGGGCGGTCCCGCAGGGGAGCGGTGAGGAACTCGTAGAACCCCGGCCGGGCGGTTCGGACCCCGGCCTCGAGCTCGTCGAAGGTGCCGCCCACGGGGTACATCTCGACGCCCAGGTAGCGCTGCAGCGGACCGAGGTTGCGCAGCGGCAGGCCGTACTCGTTGCGGAACAGCTCGGCGTTGAGCGGCTCCATGACCGCCACCAGGCTCAGCGCACCCTGGCTGCGGGCGTGGCAGTACACCGACCGGTACAGCAGCTCGGCCACCCCGAGCCCGGCCACCTCCTCGTCGACCGCCACCGAGGCGCACTCGCACACCGGCCCCGGGAGGACGACCTCGTCGTCGACCAGGGCGTGCAGCGACAGCTCGTCGAGCTCGCCGATCACCGCGTTCATCGCCCCCACCACGGTGCCGTCGAGCAGCTGGGCGACGTGGAAGGTGGTCCGCATCGGTCGGTGGGTCGACCGGGCGGTGTCCGGGTCGAGCCCGGCCTCGGCCAGCATCCGTCGCTGCATGGCGGCGGCGGCCGAGAACACCGGGTCGCCGCGGACCACCCAGACCGAGATCGGGTTGTCGTCCTCGTACTGCTCGTCCACGTCCCCCCCTGCCCTGCGGAGCCCCAGCACCAGGGCAACCCGCTCGGGCGGCGGGCTGCGAGGGCAGGTCGACGCTACTCCTCCGCGTCGCTCCCCGGGGGCGACCGCGGGTTCGGGTGGGGTTGGCTCGTTCTCCGGTTAGAAGGGTCCCTCGTGCCCGGACCCCCCGCCACCGACCCGGCCGGCGACCCCGCCGGTTCCCGCGGCGCCGGGTCCGAGGGCACCGGGTCCGAGGGCGCCGGGTCCGACGGCTCCGGTCGTGTCCGGCGCGGCCTGCGCAGCACGTTCCTGTCGCTGCGGAACCGCAACTTCCGCCTCTACTTCACCGGTCAGCTCGTGTCGAACACCGGCAACTGGCTCACCAACGTCGCCCTCACCCTGCTGGTGCTGAACCTGACCGGCAGCGGGCTCGGCGTCGGGCTGCTCGCCGCCTGCCAGTTCGGCCCCATCCTGCTGCTGTCGGCGTGGGCCGGCGCGGTGGCGGACCGCACCGACAAGCGGCGGATGCTGATGGTGACCCAGACCCTCGAGATGCTGCAGTCCTTCGCCCTCGGCGCCCTGGCCTTCCAGCCCCACCCGCCCGTCGGCGCGCTGTACGGGATCGCGGCGATCGGCGGGGTGCTCCTGGCCTTCGACAACCCGCTGCGCCGGTCGTTCGTGACCGAGATGGTGCGGGAGGAGGACGTGCCCAACGCGGTGGTGCTCTACAGCACCATCGTGAACACGTCGCGGATCTTCGGCCCGGCGTTGGCCGGCCTGCTGGTCGTCACCCTCGGGTACGGCTGGGCGTTCACCATCGACGCCTTCTCGTACCTGACCGTGCTCGCCTGCCTGGCCATGATGCGCCCGGACGAGCTGCGCCGGGGAGCCCCGGCCCCACGGGAGCGGGGCCAGGTCCGGGCCGGGCTGCGCTACGTGCGGTCGCAGCCGTCGCTCTGGATCAGCTTCGCCATGCTGCTGGCCATCGGGACGCTGTCGTACAACTTCACCGTCACGCTGCCGCTGTTCGTCACCCGCTCGTTGCACCAGAGCGACGGCGTGTTCACGATCCTCTACTCCACCTTCAGCCTCGGTGCCGTCATCGCCGCCCTGGTGGTGGCGGGCAAGGCGCTGGTGCGGCTGCGCCACATCGTCATGGGGGCTGCGGCGCTCGGGGTCACCATGCTCGTGCTCTCGGCGGTGCCCGGCGTGGCGCCGGCCGTGCCGGCGGTGTTCGTCGTCGGCATGGCCAGCATCCTCTACCTGACCTCGACCACCGCCATCATCCAGGTCGAGGGGCGCACCGACATGCACGGGCGGGTGCTGGCGCTGCAGTCGGTCGTGCTGATCGGCACGACGCCGGTGGGCGGACCGTTCCTCGGCTGGCTGGCCGACACCCTCGGCGGGCGCGCACCGATCGTGCTCGGCGCCGTCGTCTGCCTGGCGGCGTCGAGCTTCGGGTGGTGGGCGGCCAACCGCTACGCGCCCGGCGCGCTGGCCCGCACCGTCCCCAGCCCGACGGCCCCGCCCCTGACCCGACCGAACCGGTCGGGACCCGGGCCGGGCCGTCACTCGTCCCCGTAGGGTGCGCCGGGTGCCCGCGAACGCCGCCGCCGTGCCCGCTGAAGGGCCCGTGCCCGTTCGACGACCCGTGCCACCGTCTCCGGCGCTCCTCACCGACCTGTACGAGCTGACCATGGCGGCGGCGTACGTGGCCGAGGGCCTGGCCGAGCGGCCGGCCACCTTCAGCTGCTTCGTCCGCGACCTGCCCCCCGAGCGGGGCTTCCTGGTGGCGGGCGGGCTGGCCGAGGTGCTCACCTACCTCGACGACCTGCGCTTCGGCGACGCCGACCTCGAGGCGCTGGCCGGGCTGGGCCAGTTCGACGACGCCTTCCTCGGTTGGCTGGCCGACGTCCGCTTCACCGGGACGGTCCGGGCCGTCCCGGAGGGCCGGATCGCCTTCGCCGGCGAGCCGCTGCTCGAGATCGACGCCCCCGTCGCGGTGGCCCAGCTCCTCGAGACCTACGTGCTCAACGTGGTCACGACCCAGACCACGCTCGCGTCCAAGGCAGCGAGGTTCCGCCACGCCGGCGCCGGACGTCCGGTCGTGGACTTCGCCCTCCGCCGGGCCCAGGGCACCGACGCCGGCATGAAGCTGGTGCGGGCGGTGGGGATCACCGGCCTGGCCGGCACGAGCAACGTGGCCGGCGGGGTCGCCTACGGGGTGCCCGTCAGCGGCACCATGGCCCACGCCTTCGTCCAGGCCTACGAGGACGAGGCCGACGCCTTCCGGGCCTTCGCCGGCCTCTACCGGGAGCGCACGGTCCTCCTGGTCGACACCTACGACACGGACGCCGGCGTGGAGCGGGCCATCGAGGTCGCCGGCGAGCTCCGGGACCGCGGGGTCGAGCTGCGGGGCATCCGCATCGACTCGGGCGACCTCGAGGAGCTGTCGCGCCGGGCCCGGTCGGCCCTCGACGCCGCCGGCTTCGACGGCCTGCAGGTCGTGGTGAGCGGCGGGCTCGACGAGCACCGCATCGCCGAGCTGGTGGCGGCCGGCGCGCCCATCGACGGGTTCGGCGTCGGGACCCAGCTGGCGGTGTCGGCCGACGCGCCGGTGCTCGACAGCGTCTACAAGCTGGTCGCCTTCGACGGCCGCCCGGTGCGCAAGACCTCGACCGGCAAGGTCACGCTCCCCGGCCCCAAGCAGGTCTGGCGCCGGGCCGACGGGTCCGGTGACGTGCTCGGCACCGCCGACCAGGAGCCGCCCGCCGGGACCGAGGCGCCCGGGCTGCTCGTCCCGGTCGTCGCCGACGGCTCCCGCACCGTCGTCGCCCCCGACGCCGACCCGGCCCGTGCGGTGGCGCAGGCCAACGGGTGGTTCGAGCACGACTGGGGCGCGCTCCCCGACGGGGCGAAGCGCCTGACCGACCCGACCCCGCACCCGGTCGAGGTGAGCCCCGAGCTTTCGGAGCTGGCCGAACGGCTCGACGCGGCGACTCCGTAGCCGGACCGGCGGACCGGCGGATCGTTGCCGTGTCCGCCTGACCGCGGAGCGTGGTGCACGTTGGGGTCGGCTCGGGGGGCGTCGTTACCCTCGACGGGTGGCACCCAACCAGGTCCTCGACGACCGGTACGAGCTGCTCGGCCTGATCGCCCACGGCGGCATGAGCGAGGTCCACCGCGCCTTCGACCGCAACCTCCACCGCGAGGTGGCGGTCAAGCTGGCCCGGGTCCTCGACACCGACCGGGCCCGGTTCGAGGTGGAGACCAAGCTCCTGGCCCGTCTCGACCACCGCAACCTGATCCACCTCTACGACGCCGGCGTCGACCACGACCGGCCCTACCTGGTGCTCGAGCTGGCCGACGGACCGACCGCTGGTCGACCTGCTCCACGACGGCGCCATGGACCCCGCTCGGGCCGCCGAGGTCGGCGGTCCGGTGGCCGACGCCCTCGCCTACCTGCACCGCAACGGCATCGTCCACCGGGACGTGAAGCCCGGCAACGTCCTGACCCGGGCCGACGGCAGCGTGGCGCTCGGCGACCTGGGCATCGCCCGCGTCCTCGACGGCAGCTCGCTCACCCGCACCGGCATCGTCATGGGCACCGCCCGCTACCTGGCCCCCGAGCAGCTGCAGGGTGAGGGCGCCGGGCCGCCGGTGGACGTCTACGCGCTGGGCCTGGTGCTGGCCGAGGCACTGCTCGGCCGAGCGGTCTTCGACGGGCCGGCCGACGAGGTCGCCCTCGCCCGCCTGGCGGTGGACCCCGACCTGTCGAAGGTCACCGACCCGCAGTGGCGGCGGCTCCTGGCGGCCATGACCGCCCGCGACCCTCGAGCCCGACCCGATGCGGCCGCGGTGGCGGCGGCGCTGGACGGCCTGGCCGGCGGGTCCGCCGATGCGGTGCCGGCCGTCGTCCCACCGCCGACCGAGCCGCAGTCGCCCGCCGAGCCTCGGTCGCCGTCGGTCCGCCCCGCGGCCGCGGCCATCCCCGCCGCCGGCGCCGCGGGCTCGGCGAGGAGCGTCGCCGACGGTCCTCCGGTGCGGCACCGCCGGTCGCGTCGCTCGAGCGGGCAGCTGGCGCTGGTGATCGGCGGGGTGGCCGGGGTGATCGTGCTGGTGGCGCTCCTCGCCCTCGCCCTCGGCGGGGGAGGGGGCGGCGGCCCGGCCACCGATTCGACGCCCACCAGCGCGCCGACGACCACCACCACCAGCACCACCGCGGCGCCGACGACCCGGCCGTCGACGTCGACCACCACCCGTCCGACCACCTCCGACCCCGTCCGACCACGACCACCACCGAAGCGACCACGACCACCACCCAGCCGACCACGACGTCGACCACCACCACCTCGACCACCGCGCCGGCGGTCACCCCGGTCAGCTGCACGACCCTGCGGTCGGACCGCAAGGCGCTCGACGACGACTCGAAGCCGTCGGCCCAGAAGGGCCTGCCGCCGGCGGTGCGCAAGCAGGTCCAGAAGCAGATCGACCTGCAGAAGAAGGCGCTCGACGCCCAGCTGAAGAGCTGCTGAGCTGTGCGTCGGGCTCCGGCACGCCGGGCGCCGCCTCCGCCGCCCCCGGTCAGAAGGGGGCGGGCGGCAGGCCGGGCTCGGTCGGGATGTCGAAGGCGGTCACCATGTAACCCATCACCCCGTACAAGCCGCAGACGGCGACCAGCTCGACCACGCCGGCGGACCCGTAGGCGTCGACCAGCCGATCCTGGACGTCGGGCGGGATGGACCGCAGCGCGACCACGGCGTCGACGGCGGCCAGCACGGCCTGCAGCTCGTCGGGCAGCGACTCGGGCACCTCGCCCCGGGTCACGGCGCCGATGGCGGCCTCGTCGACGCCGGCCAGGCGCGCCGGGCGCTGGTGGTGCGACCACTCGTAGCCGACGCGGAGGCGCGTCGCGTAGCGCACGATGGCCAGCTCCCGTGCCGCATCGGGGAGCACACCGGCGAAGCGGAGGTGCTCGCCGAGGGATCCGACCGCCCGGGCCACACCGGGGTTGTTGAACATCCGGACGTAGACCTGGCCGAGCTCGGCCCGCCCCTCGGCGTGGGACCGGGCTGCCGCCATGCGGTCGAAGACGGCCCGGTCGTCGGGGGAGAGCCGGTCGGTGGGATCGGGGAGGGCGGCCATCACTCGTGGTCCTCCCACTCGGCCTGCCGCTCCCGCCACGCCGAGACGGGCGTCGGGTAGGTCTTGTCGATCCGCAGGTCGAGCAGGTACGGGCCGGTGGCCTCGAGGCCACGGCCCACCGCCCCCGCGATGCCGCTCGGGTCCTCGACCCGCTCGCCGTCGCCGCCGAGGGATCGCGCCAGGCCGACCCAGTCGACGCCGGGGATGTCGGTGAGGCGCTCGGCCCCTGCACCCATCTGGTGGGCCCGGTACCAGATGTTGCCGTAGGCCTGGTTGTCCATCAGCGCCACGATCATCGGCACCTGCTCCCGGGCGGCGGTGTGCAGCTCGAGGCCGTGCATGAGCATGCAGCCGTCGCCGGTGGCGACGAGGAGCGGGCGCTCGGGGCGGGCCAGCTTGGCGCCGATGCCGAGGGGGAGCGCCCCGCCCATCGGCCCCAGGTTGGTGAGCGACAGGTGGGTGTTCGGCTGGCGGACCGTCCAGTACTCGGCGAACCAGGCCCGGTGGGCGCCGGAGTCGACGCACAGCACCCCGTCGTCGGGGAAGGCGCGACGCAGCTCGGCGACGACCCGGGCGGGGTGCATCGGCTGGGCGGCGCTGCGGGTGTCCTCCTCCTGGTAGGTGCGCGGGGTGCGGTCGCGCACCTCGCTCAGGAAGGCGCGGCGGCGGTGCCGGCCGGTGTCGAGCGCCGCCCCGGCGTCCCCGTCGATGGCCAGGAGGCGGTCGAGGAAGGCGCCGGCGTGGGCGACGAGCGGCACGTCGCTCGCCCACGTCCGCCCGATCAGCACCGGGTCGCTCTCGACGTGGACCAGGGCGGTGGCCGGCAGCATGGCCGGGTCCCACTGCATGGTGTCGCGCTGGGAGAGCCCAGAGCCGACGACCAGCAGGACCTCGACCCGGTCGTCGCGGATGGCGTCGATCGCCCACTGGCTGCCGCCGTAGCCGAACACCCCGAGGGCGAGCGGGTGGTCCTCGGCGATGGCGCCCTTGCCGTGGAGGGTGGTGGCGACCGGGACGTCCCACCGCTCGGCGACGGCCCGCAGCGCATCGGTCGCGCCGGCGTACACGACCCCCGGCCCGGCGAGGATCACCACGTTGGCGGCGTCGTCGCGGGCGAGCAGCGCCAGCAGCCGGTCGAAGGCGTCGGCGTCGACCGTCCGGGGCGCCAGCACCCCCTCCGGCACCGGCGTCCACGGCGCCTCGATGGCGGCCTTCTGGACGTCGACCGGCACCGACAGGTGCACCGGTCGTCGACGCACCCCGGCCTCGGTGATGGCGTGGCGGAGGTGGTGGGGCACCACGCTGACCGACGTCAGCGACTCGGACAGCCCCGTGACCGGCTTCAGGACGTCGATGTCGTCGAGGGCGGCGCCCGACGCGTCCTGGAAGCCGCCCATGCCCTCCCACGAGCGGGCCACCTCGCCGCTGATGGCGACGACCGGGGTGCGGTCGGCGGCGGCCGAGGCCAGGGCGGTGACCATGTTCATGACGCCCGGTCCGCCGATGCCGAAGCAGGCGCCGAGCCCACCGGAGGCTCGGGCGTAGCCATCGGCCATGTAGGCGGCGCCTCCCTCGAAGGCGGCGACCACGGTGCGGACGCCGTCAGTGCCCGTCATGGGCGGCATGAAGGTGTCGTTCAGCCCGCCGGGGTCCATGAACAGGTGGTCGACGCCCTGGTCGCGCAGCGCCGCCACCAGGTACTCCGCCACGTTCACCACGGTCACCGCCCGGTGCGCTCCGGCATGAACGAGACCCTAGAGGCGCGCTCGGCGGTCGGCTCGAGCGGGGCGCGGCGACCTTCGTCGGCCGTCACGCCATCGTCGGCAACGCACCGACGGCCGAGTGGGCGGCGGCTGCGGAGGCTGCGGTCAACATCCTGGCCAGCCGGCTCGTGGGAGGCGCTCGAGTCGCCCTCCTCGTCGGCCTGGCCATGGACGTCAGGGCTCTGGCGTGGACTCACCGGACGCACCGGACGGCCGAAGCTGCATGACGTGGCGGCGATCGCCGGGCTTGGCGAAGGAGAGCCTCATCACCGTCCACGACGCGGCATCGGTGACGTCGCCGGTGGACGGCGGCGACGAGGGTGGCGCCAGGTTCGAGCGCTGCGACCGTCTACCTGGGGGGCCGGGATCTCCCGACATCGCTTGCTAGACAGGCGACGATGGGCGATCGCACCGCTTCCCAGTTCGTCGAGACGGAGGTCGAGCCTGATCGCGTGGTGGCCCTGCTCGGTGATGTCACGCGGGTCCCGGAGTGGGCACCGGCGTTCGCTGATCGAGTGGTCGAGGCTGCTGGCGGACGATGGCGCGCCACCAAGGGCGGACAGGACTTCGAGGTCCGCCTGGTCATGGACGAAGCGGCGGGGACGGTCGACTATCTGCGGGTGGTGGCGCCGGGACGGGAGGGCGGAGCGTATCTCCGCACCGTTCCGCGGCCTGGCGGCGGAAGCGTGGTGGTCATGACCGTCCCTGTGCGACCCGGGGACGATCCCGGTGAGGTGGTCGAGGTCCTGCGCGGCGAGCTCGCTGGTCTGGTTGCGCTGCTCGAGGGCACCGCCCACCGGTAGCGAGTCCTTCCGGCGGCTTACCAGGCCGCTACCCCTGGGTGGGCCGAGACGACCTGTCAGCGCAGTAGTTGGGCGAGCCAGCTGTCAGCGTCGAGGTATTGCTGATCGTGGAGGACCAGGGCGTGGTTGTCGAAGCGCAGCACCTTGAAGTAGGGGATCTCGAACGACGCCCCGGTGGGTTCGAGGGGGGGACCGAGCCCGAGGTCGAGAGGCCCGGTGAAGGTACCTGCGGCGACGGCCACTCCGGCGACGTCTTGTCCGCTGCGAACGACGCGCTCCAGCGTCTGGGTGTAGTCGGGGAACGCCGTGAAGATGGCTTTGCTCCAGGCGAGGGTGGCCTGGACGTCTCTGTCGGGACCGACGCCTGGTTCGAACCGGTAGCCGACGGCGACGGTCCTCTGCCATGCGAGCCAGTTCTGAGTGGTCCACGCTCGTTCGACGTCTCGGTATCGCTCGGTGAGATCGCCAGGGTCTTTCGCTGCTCTGGTCATCGTGGCGCGCGTGACACATCGGACCGCAGGCCTTGGCGCCAGCTGGGCCGTGCTGGTTGCCAGTCGAGGACCTGCTTCGCCCGCTCGTTCGACGACCCTCTCAGTGCTGTCATCCACGCCACGCCGAAGGAACCGACCGCGAGGCGCGCGATCCATCGCGGGATGTGGCGCGGCTGGGGTGCGCCGAGCATGGTCGCCAGGTCAGGCAGCCACTTGGCCATCGGTTCGGGTTCGTCGTCGACCACGTTCACGACTCCGGCTGGCTCGTGCTCGAGGGCCTGCACGATTGCGTGTGCTGCATCGGCGGTGTGGATGAAGGAGAACACCGACCCCCCGTCGCCCACGATGGGCACCTTGCCGGCCCGGATCTGTTGCGTGAGATCGCCGTCGTGGTCGTAGATCGTGCCGGGCCCGTAGAGGTGCCCGAATCGCAGGACGGTGGCATCGGCGGCCAGTGCGCGTGCCTCGTGTTCGAGCACTGCGTCGATCGACGGCTGGTACCGCTTGGGGGGCTCGCGCCAGGGGTGAGCTGATTCGTCGGTCACCGCGGGGTAGGAGGGGTCGACGACGTAGGAGACGCTTTCCACCACGGCCCGTTCAACTCCGGCCTGGTGGGAGGCGTCGAGCAGGTTCGTCGTGCCGCGTGTGCGGAGCCGGTTGGTCGCGGCCATGTCGCGATCGATGTGGCGCGGGTCGATGTGGCTCGGGATCGCGGTCAGCAGGTCGACGACCGCATCAGGGCGGGCCTCTGCGATCACGCGCCTGGTCTCGTCCCAGACGAGGGCATCGCCGAGCACCACCTGTGCCCCCGCCTGTTCGATCGGACCGGTGCGATCGGATGACCGAGCCATGGCCACAACGGTGTGGCCGCCATCGAGCAGTTGCGGGACCAGTTGTGAAGCGATGACGCCGGTACCTCCGGCGATGAAGACCTTCATGGCTGATGCTCCCTTCCTAACCTACACGTGCGTAGGTTATGCGCGCGGGCGATAACCTACAACCCCGTAGGTTGTAACGAGGAAGGAGTTGGGCGTGGCAGTCGCTCCCGTGAAGCGTCGACTTCCCGAGGCGCAGCGTCGCCGCGTGATCCTCGACGCGGCTACCGCGGTGGTCGCCGCTCGGGGCGTCGAGGCGGCATCGATCTCAGAGATCGCCGCTCGGGCCGGTGTGACCCGGCCCGTGATCTACGACCACTTCGCGGACAAGCAGGAGGTCGTCCTTGCGCTCATCGAGGAGCACCACGCCACCCTGATGGACGTGTTGGGCGGCATCGCCGCAGGTCCGCGGTTGGACGAAGCGACGCTGCGAAGCCTGCTGGTCGCATATCTGCATCAGGTTGACGTCGACCCAGGCGGATGGCGGATCCTGTGCCTGGAGCCGTCACGCGTCCCGGCCATCGCCGAGGTGCAGCGTCGTACCGCAGGCGAAGTGAACCTGATCGTTGCGCAGATGCTCGACCCGAGACGCCCCCTGTCGGAGAGGCTGATGGTGGTGGAGGCTGCCCGTGCCGCCGTGAACGCCTTGGCCGAGCTCCGCCAGCAGGACCCGAGCGTCGAGATCGAGGAGCTGGCGGATGTGGGCGTATCGCTCCTCTGGACCGGGTTGCGGGGCAGCTAGTGGTGACGACCGGGGACGTTGTCCGGGGGCTGGGTGGTCCACCGGTGGGGTGAGCCCTCCGGCGGTCGAGACGGTGAACGGCTACTTCAAGGCCGAGCTCATCTACGGCCCCGCCCGCCCGGGACCCTGGCGGGCCGTCTGGACGGACGTGGTCGGCGTTGGGTTGGGCGAAGATCGTGCGGATCGCGGCGGCGACCATCTCGACTGATGCCTTGGGGACCCGGGCCAGCACGTTGCGCATGAAGTGGACCCGGCAGCGCTGCCACGCAGCGCCGACGAACACCGACTCGATCGCGGTCTTGAGGCCGAGATGGTGGTCAGAGATCACGAGCTTGACCCCGTCGAGACCCCGGGCCCGCAGGCCTTGGAAGAACGAGGTCCAAAACGCCCCGGACTCGCTGTCACCGACGTCCACCCCCAGGACCTCACGGTCACCAGTAGCGGTCACGCCGGTGGCGACCACGACCGCCCGCGACACCACCCGGCCATTGACCCGGCCCTTCACGTAGGTGGCGTCGGCGAACACGTAGGGGAAGGCGAGGTGATCGAGGGGCCGGTTGCGGAACTTGTCGAGTTCGGTGTCGAGCTCGGCGCAGATGCGCGACACCTCCGACTTCGAGATGCCCGAGCTGACCCCGAGCGCAGCGACCAGGTCGTCGACCTTGCGGGTCGACACCCCATGCACCCACGCCTCCATCACCACCGCGTACAGGGCCCGGTCGATGCGCCGGCGCCGCTCCAACAGCGACGGGAAGAAGCTCCCATGACGCAACTTGGGGATCTTCAGCTCGACATCGCCAGCCGCGGTCGACAGCAACCGGGGCCGGTGGCCGTTGCGCTGGTTCGAACGCGACGCGGTGCGTTCATGGGGCGCGGCGCCAATGAACGCCGAGGCTTCGGCCTCGATCAACTGCTGGAGGATCCACTCCAAGCTCGTGCGGATGCTGTCGGTCACCTCCCCAGCGCGCAGCGCTTCGAGAAGCTCGGACAGGTCAGAATCAGTGAGGGCCACCGGTGGGGTCTCCTTGTGCGTATCCCGGCTAGGACACGTCGAGGATCTCGCCGGTGGCCCACCTCATGGTGGACCCACCGACCTACACCACCCCACGGGACTCGATCCGGGCCGTCGAGGACGTGGAGCTCGCCACCCTCAGGTGGGTCCACTGGGACAACACCAGCCGCCTCCACGGCTACCTCGCCGACGTCCCGCCCGCCGAGGTCGGAAACCAATAGCCCGAGCCTCCACCAGACCCGCGGCGGTTCCAGGTTCAAGTGTTTCCGATGTCTCGCGACATCACAGGAGTGGAGCTATGGGGAATCGAACCCCAGACCTCTTCCATGCCATGGAAGCGCTCTACCAACTGAGCTATAGCCCCGAAGGGCCCGCCAACCTACCACCGGCGCCTCCGGCCGCCGAAGTGGGACTCGTGCCCCGCCCGGCTCGTCCGGTTCGTCCCGTTCGTGCCGGCGAGGACCCGGTACGGCCCTCATGTCTGCCCGACGTGGGCCGACAGGTCGGGCGGGACGCCGTGGTGGCGACCGACAGGAGTTGGGGAAGTGGTGCAGTTCGCGTGCGGTGGCGTCGATCCCGGGTGCCCGGCGACGTTCGAGCGCTCGTCCGACGACGAGATCCTGACCGCAGTCGCGGTCCATGCCCGGAACGACCACGGCATGGCAGACGTGCCCCCGGAGGTCGTCGAGCAGGTCCGCGCCAAGATCGTCGCCCACGCCTGATCGGCACTCGATGGCGGGGAGCGCAGCAGACCAACTCGAAGGAACCAACTGGGACGCCCTGCTGGAGCAGGCGTTGGCGTCGGTCGGGGTTCGGACCGTCTACCAACCCATCGTCGACCTCCGCCGGCGGACCGTGGTCGGCTACGAGGCCCTGACCCGCTTCGACGGTCGGCCCGGCATCGGCCCCGACCGGTGGTTCGAGGCGGCGACCGAACGAGGGCTCGCGGCCGAGCTCGACGCGGTCAGCCTCAGCAGCGCGCTGGCCCGTCGACCGGACCTGCCGCCGAACTGCTTCCTCGCCGTCAACGTCGAGCCGGACTCCCTCCTCTCACCGGTCGTGCGCCGGGCGCTGCGCTCGGGTGGTCCGCTCGCCGGCGTGGTGGTCGAGATCACCGAGCACCGTCGGTGGGACCCGGTCGAGCTGGAGCCGGCGCTGCGTTCGCTGCGCGGCGAAGGTGCGCTGCTGGCGGTCGACGACGCGGGGGCGGGCTACGCCGGCCTCCAGCAGATCCTGCGCCTCCGCCCGTCGGTGCTGAAGGTCGATCGGGCCATCACCGACGGGGTCGACGTCGACGAGGCCAAGGCGTCGCTGGTCGAGATGCTCGGGGTGTTCGCCAGCCGCATCGACGCGTGGCTGCTCGTCGAGGGCGTCGAGACCGTCGCCGAGGCCCTCCGCCTCCAGGCGATGGGGGTGCCCCTCGCGCAGGGCTACCTCTTCGGGCGTCCCGCCGCCCCGTGGGCGCCGATCGACCCCGTCGCCCACCTCGCCCTCGCCGACGGGATCGATCGGCCCTCGACGACGCTGCACCAGCTGGTGCACGTGCTGGGCGCCATCGACGTGGCGGAGTGGGTCGACGACCACCTCGCCGGCGACGGTCACGCCGGGAGGTGGCAGGTGGTGCTCGACACCCACCGCCGGCCGCTCGGCCTGCTCGACGCCCAGAGCCCGATGGCCGCCGAGCTGGTGCCGACCGTGGTGGCCAACGTCAGCGCCACGCCGGCCGAGGTGGCCCACCGGTTGGCCACCGCCGACCACGATCCGGCCACCCCGGTGCTGGTGGTGGACAACTCCGGCCACTACGTCGGGGTGGTGCCGATCAAGCGGCTGCTCAGCCACCTGGCGTCGACGAGCGCCTGAGCGGCCCGGCCGGAGGGCCGCCGTCGGACCAACCGGCTACGGGGCCCATCCCGCCCGTCGGTACGATCCGCTGCCATGGCCGACTCGTACGACGTGCAGTCCATCGAGGCCCGCTGGCAGCAGCGGTGGCTCGACGAGGGCACCTACGAGATCGACGACGACGACCCCCGCCCGCCGTTCTACGTGCTGTGCATGTACCCGTACCCCTCGGGGTCGGCCCACATGGGCCACGTGCGCAACTACACCTTCGGCGACCTGATCGTCCGCTACCGCACCATGCGCGGCTACGGCGTGCTGTCGCCCTTCGGCTTCGACAGCTTCGGCCTGCCGGCCGAGAACGCCGCCATCAAGACCGGCGAGCACCCGCGGCCGTTCACCGACGCCCGCATCGACGAGCTGAAGGCCAGCGTCGCCCGCATCGGCGCGGTCTACGACTGGCGGCGCGAGGTGCGCAGCCACGACCCCGACTACATCCGCTGGACCCAGTGGATCTTCCTGCGGTTCCTCGAGGCCGGCCTGGCCTACCGGCGCAACGCCCCGGTCAACTGGTGCCCGGGCTGCCAGACGGTGCTGGCCAACGAGCAGGTCCTGGCCGACGGCACCTGCGAGCGCTCCGGCGACGTGGTCGAGCGCCGCGACCTCGAGCAGTGGTTCTTCCGCATCACCGACTACGCCCAGGAGCTGCTCGACGACATCGACGGCCTCGACTGGCCCGAGCGGGTCAAGACCATGCAGCGCAACTGGATCGGCCGCTCCGAGGGCGCCGAGTTCGACCTGGACGTGGTCGACGGCGCCGGCGCGGCCCTGCCCGGTGAACCGGCCCTGCGAGTCTTCACCACCCGGCCCGACACCAGCTTCGGCATGACCTACTGCGTGGTGGCGCCCGAGCACCCGCTGGTCGCCTCGATCGTCGCCGACGACCAGCGCGACGCGGTCGACGCCTTCGTCGCCGACGTGGCCGGGCGCTCCGACCTCGAGCGCATGACGGGGGAGGGGTCGCTCGACAAGCGCGGCGTCTTCACCGGCTCCTACGCCCTGAACCCGTTCACCAACCGACCCGTGCCGATCTACCTGGCCGACTACGTCCTGATGGGCTACGGCACCGGGGCGATCATGGCGGTGCCGGCCGAGGACCAGCGCGACTGGGACTTCGCCCAGGCCTACGACCTGCCCATCGTGCGCACCATCCAGCCCCCCGACGGCTGGGAGGGCGAGGCGTACACCGGCGACGGCCCGCACATCAACAGCGACTGGCTCGACGGCATGGGCAAGGACGAGGCCATCGCCGCCGCCACCACCTGGCTCGCGGACCGAGGGCATCGGCGAGGGCAGGGTCAACTTCCGCCTGCGCGACTGGCTCGTCAGCCGCCAGCGGTTCTGGGGCTGTCCGATCCCGGTCGTCTACTGCGAGACCGACGGCATCGTGGCGGTGCCCGACGACCAGCTGCCGGTGCTGGCGCCCGACGACGTCGAGTTCCGCCCCACCGGCGAGTCGCCGCTGCGCTTCCACGAGGGCTTCCTGCACACCACCTGCCCGCCGCTGCGGCGGCCCCGCCACCCGTGAGACCGACACCATGGACACCTTCGTCGACTCGTCGTGGTACTTCCTGCGCTTCGCCACCGATCCCGCCGGGCGGGCAGCGACGACCGACGCCCCGTTCGCCAAGGCGGCGGTCGAGCGGTGGATGCCGGTCGACCAGTACATCGGCGGCATCGAGCACGCCATCCTCCACCTGATGTACGCCCGGTTCTTCACCAAGGCCCTGGCCGACCTGGGCGTCGCCCCGTCCGGGCTGCGCGAGCCGTTCACCCGCCTGTTCACCCAGGGCATGATCCGCCTGGACGGCAGCAAGATGTCGAAGTCGAAGGGCAACCTGGTGTCGCCGGCGGCCATCCTCGACCGGGAGGGCGCCGATGCCCTGCGCCTGGCCCACCTGTTCGTCGGCCCGCCCCAGGACGACGTCGACTGGGAGGGCGTCAGCATCGAGGGGGCCACCCGGTTCCTGCAGCGGGTGTGGCGGCTCGGGGTGGGTGAGGTCGGCACCGTCGCCGAGCGGGACGAGACCGACGACGACCGGGCCGTCACCGCCGCCACCCACCGGCTGATCGCCCGGATCACCGACGAGTTCGAGCGCTGGTCGTACAACACCGCGGTGGCCGGGCTCATGGAGTTCAGGTCAACCTGCTCTACAAGTACGTCCAGTCCGGCGCCGGCGCCCGCGCCGCCACCCTGGACCACGCCGTCGACACCCTCCTCCGGCTGCTGGCACCGATGTGCCCGCACATCACCGCTGAGCTGTACGAGCGGCGCACCGGCGGGCTGGTCCACGCCCAGCCCTGGCCCGAGGCCGACGAGCGGCTGCTGACCGTCGCCACCGAGACCCTGGTCGTGCAGGTGAACGGCAAGGTCCGCGACCGCATCGAGGTGCCGGCCGACGTCGACGCCGCCGAGGCCGAGCGGCTGGCGCTGGCGTCCGAGCGGGTGCAGGGCTTCCTCGACGGCGGCGAGCCCCGCAAGGTCATCGCCCGACCCCCGAAGCTGGTCAACGTCGTCGTCTGACGTGTGAACCCCGCGTGCCCTCGGTAACGACGGCGCGCGCCGTGCGGTCGTACCACCCGATGCTGACCATCGAGCAACGAATCGTCCGAGCCGCCGACCGCACCGACCACTCGGTGACCTTCATGAGCGGCGACGAGGGCGAGCGGGTGCCGTGGTCCACGCTGCACGCCGACGCCCGGGTCATGGCCGCCGGCCTGCAGGCTGCGGGCGTCGAGCCGGGCGGTCACGTCGCCATCCTGGGGCCCACCACCCGGGACCTCGTCACCACCATCGAGGCCACGTGGCTCGCCGGTGCGACGGTCGTGGTGCTGCCCCTCCCCATGCGGATGAGCTCGATCGACGAGTTCGTGGCGCAGACCCGGCGGCGGATTTACGGCGCCGACATCGACCTGCTGGTCGTGGACCCCGACCTCGCGCCCTTCGTCGAGGCCCGCCCCGAGGACCCACCGGCGCTCGGGTACGCCGAGCTGCGGACCGCGGGCGAGGGCCGTCGACCGAGCACGGTCGGGGCGGACCTCGAGCGCCTGGCGATCCTGCAGTTCACCAGCGGTTCGACCGCCGACCCCAAGGGCGTGATGCTGCCCCACCGGTCGGTCGCGTCGAACCTCGACGCCATGATCGAGCGGGCCCGCTTCGACCCCGACGTCGACGTCATGGTCTCGTGGCTGCCGCTGTACCACGACATGGGCCTGGTCGGGATCCTCACGGTCGCCATGACCACCGGCTGCGAGCTGGTGCTCGGGGCGCCCCAGGACTTCATGGCCTCACCCGCCCGCTGGGTGCGCTGGATGTCCGAGCACCGCGGCACCATCACCGCTGGGCCGAACTTCGCCTACGTGCTGGCCGCCCGGGCCCTCAACCGGCTGGAGGGCCTCGACCTCTCGTCGCTGCGGCTGGCCCTGAACGGCGCCGAGCCGGTGAACCCCGACACCGTCGACCGCTTCCTCGACGCCGGCGCCCGCCACGGGTTGCGCCGAGGCGCCATCTTCCCGGCCTTCGGCATGGCCGAGCTGTCGATCGGCGGCACCTTCCCCCACCCGATGACCGGGCTGCGCACCGACGACGTCGACCTCCGGGTGCTGGAGACCGACCGCTACGCCGCCCCGGCCGATCCCGCCGCGGACGGGACCCGTCGGCTGGTGAAGCTCGGCACGGCGCTGCCCGGCCTGGAGCTGCGGATCGTCGATCCCGACGACGGACGCCGGTTGGTCGACCGGGAGGTGGGCGAGCTGCAGATCCGGGGGACCTCGCTGATGACGGGCTACTACCGCCGTCCCGACGTCACCGCCGCCTGCTCGGACGACGGCTGGCTGCGCACGGGCGACCTGGCGTACCTGGTCGACGGCGAGCTGGTCATCTGCGGCCGGATCAAGGACGTGATCATCGTGGCCGGCCGCAACGTCTTCCCCGAGGACATCGAGCAGGCCGCCGCCACGGTCGAGGGCATCCGGGCCGGCAACGTCATCGCCTTCGGCGTGGACAGCCGCCGCGCGGACGTCCAGTCGGTCGTGGTCGTGGCCGAGACCAGGTCGACCACCGACGAGCACGACGGCATGCGCAGGGCGGTGGCCAGCCGGGTGCGGGGCAGCGCCGGCATCGCCGCCGGCGAGGTGGTGCTGGTGGCGCCGGGCAGCCTGCCCAAGACCAGCTCGGGCAAGCTCCAGCGAGCCCTCTGCAAGCAGCGCTGGGGGACGCAGGACCTGCAGCCCGCCGGCTGATCCGCCGGCGCTCCACGCCGGGCGCGACCCGGGTCAGATCGGGGCGCCGCCCGGCGCGAAGAGGGCCGGCCAGCCGCCGGTGTGCCAGAAGACGACGTCGCGGCCGGCGAAGCTCCCTTCCTCGTCGCGGCCGAGCAGCCCGGCGAAGGCCTTCCCGGTGTAGGTGCGGTCGAGCAGCACACCGGACCGCCGGGCCAGCCAGGCGATGGCGGCGTCGGCCTCGGGGGTCGGCACCTCGTAGTCGGGCCCGCACCAGCGCCCGTCGACCACCGGGTCGGGCATCGAGCCGGTCGGGACGTCGAGCAGCTCGCAGGTGCGGGCGGCCAGGGCGGCGACGCCGGCGGCCGAGGCGCCGTCGCTCTTGGCCACCTCGACGGCGACCACGTCGATCGGCGCCCGACCCGCCGCCACCGCCCGGGCCTGTCCCGCCACCAGCCCCGCATGGGTGCCTCCCGACGACGACGCGTGAAGGACGACCGGGCGGGTGAGCCCGACCTCGGCGGCCTGGCGCTCCAGCTCGGCGTAGGCGTCGACGAACCCGAGGGCGCCGGTCGGCGTCGAACCGCCGATGGGGATGGACGACGGCGAGCGGCCCTCGGCCCGGAGCTGGTCGGTGACCGCCCGTCTGGTGGCCTCCAGCTCGGACCAGTCGTCGGTGCCGGGGCGGTGGAGGGTGGCGCCGAGCAGCCGGGCCACCAGCTGGTTGCCGGCCGGCTCGGCGTCGGCCGGGCCGCCGAACACCAGGTGGACCGGCAGCCCCAGCCGGGCCCCGGCGGCGGCGGTCATGCGGCAGTGGTTCGACTGGCCCCCGCCGACGGTGACCAGCGCGTCGGCGCCGTGGTCGACGGCTCGGGCGCACAGGTGGCCGAGCTTGCGGGCCTTGTTCCCGCCGAGCCCGAGCCCGGTGAGGTCGTCGCGCTTCACCCAGAGCCGGGCGCCGCTCGGCAGGTCCGGGCCCGCCTCGAGCGGCGTGGGCAGGGACGCGAGCGGCAGGGGCGGTCGGACCATGGACGTCATCTTCGCCGCCGAGCCGCCGCCGGTCGGTCTCAGCCGTCGAACGGCGTGATGCGCACGTCGTGGGGGACCTCGGCCACCCGGTAGCCCCACCCGGCCATCTCCCGCAGCAGGTCGAGGTCCTGGTCGGGGCGGGTCGACTGCACCGCCCAGTCCCAGCCGAACGGGGGGTGCTCACCGCCCCGGTCGAGCAGCGTCAGGGTGCGGAGCCGGACCGTCGGATCGTGGCGGGCCTGGCCCCAGATGCCCTGGAACCCCGCCCGGCGGAACGCCGCCGCCCACCGGCGGGTGGTGCCGGTGTCAAGGGTGGTGTGGATCTCGGCGGTGATGCCGTAGCGGTGGGCGGCCTTGACCAGCAGGTTGGCGAGGCGGAGCGGGTGCGGTGCGCTGGTGCGGGTCAGCCGCCGGCGGCGCAGGTCCCGGGCATCGACGACGAGGGTCCCCCGGAAGACCTCGATCCACGCCCCGGGGGCCGAGCCGGCCCAGTAGTTGGCGCCCCACGGCGGGGGCAGGTCGTAGCGGCCACCGCCGTCGTCGTCCGGGCCGGCCGAGGCGAACC
This sequence comes from uncultured Acidimicrobiales bacterium, assembly GCA_963800235.1. Taxonomy (GTDB): domain Bacteria; phylum Actinomycetota; class Acidimicrobiia; order Acidimicrobiales; family Iamiaceae; genus CAVVNP01. The sequence continues at coordinate 839,583 of CAWDAD010000001.1, read as the reverse complement.
AGAACGGGCTCCGGGGTGCGCCGTCGTCCGGGTCGAAGTGGCGGTGGAGCCGCCAGAAGCGGGCCAGCCGCCCCGGCGGCGGCCGCAGCGGGGGGAACCCCTCGAGGGCTGCCGCGCCCCGAGGGGGCCGGGGGAGGGGCACGTGCCGCCGGCCGCCGGGCTCAGGCGGCGAGGTCGGCGGCCCAGGCCCGGGCGGCGGCGGCGACCGCCACCCGGTTGCCGTCGGCGAGGACGTCGATCGGGCGCCGGCCGGCCAGGTCGGCCGCCGGCGAGACCAGCCACGAGGCGACCGTCCAGGGCGAAACCAGGCCCTCGGGAAGGGCGGCCAGCACCTCGCCGAGTCCGTCCACGGGCGTCCGGTGGGCGAACTGGAACGCCGGGAAGACCTTGCGGCCCGAGCTGGTCGTCAGCGCCAGCAGGTCGCGCCGCTTGGAGACCGCCTGCTTGGTGACGGGTCGGCCGTCGCGGCCGAGGAGGCGCCGCACGCCCGCGGTGTCGTAGAGGGGGCCGAGGTGCTCCTGCCAGGTGACGGCCGGGTCGAGGACGACGTCGACCGCCGCCCGGGCGAGGGCCTCGAGGTCGCCGACGGCGGCCAGGCGGGTGCCGTCGGGGTCGCGCCGGCGGAGCTCGGCCTCGAAGGCCGCCACCGCCTCGCCGCTGGTGCCGCTCATGGGCCGCTCCGTCCTGTCAACCTGGTCAACCGACGGTACCCGGCGGTCGTCCGTCGGTCAACCGCGTCAACCGGCGAGAGGCCGGCGGCCCTCGACCGCCTCGACCAACCGCCGCACGGCCGCCGCCAGCTTGGCGGGCCGGAACCGCAGCTCGAGGATGGAGGACACCTGGAGCAGCTCGGCGTTGGGCAGGTGGCGGGCCAGGTCCCGAGCGTCGTCGAGGGCGTGGATCGGGTCGTGGCGGTGGCCGATCACCAGTGCGGGCACCTCGATGTCGCCGACCGCCACGGGGTCGTGGTCGGGCACCGGCGCCGCCAGCAGCCCCTCGAGCACCGAGGCCATCTCGATCGGGTCGATCGACAGGGCGGCCCCCAGGACGGCTCGCACCTCGCGCGGGGTCGAGGGGAGCGGCACCCGTCGACCCAGCGCCAGCGCCGCCTCGAGCGGGACCTCCCCGGCCCGGAGCAGCCGCGCCATCAGGCCGAACACGAACCGGGCCCACCGCTCGCTCTCGGAGAGCACCGGCATCTCGATGATCAGCCCGGCTGTCCGCTCCGGATGGGCGAGGGCGAAGGCCAGGGTCACGTCGGCGCCGAGGGAGAGCCCGCCGACGATCGCCCGTTCGATGCCGAGGTGGTCCATGGTGGCCACCGCGTCGCCGGCCATGAGGTCCCAGCTGTAGCGGTGGGGTTCGGCCGGGCGATCGCTCTCGCCGTGGCCCCGCAGGTCGACCAGCACCAGTCGGAGATCGGGCAGGTGCTCGGCCAGCCGGTCGAACATGCGGGTGTCGAGGGTGAGCCCGTGCAGGAGCACGAGCGGCGTCCCGTCCGGGTCGCCGGCCTCCCGGTGGTGGATCCGGAGCCCGTCGTGGTCGGTGTGGGGCACGTCGGCGGCGGTCGGCTTGCGGCGGGCGGGTCGGCGGCGGAGCGGGGCTCGGTCGGCGGTCAGTTCAGGCGGCGTGGAGCTGGTCCATGACCTTCTGCCACCGCTCCGGGTCGCTCCGGTACGGGGCGTAGAAGCTGATCCGCTGGACCACGTCGCCGTAGCGGTCGTGCAGGCCCTGGGCGACCTGCTCGGGCTCGCCGATCACGGCGAAGGTCTGCAGCACGTCGTCGTCGATGCGCTCGCCCATCTCGACCCACTTGCCCTGCTTGGAGAGCCCGTTCAGCTCGGACTGCAGTTCACCCCAGCCGTGGTGCTCGAGCACGCCCCGGTAGGCGGGGGTGGAGCCGTAGAAGGCGATCTGCTGCTTGGTGGCGGCCGCCGAGGTGGCCAGCTCCTCCTCGGTGGTGCCGGTGACCACGAAGGCGGGGCCGGAGATCTCGAGGTCGGCCCGGCTGCGACCGCTCTTGGCCAGGCCCCGGTCGAGGGCGGGCAGGGTGACCTCGCGCAGGTAGGACTCGGTGGTGAAGGCGTGGCAGAGGAACCCGTCGGCGGTCTCCCCGGCCACCTCGGTCATGAGCTCGCCCACCCCGGCCAGGAACACCTTGGGGGCGCCGTAGGGGTTGGGACCCGGGTTGAAGAACGGGGTCATGAGGGTGTGGCGGTAGAAGTCGCCCTGGAAGTCGAGCTCCGCCTCCTCGTTCCAGCAGGCCCAGATGGCCCGCATGGCCAGGATGAACTCGCGCATGCGCGGCGCCGGGTGGCTCCACTCCATCGAGAAGCGCTTGGTGATGTGCGGCTTGATCTGGCTGCCGAGCCCGAGGATGAACCGGCCCTGCGACGCGAGCTGCAGGTCGTTGGCGGTCTGCGCGGTGGTCATCGGGTTCCGGGCGAAGGCCACCGCGATGCCCGTTCCGAGCTCGATCTCCTCGGTGGCGGTGGCCGCGGCCAGCAGCGGCAGGAAGGGGTCGTGGCTGGTCTCCACCGACCAGATGCCGTCGTAGCCGGCCGCCTCGGCCTCCCGGGCCGCCCTCGGCGCCTTGGTGATGTCGAACCCGATGCCTCCGTCTACGAGCATGGGGGGAATGTAGGCGGGATGTCCGCGGCGCAGCGTCCGCTCAGCCGTCGCCCTGGTCGCGGAGGAAGCGCTCGACCTCGGCGGCCAGCTCGTCGCCGCTCGGGATCTGGGTGGGGCCCTGCTGGGCGGAGGCGTCGGCCTCCTGCTCGAGGGCGTGCAGCATCTGCTGGTGCTCGTCGTTGCCGGCGATGATCTGGTCGAGCCGCTCGCGCGCCTCGCGCGCCTCCTGGGGCAGGTCGCCCAGGGGGAGGGAGAGGTCGCCCATCTGCATGACGCCGTCGAGCAGCGCCATGCTCGCCGCCGGGTAGCCCATGGCCGAGGTGTAGTGCGGCACCTGGGCCCACACCCCCATGGCCGGGACGCCGGCCTCGGCCGCCCGGGTCTCGATGGCGGCCTGCACCCCGGCGGGCACGTCGAGGGTGCCCCGCAGGAACGGCCACCGCTCGGCCAGCTCCGGCGTGGCGGCGGTGCACGACAGCAGCGTCGGGCGGGTGTGGGGGGTGGCGGCGGGGTAGCAGCCGAAGCCGAGGACCATGCGGGTGCCGAAGCCCTTGGCCAGGTCGACGACCGCGTCGGAGAAGGCGTGCCAGGAGTGGTCGGGCTCGGCACCGACCAGCAAGAGCAGGTCCTGGCCGGCCAGGTCGGTGGCGGCGTGCAGCTCGACCGCCGGCCAGCTGAGGGTCGTGACGATGCCGTCGACCAGGTGCATGATCGGCCGACGGGCCCGGTGGTCGAGCAGCTCGTCGGCGTCGAAGGTCGCCACCTTCGAGGTGGACAGCCCGTCGAGCAGGGTGGTCATGGCGGTGGTCGACCCCATGCCGGCGTCGATCCAGCCCTCGAGGGCCATGAGCAGCACCGGCCGGTCGAGGGCGGGGTGGTCGTGCAGCTCGTAGGAGGCGGTCATGACGGGAGCCGCTCGAGCGCGCCGCGCGCCGCCTCGGCCAGGTAGGTGACGGTGTCGGCGAAGCCCTGGAAGTCGGTGCCGTCCTTGCCCATCGAGCCACCGACGTAGCGGGCGTACACGCCCTCGAGGATGCAGGCCAGCTTCCAGTACCCGAAGGCGACGTAGAAGTCGATGGCCGACAGGTCGCGGCCGGTCGCCACCTCGTAGCCCTCGAGCAGCTCGGCACGGGTGGCGAAGCCGGGCAGGGCGGTGGGCGAGCCGGGGAGGGCGCTGGTGCCGTCGGAGCCGTCGGACCAGTAGACGAGCAGCAGCCCGACGTCGGCCAGCGGGTCGCCGAGGGTGCAGATCTCCCAGTCGAGCACGGCGATGACCCGGCCGTCGTCGTCGACCATGCAGTTGTCGAGGCGGTAGTCGCCGTGGACGATGGTGGCCGGCCCCTGCTCGGGGGTGGTGGCCAGCAGGCCCTCGTAGACCTGGTCGACCGTCGCCAGCTCGCGGGTCTTGGACTTCTCCCACTGGCCGTACCAGCGCTTGAGCTGGCGTGCGATGTAGCCCTCCTTGCGGCCCAGCTCGCCGAGGCCCACGGCGTCGGGGTCGACGGCGTGGATGCGGGCCAGCACGTCGACCAGCGAGTCGCTGGCCGCCCGTCGTTCGGCGTCGCCGAGCGCCTCGGCGGCGGCGACGTCGCGCAGCACCAGCCCGTCGACGTGGTCCATGACGTAGAAGGGCGAGCCGTTCACCGACTCGTCGGAGCAGAGCCCGACGGCCGGCGCGACCGGCACGTCGGTGGGGCCGAGGGCCGAGATGATGGTGTGCTCGCGGCCCATGTCGTGGGCGGTGGCCAGCACCTGGCCGAGCGGGGGCCGGCGCAGCACCCACGCCTTGCCGGTCTTCTCCGAGTTGGTGTCGGTGACCTTGAAGGTGAGGTTGGAGCGGCCGCCGGCGATCAGGTCGAAGTGCAGCGGCGGAGAGATCTCGGGCACGTGCGCCCGGAACCACGACGTCACGCCGGCGACGTCGACGCCCTCCACCGTTGTCTGCGGTTCGGCCATCGCGTCACGCTACCGACAAACCCCCCGACGTCCCGGCAGACTGCAGCGGTGCCGGCCACCGTCCTCCAGCTCAGCGATGTCCACCTGGCTGCGGTGCCCGGCGGCCCCGTCCACGGCATCGACCCCGACGCCCGGCTGCGGATCGTGCTCGACGCCTGGGCGGCCTCCGGTCGCCGGGCCGACCTGCTGCTCGTGACCGGCGACGACGCCGAGGACGGGTCCGCCGAGGCCTACGAGCGCCTGGCCGACGCCCTGGCCGGAACGGACCTGCCCGTGCTGATCATCCCGGGCAACCACGACGAGCGCGAGCCGCTGGCCGCCCGCTTCGGGTCGGCGAGCGACGCCGAGGTCGGCGGCTGGCGGGTCGTCGGGGTCGACTCGGTGCTGCGGGCCCAGATCCACGGCGCGGTCGACGCCGAGGCCGTGGCCGCCCGGCTCGACGCCGTCGACGACCGGCCCACCGTCCTCGCCATCCACCACCCGCCCCGATCGCCGAGCACCCACCCGTGGTTCCGGCTCGAAGGGGCCGACGACCTGCTCGAGGTGCTGGCCGCCCGCCCCCACGTCCGGGCCGTGGTCAGCGGTCACCTCCACCAGCCGTTCGACCTGGCCGGACCGGGCGGCCTGCGCCTGCTCGGCGCCCCGTCGACCTTCGAGCCGATCGACCACGACGGCGGCACCTACACCGCTCCGGGCACCTGCGCGGCGGGCGCCCGGATCCTGCACCTCGGCGACGACGGCGTCCTCGACACCGAGCTGCTGGTCGCCTGACCTCGTCGGTGTGGGCCGCCTGACCGGCGACGTCGTGCTGCTGGTCGCCTGACCTCGTCGGTTTGGGCCGGTGGTCGCCCGACCTCGTCGGGTCCGGGCCCCCGTCGTGATCGGCTTCGGCGCCCGCCACACTGGAGCCATGACCGACGCGTCCACCAGCTCCTCCCCGTCCAACGCCGCCGCCCCGCCCGCGACGGCGGTGATCGACGTCACCGACGCGACCTTCGAGCAGCAGGTCGTCGAGCGGTCGAAGCAGGTGCCGGTGGTGGTCGACCTGTGGGCGCCGTGGTGCGGACCGTGCCGCACGCTCGGTCCCATCCTCGAGCAGGTCGTGGCGGCCACGGGTGGCGACGTGGTGCTGGCCAAGGTCAACGTGGACGAGAACCCCCAGGTGTCGGCCGCCTTCCGGGTGCAGGGCATCCCCGCCGTGTACGCGCTGAAGGACGGCCGCCCGGTCGACGGCTTCGTCGGGGCGCAGGGTCAGCCGGCGGTCGAGGCCTTCGTGCAGGCCCTGCTCCCGACCGACGCCGAGCGCGAGGTCGCCGAGCTGCTGGAGGCCGGGGACGAGGCCTCGCTCCGCGACGTGCTCGAGCGCGATCCCGGCAACGAGGAGGCGGTGCTGGACCTGGCCGACCTGCTGGCCGACCGCGGCGGCCCCGATGCCACCGGCGAGGCGCTGGCCCTGCTCGACCGGATCCCCGACTCGTCCCGGGGCCGCCAGATCGCGGCGCGGGCCCGCGCCGGTGACGAGCTGGAGGGCGGCGTCGACGTGTCGGCCAAGCTCGACGCCCTCCTCGACCGGGTGAAGCAGGACGAGGCGGCCCGGCAGGAGTTCGTCGACCTGCTCGAGCTGCTCGGCCCCGACGACCCCCGCACCGCCGACTACCGGCGAGCCCTCACCGCCCGGCTCTACTGACCCGTCGGGTCCGGCGTCGGCGAGCGAGGCGGTCGGAACCTGACCGGGTCGTCGGTGGCGACGGGCGTTGACGGTCGAGGCCGGTCGCTCGGCCCGCTCGGGACGCTGGTGCGCCTGCCCGGGCTCTGGCTGTGGGTCGGCGGCCCGGTGGCGCCCGGGGCGGCCGCCACCACCATCGGCCCGATCGTCCTGATCCGGCGCGGCCACGAGCACGACGCGCGGCTGGTGCGCCACGAGGCCGAGCACGTCCGCCAGTACCGCGACCACGGCATCGCCGGCTTCCTCGTCCGCTACCTGGCGGAGTACGTCCGCTGGCGCCTGCGCCGCCACCCCCACTGGGACGCCTACCGTCGCATCTCCTTCGAGATCGAGGCCGAGTGGATCAGCCGCCGCTGGGCCCGCTCCCAGCCGTCGGTCCGGGGTGCAGGCGCGACGGGAACCGCCGGGCGGCCGGGCCAGGGAGGGCCGTCACCCCCCTGAGCTAGGGTGGCGGTCCCCGGGTGGCGCGGCGCCCGGGCCTCGACGGCACACCGCCGTCCTGCTCGCCGGATCGAGCGCGATCCGGCCCCTCACCTTCCCCCTCGTGTCCCACCCGGCGCGCGCCCGGAGGAAGGCCCATGTCCCCCCAACCGCCCTTCGGTCCCACCGCGACCGACGGCCCGGCCGGTCCCGACTCGCTCCCGCGACCCCGGCCCTCCGAGCTCGGCCGTCGCGACCCGTCCGATCGGGGTGATCGCTCGAGCGCCGACCGGTGGATGCCGGGGGACGGGGACGTCGACGTCGGCGAGCGGGACCACCGCGACGGCCGGTCGGGGACCGAGGCCGAACCCTGGCCCCACCGGTCGGGACGCCCCACGCCGCTCGCGACCTGGGGCGACCGCTACGACCGGGTGCGCGACCGGCTGGCGTCCGGCCCCGGCCGGGCGGTGGCCGCGGCGGTGGCGGTCGTCCTGGTGGCGGCGGCCGGATGGTGGCTGCTGCGGCCCCCGCCCCCGGCGGTCGAGCAGACGCTGCCGATGGCCGGCACCACGTCCCCGCCGGCGGCCGGGTCGGCCTCCGGCTCGTCCCCGGGCGCCTCCGGAGCAGGAGTGTCGACCGGCGACGCCACGGCGGGCGCCGACTCCTCGGCGAGCACCGAACCGGCGGAGCTGGTGGTCCACGCCGCGGGCGGCGTGCGGGTGCCGGGCGTCTACCGGCTCCCCCCGGGGTCCCGGATCGACGACCTGGTGGCGGCGGCGGGTGGGTTGGCGCCCGACGCCGATCCCGCCCGGCTCAACCTGGCCGCCCCGCTGGCCGACGGCGAGCGGGTCTACGTGCCCCACCTGGGCGAGGCCGAGGTCCCGGCCGCCGTGACCGGCGACGGCCCGGGACCGGCCGGCGCCCGCACGGGCGGTGGCGTCGGGGCCACCACCACCGACGCCGCCGCACCGGTCGACCTGAACACGGCGACGGCGGAGCAGCTCGACACCCTTCCGGGCGTCGGGCCCAGCACGGCGCAGTCGATCCTCGACTACCGCCAGCAGCACGGGCGGTTCGCGACCGTCGACGAGCTGCTCGAGGTGCGGGGCATCGGCGACGCCAAGCTGGCCCAGCTCCGCGACCGGGTGACGGTGTGAAGCGGTCGCTGACCGACGTCGAAGCGGTGGCGCTGGCGGTCGCCGTCGGCGTGGGGGCGTGGCTCGCCCGGCCGGTGCCGCTGGTGCTGGCGGCCGCGACCGTGGTGGTCGCTCTGGGGTTCCGCCGGCCGTGGCTGCTCTGCATCGGTGGGCTCCTGGTCGCCTCCGCCCTCGGGGCCACCAGCCGGGCCGGGCTGGCGCCGCCGGCGGTCCGGGCCTGGTCGGGCACCGTCACCCTCGTGGCCGACCCCGAGTCGTCCGTGGCCGGGCTGCAGGGGATCGCCCGCGCCGACGGTCGCCGGTACCTGCTGACCGCGCGCCGGGGGTCCGGCGGGGCCCTGCGGGCCTCGTCGGCCGGCGAGCAGCTTCGGGTGTCGGGCCGCATCCGGCCGCTGTCGCCGGGCCAGGGGTGGCTGCGGTCCCGGCACGTGGTGGGCCGGCTCCAGGCGACCACCCTGGAACGGGCCGGGCCCGGAGACGGGGTCTGGCGCGCCGCCAACGGCCTGCGCCGGATCCTCGTGCGGGGCACGAGCTCGATGGGACCGACCCAGCGCTCGTTGTTCACCGGCTTCGTCCTCGGCGACGACCGCGACCAGCCGGTGTCCACCACCGACGACTTCCTCGGCGCCGGGCTCACCCACCTGCTCGCCGTGTCGGGCGAGAACGTGGCCTTCGTGCTCACCCTCGCCGGCCCGGTCCTGCGCCGGTTGCCGATCGCCGGCCGGTGGGCGGCGACGCTCGGGGTGATCGCCTTCTTCGCGGTGCTCACCCGGTTCGAGCCGTCGGTGCTGCGGGCGACGGTGATGGCCGGCATCGCCGCCACCGCGGTGGCCCTCGGCCGGCCGGCGACCTCGCTGCGGATCCTCGCCCTGGGCGTGGCGGCGCTCCTCCTGGTCGATCCGCTGCTGGTCGACTCGGTCGGCTTCGTGCTGTCGTGCTCGGCCTGCGCCGGCATCGTGCTGCTCGGCGGGCCCCTGGCGGGGGCGCTGCCGGGACCGCGGGTCGTGGCCGAGGCCCTGGCCGTCACGGTCGCCGCCCAGCTCGGCGTGGCGCCCGTGCAGCTCGCGGTCTTCGGGGGGCTGCCGGTGGTCTCGTTCCCCGCCAACCTCCTGGCCGGCCCGGCAGCCGGGCTGGTCATGACGTGGGGGCTCGGCGCCGGGATCGTGGCCGGGGTGGTCGGTGGCCGGGTCGCCACCGTGCTGCACCTGCCGACCCGGCTCTTCATCGGCTGGATCGAGCTGGTCGCCCGCCGGGCGTCGGCGCTGCCGCTCGGCCAGCTCGGCTGGCCCCAGCTGAGCGCGCTCGGCCTGGCCGTGGCACTGCTCCTCCTCGGGCGCCGGCTCGCCGCGGCCCGGCTCGTCGGCCCGGCCCCAGCGGACACCACCGTTCGCCTGGCCCGCCCGGCGCGGGCCCTCGGGGGGCTGCTGGCGGCCGTGGCGCTGGTGACGCCGGCGGTGGCGACGGCGCGGGCCACGGGGCGGACCGAGGTGGCCGACGGCGTCGAGCTCTGGCGTGACGGCGCCATCGTGGTGCAGGTCGCCGGCACCGCCAACCCGGCCCGGGCCCTCGCCGGGCTGCGCGAAGCCGGGGTGCGCCGGGTCGACCTGGTGGTGCTCAGCGGCAACGGCACCCGGAGCGCCGCGGTGCTGCAGGCCCTCCGCCACCGCTGGGCGGTCGACGCGGTCTGGGCCCCGCCGGGCGGCTCCGTGGTCGGCGCTCGGTCGCCGCCGGTGGGCTCGTCGGTCGTGCTCGGCCGGCTGCAGATCACCGTGCGGCGCGTCCGACCCCGCCTCCAGGCCCGTGTGGCGGTCACCGGGGGCCGAGTAGCTTCGCCCGGATGCTGCTCCGGCTCGGGAACCGCCGGTACGACGTGACCCATCGGGCCCTCGTCGTCGGCGTGCTCGACCGACCCGACACGGCCGACGCCTGGCTCGACGCCCTGCACGACACCGTCTCCCGGGGGGCCGACCTGGTCTGCCTCCGCGCCGCCGACCACGCCGTCGCCTGCGACGAGCTGGCGGCGATCGTGGGCGCCGCCGCCGATGCGGTCGAGGTGCCGCTGCTCGTCGACGTCGGCCTGGCGGGGGCGACGACGGCGGCGGCGGCCGGTGCCAACGCGGTCCAGCTCCCCGAGGGCGCGCCCCTCGATGCCGCCGACGGGCTCCGGCGCCAGGGCGTCGCCGTCGTCCGGGCCGCCGCCGACCGCCTGGTCGACGGCCGGCTCGTGCCGGTGGCCACCGGGTCGACGCTGGACCCGGCGGCTGCGCCCGAGGGCGCGACCGCCGGGCTCGGGAGCGATCCGGACCGGGTGGGGTCCGCCACCTCGCCGGAGCGGCGCGCCCACCCGGCCTCCGCAGGTGTGGCGCGGGGCGCCAGTGCGTCGGGGCGAGCCGCGACCGGCCTCGACGGGGTGGAGGTGGTCGAGGTCGACACCCTGGCCGAGGTCGGCCCCCTCGGGACCGGGGTCGCCGTCCAGTTCTCGGCGCTGGGCGACGTCGACGACCCCGCGCAGCGGCGTCACGACCTCGCGGCGGTCGCCCTGGCGGTCAGCGCCGGCTGCCGGCTCATCCGCACCACCGACGTCGCCGCCGCCCGTCGGGTGGTCGACGTGCTGGCGGCTGTCTCCGGAGCCCGGCGGTGAGCGCCGTCGGGGCCGGAGGGTGAGGGTGCGGGGGGACCGGCCGTGAACGCCGAGGCCGTCCTGATCACCGGCGGCGACCCGTCCCTGGTGGCTGACGCCGTCGGCGAGGTCACCGGCCGGCTGGTCGGCGACGCCGACCGCAGCCTGGTCCTGCACGAGCTGTCCGGGGGCGAGTACGAGGTCGGCGCCCTGGTCGACGCCGCCCAGACCGCACCGTTCCTCACCGATCGCCGGGTCGTGGTGGCCCGCAACGCCGGACGGTTCTCCACCGCCGAGCAGTACGGGCCCATCCTCGAGTACCTCGCCGACCCGCTGCCGAGCACCTCGCTGGTGCTGGTGTGGGAGAAGGGCCCGGACCAGAACCAGCTGCCCAGGGTGCCGAAGAAGCTCACCGACGCCCTGAAGGCGATGGGTGGCGAGACGGTCGCCACCGACGTCCCGACCCAGGCCCGGGCCCGGTCGGCCTGGCTCGACGCCCACCTCGACGCCGCGCCGATCACCCTCGACCGCCGGGCGCGTGACCTCGTGGCCCGCCACCTCGGCGAGGACGCCGGCCGGCTCGGTGGCCTGCTGGCCACGCTGGTGACCGCCCACGGCGAGGGGGCGACGCTCGGCCCCGACGACGTCGAGGCCTTCCTGGGCGACGCCGGCTCGGTCCCCCGGTGGGAGCTCACCGACGCCATCGAGAAGGGCGACACCGCCGCGGCGCTCGACCGGCTCCACCGCATGCTCGGCGGCGGCGGTCTGCACCCCCTGCAGCTCATGGCGACCCTGCAGGGCTGGGTGGGGCGGCTGGTGCGCCTCGACGGCAGCGACGTCACCGGCGAGAAGCAGGCCGCCGAGCTGCTCGGCATGAAGGGCTCGACCTTCCCGGCCCGCAAGGCGCTCGACACGTCCCGCCGCCTCGGCCACGCCAACACCGTGCGGGCCCTCCAGCTGGTGGCCGAGGCCGACGTCGACCTGCGCGGCGGCCGCGCCTGGCCCGACGAGCTGGTGATGGAGGTCCTGGTCAGCCGCCTGGCCCGCCTCGCCCGCTCGTCACGCTGACCGTCGCCCCGCTGGCCGCCGCCATCGACCGGCACGCGGGCCGGCGTTCATCTCGACGCATGCCGGAGGGCCGGCGGGACCGGTGGGGTCAGCTGCTGGCGTTGACCCGGCGCATGAGGCGGGCCTTGCGGCGGGCGGCCTGGTTCTTGTGGATCACGCCCTTGGCCGCCGCCTTGTCGATGCGCTTGATGGCCAGACGGGTCGCCTCGTGGAGGTCGTCGGCCCCGGTCTCGAGGGCGGTGGTGGCGCCCCTGACCCGGGTCTTCAGCTCGGAGCGGACGGACTTGTTCCGCTCGCGGCGAACCTCGTTCTGGCGGTTGCGCTTGATCTGGCTCTTGATGTTGGCCACGGGTGACGGGTGCTTTCGGATCTCGGGCGGAAACAGCCGGGAAACGGTACTTGACGGCCCCGCCGGCTGTCACGCCCGGGCCCCGACGGCCGGTAGCGTCGTCTGACTGCCCATGGAACTGTCCCGCATCCGCAACCTGTCGGTCATCGCCCACATCGACCACGGCAAGTCCACCCTCGCGGACCGCATCCTCGAGGTCTGCGGCGCCGTCGACCCCCGGGAGATGCGGGCCCAGTACCTCGACTCCATGGACCTCGAGCGGGAGCGGGGCATCACCATCAAGCTCCAGTCGGTGCGCCTCGACCACCGGGGCCACGACCTCAACCTCATCGACACGCCCGGCCACGTCGACTTCGGGTACGAGGTGAGCCGTTCGCTGGCCGCCTGCGAGGGCGTGGTCCTGCTGGTCGACGCCGCCCAGGGCATCGAGGCCCAGACCCTGGCCAACTGCTACCTGGCCCTCGAGAACGACCTCGAGATCGTGGCCTGCCTCAACAAGATCGACCTGCCCGCCGCCGACCCCGACCGCTACGCCGGCGAGATCGAGAACGTGCTCGGCATCCCCGCCGACGAGGTCCTGCGCATCAGCGCCAAGACCGGCGAGGGCGTGGCCGACCTGCTCGACGCGGTGGTCGAGCGCATCCCGCCGCCGGTCGGCGACCCCGACGCAGCCGCTGCAGGCGCTGATCTTCGACTCGCACTTCGACCAGTACCGGGGGGTCGTCAGCTCCATCCGGGTGGTGAACGGGTCCCTGCGCACCGGCGCCCGGCTGCGGTTCATGCAGGCCGGCGCGGTGCACGAGGCCGACGAGGTCGGCGTCCGGCTGCCGGTGCCGACCGCCGTCGACCGCTTGGGGCCGGGCGAGACCGGCTACCTCATCGCCGGCATCAAGGACGTGGCCGAGGCCCGGTCCGGTGAGACGGTCACCGACGACGGGCGAGCGGCGGCCCAGCCGCTGGCGGGCTACCAGGACCCCAAGCCCATGGTGTTCTGCGGGCTCTACCCGATCGAGGGCGACGAGTTCCCCGACCTGCGGGAGGCGCTCGAGAAGCTGCGGCTGAACGACGCCAGCTTCACCTACGAGCCGGAGACCTCCGGCGCCCTCGGCTTCGGGTTCCGCTGCGGCTTCCTCGGCCTGCTGCACATGGAGATCGTCCGCGAGCGGCTCGAGCGCGAGTTCGACCTCAGCCTGATCGCCACCGCCCCGTCGGTCGAGTACCTCGTCACCACCACCAAGGGCGACGTCCGCCAGATCGACAACCCCTCCGACATGCCGGCCGCCCAGGAGATCGAGGACATCGAGGAGCCGTGGCTCACCGTCACCATCCTCACCCCGACCGACTACACGGGCACGCTGATGGACCTGTGCCAGACCCGGCGGGGCGAGATGGACAAGCTCGAGTACCTGTCGCCCGAGCGGGTCGAGCTGCGCTACCGGCTGCCGCTGGCCGAGGTCGTCACCGACTTCTTCGACCAGATGAAGAGCCGCACCCAGGGCTACGCCAGCCTCGACTACGAGGCGTCGGGCTACGTGGCGTCGAACCTGGTCAAGGTCGACGTGCTGCTCAACGGCACGCCGGTCGACGCCTTCAGCACCATCGTCCACCGGGAGAAGGCCGACGCCTACGGCCGGCGCATGACCGAGAAGCTCCGCGAGCTGATCCCCCGGCAGATGTTCGACGTGCCCATCCAGGCGGCGATCGGCGGGCGGATCATCGCCCGGGAGACGGTCAAGGCCAAGCGCAAGGACGTGCTGGCCAAGTGCTACGGCGGCGACATCACCCGCAAGCGCAAGCTGCTGGAGAAGCAGAAGGAGGGCAAGAAGCGCATGAAGAACATCGGGCGGGTCGAGGTGCCGCAGGAGGCGTTCGTGTCCGCCCTGCGGCTCGACGACTGAGCGGGGGAGCGACACCGATGGCGCCGACGGTCGAGCTGGTGGCGGTCGAGGAGGACGACAAGGCCGTCGTGGCCAACCTGCTCCAGCTCTACTGCTACGACTTCGCCGAGATCCGCGACTACCCGATCGGGCGCCACGGCACGTACCGCTACCGGTACCTCGACCACTACTTCGTGGAGGACGGCCGGGAGGCGTGGCTCCTGCGGTGCGACGGCGAGCTGGTGGGCTTCGTGCTGGCCCGCCGGCTCGACGACGAGCCCGACCCGGACACCTGGGAGGTCGCCGAGTTCTTCGTGCTGCGCCGCGATCGACGCGGCGGTGTGGGCCGGGCGGCGGCGACGGCTGCGCTGCGCCGCCACCCCGGACCCTGGCTGGTCGCCTTCGACGTGGCCAACCACGAGGCCGCCGCCTTCTGGCCGGGCGTGGTGGCGTCGGTGGCCGCCGGCGAGGTCGCCCGCACCGACGAGCCTGGGCGCTACCCCCGCCAGGAGCTCCGGTTCGAGGTCGCCGACGTGGCGGTTGGGGGAGCGACGGGCGGGGGAGCCTCGACCGGGTGACCGCCGACCGGGTGACCGCCGACCGGGTGACCGCCGACCGGGTGACCGCCGTCTGCTTCGTCTGCCTCGGCAACATCTGCCGCTCGCCGATCGCGGCGGCGGTGCTGCGCTCCATGGTCGACGAGGCCGGGCTGGCCGACCGGGTGCGGGTCGAGAGCGCCGGCACCGCCGGGTACCACGAGGGCGAGGAGGCCGACCCGCGGACGCAGGCGGCGTTGGCCCGCCACGGCTACCCGACCGAGCACACCGCCCGCCGGTTCCGGGCCGAGGACTTCGGTCGCTTCGACCTGGTCGTCGCCCTCGACCGGGCCAACCGCCGCGACCTGCGACGGCTGGCGCCCGACGACGACGCCGCGTCGAAGGTGGTGCTGCTGCGCGAGGACGACCCCGAGGCGCCGGAGGGGGCCGAGGTGCCCGATCCCTGGTACGGCGGCGACGACGACTTCGACGAGGTGGTCGAGCTGGTCACCGCCGCCTGTCGCCGGCTGGTCGACCGGCTGGCGACGGGCGACGCAGCCGGCAACACCTCCGGCGACGCAGTCGGCGACGGTCGGCGGGCGGACCGGGACGAGCCGGTCGTGCGCGACCCGTGACGGGGCACGGGGCGGTCGCCGAGCGGGTGGCCGACGCCCTGGGCGAGGAGATCCGCTCGATCGGCCCCCTGGGCGGGGGCGACATCGGCGACAGCTACCGGGTCGAGACCGCCGACGGCCGGTGGTTCGCCAAGACGCTGCCCGACCCGCCACCGGGCATGTTCGAGCTGGAGGCGGCCGGCCTGCGCTGGTTGGCGGAGCCCGGGGTGATCGGGGTACCTCGGGTGCGCCACGTCGACGCCCACCTGCTGGTGCTCGAGTGGGTCGAACCGGGCCGGCCCACCGCCGACACCCGCCGCCGCCTCGGGCGCGACCTGGCCCGGCTGCACGACGCCGGGGCGGACGGCTTCGGCCGGGTCTTCGACGTGCCGGGCATCGGCCTCGACGTGCCCGACCGACTGGGCTCGGTGCCGATCGACCCGACGCCGTGCGCCACGTGGACCGAGCTCTTCGCCGACCGTCGGCTGCGCCCCATGACCAGCTCGGCGGTGGAGCGGGGCCGGCTCGACGGCTCGGCGCTCGACCTGGTCGAGCGGGTCGTCGGCCGGCTCGACGACCTGGTCGGCGACCCCGAACCGCCCAGCCGGGTGCACGGCGACCTCTGGTCCGGGAACGTCCAGTGGGCCGCCGACGGCTCGGCCCGGCTGATCGATCCCCACGCCCACGGCGGCCACCGCGAGACCGACCTGGCCATGCTCGCCCTGTTCGGCGGGCTCGACGCCGCCATCGTCGAGGGGTACGAGGCCGAGCACCCGCTGCCGTCCGGCTGGCGCGATCGCCAGCCCCTGCACCAGCTCACCCCCCTGCTGGCCCACACCATCCTCTTCGGCGGGGGCTACGCCGGGCAGACCCTGGCCGTGCTCCGCCGCTACGCCTGATACCCGCCCGGGGGCGGGTCGGACGAGGGCACGGGGTCCCCGCAGGGCTCGCCGGCGACCTCCGGTCGGCCACCGGCTCCGGTCCTGGTCCGGCGGGACGGTCGCCTGCGGTCACCGGTCGGGCCCGCGGTCGTCGCCGGCCGATCGTCCGGTCGGGCGCCCGGGGGCCCTGCGACGACCGGCCGGGCCGCGGTCGGGCGGCGGCCGCCCGTCGTGGGGAAGGGCGCCCCGCGCCGGGGGGCGCCGGTCGGGTCGCCCCACCGGGCGGCGAGGCGGCGCGCCGTAGCCGGCCCGGCGCCCGTCCTGGACGAGGACGGCCAGCAGGGCCAGCACCGTGACGACCTGCACCACCGTCCACGGGGTGGTCAGGCCCGACGCCCAGGTGTCGACCAGCGGTCCGACGGCCAGGGCCCCGCCGGCGGCGAGCAGGGCGGGGCTCAGCGCGGGCGACGAGCGGGGGGTGCGCAGGCGGGGGTCCGACCGGGCGGCCACCCCCACGATCACCGCCGTGCACCCGACGGGAGCGGCGAGGAGCGGCGGCAGGAGCACCCCGCCAGTCTCGCCGCCGGCGCCCTCCCCGAGGCGCACCTCGGCCCGGACCCCCGGGACGGCGGACGGCCGCGGCCTCGGCGGCACCTGTTGCGATGGACGGGACCCGCTCCGGTGTCGACCCGCTCCGAGGCGACCCGCTCCGGCGGGGCCGGCGCCGGAGGCCGTCGGTACGGTCGGCGGCCATGGCCTCGTCCCGCTCCTCGTCCGGCGGCAGGTCCTCGTCCCGGGACGAGGACCGGTCCGGCGACGCCGACGAGCCGGGCCCGCAGCCCGGCGGCACGGCCATCGTCTGGTTCCGTCGCGACCTGCGCCTCTCCGACAACCCGGCCCTGGCCGACGCGGTCCGCACCCACGACCAGGTGGTGCCCCTCTTCGTGCTCGACAACCGGCTGCGCGGGCCGTCCGGCGCCAACCGCCTGGCCTTCCTGTACGGCTGCCTGGCCGACCTGCACGACGCCACCGGCGGGCACCTGGTGGTCCGCACCGGACCGCCGGCCAGCAAGGTCCGGGCGCTGGCCCGTCAGCTCGACGCCCGCGCGGTCTACTGCGCCGAGGACTTCGGCCCCTACGGCCGCCGGCGCGACGACGAGGTGGCCGACGCGCTGGCCGAGGAGGACGTGCCCTTCGTCCGGGTCGGTTCGCCGTACGCGGTCCCGCCCGGGACCGTGTTCAACAGAGCCGGCGATCCGTTCAAGGTGTTCACCCCCTTCTCCAAGGCCTGGCGCGCCCACGGCTGGGACGACCCGATCCGCAAGCCGGCCTCGATCGGGTGGGCCACCGGCGTCGACGGCGACGGGGTGCCCGACGCCCCCGAGACCGACGCCGAGCTGCCCGACCCGGGCGAGGAGGCCGCCCACCGCCGCCTCGACGCCTTCCTCGAGCGGGACGTCGACGGCTACGACGGGCACCGCGACGATCCGGGGCTCGACGCCACCAGCCGGCTCTCGCCGTACCTGAGGTGGGGCTGCCTGCACCCCCGCCAGATCCTCGACCGGCTCGGCCGCTCGAAGGGCGCGCGCACCTTCGAGACCGAGATCTGCTGGCGGGAGTTCTACGCCGACGTGCTGTTCCACCGACCGGACTCGGCCCGGCAGGCGTTCGACGAGGCCATGGCGGGCATGCGCGTCGACCACGGCCAGGCCGCCGACGAGCGGTTCCGGGCCTGGACCGAGGGCCGCACCGGCTACCCCATCGTCGACGCCGGCATGCGCCAGCTGGTGGCCGAGGGCTGGATGCACAACCGGGTGCGGATGCTGACCGCCAGCTTCCTCGTGAAGGACTGCCACCTGGACTGGACCCGGGGCGCCCGCTGGTTCATGCAGCACCTGGTCGACGGCGACCTGGCGTCGAACAACCACGGCTGGCAGTGGGTGGCCGGCACGGGCACCGACGCCGCCCCCTACTTCCGGATCTTCAACCCCGTGACGCAGTCCAGGCGGTTCGACCCCGACGGCGAGTACATCCGCCGCTGGGTGCCCGAGCTGCGCCACGTCGAGGGCGACGCCGTCTTCGCCCCGTGGGACGCCGACGACGACCTGTTCGGCGGGTCGGGCGCCGCCGGCGACGACGGCGATCGGTACCCCGACCCGATCGTCGACCACCAGGCCGAACGGCGAGAGGCCCTCGACCGCTACGACGACGTCCGGGGCGCGAGCTGAGGGAGCAGTCGCCCGGCGGTTGGCACTCGGTAGCATCGAGTGCCAACCGCGAACTGGACACACGCCGTGCTCGACGAACGCAAAGCATCGATCTTGCGGGCGGTGGTCGAGGAGTACATCGAGACCGCTCAGCCCGTCGGCTCCGGCCACGTGGCCGACGCGCCCGGCGTGTCGGTCAGCTCGGCGACGGTCCGCAACGAGATGGCCGCCCTCGAGCAGGAGGGCTACCTGCACCAGCCCCACACCAGCGCCGGTCGCGTCCCGACCGACAAGGGCTACCGGTTCTTCGTCGACGCCCTGGCCCAGCCGTCGCTCAGCCAGGGCTCGGCGCAGCGGGTGCGGAGCTTCTTCAACCGGGCCCACGGCGAGATCGAGCAGATGCTGCAGGACACCACCGCCCTGCTGAGCGGCCTCACCGACGCCGCCGCGGTGGTGGTGGGCCCGCCCATCCGCGACGCCGCCACCGTCCGCACCGTGCAGCTGGTCGGCCTGGCACCGCGCCTGGCCCTGTTCGTGGCGGTCATGTCGAACGGCACCGTCGAGAAGCGCTCGGTCGAGCTCACCCGTGACGCCACCGAGGAGCAGCTCGAGCAGGCGACCCTCGTGCTGCGGCGCCAGCTCGTCGGCACACGCTCGGGGGCGGCCGCCACCCTGTCCGAGCCGAGCGGCGTGCCCGAGGTCGACGAGGTGCTCACCGCGGTGGCCGCCGCGCTGGTGCCCGACTCGAGCGAGGGCGAGCACGTCTTCGTGGGTGGCGCCGCCCGCATCGCCGGCAACTTCGAGGCCATCGAGACGGTGCGCTCGGTGCTGGCCATCCTCGAGCAGCAGCTCGTCGTGGTCACCCTGCTGCGCGACATCCTCGACCGGGGCCAGCAGGTGGCCATCGGGTCCGAGACCGGGGTCGAGCCCCTGTCCGAGTGCTCGCTCGTGGTGGCGCCCTACCGGGTCGACGGCGACCAGGTCGGCACCGTCGGCGTGCTCGGACCCACCCGCATGGACTACCCCCAGGCGCTGGCCGCGGTCGCGGTCGTCAGCAAGCGGCTGGGCCGACGGCTGAGCGAGGGCTGAGATGGCGACCGACTACTACGAGCTGCTCGAGGTCAGCCAGCAGGCCACGCCCGACGAGATCAAGCGGTCGTACCGGCGGCTGGCCCGCCAGTACCACCCCGACACCAACCCCGACCCGGCCGCGGAGGCCCGGTTCAAGGAGATCAGCGTCGCCTACGAGGTCCTCCGCGACCCCGAGCGGCGGCAGCGCTACGACCGCTACGGGCCCGAGGGCGCGGCGCGCAACGCGGGCGGCGACCCCTTCGGCGGAGCCGCCGGCTTCGGCGACATCTTCGACGCCTTCTTCGGCGGGGGGGCCGGGTTCGGCGGCGGCTCGCGCGGACCGAGCGGGCCGCCCCCCGGCGCCGACCTCGAGGCCCGCGTCGACCTCGACTTCGAGCAGGCCGTCTTCGGCGGCGAGTCGCCGGTCACGGTCCGCACCGCGGTCGCCTGCGAGACCTGCGAGGCCACCGGCGCCGCCCCGGGCACCTCGGCCGAGACGTGCGGCGACTGCGGCGGCTCGGGCCAGGTCCAGCGGGTCCGCCAGAGCATCCTCGGCCAGATGGTCACCGCCGGGCCGTGCCCCCGCTGCAACGGGCTCGGCCAGATCGTGCCGTCGCCGTGCCCCGACTGCCGCGGGGAGGGGCGGCGCATCGAGGACCGCACCTACCACGTCGACATCCCCGCGGGAGTCGACACGGGGTCCACCCTCCGGCTGTCGGGCATGGGCGCGGTCGGCCCCCGCGGCGGTGCGGCGGGCGACCTCTACGTCCACTGCCGGGTGCGCCCCCACGAGCAGTTCCGGCGCGAGGGCAACGACCTGCACCACACCCTGCACGTGCCCTTCACCCAGGCCGCCCTGGGCGCCGAGCTCGAGCTCGAGACCCTCGACGGGCCCGAGCAGGTCGCCCTGCCGCGGGGCACCCAGTCGGGCAGGACCTTCCGCTTCCGCAGCCGCGGGGTCCCGAGCGTGCGCGGTCGCGGTCGCGGGGACCTGATCGTGACCGTCGCCGTCGACACGCCCACCGCCCTCGACGAGCAGCAGGACGAGCTCCTGCGCCGCCTGGCCGAGCTGCGCGACGAACCGGTTGCCCCGCCGGACAAGGGCGTGCTGTCGAAGCTGCGCTCGGCCTTCAAGTAGGCGACCGTGACCGGTGCCGCCGGCCCGGACGGGTCCGGGGGCCCGCACGCGTTCGTCGACGACCTCGACCTCCCCGTGCTCGAGGAGGCCGACCGCCACCACCTCGAGCGGGTGCTCCGCCTCCGCGCCGGTGACGCCCTCACCGTCTCCGACGGAGCCGGGGGCTGGCGCCCCTGCCGCTTCGGCGCCGAGGTCGAGCCCGACGGCGAGGTGGTGCGGCTCGACGCGCCGCGGCCGAGGCTGACCGTCGCCTTCGCCCTGGTGAAGGGCAGCCGGCCCGAGCTGGTGGTGCAGAAGCTGACCGAGCTGGGCATCGACGTGATCCGCCCGTTCGCCGCCGAGCGGTCGGTGGTGCGGTGGGGCGGTGGGCGGGCCGAGGTGCACCACCAGCGCCTGGTCCGGGTGGCCCGGGAGGCGTGCAGCCAGTCGCGCCGCTGCTTCCTGCCCGAGGTGGCCGAACCGGTGCCCTTCGCCGCGGTGGCGGCGTTGCCGGGCGCGGTGCGCACCGACCGGGGGGCTCCGCCGCCGGCGGGGACGACCACGGTGCTGGTCGGTCCGGAGGGTGGCTGGTCCGACGCCGAGCGCGCCGCGCTTCCCGCCGCGGTCGGCCTCGGTCCCCACGTGCTGCGGGCGGAGACCGCCGCCATCGCCGCCGGGACGCTGCTGGCCGCCCTCCGGCACGGGCTGGTCGATCCGGCGCAAGCCACGCAAAGCGGTCATCCGCCGGAGGCTGACCACCGAATGTGAGATACCGCGCTGCGTAGTTGCTACAGTGGCCCGGTGACGCAGCGTCGTGGTCCGGGGGGATCGGGGCGGGCGATGGAGGGCAGAGGACGCGTGAACACCGAACCTGAGGTCGACGACGCCGAGGCCAGCGCCTACGGCAAGAAGGTCGGCGAGCGCCTGCGGGGCATCCGCCGGCAGAAGGGCATGTCGCTCCAGGAGGCCGAGGAGGCGTCGGACCTCGAGTTCAAGGCGTCGGTGCTCGGCGCCTACGAGCGGGGGGAGCGGGCCATCTCGGTGCCGCGCCTCCAGCGGCTCGCCGGCTTCTACAACGTCCCGGTCGACCAGCTGCTGCCCCGCGACGAGACCACCGGCTACGCCACCACCAGCGACGGGCAGGTCGTCGACCTGACCAGCTCGACCACCAGCGCCCCCGACCGCAAGGTCATCATCGACCTGACCCGGGTCGACGACGTGAACGGCCCGGCCGGCGAGATGCTGGCCCGCTACCTGGCCATGATCCAGGTGCAGCGCCAGGACTTCAACGGACGGGTGCTCACCATCCGCCGCGACGACCTGCGGGCCATCGCCTGCATCCTCGACTGCTCGGTCGAGGAGACGCTGGGCCAGCTCGACGAGCTCGGCCTCTGCCTCGTCCCCGGCTGACCGGTCCGGCGTCGCCACCCGGCAGGCTGGTCACCATGGAGGTGACCGCGCCGCTCGGGCTCTACCTGCACGTGCCGTTCTGCCGGCACCGCTGCGACTACTGCGCGTTCGCCACCTGGACCGACCGCACCGAGCTGGCCGACCGCTACCTCGCCGCCTGCCGCCGCCACGTCCAGCGGGTGGCGGCCGACGGGTGGGGTCCGTTCACCACCGTGTTCGTCGGCGGGGGCACGCCGTCGCTCGTCCCGGCCGACCGGCTGCTCGACGTGCTGGCGGCGGCGCCGCTGGCCGAGGGGGCCGAGGTCACCGTCGAGTCGAACCCCGACGACGTCGACCGCGACCTGCTGGCCGCCTACGTGGACGGCGGGGTCACCCGCCTCTCGCTCGGGGTGCAGTCGATGGTGCCCGAGGTGCTGGCCACCCTCGGCCGCACCCACGACGTGGCCAACGTCCGGCGCGCCGCCGAGGCCGCCCACGCCGTCGACCTTCCCTTCAACGTCGACCTGATCTACGGGGCGGCCGGCGAGACCGTCGAGCAGTGGACCACCACCCTCGACGCCGCGATCGACCTCGACCCGGCCCACGTCAGCGCCTACGGCCTGACCGTCGAGCCGGGCACCCCGCTGGCCGCCGACGCCGCCCGCCACCCCGACGACGACGCCCAGGCCGACCAGTACCTGGTGGCGACCGAGCGCCTGGCCGCCGCCGGGTACCGCTGGTACGAGATCTCCAACTGGGCCCGGCCGGGCCACGAGTGCCGCCACAACCTCCTGTACTGGCGCCAGGGCGACTACCTGGGTGTCGGCTGCGCCGCCCACTCGCACCGGGCCGGGCGGCGGTGGTGGAACCTGCGCACCCCCGAGCGCTACGTCGAGGCGGTCGAGGCCGGTCGCCCGGTCGAAGCCGGTGCCGAGGTGCTCGACGAGGGCCAGCGCCGCTTCGAGCGGTGGGAGCTGGCGCTGCGCACCGGCGAGGGCGTGCCCCTCGACGCCTTCGAGCCCGGTGCCGCCGAGCGGCTCGAACCCCTGCTGGCGCCCGCGCCGGCGCTCGCCGGGGACGCCCGGGTCGTGGAGAACGGTCGGGTCGTCGGGGACGGTCGGGTCGTGCTGACCGTGGCGGGCCGCCTGCTGGCCAACGAGGTGGCCGTTCACCTCCGTCGCTGAGCGGCGGTGGGCGGCTCGGGTTCCGACGATCGGACGGCGTGGGAGGCTGCCGGGATGGAGGCCGTCGAGCTGGGTCCGCTGGTCGAGCGCTGGGATGAGGACCTGGCATCGGGCGACCCGCTGGCCTTCCCCGGTTACGCCGACAAACTCGTCGCCGCCACCGAGGCCGGCGAGAGCGTGGAGACCGGCCGCACCGACCGCTACGTGCTGATCCGCGGCCGGTTCGAGGTGCTCGGCGGCTCGATGGGCGTCGTCCACGGCGAGAAGGTGGTGCGGGCCTTCGACCGGGCCGTCGAACTCGGGCTGCCGGTCGTGGTGGTGACCGCCAGCGGCGGCGCCCGGATGCAGGAGGGCATGGTGTCGCTGGTCCAGATGGCCCGGACCGCGGCCGCCGCCCGTCGCCACCGCGAGGCCGGGCTGCTGTCGCTGGCGGTGCACACCTCGCCGACCACCGGCGGGGTGTTCGCCTCCTACGGGTCGCTGTGCTCGCTGTCGGCGGTGGTCGACGGCGCCACCATCGGCTTCGCCGGTCCCCGGGTGGTGGAGCAGACCGTCGGCGAGTCGGTCGAGGGTCGCTCGCACACCGCCGCCACCGCCTACGCCGCCGGCCTGGTCGACGCGGTGCTGGCGCCGGGCGAGGTGGCGGCCTGGGTCGGCGCCGCCCTCGGCTCGGTCGAGCGACCGCTGGCGCCGCCGCTGCGGGCGGTGCCCGAGGACCCGCCGCCGGCGGGCACCGGCGCCTGGGCCGAGGTCCAGCGGGCCCGGTGGCCGGGCCGGCCGTCGGGAGTGGACGCCGCCGCCGTCGTCACCCGGTCGTGGGTCGACCTGCACGGCACCGACCCGACGGTGCGGGCCGGCCTGGCCGACCTCGACGGCCGCCGGGTGGTGGCCGTGGCCCAGGACCGCCACGCCGCCGCCGGCCGACCCTCGCCGTCCGGCTACCGGCTGGCCCAGCGGGCCATCGCACTGGCCGCCGACCTGGACCTGCCGCTGGTCACCTTCGTCGACACGCCCGGCGCCGAGCCCGGCCCCGACGCCGAGAACCAGGGGGTCGCCGGCGAGATCGCCCGCACCTTCAGCGCCATGGCCGGGCTGCCCACGCCCAGCGTGGCGGTGTGCGTGGGCGAGGGCGGCAGCGGCGGGGCGCTGGCCCTGGCCGCCACCGACCGGCTGCTCATCCAGGAGCACGCGGTGTTCTCGGTCATCGGTCCGGAGGGCGCCGCCGCCATCCTCACCCGCAACGCCGCCGACGCCCCCACCGTGGCCGAGGACCTGCACCTGACCAGCGGCGACCTGCTGGCGCTGGGCATCGCCGACGCCGTCGTGCCCGACGACCCGACCGAGCTCGGCCCGGTGGTCGTCGCCGCCCTGGAGGGCGCCGAGCCGGGCGACCGGCTGACCCGGTTCGACGCGGTCTCGGACCGGTCCTGCAGGTCTTCCTGAGCGCTCAGCGGGGCGGCAGCACCAGCACCTGCCCGGCGAACAGCAGGTCCGGGTTCGCCGGGTCGACCAGCGTGGCGCGGTTGGCGTCGACCAGCCGTCGCCAGTAGGTGGCGACCTCGGTCTCGAGGCTCGCGTCCGCGGCGGCCGGCGCCCCCTCACCGGTCACGACCTCCTCGGCGATCGACCAGAAGCAGTCGCCCGGTCGCACGACCCGCGTGGCCGGCTCCGGTGCGGCCGCCGGTGGCGGGGGCGGAGGGTCGTCGACCCGCATGGTGGCGGTGGGCCCGGGCGGTTCGGCTCGTCCCGCCGGTCCCGGCGACGCAGGGGTCGGATCCCCTGACGGGGCGTCGGCCGGACCCGAGCGGGTCAGGTCGTGGCGAGCGGACAGCCGGTGCGACGCCAGCTCGACCACGACCGGCCGGCTGGGGACACCGGCGGACGGAACGGAACCCGCAGACGCCGCGCCGAGCCCGATGGCCGCCGCCACCACCCGGCGCGCGCCGGGCGCCGCCAACCGGCCGAGGATCCGACCGAGGGGCCCGACGCGGGGGCGTGCGGCCAGCACCTGCACCATGGTGACGA
Organism: uncultured Acidimicrobiales bacterium; assembly: GCA_963800235.1. Taxonomy (GTDB): domain Bacteria; phylum Actinomycetota; class Acidimicrobiia; order Acidimicrobiales; family Iamiaceae; genus CAVVNP01. The sequence continues at coordinate 814,755 of CAWDAD010000001.1, read as the reverse complement.
CCAGCAGGTACCAGGCCATCGCCTCACCCACCAGGCGGACGAGCGCGACCGTCGCGGTCGGTGCGTCGACCGTCGACACCCACTGCGACCAGCGGCCCGGATCGCGGAGCGACGGTCCGGCCAGCGGTCCGTCGCCGAGTCGGTGGAGCAGGGCGGCGGCGATCAGCAGCAGGCCGCACCAGCCCGCCAGCCGGAGCCGGGCGCCGCGCACGCCCCTCACCGGTCCGTCCTCTCGCCGACCGACCGGTCGGGCTGGCCCGGTCGGCGCACCACCAACGTGGCGCACCCCGGCGAGGCGCTCGGGAGGGCGACGAGCTCGCCGCCCTCGCCGGTGGTGGCCGACGCCGGCACGGTGAGCTCGCGTCCGGGCGCCGCCCAGGATGCGAAGACGAAGACCTCCCCGCCGGGGCGGCGCAGGAGCGCCGGGGTGGCGAGGCCGTCGCAGTCCCAGTCACCCACCACGACCTGGTCGTCGGGACCGCCGACCACGAACCGGTGCCGCGGGGTGGTCACCGTGCCCCCGTCGACGGTGACCGCATCGCCGCACCCATCGCCGTCGACGTCGGGACCGTCCGCCACCCCGCACGGCGCGCTGGTGGCCGGTGCGGGAGCGGCGGCGGGCGTCGGCGCGATGGTGGAGGACGTCGGTGGGGGACCGGCACCGGCCCGGTCGCCGGTCGTGGGAGTCCCGGTCGTGGGAGTCCCGGTCGTGGGAGTCCCGGTCGTCGGGGCCCCCGTGCCGTGGCCGTCCGTCGTCGGGGTCGGCGTCCCCCCACCCGAGGTCGAGCCGGAGGGCTGCCGGCCGAGGTGGGACACCCCGGTGCGGGAGGAGACGGTGACAGCCCGGTCGGCGGCGCCCCACCACCCGGTCCGGCCGGCCAGGACGACCGCCGCGCCGATCAGCGCGGCCGCGGCGGCGACCCGCCCCCATCGGCGACCGGAGCGAGCGGCATCGGGTCGGGGTCGCGCCAGCTGGGTGGCGGGTCGGATCGGGCGCGGCTCGGTGACCGGGCCGTGGATCGTCGGTCGGTCCGGCGGCTCGGACCCCTCGGCGGCCCTCCCGGTCGACCGCCGGTCGGCATCATCCGGCGTGCTCGGCGCCACGGCCGCGGCGGGGTCGTCGTCGAGCGTTCCGTCGGACGACCACCGGTCGTCGGGCCACCGGTCGTCGGGCCACCGGTCGTCGGGCCACCGGTCGTCGGGCCACCGGTCGTCGGGCCACCGGTCGTCGGGCCACCGGTCGTCGGGCCACCGGTCGTCGGGCCACCGGTCGTCGGGCCACCAGTCGTCCGGCCAGCGATCTCCGGTCGTTGCCGCCTCCGTCGGGCCTTGGCGGTCCGGCTCACCGCCGGTGGCGCCGCCGCTCAGCGTCCCGTCGTCGCTCGGTGCCCCGTCGCCGCCGCTCGGACGGTCGACGTCGCTCGGATGGTCGGCGGGCGCGTCGCTCGCGGCCGCGCCGGCTCGAGTCGGCCCGTCATCGGTCGATCCCGCGGGGTCCGGTCGTGGGTCGTCGGTCGGGCCGTCGACATCACCGTGCCGGCACCGCTCCCCGGCTCCGGGGACGACCTCGTCCGGGGGGCGGGGCTCGGGCAGGGTGCGGGGCGACCGGGCGTCGGGCACCAGGGTGAGGATCCGCTCGGCCAGGCCGGCTGCCGTCGGGCGGGCCGCCGGGTCGTGGTGCTCGGCCAGGTCGGCCAGGGTGAGCAGGGCGGCCCGGCAGTCCTGGTGGCGGAGCCTCATCCGTCGCCGGTCGGGGATGGGCAGCGCGGTCGACGGCCCGACCAGGCCGGCCAGCAGCCGGCCCAGGCCCCGGACGTCGAGCGAGGGGTCGAGCGGGGTGGCGGGGGCGTCCTCGACGCCGGAGGCCTGGGAGGTGGCCGTCGCGTCGGCGAAGCCGCAGAGGACCGTCCGTCCGTCGGGGGTGAGGATCACGTGGTCGGGCCGGACCCGCCCGTGGACCACACCGAGGGCGTGCAGGTCGGCGAGGGTCGACGCCAGGTCGGCCACCAGTCCCGCCGCCTCGGCCGGGTCGAGCACGCCGAGCCGGTCGACGGTGGACCCGGCGACCGGGACCAGGGCGAGGGTCGCGGTGGTGCCGTCGTCGACGTAGTCGTCGATCTCGACCACGGACGGGTGCCGGGCCAGCAGGAGCATGTCGGCCTCGTGGCCGAGCCGGGACCGACCGGCGGCGCCCGTGGCCTGCTTCAGCAGGACCGGACGCGCCCCACTGGTGTCGAGCCGAAGGGATGACATAGATCGAAAGTGCCCGAAAGGTGGTGAGCGAAACGGGAGATGGCACGCCGCGCCGCTCGTCGGCGATTTCAGCGCCCGGCGCGCGGCGTTCCCGTCACCTGCGCGGTGACCGTGGTCGAGGTGGGACCGCCGGGGACGGCTCGACCGAAGACCGTGGCGACGCGCCGCCGGGCCCGCACCACCACCCGGCCGGCGACCACGTCGACCTGCACCTCGGCATCGGCCAGGCCGTGCAGCGCGAAGGATCGACGCACGGCGGTCTCGACCCGGGATCGGTCGAGGCGGTACCCCCGCCCCGTCCGCAGCGCCCCGGCGTCGGCGCCGTAGGTGGCGGCGTCGTTGGCGGCGGCCTGGGTCGCGTCGACCAGCTCGCGTTGGGCCGAGAAGGCCACCGTCGAGTCCACCGCGATGCCGCCGAGCACGACCAGCACGAGCACGCCGACGGGGAACAGCAGCAGCGTGCTGCCTCGGCGGCGTCCCGCATCGGGCCGGCTGCGCTCAGGGATCACAGCGGGAGCCGGCGTCGAGGCCGGGTCGGGCGGCGAAGGGGTCGACGATCTCGGTGTGCTGCGACCGGACCTCGACGCTGCCCAGGCCGCCGACGAAGGGCAGGGAGACGAGCGGCACCGGGTAGGTCGCGGTGACGACGACCCTCCGGCACCGCCCGTAGGGCTCGCCGTCCCGCGTGACCTCCAGCCGGTCGGCCGATCGCCCGTGACCCGCCATCGACTCCCTCGCCGCCCGGACCGCGGCTGCGTCGGCGTCGGCCGGCGCGGCCTCGACGTAGGCGCGGGCGCCCTCGCGTGCCGCCCCGGTCACGGCCAGCTTGGCGTCGATGACCGCCCACGCGTTGGCGACGATGAGCGAACCGACCACGAAGACGAGCAGCCCGAGGGCCAGCACCTCGATGCCGCCGGCCTGGCCGAGCTCGGCGTCGGCCGCCCGGCGGCTCGAGCGGACGGCTTCCTCGTCGGTCGCCTTCCCGACGCGGCAGGCACGAGCGGTCATCGCAACCGCTCCACCCGCACGTCGACGGTCCGGTCGATGGTGGCGAGCCCCAGCGGCCCGGCGACGACCCGACCGAGGCCGGTGCGAGGCACGCTGGCCTGCAGGTGCAGGCGCACGACGTCGTCGTCGGACGCCGTCCAGTCGAAGCTCACGTCGTCGCCGAAGCGCCCGAGGGCCTGGCGGGCCCGGTTCTCGGCACGTCGCCGGGCGGCGGCCACCGCCACCGGATCGGTGTGGTCGACCTCGGCCGAGGCCACTCGCCGGGCGGCGTCGAGGCCCACGGCGGTGACCGTCGAGGTGGCGTAGAGGCCGACCACGATCTGCACGGCCAGCAGCACGAAGCCGAGGAAGGCGGCCACGCCGGCGACCGAGCCGATCAGCCCGGCGCCCCGATCCGGCGGGTCGTCGGCGGTGAGCGGGCGACCGGCCAGCGCGCCGGCCAGGGCCCTGGTGCGGCGGGGGGTCAGGTGCCGATCCTGGTCACCTGGTCGTTGACCGAGGACTGGGTATTCTGGAACAGGACCTTGAACCCCACCCACATGAGGGCGCCGAGGAACGCCATGATCAGCACGGCGATGGCGGCGGAGATCACGCCCTCGCCCCGCTCGTCCTGTCGCAGCCGGTGCAGCAGGGTCGTGCGGGTGGCGTGGGCGGAGCACCAGCCTCGCAGGAGCAGTTCGGCGAGCATGGCAGGTCCTTTCGGTGGATGGGTGGTTCGGGTCGGGGGATCGGAGGGTGGGTGCCACGGCGTTCACCGCGCGCCGAACAGGCGCAGGGCTTCGATGAAGGGCACGGCCAGGAAGATCACGCCCGGGACGAGGGCGGCCACCGTGACCGGGATCCACACCTGCTGGGCCCGGCGTTCGATGCGCTCGACCAGCTCCCGCTGGGCGTCGCGCCGGATGCTGCGGGCCTCCGCGCCGATGAGGCGGCCCAGGTCGCTGGCCTCGCGGTTGAGCGACAGCACCTGGACCAGCCGGGTGGCGGCGTCGACCTCGACCACCTCGGCCCACTCGCGGAGGGCGTCGATCTCGCCCAGGCCCTGCCGGATCCGGTGACCCACCCGGGCCAGGTCCCGGGCGCAGGCGCCGTCGCTGCGGTTGCTGATGCGGTTCAGCGCCGAACCGAGGGAGTAGCCGGCGGACAGGAGCATGCCGATCTGCTCGGCGACGACCGGCAGCTCGAGGAACGTGCGGCGCTGCCAGGCCGAGGCCGCCCGGCTGACCTGCTGCTCGAGCAGCAGGAACACCAGCAGGGGCGTGCCTGCGACCAACAGGGCGGCGAGCGGCGCCGGAGGTCGCACCGACGCGGCGACGAGCGCACCGCCACCGAGCCCGGCGATCGACCAGGTCAGCTGGCGGACCCGGAAGGCGGTGGGGTCCACGGGGGAGTGGATGCGGCGCAGGCGAAGGCCGAGCTGGTCACGGACGCCGAACACGCGAGACAGCCGCTCACCGACCGAGGTGGCGAGCGGTCCCGCCACCTCGGCGAAGGTCGCGAACGACACCCAGCCACCCGGCGACGGCCGGGTGAGACCGCCCGGGGTGTAGGGGCGGATCCGCTCGACGAGCGGTTGGCGGGCGAACCAGCGCAGCCGGGACAGCAGCAGCGCCACACCGATCCACCCCGTCACCGCCGCCAGGAGGACGAGCCTCATCGCTCGAACACCCGGTCCTGCTCGGGCAGCGCCATGATCCGCCCGGCCCACACCCAGCAGGCCACCACCAGGGCCACGCCGACGACCACCGCCAGCTGGCCGACCGGCGTCCGGTAGGCGGCCCGCCCGTTGCCGACCGACATGCCGGCCACCGCCATGCCGAGCGGCACCACGAGGACGAACCGGCGGGCGAAGCGCACCCCGGCCTGCTCCGCCCGGGCGTCCTTGCGGCCCTGCACGTCCTGGGTCCGGTCGTCGATCAGGGCCCGGAGCCGGGGATCGAGATCGGTGCCGCCCAGCTCGTGGGCGACGAGGAGCGTCTCGCAGGTGGCGTCGGCGGTGGGGTCCGCCAGCCGGTCCTTCAGCACCCGCAGGGCGCGAGCGAAGTCCGTGGATCGCCCCCACTCCCGCTGGGCGGCGGTGAAGGCCGGGCGCAGCTCGTCGGGCCCGCGCTCGCCGACCTCGAAGAGGGCCTGGGGGATGGAGCGGCCGACCGAGGTCACGAGCAGCCGGATCTCCTCGATCATCCGGGGCCAGGCCTCCTGGGCCGCGCTGCGCCGGGTGCGGCGACGGGACCGGTAGGAGCCGATCGGGAAGGTGCCGGCGAACCCGCCCACGGCCAGGGCCGGCAGCGGTGCGCCGAAGACCGCGTAGCCGGCGACGCCGCCGAGCGCCGCCATGGCGGCGACGACGGCGGTGAACTCGACCGGCCGGACCTCGTCGAGGCCCGCCTGGCGCAGCCAGGTGGTCACCGACCGCCCCGATCGCCGCCGGTCGTCCCGCACCCGCGGCGCCCGTCCCCGCCAGCCGAACGCCCACGCGGTGTAGAGCAGGTGGACCCCCGTGGCGCCGATCACCGCGACCGCCAGGGCCGTCATCGATCGGACCCGTCGCCGTCGAGGAGGCGTCGCAGGTCGTGGCCGGCATGGGCCAGCGCCCGCTCGAGCCGGGTCGGCAGGTCACCGGTCCACCGCAGGGGCTGGTCGGGACCGTCTCGCCGGAACACCTCGGTGACGGTGAACTGGCTGGCCTCGGCCCCGCCGGCCAGGTCCTCGACCGCCACCACCTCGGTGATCCGAGGGCCGGCCGGCGTCCGGGCGCAGTGGACGACGAGGTCGATGCTCTCGGCGACCAGGGTGTTGAGCGCGGAGAGCGGCAGGTCGTTGTCGGACAGCTGACAGACGAACCGCAGGCGGGTCAGGGCCTGGCGGGCACTGCCGGCGTGGATGGTGGTGAAGCCCTTCACCCCCGACGACAGGGTGAGCAGCAGCGGGAGCGCTTCCCGGTCGCGCACCTCGCCGACGATGGCGATGTCCGGCGCCATCCGCAGGAACCCGGACACCAGCCGGCGGAGGTCGACCTCGGGGCGGTCGGCGCGCCCGGCCCGGGTCTGCATCGACGCCACGTTGGCCAAGGGGATGTCGGCCTCGAAGACCTCCTCGGCCACGACGACCCGCAGGCTCGGGTCGAGCTCGGCGGCGCAGCAGGACAGCAGGGTCGTCTTGCCGGAGCCGGGCGCACCGGCGAAGACGATGGAGGCGCGGGCACCGACGCACGCCGCCAGGAAGGCCGCGACGTCGAGGGGGAGCATGTCCCGGTCGACCAGCTCGTCGAGGGTCGCGAAGGCGACGCCGGTGAACTTGCGGATGTTCACCATGACGTGGCCGCCCCGGCTCAGGTCGCGGTGCACGATGTGCAGCCGGGCCCCGCTGTCGAGCTGGGCGTCCTGGAGGCCCTGGGTGGCGTCGAGGGTGCGGTGGGCGCCGGACGCGTCCTCGAGGATCTTGGTGAGGGTGCGCACGACGTGCTCGTCGTCGTGGAAGACCTCGTCGTGGTACCCGCTCGGACCCCGGTGGCGCTTCACGAAGATCGAGTCGGGAGCGTTGACCATGATCTCCCAGACGTCGTCGTCGTCGAGCAGCGGCTGCAACGGCCCGTACCCGGCGAGGTTGCGGAGCGCCCGTTCCGCCACCAGCTCCGGATCCGAGAGGTCGAAGCTGCGGGCGCCCCGCTTGTGGTCGATCGACCAGTCCGCCACCGCCCGGTCGACGAGGGACCGGAGCCGGCGGCGGTCGCTGGCCTCGGCCGGGTCGAGCTCCAGGTCCTTGGCCTGCGCCTGCACCTGTCGCTCGATCTCGACCAGCGGCGATGGGTCGGCCGACTCCTCGTGCCGAGGGGCGGTGACGCTCATCCGGCGACGGCCTTCCCGGTCCAGATGCCGAGGGACCCCGCGGCGATCGGCTCGGGCTCGGCGTCGATCGGATCGAGGGCGGCCCGGTCCACCACGGCCTCGACCGCCCGGGTCAGCGGCGTGACCAACGAGGACGGGAGCCGGGCCCCGTCGCGCACGAGGCCGTCGAGTCCTCGCCGCTCGGAGAGGAAGATCGGCGTCGCCGCGCCGCCGGAGGATGGCCCGCCGAGCTCGGCGGTCGCCCGGGTGAGCTCGGCCCGTGCCCGCTGGTGGCGCGGCGCCCGGTTGAAGGCGACGAGCACGCGGTCCGGCGCCACGCCGAGGTCGTGCAGGCCTCCGACGGTGCGGAGCGTGGCCGCGACGCCGGCCAGGTCCGGCCGGGTGACCACGACGACGGCATCGGCCGCGGCGAGGGCGGTGCGGGCCATGACGTTGCGCTCCTCGACGTCGACGCTGCCGCACTCGTCGGCTCCTTCGACGTCGGCGTCGACGTCGGCCACCACGGCGCGGTACGAAGCGAGCAGCCCGTCCAGGGCCGCCTCGAACGCCCGGGGGCGCAGCGCCGCCCAGTCCCGGTGACGGCGGAGCCCGAGCAGCAGCCGGTAGCGGCGATCGGGGACGTCGAAGGTCAGCGCCCGCACCTCCTCGGCCGCCGGGCGCCCGGCGCGATGGGCCTCGACCAGCTCCTGCACGCCGGGGACCACGTCGCCGGCGTGGTGCAGCAGGGCCTGGTCGGCGTCGAGGGCGAGGTCGGCGAGCAGGACGAGACCGCCGTTGCGGACGTCGTGGCCCAGGCCCTGGGCGAGCGCCATGGCGACGATCGAGGTCCCCGCCCCGCCGGAGCCGGTCACCGCCACCAGGCGGCCGCGCCACCCGACGGCCGGTCCGGCCGCCTCGTCGGCGAGGGCGGCGGCCCCGACGTCGTCCACCGGCGTGGCCGTCCGCTCGAGCACCTCCAGCAGCGCGGGCCGGTCGAACTCCGGCGCGAGGGTGGCGGCTGCGCCGAGCCGGACCCAGTCGCGGCCGTCGTCCGCCGACACCACCACGGTCGGGCAGCCGGCGCGGCCGGCGACGTCGAACAGGTCGCGGTCGGCGGCGGGGAGCCGCCCGTCGATCACCAGGGCCGAGCACGGCCGCCCCGACGCCAGGCGCGCCCGGGCCTCCTCGGCGGTGAGGCACTTCACGAACTCGACCGGGACCGAGCCGGCCGTCGACCAGCGGGCCACCTCGGTGAACCACCCCGAGCGGACGTGCGCCAGGCCGAGGACGACGAAGCGGCTCCCCGCCACCGTCAGCGGTCCCCGGCCGGTGCGTAGGTCGACGAGGTGTACTCACGCCCGCCGAAGGCGGTGGTGCGGACCAGGGTGACCTCGCCCGCTCGGGCGGCGTGCACGAGGCGGAGGGCGTCGTCGAGGTCGGTGACCTCGAGCGTGACGGTCTGACGGCGCTCGCCGCCGAGCCGGGGATCACCGGCGCCGGGGGCGGCGAGGAGCCGGGCTCGGCTGGTGACGACCTCGGTGGTGGCCCCCTCGCCGCTTCCGTAGGTGACGAGGACGTCGACCCGGTCGCCGCTGCGCAGGCTGCCGTCGACGGTGCGGTCGACGTCGAGGGCGAGCGAGAGCTGGGCCCGCCGACCGGTCGGTGCCTCGTCGGGGACCGTCGTGCGGTCGAGCAGGTCGCCGGGACCGATGGGGCCGAGGGCGACGTGGCCGACGACCTGCTCGCTCGAGGTGAACGAGCCGGCGGCGGTGCCGTCGGGCAGGTCCATCGATGCGGTGCGGACGTCGGCGGTGGTGAGCACCTGACCCGGCGCGATGGCTCGCGCCGCCACGACGAACCGCGCCCGCGCCGGCCGGGTGGCGCTGGTGTGCGCGGCGAAGAGGGAGACGCCGGCGATCACCACCAGCAGGGCGCCGACCATGGCCCGGCTGCTCGGGAGGGCGCGCCGTGGTCGGATGGTCCCCGCCGACGTCGGCGCCCGCTCGTCGCGAGGCGCGTCATCGGGACGTGCGTCCGTGCCTCCGGCCACCTGGGTCCTCCCTCCCGCCGCCGGCCCCGCGCCGGCGTGGTCGTCGGGTTGCCCGACGCGACGAACGGCCAAACCTCGGGCTCGGCGATTTCCCCGACGATGTGCGGACGGTCGCCGGCGATGCGGCCGGGCGCGGATCTCCTGCACGCGACGCCAGGTGGAGACCTGCGCGCCAGGCACTCGGGTTTGCTGCTCGCGCCCCCGGATCCGCCTCGCCCTCCGCCGCCACCATGACGGTACCCGAGGGTGGGGGGCTTGCCGCAAGGACCCCTGACGTGCGTTCGATGCTCGGCGTGATGCAGCCGAGCAGGGCGCCGTCGTACGCGATCGACCTGGGCCGGGCCTCCCGCGCCGACACCGCCCTGGTGGGTGGGAAGGCGGCGGCGCTCGGCGAGCTGCGGGGCGTCGACGGCATCACCGTCCCGCCCGGGTTCTGCGTGACCACCGATGCGTTCCGCCGGGCCGTGACCGCCGAGCCGGGCATCGGTCCGGTGCTCGACCGGCTGACGGCCGCCGACCCGGACGACCGGGTGGCGGTCCGGGCCCTCAGCGCCGAGGTGCGGCGGCTGGTGCTCGACGCCCCGCTGCCCGACGGACTGGCTGCCGCGGTGGTCCGAGCGGTGGGCGACCGCGGCGCCGGCACGACCTGGGCGGTCCGCTCCAGCGCCACCGCCGAGGACCAGCCGACGACCTCCTCCGCCGGGCTGCACGACACCGAGCTCGGCGTGCGGGGCGCAGCCGCCGTGCTCGCCGCGGTCCGCCGGTGCTGGGCCTCGCTCCACACCGAGCGTGCGGTCGCCTACCGCCGACGCCACGGAATCGACGAGCGGTCGGTGCGGATGGCCGTGGTCGTGCAGCGGCTGGTGGCGGCCGAGGTCTCGGGCGTGCTGTTCACCGCCGACCCGGTCACCTCGAACCGCACCCTGGCGGTGGTGGAGGCGGTCGCCGGCCGGGGCGACGCCTTCGTGGCGGGACGGGCGGAGGCCGAGACGGCGACGGTCCGCGACGGCCGGGTCGTCGATCGCACCGTGCCGCCGGGCGGTAGCGACCCGTCGCTGCTGCTCGACGACGGGCAGGTCGTCGAGCTGGCCGCCCTCGGCCGGCGGATCGAAGCACGCCTCGGTCGGCCCCAGGACGTCGAGTGGTGCCTGGCCGGCGGTCGGTTCCACGTGGTGCAGAGCCGGCCGATCACCACGCTCTTCCCCGTCCCCTCAGCCCACGACGGCGACCGCCACGTGTACGTCTCGGTCGGGCACCAGCAGATGATGACCGACGCCATGCGGCCGCTCGGGTGGTCGGTGCACCAGCTGGTCGCCGCCCGGCCCATGGTCGAGGCCGGCGGACGGCTGTTCGTCGACGTCGCCCCGACGCTGTCGTCGCCGGCGACCCGTGGCGCGCTGCTCGACGGGTTCGGCCGGTCCGATCCCCTCATCGCCGACGCCCTGCGGACCATCGTCGAGCGCGGCGACCTGGCGGCCGACGGGGTGGACGGCGTGGAGCCGCCGCCCGGCCCGGCGCCCGCCGGGACGGTTCCGGCCGACATCGAGACCGACGCCGCCCTGGTCGAGGAGCTGGTCGAGCGGACGGCGACGTCGGTCGCCGCCACCCGGGCGCGCATCGAGGCGGTGTCGGGCCCGGCGTGCTTCGACGCCATCCGGGCGGACATCGACGAGCTGCGCCGGTCGCTGTTCGAGCCGCAGAGCCACCAGGCGGTCATGGCCGGCATGCAGGCGGCGTGGTGGATCGACGACCGGGTCGAGGCGTGGCTGGGGGAGCGGCAGGCATCGCATGCGCTGACCCGGTCGGCGCCGGGCAACGTCACCTCCGAGATGGGCCTGGCCCTGCTCGACGTGGCCGACGCCGTCCGTCCCCACCCCGAGGTGATCGCCTTCCTCGAAGCGGTGGAGGCCGAGGGTCGCCGCGCCGGGCCCTCGACCGCCGGCCCTCGGTCCCCAGCTGCAGGGCCGGCCGACCCGGCGCGGCACGGCCGCTTCCTCGACGACCTGGAGGCCCTACCGGGCGGACCGGCGGTGCGGGCCGCGCTCGACGCCTGGCTGGAGCGCTACGGCATGCGGTGCCCGGGGGAGATCGACCTCACCACGACTCGCTGGGTGGAGCGCCCGGCGATGCTCGCCCCGCTGCTGCTCGGCCACGTCCGCAACCTCGAGCCGGGCGACGCCGAGCGACGGTTCGCCCGCGGCCGTCGGGAGGCGGCCGCCGCCCGACGTGAGCTGCTCGACCGCCTCCGGGCCCTGCCGGACGGCGCCGCCAAGGCGGCCGAGACCGAGCGGATGATCGAGCGGCTGCGGACCTTCATCGGCTACCGGGAGCACCCGAAGTACGGCATGGTCGGCCGCTACCTGGTCTACAAGCGGGCGCTCCTGGCCGAGGCGGAGCGGCTGGCGGGGGCGGGGGCGCTGGAGGAGGCCGAGGACTGCTTCTTCCTGACCTTCGACGAGCTGGAGGCGGCGGTGCGGACGAACCGGGTGGAGGAGGGGCTGGTGGCCCAGCGCCGGGAGGAGCATCGGGGGAACCGGGCGCTGAGCCCGCCCCGGGTGATGACCTCCGACGGCGAGGTCGTGGTGGGGCGGTACCGGGGCCGCGAGGTCCCTGCCGGCGCGCTGACCGGCCTGGCCGTCTCCGCGGGCACGGTCGAGGGCCGGGCCCGGGTCGTGCTCGACCCGGCCGTCGCCGACCTCGAGCCGGGCGACGTCCTGGTCACGCCCCACACCGACCCGAGCTGGACCCCCCTGTTCGTGACCGCGGCGGGGCTGGTCACCGAGGTCGGCGGCCTGATGACCCACGGTGCGGTGATCGCCCGGGAGTACGGGCTGCCGGCGCTGGTCGGGGTCGAGCACGCCACCACCGCGATCCGCGACGGGCAGCCGGTCCGGCTCGACGCGACGGACGGGTACGTCGAGGTCCTGGCGCCTCCGCCGGCGCCGCCCCCGGGCTCGGAAGACGGTGTCGGACCCTGCGGGTAGGTTGCCGTGCGATGACGTCGAGCACCGACTGGCTCAGCACCGCGGAGGCGGCCAAGGCGCTCGGCATCACGCCCCGGACGCTCTACCGGTTCATCAACGAGGGCCAGATCCCCGCCTACCGCTTCGGTCGGGTCATCCGGCTCAAGTCGAGCGAGGTCGACGACTTCATCGAGCAGTGCCGCATCGAGCCCGGCACCCTCGAGCACCTCTACCCCGACCCCGTCGGCGAGGTCGACGTCGCCGACGCCTGACCGGTCGCCGGGTCCACGGGTCGACGGGCGGCGCTGGTCGGCGCAGGGCCCGGGTCAGCGCAGGCCGACCTCGGCCACCGAGCCGGCGGGCACCACCGCCACCGCCCCGTCGCCGTCGAGGCGCACCGACAGGCTGTCGAGGTTGACCGTCCGCAGCTCACCGGCCAGCGACTCGCCTCCCACCGTCACCACCTGCACCCGGCGCCGCTCGCCGGCCAAGCCGGCGATGGCGGTGACCAGGTCGGCCTCCAGCTCGACGGTGCGGTCACCGAGCGGCGTGGGTCGGTCGCCGCCGGGCTCGACCCGCACGGCGTCGATGGCCGCGCGGGCCACCAGCACCTGACCGTGGCTACCGGCGACGATGCAGAAGTCGGTGCCCACCGCGCGGATCGCGCCCCGATGCGAACGGCCGGTGCACGAGCGGACGACCACCGCCCGGCCCTGCTCGGCGAGGTCGACCAGCATGCCGTCGAAGGTGCCGTCCTCGGCCGCCATCTGCCGCAGCCAGTGCTCGCGGGTCCGGGCCACGGCTGCGGCCTCGGCGCGCTGCTCGGCCAGGTAGCGCGTCAGCTCGGCGGTCAGGTCGGTGTCGTCGTCCACGGCAGCCCGGCCGGGTCAGCGGTGCAGCAGGCGGCTCGGCCCGCCGTCGCCGAACAGCACCAGGGCCAGAGCGATGACCAGGGCGACCGCCAGCAGCAGGCCGACGTAGACGATCAGCTTCTTCCACCACGAGCCGTCGGCGACCGCGTCGGACACCCAGCTCATGCTGCTCTGCCACACCGGCATCCGGTCCCGCGCCATCGGGCGGCACCGTACCCGCAACCCACCCGCCGCCCGCATGCCCGCGCCGGTACCCTGGGGCGACTCCCGTCGCCGCCCAGGAAGGGCCCGTTGGCCACCACCAAGGTCAAGATCAGCGTCCCCGGCAACCACCTCATGATCCCGCTGCTGGGTGAGCGCGACGAGCTGCTCCGGCTCATCGAGGCGTCGTTCCCCGAGGTCGAGATCCACGTGCGCGGCAACGAGATCGACCTGGCGGGCGACCAGGCGGAGCAGGTCGGCCGCCTGTTCGAGGAGCTGGTGCTGCTGCTGCAGTCGGGCCAGGCGCTCGAGCCGGCGGTGGTGCGCCGCACCGTCGACATGGTGAACGCCGACGAGGCGCCGAGCGAGGTGCTCACCGCCGAGGTGCTGCGCTCGCACAAGGGGCGCACGGTGCGGCCCAAGTCGGTGGGCCAGAAGCGCTACGTCGACGCCATCGCCGCCAACGTCATCACCTTCGGCCTCGGCCCGGCCGGCACCGGGAAGAGCTGGCTGGCGGTGGCCGCGGCGGTGCAGGCGCTGCAGTCCAAGGACGTCGACCGCATCATCCTCACCCGGCCCGCCGTCGAGGCCGGCGAGCGCCTCGGCTTCCTGCCCGGCGACCTCATGGCCAAGGTCGACCCCTACCTGCGCCCCCTGTACGACGCCCTGCACGACATGCTCGACGCCGAGGGGGTGCAGCGGCTGCTCGACCGGGGCACCGTCGAGGTCGCCCCGCTGGCCTTCATGCGGGGCCGCACCCTCAACAGCAGCTTCATCATCCTCGACGAGGCGCAGAACACCACGCCCGAGCAGATGAAGATGTTCCTCACCCGCATCGGGTTCGGGTCGAAGGTCGTCGTCACCGGCGACACCACCCAGGTCGACGTCGGTGGCGGCCGCAGCGGGCTGGAGCGGCTCGAAGGCGTGCTCGGCGACATCGACGGCATCGCCTTCGTCCACCTGTCGAGCCGCGACGTGGTGCGCCACCGCATCGTCCAGGAGATCGTCGACGCCTACGACCGCCACGGCGCCGGCCCGGACGCCGGGGAGGGGAACGGTTCGACGGCGGGGCGGGTCGGGCGATGAGGCGGATCCGCCCGTGAGACCCATGCGGCCGCCGGACGCGACCCCGCGCCGGCGGTCGGCCCCCGACGGCACCGTGGAGGTGTTCGTCGCCGACGAGCAGGACGCCAGCCCGGTCGACGTGGCCCGCTGGGCCCGGCTGGCCGAGCAGGTGCTGACCGCCGAGGGGGTGCACGGCGAGTCCGAGCTGTCGATCCTCTTCGTGTCCTCCGCCGCCATCACCGACCTGAACCAGCGGTTCCTCGGCGGCACCGGTCCCACCGACGTGCTCGCCTTCCCGCTGGAGGACGACCTGCTCGAGATCGGCAACCGGCCCGACCCGGTCACCACCGGTCCCGACCGCGACCTGTTCGACCCGGCCGAGGCCCCGCTGCTGCTCGGCGACGTGGTGGTCTGCCCGGCGGTCGCCGCCGCCAACGCGCCCGGCCACGCCGGCAGCTACGAGGACGAGCTGGCCCTGCTGATCGTCCACGGCATCCTGCACGTCCTCGGCCACGACCACGGCGAGGCCGACGACCAGGCCCGCATGCAGACCCGCGAGCGCGAGCTGCTCGACCGCTTCCACGGTCCCCTCGCCGCCGACCCCTGGGCGGTCGACCCGTGACCCGCGCGGCCCTGACCCCCCTCGATCTCGTCGCAGTCGTGCCGGCTCCACGCCGGGAACTGCGACGAGCTCCCGGGGGGAGCGGGGGGAGCAGGGGGTCCGGGCGACGATGAGCGTGTGGGCCGTCGACCTGGTGCTGGTCGGCGTGGTGCTGGTGCTGCTGGTGTGGCTGTGCTTCCTGGCGGTGGCCGAGACCGCCCTCACCCGACTGCACCCGTCCCGGGCCGCCGCCCTGCAGGAGGACGGCGCTCGCCGGACCCGGCACCTCCTCGACCTGGTCGACCATCCGGAGCGGTTCCTGAACTCGCTCCTGCTGACCGTGCTGGTGGTCCAGACCGCCCAGACCGCGCTGACCACGGTCCTGGCCGAGCGGCTGTTCGGGGCCGTCGGGGTGGTGGCCGCCCTGCTGGTGAACGTGCTGCTGGTGTTCGTCCTCGCCGAGGCCGCCCCCAAGACGTGGGCGCTCGAGCACCCCGACCGGGCCGCCCTCCTCACCGCCGGTCCGGTTCGGGCGCTCGGCCGGTTCTGGCCCCTGCGGGTCGTGTCCAAGGCGCTGATCGGCCTGACCAACGTGGTGCTGCCGGGCAAGGGGCTGCGCCGGGGCCCGTTCGTGTCCGAGGAGGAGCTGCTGGCGCTGGCCGACCAGGCGGCCGAGGCCGAGGTGATCGAGGTCGAGGAGCGGGCGCTGATCAACCGCATCATCGAGTTCGGCGACACCATCGTCCGCGAGGTGATGGTGCCCCGCACCGACATGATCACCGTCGGCTCCGAGTTCCGGGTGGCCGACGTGATGGAGGTCGTGCTGCTCAACGGCTACAGCCGCCTGCCGGTGGTGGGCGAGGGCATCGACGACGTCACCGGCCTGGTGTTCGCCAAGGACCTGATGCGGGCCGAGCGCGACGGCCTCGAGACCGAGCTCGTCCCCGCCCTGTCACGGCCGGCGGTCTTCGTGCCCGAGACCAAGCGGGTGTCCGAGCTGCTGCGCGAGATGCAGGACGAGAAGTTCCACATGGCGATCGTGGTGGACGAGTACGGCGGCACCGCCGGGCTGGTGACCCTCGAGGACCTGATCGAGGAGCTGGTCGGCGAGATCGTGGACGAGTACGACGTCGAGGACGCCCGCATCGAGCCGCTGGCCGGCGGCGGCATGCGGGTCGCCGGCGGCCTGTCGCTCGACGACGCCAACGACGTGCTCGACCCGCCGCTGCCCGAGGGCGACTGGGACACGGTGGCGGGGCTGGTGTTCAGCCTGCTGGGCCGCATCGCGGTGGTGGGCGACGAGGTCGAGGTGCCCGGCTACCGCCTCCTCGTGGACAAGGTGCAGGGCCGGCGCATCAACCGGGTCCGGGTGCTCCCGGCGGCGCGGGGGCACGAGGGTGCGCCGCCTGCGGCGCAGGCGACCGATGATCCGGCCGGCGAACGGGCCCGGGCGACCAGCGAGGTGGCCCGGTGAGGTCCGGGTTCGTGACGCTGGTCGGCCGGCCCAACGTGGGGAAGTCGACGCTGCTCAACCAGATCCTGCGCCAGAAGGTCACCATCGTCTCCGACAAGCCCCAGACGACCCGCCACCAGGTGCGGGGCGTGCTCAACCGGGCGGCCGACCCCGGCGCCGGTCGCGAGGCCGCCCAGGTGGTGTTCGTCGACACGCCCGGCATCCACAAGCCCCGCAGCCCCCTCGGCGAGCGGCTGAACGACACCGCCACCGACGCCGTCGGGGGCGTCGACGTGGTCTGCCTGGTGCTCGACGCGACCCAGCCCCTCGGCCGGGGCGACCGCTTCGTCGCCGCCCGGATCCCGCCCGACTCGGTGGTGGTGGTCAACAAGACCGACATCGCCTCGCCCGACGAGGTGCTGCGCCAGCTGGCGGCGGCGGCCGAGCTGGACCTCTCCGAGTACCACCCGGTGTCGGCCCGCACCGGCGCCGGGGTGGCCGAGCTGGTCGACGGCCTGGTCGGCCGCCTGCCGGAGGGGCCGCAGCTCTACCCCGACGGCCAGGTCACCGACGTCCCCGAGGCGTTCTGGGTGGCCGAGCTGGTGCGGGAGCAGCTGCTGGCGGTCGTCCGCGAGGAGCTGCCCCACAGCATCGCCACCCGGGTCACCGAGTGGGAGTGGCCCCGCATCCGCTGCGAGATCCTGGTCGAGCGCGAGAGCCAGAAGGGCATCGTCATCGGTCGGCAGGGGGCGGTGCTGAAGCAGGTCGGCACCCGCGTCCGCCGCCAGCTGCCCGAAGGCGCCTACCTCGAGCTGTTCGTCAAGGTCGACAAGGACTGGCAGCACCGCCCGAAGGCCCTCGAGCGGCTGGGCTACTGACCGCCCGCGGTGGCGACCTGCCGGCGGCGCCGACTCAGCCGCCGGTGGTGAAGGCGTAGCTCTCGGTCAGCCAGGCCATGACCACGTCGTCGACGTCGTCCGGTGAGCGCAGGTTGACCACGTGGAAGACCCTGGCGCCCGCCTCGTAGGGCTTGCGGGCGATCCTCGGGTGGGCGATGCGTCGGGGGAAGGGGAACGACAGCGCCACCCAGCGGGTCATCGGGCGCAGCTCGAGCCAGCTCCCGGTCGCCTTGAGGAAGATGCCGACCGACACCGGCTCGACGTGGATCGGGCCGAGGGTCGAGACGTGGTCCAGCACCGCCTCGAACACCGGTCGCTCGTGGGGCGGCCCGGTCGAGAAGTACTCCTCGACGGACATGGCCGGCGAGCACTCGTGGGACTGGTGGGCCCGGGCGAAGCGCCGCCCGCACCGCTCGCAGACCCATCCCGTCGTGGCAGCCACCGCGACCATGGTGGCCGATCGCTGTCCCAGGCGGGGGTGGAGCCGCCGGTAGCATCGGCCGTCGTGGCCCGCACCGACCGAGCCGAGGTGCTCCGCTACATCGACGAGGTCGCCGACCGGGCCGAGGGCAAGGGCGGCCGGTTCACCGGCGACGACGCTCCGGAAGGGATCGCCATGACCACCGTGCCCGGCAGCCACCAGCCGGCGGCCGCCCAGCACCTGGCCGTCGCCCGCGACCACGCCCACATGGGCACGGCCGTGCCGACGACCGCCCGGGGGCGGCGGGCCAAGCAGGCGCTGGTCACCGCCCTGCGGCCGGTCACCAACTACCAGACGACCTTCAACGCCGAGCTGGCCGACGCGGTGGCCGAGCTCCTCGCCTTCGTCGACGAGATCGAGGCCCGGGCGTCCGCCAGCAACGCCCAGCTCTTCGCCGCGGTCGCCACCGCGGAGACCACCGCCGATTCGCTGACCGACGAGGTGGCGGCCCTGCGCCGCCAGCGCGACGAGGCCGAGCAGGAGCGTCGGCGGATCGAGGCCGAGCTGGTCCGGCTCCGCGCCTACGTCGACGGCGAGGTCCGCATGCTGCGGAGTCGACAGGAGTCGGTCCTGCGCGCCGCCCGTGACGCGGTCGGCGACCAGCCGGCCGGCGAACCGCTGGTGGCCCTGTCCCGACAGCTCGACGCCACCTACGACGAGCTCTACTCGGATCTGGAGGACGCCTTCCGGGGCACCCGACCCCAGGTCAAGGAGCTGCTGGCCGAGTACCTGCCGGACGTGGCCGGCCTGGGCGGCGGTCCGGTGCTCGACGTCGGCTGCGGCCGGGGCGAGTGGCTGGAGGTGCTGCGCGATGTCGGCGTGCCCGCCTACGGGGTCGACACCAACGAGGCCTTCGTCGCCGCCAACGCCGACGGCGGCCTCGACGTGCGGGCGGGCGACGCCGTCGCCCACCTGCGCGACCTGCCCGAGGGCTCGCTGCGGGCCGTCACCGGCTTCCACCTGGCCGAGCACCTGCCGCTCGACGTGCTGGTCGAGCTGGTCGACGTCGCCCTCCGCGCCCTGCAGCCCGGCGGGCTGCTGATCCTGGAGACGCCCAACCCGACGAACCTCAAGGTCGGGGCGGCGGCGTTCTACCTCGATCCCACCCACGTGAAGCCGCTGCACCCGCAGCTGCTGCAGTTCCTGGTCGAGTCCCGTGGCTTCGCCGATGCCGAGGTGCGCTACCTGCACACCCCCGGCGACGGGCCGGCCGAACCGGCCGACCTCGGCGGTGCCGACCTCTCCCCGCAGCTCGCCGGTGACCTGCACTGGGCGCTGTACGGTCCGCTCGACTACGCGGTGGTGGCCCGCAAGGCGACCCTCGACCCGGCCGCCGCCCCCGAGCCGGCGGAGGCCGGGCCCGCCGACGACGGGTCCAGCGGCGCCGGACCGGTCGGCGCCGACCAGGCGTGACCACGGCGCTGCGGATCGCGCTGGTCAAGCCCGACTGGGGGTTCCGGGGCGGTGGCGAGGTGGCCGTCGACCGCACCGTCGGGCTGCTCGAGGCCGCCGGCCACCGGGTCGAGCGCCACGCCATCTCCATCCCCGACCTCCCGCGGCGGCCCTTCGGCCTGCCCGTCCCCGATCGCGTCTGGGACGCGTCCCCGGAGTTCTTCCGCCACCTGGCGGTGCTCGCCGCCGTCGACCGCCTCGACCTGTCGGCGGCCGACCTGGTGGTGTCGACCCAGCCGCCCTCCTACGGCGCCACCCACGACCACCACCTCTCGATCTTCTTCCACCACCTGCGGGTCTTCTACGACCTGAGCGAGCCTTACCTGGCCGCCGGGTTCGCCCTCGACCCCGACCTGCACCTCCGGGCCCAGGCCCGGCTCCGCGAGGTCGACCAGGAGCGGCTCGACCGCGTCGGCTGGTTCTGCCCGATCTCCGAGACCGTCGAGGCCCGGCTGCGCCGGTTCAACGGCGTCACCCGGTCCTCGGTCCTGCACTTCGGCGTGGGCGTGGGCGACGACCGGCCCGAGGGGGCGACGGCGGAACCGGGGCGGGGCGAGGTGCTGTGCGTCAGCCGCAGCGAGTTCCCCAAGCGCACCGAGCTGTTCGTCCACGCCCTCCGCCACCGGCCCGCCCTCCGGGGGGTGCTGGTCGGCACGGGTGGACGGCTGCCGTGGGTGGAGCTGGTCGAGCGCCGGCTGTCGGAGCGGGGCGCCGACCTCGACGCCGTCACCCCCGGGGAGCTGTGGTGCAACCGGGGCGAGGTCGGCCCCGAGGACCGGCGGGCGGCGCGGCCCCGACGGTCCAACCTGCGCATCGCCGGCCGGGTCGACGACGGCGAGCTGCTGCGGCTCTACCGCGACGCCCCCTGCGTCGTCGCGCCCGCCTACGACGAGGACTACGGGCTCACCGCTCTCGAGGCGATGGCCCACGGGCGCCCGGTGGTCTGCTGCCGCGACGGCGGCGGGCTCACCGCCTTCGTGCAGGACGGCGTCAACGGCTTCGTGGTCGAGCCGACCGGTCCGGCCATCGGCGACGCGGTGGCGCGCATCGCCGAGGACCCCGCGCTGGCCCGGCAGCTGGGGGAGGGAGCGCTCGACACCGCCTCGCAGTTCACGTGGGCCCGGTGCGCGACCGAGCTGCACGACGCCGTCGACCGGGTCATGGACCGGTGAACCGGGTCGTGGACCGGTGAGCCGGCCCGTCGACGGGACGCCGCTCGCCCACCGACCATGAGGATCGCCATCGTCTCGCCCGAGCCCGTGCCGGCGGTGCGGGGCGGCGCCGAACGGGCGTGGGACGGCCTGGAGGCGGCCATCGGGCGCCTCACCGACCACCGCGTCGAGCAGGTCAAGCTGCCGGTCGACGAACGGGCGCTGCCGGGGCTGGTCGACGGCTACCGCCGCTTCGCCGCCCTCGACCTCGACCGCTTCGACGTGGTGATCACCTCGAAGTACCCGGCCTGGATGGTCGACCACCCCGACCACCGGCTGTTGATGTTCCACCCGCTTCGGGGCCTCTACGACACCTACCACCTGTTCGACCTCCCCCCGGTCGTCGCCGAGGCCGGGTACGCGGTCGGCCGCGTGCTCGAGGTGGTCCGGTCGGCGCCCGACGCCGCCCGGCTGCCGGAGCTGCTGCGGCGCTTCGACCGGCTCGTCGACGCCGTGGGGGCCGATCACCCGGATCTGGCCCTGCCCGGCCCGCTGGCCCGGGAGCTCGTCCACTGGCTGGACCGGGTCGCCCTCGACCCGAGCCGGATCCGCGCCCACCAGGCGCTGTCGCGGCGGGTCGCCAGCCGGCCGGGCTACTTCCCCGACGGGGTCGTGCCGGAGGTCGTGCTGCTCCCGTCCGACCTGCCCCGACCCGGTCCGCCGGCGGGCGGTGACGGGTCGTCGGCGACCGGGACCGCCGGCCGCTCGTTCTTCACCTGCAGCCGGCTCGACCACCCCAAGCGCATCGACCTGCTCGTCGCCGCAGCGGCGTTGGCCGGACCCGGCTGCCCGCTCGTGATCGCCGGCACCGGGCCGGCCGAGCCCGAGCTGCGTCGGCTGGCGGACGGCCTCGACCACGTCTCGTTCCTGGGGCGGATCGACGACGCCGAGCTGGTGCGGCGCTACCAGGAGGCGCTGGCCACGCTGTTCGTCCCCCTCGACGAGGACCTGGGCCTCGTCACCCTCGAGAGCCACGGCTGCGCCACGCCGGTGGTCACCACCCTTGACGCCGGCGGCCCGACCGAGCTGGTGGTCCACGGCCTGGACGGGCTGGTGGTGGCGCCGACGCCGGCGTCGCTCGCCTCGGCCTGCAGCCGTCTGGCCGCCGACCCCGACTGGGCGGCGAGCATGGGCCGCGCCGGGTACCGGCGGTCGGGTGCCGTCACCTGGGAGCGGGCGGTGGCCAGGATCCTGGCCCTCCGCCCGCCGCCTGCCGCGCCGGGCGCGGACGGGCCCCGGGGCGCCGGCGCCGGGACGGGTCCGGCGGGGGCGTCGGCGGGCGCAGGGGGACCGGCAGGTTCGTCGAGCGCAGCGGGTACCGCGGGCTCCGGCCGGCGCCTGCGGGTCACCACCATGTCGACCTACGGCGTGTACCCGCCCCGGGGTGGCGGCCAGCTCCGCTACCTGCACCTGTACGGCGCGGCCGCCCGCCGGGTCGAGGTCGAGATCCTGACCCTCGTGGCCCCGCCCTTCGCCACCACCAGCACCGAGATCGGCCCCGGGCTGGTCGAGACCGCCGTCGCCGCCTCGCTCGAGCACCACGCCGTCGACCAGGACCTGAGCGGCCGGCTGGCCGTCCCGACCACCGACATCGTCGCCGGGCGGGACGTGGAGCTCAGCCCCGACTACCTCGACGCCCTGGCCGCCTCGGTCGAGAAGTCGGACGTGGTGCTGCTCTCGCACCCCTTCCTGCTGCCGGCCCTCGATGCCATCGGCGCCGACCGGCCGATCGTGTTCGACGCCCACAACGTCGAAACCGACCTGAAGCGGGCGGTGCTGCCCGACACGGCCGAGGCCCGCGGGCTGGTGGACTTCGTCGACCGCGTCGAGCGGCGGGCGACCGCCGAGGCGGCGACGGTGGTGACCTGCTCGATCGAAGACGCCGAGGTGCTGGCCGCCCGCGCCGGACGACCGGCGTCGGACGGCTTCGTGGTCATCCCGAACGGGACCGACGTGGCCACCACCGTGCCGAGCCCCGAGCACCGGACGGCGGCCGGTCGGCGCTGGCGGGACCGCTGGCGGGCGTTGGCCCACCCTGCGGTGGCGCCCAGCGCCGTCGCGGTCTTCGTGGCCAGCTGGCACCCGCCCAACCTCGACGCCGCCCAGGCGCTGATCGACCTGGCCCCGGAGCTGCCGGACGTGGTGGTGCTGCTGGTCGGCAGCCACAGCCGCTACTTCCAGGGGCGGACCCTGCCGCCGAACGTGGTGCTGGCCGGCGTGGTGTCCGACACCGCCAAGCGGACCCTCCTCGCCAGCGTCGACGTGGCCCTGAACCCGATGCGGACCGGGTCGGGCACCAACCTCAAGATCGTGGAGTACTTCGCCGCCGGCATCCCGGTGGTGTCGACGCCGTTCGGCGCCCGGGGGCTCGACGCCGGCGACGAGCACCTGGTGCTGGCCGAGATCGACGGCTTCGGCGCTGCCGTGCGGGGCGTGCTGGCCGACCCGGCGGCGGCGCACCGCCGGGCGGCGGCGGCGCGCCGGCTGGTCGTGGCCCGGTACGGCTGGGACCGGCTGGGCGACCGCCTCGCCGATCTGCTGGAGGCGGCCGCTCAGCCGTCCTCGGCGCGCAGCGCCCGCAGGTAGGCCTCGACCTCGGCCCGGTCCCGCGTGCGTCGCATCGGCGGCAGCGCCCGGATCAGCTCCCACCGGTACGCCTTCTGGCGGGCCAGGCGCGGGTCGAGCACCGCCACCACGCCGCGGTCGTCGGCCGAGCGGATCAGCCGGCCCGCCCCCTGGGCCAGCATGGTGGCGGCGCGGGGCAGGTCGACCAGGCGGAAGGCGTCGGCCCGGGCCTTCTCCCGGCGGGCCTGCAGCAGCGGCTCGTCGGGGCGGGGGAAGGGCAGCCGGTCGAGGGTGACCAGGCTGAGCGACGGGCCGGGCACGTCGATGCCCTGCCAGAAGCCCATGGTGGCGCACAGGCTGGCCGACCAGTCGTCGGAGAAGGCGGCCACCAGCGCCGGCTTGGGCAGGTCGCGCTGGCTCAGCACGGGGGTGTCGAGGGTGCGGCGCAGGTGCTCGACCGCGGCGTCCATGGCCCGGAAGCTGGTGAACAGTGCGAGGGTCCGGCCGCCCGCGGCGCCGATCAGCGAGGTCAGCTCGGCGAGCAGGGCGGCCTCGTGGCCGTCGGCCCGGGGGTCGGGCAGCTCGGCGGCGCAGTAGAGGAGGGCGTGGTGCTCGTAGTCGAAGGGGCTGCCCACGTCGGCCCGGTCGTGGTCGTCGGGCCCGAGGCCGAGCTGGACCGGGAGCAGCGCCGGCAGCGTGGCGCTGGTGAGCACGACGGTGCGGGTCGACCACAGCACGTCGCGCAGCACCTCGCCCACGTCGACCGGGGCCAGCTTCAGGGCCGGCTCGTGCTCGGGGCCCTCGACCCACCGCACCGACGTCTCGGGCGGGTCGAGCACCAGGTCGATCTCGGCCATCAGGGTGCCGGTGAGCTTGGTGGCCCGGTGCTTGCGGGCCACCACGTCCTCGCCTCGGCCGGCCTCGTCGATCTTCCGCAGGCTGGCGGCCACCCGGTCGAGCCGCTCCCGGGCGAGGGCCAGGGCGTCGGCGATGTCGTGGTCCAGCTCGCCCCGGAGTCGGCGGCCCACGTGCTCGGCCAGCACCTGGCCGAGCCGGGTGCCGGCGGCGACGACGCCGTCGACCGCCGCCGGGTCGTCGACGATGGCCTGCACGCTGCGGGCGGCGTTGGCGAAGCGACCGGCGGTGAGCTCGGACCCGAAGGTCGCCGAGATGGTGTCCTCGAGCTGGTGGGCCTCGTCGATCACCACCACGTCGTGCTCGGGGAGCACCACCCCCGCCGACTCGAGGTCGAGGCCGTACAGGTGGGTGTTGACCACGACCACGTCCGCCTCGGCGGCCGCCGCCCGGGCCAGCTCGGCGAAGCAGGACCGGCCCTTGGGGCAGCGCTGCGCCCCCGGGCACTCGCGGGAGGTGACGCTGACCGCCGACCACGCCACGTTCGACGGCTCCCAGTCGAGGTCGGCCCGGTCGCCGCTCGGGGTCTCGGCCGCCCAGGCGGCCAGCCGTTGCAGCTCCGAGCGGGGGGCCCGGCCGGCCAGGCCGTCGAGGGCGAGCTGGGACTCGTCGGCGGAGACCTCCTCGATCCGCTGGCGGCAGACGTAGTTCGAGCGCCCCTTGAGCACGGCGTAGGCGACGGGCCGCTCGAGCTGCTCGGCCAGGAACGGCAGGTCCTTGCCGGCCAGCTGGTCCTGCAGGGCCTTGGTGGCGGTGGCCACCACCACCGTGCGACCCGACCGGACCGCCGGCAGCAGGTAGGCCAGGGACTTGCCGGTGCCGGTGCCGGCCTGCACCACCAGGTGCCGTCCGCGCTCGATGGCCGACTCGACCAGCTCGGCCATCTCGATCTGGCCGGGGCGGTGCTCACCGCCGCCGGGCAGGGCCCCGGTGACGGTCTGGAGCTCCTCGGCGAGGGGCCGGCGACCCCCGACGGCGTCCGGCCGGGCGGCGGCGACGGGGGAGCGGACCACCCAGCGACGGTACCGGCGGCGCGTCCCCGGGGCGGGGAGGGGCCGGCGGTAGGTTGGCCGGTCGTGACCATCGAGGGCATCGACCCGGCCCGCATCCCACGCCACGTCGCCTGCGTCATGGACGGCAACGGCCGGTGGGCCGAGCGTCGGGGCCTCAAGCGCACCGAGGGCCACGCCGCCGGCGAGGAAGCCCTGTTCGACACCGTCGAGGGCGCGCTGGAGCTCGGCCTCGACTGGTTCACCGTCTACGCCTTCAGCACCGAGAACTGGCGCCGCCCACCCGACGAGGTCCGCTACCTGATGGGCTTCAACGAGGGCATCCTGCAGCGCCACGCCGAGGACCTCGACGGCAAGGGGGTGCGCATCCAGTTCGTCGGCCGGCGCGACTGGCGGGTGCCCAAGCGCGTCATCCGCCGGATGGACTGGGCCGCCGACCTGACCAAGGGCAACCGGCGCATGACCTTCACCATCGCCTTCAACTACGGCGGCCGGGCCGAGATCGTCGACGCGGTCAAGGCCCTGGTGGCCGACGGCGTCAAGGCCGACAAGGTCGACGAGAAGGCCATCCGCCGGCGCCTCTACGACCCGGAGATGCCCGACCCCGACGTGGTGGTGCGGACCTCGGGCGAGGCGCGCATCTCCAACTTCCTGCTGTGGGAGCTGGCCTACAGCGAGCTGGTCTTCACCGAGTTGCTCTGGCCCGACTTCCGCCGTGAGCACCTGTTCGACGCCGTGCGCGAGTACCAGGCCCGCCAGCGCCGCTTCGGCGGCGTCCGGTGACGGCCGCCCGGTGGTGATCCGGTGAAGCACGGGCTCTACCGCGATCACGCCGTCGTGGTCCGCACCTACAAGCTGGGCGAGGCCGACCGCATCGTGCACCTCGTCACCGAGCAGCGGGGCAAGGTGCGGGCGGTGGCCAAGGGGGTGCGCAAGACCAAGAGCCGGTTCGGCGCCCGGTTGGAGCCCACCCGCCACGTCGCCGTCCAGCTCTACGAGGGCCGCGAGCTCGACACCATCACCCAGGCCGAGTCGATCGACCACTTCGGCACCATCCGCGCCGACCTCGACCGGCTGGCCCGGGCGGTCAACATGCTCGAGGCGGCCGACCAGCTCTCCCAGGAGCGGGAGCCGAACCCCCGCCTGTACCAGATGCTGCTCGGCGCCCTCCGCTCGCTCGACGCCCACGACGCCCCGCTGGTGGTGGCCGGGTTCTACCTCAAGGCGCTGGCCCTCGAGGGCTTCCGGCCCGAGGTCGACGGCTGCGTGGCCTGTGGGAGGACCGACGACCTGGTCGCCCTCGACCTGGAGGAGGGCGGGGTGCTCTGCACCGAGCACCGCCAGGGCGCGGCGATCTCGCCCGAGGCGGTGGTGGTGCTGCAGCAGATCCTCGACGGACGGCTGGCCGAGGCGCTGCGCCGCGGGGCGGGACCGGTGACCTACGAGGTCGACGCGCTGGCCACCCGGGCCATGGAGCACCACCTCGAGCGCCGCCTGCGCTCGGTCCACCTGCTCGACCGGGGCTGAGCCGACCGGCCAGGTCGACCGGTCAGGTCGACCGGTCAGGTCGAGATGGGCTTCCACTCCTTGGCCGTGTCGTCCCACTCGAGCCAGGCGGAGCGGTTGGTGTCCCACTGGATGTAGGTGTTGCGGTCGGGGTCCCAGCGAGGGGCGTCGACCGCCGCCGGCTGGTCGGCCGGCGGCTGCTGGGCCGGGGTGCCGGGCTGGGCCCAGCCACCGGCGGAGGTGCCGCCGGGCGGACCCCACGGCTGGCCGCCCGGGCCGGGCTGCCCCCACGGTTGCTGCGGCGCCCCCCAGGCGCCGGCGGGCGGGGGGCCCGGGATCCCGGCGGCGGGGGCGGTGACGCCGGGGATCTGCACCGGGTGGCCGACCTCGCCCTTGTCGACCACGTAGGTGTGGGCGGCCATGTCGCCCACCCGCCGGTGACCCTTGGTGCTGACCATGAGCACCCCGCCGACGATCGGCAGGGCGAAGGTGATGCCGTCGATGATCCAGAGGAACGTGCGGATGAACGACTTGCCGACCCCGCACAGGTTCCCGTCCTCGTCGACCACCCGCAGACCGACCGCCAGCTTCCCCAGGCTGCCGCCGAGCAGGCCCTGCACCAGGGCGTAGAGCGCCATGTGCCCGAAGACGATGATGAACGGATAGGCGGTCGACTGGTAGGTGAACGCCTGCTTGGTGCTGCTGCTGCTCAGGTCGAAGCACAGGCCGCTGTGGTTCGCCTTCCACTGGGAGCAGAACTCGCTCGGCGTCACGTTCGCGCCGGTCAGGTCGTAGGTCTTGGCCGCGTTGTTCGGGATGGCGGCCTGGATGCTGAAGGCCAGCACCAGGTAGATGATGAGATCGATGAACCAGGCGCCGATCCGGCGGCCGACGACGGCGGTGGAGTCGTGGCTCTGGTACGCGAAGGCGGTCACGGAGCGACACTATCGACGCCCGCCGCGTGCGGAACGGAGCCCGGAACCGCCGCAGGGGTGGGAGAGGACCGCCGCTACGCTGCCCGGCCATGCCCGAGCCGGTGGCCGACCCCGACCTGTTCGACAAGGTGGTCAACCTCAGCAAGCGGCGCGGCTTCGTGTTCCAGACCGCCGAGATCTACGGCGGCTTCCGCTCGACCTACGACTACGGCCCCATCGGCGTGCTCCTGCTGCGCAACGTCAAGGACGCGTGGTGGCGTTCGATGGTGCAGCTGCGCGACGACGTGGTCGGCCTCGACAGCGCCATCCTCACGCCCCCGGCGGTGTGGGAGGCCTCCGGCCACCTGCAGAACTTCACCGACCCGCTGGTCGACTGCAAGAACTGCAACGAGCGGTTCCGCCTCGACAAGCTGGACGACCCCGAGACCTGCCCGAACTGCGGGGCCGAGCACAGCTTCACCGAGGCCCGCCAGTTCAACCTGATGTTCAAGACCATCGCCGGGCCGGTCGAGGGCGCCGGCGCCGAGGTCTACCTGCGACCCGAGACGGCCCAGGGCATCTTCCTCAACTACGCCAACGTGCTGCAGACGAGCCGCAAGAAGCCGCCCTTCGGCATCGCCCAGATCGGCAAGTCGTTCCGCAACGAGATCACCCCGGGCAACTTCGTCTTCCGCACGCGCGAGTTCGAGCAGATGGAGATGGAGTACTTCGTGCCGCCCGACGAGGGCCCCCGCTGGTACGAGTACTGGTGCGGCGAGCGCATGCGCTGGTACCTCGACCTGGGCATGACGCCCGAGCGGCTGCGCCTGCGGGCCCACGCCGCCGACGAGCTCAGCCACTACTCGACCGGCACCTCCGACATCGAGTTCCTCTTCCCGTGGGGGTGGGACGAGCTCGAGGGCATCGCCCAGCGCACCGACTTCGACCTCGCCGCCCACGCCCAGCGCTCCGGCGAGCGGCTCGACTACTTCGACCAGGCCACCAACACCCGGTACGTGCCCTACGTGGTCGAGCCGGCGGCCGGGGCGACCCGCACGATGATGGCGTTCCTCATGGACGCCTACGACGAGGAGGAGGTGCGCGGCGAGACCCGCACCGTCCTGCGGCTCCACCACCGGCTCGCCCCCTACAAGGTCGCGGTGCTGCCGCTGTCGAAGAAGCCCGAGCTGTCGGGGGTGGCCCGCGACGTGCTCGGCCGGCTGCAGCCGCTCTTCCAGTGCGACTACGACGAGACCCAGGCCATCGGCCGCCGCTACCGGCGCCAGGACGAGCTCGGCACCCCCTTCTGCGTGACCGTCGACTTCGACTCCCTCGACGACCACGCCGTCACCGTGCGCGAGCGCGACTCGATGGACCAGGAGCGACTGCCGATCGACGACCTGGCCGCCCACCTCCAGACCCGCCTGGTCTGACGACTTCTCGCCGTGCCACGATCGAGGGGTCTGCCCGGCCGGCGCGCCCGCCCTCGAGCAGGGGTGCTGGCGGTGCTGTGCCTGCTCGCCGCGGCGGCCTGCGGCTCGTCGGGGTCGGCGAAGGGGGCGGCCCGCACCACGGCCGCAGCCCGTCGCCCCGACGGCGCGTCCACGACGGCGTCGAGGTCCGGCCCGACCTCGGACCCCCCGCCGACGACGAGGCCGACGACGACCTCCGCCTCGACCACCACCACGACGACCACCACGACCACGGCGCCGCCCCGCCCGGCGGTGGCGCCGCCGGACGACGACGGGCTCACCGTGAACCAGGCCTCGACCGGCGCCTGGGTGGTCGACATCGACCAGTCGAAGCTGCGGTTCAACCTGATGCCCGGCTACGAGGACGGCAACGGCTTCATCCGGCCGACCTCGATCACCGACGAGTACCGCAGCCGGGCGGTGGCCGCCTTCAACGGCGGGTTCAAGTACGACGTGTCCGGAGGCGGCTTCTACCTCGGCGGCGCCCAGCCCGTGCCCTTGCAGGACGGTGCCGCGTCGCTGGTCGTCTACAAGGACGGCACCGCCACCGTGGGCCAGTGGGGGCGTGACGTGGGCATGGACGACCGCGTCGAGGCGGTGCTGCAGAACCTGCGGCTGATCGTCGACGGCGGCGCGGTCAACGGCGCCGCCGACGGCGACACCTCCACCTGGGGCGCCACCCTGGGCGGCACCTCCTACGTGCCCCGGTCCGGCGTCTGCGTGACCGCCGACGGCCAGGTCCGCTGGACCGGCGGACCCGGCATCGGTCCCGGCACCCTGGCCACGACCATGGTGCAGGCCGGGTGCGTGCGCGGCATGGAGCTCGACATCAACCCGCAGTGGGTGAGCTTCGCCATCTTCGACCACCCCGACCCGTCGAACCCGGCGTCGATCGACCCCCGCAACCTCTACGACGGCATGTACTACGGCCCCGGCAGCTACTTCGACGGCAAGTCCCGCAACTGGGTCCTGCTCACCTGGAAGAGCTGACCGCTCAGCCGAGGGCGTCGATGCAGGCCGTGCCGAGGGCCCGGATCTCCTCCGGGGTGCCGAAGGCCAAGGTGAAGATCACCTCGTCCACGCCGGCCTCGGCGAAGGGGGCGACCAGGTCGGGGATCTCCTCGACCTGACCGACGAGGAAGCCGGCCGCCTCCTCGGGGGTGGCCGCCGACTCGAGCATGTCCCGGGTCTCCTCGGTGTTCTCCGGGCTGGTGGTGAGCAGCACCGGAGCCATCCAGGTGACCGCCACCTCCGAGCGGTCGCGGCCCACGTCGTCGCAGTGGCCGTGCAGCACCTCGATCTTGTGCTTCACCGTCTCGAGCGGTCCGGTGATGTTGCACTCGTCGGCGTACTGGGCCACCAGCTTCAGGGTCCGCTTCTCGCCGCCGCCGCCGATCATGATGCGCGGACCGCCCTCCTGGATCGGCGCCGGCAGGTTGCGGGCGTCGTCGATCTGGTAGTGCGCGCCGGCGAAGCTCTGGTGGTCGCCCTGGAACATCAGCCGGCAGATCTGCACCGCCTCCTCGAGCCGGTCGAGGCGCTCGCCGTCACGGGGGTAGTCGACGCCGAGGGCGTGGTGCTCGACGTCGTACCAGGCGGCGCCGATGCCGAGGATGGCCCGCCCCTTCGACATGACGTCGAGGGTGGTGATCGTCTTGGCCAGGATCGCCGGGTTCCGGTAGGTCACGCCGGTGACCAGCGTGCCGAGCTGGATGCGCTCGGTGCGGGCGGCGATGCCGCCGAGCAGCGTGTAGGCCTCGAGCATCTTCTGGTCGGGCCCGCCGAGCGGCGGCAGCTGGAAGAAGTGGTCCATGACCCAGAACGAGTGGAAGCCGACCTCCTCGGCCGCCACCGCGCGGGCGGCGACCGTCTCGAAGATGTCGGCGTCGGCTCCGTCGAAGGTGAAGTTGGGGTTCTGCAGTCCGAAGCGCGTCATGCCCGCAGTTGACCACGGATCAGCAGACCCCGTGCCGCTGGGGGTCTTCAGCAGACCCCGTGCCGCTGGGGGTCTTCAGCAGACCCCGTGCCGCTGGGGGTCCTCAGCAGACCCCGTGCTCCCCGGTGGTCGGCGAGTTGGCGCCGGTGCTGGTGGTGGTGTCCGGCCGGGACTGGAAGGGCTGGAGCTGCTTCACGCCGTCGCCGAGGGCCTCGAGCCGGTGGATCGAGCGCTGGAGGTCCTCGACCAGGGCGTCGCACAGGTCGCGGCTGAGGCTCTCGCGGACCACCACCCGCAGCACGACCACGTCCTCGATGTCCTTGGGCATGGTGTACGCCGGCACGATCCAGCCCCGGGCCCGCAGCCCGTCGGAGATCTCGTACTCGTCGTAGCTGCGGGTGCCGGTGAGCCGGAAGCAGACGACCGGCAGCTTCTCGCCCCGCCCGATCACCTCGAAGTGCCCGGTGGCGTCGATGGCGTCGGAGAGGTGGTCGGCCAGCCCGAGCAGGCTCTCCATGACGGCGCGGTAGCCGGCCCGACCCAGGCGGAGGAAGTTGTAGTACTGGGCGATGATCTGCCCGGCGGCCCGGGAGAAGTTGAGGTTGAAGGTCGGCTGGTCGCCGCCCAGGTAGTTCACGTGGAAGACCAGGTCGTCGGGCAGCTCGGCCTGGTCGCGCCACACGACCCAGCCGACGCCCGGGTAGACGAGCCCGTACTTGTGGCCCGACACGTTGATCGACTTGACCAGCGGCAGCCGGAAGTCCCACTCGAGGTCCGGGAAGGCGAAGGGGGCGACGAACCCACCGCTGGCGGCGTCGACGTGGATGGGGACCTCCCACCCCTTCTCCTCGTTCAGGTCGGTGAGGGCGTCGTTGAGCTCCTTGACGGGCTCGAACTCGCCGGTGTAGGTGCTGCCGAGGATGCCGACGACGCCGATGGTGTTCTCGTCGACCTGCTGCAGCGCCTCGTCGACACCCAGCACGTAGCGGCCCTCGGCGCAGGGCACGTACCGGGGCTCGACGTCGAAGTAGCGGCAGAACTTCTCCCACACCACCTGGACGTTGGCGCCCATGACCAGGTTCGGCGCCTCGGTCGACCGCCCGGC
Source organism: uncultured Acidimicrobiales bacterium (assembly GCA_963800235.1). Lineage (GTDB taxonomy): Bacteria > Actinomycetota > Acidimicrobiia > Acidimicrobiales > Iamiaceae > CAVVNP01. The sequence goes on along the minus strand of CAWDAD010000001.1, from coordinate 782,996 downwards.
CGCCCGGCACCGCTCCCGCCACCTCCACTTGAGGGCCAGGCCGCCCAGGTGGATGGCCTCCGAGGACCCGATGGTGGCGGTGCCGACGTAGCTGCCGGCCTCGGGGGCGTGGAACAGCCGGGCGATGATGTTGACGCAGCGGCGCTGGATCTCGACCGTCTGGGGGTACTCGTCCTCGTCGATGGAGTTCTTCGAGAGCGTCTCGGCCAGCAGCCGGTCGGCCTCCGGCTCCATCCAGGTGGTGACGAAGGAGGCCAGGTTGAGCAGGGGGTTGCCGTCGAGGGCGAGCTCGTCGTGGATGAGCTGGTAGGCGGCCCGGGCGCTCATCTCGTCCCCGGCGAGTCGGTAGCGGGGCACCGGCTGGTTGAGGGCCCGCTCGGCGAACAGCGGAGCGAGGTGCTGGTCCGGGGTGTCGTCCCGGTCGGTGTCGACCTTCTTCGAGAGCATGGCGCGACCCTGCCAGACGAGCGTCGGCGCGGTCGGGCATGGCGCGCCGTCGGGCGGCCGGGGGGCCGCCGGTACCCTTCGAGCGATGTTGGCCGCCGCGACGGGACGGTTCACCTCGGTCCACGTCGAGCCCTGGGAGTGGGCCGCCTTCATCGCCTTCATCACGGCGCTGCTGGTCTTCGACCTGCTGGTGGTGCACCGCGACGCCCACGCCGTGTCGTTCAAGGAGGCGGCGGTCGAGTCGGCCTGCTGGATCGCCCTCGGCCTCGGGTTCAGCCTGGTCATCTGGTGGTGGCACGGCGGCCCGGCCGCCAACGAGTACGTCACCGGCTACCTGATCGAGAAGAGCCTCTCGATCGACAACGTGTTCGTGTGGGCGGTGATCCTGAGCTACTTCTCGGTGCCGCCCAAGTACCAGTTCCGGGTGCTGTTCTGGGGCGTGTTCGGCGCCCTGGTGCTGCGGGCCGGGTTCATCTTCGCCGGCGTCGCCCTCATCAACAGCTTCCAGTTCATGCTGCTGATCTTCGGGGCGGTGCTGCTGTACTCGGCCTGGAAGATCGCCTTCCACGACGGGGACCAGGTCGACCCCGAGCACAGCATCGCCCTGCGCGCCGTCCGGCGGCTGATCCCCTCGACCACCGAGTACGACGGGCAGAAGCTGTTCACCGTCCGTCGCGCCAAGCGGGTGGCCACCCCCCTCTTCGCCGTGCTGATCATGGTCGAGACGACCGACGTGGTCTTCGCCGTCGATTCGATCCCGGCGATCCTGGCCGTCGCCCGCGACCAGTTCATCGTGTTCAGCTCGAACGCCTTCGCCATCCTCGGTCTGCGGTCGCTCTACTTCCTGCTGCACGGCATGCAGGACCGCTTCCGGTACCTGAACGTCGGCCTCGGGGCCATCCTCGCCTTCGTCGGCGTGAAGATGCTCGGCAGCTTCTTCGCCGAGGACTGGTTCCACGACCACGTGCCCACCTGGGCCTCGCTGGCGGTGATCCTCGGCGTGCTGGTGGTGACCATGGTCGCCTCGCTGGCCGGCGACCGGCGCCACGGGGAGGTCGGGAGCGACCCCGCCCCCGACGAGGAGGAGCCGGAGCCGGCCGCCCGTCCCTGATCGTCCGATCGCGTCCGGCGGAGTTCCGGGCATGATCGGGGCGTGGGCATCGTCGACGAGGACGTGGTGCGGGTGCGGGAGAGCGCCGACTTCGTCAAGGTCGCCCAGGACTTCCTGCAGCTGAAGAAGGTCGGGCAGCGGTGGGTCGGGTTGTGCCCCTTCCACGGCGAGAAGTCCCCGTCGTTCTCCATCAACGCCGAGCAGGGCCTCTACTACTGCTTCGGCTGCCAGGCCAAGGGCGACATCATCACCTTCGTCCGCGAGCTGCAGCACCTCGACTTCGTCGGCGCCGTCGAGTACCTCGCCGCCCGCACCGGCATCGCCCTGCGCTACACCGACCGCTTCGAGGGCGAGAGCCGCAAGCAGCGGTCGCGCCTGACCGACGTCATGGTCGAGGCCGTCGAGTGGTACCACCAGCGGCTGCTGACCGCACCGGACGCCGGGACGGCGCGGCGGTACCTGCGCGAGCGCGGGCTCGACGGCGACCAGGTCCGGCGGTTCCGCATCGGGTACGCCCCCGACGGCTGGGACCTGCTGGCCCGCCACCTGTCCCTGCCCGACCAGGTGCTGGCCGACACCGGGCTCGGCTTCGTCAACCGGCGGCACCGCCAGCAGGACTTCTTCCGCGACCGGGTGCTCTTCCCGATCTTCGACCCCCAGGGCTCCCCGGTCTCCTTCGGCGGGCGGAAGCTCCCGGGTGCCGACGGGCCCAAGTACCGCAACACCGCCGAGACCAAGCTCTACGCAAAGAGCAAGGTGCTCTACGGGCTCAACTGGTCGAAGGAGGAGATCGTGCGGGCCGACCAGGTGATCGTGTGCGAGGGCTACACCGACGTCATCGGCTTCGCCGCCATCGGCCTCGACCGGGCGGTCGCCACCTGCGGCACCGCCCTGACCGAGGACCACGTCCGCCTGCTCACCCGCTTCGCCACGAAGGTGGTGCTCGCCTTCGACCCCGACGCCGCCGGACAGGCCGCCGCCGACCGCTTCTACGCGTGGGAGCGCAAGTACTCCGTCGACGTGTCGGTGGCCGACCTGCCGCCCGGCCACGACCCGGGCGACCTGTCCCGCTCCGACCCCGAGCGCCTGCGGTCGGCGGTCGAGGGGGCCACGCCCTTCCTCGGCTTCCGGATCGAGCGGGTGCTGGCGGCCGCCGACCTCTCGACGCCCGAGGGCCGGGGCAAGGCGGCCGAGCGGTCGCTGGCGGTCATCGGCGAGCACCCGAGCGAGCTCGTGCGCGACCAGTACGTGATGGAGGTCGCCGACCGCACCCGGCTCGATGCCGACCGACTGCGGGCCAGCCTGAAGGACGGCTCCGTGCAGGTCGTCCCCCCGTCCCGACCCACCCGGCCCCCCGGGCGATCGGGGTCCGTCGTCGACACCAAGGAGACCATGGCCCTGCGCCTGGCCGTCCAGCAGCCGGGCGCGGTGCTGCCGCTGCTGCACGAGGTGCTGTTCGACGACGACCGCAACGTGGCCGCCTTCCGGGCCCTGCGCGACGCCGGCGGTGACCTGCACGTCGCCATCAGCGGGGCCGACCCCGGCGCCGCCGACCTGCTGCAGCGGCTCGCGGTCGAGGAGACCGACGCCGATCCGCTCCTGCAGCGGCGCGACCTGCTGCGGGAGAAGGCGGTGCGGGCGCTGGCCGAGGTGGAGCAGCAGGCCGCCCACGACCCGGACAACTTCGTCGCCTACCCGCCGGTGGTCAAGTGGCTGCACGAGCAGCTCGAAGCCCTCGACGCCGACGTCCCCAGCCAGGTGGTCGAGGACCAGTTGGTACGGTGGTTCGTCACTCGCGCCGAGGGAAGTGGATGAACGACGAGGCTTCGGCCACCGCAGCCAGCACCGATCCGGCCCGGATGCAACGGCTGCTGAGCCGGGGGCTCGAGGCGGGCGGCAAGGTCTCGCTCCACGACGTGTTCGAGGCGATCGACGTCGAGGAGCCGACGACCTCGGTGCAGGACGAGATCCGCCAGTGGCTGGCGAACCACAAGCTCGAGCTGATCGTCGACGACGACTCGGCCGACCGGTCGCCGGTCGAGCAGGCCGCCCGGCGTCGCCAGATCCGCAGCCAAGGGGCCCGCCCGGGCGTCGACTCCCGCTCGGGTGGCTCGACCGGGTCGGGCGCATCGAGCTCGGCCGACCCGGTCCGCGCCTACCTGCGCGAGATCGGTCGGGTGCCGCTCCTGACCGCCGCCGAGGAGGTGACGCTGGCCAAGCGGATCGAGTCGGGTGCCCTGGCGTCGGAGAAGCTGGCCGAGCTGGCCGCCGCCGGGTGCTCCTCGGAGCTCGACATGACGTCGCGCCGCGAGCTGCAGCGGCTCATGGCCGACGGCGAGGAGGCCAAGGCCGCGCTGACCCGAGCCAACCTCCGGCTCGTCGTCTCGATCGCCAAGCGCTACTCGAACCGGGGCCTGCAGCTGCTCGACCTGGTGCAGGAGGGGAACCTCGGCCTGATGCGGGCGGTCGAGAAGTTCGACTACACGAAGGGCTTCAAGTTCTCGACCTACGCCACCTGGTGGATCCGCCAGGCGGTGACCCGGGCCATCGCCGACCAGGCCCGCACCATCCGCATCCCGGTGCACATGGTCGAGAGCATCAACCGGGTGCACCGCACCCAGCGGGAGATGATCCAGGAGCTCGAGCGCGAGCCCACCGTCGAGGAGCTGGCCGCCAAGGTCGAGATGACCCCGGCCCGGGTGCGCGAGATCCAGCGCATCTCCCAGGACCCGCTGTCGCTCGACTCGCCGGTGGGGGAGACCGACGACTCGAACCTGGCCGACTTCATCGAGGACCAGCAGGCCGAGGTGCCCGCCGACATGGCCGCCCGCCACATGCTCGGCGACGCCGTGCTCGAGGCGCTCTCCGACCTCAACGACCGGGAGAAGGAGGTCGTGAAGCTGCGCTTCGGCCTCGACGGCGGCCACCCCCGCACCCTCGAGGAGGTCGGCCGGGAGTTCGGCGTCACCCGCGAGCGGATCCGCCAGATCGAGGCCAAGACCCTGGCCAAGCTCCGCAACCCCCAGCGCAGCCAGAAGCTCCGCGACTACCTCGAGGGCGACTGAACCGCATCGTCGGCCGGGTCATCTCCACCCGGCCACCGACCGGCCGGACGTGTCGGGTCGCCGGAGCACCCGTTGGTAGGGTGCGAAGCCGCATTCCGGGGTAGCTCAGCTGGCAGAGCATCTGACTGTTAATCAGAGGGTCGTGGGTTCGAGCCCCACCCCCGGAGCTCTCCTGACCAGGGGATCTGGTCCCCTGGCGGCAGGAGCAGGACGGAGAAAGCCCGATTGGTCGGCGCGATGATCGAGGTTCCGACTTCTCTGCGTAAGGCACGAGTCGCTGCGGGCGAGGGTTCGTGGCTCGACGCGCTACCCGAGTTGGTCCGCGAGATGGCGTCGCAGTGGTCGCTCGCCATCGGGCGCTCCTGCGATGGCTTCGGCATGAACGCGCTCGTCGTCGAGGCGACGAGGACGGATGGCAGCGCCGTGGTGCTCAAGCTCGCACCGCCAGGCAACGCCGGGAAGCTCGCGCTCGAGGCGACGGTCCTACGTCTTGCCGACGGCCACGGCTGCGTTCGACTGCTCGACGACGACACGGATCGGCGTGCGCTGCTGCTCGAGCGGCTGGGACCGTCGATGTATGACCTCGGGGTACCGCGTCGGCAGCGCCATGAGCTCTTGCTCGACGCCGCGAAGCAGATGTGGCGACCCATCGACCCGAGCATCCGCCTGCAGCGTGGCTCGGAGCGGGCGAGGTGGACGATCGAACGTCTCGAGCAGGTTTGGGAGCAGAGCGACAGAGCCTGTTCCGAACGCGTCCTCGCTGACGCCATCGCCTGCGCGGAGCGGCGGGCCGCGGCTCACCACGACACCCGTGCCGTCCTGTGCCACGGCGACTTGCACGAACTGAATGCATTGCAAGCCGGAGATGGCACCTTCAGGCTCATCGACCCAGAAGGGGTCATGGCGGAGCCCGAGTACGACCTCGGCGTACTCATGCGCAATGCGCCGGGTGAGGACGACCTGCACGAGCGTGCCGACTGGCTGGCGGCGGCGTCAGGCTGCGACCGCACAGCGATCTGGGAGTGGGGAACTGCCGAACGGGTGCTTTCGGGCCTGTGGTGCCGGGTCGTCGACCACCAGCCGCACGGTGACAAGCAACTCGCAGATGCTGAGCGGCTGCGCGCATGATGGATCACGCTTCGGTCACCTCTCTGGACCTGTCTCGAGTCGACGAATCACCCTTAGTTTTCGGCCCCGGCCTCCGATCGAAGGTGGCCGCAGGCAGTGGACGAGGCCCAGACGAGGGAGACCAACCATGTACAGCCGACTGGCGCACCCAGCGCTCCGGGACGGGAAGCGGGTGCTGGAGACGGCGGCCCGTGGCTACGACGTGCTCCGCGACCCGATGCTCAACAAGGGCATCGCCTTCTCGCCCGAGGAGCGCGAGGCGCTCGAGCTCGAGGGGCTGCTGCCGGACGCCGTGTTCGGCGACCTCCTGCCCGATGCTCGACCAGGCCTACGAGCTCTACGTCGACGAGCCGACCGACCTCTCCAAGCACCTGTTCATGATGCGGCTGCACGACACCAACGCGACCCTCTTCTACGCCCTCCTGCAGCGCCACCTGCTCGAGATGCTCCCGGTCGTCTACGACCCGGTCGTGGGCGAGGCCATCGAGCACTTCAGCAAGGTCTTCCTCAACCCCCGCGGCGTGTTCCTCTCGATCGACCGGATCGACGAGATCGAGGAGAACCTGGCCGGCTACGGCGCCAGCGAGGAGGACATCGACCTGCTGGTGGCCTCCGACGCCGAGGAGATCCTGGGCATCGGCGACTGGGGCGCCAACGGCGTCGACATCTGCATCGGCAAGCTGGCCGTCTACACCGCGGCCGCCGGCATCGACCCCCACCGGGTGATCCCGGTCATGCTCGACGCCGGCACCAACCGCGAGTCGCTGCTGAACGACCCGCTGTACATCGGCTACCGGCACGCACGGGTGCGGGGCGAGACGTACGACGCCTTCATCGACGCCTACGTCGCCGCCGCCCAGAAGCTGTTCCCGAACGCCATGCTCCACTGGGAGGACTTCGGGTCGAGCACCTGCCGGCGCATCCTGGAGCGCCACCGCGACCAGGTGCCGAGCTTCAACGACGACATGCAGGGCACCGGGGCCATCACCATGGCCGGTCTGTTCAACGCCGTGTCGCTGTCCGGCTCGCCGTGGAGCGAGCAGCGGGTCGCCATCTGCGGATCCGGGACCGCCGGGTGCGGGATCGCCGACCAGATCTGCGACCAGATGGTGCGCGACGGGCTGAGCCGTGAGGACGCCCAGGCCCGCATCTGGATGGTCGACCTGCCCGGCCTGCTCACCGACGACATGACCGACGGCCTGCTCGACTACCAGCGGCCCTACGCCCGGCCCGCCGTCGAGTCGTCGACCTGGGAGCGCACCGCGCCGGCGGTGATCGAGGCCAACGCCCAGCGCTGGCCCGAGATGGCGTCGCTGCAGGCCGCTCGGGTCGACGGCGGGATCGTCGACCTCGCCGCCGTCGTCGCCGAGGTGAGCCCGACCATCATGATCGGCACGTCGACCACCCCGGGCCGCTTCACCGAGTCGATCGTGAAGACGATGGCCGCCAACGCCGAGCGGCCCATCATCTTCCCGCTGTCGAACCCCACCCCCCTGGCCGAGGCCACCCCCGAGCAGCTCCTGAACTGGACCGGCGGCAAGGCCCTGGTGGCCACCGGTTCGCCGTTCGACGACGTCGAGGTGGACGGGGTCACCTTCAAGATCGGCCAGGCCAACAACGCCGCCCTCTACCCGGGGCTCGGGCTCGGCGCCATCGCCTGCCGGGCCTCGAAGATCACCGACGAGATGATCCACGCCGCCGCCCGTGCCGTGGCCGGCGAGGCCGATCTCACCCTGCCGGGCGCCGCGCTGCTGCCCTCCAACGGCGAGCTGCACACCACCTCGAGCGTGGTCGCGGTGCAGGTGGCGGTGAAGGCCCAGGAGCAGGGGGTGGCCCGCAACGCCACCGAGGACGTGATCGAGACCGTCCGCGAGACCCAGTGGTGGCCGGAGCTGGTTCCCGTGGTAGCGGTGGACACGTGAGCGACGACGAGCACGACGCCAACGACGAGCACGACACCGGGGGCGGCGCCAACCCTCCGCAGCTGCAGGACCTGCCCATCGGCATCGACGCCCAGGGGTCGCGGCACCGAGTCCGACAGCCTCGGCGAGGTCCAGGTCCCGGCCGAGCGGTACTGGGGGGCCCAGACCCAGCGCAGCCTCGAGCACTTCGACATCGGCGACGACCGGATGCCGAAGGAGGTGTACCACGCCTACGGGTACGTCAAGAAGGCCGCCGCCCAGGTGAACGCGGCCGACGGACGGCTCGAGCCGTGGCGGGCCGAGGCCATCGAGAAGGTCTGCGACGAGGTGATCGGCGGTCAGCTCGACGACGAGTTCCCGCTCTACGTCTGGCAGACCGGGTCGGGCACCCAGTCGAACATGAACGTCAACGAGGTCATCTCCAACCGGGCGGTCCAGCTGCTCGGCGGTGAGCTCGGGTCGCACGACCCGGTGCACCCCAACGACCACGTCAACATGGCCCAGTCGAGCAACGACACCTTCCCGGCGGCCATGCACATCGCCGCCTACCGCCTGATCACCCGGGCGACGCTGCCGGCGCTGCGCGAGCTGCGCGACGCCCTGGCGGCCAAGGCCGAGCAGTGGGCCGAGGTCGTCAAGATCGGCCGGACCCACCTCGAGGACGCCACCCCGATCACCGTCGGCCAGGAGTGGTCCGGCTACGTCGGCGCGCGTCGAGGACGCCATCGACGACGTCGAGCACGGGGTCGAGGGCCTGCTGCAGCTGGCCATGGGCGGCACCGCGGTGGGCACGGGGCTGAACGCCCCCGAGGGCTTCGCCGAGGAGGTGGCGGCCGCCATCGCCGAGCTGACCGGCGATCCCTACGTCACCGCCGCCAACCGGTTCACCGCCCAGGGCACCCTCGACCGCATGGTGCGGGCCCACGCCTCGCTCAAGTCGGCGGCGGTGTCGCTCTACAAGATCGCCGACGACCTCCGCTGGCTCGGCTCCGGCCCCCGCACCGGCCTCGGCGAGCTGCTGCTGCCGGCCAACGAGCCGGGCTCGTCGATCATGCCCGGCAAGGTCAACCCCACCCAGGCCGAGGCCATGCTGATGGTCTGCATCGAGATCATGGGCTCGGACGTGGCGGTCGCCATGGCCGGCGCCGAGGGCAACTTCGAGCTCAACGCCATGCGGCCGATCATCATCGCCAACACCCTGCACTCGGCGCGGATCATGGCCGACATGTGCGACCACTTCCGCCGCTTCATGGTGGAGGGCACCGAGCTGAACGAGGACAAGCTGAGCGAGAACATCGACCACTCGGTGATGATGGTGACCGCCCTGTCGCCGATCATCGGCTACGACCGGTGCTCGACCATCGCCCACCACGCCATCGACCACGGCCTCACCCTCAAGGAGGCGGCGCTGGCGAACGGCGTCGACGAGGAGCTCTACGACCGGGTGGTCGTGCCCCTCGACATGACCCACCCGGACCCCGCCGCCGAGGGGTGACGACCTCTTGGGCGGCGTCAGCGCAGGCCCCGGTCGTAGGCACGGGCGGTGTCGATGCACGTGGTTGGGATCTCGACGGCGATGCCGGTGCCCTCGAAGTGCGTGGCGCAGGCGGCCCGGGCGAAGTCGCCGAGTCGCGGGCTGCCGCAGAGGTAGGCGGCGGGGTCGGTCGGGTTGCCGACGAAGGACACGGTCGGCCGCTGGCTGCTCGGCACGAACACGGCCGGCCCGGAATCGGTCACCGGCTCACCGGGCAGGCACCCGGACACCACCAGCAGCGCACCGACGATCAGCGCCGCCCGCTCAGCTCGTCACGCAATCGAGCGGCCCGCAATCGAGTGGCCCGCCTTCGACCGCCTGGTCATCGAGAGTCCCCTGCACGACCCACCTCCACCAGTCCGTGCCGGACGGTACCGGCTGACGCCCGACTGGGCCGGCTACGGGCTGGCGGCACCGACCGGTCTTCGCTGCTCGAGGTTGGGGGCGAAGTCGATCCAACGGGGGTCGACCGGCTCGCCAGGTGGGTTTCGGTAGGGCGGGGTCTCGGGAAGTGCCTGGTCGGGGGGTGGTGGGTGCCCGTGGCCGACGCCGGGCATGGGCTTGCCCCGGTGGTCGGTGATGCTGAGGCGGCTGGCGGTGCCGGTGATGCCCAGCACACCGAGGTGGTGCTGACGGTGGTGCTTGGCGCACAGCGCAATGAGGTTCTCGGGCTCGGTCTCCCCGAGATCCTCCCAGTGGATGATGTGGTGGATGTGCAGCCAGCGGGTGGCGTCGCACCCGGGGACCCGGCAGCCCTGGTCGCGGTGCTCGACCAGCTTGCGGAGCCGGGCCGGGACGATGCGCTGGGAGCGGCCGACCGCGACGGGGGTGCCGTGGCGCTCCCACACCGGGACGGCGTCGCCGTCGCAGCCGAGAAATCGGCGCAGTGCGGTCGGCAGGGGAGCGGAGGGGTGCAGCGTGGCCACGCCAGGGCCCGACGGGTCGGTGGGGTCGGCCTCGAGGTGGACCAGCACGCGGAACCGGTCGACGCTCCGACCGGGGTGCTCGACCTCGCCGACCGACAGCGAGTCGGCGGCCAGGGCGACCAGCGCGTCGGCCCAGGTGATGGCCAGGCGCAGCTTGCGTCCTTCGGGGCTGTCGGGTTCGACGTCGGGGTGGTCTCGATGGAACAGCTCGTCGCGCGTCGCGACCAGCGCCTGCTCGACCACCGCGCCCTCGTCGGCCGGCAGCACGATGCCCGCCCGCCAGCCGCCGCCGTCGAGGCCGCCGAAGCTGACCCGCCGCTCGCCCTCGGCGACCGCCGGCGGGAGGGGAGGAACCGTCGGCGCCGGCTCGGCGGACTCGCTGGGGCCGCCCGACTCGCTCGGTCCGCCCGCTGCGCCGGGGTCGGCCGGTTCGGGGAAGTGGTAGCGCCGCAGCACCCGGTGCAGCTGGGGCACGGTGGCGTTCTCGGCCACCGCCACGACGTCGGCGTCGAAGCCGACCGGGCACCTCTGGGCCACGACGGCGGCCTGATCGACCGACAGCCGGCCGGCCTCGACCGCCCGCTCGAGGTGGGGGAGGTCGTCGGCCCGGCCGGCCACGTCGACCACCTGCTTGGCGTGCGCCGGTGACAGGCCGGCCCGCCACACCAGCCACTGGGCGGGCGAGTGCACGCCCCACTGGTCCCACAGGCCGTCGCGCAACGCCCGCCGGGTCAGCTCGACCAGCTGGGCCTGCGCGGCGTTGACCGCCCCGGCGACGGCCGCCACCTCGTCCTCGAGCCGCGCCACCGCGTCGTCGAAGCCCGGACCACCGGTCATCGCCTCACCTCCCGCTCGCCTCGCCGTCGATCAGTTCATGCTAGAACAGCAGTTCGTATATGGCAAGTGGTATCAGCGGCCCGTCGGAAAGGAAATGGCGCCGTGACCGAGGTGGCTCTTCTGCACCAGGCCGACTCCCACCTGCAGGGTTCCCCGGCTCGGCGGTGGTGAGGATCTCCCGGCTCGATCGGGAGCGCGTGCTCTGGTCGAGGGAAGGCGTCGGGCGGATCGTCGTGGCGTCCTCGTGACCACGACCAAGGAGCCAGTGCCATGAACCGGCGGAGCGGTGTTCGGAGCGGGGGTCGCCGCCCGGGTGCTCGTCGGACGCCGACCGCGTGGGCCCGCCGGTCCTGATCCCCTGGCCGGCGTCACCGAGCGCGAGCGGGACGTGCTCGCCCACCTGGCCGACGGCGAGAGCAACGGGCAGATCGCCGGGTCGCTCAGCCTGTCGCTGAAGTCGGTGCAGAGCCACGTGTCGCGCATCCTCGACGAGCTCCAGGTCGAGGACCGCACCCAGGCCGCCCTGCGGGCCCGCACCCTGGTCGAGGGCCGAGCACTCGGCAACCGCCGGTCAGCGGCGACCGACGCGCGACGTCCGACGGTCAGCGGCGAGGGGTGGCGAGGAAGACCGGGATCAGGCGGTCGGTCTTCTCCTGGTACTCGGCGTAGGGCGGGTAGGCCTCGACCGCCCGGTCCCACCAGGTGCGGCGCTCGTCGCCCTCGAGCTCGCGGACGTCGACCGGCACCGCCTCCGGGCCGTCCTGGACCTGGACCGACTCGGGGTGGGCCTGCAGGTTCCAGTACCAGACGGGGTGCTCGGGCGCCCCGCCCTTCGACGCCACCAGCGCCCACTCGCCGTCGTGCTCGACCCGCATCAGGGGGGTCTTGCGGATCTTCCCGGTGCGGCGCCCGACCGACGTCACGACGACGATCGGCCACTCGGTGCCCTCGAGGACGTTGGCCTCGCGCCCGCCCGAGGCCTCGTAGGCCTCGACCTGGTTGCTGACCCACTCCCAGGGGCTGGGTTCGTACTCGGTTGCCTCGTCGCTCATGGAGCCAGCCTGGCGGGTCGGACCGCCGACGCCACCGGCGCCGACGGATCGCTTGCCTTCGCCACAGGCCGGGCTGTCTCGCCGCGAACCCGCCGCAGCGCACGGTGACCGGGTGGGATGGAGCACGCGCCCCCGACGAGGACCGACCCGGCGGCACCCCCGCCCCGGCCGTCGACGCCCCGGCCGTGGGCGCGCCGGCCGAGGGCGCCGGGCGGGTCGGCTCGGCGTCGCCCTGCTCGTCGTCCTCGCCGTGCTGGCCGGCACCGAGCAGGCCGGCGATGCGGCGGCGAACCAGCACGTCCACCTCGTCGCCCACCCGCTCGACGCGGCGCCGACCCCGGCCGCCCTGCGGCTGCTGGTCGACGCCCACAACGCGGGGAACTCGCTGTCGGCCACCCGCCAGTCCGTCGCCGCTCACGCGGGGATGGTCGAGATCGACGTGAACTGGGCCGGCGCGGAGCTGGTCGCGCTCCACACCGCCGGACCGTCCTTCCTCGGTCGGCGCGCGCCCGACCTGTCCCGGTCGTGGGCGGCGTCGCAGGGCACCGCGACGATGCTCGACCTCAAGAGCGGGAACCGGCGGGGCCTGGCGACCCTCGACCGCTTCCTCGCCTCCCATCCCGGTCGGACGACCTACCTGTCGACCCCGAACCCGGCCGTGCTGGACGCCGTGCACCGGTCCCGGCCGAGCACGGTGGCGCTGCTCAGCCTGACGACCCGGAACCAGCTCGCCCGGTTCCTCGCCGGCGGGGAGCACGTCCCGGGCCTGGCGGGCGTGTCGATCGAACAGCACCTGCTGACCCCGTCGCTGGTGCGCCGGCTGCGTGATCGCCACCTGCAGGTGCTCGCCTACACCGTCGACCGCATGAGCCGGGTGAACCAGCTCGCCGGCTGGGGCGTCACCGGCGTGACCACCGACGACCTCACCATCATGCGCACGCTCGGCGCGCCACCCGCCCTGGCGTAGTAGACGCGCTGGTGATGGGAACCAGCGACGCGCCAGCCGACGAGCAGCGGGCCCCGACCCTGCGCCTGAACCCCGGCGGCGAGCCGATCACCGGGACCGACGAGGACATCCGGGCCCACGTCGAGGCCGCCCAGGCGCCGGTCCCCCCGCTGCTGGCATCGGTGGCGGCGCTGACCGGCGACCTCTCGCTGCTGCAGGACGACCTCCGATTCGACCCGCTCAAGATGTTCGAGCCCGACGGCGGGTACACCGCCGAGCAGGTCGCCAGGGCCCGCGAGCTGGCGGTGCGGGCGCTGATCGCCCACCGCGACGGCGGCAACGTCCCCGCCCCGCCGCCGACCGGCGAGGCGTTGCGGACGATGGTGTCGTGGGTGGCCGGCACCGACGTCGGTGACGAGCTGCTGCCGCTGCTCCGCGAGGAGCTGTCGCTCGGCGACGCCGACCTGCGCGCCCCGGCCTGGGAGAAGGCGTCGCTCGCCCCTGACCGGGAACTGCGGGTCGCCGTGATCGGCGCGGGCATGTCGGGCATCGCCGTGGCCCACCGCCTGGCCCAGGCCGGGGTCGACTTCACCGTCCTCGAGAAGAACCCCGAGGTCGGCGGCACCTGGTTCGAGAACTCCTACCCCGGCTGCCGGGTCGACATCCCGAACCACTTCTACAGCTACTCCTTCGCCCAGACCCACGACTGGCCCCAGCACTTCTCGACCCGGGACGTGCTGCTCCGCTACTTCCGCACCTGCGTCGACGAGCTGGGGCTGCGCCCCCACATCCGGTTCGACACCGAGGTGCTCGGCGCCGACTTCGACGACGAGCGCCAGCGCTGGACGGTTCGCACCAGCGGCACCGACGGGCGCGAGGAGACCGCCGAGTTCGATGCGGTGGTCAGCGCGGTCGGTCAGCTCAACCGGCCCCTGCTCCCCTCCATCGAGGGCCGCGACCGCTTCGCCGGACCGGCGTTCCACTCGGCGCGGTGGGACGACGACGTCGACGTGGCCGGCCGACGGGTCGCGGTGATCGGCACCGGCGCCAGCGCCGTGCAGCTCCTGCCCTGGCTGGCCGACCACGCCGGGTCGGTGACCGTGTTCCAGCGCACCCCGCCCTGGTACCTGCCCGTCGCCAACTACATGGAGGACGTGCCGCCCGACCTGCGGTGGGTCCAGGCCCACGTGCCCGACTACGCCCGCTGGGACCGCCTCTGGATCATGGCCCGCACCAACGAGGGACTGCTGCCGCTGTGTCGGGTCGACCCCGACTGGCCCCAGAGCGAGCGGTCGGTCAGCGCCCTCAACGACTTCCTGCGCGAGATGCTGACCCAGTACCTGGAGGTCGCCTTCCCCGACCCCGAGGTGCGGGCCCAGGTCGTGCCCCGGTACCCGCCCATCGCCAAGCGGATCATCCTCGACGACGGCAGCGCGCCGGCGGCGCTGCAGCGCGACGACGTGGAGCTCGTGACCACGGCCATCGACCACATCGACGAGGGCGGGGTGGTGCTGGCCGACGGCAGCCGGCGAGACGTCGACGTGATCGTGTACGGCACCGGGTTCGAGGCGTCGAAGTTCCTCACCCCGATGCAGGTCCGCGGGGTCGGCGGCGTCGACCTGCACGACCGGTGGGGCGGCGACGCCCGGGCCTACCTCGGCATCACCGTGCCCGGGTTCCCGAACCTGTTCCTGATGTACGGGCCGAACACCAACATCGTGATCAACGGCAGCATCATCTACTTCTCGGAGTGCGAGGCCACCTACATCGTCGACAGCCTGCGGATGCTGCTGGCCGAGGGCGCTCGCTCGATGGACTGCCGGGAGGACGTCCACGACGCGTACAACGAGCGCATCGACGCCGGGAACCGGCAGATGGCCTGGGGCGTCTCCGACGTGAACAGCTGGTACAAGAACGAGTTCGGCCGGGTGGCCCAGAACTGGCCGTTCCCGCTGGTCGACTACTGGCGCCAGACCCGCCGCGTCGACCCGGCCGACTACGTGCTGCGCTGACCGCAGGCCGGTCCGGGCGCCGGCTCCTAGGGTGCGGCCGGGCCTGTAGCTCAGTGGTCAGAGCAGGGGACTCATAATCCCTCGGTCGCGGGTTCGATCCCCGCCGGGCCCACGTGGCGGCTGACCGGCCGACCCCGCCGACGGCCGGGGAGCGGTCGAAGCCGGTCGGGTAGCGTCGCCGCCACCACTTCGGGCAACGGGAGGGCGAACCATGGGCGATCCTGTGCGCGCCGTCGCACGTCGGGTGCGACCGGCCGTGACCTTGCTCGTCGCGCTGGTGCTGGTCGTCGCCGGCGCCTGCTCCGGCGGGTCGTCGGCCAAGGGCCGGGCCGACACCGGGTCGTCGAGCGCCGCGTCGTCGGGTGCCTCGAGCGACAGCGGGTCCACCGACACGGCGTCCACCGACACCGGCAGCGACGCCTCGGGCCTCCCGACCGACACCGGCAGCTCCGACAGCACCATCAGCTCGGGCGACCTCGGCCGGACCGAGCCGATCGCCAGCGGCTTCCGGCCCGCGGACGTGGTCGAGGACGGACGGGGCGGCTTCGTGACGGTCGGGACCGAGGACGGGCACGGGGCGGCCTACGCCATCAGCCGTCCGGGGGCGCGCTGGGGGCTGTCCGGGTCGGCTTCCGCCATCGACGAGGCCGGCGTCGAGCCGGTCCAGGCGGTACCCGGCGACAACGGCGACATCGTGGCGGTGGGGACCGAGAAGCAGGGCGACGCGCCGGCGACGGCCATCTTCCTGCTGCGCCGCGGCGGCAGCCGGTCCTGGGAGCGGGAGCCGAGCGACCTCGACAAGGCGGGCACGTTGCAGGCGATCGTGATGCGCGACGTCACCTACGACGGTGACGGCTACATCGCGGTCGGCAGCCAGCAGAACATCGACGACGCCACCTCGGCCGAGGTCGATCCGACCACGGCCAAGCCGCTGGTCGAGACCACCGGCAACGGCACCAAGTGGACGGCCTCGACGGTCCCGCTGCCGGACGGGGCGGTGGGCGGCCTGCTCTTCGGCATCACCGTCACCCCCCAGGGATCGGCCTACCCGGGCCTGGTGGCGGTGGGCGAAGCCTTCTACCCGCAGGCCGCCCCGGCGAGCGGCTACCGGCGGACGGCGACGGTGTGGCACTCCGACGACGGCGGCTTCACCTGGGCCCCGGTCTCGGACCCCGCCAACTTCGAGGGCGACAGCGAGCTGTCGACCCTGAAGGTCGTCGCCGCCGACGGCTCGGACATCGTGGCCGCCGGGGTGTCCGCGCCCAAGGGCGCCACCACCGACTCGAGCGGCGTGATCCAGCTGGTCGCCGCCTACTGGCGCATCCGGCCCGGTGAGACGACCTGGACGCGCACCGAGACCAACGCCGAGGCCGGCAAGGACAGCTCGGTCGAGTTCCTGGAGCCGGAGGGCGGCAAGCTCATCGCCGCCGAGCTGACCAACCCGACCGGCGGCAGCCTCGACGACGGGACCACCACGACCTACTCGACCGACGGCAGCCAGTTCGACGACCTCACCCTGGCCGACAACCCCGAGCGGCTGCTCGGGCTGGCCGGCGCCGACGGGTACTTCGTGGTGGTCGGGCTCGACCGGTCCGGGGGCGGGGCGGCCTGGATCACCAGGGGCGACACCGGCTGAGCCCGGGCCCTCGGGGCGTCGAGGGAGCGCCCCGTCCCGGGCGCGGCAATGATCGGGGCCGGTCGCCATCGACCACCGCCGATCGCCGAGGAGACCCCGTGGGCACCAACCAGCGCAGCCGGATCACCATGGGCGAGGCCGAGGTCGCCGCCTTCGTCGAGGGCTCCCGCACCGCGACCATGGCGACCGTCGGGCCGGACGGGACGCCCCACCTGGTCGCCATGTGGTTCGCCTGGATCGACGGCCAGATCTGGTTCGAGACCAAGGGGCGGTCGCAGAAGGCGGTCAACCTGCGGCGCGACGACCGCATCTCGGTGCTGGTCGAGGACGGGCTCACCTACGACTCGCTTCGGGGCGTCTCCATCGAGGGGCGGGGCGTCGTCGTCGAGGACCCCGACCAGCTCTGGCAGGTCGGGGTGAACCTGTGGGAGCGCTACACCGGCCCCTACACCGACGAGGCCAAGCCGCTCGTCGAGCTCATGCTCAACAAGCGGGTGGCGGTCCGGGTCGACGTCGAGCGGGTGCGCAGCTGGGACCACACCAAGCTCGGCATGGACCCGATCCCCGTCGGCGGCACCACCGCGCCCTCGAGCTGACGACCCGCTGACCGGCGGAGCCGGTCGGCCCTCGCCGGTCAGCGCGAGCGGAGGCGGTCGAGGTAGGCGGCTGCGGCGGCCCGGCTCTCGGGGTCGCGCCGGGCGGTGACGAGGCCGTCGGCGTCGGCCCACGCGCCGGCGGTGCCGACCATCGACTCGGTGATGGCGTTCACCCGTCGCTTGGTCGCCTCCAGGGTGAACGCCGACCGGGAGAGGAGCACGGCGACCAGCTCGTCGACGGCGTCGTCGAGCTCGTCGTCCTCGACCACCCGGTTCACCAGGCCGAGCTGGCGGGCCTCGGCGGCGCCGAAGGGACGACACGTGAGGATCAGGTCCTTGGCCGCCGACGGCCCGATCTCGCGCACCAGCCGGGGCACCCCGCCCCACGTCAGCGGGATCCCCAGGGCGACCTCGGGCACCGAGAACCGCGTCGACGCCGCCGCCACCCGAAGGTCGCAGGCGGCGGCCAGCACCACCGCGCCGCCGACGCAGTGGCCGTGGAGGCGGGCGACGGTGACGGCCCGCATCGCCTCGAGGGCGTCGGCCATCTGCCGGCCGAGGTCGGCGCCCCGGCGCGACCCGACGGCGCCGACGCCCTCCTCCTGGTCGGCGAAGGCGGCCACGTCCGCCCCCGCGCTGAACGCCCGCCCGGCGCCCGAGACGACCACCACCTTGACCGCCGGCTGGTCGTCGAACCACCGGGCCGCGGTCGCCAGCTCGGCCAGGGTGGTCGGACCCAGCGGGTTGAGCTTCTCGGCGCGGTCGAGCACCAGCGCGCCCCGTGCGCCGTCGACCTCGACGCGGACGGTGGTGAGCGTCGGCGGAGCGCCCGTCGCCGGGTCAGCGGGCGGGTCCGGCGGGGGCGAGGGGGCCATGCCGGAACGGTACCGATCGGCCCGTCCGCAGGCCCGTCCGGCCCGGACCCGGAGGTCGCCGGTTCGTCGGCGACAACAGTCGCGTTCCTAGTATCGGCCGCCGTGGCCATCGGCAGGAACTTCCACCTCTTCCCCCGAACCGGCCGCGACGACGACTTCGAACCCCAGGAGGACGTCGCCCTCGAGCGCAGCCAGCACCGCACCGTGCTGGTCGCCGCGCTGATCGGCGTGCTGACCGGGCTGGCGGTCGCCGGGTTCGAGCGACTGGCCAGCACCGTGATGTTCGACCACCTGGTCGAGGCGCCGCGCTGGCTGCAGGTGGTGGCGCCGGGCCTCGGTCTGGTCGGCGCCGCGCTCTGCCTGCGCTACCTGGCCGCCGGCGCCGACTCCGCCACCGCCGACGAGTACGTGCGGGCCTTCCACGCCCCCGAGTCCCGGATCGACCAACGGCCGGTGATCGGCCGGATGCTCGCCGGCATCGCCACCCTGGGCACGGGAGGTGCCCTCGGTTACGAGGGTCCCGCCGTCTACGTCGGCGCCGCCCTGGGGTCGGGCGTCCGACGGAGCTTCGGGCGCATCGTGCACCGCAGCGACGCCCGCGCCCTGATGGTCGCCGGGGCCGCCGCCGGCGTGTCGGCGGTGTTCAAGGCGCCCGCCACCGGCGTGCTCTTCGCCCTCGAGGTCCCCTACATCGACGACGTGGCCCGGCGCTCGCTGCTGCCGGCCCTGGCCGCGTCGGCCGCCGGCTACCTCACCTACATCGCCCTGGTCGGCAGCACCCCGCTGTTCTCGCTGGCGTCGGCCGGCTACAACGGGTTCGGGCTGATCGAGATCGTCGGCGCCGTCGTGATCGGCGTGCTGGCGGGGCTCGGCGCCCGGATCTTCGCCCGGTGCGCCAAGTGGGCCAAGCACGTGAGCCACGCCTACTCGTCGTGGGTGCGGGTGCCGGTCTGCGCCGTGGCCATGGGCCTGCTCGGCATCCTGACCTTCTCGCTGTACCACGAGGCGCTCGACCTCGGTCCCGGCTACCGCACCTACGCGTGGGTCGCCGACCCCAAGCGCGCCCTCGGCCTGGTCGCCCTGCTGCTCGTCATCCGCCTGGCCGTCACGACCACCACCCTGGCCGGCGGCGGGGTGGGCGGGCTGTTCATCCCGCTGGTGATCCAGGGGCTGCTGCTCGGGCGCTTCGTGGCCGGCGCCATCGACGGCATGGGCCTGCACCCGTCGGTGGGGCTGGAGGCGACCTCGACGCTGTTCCCGATCCTCGGCGTGGCCGCCTTCCTGGGCGCCGGCTACCGCACCCCGATCGCCGCCGTGATGTTCGTGGCCGAGACGACCGGCAAGGCGGTGTTCGTCGTGCCGGCCCTGCTCGCCGCCACCGTGTCGCTGCTCGTCATGGGCCGCCGCTCGGTGTCGACCGCCCAGGTCTCCACCCGGGCCGGTCACCTCGAGCGCCGCTTCCGCCTCCCGGTGAGCGTGGCCCTCCGCACCGACGTGCTGACGGTGCCTCCCGACGCCACGGTCGCCGAGTTCGTCCGCGACCACGTGATCGGCAACCGCCAGCGGGTGGTGCCGGTGGCCGACGGCCACACCTACGTCGGCATGGTCACCGTCGAGGCCGCCACCGCGGTCGACCAGGACGACTGGGAGACCACGACCGTCGCCGACATCGTGCCGTCGGACCTGCCGGTCGGGTCGACGTCGTGGAAGGTGCGCGATGCGGTGGAGGCCATGGACGCCAGCGGCCTCGACCGGGTCGCGGTGGTCGACAAGGACGGCTCGTTCGTGGGCGAGGTCCGCTGGTCGGAGCTGCTCGAGCTCGACACCTTCCTGCGCCAGACCGGCCGCTGACCGCCCCGTCCGGTCAGCCGGTGTAGCCGGCGGTGCCGGCGTACGGGGTCGCCGGGGCGGCGGCCGGGTACGGGCTGGTGGTGCCCGGCCCGGTGACGTCGGCGTCCTGCCCGGTGTACGGCGAGCCCGCGCCCCCCGGCGTTCCGCCCGCCCCGCCGCCGGGCGAGGAGGTGGGGGTGACCGCCGGGGTCGACGAGCAGGTCGGCCCGACCGGGCTGGCGAAGGACCCGACCTGGATCTCGTAGGTCGTGGCGCAGGTGGTGGCGGTCACCAGGTACCCGCCGGTCACCGGTTGCACGTGCACGTCGGCGATCGAACGGCCGCCGACCGTCGGGGGACCGGCGGTGTCGGGGACCCACACCAGGAGGGACCGGGCCTGACCGCTGGCGCCGTCGGCCACGGTGCCGTCGGCGACGAGGGTGCCGGCCGCCCCGTTGCTCTCGAGGTGGGTGATCCGACCGGGCAGGCCGCGCGGGTACGGGCGGGCGACGACCGTGCGCCACTGCGGCACCACGCCGCCGTTCACGTCGCCGGGGCAGCCGTTGTACTGGTAGTGGACCAGGAGCGGCGGGGGTGTGCCGCCGGGCGATCCGATCGAGTGCGGATCGCCGCAGGCCTGGCGCCACTGCCACCAGGCGCTGCCGGCCACGTCCTGATCCTCGAGCTGGCCGAAGGTGGTGAGCTTGGGCAGGTTCCCCTGCGGGTCGGAGAACCAGCCGTACTCGCCCGACCAGATCGTGGTCTGGTAGGCGCTGGCCAGGCTCGACGCGTAGGCCCAGTTCTGCTCGACGGTGAGCGGGGCGATCGACCCGCCGTAGATGTGGGGCGCGAACACCAGGTTGGTGTCCGTCGTGAAGGCGGGGTCGACCGCCACGCCGTCGACCGAGTACTCGAAGAAGGCGATGTGGCCCGCACCGCCGTGGCCGCCGGCCACCTCCGCCTGGCGGATGGCGGCGATGGCCCGGGCGTAGTAGGCGCCGAGCGCGGTCTTCATGTCGGTGCCGTGGCCGGAGTTCGGCTCGTTCAGCAGGTCGTAGCCGGCCACGGCCGGATCACCGGCGAACTCGGTGGCCAGCCGGGCCCACACGTCGACCAGGTGGGTCTGGATGCCGTCGCGGTCCGACCAGAAGCTGTCCCACGCCGTGCGGACCGCCTCGCTGTCCTCCCGGCTGCCGCCGTTGCAGGTCTCGGCCCCGTCGGTGATCGTCGCCCACTCGGGTGCGCCGTCCCACCCGATGGCCGGGTGCAGGCCGGCGGGGCAGGTGGCGCCGGGCGGGGTGGCGATGTACTTGCCCCAGGCGTCCTGGTGCATGTCGATGATCGAGTAGATGCCCCTGGCGGCGGCGTCGTCGACGGCCTGGTGGATCTCGACCAGGTACGAGGCGTCGATGGCGCCGGGGCTCGGTTCGAGCCTCGACCAGCTGACCAGCAGGCGCACCGAGTTGAAGCCCTGGGCGGCCATGCGGTCCCAGTCGGCGGCGGTGACCGGGAGCGCGGTCACCGGGTAGGCCGGGTTGGCCACGGCGTAGTCGCCGAGCGAGTTCAGGTTGACGCCCCGCAGCACGACCTGGCGGCCGTGGGCGTCGACGATGCCGGGGTTCGCACCCCGGGTGGCGTGGAGGAGCGGCAGGTCGCCCACCTGCCAGGTGCTGCGCACCGTCGCGCGGGCCGCCGGCGGGCCGGGCGCGACCCGGCCGTCGGCCCCGGTGGCGCCGGCGTGGGCGTCGGTGCCGAGGGCGGCGGCCACGGCCACCACCACGACGGCGACGGCGGTGGCGGCCCGGCGCAGGGCCGGGCGGGTCCGGCGAGAGCCGATCATGGCGCCGGAGGTTAGGCACCCGGCCGCCGGCCGGCCGGGTTTCGCGCCCGTGGGGTCAGGCGGGCGGGATGGTGGCCGCGATCTGGATCAGGTTGCCGCAGGTGTCGTCGAACACCGCGGTGGTCACGGTGCCCATGTCGGTCGGCGGCTGGGTGAAGCGCACGCCGAGGTCGACCAGCCGCTGGTGCTCGTGCTCGACGTCGTCGACCGCGAACGAGGTGAACGGGATGCCGTCGGCGAAGAGCGCGGCCTTGAACGGCCGTGCCGCCGGGTGCTCGTCGGGCTCGAGCAGCAGCTCGCACCCCTCGGGGTCGGCGGGGGAGACCACGGTCAGCCACCGGTGGGCGCCGAGGGGGATGTCGGTCTTGGTCTCGAAGCCCAGGACCTCGGTGTAGAAGCGCTGGGCCCTGGCCTGGTCGTCGACCATGACGCTGGTGAGGGTGATGTTCACGACGGGTCCTTTGGTCGGTGCGCAGGCGCGGGTGTTCGCGAGCCCGGTGCGGTCGTCGATCGGGTGATCAGGCCTCGAGCCAGGCGGGAGCCCGTTCGAGCAGGTACTCGCTGACGGCGAGGCAGCGGTCGAGGACCTCGCAGAGTGGCTCCTGGCCCTGGTACAGCTGGCTGAGGGGAACGTCGATCTTGGCCACGATGCCCACCGTCCGCTCGGCGGCGTCGGTGACCGAGCCGTAGGAGTCGATGGCCGAGACCTCGAGGGGCAGGTCGGGGCCGCCGATGCCGGCCAGCTCGGTGGCCAGCACCAGCAGGTCGGGGCCGTTGGGCAGGGGCGGGAGGGCCCAGTTGAAGTGCAGGGGGAAGAGGTGGTCGGTGCTCTCCGGTGGCTCGTCGGGGTCGTCGAGGCTGAGCACCAGGTCCTCGAAGCTGAGCAGCGTCCGGGGATCGATCTCGAAGGCGAGGTGCAGGTCGAGCGGGCCGCCGCAGGCCGCCTCGGGGTGCAGGTCGACCTCCCACGCCTGGCGCAGGGAGTAGGTCTCGACGAAGTGGCGCTCGTCGTGGACGTGGAACCCGTGGTCGACGGCGTGGTCCTTCAGGTCGGCGACGTACCCGGCCACATCGATGACGGCCACGGTGCTCCTCGGCGGGGGGACGGCGGATCGGTCCGGTCAAGCCTGCCACGACCCGGTGACGTTCTGGTCGGCCGGTCGCCCGCCCCGCCTCCTCCCGCCGGCGGGCCGTCGGTCGGTCCGGGCCCTTGGCGGCGGCGCTCAGCTGGCGGCGGCGCTACCTGGCGGTTGCCGGTCACCCGTCGCCTACCGTCGCCGGTCGTGGACGACGCCGGCCTGCTCGACCTGCTGCACTCGACCGCCGACGTGGTCGCCTCGGCGCTCGGCGACGTGGCCGACTGGGGGCTGGCCGGCACCCGGGAGGGTCAGTACAAGAGCGACATCGCCGCTGACGAGGCCGCCGTCCGCCACCTGCTGGCCGGCGGGGTGGGCGTGCTCAGCGAGGAGACCGGCCTGCACGAGCCGGGCCGGGACGTCGTGGTGGTGGTCGACCCGCTCGACGGCTCGACCAACGCGTCCCGGGGCGTGTCGTGGTTCGCCACCAGCTTGGCGGCGGTCGACCGCGACGGGGTGCGGGCGTCGGTCGTCGCCGACCTGGTCCACGGCACCCGCTTCGAGGCGGTGCGCGGCGGGGGGCGCGGCGCGACGGCGAGGTGGTGCGGCCGTCCGGCCAGACCGACCTGGGCCAGGCGCTCGTCGGGGTGAACGGGCTGCCGGGCCGTCACCTCGGCTGGGGCCAGTTCCGGGCCCTCGGCGCGGCGGCGCTCGACCTGTGCGCGGTGGCCAGCGGCCGGCTCGACGCCTACCTCGACTGCGCCGACGACGCCCACGGGCCGTGGGACTACCTGGGCGGCCTGCTCGTCTGCCACGAGGCCGGTGCCACCGTGGTCGACGCCTTCGACCGCGACCTGGTCGTGCTCGAGCACGCCGCCCGCCGGACCCCGGTGGCGGCCGCCACCGCCGAGGTGCGCGACGCCCTGGTCGCCGCCCGCCGGGCCGCTCCGGGCGACGTGCCCGTCCCCTGAGCCGCTCCCACCCGCTCCACCGCGTTTCGTGGAGGAGAACCGGCGCTGAAGGACGGTTTCGCTTCACGAAATCGGTGGGTGGTCCCCGTAGCCTCCAAGGTGTGATGGATCAGGCCCAGGGGGCAGCGCTGCAGGTCTACCGGCGGCTGCCCAGGCGGCTGCGGCGGTGGCTGGTGCGAGGGGTGGCGCCGTCCTACACGGTCGGGGCGATCTGCCTGATCGAGCGGGCCGACGGCGACGTGCTGCTGGTGCGCCAGGTGTACCGGCACCAGTGGGGCGTCCCCGGCGGGTTGCTGAAGCGGGGCGAGGACCCCGCCGACGCCGCTCGGCGCGAGGTGTTCGAGGAGGTCGGCCTGGTCATCGACCTGGTCGGCGAGCCGGCGGTGGTGGTCGACGCCGACCCCCAGCGCATCGACATCGTCTTCCGGGCCCGACCGGCGGCCGGCGCCGACCCCGAAGGGGCCAGCCCGCAGTCACCGGAGATCGAGTCGGCGCAGTGGTTCCCGGTGGACCGCCTGCCCGACCTGCAGCACGAGGCGTCCGCTGCGCTGGTGGCGCTGGCCCGCTCGAGCCGGGCGCCGGCGGCGCCGACCCTCACCGGTCCCGACCGCCCCCGGCGCGAGGGCGTCGACGCCTGAACGCCCCGGAAGGCGGCACCAGCGGTGTCCGCGTGCCGAGCGGTGGGAGCCCGCGACCTCCTGCGTTTCGGCGTAGCCTCCGCCCGGTCGGTGGTTCCCACCGGCGACTCGGGCGAACACGGAGGTGCACGATGGGCTTCCTCAAGAAGCTGACCGGCGGCCTGGAGCAGTGGGACGCCCAGGTGCCGCCCGACGCCGCCGCCCCACCGTCCCCGGCCTGACCGGTACCGTCGCACGCTGCGGGCGCGTAGCTCAGCTGGCTAGAGCGCTGCCCTTACAAGGCAGATGTCGGGGGTTCGAGTCCCTCCGCGCCCACCATCGTCTTCGCCTTGGCGGCGCGGCAGTTGTTGTCGCCCCGGCACGGTTGGCACGTGCCGGGCTCGCCGGATCTGGGACCCTTGGCGGAGTCGTTGCCACGATCCTCGCCCTCGCCCTCGTCATGGTCGGCGCCGCGGCCGTGGGCACCTGCCCGCTCCACCTCCCGCTGCACATCGATGCCCACCACCAAGACGACCGCGCGAGCTGACTCACCTCGCTCCAGGCCGTGCTCGTGACCTGGCCTGCGGCGTCGGACGCAACGCCGTCTGGCCACCCGAGGCTGGGCCACCGCCGGCGTCGACTTCTCCGCCGTCGGACTCGAGAAGGCAACCCGCCGTCGCGTCGCTCGACGAGTCGAGTCGGATACCCTATGGGGTATGTGCAGAGCGACGACGTGCTCCAAGTGCCAGAAGCCATCCTGGGCGGGGTGCGGCGCCCACGTCGAGCAGGTGCTCGGCGATGTCCCGGCCGCCCAACGCTGCCATTGCCGTGAGGACAAGGCCGCCGGCAAGGCGAAGGTCACGGCCGTGGGCGGCGAACGGCGGGGCCTGCTGGCTCGCCTGCGGGGCCGGTAGTTACCCGACTCACCCGGACCTCGACGTGGAAGGGAGCGCCTGATGGCGACGACCGTGCTGCAGTGCCCGGCCTGCAACGTGCGAAATCGGCTGGCCAACGACGCGGCGGGGCGGCCCCGCTGCAGCAAGTGCCACGCGGACCTTCCGTGGCTCGTCCAGGTGGGGACCGACGAGTTCGACAGGGTCATCGCCCGTTCGAAGCTTCCGGTGCTCGTCGACCTGTG
The DNA here is from genome assembly GCA_963800235.1 of uncultured Acidimicrobiales bacterium. GTDB lineage: Bacteria > Actinomycetota > Acidimicrobiia > Acidimicrobiales > Iamiaceae > CAVVNP01. The sequence continues at coordinate 757,437 of CAWDAD010000001.1, read as the reverse complement.
GGCCCCATGGTGCGGTCCGTGCCGAGCCGTCGCCCCGGCGCTCGAGCAACTCGCAACTGACGCTGCCGGGTCCCTTCGGGTCGTGAAGGTGAACGTCGACCAGTCACCAGACGTGTCAGGGCGCCTCGGCGTTCAGGGCATCCCGACCATGGTGCTCTTCGCCGACGGCGCCGAGATCTCGAGACAGGTCGGCGCGCTGCCTGCCGACTCCATCCGACACTGGGTCGACACCGCGCTCGCTGCGGCCCGGCGATCTTGAGGACGTCGATCGGCCGCAGCGCGACGGGGATCCCGTCGACAGCCGACTGGCGGACGAGCGGGAACATCGTCTTCCCGGCAGGTCGGCAGGGACAGACACGCCGCAGAGCGGCGCAGGACCTCGTTCGTTGACTCGAACCGGATGATCCTCGTCGTCGTCTCGGCGGTCGGTCTGGTCTATGGCGCCGCGTTGCGTCGCGAGTGGCGCCCGGCCGTCGCGGTGCATCGCCGTTGGGAACGATCCAAGCCGGGCATCTGGCGCTACCTGCGGTTCTCGCCGGCGACGTTCATCTACCTGAGCATCGTGGTGATCACCACCTGGGTGCTCCTCGGACTGGACTCGTCGCTCGCCGACGCCGTGCTCAGGGCTCACAGCAGCAACCTGTCCCACCTTCGCACCGATCCGCTGCGGGTACTGATCCGGAGCGCGTTCTGGGTGGACAGCTACGCGCTCCTGCCGTGGGTCATCGTCCTGGCGGTCGTGCTGGCCCCCGCCGAACGGTGGCTTGGGACCAGACGCTGGCTGCTCGTGTTCATCACGGGCCACGTCGGTGCGACCCTGCTCACCGCGCTCGGCCTGTGGCTGGCGACCGGTGCCGGAGTGGTGAGCGGTAGCCCGGAGAGCAGCATCGACGTCGGCGTCAGCTACGGCTTCGCCGCGGTCGCCGCCGTGTTCACCTACCGGCTGCCCGGACGTCTCCGAACGATCTGGGCGATGACGCTGGCCGCCATCGTCGTCGGCGGGGTGCTGATCGGCCACACGTTCACCGACTTCGGCCATCTGGTCGCCGTCACGATCGGGTTCGCCATGTGGCCTCTGACCAGGGCCCGGAGCCGATCCCTGCCCGCCGGGGAACATACCCCTATGGGTATCTGGTTGTACGAGGTGAGCAATCACCCCAACGATCTGAACGGAGACCTGTGATGGCTTCACTCGCCCATGCTGGTGACCCCCGCACCGTCAAGCCCCGCGCCGCCATCGAATCCGAGCTTGGACTGGTGTCGCGGTGATCGCCGGAATCACCACCACCCTCCCCGTCGACCCGGACCAGGCCGAGACGCTGATCCGGGCGGCGCTGACCGAGCAGGGCTTCGGTGTCCTCACCGAGATCGATGTCGCCGCCACCCTGAAGGCCAAGCTCGGCGTCGACCGACCGCACCTCAAGATTCTCGGGGCCTGCAACCCCGGTTTCGCCAACCGGGCCCTCGACGTGGACCCGACGGCGAGCCTGCTCCTGCCCTGCAACGTCGTCATCGAAGCCGTCGACGGCGGCAGCCGGGTCACCGCTGCCGACCCACGGGAACTGATGACCGATCCGCGCCTGGCTGACCTGGTCACCGACGTGTCAGCCAAGCTCGAAGCGGCGGTCCGCAGCCTCGACCCTGCCTGACACAACAGGCCCCGATGGTCCAGTCCCGGTGACCGCGGCGTCGATCGCTTGGAGCGCGAGTGACACGGCGGCGTCCTCGCGCAGCAGTGCCCCGCCTCGTTGGGTCCGCGCCAGCTCCGTCGGCCCCAGGCGCGCGGCCAGACCTCGGGACAGTCTTCGGAGCTCTTCCGCGTCCTGCGGCGCGAACGGCAGGGCCGAGGTGGCCCCGGCTGCCTCCACGGCCCCGGAGAGGAGCGCGGCCTCCTCGTCGTGGCCGAGGGCGGCCAGCAGTCCGGCGACGTGGCGGAGGCTGAGCCACTGGTTGGCCCAGTCGCCGCCGCGGAACCATGTCCCGACGACCTCGCGGTAGCCGGCGAGTGCCGTCTCGACCTCACCGCGGCGGGCGCGAAGCCACAGCGATTCGGTCAGGGCGAAGGCCTGCATCCACCGGTTGCCGACCGACCCCGCCAGCTCCGACGCGTCCTCCAGCAGCCGCACGGCGCCGTCTGCGTCGACGTGGACCAGTGCCAACCCTGCGGCGTACGCGGCCTGCGAACGTGCGGTCGGACTGCCGGAGGCGTCCGCCACGGCTCGCGCCTGCTCGGCGAGCTCGGCACCGCCGGCGGGGTCGCCGATGCTGGTCTGCGCCACCGACCGCATGTACATCGCGTGGGCGAGGCGCCCAGGCCGCTCCGCGGCCCGGGCGACCTCGACGAACCGCTCGAGGTGCTCGATGGCCTCCTCGTGCTGCCCCTGGTAGATGAGCGCGTTGCCGAGCACGCGTTCGGGGAGGCCGCACGCGGCCGTGTCGAGCCGGTCGCGGAGGTCCAGGGCCTCGCGGGCCAGGTCGACGGCCCGGGAGAGCTCTCCGCGGACGAACGCGCCGTAGGCGACGACGGCCAGTGCGGACGGGCCCAGTGGGTGCTCCAGCGCCCCTGCGGTGGCGACGACCCGCTCCGCCCAGTCGACGACCTCGTAGCGGATGGAGCGGAAGCCGGCCTCGGCGACGGGAACCACCAGGCGCAGCGCGGCGTCGACGTCGTCGACGGCCAGCGCCGCGCCGAAGGCGGCCCGCAGGTTGTCCAGGTCGCCGTCGAGGCGCGCCACCCACTCGCCCTCTGCTCGACCGTCGAGCGCCGCGCCGCCGTGCTCGGCTCGCGCGACGTAGGTCCGTACGTGCGCACGGTGGACGGCGGGTCCTTCGGCGCGGTCGGCCAGCCGTTCTGCGCCGAAGCGCCGCAGCGTCTCCAACAGCGTGTAGCGGAAGGCGTCGTCGTACGGCGCGGCGACGACGAGCGACCGGTCCACGAGCGACCCGAGCAACGCGGCGACCTCCGATGGGCCGTCCTCGGCGCACGTGCGCTCCGCTGCGTCCAGGTCGAAGCCGCCCGCGAAGACGGACAGCCGGTCGAACAGGAGGCGCTCGCGGTCCTCGAGCGCGGAGTACGACCACTGCACCACATCACGCAGCGTGCGGTGGCGCGGCGTCCTTCCCGACATGCCACCGAGGAGCGCGAACCGCTCGTGCAGTCGGTTCAGCAGCTCACGCGGTCCCATCGACGACATGCGCGCCGCTGCCAGCTCGATCGCCAACGGCAGGCCGTCCAGATGGATGCAGAGCTCGGCCACCGCAGCGGCGTTGCGTTCCGTCAGCCGGAAGGCAGGCGACACCTCGGTGGCGCGGGCGACGAACACCTCGACCGACGGGACCGCCACCAGCTCCGCCAGCGGCGCCGCCGGCTCGGCGGGGACGTCCAGCGGTGCGACCGGGCGGATGACCTCGCCGGGCAGACCGACCGGCTCGCGGCTGGTGGCAAGCACCGTGACCGCCGGACACCAGCGCACCAACTCGGTGAGCAGGGCACCGACCGGTTCGGTGACGTGCTCGCAGTTGTCCACCACCACCAGCAGCTCTCGGGCGGCCAGGACGTCGACGACCGCCCGTGTGAGGGACCGACCCGACCGGCGCTCCGCGTCCACGGCCTGGGCGACCGAGGCCACCACGGCGTCATCGGTGCTGACCGGGGCCAGCTCGACCATCCGCACGCCGTCGCGGAACCCCGGCCCCAGGCGACGGGCCACTTCGGCAGCCAGCGCGGACTTCCCGACGCCCCCCGGTCCCGTGAGGGTGACCATGCGGGAGCGGCGGACGGCCGCCGTCACCTCCGCCAGCGCGGACTCCCGGCCGATCAGCGGCGACGCGGCCACAGGGGCACATGGGCCCGCGCCCCCTGCCGTCGTGATCGGCGCGTCGTCGATCGACGCGGCCGGCGACGGTGCCCGGCGTGGGGCGTCGTCGCCGTCCAGCACCCGCTGTTCCAGTTCGCAGAAGGCCGGCGGTGGGTCAAGTCCCAGCTCGTCGCGAAGATGCCGGCGGTAGGCGGCGGCGGCGCGCAGCGCCTCGGCCTGGCGCCCCGACCGATGCAGCGCGACGACCAGCTGGGACCACAGGCGCTCCCGAAGCGAGTGGGTCACCGTGAGCCCGTCGAGCTCGCCGATCACCGCGTCCGGGTCCCCGAGCGCCAGCCGCGCGTCGTTGCGGCCCTCGACCGCCTGCAGGCGGATCTCCTCCAGGCGGCTGGCCTCCGGAAGCGCCCAGGGCTGGTCGGCGTACCCGGCGAACGCGTCGCCCAGCCACAGGTCCAGGGCGCGGTCCAGCGCCCGGATCGCCTCGTCCGGTCGGCGGGCCGCCACCTCCCGCGCCGCGGCGACCTCGGCGTCGAACCGGTCGGCGTCCACGGCGTCGGCCGGGACGTCCAGCACGTAGCCGGGACCTCGTGTCCGCAGCGTGACGTCGGGATCGGTGCGGAGGAGTCGACGCAGCTTGGACACGGAGGTCTGCAGCGTGGGCCGCGCGGTCGGGGGTTGGTCATCGCCCCACAGGGCGTCGATCAGGGCGTCCAGGCTCACGACTTGGCGGCGGCGCGCCAGCAGCACCGCCAGCAACAGGCGCTGGCGGGGGCCGCCCAGCGCGACGGGACCGTCGTCGTCGAGCACCTCGACCGCACCCAGGACCCGGAACCGCACGCCGCAAGTCTTGCCGAGACCCCGCCAGCCGGCCGCGGCCGCCGAAGCCCACCGACGGTTGACCGACGACCGGCAGACGTCCCGCCGGCCACCGGGTGGATCGTTCTCCGAAGCGGCCCGATCGGTGGGACGCACGATGGATGGAGGAGAACATGCACGTCGCCAAGGAGGAGATCCCGGTGGTCCTGCAGGTCCCGGGTGCCACGGCTCGCCAGCTCGGGGGCTTCGGTGAGGCTGCCGGGCTGGGGGGCATCGCGGGGGAGTGGTTCTCCCTCGGGGCCGGTACCGACATCGCCCCGCTGCTGCAGGGACTGGAGCGGGACCTGTGCGCGGCGCCGCACTGGGGGTTCGTGATCAGCGGGGAGCTGGTCGTCACCTATGCCGACCAGCCCGAGGAGCGGATCGCCGGCCAGGAGCTCTTCTACTGGCCGCCGCACCACTCGGTCCGCGTCGTCGAGGACGCCGAGGTGATCCTGTTCAGCCCGCACGCCGCCCACCGCACCGTGGTCGACCACATGGCGGACAAGCTCGGGGTGGCGGCCGGATGAGCGCGGTGACCGGCGTGATGCACACCCCGGACGCCCGAGCCGGACGCCGCCGGACCGAGATGGGGCCGGACTGCGCTCGTCGCTCAGGCTGACGCCGCGATTGACGCCTCCCCGGCGGAACGGCCACCGATCTGATCGAGCGGTGGCGTCGGCCACCGCCGAACGGCCAGGGCCAGCGAGTCATCTCGACCACGCCCGACCAGAAGTCCTACGTGGTGTTCTCGGGTCGGACCGCCGGCCTGTTCGAGACGGTGTCGCAGGTGAAGCGCCCCAACTTCATCGGCGACGGGCTCGAAGTCCTGCTCGGCTACCTCTTCGTCGCCCACCGCAAGGACCTGCTCGAGCCCTGGCTGGTCCCGATGGGTGCCGAGCAGCAGGGACGGCGTGGCCAGCGGCTCAACCCCGACTCGCCCACGTCCGGGTTCGACGGGCGCACCCTCGGCACGTGGAGCCCGGACGGCACGAAGACCCTGTTCTGGGAGGACAGGGGCAACCCCTTCGACGCCCCCTCGGCCGACGGCACCCGGCTGGTCTACGTCGACCTGCTCGACCGCCGAGCGGCCGCCCCGCGGGCGCCGACGGCCACGCCCGAGGCGACGTGGGCTCCCGACCTGGCCGGGTTCGTGCCGCCGCCGACGACCTATCCGGGCAGCCGGGACGGCGAGGTGAGCGGCCACGTGACCGTCGTGCGGACGCCCGATCCCGCCGACCCGACCGCCGCCACGGTGGAGGTCACCTACGACCACTTCTCCGACGACGGCGCCCGGGTCATCGACGGCACCGAGGGCGCGACCTACCACGACGGCCTCGTCGGCAGCACCCACTACCACGCCGACCTGACCGTCTCCGGCGCCCACCACGGCTACCTGCGCGCCGACGCTCGGATCTCACCGGGTGGCATGGAGGGCACCATCGGGTCCGAGGTCGACGGACAGCGCCTGACCCTTCCCAACGGTGGCGACTGACCGACGGGACGCTCGATCCATCCCGTTCCTCCGAGCTCGGGGTTGCGCCGATATGCGAATGGGCGTACGCTTGTTCGTCTCGGCACGGTGTCTTCCCCCACCCGCCGCCATCGCACAGCAGTTGGCACGGAGAGGAGGATGCGCATGGGTGCGACGACGTGGAGCTCGACCCACGATCAGCTCGATCGGCTCGTCGTCGACCTCGACGTCGATCGCCTGGCCGGATCCGATGCGCACGCCGCCCTCGGACACGTCCTCGCCATGCAGAAGGTGCTGGCCGGTGCCGAGCTGCTGCTCCTGCGCCGGGTGCGGGCCACCGGGGCCTGGTCGGGGGACGGCGAGCGCGACCTCACCGCCTGGCACGCCGCCCGCAGCGGCGGCCGCTACGGGGCGTCGGCCCGCTCCATCGAGACCGCCGAGTCCCTCGTCGACCGACCTGCGCTCGAGCGAGCGGTGCGCGCCGGCGCGCTGTCGGGCGAGCAGGCCGCGGTGATCGCCGCGGCGGCCAGGGCCGACCCCGGCGCCGAGGACGAGCTGGTGGCCCGGGCGGCCGACGAGCCGCTCCGCTCCACCAGGCGACGAGCCGACCGGGTGATCGACGCCGCCCGATCCGCCGAGCAGGAGGCCGAGCGCACCGCCCGGCAGCAGGCGACCCGGGCCGTCCGGTTCGGCCGTGATCGAGACGGTTCGTGGACGATGGACGCCAAGCTCCCGCCTCCGCTCGGCGCCGAGGTGCAGGCCGAGCTCGAGCGGTTGGCCCAGGGCGCCTTCACCCAGGCCCGCACCGAGGGGCGGCGCGAGAGCCAGCCGGCCTACCTGGCCGATGCGCTGGTCGAGTGCAGCCGCCGTTCCCGCCAGGGGGCCGCCGTCAGCGACCGCCCGGCACCGAAGCCGAAGGTTGCGATCAACGTGGTCATCGATCTGCCGGCCCTCCGCCGGGGCACGACCGCTCGTGGCGAGCGGTGCGAGCTGGCCGGCATCGGCCCGGTGCCGGCGGCGTGGGTGCGTGAGCAGATCGGCGAGGCGACGCTGCGGCTGTTCCTCCGTCACGGCACGGCCGTCGCCACCATGGCCACGACCAGTCGCAGCCCCACCGACCACATGCTGGTGGTGCTCGACCTGCTCTACCCGAGCTGCGCCGTCTGCGACACCCGGTACGGGCTCGAGGTCCACCACGCCACCTCGGCGACGGGCTGGGCCGAAACGCGCCGCACCACCATCCCCGAGCTGGTGAAGCTCTGCCGGCACCACCACGACCGGGTCACCGCCGGTGCCGACGAGCTGGTCGCCGGCCCGTCGCCCTACACGTGGCGTCTCCGTTCGGCCGAGCAGGTCGGTCCAGGTCCGTAGACCGGCCGCGGCGTTCGTGAGCCGGCACGGCCCGTCACCCGACGCCTGCCGCCATCTCGGAAGGGCGCCGTGGTTCGAGATGCGACGGCTCCGGTCGGCCTCCGGCGCTGACCATCGGGGTCCGATGCCCGGCCGCCCGATGGTTGGTCGATCGACCGCGCTCGGGCGCCCCGGTCAGGTGGCGGTGGCGACGCAGCGGACCAGGGCCAGCCGGTCCTCGTCGACGTTGCGCCGGAGGTTCGCCGCCTTGGCCGGCATGTCCGGGATCACCAGCTGCAGGCCGACGTGGCGGTCGGGCGGGGGGCCGGCGGCGGGCGCCTCGAAGAACGCCCGGGCATCGACGCTCGTGTCCTCCAGAGCACGATGTCGAACCGGCGTCGGTGACGAGCTGGCGGGTCTCCTCCACCCCCGCCAGCGCGCTGGCGGTCTCGTCATCGGCCCAGGGACCGGGAAGTGGATGGGCTGCACCGGCCCGGCCAGCAGGTCGAAGAAGGCGAGGCGCCCACCGGGCCGCAGCACCCGACGCAGCTCGGCGTAGAAGCGCGGCTTGTCGGCGATGTTCATCGACACCTGCTGGGTCCAGGCGACGTCGAGGGCGCCGTCGGGCCCCCGGCAGGTCGAGGGCATCGTCCCGGCGGATCTCGACCAGGTCGTCGAGCCCGACCCGGGCGGTGAGGTCGGTGGCCACCTCGCAGAGCTCGGGGTGAGGTCGACGCCGACGACGTGGCAGCCGTGCTGCCGGCGTCAACCCGAGCGCTGGCGCTCGAGTCCCCGGCGGGCGGCGTGGGCGAGCAGGCGGACCAGGACGGCGACCAGCGCCAGGTCGAGCAGCATCTGCACCATCACCACCAGCCGGGCGATGTCGCTGCGGGGGACGATGTCGCCGTAGCCGACGGTCGACAGGGTGGCGATGGTGAAGTACAGCCCCCGGATGCGGGTGAGGGGCTGGGAGAAGCTGGCCGGGAGGTGCGCCGACATGGCCACGTAGGTCGAGGCGAAGACGACGATCAGCAGCGGGATGGCGACGCCGACCGACTCCAACGCCCGCAGCTGCGGGTAGTCGTCGGTCATGATCCGCTGCACCTGCCAGACGAGGGTCGCGAGGAAGACGGCGCCGCCGACCACCAGGTAGGCGAGCGACGCCCCGGTGCCGGACCGGTCGAGCGGGAGCAGCACGTACAGCACCAGTAGCAGGGAGGTCATGGCGGTGACCCGGAGCAGCGTGCGCACGAGCAGCCGGCGTCGCTGCCGCGGGGTGAGCTCGTCGAAGCGGCCCGCCGGCGGTCCGGACGCGTCTCCGGGAGGTGATCCCACGCCCGGATGGTACGGCCGATGCCTCGCCCTCGACCCGCCGACCCTCGACCCGCCGACCTCGGTCGGGCCGCCCGGCGACCCCGGTCGGGCCGTCGGCGCCCATGGGCCAGACTCGAAGCCGTGGCCACCGTCGACCCGATCAGCCGGCTCCGACCCGGCCGCGCCCCGCTCGGCGTGTCGGCGGTCCTGCTGCCGATCACCGACGACGGCGCCCCCGACCTGGTCGCCCTCGAGGCGCTGATCGCCCGCACCGTCGCCGCCGGGTTGGCGCCGGCGGTGAACATGGACACCGGCTACGGCAACCTGCTCGGCCCGGCCGAGCGCGACGACGTGCTGCAGGTGGCGACCAAGGTGGCCGGGTCCGAGACGATGGTCGTGGCCGGGGCGTGGGTCGACGACGAGCCCGGCGCCGCCTACGACGCCGACCGCCAGCACCAGGCGGTCGAGGCCGTGGCCGAGGCCGGCGCCGTCCCGGTCGTCTTCCCCAACTTCGGGCTGAACGGCCTGCCGGCCGACCGGTTGGTCGAGGCCCACCGCGCCATCGGGCAGCGGGTCGATCGCTTCATCGGCTTCGAGCTGGGCGACATGTTCTCCCCCAGCGGGCGGATCTGGGACCTGGACACCTACGCCGGGATCATGGAGGTGCCGAGCTGCATCGGCGCCAAGCACTCCTCGCTGGCCCGCCAGCCGGAGTGGGAGCGCCTCGCCCTGCGCGACGAACGTCGGCCCGACTTCCACGTCTTCACCGGCAACGACCTGGCCATCGACATGATCTGCTACGGCAGCGACTACCTGCTCGGCCTGAGCGCCTTCGCCCCCGATCTGTTCGCCGCCCGGGATCGGGCGTGGGCGATCGGTGATCCCTCCTTCGCCGAGCGCAACGACGACCTCCAGGCCCTCGGCTCCTTCAGCTTCCGCACCCCCGTGCCCGCCTACAAGCACGACGCCGCGCTGTTCCTGCAGCTCCGCGGCTGGCTCGCCTCCTCCGCCCCGCACCCCCGGGCGCCGCGTCGGCCCGACACCGACCGCGAGGTGCTGGCCGCGCTGCTCGAGCGGCTCGATCGCTGGACGGTCGCGTCGTGACCGACCCGTCCGCGGCCATGATCGGGCCCGCCCGCCCATGACCCGCGCCCGCTACCCCCAGATCAAGAAGCTCGGCTCCATCGGCGAGCTGCGCGCTCGCCTCGACGAGCTCGGGCTCGACCTGCCGACCGTCGACGAGCCGACCTCCGGCCCCGGCAGCCCGCTGTCCGAGCCGCTCGACGTCGTCGGTCGCACCGCCGGCAACCGGTTCACCGTCCTGCCCATGGAGGGCTGGGACGGCACCGACGACGGGCACCCCACCGACCTGGTCCGTCGCCGCTGGCAGCGGTTCGGCCGGTCCGGCGCCAAGCTCGTCTGGGGCGGCGAGGCGGTGGCGGTCGACCCGACCGGCCGGGCCAACCCCCACCAGCTGACCATCCACACCGACGGCCACGGCGAGGCCATCGGTGGGCTGCGCTCGGCCCTGGTCGACGCCCACGCCGACGCGGGCCACGACCCCGCCGACCTGGTGGTCGGCCTGCAGCTCACCCACTCCGGTCGGTTCTCGCGGCCCACGCCCGACGGGCCGGCACCGGTCATCGCCGAGCGCCACCCGCTGCTCGATCCTCGGCTGCCGGCGGGCCGGCCGGTCCGGATGATCTCCGACGACGAGCTCGACGAGCTGGCCGCGGCCTACGTCGCCGCCGCCGTGCGGGCCCAGGCGGCCGGGTTCGACTTCGTGGACGTGAAGGCCTGCCACGGCTACCTGGGCCACGAGCTGCTGGCGGCGGTCGACCGGCGCGGGCGCTACGGCGGCGACCTGGCCGGGCGCACCCACCTGCTCGAGCAGGTGATCGCCGGCATCGGCGACCGGGCCCCCGGTCTGGGCGTCGGGGTGCGGGTCAGCCTGTTCGACCTGGTGCCGTTCCACGCCGACGACGACGGGGTGGGCGCGCCCGACGACCTACCCGGCGGCGGGCGTCCGTACCGCCACGCCTTCGGCGGTGACGGCACCGGCGCCGGCATCGACCTGACCGAGCCGCTCGCGCTGGTGGACCGGTTGGCCGGCTGGGGCGTCACCGCCATCTGCGTCACCGCCGGCAGCCCCTACTACGTCCCCCACGTGCAGCGTCCGGCCTGGTTCCCGCCCTCCGACGGCTACCAGCCGCCCGAGGACCCGCTCGTCGGCGTGACCCGCCTGATCGGCGCCGCCGCCGAGCTGAAGCGGTCCCGGCCGGAGACGGTCGTGGTCGGCTCGGGCTACTCCTACCTGCAGGACTGGCTGGGCCACGTGGCCGAGCCGGTGGTCGCCCAGGGCTGGGCCGACTCGATCGGCGTGGGGCGCATGGTCCTCAGCTACCCGGAGCTCCCCGCCGACCTGCTGGCCGGCCGACCGCTCGACCGCCGCCGGGTGTGCCGCACCTTCAGCGACTGCACCACCGCCCCACGGGCCGGGTTGGTGTCGGGCTGCTACCCGCTCGACGACCACTACAAGGACCGGCCCGAGCGCCAGGAGCTGGCGGCGGTGAAGGCCGAGATCCGCCGGGCCAAGGCGTCATGAGCGACGAGCGCATCCGGGTGGGGATCGTCGGTCTCGGCATCGGCCGGGCGCACCTCCTGGCCTGCCTCGACCAGCGCCGCCACTACCGGCTGGTGACGGTGTGCGACACCGATGCCGACCTGGCGGCCGACGTCGCCACCTGGGCCGACGGGGTCGAGCCCTCCACCAGCCTCGACCAGGTGCTGGCCCGCGACGACATCGACGTGGTGTCGCTCTGCACGCCGCCCTTCCTGCACCGCGAGCAGATCGAGCGGTGCCTGCGGGCCGGCAAGGACGTGTTCTGCGAGAAGCCGCTCGTGGGATCGGTCCGCCAGGTCGACGAGCTGGCCGCGGTGGCCGCCGAGACCGGTCGGACGGTGATGCCGATCCTGCAGTACCGCTTCGGCCGGGGCATCCAGCGGCTGCGCCGGCTGGTCGACGCCGGGCTCGCCGGCCGCCCTTACGTGACCAACATCGACCTGGCCTGGTCCCGAGGCCCTGACTACTACGCCGCGCCGTGGCGCGGACGGTGGGAGACCGAGCTGGGCGGCACCATCGTCAGCCACGCCAGCCACCACCTCGACATGACCATGTTCGTGCTCGGCCCGCCGTCCTCGGTGGTGGCCCGCACAGCGACGCTGGTGAACCCGGTCGAGACCGAGGACAGCGCGGCGGTCATCCTGCGCTGGGCGGACGGGTCGCTGGCCACGCTCTCCGCCACCACCGGCTCGGTGGCCGAGATCTCCCGCCAGCGGTTCACCTTCCAGCACCTGTCGGCGGAGTCGGGCACCGAGCCCTACGACCACGGCGCCGACCCGTGGACCTACACCCCGGCCGACACCGAGGCCGGGGAGCGCGTCGCCCGGGCGCTGGCCGCCGAGGGCATCGGCGCCAGCGGCGACCACCAGGACGAGCCGGTCGGGTCGGACGAACGGCGTGGACCTGCTGAACCGGGTGGACCGGTCGCCGACGGACCGGCCCCATCCGAGCCGGAGGGCTACTACGGCCAGTTCGCCGGCTACGCCGCCGCCCGGGCGACCGGGTTGGCCCCGCCGGTCACCCTCGACGACAGCCGCCGGCTGCTCGAGCTGATCACCGCCATCTACGTGTCCGCCGCCGAGGAGCGAGAGGTGCCCATGCCGCTGGCCGACGACGATCCCGCCCTCGAGGGGTGGCGCCGATGAGCACCGACGACCGGCCCGGGCCGACGGTGGCGGCGGTGGACGACGGGGAGGGGGGCATCGACGTCGCCGGGCTGTGGACCTACCGCTGGGGGGCGTCGCGCCGCCCGTTCGTCCACCCGGTGCGCACGCCGTCGGGTCGGGTCCTCACCCGGGAGGCGCCCGACGACCACCCCTGGCACCACGCCCTGTGGTTCACCATCAAGTTCGTCAACGAGGAGAACTTCTGGGAGGAGTACGACGAGTACGGCGTGCTCCACCACGACGGACCGCCCGTCGTCGACCAGGGCGACGACGGCAGGGTGTCGCTGGCCGGCGAGCTCGACTGGATCCGCCCCGACCGCGAGACCGTCGTCATCCGCGAGCAGCGCCGCTGGACCCACGTCCCCCTGCCGACCGGTCCGGAGGGTGCCGCCTACGCCATCGACCTCGACACGACGCTGGTGCCACGCGTCGACGTCCGCCTCGACCGGACGCCGTTCACCACCTGGGGCGGCTACGGCGGCCTCACCTTCCGCGGCGCCGAGGACCTCACCGACACCCGCCTGCTGCTCGACGACGGCGTCGAGCGGGAGCGGGTGCTCGGGGACCGGTCACGGTGGACCGACGTGTCGCGGCACGACGCCGGCATCGCCCTGCTCGACCACCCCGGCAACGTGCGCCACCCGACGCCCTTCTACGGCAGCACCCGGGCCGACACCTACGGCGAGGGCTGGTCGAACTTCGTGAACGCCGCCTTCCTGTGGGACGAGCCGTTGGACGTGGCCGCGGGCGATCCGCTGCGGGTCCGCCACCGGGTCGTGGTCCACGACGGGATGTGGGACGCCGGGCGGGTCCAGCAGGCGTGGGAGGACTGGACCGGCGCCTGATCCGGCCGGGACCGCCTAGCCGGTGAAGGGGTCGCCGCCGACCCGGTCGACGGTGGTGAAGTCGGCCACCTCGGCCCGCGTGAGGCGCGACGGCTGGTGCACCGGGTGGCCGAGGGCGACGACCGCCGCCAGGGCGAGCTCGTCGGGGGCGCCGAGCAGGTCCTTGACCGCCGCCTCGTCGTGGATGGCCATGGTGGTCATCACCCCGCCCAGCCCTTCCTCCCGTGCGGCCAGCAGCAGGTTCCACACGAAGGGGTAGACCGACGCGCCGCCGCAGAAGGTGTACCGGTCGAGGTCGCGGTCGACCGCAGCCAGCACCCGCAGGTCGGCGAGGACGGCCAGCAGGACCGGCGCCTCGTCGAGGTGCTCGGCGAAGCCCCCCGGACCCGCGGCCGCCCGGGCGGCGATGGCATCGGCCCCCTCGAGGGCCCGCCGCTCGGCGTCGCGGTCGGTGATCGGCGCCCAGGGCGTCAGCCCGGCGCCGGCCAGCGCCAGGTACCGGTACCAGCCGGGGAGGTACAGGTCGCGCAGGGCCCGCCGGGTCTCGGGCGACTCGACCACCACGACCCGCCACCCTTGGCGGTTGCCGCCACTCGGTCCGAAGCGGGCGGTCTCGAGGATGCGGAACAGGACCTCGTCGCGCACGGGTTCGTCGGTGAAGTCACGGACAGCCCCGGTGGTGGTCAGCGCCTCGTGCAGGTCCATGGCCTCGACGGTAGGCGGCCGGCTGCCGCCCACCCCTAGGCGGTGGCGCGGGTGCGGGCGGCCGGGCGCAGCCGGTGGGTCGCCACGGCGGCGCCGCCCAGGGCGACGCCGGCCAACGCCGCCGGCCACCAGGCCACGGCCAGCGCCACGAGCGACACCGCCGCCTCGACGGCGATGACCGCGACGCGGACCGGCTCCTCGGCGGCGCCGAAGCGCTGGTGGAACCCGGTCAGGGCGGTGGGGGAGGTGAGGCGCGAGCTGAGCAGCACCGCCAGGCCCCGGATGGTGCCGAACAGCAGGCCGATGCCCAGGGCGGCCGCCGGGCTGGCGGTGAGGGCGGCCAGGGCGACGGTGAGGACCACGCCGGCGGTCATGATGTAGGTGGTCAGCCCGGCGCCGATCTGCCAACCGAAGCCGACCCCGTAGACCCAGGCGCGGAAGTCGCGGAGCCAGTCGTCGTTCACCTGGCGGTGGAAGAACGGCGGCCGAGGACCGAGCGCACCGGTGTCGACCGCCACCGCGACGGCTCCCAGCGCGCCGGCCACCACCAGCGCCACCTCGGCGCTCGGGCCGGCGGCCGACACGGCCAGCGCCCCGAGGGCGGCGAGCCCGCCGAGGGTCGCGCCCCCGACCACGGCGCCCACCACGAACCAGGTGGCGGTGACCCCGTAGCGGTGGCCGCGGGACCGCTCGCTGATCGGCGTGATGGTCGACAGCATCGACCACCCGCACGGCGACCACGTCGATCGCACGGCGGCGGCGACGGCCACGACCACGGCCAGCACGAGCAGCGTCACGACGGTCACGCTACCCGCCCGGTCTCGGCCGGGGCGGGGCGCAGGGCTCGGCGGCGGGGGTGGCGGCCCACCGGCAGGGGTCGGGCGTCCCGATCCGAGGAAGAGGCCCGATCGGGCGAGCGACATCGGACGAGGACGCCGGTACGGTCGGGTTCGCTCGGCCGCTCGGTCCGGGCCTGCACGTCCGCTCGATTCGATCCAAGCCCACCGGAGGGTCCCGATGTCAACCTGGCTGATCATCCTGATCGTGGTGGTGGTGCTGGTGGCGCTGGCCGTCGGGCTGCTCGTCCTGCAGCGGGCCCGACGCAGCGGCGGCGTCATCGCCGCCAAGCAACCCGGCTCCAAGCGAGGGGGCGGGTCGTGAACCGCATGATCCGGGCCTCGGAGATCATGGCGCTGCCGGTCGTCACCATCGACGGCGGCGAGGACGTGGCCGAGGTCAAGGACGTGGTCTACGGCAGCGAGGAGGGCCGCCTCCTCGGTCTCACCCTCAACAAGCGCGGCTTCATGAGCGGGCGCATGAAGGCGGTGCTGCCGGCGTCGTCGGTGTCGGCCATCGGCCCCGACGCCGTGATGATCAGCGACGTCGACGCCCTGGTGGCCAGGTCCGACGCCCCCGACGAGGTGGCCAAGCCCGACGGCGACCGTGACGTGATCGGCAACGAGGTGATCACCGAGGGCGGCACCAAGCTCGGCACGGTCAGCGACCTGGTCATGTGGCTGGGTGGCGACGGCGAGGTGGTCGGCTACCAGCTGGCCCGCCCCGACCGCGACGTCACCTGGTTCATCCCCCGCCCGGCCCAGCTGGCGCTGAGCGGCGAGGCCCTGCTGGTGCCGGATCAGGTCGAGCAGTACGTGAGCGACGACTTCTCGGGGTTCGGCGCGGCGGTCGAGCGCTACCGGTCCGAGCACGGCGACGAGGGGCACGGCGACCAGCAGCACGGTGACGAGGGAGGTGGCTCATGACGTGGTTCCGCGACGCCACCGGCCGACGGGTCGTCAGCCGCGACGACGCCGAGTCCCACGGGGAGCTGTCCTCGTTCGTGGTCGACGCCGGCGCTCGGAAGATCGTGGCGCTGGTGGTGGGGTCGGGGCGGAAGGCCGTCGCCTTCGACTGGGATCAGGTCAGCGGGTTCGGGCCCGACGCGATCCTGGTCGAGGGTCCGCCCGCCGGGGACGAGGCCCAGACCAAGGACGCCGCCTCCGGGCGCAACGACCCGATGGGCAAGCGGCTCCTGACCGTGCTCGGCGAGGAGGTGGGCACCGTCGTCGACGTCGACTTCGATCCCGACTCCGCCGAGGTCCAGGCCCTGCGGTCGGACCAGGGCGCCGACGTACCCGCCGACCGGCTTCGGGGGGTCGGCTCCTACGCCGTCGTCGTCGACGTCGCCGAGGACGCCTGAGCGCCCCTCCGCCCGGTCGCGCCGGCGGGCTGTGGGACCTGGCACAGGTCCCGGGCGTTGGATTGACCGTCGACCCTCGGCAAGATCAAGGGGAACGCCACCCCAAGGAGCGCATCCATGCCGAACACCGACGATCTCAAGGGCCGGGCCAAGGAGGCCGCCGGCGACCTGACGAACGACGACGATCTCAAGCGCGAGGGCAAGACCGACCAGGCCTCGGGCAAGGTCAAGGAGACCGTCGACGACGCCAAGGAGAAGGTCGAGGGCGCCGTCGACAAGGTCAAGGACAAGCTCCACGACGACTGATCCCCGCCGTCGGCGGACCGCCGACACCGGATCTGGACGAGAGGCGCCTCGAGGGCGCCTCTCGTCGCGTCCGGGCTCAGGTGCCGGCCAGCTCCGCGACCACCGGCGCCACGTCGTCGACGGTGTCGCCCTGGACGGTGACGTAGGAGACGTCCCAGCGCTCCCGGCCCCGGCGGAGCTGATCGCAGATCTCACCGGTCGAGCCGATGAGGGCGTGGGGGTAGTCCTCGAGCTGCGGGGGTTCGAGGCCGAAGAGCGGGGCGAGCTTCTCGATCAGGTCGGTCCGGTCGTCGGTGACGGCCACGCTGAACATCAGCATGTTCAGCTCGAGGTCGTCGTAGCGGTCGCCGGCGGCCTCCCGGACCCACCCCAGCTTCTGGTCGGTCTCCTCGGCCAGCCCGGACCGGGCGGCGTCGGCGTCGACCCGGCCGCTGCGGATGGCGGGGTTGATGCCCACGATGTCCGCCTCGCGACCGGCGATCGACAGCAGGCGCTTCTGGGCGGCGCCGATCAGGATCGGCGGGTGCGGGCGCTGCACCGGCTTCGGCTGCCCGTCGAGCTCGGTGATCGTGTAGTGCTCGCCCTGGTAGGAGAAGGGGCCGTCGGCGAAGAGGCCCTTCAGGACGGCCACGCCCTCCTCCATCCGGTCGACGCGCACCTTGGGCGCGTCGTAGGGCATGCCCGACTGCTCGTAGTCGCTGGCCATCCAGCCGGCGCCGATGCCGAGCTCGAGACGGCCCTCGGAGAGCAGGTCGACGGTGGCCGCCTCCTTGGCCAGCACCACCGGGTGCCGGTAGTCGTTGTCGAACACCAGCGTGCCGAGGCGCAGGTCGGTGGTGACCGCCGCGGCGGCGGTGAGGGCGGGGATCGGTGCGAGCTGGTCGCCGAAGTGGTCGGGCAGGAACAGCGTGGCGAAGCCGAGGTCCTCGGCCTTGCGGGCCAGCTCGGTCCACTGCGCGGCGTCGTCGGCCCGGGACAGCTGGAGCCCGAACCGGAAGGGGCGGGGGTGGCTCATGGGCGGACCCTAGACGCCGATCCGGGCCGACCGACCGGGCCTCGGGGACCGGTCGGTGAACGGTGGGCGGAGGGCACCGACCGGTAGTGTCGATTCGCTCCATGAAGGTCCGCACCTACTTCTCGCGCACCACCCGGCTGATCGGCTTCATGGTCGCGCTGGCGGCTCTGCTGGCCACGACCGTGGTGCTGGTCTCGCCCGAGGTGGCGCGGGTGGTGGGCGCCCACGTCTCGGACCCGGAGCAGATCAACCTCGACGCCCTGGCCCAGCGATCGATCATGTACGACCGCTTCGGCAACCAGATGGCCGTCCTGCAGCGGGAGAACCGGATCCCGGTCAAGCTGGCCGACGTCTCGCCCCACATGGTGGCGTCGGTGCTGGCCGTCGAGGACTCGGACTTCTACCAGCACAAGGGCGTGAACCTCCGCTCGGTCTTCCGGGCGCTGCTCTCCAACGTCGACGCCGGCGGCATCGCCCAGGGCGGGTCGACCATCACCCAGCAGGTCGTCAAGAACTCGATCGTCGGCAACGAGCGCACGCTGTCGCGCAAGCTGCGGGAGGGCTTCCTGGCGGTGCAGCTGGAGAAGCAGCTGACCAAGAACCAGATCCTCGAGCGGTACCTCAACACCGCCTACTTCGGCCACAACGCCTACGGCGTCCAGGCCGCCGCCCAGACCTACTTCGGCAAGGACGCGAAGGACCTCGACTGGGCCCAGTCCGCGCTGCTGGCGTCGATGATCTCCAACCCCTCCCTCTACGACCCGATCACCTCCCCGCAGCGGACCCTCGCCCGCCGCAAGCAGGCGCTGCTCCGCCTGGTCGAGACCAAGAAGCTCACCAAGGGCGAGGCCGACTTCGCCAGCCTGGCGCCGCTGCCCACCGCCATCAACGAGCCGCCCCCGCCGGAGGGCTACTTCACCCAGGACGTGATCAACCGGCTGCTCAACGACGACCGGCTGGGCAGCACCTACTCGGCCCGGTACAACGCCATCTTCCGCGGCGGCCTGCGGATCTACACGACCTACGACCCCCGGGCCCAGGCCATGGCCGAGCAGGCCCGCAACGACACCATGCCGGGCGGCAAGGGCGACGGCACCTTCGACGTGGCCCCCGACCCCAAGGACGGCCACTCCCGCATCGGCACCGCCGCCATCGTCTCGATCGAGCCGAACACCGGGGCGGTGCGGGTCATGGTCGGCGGCGTCGACCCCAACTCGCGCGACCCGTTCAACCTGGCGGACAACTCCTCGGGCCGGCAGGCCGGGTCGTCGTTCAAGCCGTTCGTGCTGGCCGAGGGCATGGAGCGCGGGCTGATCCCGGCCGACACCATCGACGGCACCAGCCCCTGCCCCGGCCTGCCCGGCTACGAGGCCCAGGACCAGGCGGGGACGCCGCCGCGGAACTTCGCCGGCGAGGCCGGCTTCGTCGGCGACCTCACCGCCCAGACCCAGGCGTCGTCGAACTGCGCCTTCCTGCGCCTCGGGCTGGTGGTCGGCGTCCCCAACTTCATGAACATGGCCCGCCGCCTGGGCCTCACCAGCACCCCCCTGAAGGCGGAGTACACCTCGGCTGCCATCGGCACCAACAGCGTGACGCCCTTCGACATGGCCGCCGCCTACGCGGTGTTCGCCGACGACGGGATCCGCAACCCGCCCTACATGGTCGAGCGGGTCGAGGACAGCACCGGCCACGTGCTGTTCGAGCACCAGCCCGCCCCCGAACGGGTCATGTCGGTGCAGAGCGCCCGCCTGGTCACCCAGATCCTGGCCGCCAACGTCCAGGCCGGCACCGGCACCAAGGCCCAGCTCACCAACGGCCAGCCGGCCGCCGGCAAGACCGGCACCACCGAGAACGCCACCGACCTCTGGTTCGTCGGGTACACCCCGCAGATGGCCACGTCGGTGTGGATGGGAGCGGTGGAGGGGGCGGTGCCGCTGTCCTTCGGCGGCGGTGACGCCACCGGCGGCGCCTACGCGGCCGACACGTGGGGCAACTACATGAACCGGCTGCTGGCCGAGCGCCAGGTGAAGGACTTCGCCGCCCCGGACCCGGCCCGCGACGGCCGGTACCTCGACTGGCACCTCGACAACGGCCTGCTACCGCCGACGCCGCGCCCCTCGGGCGGCGGCAGCTCCGGCGGGAGCGGGTCGCGCGGCTCCGGCTCGGGGTCGGGGGGCTCCGGCCCGGGCGGCTCGGGTTCGGGCGGCACCGGCTCGGGCGGCACCGGCGCCACCGACTCGGGCAGCGGATCGAACGGCATCGAGCCGTCCACGAGCACCACCGGCACGACCGACACCTCGACCGCCACCGCTGGAGGCAACGGAAACTGATGGGCCACCTCGACCAGCTCCTGGTCGTGCAGACGCACGACAGCCGCCTCGACCAGCTGCAGCACCGGCGCCAGACCCTGCCGGAGCGTGCCGCGGTCGCCGACGAGCAGGCGGTGGTCGACGAACTGGAGGCCGCCATCGCCGCCGCCGAGGAGCGCCGATCCGTCCTGGCCCGCAGCCAGGCTCGACTCGAGGACGAGATCTCGAGCCTGGACACCAAGATCGTGGTGACCGACCGGACCCTCTACGGCGGCACCGTCGGCAACCGCCGCGAGCTCGAGGCCCTCCAAGCCGAGCTGGCCGCCCTGCGACGGCGCCAACGCAAGCTGGAGGACGAGGACCTCGACGTCATGGAGCAGCTCGAACCGGTCGTGGCGCAGCTCGAGAAGCTGCGGACCCAGCGCGCCGAGCACCTCGACCTGCTGGCCGGCCATCAGCAGCACCTGACCGCGGCCGAGGCCGAGATCGACGCCGAGATCGCCGAGGAGCACGACCAGCGGTCCTCGGCCGCCGAGGGCCTCCCGGCCGAGCTGGTCGCGGAGTACGAGTCCCTGCGGCGGGCGCCCGGCGGCATCGGGGTGGCCCGGCTCGAGGGCGCCATGTGCACCGGCTGCAACCTCTCCCTGTCCTCCTCCGAGGTCAACCGCATCCGCAAGCTCGACGCCGGCGAGGTCGCCCACTGCGAGGAGTGCGGGCGGCTGCTCGTCGTCGCCTGAGCTCCGTACCGTCGACGTGCTGCTCTGGTTCGCCGGGTCGAGCGTGCTGCTCACCTGGGCGGTGTTCAAGAGCCCGGCGCTCGACTACCGGCTGGTCGCCCTCGGGGCGGTGCTGCCGGTCGCCGAGGTCGTGACCGGGGGCCCGGCGGTGCTGCACACCCTGCTCGCCGCGGTGGCGGTGCTGGCGGTGGTCATGCTCGCCACCCGGCGGCGACGACTGCTGCGCCGACGCCTGCTCGGCCTCCCCATCGGTCTGTTCTGGCACCTGGTGCTCGACGGCGACTGGAGCCGCACCCAGCTGTTCTGGTGGCCGGCGTTCGGCTGGTCCTTCGGCTCCGGGGGCATGCCCGAGCTCGACCGCGGTCCCACCTCGCTCCTGCTGGAGCTGGTGGGCGCCGGTGTGATCGCGTGGTGCTACCACCGCTTCGGCCTCGCCGACCGGGCCCGCCGGCGCCAGTTCCTCCGCACCGGTCAGCTGCCCCGCGACGCGGTGGCCTGAGGCGGGCTCGTGCTGCACGTCGTCCGCCACGGACGCACCGACGCCAACGCCCGGGGCCTGCTGCTCGGCCGGCTCGACCCGCCGCTCGACGACGTGGGGGTCGAGCAGGCGCAGGCCGCCGCGGAGCGGCTCGGGCCGGTCGACCGGGTGGTCAGCAGCCCCCTGACCCGGACCCGCCGGACCGCCGAGGCCTTCGGCCGGCCCGTCGAGGTCGACGACCGCTGGGTCGAGCTCGACTACGGGGAGTGGGACGGCCGTCCGCTGGGTGAGCTCGACCGGGCGGTGTGGAGCCGGTGGCGGTCCGACCTCACCTTCTGCCCGCCCGGCGGCGAGACCCTCCTCGCCCTGGGCGAGCGGGTCCGGGCGGCGTGCGAGGACCTGGTCGCCGACGCCGCCGTCCGCGACGTGGTGGTCGTGACCCACGTGTCCCCGGTCAAGGCCGCCATGGCCTGGGCCCTCGGCGTCGGCGACGAGATCGCCTGGCGGGCCTGGGTCGCCCCCGCCTCGGTCACCACCATCGCCTGCGACGGCCACGCCCCCAGCCTGCGCGCCTTCAACGTCGTGTGAGCGCGGTGCTTCCGGGCGCCGCCCTGCGGGCGGCGCTGGCTTCGCCATGATGGGTCTCACCAGCCGTGCTGCTTCGCCTGGCGTTGCTTCTGGGCGCCGCCCTGCGGGCGGCGCTGGCTTCGCCCTGACGGGTGTCATCGGTGGTGCTGCTTCGCCTGGCGTTGCTTCTGGGCGCCGCCCTGCGGGCGGCGCTGGCTTCGCCATGATGGGTCTCACCAGCCGTGCTGCTTCGCCTGGCGTTGCTTCTGGGCGCCGCCCTGCGGGCGGCGCTGGCTTCGCCATGATGGGTGTCATCGGTGGTGCTGCTTCGCCTGGCGGCTGCGCAGCGTGAGGCCGACCTGGATGATCTCGGGACAAGGAGCGCGTGTCCACGCGGCAGATGTCCCGAGAAAGCTGGCCGACGGCTGGAGCGGCCGGCGAGGGAAGCGCCAGCGACGAGCCGGGTGCGAGCGCCGCAGGTGCTCGCCATCAGCACGGCGAGGGAAGCGCCAGCGACGAGCCGGGTGCGAGCGCCGCAGGTGCTCGCCATCAGCACGGCGAGGGAAGCGCCAGCGACGAGCCGGGTGCGAGCGCCGCAGGTGCTCGCCATGAGCACGGCAGACTGGACGGGTGAAGCAGTGGCTGGTCGCGGGGGCGGTGATCGAGGGGCCGGACGGGCTGCTGCTGGTGCAGAACCGGCGGCGGGGCGGCCGCACCGACTGGTCGACGCCCGGCGGGGTGATCGACGAGGGCGAGTCGGTGATCGAGGGCCTCGCCCGGGAGGTGGTCGAGGAGACCGGACTGCGGGTCACCGGGTGGGCCGGCCCGCTCTACCGGGTCGAGGTGGCTGCACCCGGGCTGGGGTGGGACCTGCGGGTCGAGGTCCACGTCGCCACCGCCTTCGAGGGCGAGTTGCGCGTCGACGACCCCGACGGGATCGTGGTCGACGCCCGCTTCGTCGGCCCGGGCGAGCACGCCCCCCTGCTGGTCGGCACCCACCCGTGGGTGGGCGAGCCGCTGAGCGAGTGGATCGACGCCCGGTGGGGGCACCGTGTCGACGCGCCCCTCTACCGCTACGACCTCACCGGCGAGCAGCTGTCGGACATCTCCGTCGTCCGCCGGTGATGCCCGGCGCGTCGGGTTCGCCCGACCCCGGTCCGGACCTGTCGGAGGGGGCGGTCGAGGCCGCCATCCTGCACGTCGACATGGACGCCTTCTTCGTGTCCTGCGAGCTGGTCCGTCGGCCCGAGCTCCGGGGTCGCCCGGTGGTGGTCGGCGGCACCGGCCCTCGGGGCGTGGTGGCGGCGGCGTCCTACGAGGCTCGGGCCTTTGGCGTGCACTCGGCGCTGCCGTCGGCGCGCGCCCAGCGCCTGTGCCCGCAGGCGGTGTTCCTCGACGGCGACCACGAGCACTACCGGCAGGTCAGCGGTCGGGTGATGGACGTCTTCCGCAGCTACACCCCGCTGGTCGAGCCGCTCTCGCTCGACGAGGCGTTCCTCGACGTGTCCGGCGCCCGTCGCCTGCACGGCCCCCCCGAACGCATCGCCGCCGCCATCCGTCGTCGCGTCCACGACGAGGAGGGGCTCACCTGCTCGGTGGGGGTCGCCACCACCAAGTTCCTCGCCAAGCTGGCCACCGAGCGGGCCAAACCGTCCGCCTCGCCCACCGGCCCGGTCCCCGGCGCCGGGGTGCACGTGGTGGCACCCGGCCGGGAGCTGGAGTTCCTGCACCCGCTGCCGGTGTCCGCGCTGTGGGGGGTCGGTCCGGCGACCCTGGCCAAGCTCGAGCGGCTGGGCGTGCGCACGGTCGGCGACCTGGCCGAGCTGCCGCTGACGGCGCTGGTGTCGAGCCTGGGCCCGGCCAACGGGCGTCACCTCTCGGAGCTGGCCCACGGCGTCGACGGCCGGGCGGTCGAGCCGGAACGGGCGCCGAAGTCGATCGGGCACGAGGAGACCTTCCCCCACGACCACCACCGCCGGGCGCCGCTCGAGCGAGAGCTGGTGAAGCTGGCCGACGCCACCGCCAGCCGGCTCCGGGCCTGCGGCCTCGGCGGCCGGACGGTCACCCTCAAGGTGCGCTTCGGCGACTTCCGCACCATCACCCGGTCGGCCACCATCGCCGATCCGGTGCGATCCGGCACGGTGCTGGCCCGCCTCGGCAAGGAGCTGCTGGCCGGGGTCGACCCGACCCCGGGGGTCCGCCTGCTGGGCGTCAGCGTGAGCAAGCTCGGCCCCGCCGAGGCCCAGCAGCTCTCGCTCGACGACCTCCCCGGCTCGTCGTGGGACGACGCCGACGCGGCGATCGACCGCGTGCGGGCGCGCTTCGGCGACGGGGCCGTCGGACCGGCCTCCCTGGCCGCCGGCGGTCGGCTGGGGCTGAAGCGCCCTGGCGACCAGCAGTGGGGGCCGTCCGCGGATCCGGCCTGACGGGGTCGCCCGACCGGCCGCCGGGTCCGGTCGCGGGGTCCGGTCGCGCGGTCCGCGGCACGGCCCCGGCGGGGACGCTCAGGTGGGCCGGATTTCTGCCGATTTGGCGGTCCTCCGCCGTTGTTGGTCGGCGGTCGGTGTGGAACAATCCGGGGACAGACGGTCATCGAGGGGCAGATCTCGTGCCACTTTCCGAAGACGAACAGCGCATCCTTCAGCAGATCGAGCAGCAGTTCCACGTCACCGATCCCGAGTTCGCGGGCGAGATCGAGAAGCACACCGTCTACCGGCACTACCTGCGCCTGCTGAAGTGGGCGGGGGTCGCCTTCGTGGCCTGCGTGGTCGTGCTGGTGGTGGCGCTGGCCACCGAGACCACCTTCGTGGTCGCCTTCGTCGCCTTCCTCGGCATGCTCGGCTGCGCCCTCTGGTTCGAGCGGAGCCTGCGCAAGCTGGGCAAGGCCGGCATCGACCAGCTCACCCAGTCCATGCGGGCCAGCGGCCTGCGCGACTCGCTCGGCTCGGCCGGGCAGCGGATGCGCGACCGCTTCAACCGCGACGAGGACAACTAGCCCACTCGCCCGGCGGCCGCCGCCGGGCCGGGGGTCGGCCGGCGGGTGCCGATGCCGATGGATCAGGCGGGACGGGGGCGGCGCGGTCGGCGCCCGGTCGCGCCGCGGGTCGACCAGCCCGAGCCCCGGCGACCTCCGGGGAGGAGGTCGCGCGGGTCGAGGACCCGTCGCAGCCGCCCGATCCGGCCCAGCCGGGCATCGACGGCCGCGAGGATCCGGTCGCGTCGGACCTCGGCCTCGCCCGCCTGCTCGCCGGCGGCCCGTGCGGGTGACCACCGGGCGTCGGCCGCGGCGTCGGCCAGCCGCGCCAGGTCGTTGAGCGCCCCGGCCTCCGACACGCCCTGACCGGCACGGTCGGCGGCGCGGTGACCCGCCCGGCCGGCCGCGCCGGCGCCACGTCGGCGGGACGGGTGGGCGGTCCACGTCCGCCGGACCCTCGCCGCCAGCTCGGCGGGGCTCTCGGAGTGCAACGGCGCCAGGCCCGACGCGCGGCAGCGCGCCGACCACCTCCGACCAGGCCAGCCGGACCCGGGCGGTCGGATCGGACGCGACCTGCGCCCGCCGGCGGCGTCGGCGGAGCCGGCGGGCGCCGGGTACCAGCAGGCCCCAGGCCAGGATGGCGGCCGCGGCTGCCAGCAGCCAGGCCAGGACGCCGCGGCGTGACGAGCCGGTCGCAGGGGTGGCGGAGGTCGACGTGCGGGTCGACGGGGTGGCCGGCGGCGGTGTGGCCGCCGGCGCAGTGCCCGGCGTCGAGGAGGGCGCGGTCGGCTGGGTGGCGGTGGTCGGGGAGGCGGCCGGGTCGCTCGTGCCGGTGTCCTGGGCCGGGGGGCTGGTGCTCCAGCGCTGGGCGTCGGGGACGCCGCGCCCGGGCGTGGGCTCGAACGGCAGCCAGCCCACGCCGTCAAGCCAGATCTCGGGCCAGGCGTGGGCGTCGCGGCCGAACACGTGGTACGAGCCGGACGCGTCCTGGTCGCCCCACGTGTAGCCCACCGCGACCCGCGAGGGGATGCCCAGGGTGCGGGCCAGGACGGCGAACGAGGCGGCGAACTGCTGGCAGTACCCGGTGCGGCTGACGAAGAGGAAGTCGGCCAGCGCGTCGCTGCTCTGACCGGCCCCGGCGTCGAGCGAGTAGGTGAAGTCGCCGCCCCGGAAGAACGCCTCGAGGGCGCGGGCCTCGGCCAGGGGGGTCGTCTGCCCGGCGGTCACCTGCCGGGCGAGCTGGGAGACGCGGGGGTCGAGCGAGGAGGGCAGCCCGAGGTAGCGGTTGCGGACCGACTCGGGGACGTCGCCGCCGGCCCGGGCGAGGGAGGCGGTGGAGGGGTCGGGGATCCGGCTGGTGACCTGGTACGAGACGCCGTCGGCGACGGCGGTCTTCTGGTCGACGATCAGCGCGGCGGATCGGGAGTCCCACCGCAGGTCGGTCGAGGACCGACCGACGGAGGACACCTGGAAGGCGGCGGGCACCCACACCGCGCCGGTGGTGCCGAGCTGGAAGGTCTGGTGGACGGTCCGGGTGCGGTCCGCCGGCTGGTCGGCGTGGGGCACGTCGCCGCTGGCGGCGCCGAAGGAGCCGGACGACCTCCACTGCTCGCCGTCGAACTCCTCGAGCGACATGAGCCGCCAGTAGGCGGGGCGGTCGGCCCGCACCGTGAACAGCTCGACGTTGCTCTGGGCGATGAGGCGCTTGCGCAGGTCGACGAGCGGGCTGGCGAGCGACCGGTCGTCGCCGTTGCCGAGGTGGCGCCAGCCGGTGAGGGCCGGGGCGTCGGCGCCGGGCAGCAGGGGTCCGGCGATCGCCCCGACGGCGCCGGCCAGCAGCACCACCGGCACGGTGGCCAGGACGAGGGCCCGCCGCCCCTCGCGCCGCCGGTCGGCGACCCAGGTGGCGGTGGCGCCGTCGCGGCTGGCCCGGTGGAGGCCCACGAAGGCCAGGGCGGCGATGGCGTAGGCGCCGGCGGTGGCGGTCCGGTCCGAGCCGGTGCCGAGTACCGCTGCGAACAGGAACATGGCGGCGCTGGGCATGAGCGCCTCGATGGCCGTCCAGGCCGAGAAGGCGATCCACTCGCTCATCCAGGCCGTGACCCACACCGCGGCCGCGGCGACGATGGCGTAGCCCGGGAGCAGGGGAGCGGGCGCCTTGACCGCGCTGAACTGGGCCCACCCCTCCTCGACGAGCCGGCGGGCGACGGTGAGGGTGTCCGCGGTGGGGACGATGCCGCCGATCCCGGTGTCGGGCAGGTAGAGGGCGGTGATCACCACGCCGAGGCCGAGTACGAAGGTCAGCAGCCGGACCGCTCCCGGCCACCGGGCCCGGCGACCGACGGTCGACAGGCCGTGGCCCAGCAGGGCGACCACGACGAGGCGGGGCAGGAAGGCGCTGGTGTCGAACAGGCGGGTCAGGCTGTACGCCGCGGCCAGGGTCACGAGGACGAGCGCCGGCTCGGCCAGGCTCATCCGGGTCCGGCGGGGGTGATCCGCTCCGGCCGTCGGCCCACCGCCGCCGGGCGGGGCGATCGTGCCCGACGCACCGGATCCGCCGCCGGTGTCGGCCGATCCGGGCCCGGGGATGCCGGCGGTGCGGGCGGCGGTCACGTCGGGGCCCCCAGCGGGGAGCGGTCGCGGCGTCGGCTCGAGCACGCCTGGTTCCAGACGGCGGCGAAGGACCCGTCACCGCCCACGGTGACGAGCTGGGGGCGGTCGGGGGCGCGGTGCCGACCGAGGAGCGGGCGGCAGGGTCGAGGGCGACGACCAGGACCGACCGGAACGTGGCCCGGGCCCCGTCGGCGATGGTGAGGTCGGCGGCGGTGGGCCGGGTCAGGATCGCGACCAGCCCGCCGGGCGCGGCCCGGTCGAGCAGGTGGACGACCCGCTCCAGCCCGGCGGGGTCGGTGGCGGCCAGGGCCAGGTGCTCCATGGCGGCGTCGAGGTGGGGGTGGCTGCCGCCGAACCCCGAGTCGGAGCCGGCCGTGGTCAACAGCCGCACCAGGTCGCCCCGTCGCCAGGCGGCCATGAGCACGCTGGCGGAGGCCGAGACGGCCTGCTCCAGCAGCTCGCCGTCGGCCCGCAGGTCGACCAGCACCGTGGTGCGCCCCTGCCAGGGCGTGTCGTCGTGGCGCACCATGAGGTCGCCGGTGCGGGCGGTCGACGCCCAGTGCACCCGCCGGAGGTCGTCGCCGACGATGTAGGGCCGCAGGGCGTGGAACTCCTCGCCGGCCCGGCTCGACCGGCGGGAGCGGGGCGACCCGCCGTGGGGGTCGTCGCCGGTGCGTGCCGGCGGGGCCAGCACCTCGTCGACGTGGGGCAGCACGGTGATCTCGACCAGCGGCGCCCCCCGCCGGGTCAGGCGGGTGAGGCCGAAGGGGTCGAGCGAGGAGACGTCGAGGGGACCGACCTGCAGGACGCCGCGGGCGCTGGTGGGCAGGTGGTAGGTCGACCCGACCTGCTCACCGGGGTCGAGGGGGGCCAGCAGGATCTCGGCGCCGGCGGTGCCGCTCACCGGGTCGCGCACGACCATGGGGGGCGAGCGCCGGGGGCCGTCGTTGGCGATCGAGAGCTCGACCCGGCTGTTGCTGCCGACGGTGACCCGGTCGGGCCGGACCCGGCGCTCGATGCCGAGGGCGGGACGGTTGACCAGGGCCCGGATCAGGCACGCCACCACCAGGCACTCGAGGACGGCGCCGAAGATGTAGAGGTCGGCGATGCCGAGCAGGCGGCCGGCGACGACCAGCGCGACCCCTCCGG
This sequence comes from uncultured Acidimicrobiales bacterium, assembly GCA_963800235.1. GTDB lineage: Bacteria > Actinomycetota > Acidimicrobiia > Acidimicrobiales > Iamiaceae > CAVVNP01. The sequence goes on along the minus strand of CAWDAD010000001.1, from coordinate 728,939 downwards.
CGACGATCAGCCAGCCGGAGCGGGTCACCGGCCGGTCGGGATCGGGACGGCGCCCAGGATCTCGTGCAGCACCTCGCCCACCGTCGTGCCCCGGAGCCGGGCCTCGGGCGTCAGGATCAGCCGGTGGCCGAGCACCGGTTCGGCCAGGGCCTTGATGTCGTCGGGCAGGACGTGACCCCGCCCCAGCGAGGCGGCCCGGGCCCGGGCGACCCGCTGCAGGGCCAGGGTGGCACGCGGCGACATGCCGAGCGCGAGCTGGGGGTGCGCCCGGGTGGCGCCCGCCAGGTCGACCAGGTAGCCCTGCAGCGGTGGGGCCACGTAGACGCCGCGCACGGCGCGGGCCAGGGCGAGCACGTGGTCCGCGGTGGTGACCGGTCGCAGCTCGGCCAGCGCGTCGTGGTCGCCGTGGGTGGTGAGGACGTCGACCTCGGCCTGGCGGTCCGGGTAGCCGACCGAGACCTGCAGCAGGAAGCGGTCGAGCTGGCTCTCGGGGAGCGGGTAGGTGCCCTCGTGCTCGATCGGGTTCTGGGTGGCCACCACCAGGAAGGGCGGTGGGAGCGGGTAGGTGGTGCCGTCGATGGTGACCTGGCCCTCGGCCATCGCCTCGAGCAGGGCCGACTGGGTCTTCGGCGAGGCCCGGTTGATCTCGTCGGCCAGCACGATGTTGGCGAACACGGGACCGGGCCGGAAGCGGAACTCTCCGGCGTTCCGGTCCCAGACGTTCACCCCGAGCACGTCGGTGGGCAGCACGTCGGGGGTGAACTGCACCCGGGCGAAGGAGGCGTCGAGCGACGCCGCCAGCGCCTTGGCCAGCGAGGTCTTGCCCACGCCGGGCACGTCCTCGAGCAGCAGGTGCCCCTCGGAGACCAGGCAGAGGAGCGCCAGCTCGATGACGTCGTCCTTGCCGCGGATGACCCGGGCCATGTTGGCGGCGACCGTGCCCAGGACCGACTGGAAGGTGTCGACGGCCTCCGCCGTCTGCTGGGTTGTCACCGAATCTCCTGCGGTGGGGGCTCGGGGCGGGGCCAAGCGTAGAGCCGGGGGAGGACGTTCGGACCTCACGGGAGGGCCCCGTCCGGGCGCCTACCGTGGCCGTCGTGCCCCTCGCCCTCGCCGTCGACATCGGCGGCACCAAGCTGGCCGCCGGCCTGGTCGATCGGGCCGGGAACCTGCTCGTCCACCGCCAGACGCCCACCGCCGCCGACGACGCCGAGTCGCTGTTCGCCCGCCTGCGCGAGCTCGTCGACTCGGTGGTGTCGGCCGGCGACGAGCGACCGTCGGTGTGCGGCGTCGGCTGCGGCGGGCCCATGCGGCGGGGCGGGGAGGCGGTGTCGCCGCTCAACATCCCGGCGTGGCGGGGGTTCCCGCTGCGCGACCGCCTGGCCGACGTGGTCGGGCTCGACACCTACGTCGACAACGACGCCAAGGCGCTGGCCCTGGGCGAGGGCTGGACCGGCGCCGCCGCGGGGCTGGACCACTACCTGGGCATGGTCGTGTCGACGGGGGTGGGGGCCGGGCTGGTGGTCGACGGCCGCCTCCTCGACGGCGCCGACGCCAACGCCGGCCACCTCGGCCACGTGGTGGTCGAGACCGGCGGCCGGCCCTGCGCCTGCGGGGCACGCGGCTGCCTCGAGGCCGAGGCGTCGGGCTCGGCGATCGCGGCGATCACCGGCCGGCCGGCGGCCGAGGCGTCGCCGGAGGTCGTGGCCCGCACCGGTCGCCTGGTCGGTCGGGGCGTCGCCGCCGCCGTCACCCTGCTCGACCTGCGCCTGGCCTGCGTGGCCGGCTCGGTCGCCCTCGGCTTCGGCGAGCCGTTCTTCGCCGCCGCCAACGCCGAGCTGGCCGCCACCGCCTGCCTGGACTACGCCCGCGGCGCGCGCATCGTGCCCGGCGGGCTGGGAGCGGCCGGGCCCCTGATCGGGGCGGCGGCGGTGGGGTGGCGCGGTGCGGAGGGAAGGCCACCCGGGCGTGGCTGACCCGGCCGCGTCGGTCACGGCATCTCGCGGCGACGCCCGGTCACGGGCCGGGTCGGTGGCACCGATCGGGCTCGGGTGGCTGGCCGGCGCTGTCCGGGCGATGCTCGCCCACCCGACCCTCTGGCCCGTGGCGGTGGTGCAGCTGCGCCGGTTGGCCGCGCCCGGCTGGTGGCGCCGTCGGCCGTTCCTGCCCCTGCCCGACGCCGGCTACCTCGCCTTCCGGCTGGAGACGATGTACGGCGGCGAGGCGCCCCACCCGCCCGAGCCGGCCGACCTGGTCACCTACCTCCGGTGGTGCCGGGGTGCGAATGGCCGGTGACCCCGCCGCGGGGACGGGTACCGTTTCGCTCCGATGAGCCGGGCTCTGGTGCTGAACGCGACCTTCGAGCCGCTCTGCGTGGTCCCCCAACGGCGGGCGGCGGTGCTGGTGCTGGCCGACAAGGCCGACATCCTCCACGCCGGTGAGGCGGCCTTCCGCTCCGAGCGGACCGTGGTGGCGGCGCCGTCGGTGATCAAGCTCCGCTACTACGTGAAGGTGCCCTACGAGCGCACCGTCTCGCTGAACCGCCGCTCGGTCTTCGCCCGCGACGACCACCGCTGCCAGTACTGCGGCGAGCGGGCCGACAGCCTCGACCACGTCGTCCCCCGCAGCCGGGGCGGCGAGCACGCCTGGGACAACGTGGTGGCCGCCTGCCGGCCGTGCAACCTGCGCAAGGGCGATCGCTACCTCGACGAGATCGGCATGCGCCTGCACCGCCGCCCGACCCCGCCCCGTCGCCTCACCTGGGTGATGGTGGCCGTCGGCCAGGTCCCCGACACCTGGGAGCGGTACCTCCAGCACGCCGCATGAGCGCCGGGTCCGGCCCGCCCGGCGTGGAGGATCCGCCGGTCCACGTCGAGCTGCGCCGGGTGCAGCTGCCGCTGCGCACCCCGCACGTCACCTGGTCGGGCCGCCTCGACCAGCGGGAGGTGGTGCTGGTGCAGGTGACGCTGGCCTCGGGCGCGGTGGGGTGGGGGGAGTGCCCGTCGCTGCCGGCGCCGACCTACACCGCCGACTACACCGACGCCGCCTGGGCGGTGCTCCGCGACGTGCTGGTCCCCGATGCCCTGCGCTCGGGCACCGGCGGCCGCCGGCCGGCCCCGGTGGTCGGCTCCGCCATGGCGCGCGCCGCGCTGGACGACGCCGGCGCGGACGCCCGGGCCCGGGCCGGAGGGGTGGCGCTGGTCGATCGTCTGGCCGCCCTGGCCGGCTCCGACCCCTCCGCCGCCGGCGTCGGCCCGACGTCGGACGGCCCGCCCGCGGACGAGCCCACCACCGGCGATCGGGCGCCCGGCCCGGTCCGGCGGTCGGTGCCCACCACCACCGTCCTGAGCGGGTGGGGTGACCTCGACGAGCTGGTCGAGCGGGCGGGCGCGGCTGCTGCCGCCGGCTCGGTGGCGGTGAAGCTCAAGCTGGAACGGGACCTGGACCCGGTCTGGGCGGTGCGCTCCACCTTCCCGGACCTGCTGCTGGCGGTCGACCTGAACGGGGGCTACCGGCCCGGAGCCGACGACGACCGGCTCCTCGAGCTCGACCGCCTGGGTCTGGCCTACGTCGAGCAGCCGTACCCGGCGGCGCTCGGCTGGTCGCCGCTGCTCGACCTGCGGTCCCGGATGGACACACCCGTCGCCCTCGACGAGTCGATCACCGACCTGGCGTCGGCCGAGGCCGCCCTGCTGCTCGGCGCCGCCTCGATCCTGAACGTGAAGCCGGCCCGGGTCGGCGGCGGGGACGTGGCCGCCGCCGTGCTGGTCGCCTGCGACCGGGCCGGAGCGGGGGCGTTCGTCGGGGGGCTGCTGGAGACGGCGGTGGGTCGGGCCCACGCGCTGGCCGTGGCCGCGCTGCCCGGCTGCACGCTGCCGACCGACCTCGGTCCGTCGAGCCAGTACTTCGAGCAGGACGTCGCCGGACCGATCGAGCGGCGGCCCGACGGCACCCTGCCCGTGCCCAGCGGTCCCGGCCTGGGGCTGATCCCCGACCCCGACCGGCTCGAGGCGGTCACGGTCGGGCACCTCGCGGCCGATCGGTAGCCCCATGGACCCGGCGACCCCGCCCGACCCCCGCCGCCGGGACCTGCCGCCCGCCACGGGGCCGCGCCGGTGGGTGGTCGAGCACACCGTCGGGCCGGCGCCGAGGCTGCACGACCGGTCGTGGCCGGACCCGATGGTGCCGACGGTCTGGGTGCAGCACGTCGATCGCCCGGCGCTGGTGCTCGGCAGCGCCCAGCGGGATGAGGTGGTCGACCGGCGGGCGGTCGAGGGGCACCGCGTCACGGTGGCGCGCCGTCGCAGCGGTGGGGGAGCGGTGCTGCTCGAGCCGGGCGCCTCGACGTGGATCGACGTGCTGATCCCCGCCGACGATGCCCGGTGGGACGACGACGTGGGACGGGCCTTCCTCTGGTTGGGGGAGGTCTGGGCCGAGGCGGCGGGGGCGGTCGGGCTGGACGAGGTCGCCGTGCACCGCGGCCCGGTTCGTCGCACCCGCTGGTCCGACCTCGTCTGCTTCGCCGGCCTGGGCGTCGGAGAGGTGACCGTCGAGGGGGCGAAGCTGGTCGGCATGAGCCAGCGTCGGCGGCGCGTGGGCGCCCGCTTCCAGTGCATCGTCCACCACGCCTGGCACCCCGACGCGCTGCTCGACCTGCTCGACCTGGCGCCCGAGGACCGGGCGGCCGCCGACCGCGACCTGGCGGGGACGGTCGCCTGCTGGCCCGGTCCGTCGCACCAGGTCGTCTCGGCGCTGCTCGCCGCCCTGGGCGTCTGAGCCGGACGGCGCCCCGCCGCCGGGCCGCCCTGCCGATCGCCGCCCCGCCGCCCCCGCCGGTCTCGTGGACGTCGGCAGGACCCACGTTCCGCGGTCGGACGACCGCGTGACGTCGCCGTGGGCGACGATGACCCTGGTGACCACGGAACGTGCGTTCGGCGCGCGAAGCGTGAGAAGATGCCTTGTACTGGTCCTGGGAATGCCTTAGAGTGCCTCGAAGTGGAGGAGCGACCGGAGATCCGACTGGTGCGGCCCGAGGGGTCCGCCGGGGCGGCGACGGTCGACGGCGACGGCCTGCGGCTCACCGGCCGCCACGACCGGACCGTCGACGCCAAGGGCCGGCTGGTGCTCCCGTCGCCCCACCGGGCGCACTTCGAGGCCGGCGGCCACCTCCAGCTGTGGGGCGGCAACCGGCTGGGCCTGCTCACCCCCACGGGCTTCACCCACTACATCGAGAGCGTCCGTCGCAAGCTCGCGGACACGCTGGCGGCCTCCGGGGCACCCGAGGTGTCGGTCGAGCAGGTCATGTCGGCGGCCTACGAGTCGGCCGAGCAGGTGCACCCCGACGCCCAGGGCCGCTTCATCATCCCGCCCCGCTTCCGCGACCTGGCGCCGCTCGGCTCGCCGGTGGTGGTCACCGGGGCCCTCGACCGCGTCGACATCTGGACCCCCGAGCGCTACGCCGCCCGTGAGCCGGCCGCCTTCAACATCCTCGAGATCATGCAGGACGACTACGAGGCGGACCCCCGATGACCGCGTCCGCCGCCGTCCCGCTCGATCGTGCCGGTCTCGGCCTCCCGCACGACCCCGCCTGCCCGAGCCCCCCGATCTCGCCCGCACCCACCGTCCCCACCCCGCCCACGTCCGCGGCCGCGTCCGGTCGCCTGCTGCCCCTCGGCTCCCGAGATGGCCAAGCCCCTCTCCGCCCGCTTCCATCTCCAGTGCTCCCGGGGAGAAATCCGGTTGCACGCCTGGGAGCCGGGGGGCTGCAGGCGACCGGACCGGCCCGGACGAGGGTCGGCTGCCGCCTCGGCGCCGTCCGCGCCGCCGGTCGGTCCGACGAGCCGGGTGGTGCGACCCCCCGGGGCGGGCGCGGCGGCCGGGACGATCCCTCCGCCGAACCCGCGACCCCGGCCGCCGGCGGTCCGGCGACGCCCGATCCCGACCAGCCGGCCCACCCGACGCCGAGCCCGGGCGCGCCCGGCCCCGCCCGGCCCGACCCCGGTCCGGTCGAGCCCTCCGATCCCCGGCCGGCGCACCGCCCCGTCCTGCTCGACCGGGTGGTCGACCTGGTCACCGGCGTCGCCGCCGGGTGGTTCGTCGACGGCACCCTCGGCCGGGCGGGCCACGCCGCCGCGGTGCTCGCCCGACGACCCGACCTCCGCCTGCTCGGCCTCGACCGCGACCCCGAGGCCATCGCCGCGTCCCGCCTGGTGCTGGCCCCCTACGTCGACCGCACCGTCCTGGTGCGCACCCGCTTCGACCACCTGGCCGAGGTGGCGCACGAGCGCGGCGCGACGCCGGTGCAGGCCGTGCTGTTCGACCTCGGCGTCAGCTCGCCCCAGCTCGACCGGGCCGAGCGGGGCTTCAGCTACCGCCAGGACGCCCCCCTCGACATGCGTATGGACCCCGACCAGGCGCTGACGGCCGCCGTGGTGGTCAACACCTACGAGGTGGGCCGGCTCGCCTCGGTCCTGCGCCGCTACGGCGACGAGCGCTTCGCCGGTCGCATCGCCGCCGCCGTGGTGGCGGCCCGCCCGCTCGCCACCACCACCCAGCTCGCCGAGGTGGTCCGCTCGGCCATCCCGGCCCCCGCTCGTCGGCGCGGCGGCCACCCGGCCACCCGCACCTTCCAGGCCATCCGCATCGAGGTCAACGGCGAGCTCGACGCGCTGGCCGCCGCGCTCGACGAAGGCCTCGACCTGCTCGCCCCGGGCGGCCGGCTGGTCGTGCTCAGCTACCACTCCGGCGAGGACCGCCTGGTCAAGGCGGCGTTCCGCCGGGCCGAGACCGGCGGCTGCACCTGCCCGCCCGGCCTGCCCTGCGTCTGCGGTGCCGTCCCGCTCGGGCGGCCGGTCCGCCGGGGCGGCTGGACGCCCGACCCGGCCGAGGTCGCCGACAACCCCCGGGCCTCGAGCGCCCGGTTGCGCGCCTTCGCGAAGGCCGCGGCATGACCGCCACCGTCCCCGCCCGCTCCCGTGGCCGCCGGGCCGAGCCGGTCGCCCCCGCCCCCCGAGCCCGCCTCCGGGCGGTGCCGACGGTGCGCGCCTCCCGGCGGGCCGGCGCGCTGGCGGTGATGGTCATCGGCCTGGTGTTCGCCATCCTCCTCGGCGCCGTGCTGCTGAACAGCCGGCTCATCACCGGCCAGCAGCAGCTCGACAAGCTCGACCAGTCCATCGACGACGCCCGGGCGCGGCAGGACCGGCTCCGCCTCGACGTCGCCCAACTCGAGTCCCCCCAGCGGATCGTGGCCGCCGCCCAGTCGCAGGGCATGGTGCCCGCACCCCGGACCATCTGGGTGCTGCCGGCGGTCCCGACGGACGACCCAAGCCTGCAGGCGGCGCCGACGACGCCGCCGCCTGCACCTTCTGGTTCCGAGCGGGCAACGGGGCCCGCCACCTCGACGGCCGATCCCAGCCAGCCGTAGCGGACGCTGCGTGACCGCGACGCGAGGGGCCCGCCCACGGCCGTCGGCCCCCCATCGAACCGATCGCCGGCCGTCCCGTCGCCAGGCGGCGGGCGCACCCCGCGCCCGGCCGGCGGCACCGGCCCGGCGCCCGGCTCGGCCGGCCCGGCGCCCGGCTCGGCCGGCCCGGCGCCCGGCCCGGCCCGGCCGCCCCGGCCCCCCGCGCCAGGCGCGACGGCACCCGGCCGTCCGCTCGCTCGACCGGCCGCCCGCCGGGCCGCACCTCGGCCCGCACCGCCACCGCGCCACGCCGGCCCGCCGCGACCCGCGCCCCGGCGACGGCGCGCCGCGGCACCGGCCGCGCCGCGCCCGGGACCCGGCCCGGCACCCGTCGCGCCCCCACCCGCTCGCCGCGCCCTCGCACGCCGCCACGGACCGGGCCCGGTGCGGTCGCCCTCCTGCTCGCCGGGCTCGGCCGGCAGGGGACCCGCCTCGGCCACCTGGCGGTGGCGCGGGCCACCCGTCCGCCGCGCGCCCGTGCGGCCAGGCCCCGCTCGCCGCTGCTCTCCCTGAAGTGGCGGATGGTGAGCCTGGTGGTGGTCTTCGTCCTCGTCTTCGGGCTGGTCGTGCTCAAGCAGGTCGACCTGCAGGTGCTGAACCCGGGCCGGTACAACGCCTGGGGCCTGCAGCAGCGGATGCGCACCGTGGCCCTCCCCGCCGGTCGGGGCTCGATCACCGACCGCAACGGCGAGGACCTCGCCCTGTCCATCCCGCAGACCACCATCTACGCCGATCCGGCCACCGTCGACCCGGCCGTGGCGGCACCGGCGCTGGCACCGCTCCTGCACGTCGACGCGGCCGAGCTGCAGCGGCGGCTGAGCGTCAAGGGCTCCTTCACCTACGTGGCCCGGCAGGTCGACGACCTCACCGCCAAGGCGGTGGAGAACCTGAAGCTCAAGGGCATCCACACCCTCACCGAGGCCCGCCGCTTCGACCCGGGAGGTCGGATGGGGCTGTCGCTGCTCGGCTCCACCGACATCGACGGCCACGGGATCTCCGGGCTCGAGTCGCAGTACAACGGCGTGCTCACCGGCCGGCCCGGCGAGCTCAGCCTGGAGCGGGCCGGGGGAGGGGGCACCATCGCCACCGGGCGCCAGCAGCTCACCCCGCCCCGGCCGGGCCAGGACCTGATGCTGACCGTCGATCGCAGCCTGCAGTACGAGACCGAGCGGGTGCTCGGCGAGCAGGTGAAGGCCACCGGGGCCAAGGGCGGCATGGTCGTGGTGACCCGTCCGAGCACCGGGGAGATCGTGGCCCTCGCCAACATGTCCCGGAGCTCCGACACCGGCGAGGTCACCCCGTCGAGCAACAACGCCGCCGTCACCACGACCTTCGAACCCGGCTCGGTGGCCAAGGTCATCACCGTCTCGGGCGCGGTGCAGGAGGGTGAGGTCACCCCCCAGACGACCCTGCAGGTCCCGGGTCAGCTGCAGGTCGCCGACGCCACCTTCCACGACGACGAGCCCCACGGCACCGAGGCGATGACGGTGTCCGACATCGTCGCCCAGTCCTCCAACATCGGCACGATCATGGTGGCCCGCCAGCTGGGCCGCGACCGGCTGAACCAGTACCTGCTGCGGTTCGGCCTCGGCCAGCGCACGTCCCTCGACTTCCCGAACGAGGCCTCCGGCCTGCTGAAGTCCGCCGAGCAGTGGTCGGGCACCGACATCGGCTCGGTCCCCATCGGCCAGGGCATCTCGGTCACCGCGCTGCAGATGCTCTCCGCCTTCAACGTGATCGCCAACGGCGGCGTCTACGTGGCCCCCAAGCTGGTGGCGGCGACCGTCGACCCCGACGGCACCCGCCACCCCACGCCGGCGTCGACGCGCCACCCGGTGGTGAGCCGACAGACCGCCCAGTCCATGCAGGACATGATGGTGAAGGTGGTCCAGCAGGGAACGGGCGAGAAGGCGGCGCTCCCCGGCTACGTGGTCGCCGGCAAGACCGGGACCGCCCGCAAGCCGCTGCCCGAGGGCGGCTACAAGGACGCCCAGGGCAACTACCACTACGTGTCCACCTTCGCCGGGTTCCTCCCCGGAGGGGCCGATCTGTCCATCATCGTGGTCATGGACGAGCCGACCAGCTCCATCTACGCCGCCGACGCGGCCGCCCCGGTGTTCTCCCGCCTGGCGAGCTACGCGGTGCGTGAGCTGCGCATCCCGCCCACCGCCGGGTCGCCGGCGGGCGGGTCGGAGCTGGTCGTCGACAACCAGGCGCCGGCGGCGCCGGTGCCGAACCCCGACGCCGGTGCCGCCACGACCGGGACCGCGACGCCCGGGACCACCTCCCCGGGGTCCACCGGGTCGACCGGTTCGGGGACGACCGGCACCAGCGCCGCCGCCGGGCCGGACCCCGCTCGGGGCCGCACCACCCAGCCCGGCGCCCGCAGCGGCACCGGGACGGGGTGACGCCGTGCGCCTGCGCGAGCTGCTGGCCGCCACCGCCGACCAGCCCGGGTTGAGCGGCGCCCACCTCGACGGCGACGACGCCGTCGAGGTCGGCACCATCGTCCACGACTCCCGGGCCGTGGAGCCGGGCGCCCTCTTCTGCTGCGTGCCCGGCCGCGACGTCGACGGGCACCGCTTCGCCACCGACGCCGTCGCCGCCGGGGCCACCGCCCTGGTCTGCGAGCGTCCCACCGCCGCCGGCGTGCCGGAGCTGCGGGTCGACTCGGTGCGGGCCGCCATGGGTCCGCTGGCGGCCGAGCTGGCCGGCCACCCGTCGACCACGCTGGCGCTGGTCGGCGTCACCGGCACCAACGGCAAGACCACCACCACCCACCTGCTGGCCTCGATCCTGCGGTCGGCGGGCTGGACCGCCGAGGTGGTCGGCACCCTGTCGGGGGCCCGTACCACGCCCGAGGCCCCCGAGCTGCAGCGCCAGCTCGCCGACTACGCGGCCCGGGGCGTCCGGGCGGTGGCCATGGAGGTGTCCTCCCACGCCCTCGACCAGCACCGGGTCGACGGGTGCCGGTTCCGGGTCGCGGTCTTCACCAACCTCAGCGCCGACCACCTCGACTACCACGGCGACCTCAACGCCTACTTCCGGGCCAAGGCCCGCCTGTTCGAGCCCGACCTGGCCGAGCGCGCGGTGGTCGACGTGGACGACCCCCACGGGCGGCTGCTGCTCGACGCCGCGACCGTCCCCACCGCCGGGTACTCCCTCGACGACGCCGTCGGGCTGGTCGTCACCCCGACCGGCAGCCGGTTCACCTGGCGGGGGCATCCCGTGTCGCTGCCGCTGGTCGGGCGGTTCAACGTGCGCAACGCCCTGGCCGCCGCCAACGCGGCCGCCGAGCTCGACCTCGACCCCGCCGACATCGCCGCCGGGCTCGGGGCCGGCGTGGTCGTGCCGGGGCGCTTCGAGCAGGTCGCCACCGGCGCGCCCTTCGCCGTGGTGGTCGACTACGCCCACACGCCGGACGCCCTCGAGAACGCCCTCGCCGCCGCCCGCGAGGTGGCCGGTGGCGGGCGGGTGCTGGTGGTCTTCGGCTGCGGCGGCGACCGCGACCGGTCCAAGCGGCCGGAGATGGGACGGATCGCCGCCCAGGGCGCCGATCTCGCCGTCCTGACCTCCGACAACCCTCGCTCGGAGGATCCGGCGGCCATCATCTCCGACGTGCAGCGCGGCATCCCCGACCCCGACCGACTCGACGTCGTCCCCGACCGGGCCGACGCCATCGCCCACGCCATCGGGCAGGCCCGGCCCGGCGACGTGGTGCTGCTGGCCGGCAAGGGGCACGAGACGACCCAGGTCATCGGCGACCGGACGCTCGACTTCGACGACCGCGAGGTGGCCCGGCGGGTCGTGGCCGGCCTGGGCGACGGCGAAGGGGCCCGCCCGTGATCCGGCTCCTGATCGGCGCCTCCGTCGGCCTGCTCGTCTCGGTGCTCATCACCCGCTTCCTGATCGACTGGCTGCACCGCCTGAGGATCGGCCAGCCCATCCACGAGGACGTGCCCGAGGGCCACCGCGTCAAGGCCGGGACCCCGACCATGGGCGGCGTCGCCATCGTGGTGGCGGTGGTCATCGGCTACGCCGTGGCCCACGTCCCCGAGGGCACCGTGTTCACCCGCACCGGCCTGCTGCTGCTCGGGCTGATCGTCGGTGCCGGGCTGGTCGGGCTGCTCGACGACTGGATCAAGGTCTCCCAGGAGCGCAACCTCGGGCTGAACAAGCGGACCAAGGTGCTCGGCCTGCTCGTCGTCGCCGTCGGCTTCTCGGTCGGGCTGCTGCAGCTGACGGTCGTGCACACGACCATCGGGTTCACCCGGTTCGACCACCCGGGCATCCCGGTGGGCAAGGTCGGCTGGGCGGTGGTCGCCGTGCTGCTGATCATGGGCACGACCAACGCCGTCAACCTGACCGACGGCCTCGACGGTCTGGCCGCCGGGTCGGCGTCGATCGCCTTCATCGCCTACGCCTTCGTCTGCTTCTGGGCGTTCCGCTACGGCCCGAACAACCTCAACCCGCGGGTGCCGAACATCTACCAGGTCGCCCACGCCCTCGATCTGGCGCTGGTCTCGGCCGCCATGGCCGGCGCCTGCATCGGCTTCCTGTGGTGGAACGCCTACCCGGCGCGGATCATCATGGGCGACACCGGCTCGCTGGCCATCGGCGCCGGCCTGGCCGGGGTGGCGCTGGCCACCAACACCCAGCTGCTGCTGCCGATCATCGGCGCCCTCTACGTGGCCGAGACGGTGTCGGTGATCCTGCAGGTCGGGTCGTTCCGCCTCTTCCACCGCCGCATCTTCCGGATGGCGCCCATCCACCACCACTTCGAGCTGGCGCCGCGCTCGGGCGGCGAGGGCTGGCCGGAGACCACCGTGATCATCCGGTTCTGGATCCTCGGCGGGCTCTGCACGATGCTCGCCCTCGGCTTCTTCTACGCCGACTTCCTCCAGTACCAGGGCCTGACGATCTGATGGGCCTGACGATCTGATGGGCCGGACGATCTGATGGGGCGGGCGCTGGTCGCCGGGCTCGGGATCACCGGACGGGCCGTCGCCGACGCGCTGCTCGACCACGGGGTCGAGGTGGTGGCCGTCGACGACCGCCCCGGGCCGGCCGTCGCCCCCTGGGCCGCCAGGCGCGACCTCGAGGTCGTGGAGGCCCCCGGCGTCGCCGACCTCGAGGCGCTGATCGGCACCGTCGACCAGGTGCTGCCCACCCCCGGTCTGCCCGAGCGCCACCCCGTGTTCGCCGTCGCCGACCGGGCCGGGGTGCCCGTGCGCAGCGAGTTCGACCTGGCGGCCGACTGGGACGACCGACCCGCCGCCGCGATCACCGGCACCAACGGCAAGACCACCGTGACGGTCCTCGTCACCGAGATGCTGCGGGCCTCGGGGCTGCGGGCCGAGGCGGTGGGCAACACCGAGGTGCCGCTGGTCGCCGCCATCGCCGAACCGGCCACCGACGTGTTCGTGGTCGAGGCCAGCTCCTTCCGCCTGGCCCGGGTCAGCGCCTTCGCCCCGGTGGTGGGCACCTGGCTGAACTTCGCCGAGGACCACCTGGACGTGCACCGGGACCTCGACGCCTACGAGCAGGCCAAGGCGCGGATCTGGCACGGCTTCGGCCCCGACCAGCTGGCGGTGGCCAACGCCGAGGACCCGGTCGTGCTCGGCCACGCCGACGGCGTCCCCCGCCTCGAGACCTTCGGCGTCGCCACCGGCGACTGGCGGGTGGCCGACGGGCACCTCCGCCTCCCCGGGGGCGAGCCCCTCCTGGCGGTGGACGAGCTGTGGCGGGCGCTGCCCCACGACCTGGCCAACGCCCTGGCGGCGGCGGCCACCGCCCTCGGCGTCGGGGCGACGCTCGACGGGGTCCAGGCCGCCCTGCGGGCCTTCACCGGCCTGGCCCACCGGGTGCAGCTGGTCGGCGAGGCCGGCGGCGTGCGCTGGTACGACGACTCCAAGGCCACCGCCCCCCACGCCACGCTGGCCGCCCTGGCCGGGTTCGAGTCGGTGGTGCTGATCGCCGGCGGCCGGAACAAGGGCCTCGACCTCGGCGAGCTGGCCGCCGCCGCCCCCCGGCTCCACGGGGTGGTGGCCATCGGCGAGGCGGCCGGCGAGGTCCGGGCCGCCTTCGACGGGGCCGTGCCGGTGGCGACCGCCGGGTCGATGGGGGAGGCCGTGCGGGCCGCCGCCGGCTCCGCCCGCCCCGGCGACGTGGTGCTGCTCTCGCCCGGCTGCGCCTCCTTCGACTGGTACGGCGGGTACGCCGAGCGGGGCGAGGACTTCACCCGGGCCGTGCACGAGCTGATCGGAGACCGACCATGACCGACTGGACGTCGACCACCGGCTGGCTGGGGTCGCCGCGCTCCCGGCCGGCGCGACCCGCCCGCCGGGCCGCCGCCATCGACGCGCGGGCGGCCGGCGGCGGGCGCTTCGCCCTGCCCGGCGAGGCCACCGGCAGCTACTACCTGCTGCTGGCGGTGATCGTGCTGATCACCATGATCGGGCTGATCATGGTGCTGTCGTCGTCGTCGGTCCGGGCGGTGGCCGAGGGCAGCGCCCCCTGGTCGTACTTCGCCAAGCAGGTCGAGTGGTGCGCCCTCGGCACCGTCGCCCTCGTCGCCGTCCTGCGGGCCGGGCCCCGCATCCGGCGGCTGGCCCGGCTCGGCTTCGGGCTCTCGGTGGGTCTGCTGGCGCTGGTCCTCGTGCCCGGCATCGGCCTGCGGGTGAACGGCGCCCAGCGCTGGATCGGCGTCGGCCCGCTGCAGCTCCAGCCGTCCGAGCTGGTGAAGCTGGCCGTCGTCGTGCTGGTCGCCGACCTGGTCGACCGCCGTGGCCGCGACCTCGACGACACCCACCGGGCGGCGCGCCGGGTGGTCCGCCCGGCCATGCTCGCCCTGGCGGTGGTGGCCGCGCTGATCATGGCGGAGCCCAACCTCGGCACGACCCTCGTGATCGTCGCCATCGTCTCGGGCATGCTCTTCGCCGCCGGCGCACCGGGGCGGAGCGTCGCCGCCTGGCTGGCGGTCTTCACCGGCGGGGCGGTCGCCTTCGTGGCCCGGACGCCCTGGCGGCTCGACCGACTGATGGCGTTCCGGGATCCCTGGGCCCACTCCGACCAGACCGGGTACCAGACGCTCCAGTCCCAGGCGGCGGCGGCGGGCGGGGGCGTGCTCGGACGGGGCCTGGGCGATTCGCGCGCCAAGTGGAACTACCTGCCCGAGGCCCACACCGACTTCATCTACGCGGTCATGGCCGAGGAGCTCGGCCTGGTCGGGGGGCTGCTGATGATCGGCCTGTTCCTGGCCATCGGGGTCATCGGCGCCCGCGTCGCGCTCCGGGCCGAGACCCGCTTCGACCAGCTCCTCGCCGTGGGGGTCACCGTCTGGTTCGTGACCCAGGCGTTCGTGAACATGGGGGCGGTGGTCGGGGTGCTGCCCATCACCGGCGTGCCGCTGCCCTTCGTCTCCTTCGGTGGCAGCGCCCTGCTGTTCACCATGGCCGGCGCCGGCGTGCTCCTCGGGGTGGCCCGCCGACCGGCGCCGACCCGCTGATGGCGGAGACCTGGGCGATCTTCGCCGGGGGCGGCACAGCCGGTCACCTGCTGCCGGGGCTGGCGGCGGCCGGCAGCCTGGTCGAGCGGGGCCACGACCCGTCGACCATCCACTTCGTCGGCAGCGACCGCGGCGTGGAGGCCGACCTCCTCGCGGGTACCGGCTTCGGACTCGACCAGCTGGGCGGGCGGGGCATACAACGCTCGCTCTCGGTGGCGAACCTCTCGGCCGCCGCCGGGCTGGCCCGGGCCACGGCCCGGGGCATCGCCATCGTCCGGGCCCGCCGCCCCCATGTGGTGGTGTGCCTCGGCGGGCACGCCTCCTTCGCCTGCGCCGCCGCGGCGGTCGTGCTGCGGGTGCCGCTCGTGCTGATGGAGCAGAACATCCGGGCCGGCGCGGTCAACCGGCTCCTGCGCCGGGGGGCGGCCGCCGCCGCGGTGGCCTTCGACGGCACCGACCTGCCCCGGGCGGTGGTCACCGGCAACCCCCTGCGTCCGGCGCTCCGCGCCGCCGCCGAGTCCCCCGATCGGGCGGCGGCCCGCGCCGCCCTCGGCCTGCCCCCGGACCGCCTCGTCGTCGCCGTGTACACCGGCTCGCTCGGGTCACGCCGGGTCAACCAGGCGGTGACCGCGCTGGTGGCCCGCTGGCGGGAACGGCAGGACCTGGCCGTGCGCCACGTGGTGGGTCGCCGGGACTTCGCCGAGGTGGCGGCCGCGCCCCCGGACCTGCCCGAGGGCGGTCTCGTGTACCAGTGCGTCGAGTACGAGGAGCACGTCGAGGACCTGCTGGCGGCGGCCGACGTGGTGGTCGCCCGGGCCGGGGGCTCGATCGCCGAGCTGGCCGCCTTCGGGGTGCCCGCGATCCTGGTGCCGCTGCCCATCGCCCCTCGCGACCACCAGACGGCGAACGCCGAGGCGCTGGTCGCCGCCGGCGGCGGGCTGCTGGTGCCCGACGACCAGCTCGACGTCGACCGCCTCGAGCGCGAGCTGGGCGGCCTGCTCGCCGACGCCGGCCGACGCGAGCGCATGCGGGCCGGCATGCGCTCGCTGGCCCACCTCGACGCCGCCGACCGGGTGGCCGACGTGGTGGAGGCCCACGCCCGTGCCTGAGCCCGCACCGGCACCCGAGCCCCGATCGGCACCCGAGTCCCGGTCGGCACCCGAGTCGCAGCGCGACCGGACGGCGATCGACCTGTCCGTGCCGACCTCGCTGCACGTGGTGGGCATCGGCGGGACGGGCATGAGCCCCATCGCCCAGGTGCTCCTGGCCATGGGGCACCGGGTCTCGGGCAGCGACCGCCGCCGCTCGCCGGTCCTCGACGAGCTGCGGGCCCTCGGGGCGGCGGTCTCGGTCGGCCAGGACCCCGACGGCGCCGCGGCGGCCGCCGCGGTGGCGGCGTCGACCGCCGTGCCCGACGACGACCCTGAGGTCCGCGCCGCCCGGTCGGCCGGGGTGCCCGTGCTGAGCCGGGCCGAGGTCCTCGCCGCCATCACCGCCACCCGGTCGACGGTGGCGGTCGCCGGCACCCACGGCAAGACCACCACCTCCGCCATGCTGGCCCACCTGCTGCGCCGCACCGGCCGGGACCCGTCCTTCATCGTCGGCGCCCAGGCCCCCGGCCTCGGCCACGCGGCGGGCTGGGGCGACGACGGGTGGCTCGTGGTCGAGGCCGACGAGAGCGACGGCACCTTCCTCCGGCTCCACGCCGACGCCGCCGTCGTCACCAACGTCGAGCTCGACCACCTCCGCTACCACTGGGGCACCTTCGACGCGCTGGTCGACGGCTTCGGCCGCTTCCTCGCGGCAGGTCGAAGGACCCCGCGTGGTGTGCGTCGACGACCCGATCGCCGCCGAGCTGGCCGAACGGGTCGACCGGGGCCGGCTCGTCACCTACGGCACCAGCCCGGCGGCCGACCTCGTCATCGGCGACGTGGGCGGCGACGGCGGCTCGGTGCGCTTCACCGTCACCGCCGGCGGCCGCCGGCTGGCCGAGGTCGAGGTGCCCCAGCCGGGGCTGCACACCGCCCGCAACGCCACCGCCGCCCTGGCCACCGCCGTGGAGATCGGGGTCGACGCCGCCGAGGCGGCCGCCGCCCTGGCCGACTTCGGCGGGGTGGCCCGCCGGTTCGAGCGCCGCGGCGAGCAGGCCGGGGTCACCTTCGTCGACGACTACGCCCACCTGCCGACCGAGGTGGCGGCCGCCATCCAGGCCGCCCGCAGCGGCGACTGGCGCCGGGTGGTCGCCGTCTTCCAGCCCCACCGCTACACCCGCACCGCCGAGCTCTGGGACGCCTTCGCCGACGCCTTCACCGCGGCCGACGTGCTGGCCGTCACCGACGTGTACCCGGCCGGCGAGGCGCCCATCGACGGCGTCAGCGGGAAGCTGGTGGTCGACGCCGTGCTCGACGCCCACCCCCGCCAGCGGGTGGCCTGGCTGCCGAGCCTCGACGACGCCACCCGGTGGCTGGGCGAGGTGCTGCGTCCGGGTGACCTGTGCCTCTCGCTCGGGGCCGGCGACGTCACCCGCCTGCCCGAGCTGGTGAAGCCGGTGCTCGAGCAGCGGGGGACCCGGTGACCGCCGCCGACCCGCGCGCGGTGGCCGCCGCCGCCTCGGTGCTCGGCGACCGCGCCGCCGCCGACGTGCCGCTCGGGCCCCGCACCACCTACCGGGTCGGCGGCCCGGCCACCCTGCTCGTGTCGGTGGAGGGCGACGAGGACCTCCGTCGGGTCGACGCCGCCGTCGCCGAGTCCGGCCTGCCGGTGCTGGTCGTCGGCAACGGCTCGAACCTGCTGGTGGCCGACGCCGGGTTCCCCGGCCTGGTCCTGGTGCTCGGGGAGGGGTTCGCCGGGATCGAGATCCACGGCCGTTCCGTGCGGGCCGGTGCCGCCGCGCTGCTGCCCGTCGTGGCCCGCCGGACCGCCGCCGCCGGGCTGACCGGGTTCGAGTGGGCGGTCGGCGTGCCCGGCTCCGTCGGGGGAGCGGTGCGGATGAACGCCGGCGGCCACGGCTCGGACATGGCCGCCGCGCTGGTCGGGGTCCGCGTCCTCGACCTGCGCCACCGGCGAGGATGTGGAGATGCCGGCATCCGGCCTGGACCTCGCCTACCGGCACTCGTCGATCGCCGACTCCCAGGTGGTCGTGGCCGCCGAGCTGCGCCTGCGGCCAGGCGACGCGGCGCGCTCGCAGGCCGAGCTGGGTGAGATCGTGCGCTGGCGACGGGCCAACCAGCCGGGCGGGCCCAACGCCGGCTCGGTGTTCACCAACCCGCCGGGTGACTCCGCCGGGCGGTTGATCGACGCGGCGGGGGCCAAGGGCCTGCGGGTCGGGACCGCCGCGGTCTCCACCAAGCACGCCAACTTCGTCCAGGCCGACGAGGGCGGGCGGGCCGACGACGTGCTCGAGCTCATGGCCGAGGTCCGTCGTCGGGTCCGCGACCGCACCGGCGTCGACCTGCGGGCCGAGACCCGCCTGGTCGGCTTCGACGACGTCGGGGCCGCCGGCGGCCCGGCCGCCCCGTCGCCGCCGTCGTCGGCGTCGTCCGATCCTGCCGCCGAGGTCGACCGGTGACCGCCGGGACCCTCACCCGGCCACCGGCCCGCCGGACCGCGACGCGGCGACCGTCGGGCCGGCCCGGACCGGTGCACGACCGCATCGCCGCCCGCCGCCGCGAGGTCGAACGCGACCGGGCCCGGCGCCGGCTGCGCTGGTTGATCGCCCTGGCGACGGTGCTGCTCGTCGTGCTGGCCGTCCTCGTCGTCGACCGCACGCCGCTCGTGGCGTTCAACCGCTTCGACATCGACCTCGGCGGCGCGCAGCACCTGAGCGTCCCGCAGGTCGAGGTGGTGGCCGGCATCCACCCCGGCACCCCGATGTCCGCGGTCGACGTCGACGGCGCCGCCCGCCGGCTGGCCGCCCTCCCGTGGGTCGAGTCGGCCACGGTGCGGCGCCGCTGGCCGAGCACCCTCGCCATCTCGGTGGTCGAGCGCACCGTGGTCGCCCAGGCGCCGAGCGACTCGGGCGGGTGGGTGCTGCTCGACGAGGGCGGCCACGTCGCCGACCGCAGCGACGCGGCCCTGCCCGGTCTGGTGCAGCTCGCCCAGCCGACCGCCGCCCTGCCCGGCGGTGGGGTGGGGTCGGCCTGGAGCGACGAGCTGCGGCTGGCCGGACGGCTGCCGGCGTCGGTCGGCGGCCGGCTCCTCGAGGTGCAGGGCGCCGGCACCGGCCTGCAGGCCTCCATCGACACCGGTGGCACGGTGCGCTTCTGCGGCACCGGCCAGCTCGCCGAGAAGATCGTGGCGTTGAACACCATGCTCCAGCGCGTCGACCCCGCCCAGGTCGGGGTGCTCGACCTCTGCGTGCCGACCGCCCCGGCGCTGACCCCCCGCTCCGTCGTCGACGGCGGGACCTTGACCCCCTCGGGTGGGGGTGCCTAGAGTGTCAACCCGAACCACAGGTTTACATAACCCTGAACCTCGACTCCAGGTCGAGGTTCGGACTGCAGCTCCCCAGCACGTCGGGTCTACGGTCCCGGGTGCATCTCGATCGATCGAACCCACCCCCAACCCGTCGCCGCGCCACGCGGCGGCGTCAACGACTTCGGGCCCCCGGCGCCTCGCGCCCGGCCCGGCGTGGAGGTAACAGCAATGGCCGGCAACCCGCAGAACTACCTGGCGGTGATCAAGGTCGTGGGCATCGGCGGTGGCGGCGTCAACGCCGTGAACCGCATGATCGACGCCGGCCTGAAGGGCGTCGAGTTCATCGCCGTCAACACCGACGCCCAGGCGCTGCTGATGAGCGACGCCGACGTCAAGCTCGACATCGGCCGGGACCTCACCCGCGGCCTGGGGGCGGGCAGCGACCCCGAGGTCGGCCGGGAGGCCGCCGAGGCCCACCGCGCCGAGATCGAGGAGGCGCTCCAGGGCGCCGACATGGTGTTCATCACCGCCGGCAAGGGCGGCGGCACGGGCACCGGCGGCGCGCCGGTCGTCGCCGAGATCGCCAAGAACCTCGGCGCCCTCACCATCGGCGTGGTCACCCGGCCCTTCTCCTTCGAGGGGCGCCGCCGGTCGGTGCAGGCCGAGCAGGGCATCCAGAGCCTGAAGGAGAAGGTCGACACCCAGATCGTCATCCCGAACGATCGGCTGCTCACCGTCTCCAACGAGAAGACCTCGATGGTCAACGCCTTCAAGATGGCCGACGAGGTCCTCCTCCAGGGCGTGCAGGGCATCACCGACCTGATCACCACCCCCGGCATCATCAACACCGACTTCGCCGACGTGAAGATGATCATGAGCAACGCCGGCTCGGCCCTGATGGGCATCGGCTACGCCTCGGGCGAGGGGCGGGCGCTCAACGCCGCCCGCAACGCCATCTCGAGCCCGCTGCTCGAGGCCTCCATCGAGGGCGCCCGCGGCATCCTGCTCACCATCGCCGGGGGCAGCGACCTCGGCCTGTTCGAGGTGAACGAGGCGGCCGAGGTCATCCACGGCGTCGCCCACCCCGACGCCAACATCATCTTCGGCGCCGTCATCGACGACGAGATGGGCGACGAGGTCCGGGTCACCGTCATCGCCGCCGGGTTCGACCGGTGGGAGGGCGAGAGCAGCGGCCCCGGCCGCGCCGCCGAGGAGGCCCCCCGCCGCACCGCCGACCTCTTCGCCGCCGAGGACGAGGTGGTCGACGAGCTCGACGCCGACGGCGACGACGACTTCGACGTCCCGTCGTTCCTGAAGTAGCACCCGCCGGCCCGGTGGCCGAGCCCCGCGCCCGCTGGCGCTTCACCGACCGCGGCGACGGCGACCTGGCGGTCGACGCCGGCGAGGGCCTGGAGCGGCGCCGCCGGGCGGTGGCGGACGGTCGGTGGACGTGGCTGCGGCAGGTGCACGGCGCCGCCGTGGTCGAGGTCGACGGTCCGGGGGCCCACGCCGGGGAGTCCGCCGACGCCGCCGTGACCTCGGCGACGGGAGCGGTGCTGGCGGTCCAGGTCGCCGACTGCGTCCCGGTGCTGCTGGAGGGCGAGACGAACGGCCATCCGGTCGCGGTCGGTGCGGTCCACGCCGGCTGGCGGGGCCTGGCCGCGGGCGTGGTGCCGGCGGCGGTCGAGGCCCTGCACCGGCTCGGCGCCACGACCGTGGTCGCCCACCTCGGCCCGCACATCCGGGTCCCCTGCTACGAGTTCGGCGCCCACGACCTCGACCGGGTGGCCGAGGCCCTCGGCGACGGGGTGCGCGGCACCACGGCCTGGTCGGCCCCGGCGCTCGACCTGACCGCCGGCGTCCGCGCCGCGCTGACCGACGCCGGCGTCGGGCGGATCGACGACGTGGGCACGTGCACCGCCTGCAGCCCGGTGCACTACTCGCACCGGGCCGGCGGCGACCGGGGCCGTCAGGCCGGCGTCGTCTGGCTGGAGCGGTCGTGACCGCGGCGGTCGAGCCGGGCGGCGACCGGGCCCGGGCGGTCGCCACCCGCCTGGCCGAGGTGCGGGGCCGCATCGAGGCGGCCGGCGGCGACCTCGGGGCGGTGTCGGTGCTGGCGGTCACCAAGGGCTTCGGGGCCTGGGCGCCGCTGGCGGCGCGCGACGCCGGGCTGGCCGACGTGGGCGAGAACTACGCCCAGGAGCTCGAGGCCAAGGCCGCCGAGGTGGCCGAGCGGGGCGGCGGGGTCGAATGGCACGCCATCGGCCGCCTGCAGCGCAACAAGGTGAAGGGCCTGGCGCCCATCGTCAGCCGGTGGGACAGCGTCGACCGGGCGAAGCTGGCCGGCGAGATCGCCCGCCGGGCCCCCGGCGCCCGCGTGCTGGTGCAGGTCAACGTGTCCGAGGAGCCCCAGAAGGGCGGGGTCGAGCCGGCCGGGGCGGCGGAGCTGGTCGCCGCGTGCACCGACCTCGGCCTCGTGGTCGAGGGGCTGATGACCGTGGGCGCGACCGGGTCGACCGAGGCCGCCCGCCCGGGGTTCGCCGCCCTGCGACGCCTGGTCGACGAGCTCGCGCTGGCCGAGTGCTCCATGGGCATGAGCGGCGACCTCGAGGCCGCCGTGGCCGAGGGCTCGACCCAGGTGCGGATCGGCACCGCGCTGTTCGGTGACCGCCCGCCGCGCTGACCCGGAACGGCCGCCGCCACGATCGGTCCCACGGCGGTGGTCCTCTATGCTTGGCCGAACCGCAGGAGGGCGACGTCGACATGTTGCGCAAAGCCATGCACTACCTGGGTCTCGGCCCGGACGAGGAGTACGACGACTACGACGCCGCCTACGACGAGCCCGTCGAGCAGGCGCCGCCGCCCCGCTACGCACCGGCCCCGCAGCCGGCGGCCGCCCCGGTCGCCGAGGAGCCCGGTGTCGGCACCGTGCGCCCGATCAACCCGCCCCGCGGCGAGCGACGCGAGCCG
Source organism: uncultured Acidimicrobiales bacterium (assembly GCA_963800235.1). GTDB lineage: Bacteria > Actinomycetota > Acidimicrobiia > Acidimicrobiales > Iamiaceae > CAVVNP01. Next base: position 706,584 of record CAWDAD010000001.1, on the reverse strand, counting down.
GTCCGGGTCGACGCCCAGCCCCAGCCGCTGCCCCGGTCGCGGCCGCAGGTCGTCCGCCCCATCGCCGTCACGCCCAACGCCAAGCCGCAGGTCGTGGTGCCCACCTCGTTCAACCAGGCCCAAGAGGTCGCCGACAAGTTCAAGGGCAGCCAGCCGGTCATCGTGAACATGCAGAGCGCCGACCGCGACCTGGCCCGTCGGCTGATCGACTTCGCGAGCGGCCTCTGCTACGGCCTCGGCGGGCAGATGGAGAAGGTCGCCAACCAGGTGTACCTGCTCACGCCCTCCAACGTCGAGGTCTCCGCCGAGGACCGGCGCCGCCTGCACGAGCGCAACTACGACAACTGAGCCGGTGAGCGCCCGGCCCCTGCTGTCCGACGTGCCGCCGCGGAGCCGCCCGCCTGCGAGGCGCCGGTGATCGTCGCCGTCAGCCCGATCGCCCAGGCCGTCTGCAACCTCATCACCATCTACACCTTCGTGGTGCTGGCGGTGATCCTGATGAGCTGGTTCCCCATCCGGCCGGGCACCCCCGTGTACTCGATCTGGCGGGTGCTGCGGACCGTCACCGACCCCGTCCTGCTGCCCCTGCGGCGGGTGGTCCCACCCCTCGGCGGGGTGTTCGACCTGTCGCCGCTGATCCTCATCTTCGGCCTGCAGATCATCGCCAACATCATCTGCCGGTGACCCCGGGGGGGTCCGGAGCCGGCACCCGGGCCTCGCTACCATGCCTCGCATGGAGCTGACCGCAAAGGCGATCGAAGACGTCGAGTTCCGGACGACGTTCCGCGGCTACGACGTCGACCAGGTCGACGACTTCCTGGAGCAGGTCGCCGCGGGCGTGGACAAGCTGCTGAAGCAGCTCGAGACCGCCCCCGAACCCGGTGCGGAGGCCGCTCCCGCCCAGGCCGCGACCGCGACCTCCGACGTGGCGGACCTGGTCCAGCCCGAGCCGCCCAAGGTGGCGGCCGCCCGGGTCGAGCCGGAGCAGCCCGTGCAGCCCGAGCCGACCCCGTCGCCCAACCTCGAGGACAACACCGACGAGCTCCGGCGGACGCTGATCCTGGCCCAGCGCACCGCCGACGCCGCCATCCGCGAGGCCAAGGAGGAGGCGGCCCGGCTGGTGGCCGAGGCCCACGACAGCTCCTCGAAGGAGATCGCCGAGGCCGACGAGAAGGCCAAGCAGCTGGTGGCCGACGCCGAGGCCAAGGCCGCCGCCATCGTGGCCGAGGCCGAGCAGATGGCCGAGGAGCACCGCGCCTCGAGCCATACCCGCCTGCGCTCCGAGATCGACGCCCTCGAGGGCACCCGCGAGCAGCTCCGCAGCGACGCCAACATCATCGACCGCCACGTCGAGGAGCAGCGCCAGCAGCTGCGCGCGGCGGTGGCGGAGCTGCAGCGGCTGATCGACGACCCCCAGGGGTTCCGGCTGAACCCGCCCCCGTCCGAGCGCACCATCGAGGTGCCCGAGTTCGAGGAGCCGACCGGCATCGGCGCCGCCCCGACCGCGGCCTCCCTCGACGGCGAGGAGCCGGCCGGGACCGCCGGCGTCGACGCCGGGGCGGCCGAGACCACCACGACCGGGCTGACCCCGACCGGGGACGCCGACGTCTCGACCGGCGACGCCGACGTCTCGACCGGCGACGTCGACGCCTCGGCGCCCGGCGGATCGATCGCCGACACCGGCCCGGCGGACGCCGTCGCCTCCGGGGACGCCGGGACCGAGCCCGCCACCAGCACCGGCACCGCCAGCACCGACCCGGCCGCGAGCACCGATCCGGCCGCGAGCACCGCCGGGCGCCGGCACGGGCACCGGCACCGACGAGCCCGCCGACCCGGCGGCGCCGGCGGAGACCGACTCGTGGACCTCGCTCCGCGACGAGCCGGTGGTCGACCTCACCGGCGACGGGCCCGACACCGCCTCGGCCGACGAGCCGGCCCCGACCGAGGACGCCGGCGGCGACGTCCCCACCGGCGAGGGGACGGCGCCGACCGAGGACGCCGTCGACGACGACGCCACCCAGGCCACCCCGCTCGTCGGCGGTGCCGACGAGGACGCCTTCCTGGCCGAGCTGCGCAAGGCCATGACCGACGACGAGCCGCTCGGCCCCCGCGACGAGGACGGTGCGGACGCCCCCGACCCGGCGGTCACCTTCGAGCGTCCGGTCGAGGAGCAGCCTCGCCGGCCGCGCTTCGGTCGCCGGCGGTAGCACCGGCCGGCCGGGCCGAAGGCGGGCTCAGGCCCGGGTCAGGGTGACCGTCGGCGCGCCGTCGAGATCGAGGCGGTGCTCGCCGGCGCCCGGCTCGAACGACTCGGCCAGCACCTCGGCGGCGATGGCGTCGCGGTGCGCGTCGATGGCCTGGCCGAGCTCGCCCTCGGCGGTGATCCGCACGTGGATCCGGTCGGCGATGGCGAACCCCTGGGCCTTGCGGAGGTCGTTGATGGCCCGGACCAGCTCGCGAGCCTGACCCTCCAGCCGCAGGTCGTCGTCGATCTCGAGGTCGAGCGCCACCGCCCAGCCCGCCTCCTCGGCGAGGGCGAAGGACTCGTGGCGCGTGGCCCGCACCTCGACCTCGTCGCTCGTCAGGCGCTCGCCGGCCACCTCGATGGCGCCGTCGGCCTCGAGGGCCTGGGCCAGCGCCGAGCCGTCGGCCGCGGCCAGGGCGGCCTTCACCTCGTCGACCTTGGGGCCGAGGCGGGGCCCGAGCGCCCGGAAGTTCGGCACGACCGTCCAGGTCATCAGCCCGGAGAGGGTGTCGACGTCCTCGAGCGCCTTGACGTTCAGCTCGGCCGCCACCTCGGCCCGGACCGCCGGCGCCAGCTCGATGTCGGGGTGGAGCAGGTAGGCGCGGGCGAGGGGCTGGCGGGTGCCGGTGCGGGCGTCGGCCCGACCCTTGCGGCCGAGCGCCACCAGCTTGCGGGCGGCGCCGACCTGGGCGGCCAGATCGGGGTCGTGGCGCCCCCGGTCGGTCGGCCAGTCCGCCAGGTGCACCGAGGGCCGGCCGGTGAGCACCGTGTACAGCTCGTCGGCGAGGAAGGGGCAGAAGGGGGCGAGCAGCTCGGCGGTGGTGGCCAGGCACTCGTGGAGGGTGGCGTGGGCGGCCGGGTCGCTGTGCCTTCCAGAACCGGGGCCGGCTGCGGCGCACGTACCAGTTGGAGAGGTCGTCGACGAAGCGGGCCAGCCGGTCGGTGGCCCCGAGGGCGTCGAATCGATCGAGCCGGTCGGTGACCGTCGCCACCGTGTCGTCGAGCTCGGAGAGCACCCACCGGTCGAGGACGTGGGTGGCGTCGTCGGCGGGATCGCCCGGCGACCAGCCGTCGAGGTCGGCGTAGGTGGTGGCGAAGCTGAACACGTTCCACAGCGTGAGCAGGGTCTGGCGGGTGGTCTCGCGGATGCCCTCGGCGAAGACCCGCCGGGGGGTCCACGGCTGCCCGGCCGAGAAGAAGTACCAGCGCAGGCCGTCGGCGCCGACGGTGCCGAACATCTCCCAGGGGTCGATCACGTTGCCCCGTGACTTCGACATCTTCTGGCCGTCCTCGTCGACGATGTGCCCGAGGCAGACCACGTTGCGGTAGGGGCTGGCGTCGAAGACCAGGGTGTTGACCGCCAGCAGCGAGTAGAACCAGCCGCGGGTCTGGTCGATCGCCTCGCAGATGAAGTCGGCGGGGAAGGCGTCGGGGCGGTCGGCGCCGCCGGTGAAGTGGTGCTGGGCCGAGGGCATGGAGCCGGAGTCGAACCAGGCGTCGAGCACCGGGGGCAGCCGGCGGGCCGGCTCGCTGCACCCCTCCACCGGGCAGGCGAAGGTCACCTCGTCGATGGCGGGCCGGTGCAGGTCGATGCCGGCGAGGTCGCGCCCGGCCAGCTCGGACAGCTCGGCGACGGAGCCGACGCAGGTGTCGTGGCGCCGCGGCGCACCGCCAGATGGGCAGCGGCGTGCCCCAGTAGCGGTCCCGGGACAGGGCCCAGTCGATGTTGCCCTCGAGCCACTTGCCGAAGCGACCGTGCTTGAGGTGCTCGGGGTGCCACCCGATCGTCTCGTTCTCCCGGAGCAGCTCGTCGCGGTGCTCGGAGGTGCGGGCGAACCACGAGGTCTTGGCCCAGTAGATGAGCGGCGTGCCGCAGCGCCAGCAGTGCGGGTAGCTGTGCTCGTAGGGCTCCTGGGCGACGAGCAGGCCCCGCCGGTCGAGCGTCGTCGATGAGGTCGGCGTCGGCGTCCTTCACGAAGCGGCCGGTGTAGCCCGGCACGGTGTCGTCGAAGGTGGCCTCGGCGTCGACCGGGTTGAGCACGGGCAGGCCCTCGGCCCGGCCCACCGCGGCGTCCTCCTCGCCGAAGGCGGGGGCCAGGTGGACGATGCCCGAGCCGTCGTCGGTGGTGACGAAGTCGGCGGCCACCACCCGGCAGGCCGTCGGCCTCGGCCGGCAGGTCGAGGCACGTCGAAGGGCCGCTCGGTAGCGCCGGCCGACCAGCTCGGCGCCGGTCCAGCGGCCGACGGGCTCGGCGTCGGGGTAGCGGCGCTCGGCGGCGGCGGCGGCCAGCACCAGGTCGCGCCCGCCGTCGGGGTCGGCGACGCGGACGTAGGCGATGTCGGGGCCGACGGCGGCGGCCACGTTGGAGACGAGCGTCCACGGGGTGGTGGTCCAGACGAGCAGGTCGGCGCCGTCGGTGGGCGAGCCGTCGTCGACCAGCGGGAACCGCACGTAGACCGAGGGGTCGACCACGTCCTGGTAGCCCTGGGCTGGCCCTCGTGGGAGGAGAGGGCGGTGCCGCAGCGCCCGCAGTAGGGCGACGACCCGGTGGCCCTCGTAGAGCAGCCCCCGGTCCCAGAGCTGGCGGACCAGCCACCAGACCGACTCGATGTAGTCGTCGGACAGCGTCCAGTAGGCGTCGGCGGTGTCGATCCAGACCCCCGAGCGGGCGGTCAGGGCGCTCCAGTCCTCGACGTAGCGGCGCACCGACTCGCGGCAGCGCTGGTTGAACTCGGCCACGCCGTAGGCCTCGATCTCGTGCTTGGTGTGCAGGCCGAGCTCCTTCTCGACCTCGAGCTCCACGGGCAGGCCGTGGCAGTCCCAGCCGCCCTTGCGGGGCACCGAACGGCCCCGCATGGTCTGGAACCGGGGGTAGAGGTCCTTGAAGGCCCGGGCCCAGACGTGGTGCAGGCCGGGCCGCCCGTTGGCGGTCGGGGGACCCTCGTAGAAGATCCACGGCTCGCCCCCCGCCCGGGCGTCCTGGACCTTCTGCTGGAGGTCGGTGGCGCGCCACCGCTCCTGGACGCGCTCCTCGAGGGCCACCAGGTCGAGGTTGGGGTCGACGGGGCCGAACGGCATGGGTCCAGCGTACGGTCCGGCACCACGCGGCCGGGACCGACTTGCGCCTCCCCGGGGCACCTTGACGCTCCTGGGGGCGATCCGTAGCATCCGCGCTCTTTCTCGGCCCGAGAGGACCCCACCCGGTGCCCCGTACCAGCGCGACGGCCAAGAAGGCCGCCCCCAGCAAGAAGCCCACCAGCTCGTCGGCGAAGAAGGCGACCTCGAAGTCCTCGACCTCCCGGGGGTCGACCGCGGGCGGGTCGTCGAACCGCCGCGCGTCGGGCGCCTCGTCGACGGCCAAGAAGCCGGCCGCCAAGGCGTCGAAGGCGAAGACGTCGAACGCCAAGACGTCGAACGCCAAGACGTCGAACGCCAAGAAGTCGAACGCCAAGACGTCGAGCACCAAGACGTCGAGCACCAAGACGTCGAACGCCAAGAAGCCTGCGGCCAGGAAGTCGACGGCGAAGAAGTCCACGGCGAAGCGGTCGACCGCCAAGAAGCAGCCGGCCAAGCAGTCCGCCACCAAGGGGTCGGCCTCGACGTCGGGCGGCCGCAAGACCTCGCCCTACGGCGCCAAGTTCCTCGAGCAGCAGGAGCAGGCGCTGCGCACCGAGCGGGCGACCTACCTGCACCAGTTCGAGTCCCTCCGCGACGAGGCCGCCTCGCTGGTCGACGACTTCGAGTCGGGCGACGTCCAGTTCGACGAGGAGTCGGGCGAGGGCGACACCATCAACATCGAGCGCGAGCGCGACCTGGCCCTCTCCGAGCAGGCCCGCCAGGCGGTCGAGGAGATCGACCACGCCCTCGCCAAGATCGCCGAGGGCACCTACGGGTTGTGCGAGATGTCCGGCGAGCCCATCCCCAAGGAGCGGCTCGAGGCCATCCCCTGGGCCCGCGAGCGGGTCGAGTTCAAGACCGGTGGGTTCGGTCGACGCTGAGCCACGCCCCGACGACGGGCCCGGGGCGGCGTCGACAGGCCGCGCCGCCGTCGGCCCGCTGGGGTCGCACGCCCCTCGTCGCCCTGACCGCCGCCCTGGTGGTGGCGGTCGACCAGCTCACCAAGACCTGGGCGGTCCACCGCCTGCCGGGCCGGCCCATCCACGTGGTCGGCTCGCTGCAGCTCTCGCTGCAGTACAACACCGGCGCCTCCTTCAGCATCGGGCGCAACCTGGGCCCGATCATCGCGGTGGTGGCGGTGGTGGTCGTGGCGGTCCTCGCCGTCTCCGGCCACTCGGCCCGCGACCGCCGCACCGCGGTGATCATCGGGCTGCTGGTGGGTGGGGCGGTGGGCAACCTGTGCGACCGGCTGTTCCGCGCCGGGCCCGGCTCGGGCGGCTTCCTGCACGGGGCGGTGGTCGACTTCATCGACCTCCAGTGGTGGCCGGTGTTCAACGTGGCCGATGCCGCCGTGTCGGTCGGGGCGGTGCTGCTCGTGCTGTTCGGGTTCCGCGGCGAGCGGGCACGGGCTGCCTCGTCGTGACCCGCCGGGTCGAGACGGTGCCCGAGGCGCTGGCCGGCCAGCGCCTCGACCGGACCGTCGCCATGGTCACCGGCGTGTCCCGGGCCGAGGCGGCCGAGCTGGTGGCCGCCGGGGCGGTCCGGGTGGGGGAGCGGGTGCGCACCTCCGGTGCCAGCCGGCTCGACGCCGGCGACGAGCTGGTCGTCGACCTGCCCGATCCCGGCGCCGCCCCGGCAGGACCCCGGCCCGATCCGACGGTGCCGGTCGATGTGGTCCACGCCGACGACGACGTGGTCGTGGTCGACAAGCCGCCGGGCCTGGTCGTCCACCCGGGTGCCGGCAACCCCGAGGGCACGCTGGTGAACGGGTTGCTGGCCCGCTACCCCGAGCTGGCCGAGGTGGGTGACCCCGAGCGGCCCGGCATCGTCCACCGGCTCGACAAGGACACGTGTGGCCTGCTGGTGGTGGCCCGCACGCGGCGCGCCCACCGGGCGCTCGTCGAGCAGCTGTCGTCGCGTGCGGTCGAGCGGCGGTACCTGACCCTCGCCTGGGGGACGACGACCGCGTCGCAGGGCGTCGTCGACGCACCCATCGGGCGCTCGCCCCGCGACCGCACCCGCATGGCGGTGGTCGACGGCGGACGTCCGGCTCGGACCGCCTACGAGGTGGTCGACCGGTTCACCGACCCGGTCGAGGCGACCCTGCTGCGCTGCGCCCTGGAGACCGGACGGACCCACCAGGTCCGGGTCCACCTGGCCGCCATCGGCCACCCCGTGGTGGGCGACGCGACCTACGGGGGCGAGCGCGCCAGCTTCGCCGCGCCCCGGACCTTCCTGCACGCCGCCCGGCTCGGCTTCACCCACCCCGCCACCGGCCGGACCGTCGCCTTCGACTCGCCCCTGCCCCCCGACCTGGCCGCGGTGCTCGACCGCCTGGCCTAGCCCCCGCCGGTCACCACCGGCGGCTGCTCATCCCTCGCCGGCGACCACCGGCGGCCAGGGCGCACGGCCGCGGGCGATGGCCACCACGTCGGCCAGGGTGGTGGCGTCGAGCAGGCGGCGCATCTGGGCCCCGACGTCGGCCCAGATGGCGAGCAGCACGCACTGGCCCTCGTGGTCGCACGCCCCGTTCTGGTGGGGCTCGCCGAAGTCGCCGAGCACGATGGGGCCGTCCACCGCGCTCACGACCTCCGCCAGCGTGATCTCCGCGGGCGGCCGGGCCAGGACGTAGCCGCCGCCCACGCCCCGCTTGGAACGGACCAGCCCCGCGCCCTTCAGCGCCAGCAGGATCTGCTCCAGGTAGGGCTGGGGCAGGCCGGTCCGGTCGGCGATGTCGCGCACCGACGTGGGGGCCCCGCCCTCGCCCTGCAGGGCCAGCGAGAGCAGGGCCCGGCTGGCGTAGTCGCCGCGGGTCGAGACCTTCATCGCCGGCGGACGGTCTCGACCCGTGTCATCCGCGGCCACTGTACGGCGTGGTCGGCGGGGGTGGCCCGGGGGCGAGGCCAGAGGAAGGACGCGAGGAGGAGGCGGAGCGGTCCCGTCGGAACCGGATAGGTTCACGGGACGGACTCGCAGAAGCTTCGTGGGAGGGGAGTCGACGTGGTCGAGCACCCGGTGGTGCCCGACTACGTCGGGCGCCTGCATCGCCAACATCGTCCCCGCCGTGCTCGAGCCGGGACCTCGGCGACCGCCGTGGCTCCCGCTCCTCGCCGCCCAGGCCGAGCAGCTCGTCCTGCTGGTGCTCGACGGGCTCGGCTGGGAGCAGCTGCAGGCGCGACAGGACCGGTGCCCCGTGCTGCACGGGCTGCAGGGCGGCCCGGTCGCCAGCGTCGCTCCGAGCACCACCGCCACCGCCCTCACCTCGATCGCCACCGGCCTGGCGCCGGGGGAGCACGGCGTGGTCGGCTACCGCGTCGCCGTCGACGGCGAGGTGCTGAACGTCCTGCGCTGGACCACGCCGCGAGGCGACGCGCGGCGGCGCATCGACCCCGAGGTGTTCCAGCCGACGCCGGCGTTCTGCGGTCACCGGCCGCCGATCGTGACCAAGGCCGAGTTCTCCAGCTCGGGGTTCAGCGGCGCCCACCTCTGCGACGTGCGCTTCAACGGGTACCGGGTGCCGAGCACCCTCGTGACCGAGGTGGCGCACCAGCTCGGGCGGGGCGAGAGCGTTCGTGTACGCCTACTACGACGGCATCGACAAGGTCGCCCACGAGTACGGGCTGGGCGAGTACTACGACGCCGAGCTGGCGGCCGCCGACCGCCTGGTCGGCGAGCTGCTCGAGGTGCTGCCGCCCGGTGCGGTCCTGGTGGTCACCGCCGACCACGGCCAGGTCGACGTCGGCGACAACCTGGTCGAGCTCGGCCCCCAGGTCGCGGCGCTGGTGGCGGCCCAGACGCGGCGAGGGCCGGTTCCGATGGCTCCACGCCCGCCCCGGGTGCGAGCGCGACCTGCTCGAGGCCGCCGAGCAGCACCACGGCGACGTGGCGTGGGTGCGCTCGCTCGACCAGACCGTCGAGGAGGGCTGGTGGGGCCCGGTGGTGACCCCCGCCGCCCGCAGCCGCCTCGGCGACGTGGCCCTGGTGGCCCGCGACCCGGTGTCGTTCGTCGACCCGGCCGACACCGGCCCGTTCCAGCTCGTCGGCCGCCACGGGTCGCTCACCCCGGCCGAGATGTGGGTTCCGCTCCTCGCCGGTACACACTGAGTCACGCCCCTCCGGCCCGGTCCGCCCGGTTCGACGCCGGGGCGGGCACCGGTCACGACCGGTGCGACCGGCCTCGGGCGGACCCGCAGCTCGACGATCCGAACTCACGACCAGGAAAGGCCCCCACGCATGTCAGCACCAGCGCCCCCTCCCTCCTCCGGCCAGGATCCGGCCCCCGGCGGGTCGGGGCCCGACGGCTCGGCCCCCGACGGCTCGGGCGAGCTGGCCCGGGGCGAGCTGGTGGAGCCGGAGGCCGAGGAGCAGCCGGAGGAGCGGCGGGAGGCGGTGGACGAGCCGGCCAAGGTCATGCGGATCGGCTCGATGGTGAAGCAGCTCCTCGAGGAGGTGCGCGAGGCCGACCTCGACGCCGCCGCCCGGGCCCGGCTGAAGGAGATCTACGAGACCTCGATCCGCGAGCTGGCCTCGGCGCTCTCGCCCGACCTGCAGGAGGAGCTGGCCCGCATGGCCATCCCCTTCGGCGACGACGACCAGCCCTCCGACGCCGAGCTGCGCATCGCCCAGGCCCAGCTCGTCGGATGGCTCGAGGGGCTCTTCCACGGCATCCAGGCCACCCTCTTCGCCCAGCAGGTGGCGGCCCGCTCCCAGCTCGAGGACATGCGCCGCCAGCTCCCCGCCGGGGCCGGCGGGCCGCCCGGTGGGGGCGGCTCCCCGGTCGACCGGCCCGGCACCTACCTCTGATCGACCGGCGCCGGGCGGACCCGCCCGGTCGCCGCCACGACCCCGGCGCCCGGCGCCGGGCGGAGTGCTACCGTCGGCGAATCACAGCCGTGTGATTCGTCCACAGCCAGTGGACGAAGGCTGTGGATGACATGGGGACGGAGTCGGCCCCCAGCGAACATGGGGACGACGGCCCCCGCCAGCGGCCCGGGACGAGGAAGGAGCGCCATGGGCGATTCGTTCACCCACCTCCACGTCCACACCGAGTACTCCATGCTCGACGGCGCCGCCCGCATCGACGAGGTGGTGGCCGCCGCCGCCGCCGACGGCCAGCCCGCCATCGGCATCACCGACCACGGCAACATGTACGGGGTCCTGCCGTTCTACAAGGCGGCCAAGGCCCAGGGCGTCAAGCCGATCATCGGCACCGAGCTCTACATGGCCTACGACCGGCGCGACGAGCGCATCTCGGTCCGGGGGCGGGTCGACGACACCGGGGGCGAGGGCGAGGGCGGCCGCAAGCCCTACTACCACCTGACCGCGCTGGCCGAGACCGACGAGGGCTACAAGAACCTCATCCAGCTCTCGAGCCGGGCCTACCTCGAGGGCTACTACCGCAAGCCCAAGGTCGACTGGGACCTGCTGGCCGAGCACAGCGACGGCATCATCGCCACGACCGGCTGCCTCGGCGGGCACGTGCTGCAGGAGCTCATCCGGCCCGACCGCGACCGCGAGGCCAACTTCGACCACGCCCTGAAGAAGGCCGGTCGCCTGCAGGACATCTTCGGCCGGGACAACCTGTTCGTCGAGCTGCAGGACCACGGCATCCCCGAGCAGCGCCGCACCAACCCGCAGCTGCTCGAGATCGCCCGCCGCATCGGCGCGCCGCTGCTCGCCACCAACGACAGCCACTACACCCACCGCGACGACGCGGTGGCCCACGACGCCCTGCTCTGCGTGCAGACCAGCTCGCTGATGAGCGACCCGACCCGGTTCAAGTTCACGGCGACGACCACTACCTGAAGTCCGCCGTCGAGATGCGCTCGCTCTTCGGCGAGGTGCCCGAGGCCTGCGACAACTCGCTCTGGATCGCCGAGCGGGCGAACGTCGAGATCGAGTTCGGCAAGCCGCTGCTGCCGGACTTCCCCCTGCCCGAGGGGTTCGCCGACCGACACCGACTACCTGCGCCACCTCACCTTCGAGGGGGCCCGGGAGCGGTGGGGCGAGCAGCTGCCCGACGCCGTGGTCGAGCGGCTGGCCTACGAGCTGCAGACCATCGCCGACATGGGGTTCTCGGCCTACTTCCTGATCGTGTGGGACCTCATCCGCCACGCCCGCGAGCACCACATCCGGGTCGGGCCCGGCCGGGGATCGGCCGCCGGCTGCGCGGTGTCCTACTGCCTGCGCATCACCGACCTCGACCCCATCCGCTACGACCTGCTGTTCGAGCGCTTCCTCAACCCGAGCCGCATCTCCATGCCCGACATCGACATGGACTTCGACTCCCGCTACCGCGACGAGATGATCCGGTACGCGGCCGAGCGCTACGGGCGCGACCACGTCGCCCAGATCGTCACCTTCTCCACCATCAAGGCCCGCGCCGCGGTGCGCGACGCCGCCCGGGTGCTCGGCTACCCCTACGTGGTCGGCGACAAGGTGGCCAAGGCCATGCCGCCGCTCGTCATGGGCCGCGACACCCCGCTCTACGCCTGCCTCGAGGAGCACGAGAAGTACGTCGACGGCTACAAGATGGCCACCGACCTGCGGCAGATGTACGCCCAGGACGAGGACGCCCACAAGGTCATCGACGTGGCCAAGGGGCTCGAGGGCCTGCGCCGCCAGGACGGCATCCACGCCGCCGCCGTGGTGATCACCCAGGACCCGCTCACCGAGTACCTGCCCGTCCAGCGCAAGCCCGAGGCCGGCCAGCCCCCCGAGGAGGCGCCGGTCGTCACCCAGTACGAGATGCAGCGGGGTCGAGGAGCTCGGCCTGCTGAAGATGGACTTCCTCGGGCTGCGCAACCTCGACGTCATCACCGACGCCCTCGAGCTGATGCGCACCCACCGGGGCATCGAGCTCGACATCGACGCCGTCCCCCTCGACGACCCCGAGACCCTCGATCTGCTGCAGCGCGGCGACTCCATCGGCGTGTTCCAGCTCGAGGGCGGCCCGATGCGCGCCCTGATGCGGTCGCTGGCGCCGACCTCCTTCGACGACGTCGCCGCCCTCATCGCCCTGTACCGGCCGGGGCCGATGGCGCGTGAACATGCACAACGACTACGCCGACCGCAAGAACGGGCGGAAGCCGGTCGAGTACTTCCACCCCGACGCCGAGGAGCTCCTCGGCCGACACCTACGGGCTGATGATCTACCAGGAGTCGGTGATGCGGGTGAGCCAGCGCTTCGCCGGCTACTCCCTGGCCGAGGCCGACAACCTGCGCAAGGCCTGCGGCAAGAAGAACCGCGAGCTGATGGCCGAGGAACGGGTCAAGTTCGTCGAGGGCTGCGACGCGCAACGGCTACGGCGCCGACCTCGGCACGTTCCTGTTCGACACCATCGAGGGCTTCGCCGACTACGCCTTCAACAAGAGCCACAGCTTCGGCTACGGGCTGGTCACCTACCAGACCGCCTACCTGAAGGCCCACCACCCGGTCGAGTACCTGGCCGCGCTCCTGACCAGCGTCAAGACGAACCTCGACAAGGCGGCGGTCTACCTCAACGAGTGCCGCACCATGGGCATCGCGGTGCTGGTGCCCGACGTCAACAAGTCCGAGTCCGACTTCGTGCCCGCCACCGACGACGAGGGGCGCGACGTCATCCCCTTCGGCCTGTCGGCGGTCCGCAACGTCGGCGACGCCCTGGTCGAGCACATCGTCGCCGAGCGGCGCGAGCACGGCGACTACGTCGACTTCTACGACTTCTGCGACCGGGTCGACACGACGGTGCTCAACAAGCGCACCGTCGAGTCGCTGATCAAGGCCGGCGCCTTCGACTCCCTCGGCCACCCCCGCAAGGGCCTGCTGTCGGTGTTCGAGGCCGATCGTCGACGCCACCGTGTCCCGCCGTCGCGAGGCCGACGCCGGCGTCATGACCCTCTTCGGCGACCTGGCCGCCGACGACGGCACCGGCTACGACGACCGGCCCCGCATCCCCGACCGCGAGTTCGACAAGCGCGAGCAGCTCGCCTTCGAGAAGGAGATGCTCGGCCTGTACGTCAGCGACCACCCGCTGATGGGCGCCGAGCGGTCGCTGCGCCGCCGCACCGACACCACCCTCTCCGAGCTGGCCGAGGCCGGCGACGGCGCGGTCAAGGTGGTGGGCGGGGTGGTCACCAACCTCCAGCGGAAGTGGACCAAGCGGGGCGACCTCATGGCCGTCTTCGTGCTCGAGGACCTCCAGACCTCGATGGAGGTCATGGTCTTCCCCAAGACGATGACCGAGGTCGGCCACCTGCTCACCGACGCGGTGGTCGACACCGTCGTGTGCGTCAAGGGGCGGGTCGACACCCGCGACGACCAGCCGAAGCTGGTGGCGCTGTCGGTCGAGGCGTTCGAGCCCACCGTCGACGCGGCACCCGCCGTCCGGCTGCGGGTCCCGACCCGCCGGCTCAGCGAGGGTCTGATCGCCGACCTCAAGGCGCTCCTCGCCCGCTTCCCCGGTGAGTCGGAGGTGTTCCTGCACCTCGACCGCCAGGTCCTGCGCCTGCCCGACGCCTGGTGCGTCGACGCCACCACCGGCCTGATGGGGGAGCTGCGGGTCCTGCTGGGCCCCGACGCGCTGCTCACCTGACCGGGGGTCAGGCGGCCCTGGCCGGTTTGCGCGCCACCGCTCCGGCCGAGTGGACTAGAGGACCACGGGCCCGCACGAAGGGGATCAGCAACACATGGCGATCGAGGTCGAGACCAAGGATTGCACCGCACTCAGCGACGCCGAGCTGGCGGAGATGGCCGATCTGTGCGCCGACACGCCGAGCCGCTACGAGGCCGGCATGCTCTCCAAGCAGGCCGAGTCGTGGGTGCTCATCACCCTGGCCCGGGAGAACGGCAAGCTGAAGGGCTTCTCCTTCAGCACCCTCGAGCGCATCGGCGGCACGCCGAGCGTGATCCTCGGCCTGGCCTCGGTGAAGCGCAACGCCCGGCGTGACACCGTGCTGCGGGCCCTGATGACCGACGAGTTCCGCCGCGCGGTGCTGGCCTTCCCCGACGAGGACGTCCTGGTCGGCACCCGGATGGTGTCCCCGTCGGGCTTCGAGGCGTTCCGCACCCTGAGCGACATCGTCCCCCGCCCGGGCTACACCGCCACCGGCGAGGAGCGGGCCTGGGGTCGGCGCCTGGCCAAGCGCTTCGCCATCGACAACGGCCGCTACGACGAGCACACCTTCGTGGTCAAGGGCGACGACACCTACCCGAGCGTGCTCGACCACGACAGCCAGAAGCCCGAGAAGCTCGACGACGGCCTCGACGAGCTGTTCGAGGACCTCGACGCCGAGCGCGGCGACGCCCTCATCGCCTTCGGCTGGGCGCTGGCCGACGACCTCGACAAGCTGGTCTGACCCCCGCCGTCCGGTCGCGGCGCCGGGCGTGACGTGGACCTGAGCGAGGCGGTGCGCCGACGGCGCATGGTCCGGGCGTTCACCGCCGAGCCCGTCGAGGACCGGGTGGTCGACGGCCTGCTCGACCTGGCCCGTCGGGCCCCCGCCGCCGGCAACGCCGACGGGCGGGTCTTCGTGGTGCTGACCGGCGGCGAGACGGCCCGCTACTGGGACGTCACCCTGCCGGTCGGGCCGGCCCGCGACCGCTTCGGCTGGCCCGGCCTGCTGGCGGCACCGGTGCTGGTGCTGGTGCTGGCGTCGCCGGCGGCCTACGTCGACCGCTACGCCGAGGCCGACAAGGCGGCGTCCGGCCTCGGTCGAGGCCCCGCCGCCTGGCCGGTGCCGTACTGGTTCGTCGACGGCGGCATGGCCGCGGAGGCGCTGCTGCTCGGTGCCGTCGACGCCGGGCTCGGGGCCTGCTTCTTCGGCGTGTTCGACCACGAGCCGGCGGTGCTGGCCGCGCTCGACGTCCCGTCCGGCTGGCGGACCGTCGGCACCGTCGCCGTCGGCCACCCCGACCCCGCCGCCGACCGGCCGGGGCGGTCCGCGGGCCGTCCCCGCCCGGAGCTCGCCGCGGTGGTCCACCGCGGCGGCTGGCAGCTCAGGTGAGCTGGGCGGCCAGCTCCTCGACGTCGGCGGTGGGGGCCCGGCAGGCGTAGTCGCGGCAGACGTAGGCGACGCCCGGGTCGCGGCCCTCCCACAGCGGCGAGGGGTAGGGCTCGCCCCAGGCCAGCACCACGCGGGGGTGGTAGGCGCGCTGCACCTCGGCCACCAGGTCGGCGGCGTCGCCGGGCACCACGACCTCGGTGATGCCGCCGACGGCGAGGTCGACCGCGCCGAGCAGGTGGCCGAAGGCCGACGGCTGCCGGGCGAGCGCCGGGGCCAGCAGCGCCAGGACCTGCTCCGCCGGCTGCCGGTAGCGGTCCTCCCCGGTGAGGGCGGCCAGGCGGAGCAGCGCCACCGCCGCCAGGCTGTTGGCCGAGGGGGTGGCCCCGTCCAGCAGGTCCTTCTGGCGCGCCACCAGCGCCGGGACGTCGTGACCGGTGGTGAAGAAGCCGTGCCCGTCGCGGTCCCAGAACAGCTCGATCAACGCGTCGGCGGTGGCGCGGGCCTCGGCCATCCACCGCGCCCCGCCGGTGGCCTCGGCCAGCCGCGTGAAGGCGTCGACCAGTGCGGCGTGGTCGACGGCGAAGGCCGGCACCGACGCCTTGCCGCCGCGCCCGTCGCCGCCGTCGCCCTGCCAGGTCCGCAGCCACCGACCGTCGTCGCGGCGGAGCGAGGCGAGCAGTCGGTCGGCGGCCCGTGCCGCGGCGTCGATCCACGCCGGGGTGCCGGTGGCGGCGCCGGCCTCGGCCAGGGTGGCGATCATCAGGGCGTTCCACTCGGTGAGGACCTTGTCGTCGAGCCCCGGCCGGACGCGCCCGGCGCGGGCACGGAGCAGGGTCGCCCGGTCCTGCTCGATCTCGGCCGGGCGCACCAGGTCGCCGGGGGCGTGGAGCCGGTTCAGGATGGTGGCGCCCTCGAAGTTGCCCTCGGCGGTGACGCCCCAGTAGGCGCCGGCGGCGTCGGCCCGGTCACCGAGCACCTCGGCCAGCTGGTCGGGCGTCCACACGTAGAAGCGGCCCTCGACCCCCTCGCTGTCGGCGTCCTCGGCCGACCAGAACCCACCGCCGGGATCGGTCAGCTCGCCGAGCACGTAGCCGACGGTCTCGTCGAGCACCTGCCGGTACCGGTCGTACCCGGTGACCTGCCACCCGTGCAGGTAGGCCCGGGCCAGCAGGGCCTGGTCGTAGAGCATCTTCTCGAAGTGGGGCACGAGCCAGCGCCGGTCGACCGAGTACCGGGCGAAGCCGCCCCCCAGGTGGTCGTAGATGCCACCCGAGGCCATGGCGTCGAGCGAGGTGATGACCGCGGCCAGGGCCTCGGGCCGACCGGCGGCCTGCGCCCGCAGGAGCACCTCGAGGCTGGTCGTCTGGGGGAACTTGGGGGCGCCCCCGAACCCGCCGAGCTCGTCGTCGTGACGGGCGAGGAGGTCGTCCACCGCGGCGTCGAGCACCTCGGGGCCGGGGCCCGGTCGATCGCCACCGGGTTCGAGCGAGGTGGTCCCGAGGTGCTCGGTGAGCCTTCCGGCCTGCTCGGCGACCTGGTCGCGCTGCTCGTGCCAGGCCCGGTCGATCGACCGGCAGAGGTCCACGAAGCCGGGCCGGCCGTGGGCGCCCTGCCGGGGGAAGTAGGTGCCGCAGTAGAAGGGCTCGCCGTCGGGCGTGCAGAACACGGTCATGGGCCAGCCGCCCTGACCGGTGAGCGCCTGGGTGGCCTCCATGTAGACGGCGTCGACGTCGGGCCGCTGCTCGCGGTCGACCTTCACGTTGACGAACAGCTCGTTCATCACCGCGGCGGTGGCGCCGTCCTCGAAGGACTCGTGGGCCATGACGTGGCACCAGTGGCAGGCCGAGTAGCCGACCGACAGCAGCACCGGGCAGTCGCGTCGTCGGGCCTCCGCGAACGCGTCCTCCCCCCACGGCCACCAGTCGACCGGGTTGTCCGCGTGCTGGCGCAGGTAGGGGCTGGTCTCCTCGGCGAGCCGGTTCACGCTGCCACCGTAGGGGCCGCTCCCCGTCGCCCCGACGAGCGCGGCCGCCCACCCGCCGTGCGCGAGCGCGCCGGTGCCGGAGCTGGCAGCATGGGCGGTCACCCGACCGATCGACGTCGAGGAGGCGACCGATGCACGTCCGTGGACTGCTGGCGGTGAAGGGCGACGAGGTGGTGACCGCCCGGCCCGACGACTCGACCGGTGCCGTGGTGGCCCGGCTGACCGAGTGCCGCATCGGCGCCGTGGTCGTCACCGCCGACGGTCGGCACATCGACGGGGTGCTGTCCGAGCGCGACATCGTCCGCGCGCTGGCGGAGCAGGGCGCAGCCGTCCTCGACCTGCCGGCCTCCGAGCTGATGACCACCGACGTGGTCACCTGCGAGCCGGGCACCACCGTCGACCAGCTCATGAGCATCATGACCAGCCGTCGGATCCGCCACATCCCGGTCGTGGTCGACGGGCGCCTGGCCGGGCTGGTGAGCATCGGCGACGTGGTCCGGGACCGCATCGCCGACCTCGAGCAGGAGACCGAGGTCCTGCACGACTACATCGCCCACGGTCGCTGAGCGGGAGCCGTCCGAGCCGCGGCCACCGTCAGCCGGTCAGCCGGGACCGCCGGACCTTGCCGAGGGCGGTCCGGGGCAGGGCGTCGACCACCACGACCTCCCGGGGCGCGGCGTGGGCCGGTAGCTCGGCCTTGGCCACCGCCCGGAGGTCGGCCAGGCTCGGCGTCGCCGCCCCGTCGCGGACCACCACCCAGGCCACGACCCGCTGGCCCCACTCGGGGTCGTCCCGACCGGTGACCGCCACCTCCGCCACCGAGGGGTGGGCGGCCAGCACCGGCTCGACCTGCGCCGGCCACACGTTCTCCCCGCCGGTCACGATGAGCTCGCCCGCCCGACCGTCGACCGAGAGGCAGCCGGTCCCGGGGTCGACCGCGCCGAGGTCGCCGGTCGGCAACCAGCCTTCGGCGTCCTTGGGGTCGGTGCCGTCGCGGTAGGCCCGGAGCAGCGCCGCCCCCCGGAGCTGGATCTGGCCGTCGACGGTGCGGACCTCGATGCCATCGAGCGGTCGCCCCTCGTAGACCACACCCCCGCCGGACTCGCTCAGGCCGTAGGTGTGGACCACGTTGGCCGGCCGCGACGTCGCCGCCGGATCCCCCGAGCCGCCGAGCACGACCCACCGCAACGGGGACGGATCGATCCGGTCGAGGGCGGTGACCACGAGCGAGGTGAGGCCGTGGCCGCGGTGCTGCACGGCCCAGCCGGCGACCGCCTCGGCCTCGAAGGTCGGCAGCAGGTCGAGCGGGGTGCCGGTGAGCACCGCCCGGATCACGACCCCGAGGCCGCCGACGTGGGCAGGGGGCAGGCAGGCGAGCCACCGATCGGCTGCGGGATCGACGTGGAGGCGGCGGTGGACGGCCTCGGCGTGGGCGGCCAGTGCCTGGTGGGTCAGCACGACGCCCTTGGGCTCGCCGCTCGACCCGCTGGTGGCCACCACGACCGCATCGCCGGCCTCGACCGGCCGGCCGTCGGGTCGCGGCGCCCGTCCCGTGCCGTCGACCACCGCGGCGGGCGCCAGGCGGTCGACGAGCTGGCGCTGGGCGGGGGGCGGGAGCCGCTGGTCGACCGGCAGCGCGGCGTCGCCGTCCTGCCAGATCTGGCGCAGCTCCTCGACGAACCGCCGGCCGAGCGGCAGGTCGAGGGCGACGAGGGAGGCCACCGGCCCACGGTACGGTCACGCGCCGCTGGCGAGGGGGCCGCAAGGGGCGACGGGGCGGGTCCGCCGGTTCCCCCGGCGGCGGTGCGGTGGTGGAGACTGCGGCGATGACCGAGCCCAGCACCCCTGCGGCCGAGCCGGGATCGACCCCGTTGCGGCTGTGGGTCGCCGGCGCCCGCCCCCGGACCCTGCCGGCCGCGGTGGTGCCGGTGCTGGTCGGCACCGCCTGCGCGGTGGGGGAGGTGCGAGGCGGGCTGGTGCTCTGGCGGGCGGTGGCGGCCATGGTGGTGGCCCTGGCCCTGCAGGTCGCCACCAACTACGCCAACGACTACAGCGACGGCATCCGGGGCACCGACGACGACGAGCACCGCGTCGGTCCCACGCGGCTGGTCGGCCAGCGCCTGGCCCGCCCCGGGGCGGTCAAGCGGGCGGCCCTCGCCGGCTTCGGCGTGGCCGGCCTGGCCGGGCTGGCCCTGGCCGCCGCGGTGGGGTGGCAGCTGCTGGTGGTGGGGGGGCTGGCCATGGCCGCCGGCTGGTTCTACACGGGCGGGTCCCGGCCGTACGGGTACGCCGGCTTCGGCGAGCTGTTCGTGTTCGTGTTCTTCGGGGTCGTGGCCACCGCCGGGTCGACCTACGTGCAGACCGAGCGGCTCACCGGGCTGTCGCTGGCGGCGTCGATTCCTGTCGGGATGCTCGCCACCGCCCTGCTGGTGGTGAACAACCTGCGCGACATCCCCGGCGACAGCCGGGTCGGCAAGCGGACCCTCGCCGTGCGCCTCGGCGACGCCCGCACCCGGGCGCTCTACACCGTGCTGGTGGTGCTGCCGTTCGTGGCGATCCCCTTCGTCTGCGGCCTGGGCGAGCGTCCGATCGGCGCCATCGCCCTGCTCGCCCTGCTCCTGGCCCAGCGGCCGGTGCTCCAAGTGCTGCAGGGCGCCCGCGGGCCCATGCTCGTGCCGGTGCTGGTCCGCACCGGTCAGGTCCAGCTCGCCTTCGGCGTGCTCCTGGCCCTCGGCATCGCCCTCTCCGGCTGAGCCCGGCACCGACGGACGCCGGCGCTCCACCGGTCGGGGTCAGCCGCCGGTGGCGGCGAGCCAGGCGCGCAGGATCGTCACGAACGCCGCCGGTCGCTCCAGGTGGGCGGCGTGGCCGGCCCCCGGGACCGCCTCGAACCGCGAGCCGGGGCCGACCCCGGCGGCCAGTCGCCGCCCGAGCGTGGTGAACTTCTCGTCACGCGACCCGGCCAGGACCAGCACCGGCGCGCGCAGCTCGCCCAGCCGGTCCCACAGCGGCGCCTGGGTGCCGGTCCCGGCGTCGCGGAGGCTGGCCGCCAGCCCGGCGGCGGTGTTGGCCCGCCGCTCGTCGAACGCGGCGCCGGACCGCTGCTCGGCGGGCAGGCCGGCGAAGAGCGGGAGGGCGAGCCACCGATCGAGGAAGGCATCGACGCCGTCCCGCTCGATCGACGAGGCCAGGTCGTCGTCGGCCCGTCGCCGCTCGTCCCGCGCGGCGGTGTCGTCGATGCCGGCGGTGCCGCCGAGCAGGACGAGCCGCTCGACCAGATCGGGTCGCCGCAGGGCGAGGTGCAGGCAGGTGCGCGCCCCCAGGGAGTACCCGACGTAGGTGGCGGCCCCGCCGGCCTCGCCGACCAGGTCGGCCGAACGCCACAGGTCGGCCCGGAGGGCGCCGGACCCCCCGTGGCCCGGCAGGTCGACGGCGACGACCTCGTGGTCGGTCGCCAGGTCCTCGGCGACGCCCGTCCACGAGGCGTGGGTCTGCGTGAAGCCGTGCACCAGGACGAGTCGCCGTCCGGCCCCCCGACGGACGGCGGCCAGGTCAGCGGGCACGGCGGCATGGTCGCACGACGACGGGGGCATGGTCGCACGGCGACGGGGGCATGGTCGTACGGCGACGGGGGCAGGATCGCACGGCGGCGGCCGGCGGGCGGGGTCCCCGTACGCTGCTCCGCCGTGAGCGAGGCCGCCCCACCCCCCGAGGACGTCGCCGCCACCTTCTGCGCCACCCTCGTCGACGAGTGGGTCCGCGGCGGGGTCACCGACGCGGTGGTCGCCCCCGGGTCGCGCTCGACCCCGCTCGCCGTGGCGGTGGCCGCCGACGGGCGCCTGGCCGTCCACGTGCACCACGACGAGCGATCCGCCGCCTTCGTGGCCCTCGGCATCGGCCTGGCCGGCGGTCTGGCGGTGGTGGTCACGAGCAGCGGCACCGCTGCGGTCGAGCTGCACCCGGCGGTCGTCGAGGCGCACCAGGCCGGGGTCGGGCTGATCGCCTGCACCGCCGACCGGCCGCCCGAGCTGCACGACGTCGGGGCGCCGCAGACCGTCGACCAGACCCGGCTCTACGGACCCGCCACCCGGTGGTTCTGCCAGCCCGGCGTCCCCTCGTGGGACGAGCGTGCGAGCTGGCGCCACCTGGCCGCCCGTTCGGTGGTCGAGGCCCGCGGTCCGGCGTCGACCGCCGGACCCGG
This sequence comes from uncultured Acidimicrobiales bacterium, assembly GCA_963800235.1. Taxonomy (GTDB): domain Bacteria; phylum Actinomycetota; class Acidimicrobiia; order Acidimicrobiales; family Iamiaceae; genus CAVVNP01. The sequence goes on along the minus strand of CAWDAD010000001.1, from coordinate 685,052 downwards.
CCCGGTGCACCTCGACCTGGCGTTCCGGGAGCCGCTCGTGGGCGAGCCCCGCCCCCTGCCCGAAGGTCGGCCGGCCGGGCGACCCTGGCTCGAGCGGCCCGCCGCGGCCCCGGTCGAGCACCCGGTGGAGATCCACCCGGAGCTGCTCGGCGACGGCCCCGTGCGGGGGGTCGTGGTGGCCGGCGCCGACGGTGCCGCCGAGGTGCTGGAGCTGGCCCGGTCGCTCGGCTGGCCGGTGCTCGCCGATCCCCGCAGCGGCCTCCGCGCCGCGTCGGGGCGTCCGGCGTCGGTGCCGGGGGCGGGCCCTGTCGTGGCCGGCTTCGACGCCCTGCTCCGCACCCCCTTCGCCGACGAGCACCTGCCGACGGTGGTGGTGTGGTCCGGGGCGCGTCCGGCGTCGAAGGTGCTGGGGCAGTGGGTGGCCCGCTCGGCCGCGCTCGAGCTGGCGGCCCGCCCGTCGGGCCGGCTGGTCGATCCGGACCGCTCGGTCGGCCTCGACCTGATCGGTCCGGTCGACGGCTGGATCGCCGCGCTGGTCGCGCTGGTGGCGGATCGGTGCGATCCGGGGTGGGGGCCGGCCTGGCGCGGTGCCGAGGCGGCCGTCCAGGGCGCCATCGACCGGGTGCTCGACGCCCACGAGGAGCCGACCGAACCGGCGGTGGCCCGCACCCTGACCCGGGTGGCGGCGTCGGCGCCCGGCGACGGGGTCGACCTGGTCGTGTCCTCGTCGATGCCGGTCCGCGACGTCGAGTGGTTCGGCGCGCCCGACACCCCGGCCCGGGTCCTCGCCAACCGGGGCGCCAACGGCATCGACGGCGTCACCTCCACCGCGGTCGGGGTCGCCCTCGCGAACCGGCGCTCGGGCAGCGGGCGGCGCACCGTGCTGCTGATCGGCGACGTGGCCTTCCTGCACGACACCAACGGCCTGCTCGGCCTCGCCGGCCGAGGGCTCGACCTCACCATCGTGGTGGTCGACAACGACGGCGGCGGGATCTTCTCCTTCCTGCCCCAGCGCACCCGGCTCGGCCACGAGCGGTTCGAGCAGCTGTTCGGCACGCCTCACGGCGTCGACCTGGGTGTCCTGGCCGGCGCCCACCGGGTCGAGGTCCGGCGCCCGACGACGTCGGCCGAGCTCGACGCGGCGCTCGGTGAGGCGCTGCACGACGGCGGGACGCGGCTGCTGCACGTCCGCACCGAGCGCGACGCCAACCTCGCCGTCCACGACGAGCTGCACGCGGCCGTCGCCGCCGCGGTCGAGGCCGGCTGACCGCTTCCGGTGGCGCGGCGAGCGCGCCGCGGTCCGCCACCGGGCCGTTGCGGACCTGGCATGATCGGGCCTTCGTCAGACGATCCCGGGAGGGTCCATGAGCCGGATGAAGTCCACGGCCGTCGCGCTGTCCGTCGCAGCGGTCTTCGTGATCGCCGCCGCCTGCAGCGGGGGTGGCGGGGGTGCCAAGGGCACCAGCAACGACGCCGCCGGACTGAAGTCCGCCACCAAGGACTTCTCCGAGCGGATCCTGAGTGACGACGCCGGGGGCGCCTACGACTACCTGACCGCGGACTGCAAGAAGAAGATCAGCAAGGACAAGTTCTCCTCGGTGGTCAAGACCGGTCTCAACCTCATCAAGGCCTTCGCCGGCAAGAACGCCTCCAACCTGAAGGTCGGCGACGTGCAGACCCGCAACGTGAAGAACGGCGAGGGCGAGTCCCGGGCCCAGCTGCTCGGCAGCGACGGCAAGCCGATCGGCGGAACCTCCGGCAGCTACGACGCGTGGGTGTACCAGGACGGCAGCTGGCACCCGAAGAGCTGCGACCTGAGCTCGTCGGGCACGTCGGGTTCGTCCGGCTCGTCCGGCTCGTCCGACAGCGGCAGCTTCAGCGACTTCTCCGCCAACTTCAGCGACTTCTCGGGCTTCAGCGACTACTCCGGGTTCTCCGACCTGGACAGCGCCCTGTCGCAGCTGAGCGACATCGGCAACAGCTTCTCCGACCTCTTCTCGTCCTGAGCGAGCGGTGGCACCAGCGGGGTCGATCGCACGGCCCCGCTGGTCGCTGCCGGTGAGGAGGGCCCGCCGCCGGCTGCGGCTCGCCACGGCGATGGTCGCGCTGGTCCTGCTCGTCGCAGGCTGCGGCGAGGGCGGCGGGGTGAGCGGCAACACCGAGGACGCCAGCGGCCTGACCTCGGCGGCCCGCCAGGCGACCCGGGACCTGGTGACCGGCGACGCCGCCGGCGTCTACGACTACCTGTCGACCGCCTGCAAGAAGCGGGTCGGCGAGGCGGCGTTCACCCGTGAGCTCGACCGCGCGCAGGCGGCCCTGCGCGCCGAGGCCGGCTCGCAGGCGTCCTCGCTCGGGGTCGGTGAGGTCACCACCCGGGGGGTCCGCGACGGTCGGGGCCAGGCCCGGGCGCAGCTGCTCGGCGCCGACGGGTCGCGCCTCGGCACCGCTCCCTACCAGGACTGGGTGTACGAGGACGGCGACTGGCGCATCGACGACTGCCGGCCGCCCGCCGACCTTCCCACCGGGGCCGAGCGCCCCGGGGTCGGGCCCGCACCCGGCGGTGGGGCGGCGCCGACCTCCTCCTGATCGCTAGGGCTGCACGAGGGCGGTGAGCAGCGCCTGCAGCTTCGCCCGGGTCTCGGCCAGTTCGGCCTCGGGGTCGGAGTCGGCCACCACCCCCACCCCGGCGAACAGGCGGGCGGTGCGGCGGTCGACCTCTGCGCAGCGGATCCCCACCGCGAAGCTGCCGTTGCCGCGTCCGTCGACCCAGCCCACCGGGCCGGCGAACCGACCCCGGTCGAGCTCCTCGAGCTCGTCGATGAGCTTCAGGGCCAGGTCGCGGGGTTCGCCGCCGACCGCCGGGGTCGGGTGGAGCGCCGCGACCAGCTCGAGCACCGACGGCGTCGGGTCGGACAGCCTCCCCTCGACCCGGGTGGCCAGATGGGCGACGTTGGCCATCGAGACCACCGTCGGCTCCGCCTCGTAGTCGAGGTAGGAGCACCACGGCAGCAGCGCCTCGTGGACGGCGTCGATGGTGATCTGGTGCTCCACGCGGTCCTTGGTCGAGGCCAGCAGCCCGGCGGCCAGGCGGGCGTCGGTGGTGGGGTCCCCCGAACGGGGCACGGTGCCGGCCATGGGGTGGGCGGAGACCAGGTCGCCGGTGCGGGAGACGAGCAGCTCGGGGCTGGCGCCGACGAACCCGTCGACGCAGTAGCAGTAGGCGTCGGGGTAGGCGGCCCGCAGCCGCCGCAGAAGCCCACCGACGTCGAACGCGGCGTCGGCCTCGACGACGACCTCCCGGCCGAGCACCAGCTTGCGCAGGATGCCGGCCCGGACCTGGTCGCGACCGGCGGCCACCGCCGCCATCCAGCTCGCCGGCGACCGTGACGAGCGGACCGAGAACGACGAGGCGGGCGACGGGTGCGGCGTCGCTCCCGCCGGTCGGTCGAGCCCGGGGGCCGGGGCGCCGAGGCCGAGGAGATCGTCCCCGGCGTCGTCGGCATCGTCCCAGGCGTCGGCGGGGCGGATCCGGGTGATCCACCGGGTGCCCTCGCGTCGACCCCAGACCACCTCCGGCACGATCAGCTCGCCGCCGGCGCGGGGGTCGAACGGCAGGGCGGCGAAGGCGACCGGCCCCGAGCCGGGGAGGCCGACGGAGTCTTCGGCACCGATGGCGGTGAGCACCGCCTGGGCGGCGGCCGGATCCGCGGTGGGGATCCGGAGCGCCTCGCCCGCCCCGGCGAGCCCGACCGACCCGCGCTCCCAGACGAGGCCCCCGGACCCGGCGGCGGCCAGCAGGTCGAGGTCGCGGTCGAGCCGCCGGGTGCGGGCGACCAGGCGGGCGGCGACCTCGGTCGGCGCGGACGCCGCGCTCATCGGTCGGCTCCCACCCCGCCGGCCCGGCCATCGGGGGCCCCTCGCCGGGTGGCGGTCACCAGCTGGGCGATGCCCCCCGAGAGCAGGTCGCGCCGCACGTCGTCGAAGCCGGCGTCGGCCAACGATCCGAGCAGCTCCGCCGTGGGCGGCAGGTAGGCGACCGACCGGGGCAGGTAGCGGTAGGCGGCGGGGTCGGAGAGCAGCGCGCCGATCCGGGGCACGATCGACCCGAAGTAGATGCGGTGGCCACGGCGGAGCAGCGGGTTGGGCGGCTCCGCCACCTCGAGCAGGGCGACGCGACCGCCGGGTCGGAGGACCCGGGCCAGCTCGGCGAAGCAGGGCGCCAGGTCGACCAGGTTCCGGAGCGCGAACCCGCAGGTGGCGCCGCCCACCGAACCGTCGGCCAACGGGAGGTCGAGCACGTCGCCGTGCACCAGGGCTGCGTCGGTCCGGGCGGCGGCGAGCATGCCGAAGGAGAGGTCGACGCCGATCGGCCGCAGCCCGGCGTCGGAGAGCTCCCGGCACAGGTCGCCGGTGCCGCACGCCAGGTCGACCACCGACTCGCCGGGGGAGAGGCCGAGCGACGCCACCGCCCGGCGGCGCCAGCGCACGTCGAGGCGGAACGTCATGATGCGGTTCACCAGGTCGTACCGCGGGGCGATGGTGTCGAACATGGCACGCACCGCCCGGGCCTTGGCCTCGCCGGTCGGCAGGTGGTCGGCATCGGGCAGGTCACCGGTCACGACGGGGGGCGAGGGCACGGGCCGATGGTACGGCCCGCCCGCCGTCGCGGACCCCCTCGGCTGCCGCTGCGGACCCGCCTCGGCTATAGTCGACACCCCATCCGCTGGGTGGCAGGCGTGGGCCGAGCCCACGCCTTTTCCATGATCAGCGTCCGGTCGCCGCCCCCCGGCGGCCGGTCCGAGCACCGACATCCCGACGTCCGACACCGACCCACCGACACGACCAGGAACCCGAGCACCGGAGAGGAGGCCACCGTGAGCACCGCCGATCAGGTCAGCGATCTGGTCACCCCGCTCCTGGCCGCCTCCGGCACGGAGGTGGTCGACGTCGAGCTGGCCGGCACGGTGCTGACCATCACCATCGACCGGACCGGCGGGCTCGGCCTCGACGCCCTCGCCGCGGCGACCCGTGCCGTCTCGCGCTGCCTCGACGAGCACGACCCCATCGACGGCTCCTACACCCTCGAGGTCAGCAGCCCCGGCCTCGAGCGCAAGCTGCGCCGCCCCGACCACTTCCGCCGGGCGGTCGGTGAGCAGATCACGGTCAAGACCGTGCCCGGCACCGAGGGCGAGCGCCGGGTCACCGGCCTCCTGACCCAGGCCGACGACGACGGCGTGGTCGTGGCCCCGGCCGGCGGCGGCACCGACCGTCGGCTCGCCTACGAGGAGATCGAGCGGGCGCGCACCGTCTTCGACTGGGGTCCGGCGCCCAAGCCGGGCAAGGCGAAGCCGGGCGCGGCCAAGCCGGGCAAGGCCAAGCCGGGGAGGGCCGCCCGGCGGGACGCCCGACGCACCGATCCCACGACGAGGAAGAAGGCAGCACGGCCATGACCCAGAACCTGGACATGATGGAGGCGCTCGAGTCGCTGGCGGTCGACCGCGGCATCTCCCTCGACGTGCTGCTCGGCGCCCTGGTCGACGCGATGGAGTCGGCCTACCGCAAGAGCCTCGGCGACGAGTTCCACGAGTACTGGGCGAGCATCGACCGCGACACCCTCGCCATCCAGATCAACGCCCGCGAGCTCGACCTCGACGGCCTGCCCACCGGCCCCGAGGTCGACGTCACCCCGCCCCAGGACCAGCTCGGTCGCATCGCCGCCCAGGCCTTCCGCCAGGTGATGATGCAGCGACTCCGCGAGGTCGACCGGGAGATGAAGTACGAGGAGTACGCGGGGCGCGAGGGCGACATCGTCACCGGCATCATCCAGCAGACCGACTCCCGCTACACCCTGCTCGACCTGGGCCGGGTCGAGGCCCTGCTGCCCCAGGCCGAGCAGGTCCCCTACGAGCGGCCGGCGCCGAACAGCCGCCTCAAGGCCTACATCGTCGAGGTCCGCAAGACCGCCAAGGGCCCCCAGATCGTGGTCAGCCGCACCCACCCCGGGCTGATCAAGCGCCTGTTCGAGCTCGAGGTGCCCGAGATCGCCGACGGCGTGGTCGAGATCAAGGCCTGCGCCCGAGAGCCCGGCCACCGCACCAAGATCGCCGTCTGGTCCAACGACGCCCACGTCGACCCGGTCGGCGCGTGCGTCGGCGCCCGGGGGGCGCGGGTGCGCATGGTCGTCACCGAGCTGGCCGGCGAGAAGATCGACATCGTCCCCTTCTCCGAGAACCTCCCCGACTTCGTGGCCAAGGCCCTCTCGCCGGCCAAGGTGAAGGAGGTCCGCATCAACGAGGACACCGGCACCGCCGACGTCATCGTCCCCGACTACCAGCTCTCGCTGGCCATCGGGAAGGAGGGCCAGAACGCCCGCCTGGCGGCCCGGCTCACCGGGTGGCGCGTCGACATCAAGAGCGAGACCCAGCTCGCCGAGGAGGAGGCCTACGCCAGCGACGACTGGGCACAGGGGGAGTGGATCGTGAACCCCGAGACCGGCGAGCAGATGTGGCAGCCGGCCGACGGCAGCGAGGCCCTGACCGCCGAGGAGTGGCAGACCCGGGCGACGGAGGACGACGACGACGACGGCGAGTCGTCGGCCGACGAGCAGGCCCCGTCCGGCGACGACGCGTCCACCGACGAGGCGGTGTCCACTGACGAGGCGGCGAGCACCGACGACGCCGTCGGTGACGAGCCGGCCGGATCGGCCGCGGCGTCGGGCGATCCCACGGCACCCGGGGCGGGCGACGCCTGATCGCACCTGCATCGGCTGCCGCCGGACGGCCGACGCGTCCGAGCTGGTCCGCCTCGCCCTCGGGCCGGACGGATCGCTCGTGTCGGGCCGTACACTGGGCGGACGAGGAGCTTGGCTGTGCCGGGACTCCGATCGCTGCCTCGTGCTGGCGGTCAGGTCCCGAGCGGTGGTCCGGGCGCTCCGAGCGCCGGTGTCGGTCGACCTCGACGGCCTCCGCCGGATCGTTCGGTGCCCACCCGGTCCCGACCGGGCGCTCTGATCGCTTCGACCCACCCCGACCCCCCGCGCGAGACTCGATGGTCCGTCTCGGCGAGGCGTCGCCACATCTGATCGCCTAGAGGAAACCCGAAGGAACCACGTGCCAGGAAAGATCCGCGTCCACGAGCTCGCCAAGGAGCTTGGGCTCAGCAACAAGGAGACCCTCGACCTGTGCGGCGACCTCGGCATCGGGGTCAAGACCCACTCGTCGAGCATCGAGGACGCCCAGGCCGACCGCGTCCGCCGCAAGGCCGACCGCGAGGGGCTGATCCGGGACGAGCCGCCGGCCGAGGCCGAGCCGGCCCCCGAGGCCAAGGCCACCTCGTCCAAGTCGGCGTCGTCGAAGTCGGCGTCGTCGAAGTCGGCGTCGTCCAAGTCCTCATCCAAGTCGGAGGCGGCGTCGCCGGAGTCAGCGGCCGCCTCCTCGACGTCCGCCCCGCCGGCGGCCGCGGCGACCGAGGCCGACACCGCCCCGTCGGGCCGCGCCGAGCCCGACGCCGCGGCGTCCGCCGCCGACGGCGCAGCCGGCGACGGCGCGGCCGCGACCCCGACCGCGCCCCCCGCCGCCGAGCCGCCGGCCGCGACCACCTCCCCCGAGCCGGCCACGACCGCCGACGAAGCACCTTCGGCCGAGCCTCCCACCGCTCCGGCCCCGCCACCGGCGGCGCCCCCGCGGGCTCCGGCCGCCGCCGAGGAGGCACCGCGACCGGCGGCCGCCCAGGGCGAGGCCCCCGCCGCGCCCCGCCGGGTCATCACCTCGAGCGGCAGCGAGCACGCCGAGCGCATGGCCCGCCAGGACGAGGCCCGCGCCCGGTCGGCGGCCGCCGCCTCGGCCCCGACCACCGGCACGCCCGCCCCGGGTCGCACTGGTCCGCCGCCGGCCAAGCCGGGAGCCACCCCGGCGCCGCCGGCGGCCCGAGCCCCCCGCTCGGCCTCGGGCAAGCCGATCCCGCCGCCGCCCGCCCCGCCGCGGTCGGTGTCGGGCAAGCCGATCCCGCCGCCTCCCGGCATGGGTGGGCGCGGCCCGGGACCGACCCGCACCTCGCCGGGCGGTCGGCCGGGCGGTCCTCCCCGCAGCCGCCCGCCCATGGGCGGCGGTCCCCGCCAGTCCGTGCCCGGCGCCGGCGTCGGCGGCCCCGGTGGCCGTCCCGGCGGCGGTGGCCGTCCCGGCGGTCCTCCCGGTCGCCGTCCCCCGCGTCGCAAGAGCCGTCGTCGCCGTCGTGGCGAAGAGCTCCAGCCGATGGACATGCCCACCTACACACCGGCCGAGGCGCCGGTGCCGGAGGGCACCCTCGTGGTCGAGCGGTCGTCGTCGCCCCAGGAGCTCGGCCCCAAGCTGAACCGCACCGCGGCTGACGTGGTCCGCTTCCTGCTCCAGCAGGGCGAGATGGTCACCGCCACGCAGTCGCTCAGCGACGAGATGATCGAGCTGTTCGCCGCCGAGGTGGGCGCCGAGGTCCGCCTGGTCGACATCGGCGAGGAGCAGGAGGTCGAGCTGCAGAAGGTGCTCGGCATCGAGGACCTCGACGACGAGGAGGACGAGGGCCGCGAGCCGCGGCCGCCGGTCATCACCGTCATGGGCCACGTCGACCACGGCAAGACCAAGCTGCTCGACCGCATCCGCAGCACCAACGTGGTGGCGGGCGAGGCCGGCGGCATCACCCAGCACATCGGCGCCTACCAGGTCGAGAAGGACGGGCGTCCGATCACCTTCATCGACACCCCGGGCCACGAGGCGTTCACCGCCATGCGCGCCCGCGGCGCCGAGGCGACCGACATCGTGATCCTGGTGGTGGCCGCCGACGACGGCGTCATGCCCCAGACGATCGAGGCGATCGACCACGCCCGGGCCGCCGAGGTCCCGATCGTGGTGGCGCTCAACAAGATCGACCGTCGCGAACGCCGATCCCAACAAGGTCCTGAGCCAGCTGGCCGAGCGCGACCTCGTGCCCGAGGCCTGGGGCGGCGACACCATCGTGTGCGAGGTGTCGGCGCTCGAGGACATCGGCATCGACGAGCTGCTCGAGAACCTGCTCGTCGTCGCCGAGCTCGAGGATCTCGAGGCCAACCCCGAGGGCCGGGCCAAGGGCGTCGTGCTCGAGGCCAACCTCGACGTCGGGCGCGGCCCGGTGGCCACCGTGCTCGTCCAGCGCGGCACCCTCCGGGTCGGCGACCCGCTGGTCGCCGGCGCCGCCTGGGGCCGGGTGCGGGCCCTCATCGACGACACCGGCGCCCAGGTCAAGGAGGCCGGTCCCTCCACGCCCGTGCAGGTCCTCGGCCTGTCCGACGTGGCCGCCGCCGGTGACGACTTCGTGGTCGCCGGTGACGACAAGACCGCCCGCAACGTGGCCGAGAAGCGCGAGCACTGGCAGCGGGTCGCCAACATCGGCGGGTCGGCCTCGGCCATGTCGAGCGGTGCCCGCCTCGAGGACATCTTCGACCAGATCCAGGCCGGCGAGGCCGTGACGCTCAACCTGGTCATCAAGGCCGACGTGACCGGCTCGCTGGAGGCGGTCAGCGAGAGCCTGAAGCGCCTCGAGCGCGACGACGTGAAGCTGGCCTTCGTGCGCCGCGGCGTGGGCGGGATCACCAAGGGCGACATCGAGCTGGCGGCGGCGTCCGACGCCACCCTCATCGGCTTCAACGTCCGCCCCGACCGCCAGGCCCGCGAGCTGGCCGACGCCACCGGCGTCGAGATCCGCACCTACGAGATCATCTACAAGCTGCTCGAGGACATCGAGGCGGCCATGCTCGGCATGCTCGCCCCGGAGTTCGAGGAGGTCGTCACCGGCGAGGCCGAGGTCCGCGAGATCTTCCGCATCCCGCGGGTCGGCGCGGTCGCCGGCTGCCTGGTGCAGAGCGGCGTCATCACCCGTGGCTCGAAGGTCCGCTTCCTCCGCGAGGGCACCATCATCTGGAAGGGCACGATCACGTCGCTCAAGCGGTTCAAGGAGGACGTCACGCGAGGTCCGCGCCGGGTTCGAGTGCGGCATCGGCCTGTCCGACTTCCAGGACCTCAAGGCCGGCGACGTGATCGAGACCTACGATGAGCAGGAGATCGCCCGCACCTGAGGGCGCAGTGGTCCGGCCTGCGGTCGCAGCCGGACCGAGGGAGGAGCATGGCGACCGCGTCGGGAGGGTTGCGGCGGGTCGTGGTGGCGCTGGTGCTCGTCGCCACCTCCCTGGTCGCCGGGCCGCCGTCGGCGCTCGCCGATGCCGGCACCTACGCGAGCGACCAGCTGAGCTCCGGCTGGTATCCGGATCAGCCGAACCTGAGCCCGCAGGTCGTCGGCGGTGGGACCTTCGGCCAGCTCGGCGACGTCCGGCTCCCCGACGGCGGCCAGGTGTACGCCCAGCCGGTGGTGAGCGGTGGCACGCTCCTGGCGGTCACCGAGGAGGATCACGCCTACGGCATCGACGTGCAGACCGGCGCCATCCGCTGGAGCCGCAGCGTCGGCACCCCGTTCAACGCCGCCGACATCGGGTGCGCCGACCTCGCACCTCACGTCGGCATCACCGGCACGCCGGTCATCGACCAGGCGACGGGCACCGCCTACTTCGTCGCCAAGAGCTACGTCAACGGCTTCGCCGGCGACACCCAGCAGCAGCTCCACGCCGTCGATGTGGCGACGGGTGCCGAGCGCGCCGGATTCCCGGTGACCATCGGCGGACCAGCCGACAACGACCCGTCGTCGATCTTCGGCGTGGCGTCGTCGAACTCGCTGCTCCAGCGGGTCGGCCTCGTCCTCGTCGACGGAACCGTCTACATCGGGTTCGGGGGCCACTGCGACTACTTCCGCCAGGACGCGTTCCAGGGATGGGTGTTCGGGGTCGGCGGCGTCGGCAGCGGCCGCGCCGGCCAGATCACCGCCCGGTGGACCTCCGAGGCCGGGCAGGGGAAGAACCCCGGGGGCGGGGTCTGGCAGTCGGGGGGCGCCCTCGTGTCCGACGGTCCGGGCCAGTTGCTGCTGACCACCGGGAACGGTCGTCTCCCGTCCGGCCCGACGGCCGGCTCCTCGCCACCGGGGGCGCTCGGCCAGTCGGTCGTCCGGCTGTCGGTCCAGCCCGACGGCACCCTGCGCGCCACCGACTTCTTCATGCCCTACGACGCTCCGACGCTGAACGGCTACGACGGCGATCTGGGGTCGGGCGCCCCCGTGGGTCTCCCGACCAGCTACCAGGGCACCCCGCTCTTCGGCACCGCCGGCATCCCCCACCTGCAGGTGCAGATCGGCAAGGAGGGATACCTCTACCTGCTCAACCGTGACGACCTCGGCGGGTACCGGCAGGGGCCCGGCCAGAGCGATCGGGTCGTCGGTCGCCTCGGACCCGACGGCGGCACCTGGTCGAAGCCCGGGGTCTGGCCGGGCGACGGCGGCTACGTGTATGTGCTCGCCAGCACCGGCGCCCGTGGCGGCTTCCCGGTGGCGGGGCGGTTGCTGGCCTACAAGTACGGCCTCGACGGCAACGGCACGCCGTCGCTGAAGCTCGACGGCTTCGCCCAGGACACCCCCGGGATGCCCACCCCGTTCGAGTTCGCGTCGGGTGGCGTGGTCGTCACCTCCGACGGGCTGCGGTCGGGATCCGGCGTCGTCTGGGTCACCAACGTCCTTCCGAACGGACCGGGTGAGCTGCGCGCCTACGACGCCCGGCCGGTCAACGGTGATCTGCGGCTCCTCGGGCGCTGGTCGATCGGGCCCGGCTCCAAGTTCGCCATCCCCACGGCGTCGGGCGGTCGCGTGTTCGTGGGAACCCTCGACGGGCACATCCGGATCTTCGGCTCGCCGGTGAACAGCCCGTTCAGCGTGCTGTCGACGTCGGTGTCCACGACCACGGTGGGGACCACATCGCAGGGATCGGTGACGCTGCGGGCCAACTCGGGCCTCACCCTGCGGTCGGTCACGAGCTCGGACCCGTCGATCGTCCCTCGGCCGGGTGCCCTGCCCGCCGCGGTCGGCACCGGATCCACGGTCACGATCCCCCTGTCGTTCACGCCGTCGCAGCCGGGGGTGGTGTCGGCCACCATCCACCTCGACACCTCCTTGGCGCCCTTCGACGTGAACGTGACGGCGCAAGGTCAGATCGACGGGCCGTACCTGACCGCCTCGCCGTCGCTGGTGAGCTTCGGCCCGGTCGCCGTCGATCCGGCCCGGCCCCCGGCGACCCAGTCGGTCACCCTCACCGACTTCGGATCGCAACCGGTCCACATCACCGGGGTCACGACCGACGGCGACGCCTCCTTCACCTTCAGCGGCCTCCCGGCGCCCGGTACGACCATCGCTCCGGGCCAGTCCGTCGTGTTCACCGCCGCCTTCGACCCCGCGCGGACGGGACCGTCATCGGCGTCGGTGCGGGTCGACACCGACGGGCAGGTCCGCTGCGCCCAGGACGAGGACGAGCCTCCGCCTCCGGGCTCCTGCCTCGTCGACATCAGCGGCGTCGGCACCCCGCCCGGCCATCTCGAGATCTCGACGCCGCCGCCCGTCTCGATCCCGCTGCCCCGCTCGGCCGACGTGTCGTTCACGGTCGGCAACTCCGGGGGGTCCCCGATCACGATCACCAAGTCGAAGCCACCCATCGCGATCGGCGTCTCGGCCACCACCCGGCTCGACGAGGGCACCGTCCTGCTCCCCGGGCAGTCGGTCACCGAGACGGTGCACCTGGCGCCGGTCACAGCCGGGCCGCTGTCGGCGACCTGGGAGATCACCGCCGACGACGGTTCGGGTCCCCGCTCGGTGTCCTTCAGCGGTTCGAGCTTCGTTCCGCCGGACTACGTCCCCCAGGTGTATCGGGATCTGCTCGGCCGCGATCCCGAGCCGGGCGGACTCGCCTACTGGAACGACCAGCTCGGCCGAGGCGTGCCGTTCCCGGCGGTCGCGCAGAGCATCGTGGTGAGCGGCGAGTACGAGCGTCGGCAGGTCACGGCGCAGTACCGGGCCCTGCTGCAGCGGGATCCCGATCCCGGGGGGCTCGGCTACTGGGCAGCCCAGCTGGCGCGGGGGGTGCGCACGGCCGACCTCCAGAGCCTGCTGGCCGGCTCCACGGAGTACCTGCGGACCCGGGCCGGCGGTGACGGGGGCCGTCTGGTCGACGCCTGGTACCAGGACGCGCTCGGCCGGCTGCCAGACCGGTCGGGCAAGGACTTCTACCTGGGTGAGCTGTTCTTCGGCGTTCCCCGCTACGCCGTCGCCCAGCAGATCTTCGGGGCCTTCGAAGCCCTCCGCCACCAGGTGACCGACTACTACCTGGCCCTGCTGCAGCGGCCACCCGACCAGGACGGGCAGTTCTACTGGGCCTACCGGGTGGCAGCGGGAGAGACCGACCAGCAGGTCGTGGTGGCCCTCATCTCCTCGGGCGAGTACATCGGTCGCACCATCGGCTGAGCGGGCTCCTCGGACCTCGGGCCGTCGGGCGACCCGTAGGCTGGCCGGTCCCATGCACGTGCTCGCCCTCCGGTTCGAGCTCCACCTCGACGACGTCGGCTCGTTGAAGGTGAAGCGGTCCATCGTGAAGCCGATCGTCGAGGGCGCCCGGCGCCGCTACGGCGTGGCGTCGGCCGAGGTCGCCCACGCCGACGCCCTCGACCGGGCGGCGCTGGGGTTCGCGGCCGTGTCGGGGTCACCCCGCCACGCCACGGACGTGATCGACCAGGTCGAGCGCTTCGTCTGGTCGTTCCCGGAGGTCGAGGTGGTGGCGACCGAGCGCCGGTGGGCGGAGGACGAGCCGTGAGCCGGTCCCGCACCAACCAGCGCCAGTACCCCCGGGTGGCGCGCATCAACGAGCTGCTCCGCGAGATCGTGGGCGAGGAGCTCGAGCGCCTCGACGACTCCCGGCTGGGCATGGTCACCGTCACCGGGGTCGACTGCGACCCCGACCTCGGCCACGCCCGGGTCTGGTTCGACAGCCTGGTCGGTCCCGAGGGCGACGACGAGGTGCTCGAGGCCCTGGGCGAGATCCGCTACCTGCTGCAGCGGGCGATCGCCCGGCAGGCCCGCATGAAGCGGACGCCCGAGCTCGAGTTCCGCCCCGATCCCGCCGTGCGGGAGGGGGAGCGGGTCGACGCCGTGCTCCGCACCCTGCCCGAGACGGCGCCGCCGCCGACCGGCGACGAGCTGATCGAGGAGCAGAAGGCGTACTACCGGGCCCGCGCCCCCGAGTACGAGCAGTGGTGGCGGCGCGAGGGCCGGTACCGCCTCGACGCCGGCGACCAGGCCCAGTGGGACCGCGAGCGGGCGCGCCTCGACCGGGCCGTGGCCGACGCCGACCTGCGGGGCTCGGTGCTCGAGCTGGCCTGCGGCACCGGGATCTGGACCCGCCCGCTGTCGCTGACCGCCGATCGGCTCCACGCCGTCGACGCCTCGGCCGAGGTCATCGACCTGAACCGCGCCAACCTGCCCGACGGGCACGCCCCGGTCACCTTCGAGCAGGCCGACCTGTTCGGCTGGGAGCCGGGCGAGCGCTACGACGTGGTGGTGTTCGCCTTCTGGCTGACCCACGTGCCGCCGAGCCGCTTCGAGCCGTTCTGGGACCTCGTGGCGCGGTGCCTGGCCCCCGGCGGACGCTTCTTCCTGATCGACAACGCCGGTCCCCACTCCATCACCGACGACAGCGGTGACCCCCTCGGCCCCGGCGTCACCCGCCGGGCGCTGCTCGACGGCCGCACCTTCGACATCGTGAAGCAGTACCACCGGCCCGACGAGCTGGCCGAGCGGCTGGCCGGCTCGGGCTGGGATGCGTCGTTCGCCACCACCGGCACCTTCTTCCTCCACGGCGGCGGCAGGCGGGCGCGCCCCGGGCCGGGCTGATGGGCCGCCCGCGGTCGGCCGACGGACCCGACGGTCTCGCCGTGGTCGACAAGGCGCCCGGCTGGACGTCCCACGACGTGGTGGCCAAGGCCCGGGGGCTGCTCGGCACCCGCCGGGTGGGCCACGCCGGCACCCTCGACCCCGACGCCACCGGCGTGCTGCTGGTCGGCGTGGGGAGGGTCACCCGGCTGCTGCGGTTCCTGTCCGCCATGGGGAAGTCCTACGTGGGCGAGGTCGTGCTCGGCGTGGAGACCTCGACCCTCGACGCGTCGGGTGAGATCACCGCCACCCACGACATGGGCGAGGTCGATCTCGCCACGGTGCGGACGATCGTCGCCGAGCGGCTGACCGGCGACATCGAGCAGGTGCCGCCCATGGTGTCGGCGGTCAAGGTCGGCGGTCGTCGCCTCCACGACCTGGCCCGCCAGGGCGTCGAGGTCGAGCGGGCCCCCCGTCCGGTCACGGTCCACCGGCTCGACGTCGAGGCGGTGCCCGGCGACCCCGGCGTGCTGCGCATCGAGGTCGACTGCTCCTCGGGCACCTACGTGCGCACGCTGGCCGCCGACCTCGGCGCCGCGCTGGGCGGCGGGGCCCACCTGCGGTACCTGCGGCGGACCTCGGTGGGCTCGTTCTCGCTGGCCGAGGCCGTCCCCCTCGACCAGGTGGCCCCCGAGCGGCTGCTCGACCCCGCCGAGGCCGTCCGCGACCTGCCGGCCGTGCGGGTGGACGGCGACGTGCTGGCCTCGGTCCGCTTCGGCAGGGTCCTGCCCGCCGACGTCCTCGGCGTCGTCGCGGAGACGGATGCCACCGAGGCGCCCTCCGCCGGCGGGGACGCGCGCACCGGGCCGTGGGCGGTCCTCGACGCCGGCTCCGGCGCCCTGCTCGCGGTGTACGAGCGGCACCGCGGCTCGAGCGTGAAGCCGGCGGTGGTCGTCGCCCCCGCCGCCACCTGACCGCGCCCGCCCCCCGCCCGTCCTGACCACCGCGGTCGGTGGAAGTCGCTGGTGGCGAGCGCGGCGCGACGGCCACCATCTGCGCTCATGGAGCCCTCGACCGGTCCCGGAGCCGCGCCGCCGTCCGAACGCAGCCGGGTCCGCCGGCTCCCCGACCGGGCGCGCTACGAGCGCGAGGCGGTGCACGCCGTGCTCGATGCCGGGCTGGTCGCCCACGTCGGCCTCGTCGTCGACGGCCAGCCCTTCGTCCTGCCCATGGTCCACGGGCGCGACGGCGCTCGGCTGCTGCTGCACGGCTCGGTGGCCAGCCGCCTGCAGCGTCGCCTGGCCGAGGGGCTGCCGGCCTGCGCCACCGTCACCCTGGTCGACGGGCTGGTGGTGGCCCGCTCGACCTTCCACCACTCGCTCAACTACCGGTCGGTCGTGGTGCTCGGCACCGCCCGCCGCATCACCGACCCGACCGAGGCGGCCCGCGCCCTCGATGTCATCACCGACCACGTCGTGCCGGGCCGCAGCGCCGAGGCCCGGTCGCCCCGGCCGGACGAGGTTCGCCAGACCTCGCTGCTCGAGCTGCCCATCGAGGAGGCCAGCGTCAAGGTTCGCACGGGCGGCCCCGTCGACGACGAGGCCGACCTCGACCTGCCGGTCTGGGCGGGGGTGGTGCCGCTGGAGCTGGCGGCCGGGCCCGCCCGGCCCGAGCCCGACCTCGCCCCTGGGGTCGAGCTGCCCGGATCGCTGCGGCCCTGGACCCGCCCTGGCGAGGCGCGCTGAGCCGGGGCGGTCGGGGGGCGAGCGGCCCGCCCCCGAGGGTGGCTCGGGAGCACGGGTGGCCCCGCCGGGGTTCGGTCGGCGACGGCGCGCTCGGTAGCTTCCCGGGCGTGGAGGTCATCCGGTCGGTCGAGGCGTGCCCCCGACCGCCGTCGGGCTCGGCGGTCACCATCGGTGCCTACGACGGCGTCCACCTCGGGCACCGGGCGGTCATCGGCGAGGTGCGACGGCGCGCCGACGCCGCCGGCCTCAAGAGCGCGGTGGTCACCTTCGACCGGCACCCGGCCATGGTGGTGCGGCCGGAGTCGGCGCCGAAGCTGCTCACCGACCTCGACCAGAAGCTCGAGCTGCTGGCCACCACCGGCGTGGACTACACGGTGGTCGTCACCTTCGACGAGGAGCGGGCCGAAGAGGCGGCGGAGGACTTCGTGGCCGAGGTGCTGGTCGACTGCCTGGCGGCGCGCGTCGTGGTGGTCGGCGAGGACTTCCACTTCGGCCACGGGCGACGCGGTGACGTCGACCTGCTGCGCGCCGTGGGGGCCACCTCCGGGTTCGAGGTCGACGGCCTGGCCCTGGTCGACGCCGCCGGCTCGGCCGCGGCGGACGACGAGGCCAAGGTGTCCTCGACCGCGGTGCGCGCCGCGCTGGCGGACGGCGACCTCGAGCGGGCCAACGCCTGGCTCGGCCGCCCCCACGAGGTGCGGGGCGTGGTCCGGCTCGGTGACGAGCGTGGCCGTGAGCTCGGGTTCCCCACCGCCAACGTGGCCGTGCCCGACGAGGTCCAGCTGCCCGCTGACGGCATCTACGCCGGCTGGTACGAGCGGCCCGACGGCCGGGTCCACCCCACCGCCATATCGCTCGGTCGTCGGCCCACCTTCTACGACGACGCCCCCGTGTCGCTGCTCGAGGCCCACCTGCTCGACTTCGACGGCGACCTCTACGACGAGGCGGCCGCCGTCCGATTCGTCTCCCACCTCCGGGGCGAGCAGCGCTTCGACTCCGTCGACGCCCTGATCGAGCAGATGGGCCGGGACTGCGACCTGGCCCGCGCCCTGCTCACCGGCGACGGACCGGGCGCCTGAGGCTCGGGCGCCTGGGGGGACCGGGTCCGGCCGGTCGACCGACCGGAGGGCCACCGTCCCCGTAGCGGTTCCCCGATGCGGCACCGGGGGAGGTCCGGTTCGGCCGGGGCTGCCCGCTCCGGCGGCCGCCGCCGACAAGACTGAGGGCAGGGAGGGAGCCACCACATGACCGACGACCAGCCGGCGACCACGTCCGGACCGCGCGCCACCGTCGACGAGGACCCGATCATCGGGCCCGACCTCGACGCCGGTGCCCCCGAGCACCTGCCCCGCCTGGCCCGTCGCACCATCGTGCTGGAGGACGGCCACGAGGTCGGCCTGGCGGTCTGCGGCCGGGGCGTGCCCCTGGTGCTCGTCCACGGCTTCACCGCCGAGGGGATCCTGTACGCCCAGACGCTGTCTCGGCTCGTGTCCATGGGCTTCAAGGTGGTGGCCATCGACACCGCCGGGCACGGCGGCACCCTCGGCCTGCCCACCGGGGGGTCGAGCCTCGAGTCCTACACCCGGCTGCTCGGGCGGACCCTCGACGAGCTCGGCATCCGCCGGGCGGTGCTGGCCGGCCACTCCATGGGCGGCCGGCTGGTCACCGAGCTGGCCGCCAGCGAACCGGACCGGGCCATCGCCGTGGTGCTGATCGACGCCATCGTCGGCGACACCTGGGACCAGATGGTGAACCTGTTCCGGCTCTGGCCGCCGCTGATGTCCGTCGTCGGCGCCGCCCTGGCCGTCGACACGCTGACGACCGTGCCCCTCTTCCAGGACCCCGGCCAGGCCCGCAAGCTCGGGCGGCTGGTGGTGCCCACCGTCGCCGGGCACCTGCGGCGACCGTGGCGGCTGGCGGGTCCGGTGGTGTCGATCCTGCGGTCGCGGGGGAGCGGCTGGATGCTCGACCGCATCGCCGAGCTGCGGCTGCCCCTGTTCGTGATCCACGGCGACTGCGACGTGGCCGTCCCCATCGCCACCGCCCGGGCCGCCGCCCGGCGTGGCCGCGGCGAGCTGGTCGTGGTGCACCGGGCCGCCCACTCCTGGGTGCTGAAGGACCCCCAGACCCTGCCGGCCATCGCCGCCCGCCTGCTCGACGGGCGCCTCGGCCAGGTGGCCTTCGAGGCGGCCTTCGCCGAGGCGCGGCTCGACCGCTCCTCCGCCACGGTCGAGCAGATCGAGGCCGCCTTCTACGAGCCCGACGCCCGGGTGCTGGCGCTCACCCCGGAGCCGCCGCAGGACGCCGTCCCCCTCGACGGCCGGCCCCGCTACCGCTTCACCATCGACGACCGCTGGGTCGCCTGACCACCCCGGGGGCGCCGTCCCGGGCCGGGGCGGCACGCCGGGACGGGTCGCGGGGTCGGGTCGGGCCGCTGCTAGCCTTGCTTGATCGTGCCACCGGCGGGTTCTCCCTCGGCGGCGCGCCGCTCCCCGTCACGCCTGGCGGACCGGGGGCCGGGTCCGACACCCACCGCGGCACCGCTCGTCCGGGCGGAGCCGCCCACCACGAGGACGTGCATGTCAGAGATCATCGATCGCCGCAAGCCCGAGGTCATCGCCGAGCACCGGCTCCACGAGACCGACACGGGCTCGCCCGAGGTGCAGATCGCGCTGCTCACCGAGCGCATCAACCACCTCACCGAGCACCTCAAGAAGCACAAGAAGGACCACCACAGCCGGCGGGGCCTGCTCATGCTGGTCGGCCGGCGGCGGCGGCTGCTCGACTACGTCGCCAAGAACGACGTGGAGCGCTACCGGGCCATCATCGCCCGGCTCGGCCTGCGCCGATGATCCTCGGGGGTGGCCGCTCCGGCCGCCCCCGCGCTCGTGCGCACCGACCCAACCACCCTGTGACCAGTCGTCAGTTGTCAGTCGCCCTCCCCCCGACCGAGCGGTCGGGAGGTCGCCGACTGGGAACTGGCCGGGTCACCCCACCACGGAGCACCATCGCTCCAAGGAGACACCATGGCTGAACCCATCTCCGTGTCGGGCCCCATCTCGGGCACCGACCAGACCCTGACCTTCTCCACCGGCCGGCTGGCCCCGCAGTCGCAGGGCGCGGTGGAGGCGAGCATCGGCGACACGCTGGTGCTCGTCACCGCCAACGGCGCCGACGGCCCGCGCGAGGGCATCGACTTCTTCCCCCTGACCGTCGACGTCGAGGAGAAGATGTACGCGGCCGGCAAGATCCCCGGCTCGTTCTTCCGTCGGGAGGGGCGCCCGACCGACCAGGCCGTGCTCGTCTGCCGGCTGATCGACCGGCCGCTGCGCCCGAGCTTCGCCGACGGCTACCGCAACGAGACCCAGGTCGTGGTCACCGTCCTCGGCGCCGACCGCGAGAACCCCCACGACGTGGTCGCCATCAACGGCGCCTCCGCCGCCCTCATGCTCTCGGGCCTGCCGTTCGAGGGTCCGATCGGCGCCGTGCGCCTCGCCTACAGCCGTGACGGCGAGTGGGTGCCGCACCCCACCTACCAGGAGGGCGACGATTCGACCTTCCAGATCGTGGTGGCCGGCCGCGAGGGCGGCGACGGCGACATCGCCATCATGATGGTCGAGGCCGGCGGCACCGAGCGGGCCTGGGAGTACTACGAGACCGGCGCCCCCAAGGTGACCGAGGAGGTCATCGCCGAGGGCCTCGAGTCGGCCAAGACCTGGATCCGCGAGTCGATCGAGCTGCAGCGCGAGCTGGTCGAGCAGGCCGGCGTCCACGCGCCCATCGCCTTCGAGCCGCTGGTCGACTACGGCGACGACGTGCTCGACGCGGTGCAGGCCGCAGGGGGCGAGTCGCTGGCCCAGGCCAACACCATCGCCGACAAGGGCGAGCGCAACGTCGCCAACGACGCCGCCAAGGCCGAGGTCGTCGCCCAGCTCTGCGGCGAGGGCCAGCCCTTCGAGGGCCGCGAGAAGGAGGTCAAGGCCGCCGTCCGTGCCGTCACCAAGAAGGCCATCCGCTCCCGGGTCATCGGCGAGGGCGTGCGCATCGACGGCCGGGGTCCGAGCGACATCCGTCCGCTGAGCGCCGAGGTCGGCGTGCTGCCGACCGCCCACGGCTCGGGCCTGTTCCAGCGGGGCGAGACCCAGGTGCTGAACGTCCTCACGCTGGGCATGCCCCGCATGGACCAGCTCCTCGACACCATCGGGATCGAGGAGAAGAAGCGGTACATGCACCACTACAACATGCCGCCCTACGCCAACGGCGAGACCGGCCGCATGGGCGGCACCAAGCGCCGTGAGGTCGGCCACGGCCTGCTGGCCGAGCGGGCCCTGCTGCCGCTCGTGCCGAGCATCGAGGAGTGGCCCTACGCCCTGCGGCTGGTGTCCGAGGTGCTGTCCTCCAACGGCTCCACCTCGATGGCCTCGGTGTGCGCCTCCAGCCTGTCGCTGATGGACGGCGGCGTGCCGCTGCGGTCCCCGGTGGCCGGCATCGCCATGGGCCTCATCCACGAGGACGGCGAGTACACGACCCTCACCGACATCCTCGGTGCCGAGGATGCCTACGGCGACATGGACTTCAAGGTCGCCGGCACCGCCGAGTTCGTCACCGCGCTGCAGCTCGACACCAAGATCGAGGGCCTGCCCGCCGACGTGCTGGCCGCCGCCCTCCAGCAGGCCCGGGACGCCCGGCTGCAGATCCTCGAGGTCATGAACGCGGCCATCGACGCCCCCCGCTCCGACGTGCGCTCGACCGCCCCGAAGATCATCAGCTTCGAGATCCCGATCGACAAGATCGGTGAGGTGATCGGGCCGAAGGGCAAGGTCATCAACGCCATCCAGCAGGAGACCGGCGCCGACATCAGCGTCGACGACGACGGCACCGTCGGCACCGTGAGCATCGGATCGACCGACAACGGCGCCGTCACCGAGGCCGAGCGCCAGATCAAGCTGATCCTCAACCCGCCCACCGCCGGGGTCGGCGAGGTGTACCAGGGCAAGGTGGTGAACATCACCAAGTTCGGGGCCTTCGTCAACATCCTCCCGGGCCGTGACGGCCTGGTCCACATCTCCAAGATGGGTGGCGGCAAGCGCATCGACAAGGTCGAGGACGTGCTGTCGCTGGGCGAGGAGCTCGAGGTCAAGGTCGACGACGTCGACCCCAACGGCAAGGTCAGCCTGTCGCCCACCTCCCCCCTCGGTGGCGGTGACGGCGGCTCCGGTGGCTCCGGCGGTTCCGGTGGCTCCGGCGGCCGCTCCCGTCGTGGCGAGGACCGGTCCGAGAAGACCGGCGGCAACGGCGACGGGGAGGGCGGCGACCGCGAGTACGTCTCGTTCGAGGACTCCTTCGACGCCGAGGCCCGCCAGGAGTTCGGCGACCTCGGTCCCGAGCAGGAGCGCTCCGGTGGTGGCGGCGGCGGCGGTGGCCGCCGCGGCGGCGGTCGCCGGGGTGGTCGCCGACGCTGAGCCAGCACCGGACGGCCGTGCCGACCGGCCCCACGCCCCGGTGACCGCTCCGCCGACGGCGCCCATCCAGCCCCTCGACGACGTCGAGGTCCACCGGCTCGACTCCGGCCTCCGCCTGGTCACCGAGCGGGTGCCCGGCACCCGCTCGGTCGCCGTCGGGGCGTGGGTGGGCGTCGGCGCGCGCGACGAGGGGCCCGCGGCCAGCGGGATGTCGCACTACCTCGAGCACCTGCTGTTCAAGGGAACCGCCGATCGCAGCGCCCGCGAGATCGCCCGCACCGTCGACGCCCTCGGCGGAGAGATGAACGCCTACACGTCGAAGGAGCACACCGCCTACCACGTGCGGATGCCGGCGGCGGGGCTGGCGGTGGGCGTCGAGCTGCTGGGCGACGTGCTGAGCGCCCCCGCCTTCCGGCCCGACGAGGTGGCGGCCGAGCGCCAGGTGATCCTCGAGGAGCTGCTGCTCGCCGAGGACGACGCCGAGGACCGGGCCGGCACGCTCTGCGACGAGCTGCTCTTCCCGGACCACGCGCTCGGACGCGAGGTGCTCGGCACCCCCGAGACCGTCGAGGCGGCCGGCCGCGACGAGATCGCCGGGTTCTTCGCCCGCTGGTACCGCCCCGCCAACCTGGTGGTGGCGGCGGTCGGCGACCTCGACCACGACCAGGTCCGGCGGCTGGTCGAGACCGCCTTCGTCGCCGGATCCGGGGGCGAGGCGCCGGTCCGGCGCCCGCCGCCGTCCGCGGCCGGGCTCGAGCGCGTGCTCGACAAGCCGACCGAGCAGGTCCACCTGGCCGCCGGGTGGCGAACGGTGTCGCTGCACGACCCGGCCCGGTACCCGCTGGCCGTCGCCAACCACGCCCTCGGCGGAGGCCTCTCGAGCCGCCTGTTCCACGAGATCCGCGAGGTGCGCGGGCTCGCCTACTCCGTGGGGTCCTACACCTCGCTCTACGGCGACAGCGGCTCGCTGGTCGCGTCGGTCAGCACGTCACCGGGGAACCTCGAGGAGGTCCGGGACCTGGTGCTCGGCGAGTCGGCCCGGATGGCCGCCGAGGGGGTCACCGACGAGGAGCTGGCGGTGGCCAAGGGCTCGCTGGCCGGCTCGCTCGTGCTCGGCCTCGACGACACCGGCAGCCGCATGGCCCGCCTCGGCCACGGGCTGGTCGTGCGCGGCGAGCTCACCCCCGTCGACGAGCACGTGGCCCGCATCCAGTCGGTGACCGCCGACGAGGTGGCCGACGCCGTGGCGGTGCTGGCCGAGCCCCCCTGCCTGGCGGTCGTCGGACCGGTCTGAGCCGGTCGGCGTCCCCGCAGCGACCGGGCGCCGACCCGGTTTCGCCACCTGGCGCGGTGTGGCAGGGTTTGGCGCGCGTCCACCAGGCCAGGAGCAGGTCAGGAGCAGGTCACGATGACCATCAAGCACAAGATCCAGGGTGAGTCGATGCAGATGGTGATCTGCCAGCTCGAACCGGAGCAGACCATCTACGCCGAGGCCGGCAAGTTCCTGTGGAAGACGGCCAACGTCACCGTCGAGACCCGACTCACCCGGCCCGACGACGAGGGCGGCAAGGGCGCCCCCACGCCGCCCGGCGGCGGGGGCTCGGGGGGCCTGCTGAACAAGGCCCTCAAGGTCGGCAAGGAGGTCGGCAAGCGGGCGCTGGCCGGCGAGAGCCTGGCCTTCCAGTACTACCGGGCCGCCGGCGGGTCGGGCCTGATCACCTTCGCCGGGGTGCTGCCCGGCCACGTCCAGGCCATCGAGCTCGACGGCACGACCAGCTGGCTGGCCGAGAAGGACGCCTTCGTCGCCGCCGAGCACAGCGTCCACTTCGACATCGCCTTCAGCGGGTTCAAGACCGGCCGCAAGGGCGGCGAAGGCTTCATCCTCGAGAAGTTCAGCGGCGTGGGCACCGTGCTGATCGCCGGCGCCGGCAACTTCGTCACGCTCAACCCGGCCCACTACGGCGGCAAGATCCAGCTCGACACCGGATGCCTGGTCGCCTTCGAGGAGTCGGTCACCTACGGCGTCGAGCGGGTCGGCGAGCTGAACGCCCAGACCGTGATGACCGGGCTCATGGGCGGCGAGGGCTTCAACCTGGCCACCCTCGAGGGCGACGGCCGGGTGATCATCCAGTCGATGACCTACGCCGGCATGGGCGCGGCGCTGCGGCGCCACGTGCTCGGCGGCCAGAAGGGCAACACCGAGAACCCGCTCGGCTCGATCCTGTCGAGCAACGACTGAACCAAGGAGACGCACGTGGGATTCCTCGACAAGGCCAAGGAGCAGGCCAGCGCGCTGGCCAACAAGGCCCAGGAGGGCCTGAACCAGGGGCAGGCCAAGCTGGACGCCGCCCAGGCCAAGAAGCACGCCGACGGGCTGCTGCGCGACCTGGGGGCGTGGGTCTACGCCCAGCGCACCGGACGCGACGAGGGTCGGGCCGCGGCCGAGATCGAGCGGCTGTTCGGCGAGCTGCAGGCCCACGAGGCCGAGCACGGCCCGCTCGGCAGCGACCCGCACCAGGAGGAGACGGTGGCCGAGGCCGAGTCGGTGGCCCCCGGCGCGGCGGCGCCCCAGCCGGACGTCGCCCCGCCGCCGCCCGCCCCGTCCACCGCCCAGCCCGATGTGGCCCCCCCGCCGACCGCGCCCCCGGCCGCCCCGCCGGCCTCGGGCGCCCCCGCGCCCGCCTCCCCGCCCCCTCCGGCGGCCCCCTCGGCCCCGGCGCCGCCGGCCACCCCGCCGCCCGCCGGCGGGTTCACCCTCGACGACGTCTAGCCGTGATCCGGGTCGGCGTCGTCGGTGCCGGAGGACGCATGGGCCTCGAGGTCTGCCGCGCCGTCGCCGCCGACCGGGACCTCGAGCTGGTGGCGGCCGTCGATCCCTTCCACTCGGGCATCGACCTCCGCCAGATGGCCGGGCTCGACCTCGACCTGCACGTCGCTCCGAGCATCGAGGCCCTCGGCCACGCCGGGACCGAGGTGGTGGTCGACTTCACCCTCGTCGAGGCGGCGCGCGAGAACCTGGCCTGGTGCGCGACCAACGGCGTGCACGCGGTGGTGGGCACCACCGGCTTCACCGCCGAGGACGTCGATGACCTGCGGCGCGAGTTCACGTCGAGCAACTGCATCGTCGCCCCCAACTTCGCCATCGGGGCGGTGCTCATGATGCGCTTCGCGGAGCTGGCCGCGCCGTGGTTCGAGACGGCCGAGATCATCGAGCTCCACCACGACCGCAAGATCGACGCCCCGTCCGGCACGGCCCGGGCGACGGCGAAGCGGATGGCGGACGCCTCCCCGGACTGGGCCGAGGACCCGACCACCAACGAGGTGATCCCCGGCGCCCGGGGCGGTCGCGGGCCGGCGGACATCCCCATCCACGCCGTCCGGCTGCGGGGCCTGGTCGCCCACCAGGAGGTCCTGCTCGGCACGACGGGGCAGTCGCTCACCATCCGCCACGATTCCTACGACCGGTCGAGCTTCATGCCGGGCGTGGTCATCGCGGTGAAGGCGGTGGCCGGCCGGCCCGGGGTCACCGTCGGTCTGGACCGGCTCCTCGATCTCTGACCCGGTGCACCTCGGTGGCGCTGGCCTGGTCCCGGGGCTTCACCACGATCTGGTCGATGTTGACCCGGCTGGGGCGGGTGGCGGCCCAGGCGATGCAGTCGGCCACGTCCTCGGCGGTCAGGGCGTCCACCCCGTCGTAGACGGCGTCGGCCCGGTCCCGGTCCCCGCCGAAGCGCACCAGGCTGAAGTCGGTCTCGACCATCCCCGGGTCGACCTCGGTGATGCGCACCGGCTGCCCGAGCAGCTCACGACGCAGCGCCGAGGTGACCGCCCGGGCCCCGAACTTGGCGGCGTTGTAGCCGGCCCCGCCCGGGTAGGCCTCGAGGGCGGCGATGGAGCCGACCACCACGACGTGCCCGTCGCCGCCGGCCACCAGCTTCGGCAGGAGCGCCCGGGTCATGCGCATGACGCCGAGGACGTTGGCGTCGAACATCCAGCGCCACTCCTCCTCGTCGGCCTCGGCCACGGGACGCAGGCCCTTGGCGCCGCCGGCGTTGTTGACCAGCAGGTCGCAGCGCTCGACCCCGTCGCAGAACCGTTCGACCGACTCGGGATCGCACACGTCGAGGACCCGGGCGGTGGCGCCGATCCGGTCGGCCACCTCGCCGAGGCGGTCGAGCCGGCGGGCCCCGATCACCACCTCGAAGCCGTCGTCGCGCAGGCGGGCGGCGGTGGCGGCGCCGATGCCGGAGCTGGCTCCGGTGACGACGGCGAGGCGGCTCACTCGTACAGCTCCGAGCCGAGGTCCTCCTCGAGGTGCACGAGCGACTCGGCCTGTCCCTGTCCCCGGCGGCGCTCGCTCCAGATGGTGAACCCGACGAGCAGGACGCTGACCGCGATCACCGGGATGCGGTGGTCGGCGATGAACCCCCGGACGGCATCGAGCGGGCTGCTGAACACGTCGCCGACGGCCCGGATCAGCGCCAGCCGGGCGATGGTGCCGGCCACGTCGACCACGAGGAACGGCACCACGGGCATGGCCGACGCCCCCGCCAGCAGGCAGATGGGGTTGTTCGAGGCGAGGAACACCAGCGGGTAGCCGGCCTTGGCGAACAGCCCCTCGAGCGAGCGGAAGAGCTGCCCGTAGGTCGGCGACTTGCGCTCCATCCAGTGGATGGCGGCGTCGCCGTACCACCAGCCGAGCAGGTAGAAGAGCGGGTCCGGCGCCAGCAGCCGCAGGGTGCCGACCAGGTAGTAGCCGAACCAGCCGGCGCTGCCGCTGGCGAGCACCAGGTTCCGGTTGCTCGACGACAGCGCGATGAGCCAGAGGGGGTGGTGGTCGACCAGGGCGCCGAGCAGGGCGGTCGACAGGTAGCCGCAGATGACGAGCACGACGAGCGGCACGATCACCGCCCAGAGCGCCAGTCGGCTGCCCGGCCCGTCGTGACGGGAGCGACCGGCCGGCACCGGTGACGGGGGATCGGCGACCGGGTCCAAGCCCCGAAGTCTGCCAGCCGGCGCCCGAGCACCGCCGGTCGGCGTTGTCTACCCTCGACCGCACCCACCCGTTCCCCACCCTTCGAGGCCCTTGATGCAGGGACTGATGCAGGACCGCCCGCTGGCGCTGACCCACTTCGTCGAGCGCGCCGAGCGGTTGTACCCGAGCAAGCAGATCGTCACCGCCACCGCCACGGGCCGGGAGCGCAGCACCTACGGCGAGTGGGTCGAGCGCACCCGACGCCTGGCCGGGGCGCTCGACGACCTCGGCATCTCCGGCGACGGCCGGGTGGCGACCTTCGCCTGGAACACCGCCCGCCACCTCGAGCTCTACTTCGGCTCGCCCTGCAGCGGCCGGGTGCTGCACACCCTGAACATCCGGCTCTTCCCCGAGCAGCTCACCTACGTCGCCAACCACGCCGAGGACGAGGTCATCTTCGTCGACCGGTCGCTCACCAAGCTGCTGTGGCCCCTGCTCGACACCATGAAGACGGTCCGCCACGTGGTGGTGATGGACGACGGGGTGGGCGAGCAGCCCGACGACGCCGGCGCCGGCAAGGAGCTGCACGACTACGAGGAGCTGCTGGCCGCCGCCTCGCCGGCCGAGCTGCACGTCGAGGACGAGGACCAGGCCGCGTCGATGTGCTACACGAGCGGCACGACGGGCAACCCCAAGGGCGTGGTGTACAGCCACCGCTCGACGGTGCTGCACACCCTCGGCGTGATGATCGCCGACAGCATCGGCATCCGCGAGACCGACGTGATCCTGCCGGTCGTTCCCATGTTCCACGCCAACGCCTGGGGACTGGCCCACGCCGGCGTGGCCTCGGGGGCGTCGCTCGTGATGCCCGGCCCCGACCTGACCCCGCCCTCGCTGGCCGACCTGATCGAGACCGAGCACGTCACCGTCGCCGCCGGCGTGCCCACCATCTGGATGGGCGTGCTCGACGAGCTCGACGGCCGCGACGTCTCGGCCCTGCGGGCCATCCCGTGCGGCGGTTCGGCGGTGCCCAAGTCGCTGTCGGAGGGCTACCGGGCCAAGACGGGGCTGCCCATCATGCAGGCCTGGGGCATGACCGAGACCAGCCCGGTCGCCACCGTCGCCAGCGTGAAGTCCAACCTGCTCGACCGCAGCGACGAGGAGCTGGCCGACCTGCGCACGACCGTCGGCATCCCCCAGATGCTGGTCGACCTGCGCATCCTCGACCCCGACGGCAAGCCGGTCCCCGCCGACGGCGAGACCTCGGGCGAGCTGCAGGCCGCCGGACCCTGGATCGCCGCCACCTACTACGACGACGACCGGGCCGAGGACTCCTTCACCGACGACGGCTGGCTGCGCACCGGTGACGTGGCCACCGTCGACGCCGAGGGCTACGTCCGCATCGTCGACCGCACCAAGGACGTGGTGAAGTCCGGCGGCGAGTGGATCAGCTCGGTCGAGCTCGAGAACGAACTGATGGGCCATCCCAAGGTCGCCGAGGCCGCGGTCATCGGCCTGCCCCACCCCAAGTGGGGTGAGCGGCCGGTGGCCTGCGTGGTGCTGCGGGAGGGCGAGGAGGCCACCGCCGAGGAGCTCAGCGAGTTCCTCGAGGGCAAGGTCGCCAAGTGGTGGCTGCCCGACGAGGTGGTCTTCATCGACGCGGTGCCGAAGACCTCCGTCGGCAAGTTCTCCAAGAAGGACCTCCGAGCCCGCTTCGAGGACCACGAGTTCTGAGTTGTCGGGCGCCGCCCAGGGGGGCGGCGCTGGCTTCGCCACGACGGGTGTCACCGCTTCGTGCTGCTCCGGCTGGCGCCTGCGCAGCCTGACGGTGTCACCGAAGTTGTCGCAGTTGTGCGGGGCCCAGACCCACAACTGCGACGGGTTGACCGACGGGTCCCGACTGGGGGCGGCGGGCGGCAACTCGTAGCCTCGCCCCGATGCCTGAGCGGTACCGCTTCGCCCTCCGGCCGAAGTGGATCCTGTCCCACCTGTTCGTGCTGGCGATGGTCGTGGTGATGGTCAACCTCGGCTTCTGGCAGCTCCGGCGGCTCGACCAGCGCAAGGCCGAGAACCACCGGATCGAGGAGCGCATCGCCGCCGCCCCGGCCCCCGTCACCGACCTGTTGACCGCCGGTGACGACTTCGGCTCGGCCGGACTGGCCCGGGCCCGGTCGGTCGAGTACCGGCAGGTCACCGCGTCGGGCACCTACCGACGGGACCAGGAGGTGCTGGTCCGGGGCCGCAGCCTGAACGGGGCGGCCGGGTCCTGGGTGCTCACCCCGCTGGTGCTCGACGACGGCACCGCGCTGGTCGTCAACCGGGGCTGGATCCCGAACGACGGGTCCAAGCAGTCGGTGCCGGCCACCTTCGCCGCCCCGGCCGGCCGGGTGCAGGTCGTGGGGCTGCTCCAGACCACCCAGACGCGGGGGAGCTTCGGCGCCCGGGATCCCGCCACCGGCACGCTCACCAACCTGGCCCGGGCCGACATCGCCCGCCTCCAGGAGCAGGTCCCCGAGCGGCTGATCCCCGCCTACGTCCAGCTCGAGCGCCAGCAACCCACCACCGACCCGCAGACGACCCCGACGGTCCTGCCCGGTCCGGAGCTGAGCGAGGGCCCCCACCTCTCCTACATGATCCAGTGGTGGTCCTTCTCGGCCATGGCGCTGGCCATCTACCCGTTCATCCTCCGCCGGGCAGCCCGCGACCGCGAGCGGGGACCCGACCTCGACGAGACCACCACCGGCGAGCCGGACCGGGTCGACGCCCCGGTCGGCTGATCGGGCGGCCGCGCTGGCGGCCGACGGCGGCCGGCCCGCTGTCGGCCCTCAGTCGTCGGGGGTCGGGGCGTCCTCGTGGCGGACGACCAGCACCGGGCACGGTGCGTGGTGCAGCACGTGCTCGCTGGCCGACCCGAGGAAGACCCGCCGGAGCCAGCCGTGGCCGTGGGAGCCGATGACGAGCAGCTCGGCGCCCAGGTCGGTGGCTGCGTCGCAGATGGTGGGGCCCGGCTCGCCCACCACCACGTGGGTCTCGGCGGCGATGCCGAGGTCGGCGAGCAGCCGGTCGAGGTCCCGGGCCGCTGTCTTCTCCTCCTCGTCCTCGACCTGCTCCTCGAGCTCGGGGTCCGACAGGGTCGGATGGGCGTCCATCGGGCTGAGCGGCGTGGCCGGGACGAAGGCCGGGGGGACGACCGACAGGGCCAGGTAGCGGTGGTCGTCACCGAGCAGCCGCACCGCCCGAGTGATGGCGTCACGGGCGATGTCGGAGCCGTCGAAGGCCAGCAGCACGGTGGTCACCCCGTCATGCTGGCACGCCGCCGTCCCCGTCTACGCTGACCGTCCGAGGGCGAACGAGCGGCAGGGCCGGTGCCCGCCGGCCTCACGAGGCCGACCCACCGACCGACAGGCAGCCCTTCCCACGACGCCCGAACCCTCGTCACCACCGCCAGGAGGCCCCGTGTCCAGCACCGAAGAGATCCTCGGCCGCGCCGACGTCGACGACCTGGCCAGCATCCTGGCCATCACCAACACCGACGTCGACGAGGCGGTCCACACCGTCGAGGACAACGCCGACGCCATCTTCACCTGGGACTACGAGAAGGGCGCCCGGCCGCCGCTCACCAAGCTCTACGAGAAGGCCAAGACCAGCCAGTGGAACGGCGAGACCGACCTGCCCTGGGACACCGTGGTCGACCAGGAGCAGGTCGTGCTGGCCAACGCCGCCGCCAACAACGGTCTCACCGAGGGCATGGACGTGATCGGCACCCCGTTCGAGAGCTGGACCGACGACGACTTCGTGCGCCTCGGCATCGAGGCCCAGAACTGGACGCTCAGCCAGTTCATGCACGGCGAGCAGGGCGCCCTCGTGTGCACCGCCAAGATCGTCGAGACGGTTCCGTGGATCGACGCCAAGTACTACGCGTCGACGCAGGTCATGGACGAGGCCCGGCACGTCGAGGTGTTCGCCAAGTACCTCGACGAGAAGCTCTCGGGCCACTACCCGGTGAACGCCCATCTCCGGCTGCTGCTCGACGACATCGTGGCCGACAGCCGCTGGGACATGACCTACCTGGGCATGCAGATCATGGTCGAGGGCCTGGCCCTGGCCGCCTTCGGCTTCATCCACCAGCTCACCACCGAGCCGCTGCTGAAGAAGCTGCTGCGGTACGTGATGAGCGACGAGGCCCGTCACGTGGCCTTCGGCGTGCTGACGCTGAAGGAGTTCTACGGCGGGCTCACCCAGGCCGAGATCCGCGAGCGGCAGGAGTTCGCCTTCGAGGCGGCGGTGCGCATGCGCGACCGGTTCCTGCAGCAGGAGGTCTGGGAGCGGCTCGGGATCGAGCCGGCCGACGTCCTCCCGCTGGTGATGGCCTCGCCCCAGCGCACCCTCTTCCAGCAGATGCTCTTCACCAAGATCGTGCCGAACTGCAAGAAGCTCGGCCTGCTCGACGCCGGCGACGGCTGGCTGCGCCAGCGGTTCGGCGAGCTGGGCGTCATCCAGTTCGAGGACTGGGCCGACACCGGCGAGGAGTACGAGGCCTTCGCCCTCGCCGAGGGCGAGGTCGGCGAGCAGCCGGCCTGACCCTCGTCACGCCCGGCTGAGCCCCGTCGGGCCCGCGCGCCGCCGCGGACCAGCGCCGACCGGGCGCCCGCGCCAGGCGGCGCGCCTACCGTGCCCCGGGTGACGACGCCGGTGGCCAGCCCGCCGCGCCCGGCGGGCCCGGTCCTCGACCGGCTCGCCCGGTGGCGACCGGCGACCGACGACCTGCTGGTGGTCGCCGCCTTCGCCGCCACCCGGGCGGTGTACCTGGGCGTGGTGGGCGTACGCATGGACGTCGGGATCCTGAGCTTCGCCCCCCACCTCCCCGATCTCGGCCTGCTGCAGCGCCACCTGGTGCAGACGAGCTTCTACCAGCACACCCAGCCGCCGCTCTTCCCCTTCCTGCTCGGGCTGGTGCTGAAGGTCTCGCCCTTCCCGGACGGCATCACCCTGCAGGTGCTCTACCTGGCCATGGGCCTGGCGATCCTGCTCCTGCTGCGTCGGGTGCTGGCCCGCCTGGGTCTGCGCCGCTGGGCGGTGCTGTCCGCGGTCGGGCTGGTCGCGGTGTACCCGGCGCTGGTGGTGATCGAGAACCTGCCCACCTACGACGAGCCGACGGTGCTGCTGCTGCTGTGGCTGGTGCTGCTCGTCTGCGACCACGTGACGCGGGGGACCGACCGCACCTTCGGCCTGCTGGTGACCGTCGCCGCCGCCGTGGTGCTGATCCGCACCGTGTACCACCCCATCTGGTTCGTGCTGCTGGTCGCCGGCGTGCTGGCGCTGCGGCGCCCGGCCTCGGGCCTGCGTCGGGGGCTGGTCGTCGCGGCGCTGCCGGCGCTGGTCATCGTCGGGTTCATGGCCAAGAACCTGGTGCTCTACGACCAGTTCTCCCTGACCACCTGGATGGGTCCGAGCCTGTCGAAGATCGCGGCGTCGGTCGTCGACCCCCGGGAGCGCGCCCAGCTGATCGCGTCGGGTGAGGTCTCGCCGATCTTCGGCCTGCCGGTGTTCTACCCCTACGACACCTACGCGCCGTACCTGCCGCGCTGCCACGTCGAGCACCGGGACGTGCCCGTGCTGGCCGACCCGATCCGCCCCCGGAGCGGCACCGCCAACCTCGACTACTGGTGCCAGCTCGCGGTGTACCGCCGGCAGCAGTCCGACGCCCTTTCCTTCATCCGCCATCACCCGGGTCAGTTCGCCGACGCCGAGCTCGCCGCCGCCCAGATGTACTTCGAGCCGGCGGCGCCGATCATCTACACCCGCAACGTCCAGCGGCTCGAGCGGGTCGACGACGTCTACGAGCAGGTCGTCTTCGGACGGGTCGCGCTCGACCCGGTCGTCCGCACCGGCTGGAGCGACGTGCGGCTGGCCGCCCACGGCGGCGTCGACCTGCTCGTCCTCGCCGTGGTGGGGGTCGGCGCCTCGGTGTGCCTCGGCCTGGTGGCGCTGATCCGGCTGCGACGGGGGGAGCGACGGGTCTCGCTCGTCGGATGGCTGACCGTCGGGTTCCTCGTGGCGTGGACGACCGCGACGGGCTCGCTCTTCGAGATCAACGAGAACGCCCGCTACCGGCTGCTGGTCGACCCCCTGGTGCTCGGCACGCTCGTGTTCGTCGTCGACCGCGCCGCCCTGGCGCTCGGCCGACGACCGGACGGCCGGCCGATTGCCTTCTTCGGTCAGCATCCCCGCCGGTAGGGTCGGGCCATGGCCCGGTTCGGCACCGTGATCACCGCCATGGTCACGCCCTTCGACGCCGACGGGTCGCTCGACCTCGACGCTGCGGCCCGGCTCGCCCGGTGGCTCGTCGACCACGGCAACGACGGGCTGCTCCTGGCCGGCACCACGGGCGAGAGCCCGGTGCTCGACGACGAGGAGCGGCTCGAGCTGTTCCGGGCGGTGCGCGAGGCCGTCGACGTGCCCCTCCTCGGCGGCACGACGAGCAACGACACCGCCCACAGCGTCCGGCTCACCGAGGCGGCCGCCGCCACCGGCATCGACGGCGTGCTGGCGGTCGGGCCGTACTACAGCAAGCCGCCGCAGGCGGGCATCGAGGCCCACTTCCGGGCCGTGGCCGCCGCCTCCGACCTGCCGGTGGTCCTCTACGACGTGCCCGGCCGCACCGGTCGCAAGATCGCCACCGACACGATCCTGCGGCTGGCCCACGAGGTGCCGACCGTCGTGGCGCTGAAGGACGCCGGCGGCAGCCCGGCCGAGACGGCGAAGCTGATCGACGCCGCCCCGCCCGACTTCGAGGTCTACAGCGGCGACGAGCCGCTCACCCCGGCCTTCCTGGCGGTGGGGGCGGTCGGCGTGGTCGGGGTCTCCTCGCACTGGAACGCCACCGTCCAGGCCGACCTGTTCGGCGCCTGGGAGAAGGGCGACCACGAGCAGGTGCGCCAGCTCGACGCCCGGCTCCACGCCTCCTACGCCTACATGAACAGCGACGAGTGCGTGTTCTCGCAGTCGGTGAAGGTGGCAATGGGCGTGCTCGGCCTCCCGGTGGGGGAGTGCCGGCTGCCGCTCGGCCCCGCCCCCGAGGGCACCCGGGCGAGGGCCCGGTCCGTGCTGGCCGACCTCGGGTACCAGGTCTGATGGCCGATCCCGTCACCATCACCTTCCTCGGCGGGCTGGGGGAGATCGGTCGCAACTGCGCCGCCGTCGAGGTCGGCGGGCGGATCATGCTGCTCGACTGCGGGCTCATGTTCCCCGACGCCGACATGCTCGGCGTCGACCTGGTGCTGCCCGACTTCACCTGGCTGCGCCAGCAGGCCGACCGCATCGAGGGGTGCATCGTCACCCACGGCCACGAGGACCACATGGGCGGCCTGTCGTTCCTGCTCCGGGAGCTGTCGTTCCCCATCTTCGGGTCGCCGCTGACGCTGGGCCTGGCCCGCAACCGCATCGAGGAGGCCGGGCTGCTCGACCGCACCGAGCTGATCCCGGTGACCGACAACGAGCGCCGCCGGATCGGTCCGTTCGACTGCGAGTTCATCCCGGTGACCCACTCGGTGCCCCACGGCTTCGCCACCGCCTTCCACACGCCGCAGGGCTCGATCCTGCACACCGGGGACTTCAAGCTCGACCTCACCCCGGTCGACGGGCGGCTCACCGACCTCGGGGTGATGGGCGCCATCGCCCAGAACGAGGGCGTCCGGCTGCTGCTCTCGGACTCCACCAACGCCGACCAGCACGGGCACTCCCGCTCGGAGACCTCCGTCGGTCAGGTGCTGTCCAACATCTTCGCCGCCAACGACGGCCGGCGGATCGTGACCGCCTGCTTCGCCAGCCACATCCACCGCATCCAGCAGATCGCCGACGTGGCCGTGGCCAGCGGGCGCACGGTCGCCACCCTCGGCCTGTCGATGCGCAAGAACGTCCGGCTGGCCCGGGAGATGGGTCTGCTGCGCATCCCCGAGGACCGCCTGCGCGACATCGACGACGTCGGCGACCTCCCGCCGGGTCGGGTCTGCGTGATCTCCACCGGCTCCCAGGGCGAGCCCATGTCGGCCCTGGCGCTGATGGCCGAGTCCGACAGCAAGTGGCTGAAGCTCGGGTCCGACGACACGGTGATCCTGAGCTCCCACCCCATCCCCGGCAACGAGATGGACGTGAGCAAGGTCATCGACGGGCTCGTCCGCCTCGGCGTGCGGGTCGTCCACTCCGGCATCGACGACGTCCACGCCACGGGTCACGCCAAGCAGGAGGAGCTGAAGACGGTCCTGTCGATCATCCGGCCCGACTGGTTCGTGCCGGTCCACGGCGAGTACCGGCACCTGGCCGCCCACGCCGAGCTGGCCCGCACCATGGGGATCGCCGAGGACCGGGTGCTCGTCTGCGAGGACGGCGACTCGATCCGCCTGACCGACCGGGGGATCGTCCGGGGCGACCGGGTCCCCGCCGGCTACCTGTACGTCGACGGGATCGTCGGCGACGTCAGCGGCGGGGTGCTCCGCGACCGGCGGGTGCTGGCCGACGAGGGCGTGGTCGTGGTGGTCGTCGGGGTGGACGTGCGCACCGGCGCCATCATCACCGGACCCGAGATCATCACCCGGGGGTGGATCCACGCCCCCGAGGCCGAGGAGCTGCTCGAGGAGGCCCGGGCCCTCGTCGCCCAGGACGTCAAGGAGGCCTTCGCCAGCGACGCCGGCACCGAGATCGAGGCGCTGCAGCGGGTCGTGCGCCGGGCCGTCGGCCGCTTCGTGAACCAGCGCACCAAGCGCCGCCCCATGATCGTCCCCGTGGTCATGGAGGCCTAGCGGCCCCGAGGCCGACGGTGGACGGGGCCCGCCTGGTGACGGCCGGTCAAGCCGCCCAACGTGGAAACGCAAGGGACTAGCGGCAATGGTTCCCGAGCCCCCGAGGGCACGGGGACGACGCCGGAACGGACACCGTCAGGCTGAACCGCACAGGACCGCAATGGAGCCGAGCCCGGAAACGCCGGCACGACGGTAGTTACCGGTCTGCCGGAGCGCTCGCTTCCCTACCCATCATCGAGCTGACGGCGCATGGCGGGCAGCGATCGTCGGCACGGATGCCGAGGAGGATGATTCGGGTCGGTCACCGATCACCCGTCGAGTCGTCGGCCCCGTCGGAGCTGCTGGGGGCCGGCCCGATCGTGATTGTTGGAGCTCGACGACCTGGCGTCCCGACGCGCTCGAGAACTCGGTTGCATGCTACGAACAGGCGTTCTATCATTGGCCCATGGTCGCCACCGCCACTGCACCCCGACCTCCAGGCGAGTCGGCTCGAGCTGAGGCGGCGATCGTGGCCTTGCAGGCCGAAGTGGCGGCGACGGTCGGAATCCTGAACGCGTCACACGCTCGGCTCGTCGAGCTGACGGCCGAGGCCTTGGCCGCCGACCTGTGGTGCCAGGCGGGGGTGCACACGCCGGTGCAGTGGCTGGTCTGGCAGGCGGGGGTGGCACCGGCGCACGCCCGCCAGGTCGTCAAGGTGGCGAGCCGGGTCGCCGAGCTCCCCGCGATGGCCTGCGCCGTGCAGACCGGGGAGCTGTCACTCGACCAAGCAGCCGTGGTGGCCCAGCACTGCCCGGCCGGGTTCGACCGCGACGTGGTGACGGTGGCCGTCAACGCCACCGTGCCCCAGTTGCACCGCATCCTGGGCCGGTACCGGTTCGCCGAACCTGAACCCGACGCTGGGGCCGAGCCCGAGCCGGATCGCACCGCGCATCGAGACGAGACCCGCCGGCTGAGCTTCGGGGGCGGCGACGACGGCAACTGGCACCTGAACGCGACCCTCCCCGCCGACGAGGGTGCCGTGATCGAGGCGGCGCTGGCCGCCAAGCGAGACGAGCTGTTCCGGCGGGAGAACCCAGACGTGGAGCCCGGCACGCCCGAGTGGCGGGCTGCGCAGCGCGAGCTGTCGTGGGCCGATGCCGCGGTTGCGCTGGCAGCGGACTCGCTGGCCGCCGGCGAGGCCCAGTACAACGGCAGCGTCGTCGACCGGTTCCGGGCCGTGGTCCACTTCGAGGCCGATCCCCGCCGGCCCGACGGGCCGCCGGTGGCGGGCCTGCACCTCGGCGCGGCGTTGCCGGCGTCGCTGCGGCGGTACCTCTTCTGCGACGGCGACGTGCTGCCGGTGTGGGAGCGCAAGGGCACCCCGGTGGCCCTCGGTCGCTCGCAGCGGGTCGTGCCGCCCAAGGTCCGCCTGCTGGTCGAGCACCGAGACGGTGGGTGCCGGGTGCCGGGGTGCACAAGGACCCGGTGGCTGCACATCCACCACATCATCCACTGGGAAGACCTGGGCGAGACCGAGCCCGAGAACTTGATCTGCCTCTGCCAGCGGCACCACCGCCTCCACCACCAGGGCCAGCTGCCGATCACCGGCACGGCGTCGGACCTGACCGTGCGCGATCGGGCCGGGCGCGAGCTGCCTGCGGTCGGTCGACCAGAGCCGGTCCCGTCGTCGGCCGACCTCACGACGGCAGCCGAGCAGCACGAGCTCGACCCCATCGATTACCAGCACCCACCTGGTGAGAAGGTGCAGCCCCGGTGGATCGACTTCGCCCACGACAGCGTCCGACCTGAGCGGCGAGCCGCCACGTCCGCCGGCGGCGACCGCGCCCCCTGAGAGGGTTCGGTACCCCCGTTGCGACGACCGCGTGCTGGTACCGTTTCCGGCACTGTGGCAGCACCGAAGCGCGGCCGGGCCGCATCCGGTCGCTCCCCCGATCGCCGGCGTTCGTCGGCGCCGACCCGCCCGTCTCGACGGGTGCGGGGCACGGTGTCGACCGCCACGGAGGGCCACGGCCGCGAGCTGGCCGGGCTGGTCTGCATCGCCGCCGGGCTGGTCACCGGGCTCGGCACCTACGCCGACCTGGCCGGTCCGGTCGGCCGGGCGTTCCGCTGGCTCGAGGGCGCCCTGCTCGGCCTCGGCCGGTTCCTGGTGCCGTTGGCCCTGCTCGCCCTCGGCGTCCTGCTCATCCGCAGCGGGCGCGACCCGGCGACCCCGGAGGAGGACCTGCACCTGTCCTCCGGCGTGCCGGCCCGCGCCGTGGTGGGCGGGTTGGTCTGCGCGGTGGCCGGGTTGGGCCTGCTCCACCTGGGGCGGGGCGCACCGCACTTCGACGCCGGGGTCGACGCCGTCGCCCGGGCCGGGGGGTACCTCGGTGCGCTGATCGGCGCACCGCTGCGGGCCCTGCTCGGGCCGGTGGCCTCGGTGCTGGTGCTGGTGATCGTGGCCGTCGCCGGCGTGGTGCTCCTCACCCACCTGTCCCTGCGGGCCGCCGCGGGGCGGACCGCCGCCGGGGTGAAGCCGGTGGGCGGGGTGGTCGGCCGGGCGGTGGCCTCGCTGTTCCGCATCGGGGGACCCGACCGGGCCGGCGCCGGTGCCCAGGAGGACCCGACCTTCGCCCCCGGGGCGGTCGAACCGACCGATCCGCCCGAGATCACCCAGGTCCTCCCGCCCGAGGACGAGCCCACCGTCTCGGTCTTCGACCAGGACGAGGCGTCGGCCCCCACCGCGCCACCGGTGCCGCCGGGCGGCCCCGGGGCGGATGGCGAAGCACCCGAGCCCGGTGAGCCGAAGCAGCTCGAGATCGCGCTCGGTCCGGGCGCCCGGCGCTCGGCCTGGAAGCTGCCACCGGCCAAGCTGCTGCACCGCACCGGCAGCCAGCAGGTCGACCAGACCATGGTGACCGAGACCGGCCGCAACCTCGAGCGGGCGCTGGCCCAGCACGGGGTCGAGACCCGGCTGGTCGGCATGGTCGTCGGGCCGACGGTCACCCGCTACGAGCTCGAGCTCGGACCCGGGGTGAAGGTCGCCAAGGTGACGAGCCTGCACAAGGACATCGCCTACAACATGGCCACGCCCGACGTGCGCATCCTGGCGCCGATCCCGGGCAAGCAGGCCATCGGCGTCGAGATCCCGAACCAGCGCAAGCAGCTCGTGACCGTCGGTGACATCCTCGCCAGCCCCGAGGCCAAGTCGGCCACCCACCCGCTCGAGGTGGCCGTCGGTCGCGACATCGCCGGCAAGTCGGTCATGGCGAACCTGGCCTCGATGCCCCACCTGCTCATCGCCGGCGCGACGGGGGCCGGCAAGTCGAGCTGCATCAACTCGCTGATCACCTCGATCCTCATGCGGTCCACGCCCGACCAGGTGCGCATGATCCTGGTCGACCCCAAGCGGGTCGAGCTCGGTCAGTACAACCGGTTGCCCCACCTGCTCACCGAGGTGGTCAACCAGCCGAAGAAGGCGGCCAACGCCCTGGCGTGGGCGGTGCGGGAGATGGAGCGCCGCTACGACCTGCTCTCCGAGGTCGGCTTCCGCGACATCACCGGCTACAACGCCGCCTACGACCGGGGCGAGCTGCACGACGCCCCGTCCGCGGACCCGGCGGCCGCGGGGTCCGCCGACGGCTCCGCCCCGGGCGAGGCCTCCGAGCCCCGGTACCAGCGCCTGCCGTTCATCCTGGTCGTGGTCGACGAGCTGAACGACCTGATGATGGTGGCGGCTCGCGACGTCGAGGAGTCGATCGCCCGCATCGCCCAGATGGCCCGGGCGGTGGGCATCCACCTGGTCATCGCCACCCAGCGGCCGTCGGTGAACGTCATCACCGGGGTGATCAAGGCCAACATCCCCGCCCGGCTCGCCTTCGCCGTGTCGAGCCTCACCGACAGCCGGGTGATCCTCGATCAGCCCGGTGCC
Organism: uncultured Acidimicrobiales bacterium; assembly: GCA_963800235.1. Lineage (GTDB taxonomy): Bacteria > Actinomycetota > Acidimicrobiia > Acidimicrobiales > Iamiaceae > CAVVNP01. Next base: position 645,369 of record CAWDAD010000001.1, on the reverse strand, counting down.
GAACGGCTGCTCGGCAAGGGCGACATGCTCCTGCTCGGGCCCACCTCGAGCGCCCCGCACCGCGTCCAGGGCTCGTGGGTCACCGAGGACGAGGTCCGGGCGGTGGTGGCCCACTGGCGGCGGCAGTCGCCGGAGGTCGCCTACGACCAGCAGGTGCAGGGCGGCTCCGAGGACGGCGGCGGGGCCGACGCGATGGGCGTCGGCGGGGGAGGAGCGGGTGGCGACGACGACGACGAGGCGCTGGTCCGCCAGGCCATGGACCTCGTGGTCCGCTCGCAGCTCGGCTCCACCTCGATGCTGCAGCGCAAGCTGCGGGTGGGCTTCGCCCGCGCCGGGCGGATCATGGACCTGCTCGAGCAGCGGGGCGTCGTCGGCCCCTCCGAGGGGTCGAAGGCGCGGGCGGTGCTGATGACCGTCGACGAGCTCGAGGCGCTGGGCGGCGGCGACCCCGCACCGGCCGGCGCCGCCGCCGTCGACGACCCCTTCTGAGCCGGGTCGTAATCCTGACCGACTTGGTAGGGTTTTGGGCGTGAAGGCGCTGCTCCGGTTCCCGGACCCCGTGAACGACCTGGCGGCCCGCGCCGTCGCCACGGGCGTGGTGGCGCTCTGCGTGGCCACGTTGATCACCCGCCAGCCCTGGCTGCTGCTGGTCCTGGCCTACGGGTTCCTGGCCCGGGTGGCGACCGGTCCGACCCTCAGCCCGCTCGGCCAGCTGGCCACCCGGGTCGTGGCGCCACACCTCGGTGCAGCTCGCCTGGTGCCCGGCCCGCCCAAGCGCTTCGCCCAGGCCATCGGGGCGACGTTGTCGACGGCGGCGGTGATCGCCTGGCTCGGGTTCGGCGCCACCGGGGTGTCCTGGGTGCTGGTGGCCATGATCCTGGCGGCCGCCTCGCTCGAGTCGGTGGTCGGCTTCTGCCTCGGCTGCGCCGTCTTCCGGCGGCTCATGCGGGTCGGGGTGATCCCCGAGACCGTCTGCGAGGCCTGCAACAACCTCGACCTGGCCCGCTGACCACCCGCCCCGATCGGGTGGCTGGCAGGAAGTGCGATGGGTTCGTCCTTGCTGCCACACCGACGCTGGCGCACCATGACGTGGTGCCCCGCTCCCACGCCGACGCCCACCGGGTCGTGCTGGTCGTGCCGCCGTCGCCGCAGCTGCTCGACGTGGTCGGTCCGGCCGAGGTGTTCGCCACCGCCGCCCGGCTCGGGGGGCCGGCCTACCGGGTCGAGGTCGCCGGGCTGACCGACGAGCGGGTGGAGTCGGCGAGCATCGCCCTGGCGACAGGTGGGCTCGCCGCTTCGGTCACCGGGCCGGTCGACACCCTGCTCGTCGCCGGGGGCCTCGGCGCCCGCCGGTCCGCCGAGGACGCGGTCGCGGTCGCCACCGTCGCCCGGCTCGCCGCCTGCAGCGCGCGGGTCGCCTCGGTGTGCACCGGCGCCTTCCTGCTGGCGGCGGCCGGGCTGCTCGACGGTCGCCGGGCCACGACGCACTGGGCGTGGTGCGACAGCCTGGCCGAGCGCCACCCCCGGGTGACGGTCGACGACGACCCGATCTTCGTGCGCGACGGGCGGGTCTGGACCTCCGCGGGCGTCACCGCGGGGATGGACCTGGCCCTCGCCCTGGTCGCCGAGGACGCCGACGACCGGCTGGCCCACGAGGTGGCCCGGTGGCTGGTGCTCTACACGCGCCGTCCCGGTGGCCAGGCGCAGTTCTCGACCCGTCTGGCGACCCCTCCGCCGCAGACGCCGGCGTTGGCCGACACCCTGGTGTGGGCGGCCGAGCACCTGGATGCCGACCTGTCGGTCGCCGCCCTCGCACGCCGCTGCGCCCAGTCGCCGCGCACCTTCGCCCGACGCTTCGTGGACGAGGTGGGCACGACCCCGGCGGCGTGGGTCGCCCGGCTGCGGGTCGAGGCGGCCCAGCAGGCCCTGCAGCAGACCGACGAGACCCTGCCGGTGGTGGCGGCGCGGTGCGGGTTCGGCTCGGTCGACGCGCTGCATCGGGCCTTCCGCCGCTGCGCCGGCACCACGCCGGCCTCCTACCGCCAGCACTTCCGCCGCCCCCCGGTCCCGGCGGCGGGCTCGGCCGACCCGGCCGCCTGAACCCACCGACCGCCACCGACCGTCGCCACCGACCGCACCCTCAGGAGCCAGCCATGCAGATCGCCATCCCGCTCTACCCCGGGTTCACCGCCCTCGACGCCGTCGGCCCCTACGAGGTGCTGGTGCGCCTCCCCGGCGCCGAGGTGGTCTTCTGCGGCGCCGAGCGCGGCGTGGTCCGCACCGACACCGGACGGCTCGGGGTCGAGGTCGACGCCGGCCTCGAGGAGGTCCCCGCCCCGGAGGTGATCGTGGTGCCCGGCGGACCCGGCAGCCGGGCCGAGGCCGCCGGCCACGGTCGGATCGTCCAGTGGATCGCTGACGTCCACCCGGCCACGACGGTCACGACGTCGGTGTGCACCGGGTCGCTGCTCCTCGGTGCCGCCGGCCTCCTCGCCGGGCTCGACGCCACCACCCACTGGGCGGCGGCCGACGACCTCGAGGCCTTCGGGGCCACCTACCTCGCCGACCGGGTGGTCGAGCGGGGGAAGCTCATCACCGCCGCCGGCGTCTCCTCGGGCATCGACATGGCCCTGCACCTGGCCGCCCGCCTCCAGGGCGAGGAGGTCGCCCGGGCCATCCAGCTCGGCATCGAGTACGACCCCGAGCCGCCCTTCGACGCCGGGTCCCCGGCCAAGGCCGGCCGTGACCTCGTCGCCCTGGTGGCCGACCTCAACCGTCGAGCCGTCGAGGCCCGCGCCGAGGCCCGACCGGCCCGGTGATCGACCGGCGCCCGCCGGCGTCGGCACGGCAGGCCGGGGTCGACCGGGCTCCCACCGGTAGCCTTTGACCCCCATGGGGAGGCGCTACTGGGTCGAGACGCTCGGCTGCCCCAAGAACCAGGTCGACTCCGACAAGTTGGAGGGCACGTTGGTGGCGGGCGGCTACCAGGTCGCGGACGCGCCCGGCGACGCCGACGTGGTGGTCGTCAACACCTGCGCCTTCATCGAGGCCGCCCGGCAGGAGTCGATCGACACCGTCCTGGCGCTGGCCGACGCCCGTCGCCCCGACGCCGAGCTGGTCGTGACCGGTTGCCTGGCCGAGCGCTACGGCGACGAGCTGGCCGAGGCGCTGCCCGAGGTCGACGCGGTGGCCGGGTTCGGCCAGGCGCTGCTCCAGCCGGCCGCCGCCGTCCCGTCGACGTCGGTGCCGGTCGCCATCGGCGCCCGACCGCCTCGCATCGCGACGGCGGCCTCGGCGGTCCCCGACTTCGACCTGCTCAACCTGCCCCGCCCGGCGGCGACCGCACCGTGGGCGTACGTGAAGGTGGCCGAGGGCTGTGACCGGGCCTGCGGCTTCTGCGCCATCCCGTCGTTCCGGGGGGCCCAGCGGTCCCGCTCGGTCGACTCGATCCTGGACGAGGTCGACCAGCTCGGCGTCCAGGAGGTCGTGCTGGTCGCCCAGGACCTGGCCGCGTACGGGCGGGACCAGGGAAGGGGGGCACGCCGGATCGTGCCGCTGGTCGAGGCGGTGGCGCAGCGGGTCCCCTGGGTGCGGCTGCTCTACCTGTACCCGTCCGACCTCACCGACGGGCTGATCGACGCCATCTGCGCGACCGGGGTGCCGTACTTCGACCTCTCGCTCCAGCACGTCTCGCCCCCGCTGCTGCGCCGGATGCGGCGCTGGGGGAGCGGCGAGCGCTTCCTGTCGCGCATCGACGACATCCGACGGCGCGAGCCGACCGCCGCCTTCCGCTCGAACTTCATCGTCGGCTACCCGGGCGAGACCGAGGACGACCACGACCGGCTGCTGGCCTTCGTCGAGGCCGCCCAGCTCGACTGGTGCGGGTTCTTCGCCTACTCCCGGGAGGAGGGCACCCACGCCGCCGGCCTCGACGGCGTCGTCGACCCCGGCCTGCGCGACGAGCGACTGGCCGAGCTTCGCGAGCTGCAGGACCGGATCACCGAACGCCGACGTGACCAATTGGTCGGTTCGCGGGTCGAAGTGCTCGTGGATGCCAGGGGGACAGGGCGCAGCCATCGAGAGGCGCCCGAGATCGACGGAGTCATCGCCGTGCCCGAGCGGCTCGAGCCGGGGACCTTCGCCGAGGTCGAGATCACCGGCTCGCTCGGCCCGGACCTGGTGGCGGAGGTGGACCGATGACCGATCCGGCCCGACCGCTACCCACCCCGAAGACGACCAAGGCCGGTGCGGTGGCCCGCTCGATGGTCGAATCGGTCGCCGAGACCGTCGCCGACGCCGCCAAGCCCTCGCCGCCAGTGCCCATCGACGACCGCTACGGCCCCTCGGCGCTCGTCACGCCCGCCAACTTCGTGACCATCCTCCGGCTGCTGGTGTCGCCGCTGCTGCTGGTCCTGATCGTGCAGCACCCGTCCTCGTGGCCGGCGGTGCTGCTCTGGATCGGCCTGGCCGTCACCGACGGCGTCGACGGCTTCCTCGCCCGGCGGTTCGGCACGACCCGCTCCGGGGCCTTCCTCGACCCGCTGGCCGACAAGGTGCTGGTGCTCGGCGCCCTCTTCGCCCTGGTCGCGGCCGGACGCTTCGCCTGGCTCCCGGTGGCGCTCATCGCCCTGCGCGAGGTGGCCATCAGCCTGTTCCGCACCCGGCTCGGCCGCCAGGGCCTGGCCGTCCCCGCCCGCCCGCTGGCCAAGGCCAAGACCGTCGTGCAGGAGCTGAGCGTCGGCTTCGCCCTCCTGCCCCTGACCGTCGACCACCCGGCCATCGCCGGCACCCTGCTCTGGATAGCCGTCGCCTTCACCCTCGTGAGCGGCGCCCAGTACCTGCTCGACGGTCGCAGCGCCGGCACCACCCTCGACCGCACCGCCGCCATCGACCCGCGTTGATGGCGGGCACCTGCGGCGCTCGCTTCCGGCTCGTCGCTGGCGCTTCCCAGTAGACACAGCAGATGCGCTGTGAGGTGGTGGCCGTGGGGACCGAGCTCCTGCTCGGCCAGATCGTCGACACGAACTCGGCCTGGATCGGCGAGCAGCTCGCCCTCTCGGGCATCGACTCGTACTTCCAGACCAAGGTCGGCGACAACCTCGACCGGATCGTGTCGGCCTTCGAGCTGGCGCTGTCGCGGAGCGACGCGATCATCGTCTGCGGCGGGCTCGGCCCGACCCAGGACGACATCACCCGGGTGGCGCTGGCCCGGGTCATGGGCGTCGAGCTCGAGCGCGACCCCGAGCTGGTCGAGGCCATCCGGGCCATGTTCGGCTCCCGCGGTCGGGCCATGCCGGAGAACAACCTGCTGCAGGCCGACGTGCCGGTGGGGGCGTCGATCATCGAGCAGCGGCGGGGCACGGCGCCGGGGCTGATCTGCCCGGTGGGCGACCAGGTGCTGTACGCGGTGCCGGGGGTCCCGCACGAGATGCAGGAGATGCTCGAGCGGGCGGTCCTGCCCGACCTCCGCCGCCGGTCCGGGTCGACGGCCACCATCCTCAGCCGCACCCTGCGCACGTGGGGCGACAGCGAGTCCGCCCTGGCCGAGAAGCTGGCGCCCCGCCTGGAGCACCTCGACGAGGCGGGGGGCGCCACCATCGCCTTCCTGGCCAGCGGCATCGAGGGGTTGAAGGTCCGTCTCACCGCCAAGGCGCCCACCGACGACGAGGCCCGAGCGCTGCTGGCGGCGGAGGAGGCCGAGGTCCGCGCCGTGATCGGTGACCTGGTGTTCGGCACCGACGAGGAGACCATGGAGTCGGCGGTGCTCGACCTGCTCGAGGCCCGCGGCCTCACCCTCGGGATCGCCGAGTCGGTCACCGGCGGCCTGATGGGCTCGCGCCTCACCGACGTGCCCGGGGCGAGCCGGGTGTTCCGCGGATCGATCGTCTCCTACGCCAGCGACGTGAAGTTCGACCTGCTCGGCGTCCCGGAGGGCCCGGTGGTGAGCGACGAGGCGGTCCAGGCCATGGCCGCCGGGGCCCGCAGGGTGCTCGGCGCCGACGTGGGGCTGGCGGTCAGCGGCGTGGCCGGACCCGACCCGCAGGAGGGCATCGCCCCCGGCACGGTCTACGTGGGCCTGGCCCTGGGCGAGGAGGTCGACTCGACCGTCCTGCGCCTGCCCGGCGACCGGGCCCGCATCCGCCAGTTCACGGTCATCTCCGCCCTCGACTGGCTGCGGCGCCGGCTGGTGGCCTAGCGGTCGTTCGGTCGTTCGGTCGTTGGGCCGTTCGGTCGCCGAGGCCGAGGGCCAGCTGGCGGAACGCGGCCGCGGCGGGGGAGAGGGCGGCCACGTCCCGCCGGACGAGCCCGACCCGCCGGTGCAGCGCCGGTTGGAGACGGGCGACGATGGCGCCCTGCTCGGCGGCGCGGCGGGCCATCGGCTCCGGGAGCAGCGAGATGCCGGCACCGGCCAGCACCAGCGGGACGATGGCCTCGCGGTGCTCGGTCTCGACCGCGATGGTCGGCACGATGCCGGCCTCGGCGAGCGCCCGCTCGACCAGCTCGCGGGTCGAGGTGGCCGGCGGGGTGGCCACGAGGGGCAGCGAGCCGACCAGGTCGAGCCCCACCCGGCGCCGCCCACCTCCGGGCAGCGGCAGCTCGGGGGGGCAGACGACCAGGATCTCCTGGTCGAGCAGGGGGTCCGCCACCAGCCCTCGGCCGCCGACCGGCAGCTCCGCCACCCCGAGCTCGGCCTCGCCCGAGGCGACCAGCTCGGCGAGGGCGCTGCGGTCCTCGGGCTCTCGGATGCGGACGGTGACGCCCGGGTGCTCCCGGCGGAACCGGCCCACCAGGTCGACGGTCGGCTCCACCGCCAGCGTCGGCGGGCAGACGATCTCGAGCCGGCCGGCGCGGATGCCGGCGACCGCGGCGACCGCCTCGCGCGCCGAGCGGGTGTCGCGGAGGAGCTGGCGGGCCGGCTCGAGGAAGGCGGAGCCTGCGGTGGTGAGCCGCACCGACCGGCCGATGCGGGCGAACAGCTCGACCCCCAGCTCGTCCTCGAGGGAGCGGATGCCCTGCGACAGCGCCGGCTGGCTGATGGGGATGGCGGCGGCAGCCCTGGTGAACCCGCCCTCGTCGACCACCGCCACCACGTACTCGACCTGGCGCAGCTCCATAGGCTGACTCTATTGGTCCGATAACAGCGAACTGTTGGACTTATGAGCGGCGGTGCGCTCCACTGGGCCCATGACGTTGCTCGCAGTGGTCCTGGTCGGTGCAGGGGTCGGGTTCCTCGGCGGCCTCTTCGGCAAGGGCGGCTCGGCCATCGCCACCCCGATGCTCCACGCCGTCGGGATCCCCGGCATCGTCGCCGTGGCCTCGCCGCTGCCGGCGACCATCCCCGGCACCCTGGTCGCCGCTCGCCGCTACCGGCGCTACGACCTGATCGACCGGGAGGTGTTCCGCCTGGCGGTGGTGGCGGGCATCCCGGCCACCATCGTCGGGGCCGTCGCCACCCACTGGATCGCCGGCGACTTCCTCGTCCGCCTCACCGACCTGCTCGTGCTCGGGCTCGGCATCCGCCTGCTCCTCTTCGAGCAGCGCGGCGAGGAGGTCACCGACCGGCCCGACGCCTTCGGCCTGCGCGCCGTGCTCATCTCGGTCGTCGTCGGTCTGAGCGCCGGGCTGCTGGCCAACAGCGGCGGCGTCCTCCTGGCCCCCCTCTACCTCGCGGTGCTCCGCCTGCCGCTCAAGGCCAGCTTCGGCACCTCGCTGGCGGTGTCGGCCCTGCTCGCCATCCCCGGCACCGTCGTGCACGCTGCCCTCGGCCACCTCGACTGGACGATCGTGCTGGCCTTCGGCGCCGCCTCGGTCCCGCTGTCGTCGCTCGGCGCCAAGGTCGCCCTGCGCACCGACCCCCACGCCCTGCAGCGGCTGTTCGGCACGGCGCTGGTGCTGCTCGGCGCCGGGTTCTTCTTCTTCGGCTGAGACCGGGTCTCCCGGTCCAGGTGGCCACGGTCGCCGCACGGCGGGGAAGGGGCGCGACATCCGCGCACGAACAGCTGTTCGGAACTACAGTCGTGTCATCCCGAACGGCTTGGTTGTCACCCCCCATCCGTAGGGTCGCCTGCAACCGATCGCTGCACCTCGCAGCCGCTGATCTGCGACCGGATCCCCCGGTCGCCACCCGTGAGCACCGAAGAAGAGAGGACCCTCCGTGGAGCGTGAACAAGCACTGACCGTGGCCTTGGGCCAGATCGAGAAGCAGTTCGGCAAGGGCTCGGTCATGAAGATGGGCGAGAAGACCACCATGGCGGTGGCCGCCGTGTCCACCGGGGCGCTGGCACTCGACATCGCCCTCGGCGTGGGCGGGCTGCCCCGGGGCCGGGTCACCGAGCTGTACGGCCCGGAGTCGTCCGGCAAGTCGACCCTGGCCATGCACGTGGTGGCCGAGGCCCAGCGCAACGGCGGCATCTGCGCCTACATCGACGCCGAGCACGCCATGGACCCGGTCTACGCCCGGGCCATCGGCGTCGATGTCGACGAGCTGCTTGATCTCCCAGCCCGACACCGGCGAGCAGGCCCTCGAGATCACCGACATGCTGGTCCGCTCCGGCGCGCTCGACGTGGTGGTGATCGACTCCGTCGCCGCCCTGACCCCCCGAGCCGAGATCGAGGGCGAGATGGGCGACGCCCACGTCGGCCTCCAGGCCCGGCTCATGTCCCAGGCCCTGCGCAAGCTGACCGCCAACCTCAACAAGTCGCAGACGATCTGCCTCTTCATCAACCAGCTGCGGGAGAAGATCGGCGTCATGTTCGGGTCGCCGGAGACCACGCCGGGCGGGCGGGCGCTGAAGTTCTACTCGTCGGTCCGGCTCGACATCCGCCGCATCGAGTCGATCAAGGACGGCGTCGAGGTGGTGGGCAACCGCACCCGGGTCAAGGTGGTGAAGAACAAGGTGGCCCCGCCGTTCCGGCAGGCCGAGTTCGACATCATGTACGGCAAGGGCATCAGCCGCGAGGGCTCGCTGCTCGACATCGGCGTCGACCTGAGCATCGTCAAGAAGTCGGGGGCCTGGTACACCTACGAGGGCGAGCAGCTCGGCCAGGGCCGGGAGAACGCCAAGGTGTTCCTGACCGAGAACCCCGAGCTCATGGTCGAGATCTCCGAGCGGATCCGCACCCAGCTCGGCATCGGGATCGAGCCCGAGGACGACGTCATGACCGCCGACCACGACGAGCCCATCAGCCTCGACTGATCGCCTCTGCCCGGCCGCACCCCTCGGGGGGCGCGGCCGGCGGTGCGGCGTCTCGGGGCTGCTGGCCCTGGGCGGCGGTGTAGGCCCGGAAGGCGTCCATGATCTCGGTCGGGATCGGGAAGATGATGGTGGGCTGCCCGCTCCTTCTCGACGGCGCCGGGCCCTCCCGGGTCGGTGGGCGAAGCCTACGAAGGCCGGCAGGAGGTCCCGGCGACGGCGTCGAAGCTCCACCTGCACCGCTCACGTCGTTGGAGAGTCGTCATGGAGCTGCTAAAGGTCTCGGCCCGGTCCAGTCCGAACTCGGTGGCCGGCGCCATGGCCGGCGCCGTCCGCCAGTCCGGTGCGGTCGACGTCCAGGTCGTGGGCGCCGGTGCCCTGAACCAGGCCATCAAGGCGCTGGTCGTGGCGCGGGGCTTCGTCCGCGACTCCGGACTCGACCTGGTCTGTGCACCCGCCTTCGCCGACGTGCTGATCGACGGCGAGCACCGCACGGCCATCAAGCTGCAGATCGAGGGCCGTCCCGCCGACGACCCCGATCCGGACGGCCGCCCGACGGCCTCGTCCGAGACGGCGGCGGTGGTCGACATGGTGTCGGCCGCCCCGCTCGGTCCGGGCTGACCGGCCGGCGGACCCCGGCCGCCGAGCCGCCGGGACCGGACCGGGTCGACGCGTACCCTGGCGGCATGGCCCGGACCTTCCTCCTGCGCACCTTCGGGTGCCAGATGAACGAGGACGACTCCGAGCGCATCGCCGGCCTGCTCGCGGCCGAGGGCATGGTGGCCACCACCGACGTCGAGGCGGCCGACGTGGTGGTGCTCAACACCTGCTGCATCCGGGAGAACGCCGACAACAAGCTGTACGGCACCCTCGGGCACCTCAAGGCGGTCAAGGATCGGCGACCCGACCTGCAGATCGCGGTGGGGGGCTGCCTGGCCCAGAAGGACGGCGAGGCCGTCCGGGCGCGAGCGCCCCACGTCGACGCCGTCTTCGGGACCCACAACCTGCACCGCGCGCCCGCGCTGCTCGACCGGGCCCGCACCTCGGGCCCCGTCACCGAGGTGGTCGAGGCGCCGGGTCCCGGCGACGACCATCCCGCGCTGCACGCGGTGGCGGACCGCCCGGCGAGCGGGTGGTCGGCCTGGCTCACCATCCAGGTCGGGTGCGACAACAGCTGCGCGTTCTGCATCGTCCCGGCGGTCCGGGGACCCGAGGTGAGCGTCGGCTTCGCCGACCTCGTCGCCCGGGCCGAGGACCTGGCCGCCCAGGGCGTGCTCGAGGTGACCCTCCTCGGCCAGAACGTGAACTCCTACGGCCGCGACCTGACCCGAGCGGGCCGCCGGCAGGGGAGCGGCGAGCGGGTCCGGCCGCTGTTCGCCGACCTGCTGCGGGCGGTGGGCGCGGTCGACGGCATCGAGCGGATCCGCTTCACCAGCCCCCACCCGAAGGACCTCCGTCCCGAGGTCATCGACGCCATGGCCACCACGCCCGCCGTCTGCGAGCACCTGCACCTGCCGCTGCAGTCCGGCAGCGACCGGGTCCTGGCCGCCATGCACCGGGGCTACACCGCCGAGCGCTACCTCGACCGGCTGTCCGCCACCCGGGCGGCGGTCGACGACCTGGCCGTCACCACCGACCTCATCGTCGGCTTCCCCGGTGAGACCGAGCAGGACTTCGCGGAGACCCTCGAGGTGGTCGCCGAGGCCGCCTTCGACGGCGCCTACCCCTTCGTCTTCTCCCCCCGGCCCGGCACCGAGGCCGCCGAGCGCACCGACGACCTCGTCCCCGCCGACGTCGTCCGCGAGCGGTTCGCCCGGCTGCAGGTGGTGCTCGAGCGGTCGGCCCTGGCCCGTCACCAGGCCCGGGTGGACCGGGTCGAGGAGGTCGTCGTCGAGGGCCCGTCCAAGCGCGACGCGGCGGTGACGAGCGCCCGGACCCGCCAGAACAAGCTGGTGCACCTGGTCCCGCCGAGGCCGCTGCGGCCCGGCACCACCGCCGCCGTGCGCGTGACCGCCGCCGCGCCCCACCACCTGCGGGGCGAGCTGGTCGAGGTGCTGGCCCCGCCCCGCCACCGGACCCGGATCCCGGTGGTGGCCGGCTGACCGGCGCCGACCGGCCCGGGCCGCCGCCCCTTGCGCTGGTGGGGCCGACGGCATCGGGCAAGTCCGAGGTCGGCCTGGCCCTGGCCCGTCGCTGGACCGGCGTGGAGATCGTCTCGGTCGACTCGATGCAGGTGTACCGGGGGATGGACCTCGGCACGGCCAAGCCCGGCCGGGCGGCGCGGGCCGAGGTGCCCCACCACCTGCTCGACCTGCTGGACCCCTGGGAGGACTTCGACGTCACGCAGTTCCAGGGTGCGGCCCGGCAGGTCCTGGCCGAGGTGGCCGGCCGAGGGGGCCGGGCCCTGCTGCTCGGCGGCACCGGCCTCTACCACCGGGCGGTGATCGACGGGCTCGACATCCCCGCCCGCTACCCGGAGGTGCGGGCCCGCCTGGAGGTGGAGCCCGACACCCGGGCGCTGCACCGGCGGCTGGTCGAGCTCGACCCCGCGGCCGCCGGCCGCATGGAGCCCGACAACCGCCGCCGGGTCCTGCGAGCGCTGGAGGTGACGATCGGATCGGGAACGCCGTTCTCGGCGTCGGGGCCCGGCCTCGACCGGTACCGGGCCGGGTCGATCGCCCAGGTGGGCCTGGCCGTCGACCCCGCCCGGCTGAGCGGGCGGATCGAGACCCGGCTCCGGGCCATGGTCGACGCCGGGCTGGTCGAGGAGGTCCGGGAGCTCGACCGGCGCATGGTGGCGGACGGGCGAACGTGGAGCCGGACCGCCTCCCAGGCCCTCGCCTACCGCGAGCTGCTGGCCCACCTGCACGGCGAGCTCGGGCTCGAGGAGGCGATCGATCTGGCCGTGCGGCGGACCCGGCGCTTCGCCCGGCGGCAGCGGTCGTGGTTCGGCCGGGATCCCCGCATCACCTGGGTCGCCGCCGACGCCGGCCCCGGGCCGGCGATGACCGATGTCGTCGAGGCGGCCGCCACCGCCTGGGGGCCACCCGCCCGCTGACGACCGACGCGGGCATCTCGGGGAGGGGTCGGCCGGTCCGGCTGCGAGACTGGTGCAATGCCCCACCGGCTGGCCAAGCACCACGGCCTCGGCAACGACTTCCTCGTCCTCTTCACCGACGAGGTGGTCGACGGCGACGGGTGGGCCGCCCGCGCCCGGGCGTGGTGCGAGCGCCACCGTGGGATCGGGGCCGACGGGCTGATCCTCGGGTCGCCGGGCGCCGACGGTGCCGATCTCACCATGACGCTGCACAACGCCGACGGGTCGGTCGCCGAGATCAGCGGCAACGGGCTGCGGTGCCTGGCCCAGGCCGAGATCCGCCGTCGCGCCCACGTGGGGGGCGACCTGGTGGTCGCCACCGGTGCCGGCCGACGCCGGGCCGCGGTGCACCCGGGACGCTCGCCTCGGGAGGCCTGGGTCGAGGTGACCATGGGCAGCGCCGGGCCGGGCCCCGAGCCCGATCGCCCCGTCGAGCTGCCGACGGGCGCGGACGGGCACGCCGTCCTGGCCGACGCGCCCCGGTGCGCGGTCGACCTCGGCAACCCCCACCTGGTCGTGCGCGTCGACGACCCGGCGGCGGTCGACGTGGCCGCCGTCGGACCGGCGTTCGAGGCCGCCTACGACCACGGCATGAACGTCCACCTGCTGGCGCCGGCGGGCCAGGACGAGGTCACCGTGGTCCACTGGGAGCGCGGGGTGGGCGTCACCGAGGCGTGCGGCAGCGGGGCCTGCGCCGCGGCGGTGGCGGCCCACCGCTGGGGCCTGGTCGGCGAGCGGGTCGTCGCCCACCTGCCCGGTGGCGACGTCGAGGTCGCCCTCGGCGGGCCCGAGATCGTGCTCGGCGGGCCGGCGGTGCACATCGCCGACGTCGAGGTGGACGATTGATGCCGGCCCGCACCGGCCCCGACCAGCACGACGGCCAGCACGACGACCAGCACGATGACCAGCAGCACCGCGGCGGCTTCGGCGAGCTCGGCGGCGAGCAGAGCGGGTTCATCGAGCGGGCCTTCCGGGAGCGCATCGTGGTGGCCGGCATGACCGTCGAGGGCGGCGACCCGGAGGTCACCGAGTCCGACCTCGACGAGCTGGAGGAGCTGGTCGACACCGCCGGGGCCGACGTCGTCGGGCGACTGGCCCAGCGGAGGGCCGCCCCGGACCCGGCCACCTACCTCGGTCGGGGCAAGGCCGAGGAGCTGCGCCAGACCGCCCGGGCCACCGACTGCGACACCGTGGTCTTCGACGACGAGCTGAGCCCCGCCCAGCAGCGCAACCTCGAGAAGCTGCTCGGTCGCTCGGCCATCGACCGCACCGCGGTGATCCTCGACATCTTCGCCCAGAACGCCTCCAGCGTGGAGGGCAAGGCCCAGGTCGAGCTGGCCCAGCTGCGCTACCTGCAGCCCAGGCTCCGGGGGAAGGGCAAGGGGCTCTCCCAGCAGGCGGGCGGTCTCGGCGGCGCCCGGCGCGGTCCCGGTGAGACCCAGCTCGAGACCGACCGCCGCAAGATCGTGCGCCGCATCCACAGGCTCGAGGCCGAGCTGCGCGCCATCGGCGCCCACCGCCGCGAGCAGCGCAAGCAGCAGCGCCGCAGCCGGACCCGCAAGGTCGCCATCGTCGGCTACACCAACGCCGGCAAGTCGACGCTGCTCAACCGGCTCACCGACTCGGGGGTGCTGGTCGAGGACCGGTTGTTCGCCACCCTCGACGCCACCACCCGGCGCCTCCAGCTGCCGGGCGGCGAGGCGGTGCTGCTCACCGACACCGTCGGCTTCGTCCGCAAGCTCCCCCACCAGCTGGTCGAGGCCTTCCGCTCGACCCTCGACGTGGTGGTCGACGCCGACCTGCTGCTCCACGTGGTCGACGGCTCGGCCCCCGAGCCGGAGGCCCAGATCGACGCGGTGCGGACGGTGCTGGCCGAGATCGGCGCGGCCGAGGTGCCCGAGCTGCTGGCGGTGAACAAGGCGGACCTGGGCGGAGGCGGGCGGGTGGCGAGCCGCAACCCCGGCTCGGTGCTGCTGTCGGCCCGGACCGGCGCCGGGGTCGACGAGCTGCTGCTGGCCGTGGGCGACCGGATCCGCGCCCTGTCCGAGGTGGTCGAGCTGTTCGTCCCGTGGGAGCGCGGCGACGTCCTGGCCGAGATCCACCGCGAGGGCGAGGTGCTGGTCGAGGCGGCCGAGGAGGCCGGCATGCGGGTCCGGGCCCGGCTGGAGGAGTCCTCCGCCGCCCGCTTGGCCGCCTGGTCCTGCACCTGACCCGCCGGCGCACGGCCGGGCGGGCACCTCGCGGCCGGTACGGTGGCCCGATGGCCGATGCCGACGGGTCCCCCGCACCCACCGGCCCGGGCGCGTGGGGCGTGGGCATCGCCACCGTCGACCACGAGACCGGGGCGGTGCTCGACACCTGGTTCCCCGAGCCCGAGCTGGGGGCGCCCGGCGACGGTGCGCCTGCCGGGCTGGTCTCGGCCGCCGCCGGCACCGTCGAGCTGGACCTGTCCGACTGGGTGGGCCGGCTGCGCGTCGACCCCGAGCGGCTCCACGGTCGGGACGAGCGGCGCGGCGTGCGGCTGGTGCCGGTGGGCACCAGGATCGAGGACCTGGCCGATCCGCTGCTGGACGCCCATGACGCCTACCTGCGCCTGCACCTGCTGTCGCATCGCCTGGTGCGGCCCAACGAGCTGGTCATGGACGGCATCTTCGGCGTGCTGACCACCGTGGTGTGGACCAGCATCGGACCGTGCCCGGTCGAGGGGTTCGAGGAGCGTCGGCTGCGCCTGCGGGCTGCCGGCACCCTGGCCGACGTCCACGGCGTCGACAAGTTCCCCCGCATGACCGACTACGTGGTGCCCACCGGCGTGCGCATCGCCCACGCCGACCGGGTGCGGCTCGGCGCCCACCTGGCCAGCGGCACCGTCGTGATGCACGAGGGGTTCGTGAACTACAACGCCGGCACCCTCGGCAACGCCATGGTGGAGGGCCGCATCAGCCAGGGGGTGGTGCTCGGAGCCGACAGCGACCTGGGCGGCGGGGCGTCGGTCATGGGCACCCTGTCGGGCGGCGGCAAGGAGCGGGTCTCGATCGGCGAGCGCTGCCTGGTCGGCGCCAACGCCGGCATCGGCATCTCCCTCGGCGACGACTGCGTGGTCGAGGCCGGCCTCTACGTCACCGCCGGCACCCTGGTGCGCACCCCCGACGGTGAGGTGGTGAAGGCCGGGGCGCTCAGCGGCCGCAGCGGCCTGCTGTACCGGCGCCACAGCCAGACCGGTGCGGTCGAGGCGGTGGCCCGGACCGGCACCTGGGGCGGCCTCAACGCCGACCTGCACGCCCACTGACGGACGGGGGCCGGTGGTGACGGGCTTCGTCCCTCCTCCGTACCCCTACGACCGCCTCGACGACGCCCGCCGGGTGGCGGCGGCGCTGCCGGGCGGCGCGGTCGACCTCTCGGTCGGGACGCCGACCGACCCGCCACCGGCGTTCGTGGTGGAGGCCATGGCCACCTCGGGGTCCGAGCGCGGCTACCCGCCGTCGATCGGCACCCCGGCGCTCCGTGCAGCGGCGGCGGCCTGGCTCGAGCGGCGCTTCGGCGTCACCGTCGGGGCCGACCGGATCGCCGCCACCATCGGCTCGAAGGAGCTGGTCGCCGGCCTGCCGCACTGGCTGCGCCTGCGGACACCCGACCGCGACACGGTCCTGTACCCGGCGATCAGCTACCCGAGCTACGCCATGGGCGCCACCCTGGCCGGCTGCCGGGCGGTCCCGGTCCCCGTCGACGACCGGTGGCGCCTGCGGCTCGACGCCGTCGACCCCGACGACGCCGGGCGGGCGCTGTGCCTCTGGGCCAACACGCCGGGCAACCCCGCGGGCGGTCTCGACGACCTGGCGTCGGTGGCGAGCTGGGGGCAGGCCCACGGCGTGCCGGTCCTCTCCGACGAGTGCTACGCCGAGTTCACCTGGGACGGTCCGCCCCGGTCGGTGCTGCAGACCACGACCGACGGCGTGCTCGCCGTCCACTCCCTCTCGAAGCGGTCGAACCTGGCCGGCGCCCGGGTGGGCTTCTACGCCGGCGACGGCGACCTGGTCCACTACCTGGCCGAGGTGCGCAAGCACGCCGGGTTCATGGTGCCCGGCCCGGTCCAGGCCGCCGCCGTCGCCGCCCTGGGCGACCAGGAGCACGTCGAGGTGCAGCGGGGGCGGTACCGGCGGCGGCTCGACGCGCTGGCCGGGGCCCTGGGCGCGATCGGGGTCGAGTCCCCCCGGCCGGGTGGAGGGTTCTACCTGTGGGCGCCGGCCCCCGGCGGCGACGCCTGGGCCCTGGTCGACCGGCTGGCCGCCGTGGCCGGCGCCGTGGTCAGCCCGGGGGAGTTCTACGGCGACGCCGGCGCCGGCCACGTCCGGATCGCGGCGGTCCAGCCCGACGACCGCATCGCCCTGGCGGTCGACCGCCTCCTGGGCTGACGGCGGGCGGCGGTCAGTCCCGGCCGTCGCGGCGGATGGCCGCCACCCGGTCCGGCCGCACCATGCCGGCCTCGACGAACCAGTCGGCGGCCGCCGCCAGGGCCTCCGCAGCCGGACGGGACGTGTACCCGAGCTCGTCCCTGGCCCGGGAGGTGTCGAAGGCCATGGCGGTGACCGACATCCGGGCGCCCTCGAGCGGGACCGTCGGGGCGCGGCGGAGCAGGCTGCCCTCCACCGCGGTGCTGACCCGCCCGGCGGCCAGCGCCGCCCACCCCGGGACGGTCCGGGTCGGTGCCGGCAGGCCGGTGTGGGCCGCCAGCAGCTCGACCATCCGCCGGAGGGTGAGGTCCTCGCCGCCGAGGATGTAGCTGCGGCCCCGGCGGCCACGGTCGGCGGCCAGCAGGTGGCCGGCGGCCACGTCCTCGACCGCCACCACGTTGAGCACGGTGTCGACGTACGCGGGCAGGCGCCCGTCGAGGAACCGCAGCACCGTCTCGCCGGTGGGCGTCGGCGCCCGGTCGCCGGGACCCACCGGGAAGGTCGGCTGCACCAGCACCACGTCGGCGCCCTGGGCGGCGAGCCGCAGGGCTTCGTGCTCGGCCACGTACTTCGACCGCTTGTAGTGGCCGTGGAGGTGCTCGACCTCGGGCCAGTCGTCCTCCCGGGACGGCTCGCGCCCGGGTCGCAGGCCGAGCGTGCCGACGGTGCTGGTGTAGACGGCCCGCACCCCGCCCTCGGCGGCGGCCCCCAGCACGTTGCGGGTGCCGTCGACGTTGACCTCGTAGAAGCGGGACGGCTCGGGGTGCCAGAACCGGTAGAGGGCGGCGGCGTGGACGACGAGGTCGGCGCCCTCGACCAGGCGGGCCACCGCGCCCCGGTCGCACACGTCGGTCGCCACCCGCTCGACGGGGAGGCCGGCCAGGCCGGCGTCGCTGGTGCCGGGCTCGACGCCGACGCGCACCGAGGCCCCCCGGGCCAGGGCGGCGCGCACCACGTGGCTGCCGATGAAGCCGGCGCCGCCGGTGATGCACACCACGGTGCCCGGACCGACGGGCCGGCGCTCGTCGCTCACGGCCGCAGCGCCCCGGTCCGGCGGCCCCGCCGCACGAAGCCTCGCACCAGGTCGACCGTCGCCCGCCCGGTGGAGGCCGCCGTGGTCAGCACCTCGTCGAGGGCGTCGAGGAAGCAGGTCACCTCGGGCTCGTCGGCGACGAGGGCGGGGAGGAGCTTCACCACGTCGAGGTGGTCGGCGGAGACCTGGGTCAGGATGCGGTGGCGCTCGAACAGGGGGTTCACCACGAGCTGGGCGGCCAGCCCCCGGCGGGCCAGCTCGACCGCCCGCCAGGCGAGGCGGTCGACCCCCGAGGCCGGTGGGCCGAGCTCGAAGCCGACCATCAGGCCCCGTCCCCGGACGTCGATCAGGATCTCGTGGCGCGCCTGCAGCTCGCGCAGGCCGTCGGCCAGGCGTCGACCGAGCCGATCGGCGTGCTCGACCAGCCCGTCGTCCTCGAGCACGTCGAGGGTCGCCAGCCCGGCCGCCATGGCCAGGCCCCCCTGCCCGAAGGTCGAGGAGTGCACCAGGGCTCGGTCGGCGGATCGCCAGGTCGACCGCCACACGTCGTCCCGGCACAGGGTGGCGCTCACCGGCACGAAGCCGCCGGAGAGCGCCTTGGCCACCGTGGCGATGTCGGGACGGACCCGGCTGTGCTGGTAGCAGAACATGGCGCCGGTGCGCCCGAGGCCGGTCTGGACCTCGTCGACCACCAGGAGCGCCCCGTGCTCGTGGCACCGCTCCGACAGGGCCTCGAGGGTCGCGGCGTCGAGCACCTCCATCGTCTTGCCCTGGATCGGCTCGACGACCAGGGCCGCCACCCCACCCCGGCGCAGCTGGTGCTCGACCGCGTCGACGTCCCCGTAGGGCACCCGGGTGGTCCCCGGCAGCAGGGGGCCGAAGCCGGCCCGGAAGTCCTTGCCCCCGTTCAGGGCCAGGGCGCCGGTCGTCAACCCGTGGAAGGCGTGGTCGCAGAACAGCACCCGTCGGCGTCCGGTGTGGCGGCGGGCGAGCTTCACCGCCGTCTCCACCGCCTCGGCGCCGCTGTTGCCGAAGAAGCAGCGGTCGAGACCGGGACCGGCCAGGTCGCACAGCCGCTCGGCCAGCAGGCCGGCGGGCAGGGGGGTGTCGAGCTGGACCAGGTTCGGCAGGTCGAGCTGCAGCGCCTCGATCAGGGCGTCCTTGACCGCCGGGTGGTTGCGGCCGAGGGCGAAGGTGCCGAACCCCGAGAGCAGGTCGAGGTAGCGCCGGCCGTCGGCGTCGACCAGCCACGACCCC
Source organism: uncultured Acidimicrobiales bacterium (assembly GCA_963800235.1). Classification (GTDB taxonomy): domain Bacteria; phylum Actinomycetota; class Acidimicrobiia; order Acidimicrobiales; family Iamiaceae; genus CAVVNP01. Next base: position 626,340 of record CAWDAD010000001.1, on the reverse strand, counting down.
GACCCCGACACGTAGGTGCGGTCGAAGCCGGTGAGCTGCAGGATCCGCACCAGCTGGTGGTTCAGGTGCTCGCGGTGCAGCGCGAACTGCTCGCCGGACCGCTCGGCCAACCGGTGCTCCAGGGATCCCACCACCGCGCCACGCTCGCGCACCGAGCCGCCGCCGACCGACCCGCAGCCGCGGCGCCTGCCGCGCCGCGGCCGCCTTCGCCCGCTCCCGGCCACCGGGCTCCGCCCGTTCCCGGCCACCGGGCCCCGCCCGTTCCCGGCCACCCGGGCCCCGCCCGGGCCCGCACCGGTACCCTGCGGGCATGACCGACCTGCTGGCGGCGACGGCCGACCTGGTCGACCGCCCGTCGGTCAGCCTGGCCGAGGGACCGCTCGTCGACCACCTGGAGCACGAGCTGCGGGCGGTGCCCTGGCTGGTGGTCGACCGGGTGGATGACAACCTGGTCGCCCGCACCGACCTCGGCCGCACCCAGCGGCTGGTGCTGGCGGGCCACACCGACACGGTGCCGCCCCACGACGACGCCGGTGCCCGGATCGCCGGGGACGTGCTCTGGGGGGTCGGCTCCGCCGACATGAAGGGCGGGGTGGCGGTCATGCTCGAGCTGGCCCGCACCGTCGACGAGCCGGTCGTGGACGTCACCTACGTCTTCTACGCGGCCGAGGAGATCGCCGCCGAGCACAACGGCCTGCGCCACCTGTTCCGAGACCGGCCTGACCTGCTGGCCGGCGACGTCGCCATCCTGGGCGAGCCCACCGGCGGGGCGGTCGAGGCCGGCTGCCAGGGGTCGCTGCGCCTCCGGGTGACCCTGCACGGCGCCCGGGCCCACACCGCCCGGCCGTGGATGGGCGACAACGCCCTCCACCGGCTGGGAGCGGTGCTGCGGCTGGTCGCCGACCGTCCCGAGCGGCGCCCGGTCCTGGCCGGCTGCGAGTACCGGGAGGCGCTGCAGGCGGTGGCGGTGGAGGGAGGGGTGGCCGCCAACGTGGTCCCCGACCAGGCGTCGGTGACCCTCAACCACCGCTTCGCCCCCGACCGCAGCCCGGCCGAGGCCGAGGCATCGGTGCGCGAGCTGCTGGCCCCGGTCCTGGCGCCGGACGACGGGTGGGAGCTCGTCGACGTGGCCGAGGCCGCCCCGCCGGCGGTCGAGCACCCCCTGCTGGCCCGCCTGATCGGGCGCGAGGACCTCGAGGTCCGGGCCAAGCTCGGCTGGACCGACGTGGCCCGCTTCGCCGCCCACGGCATCCCCGCCGCCAACTTCGGCCCGGGCGATCCGCTGCTCGCCCACACCGCCGAGGAGCGGGTCGAGCGGTCGGCGCTCGAGGCCGCCCACGCCGCCCTGCGGCGGCTGCTCACCGTGCCGTGAGGGCCTGCCCGTGAGGTCCTGCTCGTGAGGTCCTGCTCGTGAGGTCCTCCTCGTGAAGCGCGGCCTCGGCCGGCGGGCCGACGAGCGTCGTCGCAGCGGTCCCGAGGACGAGGCGCGGTGGTGGGATCCGGACGACCAGCGCCTGGCCGAGCGGGCGGCCCTGTCGCACCGCGACTTCCCGAAGAAGTGGCGGATCCGGCCCCTGATGAACAACGCCGAGGCCCTCGACCCGCTGGCCGAGGTCCCGGAGGGCGCGCCGGTGGTGGAGGCGGCCGGTGCCCGCACCCGCACCGCCCTCGATGACGGCATGGCGGTGGCCGGGCCCGACCTGCAGCTGGCCGTGCTCCGCGTCGAGGTGTTCGCGGCGGCCGACGACGGCGCCCACCGGCAGGCCTGGCAGGCCGACGGGCCGGCGGCCACCGTCGCGCTGTACCGCCACCGGTGGCGCGAGCGCGACCAGCGGCCGGGCTTCATCGAGGCGGGCTGGCCCGACTTCGACTGGGACATGCACCCCGACGTCGACTGGCTGCGGCTCGAGGACCACACCGACCGCCGCCACGAGGCGGGCGTCTTCTACTACGAGCACCTGTGGCTCTGGGTGGGGCGGTCCCTCGGGCAGCTCACGTTCCGCTACGCGCCCGGCTTCCCGGCCGAGTCCCTGGTCGCCGACCTGGCCGACGCCGCCATGGCCCGCCTGGCCCCCTTCGCCGCCCCGTAGGCTCGACCCCGGCCCGTCCGGGCCGCACCCGCCCACCGAGGAGCACCATGGCCGCCGAGATCGGACAGCCCGCACCCGACTTCACCCTTCGCGACCAGGACGGCGACCAGGTCGCGCTCTCGTCGTTCCGGGGAGAGCGGGCGGTGGCGCTGGTCTTCTACCCCTTCACCTTCACCGGCGTGTGCCTGGGCGAGCTGTGCGAGCTCCGCGACGACCTCGCCACCTACGAGGCCGCCGGGGTGCAGGTGCTGGCGGTGTCCTGCGACAGCCCCTTCGCCCAGAAGCAGTGGGCCGAGCAGCAGGGCTACGGGTTCCCGGTGCTGTCGGACTTCTGGCCCCACGGCGAGGTGGCCAGGGCCTACGGCGTGTTCAACGACGAGCTGGGCTGCGCCAACCGGGCCACGTTCCTGATCGGCGCCGACGGCACCGTGGTCGACAGCTTCAGCACCGACAGCCTGGGCACGCCCCGGGACAAGAGTCGCTACGAGGAGGCCCTGGCCAGGCTCTGAGCCCTCGGGGACCGAGGGACCGGCCCGGCCGGGTCAGACGCGGCGGAGCACGGTGACGAGCTTGCCGTAGATCGTGACCTCGTCGGCGTCGAACACCATGGGCTCGAGCCGGGGGTTGTGGGGCGTGAGCACCACCTGGTCGCCGCGTCGGCTGTAGGTCTTGACCGTGCCCTCGTCGCCGGGGATGCCCGCCACGACGATGTCGCCCGGCTCGGCGGTGGACTGGGCCCGGGCGACCAGGTGGTCGCCGTCGAGGATGCCGGCGTCGACCATCGAGTCGCCCCGCACCTGCAGCATGAACAGGTCGCCCTCGCCGGTGAAGTCGACCGGCAGCGGGTAGAGCTCCTCGACGTTCTCCTGGGCGAGCACGTCGGTGCCGGCGGCCACGGCTCCGACGAGGGGGACGTGGCGGACCGGGCGGCGCTCGGCGGCCGCGCCGGAGTTGGGGTCGAAGCGGACCTCGAGGGCGCGGGGCTTGGTCGGGTCGCGGCGCAGGTAGCCGAGGCGCTGGAGGCTGAGCAGGTGGGAGTGGACCGTGGACGGCGAGGCGAGCCCCACCGCCTGGCCGATCTCGCGCACCGAGGGGGGATAGCCCCGGTCGCGCATGCTGGCCTCGATGCAGTCGAGGATCTGGCGCTGCCGGCGCGTGAGCTGGGTGTCGGTCAAGGCGGTGCCTCCCGGTGCGAACAGGTGTTTGTCACCGTAGCAGGTGGGTACGCCGACGGGAAACACCTGTTCGTCCTCCCGTTGCGTCGAACGCCCGTTCGTGGTTGGATGATGGCACGAACGAGCGTTCGGTCCGGCTCCGAACCTTGTCACACCCCCTGAGGAGACTGCTCGACATGGCAGCGATCATCCAGCCCGCCCCCCTCGACCACGGCCCGGTGCGCCGCTCCCGGCCGCCTCGCCGCACCGCCGGCGCCGCGCCCCGGGCCTCGCTGCGGCTGGTGCCCGCCGGGACGCCGGCCGTCGTCCCCGCCCGCCGGCCGTCGGCCCGGGTGGTGCGCCGACGCCGGGCGGTGGCCGCCGTGCTGGCCGTCGCGGTGGCGACCGTCGCCGTGGTGGTCGTGGTGGCCGTCGGCTGGGCGGTCCTCCAGGCGTGGGCGCCCACCCCGCCGCCGGCGCCGCCGGCCGCCACCGCAGCCGCCGGCTGAGCCCGGACCGACACCGGCGGCCAGGCCCGGCCGCCGACGTCGCGGCCGGACCGTCGCGGTTCGCCGCTCGGGGGCCAGGGGGAGCGGCCGGTAGCGTCGAGGCCATGCGCTGCCCGGCCTGTGGGGCCGACGACGACAAGGTCGTGGACTCGCGCACCTCCGACGACGCCACCGCCATCCGGCGTCGTCGGCAGTGCCTGGCCTGCACCCACCGCTTCACGACCTTCGAACGGGTCGACGAGGTGCCCCTCGTGGTGGTCAAGCGCTCCGGCAGCCGCCAGCCCTTCGACCGGGCCAAGGTGGTGGCGGGGCTGGCCGCCGCCGCCAAGAACCGACCGGTGCCCGACGAGCGCCTGGACGAGGTGGCGGCCACCGTCGAGGAGCGGCTCCGGCTCGACGGCGGTGGCGAGGTGGCGAGCGAGCGCATCGGGTTGGCCGTGCTCGACGAGCTGGCCACCGTCGACCAGGTGGCCTACGTGCGCTTCGCCAGCGTCTACAAGGAGTTCGAGGACGCGGCGGACTTCGAGCGCGAGATCGGGCTGCTCACCAAGTCGACCGCCCCCAAGGGGGCGGGCGCCTGACGGCGAGGCCGCCCCGCGGCGCCGGCCCCGGCCGGGGCCGCCGCTCAGCGGTCCCGGTGGTAGCGCAGCAGCAGCTGGCCGTCCTGCTCGAGCACCCGGTCGAGCACCAGCGCCCGGGCGAGGGAGGGGTCGTGGCTACGGGCGATGCGCGAGGCGTCGCCGCCGGCGGCCAGCGGGGAGAGCGTCAGGCACAGCTCGTCGACCAGGTCCTCGGCCAGCAGCTGGCCGATCAGCGAGGGTCCGCCCTCGCAGAGCACGACGCCCACGTCGCGCTCGCGGCGCAGCCGGCCGAGCAGGACGCCCAGCTCGACGTGCTCCTCGCCGACGGCGAGCACCTCCGCCACCTGCTCCAGCCGCCGCCGCCGATCGGGGTCGGCCCGGGCGGTGGTGGCCACGAGGGGCCGGGGACGGTCGTCGTCGGGCCGCAGCACGCTCCCGGGGGTCGGGTCGAGGTCGAGGGCCCGGCTCACGATGCACACCAGCGGGACCGGCGCCTGCCCCCGCGCCAGCCGGCGCTCGACCTGGTCGTCGGCGACCCGCAGCGGTCGGTACCGCTCGGCCCGCACCGTCCCCGCCGCCACCAGGACCAGGTCGGGGAGGGCCCGGATGGCGGAGAAGGCCCGCCGGTCGCCATCGCCGCCCAGCGCGCCGGAGGTGCCGTCGAGCGAGGCGGCCCCGTCGGCGCTCGAGACCATGTTGACGAGCACCCAGGGGCGGTCCTCGGGCACCGGGCGGGGGTCGTTCGCGTAGCGCTCGGCCAGGTCGAGGCCGGCGTCGGCGTCGTGGTCGGGGAGCAGGGCTCGCACGCCGGCCGACCGTAGCGGGCGGCCCTTGTGCACAAGCCGGACGAAATCCCCGCCGAGTCCACAGGTCGTCCCCTTCCGTTCCACAGGCGTTGTCTCTAGGGTGAGCCTCGTCGATGAGGCCGCGGCGTCGTTGCCGGATGGTGGGTGTGGGTCGACGGGGTGCGGGCGTGGCGTCCGTGGCTCCGATGGGCCAGCCCTTGGGGAGGAGGGGAGTCGTCACCGTGCACGGGACGCCGGAACCCCCACGCCCTGGACCTGGCGGACGCCGCGGCCTCCTCAATCGCCCCGAACCCCCGACCGGCTCGGCCGAAGGGTGCGTAGCGGGTGAAAACCTCTCGCTGCCCGTTGACAGCGACGTAATTACCGTGTTGTAATTCACACCCACATCTTGTGGCGTCCCACGACGCCGACCACAAGAAGTTGTGGTCGGCACCGGCACACTGGCAGGTGTCCGGCATGTCGTCCGCCGCCGCAGGTCGGGGGAGCAACCGGGGAGCAGCAGCGGCGCTGGCCCCACCGGCCGGGAGCGGCGCCGCCGCCTCCGACCACCGATCCGGGTCCCCGATCCGGTCCCACCGACGACCCAGCACGAGACCGACACCAGCGCACCCGCAACCAAGGAGGGGCCCGTGGCCCTCGCACCGGAGCAGACCGGCATCGGCATCCGCCGACACTTCACCCGTGAGGGGGTGCACCCCTACGACGAGCTCGAGTGGGAGCGCCGCGACGCCCGCATCACGAACTTCCGTGACGGGTCGGTCGCCTTCGAGCAGCTCGACGTCGAGTTCCCGGTCACCTGGTCGCTGAACGCCACCAACATCGTCGCCCAGAAGTACTTCCGGGGCACGCCCGGCACGCCCGAGCGCGAGTCCTCGCTGCGCCAGGTCGTCGACCGGGTGGTCGACACCATCGCCGACTGGGGCGTCGAGGGCGGCTACTTCGCCGACGGCGCCGAGGCCGACGCCTTCCGGGCGGAGCTCAAGCACCTGATGGTCACCCAGAAGGCGGCGTTCAACTCGCCGGTCTGGTTCAACATCGGCGTGGCCGGCGTGCCCCAGCAGGCCTCGGCCTGCTTCATCCTGAGCGTCGAGGACACCATGGACTCGATCCTCAACTGGTACGTCGAGGAGGGCACCATCTTCAAGGGCGGCTCCGGTTCGGGCATCAACCTGTCCCGGATCCGCTCCTCGGTCGAGCTGCTGAAGGGCGGGGGCACCGCCTCGGGCCCCGTCAGCTTCATGCGCGGCGCCGACGCCTCCGCCGGCACCATCAAGTCGGGGGGCAAGACCCGCCGGGCCGCCAAGATGGTGATCCTCAACGTCGACCACCCCGACGTCGAGGAGTTCATCTGGTGCAAGGCCCGGGAGGAGCAGAAGGCCCGGGTGCTGCGCGACGCCGGCTTCGAGATGGACCTCGACGGGGCCGACTCGCACTCGATCCAGTACCAGAACGCCAACAACTCGGTCCGGGTCACCGACGAGTTCATGCAGGCGGTCGAGGCCGACGCCGACTGGCACCTGCGGGCGGTCACCACCGGCGAGGTGGTCAAGACGGTCCGGGCCCGTGACCTGATGCGCCAGTTCGCCGAGGCCACCTGGTCCTGCGCCGACCCGGGCATGCAGTTCGACACGACCATCAACCGCTGGCACACCGCGTCGAACACCGGGCCGATCAACGGCTCGAACCCCTGCTCGGAGTACATGCACCTCGACAACTCGGCCTGCAACCTGGCCAGCATCAACCTGCTGAAGTTCCTGCCCGAGACCTTCGACGGCGAGGCGCCGACCCCCTTCGACGTCGAGGGCTTCCGCCAGGCGGTGCAGGTCGTGTTCACCGCCCAGGAGATCCTGGTGGGCCGCGCCGACTACCCGACCGGCCCGATCGGCGACAACGCCCGCCGGTTCCGCCAGCTCGGCCTCGGCTTCGCCAACCTGGGGGCCCTGCTGATGGCGCTCGGCCACGCCTACGACTCCGACGCCGGTCGGGCCTGGGCGGCGGCCATCACCGCCTTGATGACCGGCCACGCCTACGAGACCTCGGCGCGGATCGCCTCGCGGATGGGCCCCTTCGCCGGCTACGCCGAGAACGCCGAGCCGATGCTCGGCGTTCTCGAGCAGCACCGCCAGGCGGCGGCCGGCATCGACGAGGAGCTGGTGCCCGCCGAGCTGCTGTCGTCGGCCCAGCAGAGCTGGGACGAGGCCTGCGAGCTCGGCCCCCGCTTCGGGGTGCGCAACTCCCAGGCCAGCGTGCTCGCCCCCACCGGCACCATCGGGCTGATGATGGACTGCGACACCACCGGCATCGAGCCCGACCTCGGCCTGTGCAAGATGAAGAAGCTGGTGGGCGGCGGCACCATGTCGATCGTCAACCAGACGGTGCCCCGGGCGCTGCGGCGCCTCGGCTACCGGCCCGAGCAGGTCGACGCCATCGTCGCCCACATCGACGAGCACAAGACGATCCTCGGCGCCCCCGACCTGGCCGCCGAGCACGTGGCGGTGTTCGCCTGCTCGATGGGCGACAACCCGATCCACTACCTCGGTCACGTCCGGATGATGGGGGCGGTGCAGCCGTTCATCTCCGGCGCCATCTCCAAGACGGTCAACATGCCCGAGGACGTCTCCGTCGCCGACGTCGAGCAGCTGCACATCGACGCCTGGAAGCTCGGCGTCAAGGCGATCGCCATCTACCGGGACAACTGCAAGGTCGCCCAGCCCCTCGCCATGGCCAAGAAGGAGGGCGCCGCCGACCCGGCGCCGGCGGCGACCACGTCGGCGGCGGCCGCCCCCGAGGTGGTCGAGGTCGAGAAGATCGTCGAGCGGGTGGTCGAGAAGGTCGTCAAGGTCCCCGTCCGCGAGAAGCTGCCCCGGAGCCGCACCAGCCGCACCTTCGAGTTCCGGGTGGCCGACTGCAAGGGCTTCGTGAACGTGGGCGAGTACGCCGACGGCCGCCCCGGCGAGGTCTTCCTCAAGGTCTCCAAGCAGGGCTCCACCCTGGCGGGGGTGATGGATGCCTTCGCCATCTCGGTCAGCCACGGGCTGCAGTACGGCGTGCCGCTGCGCAGCTTCGTCGAGGCGTTCACCAACATGCGCTTCGAGCCGGCCGGCATGACCGACGACCCCGACCTGCGGATCGCCTCCTCGCTCGTCGACTACATCTTCCGCCGCATGGCGGTCGACTACCTCAGCTACGAGGAGCGGGCCGAGCTCGGCATCCTCACGGTGGCCGAGCGCACCCAGCCGACGCTGCCGGGCGTCGAGGAGTCGACCACCGAGACCGTGCAGGGCACCGACGTGCCGGCCGATCCCAAGTCGATCCCCTCCGCCAGCGAGCTCGAGGCGTCGCTGCAGCAGGAGACCTCGGCACCGGCCGATCCCCGCGGCGGCCAGGGCAGCCTGCTCGACCGGGCCGGGGTGACCGACCCGTCGCCGGCCGGCGCCAGCCCGGTGATCCGTCCGCCGGTGCTGCACTCCGACGCCCCCTACTGCATGCAGTGCGGCGTGCAGATGGTCCGGGCCGGCTCGTGCCACGCCTGCCCCAGCTGCGGCAGCACCAGCGGCTGCAGCTGACCCGGCGCGACGACCCGTTCGCCATGCTGGGGTGATGGCCGTCCCCCTCCGATCGCCGTGATCCTGCGCCGCCTCCACCGGGGTCGGCTCGGCACCGACGACGCCACCCGCCTGCTCGAGGACGCCCGGGCGGCGGCGCCGACCTACGAGCACGTCGGCTCGACCCTCGACCCCGGGGCCTGGCCCCACCGGTCGGTCCGCACCCGGTCCCGGGTCGTCGGCCACGGTCGGGGCGCCTTCGAGCTGGCCGCCGGGCGGCTGGGGGCGTGGGCCCCGCAACGCCACCTCGGCGCCGAGGTGGTGCCCGAACGGGCGGTCATCGAGGCGGGCACCACCGCCCTGGTGGCGCTGCGGCTCGGTCTGGTGGCGCTGGTGGTGCCGGTGCGGGTGGTCGACGTGATCGACGAGCCCGACCGCTTCGCGTGGGCGTACGGGACCCTGCCCGGCCACGTCGAGCGCGGCGAGGAGGGCTTCGAGGTGCGCCTCGCCGACGACGGCGAGGTCACCGCCTCGGTGTCGCTCGACGCCGTCCCGGCCGGCGGCGTGGCGGCGCTGGTCCCGCCTGCCACCGCCGCCGCCCAGCACCTGGCGGTCAGCCGGTACCTGGCGGCGCTGGCGCCCTGAGCCGGGGCCGGCGGCGGGGCCCGCGGACCGCGGCCATGAGTCGTACGCCTCATTTCTGACCAGGGCGGTTCAGCGGACGACGGATCTGATCGAAAGAAGGTCAACCCCCCGTCATCCCCTCGCAAGGACCGCCTCATCCATGGCCCGCCCGGACAACAGGTTCACCCGTCGCGCCCTCGGCGCCGTCGTCGCCCTCGTCGGGCTGGTGGGGATGGCCGCCTTCGGGACGGCCGTGCCGGCGCTGGCCGCCGAGCCCGCCACCGCCGCACCGGCCGGCGGCACCACGGTCCACTTCCGGGGCTGGACGACCACCGTGCCGTCGGGCTGGGCGGTGGTCGACCTGACCGCCGACCCGCAGGCCTGCGTGCGCTTCGACGTGCACGCCGTGTACCTGGGGACGCCGGGCTCGGCGCAGCGGTGCCCGGCGGACCTGCTGGGCCGCACCGAGGCGATCCTGGTCGAGCCGGTCGAGTCGCCGTCCGACCCCACCCCCGCCGAGGTGATCTCGCCCGGACCCGCCTTCACCGGCGTGGTGCCGGCCTCGTCGACGACGGACGAGGTGCGCGTCGCCATCCCCTCCGCCGGGGTCCAGGTCACCGCCACGTGGAACCGGGACCCGGCCGCGGTCGGGACGGTGCTGGCCTCGGGAACGGCCACCCCCGGGTGGCAGCCGACGCCGGGCCAGCGGTCGCTGCCCGGCCCCCGGGTGGCCACCAGCACCCGGGTGGTCGGGACCAAGGCCTTCACCGGGTCGGGGTTCGACACCTGCGCGGCGCCGTCGCTGTCGACCATGGACGCCTGGCTCTCCTCGCCGTACCGGGCGGTCGGCGTCTACATCGGCGGGAACAACCGGGCCTGCTCCCAGTCGAACCTGACCAGCTCCTGGGTGTCGTCGGTGACCGACTCGGGTTGGCAGGTGATGCCGATCTACGTCGGCTACCAGGCCCCGGTGAACATCTGCGGCTGCAGGTCGCTCAGCCCGAGCCAGGCGAGCAGCCAGGGCTCGGCGGCGGCCGACGACGCGGTGGCCAAGGCCAAGGGGCTGGGGATGGGCCCCGGCTCACCCATCTACTTCGACATGGAGAACTACACCTCGGGGAGCACCAACACCCCCGGCGTGGTCAGCTTCCTGTCGTCGTGGTCGAGCCGACTGCACCAGCTCGGCTACCAGTCCGGCGTCTACGGGGGCGTCTACTCGGTGTTCGCCGACCTGATCGCCGCCGGGTCGTCGATCACCCTGCCCGACACCATCTGGTACGCGGTGTGGGACGGACGCAACGCCACCCTCGGGGCATCGTCGCTGTCGGACTCCCGCTGGACCCACGCCCGGATCCACCAGTACTCGAGCGGCACCGACACCTGGGGCGGGGTGACCGTCGACGTGGACCGCAACGCCGTCGACACCACCCTCGTCGGCCCGGCGGACCCGGCGCCCCGCGACCCGGGCCCCGTCCTGAACCCCACGGTGCCGCCGGCGACGGTCCGCGACTACATCGCCCGGGTCTACTGGGCGGAGGTCAACCGGGGCCCGACCGCCGACGAGTCCAACTTCTGGACCTGGCTGCTGCAGACCGGCACGCCGCCGTTCGAGCTGTCCAACGCGCTGCTGCACGGCGAGGAGTGGTCCTCGTTCGAGATGAGCGCCCAGTACCTCATCATGCTGCGGCGCATGGCCGACCCCTCGGGCCAGCAGTTCTGGAGCGCCTGGATGAAGGCGAACCGCAGCCCCGACGTGATGGCCGCCGTCCTCGGGTCGTCGGACGAGTACTGGTACACGGCCGGGTGGAACCCGACGACCCTCGTGACCAACCTGTACCGCGACCTGCTCGGCCGTCGCCCCGACGCCGGTGGGCTCGCCTACTGGAGCGCCCGGGTCGGCACCCCCCAGGGCCGGTTCGCGGTGGCGGTGAGCCTCGCCACCTCGCCCGAGCGGGCCAACACCTTCGTCATCGGCGCCTACATGCAGCTGCTGCACCGGGCGCCCGACACCGGCGGCCTGGCCGCCTTCTCGACGCTCTACCAGGTCAACCGCGACCCGGCGTCGGTGCTCATCCCGCTCGCCATCAGCGCCGAGGCGGTGAACCTCGGCGCCTAGGTCGCCGGGGCCGGCGGCGGTTGGGGTGGCCGCCGGCCCCGGGCTCCGATCGGGTCAGATCTCGCCCTCGCCCTTGACGTTGGCGCCCTTCTCGTTCATCTCCTGCTCGGATTCGGCCACGCCGGGGTCGAGGTCCTTCGAGCGGTCAGCCGCCGCTTCCTCCTCGGTGGTGGGGCCACGGCCGGGATCCGGCTTCTCGGCGGCCTCCTTGTCCTCCTCGGCCCGGGTCTCGTCGCTGACCATGTCGTCGGGGTTGCTCACGCGGTGTCCTCCAGAGGTGTCGATCGGGTGCGGCCGACCGTACCGGATCACCCCGCCGGTCCCGACCGCCGGTGCCCGGTGCACCGACACCTGGTACCCACCGCCGGACCAGGGCTGGCGGTCCCACGTGTCCCAGCGCCCGACCAGCGAGAGGCCGGCACCGGCGGCGTCGGCGTCGAGCCCGGCCGGCCCGTAGCCACCGGGGCGGACCTGGAAGCCGGCGACGAGCAGGCCGCCGGGGCGGAGCCGGGCGGCGCAGCCGGCCACCACCGCCGCCTCGGTGCCGGGCTGCACGAAGATCAGCACGTTGCCGGCCAGCACGACCAGGTCGAACCCGCCGCCCAGGTCGTCGACCCCGCCTGCGCCGGGACCGGTGTCGGGACCCCCCTCGGGACCGGGGTCGGACAGGTCGACCTGGTGCCAGCGCAGGTGGGGCGCCCGTCGTCGGGCCTCGGCGAGCATGGCGGCGTCGAGGTCGGCACCGACGACGTCGAAACCCCGCCGGTCCAGCTCGATGGCGACCCGACCGGTGCCGCAGCCGGCGTCGAGCACCCGGCCCCGCCGGCCGGCGGTCAGGCGGTCGGCGAGCAGGGACTCGACCAGGGCCGCCTCGCCGTGCACGTCGACGCCCCGGGCGGCCATCCGGTCGAAGCGGGCCTGGTAGTCGGCACCCCGGGGCCGGGAGCGGTCCTCGGACCAGCGGGAGGCGGGCACCGCGGCGACGGTACCGGGCCGAGGGGTCGGCTGGGCCCGGGGGCGGCCCGGCGGGCGGGGGCGGGTCGTCGCCCACGGGCCGGCGCGACCGGCGCGGGCGGCGCGACCGGTCCGGGCGTGGTTCACTCCCTGGTCGACCCAGTGGCGACCAGGAGGTCCGGAGGATGGCCGAGGTAGAGACCGTGCAGGGGCCCGTCGACGACGGCGACCTGGGCGTCACCCTCATGCACGAGCACATCTTCGTGCTCAACACCGAGATGCAGCAGAACTTCGACCTCGGCTGGGACGAGCACACCCGCGTCGAGGACGCGGTGGCCAAGCTGCAGGAGCTGCACGGCCGGGGCGTGCAGACGATCGTCGACCCCACCGTCATCGGCCTCGGCCGCTACATCCCCCGCATCCAGGAGGTCGCCGAGCGCGTCGAGCTGCAGGTCGTGGCCGCCACCGGCGTGTACACCTACAACGACGTGCCGTTCTGGTTCCACTTCCGGGGACCGGGCACGCCCCTCGACGACGGCGGGGTCGATCCGATGGCCAGCCTGTTCATCGACGACATCACCGACGGGATCGCCGGCACCTCGGTGCGGGCCGGCATCCTGAAGTGCGCCACCGACCAGAACGGCCTGACGCCGGGCGTCGAGCGGGTGCTGCGGGCGGTGGCCCGGGCCCACCGCTCGACCGGGGTGCCCATCACCACCCACACCGACGCCCACACCTTCCGTGGCCGCGACCAGCAGCGGGTGTTCACCGAGGAGGGCGTCGACCTCGCCCGGGTGGTGATCGGCCACTGCGGGGACAGCACCGACCTCGACTACCTGACCGAGCTGATGGACGCCGGCAGCACCATCGGCATGGACCGCTTCGGCGTCGACATGCTGCTGCCGTTCGAGGACCGGGTGGCGACGGTCGTCGCGCTGTGCGAGCGGGGCTACGCCGATCGCATGGTGCTGGCCCACGACGCCGCCTGCCACATCGACTGGTTCGACGACGAGATCCGGGCGGCCATGGCGCCGAACTGGGTGTACACCCACATCCACGACGACGTGCTGCCGGCGCTGCTCGAGCGGGGCGTGTCCCAGGCCCAGATCGACCAGATGCTGATCGACAACCCGCGGCGCATCCTGGCCGGCGGCGACCCCTACTGACCGGTCGTCGCCGGACGGGGGCTGGCTAGGTTCGACGGCGAGCAGCCGACGACAGGGAGATCCGCAGATGGCGCAGGACGTACGGGGGGTGGTGGCCCGGGCCGAGGGCGAGCCGGTGACCGTCGAGACCATCTCGGTCCCGGACCCCGGCCCCGGCGAGGCGCTGATCGACGTGCAGGCGTGCGGCGTCTGCCACACCGACCTCCACTACCGCGAGGGCGCCATCAACGACGAGTTCCCCTTCCTGCTCGGCCACGAGGCGGCCGGGGTGGTCGAGGCGGTGGGTCCGGACGTCACCGCCGTCGGGCCCGGCGACTTCGTGATCCTCAACTGGCGGGCGGTGTGCGGCGAGTGCCGGGCCTGTCGGCGGGGGCGCCCGCAGTACTGCTTCGCCACCCACAACGCCACCCGGAAGATGACCCTCGACGGCGTCGAGCTGACCCCGGCGCTCGGCATCGGCGCCTTCGCCGAGAAGACGCTGGTGGCGGCGGGCCAGGCGACCAAGGTCGACGCCCGCGCCCGGCCCGAGGCGGCCGGCCTGCTCGGCTGCGGGGTCATGGCCGGACTCGGTGCGGCCATGCTCACCGGCGAGGTGGGCCGGGGCGACTCGGTGGCGGTGTTCGGCTGCGGCGGGGTGGGCGACGCCGCCGTCGCCGGCGCCCGTCTGGCCGGTGCAGCCAAGGTGATCGCGGTCGACCTCGACGCCCGCAAGCTCGAGCAGGCCCGCCAGTTCGGGGCGACCGACGTGGTCGACGCCTCGAGCACCGACCCGGTCGAGGCCATCCGGGCCCTCACCGACGGCAACGGCGCCGACGTGTGCATCGAGGCGGTGGGGAACCCGAAGGTCTTCGAGCAGGCCTTCTACGCCCGCGACCTGGCCGGCACCCTCGTGCAGGTCGGCGTGCCCGACCCGGCGATGCGCATCGAGCTGCCGATGATCGACTTCTTCGGGCGGGGCGGTCGGCTCAAGCCGTCGTGGTACGGCGACTGCCTGCCCAGCCGGGACTTCCCGATGCTGATCGACCTCTACCTGCAGGGCCGCCTCGACCTCGACCGCTTCGTGTCGGAGACCATCGGCCTCGACGACGTGGAGGCCGCCTTCGGGCGCATGCAGGACGGCCAGGTCCTCCGCAGCGTGGTCGTTCTGTGATGACCCGCAGCGGACCGGCGTCGGGAGCGCCAGCGAGCAGCCGGGCGCGAGCGCCGCAGGTGCTCGCCATGGGCACGGTGGTGATCTGATGACCCGCAGCGGACCGGCGTCGGGAGCGCCAGCGAGCAGCCGGGCGCGAGCGCCGCAGGTGCTCGCCATGGGCACGGTGGTGATCTGATGACCCGCAGCGGACCGGCGTCGGGAGCGCCAGCGAGCAGCCGGGCGCGAGCGCCGCAGGTGCTCGCCATGGGCACGGTGGTGATCTGATGGGCGACCTGCGGATCGACAAGATCGTCACGAGCGGCACCTTCTCGATCGACGGCGAGGACTTCGACGTCGACAACAACATCTGGCTGGTGGGCGACGACGCCGAGGTGCTGGTGGTCGACGCCGCCCACGACCACCGTCCCATCGTCGACGCGGTCGGCGACCGCCGGGTGGTGGCCCTGGTCTGCACCCACGGGCACAACGACCACATCAACGCGGCCGTGCCGCTGGCCGACGCCACCGGCGCGCCGATCTGGCTCCACCCGGCGGACCGGATGCTGTGGGACGACATCTGGCCCGACCGCGAACCCGACGTCGCCCTCGCCGACGGCGGCACGGTGCCGGTGGCGGGGGCGGTGCTCGACGTGCTCCACACCCCGGGTCACAGCCCCGGCGGGTGCTGCCTGCTCCTGGCGGACCAGCAGGTGCTGTTCTCCGGCGACACCCTGTTCAACGGCGGGCCCGGCGCCACCGGCCGCTCGTTCTCCGACTTCGGCACCATCATCGACAGCATCCGCGACCGGTTGCTCCCGCTGCCCGACGACACGGTGGTGCACACCGGCCACGGCGACGACACCCGGATCGGCGACGAGGCGCCCCACCTGCGGGACTGGATCGGGCGGGGCGGCTGAGGATCAGGGCGAGGAGCCTCCCGGCGCCGACGTGCTCGGCGCGGCGGGGGCCAGGGTCGTGACGGGGTGCCGCGGCGAGTCCCGGGCGGTGGTCTCGATGCCCACGATGGCGCCGACCGCGGCCGCGATCACCACCAGCAGGATCGCCACCACCCAGCGGGTGCGGGTCGGGCGACGGTCACCGTCGCCGTCGTCCTCGGGCGGGGCCGCGGGGTCCTCGCCCGGCTCGCGGGCGGTCTCGGAGCCGGTCGGCTCGGGCTCGGCGTCGTCGGCCATGCCGACTAGCCGACGGTGGCGATGCCGCCGTCGACCGGGATGATGGCCCCGGTGAGGTAGGAGCCGGCCCGCGACGCCAGGAACCTCGCGGTGCCGGCCATGTCGTCGGGCCGGCCGATCCGCTTGAGCGGTGCCGAGGCGGCGATGGCGTCGCCGGCCGCCTCCAGGGTGGCGGCCATCATCTTCGACTCGAACGGTCCCGGCGCGATGGCGTTGACGGTGACGGTCGGTGCCAACCGGCGGGCCAGGTGGCGGGTGAGCTGGTGCACCGCCGCCTTGCTGGCCGAGTACGAGTAGGTCTCCAGGATCGGTACCTGGATGCCGTCGATCGACCCGATGTTGATGACCCGGGCCGGGTCGTCGGCGGTGCCGGCCGCCTCCAGCGCCGGACGCAGGAACTTGGTCAGGTGGAACACGCCCTTGACGTTCAGGTCGAGGACGCGGCTCCACGCGGCGTCGTCGAACTCGTCGATGGGCGCGCCCCAGGTGGCGCCGGCGTTGTTGACCAGGATGTCGAGCTCAGGCTCCCGGTCCATGAGCTCGGAGGCCAGTCGGCGGCACTCGTCCTCGGTGGAGAGGTTGGCCGGCAGGGCGACGCAGGTGCCGACCTCGGACAGCTCGGCCGCCACCTGCTCGCACACCTCGGCCTTGCGGCTCGAGATGTAGACGGTGGCGCCGGCCTCGACGAAGCCGCGGGCGATCATCAGGCCGATGCCCCGGCTGCCGCCGGTCACCAGGGCCACCTTGCCGTCGAGGGAGAAGAGGTCGTCGCCAGGCATCCGGTCGACCGTAGTGCGCCCGCGGCCGGCTGCCCGCAGGTGCCCGTCCCGGACCGGGGCGGCCCCCGTCAGCGGCGTTGGCAGGTCGGGCACCAGGTCGTGCCCCGTCCGTCGAGCACCCGGCGGGCGAGGAGGGTGCCGCACCGCTCGCACGGCTCCCCGCCGCGGCCGTAGCAGCGGAGGGCGAACTGGTTGCGGCCGGTGGCGCCCAGGACGGTGCGGTAGTCGCGCAGGGTGGTGCCCCCGTTGGCGATGCCGCCGGCGAGGACCCCGCGCAGGGCGGCGTGCAGCCGTGCGGCCTGGGGTCGGGTCACCCGCCGCAGGGCGGGGTTCACCGCCGCCTCCCACAGGGCCTCGTCGGCGTAGATGTTGCCGACGCCGGCCACCACCCGCTGGGCCAGCAGCTGGGTCTTCACCCGGCGCCGGCTCTGCCCCAGGGCGTGGTGGAGGCCGGCGGCGGTGAACTCGTCACCCAGCGGCTCCGGTCCGAGGACGGCCAGGCCGGGGACCGCCCGCAGGTCGTCGCCGACCACCACCGCCACCCGTCCGAACCGACGGACGTCGTGCAGCTCGAGCCGCTCGCCGCCCAGGTCCCACCACGCCCGGACGTAGGTGCCGGGGGCCTCGTCGGACGGTCGCAGCCGGATCACCCCGGTCATGCCCAGGTGCACGACGAGGGTGCGGTCGTCGTCCAGCCCGAGCAGCAGGTACTTGCCCCGCCGGCCGACGCCCTCGATGCCCGCCCCTTCGGCCTCGACGGCGGAGGCGAACTTGGGGGACGGGTGGCCGCCGCCCCGGAGGACCCGCCGCCCGGTCAGCCGGGGCTCGAGCTGGCGGCGGATGGTCTCCACCTCCGGCAGCTCGGGCACGGGGTCACCGTAGCGACGGGTGGGTGGGGCGGGGCCGGGCCCACGACGAGGGCCAGTCGCCCGGTCACCTGCTCGGCGGTGGCGGGCGCGAAGCGCTCGCCGTCGGAGCACGCCCAGCGCCCACCGCCGCTCGACTGCAGCACGACGAGCTGCCGCGACGGGCGGGGCGGCCCGTCCCCCGACCCGGTCGTCGTGGCCTCGACCCGCTCGACCGACCAGGCCCGGATCCGACCCAGGGCCAGGCCGTGCAGGATCCGCAGGGCGGCCACGTCGTCGTCGACGGCCGACAGGAGGGTGGCGGCCCGGTGCCGGTCGCCGCCGCCGAGGGCGTCGAGGAAGGCGTCGAGCACCACCCCCGGGAGCCGCGCCACATCGCCCACCCCGTCGCCCGCCGAGGAGGGGGTGTCGAGGTCGGCGTCCGCCAGGCCCACGACCAGGTCGAACGCCGGCGCCGGATGGGGTCCGAGGGCGGTGCCGTCGTCGAGGTCGACGACCAGGTTCGCCTCGGCCAGCACGACGGCGTGGCGGCGCAGCCGGCGGTCGGCGAAGGACCGCACCCGGAGCTGTGGTCGGGTGGGGTCGGCTTGCATGTGCGTGTCTTAGCAGACTTCTCATGCATTTTCATGTATTCCTGGTCGGGGGCGGTACCGGCAGGTGGTTGACTGCGGCGGTGGAACCGGTTCCGGAGGACTTCGAGCGGGCGCTGTTCGTGGCCGCCCACCCCGACGACCTCGAGTACGGGCTGGCCGGCGTGGCCGCCCGGTGGACCGGCCAGCACAAGCAGGTCGTCTACGTGCTCGCCACCGCGGGCGAGGCCGGGATCGACACGGTGGCGCCGCAGGAGGCGGGTCCGCTGCGCGAGCAGGAGGAGCGCGACGGCGCCGCCGAGGTCGGCGTCGAGGTGGTCGAGTTCCTCGGCCACGCCGACGGCACCCTCGAGCCCACGGTGGCGCTGCGCCGCGACCTGGCCCGGTCCATCCGCCGCCACCGGCCCGAGGTGGTGGTGACCATGACCTGGGCCGAGCGACCCGGCTGGGGCGGGCTCAACCACGCCGACCACCGGGCGACGGGCATCGCCGCCCTCGACGCGGTGCGCGACGCCGGGAACCGCTGGGTCTTCCCCGAGCTCCGCGACGAGGGGCTCGAGCCGTGGTCGGGGGTGCGCTTCGCGCTGGTGCACGGCGCCCCCGAGCCGACCCGCAGCGTCGACGTCACCGGTCACCTCGACGCCGCCGTGCGATCGCTCGAGGCCCACCGCGTCTACCTCGACGTGCTGGGCGGCGACGTCGACCCGCGCGCTTTCCTCGCCCGCACCTACGCGGCCGGCGGCGAGGCGGTCGGCGTCGAGCACGCCGTGACCCTGGAGCTCATCGAGCTCGGTTGAGCGGTCCCTCCCGGGCCGGCGCGCGGCGCCGGCCTCAGAGGAAGGGCGCCGGGTCGCCGGTGGCCTGGTAGAGCGCCCGGATCAGGGTCTCGACCCGGGGATCGCCGGCCAGGTTCAGGTTCATCTTGTTCATGACGTAGCCGAAGGCCAGCCCGTTCTCGGGGTCGGTGAAGCCGAGCGACCCGCCCGCCCCGGCGTGACCGAAGGCCCGGGCCCCGCCGTAGGGCGAGAACTCCGAGGCCACCAGGTACCCGAGGCCGAACTTGCTCTCGCCCATGAGCACCAGATCGGTCCCCTCGGTCTGCACCGTGCGCGCCGCGTCGACCTGGGCCGGCTCGAGCACCGCCTTGGCCGCCGGCGCCGAGCCGTCGTCCGCCGCCGGCAGGTCGGCGACCAGGCCGGCGTAGAAGCGGGCCAGCGAGCGGGCGTCGGTGATGCCGTTGGCAGCGGGGATCTCGGCCTGGTGCACCGCCGGCAGGTTCCACACCCCGTCGGCCCCCCAGACGCCCGACGGTGCACCGAGGGCCCGGCCGAGCAGCGTGTCGGGCCCCATGAAGGCGTTGATCAGCTCGAACAGCTCGGTGTCGGCCTTGGCCTCCTCGGGCACCAGGCCGCTCGGCAGGGTGGCGACCCGGTCCTCGAGCTCGGGGGGAAGGCCGATGTACCAGTCGAGGCCGAGCGGCTCGGCGATCTCCTGGCGGAAGAACGTGCCGAGGCTGCGGTGCTCGGGGTCGGCCCGCCGGACGACCTCGCCGACCAGCCACCCGTAGGTGGTGGCGTGGTAGCCGTGGGCGGTGCCCGGCTCCCAGATGGGAGCCTGCGCCTCGAGGGCGTGGACCATCGGCTCCCAGGCCAGCGCCTCGTCGAGGGTGAGCTCGGCGTCGACCGCCGCCAGCCCCGCCTTGTGCCCGAGCAGCCAGCGGACCGGGATCTCGGCCTTGCCCTCGGCGGCGAACTCGGGCCAGAGCCCGACGACCGGCGCGTCCACGTCGAGCAGCCCCCGCTGGGCCAGGAGGTTGGCGCAGGCGGCGGTGGCGCCCTTGGTGGTGGAGTAGACGAGTTGCAGGGTGTCCTCGGTCCATGGTCGCCCCGACGCGGGGTCGGCGACCCCGGCCCACAGGTCGACCACCTTGCGCCCGTCCTGGTACACGGCGACCGCCGAGCCCAGCTCCATGCCCGCCGCGTGGTTGCCGGCGAAGGCGTCGCGCACCGGCTCGAACCCCG
The DNA here is from genome assembly GCA_963800235.1 of uncultured Acidimicrobiales bacterium. Lineage (GTDB taxonomy): Bacteria > Actinomycetota > Acidimicrobiia > Acidimicrobiales > Iamiaceae > CAVVNP01. The sequence goes on along the minus strand of CAWDAD010000001.1, from coordinate 606,214 downwards.
GCTCGACGGATCCGTGCACCTCGATGTCTGCATCCTGCATGCGAGGTGTTCTAGCCGGAGGAGCCGGCCCGGTCAGCCGGTCAGCCGGTCAGGGTCGGTCCGGTCGGTGCGGTCGGTCGGTCAGTCGGTGCTGCGCAGCGTGCGGCCCGGCAGCGCGCCGGTGTGCTCGCCGCCCTCGACGGTCACCTGCCCGTTCACCATGGTCAGCTCGTAGCCCCGGCCGCCCTGGACCCACCGCCCGGCGCCGCCGGGGAAGTCGTGCACGAAGCTCGGCAGGGGGAGCCCCAGGCGGTCGAGGTCGATCACGTTCAGGTCGGCGAATCGGCCGGCCTCGACCGTGCCCCGGTCGCCGAGGCCGAACAGGGCGGCGGGAGTCGAGGTCAGCCGGGCGACGCCGTCGGCCAGGCTCCAGATCCGCCGGTCCCGGATCCAGTGGGCCAGGAACCAGGTGGGCTGGCTGGCGTCCATGATCTGACCCACGTGGGCCCCGGCGTCGGCCAGGCCGAGCTGCACCGCGGGGTGGGTCAGCAGCTCCTCGACCGCCTGGCTGCTCTGGTTGAGGAACGGCCAGTTGAGCAGGGCCAGCCCGTGGGTCTCGTCGGCGAGCTGCAGGAACGCCTCGGGGGCGCTCACCCCGCGCCGGGCGGCCTCGGCCTCGAGGCTGTCGTCCGGCTCGATGCCGTAGTCCGCCGGCTCGCTGGCGATGGGGAAGAGCCGGTCGGCGGTGATGACGCCCTCCTCCGAGTCGGCCTCGGCGACCAGCCGGGCCCGGCGCTCGGGGTCGCGGATGGCCGCCACCTTCTCGTCCATGGAGAGGTCGCGCAGGGCCGCCCAGGCCGGGTGCTTGTCCCAGGGCGTGTGGTGGGAGAGGCCGAAGAGCACCCCGACGCTGCGCACGGTGGTCTGCGGCAGCAGCCGGGCGCCGTCGCGGTTGGCCTCCTCGACCGCGTCGAGCACCAGCTTGTGCATGTCGGGGGTCTTGAGGGTGTGGGTGAGGCCGAAGCTGACCGGGCGGCCGCAGCGGCGCGACAGCTCGGCCAGCAGCCCGATCTCGGCCCGGGCGCCGTCGTCGTCCACCTCGTTCTGCGAGCCGAGCATGGCGGCGGTCTCGAAGATGCCGCGCCCGTGGCGGGCCAGCACGTCGACCAGCGGTCCCAGCTCCTCGGTGCCGGCGAAGGTGCCCGGGATGGGGCGGCCGTCGGGTCCCTTGTGGAGCAGGGTGCGGCTCGAGGAGAAGCCGAGGGCGCCGGCGGCCATGGCCTCGTCGACCGAGTCGACCATGGCGGCGAGCTGGTCGTCGCCGGGCGCCTCGTCCTCGAGGGCGTCCTCGCCCATGGCGTGGTAGCGGACGGCGCTGTGGCCCACCAGCCCCCCGGCGTTGACGCCCTTGGGCAGGCGGTCGAGATCGCGGAGGTACTGGCCGTAGGACTCCCAGCTCCACGACAGCCCGCTCATGATCGAGTCGGCGGGGATGTCCTCGACCGACTCCATGAGCTCGGCCAGGAACCGGCGGTCCTCTGGCCGGCACGGGGCGAAGGTGACGCCGCAGTTGCCGAGGACCACCGAGGTGACGCCGTGCCAGCACGACGAGGTCGCCCTCGGGTCCCAGGAGAGCTGGGCGTCGAGGTGGGTGTGGATGTCGACGAAGCCCGGGGTGACGATCCGTCCCTCTGCGTCGATCGTGCGGGTGCCCGCGCCGATCTGGTCGGCGTCGAGCCCGCCGTGGGGCGCCACCTCGGCGATGCGGTCACCGGCGACGGCCACGTCGGCGTCGGTCGGTTCGGCCCCGGTGCCGTCGACCAGGGTGCCGTTCAGGATCACTGCGTCGTAGGCCATGTCCACCGAGGGTAGGAAATCCGCCGCCGCCGTGCGCCGGGTCGGGCGGGATCAGGCCAGGCCGGCGGCCCGCAGCATCGACGGGGGGAGCTCGGTCGGCGGGTGACCGGCGGCGAGCATGGCGGCCCGCTGGACGTTGACCTCGTCCCAGCGGCGGTCCGTCCAGCCGTCCCAGGGGCCCGCACCCAGCCGGCCCGGATCGCCCCCGGCGGACACGCACGCCCGCAGGTAGGCGGCCTGGGCCCGCAGCTCCTCCTCGCCGCCGAGCGGGCCGTACCCGGGCACGATCAGGGGGGCGAGGTCGACCAGCTCGTCGAGGGCGTCGGCCCAGGCGCCGGGGTCGCCGTCGTAGGCCAGGGGCGTGACCCCGAAGCTGGCCATGGCGCCGGCGAAGCACACCCCGGCGTCGGGCAGGTGGACCACCAGGTTGCGGGCCGACTGCCCGACGGTGGGCAGCACCGTGACCGCCGGGGTCAGCCGCGTCGGCGCGGCGACCACGTGCGACACCGGCCGGGTGCGCAGGTCGTCGGGGAACTCCTCGGCGAGGGTCGGGTGCAGCGCGCGGTAGACGGCGGGTCGGGGCGGCTGGTCGAGGTGGGCGCTGGCCGACTCCGACCCGTAGATCGCGGCCAGCTTGAACCGGCCGGTCCCCCCGGCGAACTCGATGTGGTCACCGGTCAGCACCAGCCGTCGCAACGGGATGCCGAAGGACTCGGCCTCGGTCGCGAAGGGCTCGTACTGCGACGGGACGCACAGGCTGTCGACCACCGTGGCCCCGTCGGCCTCGAGCACCAGCCCGGCGTTGGGGACCCCGTGGGCGGACGGCTCCTGCAGCCACGCGTGCACGCCGGGGGCCAGGTTGATCAGCGCCACGCCCGGCAGGGTACGGCACCCCCTGCTCTACGCTGCCCGGGCCATGGGGGACCGAGCAGCACGCTGGCGGATCGATCCCGGCACCCGGGTCGATCTGGGCGCCATCGACGCAGGGGCCACCCCGGCCGCGCCGGGGAAGGGGCGCAAGCGCGACGGCCGGGCCGCAACCGCCGAGCTGGGCGGGGTGCTGGCCGAGCTGCAGAACCGGTTGTGGGCCGAACGCCGGCAGGCGCTGCTCGTGGTGCTGCAGGCGCTCGACGCCGGCGGCAAGGACGGCACGGTCAAGGTCGTGTGCGGGCCGGTCAACCCGATGGGCCTGCGGGTGCACAGCTTCAAGGCGCCGACCAGCACCGAGCTGGCCCACGACTTCCTCTGGCGCATCCACCGGGTCACGCCCGAGCACGGCGAGCTGGCGGTGTTCAACCGGTCCCACTACGAGGACGTGCTGATCGCGCGGGTGAACGGCCTGGTGCCCGAGCCGGTCTGGCGGGCCCGCTACCGCCGCATCCGTGACTTCGAGCGGGGCCTGGCCGAGTCGGGCACCACCGTCGTGAAGATCTACCTGCACATCTCCAAGGACGAGCAGGCCGAGCGCTTCCGCGAGCGGCTGGACATCCCGGCCAAGCGCTGGAAGTTCAACGCCGAGGACCTGGCGGTCCGCCGGCACTGGGACGCCTACCGCACCGCCTACGAGGACGCCATCTCCGAGACGGCCACCGAGGCGGCGCCCTGGTACGTCGTGCCCGCCGACCACAAGTGGTACCGGAACTGGGCGGTCACCAGCATCCTGGTAGAGACGCTGCAGCGGATGGACCCGCAGTACCCGGAGCCGGCCGAGGACCTGTCGAGGATCGTCGTCGAGTAGTGGTCGGCGCGATCGAGGACCCGGCGGAGCCGAAGCCACCGCGCCGCGCCGGCCAGACGGCGCTGGCGCTGGCGGCGCTGGGCGTGGTCTTCGGCGACATCGGCACCAGCCCCCTCTACGCCATGCGCGAGAGCTTCGAGGGCAAGCTGCACCACCTGGAGGTGACCGAGGCCAACGTGCTCGGCGTGCTGTCGCTCGTCACCTGGTCGCTGATCGTCGTCATCAGCGTCAAGTACCTGGTCTTCGTGATGCGGGCCGACAACGAGGGGGAGGGCGGCATCCTCGCCCTCACCGCCCTGATCGGCCGAGGCCGTTCCGACACGGCCGGTCGCCGACGCCTGCTGCTGCTCGTCGGGCTGTTCGGCACCGCCCTGCTGTTCGGCGACGGCGCCATCACCCCGGCCATCTCCGTGCTGGCCGCGGTCGAGGGGGCCAAGGTCGCCGCGCCGCAGCTCGACGAGCTGATCGTGCCCATCGCGGTCGGCATCCTGATCGCGCTGTTCGCCTTCCAGCACCGGGGCACGGCGACCATCGGCCGGCTGTTCGGCCCGGTGATGCTGCTGTGGTTCGCGCTGCTCGCCGCCCTGGGCGCGCATCAGATCCTGCTGCACCCGGGGGTGCTGGCCGCCCTGAACCCGGTCCACTGCGCCACCTTCTTCGCCCACAACACCATCACCGGGTTCCTGGCCCTCGGGGCGGTGTTCCTGGTGGTCACCGGGGGCGAGGCGCTCTACGCCGACATGGGCCACTTCGGCCACGACCCGATCCGGCTGGCCTGGTTCGTGGTCGTGCTGCCCGCCCTGCTCCTGCAGTACTTCGGCCAGGGCGCGCTGCTGATCCAGGACCCGAACGCCATCGACCAGCCCTTCTTCCTGATGGCGCCGGGCTGGGCGCTGACGCCGCTCGTGGTGGTGGCCACGGTGGCGACGGTCATCGCGTCCCAGGCGCTGATCTCCGGCGTGTTCTCCCTCACCATGCAGGCCATCCAGCTCGGGTACGCCCCTCGCCACCGGGTGCACCACACCTCGCCCGAGTCCTTCGGGCAGGTGTACTTCTCCTTCGTCAACTGGACGCTGATGATCGCCTGCATCGGGCTGGTGATCGGGTTCGGCTCCTCGGACAACCTGGCGTCGGCCTACGGCGTGGCCGTCACCGCCACCATGGTGATCACCACCGTCCTCTTCTACGTGGTGCTCCGCGAACGGTTCCGCTGGCCGAAGCCACGGGCGGCGGCCCTCTGCACCGCCTTCGGGGTCATCGACCTCGGCTTCCTCGTCGCCAACCTGTTCAAGATCCCGACAGGGGGCTGGTTCCCGCTGCTGGTGGCCGCCGGCATGTTCACCCTGATGACCACCTGGCACACCGGCCGGCGCATCCTGGCCGAGCACCTGCACCGCGACGACCGCCCGCTCGGGCCCTACGTCGAGGAGGTCCTCGGCCGGGCCGAGCCGCCGCGACGGGTGCCCGGCACCGCCGTCTACCTGTTCTCGACGCCGGGGCTGGCCCCGCCCGCCCTGGTCGCCAACGTGGACAACAACGACATCCTCCACGAGCGGGTGCTGGTGGTGACGGTGGTGACCACATCGGAGCCGACCGTCCCGCCGGCGGAGCGCACCGAGCTGATCGAGCACGGCGAGGGGGTGTTCGGCATCCACCTCCGCTACGGCTTCGTCGAGCAGCCCGACGTGCCCAGGGGGCTGACCGAGGGCGCCGCCGCCACCGTCGACCTCGGCCTCGACCGCGCCGCCTACATCCTCGGCTCGGAGTCGATCACGGTCACCGACCGGCCCGGCATGGCGAAGTGGCGGGAGCAGGTGTTCGCCCTGCTCCAGCGCAACGCCACCCCGGCCGCGGCCTACTTCAACCTCCCGACCGAGCACACCATCTCGATCTCGACCTCGGTCGAGATCTGAGGGCCGACCCGGAGGGTCAGACGCCGGCGACCACGCCGTCGAGGACCTCGTCGATGGCGGTCAGGGTGGCGTCGTCGAGGTGGACGCCGGCGGCCGCGCAGTTGTCGGTGACCTGGCCGGGGCGGCTGGCGCCGATGATGGCGGAGGCCACGTTCGGCTCGCGCAGGACCCACGCCAGGGCGAGCTGGGCCATGGACAGCCCGGCGTCCTCGGCGATCGGCCGGAGGCCCTGCACCGCCTCGAGCACCTCGTCCTTGCGCCAGGCGTCCATCATCCCGCCCATCTCGGGGCTGGCCGCCCGCGAGTCCTCAGGCGGCGGCTCGCCGGGCGCGTACTTGCCGGTGAGCACCCCCTGGGCCAACGGGGACCACACGATCTGGCTGATGCCGTGCTCCTCGCTGAGCGGCATCACCTTCGGCTCCGGACGCCGCCAGAGCATCGAGTACTGCGGCTGGGACGACACGAAGCCGGCGAAGCCCTCCCGCTCGATCAGGTCGTAGGCATCGGTGATGTTGCGCGGGCTCCACTCGCTGAACCCGAGGTAGCGGGCCTTGCCGGCCTTCACCACGTCGGTCAGCGCCCCGAGCGTCTCCTCGAGCGGGACCTCGGGGTCGAAGCGGTGGCACTGGTAGAGGTCGACGTGGTCCACCTGCAGCCGCCGCAGCGAGGCGTCGACCTGCTTGGCGATCTGGGCCGCCGACAGCCCCTTGTCGGTGTCGGACATGGGGAAGAAGACCTTGGTGGCGAGCACGTAGCTGTCGCGATCGCGGCCGGCCAGGATGCCGCCGAGCACCTCCTCGGCGGCGCCGCGCCCGTAGACGTTGGCGGTGTCGAAGAAGTTGATGCCCTCGTCGAAGGCCTGGTTGACGCACGCCTCGGCGGCGTCGGCCTCGACACCCACCCCGTAGGTGAGCCACGAGCCCAGGCTGATCTCGGAGACCTCCAGGTCGCTGTCGCCGAGCCGGCGGTACTCCATCAGGCGTCCTCCCCGGTGGTGGTGTCGGTCGTGCCAGTGGTGGTGTCGGTCGTGTCGCCGGCGGCCACGAAGTCGAGCGAGGCCGAGTTCATGCAGAACCGCTCACCGGTCGGGCGTGGGCCGTCGTCGAAGATGTGGCCGAGGTGGGCGCCGCAGGTGGCGCAGCGGGCCTCGACGCGCACCATCCCGAAGGACCGGTCCTCGATGCGCTCGACCTTGTCGGGGTCGACCGCCTCCCAGAAGCTGGGCCAGCCGGTGCCGGACTCGAACTTGGTGTCGCTCGTGAACAGGTCGGTGCCGCACACGACGCAGCGGTACCTGCCCTCGTCGTGGTTGTCCCAGTACCGGCCGGTGAAGGCCCGCTCGGTGCCGGCGTTCTGGGTCACCTCGTACTGCTCGCGGCTGAGGCGCCGGCGCAGCTCCTCGTCGGACGGCTCCACGCCGCTCTGGTCGGTCCTGGTCGGGTCGGTCGGTCGGTCCTGGTCTGGTCGGTCATGGTGCCTCCGGGGGAGTGATCGGTCTCAGGATGCCGCCGTCGGCCCCCAACCCGAACTCGTCGTGATCCTCACGCCCTGGGCGTGGACATCACGACAGGTTGCCGTGGATGGGGTCAGCCGACCCGGGCGATGACCTCGTCGCCGTAGCGCGCCAGCCCGTCGGCGGCGTCGGCGTAGAAGAGGAAGGCCGGCACGATCACCCGGTCGGCGCCGATGTCGGCCAGCGCCTTGACCTCGTCGAGGGCCCGACCGCCCACGGCCCCGTTGCCGCCGGTGGTCATCTCGATGGCGTCGGGGTCCCGGCCGTGCTCCTTCGCCGTGGCGCGTGCCAGGTCGAACAGCCGGGCGATCTCGTCGTGGCCCCCCTTGCCGGGGAAGAAGCCGTCGCCCAGCCGGCCGGCCCGCCGGGCGGCCGCGTCGGTGTGACCGCCCACGTGGATCGGCACCGTGCCCTGGGCCGGGCGGGGCCGCGAGATGCAGTCGTGGAACTCGACCAGGTCGCCGGAGTAGCTGGCGGCGTCCTCGGTCCAGAGCGCCCGCAGCGCGGCCACGTGCTCGTCGGTGCGCCGGCCCCGCTGCGAGAAGGGCACCCCGATGGCGTCGAACTCCTCCTCGAGCCATCCCACGCCGATGCCGAGGTCGACCCGGCCCTTCGACAGCCGATCGAGGGTGGCGACCTCCTTGGCCAGCACCACCGGGTTGCGCTGGGGCAGGATCAGGATGCCGGTGGCCAGCCGGATGGAGGTCGTGGCGGCGGCCAGGTAGGTGAGCCAGACGAGCGGGTCGGGGATGTCGGAGTCCTCCGGACCCGGCATCCGGCCGTCGGCCGAGTACGGGTAGGTCGACCGGTACCCGGCGGGCACGACCACGTGCTCGACGGTCCAGACCGACTCGAACCCGGCCTGCTCCGCCGCCTGGGCGAAGCTGACGGCGGCGTCGGGCTCGGCGAAGGGGCCGGTGTTGGCGAAGGCGATGCCGAACTTCATGCGAGGCAGCCTCGCACGAAGTTCGCGGCCGTGTTCTCTTCCCGGGCGGGGCCCCAACCCCGCCCTCCTCCGCTCGGGCGGCGCATGCATTGCGCCGCCCCGCGGCCGTGTTCTCTTCCCGGGCGGGGCCCCAACCCCGCCCTCCTCCGCTCGGGCGGCGCATGCATTGCGCCGCCCCGCGGCCGTGTTCTCTTCCCGGGCGGGGCCCCGGCCCTGCCGCTCGTGGCGACCGCTTCGCTCGGTGGCCGCTGGTCCGGGGGGCGCACGTAGCCTCTGGACCATGGCTGAGTACGTCGCACCACTCGATGACATCCGGTTCCTGCTCGAGGAGCTGACCAGCCTCGAAGCCCTCTCCAAGCTGGAGGGCTACGGCCACGCCGACCCCGACACCGTGCACCCGGTGATCGAGGAGTTCGCCCGGCTGATGAGCGAGGTCTGGTCGCCGACCAACCAGGTCGGCGACGAGCAGGGCAGCACCCAGGACGGCGACGAGGTGATCACCCCCGACGCCTTCAAGGCCGCCTACCGCCAGTACGTCGACGCGGGCTGGCCGGCGGTGCCGCTGCCCGAGGCCTACGGCGGCGGCGGCTTCCCCCGCCTGCTCGGCCTGGTGATGCACGAGATGATGAACAGCGCCAACATGGCCCTCGCCATGGCGCCGCTGCTCACCCAGGGCGCCATCGACGCCCTGCTCCACCACGGCAGCGAGGAGCAGCGCGAGGTCTACCTGAAGCCGATGGTGTCGGGGGAGTGGACCGGCACCATGAACCTCACCGAGTCCGACGCCGGCTCCGACGTGGGGGCCCTGCGCACCAAGGCGGTCCCGCAGGGCGACGGCAGCTACCGCATCAGCGGGCAGAAGATCTTCATCACCTTCGGCGAGCACGACCTGACCGACAACATCGTCCACCTGGTGCTGGCCCGCACGCCGGACTCGCCCCCGGGCACCAAGGGCATCAGCCTGTTCATCGTGCCGAAGTTCCTGGTGGGCGACGACGGCTCGCTGGGCGAGCGCAACGACGTCCACGTCGTCTCCATCGAGCACAAGATGGGCATCAAGGCCAGCCCCACCTGCGTCCTCGCCTTCGGCGACCACGGCGACGGAGCCGTCGGCTACCTGGTCGGCGAGGAGCAGGCGGGCATGCGCGAGATGTTCACCATGATGAACAACGCCCGCCTCGGCGTCGGCGTCGAGGGCCTCGGCCTGGCCGAGCGCGCCTACCAGCGGGCGGTCACCTACGCCCAGGAGCGCCACCAGGGTCGGGCGCCCGGCGCCCCCAAGGGCGAGTCCAGCCTGATCGTCGAGCACCCCGACGTGCGCCGGATGCTGCTGACGATGAAGGCCCACACCGAGGCCATGCGGGCGCTGTGCTACCTGACCGCCGAGCGCATGGACGTGGCCGAGCACCACGAGGACGAGTCGGTGCGCACCGAGGCCCAGGAGCTGGTCGACCTCCTGATCCCGCTGACCAAGAGCTACTGCACCGACGAGGCCGAGCACGTGACCTCGATCGGCATCCAGGTGCACGGCGGCATGGGCTACATCGAGGAGACCGGGGCGGCCCAGCACTACCGCGACGCCAAGATCACCCAGATCTACGAGGGCACCAACGGCATCCAGGCCATGGACCTCATCGGTCGCAAGCTGCCCTTGCGCGCCGGCGGCGTCTTCACCGACCAGCTCGCCCGCATGCGCGCCACCGTCGAGGAGCTGGGCGGCGCCGGCGACGACCTGGCCGCCGTCCACGACCAGCTCGCGGCCGCGGTCGACGCCGTCGAGCAGGCCGGCACCTGGATCCTCGAGCACGGCGCCGCCGACCCCGCCGACGCGCTGGCGGTGGCGACCCCGTTCCAGCGGCTGTTCTCGCTCACCGTGGGTGCCTGGGTGCTGGCCCGCTCGGCGCTCGCCGCCCAGGCCCTGCTGGCCGGCGGATCGGTCTCCGGGCCGCTGTCGAGCGAGTTCCTCGAGGCCAAGGTGGTGACCGCCCGGTTCTACGCCGAGCAGGTGCTGCCCGAGGTCCACGGCCTGCTGCCCGCCGCCACCTCCGGCAAGGCCGACCTCTTCGCCATCGCCGCCTCCGCCCTGTAGCAGCGCCCCGCCCGGCCGGTCAGTAGCCGGGGGCGGGGGACCAGAGGTGGAACTCGTTGCCCTGGTCGTCGACGCACACCACGTCGCCCCCGCTCGGGTACTCGTTCCGGTCGACCACCCGGCCGCCCAGCTCGACCACCTTGGCGGCGAAGGGCTCGAGGGCGGGGACCCGGAAGTAGACGGTGGGCCTGCCGTCGGGCCCGTCCGGGGTCATGCCCATCGGCAGGCGGGTGTTGGCCACGTGGACGTAGCCCTCGCCGGCGTTGCCGGGCTCGACCTCCCAGCCGAACAGCTGGCCGAAGAACGCCGCCGAACGGGTGGTGTCGCCCATGCCGAAGGTGAGGTAGCCCACCTCGATCGGCTCGGGGCCCGAGGGCCCGGGCTCCGCCTCCCGGCCGGTGCCGACGACGGTGAAGTCGGGCATCGCCTCGTTCAGCTCGTCGAGCGACGGCGCCGAGATCGGGGTCGACACCATCCAGCGGTGGCCGTAGGGGTCGATGAAGTCGCCCGAGCGGTCGCCGTAGGGCTGGTCGGCCGGCGGTCGCAGGGCGGTGGCCCCGTGGGCCAGGGCGCTCGCGTAGGTGGCGTCGACGTCGGGGACCGACACGTGCAGGGCCAGCCCGGCACCCCCCCGGGCCAGGGGCCCGAGCACGTCCATGTCGGGGTGCTCGTCGGCGAGCATCAGGTGGATGCCGCTGCCGGCCAGGTCGGCGTGACCGATGCGGCCGTCGTCGCCGGTGAAGCGGATGGTCTCCTCCAGCCCGAAGACCTCGCGGTAGAAGTCGATGGCGGCGGCGGCGTCGTGGACGGCGAGGTAGGGGACCACCGCGTTGGCGGTGGCCAGCTCGGGTTCGGTGGCGGTCATGGGGGTGCTCCTGTCGGTTCGGGCGCCGGCGGCGCCGGTGGTGGTGGCCCGGCCCGGCCGGACGGCGCGGCGCTCGGCGGGCGGGGGCAGGTCGGGGACCAGCTCGGCCTCGATCCGCCGGCGCAGCCGCTCGGCGAAGGCGGGGTCCGGCTGCTCGGCCTGGTCGGGCAGGTGGAGGGCCTCGAGGGGATCAGCCACGGTCGACACCTCCTTCGGGCGGCCGGGTCGGTCGGACGGCGGCGCCGGTCGGCTCGCTCGGTTCGGTCGGCTCCTCCGCCTCGTAGCGCGCCCGGAACGCCCGTCGGGCCCGGACGAGCAGGGCCTCGGTGGCGTGGACGCTGCGTCCGAGGTGGTCGGCCACCTCGGGGACGGGCAGGCCGTCGAGGTAGCGCAGGGTGAGCGCGGACCGGTGGTGGGCCCCGAGCTCGGCCAGCACCTGGTGGGCGCGGAGGGCGTCGAGCCGTTCGTCCCAGGGGTCGTCGTCGGGCGCCGGCTCGGAGGCCACCGCCGCCAGGCGGCGCTCCTCGCGACCGGTCCGGCGCCAGTGGTCGACCAGCTTGTGGCGGGCCACGCCGATCAGCCACGCCACCGTCGGCTCGGTCAGGGTGCGGCGCCGGATCCCGTCGACGGCGGCCAGGAAGGTCTCCGAGGTCAGGTCCTGGGCGACGGCCACGTCACCGCACCGGGGCCGCAGGTACCCGTAGACCTCGGGCAGGGCGTGGTCGTAGAGCGCGAGCAGCGCCTCGCCGGCGTCGCCCCACCCGGGCTGCGGATCGCTCACCGCCGGTGCCTCGCGGCGGGTCTGCCCCTGGAGCGCATACCCGTCCATCGTCGCGGAGCCCCGGGCTCCGACGCCCCTCGACGCGAGGTCGTGATCGCCGCTCAGGCCACCGGCCCGGCGGCGGCCGGTCGGGTGCGCCGGATCGACGGCGCGGGCTCGACCTCGACCCCGCCCGGGCCCCGACCCGACTCGTCCCGTGCGTCCGGCGACGGCACCTCGCCGCTGCCGTCGAGCAGGTCGAGGTGGCCCACCCGCCGCACCGTCCGCTGCAGGCGGTTCAGGGGGTGGTCGCGGTGCAGGTCGGCCGCCGGCCGGCGCGGCGGGAACAGCTGCAGCTCCTGCACGTCCCAGGCGATGCTGTAGATGCGCAACCGGTCGAGCGCCCTCGGCCGCTGGAACAGCTCGGGGTACTCCTCGGCCAGCCACCAGGCGACGGGCAGGTAGTCCTCGCGTCGGGTCAGGTGCTCGTAGTCGGCGGCCACGTGCAGCTCCGGGTAGGCGACGAACCGCAGCAGCACGTCGAGGTCGAGGTCCGAGGGCCCGGGCCGGGACCACTCGAAGTCGAGCACCGCGGTGATGTGCTGGCCGTCCCACAGGACGTTCTCGAAGGTCAGGTCGCCGTGGACCAGGGTCCGGCCGTCGAAGGGGTCGAGCGAGCCGGCGGTGGCGGACACCAGCGCCGCCGCCTCGTGCAGCACGACGGGGTCGACGTTCGGTAGCCGGGCGGCCTCCTGCAGCGCGGCCAGCAGCCGGCGGGTGGCGAGCGAGCCGCTGGGGCTGCGGTCGAGCAGCTGCGGGGTGCGGTGCAGCGGGCCGAGCGCCGGGGCGGTGGTCCGGTGGATGGCCTGCATCCGCTCGGCCAGCTCCCGGACCGCCCGGCGCCGCTGCACGGGGTGCATGGCGGGCCAGCAGCGGCTGAGCGGCCGGCCGAGGGCCCGCTCGGAGATGAGCCACTCGATGCCGAGGTCTTCGCCGTCGGCCAGGATCGTGGGGTACCCGACCGATGACGGCAGGGCCATGGCCAGCTCCGCCTCCCGCTGCAGGCGCCGGTCGGGCTGGGTGTTGATGCGGACGACGACGTCGGGCCCGAGCCACACCTCGTTGGTCACGCTGCTGGCCAGCTCGAGGGGCATCTGCGCGTCGAGGCCCGCGCCCTTCAGGGCGCGACGGGCCCGCAGCTCGGAGATCGCGGTCATCGCGGGCGCCGGGTCGCAGTCCTCGCCATCGTCTGGTCCATCGGCACCCGGCGGGCCCTCCTGAGCCGACGGCCCGGCATCGGGCGGAATGGGCGGTTCGCGCCGCCGACCGGCCCCCGCTACGGGCCGGCGGCCGCCGCGACGAGCACGGCGTCGCTCAGGTCGGGCCAGGCCTCGGCCGCCCACGACCCGAACCGACGGTCGGTCAGCACCACGGTGGCCACGTCGGCGTCGGGGTCGACCCAGAGGAAGGTGCCGGTCTGGCCGAAGTGGCCGAAGGTGGCCGGGCTGTTGCCGTGGCCGGTCCAGTGCGGCCGCTTGGCCGCCTTCAGCTCGACGCCGAGGCCCCAGTCGTTCGGGCTCTGCCGGCCGAAGCCCGGGAGGACGCCGGAGAGGCCGGGGAAGGCGACGCGGGTGGCCTGCGCCCAGGTCTCGGGGGCCAGCAGGGTGGGGTGGGCCAGCTCGGAGGCCAACCGGGTCAGGTCGGCGGCGGTGGAGGTCGCCCCGGCGGCGGGCGAGCCGTCGAGGGTGGTGTCGGCCATGCCGAGCGGCTCGAGCACCGCCTCGGCCAGGTAGCGGTCGAAGGGGAGGCCGGACCGCTCGGCCAGCCGGTCGGCCAGCACCTCGAAGCCGGCGTTGCTGTAGATGCGACGGGTCCCGGGCGCGGCCAGGACGGTGGTCCGGTCGGCCATCGACAGCCCGGAGGCGTGGGCGAGGAGGTGGGCGATCGTCGACCCCGGGGGACCGGCGTCGTCGGCGAGGGCCAGGGTCCCCTCCTCGACCGCGATCAGGACGGTGAGCGCGGTGAGCAGCTTGGTGACCGACGCCAGCGCGAACCGCCGGTCACCGGGTCCCGCCGTCGCCACCACCTCACCGGTGCGCACCGCCGCCGCGGCGTGGGCCACCGGCCAGCCCGCCAGGCGGCCGAGGGCGGTGTCGAGGTCGTGGCCGGCCAGGGTCAACCCGTGGCGTCGAACAGGTGGGTCTGGTCGCTGGCCCGGCCCAGCACCACCGTCGACGGCAGCTGCTTGTCGATGTGGCCGATCAGCCCCTGGTACACCCCGTACCCGCACAGGTCCTGCAGGCGCGGCTCGAAGGTCGCCGCCAGCTCCCGGCTGATCCCGAGCTGCTGGTTCTCCTGCTGGCGCACCCAGCCCGCGCAGTAGTTCATGGCCAGCCCGACACGACGCTGCCCGGTGGTGTTGGCGCCGCCGCCGTGCCACAGGGAGCCGTGCCAGACGAGCACGCTGCCCCGTTCCATCTCGGCGGGGACCGAGTCGTGCTCGGCGCCGTACTCGGGGGAGCGGTCGGCGGTGTGGGAGCCGGGAACCACCCGGGTCGCGCCGTTGGCCTCGGTGAAGTCGGTGAGGGCCCACATGGTGTTGCAGACCGTCGGGGCGTGGGGCTTGGCGAGGGGCATCAGCTGGTCGTCGGCGTGGATCGGCTGGGCCGTCTCGCTGGGCCCGATGGCGATGGACGAGAGCGAGGACACCAGGCAGCCCGGGTCGAGCACGTGCTCCACCACCGGGAGCACCTCGGGGTGGACCGGCACGCGCCGGAACACGTCGGCCTTGGCCAGCAGGTTGTAGATCCGCCAGGTCCGGCGTCCCTCGAAGCTGTTCGACGCCGGGCGGGTGCCGGCCTCGGCCTCGAGCCGGTCGAGCTCCGCCGCCAGCTCGTCGACCAGGTCGGCGTCGATGGCGTGCTCGACCACGGTGTAGCCGTCCCGCTCGATCCGGGCGGCGTGGGTGGCGAGGGCCTCGGCGTCCACGTCCGCATGGTACGACGGCGCGGTGGGCGATCCGGCGAGCCGATCGGCAGGTGGGGACGGCGCCCGGTCGCGCACCGGGTTCGAGCAGGCGGTGCACGAGGTGCTGCGGTCGCTGCGGGCCGGCGAGGTGGTGACCTACGGCGAGGTGGCGGTCGAGGCCGGGTACTCGTGGCGGGCGTCGCGCTCGGTGGGCGGCTTCCTGTCCCGCTCCGGCGGGGCCTACCCGTGGTGGCGGGTGGTGACGGCGACGGGCCGGCTGGTGCCGGGTCACGAAGAGGAGCACGCCCGCCGGCTGCGGAGCGAGGGCGTCGAGGTGCGCGACGGCCACGTCGTGGCGCCGCCCGGCGGCCGGGGGCGCTGAGCGCCCCCGGGGCGGTTCGGGTGGAGCGCTGGCATGCTGAGCGCCATGAGCATCTACGACCATCCCGTCACCGCCCTCGACGGCGGCGACGCCGACCTCCACGACCACCAGGACAAGGTGGCCCTGGTCGTCAACGTGGCGTCGAAGTGCGGCCTCACGCCGCAGTACGAGGGCCTGGAGGCGCTGCAGGAGCGGTACCAGGACCGGGGCTTCACCGTGCTCGGCTTCCCGTGCAACCAGTTCATGGGTCAGGAGCCGGGAAGCGCCGAGGAGATCCAGACCTTCTGCTCGACCACCTACGGCGTGACCTTCCCGATGTTCGAGAAGATCGACGTCAACGGCGAGGACAAGCACCCCCTCTACGCCGAGCTGGAGCAGACCGCCGACGGGGAGGGCCACACCGGCGACATCCGCTGGAACTTCGAGAAGTTCCTGGTCGCGCCGGGCGGGTCGATCGTCGCCCGCTTCGCGCCGCAGGTGGAGCCCGGGTCGAACGAGGTCACCGAGGCCATCGAGGCCAACCTGCCGGGCTGACCCTCGGCGCGCCGAGCGGCACCGCGAGTTGAACGGCGTCCGGCGCTGAAGGGTCGCGGCGTCCTCGTCGACGTCACGCCGCTCCGCGAGTCGCGCCAGTTCACCCTGCTGTTCTGGGGGCAGGCCGCTTCGCTGGTCGGCCGCCAGTTCACCCTGATCGCGTCGGCCTTCCAGGTCTACGCCCTCACCGGGTCCACCCTGCTGGTGGGCCTGCTCAGCCTGGCCCAGCTCGGCCCGCTGCTCGTCTGCTCGCTGCTCGGCGGGTCGCTGGCCGACGCCATGGACCGCCGCCGGCTCCTGCTGGTGACCCAGGTGCTGATGGCGGGGACCAGCCTCGGGCTGGCCGTCAACGCCGGCCGCGGCCATCCGGCGGTCTGGCCGATCTTCGCCTGCACCTCGCTGTCGGCCGCCTTCTCGGCGGTCGACTCCCCGACCCGGGCGGCCATGGTCCCCGGGCTGGTCCGACCCGAGAAGTTCCCGGCGGCCGCCGCCCTCAACCAGATCCTGATGTCGGGCAGCACCGCGGTGGGGCCCCTGCTCGCCGGCCTGGTGATCGCCCGGGTCGACGTGGCCTCGGCCTACTGGGTCGACGTCGGCTCCTTCGTGGTCGCCGCGGTCACCCTCCTCGCCATGGCGCCGGCGCGGCCGGAGGGCGGGACGACCCGCCCGGGCTTCGCCTCCGTCGCCGAGGGCCTGCGGTTCCTGCGGGGCCGCCAGGCGCTGCAGGGCACCTTCGTCGTCGACATCGACGCCATGGTGTTCGGCATGCCCCGGGCGCTGTTCCCGGAGATGGCGGTGCGCACCTTCGGGGGCGGGGCGTTCGTCTACGGCGCCCTCAGCTCCGCCCCCGGGGTCGGCGCCATGCTCGGCGCCCTCGGCTCGGGGTGGGTGGGCGGCGTGCGCCGCCAGGGCCGGGCCGTGCTGTGGGCGGTGGCCGCCTGGGGGGTGTCGATCGTGGTGTTCGGGGCCACGTCCTGGTTGCCCCTCGCCCTGGCCATGCTGGCCCTGGCGGGGGCGTCCGACGTGGTCTCGGCGGTGTTCCGCAACACGATCCTGCAGCTGTCGGTGCCCGACCGGCTGCGGGGCCGGCTGTCGGCGGTGCACATCGCCGTGGTCACCGGCGGCCCGCGGCTGGGCGACGCCGAGTCGGGCGTGGTGGCGTCGCTCGCCGGCACCCAGGTGTCCGCCGTGAGCGGCGGCCTGGCCTGCCTGGTCGGGGTCGGCCTCATCGCCCGCTTCATGCCGGCGCTGGCCCGATGGACCCCCGAGCACGCCTGGTCGGGGGAGGAGGGTTCGCCGGAGCGGGGCGTCGGGGGGGTAGCCTGATCGGGCGATGTGCGCGCCAGTGCCGAGGCGCCCTCGCGGGCCTGTCCCAGCGTGATCGTCCCCGTGGTCGGTCCCACCGGAGGTGGGCCCATCCGCAACGACGATCCGAAAGCAGCAGGACCTGTGACCTCCACCTCTGACGCCGTGGGCGTCGACGAGCCCACCTTCGCCGGCCTCGGGGTCGACGACGACCTCGCCGAGGCGCTCGCCGCCCGGGGCATCACCACCCCGTTCCCCATCCAGCAGCTCACCATCGCCGATGCCCTCGCCGGGCGCGACGTGTGCGGGAAGGCCAAGACCGGCTCGGGCAAGACCCTCGCCTTCGGTCTGCCCATCCTGCAGCGGGTCACCCCCGCCGAGGCCTCCCGGCCCCGTGCGCTGGTGCTGGTGCCGACCCGCGAGCTGGCCAACCAGGTGTGCGACGAGCTCGAGCCGCTCGGCGCCAGCCGGAAGGTCCGGGTCATCGCCATCTACGGCGGTGCCAACATCGACAAGCAGGTGAAGGAGCTGACCCGCGGCGCCGAGGTCGTGGTGGCCACGCCCGGCCGGATGATCGATCTGATCGAGCGGGGCGAGGTCGACATCAGCGGCATCGAGACCGTCGTGCTCGACGAGGCCGACCGCATGGCCGACATGGGCTTCCTGCCCCAGGTCGAGTGGATCTGCCGCCACATCGAGGGCCACCACCAGACGCTGCTCTTCTCCGCGACCCTCGACGGCGTCGTGCAGGTGCTGATCGACCGCTACCAGACCGATCCCGTCCGCCACGAGGTGATCAGCGCCGAGGTCACCGTCGAGGAGATGCAGCACCGCTTCCTGCACGTCCACCAGATGGACAAGGTCAAGGTGACGGCCGCCATCGCCGGCGCCTCGCACCGCACGCTGGTCTTCGTCCGGACCAAGCGGGGGGCCGACCGGCTGGTGCGCCAGCTCGGCACCGAGAAGGTGCGGGCCGCCGCCATCCACGGCGACCTCCGCCAGCGGATGCGCGAGCGGGCCCTCGCCGACTTCTCCGAGGGCAAGCTCCCGGTGCTGGTCGCCACCGACGTGGCCGCCCGGGGCATCCACGTCGACGACGTCGACGTGGTCATCCACTTCGACCCGCCCGAGGACCACAAGGCCTACCTGCACCGCTCGGGCCGCACCGCCCGAGCCGGCGAGTCCGGCGTGGTGGCGACCCTGGTGCTCTGGGACCAGGAGCTCGAGGTGAAGCGGCTGATGAAGCGCCTCGGCCTCGAGCAGCCGATCGTGGAGATCTTCTCCAACGACCCCCGCCTGACCGACCTGGCCGCCTGGGACCCCACCGCCTGACCGCTCCGGCGTCGGTCGGTAGGGTCGGGCCGATGACGGCTCCGACGGCTCCGGCCGCCCTCCGAGCCGACGAGGGTCCTGCCGTCGTCGCCCCGGCGGCACCGACGCGTCCGACCGCGGCGTGGATCCACCGGCCGTCGGTCGACCTGGCCGTGGCCCTCTGCTGGGTGCCCTTCGCCCTGGCCGGCTGGGTCTGGGGTGCCCCGGCGCAGCTCGGCCGGCTGCTGGCGGTGGCCCTCGTCCTGTCGCTGGCCCACCAGCCGCTGACCCTGGCCCTGGTGTACGGCGACCCGGGGCAGTTCTCGCTCCGCCGGCGCCTCTTCACCTGGGGGCCCGTGGTGTTCGCCGCCGCGGTGGTGCTCGGGCTGCACGTCAGCCTGATCGTCGTGGCCGCGGTGGCCGGCCTCTGGAACGCCGAGCACACCGTCATGCAGCGCTACGGGCTGACCCGCATCTACGGCCGCAAGGCCGGCCAGCAGGAGGGCGGCCTCGAGAAGGCGATGCTGCTGTCCTGGCTGGCCTTCGCCGCGGTGTGGGCGGCGGCCCAGCCCGGGACCGCCCACCGGGGCGACGGGCTCGGCCTCGGCGGCACCAACGAGCGCAGCATCCACCTGCTGGCCGAGCTCCGCCCCGGCGCCCGGTTGCTGCTGGTGCCGGTCGGGCTGGTCGTGGCGGGGCTGCTGGTGGCGTGGGTGCGGGCCGAGGCCCGGCGCTGGCCGGCGGTGAACCCGGCCAAGCACCTCTACCTGGCCTCGACCGCGCTGCTCTTCGCGTTGATCGTGGTGCAGCCGGTCATCGGGATCGCCGCCTACGTCGGCTCCCACGCCATCGAGTACGTGGTCACCGTCCACCAGCACCTGGGCCGGCGCTACCAGGGGGCCGAGGGCGGCGGTCCGCTGGGCGGGGTCGTCCGCTCCCGGGCCGGACGCACCGGCTTCGTCGCCTGCTACCTGGTGGCCATGGTCGGCGTGTTCACCGTGCTGCGCTGGAACCTCCCCTCCACGCTGTACACGACCGTCCTGCTCACCGCGGGAGGCCTGCACTTCCTGTACGACGGGGTCATCTGGAAGCTCCGTCGCCCGGCGGTGGCCCGGGGCTTCGCCATCGGCACCGCGCCGTCGGGGCCGGGCACCGCCGCCGGCTGAGGTGGCCGCCACCCGGCGCCCGGGCGCGACGGGGGCGTGGCGATCGTGGCTGGCCGCCGAGGCGGCCCGGGCGGGGGAGCGGGTCGCCCTGTCCACCCTGGCGTCGGTGCTGGCTGCTCGCCGGGCCGGGTCGGCGTCCCTCGACGCCGCCGACCTCGTCGGCGCGGGGCTGCCGGCGGCCCTGCCCCCCGGCATGGAGGCCGCCGACCTGATCGCCGCGGCCCGGCCCTGGCTGCTCGCCGACGACGACCGGCGGGCCCGGGGCGCCGTCTACACGCCCCCGGCCGTGGCTGCCGGCCTGCTCGCCGTGGCGGTGGAGGGGTGGGCGCCACCGGCTCGACCGGTCGTGTGCGACCCGGCCTGCGGCGGCGGGGCGTTCCTGCTGGCGGCGGCCCGGTGGCTGCACGCCGCCGGGCACGCACCGGCCGAGGTGGTGGGCGAGCTCCTCCGGGGCGCCGACACCGACCCGGTGGCCGTCGAGGTGGCGGCCGCCGCCCTGGCGGAGTGGGCCGCGGCCGCCGGCGCGCCGGGTGCCGTCGCGAGGCACCTGGTCGTCGCCGACGCCCTGGCCGGCGACGACCCGACGTGGGCGGCGACGGCCTCGGTCGACGCGGTGGACCTGGTGGTCGGCAACCCGCCCTTCCTCGGGCAGCTGGCGGCGGGCACCGCTCGCCGCCGGGACGAGGCGAACCGGTTGGCCGAGCGCTGGGGCGCCGCCGCCGGGGGGTACGTCGACAGCGCGGCGCTGTTCCTGGCCCTGGGGGTCGCGCTGGTGCGACCCGGCGGCCGGGTGGCGCTGATCGTGCCGGAGTCGGTCCTGGGCGCCCGTGACGCCGCCGGGGTCCGGGCCGAGGTGCTGGTCCGTGCCGACCTGGTCGGGCTGTGGGTCGCCGGAGCGCCGGTCTTCGACGCCGCCACCAAGGTCTGCGCCCCGGTGCTCGAACGCCGCGCCCCGCCGGTCGGTCCGGCCGTCCGCCGCTGGCGCGGCCCGGACTTCGCAGCGCTGCCACCCGGCCGGGCCGCGCCCTCCGCCACCGGGCGGCCCTGGAGCCCGCTGGTCCTCGCCGCCTACGGGACGCCCGAGGTCGACCTGCCCGGCTCCGGCCCGACCGTCGGCGACCTGGCGTCGGCCACCGCCGGGTTCCGTCGGCAGTTCTACGGGCTCGCCCCCCACGTGGTCGAGGCCGACGACGGGGGCGGCTCGTCCGGTCCGCCGCGCGGCGCCCTGGTGACCTCGGGTGCGGTCGACCCGGCCCGGCTGCGATGGGGCCACGCCCCGATCCGCTTCGCGGGGCGCCGCTGGCAGCGCCCGGTGGTCGACCTGCCGGGCCTGGCCGCCGTCGACCCCGAGCTGGCCGGGTGGGTCGCCGACCGGCTGGTCCCCAAGGTGCTGGTCGCCACCCAGACCCGGGTGGTCGAGGCGGTCGCCGACCCCGACGGCGTGCTCGTGCCGTCGGTGCCCGTGGTGTCGGTCGAGCCGACCGACGCGGAGGACGTGTGGCGGCTCCTGGCGGTGCTGCTGGCGCCCACCACCTCGGCCTGGGCGCTGGCCCGCACCGGCGGCACGGCCCTGGCCGCCGACGCCGTCAAGCTCCCCGCGGCCGAGGTTCGCCGCATCCCGCTCCCGCCCCGTCGCCGCCCGTGGGACGACGCCGCCGAGCTCCTGCGCCCCGGGGGCCCGCCGCCCGACTGGGTCGCCTTCGGCTCGGCCATGCTGCGCGCCTACCGCCTGGCCGAGGACGACCCGGTGCTCGGGTGGTGGACGGCGCGGCTCGCGGCGTCGGTGGACCGCCGCTGAGGCCACGGTCGCCCGCCGTTCACGGGAGGGGCGGGCGGGTCAGCTGACGAGCTGGGCGATCCCGTCGACGTGGACGCCCTTCGGCGCCAGCCAGATGTAGTAGCCGACATCGCCGCGGTGGGCGTCGACCAGGCCGATGCGCTGGGTTCGGCCGTTCGTCAGCGGCAGCCGCACCGCCCTGGTCGAGGATCGGGGCGCCGGTCCGAAGACCAGCCACCGGCCCGTGCCCGGCAGCTCGGCCTGCTGGACGTCGGCGCCCGACGGCTCGGCGTTGGCGGCGACGCACACGCCGGTGGTGGGTTCGTCGTTGCCGGCGCCGTTCACGAAGAGGCGCACGCACCGGGCCTGCTGCTCGTCGACGCTGGACCGGATCTGCCAGGTGGTGGCGCCGACCTTCCCGGACTGGACGGTCGTGGTCCCGCTGCTGCTCCGGCCCCGGATGGTGGCGGCGGCGAAGGCGCCGAGGGCGACCATCACCACGAAGAAGGCGAGCTGCCACAGGCAGCCGAAGCGGCGGGGCGGGGGCGCCGGGGCCGACGCCGGCGCCTGGCCGCCCGACCCGCCGGCACCGGCTGCGGGCCGCCCGGTGTCGGCCGGACCGGGGGCTTGCAGCCCCGTGGGTTCGGCGTCGTCGCCGGCGGCCTGGTCCGACATCGGCGATCACCGTAACGACCGTCGTCGGCGGTGCCATGCTGCGGGCATGCCAGCCGCCGTGCGCCGCCACCCGCCCGCCGAGACCGTCGAGGTCGCACGCGACGTCTACGCCTACGTCCAGCCCGACGGCACCTGGTTCATCAACAACGCCGGGTTCGTGGTCGACGCCGACGGCGTGGTGGTCGTCGACACCTGCTCGACCGAGGCCCGCACCCTCGGGCTGCTCGATGCCGTCGCCGACGTCTCGGGGGCCCCGGTCCGCACCCTGGTGAACACCCACCACCACGGCGACCACACCAACGGCAACGGCATCGTCGCCGGGGGCCGGGTCGACATCGTGGCCCACCGCGAGTGCCGCGAGGTCCTGGCCGCGGAGGGGATCAACCACTACGACGGCGTCTGGGAGCCCGTCGACTGGGGCGAGCTGACCCTCGCCCTGCCGACCATCACCTTCGACGACCGCCTCACCCTGTGGTGCGGCCGCCGCCTCGAGCTGCGCCACCCCGGCGTCGCCCACACGACCAACGACGCGGTGGTCTGGCTGCCCGACGACGGGGTGCTCTTCACCGGCGACCTGATCTTCCACGGCGGCACGCCGTTCGTGCTCATGGGGTCCGTGCAGGGCGCGCTGGAGTCGATCGACTTCCTCAAAGACTTCGGCGCCGAGACGGTCGTGCCCGGCCACGGACCGGTCTGCGGGCCCGAGGTGTTCGACGTGCACGAGCGCTACTACCGGTGGGTGCTCGACCTGGCCGCCGACGCCGTGGCCACCGCCTCCTCACCCCTCGACGCCGCCCGAGGGGCGGACCCCGGCGAGTTCGCCGGGCTCACCGACGCCGAGCGGCTGGTCGGCAACCTGCACCGGGCCATGGCCGAGCTGCAGGGGACCGAGCGGGGCGGACCCATCGACCTGGCCACCGCCATCGGCGACATGCTCACCCTCAACGGCGGCCGCCCCCTGGCCTGCTCGGCCTGACCCGTCCGCCATCGGGCTTGACCCGCCGGTGGCGCCGTAGTTCGATGACGCCCGACATCAGGAGTGGCCCAGCGATGGGTCCGGCAACCTGGGATGGACACCCAAGGTGCTCGCCCGAGGCCGGTTCGCCGGTCGAGGGGATGTGGTCCGAGAGGACAACGAAGTGTCCGGGTGCGCAGGCACCCACGGGTGTCCGCCCGGTCGCCGGCGACGACCGGAGAGGAGTGAGCCGTGGTTGACGACCCCGAGCCGGCGGCCCCCTTCGCGCCGGTCGCCTGGCACCGGCCCCATGCCAGCACCCTCCCGTCCTCGGGCGCCTGGCGACCCAGCCTGCCGAGCGGCGACCGCCGGTTCATGCAGTTGGCGGTGGAGCGGCCGTTCGTGCTCGAGGGTGGCGGCAAGCTCCGCGAGATCACCGTCGCCTTCGAGACGTGGGGCCGGCTCGCCGACGACGGCGCCAACGCGGTGCTGCTGTGCCACGCCCTCACCGGCGACGCCCACGCCGCCGGCCCCTCCGGCCCGGGCCAGCCGACCGCCGGGTGGTGGGACGCCATGATCGGCCCGGGTCGGGTGCTCGACACCGACCGGTACTTCGTGGTGTGCGCCAACGTGCTCGGCGGCTGCCAGGGCTCGACCGGTCCGGCCTCGCCCCGTCCCGACCGGCCGGGCCGCTACGGCTCGTCGTTCCCGGTGGTCTCGGTGCGCGACATGGTCCGCTGCCAGGCGACCCTGGCCGACGTGCTCGGGGTGCGGCGCTGGCTCAGCGTCATCGGCGGGTCGATGGGCGGCATGCAGGCGCTGGAGTGGGCGGTCATGTACCCGGACCGGGTCCGGTCCCTCGTCCCCATCGCCACCTGCGTGGCCGCCACCGCCCAGCAGATCGCCTACTGGAGCACGGGCCGGCAGGCGATCGTCCTCGATCCCGCTTGGAACGGGGGCGACTACTACGACGCCGCCGCAGGGGCGGGTCCGCACGGCGGGCTGGCGCTGGCCCGCATGATCTCCCAGATCACCTTCCGCTCCGAGCAGGTCTTCACCGACCGGTTCGGACGGGACGTGGTCGAGCCGCTCGGAGGCACCTTCGAGCTCTGGCAGCGGTTCGAGGTCGAGCGCTACCTCAGCTACCACGGCGACAAGCTGGCCCGCCGCTTCGACGCCAACTCCTACCTGCTGCTCACCAAGGCCATGGACCTGCACGACCTCGGCCGCAACCGGGGCGGCATCGACCTGGCCCTGGCGCGGGTCGCCGCCCCGAGCCTGGTCATGGGCGTCAACAGCGACGTGCTGTACCCCACCTACCAGCAGCAGGAGCTGTGCGCCGGGCTGGTCGCCGGCGGGAGCCAGGCCCGCTACGTCGAGCTCGACAGCCCCCACGGCCACGACGCCTTCCTGATCGAGCACGACCAGGTCGGCCCCGAGATCGCCACCTTCCTGAACGAGGTCGAGAAGGACCATGCCTGAACCCGACACCTCCGCCGACCCGCCGGCGCCGTCCCCCGACCCGCCGCCGCCCGCGGACCTGGAAGGGCACGGCGGCCTGCACCGCCAGACCCTCGCCATCCGCGCCGGCCGCCACGGCAGCGGCGAGTCCCTGGCCCCGGTGCTCTGGGCCACCTCGACCTTCGTCACGCCGACGGTCGACGGGGCCCGGACCATGGCCACGTCGGTCGGGGCCGAGCGCTTCTACAGCCGCTACGGCAACCCCACCGTCGCCGACTTCGAGCGGGCGGTCGCCGAGCTCGAGGGGGCCGAGGCGGCCCGGGCCTACGCCTCGGGCATGGGGGCGGTGAGCGGCATCGTGCTCGGCCTGTGCTCCCGGGGCGACCACATCGTGGCGTCGCGACAGCTCTACGCCGGCACCCAGCTGCTGCTGCAGTCGGCGTGCCCGCGCTTCGGCATCGACGTCACCTTCGTCGACGGCACCCGGCCCGGGGCGTTCGCCGAGGCGGTCCGGCCCGGCAAGACGGTGCTGGTCTGGGCCGAGACGCCGGCCAACCCCCGCCTCGACCTGGTCGACCTCGACGACCTGGGTGCCATCCAGGGGCCGATGACGGTGGTCGACTCGACCTTCGCCACCCCGCTGCTGCAGCAGCCGCTGGCCCACGGCATCGACCTGGTGATGCACTCGGCCACCAAGGCGCTGGCCGGTCACAACGACGCGACCCTCGGCGTGGTGTGCGGTTCGGCCGAGCTGGTGCAGTGGCTGTGGGGGTTCGCCGTGCTGCAGGGCGCGTCGCCGTCGCCCTTCGACGCCATGAACGGCCTCCGCGGCCTGCGCACCCTGCCGGTGCGCCTCCGGCAGCAGACCGAGACCGCCGGCCGCCTGGCCACCTTCCTGGCCGCCCACCCGGCGTGCGAGGAGGTGCGCTACCCCGGCCTGCCGAGCCACCCCCAGCACGCCCTGGCCCGCCGGCAGATGTCCGGGTTCGGCGGCATGCTCACCTTCGACGTGGCCGGCGGCCTCCAGGGCGGGCGACGCTTCGTCGAGTCGGTGCGGGTGGCGCAGATGGCTCCTTCGCTCGGCGGGCCGGAGACGCTGGTGACCCACCCCGCCTCGACCACCCACGTCAACCTGACCCCCGACGAGCTGGCCGCCAACGGCATCGGGCCGGGCACCATCCGGGTGTCGGTGGGCCTCGAGCACCCCGACGACGTGGTGGCCGACTTCGATCAGGCGCTGGGCGCCGCCGTCACCCCGCGCTGATCTCCAGCTCGGTCAGGCCCCGCAGCACGAAGTGCTGGCGGTAGGTCGGCCGCTCGGTGACCAGCTCGATGGTGGGGAAGCGGTCGAGCAGCGTGGCCAGGGCGACCTCGCCCTCGAGCTTGGCCAGCGACGCGCCGAGGCAGTAGTGGATCCCGCTGCTGAAGGCGAGGTGGCTGCGGGCGTCGCGCCGCACGTCGAGCCGGTCGGCGGGCGGGTCCGGGTACTCGTCGGGGTCGCGGTTGGCGCCGGCGATGACGGTGGCGACCTGGTCGCCGGCGGGCACCACGGTGCCACCGAGCTCGATGTCGGTGCTGGCGATGCGGGCGGTGATCTGCACCGGCGAGTCGTAGCGGAGCAGCTCCTCGACCGCGCCGGGGAGCAGGGAGCGGTCGGCCCGCAGCAGGCCGAGCTGGTCGGGCTGGCGCAGCAGGGCGAGCAGGCCGTTGCCGAGCAGGTTGGTGGTGGTCTCGTGCCCGGCGATGAAGAGCAGCCCGAACAGCGACAGGAGCTCCTCGGGCTGCAGGGTGTCGCCGTCGTCCTCGGCGCGGAGCAGCGCGGTGAGCAGGTCGTCGCCGGGATGGGCCCGGCGGTCGGCGGCCAGCTCGAAGAAGTAGGCCGCCAGCTCCAGACCTGCGGCCATGCCGGCCTGGATCTCGGCCGGGTCGTCGGGGTCGTCGAGCAGCCGGCTGATCGGGTCGGACCACCCGAAGAACTGGTCGCGGTCCTCGACGGGGATGCCGAGCATGGAGCAGATCACGAGCAGCGGCAGCGGTCGGGCGACGCCCGCCATGAAGCGCAGGGTCCCCTCCGCCCCGCCCGCCTGCTCGACCATCTCGTCGACCAGCTGACCGGCCAGGTCCGCGACCTGTCCCCGGAGCCGCTCGACGGCGCGGGGGGTGAACGCCTTGTTGGCCAGCCGGCGCAACCGGGTGTGGTCGGGCGGGTCGAGGAAGAGCAGCACGTTGCTCTGCTGCTGGCGCAGGAGGGAGCCGACCTCGGGGTCGGCGAGGTCCGAGTCGGGGTGGGCCCGCTCCGGCGCCGAGCTGAACCGCGGGTCGCGGAGGACTGCGGTGCACAGGGCGTGCGAGGCGGTGAGCCAGGTGTGCGGACGGTCGCCGACGTGCAGCGACGGGCCCCGGAGGGTGGCGTAGGTGGGGTAGGGGTCGGCCATGAAGGCCGGATCGTCGCTGTCGAACAGGTCACGGTCGTCGGCCACGTCCCCCGTTGGTAGCAGGCCGGCGGGCGGTCCACCGCCCGGGACGGGCCGTCGGAGATCGCCGGCGCGACGTCGTGAACGGGGCCGGACCTACGGTGCGCCGGTGCCGGAGGTGATCGAGGTCGAGCAGTACCGCCGGTTGGCCGATCGGGCGCTCGACCGGCGCATCGACGCGGTGCTGGCGCCCGACGACTGGTTCCTGAAGGGGGCCACCACGGCGGCGGAGCTGCGGGCGGTGCTCGTCGCCGCCCGGCTCACCGCCGCCCGCCGGATCGGCAAGCTGCTGCTCCTCGACACCGACACCGACACCGACACACCCGGCGCCGACCCCGATGCCGACGCACCCGGCGGCGCCGTCCTGGGGCTCCGCTTCGGCATGACCGGTCGGCTGATCGTGGACGGCCGCAGCGCCATCGACCGGCTCGAGTACGCGAGCGGGCGGGACGAGGCGCGGTGGGAGCGCTTCGGCCTCGACTTCTCCGACGGCGGCAGCCTGCGGATCAGCGATCCGCGCCGCCTCGGCGGCGTGCGCCTCGACCCGCCGACCGCCGGGCTCGGCCCGGACGCCTGGTCGCTCACGCCCCGGCAGCTGCGGGCCGCGCTGGCGGGAAGCGACGCGTCGCTGAAGGCGCGCCTGCTCGACCAGCACCGCATCGCCGGGCTGGGCAACCTGCTCACCGACGAGGTCCTGTGGCGGGCCGGCCTCGACCCGGCCCGGCCGGCCGGATCGCTGTCCCCGGCGGAGCTGCGCCGGCTGCACCGCCACCTCGGTCCGACCCTGGACGAGCTGGACGAGCGGGGCGGCTCCCACACCGGGCGCCTCCAGCCCGCCCGCACCCGGGGCGCGAGCTGCCCCCGTGACGGCGCCCCGCTCGATCGCCGCACCATCGGGGGGCGGACGACCTACTCCTGCCCCCGCCACCAGCGCTGAGCGGCCCGATCCGAAGGCCGATCCCAGGCTGTGACCGGCGTGACGGGTCACCCGTGCGGGCGAGCCGGCCTCCTACAGTGGATCAGTCATGTCGAACGACGACCGACCGCTCCGGCAGCGACGGGCGCGACGACGGCTGGGACCCCTGGTCAGCGCGGCCGTGCTCGTCCTCGGTGCCGCCCTGGCCTCCGTCCTGCTCGCCGCCGCTCCGGCATCGGCCCGATCGGGACCGACCACGCCGAGCGGGGCCGGCGGGGTCGAGCCGGTCCCCTCGACCACCCAGCAGCTCCTGGCCGGCCCGACCACCGCCGCGCCCACCACCGCACCCTCCTCGGCCACGGGCTCGTCCTCGACCGGCTCGGCCAAGCAGGTCACCACGCAGTCGACCGACAGCAAGAAGGTCTGGGCCGTGGTGGCGGGGCTGGTGCTGGTCGCCATCGGTCTGCTGGCGCTGACCGTCCTCTACGCCCGGCGGACCCGACCGTCCCCCGGTGACGACGGCGACGACCCCCGCGGCCGGGACGAGCGGCGCCCGCCGGCGTCCGGCCCCGACCGGGCGACGCCGCGACTGGGCGGTGGCAACGGCTCGCGGGGCGGGCAGGCCCGAGCGCCGGCGAGCGGTGCGGCGGGCGGTCGCAGCACGCCGTCGCCCACGACCTCCGAGCGCACCCCGCCGGCCGGCGCGTCTCGCGCGGCCCGGACCGCCCCGCGGTCCGGGCCCGGTGCCCCCGCCGGTGCCGCCCGCCGCACGCCGCCGAACCAGCCGGCCGCCCGTCCGGCGACGGCGCGGCCGCGGTCGGCCCGTCCGCCCAGCCGGCCGGACGAGTCGTCGGCGCCGCGACGCCCCCGTGCCGAGGGCCCTCGGACCCCGTCGGCCGCGCTGCGGCCCGACGCCGTCCCGGTGCTCGCCGAGGTCCCCGTCCCCAACGCGGTCGTCACCCGGGTCGAGCCCCGTCCCGACCCCGCTCGGCAGCGGGCCATCGCCGACGCCGGTCGCGTCGTGCCCCGTCGAGCCGACGGCCGAGCCGCCCCGGTCCGCCCCGCGCCGGCCCGTCCCCGGTCACCTCGCCTCCCGGTCGACCCCGAGGAGCGGTCCGACGGGTCGGCCCGGATCGGCCCCGGCCCCGGCGCGGCGCGCCGCTGGCCCCGGTCCTGACCGACGCCGCCGCAGCACCGGCTCGTCCGGTCGGGTGGGGTCGGCAACTACCGTCGACCGCATGCCCGACTCCGACCTCGACGTGGACGCCATGCTGCAGCGGTTCCGCGACCGCGCCGCCGCCGTGCGACAGCGGAACCTGCCGCCGGTCGCCGGTCCCGATCGCACCAAGTTCATCCAGCAGGCCCAGGCCGACTACCAGGACTTCGCCATCCTCGGCGACGCCGACTGGACCCTCGAGGACGGCGTGCTGGTCCTCCGGGTCGACCTCCGCCCGGACGACCAGCCCGGTTGAGGGCAGGTGGACGGCCGGTTCGAGGAGGCGTTGGCGGCCATCGACGCCGCCAACGCCGCCGACCCCGAGACCGTGGTGGTCGAGGGCCGGGAGCGGCCCAAGGAGCTGGCCCACGCCGAGCTGATGACCGGGTGGGTCGAGCGTCTCGACCCCGGAGCCGGTGACGCCCAGCTGCTGGCCGCCCGGGCCCACCACCTGCGGCGCTGGCTGGTGCCGAGGTCGGAGTACCCGGAGGGGCGTGCCGGCTACCTGCGATGGCGGCGGTCCCAACGCGACCGGCACGCCGAGGACGTGGCCACGCTGCTGGCCGAGGTGGGCTACGACGACGCCACCATCGAGCGGGTGCAGCAGATCGTCCGCAAGGACGGCCTGCGCGGCGACCCGGCCGACCCGCAGGTCCAGGTCCACGAGGACGCCCTGTGCCTGGTGTTCCTGCAGACCCAGCTCGACGAGGTCGCCGGGCGGCTCGGCGACGACCGCGCCGTGGAGGTGCTGGCCAAGACCATGCGGAAGATGAGCCCGGCCGGTCTCGTCGCCGTCGCCGGGCTCGAGCTCTCCGAGCACGGCCGGCGCCTGGTCGATGCGGCTGCCGTCCGGGTCTGAGCGGCCGGCACCCACGAGGCCGGCACCCGCCATCGGCTCCTCCGGCCGGCGCGACCGCCCCACTAGCCTCGGCCCGCTCGCCACCTAGGAGGGACTGGTCGCCATGCAGTGCCGAACGTGCGGTGCCGACAACCCCGAGGGCTCCAAGTTCTGCATGACCTGCGGACTGCCGCTCCGGCCCGACGAGGGCGCCGACCCGTCGGTGCCGGCCGCTCCGACGGTGGCGGGCAGCGAGCCCGTCGCCGAGGGGAGCGGCGACCAGGGCGGCGGCCAGGGCGGCGGGCGCTCGGACGGCGACGATGCGGATCGCGGCGACCACGACGGGTCCGGCGATGGGGCCGCCGAGCCGGAGGAGGACGAGTCGGGCGGGACGGAGCCCTCGGTCGGGTCGGGCGCTCCGGTGTCGCCGTTCGACCCGACCGCCACGGTCATCTCCACGCCGTCCGGACCGCCTCCCGGTGCGCCCCCGCCGCCGGCCGGCGCCGTGCCCCCGCCCCCGGGTGCCCCCGGCGCCCCCGGCGGGGGACCGGCCACGCCGGCTGCGCCGTGGGGAGCCCCGCCGGCGCCGACCCCGCCCGGGCCGGGCCCCGCCCGCCCGACCCCACCCCCGGGCGCGCCTCCGCTCCCGGGGGTCCCGACGCCACCTCCCGGCCCGCCCCCGGGCGCGCCCGCCCCGTCCCCGGCGACTCCGGCGTCGCCGGCTCCGCCTCCGGGCGCACCGACCCCGCCTCCGGGCGCACCGACCCCGCCTCCCGGCGCGCCGCCCGCCGGCGGACCCGGCTGGGGCGCACCGACCCCGCCTCCGGGCGCGCCGCCCGCCGGCGGACCCGGCTGGGGCCCGCCGGGCTCGACCCCGCCGCCCCCCGGCGCACCCCCTCCGTCCCCTCCTGGCGTCCCGCCGGCATCGCCCGGCGCACCGCCCGCTCCTCCCGGCGGACCGGGCTGGGGGCCGCCCCCAGGCGCCGTCCCCGGTGCCACCCCGCCGCGTCCCGGCCCGGCGCCGGCGCCTCCGGGGACACCACCTCCGCCGCCGGCCGCCCCGGCCGCGCCGCCGCCGGGTGCTCCCGGTTCCCCGCCGCCCGGCGCCCCACCCCCGCCCGGCCGCCACCCCGCCCGGCGCGCCCGCGCCTCCAGGGTCGTGGGCCAACCCTCCCGCCGCGCCGGGCTGGCCGGGCCAGCAGCCGGCCGCGCCGGGGTGGCAGGCCGGTCCGCAGGGCCCGCCGGACCCGAACAACATGGGCGTCGCCGTCCGGCGCCTCGGCAGCTCGGCGCGCCGCCAGGGTCGGGCGAGCATGCTGCTCGCCGCCGCCCAGCTCGAGGACGGGGAGCAGGTGGTCCACGTGGTGCAGGGCATCCTCGACGGCGCCCAGGCCACCGTCGTGCTCACCGACCGCCGGGTGGTGATCACCGACGACCGCGAGTGGAAGCCGAGGCTCGAGGTCCTCGAGCTGTCCGCCGACCTCGCCGTGTACGGGCTGCAGGACGGGCGCAACGCCTCGCTCCAGTTCCACGGTCCGGGCCTGGCCCTGTCGGTCGGGCGCATCGCCGACGTGGTGCCCGCCCAGGAGCTCGCCAGCGCCCTGCGGGCCCGCATCGCCGGGCAGGCCGGCGGGGCGCCGCCGCCCTGAACGAGGAGCTCGCCACCGGCGCCGCTTGCTAGGTTGGTGCACCCACGCGGACGTGGCTCAGTTGGTAGAGCATCACCTTGCCAAGGTGAGGGTCGCGGGTTCGAATCCCGTCGTCCGCTCCACGTCGATGCCGGTCCGGCCGCGGCCGGGCCGGCTCGTCGGTCAGACCGGCGGCGGTCTGTGGCGCAGGAAGCCCCGGTGCTTGCGCAGGGCGGCGATCAGGTCGTCTCGTTCGGTGGTCGTGGTGCGAGCCTGCGGTGGTCGGCGTTCGTCGGCCGTGTCGGTCGACCACGCTCCACCCACTTCCGGACAGAAGGTGGCCGGAAGGCGACGCACACTGGGGACCCATGTCCGGCACCAGCGCCCGCACCCTCGAGCTCCTCGCGGTCCTGCAGAGTCGCCACCGGTGGTCCGGCGCCGAGCTGGCGGCCCGGCTCGAGGTGCCGGACCGGACCCTGCGGCGCGACGTCCAGCGCCTGCGTGACCTCGGCTACGAGATCGAGGCCAGCCGGGGCACCGGCGGCGGCTACCGGCTGGCCAACGGTGCCGCCCTCCCGCCCCTGGTCGTCACCGCGGACGAGGCGGTGGCTCTGGTGGTCGGGCTCGGGGCGGCTGCGTCGGCCGGGGCCGACGTCATCGCCGCGTCGTCGGTCGGTGCGCTGGCCAAGGTCCTGCAGATCCTCCCCGACCGGCTGCGGGTGCGGGCCGAGGCGCTGGCCCGCACCACCGACCAGCCGGCACCGGCCACCGGTGACCGCCTCGACCCCCACGACCTGATGACCCTCGCCGAGTGCGCCCGCCGTGAGGAGGTCACCACCTTCGCCTACGTCGCCGCCGACGGCACCGCGTCGGACCGGGAGGTCCAGCCCCACACCCTGGTCCGGGTGGGGCGGCGCTGGTACCTCGCCGCCTATGACCGCCATCGCGCCGACTGGCGGACCTTCCGGCTCGACCGGCTCCGGGACGTCACGCCGACGGGGACCCGGTTCACGCCCCGGGAGCCGCCGGGGGGCGATGCCGCCGAGTACGTGCGCCGATCGGTCCGCAGCCCCGCCCCGGTCCACCACGTCCGGCTGGTCGTCGACGCCCCCGCGGAGACGGTCGGCCCGGCGGTCGGGCGATGGGTCGAGCTCGAGCCGCTCGGCGCCGACCGGACCCGGGTCGTGCTCGAGACCGACGACCTGATGTGGGCGGCGGTGACGGTGATCGGCGTCGGCGCCGAGGTCGAGGTCGAGGGTCCCGACGAGCTGCGCGCCTACCTCGCCGACGTCGGCCGGCGACTGGGTCGGGCCGCCCGGCGCTGACGCCGCCGGCCGTCCCCGAGCCCGCCGACGCAGCAGCACGATCGCGCGACTCGCCGGGTCGGCTCGCGCACGGTCGAGGTCTACCCTCCCCCGCGGCCGGGCGGTCGAGACGTGGGTGTCCCGCCGCCTGACGTCTCCCGTCCGGCCACCGAAGCCCTCCGCCCCTCCTTCCGCCGCCGTGGCCCGCCGCGCCGCTCAGGAGTCGACGCGGTAGATCCGCCAGCGGGAGCGGGTCAGGGTGCCGAGCAACCGGGTGCACAGCCGGGCGGCGCGCTTCGAGCGGAAGGGGTGCCCGGCTCCGCTCACCACCATCCCGCCGCGCGCGATCCGGTAGTAGTGGCCCTGGCGCCGCAAGAGCGCATGTCGTCGGCTGTCCTCGACCACCCCCATCGTCGAACCCTTCTACCGGCTCGCCGTGCGCGACACCTTTGACACTTTCGCGCGCCACCGGGTCGGGGCGGCATCGGCCCTGGGACCTCGCGCGGGATGCGACCGGCCGCGCCGTCGATCGAGCTCGGGTCAGCGCTGCAGCAGCTTCAGCACGCAGCGCTCGGCCCGGTCCATGGTCCGGGTCCGCCGCGACCGTCGCCAGACGTCGCGCAGCTCGCCGGAGGTGTAGGCCTCGGGGACGACCGGGTGGACGTAGCTGGCGCGCGCGACGGCCCGGGTGTTGCCGAGCACCGAGGCGACCACGTCGTAGGCGCCGATCAGCTCCTTCTCCGCCTCGGTCTCGGTCTCGGGCACCGGGTCGAGGGCGAGGGCCGCCGCCATGATCTTGGTGGCGCCCCAGGTGCGGAAGGTCTTGGCGCTGACACCCTCGCCCAGGTGCTCGCGCAGGAAGTCGTTGACGTCGCTCGAGGTCACGCTGGTGAGCCCGGCGTCGGGATCGGCCGACGGGCGGTAGCAGAACAGCTCCTGGCCGCCGAGCTCGTGGCACTCGCGGACGAGCGCGGCCAGGTCGGTGTCGGCCAGCCGCAGCGCCCGCTGCAGCCCGCTCTTGCCGACGAACTCGAACTCGACCCCGTCGTCGTCGAGCATCACGTGGTCGGGGGAGAGGGTCGTGAGCCCGTAGGAGTGGTTGGTCTCGGCGTACTCGGCGTTGCCGACCCGGATGAGGGTCTCGTCGAGGAGCCGCACGACGAGCGACAGCACGCGGATGCGCGAGAAGCGCTTGCCGAGGTTCTCGTCGACGGTCCGGCGCAGGTCGGGCAGGCGGGTGCCGAACTCGAGCAGCTGGTCGAACTTGTGGGCGTCGCGCTCGGCCCGCCACGTCGGGTGGTACAGGTACTGCTTGCGGCCCTTGGCGTCACGCCCGGTCGCCAGGATGTGGCCGTTGGGGTGCGGGCTGATCCAGACGTCGGTCCAGGCCGGCGGGATGACGAGGTCCTCGAGCCGCTGGCGGAGCCGGCGGTCGGTGATGGTCGTGCCGTCCGCCTTGCGGTAGGTGAACCCCCGGCCGTGGGGGAGGCGCGCGTACCCCGGCGAGTCGTCGGAGACGTAGCGCAGCCCCGCTTCCTCCGCGAGCTGCTCGGCGTCGACGACGGCGGCCATCCGACAGCGGGACCGGGTCAGGGCCGGGCGGTTCCCGGCACGTCGTCGAGGTCGGGCCGGCTGCGCCCCCGCTTCAGCTCGTGGAAGCTCGCCAGGTCGGCCAGGGTGCGCACCGCCTCCCAGGCGGCGACCGCCTCGGCGCCCTGCGGGACCGGCGACAGCACCGGGCCGAACACGGTGTTGCCGTCGGAGGTGATCAGCAGCGGCGACCCGAGCGAGTCGCCCACCTGCTCGATGACCCGCTCGAAGGTCTCCCGGACCGCGGGGTCGAGCGAGGGGTCGTCGGCCACCTCGGCCAGGCGGTCCGCGTCGTCGAGGCCGGCCCGGCGGAGCGAGTCGTCCACCAGGTCCGGGGTGGGCTCGACGCCGTCCTGGTGCAGGGCGGTGCCGAGGACGGTGTAGAAGGCGGCGATGTCGTCGTCGCGGTCGGCGTCGGCGAGGTGGGCCACCACCCGGTTGGCCCGGGTCGACACGTCGGCCCTGGCCTGGGCCCCCTCGGGGAGCTCGTCGTCCTCGTGGAGCAGCGGCAGGCTGTAGGGCCGCCACCTGACCTCGAGCCCGGTCTCGTCGGCGACCACGACCATCCAGCGCGAGGTCAGCCAGGTCCACGGGCAGGTGGGATCGAAGTGGAAGGTCACCGAGTCGGCCACGTGGTCGACACTACGGGCGCGGCGTCGCCGGACCCCCGTCGGACGTTTCGGACCGCGCGCCGTCGGGCACGCTCCGCAGACGTGACCGCCCGCACCGAAGCGCTGCGCCCCCTCGCCGTCGGCGACCGGCGCCTCGCCGGCGGAGCGGTGCGGGTGGCGGTGGCCGGTGAGCTCGACCTCGGCACCCTGCCCGACCTGCGGGCCCACCTGCTCGATCTGGTGGGAGCCGGCTGCGACCGGGTCGAGGTCGACCTCGGCGACGTGAGCTTCTGCGACTCGAGCGGGCTCGGCCTGTTCGTCGGTGTGCACCGGCGCCTGCGATCGGTCGGTGGCCGGCTCGACATCGTGGGGGCCCAGCCCCAGGTGCGCCGCCTGTTCGAGATCAGCGGGCTCGACCAGGTCTTCACCGTCGCCTGAGCCACCGGCCGCCGACCACCCGGCAGGGGCCGAGCGGGCATCTCCTAGAGTTGGCGGCCCCGCACCGTCGGGCGCCGTGGCCGAGTGGTTTAGGCAAGGGCCTGCAAAGCCCTGTACCCGGGTTCGATTCCCGGCGGCGCCTCTCCCATGACCGACCTCCGATGCTCGAACTGCGGCGCCGAGATCGTGGAGCGCGCCCTGTACTGCCCGACCTGCGGGACGCCGACGTCGGCCGCCGTCCCGGCCCCGACCCCGCCGCCGCCGGAGCAGGCGCCGTCGGACGGGCCGCCGCCCGAACCCTCGACCGCCGGGTCCGCCGAGGAGGTCGCCTACGCCCGGTCCGAGGAGGGCCCCGGCGCGGTGCCGACGCCGTCGAGCGACGACCCGACCCTGACCGAGCCGGTGCCCGACGACTCCCGGGCCACCGACGACGTCGACCGGCCGAGCACCGGCTCGACGCCCCCTGCGGCCGAGCCCCCTCGGCCGGCCCCGCCGATCGCACCCCCGGGTTGGCCGGTGGCCGGTTCCGCCGGCCCGTCCACCGGTGCCGGGCCGGCGTCCGCACCGTCGGGCCCCGCCCCGACCGGGCCGGGCTCCTCGGCATCGTCGTCCCCCGGCCCGACCTCGCCCCCGTCGGCGTACGGCTCGCCGTACGCCCCGCCGGCGCCCGCGGGCCGGCCCGGACCGCTGGCCGGGCCACCCGCCGGACCGGGCACCGCGCCGCCGGTCGCAGGCGCGGGCTCGGCCGACTGGTCGACCCCGCCCTCGTCGCCGCCGATGGCCCCCGGCGCCGGCCGGCCCGGCGCCGGCCCTCCGGTCGCCGCGCCGACCGCACCGGTCGCCGTGGTCCCGGGGCGGTCCCGCCGCGCTGGTGGGGGAGATGGTCGACCCGTGGTCGGGGTGTTGGCCATCCTCGGCGGGGCGGCCGCGGTGGTGTCGGTGTGGCTCACCTGGATCTCGATCGACCTGCCGGGCTTCGGCCGGTCGTCCGCCTCGGGCTGGCACTCGACCCAGGACGCCAAGGTCGCCCTCGCCCTCGGAGTCGCCTCGGTGCTGCTCGGTGCCGTGCTCTTCGCCCGCCGGGCGGCCGTCGTGTCCGCGCTGATCGCGGTCGCCGGCCTGGGCGCGGTGGCCGTCGGCATCCGCGACCTGCTCGACGTCGGTCCGGTGGCCGACGACATCGCGTCGAGCGGGCTGCGGGTCAGCGGGCACCAGGCCGGCGTGGGGCTCTACGTGCTCCTGGCGGCGGGTGCGGTGCTGGTGGCGACGGGGGTGGTGGCGCTGGCCTCGAGCCGTCGGGGCGAGGTGCGCATCGGGGAGTGACCGCCGGTCCGGCTCGGGCGGGTCGGTCCGGCGCTCGGTAGGGTCGGCCGCCCACCGCACGTCGCAGACCCGGGAGCAGCTCTGGTGAAGAAGTTCTGGGGGGCCCTCGCGGTCCAGCTGGGCAAGCGGGCCGGCCTGGTCTCGGTCGTCGGCCTGCTGGTCACCATCTCGCTCGGGCTCGGCATCAGCCAGCTCAAGTTCTCGACCAGCCAGGACAGCTACCTGAACAAGACCGATCAGGTCTACAAGGACAACGTCGCCTACCAGAAGCTGTTCGGCGGCGAGGCCATGCTCGTGCTCGTCACCATGGACCGGGGCCACACCGTCAGCGAGCTGGCCAGCCCGTCCAACCGGGCCGTCTTCGCCCGCACCGAGAAGCAGATGCTCGCCACCACGGGTCCCCCCGGCCAGGCGCCGCCGGTGCTCAACGTGATCAGCCCGATCACCGCCCTGCAGTTCAGCGACAACCTGCTCGGCAACTCCTACGCCGACCCGACCCAGCGCCTGGCCGACCCGGTCAAGGACTCGACCCAGTCGATCGCCGCCAACCTGCTGCTGCACGCCAGCCAGGTCGACAGCTCGCCGGCCCGGGCCGCCGACCTGCAGCAGAACCTGACCCGGCTGAGCGCCATCACCGGGCCGACCACCCTCGACAACCCCAAGTGGGTCGACTTCCTGCTGCACGACAACAGCGGGGCCGTCCGCAAGCCGCTGAACGCGGTGTTCCTCGACGACACCCACGCCCAGGTCGTGGTCCGCCTCGGCGGCAACCTGTCGATCGACGACGAGGGCAGGGGCTCCGACGCCGTGGTGAAGGCGTTCCAGGACAAGCACCTCATCCCCAACGCCACCATCACCGTGGCCGGTGCGCCGGTGCTGCTGAAGGACATCAACAACTACCTGAAGGGCGGCATGCTCACCCTGGGCGCCATCGCGGTGGCGATCATGGTGGTGATCCTGCTGGTGCTGTTCGACGTGCGCTGGCGACTGCTGCCCCTCGGCGTGATCCTGATCGGGGTGGTGTGGGCCTTCGGGTTGGCGGGCTACCTGGGCATCCCCCTGACCCTGGTCACCATCGCCGGCCTGCCGGTGATGCTCGGCGTGGGCATCGACTACGCGATCCAGATGCACGCGCGCGTCGAGGAGGAGGTGGTCATCGACCGTGCCGAGCACCCGATCCAGGAGACCGCCCGCAACCTGGGTCCGGCGCTGCTCGTCGTGACCTTCGACGCGGTGTTCGCCTTCGCCGCCCTGCACTTCGCCAAGGTGCCGATGATCCGCCAGTTCGGTCTGCTGCTGGCGGTCGGCATCGCGGTGATCTGCCTGTGCTCGATCATCGCCCCGCTCTCGATCCTCGGCATCCGCGAGTACAAGTCACCGACCAAGGGCCGCGACTTCAGCGAGGGCACCCTCGGCCGGTTCGTGGTGCGGCTCGGCAGCATCCCGTTCCGGGTGGCGCCGTTCCTGGCGGCGGGTGCCCTGATCCTCTTCTTCGGCGGGCTGTTCGTCGAGGGCAAGCTCACGCTGCAGACCGACCCCATCCAGTGGGTGAACCAGAGCTCGCCGGGCATCAAGAACATCCGCACGCTCGAGAAGCAGGTCAACGAGAACTCCGAGACCGCCGTGTACGTGGTCGACCAGAGCGGCGGCGACCTCTTCACCGACAAGATGGCCACCTACCTGCACTCCTTCACCAACTCCGAGCTCGACAAGCACTCGGCCCAGTTCCTGTCGGCGAACTCGATCGCCACCCCGATCAGCTTCCTGACCGAGGTGAAGGGCGCCAAGTCGGTGCCGCCGACCGGCGAGGAGCTGCGCAAGGTCTACGAGGCGGCGCCCCCGGCGATCCAGCAGGCGTTCGTGAGCAAGCCGAACCACGCCATGAACATCCTCTTCCTGACCAAGCCGGGCTCGCTGAACGACCGGGCCGTGGCCATCAAGGACATCCGGGCCCACCCCGAGACCCCGCCCGGCATCCGGGCCACGCCGTCGGGTCTGGCGGTGGTGGGCGTCGGGCTGCTCGACAACCTCGAAGCGAACCGGGTGCTGCTCACCTACCTGTCGATCCTGTTCGTGTTCCTGTTCCTCACCGTGCGGCTGCGCAGCGTCATCCGGTCGCTGCTGTCGCTGGTGCCGGTGCTGATCGCCGTGGGGGTGTCGTCGCTGGTGGCCTTCAGCCTCAGCCTGAAGCTGTCGCCGGTGACCGCGGTGGGCGGCCCGCTGATCGTCGCGGCCTGCACGGAGTTCACCTCGCTGATCCTGCTGCGCTTCGTGGAGGAACGGGCGAGGGGTCTGGGCCCGCAGGAGGCGGTCGAGGTGGCCGCGTCGCGCACCGGCCGGGCGTTCGTGGTGTCGGGCCTGACCGCCATCTCCGGCGTGGCGGTGATCGCCACCTCGTCGCTGCCGCTGCTGCGCGACTTCGGGCTCATCGTCGGCATGAACATCACCGTCGCCCTGGCCTCGGCGCTGGTGGTCCTGCCGCCGATGCTGGCCTGGGCCGACCAGCGCAACTGGGTGAGCCGCCACCTCGTGCCCGCCGAGGTCCTGGCCGCCTCCGGTGGCGACCAGCGCTCCGCCCCGGCCACCGGCACCAAGACCGCCGAGCCGAGCCCCACCGGCGCCGACTGAGCCGGACACGGGCGGGTGCCCCGGTGGCCGGCGCGGGTGCACCGAGCGGCACGGCGCTGCCTGCGTGTGCAGACGTGCCGAACATGGCACGCGATCTGCACGCCCAGTGTCCGCAGGGCCTCTGGTAGCTTGTCCGGCTCCGGGGCCGTTAGCTCAGTTGGCTAGAGCACCTGCATGACGCGCAGGGGGTCAGGGGTTCGAGTCCCTTACGGCCCACTCCGCTCGACCAGGGGCTGTTGCCCCTTGAGCCCGTCCGAGACCGGCTTCGAGGTGACCTTGGCAGCCCGGGTTCGTCCTCGGCCCCGGCGTCTTTACAGGAGCTGCCGCTTCCGGGCGACGGGTAGGGTGCCGCCTTCGCTGCGGGGGAGGGCCCTCATACCGTTGTTCGAGGTGTCTGCGGGCGCGCTCGTTCCGTTCCGGTCGGTGCGGCCGGGCCCGGAGTTGTACCAGCAGGAGATCGAGGACCTGGTGTGGCAGGACCTCGAGGCGTTCACCGGTGAATCGCTGTTCCCGGTGGCCCGTCAGCCGATCCTGAGCGGCGGCGGGCGGCCCGACGTGGTGGCGTTGGACGAGTCGGGTGATGGCGAGGGGCGGTTCCTTGGTGGTGTCGGCTTGGTCGGTGTCGGTGGCGTAGAGCTTGGCCATCGAGCCTTCGGAGAGGTAGCGGCGTTCGGCGACGGCCCATTCGTCGTGGGTTTCGACGATGACTGCGGTGACGAGGCGGGCGACGGCGGCGTCGTTGGGGAAGATGCCCGACGACGTTCGGTGCGTCGCTTGATCTCGCCGTTGAGCCGCTCGAGGGGGTTCGTCGACCAGATCTTGCGCCAGTGCGCTTGAGGGAACGTCGACGAACGCCAGGAGGTCCTCGGTGGCGTCGGTGAGCATGGCGGCGACGTCGGGGAACTTCGGGGCGAGCATCGCGGTGACCTCGTCGAGCTGGGAACGGACGTGGTCGGCGTTGGGTTGGGCGAAGATCGTGCGGATCGCCGCGGCGACCATCTCGACCGATGCCTTGGGGACCCGGGCCAGCACGTTGCGCATGAAGTGGACCCGGCAGCGCTGCCACGCAGCGCCGACGAACACCGACTCGATCGCCGTCTTGAGCCCGAGGTGGTGATCGGAGATCACGAGCTGCACCCCGTCGAGACCCGGGCCGCGCAGGCCTTGGAAGAACGAGGTCCAGAACGCCCCGGACTCGCTGTCGCCGACCTCGACGCCGAGCACCTCACGGTCCCCAGTCGGCGGTCACCCCGGTGGCCACCACGACCGCCCGCGACACCACCCGGCCATTCACCCGGCCCTTCACATAGGTGGCGTCGGCGAACACGTAGGGGAACGCGACGTGATCCAGGGGCCGGTTGCAGAACTCCTCGACTCGGTGCGCCTCGGCGGAGATCCGCGAGACCTCCGACTCGAGATGCCCGAGCCGACCCCGAGCGCAGCGACCAGGTCGTCGACCTTGCGGGTCGACACCCCATGCACCCACGCCTCCATCACCACCGCGTACAGGGCCCGGTCGATGCGCCGGCGCCGCTCCAGCAGCGACGGGAAGAAGCTCCCATGACGCAGCTTGGGGATCTTCAGCTCGACATCGCCAGCCGCGGTCGACAGCAACCGAGGCCGGTGGCCGTTGCGCTGGTTCGAACGCGACGCGGTGCGTTCATGGGGCGCGGCGCCGATGAACGCCGAGGCTTCGGCCTCGATCAACTGCTGGAGGATCCACTCCAAGCTCGTGCGGATGCTGTCGGTCACCTCCCCAGCGCGCAGCGCTTCGAGAAGCTCGGACAGGTCAGAATCAGTGAGGGCCACCGGTGGGGTCTCCTTGTGCGTATCCCGGCTAGGACACGTCGAGGATCTCGCCGGTGGCCCACCTCATGGTGGACCCACCGACCTACACCACCCCACGGGACTCGATCTCCTCGGGCTGTGTCCCGGGAGGTGGTGTAGCCGGGGCCGGGCTCGAGGTAGCCGTGAAGTTGCACACGGCGTGGCGACCACGGAGGTGTCGCCGTCGAGCGGGGCACGGCGACGCCGAGGCAGCGGGTCCATCGGTGCGCCCTCCCCAGCGCGGCCGGCCCGGAGCCGTCCCCGGTCGTTTGCCCGCCGCTCCCGAGGGCAGCGTCCGGACGTGACGCTGCCAGGACGGTGCCCGTGCCCGAGGTGACCCGGTCGGTCGAGGTGGGCGCCCCGCCGCGCTCGGTGTGGCGCCTGCTCGAGGACGTCCGCCGGCTCCCCGAGCTGTCGACGAGCACGGTCTCGGTGGACGGTGCGCCCGACCGGCTGACCGAGGTCGGCCAGACGTTCGAGCAGACGGTCGAGCTGGCCGGGCGGCACTTCACCTCCACCTGGGAGGTCGTCGCCATCGAGCCCGGCCGCTCGCTGGTCGTCGAGGGGAGCGTGCTGCCGAGGACGCACTACCGGATGACCGAGCGGTTGACGCCGTCGGACGACGGCACCAGGGTCGACCTGACCATGGACTACCGGCTGCCCTTCGGCCCGCTCGGCCGGCTCGCCGGCAAGCTCGGCGCCGAGCGGCGGGCCGTGGACGGGGCCGAGGAGGTGCTTGCGGGCATCAAGGCGGTGACCGAGGCGGCGGGTCGCGATCGGTGACCAAGGGCCGAAGCGCCCAGACGGGTCGACGGCGGATGGCGCCGGTGGCCTCGGGGACGCAGACCGTGCGGCCCTGCGATCCGACCTCCGCCAGGCCCGACGGCGGGCCGAGGGACGGCTGGCGTCGTTGCGGCAGGAGGTCGACGAGCTGGTCGAGTCCGCCGACCTCGAGCCACCCACGACGAGCACGATCCCGACGGCACCACGGCGTACGAACGGGCGCAGCTGACCTCGCTGGCGCGGGAGGCGAACCTCGAGCTGGTCGCCGTCGACGTCGCGCTCGACCGGCTCGACGAACCGGCGTTCGGCACCTGCGCCGGGTGCGGCGCGGCGATCGGCCTCGAACGGCTGCGCGCCCTCCCGGCCACCACGGTGTGCGTCGCCTGCGCCGCCGGCTCAGTCGGTCCCGGGCGTGGGAGGGGCAGGTGACGAAAGCGGACGAGGACTCGGTCTTCGGGTGTCCCCGCGTTGCCGGTCGAGCACCTGCTGCGGCGGCAACGCGAAGCGCGATGGCACGACGACGTGGTGGCCGCCGGAACGGACCGGGCCAGGCGCCGACGGTGCCGTGGCCAGCGAGGGCCGGCGGCGCTCCCACCGGGGGTGCGACCATGGCCCGATGCCTGGCGACGACTTCTGCTACCTGACGACGACGGGTCGCACCAGCGGGCGGCCGCACCGGATCGAGATCTGGTACGCCGCCGACGGTGACACGCTGTACCTGCTGTCGGGTGGCCGGGAGTCGTCGGACTGGGTGCAGAACCTGCTCGCCGACCCGGCGGTCGAGGTGGAGGTCGAGGGCGCCGACCAACGGGCGAAGGCCCGGGTGCTCGAAGCTGGCGACGACGAGGAGCGACGAGCCCGCACGCTCGTCTACGAGAAGTACGCCGCCCGCACGTCGAACGACCTCAGCGACTGGCGGGAGCGCGCCCTGCCGGTCGCGCTGGACCTCTCGGCCCCGTAGCCGACGTCGGCCTCCGCACCGCCGCCACCGACCGCCCGCCAGGGGTGGATCAGTCGAAGCGGGGATCCCGGAGGTCGAGGTAGGTCGGCTCGTCGGCGAAGAGCGAGCGGTACTCCTCGAAGACGGGGTGGTCCCGGTTGGCGGCCTCGCTGCGTCGGGCGTCGGCCTCGCTGCGGAAGTAGCCGAGCTTGGTGAAGGAGCCGCCGGCACCGTGCCAGCCGTAGGTGATGCCGAGCATCTCCGGTCGCAGCTCGCCCATCCGGCGCTCGATGTCGTGCAGCCGTCGCCGGGCCTCCTCCTCGTCCGCCACCTGGCCCTCGGCGATCTGCACGAAGCCGGCCCGGTCGGCGCCGCCGCCGAGCAGGGTGTCGACCCGGCGGCACCCGTGCACCGACACGGCGGTGGTGAGCGGACCGAGTCGATCCCGCCAGGCGAGGTGGGCGGGCCGGAGGTTGTTGAACACCGCCGCCTCCTCCGGCTCGAAGCGGACGGCCAGCAACGCCCGTCGATCGTCGGTCACGCCCCACACTGCACCCAGGTAGCCCTTGGCGCCGGGCCTGACCTCGCTCGGCCACCGGTCGACGAGGTCGAGGAACGACGGCTCGGACACCTCGCCCCGCACCACGTGCAGGTACACCTCAGGTCTCCGCGCGGGTGCGGCGGCACCCCGGGCCGGCATCCGCTCGTCACGTCGGCTTCCCCAGCGACCACTCGAACCATGGGCGGGGGCCCGCATCCGCCGAGGGCCTGGATCCTCAGTCGAAGCGAGGGTCGCGAAGGTCGATGAAGGTCGGTTCGCTCGCCATCATCTCCCGATACCCGTCGTCCACGTCCTGCTCCTCCATGGCCGACTCGCCGCTGCGGGCGTCGTCCTCGGATCGGAAGAAGACGAGCTGGGTGAACCCGTCGCCGTCGTCGTGCCAGGCGAAGAGGGCGCCGAGGATGTCGGGTCGGGCCCGGTGGAGCTGCTCCTCGGAACCCCGGAGCTGCCGGCGTGCGGCGTCACGATCCTTCACCCGGCCATCGACGACCTGGACGAAGTCGGCCTCATCGGACCCGCCGCCGATGATGGTGTCGACCTCCGGGCAGTCGTGGAAGGTCACGGACTCGAACGCCGGCTCCATCGCCGACCACCACTCGCCCTGCTCGGGCCGCCCGCTGTTGGCGCGAGCCGACTCCTCCGAGTCGAAGCGCGCCACCAGGACGGCCCGGCCGTCGTCGTCGACGCCCCAGGTGGCGCCCAGGTAGCCCGGGGCTCCGGGCTTCAGCTCCTCGGGCCAGCGGGCCGCCTGGGACCGGAACCGGTCCGGGTCGCGCACCGTGCCTTCGATGACCTGCACGAACATGGCGATGACCTCCTCGGGCCGCCGACGCCCGGCGACGACCCTGCCGTCCACGGTAGAGAGGTCGCGCCGGCCTGTCGATGGCGCGAGGGTGGCGCGACGCCCACCGGGCGTGCGGATCCGGGCGCGACGCGTCCCGCACGTCAGCCGTGCTCGGCGGCCACCCAGTGGATCGGGTGCCGGTGGTGGCGGCCCGTGCCGAGCAGGCGGTCCTCGCCCCCCGGCCAGCTGCGGAGCCGCAGCTCGACCGACGAGGGGTCGGCGCCCTCCTCGAACCGCAGCCAGCTGACCGGCGCCGCGGCCGAGGCCCGGCCACCGGCCGACTCGATGGTGTCGGTGATGGAGCGCTGGACCTCCTCCGGCAGGTAGATCCAGAACACCGAGTGGAACACGACC
Source organism: uncultured Acidimicrobiales bacterium (assembly GCA_963800235.1). Taxonomy (GTDB): domain Bacteria; phylum Actinomycetota; class Acidimicrobiia; order Acidimicrobiales; family Iamiaceae; genus CAVVNP01. Next base: position 561,745 of record CAWDAD010000001.1, on the reverse strand, counting down.
GTGGCCCGGCCCTCGGCCGGTTCGCGCAGCTGCTCGGCGACCCAGGTGTCGGCGCTGGCCCGGTCGACCGGCAGGTCGCGGTCGGCGGCCATGGCGATGGCGGCGCGGAGGGTGCGCAGCCGCTCGTGCTCGTCGGGCCAGAGGTAGGCCTGCAGCTCGAGCGAGTCGTGCTCGGTCTGGGGGTCGAGGGGCGACAGGTCGCAGCCGCGACGCTCGACGATCCGTGGTGCGGCGTCGAGCGGCGGCGGGGTCGGGTGCCAGTAGTCGATGAACCGGACCGGGCTGTCGGTCGGCCCGCACGCCAGGCCGCCGGCCTCGTAGCGGTAGCGGTCGAGGTCGAGGTTCAGCCCGCCGCTCGACCCGAGCTCCAGGATGCGCAGCGGCAGCCCGGTGGTCCGGGCCACCTCGCACAACCCGCCCATCAGCGCGCCGCACCGTGACGTCTCGTTCGTCTGCAGGGGGTGGCGGAGCTCGGCGATCACCTCCGGTTCGTGGTCGGCGATGGCGTCGCGGACCCCGGGCCAGGCCGCAACGGCGTCGCCGTCCCCGCCGACGGAGGGGTAGTGGGCGGCGAGGCCGGGACGCTCGCCGGCCAGCACCTCGAGGTGGACGCCGGCCAGCACCCGGAAGGGGTAGTACTCGCTCGGGTCCTCGTCGGCGAAGGGCTCGAGCAGCGCCCACGTCGACCCGCCCTCGGCCACGTCCTCGGCCATGTGATCGAGCAGGGTGACGTAGAACGGCGAGGGGGACAGCTCGGCGACCCGACGGTTCTCGGCGATGGCGGCGAGCAGCGCCGCCTGCCGATCGGCGCGGTCGCCGGTCGAGGGCCGGGCGGCCGGGCCGGGGGGATCGGGGCGGGGGTCGGTCACGGGCTCCTCGGCGGTGGTCGGTTCGTCGGTCGTGGCGTCGCCCGGTCGGACGACGAAGTCGTTGCAGTGTGGCCGAACCCCTTCAGTCGGCCGTGGACCGGCCGACCTACACGTCGATGGTTGGGATCGACCGCTCCTTCCACCTGGGACGCATCGGCGAACGGTACGAGATCGACGTCGTCGTCGAGATCGAGCTGCCGAAGACCCGAGGGGTGCTGAAGCGCAGACCGATCGTGCTGCAGGGGCAGGTCCGCAACCTGTCGGTCAGCGGCGCCCTCTTGGCGGTCCCTGCCGACAGCGGCATCGAACGTGGCCAGCAGGTGTCGGTCGACCTCGGCGGTCGACGGGCGCCCATGCGCGTGGTGCGGGTGGCGGCCGGCGCCACCCCGGGGACGGTCGACGTGGCCGTCGCCGTCCTGCGCGAGGACACCCAGTGGGGCGCCATCGTCGACTCGCTGGTCGGTGGTCCCGACGCCCCGACCGGGCTGCGCTGGCTCGGCGGGGTGGGCTGAGCCCGACGCTCCACCGGCGCATTTCCGGGCGCACGACCGGCGCACCGCCGGTGCGACCTGGGGGAGGCCGGTGCCCCCGGTCCGATAGTCGGTTGACGGGGGGACCGGGCGCGCCCGAGGGTGTGCCGGTGGAGGGCTTCAGCGAGCACACCGCGGTCCGGGTGGTCGGGCCGGGTCGCTACGCGGCCGACCTCGACCCGGCGTGGAACCTCCGCCCGCTGCCCCAGGGCGGCGTGGTGGCCGCCATCGGCGTGCGGGCCATGGCCGCCGAGCTCGACGACCCGGACCAGCGGCTGAGGACGATGCACACCACCTTCGCCGGACAGGTCGCCCACGGGCCGCTCGACGTCGAGGTCGAGGTGCTGCGCCGGGGCCGCTCGGTGTCGCACCTGCGCTGCGAGGTCCGCAACCCCGGTGCCGCCCGGGGCCATCTCACCACCGGCATCTTCGGCGCCTCCCGGGAGGGGTTCCACTTCGTCGACCTCGATCCGCCGACCGACGTGCCGCGCCCCGAGGACTGCCCGAGCTTCCGGGACCCGCCTCCGCCGGAGTTCGAGCGCTTCGACCCCATGCCGTTCTGGGACCGGCTCGTCGAGGGACGGGCGGTCTCGGGCCACGCACCGTGGGAGGACTACGAGCCCGAGCGGGCCGAGTCGACCTGCTGGTACCGCTTCGACGTGCCGACCGGGCGACCCGACGGGACCCTCGACCCCCTCGGCCTGGTGGTGCTGGCCGACACCATGCCGGGGGCGGTGGGCGAGAAGGTGGGGCGCCAGGAGCGCCAGTGGTTCGCCCCCAGCATCGACTTCACCTTCCACCTGCTCGACGAGTGGCGCTCGCCGTGGGTGCTGGCCCACAACACCGCCCGCCACGCCGGCGACGGCTACGCGTCCGCCGACATGGCGCTCTGGGACTGCGGGTCCGACGGCGACGACGAGCCCCGCCTGGTCGCCTACGCCACCCAGCTCTTCCTCTTCACCTTCCGGACCTGAGCCCGCACCGCCGGTAGCGTCCGGCCCATGCGGAACCTGGACTACGGAGCGCCCGACGCCGAGCTCGTCGAGGTGGCGTCGACCGCGCTGCTCGACCCCGAGCTCGAACCCATCGTCGACATGGTCATCACCGCGGACGACGAGGGCTACGAGGCCCGGGCGGTCGACGGTCGCGTCCGCTTCACCCGGGCGGACGATGGGGCGGGCTGGACCTTCGCCGAGACGCTGGTCGAGGGCCGCAACCCGCTCGGCGACCGGACCACCGACCGCTTCTCGCCGCTCGACGACGAGCGGGCGGTGCCGTTCCCGGACCGCACCCAGAACGCCTATCCCCACGCCTACGAGATGGTGGCCCAGGTGTTCGACGCGCCCGCCGCCCCCGACCTGATCTGCATGCACTCGGCGTCGCACAACTGGGAGGACCACGGCGGCGAACGGGGTGAGCACGGGTCGATGGGCGTGGTGCAGGCCCGGGCGCCGTTCATCCTGGCCGGTGCCGGCGTCAAGGCCCTGGGCCGCCTGCCGCGCTCGTGCCGGCTGGTCGACGTCGCCCCCACCGTGCTGTCGCTCATGGGCGCGACGCCCCACCCCGACGGCGTCGGGCTCAACGGCCGGCCCCGGCCCGACGCGCTGCTGCGCCGCCAGGACGGCGAGGTGCTGGCCGACCTGATCGACCACCGCGAGGCGCGCCCCGAGCACGTCGTCGGCTTCCTGTTCGACGGCTGCAACCCGAACGTCCTCTACGACGCCGCCGAGCGGGGCGAGGCGCCCAACGTGGCCAGGCTCATGGCCATGGGCACGACCTTCGACCACGGCGCCTTCTCGTCGATGCCGACGGTGACGCTGGCCAACCACACCGGCGTCCTCACCGGCTGCCATCCCGGCCACCACGGCGTGCTCAACAACGCCTGGTACGACCGGTCGAAGGGCGAGCAGGTCATCACCAACTCGCCGGCGACGTGGCCGTGGTCGATGGCCCGACTCTCGCCCGACGTCGAGACCATGTACGAGGCGGTCCGCCGCTCCTGGCCCGGCGCCTTCACCCTCGCCGCCAACGAGCCGTGCGACCGCGGCGCCGACTTCGGCACCTTCCACATCCTGCGCGACGGCAAGCTGCCCGAGAAGGCACCCGGCGCCGACGACCTGCCCTTCGCCACCGAGCGGTTCGTGCGCCCCGAGAAGAAGTACCGGGTGTCGTCGCGGATCGACCACACGGGCCTCGAGATCGCCCTCGGGGTGTGGGGCGAGGGCTACCAGGGCGTCGAGTACCCGCTGCCGCGGTTCACGTGGGTGAACTTCTCGCTCACCGACGCCGCCTTCCACCAGGGCGGCCCGTACTCGGACATCGCCCGGGCGTCGATCCACGACACCGACGCCCGGCTGGGCCAGGTGCTCGACGCGGTCGAGCGGCGCGGGGTGCTCGACCGCACCGCCTTCTTCCTCGTGGCCGACCATGGCATGGAGGAGAGCAACCCCGAGGTCACCGGCGACTGGGGCCCGGCCCTCGACGACACCGGGCATCCCGTACCGCGACGAGGCGTACATGTGGATCTACACCGGGGTCAGCTGACCGCGGCAGGCCGGGCCGTCGAGCGGGGCCGCCCGGCGGTGGCGTTCGCTCGGCTCCCCAGGGGCTCCGGCGGCGTCGGTGAAGCACGACCTGGTCCTGCTCTCCGACGAGATCTGGCAGCGGACCTCCCGGCGGCTGACGGGCCTCACGGACGCCGAGTACCTGTGGGAGCCGGCACCCGGCTGCTGGACGATCCGCCGGTGCGCCGACGGCGTGTGGCGCGAGGACTGGCCGCTGCCCAGGCCCGACCCGGAGCCGTTCACCACCATCGCCTGGCGGCTGTGGCACCTGATCGACATGTACGGCGAGGACCGGGCTCCCACCTGGCTGGGGGTGCCGGCCCAGGGAGCAGCCATCGGGCGCGACGACCCCTCGTGCGGCGCGCCGCCCCCGACGGCGGCCGATGCCCGATCGCTGCTCGTCCGGGCCCACGAGCGGTGGGACGCCCATCTGGCCCTGTCGACCGACGAGTCGCTCCAGGAGGTGGTCGGCCCGGTGGGTGGTGCGTACGCCGATCGGACCAGGGCCAAGTACGTGCTGCACATGCTCGACGAGTTCATCCACCACGGCGCCGAGATCGCGCTGCTGCGGGACCTGTGGCGCTGGCAGCACCCCCTCGGCGTCGAGCCGGCCGTCGAGCAGGCCATGCGGGGCGACCGCGCCGTGCTCGAGGCGGTCGACGGGCTCGAACCGGCGCAAGCGGCAGAGGTGGTGCGGGCGGCCGCCGCCTACGCCCGGTGGGACCTCCTGGCCGCCCTGCTCCGGGCCGGAGCGCCCATCCCGACCGACGGCACCACGCCGCTGCACGTGGCGGCCGCCGCCGGCCGGCTCGGCGAGGTCCAGCTGCTGGTCGAGCGCGGCGCCGACCTGGCCGCCCGGGATCCCGAGTACCGGGCGACACCGCTGGTCTGGGCCCGCTTCGTCGGCGAGGACGCGGTCGCCGAGTGGCTCGAGGCGCAGGAGGGTGGGACTGGCCGGGGCTGAGCGGTCCGGGCCGGCGCCGTCGATGGCCTGCAGGCTCGGCGGAGACCTGTCACCCCCCGTTCGTACGATGGAACCTGTGTTCGAGGTGGGTGCGGCGAGCGACGAGGAGCTGTGCGAGCGGCGGCTGTGGCTCGAGCGCGAGCAACGCCGGCGTGACGCCGAGGTGGCGAGGGTCGAGGCCGAGCTCGAGCGGCGGGGCACGACCGACCGCCAGTTCGGGCTGTCGACAGGGGCGTGGGTGGCGGCCGAGACGGGCCTGGCGGTGGGCGCCGCCCGGTCGCACGTCGAGCGGTCGAGGCGACTGGTGGCCGAGCTCGACCGGGTGCTGGCGGCGTTGGAGGCCGGCGAGCTGTCGTGGGCGCACGTCGAGGTGATCGTGAAGGCGGCCAACCCGCGCATCGCCGGCAAGGTGGCGGCGGTGCAGCAGCTCCTCATCGACGAAGCTCGGGGCACCCGGTTCGGGCGGTGGCGCAACCTGGTGCGGTACCTGGCCGACCAGCTCGACGACGACGGGGGCCACGACCCGGCCCGCGACCGGGTCGGCACCGCCTTCTGCTCGCCGGTGATCGACGGGCTGGTGCACCTCTTCGCCGGTCTCGATGCCGCCCAGGCGCCGGTGGTGACCACCGAGCTCGAGCGGGTGACCGACGAGCTGTGGCGCCGGGCGGTGCGCGACCACGACCAGGATCCCGAGCAGGTCGTGCCGTCGCGGGCCGAGCTGCGGGCCGAGGCGCTGGTCGAGATCTGCCGGCGGTCGGGCGCCTGCGTGCTGGCCGAGTCACGCGCCCCGCGCCCGGAGGTCGTGGTGGTGCTCCGCCCCGACCAGGGCCACGACGGGCTGGCGCCGTGGGCGACCACGGCGGACGGCGTGCCGGTGAAGCCCGACGTGCTCCAGGGGCTGTGCGCCGACGCGGTGTGGCGGGCCATGTGGATCGACCCGACGGGCGTGCCGTTGCGGCTCGGCCGCTCCAAGCGCCACGCCAGCCCCGGTCAGCGCCTGGCCCTCGCCGAGCGCGACGGGGGCTGCGTGTTCCCGGGCTGCGACCGGCCCGTCGGGTGGTGCGACGTCCACCACGTCACCGAGTGGGACGCCGAGGACGGCTGCACCGACGTGCCCGTCCTGGCCCTGCTGTGCCGCCACCACCACGGCGTCACCCATCGGGCCGGCTGGTCGATGGCCGCCGAGCCCGACCAGACCTTCACGTGGACGACCCCGGCCGGACGGACCCTGCGCAGCCAGCGTCACCACCGGCGGCTCGACCGAGTCCGCGATCCCGACGGCATCCCGGATCCGGACCGTCGACGACCAGCCGAGCCCTCCGGGGCCGCCGCCTGAACCGCTTCCCCGCTGGCCGAGCCGCGGGTGTCGATCGCTACCGTCGATCGACGTGCCCGACCAGCCCACGGCGGAGCGACCGCGTCGGCCGTGGTTGGCGATCGTGCTGGTGGTCCTCCTGGTCGGGTCCGGCCTGGCGGTGGTGCTGCTCGGCCGCCACGGCTCCGACGCCATCGACCGCCGGACGACCGAGCTGGTGGCGTCGGCCCGCCGCAGCTTCGCCGGCACCACCCTCGACCAGGTGTACGTGCTCAACCGGCGGGCGGTGTTCGAGGGCGATCCGGGCGACGACCTCGGCCGGTTCCTGTCCCGCCCCGGTCAGAAGCCGGTGGTCTTCCTGCGGCTCGGCCGGACCTTCGTGGCCCGCTACCAGGCCACGGCCGAGGGTCGCCACCGCACCGTCGAGGTCACCTGGTCGGCGAGCGGCGTCCGGGTGGCGGCCACCTGACCGGCCCGACGCGGCGGGGCCTGCGTGCGGGTCAGTCCCCGGGGGCGGCGGCGCGGTAGTCGCCGAAGGGGGCGTCGCGCTCCTGCAGGGCCGCGGTGAGGCGGCCGGAGCGGGAGCCGATGAACGACTCGAAGGTGGCGGCCTTGGTGCCGAGGGCGCACAGCTCGGTGCCCTGGCGGATGGCGGCCCGCATGCCCATGGCGTCCATCGCCCGGTGCACGACCCGCTTGTTCAGCGACGAGACGTCGGTCGGGATCAGGGCGATCCGCTCGGCGACGGCCAGCACCTCGTCGTCGAGGTCGTCGGCGGGGAACGCCCGGTTGGCCCACCCCAACCGGACCGCCTCGAGGCCGGAGATGGCGTCGCCGGTGAGCATCATCTCCATGGCGGCCCGCATGCCGAGCAGCCACGGGTGGAAGTGCATGTCGGGCACCCCGAACCGCACCGCCGGGTAGCCCATCATGGCGTCCTCGGCCACGTAGACCAGGTCGCAGCCGGTGGCCAGCTCGCTGCCGCCGGCCAGGCACCAGCCGTGGACCTGGGCGACCACCGGCTTGGCCAGGTCCCAGATGCCCATCCAGGTCTCGGTCACGTGGCGGGGCCACTGGCCCTCCCCGCCGGCGGTGAAGTGCGGCATCTCCTGCCCCTCGTTCCCGTCGCCCAGCTCGTAGCCGGCCGAGAAGCAGGTGCCGGCGCCCCGCACGATCGACACCCGGACGGCGGGGTCCTGGTCGGCCTCCTGCAACCCGGCGATCAGGTCGCCGCGCAGGGCGTGGTTCAGGGCGTTGCGCTTCTCGGGCCGGTTGAGGGTGAACCGCCGCACCCGCTCCGCCGGCTCGTCGACGAGGACGACCGGGCTCACTTGATGGCTCGGGTGTCCATGTCGCCGCTCATGCGCTCGAGCGTCTTGTCGGGCACGGCGTCGATCGGGGTGGCGACCTCCTCGACGGTCGGGCCGATGCGGGCGGCCAGCGGAGCGAGGGCGTCGAGGTCGAAGCCGTACAGCTCGGCGGCGTTGCCGGCCAGGACCTTGCGCAGGTCGGCCTCGGGCACGTCGGAGAACCGGGCCCGCAGGTTCTCGGTGGTGTACGGGTAGGTGCCCTCGTCGTGGGGGTAGTCGCTGCCCCACATGAACCGGTCGAGGCCGATGGTCGGCAGGGCCTCGACGTCGGCGTCGCGGGGCTGGCTGACACCCATCCACACGTTCTGGTGGAAGTACTCGGTGGCGTCCTTCTGCAGCACGTGGTCGGCGCCGTAGCGGATCTCGCCGGTGGCACCGGTGTCGCGGATGCTGCGGATCACCCAGTCGAGCCGCTCGAGCAGCGGCGGCACCCAGGCGCAGCCGGCCTCGGTGATCACGAACTTCAACCGGGGGAAGCGCTCGAACACGCCCGAGAGGATCATCTGCACCAGCGGGCGCTCGGTGTAGAAGGGCACCTCGTTGATGTAGAGCAGCATCGACACGGGGTAGTCGCCGTAGTCGGGGTTGCCCGTGCCGCTGTGCACGTTGACCGGCACCTCGAGGTCCTGCAGCACCTCCCACAGCGGGTCGTAGCAGGGGTCGTAGAGCGGCTTCACCCACTTCACGTCGGGGGCGATGTTGGGCAGCAGCACCCCGCCCCGCAGGCCGTGGTCGACGATCCAGCGCACGTCGGCGATGGCGTCCTCGACGTCGTTCAGGAAGATCTGGCCCACGCCGGCCCGCCGCTCGGGGAAGTCGCCGCAGAAGTCGACCAGCCACCGGTTGTGGGCCTGCACCCCGGCGTGGCGGTGCTCGTACTCGTCGTCGGTCGGCGGCTTGGCGAACAGCACGAAGCTCGGGAAGAACGGCGGCACCGTGTTCGGGAACACCACCTCGCCGGCGATGCCGTCCTCCTCCTGCTGGCCGTTGCGCAGGTCGTTGTCCCAGTTGCGCAGCCGCCGGTTGTCGCCGAGGTCCTTGTACGGGTTCTTGTACCTGCCCCGCCAGGCGTCGAAGTCGTCGAGGAACCTCGGGTCGAGGTACTCGCGGTAGGCCTTGTGGCTGCCGCCGGCGTGGCAGTCGGCCGAGATGATCGTGTACCGGTCGTCGGTCGGTGCGTCGGTGGCGGTCACGGGTCAGGCCTCCCTGGTCGAGGAGTCGGGCGGGTTCGAGGGCTCCGGGGTGAGCCCAGCATGCAGGCGCTCGGTCACATCGACGTACTCGGAGACCAGGTCGAGCACGACCTGGCGGGCCGAGCGCACCCGGTCCATGCGGCTCACGATCTGGCCGACCGGCATGCCGACCAGCGACTCGGGCGGATGGGCGCCCATCTTGGCGGTGGCGTAGGAGTTGAGGATGAACTGCAGCGGCATCGGCAGGGTGCCGGGGGAGTCGGGCGCCTCCCACGCGTCGGTCCAGGCGGTGCGCAGCTGGCGGGCGGGCTTGCCGGTGAAGGCCCGGGAGCGGACGGTGTCGGTGGAGGTGGCGGCCAGCAGCTTGCGGGTGACGGCGTCGCCGGTGCCGTTCTCGGCCACGGTCAGCCAGATCGAGCCGGTCCAGACGCCGGCCGCGCCCAGGGCCATGGCCGCCGCCATCTGGCGACCGCTGCCGATGCCGCCGGCGGCCAGGACCGGCACCGGGGCCACGGCGTCGACCACGTCGGGCACCAGCACCATGGTGGCGACCTCGCCGGTGTGGCCACCGGCCTCGTAGCCCTGGGCGATGATCACGTCGACGCCGAGGGCCACGTCGCGCTCGGCCTGGGCGACCCGCCCGATCAGGGCGGCCACCTTCACCCCCTGCTCGTGGGCCTGGTCGATGGCCGCCTTGGGCGGCGGGCCGAGCGCCGAGGCCAGCAGGGAGATGGGGTGGGACAGGGCGATGTCGATCTGCGGTGCGCCGGTGGCCGCGGTCCAGCCGAGCACCCCGGCGCCGAGGCCGGCACCCGCCTCCAGGTCGCGACCGCCGGCCACGTCGACGCCGTGCTCGGTCAGGATGCGGTCGGTGTAGTCCCAGTGCTCCTGGGGGATGTGGGCCCGGAGCTGCGCGCCGATGTCGGTGGTGTCGGCGATGCCCTCGTCGCGGTCGAGCGAGCGCACCGGCATGACCACGTCGACCCCGTACGGGCGGCCGTCGACGTGCTCGTCGATCCAGGTCAGCTCCATCTCCAGCTCGTCGGGGCTGAAGGCCAGGGCGCCGAGCACGCCCATGCCGCCGGCGTTGGTGACCGCGGCCACGACGTCCCGGCAGTGGGAGAAGGCGAAGATCGGGTACTCGATGCCGAGCTCGGCGGCCAGGTCGGGGGGAGCGGCGGTCACGGCGCGCCGCCCGTCCCGACCTCGGCGGCGTCGACCCGCTCCGCGAGCAGCGCCGCGGCCCGCCGGTAGTCGGGCTTGCCGCTCGGGTGCCGGGGCATGGCCTCGACCAGCTGCAGTCGGCGGGGGACCTTGTAGCCGGCCAGGCGGGCGCGGCAGTGGCCGGCCAGGACGTCGAGGGTCGGGTCGGTGCCCGATCGCGGCTCGACCACCGCGGCCACGGTCTGGCCCCAGCGCTCGTCGGCGACCCCCACGACCAGGGCGTCGAACACGTCCGGGTGCGACTTCAGCGCCGACTCGACCTCCTCGGGGAACACCTTCTCGCCGCCGGAGTTGATGCACTGCGAGCCCCGCCCGAGCAGGGTCATGGTGCCGTCGAGCTCGAGGCGGGCCAGGTCGCCGGGCACCGCGTGGCGACGACCCTCGACCTCGATGAAGGTCGCCGCCGTCTTCTCCGGGTCCTTGTAGTACCCGACGGGCACGTTGCCGCCCCGGGCCAGGCGGCCGACCTGGCCGGGAGCGACCGGGCGGTCGTCGTCACCGATGATCACCGAGTCCGGTCCGAGGGGGACGTTGATCAGCCCGCCGTCGGGTCCGGCGGTGGCTCCCGGCTCGACCAGGCGCATGCCGTTGAAGCCCCCCTCGGTCGAGCCGACCGCCTCGCTGATGATCACCCCGGGCAGCAGCTCGAACAGCTGGTCCTTGACCGTGGGCGAGAAGACCGCGGCGGTCGAGGCGATGGCGACCAGCGCGCTCGTGTCGTACGGCGTGCCCGCGTCGGGACGGCCGGCCCGCAGCGCGTCGATCAGCGGGATGGCCATGGCGTCGCCGGTGATGGTGACCACCGCGATGCGGTAGCGCTCGACCGCGTCCCAGACCAGGTGGGGGTCGAAGCGGGGGAGCACCACGTTGGTGACGCCCTTGAACAGGCCACCGAGGGTGGCCCACTGGGCGGCGCCGTGCATGAGCGGGGCCAGCACCAGGCCCGTCTGCGGGTCGGTGTCGGCCGCGGTGCGGGCCAGCAGCCACTCGTCCTCGATGCGCTCGCCGGTGACGAAGTCGATGCCGCCACCGAGGGTGCGCCACACGTCCTCGTGGCGCCACACCACGCCCTTCGGCAGGCCGGTGGTGCCGCCGGTGTAGAGGATGTAGCGGTCGCCGTCGTCACGTGGCTCGAAGTCGCGCTCGGGCGACTGCTCGGCCAGCGCCGACTCGTAGTCGACCGCGCCGGTGAGGGAGCCGGGGGCGCCGTCACCGACCTGCACCAGGTGGCGCAGCAGGGGGAGGCGGTCGCGCACGGCGGCGATGCGGGGCGCGAACTCGGCCTGGAAGACCACCGCCACCACGTCGGCGTTGTCGAACAGGTAGGTCAGCTCGTCCTCGACGTAGCGGTAGTTCACGTTGATGGGGACGGCCCGCAGCTTGTAGGCGGCGAGCATGGCCTCGACGTACTCGAGCGAGTTGTAGGCGTAGATGGCCACGTGGTCGTCCCGCCCGATGCCGGCCGACCGCAGGTGGTGGGCCAAGCGGTTGGCCCTGGCGTCGAGCTCACTGAAGGACAGCCGGCGGTCGCCGACGACGAGCGCGGTGCGGTCGGGGAGCAGGTCGGCGGTGTGCTCGGCCAGGTCGGCGAGGTTGAAGGCCACGCCCGAAGTAGAACACGTTCTCGTTTTGGCGGCAATCGTCGCGGGGAGCGGTCCTAGGATCGCGATCGACGAAGGGGCCCGCCATGACCGTCGACTCGTCTGCGACCACCGATCCGGCACCGCCGATCGACCTGCTCGATCGTGACCGGTTCCGCGAGGACGTGCCCCACGGGTGGTTCACCTGGCTGCGGGCCAACGCCCCGGTGTTCCACCACCCCGAGCCCGGCGGCCCGGGCTTCTGGGTGGTCACCCGCTACGACGACGTGGTCGCGGTGAGCCGGGACGCGGGGACCTTCTCCTCCGCCGCCCACCGTGGCGGGGTGGTCGGGCTGGAGGAGGGCATGCCCCAGGCCGAGGCCCAGGAGGCCGGGGGCAGGCTCATGCTCTACATGGACCCGCCGGACCACACCCGGTACCGACGGCTGGTCAACCGGGGCTTCACCCCGCGGATGATCGGCCGGATGCAGGAGCACATCCGCGACCTGGCCGTCCCGATCCTGGAGCGGGCCATCGACGCCGGCGAGGCCGACTTCGTGGTCGACGTGGCCGCGGAGCTGCCCCTCGAGGTCATCGCCGAGCTGATCGGCGTGCCCCACGAGGACCGCCACCGGATCTTCGACTGGAGCAACCGGATGATCGGCTCGGACGACCCCGAGTACCAGGTCAGCCAGGAGGCGCTCCGGGAGGCCCAGATCGAGATGTTCCTCTACGCCCAGGAGCTGGCCGACCACCACCGGGCGGCCGCCGCCGAGGGCGAGCCGGGCGACGACATCATCACCGCCCTGCTCGGGGCCGAGATCGACGGCGAGTCGCTCTCCGACCTCGACTTCAACCTGTTCTTCCTGCTGCTCTCCGTCGCCGGCAACGAGACGACGCGCAACGCCATCGCCCACGGCATGAACGCCTTCCTCGAGCACCCCGACCAGTTCGACCTGCTGGCCGACGACGTCGGCGCCCGCATCGGCACCGCCACCGAGGAGATCCTGCGGTGGGCGTCGCCGGTCCTCTACTTCCGGCGCAACGTCACCACCGACACCGAGCTCGGCGGCCAGGCGCTGCGGGCGGGGGACAAGGTCAGCATCTGGTACGTCTCGGCCAACCGCGACGAGGCGGTGTTCGACGACCCGTTCCGCTTCGACATCACCCGCAACCCCAACCCGCACATCGCCTTCGGCGGCGGCGGCCCGCACTTCTGCCTCGGCGCGCAGCTGGCCCGCATGGAGATCCAGGTGCTCTTCGCCGAGCTGGCCGAACGGGTCGAACGCGTCGAGGCCCTCGGCGCCGCCGACCGCCTGCGCTCGAACTTCATCGGCGGGATCAAGCACCTCCCGGTGCGCTTCCACCCGGCCTGAGCGGCCGCCATACTGGCCCGACGGCCGCGATCCCGGGGGTCCCGCCATGGCCATCACCGCCCACCCGCTCACCGCGGCGCTCGGCGCCGAGGTGCGAGGCGTCGACCTCGTCGACCTCGGCGACGACGGGTTCGAGCAGCTCCACAAGCTGTTCCTCGACCACAAGGTCCTCTTCTTCCGCGACCAGCACCTCTCGACCGAGGAGCACATCGCCTTCGGTCGGCGCTGGGGCGACCTCGAGGTCCACCCCTTCGCCCCGAACGGCGGCGTCGCCCCCGAGGTCGTCCAGCTCCTGTCCACCGCCGAGAAGCCCTACGCCGCCGCCGGCTGGCACAGCGACGTGACCTGGCGCCAGGAGCCGTCGATGGGTTCGATCCTGCGGGCCCGCGAGCTGCCGCCGGTGGGCGGCGACACCTGCTGGGCCAACACCGAGATGGCCTACCAGCGGCTGCCCGACGACCTGAAGGAGCGCATCGACGACCTGGTCTGCGTGCACGACTACCTGCGGGTCTTCGGGCGGCGGATCAAGCCGGAGAAGCGCGAGGAGATGCGCGAGACCTACCCGCCGGCCCGCCACCCGGTGGTGCGCACCCACCCCGAGACGGGGGCCAAGGGCATCTACACCAACCGCGCCTTCGGCGACCACATCGAGGGCATCGACGAGGAGGAGAGCGACGCCATCCTCCTGCGGCTCGAGCAGGCCATCGCGGGCGACCCGAGCGTGCAGTGCCGGTTCCGGTGGGAGGTCGACTCGATCGCCATGTGGGACAACCGCTGCACCCAGCACTTCGCCACCAACGACTTCTGGCCCGAGACCCGGCGCATGGAGCGGGTCACGGTCGCGGGGGACCGCCCGTACTGACCGGGGCGGGCTCCGGTGCCGGACCGGCCGCGCCGTGGGACACCGGCGGGTCGTGGGTCGGCGGCGGGTCGGTCGGACCGGACGGGTCGAGCGCCACCACCGTGAGCAGCGGCCCGGCGCAGGCGACGGTCAGGGCGGCGATGGCCACCCCGGAGTCGTTCAGGAGCCCCCCGACCACGCCGAGCACGATCATGGTGGTGACCGCCAGGCGCAGGGGCGAGCCGATCGGCAGCAGGCGGCTGGCGGCCCGCCGGCCGACCAGCAGGTAGAGCCCGCCGAGGCTGAACACCGGCACGAACCAGGTCCACGGGCTGACCGAGAAGGGTCGCAGGTCGCCGCCCACCTTGCGGGCCACGACCGGCCAGAAGGTGCTGTGGTCGCTGAACACGTCGGCCGCGAACCGGCCCAGGTGGGTGCGCTCGGCGGCCGGTCGCAGCAGGTCGAGGCCGACCATGCCGGCGGTCAGGAGCAGGGCGCCGGCCACCGCTGCGAGCACGATCCGCCAGCGGAGCCGCCGGTGGGAGAGCAGGTAGGTGCAGGTGCCGAGCACCGGCAGCAGGGTGAGGGTGCCGCCCACGTCACCACCCAGGGTGGGCCAGCCGTCGCCGACGACGACCAGGGCGAACAGCACCCCGACCGCGGCCACCGCCTCGGTGCGCCGTTCCGGCGGCGCCCGGTGGACGTGCACGAGCCCGGCGGTGACCGCGCTGGCGGCCAGCACCGCGAAGCCCGAGTTGCCCAACCCGGTGAAGCGTCCGGCGGTCTGGGGGGAGTAGCCGAGGATGCTCGACAGCTGCAGGGGCGCGCCGACGCTGAGGTCGATCAGGATCAGCGCCACCGTGGCGCCGCAGACGAGCTGCAGCGCCCGCAGCCAGTCCCGTCCGGCCGCCGCCCGAGCGGCGAGCGCCAGCAGCACGGCGAGGGCCCAGATGGCGAGGGCGCCGTGGTCGCCGAGCTGCAGACCGCTCGGCAGGACCCGGTGCCCGTAGGTGGCGAGCGGCCAGGCGGCCAGGGCCAGCGCGGCGAACCGCAGGGCGGTGGCGGCGCTCGCCCACGGTCCCCGGACCGGCGGCCGGGGCGGGTCGCGCCGGCGTCGCAGGGCGACGAGCAGGCCGACCACCAGCAGGTACACGAAGATCTGGACGACGATGAAGCTCGAGGTGACGCTCGACTGGATGGCGGTGCGGGTCGAGCCGGCCCGGTCGATGCCGCGCAGCTCGTCCCACGACGGGGGGGTCCGCTCGTAGCGGATCGGGCTGCCGGCCATGCCCGCCGGCGGGCTGACGCCCATGGCCGAGAGCACCGTGGGGGCGAGGTCCGAGAGCAGCACCAGCCCCTGGCGATGGGTGGACGGCGACATCAGGTAGCCCGACGGGACCCCCGGACCCGTCGCCACGATCGGGGTCAGGTCGTAGGTGTCGCCGGGCGGGGTGACGCCGACCACGAGCAGCAGGGTCGACCGGGGGAGCACGTCGACGACCCGTCCGAGGACCGCGTCGGTGTGCTCGAGGGCCTGCTCCCGCAGCCGCTCCCGCTCGGCCGGATCGGTGGTCGGCGCGCCGGCGGCGCGCTGGGTGTCGCCCGGGTCGACGACCAGGACGTCGACGCCGCGCAGGAGCTGCTGGGTCCGGGCGGCCACCCCGCCGACCGAGGCGCGGACGCCGGAGGGGGCGCCCGGGTCGCGCTCGAGGATCGATCCGGCGTCGTCGGGGGCGAACCGCACGTCGCCGCGGTTGAGCCAGAAGGCGCGGTCCATCAGGGCCAGCGCGGCGGGCCGGTCGATCACCAGGCCCCCGTCAGCGGCGAGGTGGTCGCCGTTGCCGAGCACCCCGACCGGGTGGCGCCGGTGGCGGAGGGCGGTGCCCAGCGCACCGGCCCGGCTGGTCGAGTACCGGGGCGTGGCCCGCAGCACCGACGCCCCGCCGAGCACCACGACCTGTCCGGTGGCCGGCGTGCCGGGCCGGCGGCGACCGATGGAGGCGGCGGTGCGGCCGTCGATCACGTCGGTCGCCATGCGCGGCGTCGGCACCGGCCGGGCGACCCGGCACCGGCGTGCCCGCACCCAGGGTGGCGTAGGCCTCGACGCTCGACGGGGTGTCCGACGGGGTGCCGACCGAGGTGGCACCGATCCCGCCGTGGCGGGCCAGGCGGGCCAGCACCGGCATGCGCCCGGGGGTGACGTCGCCCAGCCCGAGCCGGGGGATGCCGAAGACGACGACCTTGGCCGGGCGACCCGTCAGCGGGTCGCCGGAGGGGATCGCCCGGGAGCTCGACCAGATCATGGCGCCGAGCAGCACGGCTCCCACGGCGATGATGGCGGTGATGCGCCGCCGATCCGGCGAAGGGGCGTGCGGTCGGTCGGTCCTACGGCTCGGCAACCGGCCCCAGGCCACGGCTGCGAACGTAGCAGCGCCCCACCGGCCGGGTCAGCCGGCGAGGACGGCCGGCGCGGCGACCGGCTCGGCCGGTCCGGCGACCGGCTCCGGGCTGGTGTCGGCGGTGGTCCAGGACCCCGGTGCGCCGGCACCGGTCGGGTTCGTCGTCGGGGGGTTCGTCGCCGGGGCGTTCGTGGACGGCGGGTTCGTCGTGGTCGGGCCGGGGGCGACGAGGAGGACGGCGGCCGAGGCGCGGGTCGGTCCGCCCGGGTGCGACACGGTCACCTCCACGGTGGCCTGGCCGGGAGGCAGCGGCGGACCGGCGGTCCCGACCCTCACCCGGTAGGGCGTCGGCACGGGCCCGCAGGCCGCTTCGAGGTGGCCGGTGGCGCCGCTGCCGGTCGGCGCGCCGCCGGTGGGGATGACGGTGACGTCGACCGAGACCATCGTCGTCCGGTCGCAGGTGAGGGTGCCGGCCACGGGGACCGAGCCGTCGGTCCCCAGGGCCAGTGCGCCACCGGCGATGGTGACCTCGACGGTCCGGGAGGCGGGGAGGGCGAAGGTCACCGGGGTGGAGGCCGACGCGCCGGTGGCGATGTCGTAGGCCATCACGACGCACCGCGCCGGCGCGCACTGGAGCAGGCCCCCGGGGGCGGGGAGCTGACCGTCGAGCAGCAGGTCGAACCGGGCGGACCCGCTGCCGTCGGCGGGCTGGACGAGGAGGCTGCCGAGGCAGCCGGCGCCGCTCGAATCGTCCGCCGGGCACTGGACCACCCCCACCTCGGCGCCGGCGGGGAAGCCGGTGACGTCGACCTCGACCAGCTGGCCGTCGACCAGGTCGGCGGACGGCGAGACGGTGACGGCCGGGGTGGCGACGGCGGCCGGGCGGATCGGCGTGGACCCCGTCGCCGCGGCCGGCGCCCCGACGCCGAGGACGAGGACGAGGAACATCGCCGCCGCGACCGCGAGCACGGCCCGGCGCGACGGCGCCGGCCGGTGGTCCCGCTCCGTCGTCGCCCGAGGATCGTGCACCGCTCGCTCCCGTGGATCCCGGACGCCGGCCGCCCCGGATCGACGAGGAACGCTAGGCGACGGGGGTCAGGACCGGTGGCGGCGGAACCGGACCAGGGCGCCCAGCAGCGCGCCCACCGCCGCGCTGACCGCCATCACCACGATGAGGGGGAGGTCGTGGGCGGTGCCGAACACGTAGTGGAGCGACACCCCGTCGGTGTTGACGACGCAGAAGACCACGAACAGCGCCAGCACCACCCCGAGCAGCAGGTAGCGCAACGAGGTCGCCGCCCCCGGGCCGCCGGAGCCCTCCTCGCGCTGGTGCTGCTCGAGCTCGGCGGGTTCTCTGACCACGTGCTCCTCCTCGCTCGTCCTGCAGGCCGGGACCGTCCTGCCGATCGTGGAAGCGTGGCGCACGACCTTCCCGCTGCGCCGGCGGGCAAACGAGCCCGTCCGGCGACGGTCCGGTCCACCGGCCGACCGCCCGGCGGGGGGCGGCGGGCCGCGCTCGGTACGATCGACAGGCGATGGGGGTCCGGTGAAGCTGCTCGATGACAACTCCTGGGCCCGGCGGCCGAAGTTGCGGGGGCGTCTCCACCTGGCCGCCGCCGCCCTCTCGGTGGCCGGGCTGGTGTGGCTGGTCCGCTCGGCCGGGTCGACCGAGGCGCGGGTGGCGGCCTGGATCTACGGGCTGGCCGCCCTGCTGCTCTACCTGACCAGCGCCAGCTACCACGTCTTCGCCCGCACCCCTCGGGCCCGGCGGGTGCTGCAGCGGGCCGACCACTCCATGATCTACGTGCTGATCGCCGGCACCTTCACGCCCATCTGCATGCTGGCCGCCGGCGGCCCGTACCGCTGGGCTGCGCTGGCGGTGATGTGGGCGGGGGCGGTGGCCGGCATCGTGATGAAGGTCGGGTTCTTCGAGCGGGCCCGCCGGATCAGCGGGGCCCTCTACATCGTGCTCGGGTGGGCCGGGCTGATCGTGCTGCCGTCGCTGCTCCAGCGCCCGGGTCTGCTGATCGGCATCGCCGCCGCCGGGCTGCTCTACACCGTGGGCGCCCTGCTGTTCGCCCTCGGCAAGCCGGCCCTCTCGCCCCGGTGGTTCGGGTACCACGAGGTCTGGCACACCCTCGGCGTGGCCGCCGGCGGCATCCTGTTCTTCGCCAACCTGGGGTTGGTCCGGGCGGGTTGAGCCGAACGTTCAAGTCGGCCGCCGATCGCGCCGATGCAGGTGGGGGTATGGGGTCTCGCACGGCGCGCTCGGGGTTCCGGATCGTGGTGGTGCTCGCCGCCCTGCTGGCCCTGGTGGTGGCGGCCTGCGGCGACCCGCCGCCCTACAAGGACGCGGACAACGGCACGCCGAACGACCACGGCTGGTTCGAGGGCGGCAAGCTCTGGCGGGGGGACTTCAACGACCCGCACGTCGTCCGGGTCGGCAGCACCTACTACGCCTACGCCTCGCCGACCGGGGGCCGCTACCTGCCGGTGCTGACCTCGACGGACCTGGTCAACTGGTACATCCACCCGCGCTGGTCGAGCGCCGGCCCGCCCGGCAGCCCGGGGTACTCGGTGGGCAACGACCCGGCCATCCCGATCGAGATCCGCCGCTCGGCCGACGGCGACTGGGGCAAGTACGACAACAACGACGCCCTGGTCGCCCCGGCGTCGTGGGGGCTGAACGACCCGCAGGGCCCGTGGATGAACCGCGACCTGTGGGCGCCCGGGGTGCTGCAGATCGGGAGCACCTGGTACGCCTACAGCGCGGTGCGGGTGAGCTGGAGCAGCGACGACCCTCACGGCTACGGGCGGTTCTGCCTGACCGTGGCGTCCGGCCCCAGCCCGATGGGGCCCTTCCGCGACATCAGCGGTGGGGCGCCGATCCAGTGCCAGCCCTACGACCACGACCCGGCGGGCAGCATCGACCCCTACCCGTTCCACGACCCGGCGACGGGCAAGAACTACCTGCTGTGGAAGGCGGCCGGGAAGATCGGGGTCCGGGAGTCGGCACTCATGTCGGTCGAGCTGGGCAGCGACGGCAAGCCCCTGCCCGGCGCCCCCTGGGTCGACCTGCTCGAGACCAACCGGGGCGCCCCGTGGGAGGGCGGGACCGTCGAGAACCCGGCCATGGTGATGGTCGGCAACGTGTACTACCTCTTCTACTCGGCCAACGACTCGGTGGCCTCCGACGACTACGGCGACTCGAACTACGCCACCGGCTACGCCATCTGCCTGCTCGGGGCCCGGGGCGGCTGCTACCGGCCGACCCCGGGCACCCCGCTGCTGGCGAGTGACGGCGTCCACAGCGGGCCGGGCGGGGCGTCGGCCTTCCTCGACACCGCCGGGAACCTGCAGCTCGCCTACGCCTACTACTGGCCGGGCGAGAACCGCTCGGAGTTCGCCACCATGTGGCAGCGCCACCCGCGGCGCCTGGCCACGGTGCGGCTGCTGCGCAACAGCGACAACACCCTGCGGATCGGCTGACCCCGCCGCGCTCCGGCGGTTCCTGTCGTCCCCCGTCTCTAGTGTCGGGGTCGATGGGAGCGGACGGCGAGGACATCGGCGAGGACATCGAGGCGCCGGGGCTGGCGGTGCACCGCACCGGCTACGGCGCGGACGCCCACGAGGAGCTGCGACGCCTGGTCGCCGTGCACCAGGGCGACGACCCGCTGCGACCGGTCACCGTCGTCGTCCCCAGCAACGCGGTCGGGGTGGCCGTCCGCCGGCGGCTGGCCCGGGGCCACGGCGGGGGGCGGGGCATCGCCGGGGTGGCCGTGCTGACCCATCCCCGCCTGGCCGAGCTGCTGGCCTCGACCCACCTGCCGGCCGACCGCCGCCCGGTCACCACGCCCGTGCTCGGGGCGGCCGTGCGCCGGGTCCTGGCCGAGCGGCCCGGCGCCTTCGCCGCGGTGGCCGACCACCCCTCGACCGCCGAGGCCCTGGTCGACGCCCACCGCACCCTCGCCCGGCTGTGGGCGGGCGGCCACGGCCACGAGCCCGAGGCGCTGGTCGCGCTGGCGCAGCGTCCCCGACGGCTCACCCGCGAGGTGGTCCGGGTCCACCGCGACGTCCGCGGCCGCCTGGCCGACGGCTGGTACGACCAGGCCGACCTGGTCGACGCCGCCACGACCGCGGTCGAGGGAGGCGCGGCCCTGCTGGACGACCTCGGGCTGGTCGTCGTCTTCCTGCCCCAGGACCTCCAACCGGGGCAGGCCGCCCTGCTGCAGGGGCTGGCCCGGCGGCTGGCGGTGGTCGTGGTGGCCGGCCGCACGGGGGTGCCCGCCGCCGACGCCCCGGTCGAGCGTGCCCTGGCCCGGCTCGTGGGCGACGGGCCCGGGGTGGTCGACCCCGAGGCCGCGGGGGCGCCGGCCTCGCCGGTGGGGGCCGTCGAGCTCTCGCCGGCCGACACCGCCGTCCTCACCGCCTCCGATGCCGACGACGAGGTCCGCAACGCCGTCCGCCACCTGGTCCACGCCATCGAGCAGGGGGTGCCGCTCGAGCGTATGGCGCTCCTGTACGGGGCGGACGAGCCCTACGCCGCCCTGGCCCACGAGCACCTGGCGGCCGCCGGGCTGGCGTGGAACGGGTTCGCCGCCCGGCCGCTGTCCGACTCGTTGCTGGCCCGGTCGCTGCTGCGCCTGCTCGACCTGGCCACCGGCGAGCGGCGCCTCCACGAGGTGTGCGGCTGGCTGTCCGGGGCGCCCATCCTGCTCCCGGGCGGCGGCCGGGCCCCGGCGGCGTCCTGGACCCGTGTGGCCCGCGATGCCGGCGTGGTCGGCGGCGACGACTGGGACCGGCGACTCGGCGCCTACGCGGCCCTGGTCCGCGCCGGGTGCGCGGAGCGCCACCCCGAGGACCCCACCACCTCGTCGCGGTGGCCCGAGGTCGAGCGGGCCGAGGCCCTGCGCAGCTTCGTGGTCGCGCTGGGGGCCGAGCTGGGCGCCGATCCCGGCGGGTGGTCGGCCCGGGTGCGGTGGGTGCAGGGCATGATCCGCCGCCACCTCGGCGGCGACGAGCACCGCCGGGCCCGCTGGCGGCCGGCCGAGGCCGCCGCCGCCGACAAGGTCGAGGCGGTGCTCGAACGGCTGGCCGACCTCGACCCGGTCGAGCCCGACGCCGACCTCGGCACGTTCCGCACCGCCCTCGAGCTCGAGCTCGAGGCCGACCTCGGGCGGGTCGGCAAGCTGGGCCACGGCGTGCTGGTCGGCCCGGTGTCGGCCGCGCTCGGCCTCGAGCTCGACCTGGTGGTGGTCGTCGGGCTCACCGAGGGCACCTTCCCCGGGTCCGTGCGCGACGACCCGCTCCTGCCCGACGCCGACCTGGTCGGCCTCCGGCGCGCCGCTGCCGTCGGCCGACGACCGCCTCCGGGCCCAGCACCGGCACCTCCTGGCGGTCCTGGCCGCCAGCCGGCGGCGGGTGCTGGCGGCGCCCAGGGGCGACCTGCGCCGGACCACCGAGCGGGTGCCGTCGCGGTGGCTGCTCGACGTGGTGGGCGAGCTGTCCGGCGCCGGTCGGCGGCTCCCGTCCTCGGCGCTGGTCGGCAGCAGCCCGGTCGACGACCGACCGTGGCTGGTCGGGGTGCCGTCCTTCGCCGCCGCGGTCGCCGCCCTCGACGTCGACGGCGCCGGGGCCGGCGAGCCGGTCCGCGGCCAGGCGGTGCTCGACTTCCCGCCGCCGGGGGCGTTGCCCGCCGCCACCGTCCAGGAGGTCCGACTCCACCAGCTGCCCGACCGGGGCGCGGCGGTCGGCGTGCCGCTCCTGCGGGCCGACCCCGTCGTCCGGGCCGGGCTCCGGCTGCAGGCGGCGCGCGACAGCGCCGCCTTCACCGAGTTCGACGGCAACCTGTCGGGCCTGCCGGTGCCCCGGCCCTCCGACGGCCGGCTGGTGTCGCCGACCCAGCTCGAGGGCTGGGCCTACTGCCCCTTCGGCTACTTCCTGGAGCGGGTCCTCGGGGTGCGCGAGGTCGAGGACCCCGAGGACGTGCTCGAGCTGTCGCCGCTCCAGCGGGGTTCGCTCGTCCACCACGCCATCGACCTGTTCATGATCGACGTCCTCGGGCGCGAGGGCGGCCCGCCGGCGCCCGACCAGCGGTGGACCGACGCCGACCGGCAGGTGCTGTCCGATGCGTTCGAGCGGGCCTGCGCCGCCATGGCAGCCGAGGGCCGGGTCGGTCCCGAGCTGCTGTGGCGTCGCGAGCAGCACCGCACGTGGGCCGAGGTGCTGCGCTTCCTCGAGCACGACGACGAGCGGCGGCGGGACACCCGCTCGTCACCGGTGGCCAGCGAGCTGCACTTCGGCTTCGACGACAGCGACGTGGGCACGGTCGTGCTCGAGCTCGACGACGGGCGGACCGTCACCTTCCGGGGGAGCATCGACCGCGTCGACCGGGCCGACGACGGCGCCCTGCTGGTCGTCGACTACAAGACGGGCAAGCCCCAGTCGTTCCGCCGGATCAGCCAGGACGACCCGACCGTCGGCGCCAGCAAGCTGCAGCTGCCCGTGTACGCGCTGGCGGCCCAGGCCTGGGCCGGACCCGGCGTCGGGCAGCCGGTGCGCACCGACTACTGGTTCACCGCCGGCGAGGCGGCCGAGCTGGTCGGCATCGACGTCGACGCCACCGTGCTCGCCACCTTCGGCCGGGTGGTCGGCGGCATCGACGACCAGATCGGCGCGGGGACCTTCCCGGGAAGGCCGGAGGAGAGCTTCGGGCCCTGGGTGCGCTGCCGGGCCTGCGATCCCGACGGCCTGGGGACGGCCGAGGGACGGCGGGCGTGGGAGCGCAAGCGCCACGATCCCGCCCTGGCCGACTACCTGGCGCTGGTCGAGCCGCCTGACGACGACGAGACCGATGCGGCGACGGCCGCGAAGGCGGACGACCGCCGTGGTTGACACCACCGCCCCCGACCAGGCGGCGCGCCGCCGCATCGTCGACGACCTCGACCACACCCTCTTCGTCAGCGCCGGGGCGGGCTCGGGCAAGACCTCGAGCCTGGTCGAGCGGGTCGTGGCCCTGGTGGTCGACGGCGGCATCGACATCGAGGCCATCGCCGCCATCACCTTCACCGAGAAGGCCGCCGCCGAGCTGGCCGACCGGGTGCGGGCCGCCTTCGAGCGGCTGGCCGACGACCCCGGCGGCGAGGACCCGGCCGCCGCCGCCCGGGCGACCGAGGCGCTGCAGGGCCTCGACCGGGCCGCCATCGGCACCCTGCACAGCTTCGCCCAGCGCGTGCTGCGCGAGCACCCGCTCGAGGTCGAGCTGCCGCCGAGGGTCGAGGTGCTCGACGAGATCGAGTCCGAGGTCGCCTTCGAGGCGCGGTGGCAGGTCTTCGCCCGGGGCCTGTTCGAGCGGGCCCTCGACGACCCGGGGCTCGAGCAGGCGGTGCTGGTCGCCCTGACCGCGGGGGTGAAGCTGTCGCACCTGCGGGCGCTGGCGGTGGTCCTCGGCGACAACTGGGATCGCGTCGCCGCCCGGGGCGACCTGGTCGGGATGGCTCCCGTCGAGGCCCAGCTCGACGCGGCGGGGGTCGATCGACTCCTCGACGACCTCGCCGCGGCGGTCGAGCCCGCCGCCTCGGGCCCCGAGGGCGACCTGCTGCGGGACCGGCTGCTCGAGTTCGACCGCCTGCACGACCGGCTCCGGGCGGTCACCGACGACCTGGCCCGCTGCGAGGCGCTGATGACCAAGCCCAAGGTCAGCGCCAAGAAGCTCGGCAAGGCGGCCAACTGGGGCGGCGCCGACGCCTGCGCTGCGATCCGCGACGCCCTGCACGCCGTCGAGGTCCGGCTCGAAGCGTGGAAGGGCTCGCTGGTGGCGACGGCGGTCGACCGGCTGATCGGCGAGCTCGGCCGGTTCACCATCGACTCCGCCGACGCCCGCCGCCGGGAGGGGCGCCTCGAGTTCCACGACCTGCTGGTCCTGGCCCGGCGCCTCCTCACCCAGGGGCGGCGCGCCGGCGAGGTCCGGCGCCGGCTCCACGAGCGGTACCACCGCCTCCTCCTCGACGAGTTCCAGGACACCGACCCGATCCAGGTCGAGATCGCCGTCGGCATCGCCGCCGACCCCGACCAGCCGTGGCCGGCCACCGGTGACTGGCGCGAGCTGCCGGTGCCGCCCGGCCGCCTGTTCTTCGTGGGCGACCCCAAGCAGTCGATCTACCGGTTCCGGCGGGCCGACATCGCCCTCTACCTGCACGCCCAGGAGCGCTTCGCCGACGGTCGGGTCACCCTGTCGGCCAACTTCCGCACGGTCGAGCCGGTGCTCGACTGGGTCAACCGGGTGTTCGGCGACCTGGTCGAGGCCCGGGACGGCTCCCAGCCGGCCTTCGAGCCCCTGGTCGCCACGCGGCCGCCCGTGCCCGACGCCGGCCCCTCGGTCACGGTGCTCGGCGCCGAGGTCCACGAAGGCTCCCTGCCTGCCGACGAGCTGCGCCGCCTCGAGGCGCGCGACGTGGCCGCGGTGGTCCGCACCGCCCTCGACGACGGTTGGCTGGTCGACGACGAGGGCGAGCGACGGGCGGTGGTGGCGTCCGACATCACCGTCCTGCTGCCCACCCGGACCTCGCTCGAGCAGCTCGAGGTGGCCCTCGACGGCGCCGGGGTCGCCTTCCGGGCCGAGGCCAGCTCGCTCGTCTACGGCACCCGGGAGGTGCGCGACCTCCTCGCCACCGCCCGCGCCGTCGACGATCCGACCGACGCCCTCTCGGTGGTCACCGCCCTGCGATCGGCCGCCTTCGGCTGCAGCGACCGCGACCTGTTCGATCACCGGGTCGTGCGCGACGGGCCCTGGGACCACCAGGCCCGGCGGCTCGACCCGGGCTGGGTGCCTCCCGACGGTGCCGATCCCGACGATCCCCGGCAGCAGTCGCTGCCGGCGGACCACCCGGTGGTCGACGGGCTGCGATACCTGCGCCGTCTGCACCGCGACCGCGTCTGGTCGACGCCGAGCGAGCTGCTCGACCGCCTCGTGCGCGAGCGCCGGCTGCTCGAGCTCGGCGTGTCCCGGCGGCGGGCGCGCGACGTGTGGCGTCGGCTCCGCTTCGTCGTCGACCAGGCCCGGGCCTGGTCCGAGGCCGGCGGCGGCGACCTGCGCGACTACCTGGCCTGGGTCGGGCGCCAGGCGGCCGAGGACCGGGTCACCGAGGCGGTGCTGCCCGAGACCGACGACGAGGCCGTGCGGATCATGACCGTCCACGCCGCCAAGGGGCTCGAGTTCCCCGTCGTGGTGCTGTCCGGATCGACCACCGCGGCGCCGAGCCCCCGTGAGACCGTCCGGGTCGCCTGGACCCCGGACCGACTCGGCTACCGCATCCCCGCCGCCGGGTTCCAGACCAGCGACTTCGAGGGGCTCACCGCCGCCGACGCGGCGCTCGACCACGACGAGCGGATCCGGCTCCTGTACGTGGCCTGCACCCGGGCGCGGGACCACCTGGTGGTGTCGGCCCACCGGGCCGAGCGGGGCGCCGGGTCGCGCGACGCCAACGGCGTGCTGCTGGGCCGCGCGCTGGCCGAGGCCGACCACTGGACGTTCCCCCCGGCCGTCGACCACGGCTCGACGTCGACCGACGCCCCCCTCGACGGCGCGACCGACGACGGCCCGCCCGAGCCCGACCGGCCCGACGGGGCCGACGATGCGGAGGTGGCCCGCTGGCTGGCCGAGGTGGAGCGGTGGCGGGCGCAGCGGCGTCGGGCCGTGGCCGGTGCCACCGCCCTGCGCACCTGGTCCGCCACCGCGCTGGCCAAGGCCTGGGTCGAGCGGGACCGGGCCGATGACGACGCCGACCTGCGGCGGCTGGCCGCCGAGACGGAGGCGGCCGAGCCCGCGGATCCGGCGGCGGTCGACGACGCGCCGGTGCCGACCACGTCGGGGGCCGACGCCGACGGGCACGACGGTGCGGCGGCCGACGATCCCGGGCTCGAGAAGGAGCCCCGCGACCTCGAGCTGCCGCCCTGGAACAAGGGCCGCTACGGGACGGCGGTCGGGCGGGCGGTGCACGCCGTGCTCCAGGCGGTCGACCTGGCCGCCGCGGTGGGGGCGTCGGTCGAGGATCCCCCCGAGGCCGTGCTCGACGGCGACGCCCTGGCCGCCTTCCGCGGCGCGGTGGCGACCCAGGCCGCCGGCGAAGGGGTGGCCCACCTCGAGGACCTCGTCGCCCGGCTGGCCTGGGCGGGGCTGACCAGCGACCGGGTGGCTCGTGCGGTCGCCGCGCCGCGGCGCTGGCGCGAGCTCTACGTCGGGGCCCCGATCGAGCGCAGCCCGGTCGAGGGCTACATCGACCTCCTGTACCGGACCGATCAGGGCCACGTGGTGGTCGACTACAAGACCGACACCACCTCGACCGACGCCGACCGCGCGACCCTGCTCGAGCGGTACCGGGGGCAGGGGGCGACCTACGCGCTGGCCGTCGAGCAGGTCACCGGTCAGCCGGTGCTGGCCTGCGTGTTCCTGCTGCTCGCGCCGTCCGGTGCCACCGAGGTGGTCCTCGACGGCGACGAGCTGCGGGCGACCGCCGAGGACGTGCGCCAGATCCTGGACGCGACCGGGGGACCGCTCAGTCGGTGACCAGCCCCACCGGGCACGACACGCCGGTGCCGCCGAGGCCGCAGTAGCCGTTCGGCACCTTGGCCAGGTACTGCTGGTGGTAGTCCTCGGCGTAGTAGAAGGGCCCGGCGTCGGCGATCTCGGTGGTGATCTCCCCGTACCCGGCGGCCCGCAGCTTCTCGGCGTAGGCGTGGCGCGAGCGGGCGGCGGCCTCGGCCTGCTCGGGGGTGGTGGTCCAGATGCCGCTGCGGTACTGGGTGCCGACGTCGTTGCCCTGGCGCATGCCCTGGGTGGGGTCGTGGCCCTCCCAGAAGACCTTCAGCAGCTCGTCGTAGCCGACCTGCTCGGGGTCGAACACGACCAGCACCACCTCGGCGTGGCCGGTGCGCCCGGAGCAGACCTCCTCGTAGGTGGGGTTCGGCGTGGTGCCGCCGGCGTAGCCGACCGCGGTGGTGAACACCCCGGGGGTCTGCCAGAACAGCCGCTCCGCGCCCCAGAAGCACCCCAGGCCGAACACCGCCTGCTGCAGCCCGTCGGGGAACGGGGGGCTGAGGGGGTGGCCGTTCACCTCGTGGGCGCTGGGCACGGGCAGGGGATCGGGACGGCCCGGTAGGGCCTCGGCCGGATCGATCACGGTCTGCGGTCGGCGGCTGAAGAGCACGTCGCCTCCTCTCGGGTCCGGAGCGCCGTCGGTGGGAGGACGGCGCAGCGGGTTCGAGTGTACGGAGCGCCCTCGGCGGTCGGTCGGGCCGTCGCGCCGGTCGGTGCCGGCATCGCGACCGGTGCGCGGCATTGACCCTGCTGACTACGCAGCGTAGTGTGACCGGCGAGAGGTCACGGAACGTGGTCGCCGCCTGGGCGCCCGAGCGGGCTCCGAGGTGGCCGTGTGGAGGGGAACACCATGAGCAGTCGAGCGACAGATCCGACCGCGCCGCACGGCGGGCGCCGGCGCCGGTCGGGCCGGCGTCGCTCCGCCCCCGTGCGCGGCGGGGTGGCCGCGGTGCTCGGCGCGGTGGCCGTGCTGGTGTCGGCCGCCTGCCAGCCGGCCCCGCCGCCGCCGCCACCGCCGACCACCACCACGACGGTGACCACCCCACCGGCCCCGCCGCCTCCGGACTCGCTCGACGCCGTGCCGGTGTCGGCCTCGACCAACCCCGCCGACTCCACCCCGTGGGTGCTCGACGGCAAGGTCTGGGCCATCGCCAAGGTCGGCAACCGCATCGTCGTCGGCGGCGACTTCACCAAGGTGCAGAACGCCGGCGGGGGCACGACCTACGCCCGGTCGAACCTGTTCGCCTTCGACCCCGTCACCGGCGCGGTCGACCCCGCCTTCGCCCCTCAGCTCGACGGCAAGGTCGAGTCGGTGGCGCCGTCGCCGGACGGCCGGTCGGTCGTGGTGGGCGGCGACTTCAAGCGATGGGGGACCACCGTCACCGGCGGGCTGGTCCGGCTCCAGCTCGCCTCGGGCGCGCCCGCCCCCGGCTTCGCCGCGGTGACCGACGGCTGGGTCTTCTCCGTGAAGGTCCAGGGGTCGCGGATCTACCTCGGCGGCTCGTTCGCCAAGGTGAACGGCCAGGTCCGGCCCGGGCTGGCGGCGGTCGACCTGACCACCGGCGCGGTCGATCCGAACCTCACCATCGGCGTGAGCGAGACCATCGCCTCGAGCGGCACCGGCGGCAACCCGTTGCCCTACGTCTACCGGCTGGCCGTCTCGCCCGACGGCCACAAGCTGGTGGTGCTCGGCAACTTCCGGAAGGTGGCCGGCGCCAGCCGGCCCCAGCTGGCGGTCATCGACGTGCCGGCGACCGGGCCGGCCACGCTCAGCTCGTGGCAGTCGAACGTGCCCGGCACCAACCTGAGCTACTTCTACCTGCGCGACCTGGCCATCTCGCCGGACGGCACCTACTTCGTCAACACGGCGTGGTGGTCGCCGGGCAGCCCGCTGATGGACGCCGCCACCCGCTGGGACCTGCAGGCCACCGGCCCGGGGCAGCAGCCGCAGTGGATCGACGCCACCGGCGGCGACTCGCTGTTCAGCGTCGGCATCACCGACCGCACCGTGTACGTCGGCGGGCACCCCCGCTGGCTCAACAACGGCAACACCCCGTCGCTCAACACCGCCGGGCCCGCCGCGGTCGCCCGGCCGCAGGTGGCCGCCCTCGACCCGGTGAACGGCGTGCCCTACACCTGGGCCCCGGGCCAGCAGCGAGGGTTCGGCGCCACCGCCATCCTGACCACCGCCGACGGCGTGTACTACGGCAGCGACGTCGACTACATCGGGGGCGAGTACCACCCGCGGCTGTCGTTCTTCCCCTACGCCGGCGGGAAGCTGTCCAAGCCGGCCCACCCCGTCGGCCTGCCGGCGACGCTCTACTCGGCCCGCGGCGACGGCACCCTCCACCGGCTCGGGTACGACGGGGCCACCTTCGGCGCCGACCAGAGCGCACCCACCGGCGGCGTGGCCTGGGCCCAGGCCCGGGGCGCCTTCATGATCCGCGGGTCGCTCTACACCGTGCGCAGCGACGGCTCGCTCGACGTGCGCCGCTTCGACGGCTCGACCTACGGACCGGCCGCCACGGTGCCGATCTGGCAGAGGCTGACCGGCGCCAGCGGCGCCTTCTTCGACCAGGGCCGGCTCTACTACACCGTCGCCGGCGACCCGCACCTCTACTACCGGTACTTCGAGCCCGAGAGCGGCATCCTCGGCTACGACCAGTTCGTGGCCAGCGGCGGCGGTGACGGCTTCGACTGGCGGTCGGTCACCGGCCTGGCCCTCGTCGACGGCCGCCTCTACTTCGGCCAGGGCGACGGCCGCCTCCGACAGGTCCCCTTCGCCGGCCGCCCGTTCGGCTCGGTCACCGTCGTGAGCACCACGACCGGAGCCGGCCAGCTCTGGTCGACCCCGGGGTTCTTCGCCTACGCCCCCTGACCGTCGCGACGAGCGCCGCGACGGTCAGCGGAACTGGTCGAGGACCGACTGGGCGTCCGGCCCGAGTTGCAGCACGTCCTGGCCGCCGATGGTGGTCGGCACCACCGGCAGCGGGATCGACTGGGGGTTCAGGCCGCCCATGTCCCAGGCGAAGCGGATGGCGTCCCAGAGGGTCATGCGGTCGTCGATGCGCAGGCCCTTGCTGAGGGCGTTGCCCACCCGGGCCAGTTGGAACGGGTTCTTCGACCGGCCCGCCTTCGAGAGCACCGCCCGCAGGAACGTCTGCTGGCGCTGGTTGCGGTTGATGTCGGGCAGACCGCCCTGGGGGACGTCACCGCGCCCGGGGATGGTCTCCACGTAGGCCCGGGACCGGACGTAGGCGAGGGCCTGGGCGCCGTCGAGCTTCACGTCGCCGGCCTGGGGGACGTAGAGGCCCGACTTCACGTCGTGGGCCGGGTTGGGGAAGTTGATGGTGACGCCGCCGAGGGCGTCGACCACGCCACCGAAGGCGGTGTAGTTGATCTCGATGTAGCGGTTGATGGGCAGGTCGAAGTTCTGCTCCACGGTGTCGATCAGCCGGGCCGGTCCGCCGTTGTAGGCGGCGTTCAGCTTGGCCTTCTGGCCGGTCCCGGCGATGGTGACGTAGAGGTCACGAGGGATGGAGAGCAGCTTGGCGCCACCGGAGCCGAGGTGCAGCACGAGCATGGTGTCGGAGCGGTTGCCCTGCTCGACGCCGGGCCGGGCGTCGGACCCGATCATCAGGTAGTTGGTGCCGTGGCCGCCCGAGCTCAGGTGGCTGCCCACCGCCACCCGGGGGATCTTCGAGAAGACGTGGTCGGCGTACAGGTACCCCGCCAGCGGGGCGCCGATCAGCAGCACCACCACGACCACGGCGGCGACGGTGCGGCGGCGCCGCCGGCGGCGACGGCGCTCGTGCGGGGCGAACGCCTCGTCGGCGACCTTCGTCCGGTGGGCCAGCTGCTCGACGACGACCCCGACGAGCAGGCTGCCCACGAGGAGCAGCACGGTGGTCATCGGGGCGGCTCGTCGCCGGGGTCCAGCACCTGGGTGCGGTCGGGGTCCGGGCGGGGATCGCGCCGGGCGGGGGGCGGGGCCGCCCGGAAGGTGAACCGGGCGCCGCCCAGCTCGACGGTGTCGCCGTCGCGCAGCTCGATGCGACGGTTGGGCGTGACCGCCCGCCCGTTGATCCGGGTGCCGTTGCTCGACCCCAGGTCGGTGTAGGTCCAGCCCGGACCGCTCCGCCGGGGGCGGAAGGTGCCGTGCTCCCGGCTGGCCTGGGCGCCCTCGACCCGGATGTCCCGGTCGCTGCCCCGCCCGATGGTGACGCCCTGGCCGGAGAGGCGGTGGGAGCGCCCGTCGGCCTCGGCCACCAGCCGCGCCTCGGCGCCGGCCACCACCTGGGTCCGGTCGCCGGCGCCGGCCGCCGGGTCGGCGAGGGGTCGGGTCCGCGGCGGCTCAGGCAGCGGGGCCGGGGCCGGTGGGGGCGACGGCGCCGCCTGCCGGGGCGCAGCCGGCGAGGGGGGTGCCGGCCGCGGGGCGGAGGCTGGCGGTTCGTCCTCCATCCGGCGCAGGCGGTCGAAGCTCGACGCCGACCCTCGGTCGGACCCCGGGCGCAGGTTGCTGGAGCTGCGGATCGAGCGGGCCGCCCGGGAGCCGACGAAGCCCACCACCAGGCCGATCACGACGACGAGCAGCTGGGTCACCGGTGACCCCTCTGGGCGGCATCCACGATCGGACCACGGTAGCGGCGGGGGGAGGGCGCCCCGGGGCGGCCGCCTCCGACGTGACCGGCGTCGATCCCCTCACCGGCGGGCGCGTCGGTAGGGTCGGCCCATGCCCACGGCCAGGGGCGCCGACGCCGGGACGCCCGGGCCGTCGCCCGTCGACGACCCTCGGCTCGACGCCGCCCGCTGGGAGGCCGACGTCGCCCTTGCCGACGGGGGGATCCTGCACGTCCGGCCGATCCGGCCCGAGGACGGGCCCCGGATGGAGCGCTTCCACCAGCGCCAGTCGCCCGAGAGCATCTACTTCCGCTTCTTCAGCCCCCGGCCGCGGCTGTCGGCGGCCGAGGTCGAGCGGTTCACCACCGTCGACTTCCACGACCGCATGGCCTTCGTCGGCCTGCTCGGCGACGAGCTCATCGGCGTGGCCCGCTACGACCGCCACCCGGTGCGCAGCGACGCCGAGGTCGCCTTCTTCACCGACGACCAGCACCACGGCCGCGGCATCGCCACCATCCTGCTCGAGTACCTGGCCGCCGCCGCCCGGGAGGCCGGCATCTCGGGCTTCACCGCCACGGTGCTGCCCCAGAACCGCCGGATGCTGTCGGTGTTCAAGCAGGCCGGCTTCGAGGTCCGCAGCCGGTTCGAGGAGGGCGTCGTCGAGGTCGAGCTGGCCATCGACCCCACGCCCGAGGCCCTGGCGCTGATGGAGGAGCGGGCGGCCAAGGCGGAGGCCCGGTCCGTCGAGCGGCTGCTGCGCCCCGGCTCGATCGCGGTGGTCGGCGCCTCCCGGCGGCCGGGCACCATCGGCCACGAGGTGTTCCGGCACCTGATCGAGCACGGTTTCGAGGGGCCGGTGTACCCGGTGAACAGCGAGGCCGGTCACGTCCACAGCGTCCGGACCTACGGAACCGTGCTCGAGGTGCCCGGCGACATCGACCTGGCCGTGCTGGCGGTGCCGGCCGACCAGGTGCTCGAGGTGGTCGAGCACTGCGCGGCCAAGCGGGTGCACGGCCTGGTGATCCTCTCGGCCGGGTTCGCCGAGACCGGCGAGGAGGGGTGGACGCGTGAGCGGGCCGTCGTCGACGCCGCCCGGCGCCGGGGGATGCGGGTCATCGGCCCCAACTGCATGGGCGTGGTGAACACCTCCCCGGCGGTGTCGATGCACGCCACCTTCGTCGACGTCGAGCCGAGGGCCGGGTCGATCGGCTTCTCGTCGCAGTCCGGCACCATCGGCGCCGCCATCCTCGACCGGGCCGCCCAGCTCGGGCTGGGCATCTCGACCTTCGTCGCCATGGGCAACAAGGCCGACGTCAGCGGCAACGACCTGCTCCGCTACTGGCACGACGACGACGCCACCGAGGTCGTGCTGCTCTACCTGGAGTCCTTCGGCAACCCGCGCAACTTCAGCCGCATCGCCCGCCAGGTCAGCCTCCGCAAGCCGATCGTGGCGGTGAAGTCGGGCCGATCGCTGTCGGTCGAGGAGCGCGGCGAGGCGGTGGTCGACGCCGCCGGCTGGCCCGTCGAGGTGTCGATCGACGCCATGCTGCGCCAGACCGGCGTCATCCGGGTCGAGACGCTCGAGCAGGTCTTCGACGTGTGCCGCCTGCTGGTGCACCAGCCGCTGCCCGAGGGGCGCCGGGTGGCGGTGTTGTCGAACGCCTGGAGCCCGGCGGTGCTGGCCACCGACGCCTGCGCGGCCGCGGGGCTGGTGCTGGCCGGGCTGGCCGAGGAGACCCGGGAGCTGCTGGCGTCGCGCCTGCGGCCCGACGCCAGCGTGGACAACCCGGTCGAGCTGACCATCGAGGCGGGGCCGCCCGAGTACGGCGTCGCCGTGCGCACCCTGTTGACCGACCCGGGCGTCGACGCCGTCCTGGTGCTCTACGCGCCACCCCTCCGCAAGCAGACCGTCGACGTGGCTCGGGCGGTCTCGGCGGTGGCGGACCACCCGAGCAAGCCGGTGGTGGCCGCCTACCTGGGCCTGGCGCCCGAGCCGGCGGAGTCGCCGGACACCGCGGGCGGCCACGAGGCGGTGCCGCGGTTCTCGTTCCCCGAGGGCGCCGCCCAGGCGCTGGGCCGGGTGGCAGAGTACGCGGAGTGGCAGCGCCAGCCCCACGGGCGGGTCCCTGAGGTCGACGGCACCGAGGCGGCGGCCGAGCTGGTCGATCGCCTGCTCGACGGGGTGGCCCGCCCCGAGGAGCGCTGGCTCGACGCCGACGAGGCCGCCGACCTCCTGGCCACCGTCGGCATCGAGTCGCTGGCCCACCGCCTGGTCGACGACGCTGACGCCGCGGTGGCCGGCGCCGCCGAGATCGGCTACCCGGTGGCGCTGAAGGCCACGGGGCTCGAGCGGTTGGCCAAGACCGAGGCGGGCGGCGTGGCCCTCGACGTCCACGGCCACGACGAGGTGCGCAGCGCCTACCGGCGCATGGTCGGCCAGCTCGGCCGCGCCATGCGCCCCGCCCTGGTGCAGGCCATGGGGCCGCCCGGGGTCGAGTGCTGGGTGGGGGTGCACCAGCACCCGGCGTTCGGGTCGGTGGTGACCTTCGGCCCGGGCGCGCTGGCCAGCCAGGCCGTCGACCAGCTGGCCATGCGGATCCTGCCGCTGACCGACGCCGACGCCGGGTGGCTGGTCAGCAGCTCGACGGTCGGCGCCGAGATCGCCGCGCTGGGCCGGTCGGCGGTGGCGGCCGCCGAGCAGCTCCTGCTGCGGTTGGCCGCGCTGGCCGACGCCGTGCCCGAGGTGGCGCTGGTGCGGCTGAACCCGGTGATCGTGTCGGCCTCCGGCACGTTCCTGACCGACGCCCGGATCCGCCTGGCCCCGTGGGACCTGGTGCCCGAGCCGGCGGTGCGCCGGCTCGCCTGAGCCGGGGATCGTCGAGGGTCAGCCGAAGTGGTCGGCGATGACGTCGGCCGCCGCCGGTTCGAGCGCCTCCCAGTCGGCGGCGGGCTCCTTCGAGACCGTGACGAAGTCGGCGGTGGCGAACACCCCGACCACCCCGTCGAGGGCGAAGAGGGCGGCGGCCAGCGGTTCCTCGCCGGCGCGCGAGGCGTCGGTGACGTTGACCACGTCGCCCACGGGGCGGTCGAGGGTGAACTTGCGGGCGTTCGGGTTGGGCGTCGAGCTGGCGGTCACCTGGGTCATGGCGGGCGCTCCCGTCTCCGGTCCGGTCAGGCGCCGGCGGCGGCCCGGTCCTGGGCGACCGCGTCGTAGGTCGTGTAGTCGCTGGCGGTGTCGTCGGCGTGCTCGAACACCATCAGGCCGGCGGCGTCCCACTGGCGGCGCAGGTAGCCGTCGTTGGCGTCGAGCAGGCCGAGCTTGCCGACGTTGGGCACCAGCTTGGAGAAGAACGCCTTCTGGAAGCCGGCGAAGGGCGTCACCTTGAGCGACGAGGCGGCCTCGGCCAGGTACGGCATCACCGCGTCGGCCGGGACGCCCAGGCGGTCCCACACCTCCGGGGTGGTGGAGCGGGCCCGGTTGCGCAGGGTGTTCTCGGCCAGGAACTCCTGGCGGTCCTTCAGCTCGGCCTCGGAGAGGTGCTCGTAGAACTCGGCCAGGCTGAGGATGCCGAAGGCCACGTGGCGGGCCTCGTCGGAGAGCACGTAGCGCAGGAGCTTGCGCAGGAGCGGCTCGTCGGTGCGGCGCAGCAGCTCCCCGAAGGCGGCCAGCGCCAGGCTCTCGATGACGATCTGCATGCCGAGGTAGGCGATGTCCCAGCGGCTGTCCTCGAGCAGGGTGGTGATCTGCTCCTCGAGGAACGGGCTCATGGGGTAGGCCTCGCCCAGCTTGGTGTGCAGGTACTTGGCGAACACCTCGGTGTGGCGCGCCTCGTCCATGGTCTGGGTCGAGGCGTAGTACTTGGCGTCGATCCAGGGGACGGTCTCGACGATCTTGGCCGCGGTCATCATGGCGCCCTGCTCGCCGTGCATGAACTGGCTGAGCTGGGCCTTCAGCCCCTCGACCGCGAAGGCCACCAGCTCCTTCTCGCCCCAGCTGGCGATGGGCGAACCGGGCACGTCGACGGTGGCCCGGACGAGCTGCAGCATGGGCGTGTCGAGGTCGACCAGCTCCTCGGGGTCGACCTCGGTCGACCAGTCGAGGTCGGTGACGCTGTTCCACTGCGACCCCATGGCCTTGTTGTAGAGGGTCACCAGCTGGTCGCGGTCCCGCCCGTACTCCCACAGGAAGATGCGGTCGGCGTGGTCGTGGATGACCTTCACCGCCTCGGCGACCACCGCCTGCTCGGGGACGGCGTCGACGGGGAAGCCGTCGCCGGCCGTCGCCGGGGCCGGATCGGCCGCCGCCGGGTCGATGCGGTCGCTGGGCGTGCTGGCGGGCCTGGTCGGCATGTCGGTTTCCCCTTGGTGCGCTCGCGGGCGTGGTCCAAAGGGTACGACCGCTCGCCCGCTCCCGTCGGGGTCCTGCTCCGGTCGCCCCGGCGCCACCGTCGGCTCGTACCATGCCGCGGTGCCGCCGTCGCCCGCCCCCACCCGGCTGGGACGGCTGCTCGTCGGCCTGGTGGTGGCGGCCCTGGCGGCGGCGTGCAGCTCCGGGTCGTCGGGCTCGTCCGGCACGTCGGCGGCGCCGGGCTCCGACCGGACGGCCACCGGCACCGGCTCGACCGGCACCGGCTCGCCGGGCGCCGGGTCGGGGAGGGCGGCGAAGGGGACGGCGGGGTGCGGGACGCCGCTGCCGAGCGACCTCCACGGCCCGGCGGGCCAGGACGCCGACGTGGTGCGCACCCTCGGGTCCGGCGGCGCCACCCGGTCGTACCGGCTCGGCGTGCCCCGGGACTCGACCAACCGCAAGCCGCAGCCGCTGGTGCTGAACTTCCACGGCAGCGGATCGAACGCCCTCGAGCAGAGCGCCTACTCGCAGCTCCCGGACCGGGGCGAGCGCCGCGGCTACGTGGTGGTCACCCCCGACGCCATCGGCGGGCAGTGGCAGCTGTTCCCGACCGACGGGTCCGGCGGCACCGACCTCGCCTTCGCCCAGACCCTGATCGCCGAGGTCGAGCGGCACCTCTGCATCGACACGACCCGCGTGTTCGCCGACGGGATCTCGCTCGGCTCGGCCTTCGCCACCGACCTCGCCTGCACCCTGCCCACCCGGATCGCCGCCGTCGGCCTGGTGGCCGAGGAGGTCGTCTTCCCGCCCTGCGACCGGGCCCTCCCGGTCATCGCCTTCCACGGCACCGCCGACCCGGTCGTGCCGTACGAGGAGGGCGACCTGCCCGCCGGCCAGCCCAACGCGGGCCTCCCGGGCACCGAGCACAACATGGCCCGCTGGGCCGAGCTGGCCCACTGCTCGCCGACCCCGCAGATCACCCGGATCGGCACCGAGGTCGACCACTGGGTCTGGTCCGGGTGCGCCCCGGGGTCGGCGGTGCAGCTCTACAGCATCCAGGGCGGCGGTCACACCTGGCCCGGCTCGCCGGTGAAGGTCGACCGCCTCGGCCACACCACCGACCAGGTCGACGCCACCGCCCTGGTCCTCGACTTCTTCGACGCCCACCCGCTGCGCTGAGCACCCAGGAGGTCCCGTGCGCGCCATCACCCTGACCAGCTACGGCGATCCCGACGTCCTGCAGATCGAGGAGATCCCCGATCCCGAGATCGGCCCGGAGGACGTGCTGGTCGACGTGGTCGCCACCGCGGTCAACCGGGCCGACCTGCTGCAGCGGCGCGGGCTGTACCCGGAGCCGGGACCGGCCCGCCCCCACGAGGTGCCGGGCATGGAGTTCAGCGGCCGGGTCGCCCGCCTCGGCAGCCGGGTGCAGGACTGGTCGATCGGCCAGGAGGTCATGGGCATCGTCAGCGGCGGGGCCTACGCCGAGCGGGTCGCCATCCACGAGCGCCAGGCCATGGTGGTGCCCGAGGCGGTGGGCGTGGCCGACGCCGCCGCCATCCCCGAGGTGTGGATCACCGCCTACGACGCCCTGGTCGTGCAGGGCGGGCTGACCGCCGGCCAATGGGCGCTCGTCCACGCCGGCGCGTCGGGGGTCGGCACCGCCGCCATCCAGATCGCCAAGCACGTCGGGGCCTCGGTGATCACGACGTCGTCGGCGGCCAAGGTGGACGCGTGCCGGGACCTCGGCGCCGACGTGGCCGTCGACTACACCGGCGCCGACTTCGTCCCCCGCACCAAGGAGGCGACGAGCGGCTTCGGCGCCGACGTCGTGCTCGACGTGGTCGGCGGCGACTACCTGGCCCGCAACGTCGACGCCCTCGCCCAGGGCGGCACCATCGTCCAGGTCGGGGTGATGGGCGGCGGGTCGGCGACCTTCCCGCTGGGCGCGCTGCTGCCCAAGCGGGCCCACCTGGTCGGCACGGTGCTGCGGGCCCGGCCCCTGGAGGAGAAGGTCGCCATCTCCCGGCGCTTCGCCCGCGAGGTGCTGCCCGGGTTCGAGCGCGGCGACCTCCACCCGGTCATCGACTGCCGCTTCCCGCTCGAGGCGGTGGCCGAGGCGCATCGCCACGTCGAGGCCAACGCCAACGTCGGCAAGGTGCTGCTCGACGTGGTCAGCGGCTGAGGACCGGGGCCACCGGCGGTCGGCGCCGGCGGTCGAGCACGGCGCGCAGCCCGAGGGCGAAGGCGGCGCCGGCCAGCATGCCGCCCACGTGGGCCTGCCAGGCCACGTGCTCGGCGTCGGGGGTGAGGAACTGGGTGACGAAGAACAGCCCCAGGACGACGAACGCCGGCACGTAGACGACCTGGACGGCGGCCGAGGTCATCACCGTCAGGATCCGTCCACGCGGGCGCAGCACCAGGTAGGCGCCCATGATCCCGGCGATGGCGCCCGACGCGCCGAGGACGGGCACCGCCTGGTCGGCGTGGAAGACCGTGTGCACCAGGGTGCCGACGACCCCGGAGGTCAGGTAGACGAGCAGGAACAGGCCCCGGCCGAGCCGCTCCTCGACGGCGCCGCCGAAGACCCAGAGGAACAGCATGTTCCCGGCCAGGTGGATCAGGTTGGCGTGCAGGAACAGCGAGGTGACGAGGGCCAGCCACACGCTCTTGGACACCTTCGGGACGGCCGACGGGGCGTCGCAACGGGCGCCGTCGGCCAGCGACCGACCCTGGGCGACCTCGCACGGGACCGCCCCCCACCGGTACTCGTAGCGCAGCACCGCCCGGGCCTCGTCGTTGCCGTCGAGCACATCGATGCCGCGCTGGAACGGCGGCGGCTGCAGGAAGAGCAGCACGACGGTGCAGGTCAGGATCAGTGCGTAGGTGACCCAGGGCGTCCGCGCCGGCGGCGTGTCGTCGCGGAGGGGGAGGGCCACCTCAGGTCACGGCCCCGGCGGACCCGGCCCCGGCGGCGAGGGCCACCGACGTCCGGTACCGCTCCTCGGGGGCCAGGCGGGGATCGACGATCACGACGGTGCGGGCCAGGCGGTCGTGGATGCTGCGGTGGTCGGCGGTCGAGACCAGGGCGATGGCGTCGGGCAGCAGCACGACCAGCCACCCGAGCAACGGCACGTACAGCCCGAGGCCGATGACCAGCGCCCGGACGAACGACCGGCTGGTCGAGGGGGCCTCGCCGGTGGTGGTGTCGACCACGACCAGCCCGGCGCGGCGGTGGCCGGCGGTCTGCCCGCAGCGGGCGATGCGCCGCGTCTCGTCGACCAGGAACAGCACGAGCCACGGCCCGGTGGTGAGGAGCAGGACGCCGCCGATCCCGCTCCCGAAGGCGGCCAGCAGCGCCAGCACGAGCAGGCCGAGGACGAGCAGCGGGGCGTCGTCGAGGCGGTGGAGCCGGGCCCGCCGCCGGACCGCGGCGGGCGGGCAGATGCCCCAGCGGGTCGGCGCCGGGAGGACCTCGAGCCCGGCGATGGCCAGCAGGTCGTCGCTGGTGATGCCGGCGGCGAGGCGAGGGTCGACGACGTAGGTGCGGGCCAGGCGGTCGTGCACCCCGCGGTGCAGCGGTGAGGTGGCGACCGAGATCAGCAGACCGGGGACGGGCACCGCCAGGACGAGCAGGGGCCCGAGCACCGAGGACCGGCGGACCGCCGCCGACCACGACACCCCGTCGGTGGCGTCGAGCTCGACCACCCGGATCCCGACGACCAGCTTGCCGACGGTGGCGCCGGCGGTGGCGACCGAGACCGTCTCGTAGGCGGTCACCAGCGCGGCGATGACGAACAGGGTGGCGTAGGGCCGCCCGAGGTCGCTCAGCACGTAGAGCACCACCGCGCCGGCGGCGATCTCGAGCACCGAGTCGATGGCCCGGGCGCCGAGGCGGGGGCCGATCCGG
The DNA here is from genome assembly GCA_963800235.1 of uncultured Acidimicrobiales bacterium. Lineage (GTDB taxonomy): Bacteria > Actinomycetota > Acidimicrobiia > Acidimicrobiales > Iamiaceae > CAVVNP01. The sequence continues at coordinate 522,048 of CAWDAD010000001.1, read as the reverse complement.
GCGGTGGGACCGCGCCGCCGCACCGGCGGCCAGGGCCGGGGCGGGGGCGGCGGGAGCGGAGCGGGTCGGGGGGGCGGCCGGTACGGGCCCCAGCCGCCCGGACCGGTCAGCGGTCCGCCATCTCCACGTAGTCGCGGGCCTCGGAGCCGGTGTAGAGCTGGCGGGGCCGGGCGATCTTCTGGTCCTGCTCGAGCAGCTCCTTCCAGTGGGCCAGCCAGCCGGAGGTGCGGGGGATGGCGAAGAGCACGGTGAACATGTCGAGCGGGAAGCCCATGGCCTGGTAGATCAGCCCGGAGTAGAAGTCGACGTTCGGGTAGAGCTTGCGGCTGATGAAGTAGTCGTCGGCCAGCGCCACCTCCTCGAGCTTCAGGGCGATGTCGAGCAGCGGGTTCTTCCCCGTGACCTCGAAGACGTCGTAGGCGATCTTCTTGATGATGTTCGCCCGCGGGTCGAAGTTCTTGTACACGCGGTGGCCGAAGCCCTGCAGCTTGCCGTTGCCCTGCTTCACCGAGGCGATGAAGTCATCGGCGTTGCTGATGTCGCCGATCTCGGTGAGCATCTTGATGACCTGCTCGTTGGCGCCGCCGTGGCGGGGCCCGTAGAGGGCGGCGGTGGCGGCCGCGGTGGCCATGTAGGGGTCGGGGTGGGAGCTGCCGGCCATGCGCATGGTGGCGGTGCCGCAGTTGAGCTCGTGGTCGGCGTGGAGGATGAAGAGCACGTCGAGGGCGCGGGCGATGGTCGGGTGCGGCTCGTACCGCGGCTCGGCGATCTTCCACATCATCGAGTTGAAGTTGGCGGCGAAGTCGAGGGTGTTGTCCGGGTAGACGAACGGCATGCCCATGCTGAACCGGTAGGCGCAGGCGGCCAGCGTGGGGACCTTGGCGATGAGCCGGACGATCTGCTTGTCGCGGATGTCCACGTCGAAGATGTTCTTGGCCTCGGGGTAGAAGGTCGAGAGGGCGGCGATGGCCGAGACGAGCATCCCCATCGGGTGGGCGTCGTAGTGGAAGCCCTCCATGAACCGCTTGCGCACGTTCTCGTGGATGAACGTGTGGTAGGTGATCTCGTGCTTCCAGGCGGCGAACTGCTCCTCGGTGGGCAGCTCGCCGAAGATCAGCAGGTAGGCCACCTCGAGGTAGGTGGACTGCTCGGCCAGCTGCTCGATCGGGTAGCCGCGGTAGCGCAGGATGCCGGCCTCGCCGTCGATCTCGGTGATGGCGCTGCTGGTGGCCGCGGTCTGGGTGTAGGCCGGGTCGTAGAACCAGATGTTGCCGAGGAGCTTCTTCCACTCGGCGGCGGAGACCCCGCCGTTGACGATGGGGATCTCGATGCTCTCCCCGCTGCGGTTGTCGGTGATCGTCACGCTCTCGGCCACTGGCGTCTCAGCTCTCTCTCGCTCGTCGTCTGACCACCGCTCCAGCGTCGGAGCGTCCCGCCGGTCAGATCGTACCGGGCGCCAGTCGGACACCCGAGCCGTGCGGGGCGGCGTCGCGGACCACCTCGACCAGGGCCTCCTGCACCGCGACCGCCGGTGCGGCGAGCTGGCTGCGGGTCGAGACGGCCAGGCCAACCCGGCGGGGACGGAACCCCTCCACCTGCACGCGCCGCCACCGCGCCGACCCGCCGTCGAGCCCGTCCCCGCCGCCGTCGTCCCGGTCGTCGGGTGGGTCGGGCACCGCGGTGCTCGGGAGCACCGCCGGCGCCTGGCCGAGGAAGGCGAGGCTGGCGACGAGCAGCACCCCGTCGATCTCCGCCGCCGCCTGCAGCCGGGTGCCGGCCCGGGCGGCGTCGGCGTCGAGGTCGTCGCGGAAGCCGGTGCCGGCCGGTTCGAGCAGGAGCGGGTGGCGGGCCAGCTCGACCAGGGTCGTGCTCGGGTGCTCGGCCAGGGGGTGGTCGACCGGGACGACGAGGACGTGGTCCTCGACGAGCAGCGGTTCGGCCCGGAGGTCGGGGTGCTCGACGGGCAGGTTCACCACCGCCAGGTCGAGGCGCCCCGCCACCAGCTGCGGCAGGAGCGAGGTGGTCGAGGCGTCGACGACCACGACCTGCACGCGAGGCAGGTCCGTCCCCAGCCGCTCGAGCAGCGGGGGCACCAGCCAGCGGGCGACGGTCCCGATGACGCCGAGGCGGACGGTGCCCGACAGCTCGCCGCGGGCGGCGGCCACGTCGGCGGTGATGGCCTCGAGCTCGCGCTGGATGCGGCGGTGGCGCGCCACCACCAGCTCGCCGGCCGGGGTCAGCAGGCCGGTGGCCCGGTCGACCAGCACCTCGTCGAGCTCGCGCTCGAGCCGGGCCACGTGGGTCGAGACGTTCGACTGGACCGTGCGCAGGGCGGCGGCGGCGGCGGTGAAGCTGCGGTGGTCGGCCACCGCGGTGAGGGCGTCGAGCTGGCGCAGATCCATCTGCAGAGATGATGGCAGGTATCACCTGAAACTGTTGGACTGATGGGAGCGCCGTCCGTATCGTCGAGGTCACGAGCGTTGCGTGAGGGTGCAGCCGGTTCCCCCGCCGGTCCTCCAACGCCTGGTGACGGGCTCAGCCCGAACCGCCGCAGGGAGGGGGCCGGTCTTCCCCTTGGCCGGTCCCCCCTGCGGAATCGCTCGCGGGCCCCGTGGTGCGCCCCGGCCAGCGCGGCTACAACGGGGCCCATGGCCTCCGCCGCCGCCTTCTTCGACCTCGACCGCACGCTGCTCCGCGGCGCCAGTGGCCCCGTGCTCTCCGAGGCGCTGCGCAGCGTGGGGGTGCTCCCGGACCGCTCGATCCCCGGCGAGGGCCTGCTCTTCCGGCTCTTCGACGTGGTGGGCGAGACCCTGCCGAGCATGCTGCTCACCCGCCAGGCCGCCCGCATGGCGGCCGGCTGGGACCGGGCGACGGTGCAGCGGGCCGGCCGGTCCGCCGCCGAGCGGCTCGACGAGCAGGTCCAGCCCTTCGCCCGCACGCTGCTCGACGAGCACCGGGCCGCCGGTCGCCGGGTGGTGATGGCCACCACCTCGCCGTTCGACCTCGTCCAGCCGCTGGCCGAGCGGCTCGGGCTCGACGACGTCATCGCCACCCGCTACGGCGAGCGCGACGGGGCCTACGACGGCACCATCGCCGGCCACTTCGTGTGGGGCGGCGGCAAGCTCTCGGCGGTGCGCGACTGGGCCGCCGCCCACGGGGTGTCCGTCGCCGACAGCTGGGCCTACTCCGACAGCATCTACGACCTGCCCCTGCTCTCGGCGGTGGGGCACGCGGTGGCGGTGAACCCCGACCCGCGCCTGCGCCTGGTGGCGGTGGCCCGCCGCTGGCCGTCGCAGTTCCTCGACGTGCCCGCCGGCGTGCCCAAGGTCGCCGGGGTCGAGCCGCAGCAGGTCGCCCAGGCCTTCGCCCGGCCCGAGCTGGTGCCCTTCGTCCGCTTCGACATCGCCGGCACGGACCGCATCCCGTCGGAGGGTCCCGGCATCCTCGTCGGCAACCACCGCAGCTACTTCGACCCCCTCGCCATGGGCATGGCCATCTCCCAGGCCCACCGCCCGGTGCGCTTCCTCGGGAAGAAGGAGGTGTTCGACGCCCCGGTCGTCGGCCAGATGGCGGCGGCCTTCGGGGGCATCAGGGTCGACCGGGGCACCGGCTCCGCCGAGCCGCTGCGGGCGGCGGCCGAGGCCCTCGAGGCCGGCGAGCTGGTGGCGATCATGCCGCAGGGCACCATCCCGCGCGGTGCGGCGTTCTTCGATCCCGAGCTGAAGGGACGCTGGGGCGCGGCCCGCCTGGCGGCCATGACCAGGGCGCCGGTGATCCCCATCGGGCTGTGGGGCACCGAACGGGTGTGGCCCCGCAACGCCCGCGTGCCGAACGTCCTGGCGGTGGCCAACCCGCCCCGGGTGCGCATCCGGGTGGGCCGGCCGGTGCCGCTCAAGTACCGCTCGGCCGACGCCGACACCCGTCGGATCATGGCGGCCATCGTCGACCTGCTGCCGGCCGAGGCCAAGGTGCGGCGCACGCCGACGCCCGAGGAGCTGGCGGCGACCCTGCCGCCGGGCCACGCCGACGACGGCACCGACGAGCGCGCCCGCCGCCCCGGTTCGGACTGACCGTCGTCCCCGCGACCGTCGCCGGGCCGTCAGCCCGGCGCGCCCCGGGCGGCGGCCAGGACCCGGGGCACGGTCCAGTTGGCCACGATGGGCCCGTCGTAGTCGAAGAAGTGCAGCCCGTCGGGCCGGATGTTGATGGTCGTCCCGGGGAAGTAGGTGGGGCAGGGCGGCCCGGTCGGGCAGAGCAGCGGGTCCAGGTCGAACAGCACCACGTGGGGCAGCCCGCGGAGGGCGGTGCGGTAGTCGGCGTTGGCGCAGCGGACCCGATCGACCTGGAGCTGACGGGGCTGGTTGTGCAGGTCGTTCCACGGGGTCAGCGACCACACGACGGTGGCGCCCCGTGAGGTGAGCGTCCGTGCCCGCTCCCGGGTGATGTCGACCAGGGCGCGGTCGAAGGTCGGGTCGCAGGCGTGGACCCACCGCCCGTCGATCTGCATCTCGTCGAGGGGCATGGCCCCGAACAGCACGAGCACCACGTCGGGGTCGAAGCGGCGGACGTCGTCGGCCCACCGCTCGGTGCACGGCTTGGTGGTGTCGTCCGGCGTGTGGGCGACCGTGCGGGTGGGGGCGGTGCCGAACAGCGGCTGGCAGTTGGCCACGCCCCGCACCACCACCGACACGTCGAAGCGGTCGCGGATCGGGGTGACGTAGTAGCCGAGCGACCGGCTGGCCGAGTCGCCGGTGATCATCAGCTTCGGGGCGGCGGGGTTCGAGGCGAGGGCGTAGCGGTCCTCGTTGGGCTGCTGCTTGTCGAAGCTGGCCCCCGCCGAGCGGGCGTCGTAGGTCGTGGTGAGCAGCACCAGCAGCGCCAGGGCGGTGGCCCCGACCGCCACGGGGCCGATCGTCCGGGGGAAGGCGCCTCGCCGGATCGGCTGCTCGACCAGCCGGTACGAGAGGGTGCCGGCGACCACGGTGGCGGCCAGCCGGACGGCGAGCAGGACCACCCCGTCGAGACCGGTGCGCTCGGGGGTGAGGACCAGGTACAGCGGCCAGTGCCACAGGTAGGCCCCGTAGCTGATCAGCCCCAGCTTCACGAAGGGCGGGAAGGTCAGCGCCCGTCCCACCGGCCCGGGCGCCCGGCGGGCGGCGGCGGCCACCACCAGGACGCCGGCCAGCCCGCTCAGCGGCAGCAGGCCGCGGTACAGGTTCGGGTCCTCGCCCTGGACGGTGGCCCAGGCCACCACGTCGAGGGCCAGCACCGCGCCGGCGGCCAGCTCGACCGCCCGCCGCCCGGACGCGGTGCGGGGCAGCAGGTCGCGTCGCTCGGCGACGGCGAGCGCGCAGCCGACCAGGATCGCCACCGCCCGGGTGTCGGTGCCCTGGTAGATCCGGATGTCGGACGCGCCGAGGGCGTGCAGCACCACCGACCAGACAGCCGAGGCCAGCGTCAGCGTCACCGTCGCTCGCCAGAGCGCCTTCAACGACGGCCGCAGGGCCAGCACCCCGACCACGATCAGCGGCCAGAGGACGTAGAACTGCTCCTCGACGGCCAGGCTCCACGCGTGCTGGAAGGGCGAGGGCGACAGCGCGCTGCGCCAGTAGTCCTGGCCGGTCAGCACGGCGTGCCAGTTGGCGACGTAGAAGAGGGTGGCGAGGCCGTCGGCGCGGATCTGGGCGCGCTCGAAGGCGGTGGCGAAGAAGCGGGCGAAGACCCCCATGCCGGCGATGAAGACCAGCAGGGCCGGGAACAGCCGCCGGGCCCGCCGACCCCAGAACCGGGGGAGCGAGGTGCGGCCCGACCGCCGCCGCTCCTCGAGCAGCAGGGAGGTGATCAGGTAGCCGGAGAGGGTGAAGAACAGGTCGAGGGCCAGGAACCCGCCGGGCAGGACCTCGCCGTGGTACAGCAGCACCACCAGCAGGGCCATGCCCCGCAGCCCGTCGAGGGCCGGCCGGTGCACCAGCCGAGGTGCGGTGGGCACAGGCGCGTCGGTCTCGTCGCCGGCCTCGGCGCGCGTCGCGTCGGCCTCGACGGTCCCCACCGCGCCGACGTTAGAGGCGGGTGTCGGACCTCAGGAGCCAGCGCGGGCCCGGATGATGTTCAGGGCGCTGCCCGCCTTGAACCAGTCGATCTGCTCGTCGTTCAGGGTGTGGGTCGTCTCGAAGCCGATGGTGGTGCCGTCGGGCTTGACGATCTCGCCGTGGACGGGCTTGTCGGGGGCCAGCTCGTCGAGGCCGAGGAACGACAGCTTGTCGTCCTCCTCGATCTGGTCGTAGGTGCCCGGATCGGCGAAGGTCAGCGGCAGCACGCCCTGCTTCTTCAGGTTGGTCTCGTGGATGCGGGCGAAGGAGCGGACGACGATGGCCTTGGCGCCCCGGAAGCGAGGCTCCATGGCGGCGTGCTCGCGGGACGAGCCCTCGCCGTAGTTCTCGTCGCCCACCGCGACCCAGGAGACGCCCTCCTCGCCGAGGTGCTTGGCGATCTCGGGGAACGGCTTGGTCTCGCCGTCGAGGGGGTCCTTGCCCTCGCCGTCGGCCTCGGTGAAGGCGTTGACCACCCCGGCGAAGAGGTTGCCGGAGATGTTCTCCAGGTGACCGCGGTACTTGAGCCAGGGACCGGCCATCGAGATGTGGTCGGTGGTGCACTTGCCGTGGGCCTTGAGCAGCAGCGGGAGCTCGACGAAGTCGTTGCCGTCCCACGGCTCGAACGGGGTGAGCAGCTGCAGGCGCTCGCTGTCGGGCGACACCACCACCTCGACGTCGGAGCCGTCCTCCGGCGGCGTCTGGAAGTTCTGGCTGCCGGGGTCGTAGCCCTGGGCCGGCAGCGTCTCGCCCACCGGCGGGTCGAGGCGCACCTCGGTGCCATCGTCGGTGGTGAGGGTGTCGGTGCGGGGGTCGAAGTCGAGCCGTCCCGACAGGGCCATGGCGATGACGGTGTCGGGGGAGGTGACGAAGCTGAGGGTCTTGGCCGACCCGTCGTTCCGCTTCGGGAAGTTGCGGTTGTAGGAGTTGACGATGGTGTTGACCGTGTCGGGCGACATGTCCGGCCGGGACCACTGGCCGATGCACGGGCCGCAGGCGTTGGCCAGCACCTCGCCGCCGATGGCCTCGAGGTCGTCGAGCAGGCCGTCGCGCTCGATGGTGGCCCGGACCTGCTCGGAACCGGGGGTGACGAGCAGCCGGGTCCGGGCCTTCAGCCCCTTCTCGGTGGCCTGACGGGCGATCGACGCCGCCCGGGTGATGTCCTCGTAGGACGAGTTGGTGCACGACCCGATGAGGGCGGCGGAGATCTCGACCGGCCAGCCGTTCTCCTCGGCGTCGGCGCCGACGCGCGACACCGGATGGGCGTAGTCGGGGGAGTGGGGCCCGTTGATGAGGGGCTCGAGCTCGGACAGGTCGATCTCGATGACCTGGTCGTAGACGCGGTCGAGGTCGTCGAAGACCTCGTCGTCGGGCCGCAGGTGCTCGGCCACCCCGTCGGCGGCGTCGGCGATGGCCTCGCGGCCGGTGGCCCGCAGGTAGGCGGCCATGGCGTCGTCGTAGGCGAACAGCGAGGTGGTGGCGCCGATCTCGGCGCCCATGTTGCAGATCGTGCCCTTGCCGGTGGCCGAGATGCTGCGGGCGCCCGGGCCGAAGTACTCGACGATGGCGCCGGTGCCGCCCTTCACGGTGAGGATCTCGGCGACCTTCAGGATGACGTCCTTGGGAGCGGCCCAGCCGGACAGCTCACCGGTGAGGTGCACGCCGATGAGCTTCGGGAACCGGACGTTGAACGGGTAGCCGGTCATGACGTCGACCGCGTCGGCGCCGCCCACGCCGATGGCCACCATGCCGAGCCCGCCGGCGTTGGGCGTGTGGCTGTCGGTGCCGATCATCATCCCGCCGGGGAAGGCGTACTGCTCGAGCACGACCTGGTGGATGATGCCGCTGCCGGGGCCCCAGAAGCCGATGCCGTAGCGCTTCGAGACCGAGGACAGGAAGTCGTAGACCTCGGCGTTGGTGTCGGTGGCCACCGCCAGGTCCTTCAGCGCGCCGACCTTGGCCTGGATCAGGTGGTCGCAGTGGACGGTGGTGGGCGCCTGGACCCGGTCGAGGCCGGCGGTCATGAACTGCAGCAGCGCCATCTGGGCGGTGGCGTCCTGCATGGCGATGCGGTCGGGGTCGAAGTCGGTGTAGGAGACCCCCCGCTCGAGGCCGCCCTCGTCGGGGTCGCGCAGGTGGTTGACCAGGATCTTCTCGGTCAGGCTCAGCGGCTGGTCGAGGCGCCGCCGGGCGGTGGCGACGCGGTCGGGCAGCCGCTGGTACACGCCTTCGACCAGGTCGATGGGGGTCGTCGCGGAGACGGCCATGGTCGCCTCGCTCGGGTCGTGGTGGTTGATCGGGTGCAGCGGCTGGTCGGGAGCTACCCGGCTTGCGCCGGCCGTGAAACAATACAAGCATAAGACAAGTGAGGACCATCCGCTACCGGGAGATCGCCGAGCAGCTCCGGGTCCGGATCGACGGCGGCCGCTACGCCGCCGGGCGGCTCCTGCCCAGCGAGTCCGAGCTGTCGACCGAGTTCGACGCCAGCCGGGTGACCGTCCGCAAGGCGCTCGAGGTGCTGCGGGCCGAGGGCCTGGTCGACGCCCGCCAGGGGTTCGGGTGGTTCGTGGCCGCGGATCCGCTGCGGCAGTCGCTGGCCAGGCTGCACACCATCGAGGACCAGCTCGAGGGCTCGGGCATCCGCTCCGAGCGGCGCATCCTCGACTTCGGGTTCCAGAAGGCGCCGGCCCGCGTCCGGCGGGCCCTGGGCGTGGCGTCGGTGCTGCGGGTGCGTCGGGTCAACCTGGCCGACGGCGAGCCCTTCGCCCGGGTCACGGTGTGGTGCCCCGAGGACCTCGGCGCCGAGCTGTCGCGGAGCGACGTCGCCGAGCGCTCGTTCTACGAGCTGCTGCCGGTCGAGATCGGCGGGGCCGTCCAGACCATCGAGTCCCACGCCGCGTCGGAGGCCGACGCCGAGGTGCTGGCCATCCCGGTCGGCTCCCCGGTGCTGTCGTGCGAGCGCGTCACCTCCGACGTCGACGGACGGCCGGTGCTGCTCGGCGAGTACGTCTTCCCCGGCCACCGCACCGCCTTCACCGTCGACCTGCCGAGCGTCGAGGCCTCCATCGCCCCGAGCGGGCTCCGCCTGGTCGAGTAGCCGGGCCGCCGGTTCGTCCGGACGCCGGGTCAGCGGGGCGGGCCGGGCGGCTGGTTGGTGGCCAGCACGGCGTACTCGACCACCGCCACCTCCGGCGGCTGGGCCAGCAGGTGGACCACGATGTCGCCCACCCGGGCCGGGTCGAGCCCCGCCTGCGCCCCCTCCTTCCACCCGGCGGCGGCCTCACGGTCCTCCCACGAGTCGGCCAGGTCGGTGTCCACGAACCCCGGTGAGAGGGTGGTGACCCGGACGCCGTCGTGCTGGAGGTCCATGCGCAGGGCCTCGGAGGCGGCGTGGACGGCGAACTTCGAGGCGGCGTAGGCGCCGCTGCCGGCACGGGGCACCCGGCGGCCCGACATCGACGAGACGTTGACCACCGAGCCGCCCACGGCGCGGCGCAGGTGGGGGGCGGCGGCGACGGTGGCGGCCAGCAGCCCCAGCACGTTCACCTCGAACATCTCCCGCCACGCCGCCGGGTCGGTCGACGACGGGGGTCCGACGGCCATGACCCCCGCCGCGTTGACCAGGGCGTCCAACCCGCCGAACTGCTCGGCGGCCCGATCGACCGCGGCGGTGGTGGCGGCGTGGTCGGCCACGTCGGCGGGAACCGACAGCCCCCCGATCTCGGCGGCCAGCGGCTCCAGCCGCTCGGCCCGCCGGGCCAGCACCGCGACCTGCGCCCCGGCGGCGGCCGCCGCCCGGGCGACCGCCTCGCCGATGCCCGCCGAGGCGCCGGTGACGAGCACCCGGCGCCCGACGAGCGACCGGTCGGCGGCGGCGCGGTTCGGCGTGGTCTCGGCGGCCATGGCCGCACCGTAGGCGCCGGCGCCCGTCGCTCCTCCAGCCGTTCCCGGGACCCCGGCCGTGCCATCGCCCGGCCGGAGTCCCGAGCCTGCCGGTTCGTCCGTACGGTGACGGCCATGTCCCCGAACATCGCCACCACCGACCACGTCGGGCGCGACGAGCTGCTCGACTTCGTGCGCACCCGCCACCACCTGGTCCTGGTGACCGAGCGCCAGGACGGCCGCCCCCAGCTCTCGCCGGTCACCGGCGGGGTCGACGACCAGGGCCGCATCGTGGTGTCGAGCTACCCGGAGCGGGCCAAGGTGGCCAACCTGCGCAAGCGGGCGGCGGCCACCGTCCTGGTGCTCTCCGACGCCTTCGACGACGCCTGGGTGCAGGTCGACGGACGGGCCGAGGTGGTCGACCTGCCGGAGGCGCTCGACGGCCTGGTCGACTACTACCGCTCGATCGCCGGCGAGCACGACGACTGGGACGAGTACCGCGCCGCCATGCAGCGCCAGGGCAAGGTGTTGATCCGGGTCACCCCCGAGCGCTGGGGCCCGATCGCCACCGGCGGCTTCCCGCCCCGGCTGGCCGGCGACTGACCGCGCCGGCTACCAGCGGTCCCAGTGCAGGACCTCGTCCAGCGGCCGGCGCGGCGCCGGCTTGAACTCGGTCCCGACCGTGTACGCCACCGGGAAGAGACCGACCTGGGTGACCTGCTCGTAGGGGATGCCGACCAGCTCGGCGACCTCGCGCTCGTTGGGCAGGTGCAGGGTGGTCCACGAGCTGCCGAGGCCCCGGGCCCGCAGCGCCAGCATGAAGCTCCAGGCCGCCGGCAGGATCGAGCCGTAGAAGCTGGCGTGGGCGAAGGTGGGGGCGTCGTCGGGCACCCGGCCGACCTGGCACGGGATGACCATGATCGGCACCTCGTGCAGGTGGTTGCGCAGGAACACCGCCGACTCGCGAACCCGGGCGGCCCGCTGGTTGCGGGAGTCGCCCTCGGGGTACGGCGACTGCTCGCTCTGCTCGACGTAGGGGTCGAAGTTGGCGGCGTAGTAGTGGGCGATCTGCTCCTTCAGGGTCGGCTCCTCGACGACCAGCCACTGCCACTGCTGGGAGTTGGAGCCCGTCGGGGCCTGGACGGCGATCTCGATGCACCGCTCGACGACCTCGCGCCCGACCGGTCGGGTCAGGTCGAGGCGCTTGCGCACCGAGCGGGTGGTGGTGAGCAGCTCGTCGATCGAGAGGTCCAGGGTCATGGTTCGACGGTACCCACGCCCGCCGTCGCCGTCGCCGAGAACGCCTGGACGAACCGGACCGCACCCCGCACGCACAGGAAGCCGCGTGCCGGGACCCGGGAGTCCTCGGGCGGCGCCGGGAGGTCGCAGCCGAGGACCGAGCCGTCCAGCTCGTCGGGCCGCAGCACCAGGCCGCACCGGTCACGTCGTAGCCGGGCGTCGAGCTGGTCGCCGTAGGCGCTCTTGGTGTGGTCGGTGTCGACCGCCGCCACGACGAGCAGCCCGAGCGTCCGGCGCCGCCGCAGCATCGCCTCGACGTCGGCGACCACCTCGGCCCACGGCTCGGACCCGGGTCCGCCGCCCGCCCAGTCCTGGAGGTCGTCGAGGGCGAGGACGGCTCGCCGTCCCGCCCGTTCGGTTCCGGCCGATCCGCCGGTCGGGACCGGCGCCCCGCCGGTGCCGGGGTCGAGGCGGGCCCGGGCCGCGGGCCAGGCGTCGGGCCGAGCGACGGCGACGGCGCCCGGGATCGCGGCGGCCAGCTGCGCGGCGCCGGGCCCGACCACCACCCGCACCGGAGCCGCGGCGGCGGCCCCGGCGCCGCCCGCGAGGGCGGCCAGGACCCCCGACTTGCCCGAGCGCGAGCGGCCGGCGACGACGAAGCAGCCGTCGTCCAGATCGACGGCGGCCGGCTCGAGCTGGTCGTGGTCGAGGCCGACGACGACCAGACCGGGAGCCACCGTGCCGGCAGGGGCGGCGGTCGCCAGGGTCGCGCCGGTCGGCGGGCGGGCGACGATGCGGTCGGGCAGGGGCGGGATCGGGGCTGGCGGCGGGTCGAGACCGATGGCGGCGAGGACCCGTCGGAGGCGGTCGGCCCCATCCGCCGCCGGTCCCGCGCCGTCGCCCGGCGCGCCCGGCAGGGCCGGCGGGGCGGCGACCTGGACCGCCAGGCCGTCGACGATGGCCCGACCCGGTGGATCGTCGTCCGCCGGCACGGGGCCGGTCAGGCCCATGGCGCCGTACTCGTCGCTCGACGCCAGCCGGAGCACGACCCGGCCCTGCAGCGCGCTCCACAGCGGGGCGTCGACGGCGGCGCGCCGAGGCGCCGTGGCGGTCAGGTGGATGCCGGTGCGCCGGCCCTGCTGGACGAGCTCGGTGAGCAGCTCGACGTGGTGGCGGCCCGTGCGACCGGCCCGGTCGAGGTCCGCCACCAGGCTGGCGAGCCCGTCCACCAGCAGGTGGGTGCGGGGCCACGCCCCGGGGGTGCGCCGCCGGAGCTCGTCGAGGTCACGGGCTCGGTGGTGCGCCTGGGCCGCCGCCCGCTCCCGGTGGGCGCGGTGCAGGCGGCGGATCAGCCGGAGGACCCTCGGTCGGTCCTCGGCCGGCACCACGTCGCCCACCGTGGGAAGGGCGCGCAGGTCGGCCAGCCCGCCGCCGGCGGCGTCGACCACGTAGAGGTGCGGGGCCGGCCTGCCGGCGGGGAGGCTGGCGGCGACGGCGAACCACCGCAGCAACTCGGACTTGCCGGAGCCGCTGGCCCCCAGCACCACGTAGCTGCCACGACGGCGGTGGTCGAGGTGGAGGGGGCGCTGACGCTGCGCCGCCGGCTCGTCGGCCAGGCCGACGGGGACCGCGCCGTCGGTCACCGTCGTCTCGCCGACGACCCGGGGTTCGTCGGGCTCGCTGTGGTCGACCAGCGCCACCCGACCGGCGCCGAGCGGCTCGCCGACCAGCGATGCGCCCAGCTCCTTCACCCACGGGGGCGGGCCGGGCGACTCGCCGCAGCGGCGGGCGGCGACGACGGTGGTCGCCACCAACCGCTCGAGGTCGGTGGGGGTGGACGACGCTCCGTTGCCGGTCCGCCCGGTCCGCCCGGCCCTGCTGCGGGCCGTGCGCTCCGGGTCTGGGTCGCGCCGGATGGTGTGGCGCCGGACGACGACCGGCGGCTCCTCGTCGACCGACGACCGGATGCCGACGTGGGCGACCTGCACCGGCCCGCCGTCGCCGTGACCGACCCGGCGGACCCACGCGCGCCCGGGGGTGCGGCGGGAGATGGCGGCGGCGTCGGCGGTGCCGATGACGTCCTGGCTGTCCTCGGCGGCGCCGACCCGAAGGGCGATGCGCAGGTCGGTGTTGGCCCTGATGCTGTCGGTGACGACCCCCTGGGGACGCTGGGTGGCGAGCAGCAGGTGCATGCCGAGGCTGCGTCCCCGCTGGGCGATGTCGACCATGCCCTCGACGAACCGGGGGACGTCGGCGGCGAGGGCCGCCAGCTCGTCGACCACGATCAGCAGCGACGGCGGGCAGGCCCCGGGCCGGGCGGCCTCGAGGTCGGTGAGGGACTTGGCGCCGGCCGCGTCGAGCTGCCGCTCCCGGCGGGTGATCTCGGCCCGCAGCGAGGTCAGCGCCCGGCCGACGAGCGCCGGGGTGAGGTCGGTGATGTAGCCGACCGTGTGCGGGAGGTCGCGGCACTGCTCGAAGGCCGCCCCGCCCTTGTAGTCGACGAGCAGGAACGCCAGGCGAGACGGGGGTGCGGACACCGCCAGCGAGGCGATGAGGGTCTGCAGCAGCTCGCTCTTGCCCGAGCCGGTGGTGCCGGCGACCAGCCCGTGGGGTCCGTCGCGGCGGAGGTCGACGGTGACGGTCCCCTCGGGGCCGAGCCCGATGGGCGCCCGCAGCCCCGTGGTCTCGGACCAGCGCTGGACCACGGCGTCGACGTCGTCGGGCCCCGCCAGGTCGCCGATGAGGCTGGGGAGCCGGAGCGAGGCGGGCAGCGAGGACCGCGAGTCGCCCGCGTCGGTGACGTCGACGCACCGGGCCAGCCGGCGGGCGGCCGTCTCCGCCGATCGGGCGCGGAGCTCGTCGGGCAGGAACGGCGCCGACGGCTCGGACCGGTCGGCCCACCGCAGCACGGCCGGGGCGACGGGTTCGCCTCCCCGGTCGGTTCCCGGTCGACCGAGGTCGAGCACGGCGCCGATCGAGGTCGGGGTGCGGGCCGGGTCGTCGCCCACCCAGAGCACCACGACCGGCTCGTCGGCGGTCGCGGCCAGGAGCCGCTCGACCATCGGGCGGGGCAGGTCGGCCCCGTCGTCGACCAGCACCACGGTCCGCCGGTCGAGGTCGAGGCCACCGGCGAGCAGCGCGGCCAGCAGCTCACCGCCCCCGGAGGCTCCCACCGCGGCGGTGGGGCGATCGGTCCCGCCGGAGGCGACGGCGTGCGGCAACCAGCGCAACCAGTCCAGGTGGTGGGCGCGACCCTCGCCCAGCGCGCCCAGCACGCGGAGGTCGGTCGGGGAGTGGTCCACCGCGAGGCGGAGCACCACGGCGCGCAGCAGGTCGTCGGTAGCGCCCTCCGGACCGACCACCGCCACGGACCGGTGCCGGAGGAGGTCGACGGTGACCGGCACGTCCGCCATGGCCGCGTGGTCCTCGACCAGCTCGGCCAACCGGTCGTGGTCGTCGGGATCGCCGCCGCCCTCCACCTCGACCGTGGTGGTCGACCGCCGGGGGCCGCGCCCCACCCGGACGGTGAGCAGGTCCGGGTCGCCGCGTCGCCGGCTCCACAGGCGGGCCGAGTCGAGGACACCGGTGACCAGCCCGGGTGGATCGGGGTGATCGAGCTCGAGGTGCTCGGCCTCGAGCTGCTGGTCGACCAGCAGCTCGCCGATCTGGCGTCCGACGTGCCGACGGTGGCGCTCGACCCGCCGCCGGTGGTCTCGGGCGAGGTCGCGCCGGGCCTCCCACCACGCGCCCAGGAAGAGCAGTGGGCTGAGGGCGGTGAAGGCCACCGCGACCAGGCTGCGGGTGAGCACCCAGAGGACCCCGCCGAGGGCGAGGGGCAGGGTGGCGCTGAGCCAGGGGACCATCGGCCGGCCGGGCGGCTCGGGCGGCGGGGCCAGCCGCAGCCGGCGTCCCGCGGGGATCGGTTCGAGGCGGGGTGGCCGGAGCACCGCTCGTGGGCCCGCTCCGGCGGTGACGCCCGGACGGGGCTCGAGGCGGACCTCGGTGTCGCCGACCCGGACCGGCTGCGACCACCCGAGGGGGGTCTCGGCGCGCACCTCGACGCCGTCCACCTGGGTGCCGTTGGTCGACCCCAGGTCGACGACCGTGGGCCGCTCCCCGAGCCGGACGAGGCAGTGCCGACGGGAGACGAGCGGGTCGTCGAGGGTGACGTCGGCGGCCGGGTCGCGACCGACCAGCACGGTGCGGTGGTGCAGCGGGACCAGGTCGGGCGGGGCGGCGCGGAGGTCGTCGGCGGGCGGGCGGGCGCCGGTCACCAGGGCGACGGCCGACGGCCGGAGGTGCGCGTCGCCGGACGCCCAGCCCGGCGTGACCCAGCAGAGGCGCAGCTCGGACCCGGAGCAGAGGTCGGCCTCGGTCAGCCGGAGCTGCGCCGGCCAGGCGCCGTCGGGGTCGACGGGGGCGAGGAGCCGGCCATCGGCGCGCGTGTCGCCCCCGCGCGTGTCGGGGTGTCGGGTCGGGCGCCGGTACCAGTCGGTGACGGCTCGGGCCAGGTCGACCGCGGTGGCGGCCGGGGTCAGCTCGAGCCGCACGTCGGCCGGCCCGAGGTGGGGGTCGTCGGGGAGGAGGGTGAGGATCGGCACGGGACGGGAGGCCGGCCCGACCGTGGCCCCTGCGGGCGGCGGCCGGGCCGGCGCCGGCTCAGGCGTTGGAGGTGGTGCGCTGCTGGTCGACCTGGCGCTTCACCGCGGTGCCGGCTTGCTCCAGCTCCTGCTTGAGCTTGTTGAGGTTGGCCCGGTGCTTCTCCCAGTCGGCCCGGAACTTCTTGGCGTCCTGGCCCTCCCACCAGGTGCTGGTCAGCTGGCCGTTGATGGTGGTGACGGTCTCGCCGACCTTCCGGGCCTCCTCCTGGAAGCGGCGGGCCAGCTGCTCGCCCGCGTCGATGTCCATGCCCAGGCGCTCGGCCATGGCGTTCCTCCTCGTGCGTCGGTGGGCCGACGGCGCGGGCGCGCCGCCGGGGTGCGGCGATGGCCGCCGGCGCCGTGGAGCGCGAGGCCGGCCGGGTCCGACGGACGTGACGACCGGGCAGGCGCTGCCTACCCGTCCGGCCCCGCCGGGCAACCTCGGATCGGGACCAGCTAGGGGAGCGGCGCCACGCCGAGGCGCTCGCGCACCTCGTCGAGGGAGCGCGGGGCCAGCGCGAAGTGGTCGATGCCGCCCATCACGTCGAACGGGCAGCGCTGGCCCCGGGCGAACGCCTCGCCCCAGCGCCCGGCCGCCCCGGGGTCGCCGAGGGTGTCGGTGCGAGCGATCTTCACGCGCTTGCCGGCGACGCGGTGGATGGCGCCGTTCTGGAACAGGCCCAGGGTCACCGCCAGCAGGACCAGCCCCTTCTCGTCGGGCATGCAGGCCGCGATGAAGGCGAACACGTCGAGCTCGCCCTCCGGCGTGGCGTCGTAGTCGGTCAGCACGTGCACGAAGTCGTGGCGCGCCCCGAGCTCGTAGATGCCGTGCAGCTCGCCGGGGAAGGGGAAGTGGTGGCGCTCGTAGAAGTCGGCCACGCCGCGGCCCCAGCTGCCCGCCGGCAGGTCACGGAGGCCCTCCCACCGGCGGGCGATGGCCCGGTCGGGCACCACGCCGGTGTAGGCGAGCTTCGACCGGAGCAGCTCGAAGAACCGACCCTCGAGGGACTGCTCGACGGTCTGCTCGGTGTACCAGCTCGACCGTTGCAGGTCGGCGTACATGAGGGCGACGTGGTGGCGGGCCAGGCGCCGGCCGTCCTCGAGGATCGCCTGGTGGACCCCCAGCCGGTGGGCGTAGCGCTCGACCGCGTCGGCCTGGCCGGGGACGACGGGGTCGGCGACCAGCTCGAGGACGACCATCAGGTGGGCCGCCTGGTGGCGCACCGGGAGCGGAGCGTCGGTGGCGTCGAGCTGGGCCACGGTGAGCGGGGCGACCGGTTCGGCGTCCAGGTCGATGCCGTAGGCGTCGGCCGCGATGGCGTCGAGGACGGCCGCCTGGAGCGGCTGCAGCCCGTCGCTCGATCCGAAGGCGCAGAGGGCGGCGCCGATCACCGTGCGGGCGTCGTCGGCCTCGGGGAGGAGCACGGGGCGACGCTAGCGATCGTGGTGCGCGCCGCCGTGGGGGCGTCCCCCGGGCGGCGCGGCGGACGCGGTCGGCGGGGGACGGCGCACGGCCCGGGCCAGCGCGGTGCCGGCGGCCGCCACCGCGGCGGCGAGGAGGAAGGCGGTGCGCTGGCGGTCGCCGACGCTGGTGGAGCCGGTCCCGGCGGTGGCGACGATGGCCGCCGCCGCCGCCACCCCGAGCACGGAGCCGAGCAGCCGCACGGTCTGGACGGCGGCGGTGGCCTGACCGGCGACCTGCTCGTCGATGCCGGCCAGCGAGGCGGTGGTCGACCCGTCGAAGGCCAGGCCCTGGCCCGCACCGCCGACGGCCAGCGCCACCGCGATCAGCGCCAGCGGAGCGTGGAGCGGGAGGGCCCCGAGCACCACCAGGGAGGTGACGGTGGCGACCATGCCGAGGCCCATGGTCGAACCCAGCCCCGATCGACCCACCATCCGGCCGACCGCCGCGCCGGCGACGGCGAAGGAGGCGCTGAAGGCCAGGAAGACCAGCCCCGACTCGAGCGGGTCGAGGCCCCGGACCTGCTGGAGCAGCGCGCTGCCCACGACCAGCACCACCCCGAAGGCCCACGTCGAGGAGAAGCCGACGACCAGGGCCGACCGCGACCACGGTCCCGCCACGGCGCGAGGGTCGACCACGGGGCGGCCCCGTCGGTGGTCGGACCAGAGCAGGCCGGCGCTGGCCAGGGCGACCGCCGCCGGGGCCAGCCGGGCGAGGGGGCCGACGGTCGAACCGACGGCCAGGCTGAGGGCGGCGAAGCCGACCGCCACCGCGACCAGCCCGATGCGGGTGGCGGCGGCCGACGTGCCCGGCCGGGCCGTCGCCCGACTTCCCCGGCCGATGATCGCCCCGCCCGCCTCGCGACCCGGTTCGGTGAGGCGGGTGACGAAGGGGAGGGCGACCAGGCAGAGCGGGGCGTTCACCACGAAGAACCACCGCCACCCGGCGGTGGCGGCCAGCACGCCGGCGGCAAGGGGGCCGAGGGCGGAGCCGGCCCCGCTGACCACGCCCCACGCCCCGATGGCCGCCGGGCGCCGGGTCTCGTCGAAGGCGGCGTCGACCACCGCCAGCGACGTGGTGAAGCAGGCGGCCGAGGCCAGGCCCTGCGCGGCCCGGAAGGCGACCAGCCAGGCGAGGGACGGGGCGGTGGCGCACAGGGCGCTGGCCACCCCGAACCCGGCGACCCCGGCGATCAGCAGCGGACGCGGCCCGACCCGGTCCGACAGCCGACCCGACGCCAGCAGCAGGGCGCCGAAGGCGAGCGGGTTGGCGTTCATCACCCACCCGAGGCCGGCGGGCCCGGCGTGCAGGTCGCTCCCCACCGAGGGCAGCAGCAGGCCGATGCCGCTCACGTCGAGCGACTGGGCCAGCAGGGGCAGGCACATGGCGGCCAGCACGAGCCACGGCCGGCGGCTCGACGCCGGGGCCGACGGGGCGGCGGCCGGGGCCGGGGTCACGCCGTCCAGCAGGCGCAGGCGGCCGCGAGCCCGAAGGCGTCCACCGCCTCGTCGGGTCCCAGCCCGGCGGCGGCGGCGACGTCGTCCGGTTCGACCAGCCCGAGGGCGACGGCCGCCCGCAGCTGCTCACCCACGTCGAGCCAGCCCCGACCGAGCTCGACGGCCAGGAAGGCGGCCAGCGCCTCGTCGTAGCGGAGCGGCGAGGGCACCGCGGCGCCCGGCGAGGCCACGGCGGCGAGGACGCGGCCGAGGGCGGCGGGGGCGGCCCGGCCCGAACCTCCGCCTCCGGCGAAGGGGATCGACCAGAAGTCCCGGGTCTGCAGCTCCGGAGCGCCACCGGGGATCGTCCCCCGGCCGTCGTCGGCCCGCACCGAGATGGCCGCCGACCCGGGGTGGCGGGAGTTGGCGAGGGTGATGGCGAGGGAGTTCTGCCGGCGGGTCAGCTCGGTCCCGAGGTGGGCGACCGCAGGGCACCGGGCGACCACCTGCAGGTGGACCATGGCCAGCACGGCGTGGAGGGTCGCCTCCTCGTACTGGTCGTCGCCGGCCCCGCTCCACAGCAGGTCGTGGGCGAGCGACGGGGCCACCACCGCCGGGTGCTCGGCCCGGTAGCGGTCGTTCAGTGCCCGGGTCGGTGCTCCGGCGGCGCCCGGGCCGAGCACCCGACCGGATCCGGGCATGGCCTCGACGTCGAACGGGCCGACCACCGGCGTGTCCGCCGCCAGCAGGCCGTCCAGGGCCGGCGCGGCCAGCGTGCCGGCGAGCACGACCAGGCCGGCCCGCAGGAGCGGGGGAGGGGCGGCGCGTCGCAGCTCGGACCGTCCGTACAGGTCGAGGGCGGCCCGGACGGCCGTTCGGCCCAGGAGGTCGGGCAGCAGGGCCCCGAGGGCGTTCCGGGCACCGTCGTCGTCGAGGTCGGGGCCGTCGGCCGGGGCCATGGGCGGCCCCTGCGGATAGGTGCCCGGCTCGCCGAACAGCGTTCCCGAGGTGAACAGCCCGGGGTCGCGGGGCGGGCGCGGCGGCGCGGCGAGGACCCTGGTGGCGACGGCGGCCAGGTGCGGGTCGAGCGGCTCCGGGGCGGCACGCGGCGGCAGGTCCATGCGGTCGGCCACGCTAGAGAACCGCCGTCGTACCATCTGGCGTCGTGCCCGAGCTCCGCTTCTCCGCCGACGACGGGTTCGACTTCGCGGTGCGGTGCCTGCTCACGGGTGTCGGGTACGCCATGGCCGAGCCGGGCGAGGTGCTGGCCACCGCCGCCGGCGTGCCCGCCGGCGACCTCGACGGCTGGTTCGACGCCTGGACCGCTCTGGGGGTCCGCAGCGACGCCGTCGGCGCCGAGGCGGCGGCCCGCGGCCACCGGGCCAGCGCCGCGGACGCCTTCCTGCGGGCTGCCAACTACCGCTTCGCCGGCTTCTACTACGTGCTCGCGACCTCGGACCCGGGCCGGCACCGCGCCGCCTGGGAGGCCCACCGCCGCTCGCTGCTGGCGAGCTGGGAGCACGGCGACCACCACGTCCAGGCCTTCGACGTGCCCTGGGGCGACGCGTCGCTGCCGGCGTGGCTGGCGCGGACCGCGGGCGGAGGCGGCGCGGGTCGACCCCTGATGCTGATCCACGGCGGACTGGCGTCGCCGCTCTCCGACGCGGTGATGACGGGGCTGGCCGACGGTGTGCGCCGGGGCTGGGACGTGGTCGTCTTCGACGGTCCGGGCCAGGGTCGGGTGGCGGTGGTCGACGGGGTCGGCCCGGTCGACGACTGGGGTGCGGTCGGTGCGGCGGTGCTCGACGCCGTGCTCGACCTCGACGGCGTCGACCCGGGCCGCGTGGTGGCCGCCGGCATCGCCGACGGCGGCTACCTGGCAGCCCGGCACGCGGCCGCCGACCGGCGGGTCGCGGCGCTGGTGTGCGACCCGGGCGTGCTGCGGCCCCTCGACGGGGCGGTGGGCGGCCTGCCCGAGCCCCTCCGGGCGGCGTGGCGGGTCGGCGGGGGCGAGGCCGTCGACCGGGCCGTCGCCGCCGCCGACGGCGACCCGGAGGTCGCGTTCGCCGCCGCCAAGGTGGCCGAGCAGTGGCCCGGCCTCCGCGCCGGCGAGGTCCTCGAGCGGCTGCGCGGCTGGGACCTGACGCCGGCGCTGCCGTCGATCACCGTGCCCACCCTCGTCTGCGACCCCGACCGGGCGATGTCGTTCCCCGGTCAGTCCGCCGAGCTGGCGGCCGCCCTGGGCGCCGCCCGCTCGATCCCGTTCACCACCGCCGAGGCCGCCGGCCTCGACTGCGAGATCCTCGCCCCCCGGCTGCGCAACCAGCGCGTCTTCGACGGGCTCGACGAGATCCTCGCCCGCTGACGCCGCACCGACCGGTGCGACGACCCGATCCCCGAGAGGAACCGACCTGATGGCTGCCACCCCCACCGGACCCGTCGGCTGGCTGCGCGCCGTCGTGGTCGACGCCGAGGACCCCGAGCGCCTGTCCCGGTTCTGGCAGGCGGTGCTCGGCGTCGGGGTGCACGAGGTCGAGCAGGACTGGATCCAGCTCGAGCGCGACCGGGGCGGCGTCTACCTGGCGTTCCAGCCGCTGCCACCGGGTGGTGCGCCCGGTGAGATGCGCCTCCGGCCCGACATCGAGGTGACCGACATGGACGTGGCCCAGTCCCGGGTCGAGGCGCTGGGCGGGCGGCTGGTGGCGGTGATCCAGGAGCCCGGCGGTGAGAGCCACCGGCGCATGGCCGACCCCGAGGGCAACGAGTTCACCGTGCTGCTGCCGCTGCCCGAGGCCCGGTAGCGGCTAGGGCTGCTTGCCCTGGGCCTTGCAGGTGGTGCCGCCGAGCCGGGCCTTCCTGACCATCGAGTCCTGCGTCGACTTGGAGAGCGTCTGGCTGTTGAAGTCCTTCTTCTCCGACGAGCTGAGGAGGACCTTCTTGTCGGAGCTGTGGAACAGCTCGTTGGCCACGCAGTCGGCGAACGCCTTGGAGACCTTGCCGTCGGTCTGCAGCTTCTTGGCCAGGTCGGCCTGGGTGATGGGCTTGGTGCTGGTCGAGCACCCGCCCGCCAGCGTGGCCAGGATGGCGACGACGGCGATGGCGGCGAAGCGCGTGCGCACGGGATCTCCTCTTCGGGCGTGGTCCGACGGCGGTGCCGCAGCGTAGGGCAGGGCCTGGGCGGAACCCGACCCGGTCAGTCGACCCGCGGCCAGCTCGGGCTCCGGGTGCTGCGGGGTCGACGGCGGGCCAGCGCCTCGCGCCGGTCCCACCGGCGCCGCCACTCGCCCGTCGTCGGGCCGGTCAGCCCGGGGGTGGTGCCGGCGTGAGCCCGGACCCGGGCGGTGTACCAGTCGGTCGTGGTCTCGTCGGCGATGGCCGCCACCGCCTGCTCGAGCCGAGCGTTGAGCCGGCGGGTGTCCTCGCCCTCCCGCGGCCAGATGGGGCGGCCGAAGGTGACCGTCGCCGGTCCGGGCCGGGGTCGGCTCGCCCCCTTCGGCAGGATGCGCCCGGTGCCCCGGAGGTGGACCGGCACGATCGGCACCCCGCAGCGGATGGCGAGGTAGGCGGCGCCTCCGCGGAAGGGCTGGCCCCAGCCGTCGGGGCTGCGACCCCCCTCGGGGAAGATGACCATGCTCCAGCCGTCGCCGAGCAGCTCGGCGGCCTGGTCGGCCGAGCGCCGGGTGACCTTGGTCCGCTCGATGGGGATGGCGTTCAGCACCAGGGCGGAGAGGGCCCCGGTGACCTTGTTGGTGAAGAAGTAGTCGGCGGCGGCGCCGACGAAGACCTTGTACCGGAACGGCTCGGGCAGCGACGACAGCAGCAGCCCGGCGTCGACGTGGCTGTGGTGGTTGGCGGCGAAGATGGCGGGGGCGTCGAGGTCGGCGATGCGGTCGAGCCCCCGGCGCTGCGGGTCGGCCAGCGCGGCGACGGTCGGGCGGATCAGCGACTCGAGCAGCACCGTCCGTGTCCAGCGGGCAGGGAACCGGCGGGCCCACTCGGTGTCGTAGTGGGCGCCGGTGGTCGGCTCCTCGACCGGCGGTTCGACGGTGGTGGGCACGGTCGGGGCGCGCAGCGGGAAGCGCAGCCCGGCCAGCGCGCCGCTCGGGGTCGGGCCGTGCCGCCGGGCGACCCGGGCGGCGCCGACCAGCCGCTCGACGCGGGTCGGGCCGTCGGAGCGGCTCACGGGGTGCTCCCGCCCCCCGGTACCCGGACGTCGGCCATCACGATCGGGGGGTTGTGCAGGTGGGTGATGGTGGGCTGCGGGCCCACCACGTCGGCGGCCATCTCCAGGGCGTCGTCCATGGTCGAGGCCGGCCGGAAGCCCAGGCGGCGGACCGCCCTCGGCTCGCCGCCGACGATCACCACGTGGTTGCCGCCGCCCAGGTGCTGCAGGGCGTGGGCCCCCCAGTACCACATGTAGAAGGGGTGCACGCCGTGGTAGGCGTAGCTCGTCCGGTACAGGTGGCGGTACCACTCGTCCTCGGCGAACTGGGTCTCGTAGCGCTTCTCGATCTCGGCCGGGTCGGTCGTGTCGGCCAGCACCTGCTCGAAGAAGTCGATGTAGCTCGGGTGGTGGACGGGGTGGAACTCCCACGGGGTGGGGTGGGTCATGATCAGCACCCCGCCCTCCCGGACCAGGGGCTGGCCGCGGTACATGTTGAAGAAGTACCCGAGCCCGAGGCACATGACCAGGATCGGGTTCATGATCGAGTTGACGTTGTACGGGCAGATGTAGGGCAGGCCCAGGGTCAGCACGTCGGTCTGCCCCTCGACCGGCACCAGGTGCTGGGCGAAGACGTGCTCGAGGGTGCGGCGGTGCACGGCGTCGACCTCGCCGGCCTGCACCGAGGTGACCCCGTAGGGCGACTCCCAGGAGCCGAACGCCTTGCGCTTCAGGCGGGTCGGCATCCGCTTGAGGCCGGCCTGCATGCCGACGAAGGCGGCCCGGTCGCGGGTGCTCCACTCCCACTCGCGCTTCTGCAGCACGGCGAGGGGGCCGGTCTCGCCGAAGGTGTCGTTGTTGAGGGTGGTCTCGATCTGGAAGATCTTCACCCCGGCCGACCGCAGGACCTCGCCCATGCGCCAGTTGCTGTGGTGCAGCTCGGAGCTGTGGCGGTCCATGAACGAGCGGCTGTGCTGCATGGTGCCGACGTTGTGGTGGTGGCGGATGCTGCGGTAGCTGGCCAGGCCGGTGGCGGTGCTCTTGTACCCGCCGTCCATGGCCACCAGGTTGATGTTGACGTAGACGAGCAGGTCGCTCTCGGCCGCCCGCCGGCTGATCTCGACCTCCTCGCCCTGGTCGGTGGTGCCGATCAGGGTCATGCCCTCGGGGTCCTCGGCGTCGTGGTTGTACAGGTCGCCGGCGGGGGCGAAGGCGTCGTAGACCCGGTCGCCGACCGCGTGGCGCAGCTCGTCCTCGGTCATCCGCCGGTGCAGGGCCAGGGCGGCGATGATCTGCACGTCGTCGACGCCGGCGGCCGCCGCCAGGTCGAGCACCGCCTCGATCACGCGCTGGCGGATGTCGGGCCGGCGCATCTGCGGCAGCGGCAGCGAGATGTCGTCGAAGGCGATGGTGAGCTTCATGCCGGCGTGCAGCAGGGCGGCCAGCGGCGCGCTGTCGCCGAGCGGGTTGGCCAGCGCGTCGTCGATGGCGCCGTCGAGGTCGTCGAGGCCCTCCAGGGGCTCGCCGGGGTAGATCACCCGACTGCGCCCGGCGGGCAGCTTCTCCAACCGGAAGCCCTCGCCGTGGTGGAAGAGCGTCGGCGGCGTCGAGCGGTCGACCTCGAGCACGAACCCCGGGCGCGCCATCAGCGGTGCCTCCGGACGGTGCCCTGCGGCGCTGGGGGATCGGTGGTCATCGGTTGCGCTCCCGTTCGTCTCGGAGGTCGAAGGCGATCTTCACCGCGCCACGCCGGCCGGCGCCGGCGGCGTGCTCGATGGCCTCCTGGTAGCGGTCGAGGGGGTAGGTGGCCGACACCAGTCGCCCGAGGTCGGCCGCGCCGACCAGCTCGAAGGCGAGGTCGAAGGTCCTGTGCCGGTGGCGAGCGCCTGCGGTGCTCGCGTGCGGCTCGTCGCTGGCGCTTCCCTCGCCGCGCCCGGTCGCTGTCCCCGAGCGAGGCTCGGTGTCGTTCCTGGCCGTCGGTGAGCTGCTCGGTGCCGTAGGCGTAGGCGCCGCGCAGGTCGATCTCGCGGTGCCAGAGGCCGGTGAGGTCGACCGAGACCGTGCCGGGCATGCCGACCATGACGATCCGACCACCCGGCCGGACGACGGCCAGCGAGCGGGCCAGGCTGTCGGCCGAGCCGACGCAGTCGAGCACCACGTCGGCGCCGCCGCACAGGCGCTCGAGCCGGCCGAGGCCGTCGTCGGCCTCCCGGCGGGCGATGGCGAGGGTGCC
Organism: uncultured Acidimicrobiales bacterium; assembly: GCA_963800235.1. Classification (GTDB taxonomy): domain Bacteria; phylum Actinomycetota; class Acidimicrobiia; order Acidimicrobiales; family Iamiaceae; genus CAVVNP01. The sequence goes on along the minus strand of CAWDAD010000001.1, from coordinate 496,905 downwards.
GGTGGCCCGGCGCACCGCCCGGGTGACCTCGTCGGGTCCCGCCACCTCGTCGGCGCCGAGCCGGCGGGCCAGGCGCCGCTGCTCGGGGTGCTTGGCCACCGTGAGGAGCTGCTCGGGCGCGGCGAGGTGGTGGACGGCGGCGGTGACGAGCAGCCCGAGGGTCCCGGCGCCGAGCACCACGACCACGCCGTCGAGGCCGTCGCCGGCGGCCAGCGCGCCGTGGACGGCGCAGGCGGTGGGCTCGACCATGACCGCGGCCTCGTCGCTCATGGCGTCGGGCACCGGGTGGAGCTGGCTGGTGTGGGCGACCATGGCGGTCGACCAGCCGCCGCCGGTGTCGCAGCAGAACCCGGTCTGCAGCCCGGGCTCGAGGGCGCCGAAGCTCACCCGCTCGCACCGGCCGAGGTCGCCGGCCGCGCAGGCGGGGCAGGGCGGGTCGATGGCGCGGGCCACGCAGCCGAGCACGGGTTCGAGGACCACCCGCGAGCCGTCGTCGAGATCGCCGACCACCTCGTGGCCGGGCACGAACGGGAACGACACGATCGATTCGAAGTACCGGCTGCTGCGACCGTCGATGGTGGCCAGGTCGCTGCCGCAGATGCCGGCCAGGCGGGGCCGGACCCGCACCCACCCGTCGCCGGGCGCGGTCGGCGGGTCGAGGTCGCGCAGCGAGAGCGGGCCGACCACCGACCCTCGCCCGGGTGCCAGCCGCCCGGCGACGGCGGCCGCCGCGAACCGCGCCGGCCTGCGGGAGAACTGCAGCGCCTTCACCGGCCGGCACCCCCGATCGCCCCGTTCCGTGCAGCAGAACCGTCGCTGACCGACGGTCTTGCTGCACGAAGCGAAGAGGCGGTGCGGGCGAGGGGGAGCAGGGGGGCGCTGGCGCCGTCGGCCTTCGACCAGTGCTCGACGAGCCAGCCTCGCTTGCGGGCCAGGGCGGCCAGGCGGGTCTCGGGGTTCACCGCCACCGGGAAGCCGACCACCTCGAGCATGGGCAGGTCGCTGGCGGAGTCGGCGTAGGCGACCGACTCGGCCAGGTCGAGCCGCTCGGCGGTGGCGTAGTCGAACAACGCCTGGGCGCGGCTCTCGCCGGTCGGCGGCACCGTGGTCATCTGGCCCGTGTAGCGGAGCCGGCCGGTGCGGTCCGGCTCGGCCGACATCGAGGCGCACACGATGTCGTCGAACAGCGGGCGCAGCGGCTCGACCACGAAGTCGAGGGCGCCGGTGATGAGGACCGTGCGGTGGCCGAGGTGCCGGTGCTCGCGCACCCGGCGGATGGCGGCGGGGAACGACTTGGTGAGGATCAGCTCGCTGAACAGCTCGGCGCTGTCGGTGGCCAGCTGGTCCACCGGGGCGTCCTCGTAGCGCCGGTAGAAGTGCCGCAGGAAGTCGCTGCGGTCGGCCTTGTCGAGCTTGAGCAGCTGGGGCGCCTCGGCCAGCAGCCGGGCCACGAAGCGGGGCTTGTCCTCCCTGGCGAGCCGCCGGGTGGCCAGCCAGGCGTAGGAGGCGACCACGTTGGAGGCGATGAGCGTGTTCTCGAGGTCGAAGGCGGCCAGGTGGCGCTCCGGGGCCAGGACCTGGCGCCGGAGACGGGTGCTGCGCGAGTCGCCGGTCGGGCGGCCGGGCTCGGTGCGGACCCGGGCGTGCCTGACCACCGACGGCAGGTGGATCTCGTGGACGTAGCGGTCCCAGTCGATGACCCGGGGATCGAGGCCGAAGGTGGTGCGGTCGGCTTCGGGCAGGGCGTCGTGCAGGGCCAGCAGCCGGTCGACCCCGTAGACCGCCTCGCACTCGGTGTAGGCGCCGTAGAGGGTCACGTAGCCGAGGGCCCGGTCGGCCAGCTCCCGCTGCTCCTCGACCTTGGCCGACAGCTCCGCCTGGCGGCCCCGCAGGGGGAGCGCCTGCAGCGCCCGCTCGGCCCGGGTGAGCAGGGTCCTCGACCGCTCGAGCTGGGCCTGCACCCGCCCGCGGCCGGGGAAGGACCAGTCGGGCACATCGATGGGCTGGCCCTCGGCGTCGTACAGCGGGTGCTCGCCGAACCACGCCTGCACCAGGTCGACCAGGCGCTGGTAGCGGAGCGGGTTGGCCGACCCGGAGGCGACCTGGGTGACGTCCGGCCCGCCGCCCGCGCCGTCGCCGTCGCCCTCGTCCGAGGTGACCGGACCCCGTGCGGCCACCGCGCAGATGGCGCCCACGACCAGGTCGACGGGGATGACGTCGACGGTGCCCTCCGGCACGCCGGGGAACTCGCTGGAGCAGCCCACGGGCGTAGCTGATGATGACCGGCTCGGCCATGCGGAACCCGCGGATCCAGCCCGGGACCGGCTCCGCCCACGCCGACTCGATGATGGCGGGCCGCACGATGCTGACCGGGACGTCGCCGCGGTTCTCGCCGAGGGCCTTCTCGCCGAGGGCCTTGGTGTAGGCGTAGGCGTCGGGCCAGCCGAGGCTGGCGGCCCGGGCCCGGCCGGCGTCGACCAGCTGCTGCTTGACCCAGGCGGCCCGCAGCGACTCGCTCTTGGCGGACAGGAGCGGGGTGCCGGCGCCTCCCAGCTCCTGGCGGGCCTCGGCGGAGAAGCGACGCAGCTGCTCGGGGGTCCGGCTCTCGGCCTCGGCGTCGGCCCGGGTGCGGCGGGCGGCGTCGACCTCGGCCCGCCAGTCGACGTCGACCCAGAACGGGCTCTCGTCGACGCGGATCTCGGGCGCCGCACCCCGGCGGTTGCCGGCGACGTAGCAGGTGGACACCGCCACCAGGTGGGGGGCGACCCCGAGGTCCTGCAGGGTGCGGGCGATGCGGGAGGGGCCGAGCAGGTTGACCTCGACCGCCGCGTCGAGCGGGGAGTCGAAGCTGACCGTCGCCGCCGAGTGGATCACGGTCCGGCACGAGGCGAGCGCCGACCGGCCCTCGTCGTCGAGGCCGAGGCCGTCGGTGCCGACGTCGCCGGCGATGACCTGCACCCGGCGGGCGACCAGCTCGTCGAAGGCGGACCGGCCGCCGAGCTCGTCGCGCAGGCGGTCGAAGCAGTCGTTCTTGAAGATCTCCCGTTGGGCCCGCTGGGCGACGGTGCGGAGCCGCCCGGGTCGGACGAGCAGCACCAGCTCGCAGTCGGGCACGGCCCGCAGCAGCCGCTCGACCAGCGCGGTGCCCAGGAAGCCGGTGGCGCCGGTGACGGCGATGCGGCGGCCGGCCAGCTCCTCGGCGATCACGCGCCGCACCCTAGCGGCTCTCTACCATTTGGTAAGTGCCCTCCACCCGAGCCGCCGCCGACGGGTCGTCGGCCGTCGGGGACGCCCCGGCGGTCCCGGCCGCCGACGCGGTCCCGGCCGTCCCGACCGCCGGTCGGATCCTCGACGCCGCCCGGTCGAGCTTCGCCCGGCGCGGCTTCGACGCCACCTCGCTCGACCGGCTGGCCGACGGCCTCGGCATCCGCAAGCAGACGATCCTGTACCACTTCGGCTCCAAGGACGGGCTGCTCGAGGCGGTGGTCGACCAGGTCGGCGGCACCGTCGCCTCGACCCTGTCCCTCGCCGCCGAGCGGGCCGAGCCGGGTCGGCCCCGCGTGCGGGCGCTGGTGGACGCCACCTTCCGCCTGGCGTCGCAGCGGCCGGAGCTGCTGAACCTGCTGCGCGAGGTGATCCGGGTCGGGCCGCCGGCGTCGACCCGCCTGGCCGAGCGGCTGGCGCCGCTGGCCGACCAGGCCTCGGCCTGGGTGCCGCTCGACCGCCTGATCGGGGCCTACGCCATGGTGATCGGCATGGCGACCGAGATCGAGGTGCTGGCCTCGCTCGGCGTGGCGCCCGACCTGGCCGCCCTGCGCCGTCGCCGACGCCAGCTGCTCGACTACCTCGACGGCTGACCGGCGCCGACGTCGAGCCGGTCGTCGCCGGCCGACCCTGCCCCGGCCCCCTCCCCGTCCGGGCCGGCGATCGCCTGGACGAGGGCGACCAGCAGGGCGAGGAGCAGGACGTTGCGGGCCACCACCACCGCCGCGACCAGTCGGTTGCCCTTCACCAGGGCCGAGTCGAAGAACAGCAGGTACCCGACGGTGCACCAGGCGGCGGCGGCCGACACCCACCCCACCAGGCGCCGGCCTCGGACCCAGAGCAGGGCGACGAACGGGGCCGGCCAGACCAGGTACTGGGGCGAGATGATCCGCGAGAAGAGGAAGGCGGCCACGGTGAGGGCGCCGCCGAGGGCCACCACGTCGACCGACCGCCGGAACCAGGCCCAGGCGAGGACGGCCACGACGAACACCACCAGCGCGGCGTTGAGCACGGTGCCGGCGCCCTTGCCCCCTCCCGCGTCGATCACCCAGGCGCCCGAGCGCACGGCGAAGTGCGCGTTCGAGCCGAGGAGCTGCAGCGAGGCGGGCACGCTCTCGATCTCGAGCCCGTTGCCGGCCCGGAACTGCAGGAAGCGGCGGAAGCCGGCCGGGGAGAACGCCCACCACGCCACCACCACGGCCAGGCAGGCGGCCGACGCGGTCGCGGCCTCGCGCCAACGTCGGCGAACCGCCAGGCAGGGGATCAGCACCGCCGGCCACAGCTTGGCGGCGAACCCGGCGGTGATGGAGGTGGCCATCGACGGGTGGCGGCGGGTGGCGCCCACCAGCGCGACCAGGCCGGTGGTGGCGAAGAAGACGGCGAGGAAGTCGTGGCGGAACCAGCAGACGAGGCCGAGCGGCACCACCGCCCCGTACCAGAACTGGTCGAGCGACCGTCGGTGCTCCGGCCACGTCCGGCGCAGCACCGCCAGCGAACCGAGCTCGAAGCCGGCCATGGACAGGGCGAACAGCCAGGTGAAGACCGCCTTGGACCCGAACGCCACCCGCTCCAGGGCGAGGAACGGCACCGTCAGCGGGGGGAACTCGTAGGCGTGGTGGTGGGGCGGCACGTAGCGGTAGGGCATCCGGGCGGGATCGACCAGCGAGAAGTGCCGGGCCTCGCTGAGGAAGTTGTTGATGTCGCCGGTGAACACGCGCGGCAGCACGTGGATCGACAGCGCGATCAGGGCGACCCGCAGCCCCAGCTCGAACGCCACCCGGACGTGCTGCCGGGGATCCACCCGTCGGATCGGTCGCAGCACCGCCGGGGCACGGTAGTGCGGCCACCCCCGTGGTCGGGGCGACCCGGACGGGTTTTTGCTCGATCGATACCTGCGGCGGACCGACCACGGGTCCGGAGGCTCGTAGATTCCCGGGTGACTGTGGGCATCGAGTCGAGCCGCGACCAGCGCGGCGTTGGCGAGCGAACGGGCCTCGACGCGGCCCGGACCCGTCGCGCCCTCACCGCCTCGTGGGTCGCCACCGCCGCCTGGCTGATCAGCCAGACGATGCTCGGCGGCCTCAAGTGGGTCACGCTGACGGCGGTCGTGGTCCTCCACGTGCGGATGGTCCTGCTCGAGCGCCGCCACCGGGCGCTGGCGGTCCGCTCGGTGGTCCTGGCCGCGGTGGGCCTGGTGGTGCTGGCGGTGATCGTGCCGCCCTACGGCTCGAAGGACGTCTGGTCCTATGCCATGTACGGCCGGATCCTCGGCCACGACCACGTCAGCCCGTTCACCCACACCCCGTTCGACTTCCGCCACGACGCCCTCTACCTGCGGGTCAACTACCTGTGGCGGCACACCCCGTCGGTGTACGGCCCGGTGTTCAACGGGGTCTCGGCCCTCGGCGCGCTGGGGTACGGCGAGTCGCCGTTGCGGGCGCGGCTCTTCTACCAGTCGCTCGCCGGGCTGGCGATGATCGGGGTCGTCGCCCTGCTGGTGCGCCGCCGCATCGACCTCTGGATCGTCTGCCTCGTCTGCCTGGCGCCGGGGACGCTGGCCGCGGTGAACGGCGCCCACGTCGACGTGATCGTCGGGCTGGGCCTGCTGTCCTCGCTCCTGCTGCTCGTCGACGAGCGCTACCTGGCCGCAGGCCTGGTGCTGTCGCTCACCGTGCTGGTCAAGATCGTGGCCCTGCCGTTCGTGGTCGGTGCGCTGGCCGCGCTGGTGCTGGCCAGGCGCTGGAAGCCGGCGATCACCCTGTCGGCCGTGCTGGCCGTGGCCGTCGGCGCCGGCTACGCGGTGGCGGGGGGCAAGGCGGCGCTGCGACCGGACCGCAACGGCACCAAGTACATCTCGCGGACCTCGATCATGAACGGGGTCCACGAGCTGTGGACCGCGGCGGGGGTGGGGCCCTGGCGGTACCTCGCCAACACCGACCACCGCTCGGCGGCGGCGACCGCGACCGCCGCCCTCGTCCTCGGCCTCTACCTGTGGCGCCGGCGGCGCATCCCGGACGTGGGGGCGTTCGCGGTGGCCGCCATGGTCGTCTACCTGCTCACCGCCAACTACGTCCTGCCGTGGTACGCCCTGGCCATGCTCCCGGCGGCGGCGCTCACCGGCGAACGGCTTCGGTGGATGGGGCTGGCGGTGGTCGTGCTGCTCCAGTACGCCTACATCCACGCCGACCACCGGCACGTGCCGGCCCCCCTGGCGGTGGCCCACATCGGTCCGATCATCGAGATCGGGCTGCTCGTCGCCGTGGTGGTCTGGGCCGAACCGGTCCTCGGCGGGCGATCCGGCCGTCGATCGCCACCGGCCATGGCCGGCGAGGGGTCGGGCGGGCGGGAGGGCGCCGGGGCCACCACCACCCACCCCGAGCGCGGGCGGCCCTCGCTCTTCGGCCGGTTCAGCCGCCGCGGCTCGACGGTCGCGTGACCCGCAGCCGCGCCCGTCGCCGGTGCCGTTCGAGCGCCAGCCGGACCACCTCGTCGATCAGGTCGGGGTAGGCCAGCCCGGACTCGGCCCACAGCGACGGGAACATGGAGACGGGGGTGAAGCCCGGCATGGTGTTGACCTCGTTCAGCAGCAGGCCGCGCCCGCCGACCTCGTAGAAGAAGTCGCACCGGGCCAGGCCGTCGACCCGCAGGGCGAGGAAGGCGGCCACCGCCAGCTCCCGGACCCGGGTGGCCACGTCGTCGGGCAGGTCGGCGGGGACGACCGTGCGGGCGTTGCCGTCGAGGTACTTGTCCTCGTAGTCGTAGAACTCGGCGCCGGGCACGACCTCGCCGGGTACCGAGGCCCGGGGGGGCGAGCCGTCGAGCACCCCCACCTCGATCTCGCGGCCGTCGACCGCCTCCTCGACCACCACCACCTCGTCGTAGCAGCAGGCCACGTCGAGGGCGGCCCGCAGCTCGTCGGCATCGCCGGCCCGAGCGACCCCCACCGACGAGCCCATGTTGGCGGGCTTCACGAAGGCGGGGAAGCCGAGCTCCTCGGCGACCCGGCGCTCGGCGGCGTCGTCGAGCTCGCCGGCCCGGAACGAGAGCCAGCGGCACTGCGGGATGCCGGCGTGGGCGACGACCGGCTTGGCCGCCGCCTTGTCCATGCAGAGCGCCGAGCCGAGGACGCCGGCACCGGCGTAGGGCACGCCGGCCAGCTCGAGCAGGCCCTGCACGGTGCCGTCCTCGCCCATCGGGCCGTGGAGCAGCGGCAGCACCACGACCTGGCCGGGGACCTCGGGCGACCCGGTCGTCGGGGCCCGGTCGAGCCCGCCGCCCGCACCGCCGGAGGGGGCCAGGAGGTCGAGGGCCCCCACCGCCGGTCCCTCCGCCTCGAGGCGGTCGGGGAGGGCTCCGTCCACCAGCGCCTTGCTGGTCGCCTCGCTGACGACCCAGGTGCCGTCCCGGGTGATGCCGACCGGGACCAGGTCGTAGCGGTCGGGATCGACGGCCCGGAGCACGTTGGCGGCCGACACGCAGGACACGTCGTGCTCGGCCGACACCCCGCCGAACAGCACCACCAGCCGGGTGCGGCCGGAGCCCGGCACCTGGTCGGCGGGCTCGGTCGGGTCGGAGGCCGGCATGCCGGAATGCTACGCAGCCCCGGGTCGGCGGGTGGCGGGCCTCCGGCCCGATCCGGGGCCGCCATCGGGTAGGTTCGCCGACCCATGAGGATGCGCACCGACGAGGTGGCGGCGGCCGTCGGCGGGTCCTCGGTCGGCCCCGACGTCGAGGTCGACGGGGTGTCGATCGACAGCCGGGCGCTGCGGGGACGGCCGCTGTTCGTGCCGATCGTGGCCGAGCGCGACGGCCACCGCTACGTGCCCGCCGCCCTGGCCGGTGGTGCCCCCGCCTACCTGACCAGCGAGGTCGAGCCGCTGCCCGCCGAGGGCGGTACCGCGGTGACGGTGGCGGACACCGCCGGTGCGCTGCTCGACGTGGGGCGGCTCGCACGGGGGCGCGTCGACGGCGCGGTGGTGGGCATCACCGGGTCGGTCGGCAAGACCTCGACCAAGGACCTGCTGGTCGGGACGCTGCGCCCGTACCTGCTGGCCGCCGCCAGCGAGCGGTCGTTCAACAACGAGCTGGGGGTGCCCCTGACCCTGGCCGGCGCGCCCGACGGCGCCGAGGCGGTGGTGGTGGAGATGGGGGCCCGGGGTCCCGGCCACATCGCCCTGCTCTGCGACGTGGCCCGCCCGACCGTCGGCGTCGTGACCGCGGTGGGCCACGCCCACCTCGAGCTGTTCGGCAGCCTGGACGGGGTGGCCGAGGCCAAGTCCGAGCTGGTGGCCGCGCTGCCCGCAGCCGGCACGGCGGTGCTCAACCTCGACGACGAGCGGGTGGCCGCCATGGCCGCCCGGACCACCGCCGCGGTGGTCGGCTACGGCGTGGGACGGGGCGACGTCCGGGCCGAGTCGGTCCGAATCGACCACGACCTGCGTCCGAGCTTCGACCTGGTGGTCGACGGCGACCGGGTGCCGGTCCGGCTGGCCGCCCACGGGCGCCAGCACGTGGGGAACGCCCTGGCGGCGGCGGCGGCGGCCCTGGCCTGCGGGCTCCACCTCGACCAGGTGGCCGAGGGCCTGGGGGCCGCGGCGTTGTCGGCCATGCGGATGGACGTGGTGCGCCGGCCGGGCCGGCCGCTCGTGATCGACGACACCTACAACGCCAACCCCACCTCGGTGCGGGCGGCGCTGCGGAGCCTGGCCGAGCTGCCGGCCCGCCACCGGGTGGCCGTCCTCGGGGTCATGGCCGAGCTGGGCCCGGAGTCGGCCCGCTACCACCGCGAGGTGGCGGCGCGGGCGGAGGTCGCCGGGGTGCGGATCGTCTCCGTCGACGCCCCGGCCTACGGCATCCGCGGCCCCGACGCGGTGACCTCACCGGCCGACGCCGCCGACCGCCTGGCCGGTCTCGACGACCACGACGCCGTGCTCGTCAAGGGCAGCCGGGTCGCCGGCCTGGAGCGGGTGGTCGAGCTGCTGACCGGCGACCGGCCCGGGTGAGGCCGCCGGCGGATCGTCGGAGGCGGGGCTGACCCGAACGGGTGAAATCCGGCGGCTCGGTTTGCGACAGGGTCGTCTGGCGTGGACAATGGCCCTTCCGGAAAGACCGCCCGCTTTCCGGTTGCCCGGGTCGACTGCCGGCGGATCCGAGTCGACCTGGGCCTTCAACTTCTCTGGGCCTTCAACCTCTCTGGGGTCCGGGGCGGGGCGCAGACGGCGGCAGGGTGGCCATCGGCTGGTCGGGTGGGCGCCGCAGGTCGGCGTAGCCCACCAGGGCGAGGGCGACCACCGAGCCGCCGATCAGCACCGGTGTCACCGAGAAGTGCTGCATGAGGGTGCCGCCGGCGAGGCCGCCGAAGGGGACGGTGCCGCCGAAGCCCATGATCCAGAGGGCCATCACCTTCCCGCGCACGGCGTCGTCGAGGTCGGTCTGCAGGATCGTGGACAGGGCGGTGATCACCGCGAAGTAGCTGGCCCCGAGCAGGAAGATGACCGGGTAGGCGAGCGATTGGGCGCGCAGGGCCCCGAAGACGGTGAGCAGGATGGCGAAGTTCACCAGGCCGATCCGGGTCAGCAGCGGCTTCGAGCGGCTGGCCAGCACCGTGCCGAGCGACAGCGCCCCGACCACCGCGCCCAGCCCGAAGCTGGCGTACAGCATCCCGTAGGCGGTGCTCTTGGGGTCGATGCCGAAGTTGTCGTTGGCGATCTTGGGCATCTCGGTGATGAACGGCAGGCACAGCAGCGAGAACACGAAGATGGTGACCAGGCACCTCCGCACCACCCGGTCGTGGCGGGCGACGGCCACCCCCTCGAGCAGCTTGTGCAGGCCCTGGGTGCCGGTGGCGGGCGGGTCGGGCAGGGTGACCAGCGCCAGCGCCACGATCACCATGGCGTAGCTGACCGCGTTCAGCCCGAACACCCACGGCGAGCCGACCTTGGCGTAGATGAAGCTGCCGATCACCGGGCCGATCACCCGGGAGGCGTTCATCTGCACGGAGTTGAGCGACACCGCGCCGGGCAGGTCCTCGCGGGGCACCAGCACCGGCAGCACCGCGCTGAAAACGGGCGCGTACAGGGCGTTGCCGATGCCGATGACGAAGGTCACCGCGACCAGTGCCAGCTTCGAGGGGTGGGGGCTCGCCACCACGAAGGCCAGCACCACCGAGCCCAGCGCCTGCTCGACGGTGAGGATGCCGAGCACCTTCTTGCGGTCGTAGGCGTCGGCCAGGACCCCACCCACCGGCGAGAGCAGCAGGAGCGGTCCGAGCTGGGCGAAGATCACCACCGCCACGAACACGCCGTTCTTGGTGAGGGCGTAGGCGAGGGCGCCGAGCACCACGTTCTGCATCCAGGTGCCGATGTTCGAGGCGAAGGCCCCGAAGTAGAGGATGCGGAAGGTCCGGTGGGTCAGCGCCGCCGCCGCCGTGCCGGGGGCGAAGGTGCGGTCGCCCTCGAGGTAGGCGTCCTCGACCTCCTCGAAGTCGACGCTGCGCCGCTCCGGGTCCTCCTCGCCGGTGGGGATGGTGGGACTAGACATCGACCGCACCCAGCACGTCGTGGAGGATCGACCCGATCCGCTCGATCTCGGCGTCCCCGGCGATCAGGGGCGGGGCCAGCTGCACCACCAGGTCGCCGCGCAGGATCACCCGGCACAGCAGGCCGGCCTCGACCAGGCGGCGTCCGAGCTCGGGGGCGAGGCGGGCCGCCGCGTCGGCGTCGAACCGGGCGTGGGTGCCCTCGTCGGCGACCAGCTCGAGCGCCCAGAAGAAGCCGGCGCCGCGGACGTCGCCGACCACCGGCAGGTCGCCCAGGCCCTGCAGGGTCGACCGCAGCCGGGGCTCGTGGTGGCGCACCCGGGCGAGCACGTCCTCGGCCTCGAAGGCGTCGAGCACCGCCACCGCGACGGCGCAGCCCACCGGGTGGCCGCCGAAGGTGAGCCCGTGGGCGAAGGACGTCCCCGGCTCGAGGAACGGCTCGGCCACGCGGTCCGACACCAGCACCGCGCCGAGCGGCGCGTAGCCGGCGGTGATCCCCTTGGCCACGGTGACCAGGTCGGGCCGGTACCCGTAGCGGTCGCAGCCGAACAGCTCACCGAGCCGACCGAAGGCGCAGATGACCTCGTCGGACACCAGCAGCACGCCGTGGCGGTCGCAGATCCGCCGCACCCGCTCGAAGTACCCCGGTGGCGGCGGGATGCAGCCGCCGGCGTTCTGCACCGGTTCGAGGAACACCGCGGCCACGGTCTCGGGGCCTTCGCCGACGATGGCGTCCTCGATGGCCCCGGCCGCGGCCGCGGAGAACGCCTCGTCGTCGGTGGCGTCCACGCCGGCGAAGGCGGGCCGGAAGCGGTTCGTGTTGGCCACGTGGACCACGCCGGGCGCAACCGGCTCGAACGGCTCCTTGTAGGCGGGGAGGCCGGTGATGGCCAGGGCGCCGAGGGTGGTGCCGTGGTAGCTCAGGTGGCGGCTGACGACCTTGTGGCGGTCGGGCTGGCCGAGCAGGCGGAAGTGCTGTCGGGCCAGCTTCCAGGCCGTCTCGACCGACTCCGAGCCGCCGCTCGTCAGGAACGCCCGGTTCAGGTGGTCGGGGGCGGCCGCCGCCAATCGCTCGGCGAGCTCGATGGCCGGGGGGTGGGCGGCGCCCCAGAGCGGGTGGTAGGCGAGGCGACGGCCCTGGACCGCCCCGGCCTCGACCAGATCGGCGCGGCCGTGGCCGAGCTGGTTCACGAACAGCCCGGACAGGCCGTCGAGCAGGGGGCGGCCCTCGACGTCCCAGACGGTGCAGCCCTCGCCCCGGTCGATGATCGGCAGGTGGGCGACGCCGTCGAGGCCGCTGAAGTGCGGCCACAGGTGGGCGGCGGCCGAGGCGTGGAGCGCGGTTGCGCGCGAGCCGGGCGCGCTCACCGGCCCGACCCGGCGCCGGAGGGCAGCCGTCGGGCGGCCCGGTCGTAGGCTCCGCAGGTCGATCTGCGGCCGGGGAGCGTGAGCACGCCTACCTACTACCAGACCTTGGGCGTGGCCCCCTCAGCGACCCACGACGAGGTCCGGCAGGCCTATCGCGACCTGGCCCGACGGCTCCATCCCGACCGCCAGGCCGGTGCCAGCGCCGCCGAGCGGGCCCTGGCCGAGCGGCGGATGCGGGAGATCAACGCCGCCTGGAAGGTGCTGGGCGACCGGCCGGCCCGGACCCGCTACGACCAGGCGCTGGCACGGGCCGAGCGGGTCGGATCGGCGCCGCCGCGCCCGCGACCGTCGGGCTCGGCGAGCGCGCCGGAGCCGGGCCGGGGGCCGGTGGCCCCGGCGCGTGTCGACGACGGCGACGACGACCTGGTGGAGGTGGTCCCGGACCTCACGCCGATGGGCTCGATGCTGATGCGGGCGCTGCCGTGGCTCGTGGTCCTCGGGGTGCTGGGCCTGATCTTCGTGATCACCGCCTTCGCCTCCGGCGGCCGCAGCGACACCTCGCCCACCACCCTCGCTCGGGTCGGCCCGGGCGCCTGCATCGTGGTGCGGCCCGGTCCCCAGCCGGTGCAGGTCGACTGCGCCTCGTCGGGGGCGCAGCGGGTGCTGAGCCGGGTCGACCCCGTGCAGCCGTGCCCGCCGGGCAGCGACAAGCGCCAGTTCCACCCGGACCCCCAGGCGGTCTGCCTCTCCGACCCCCACCCCTGACCCGCTCGGCGCGCCGTGCCTAGCGTGCCGGCCATGGACTTCCGGGACCACACCGTCGAGGAGCTGGCCTGGCGGGTGCGGTCGAAGGACGTCGGCGCCGCGGAGCTGTGCCGGGCCGCCCTCGGCCGGATCGACGCGCTGGACGGGCGGATCGGCGCCTTCGTCGCGGTGGACGGCGAACGGGCCCTGGCCGAGGCGCAGCACGTGGACGAGCGCCTCGCGGCCGGCGACGACGTCGGACCCCTGGCCGGCATCCCCATCGGGGTCAAGGACCTCGAGGACGCCGCCGGGTTCGTGACGACCCAGGGGTCGCTCGTCCACGGGGCCGATCCGCCGGCGACCGCCGACTCGGTGCTGGTCGGCCGGCTGCGGGCAGCCGGCTGCGTCGTCCTGGGCAAGACCAACACCCCGGAGATGGGCCACAAGGGCGACACCGTCAACCGGCTGTTCGGCGCCACCGGGAACCCGTGGGACCCGGCCCGGTCGGCGGGGGGCTCCTCGGGCGGGTCCGCCGCCGCCCTTGCCGCCGGCCTGGTGCCCCTGGCCACCGGCTCGGACGGCGGCGGCTCGATCCGCATCCCCGCCGCCCTCTGCGGGCTCACCGGTCTCAAGCCGTCGCTCGGGCGGGTCCCGACCGGCGGCCCGGCGGCGCCGAACTGGGCCGACCTGAGCGTGCGGGGGCCGATGGCGCGGACCGCCCGCGACGTGGCGCTGGCCCTCGACGTGGCCGCCGGCCCCGACCCGAGCGACCTGCGGTCGCTGCCCGCCCACCACGGGTCGTTCCGGGCCGGGCTCGGCGACCTGCACCCGCCCCGCACCGTCGTCTGGTCGGCGACCCTCGGCTACGCGCCGGTGGATCCCGAGGTGCGGTCGGTGTGCCAGGCGGCGGTCGAACGCCTGGCCGGGGCCGGCACCGAGGTGCAGGAGGTCGAGCAGGTCTTCGCCGAGGACCCGGTGATGAGCTGGGTGGCGCTCACCGGCGTCGGCAACCTGCGCTCGATCGAGTCGCTGCGGGGCACCCCCGCCTGGGACGAGCTCGAGCCGGCGGTGCGCGACGGCGCCGAGTGGGCCGAGGCCACCGTGTCCGCCGCTCAGCTGCTCGCCGCCTACGACCGCACCCACGAGCTGAACCTGCGGCTGGTCGAGCTGCTGCGCGGCGGGGCGCTGCTCCTGTGCCCGACCGTGGCCGCCCAGGCGCCGCCGCTGGGCGGCCTGGGCGTGCTCGACGGCGTCGAGGACCCCAACTGGATCCGCTTCACCTATCCCTTCAACCTCACCCGCTCGCCGGCCGGCACCGTGACGGCGGGGTTCACCTCCGCCGGCCTGCCGGTCGGGCTGCAGGTCGTCGGCCCGCAGCACGCCGACGCCGCCGTCCTGCGGGCCCTCGCGGTGCTGGAGGACCTGCTGGCGATCGACCGCCGGGCGCCGGTCGGCTGAGGCGCCCGGCGGGGCGCCCGGGTGAGCGGCCCGGCGCCGGGGTCGACCGGTAGCGTGAGCCCATGACCGGCGCCCCGTTCGCACCGTGGGCCCTGCAGGGCGAGGCCATGGTCGGCCTGGCCCGCCGGCGCGGTCAGGCGCCGCCGCCGCCCCCGGGGCTGGGTGCGATGCCGGGCCCGGCGCTGGTCATCGCCGTGCGCTACACCTCGTCACCGGTCGGCCCCTACCTCGAGCTGTCGGTCATGGTCCCGGCCCGGCTCGGCCTGCGGCCCGGCTGGTGCGCCACCACGGTCATCACCAACCGCCAGGACGCCCGCATCGGCGGGCGGCTCAACTGGGGGTTCCCCACCGAGGTCGGTCGCCTGTTCTGGCACAGCCGCGACGACCGGCGCGAGCTGGTGTGGGAGGACCGGGACCTGGTCGTCCGCGGCCGGCCCCGTGGCTTCCGCATCCCGCTGGCCACGCCGGTGCGGGCCCTGCAGGAGCGCGGCGACGGACCGGTGGTGGTGCCGGGGCGCCTCTGGGGCCGGGTCCGGCCCGGGAGCGTGTCGGTGCAGGTGTACCCCGGCGACGACCTGGCCTGGCTCGCCGGCTCCCATCCCGGCGCCCTGGTCAGCGGCATGCACCACATCGTCCGCGAGGCCCGCCACCCCACCGGGCTCACCGCCACCCTCCGGGCCCCCAGCCGGGCCCCCGAGGCGGCCCTGCGAGACGAGTGGCTCCCCGACCACTGCCGGCAGGCCAGCTGAGCGCGAGGACCGGCGGCTGAGCGGATCCGGGCTCGGGACGGGACAGAGGGCTGCGCTAGGTTCGGCGGTCCCTACGGGGCGTATAGCTCAGTTGGCTAGAGCGCACGCTTCACACGCGTGAGGTCACAGGTTCGAGTCCTGTTACGCCCACTTCGCCGAACCGGCCCAGTGCTCAGGGACCGGTGCGACCGGTGGGTCCGGGCACGACCGGGTGGATCTCCAGGCCGGAGCAGCCGGGCAGGCCCACCGCGAGGGGGACCGAGGTGGTGTCCTCGGGCGGGGTGACGAGCAGCGAGGCGTAGCTCGGGCAGGTGGTGGCGGTGCCGACCGGGACGTCGGTGCCCTCGACGAACGACGACGCCTGCTCGCCGGGGTGCAGCACCACCACCGGCAGCCGGGTCTCGCCCTGGGTGAGCCCGCCGAGGTGGCCGGTCAGCGTCCGCTGGGCGTGGGCCAGGGCGGTGCCGTCGGGGGCCAGCCCGTCGGCTCCCGCCCAGCCGGTCATCAGGCAGACGTCGGGGCCCTTGTCGGTCCACACGATCGGCACGCCGATGTGGCCGGTTCCGGCGCCCCGGTCGCCGGCGGTGACCCGCAGGTCGGCCACGGTGCAGCGGCGGGGGAGCCCCGCAGCGGTCGTCGGGGTCGTGGTGGTCGTCGTGGTGGAGGTGGTGGGCGTCGAGGTCGACGAGGTGGTGGCCGGCGCGGTCGTCGTGCTCGTCGTGGTGGTGGTCGTGGTCGACGGCGCGGCGGTGGTCGAGGCCGTCCTGCTGCTGCCGGAGCAGGCGGCGAGCACCACCAGCGCCACCAGGGCGGCCGCCGGCAGGAGGAGGCCGGTCGGAAGGTGGGCGCCGTACGGCTCATGCCGCGTCCGGGGCGCCGAGGAGGTGCTGGAACCAGCGGCCGGAGTCCTTCACGATCCGGCGCTGGGTCGCGTAGTCGACGTAGGTGATCCCGAAGCGGGGGACGTAGCCCTCGGCCCACTCGAAGTTGTCCATCAGCGACCAGCAGAAGTAGCCCTCGACCGGGATGCCATCCTCCTTGGCCCGCAGCACCTGGGCCAGGTGGGCCCGGTAGAAGTCGGTGCGACGGGGGTCGTGCACCCGGTCGCCTTCGAGGTGGTCGGGGAAGGCGGCGCCGTTCTCGGTGACGACCAGGCGGGGCACCTTCCCGTAGGCGGCGACCTTGGCCAGCGACTCGTGCAGCCCGTCCGGCTGGACCTCCCAGCCCATGGCGGTGATCTCGTAGCGGCGGAAGTCCCGGCTCATCCACGGCAGCGCCCGCAGCTTGGGGATCGGCGCCGGCTTGACCAGCAGGCGGGTGTAGTACTGCACGCCCACGAAGTCCCAGTCGACGACGACGTCGCGGTCGTCGCCGGGCCGCTGGTACCGCTCGACGCCGGCCACGATCGGGGCGTCCTCGACCGGGTAGCCGAGCCCGAAGTTGGGGTCGAGGAAGATGCGGTTGGCGATGGCGTCGATGCTGGCGGCCGCCCGCCGGTGCCGGCGTGCGTCGCCCTCGGTGCGGGGCGGGGTGATGATGTGGGTCGTGCCGACCTGGGAGTCGGGGGAGTGGTGGCGGACGGCGGCGGCGCCGGCGGCCTGGGCCAGGTTGACGTGGTGGGTGCCGGCCAGGAACTGGCGCAGGCTGCGCACCCCGGGGGCGTGGACGCCGGCCAGGTAGCCGCCGAGCAGGAAGCTGCACGGCTCGTTGAACACCATCCAGTGCCCGACCCGGTCCCCGAGGGCCTCGGCGACCACGCCGGCGAACTCCTCGAACCAGCCGACGATGCTGCGGTCGGCCCAGCCGCCGCGCTGCTGCAGCGCCTCCGGCAGGTCCCAGTGGTAGAGGGTCACCCAGGGCTCGACCCCGACCTCGAGACAGGCGTCGACCACCCGGCGGTAGAAGTCGAGCCCGGCCTGGTTCACCCGACCGGTCCCCTCGGGCAGCACCCGCGGCCACGAGATCGAGAACCGCTGGGCGTCGAAGCCCAGGTCGCGGACCAGCTCGGTGTCCTCGCGGTAGCGGTGGTAGAAGTCGCAGGCCACGTCGCCGGTCGTGCCGTCCTTGATCTTGCCCCGGCGGTGGCTGAAGGTGTCCCAGATCGACGGGCCCTTGCCGTCGGCGTCGGGTGCGCCCTCGACCTGGTACGACGCGTGGGCGACGCCCCAGGTGAAGTCGTCGCCGAACCGGTCGCGGGTCAGATCGCTCATCCGGCTAGGTCTAGCGGAGGTCGTGCGCGGCGCCGGCGGCCGGCCACCCACCTGCTTCACTGGTCCGAGTCGGCACGACGCACGCGGATCGGGAGGGATGCCAGCGGTGACGGGGGACGATCGGGCAGCGGTCGGTCGGCTCCTCCCCGACTACGACATCGGGGCCGAGCTCGGACGCGGCCAGTTCGGCGTGGTGTGGGCCGCCCGCCACCGTCGGCTGGACCGGTCGGTGGCGGTGAAGCAGCTCAGCGGACCGGTGGCGGCGACCGCCCAGCACGCCGCCCGGTTCCGGCGCGAAGCGCGCATCCTGGCCAGCATCGACCACCCGCACGTGGTCACCGTCCACGACTACCGCGAGGAGGCTGACCTGCGGGTCCTGGTCATGGAGCTCCTCCCGGGCGGGACGCTCCACGACCGCACCGGCGCCCCCGGTGGCGACCTGGGGGTCACGGTGGCCGCCGTGCTGGCGGCGTGCTGCGGGCTGCACCACGTGCACGGCGAGGGGGTGCTGCACCGGGACGTGAAGCCGGCCAACCTCATGTTCGACGGGCGGGGAGCGCTCAAGGTCACCGACTTCGGGCTGGCCCGCGGCGAGGCCTCGCACGAGTCGGTGCTGCAGGTGACCCGGGCGGGGGACTTCTTCGGCACGCCCGCCTACGTCGCGCCCGAGCAGGTGGCCGGCAGCTTCGGGTCCGCCGCCGGCGCGGTGGGCCCCGCGGCGGACCAGTACTCCGTCGCCGCCCTGCTGTACGAGTCGCTGTCGGGGCGGTTGACCCACGAGTCGTCCGAGGGGGTGCTGAGCCTCTGCCACCACCGCCTCACCGAGGAGGCGGCCCCGCTGGGAGCGGTGGCCCCGGCCGTGCCCGCCTCGCTGGTCGAGGTGGTCATGCGCGGGGTCGCCCGGGACCCGGCCGACCGGTACCCCTCGGTCGAGGGCTTCGCGGTGGCCCTGGGCGCGGCCGCCCACCGGACCCTCGGCGCCGGGTGGATGGAGCGGGCCGGGCTCGAGCTGCGTGACATCGGGGCGGTGCGGGCGGCGGCGGAGGGACGCCGCGCCGCCCAGCCGGCGGTCGCCGACCGACCGCCTCCCCCCGAGGTCGGCGCGACGGTCCGGGTGGGCCCGCCCTCGGCGCCTCCACCCCCGATGCCCCCGCCCGACGTGCCCCTTCCTGCCCCGCCCGCCGGCGACGGGGCGACCGGCGGCCCCGGCACGACCGACGACGAGCGTCCTCCCCGGTCGCGGCGGGCCGTGCGTCGCCTGGTGGTCGCCGCCGGGATCGCGCTCCTGCTCGTCGCCGTCGCCGCGGCCGTCCTCGTGCTCGGAGGAGGCGGTGGTTCGGCGTCCGGCGGCGCCCGGACGTCGTCGTCGGGCTCGGGATCGACCGGGCGCGCGGTGGGCACGCTCCCGATCGCTTCGGCCTGGACCCACTCCATCGGCGGGGACGTGTTCTCCTCACCCGCGGTGGCCGGCGACCTGGTGGTGATCGGGACCCCGGACGGCGCGGTGATCGGCCTCGACCGGGCCACCGGTGCGCAGCGGTGGTCGACGCCCACCGAGGGGCCGGTCCGCTCGTCCCCGGCGGTCGACGGCACCGCCGCCTACGTGGGTAGCGACGACGGCTACCTGTACGCCCTCGACCTGGCCACCGGCTCGGTGCGCTGGCGGGCCGATCTCGGGTACCAGATCGTCTCCTCGCCCGCCCTCGGCGACGGCGTGGTGGTGGTCGGCGCGGACCGCCTCTACGGCATCGATCCCGCGACGGGGTCGACCCGGTGGACCGCCGACACCGGCGACGTGGTGGTGTCCTCGCCGGCCATCTCGGGCGACACCGTCGTGGTCGGCAGCAACGACGGCAGGATCCACGGCGTCGCCGCGACGGACGGCTCGAACCGGTGGACCGTCGACCTCGGGGGCCAGGTGCTGGCCTCGCCCAAGGTCGCCGGCGGACGGGCGTTCGTCGGCGCGGTGAGCGGCGAGTTCAGCGCCATCGACCTGGCCACCGGCAAGGTGGTGTGGAGCCGGCCGCTCGACGGGGAGGTCAAGTCCTCGGCCGGGCTGGCCGACGGCAAGGCGATCGTCGGGCTCGACCACGCCGGCCGCGACGAGCTGGTGGCCCTCGACCAGACCGGCGGCACGGTGGTCTGGAAGGTCGAGGTGGGTGGCAGGGTCGACTCGTCCCCCCTCGTCGTGGGGGAGCGGGTCGTGGCCGGCGACGACGCGGGCACGGTGTCGGTCGTCGGGCTCGACGACGGTCGGGTGCTCGGTCGGTTCCCGACGGGCGGCCCGATCCTCTCCTCGCCCCGGCTGGCCGCCGACCTGGTGCTGGTGGCCAGCTACGACGGGTCGCTCTACGCCCTGCGGGGCATCGTGGCCTGAGCGGTCCGACGGACCGCCCGGCCGGCGGCCCGGACCGCTGCCCTAGGGTGGCGGCGGGCGGTGCCGAGGTCGAGGGAGGAGACGGTTGCAGGCCCGACGGGAGGGGAGGCCGACGCGCTCCGTGGCCTTCTGGGTGGCTGCCCTGGTGGCGCTGTCGCTGATCGCGGCCTGCGCCGGGGCCGATGGCGGCGGGCGCGCCTCGTCCGACTCCGGCGGCAGCGGGCTCGAGCTGGAGCCGGCGGCGACCCGGGGACGGGACCCGTTCACCACGTCGGTGTCGGTGCACGACGTGGCCCGCTTCCCGTCGTCGGTCGACGCCGTGCTGCGCAAGGTGCGGGCCGAGGCCGAGCCGGCCGGGTCGAACGGCGGGGTCACCATCTCGGGCTCGGTGCCGGGTCTGTACGGCGGCAGCAACCAGGCGGGGGTCTGCGACACCGCCCAGCTCGTCGACTTCCTCGACGGCCACCCCGACGAGGCCGGTGCCTGGGCCGGCGTGGAGGGCGTCCGCCCCGACGGGATCGCCGACTACGTGGCCACGCTCACGCCGGTGCTCCTCACAGCCGACACGTGGGTCACCAACCACGGCTTCACCGGCGGCCGGGCGACGCCCCGGCAGTCGGTGCTGCAGCGGGGCACGGCGGTGCTGGTCGACCAGCTCGGCGTCCCCCGGGTCAAGTGCTCGTGCGGCAACCCGCTGCTGGCGCCCATGCCCTCGGGCGGGCTGACCGTCGACGACGCGACCGGCCGGCGTTGGCCCGGCTACTCGCCGGGATCGGTGACGCGGGTCGAGCCGTCGCCACGGCCGGTCGGCACGTTCACCGTCACCGACGTGCAGACCGGCGACCCGATCCAGGTCGAGCCGGTCGGCCACGTCGGCGGCTCGACCGAGCCCGGCACCCTCGTGGCCGCCGGGCGCGACAGCTACGACGACCGCGCTCCCGGTCACCTCTCCTTCAGCGCCGACGGGGGCGCCACCTGGGAGCCCGTCTTCACCGCCCCCGGGCCGGTCGCCGGCGTCGGCGCCGGACCCGACGGCTGGTTGGCGGTGGGGGGTACGGCGGTCTATCGCAGCGCCGACGGGCGTGCATGGGAGCAGGTCGCCACGGTCGGCGACACCCTGACCGACGTGACGTGGGCGGGCGACCGGTGGATCGCGGTGGGGCGCTCGGGGACCGGTACCGGGTCGGTCTTCGGCGATCCGGTCGTCCTCAGCAGCGACGACGGGACGTCGTGGTCCGCCGTCGACGCCCGCTTCCCGACCCCGGGCGATCCGCAGGAGCGGTCGCTCGGCGTGGGCAGCGTGACCGCCGCCGACGGCCGGCTGGCCGCGGTGCTCCGCTCGGCGGTGCCGGCCTCGGACCTGTTCGACGCCGAGGTGGTCATCAGCAGCGACGGCGTGACGTGGACGCGGGTCGATGCCGGGGGAGCGAGCGACGCGTCGATCGGCGCTGCCCGCGGGCACTGGCTGTTCCTGAGCGGCGACGGTGCCTTCCCGGCCGAGCTGACCGCCTACGCCAGCTCCCACGGCCGGACGTGGTCCAGGCTTCCGGCGTCGGGGACCGTGCTGTACAGCGGACCGGTCTGGATCGACGACCACTGGGTCGCCTTCGGCGTCGACGAGGAGCAGCAGGGGCAGACGGGCGGCGGCCGGGTCTTCACCAGCCCGGACGGCGTCACCTGGACCGCGGTGGGACCCGCGCCCTCGAACCAGGTGGTCGACCTGGCGACCCCGCCGGCCTGACGCGGGCCGCCGGGGCGGGTCCGGTCAGCTGACCTTGCAGCGCAGGCCCTGCTTCGGGACCTCGCGCTCGATCAGGTAGGTGGTGACCGGCCCGTCGAGGCACGACGAACCCCGCCCGTAGGACGTGTGCTGGGTCGTCTCCCCGGTGACGAGCACCGAGTGGGTGATGATCTTGGTCAGCGCCACCCCGTTCTCGTAGGGGGTGGCCGGGTCGCCGGTGCTGCTCACGATCACGATCGGCGGGGTGTCGGTGATGGAGCCGTCCTTGGGCAGGGTGAGCGGGTCCTTGGCCGGCGGCGCCAGGTAGCAACCGGGCTGGCCGGAGGCGATGAACGGCCCGAGGATGGGCAGGTCGTCGAACTTGGCCCGGGCGGCGGGGTCACCCAGCGCCGAGGTGGCCCGCACCGTGGTGTCGTCGCAGTTGATGACGCCGTTGGCGTCGAGGATCGAGTCCCACGACCCGTCCTGCTGGCGGCCGACGTAGAGGTCGCGGAGCAGCAGCAGGGTGCCGCCGTCGGGCTTGGCCGGGTCCATGGCGTCGGCCAGCCCCTGGCGCAGGATCGGCCAGAGCGACTGGTCGTACATCGCCTGGACCAGGGCGATGTCGAGCTCGCCGATGCCGACGGTGGCGGTCCGCGACAGCCCGCCGCCGTAGTCGTAGCTGGCCGGGATGCGCACGCCGCTGTGCAGCTTGGCCTGGAAGGCCAGCAACGCAGCCTTGGGGTCGGAGCCGAACGGGCACCCGCGCTTCTGGCAGTCGGCGAAGAACTGCTCGAGCGCCTGCTCGAAGGCGACGCCCTGCTGGTGGGAGCTGGTGATGCCGTCCTCGCCGGGGATGGCGACGCCGTCGAGGACCATGGCCCGGATGTGGGGACCGAACATCGACGCGTACTCGATGCCGATGGTGGTGCCGTAGCTGTAGCCGACGTAGGTGAGCCCGGCGTCGCCCAGGGCGGCGCGCAGGGCGTCGAGGTCGCGCACGGTGTCGCGGGTGCCGACGTTGGTGAGCAGGTCGAGGCCGTTCTTCTGGACGCACTCCTGGGCGTGGTGTCGGGCCAGGGCCTCGGTGGCCTGCACCCCCTCGAGCGTGGTCGGGGCCGGGTCGAGGTCGGGCGCTTCCAGCTCGGCGTCGGTGAAGCAGCGGATGCCCTTCGACGCGCCGACGCCCCGGGGGTCCCAGGACACCAGGTCGAAGTGCTTCACCAGCGGATTGCTGATGTCGGAGGCGAGGGTGTGGCGCAGGAAGTCGATGCCCGAGCCGCCCGGGCCGCCGGGGTTGAACACGACCGACCCGATCCGGGGGTCGCGGCCCTCGTGCCGGCGACGGATGACGGCGAGGCCGATGGTGTCGCCCGACGGCTTGGCCCAGTCGAGCGGCACGGTGAGGGTGGCGCACTGGTAGCGGCCGTTGCAGCTCTTCCAGTCGCTCAGCTTCGCCTGGTACCCGTTCGGGCCGGGGGGCACGGCGCCGGAGGAGGTGGCGCCGGTGTCGTCGGACGCGGCGGCGCCGGTGTCCGGCCGGCCCGAGTCGCCGGCCGCCGAGTCGCTGGTCACCGAGTCGCTGGAGCGGGCCGACCCGCCGTCGGTGGCGGAACCGGCCCGGTCCTGCACGTCGGAGCGGGAGAACCCGCAGCCGGCGGCGAGCACGGCCAGGGCGACGACCGCCGCGATCCAGCGGGCGGCGGGACGGGAGCTCGAGCCGATCACGTCCGGATCATGCACGATCGGGCCGCCGCCGCCGGTTCACCGTCGTCCGATCAGGCCGCTGCCCATCACGTGGTGGCCGAGCGGGTCGCCGCCTCCGAGAGCGCGGCCAGGCCGGCCCGCAGCTCGTCGGTGCTCGGCCAGCCGTAGCCGAGACGGAAGTGGCGCCGGTCGGCCTCGAACCAGTGCCCGGGGCCGACGTAGGTGCCGAGCTCGCCGAGCAGCACGTCGTAGAAGCGGTCGACGTCGAGGTCGACCTCGGGGCCGATCCGGGGGAAGCAGACCACCCCGCCGCCCGGCCGCACCCAGTCGAAGCGGTCGTCGCCGTCGATCCAGGACCCGACCAGGGACAGGTGGTCGGCGCACCGGCGCCGGACCGGCTCGAGCAGCCGCTCGGCGTCGGCCACCACCCGGGCGGCGACGGCCTCGTCCAGGGTCGAGCCGCAGATCAGGATCTGCTCCTTGGCCGCCAGCAGGGTCTCGCCCAGCTCGGGGTCTGCGGTGACCGCCCACCCGGTGCGGAGCCCGGGCAGACCGTGCGCCTTCGACAGCGAGCACACGCTGACCGCCCGCGCCGACAGCGACGCCGCCAGCGGCAACGGCTCGCCCCAGGTGAGCTCCCGGTAGGTCTCGTCGAAGAGCAGCACCGCCCCCGCCCGCTCGACCAGCTCGACCACCGCCCCCAACTCGTCGAGGGTGAGCACCGCGCCGGTGGGGTTGTGGGGGTTGGTGAGGCTGACCAGCGCGGTGTCCGGCCGGATCAGGCCGGCCAGCCGGTCGAGGTCGAGCCGGAACCCCTCCTCGAAGCGCAGGTCGACGAAGTCGACGTCGGCGCCCACGGCCCGGGGGGTCTCGATGTTGGTGGCGTAGTTGGTGCGCACGACCACGGCGTGGTCGCCGGGCTGCAGGACGGCGGTGTTGACGCAGAAGAGGGCGGCGGCCGCCCCGGGCACCACCAGCACGTCGTCGGCCCCGACCGGCACGGGCCCCGCTGACCGTCCCCGGTCGTGGGCCACCGCCTCGCGCAGCTCGGGGTCACCCCGGTGGTCGCCGTAGCAGAGCAGCAGGTCGTCGAGGTCGACCTCGATGCCGAGGTCGGACAAGCGCTGGTCGGCGACCGAGCTCTCCGACAGGTTGTTGGTGATCGCGTCGTAGCCGAGCTCCTCGGGGGACTCGACCTCGATGGGCATGCGGCGGTACCGCACCGGGGCCGCCGGGACCGGCTTCAGGCCTGACGGGCGGCGATGGCGTCGGCCACCGCCAGCACCCGCTGGGCGTTGGCCACGTGCAGGTTCTCGATCATGCGGCCGTTGTGGGTGACCACGCCCTTGCCGGCGGCCAGCCCCTCCTCGAAGGTGGTGATGAGCGCCCGGGCGTCCTCGACGGCGTCGTCGGTCGGGGCCCAGACCCGGTTGGCGGGTTCGATCTGGCTGGGGTGGATCAGCGTCTTGCCGTCGAAGCCGAGCTGGCGGCCCTGGAGGCACTCGGCCTCGAAGCCCTCGGCGTCCTTGATGTCGTTGTAGACCCCGTCGAGGATCACCTTGCCGGTGGCCCGGGCGGCCAGCAGGCAGAGGCCCAGCCCGGTGAGCAGGGGCTGGCGGCCCGGGACGTGCTCGGCCTGCAGCTCCTTGGCCAGGTCGTTGGTGCCCATGACGAGCACGGCCAGCCGCTCGGAGGCGGCGGCGATGGCCTCGGCGTGGAGCATGGCCACCGGGGTCTCGACCATGGCCCAGATCTTGGTGCGGTCCGGGGCGCCGGCCTTCTCGAGCCCCGCCTCGATGGCGTGGACGTCCTCGACCGAGCTGACCTTGGGCACCACCACGCCGGCGGGGCCGGCCTGGGCGGCGGCGGCCAGGTCGTCGGCGTGCCACCGGGTGTCGAGCCCGTTGACCCGGATGGTGACCTCCTTGGCGCCGTAGTCGCCGGCCACCGAGCAGACCCGCTCGCGGGCCTCGGCCTTGGCGTCGGGGGCCACGGCGTCCTCGAGGTCGAGGATCAGGGCGTCGGCGTCCAGCCCCTTGGCCTTCTCGAGCGCCCGCTCGTTGGCGCCGGGCATGTAGAGGACCGAGCGGCGGGGGAGCAGCTCCACCTGCTCGGCGGTGCCGGCCATCAGGCGTCGCTCCCGGCGAAGCCGTAGGCCTCGGCCAGCTCGGGGTCGCCCTCGGCCAGCTCCCTGGCCAGCGAGAGGATCACGTGGCACTGCTTCACGCTGGCGTCGTCCTCCATCTTCCCGTCGAGCATGACCGCCCCGGTGCCGTCGCCCATGGCGTCGATCACCTTCTGGGCGTGCTCGACGTCGGCCGGGTCGGGCGAGAACACCTTCTTGGCGATGCCGATCTGGACCGGGTGCAGGCTCCAGGCGCCGACGCAGCCGAGCAGGAAGGCGTTGCGGAACTGGTCCTCGCAGGCGGTGGTGTCCTTGATGTCGCCGAAGGGCCCGTAGTACGGGAGGATGCCGTTGGCCACGCAGGCGTCGACCATGCGGGCGAGGGTGTAGTGCCACAGGTCCTGCTGGTAGGTGGCCCGGGGCGCGTCGGCGTCGTCGGGATCGGGGTCCTGGCGCACCAGGTAGCCGGGGTGGCCGCCGCCGACCCGGGTGGTCTTCATGCGCCGGTTGGCGGCCAGGTCGGCCGGCCCGAGCGACAGGCCCTGCATGCGCGGGCTGGCGGCGCAGATCTCCTCGATGCTGGCCACTCCCCGGGCCGTCTCGAGGATGGCGTGGACGAGGAGCGGCTCGGACAGCCCGACCTTGGCCTCGAGCTGGGCCAGCAGGCGGTCCACGTAGTGGATGTCCTCGGGTCCCTCGACCTTCGGGATCATGATCACGTCGAGCTTGTCGCCGACCTCGGTGACCGCGGCGGTGAGGTCGTCGAGCGCCCACGGCGAGTCGAGGCTGTTCACCCGGGTCCAGAACTGGGTGGCGCCGAAGTCGTTCTCCTTGCCGACCTGGATCAGCCCCGCCCGGGCCGCCTCCTTGTCGCTGGCCGGCACGCCGTCCTCGAGGTTGGCGAGCAGCACGTCGACGGTCGGGATGATGTCGGGGACCTTGCCGACCATCTTCTGGTTCGACGGCGGGAAGAAGTGGATCATCCGCGAGGGCCGCACGGGGATCTCGCGCGGCGGCTCGGGGGCGCCCAGGGCGAGGGGCCGGAAGAAGTCCTTGGGGTTGCGCATCGAGGCGCATGGTACGGACCGTCGCACGGGGCCGACCAATGGCGACGTGACCGGCCAATGGCGGCTTGACCGGCTGGTCAAGCACGGCGAGTAGCGTCGGGCGGGCCGCCACCGGGTCCGCCGGGGTCCGAAAGGGGAAGTGCGATGTACGAGTGGAGCGACGAGCAGCTCATGGTGCGCGACGCGGTGCGCCAGTTCATCGACAAGGAGATCCGCCCGAACGTCGAGGAGCTGGAGCACGGCGACACGCCGCCCTACGACGTGCTGCGCAAGCTCTTCGCCACCTTCGGCATGGACACCGCCGCCCGCGACCGGTTCAAGCGCCAGATCGAGCACGCCCGGGCGGTCGAGGAGGCCGAGGCCAGGGGCGAGCCGCTGCCGGAGAAGCCCTCGAGCCGGCAGGAGGGCGACGGCGGCGCCAGCTCGCTCACCATCATCCCGATCATCGAGCTGTGCCGCGTCTGCCCGGGCATGGTCACCGCCATGGGCGTCTCGATGGGGCTGACCTCGGCCGCCATCTCGTCCAAGGGCACCGTCGCCCAACGCGAGCGCTGGGTGCCCGAGCTGCTCACCCTCGAGAAGGTCGGGGCGTGGGCCATCACCGAGCCCAACTCCGGCTCGGACGCCTTCGGGTCCATGAAGTCGACCGCCCGCCGCGACGGCGGCGAGTACCTGCTCAACGGCTCGAAGACCTTCATCACCAACGGCCCCTACGCCGACACCATCGTGTTCATCTGCAAGCTCGACGAGGGCAACCCGCCCGAGGAGCGCAAGGTGCTGAGCTTCGTGCTCGACCGGGGCACGCCCGGCCTCGAGCAGTCGAAGCCGCTGCGGAAGATGGGCATGCACTCCTCGCCCACCGGCGAGCTGTTCCTGACCGACGTCCGGGTGGGCCGGGACCGGCTGATCGGTGAGACCGAGGACGTGAAGTCCGGCGGCCGCGAGGGGGCGAAGGCCACCTTCCAGCAGGAGCGCTCCGGCGTGGCCGCCATGGCCCTCGGCATCATCAGCGAGTGCCTCGACCTGTCGGTCGCCTACGCCAAGGACCGGGTGCAGTTCGGCCAGCCCATCGGCCAGTTCCAGCTCATCCAGGAGAAGCTGGCCCGCATGGAGGTGGCCCGCCTCAACGTCGAGAACCTGGTCTTCCGCACCATCGAGATGTCCGCCGCCGGCCGCACCATGACCCTGGCCGAGGCGTCGGCCATGAAGCTCTACTCGGCCCGGGCCGCCACCGAGGTCGCCCTCGAGGCGGTGCAGCTCTTCGGCGGCAACGGCTACATGAGCGAGTTCCGGGTCGAGCAGCTCGCCCGGGACGCCAAGGTCCTGCAGATCTACGCCGGCACCGACGAGATCCAGATCACCCACATCGCCAAGGACCTGCTCCGCCGGTAGCCGCGGCGGTGGCGCCGACGATCAGGCGCCGCGAGGCTCACTCGTCGTAGCGGACCAGCTGGACCTCGACCCCGCCCGGTTGGGCGAGGTACGAGGTGTACATGCCGGCGAGGTCCTGCCGGTGCGGCGCCCGGGCGCTGGTCATGCCGTCGGCCACCAGCTGCTCGTGGTCGCCGTCGACGTCGTCGGAGCAGAAGCCGAGGTGCCGGAGGTGGACCTGGTCGTCCTCGGAGCGCCCCAGCTCGAACCGCAGGCCGGTGGCGGGGTCGCGGAGCAGGGCGAAGTGCTCGAAGCGGTGCACGACCTCGAACCCGAACCCGGTGGTGAGGCGGTCGACCTGGGCGTCGAGGTCGGGCACGTTCAGGGCGAGGTGGTCGAGGCCGGGCCGGATCACGGGTCGCTGCCTCAGGCCGGCGGGGCAGCGGGCTGGAACAGCTCGACGAAGTTGCCCGACGGGTCGATGGCGAGGACCTGGGCGCCGCCCGGCCCGCTGACGATGTCGTTGCGGAACCGGACGCCCTCGGCGGTGAGCCGCTGCACCTCGGCGCCGATGTCGTCGACGATCAGGTGGATGCGGTTCCACCCTCCGGCCGACGGCCGCTCGCCGTCGTCCATGGCCCGACCGGCCGAGCTGGCCGGGCCCGACAGCAGGAGGCGCAGGTTGCCCCGGCGCACCTCGGCGAAGGGCGGGACCTGGAGGCCGACGGTGAAGCCGAGGTGCCGGGTGTAGAAGTCGGCGGCGGCGGCGACGTCGTCGACCAGGTAGCGCACGCTCACGGTGTCGGAGCCTTGATCGGGGTTGGGATCAGCCATGGTGGTTCCTCTCGGTGCGGAGGTCGGCCAGCAGCAGCCCGACCCGGGTCTCGATCTCCTCGGCGGCGGCGCGGAAGGCGGGGTAGGTCGCCTCGTCGGTGTCGCCGGACGCGGAGGGGTCGGGCATGCTCCAGTGGGCGGCCACGGGGGCGCCCGGGAGCTCGGGGCAGACCTCGCGGACCTTGTCGCAGAGGGTGACGACCCGGTCGAAGCGCTGGTCGGTGAACCGGGACAGCGGCTTGGTCTCGTTGCCGGCGATGTCGATGCCCCGTTCGGCCATGACCCGGACGGCGTTGCGGTGCAGCGGCTTCGGGTGGCTGCCGGCGCTCGACGCGTCGACGGCGCCGCCGGAGCGGTGCTCGGCCAGCGCCTCGGCCATCTGCGACCGCGCGCTGTTGCCGGTGCAGAGGAACAGCACCCGGGGCCGGGAGCGGTCGGGCGGCGGTTGGGGGACCGGGGCCCCGGGCGGCGCGACCTCCAGGGCGATGCCGGGGTGCAGCGCCGCCCCGGCGGCGCCGAGCAGCTCCCGGCAGCGGCCCAGCTCGGCCCGGTAGTAGACGTCGCGGCCATCGGCGGAGCTGCGCCGGGCCCGCACCAGCCCGGCGTGGCGCAGCTCGCGCGAGGTGGTACGAGACGACGTTCTGCGGGCGCCCGACCCGCTCGACCAGCTCACCGACCCGGCGGTCGCTGCGGCCGAGCTCGGTCACCAGCCGCCAGCGCAGGGGGTCGGCCAGCGAGGCCAGGACCTCGGGGGGAGCGGCCACGGTCACGCCACCCTTTGTAGCAATCTGGATTGATGCAAGTCAAGCAGTTGGGTCTGGCGCCGACCGTCACAGTCAGGCGATGGTCACGTCCAGGTCGAGCAGGCGGAAGTGGAGGAGCCGGAGGTCGCCCTCGGCGGTCAGCCGGGGGCCGTCGCAGCAGAGGCGGAGGCGGACCCCGCCGGGTGCCAGGCGGACGCGCTCGCTGACCGCTGTCGGCTCGGGGCCGAGGATGAGCGAGCGCTCGCCGCGGCCGAGGCCGCGGATGCGGAGGGGGACCGGCGTGGCGTCGAAGTGCCCGGCCAACCTCAACCTCACGTCGACGTCGAGGGTGGCCGGCCCCACGTTGTCGAGCAGCAGCGAGGCGTCGTCCTCGCACCACCGGTAGGCGCCGCCGGCGCCGTCGGGCTCGGCCGGGTAGGTGCCCCGGCCGTGGCCGATGGCGAGCGGCTCGCGCCGGTCCCGGGGCTCGGTGGACTTGCGCGCCTCGACCACGAGGAGCCACTGGTGCTCGCAGGAGGTCCGGATGTGGTCGAAGCCGGCCTCGGCCAGCAGCTCGATCATCAGCCGGTCGGTGAAGCCGGCCAGGTGGAAGTCGCCGGTGTAGGCCTGGGTGCCGTAGAGGTGGTGGATGAACAGCTCGTGGTCCTCGAGGCTGTCGCGCTCCTGCAGCAGCCGACCGACGGCGAGCACGTCCGGCACCTGCAGGCGGAGGACGCCGCCCGGCGCCAGGACCCGGCGCCACTCGGCGAGCGTGGGGGCGGTCTCGGTGCGCTCGAGGTGCTCGAGCACGTCGACGGCCACGACCTCCTCGAAGTGGTCGTCGGGCAGGGCCGACAGGTCGCGCACGTCGGCGACCAGGTCGGGCTCGTGGAAGTCCTGGAAGTCGACGTTGAGGTAGCCGTCGCGCTTGTCGAACCCGCACCCCAGGTTCAGCCGCGTCGGCAGCTCGGCGGGCAGGTCGGTCGTCGGAGGCACGGCTCCGAGCCTACGAACCCCGCGACCGCCCGCCGGCGGTGCCCGCCGCGGTCGCTCCCGGCACGGTGGCGACGGTCACCCCTACAGTCGGCGGGCATGTTCGACACCGACCCCGCCGACGCCACCATCCCCGCCGAGGGCCGCGACGCCGAGGCCCTCCTCGCCGAGCTGACCTCCGCCCACGCCGGCGACCTCGACTGGCGCAGCGGCAAGGCCTTCAGCCTCGTGTACCACCCCGACGACGAGGCCCACGAGCACCTGCTCGAGGAGGTCGGCCGCCGGTTCCTGCACGACAACGCCCTGAACCCGCTGAAGTACCCGGCCGTGCTGCACATGGAGCTCGAGCTGATCGCGATGGCGGCCCGGCTGTTGCACACCGAGCCCGACGCCGGGTCGCTGTCGAGCGGCGGCACCGAGAGCATCTTCCTGGCCGTCCAGGTCGCCCGGGACCAGGCCCGGGAGGAGCGGGGCATCGCCGAGCCCCAGCTGCTGTGCCCGACCACGGCGCACCCCGCCTTCGCCAAGGCGGCCAAGTACCTCGACATCGAACAGGTCAAGGTCCCGGTCGGCGAGGACGGACGGGCCGACGTCGACGCCATGGTGGGGGCCATGACCGACCGCACCGGCCTGGTGGTCGGCTCGGCGCCCTGCTACCCGTTCGGCGTGATGGACCCCATCCCCGAGCTGGCCGGGGCGGCGGCCGAGCGGGGGATCCTGTTCCACACCGACGCGTGCCTCGGCGGGTGGCTGCTCCCCTGGTGGGAGCGCCTGGGTGGAGCGGTGCCGCCGTGGGACTTCCGGGTCGAGGGCGTCACCTCCATCTCGGCCGACCTCCACAAGTACGGCTACGCCTTCAAGGGGGCCTCGACGGTGCTGTACCGGTCGCGGGACCTGCTGCAGCGCCAGTTCTTCTGGTACGAGGACTGGCCCGGTGGCCTGTACGCCTCCGGCACCACCGCCGGCACCCGCTCGGCGGCGCCCATCGCCGGCGCCTGGGCCGC
The DNA here is from genome assembly GCA_963800235.1 of uncultured Acidimicrobiales bacterium. Taxonomy (GTDB): domain Bacteria; phylum Actinomycetota; class Acidimicrobiia; order Acidimicrobiales; family Iamiaceae; genus CAVVNP01. The sequence goes on along the minus strand of CAWDAD010000001.1, from coordinate 465,634 downwards.
GGTCAACCACCTCGGCGAGGAGGGCTACCTGCGCATGACCGAGGTGGTGCGCGAGACGAGCCGCCGGTTCATCGACGGGATCGACGGGATCGACGGGGTGGCCACGGTGCCGGCCCCCGACTTCTCGGTCATGCAGATCGCCGGCCAGGGCGGGGTCGACGTGAACGCGGTGGGCGACGTGCTCGACGAGCGGGGCTGGAACCTCGACCGCCAGCAGGGCGGCCTGCACCTCATGGTGTCGCCGTACCACGCCAAGGTCGTCGACCAGTTCGTCGACGACCTGTCCGACGCGGTGGCCAGCCACGGGGAGAGCCAGGGCAAGGCCGCCGGCTACGGCGCCATCGCCGGCGAGAGCTGATCGCGTCGCCCGCCGGCTCCGAGGTCGGCGGCGGCGGCGACCGACCGGACCGGGTTCGCGAACGGTTCGCGCGCCGGATCGCGGTTCCGCCAGGGGGTCCCAGCCACCAGACTGGCGCCATCGACGGATCCGTCCTCCCCGGACCGCTGACGCTGCGGAGCCTCGTCCGACGGTCGGCGCCGGCCTTCCTGGCCGCCGCCGTCGGCGTCCTGGTCGCGTCCGTGGCCTGGCACGGCGCGGACCTCCCCGCCCAGATCTACCGGTCGGTCCAGTTCGAGCGCTACGGGCTGCTCACCTTCGACACGTCCTGGTACAGCGGCCACTACTTCTTCACCTACAGCGTCGTCAGCCCCGCCCTCGGCAGCGTGCTCGGGTGGCGCCTGCTCGGCGTGGTCTCCGCCGCCGCCGCCGCCGAGGCCTTCGCCCGCCTGGTCCGGGCCGAGGCCGATCGGGCCCGCCTGGTGGGAGCCGTCGTGTTCGCGGTGGGGCTGGCGGTGCCGCTCCTCGTCGGCGAGGTCACCTTCCTCGCCGGGCTGGCCGTGGGGCTGTGGGCGCTCGTCGCCCTGGGTCGCGCCCACCAGGTGATCGGGCCGATCCTGGCCCTGGCCTGCACGCTCACCAGCCCGCTGGCCGGCTTCTTCCTCCTCCTGGCGCTGGCCGCCTGGGCCATCTCGGGGTCCGAGGGTCGCCGCCGCGCGGTGGTCGCGGGGGCGGTGGCCGCGCTGCCGCTGGCCGTGTCCACCCTCGCCTTCCACGAGGTGGGGGTCTACGGGTTCCCGATCGAGCAGGTCGTCGCCGTGCTGGCCTGCAGCGCGGCGGGCTGGATCGTCGTCCCCCGGCGGATGCGGGTGCTGCGCACCGGGCTGCTGCTCTACGGCGCGGCGGCGGTGGTGCTCTTCGTCATCGCCAACCCGGTGGGGGGCAACCTGGTGCGCCTCGGCTCGTACGTGGCGCCGGCGCTGGTCGTCGCCCTCGGCTGGGGGGAGCTGCGGCGGCGCGATGGCTGGCTCCAACCCCGCCGGGTGGTGGCGGTGCTGCTCGTACCCGCCCTGTTCTGGCAGTGGTCCACCGGCATCTACGCCCTCGCCGACGCCCGCAACGACCCCACCCGGTCCGCCGCCTACTTCCAGCCGCTGGTCGCCGCCGCCGCTCGGCTGCCCCAGCCGGCCCGGCTCGAGATCCCCTTCACCAACCAGCACTGGGAGGCGGCCTACGTGGCGCCCCACGTCCCCCTGGCCCGGGGCTGGGAGCGCCAGATCGACGTGGCGCAGAACCCGATGTTCTACGACCGCTCGACGCTCACCCCGGCCCGCTACCGGGCCTGGCTCGACGAGCACGGCGTCACCGCCGTCGCCCTGCCCGACATCGAGCTCGACCTGTCCGGGAAGAAGGAGGCCGCCCTCATCCGGGACGGCCTTCCCTACCTGCACCTCGTCTGGCGCGACGCCCACTGGTCGCTCTACCGGGTGGAGGGCTCGCCGGGGCTGGTCAGCGGACCGGCCCACCTCGAGGTCCACTCACCCAACAGCTTCACCCTGACCGCCAGCCGGCCGGGGACGGTCACCGTGCGGTACCGGTACACCCGCACCTGGTCGGTGACCGACGGCGAGGCCTGCATCGCACCGACCCCGGACGGCTGGACCCAGGTCAGCGTGCCCGAACCGGGACCGGTCACCATCGTGGCCCGGCCCTTCTCCGGCTCGCGCGACTGCGACCGGACCGGCGGCTCCTGATCGTCCTCCGGGGCCCCGCGGCGGGACCGGGTCGGAGCGACGGGCTCAGGGCCGCGGGACGAGGACCTCCGCCGCCGGGCGATCGACGACGAGGACCGTGTAGCCGCCGGCCTCGAACCGCCCGAGCACGTGCCCGTCGCCGATCCGGCGCGGCGAGGCCACCCCGTTGCCCAGCACCACGCCCACCCGGCGGGCGGAGCGCACCGCCCGGGCGAAGGCGGGGGAGCGGTCCGACCCGGTGATGGGGGTGGCGACGATCCGCCGGTCGGACAGGTAGGCGACCGGGTAGGCGATGCGGTAGCCGGCGGCCACCCGGTCGATGCCGTGGCGCTCCAGCCCGGCGACCAGGCCGTCCAGGTCCGGCGCCGGGTGCCGCTGGAGCCCGGGGAGCCCGGCCAGGGTCAGGGCGAGGGCGGTGACCAGCAGGGCGGGGCCGACCCACCGCCCGGCCCGGACCGCGACCCCGGCGACCAGCAGCGCCACGAAGGGGTGGAGCAGGTAGAGGTAGCGGGTGTCGTCGAAGTAGAAGGCGTACGGCGTGAGGGCCAGGAGCAGCGGGTAGGCGAGCACGACGGCGCCGAGCAGCCGGGCCGAGCGGGGAAGCCGGCGGGCCCGGAGGGCCACCACCCCCACTGCGGCCGCGACGAGCGCGATCCCGAGCGGCCGCAGCACGAGCCAGCCCGGTTCGAGCGGGACCTGCAGGCCGAGGGCGAGGGGGACGCCCCGGACGGCGAACCCGTGCAGGTGGTCGAGGTAGCCGTTGTGGACCACCCCCTGGGGCACGGTCCGGAGGGACGACCAGCCGCTCGTCAGGTTCACCACCAGCCAGGGGAGCGCGCCGGTCGCCCCGGCGACCGCCACCCGGGCCACGTCGGCGGTGGCCGGGCGGCGGCCGGCGACGAGCCAGACGGCCACCGGCACCAGCACCACGGCCGTGAGCGGCGAGGTCCACCAGCCGATCCCGGCACCGAGGCCGAGCAGCAGCCAGTCCCGGTGGTCGACCCGGCTCCGCCGCTCCGCCTCGGGACGGTCGCGGAGCCGGACGGCGAGCAGCGTGGTGGAGAGCACCACGACCAGGGCGACGCCGTAGAAGCCCCGGGCCCGCGTCGACCAGTAGAGGTTCCCGAGCGGCCACACCGCTGTCAGCGCGGCGGCCAGCCGCCCGGACCGGTCACCGAGCAGCCGGCGGCCGAGCCGCCAGGTGAGCCAGATGCCGACCAGCCCGAGGAGCGTGGGCGCCACCCGGAGCGCCCCCGCCGTGGTGCCGAAGAGGGCCAGCCACGGGGCGATCAGCACCTCCTCGACGGTGCCGCCGTAGGCCTGGCCCCAGTAGAAGGCGGGCAGGTGGCCGTGGAGCACCCCTCGGGCGACGAGGCCGGAGACGGCCTCGTCCGGGTCGATGCGCCCGACGGCGGCGCCCGACGCCAGCCACGCCCGGACGGCCACGCCGGCGACCACCGCCACCCAGACCGCCACCGGCCCGACGCGATCGACGCCGAGGTGGGGCCGGGGGCGGGGCGCTGTCGACGGTCCGGAGGAGGCGTCGGGGTCGGCGAGGCTCGAAGGTCCCGAGCGGCTGGCGGCGCCGGCGTCGCTCGCGGTGGGGGCCACCGCCCGATGCTACGGACCGCCGACGGGCCCGGACGCGAGCAGGGCGGGCCCGACCGGACCCGCCCTGCTCGAGCGTCGCTACGGGGTGACCAGCCGGTCGGCCCCGGTGGGGCTCAGCCCTTGTGGACCGTCCCCTGCACCATCTTGGAGGTGTTCTGGGGCGGGTTGGGCTGGTTCTGGGCGATGGTGTACGCCTCGTTGGACGACAGGAAGAGCGTCCACATGCGGAAGGCCTGGAAGCCCTGGTTGAGCAGGAAGCCCTTCCAGTAGGCGAAGCCGTTGGGGTCGGGGGCGCGCTGGAAGGCGGCGCCGTAGACCGCGCCGACCCAGTCGCCGGCGTTCTCACCGCTGAACTCGAGGGCGGTGCTCACCTGCAGGCGGGTCGCCTGGGTCGAGGGGTTGCCCATGACGGCGAGCCAGTGGGTCATGCCGGCCTGGTCGGGGTTCCGGTCGAGGATCCCGTTGTAGGCGAAGGACAGCCACGCCTCGTCGCGGGTCTGGCCCTGGCCGACGGGCACCATGTTGTAGAGCTCGTCGGTGGCGGCCAGGCGGGCGATCAGGTAGGTGTCGGTGTAGTGGGACCGGATGTCGCCGACCCCGTCGTTCAGCTCCTGCTGGGTGGGGGCCCGGCCGAGCAGCTGCTGGTAGATCGGCGCGACGTTGTTGTTGACCAGGTTCTCGTTGGACATGTCGACGATGAGGGCCATGTCGCCGCGGCCGAGGTTCCCGCCGTCGAGCTGCGCGGTCCAGTAGGCGAGGCCGCCGACGTCGGGGCACCGGTTGAGGATCTGCAGGTAGATCCAGCGCACGAAGCGGGCGTTGCCGGGCGCGGCCGGGCAGATCGGGTCGGTGGTCTGCGCGCCGGCCGAGGTGGCCAGCGGCACCGCTGCGAAGGTGAGCAGCGCGGCGATGAGCGCGCCGAGGGCGGCGCGTCGGATGCGTGGTCGTGCCACAGGGTCTCCTCCCGTCTCCTCCGGCGGCCCCAGCGGCCCCCGGGGCCGGTGAGGCTAGCGGCTCTCAGGCGGGGCGGCGGGCCATCCGGGCCCGGACCTCGGGCCGCCGCAGCGGGGGCACCGTCGGCGGGGGCTGCTTGCGGGGCGGCAGCTCGGCCAGCAGCTCCTCGGTCGCCGCTGTGACCGCGGCGACCGCCCGCTCGAAGGCGGCCTCGGTGGCGGCCGAGGTCTTCGCCACGCCGCTCACCTTGCGGACGTACTGGCGGGCCGCGGCCTCGACCTCCTCGCCGGAGGCCGGCGGCTCGAGTCCACGCAGGGTCGTGATGTTGCGGCACATGGCCGCCACGCTACGGCCGTCCGGCGGGTCGGCGGTGGGGGCCCGGGTACCCTCGGCGGCCATGGACCCCGCCACCCCCGAGATCGACGTCGCCGAGCTCGCCTCCCGGCTCGACGCCGACGGCGTGCTGCTCGACGTCCGCCAGCCCGACGAGTACGTGGAGCGCCACGTGGAGGGGGCCTTCCTCATCCCCCTGGCCGAGCTGCCCGACCGCATCGACGAGCTGCCCGAGGGTCCCGTGAACGTCATCTGCAAGTCGGGCGGGCGCAGCGCCCGGGCCGCCGAGTTCCTGCGGGCCAAGGGGATCGAGGCCACCAACGTCGCCGGGGGCACCGACGGCTGGGTCGCCGCCGGGTACCCGGTCACCACCGGGCCAGACCCCGTCTGAGGTGGCCGTCGCCGCCCGCTGGATCGACACCGCCGCCGGGCTGGAGGAGCTGGCCCGCGAGCTCGAGGGCGTCGAGGCCCTGGCCGTCGACACCGAGTTCCACCGCGAGCGGACGTACTACCCGAAGCTCGCCCTGGTCCAGATCGCGTGGGACGGCGGCGACGGGCGGGTCGAGATCGCGCTGGTCGACCCGCTGGCGGTCCCGCCGGAGCCGCTCGCCCGCCTCCTGACCGGCGGCGCCCTCATCGTGATGCACGCCGCCTCGCAGGACATCGAGGTGCTCGAGCACGCCTGCGGCGCGGTGCCCCCCCGCCTCTTCGACACCCAGGTCGCCGCCGGGTTCGTGGGCTACTCGACCCCCTCGCTCTCCACCCTGGTGGCGGGCGAGCTGGGGGAGCGGATCACCAAGGGCGACCGGCTCACCGACTGGTTGCGCCGACCCCTGGGCGAGGCCCAGCTCGAGTACGCCGCCAGCGACGTGCTGCACCTCGAAGCCCTGCGGGACCGGCTGACCGAGCAGCTCACCGAGCTCGGCCGGCTCGAGTGGGCCGAGGACGAGTGCGAGCTGCTGCGGGTCCGGTCCCTGCCCAACCGCGACCCGGACGAGGCCTGGCTGCGCATCAAGGAGACTCGGTCCATGAAGGGTCGGACGGCCGGCGTCGCCCAGGCGATCGCCGCCTGGCGCGAGCGCCGTGCCGCCGAGCTCGACCAGCCGGTCCGCTTCGTCATGGGCGACCTGGGGGTCGTGGGCATCGCCCAGCGGGCGCCGTCGACCCTCGACCAGCTCGCCGCCATCCGCGGCGTCGACACCCGCCACGCCCGCGGCCAGGTCGGCGAGCAGATCCTGGCGGCCGTCGCCGAGGGCGCCGAGCGGCGGCCGTCCAGGCCCCCCTCGGCCAACGGCCAGCTCGACCGGTCGCTGCGGCCCGCCGCCACCCTGGTGTCGGCCTGGCTGGCCCAGCGCTCCCGAGACCTGCGCTTCGACCCGGCGCTGCTCGCCACCCGGGCCGACATCGAGGGGCTGCTCGCCGGCGACCCGACCTCCCGGCTGGCGGGAGGGTGGCGGGCCGAGATCGTGGGCGGTCGCATCCGGGAGCTGGTCGAGGGTCGGGCGGCGCTGGCCTTCGACGGGAGCGCGGGGCTGGTGCTCGAGGGCCGAGCCGGCGGGGCCGGCCCGGCGACGGAGGCTCCTGGGGCGTAGTCGGCCCGACGGGCAGTCGCCCCTGCCGGTGACCAGTAGACTCTCCAGACCACCTGACGGGCCAGCGTCGTCCCGGCCGGACCCCCTCCGTTCGAGTCGAGGAGCACATGTCCCACCAGCCTGGCCACCAGGGGCTCTACGACCCCGCCTTCGAGCACGACGCCTGCGGCGTCGCCTTCGTCGTCGACCTGCACGGGCGGGCCAGCCACGACATGGTGGAGAAGGGCATCGCCGCCCTCTGCCACCTCGAGCACCGGGGGGCGTCCGGGGCCGAGGTCAACACCGGCGACGGCGCCGGCATCCTGCTGCAGATCCCGGACCGGTTCTTCCGCGACGTGGCCGGCGTCGACCTGCCCCCCGCGGGCGAGTACGCCACCGGGCTGGCCTTCCTGCCGAGCGATCCCGAGGCGGCCGACGAGGTCTGCGAGTCGATCGAGAAGATCGCCGACAGCGAGGGCCTGAAGGTCCTGACCTGGCGGGACGTGCCCATCGACGACTCCATGATCGGCGGCGCCTCCCGGGCGGTCGAGCCGACCTTCCGCCAGCCCTTCCTGGTCAGCAGCAACGGCGTGCTGTCGGGCCTCGAGCTCGAGCGCCGGGCCTACGTGGTGCGCAAGCGGGTCGAGCACGAGATCGGCCGCGACGACGAGGCGACCATCTACTTCCCGAGCCTGTCGTGCCGCACCTTCGTCTACAAGGGCATGCTCACGACCCCGCAGCTGCGGGAGTTCTTCGCCGACCTGGCCGACGAGCGGGTCGAGAGCGCGCTGGCCCTGGTGCACAGCCGCTTCTCGACCAACACCTTCCCGTCGTGGCCGCTGGCCCACCCGTACCGCTACCTGGCCCACAACGGCGAGATCAACACGGTCATGGGGAACCGCAACTGGATGCGGGCCCGGCAGGCCCTGCTGGCCACCGGGGACCTGCCCGGCGAGCTCGACCGCATCTTCCCGATCTGCACCCCCGACGCCAGCGACACCGCCACCTTCGACGAGGTGCTGGAGCTGCTGCACCTGGGCGGTCGCCCGCTGCCCCACGCCGTGCTGATGATGATCCCCGAGGCCTGGGAGAACCACGCCTCGATGGACCCCGCCAAGCGGGCCTTCTACCAGTTCCACGCCTCGCTGATGGAGCCGTGGGACGGACCGGCGTCGGTCGCCTTCACCGACGGCACCGTCATCGGCGCCGTGCTCGACCGCAACGGCCTGCGCCCCAGCCGGTTCTGGGTGACCGAGGACGGCCTGGTGGTCATGGCCTCCGAGGTCGGCGTCCTCGACATCGACCCGTCCACCGTGGTGCAGAAGGGCCGCCTGCAGCCGGGTCGCATGTTCCTCGTCGACACCGAGCAGGGCCGCATCGTCGGCGACGAGGAGATCAAGTCCGCGTTGGCCGCCGAGCACCCGTACCAGCAGTGGCTCGACGAGGGGCTGGTCGAGCTGGCCGACCTCCCCGACCGGCCGCACATCCGGTACCCCCACGCCGACGTGCTCCGCCGCCAGCTCACCTTCGGGTACACCTCCGAGGAGCTGCGCATCGTCATGGCGCCCATGGCGCGCCAGGGCGCCGAGAGCCTGGGCTCGATGGGCACCGACACGCCGGTGGCGGTGCTGTCGTCGCGCTCGCGGCTGCTCTTCGACTACTTCGCCCAGCTCTTCGCCCAGGTCACCAACCCGCCGCTCGACGCCATCCGCGAGGAGCTGGTCACCTCGCTGCGCAGCCGCATCGGTCCGGAGCAGAACCTGCTCGACCCGGGTCCGGCCTCGTGCCGACAGATCGTGCTGCCGCGGCCCGTGATCGACAACGACGAGCTCGACAAGCTGCTCCACGCCGCCGACGACGACGCGCTGGCCGAGTTCAAGGCGGTGGTGATCCACGCCCTCTACCCGGTGGCCGGCGGCGGCCGAGGCCTGCGGGACGCCATCGAGGACGTGCGCCGCAAGGCGTCCGACGCCATCGCCGACGGCGCCGGCATCATCGTCATCTCCGACCGCGACTCCGACGAGGCCATGGGCCCGGTGCCCTCGCTGCTGGCGGTCTCGGCGGTCCACCACCACCTGGTCCGCGAGGGCACCCGCACCCGGGTCGGGCTGGTCGTCGAGTCCGGCGACGCCCGCGAGGTGCACCACATGGCGCTGCTGCTCGGCTACGGCGCCTCGGCCATCAACCCGTACCTGGCCTTCGAGTCGCTCGAGGACATGGTCGTGCGGGGCCAGCTCACCGACGTCGGCATGGACGACGCGGTCGCCCGCTACATCAAGGCGGCCAGCAAGGGCGTGCTCAAGGTCATGTCCAAGATGGGCATCTCGACGGTGGCCTCCTACACCGGCGCCCAGGTCTTCGAGGCGCTGGGCCTGTCCGACGATCTCGTCGAGCAGTACTTCACCGGCACCACCTCGAAGCTGGGGGGCATCGGCCTCGACGAGATCGCCGCCGAGGTGGCCCTCCGGCACCGGCTGGCCTACCCCGACCGTCCCACCGAGCGGGCCCACCGCGAGCTGCCGGTGGGCGGCGAGTACCAGTGGCGGCGCGAGGGCGAGTACCACCTCTTCAACCCCGAGACCGTCTTCAAGCTGCAGCACGCCACCCGGTCCGGCCGCTACGAGGTCTTCCGCGAGTACAGCCGGCTGGTCGACGACCAGTCCGAGCGGCTGGCCACGCTCCGGGGCCTGTTCGAGCTGCGGGCGGGCGAGCGCCCGCCGGTGCCGATCGACGAGGTCGAGCCGGTCGGCGAGATCATCAAGCGCTTCTCCACCGGGGCCATGAGCTACGGCTCCATCTCGGCCGAGGCCCACCAGACCCTGGCCATCGCCATGAACCGGCTGGGCGCCAAGTCCAACACCGGCGAGGGCGGCGAGGACCCCGACCGCTTCACCCCCGACGAGAACGGCGACCTGCGCCGCAGCGCCATCAAGCAGGTGGCGTCCGGGCGCTTCGGCGTCACCGCCGAGTACCTGACCAACTCCGACGACATCCAGATCAAGATGGCCCAGGGGGCCAAGCCCGGCGAGGGCGGCCAGCTTCCGGGCCACAAGGTGTACCCGTGGATCGCCAAGACCCGGTACTCCACCCCGGGCGTCGGCCTGATCAGCCCACCGCCGCACCACGACATCTACTCCATCGAGGACCTGGCCCAGCTCATCCACGACCTCAAGAACGCCAACCCCTCGGCCCGCATCCACGTGAAGCTGGTGGCCGAGGTCGGCGTCGGCACGGTCGCGGCCGGCGTGTCCAAGGCCCACGCCGACGTCGTGCTGATCTCCGGCCACGACGGCGGCACCGGTGCCAGCCCCCTCACCTCGCTCAAGCACGCCGGTGGGCCCTGGGAGCTCGGCCTGGCCGAGACCCAGCAGACCCTGCTGCTGAACGACCTGCGCGACCGCATCGTGGTGCAGTGCGACGGTCAGATGAAGACGGGTCGCGACGTGGTGATCGCCGCGCTGCTCGGCGCCGAGGAGTACGGCTTCGCCACCGCCCCGCTGGTGGTGTCGGGCTGCGTGATGATGCGCGTCTGCCACCTCGACACCTGCCCGGTGGGCATCGCCACCCAGAACCCAGAGCTGCGCAAGCGCTACGCCGGCCAGCCCGAGTTCGTCGAGAACTTCTTCGAGTTCGTGGCCGAGGAGGTCCGCGAGCACCTGGCCGCCCTCGGCTTCCGCTCCCTGGCCGAGGCCGTCGGCCACGCCGAGGTGCTCGACACCCGAAGGGCGGTCGAGCACTGGAAGGCCTCGGGGCTCGACCTCACACCCATCCTCCACGTGCCCGAGCTGGCCGACGGCGCCGCCCGCCACCAGGTGGTCGAGCAGGACCACGGCCTCGACCGGGCCCTCGACCAGACCCTGATCGCCGAGACCCGCGAGGCGGTCGAGCACGGCCGACCGGTGCAGCTCGACCTGCCGATCCGCAACGTCAACCGCACCGTCGGCACCATGCTCGGCCACGAGATCGCCAAGCGCCATGGCGGCGCCGGCCTGCCCGAGGGCACCATCGACATCACCTTCCGGGGCTCGGCCGGCCAGAGCTTCGGTGCCTTCCTGCCCGCGGGGGTCACGCTGCGCCTGAACGGCGACGCCAACGACTACCTGGGCAAGGGGCTCTCCGGCGGCCGGCTGGTGGTGCGCCCGCCCGAGGACGCCCACCCGAGCTTCGTCGCCGAGGACAACATCGTGGCCGGCAACGTGATCCTCTACGGCGCGACGGCGGGAGAGGTGTTCCTCCGCGGCGTGGTCGGCGAGCGGTTCTGCGTTCGCAACTCCGGGGCGACCGCCGTCGTCGAGGGCGTCGGTGACCACGCCTGCGAGTACATGACCGGCGGCCGGGTCGTCGTGCTCGGGCCGACCGGGCGCAACTTCGGCGCCGGCATGTCCGGCGGCATCGCCTACGTCTACGACCCCGACCGGAGCCTGGCGTCCAACCTCAACGCCGAGATGGTCGACCTCGAGGTGCTCGACGACCTCGACGAGAGCTGGCTGCGGGGCACGGTCTTCCGCCACCGCCAGGAGACCGGCTCCGACGTCGCCGAGCGCCTGCTGGCCGACTGGCCGTTCAGCTTCGGCAGCTTCGCCAAGGTGATGCCCCGCGACTACAAGCGGGTGCTGACCGCCATCGCCGAGGCCGAGGAGTCCGGCCGCGACATCGACGAGGCGATCATGGCCGCCTCCAAGGGCTGAGGAGCAGCATGGGAGACGTCACGGGGTTCCTGAAGCACGGCCGCGAGCTGCCCAGGCGGCGGCCCGTCCCGGTGCGCATCAAGGACTGGAAGGAGGTCTACGAGGACTTCGACCCGGAGCACCTGCGGGTCCAGGCCAGCCGTTGCATGGACTGCGGCATCCCCTTCTGCAACAACGGCTGCCCCCTCGGCAACCTCATCCCCGACTGGAACGACCTCGTCTACCGGGACCTCTGGCGCGACGCCATCGAGCGGCTGCACGCCACCAACAACTTCCCGGAGTTCACCGGTCGGCTCTGCCCGGCGCCCTGCGAGGGCGCCTGCGTGCTCGGCATCAACCAGGACCCGGTCACGATCAAGCAGGTCGAGGTCGAGATCATCGACCGGGCCTGGGCCGAGGGCTGGGTCACCCCGGTGCGGCCCACCGTCGACACCGGCAAGAAGGTGGCGGTGGTGGGGTCCGGGCCGGCCGGGCTGGCCGCCGCCCAGCAGCTCACCCGGGCCGGGCACGGGGTGGTGGTCTTCGAGCGGGCCGACCGCCCCGGGGGCCTGCTCCGCTACGGCATCCCCGAGTTCAAGATGGAGAAGCGGGTCCTCGACCGGCGCCTCGACCAGATGCGGGCCGAGGGCACCGAGTTCCGCTGCGGCGTCGAGGTCGGCGTCGACCTCCCCGTGGCCGAGCTGCGCGAGGCCTTCGACGCCGTCGTCCTGGCCGGCGGTGCGACCGCGTGGCGCGACCTGCCCATCCCCGGCCGCGAGCTGGCCGGCATCCACCAGGCCATGGAGTACCTGCCGCCGTCGAACCACGTGCAGGAGGGCGACCTGGTCGAGTCGCCCATCGACGCGGCGGGCAAGAAGGTCGTCATCATCGGGGGCGGCGACACCGGCGCCGACTGCCTCGGCACCGCCCTGCGCCAGGGCGCCGAGGTGACCCACCAGTTCGAGATCATGCCCCGGCCCCCCGCGGCGCGGGTGGCCCAGTCGAACCCGTGGCCCACCTACCCGCTGATCTACCGGGTCAGCTCGGCCCACGAGGAGCTGGGCGAGGACGGTCAGAAGCGCGTGTACTCGGTCAACACCGAGCGCTTCGTCGACGACGGGTCCGGCCACGTGGCTGCCCTGCGGGCCCACGAGGTCGAGCTGGTCGACGGCCGCTTCACCAAGGTCGAGGGCACCGACTTCGACATGGAGTGCGACCTGGTGCTGCTCGCCATGGGGTTCGTCGGGCCGGAGCGGGGGCCGCTCCTCGCCGACCTCGGCGTCGAGCTCACCGAGCGGGGCAACGTGGGCCGCGACGACGACTGGTCGACCAACGTCGAGGGCGTCTTCGTCTGCGGCGACATGGGCCGCGGCCAGAGCCTGATCGTGTGGGCCATCGCCGAGGGCCGGTCGGCGGCCGCCGCCGTCGACCGCCACCTCATCGGCGACACCCTGCTGCCCTCACCGCTGGCCCCCACCGCCCAGCAGCTGCGCTAGCCCCGGGTCAGGTCTCCCGGCTGCGGCGGATGGCCCGGATGTCGTCGGCGATCCGGAACAGCGCCGCGATCAGCTCCATGTACATGCGCAGGAAGATCAGGTAGACGAGGTAGAAGATCGGGATGACGATGATGGCGGCGACGATGCCGGCCGCCTTGCCCGAGGCGAGCGACCCGATCAGGAAGATGACCGCCCCCGCCGACAGCACGATGACGAAGAAGGCGTAGAAGAAGCGGATCAGCTTCGGCGTCACGAAGTGGTCGAACTTGAAGTCGTACAGCGACGCCAGGAACCCCTTGGCGTCGACCTCGGCCGACCTGGGGCCGGTCGGGCCCCCGCCGGACGGGCCGGGCGCGGGGTAGCCACCCCCGCCGGGGCTCGGCGCCGGCTGGCTTCGCTGCTCCGGCGGGTACCACCTCCCATCGGATGCCTGCCACCACCCAGGACCCTGCGACGAATCGCTCACGTTCTGCCTCCTCCCGTCCGCGCCGGGCGTCGTCACCCGGCCAGAACGGTCGAAGGTTACTTCGGACAACTGATCGGCGCGGCTGGGTCCTGCGACCTCGTCCCAACCCTCAAGATCGCCATCACAGGGCCGACGAGAGGGTGGTCCGCCACTGGTGGGCCGGTCCGTGGACTCCGGACCGTCGTGGGACTCGTGGACAGGGGTCGAGGTGTTCGAGAACCTCAGCATCCGGAGCAAGATCGTCGCCATCATCGCTGCGCCGGTGATCGCGCTCATGGTCATGTCGGGCATCGGCGCCTTCCAGCGGCGGCAGACGGCCTCGGACAGCCGGTCCGACGAGCGGCTGATCGCGGTGACCCAGTCCGACATCGCCGTGGCCTCCGCCCTCGGGGTGGAGAGCGTGCTGAGCGCCACCCCCGGCGCCGGTGCCCAGCTGATCGCCGCCCGGACCGGCACCGACAAGGCCGTGGCTGCGCTGCAGCCGGCGCTGCAGGACCTGCTGAGCCACGCGGACGCCGACACCCAGGCGGCGGTGGTGTCGATCCAGAGCCGGCTCGCCACCATCGTCACCATCCGCCAGGCCCTCGACCAGAGCGGCCCCTCGCCGGACCTGATCAACGGCACCTACCCGGGCGCCATCAACGAGCTGCTCGGCCTGCCGACCCGGCTGCTCGGCCAGGTGCACAACCCGCAGACCGTCTCGCAGCTGCAGACCATCCTCGCCCTGTACCGGTACCAGGCCTCCGTGGCCGACGCCAGCACCCGGCTGGCCCCGGTGGTGGCGGCCGGGTCGTTCGCCGACGCCAAGGCCGCCGACGCCTTCCAGCGGGCGGTCGACCAGCAGACGACCGACCAGGCGGTGTTCAACACGAGCGCCTCACCGCAGGCGACCGCCCTCCTGCGCAGCGCCCAGTCGGGCCCGGCGGTCGACCTGGTCGACCAGGTGCAGACCGACGCCCGCAGCGGCCAGCAGATCGCCAGCGGCACCAGCGTCCAGGCGTGGAGCTCAGCGGTCCAGCAGAAGCTGCTGCGCATCGACGCGGCCGGTCAGAAGCTCGCCGCCCAGCTCCGGGCCGACGCCAACGCTCGGGCCGCTGACGCCAGCCAGAGCGCGAACCTGTTCATCCTCGCCGCCCTGCTCGCCCTGGTCGTCGCCCTCGCCCTCACCATCCTGCTGGCCCGGGCCATCACCCGGCCGCTCGGCAAGCTCACCCGGGCGGCCCACGAGCTCTCCGACGAGCAGCTCCCCAAGCTGGTCGACGGCCTGCGCAACCCGGCGGCCCAGGACCTGAGCTTCCTGCGGGGCTCGGTCGAGAAGCTCGACGTGGCCAGCAGGGACGAGATCGGCCAGCTGGCCGACGCCTTCAACGCCGTGCAGCAGGTGGCGGTGGACGTGGCGACCGAGCAGGCCGAGCTGCTCCGCAAGGGCATCGGCGACATGTTCGTGAACCTGGCCCGCCGCAACCAGTCACTGCTCGACCGCCAGATCGAGTTCATCGACGACCTGGAGAACGCCGAGGAGGACCCCGACGCCCTCCAGCAGCTGTTCCACCTCGACCACCTGGCCACCCGGATGCGGCGCAACGCCGAGTCGCTGCTCGTGCTCGCCGGCGCCGAGCCCAACCGTCGGCGGGGCCGGCCGGTGGCGCTCACCGACGTGGTGCGCGCCGCGCTCGGCGAGGTCGAGGACTTCGCCCGGATCGACCTGCTCGACCTCGAGGAGGTGCTGATCACCAACAACGCGGCGGCCGACATCGCCCACCTGCTGTCGGAGCTGATGGAGAACGCCACCAACTTCTCGCCGCCCGACACCCGGGTCGAGGTGGTCGGCCACCGCACCAACTCCGAGGGCTACGTCCTGTCGGTCACCGACAGCGGGATCGGCATGAGCCCCCAGCAGATGGACGAGGCCAACGAGACGCTGGCCAACCCGCCGCTCGTCGGTCTGGCCATGTCCCGCTCGCTCGGCTTCATCGTCATCGGCCGCCTGGCCGCCCGGTTCGGGATCTCCGTCCGGCTCATGGCCTCCTCCGGCGGTGGGGTCACCGCCGTGGTCGCCATGCCGGCGGTGATCGTGCACGAGATGCCCGGCGACACCCCGGCGGCCGCCCCGGTGGAGAGCCCGACGGTCGACCTCGCCGAGCCGTGGACCCCGCAGGTCGTGGGCCCCGAGTCCGAGCTGCTCCCGCCGCTCGAGTTCACCCCGTTCGGCGGCGACGACGTCCCGGAGTCCTTCGACGACGCCGTGCCCGGCGGGCGGGCCTTCGAGGAGGGCGTGGCCGAGCTGGCCGGCGCCCCCGGCGAGGAGCCCGGGTCGGGTGCGTCCGAGCGGGGACCCGTCCTGCCGACGCTCCACGAGTCGAGCGGTCCCGAGGCCGCCCCGTCCGTCCCCGCCGAGCCGGCGCCCAGCCGACCGCGCCTCTTCGGCCCGGTCACCGAGGCGGGCGACGCGGAGCCGACCCAGGCCGGGCCGAACCAGGCGGAGCCGGCCCAGGCCGGGCCGTCGGACCCGGGGCCGTCGCATGGCGAACCCGCCCCGGCGACCGCCGACGCCGGACCCGAGCCGCTCCCCGGATCGCCCGCCCCCAGCCCGTCGCCCATCGCCGGCTCCCGGCCGCCCAGCCGCCTGTTCGGCACGCCTTCGCCGGTCGAGGCGCCCGCCTCGCCCAACGGCACCGCGACCGACGGCACCGCGACCAACGGGGCGTCGAGCAACGGCGACGGCGCCGTCGGCGGGGAGGCCCCCGGCAGCCCGACGCTGCCCGAGCCCCTGCCCGAGCCGCTGCTCGAGCCGGTCGCCGAGCCGGTCGCCGAGGCCCCCGCTCCTCCCGACCCGCACGGCGAGCCCACCGAGCCCGCCCCGGTCAGCAACCGGCTGTTCGGCGCGGTCCGCTCGGCCCCCGACGGCGAGGCCACCGCTGCGACGCCCCCCGCCCGGTCCGGCGACGGCCTGCCCAGCCGATCGGGCGGCTCGCTGCCGACCCGCGGCGCGGCCGGCGCCGAGGGCGGCCTGACCCGCCGCACCCCGCGCCGCACGGCCACCCGTCCCAAGCCCGGCGGCGAGGGCCCGGCCCGACAGGGCGTGGTCGCCACCAAGCGCTCGCCCGACGAGGTCCGCAGCCTGCTGTCCAACTACCGCAGCGCCGCCAAGAAGGGCAGCTCCGCCAACCGCCCCGACCCCGCCGATCCCTCCACCGAAGGTGACCGATGATGAGCATGAGCACGAGCACCCACCTGCCCGACTCGCTGAGCGCCGAGGCCAGGAACATCAACTGGCTGGTCAACAGCTTCGTCGACCGCACCCCCGGCGTCAGCGAGGCCGTGGTCGTGTCGGTCGACGGCCTGCCGATGGCCGTGTCGGCCGGACTCGACCGTGACGCCGCCGACCGCTTCGCCGCCGTGGCCTCGGGCCTCATCGGCCTGGCGTGGGGTGCGGCCGGGCGCTTCGGGGGCGGAGCGGTGAGCCAGATCGTGATCGAGATGGAGCACGCCTTCCTGTTCGTGACCGGGATCAGCGACGGCTCCTGCCTGGCGGTGGTGGCCGGCTCGGACTGCGACGTCGGCCTGGTCGGCTACGAGATGGCCGTCCTGGTCGAGCGGGCCGGATCGGTCCTCACCCCCGAGCTGCGGGCCGAGCTGCAGGGAGCGCTGCCGAGGTAGCCATGGCCGAGCGCGCTGGGAACGACCGATTGCGGGTCCGCCCGTACGCCATCACCGGCGGACGGACGCGGGCCTCCACCGACATCGCCATCGAGACGATGGTGGTGCGCAGCGAGGCGGGAGTCCGCGCCGTCGCCCGGGCGCAGCTCGAGCGCGGCGCCATCCTCCGCACGCTCGAGGCACCGCTGTCGGTCGCCGAGATCTCCGCCCACACCAGCCTGCCCCTCGGCGTCGTCCGGGTCCTGGTGGGCGACATGTCCGACGAGGGGCTGGTCAGCGTCTCCAGCCCCAACCGGGTCGACGGTCGACCCAACCTCAAGCTCCTGGAAAGGGTGTTCGATGGTCTCCAGGCCCTCTGATCTCGCCAGCCCGCCGGCGGCGTCCGCGGCGTCGGCGGCGCCCGACGTGGCGCCGCTGCCGGTCAAGATCGTCGTGGCCGGCGGGTTCGCCGTCGGCAAGACGACCTTCGTCAGCTCGATCTCCGAGATCGAGCCGCTGACCACCGAGGCCGCCATGACGCGGGTCAGCGAAGGCATCGACGACACCACCAAGGTCGCCGGCAAGACCACCACCACCGTGGCCATGGACTTCGGTCGCATCGGCCTCGGCGAGGACCTGGTGCTCTACCTGTTCGGCACCCCCGGCCAGGACCGCTTCTGGTTCATGTGGGACGACCTGGTGCGCGGCGCCATCGGGGCGGTCGTGCTCTGCGACACCCGTCGGCTCGAGGACTGCTTCCCGGCCATCGACTACTTCGAGGAGCACGAGATCCCCTTCGTGGTGGGGGTCAACTGCTTCGAGGGGTCGGTGCACCACGAGGTGTCCGCCGTGCGCGAGGCGCTGGCGGTCCAGCCCGACACCCCGGTCGTGCTGTGCGACGCCCGGGAGCGGCAGTCGACCAAGGCGACCCTCATCGAGCTCGTCCAGCACGCCCTCACCCGCGCCGGCTGAGCGGCGGTCCCCCGGCGGGACCACCGGGCCGGGCGGCCATGATGGACGGGTGAGCGCGACCGATCGGATGCCCGCGGCCGGCGCGCCCGCACCGCCGGCCGGGCCGGTGCAGGTCGTGCTCGTGCACTGGAACCAGCCCGAGCGGTGCATCGAGACGGTCGGCGCCTTCCGCGACCAGGGCGTGCCGCTCCGGGTGACGGTGGTCGACAACGGTTCCTCGCCGGCAGCGGTCGAGAAGCTGCGGGCCGACCTCGACGACGTCGACGTGGTCGAGCTGGGCGTCAACACCGGCTTCGGTCCGGGCGCCAACGCCGGCCTGCGACGCTGGCTCGACGACCCCGATGGCTCCGAGTGGGCGGTGGTCGCGCCCCACGACGCCGACCCCCGCCCCGGGTGCCTGGAGGTGCTGCTGGCCGCGGTCGGGTCGCGGCCCCGTGCCGGGCTGGCCTGCGCCGACGTGGGTGACGGCCTCCGGCCGGTGGTCGACCCGTACTTCGGGGGCATCACGCTGCCCATCGAGTCGGTCGCCGACGACGGCTGGGTCGACGCCGGCTACCCCCACGGCACCCTGCTCGCCGCCCGGCGGGACTGCCTGGCCGAGATCGGCCTGTTCGACGAGCGCTACTTCGCCTACTGCGAGGAGGCCGACCTGGGGGAGCGGGCCCGGCGGGCCGGCTGGCAGGTCGGGCTGGTCAAGGGCGCCGACGTCCGCAACCGCCACCTCGGCACGGCCACGCCCGCCGTCGACTACCTGAAGCTGCGCAACACCCTGCTGCTCGTGCGCGACGACTTCGGCCGCTACAAGGCCACCATCCGCTTCCTGCTGGCGGTGGGCACCCTGGCGAGGGGATGGCGACACCCGGACGAGGTACCGGCGGAGTTCGACGCCCGGGCCCGGGTGCTGGCCCTGCGCGACGCCGTGCTGCGCCGCTTCGGCCCGCCGCCGCCCGAGCTGGGCTGAGCCGGAACCGGCGAGCTCAGGTGAGCGGCCCCATCGAGGCGGGGTCCCAGAAGGCGCGCAGCGACTGGATGCGGCCGTCGTCGGCGAAGCGGATGTGGTCGACGATGCGGGGGACGCCCGTCGGCTCGGGGCCGGCCACCACCGCCCGGATGAAGAGCAGCGCCTCGTGGTCGAGGATCAGCGGCTCGTCGACGGGCTCGAGCGAGACGTCCCCGAGGGCCATGGTGTTGTCCCAGAAGGTCCCGATGGCCTCGTGGCCGGTGTTGACCGGGGCACCGACCGGATCCTCCTGGGTGGCGTCGTCGGTGAAGAGGGCCAGCCAGCCGTCGCGGTCGTGGGCCGAGAAGGTGGCGACGTAGCTGTCGAGGGTGGCGCGGAGCTGCTCGGGGGTGGCCATGGCCGGCGACCCTACCCCTGCCCCGGCGCCGGACCGGTGGCGGCTCCGGTGGCCGTGCGAGGCCGGTCGGAGCCGTCGACCGCTACGGGCCGAGGTCGAAGTCGCCGTCCTCGGCCGCTGCCACCGCCGGGCGGACCTTCAGCAGGTACCAGAGCGACACGGCCAGCCCGAGGATCACCGTGAGGGCGGCGAAGAGGATGCCGACCATCCACACCACCTGGCGGTGGCGCGACAGCGACCAGGCCCACTGCGGGCGGTGGGCGGCGTCGAGGAAGGCCCACAGCGACAGCCCGAGCGGCGTGCACGCCACGATGGTGCCGGCCACGGCCCAGGCGAACTGCCCGGCGGACACGGACTCGGCCAGCACCGTGTCAACTGTGCCAGCTCGGCCAGGACTTCTCGGGACAACGGTCGCGTGGTTGCGCGCTCGTTGTCCCGAGAAAGCTGAGGATGCTCCTATGGACCGTCAAGGGTGAGTTGGCGTAGGTCGGCGGAGCCGGCAGAGCACGATGCGGTAGAGGGCGGCGTTCGCGGCTCGGTCGCCACCGCGGTTGAGCCGGTAGGCCGACGACCTGCCTGATGCGATGGGGATCGGCGCGACGCCACACAGGTGGGCGAACGCGGCGGGACTGCGGAGCCGGTGGGGGTTGTCGCCGGCGGTCGAGCAGCTGTCCGGCGACGTCGATGCCGAGACCGGACCGGGCCAGCAGCGACGGTGGTGCGGCTTGGCGGACGAGCGGCTCGAGCTGGGCGTCGAGCTCGGCGATGTCGGCATCGAGGCGCTGGTGGCGCCGGGCGATCGAGCGGAGGGCAGCCTTGGTCGCCTGGATGGGGGCGGTGAGCTCGCCCGGTCGGAACGCAGCGCAGACCGCGACGAGCTGGCGCAGCGGCAGGCACCGCAGCTGCGAGCGCAGCTCGTCGGGGGCGGTCGACGCGAGGCTGTGGAGCTGATGGGCGGCCGCTGAACGGTCCTTGACCGCGAGCGGCGGGCGACGCGCCGTGCTCGGATCGACTCGACGAGCCCGGTGCGGGCCTTCGGGGTGCCGGTGGCGGTGCCGGCCTGGACCGCTCGAGCGGCGGCTTCGGCGTCGATGGTGTCGGACTTGCCCCGGGACCGGGCCGCCGGATCCTCTTCAGGACACCAAGTCAGTCAGACGGTGAGGCAGACCCGGCCCGGAGCTTCCACAACCATCATCACTGTCAGGCGGCCGCGGGTGACTCGGCGGCGGGTGACTCGGCGGGGTTCGGTTCGAGGACGGCGTCGAGGACCTCGGTGACGTCGCTGGCCAGGTGGAAGGTCATGGCCTGGCGCACCGACTCGGGCACGTCGTCCAGGTCGGGGCCGTTCTCGGCGGGCAGCACCACCTCGGTGAGCCCGGCACGGGCGGCGGCCAGGACCTTCTGCTTCACCCCGCCGATCGGCAGCACCCGGCCGTGGAGGGTCACCTCGCCCGTCATGCCGACCGTCGGCCGCACCGGGCGGCCCGTGAACAGGCTGACCAGGGCCGAGGTCAGGGTGACCCCGGCAGAGGGACCGTCCTTGGGCACCGCCCCGGCCGGCACGTGGACGTGCACGGGGACCCGGTCGGCGCCGGCGGGGATGCCGAGCTCCTCGGCCCGGGACCGGATGTAGGAGAGGGCGATGCTGGCCGACTCCTTCATCACGTCGCCGAGCTGACCGGTGACGGTGAGCCCGGGGGCGGCGCCGACGGCGGCGTCGGTGGCGGGGGCCAGGCCGGTGGCGGTGGCCTCGACGAAGAGGACGTCGCCGCCCGCTCCGGTCACCGCCAGCCCGGTGGCGACCCCCGGCGCGGCGGTGCGCAGCGCGACCTCGGACCGGAAGGCGGGACGGCCGAGGGCGTCACGGACCTCGTCGGGGCCGATCTCGACCGGCTCGCCGGGCTCCGAGGCGAGGCCGACCGCCGCCTTGCGCAGCAGCCGGGCCAGGGCCCGCTCGAGGCCGCGCACGCCCGCCTCCCGGGTGTGGTCGGCGATCACGGTGCGCAGGGCCGGCTCGGAGATGCGCACCTCGTCGCGGCGCAGCCCGTGCAGCCGCTCCTGGCGGGGCAGGAGGTGGTCGCGGGCGATGGCCAGCTTCTCGTCCTCGGTGTAACCGTCGAGTCGGACGACCTCGAGCCGGTCGAGCAGCGGGCCGGGGACCGTGTCGAGCACGTTGGCGGTGGCGATGAAGACCACGTCGGACAGGTCGAGCTCGACCTCCAGGTAGTGGTCGCGGAAGGAGTGGTTCTGGGCGGGGTCGAGCACCTCGAGCAGCGCCGAGGACGGGTCGCCGCGCCAGTCGTTGCCGACCTTGTCGATCTCGTCGAGCAGGAACACCGGGTTCATGGAGCCGGCCTCCTGCAGGGCCCGCACGATGCGCCCGGGCTGGGCGCCGACGTAGGTGCGGCGGTGGCCGCGGATCTCGGCCTCGTCGCGCACGCCGCCCAGGGCGACCCGCACGAAGTTCCGGCCGAGGGCGCGGGCGACCGACTCACCGAGGCTGGTCTTGCCGACCCCGGGGGGGCCGACGAGCGCCAGGATGACCGGTTGCGGACGGCCGCCGGCCGTCCCGTCGTCCGGCGATCGGTCCGCGGTCTCGCCGACGAGGTCGCGCTCGGCCCGCAGCTTGCGCACGGCCAGGAACTCGACCAGCCGGTCCTTGACCTCCTGCAGCCCGTGGTGGTCGGCGTCGAGCACCTCCCGGGCGGCGTCGAGGTCGAGGCGGTCGTCGGTCCGGGTGGCCCACGGCACGTCGAGGATGGTGTCCAGCCAGGTGCGGATCCAGCCGTGCTCCACCGCCTGGGCGTTGGTCTGCTCGAGGCGGTCGATCTCGCGGGTGATGGCCTCCTGGGTCGCCTCGGGCAGGGCGTCGGCCAGCTCGGCGAGGCGGGTGCGGTAGCCGTCGGCCAGGTCCTCCTCGCCGTCGTCGCCCAGCTCCTTGCGGATGGCCGCGAGCTGCTGGCGCAGGAGGAACTCGCGCTGCTGGCGCTCCATCCCGTCGGTCACGTCGGTGCGGATGCGCTCGGACAGCTCCCGCTCGGCCAGGGCCTCCTTGGCCCAGCCGAGGACCAGCTCGACCCGCCGCTCGGGGTCGACGGCCTCGAGCAGCTCGACCTTGCGGTCGGTGCTCAGCTCGGGCCACCAGCCGGCGGCGTCGGCCAGCGGACCGGGCTCGTCGGCGGAGGGCAGGGCGTCGGCCAGCCGGGAGCGGCGCCCGTCATCGAGCAGGGCGCGGATGGCGGCCCGCAGCTCGATGGCCAGCTCCCGCGCCCGCTCGGTGGGGCGGGGCTCGTCGAGGGGCTCCACCTCGACCCAGAGGGCGTCGGTGGTGCCGACCACCGCGGAGCGGACCCGGGCCCGGTGCAGGGCGCGCACCACCAGGGCGCGGTTGCCCGACGGCAGCGTGCCGGTGGACTCGACGCGGGCGACCACGCCGATCGAGCGGTGGACGCCGTCGATCGACGGCACCAGCACCAGGTGGCCGTCCTCGCCGGCGGCCTCGGCCGCCGCGGTGGCCTCGGAGGTCTCGAGGGCGAGGGTGATGACCATCTGGGGCAGCACGACGCCGTTGGGCAGGGGGAGGACGGGCAGGGTCAGCTCGCTCAGCTCGGGCATGGCGATCCTCTCGGGGCGCCGGACGCAGGTCCGGTCCAGCATCGATTACGCGATTACAACGTTTCACACAACGGACCGCGAGGGGAGGGCATTCCCGCGGCGCCCGGGTGTGACCGGTGCCGCTCACCGGACCCCTAGGGTGCCGCCATGACCGTGCGAGTCGGCTTTCTGGGCGCCGGGTTGATCGCCAGCTACCACTCGAAGTCGCTGCACGTGAGCGGCGCCGACGTGGCCTGGGCGGGGGTGCACGACCCGGACCCGCAGCGGGCCGAGGCCTTCGCCCTGGCCAGCGGCGCGACCCCCTGCACGACCGAGGACGAGGTCCTGGAGAGCTGCGACGCCGTCTACGTCTGCACCTGGACCTCCGAGCACCGCCGCCTCGTCGAGGCGGCGGCCGACGCCGGGGTGGCGGTCTTCTGCGAGAAGCCCCTGGCCTTCGACCAGCCGACCGCCCGGGCCATGGCCGACGCCGTCGAGGAGGCCGGCGTCGTGCACCAGGTCGGCCTGGTGCTGCGCAGCTCGCCGGTCTACCTGCTGCTGCGCGACCTGCTGGCCGACCCCGGCTCGGGCCGGCTGATGCACGTGGTGTACCGCGACGACCAGTACCTGCCGACCCAGGGGATGTACGCGTCGACCTGGCGGGGGGAGCTCGACAAGGTCGGCGCCGGCGCGCTGCTCGAGCACTCGATCCACGACATCGACATGATCGAGCAGGTCTGCGGCCCGATCGCCTCGCTCTCGGCGCGCACCGCCCACTTCCACGGCCTCGACGGGATCGAGGACTCCGCCACCCTGTCCTTCGCCTTCGAGGGCGGCGGGCTCGGCGTGCTCGCCTCGGTCTGGCACGACGTGCTCGAGCGACCCAGCCTGCGCCGGGTCGAGGTCTTCGCCGAGCACCTCTACGCCCACCTCGACGACGACTGGTTCGGTCCCCTGCGGTGGACCCGGTCGGGCGAGGACGATCACGAGCTGGGCGGCGACGACCTGCTGGCCGAGCTCGACCGGCGGGGGATCGCCTCGCCGAACCCGGATCGCGCCTTCGTCGAGGCGGTCGCCGCGGGGCGGCCGGCCAGCCCGTCGTTCCACGACGCCCTCCGCCCCCACGCCCTGATCGACGCCGCCTACCGGTCGGCCGCCTCCGGCGCCGAGGTCGACGTGCGGGCCGCGGCCGCCGGGTCCGCCGGCTCCTGAGGACGGTCGCGTTGCGCCACGAGCTGCGGGGCGTGGTGGCGTCGGCGGGCTTCGTCTCCGGGCACCGGGTCGTCGTCGGCCACTGGGCGTCGACGCCGATCGGGCCGATGGACGACGTCCTGTGGTGCGACCCCGACGGCCGCCGCACCCTCTTCACCGCCGAGGCGGGCGTGGCCCGCTTCGTGGCGGGGGTCTACGAGTTCGACCGGGCGGTGGTCGGGCCCCTTTCGGTCGTGGGGAACGGCTGGGCGATCCGCGTCGAGCTCCCGGACCGGGTGGCGGAGCTGTCGGGCGGGCCCGGCTGGGCCATCCCGGTTCGCCGACCGGCCTGGTTCACCCGGTTGGTCGAGGGACCCGTCGCCCGGCTGGCGCTCGGCGTGCGCACCTACGGCACGTCGCCGACCGGGGTGCGCGAGTGGTACCGGGCCGACGTGGTCCGGCCGGTGCAGTGCGCGTACGCCACGCTGGACGGCGAGTCGCTCGGTCGCCTGGCGCTGCGGTGGGAGCCGGTGCGGTTCGGCTTCAGCGAGCCGCCGCCGCGCCCGTCGCTGGTCGAGGTCCGGCCGCTGCTCGAGGACCCGTCCGGGAGGCTCGACGAGGTGGTGGCCGAGGTCGCCGCCGCCCGTGCTGCCGTCCCGACCGGAGCGCCGGCCGGCTGACGGCTCGTCAGCCGGGCGGGGCCTTGCGCTCCCGCACCCTGGGCAGCAGGGGAGCGTCGGAGCGGCCGTGCCCGTCGCCGTTGCGCTCGTGCGCGCCGTTGCCGTTGCCGTTGTCGTCGCGGTCGCCTCGGTCGGGGTGGGCGGGAGCGGCGTCGACCGCCGTCGGCGGCCGGACCTCGGTCCGGGTCGACCCCGACGGGGTGGAGGCCGGGGCCGCCGGCGAGGAGCTGTCGGTGCGGCCGGCGGCGACCGGGAGGTCGAAGAACCCCGGTTCGTCCGCCGGGGCGGGGGCGTTGAACGGGTCGGGGGCGTCGAAGGGGTTGGCCGATGACGGCGCCTCGCCGGCGCGGAAGGGGTCGACGGGGTCGATGCCGGCGGCGCGCGCCACCGCCGGGCCGGCGCTCGACGCGCCCACGGACGGGCGACCGTTGCGCTCGACCGGCCGGGCCGACGGGTCGCCGGCCAGGGACAGCCAGCGGGTCGCCAGGTCGGGATCGGCCAGCAGGGCGTCGATGTTGGCGGCGGGCACCGGCTGGCTGAACAGGTAGCCCTGGGCCAGCTCGCCGCCCAGCTTGCGCAGCTCCTGGAGCTGCTCGGCGTGCTCCACGCCCTCGGCCACGGTGACCATGCCGAGGGCCCGGGACATGGCGATGACGTGCTCGACGATGGCCCGGTCCTCCGGGCTCTCGGTCAACCCGTCGACGAAGCTCTTGTCGATCTTCAGGATGTCGAGGCGGAACCGGCGGACGTAGCTGAGCGACGAGTAGCCCGTGCCGAAGTCGTCGAGGGCGAGCTTGACGCCGAGGTTCTTCACGAAGCGCAGCACCGACCAGGCGGTGGTCACGTCGAACATCAGGGCGCCCTCGGTGATCTCCAGGCAGATCTGCCCGTGCTCCACGCCGCTGGCCCGCAGGGCGTCGGTCACCGTGTCCTTGAAGTTCACCTGGGCGAGCTGGCGGGCCGAGACGTTCACCGTCACCTTGAGCGGCGGGCGGTCGGGGTGGGCCTCGCGCCACTTCTGGGCCTGGCGGCACACCTCCTCGAGCACCCAGGCACCCACCGGCACGATCAGGCCGGTCTCCTCCATGATCGGCAGGAAGTCGGCCGGGGAGACCAGGCCCCGCTCGGGGTCGTTCCAGCGGATCAGGGCCTCGACGCCCATCATGTAGCCGGTCGCCATGTCGACCACCGGCTGGTAGTAGACGACGAACTCGCCCTCGGCGAGGGCCCGGGCCAGGCGGGCCTCGGCGGTGGCCGGCGTCAGGAAGTTGCGCATCGACCGGTCGAACAGCACGTAGCGCCCGACCCCCTCGGCCTTGGCGTGGTACATCGCCACGTCGGCGTCGCGCAGCACCTCCTCGGGGCTGCGGTCGCGGCTCTCGGTGAGGGCCACGCCGATGCTGGCCGAGATGCGGATGGCGTCCTGGCTGATGGTGAAGGGGGCCTCCAGCGAGGCGATCAGCTGGTCGGCGATGCGCTCGGCGGCCTGGGCGTTGGGGATGTGCGGGCAGATGGCCACGAACTCGTCGCCGCCGTAGCGCAGCACCCGGTTCTGGGGTCCCAGGGTGGTGCGCATGCGGTGGGCGACGTCGACCATCAGCCGGTCGCCGACCTCGTGGCCGTAGGTGTCGTTCACCAGCTTGAAGCGGTCCAGGTCGATGAACAGGACGGCGACCTTGCCGCTGTCGCCCTCGGCGTCGTGCAGCTCCTGGAACAGCCAGTCCTGCAGGTAGAGCCGGTTGGGCAGGCCCGTCAGGGCGTCGTGCAGGGACAGGCGGGCCAGCTCCTCGCGGACCTCGAGGGAGTCCCGGTACCGCCGGCGGGCGAAGATGGTGGCGGCCACCGGGATCAGGACCATCAGGCCGATGATCCCGTTGAGGTTGAGCGTGTCGCCGGCGGTCGACCAGTCGATCACGTGGTCGATCGGGCGGACCTGCATGATCAACGCCGCGCCGAGGACGCAGCCGACCACCAGCCAGGCCAGCTCCCGACCCACGCGCGCGTCGAACTCTCGTCCCCGCTCGGTGCGTCGGCTGGCAAGTCGAGCTCTGATGATGGTCTCCCACACCCCAGGGATCGCCCTGCGTGGCGACCGCTCAGGCTGTAGATCGGCAGGAACACCCCTGGGGTGAAGGACCGGACCGGGACTTCACCCGGGTCGCCGTGGGTCGGCGGGTGTCGGCGCGGTCAGCTGGGGGACTCGTCGGTGGGCCACCACCGGCGGAGCCACAGGCGATCGACCACCACGTCGATCACCAGCAGGGCCACCGCCATCCACGCGACCTGGTGGACGGCGACGAAGTCGGCGGGCCACTCGAACCCGACGGGGAACCGCTTGGCGTGCTGCTCGTAGACGACGTAGGCGGCCGCCGCGGCCAGGCAGAGCGGGCTGCCGGCGGTGAGCACGGGCCGGGCCGTGCGGTAGCGGGCGGCCAGCGCCGTGGCGGCCGCCGCCAGCACCCCGGCCTCCGGTCCGATGAACGCGCCGAACACGACCAGCGACCCGAGGGTCGCGGCCAGGAGCGCGGCGGTGCTCGGCCGGGCGCCGGCGTAGCGCAGGAACCGGTGGCGGTCGGCCGGCCGGGGACGGCTGGGCTCGGGGTCGATGGGCATCGGCGCATCGTCGGCGGCGACCGGGGCCAGCCGGTGGCGCATGGGCCAGAGGATGAGCACGACCAGCAGCACCGCGCCGACCGCGGAGATCCACAGCATGACGTCCACCACGCGCTGGGGTGCCCACGACACGCTGATGGTCGTCGTGCCGGCCGGGATCTTCCAGCCGTTGCCGTAGCCGTTGACCAGGGTGGGGGCGCCGAGGTCCTTGCCGTCGGCCTTGGCGGTCCAGCCGGCGTTGAAGCTCTGCCCGAGGGCCAGCCAGAACGGGGCGGTGGTGCGGGCCGGGCGGATGGTGAGGTTCGTCGCATCCTGGTGGGTGACGGTGATCCGGGGGGCGGCCTCGGCGTTCGACGCCGGAACCAGGGTGCCGGTCGAGGGGTCGGCCCGGCCGCCGGACGCCGAGCGCAGCAGGACCTGGTCGAGGTTGAGCCCGGTCGTGGCGCCGGGCGTGGTGCGCACCACGTGGCTGCCGCGGCTCAGGTCGAGCCCGGCCGGGAGGTCGCAGGGCGTGAAGGAGATCGCCCGGCCCGCCAGCGCGTCCTCGACCGATCCGTGCAGCGAGATGCCCACGTCCTCGCCGTCGACGGTGAGCAGCCCCGTCCGGCAGGTGGGGGCGATCGGACCGGTGGGCCGCGGGACGGTGAGCCCGGGGATGCCGAGGTCGACGATGCCCACCGGCATGGTGATGGGGCGGCCGCTGTAGTAGTCGGTCGTCTCCTGGGGCTTCACGGCGTCGATGACCACCTGGAAGTCGCCGCTCGTGACCGGGGCGCTCAGGGTGACCGGCACCGAGGACACGTGATCGGGTTGGGCGGAGACGTCGGCGGGCGGCACGTCGCCGGTCGCCACCGTCGTGCCGTGGCAGTCGGCGTCGCCGAGGACGGGGTGGCACTGCTCGATGCGGATGCGGGTGGGCAGGCTGTGGCGGCGGTCGGCCAGCACCTGCAGGTCGAGGTGGTCGAAGGACACCGGGGCGGTGCGCTCGATGCGCAGGTGCTCGCCCTCCTGGTTCAGGAAGCCGGGGCTCCACCAGGTGGCGGGATCGCCGTCGAGGGCGCTCGACGCCCGGGACCCGAGGTCGCCGGGCAGCCGGCGCGACGTGGTGGCCCGCACCCCGCCCTGGCCGATGGTGGGCAGGCCGAGCAGCGTGTCGAGCACGTCGTCGGGGGCGACGGCGGAGAGGTGGATCGAGCCCGACAGGGCGAAGGACCGGGCGGCCGGCAGCGAGAAGGTGCGGGCCAGGTGGGTCTCCTCGTCGGTGCGCACCGCCGAGGTCGGGTCGATCCGGAGCCGGTTCAGCACGATCGAGAGGGGGTGCCCGGTCGAGGCGGACCCGAGCGTGTCGAGCATGTCCTGGGGCAGCCGGATGACCTCGTCGAGGGTGGGGGAGTCGTGGCCGACCCGCACGTCGGCGAACCCGACCCCCGAGATGCCCTCGTAGGTCGGTGGGTCGGTCGCCGGCACGCCCGGCTGGGTGATCTCGGTGCCGTGGATGACGATGGTGAGGGAGCGGAAGGTCCGGGTCGGGAAGTGGATGTCGCCCCCGGTCGGCTGGCGGGTGTCGACCCCCAGGTCGAACCGCTGCTCGGGACCCCCGTCGAAGCGCACCCCGATGCTCGTGATCCACCGGTTCCGCACGCCCCGCGTCGGCTGCACCAGGTGGATGACGTCGGCGGTCTGCGGCGAGCTCCAGTGCAGCTGCAGGCGCTCTCCGTCGACGGGGGAGAAGCCGCCGACCCGCCAGGCCGAGTCGAGGTTCGGGCTGCCGTCGGCGTTGCCGTCGACCGCGTTCGCCGGCCGGTCCTCGGGCGTGTAGGAGATCGGGTTGCCGTAGCCGGTGGCCTCGGCGGTCACCCCGCCACGGTCCTGGGCGACGGTGTAGGCGTCCTGGCCGGCGTCGGGGAAGATCGGGAGCCGGTTGTCGCCGTAGTCGATCCGCAGCGGCGACTCACCCGGGCGTTCGGTGTAGCCGGTGTTGTCGCTGACCGTGCCCCAGCTCCGGGCCCGACGCCGGTTGGTGTCGGTGAGCACGAGCGACGCGTCCGATCCGGCCACGCTGCGCAGCCGGGCCGGGTCCTTCGTGAACGAGCCGCTGTAGAAGACCAGCTCCCGACCGGTGAGCAGGCCGGCGGCGCTGCTGTCGACGAGGCCCTCGCCGTCGCCGTCCACCACCACCGGCCGGCTGGTCGGCGCCGCCCGCGCGATGGGCAGCGCCCCGTCGACGGGGATGGCGGCGACCTTGGGCGGGTCGGGCCACGAGGACGGCGTCTCGAGCGCCTTCTCGTCCTGCAGCGGCAGGGCGGGAACCGGGATGTTCGGGGCGTTCCCGCCGAACCCCTTGGGCGTGCCGAGGCCGGGGGCGGTGGTGAGGAAGTTCCACAGCGTCTTCGGGCGGGGCAGGTCGTAGCGCTCGTAGGTGAGGTCGGACCGCACGTTGATGTCGCCCACGCCCATGAACCGGGCCATGGGCGCGACGGCGGTGGGGGAGAGGGTGCCCTCCTGCATCTGGCCGTCCAGGGCGTTGAGGACGTCGGCGGAGGCGGGCGAGCCGTAGGGGATCAGCTCGCGGGCGACGTAAGGGCGGTCCATGAGCCCGGGGGTGATGGGGTCGACGGTCGTGCCCCACCGGTAGGACGCGAAGTCCGAGCCCGGCACCTCGAGCACCCGGGTGGCGTGGCTCTGGGCGTCGAGGTAGGCGATGTCCTGCTTCCAGTAGCTGGGGATGTCGTTCGGGCGCGAGAGGCCGCCGGCCAGGAGGCCCCCGTCGAACAGCGGCGGGTTGCTGGCGAGCAGCAGCAGGCCGATCACCCCGATGCCGGCGAAGGCCGCCCGGTCGGGCAGGCGGGGTCGGACGGCGGTCACGAGCGCCCCGAGCAGGACCGAGAGCCCGAGCACGACCAGCGGCACCGCCCGGGGCAGGCTGCGGATGGCGAGGCCGATGTCGCGGGCCACCACCGCCTTGATCAGCGCACCGCCGAGCGGCGGGTTGCTCCACGGGTGGGCACCCACCGCCAGGATGGTGCCGACCAGCACCAGGGCCACGAAGTAGGCCCGCTCGCGGAACCGGGCGACCACCCCGCCGACCAGGCCGAGGACCGGGATGAGGAAGCTGAGCCCGATCAGCCAGAGCCGCTGGGTGTAGGCGCCGCCGATGTCGACGAAGTTGCCGTACTTGTCGGTGCCGTAGAAGAACCAGTAGCCGAGACCCCGCAGCACCTCGGTGGCGGTGCTGGCGTTGGCCACGGTCCGGGCCGTCTCGGTGTACTTGAGGATGGCGATGCCGTAGGCGCTCTGGGCGTAGAGGCCCGCCATCCACCAGGTCGAGGTGATGGTGGTGATGGCCCCGATGCGCCACACCACGCCCCCGGCCTGCTTCCAGGTGCACTCCCGGTTCACCCAGACCGCGTACGGGATCCAGAGCAGCGAGGCGACCCCCACCAGGGCGAGCGACGGGGCGTTCACCCCGCCCACCAGCTGCACGGTGAGCGCGAAGAGGGCCGGGTCGCGCCACCCGCCGTGGCGGATGGCGCGGATGGTGAAGGCGAGCAGCCAGGGGAGCCCCGACCACGGGAGGGCGATGACCGAGTGCTTGGCCGCGTAGTCGAGGAAGTAGGGGCTGAGCATGTAGCCGACGGCGGCGATGCCGACCCCAGCGCCCTTCCAGCTCAGGGTCCGCAGCAGGTAGACGACGCCGGCGCCGGCGGCGAACAGGCAGATGCCGAGCCAGAGCCGTTGGGCCACCCAGTCGGGCAGGCCGACCTGCTCCATCACCCAGTAGTAGGGGCCCATCGGGAAGAGGTAGCCGATGGTCTGGTGGGTGACCGTGCCCATCCCGACGTTCGGGTCCCACATCGAGAGCGACGTCCGCATGAGCCGCCCGGGGTCCAGGTACAGGTACACCTTGGTGTCGGCGCCGATGATCCCCCACTTGTTGCGGAACAGGGGGAGCCAGGCGAGGAGGGCGAGGCCGGCGTAGGGGGCGGGCCGGCGCCACCAGCCCGGGCGGAGGCGGGGGCGCGGGCGGCCGCCGGGGCCGGTGCCCGTGCGCGCCGGATCGACCGGTGGGGCGGCGGACGCGCTCAAGCTCGGTGACCGGGGACCCAGGCCCACCGCCGCTGGTGGGCCAGCGCCTCGTCGGCGAGCGCCTCGAGGATCCGCGTGGCGGTGTTCTCCCAGGTGAATCGCTTGGCGTGGGCGAGCGCCCCCGCCTGCAGCTGGGCCCGTCGCTCGTCGTCGGTGGCGATCGTGACGATGTGGTCGACCAGGTCGGCCTCGTCGTCGGCCAGCAGTCCGCTGATGCCGTCGTCGACCGCGTCGACGTGGCCCGGGATGCGGGTGGCGACCGCCGGGGTGCCGCAGGCCGCGGCCTCGGTGAGGGTCATGTTCCACCCCTCCCGGATCGAGCTGGCGGCGACCATCCACGCCGAGCGGTAGCGCTCGACCAGCTCCTCGTCGGAGACCCGCCCCTCGAAGTGCACCACGTCCTCCGCGTCGAGGGACTCGACGAGGGCCCGCAGCGCGTTGCGCTCGGGGCCGGCCCCGACGATGGTGAGGGTGAGCTCGGGGACCCGGCGGTGGGCCTCGGTGACCGCCCGGATCAGCAGGTCGAACCGCTTGACCGGCGCCAGCCGGCCGACGGCCAGGACGGTCGGGCGGTCGGTGCGGCGACCGCCGGGGGTGAACCGGGGGTCGACGCCGGGGGGGACCACCTCGATGCGGTCGCGGTGGAAGCCGAGCTCGACCATCTCCTCGAGGGAGGACGGCGACAGCGTCACCATCCGGCTGCGCCGGTAGAGCAGGGGCGCCACCTGGCGCTCGAGGGTGTCGCCGAGGGCGGCGAGCCGCGGCGGCAGCACCATGCGCCACATGTCGGCGTGGACGTGGTGCAGGAAGACGAGCCGCGGGCCGGTGGCCCAGAGCGGGCTGAAGAACGGCATGCCGTTCCAGATCTCGACCAGCCCGTCGCGCGGGCCGTAGCGGTGCATGACCTCGGACGCCGCCGCCCGCGGGAAGACCAGGTACCGGCCGGCCTTGCGGATGACCCGGTAGCCGTCGCGGACCTCGGTGGGCGGGTGGCCCTGGGCGTAGGAGGTCCGCATGACGACCTCGATGCCGGACTCGGCCCAGAGCCGGGCGATGGTGGCGGCGTGGACCTCGGACCCGCCGGCCTCGACGTCGTCGAGGTCACGCCAGGCGAGCATGTGGATGCGCCGCAGGCCCGCGGCCGCCGCCAGATCGCCGAGCTTGGCCCGGGTCGCCTCGCGGGCCGAGGCGCCCGCGGAGCGGTCCGCGGCAGGGAGGTCTGGGAGCGAGTGGGTCACACGTGCAAGCTTGCGACTGCCCGGCCGCACCGGGGGGGATGGGTACCATTGCGCCCGACGGTCGCCGTCCGGAGCGCAGATCACCCTAGTTGGCGGCCCGGATCGTTACGGTGCACCGGCGCCCAGCTGAACTGCCGTCGACCACCCGGAACCCCCCACGCCATGCCGAGAGACGCGCTCGAGACCACCCACGTCGGACCGCCCGACACCGCCTTCGAGTCGGCCCAGGCCGCGGTCGCCGACGTCGAGGGGTGGATGACCCCCGGCCAGGCCCGGCTGCTCTGGGACCAGGGCTCGGCGGTGAAGCCCGGCGGCCGCATCGTCGAGATCGGCAGCTTCCGGGGTCGGTCCCTGATCGTGTTGGCCAAGTCGATCGGTCCCGAGGTTGAGCTGGTCGCCATCGACCCCCACGCCGGCAACGACCGCGGCCCACAGGAGTTCGAGGGCTTCGAGGAGCAGGCCTCGGAGGACAACGTCGTCTTCGAGCGCAACCTGGCCGACGCCGGCGTCCGCGACAAGGTCGAGCACCTGCGGGCCTACAGCCACGAGGCCATCGACCGCTACGACGGGGAGATCGACCTGCTCTACATCGACGGCGCCCACCGGTTCCGGCCGGCCCTCGACGACATCAAGCGGTGGAGCCGGCGGGTCGCCCCCGGCGGCCACCTGCTGATCCACGACTCGTTCAGCTCGATCGGCGTCACCGCCGCCCTGGCCGTCGAGCTGTTCTTCGGGCCCGACTTCCGCTACCTGGGCCGGTCCGAGTCGATGACCCACTACCGGCGGGAGCCGCTCGGGGGTCGGGAGCGGCTGCGCAACGGGCTGCACCAGGCGGCCTCGCTGCCCTGGTTCGTGCGCAACGTCATCGTCAAGGCGCTGCTCCTCGCCAAGCTGGGTGTCGTCGCCGAGAAGGTCTTCGGCTACGACCGCACCATGGTCTGGCCGCACTGATGGCCGAGCGGCTGACCGTCGTCGTCCCCGTCTACAACGAGCTGAAGACCCTGCGCACGGCGCTGGGTCGGCTCCTGGCGGTCGACCTGCCCCTGCCGACCGAGGTCCTGGTGGTCGACGACGGCTCCACCGACGGCTGCCTCGACACCATCACCGACTGGATCGAGGAGGGCCGGGTCCGCCTGGTCCGCCAGCCCCGGAACATGGGCAAGGGCGCCGCGCTGCGCCGCGGCATCGCCGAGGCCGGCGGCGACGTGCTCACCGTCCTCGACGCCGACCTCGAGTACGACCCGCGCGACTTCGTCTCCCTCCTGCAGCCGATCATCGCCGGTGACGCCCGGGTCGTGTACGGCGCCCGGTCCTTCGGCGGTCACGCCGCCTACTCGTTCTGGTACGTGATCGGGAACAAGGGCCTGGCGCTGTGGGCCAGCGCCCTGTTCGACGTCTGGCTCAGCGACATCGAGACCTGCCTCAAGCTGGCGCCCACCGAGCTGTGGCGGCAGGTCGAGCTGACCTCGACGGGCTTCGGCATCGAGGCCGAGGTCACCGGCAAGTTCCTCCGGGCCGGCGAGCGCATCTTCCAGGCCCCGATCTCCTATGTCGCCCGGGGCCGCGAGGAGGGCAAGAAGCTGCACTGGACCGACGGCATCGAGGCCCTCTGGATCCTGCTCAAGCTGCGGTTCCGGAGACGCTGACCCGGTGGCCGCCGTCGACGCCGGTGCCGCCGACGCCGGCGCCACCGACCGACCGGCCCCTCGCCCCGCCCTCGGTCCCTGGCCCGCCCTCGACGGGCTGCGCGGGGTGGCCATCGTGGCGGTGGTCGTCGGCCACCTCGGCGAGTTCGTGCTCCAGGACCACGCCGACGCGCTGCTCCCCGGCGGCTTCCTCGGCGTCGACCTGTTCCTGGTCCTCTCCGGCTTCCTCATCACCGCGCTGCTGCTCCGCGAGCTCGAGCGGCGGGGCGGCGTGCGGCTGCGGCGGTTCTGGATCCGGCGCCTCACCCGGCTCTACCCCTCGCTCCTCGCCTTCCTGGCCGCGTACCTCGTGTACGCCTGGATCCAGGCGGTGGTGTCCGGCGTCCCGGTCGGACCCCGGTTCCGCATCGCCGGCCTGTCGGTGGTCTTCCTCGCCAACTGGGAGTTCGCCTGGGGCGTGGTCGACCCGAAGACGAACCCCGCCATCGACCTGTCCCACCTGTGGTCGCTCTCGGTCGAGGGCCAGTTCTACCTGGTGTGGCCCT
Source organism: uncultured Acidimicrobiales bacterium (assembly GCA_963800235.1). GTDB lineage: Bacteria > Actinomycetota > Acidimicrobiia > Acidimicrobiales > Iamiaceae > CAVVNP01. Next base: position 430,883 of record CAWDAD010000001.1, on the reverse strand, counting down.
TGGCGGCGGTGGTGGCCCACCGCCTGCTGCGCCGCACGGGCGCCCTGGTCGCCGCCCTGCTGGTGCTGACCGCCGGGGTGGCGTTGCTGCGCGACTGGGAGTGGGTGCGGTACGGCGACTGGATCCTCGTGTACACCCGCACCGACGCCCGCTTCGACGCCTTCGCGCTCGGTGCGGTGGTCGCCGTGCTCTGGTCGCGGCGGCGTGCTCGACGGGGTGCCCCGTGCGGTCCGCCAGGCGATCGCCGTGGCGGGGCTGGTCGGCCTGGGGCTGCTCTTCGTCCTGGTGCACACGCCGACCGCCGGCCGGGGCGGCCCCGACGCCTCCTTCCTGTTCCGGGGCGGGTTCACGCTGGTGGCGGCGTGCTCGGCGCTGGCCATCGTCGGGTGCCTGGTGCCGACCGGCCCGCTCGGCCGGGGCCTGGCCTGGTCGCCGCTGCGGCTGGCCGGTCGGGCGTCGTACTCGATCTACCTGTTCCACCTGCCGGTGTTCGTGTGGGCGCTGAACCACGTCGACGACCCCACCGCCCGGACGGCGGTGGCCCTGGGCGGCACCCTCGTGCTCGGCGGGGCCTGCTACCTGGCGGTGGAGCGACCGGTGCTGCGCCGGCGGGGTCGTGCCTGAGCCCCCCGGCCCGCGGCGCTGGCTGCAGCCGGCGGTGCTGGCCGTGCCGGTGGTCGTCTTCGTGGCCGGCGCCTGGGCGTACCGGTTCATGCTCGACGACGGCTTCATCAACCTGCGCATCGTCGACCAGCTGCTGGCGGGTCACGGTCCGGTGTTCAACCAGGGCCAGCGGGTCGAGGCCTACACCAGCCCGCTGTGGCTGGCGTTCCTGCTGGTGGCCGACGTCCTGCTGCCGCTGCGGCTCGAGTGGATCGCGGTGGGCGGCGGCATCGTGCTCGGCGCCGCCGGCCTGGCCCTGGCCGCCGCTGCGGGGGTCGAGCTGTGGCGGGGGCCGCAGGCACGGCGGGACGGCGACCACGACCTGCTGGTCCCCGCCGGGGTGGCGGTGCTGGCGGTCCTGCCCCCGCTCTGGGCCATGTCGGCGAGCGGCCTCGAGAACGGCCTGTCGTCGTGCTGGATCGGCCTGGCCGCCTACCTGCTCGCCCGGTGGGCGCGCCGCGGCGGGCGGGCCGACCGCACCCTGCTGGTGGTGGTCGGCCTCGGACCGCTCGTGCGCCCCGACCTCGGCCTCTTCACCCTCACCGCCTTGGCGGTCCTGCTGCTGGCGGCCCGCGGCGACGGGTGGCGGGCCGCCGGTCGGGTGCTGGCCTGGTCGCTGGCGCTACCGGTCGCCTACCAGGTGCTGCGCATGGGCTACTTCGGGGTGCTCGTGCCCAACACGGCGCTGGCCAAGTCGGCCGGTGGCACCCGCTGGGGGCTCGGCTGGCGCTACCTGCGCGACACCCTCGACCCGTACTGGCTGTGGGTGCCCCTGGTCCTGCTGGCGGCCGGGGTGGCGCTGCCGCTGGTCCGCCGCCTGCGGTCGGAGGCCGCGCCCGGCGGGTGGCGCGCCCGGTCGGTGCTCGCCGACCCGGCCGACCGGCTGCTGGCGGTGGGGACCGCGCTGGTGCTGGGCGGCGCGCTCAGCCTCCTGTACGTCGTGCGCATCGGCGGCGACTACGTGCACTCCCGCCTGCTGCTGCCCGGCCTCTTCGGCCTCCTCACCCCGGTGGCGGTGGTGCCCTGGCGCCGGGCCCGGGCGATCGGGCTGGCCACCCTGGTCTGGGCGGTGGTGGCGCTCGCGGTCCTGCGCTCGCCCGAGGACCGGCCCTTCACCCTCCTGCCGACCCAGAACCGCCACCCGGTGACCCTGGCCGACTTCGGGTGGGGCCCCGGCGGCCACGCCCGGGACTGGTTCACCGGGCCCGGCGTCTACTTCAGCCAGCAGAAGCTGCCGGTCCCGCCGCCGCCGGGCCAGAGCCGGCCGATCGTCATCTCCTACGGGATCGGCCTCACCGGGTACGGCCTGGGCCCGAAGGTCGACATCGTCGACATCCTCGGCCTGGCCCAGCCGCTCGCGTCCCACCTCGAGCTGCAGCGGCGGGGCTACACCGGCCACGAGAAGGACCTGCCGGCGCCCTGGCTGGCCGCGCTCACCACCGCGCCGGGCTCCCCGGTGACCGAGTCGATGTTCCCGCTGCCGCCCCCCATCGGCCCCCCGGGCCACAAGGCCCGGATCGTGCGCCAGGACGACCCCGCCGGCCAGTCCTTCGCCGCGCGCGTCGCCATCGCCCGTCGCGTGCTCGTCTGCCCGGCCGTCCGGCGGTTCGTGGCCACCTACGAGGCACCGCTCACCGCCGGGCGCTTCTGGTCGAACCTCACCGGGTCGATCGGCACCACCCGGTTCCGCCTGCCGCCCGAGCCCCGGACGGCCGAGCGGGAGCTGTGCCGGTGAGCGCCCTGCCCGCCGAGCCCCGGGGCGGCGACGCCCGGCTGCGGGTGGGCCTGGTCGGCGCCGGCCCGTGGGCGACCCTGGCCCACGCGCCCCTGCTGGCCGCCGGGCCCCGCACGACGCTGACCGCGGTGTGGGCCCGGCGACCCGAGGCCGCCGCCCGACTGGCCGAACGGCACGGGGCGGCGGTCGCCGGGACCCCCGCCCAGCTCTTCGCCTCCTGCGACGCCGTCGCGTTCGCCGTGCCGCCCGCGGTGCAGGCCGAGCTGGCGGTCGAGGCGGCCGCCGCCGGCTGCGCGCTGCTGCTCGACAAGCCCATCGCCGCCGACCTGGCCGGCGCGGAGCGGCTGGCGGCGGCGGTCGACCGGGCCGGGGTCGCCTCCCTGGTGCTGCTCTCCTGGCGCTACGCGGCCGAGGTCCGGCGCTTCCTCGCGGCGGCCGACGGCTTCGAGGTGGCCGGCGCCGAGGCCCGGTTCCTCTCCGGCGCCCTGCTCGGCGGCCCGTTCGCCACGCCATGGCGGCTCGACCGGGGACCCCTGCTCGACCTCGGTCCCCACGTCGTCGACCTCCTCGACGCGGCGGTCGGACCCGTGGAGGAGGTGCACGCCGACGGCGACCGGCTGGGCCTGGTCGCCCTGCAGCTGCGCCACCGGTCGGGCGCGGTCAGCGCCGCGGTGCTCTCGGGCAGCCTGCCGGTCGACCCGCCCCGGGCCGGCGTCGAGCTCTACGGCCCGCAGGGCGTGCTCGAGGTCGACTGCCAGGCCGCGGTCGGGGTCGAGGCGTTCGCCACCGTCGCCGACGAGCTGGCCACCGCGGTGGCTGCGGGCGGCCACCGCCTCGACGTCCACCGTGGCCTGCACCTGCAGCGGTTGATCGACGGGGCCGAGCGCCAGCTCCTGGCCGCCGAGCCGCCGCGCCCCTGACCGTCCCCCCGCCGGATCGAACCGGTCAGCGGCAGGCGACGACGGTGGCGCCGCCGTCGACGTGCACGGTCCAGGGCAGCGGCGAGTGGTCGCGCGGGATGGCGACGAGCAGCCGCTGGCCGGGGTCGACCCCGAAGTTCGGGAAGATCATCCCCCGGTCGGTCGGGGCGAACCGGGTGAGCCGCACGCCGGCCGGCGCACCCGCACCCTGCACCAGCACCCGGTGGCCGGGGTCGACGGTGACCGACGGACCCGGCGAGCCGGCGGTGGCGCAGCCGGGGCGGTCCGGGCCGACCGGCAGCCCGGTGATGCCGAGGTCCTTCGCCATCAGCACGTCGGCCAGCTGGCGGTCGGCGAGCTTGCCCATCTGGGCCAGGCCGGCGGCGGCGAAGGGCGCGCCGATGTGGCGGGTCAGCGACAGGTAGTCCTTCACCCTCACCGGGATGAAGCTGAGCGGCAGGATGCGCTCGGGGTCGGCCTTGTCACCGACCGCGTCGACGCCCTTCAGGGCGGTGGTGACCGTGCGGCGGTAGCGGAGCTGGTCCCGGTGGTAGATCTGCAGCGCCCCGACCAGCGACCAGGCGCCGAGGGCGACCACCACCGCCACCGCGGCGATGGAGGGGCGCGGCAGGCGGACGCCGCGGAGCACCTCGGCCAGGCCGAGCAGCAGGTAGATCGACAGCACCCACGTGTAGCGGCCGGTGTCGGCGGGGATGTACGGCCGGGTGCCGACGCCGGGGACGTGGGTGCCGATCCGGGTGTAGGAGGTGATGGCCACGAACACCCCGCCGGCGGCGAACCACCGCAGGGCGGCGGGTCCGAGGGTGTGCCACCGCAGCACGCCGAGCACGAGCACGGCGACGGTCGCCAGGAACACGACCACCCCGAGCACCGGGGACCCGGCGCCGAGGGCGGTGAAGGTGCCGGCCACCATGTCGAGGGCGTAGCGGGCGGTCTTGCCGAGGCCCGGGTTGACGGCGTTGGCCTCGTGGTACTTCAGGTACCAGAGCCCCCACACCGCGAGCGGCGGCAGGAACGGGATGGCGCGCCGCCAGTCGGCCCGGCTGAGCACCAGGTAGGTCGCGACCATCACGGCGGCCAGCAGCCCGACCGCGGAGGAGATCAGCCCGACGGCCAGGAGGACCGCGGCGATCACGTCGTTGCGCCGGTCGCCGGCCTCGAGGCGGTCGGCCATGACGATGGTGGCGATCAGCGGGATCGAGAAGTTGATGAGGAACGGGAACATCACGTTGATGTCCGCCGCCGAGAAGGCGAGGACCCACAGCGCGAAGCACGCCGCCAGCACCGGGTGCACCCGCTTGCGGGCGTACCAGTGGATGGCGAGGCCGAGGCCGCCGTAGGCCACCAGCCCCACGATCCGGTAGGCGGCGTAGTGCCAGCCGGCGGTGACCGCCAGCAGCCGGAAGATGCTCACCGGCAGCAGCGAGAGGTGGCCGTTGAACGGGCGGAGCACGTGGCCGTCGTGGAAGAAGGCCAGGATGTCCCACTCGTCGGCGTAGACGAAGATGTCCCGCCCGAGCCAGTAGGCGTAGGCCAGCAGGGCCAGGATCCCGCCGGCGGCCAGCAGGTCGCCGGCGACGAGGGGACCGACCAGCCGCCGGCCCGGTCCTGCGCCGGCTCCGGCGTGGCGCGACCGACCGGCCCGGTCGTCGGTCGACCCGATCGCGTCGCGGCCGGTCGGGGTCCCGGTGGTCACCATCGAGCGTCCTGGTCGGGTGCTGGGCCGGGCCGCCCGGGGAGGTGGGGTCGGCGGCTCACGGGCGGGTGGGCGCCGTCTCGAAGACGGCGGTGCCGGGGAAGTACTCGATCTGCTCGGCGACCAGGTCCCGCAGGTGCTGCGGGAGCGACTCGTCGAGGAACAGCGGGAAGAGCGGTCCCTGGTCGGCCTGCTGCAGCTCGCTCGTGCGTCCGATGCGCCGCAGCCCGGCCAGGAGCTCGTCGTGGGCCCGTCGGGCCCGGGCCTTCTCGGCCGGCGTGCGGATGTCGACCGACACCAGCTCGGTGGCGGCCGGGTCCGACCGCCACCGGGCGATGTCGGTCGGGCCGGTCGCCACGTGGAGGACGGCGGTGGCCTGGGCCTCGGTGCGGACGCGGTGCGGTTCGGCGGCCGCCGAGAAGGTGGGCGGCGCCCCCACGTCGAAGCCGCGGCGCTCCAGGTCGAGCAGCACCCCGAAGCCGATGCCGCCGAGGGCGACCGGGTCGTCCCACTCCACCAGGTAGCGCTGGCGGTGGTCGAGCTTCGGGGCGAGCCGGGTCGTGATCGCGCCCACCGTGCGCGAGTACCGGGGGCTGGCGATGTCCGCGGTGCCGAAGCGGGTCACGCCCCCGACGGCGGCGACGAGCAGCGCCACCGCCACCGCGGCGACCGGGAGCGCCCGTCGCGTGCGGCGGGGAAGACGGCGGTCGCCGGCCAGCACCAGGGCCGACCAGGCCATGGCCACCAGCACCAGGCCGGTGATGATCCACGACCACTCGAACAGGTAGAGCAGCACGGTGCCGAAGATGCGGGCGACCGAGCCGATGGCCAGCACGGTGACCGCCGCCAGCAGGAGGTGGAGCCGGCGCAGGGCGGCCGGCGCCCGGCGCCACGAGCGCGCCGCCAGGGCGACCCAGGCGACCGCCACCAGCGAGCCGATCACCGGGAAGCCCGACACGACCTGCTCGGAGCGGACCAGGGTCGCGACCGGGTCGAACTGCAGCAGCACCAGGCGGGCGGCCCGGGCGGCGCCGACGTACGGCGCGTCCGGGTGGCCGAAGGAGTGCCAGAGGATGACCAGGTTGCTGCGGTCGCCGGTGACCGCCTGGTAGAAGACCGGCGACCAGAGCACCAGCCCGAGCACGGCGCTGGCGCCCACCAGCGCGATCCGGTGGGCCTCCAGCCAGGCGAGGGCGGCCCCGACCCGGTCGCGGACCGACCGGGGGCGGTCGTCCCCACCGCTCGCCACCGCGTCATCCAGGGCGGGAGCGTCGTCGATCGGGCGCTGGCGACGGCCCTCCAGGAAGACGGCTGCGGTGGCCCCGGCCAGCAGCACGGTGACCATGGGCAGGTAGCCGGCGTGGCTCTGGACGCAGTAGCTGCCGGCGAAGACGGCGGCGAGCAGGTGGAGCCGCCGCCCGCACAGCACGCCCCAGACGGCCACCACGAAGGCGAGGAACCAGAGCAGGGGGAGCGACGGGTTCCACGGCTCGAGCAGGACCTGGGGCCCGAAGGCGGCGACCAGGAGCGCCAGCACGGCCGCGACGGCAGCGGCCGCGTTGCGCCCGGCGGTGCGACGGGCCAGGACGACCGCCACCGCCCCGCCGAGCAGGTTGGTGGCGCCGCAGGCGACGTTCACCGCCCAGTTCGACCCGCCGAAGAGCTTCCAGACCGGCCACAGCATCCAGAACATGAGCGGCCCCGGGTGGTTGCCCTGGCGGCCGTCGAGGTCGGCGATGCGGCCGGCCGCCCCCACCAGCGGCGGATGCCGCCAGAAGGAGAACATCCGCAGCTCGGCCTGGGCGAAGTCGCCGATCGGGTACCAGCTCCGGCCGGCCAGCCGCACCAGGCCGAGCACGACCAGCGCGACGGCGACGGCCACCCCCGCCCACATCGGCCAGCGGGGCGCGGCCGACCCGGCACCCGGCCGGTGCCGGGCCGCCGGCGCCGGCCGGGAGGCGCTGCGGCGGGGTCCGGGGTCCTCGCCGGTGCCGGCGGCCGAGGGGGCGCGCGCGGTCGCAGGAGATGGTCCGGGCACAGGCGGATGGTACCGCTGGGCCCCATCGGCCCCGGGGTCCCCGGACCACCGTCGGGGGCGGCCGGTAGCAGGGGCGGTTCCCGGTCGAGGGACGAGCCTCTCGTACGATCGGCCCGGTGGTGGCCGCGCTCTCGTCCACGTCGGACGTCGACGACCCCCGGCCCGTGCGGCGCGACCAGCGCTCGCCGGCGCGGGGCTCGACGGCCTCCCTTCGCCGCCTGGCGGTGGCCGCGGTCGCGGTCGTCGTGCTGGGCGCGGCGTCCGTCGCCACTGGCGCGACCGGCCGGTCGGCCGCCGGCCGGCTGACGGGACGGGCCGGCGTGCTCGCCGGCTGGTTGCTCGTGGCACTGGCCGGCTGGTGGGCCGCCACCCGGCTGCGGGACGACCCGGACGAGACCCCGACGGCGGGCGCCCGGTCCGGCGGACCGACGCTCGTCGCCGGCTTCCTGTCGGTGCTGGTCGGCTGGTGGCTGGCGGTCACCGTGGCCACCTTCTGGTACCCGAGCGCCCGTCCCTACCTGCCCGCCGGCTCCCGGCTGCCGACGGTGGCCTCGACGCTGCGGGGCTGGACGCTGCTGGCGCCGTGGTGGCCGGGCGAGGCACCGGGGCGCCTCCCGCAGTCCGGCCTGGTGGCCGCCACCGTCCTCGGCCTGCTGGCCTGCCTGCTCCTCGCCCGCGCCCGGCCCGGCGCCGCGGTGCGCCGCGACCTGCTCGTCCGGCTGTCGCCGGCGGTGGTGGTCGGTTGCTGGGTGCTGGTGCTCGGTGGTCTGGCCCTCGTCGACCCCGCCGGCCCGTGGTCGGCGGTGGCCCGGTCGGGCCCGCTGGTCGGGCTGGCCGCCTTCGCCCTCGGCGTGGTCGCCGGGGTCCAGCCCGCCCACCGGTGGCTCGACGTGGGCCACCACCTCCACGTCCCGGCGGGGCTCGTGCTCCTGGCGGCGGCGCTGGTGGTGCCGGGCGGCGGCGTCGACGCCGCCGGCCTCGCCGGCACGCGGGCGTCGATCGGGGCCACGGTGCTGCTGGCCGGCGTCGGCATCCTGCTGGTGGTGCTCGGCCTCTTCCGGTCGGGACGACGCACCGCCCCACCCGCGCCGGCCGCCGCCCGCCGGGGCGCCCGGGCGCTGGCCGTCTCGCTCGGCGCGCTGGCCTGGTACCCGATCGTGCTGCAGCTCTGGATCATGCGCACCGGCGGCCGGCCGGGCGTGCAGCGCTACGGCACCGCCGCCGCGGTGGCGGTGCTCGGGGCGGCGGCGCTCGGCGCCCTGGCGGCTCTGGCGTGGGCGGCGGTGGCCGGGCCCAGGCGTCGACTGCGGTGGACGCCGTTCTCGGTCGGCCTGACCGTGGTGGCGGGCCTGTCGGCGGCGTGGCGGCTGCTGACCTTCCTGTCGATCACCAGCCGCAACCCCGACGGCGGCGACCCGTTCTTCTACCACCAGCAGGCGAACATGCTGGCCGCCGGCCTGGGCTACGGCGAGCCCTTCACCTACGCCCAGCAGCACGTCCTCATCGCCTCGGCGATCCACCCGCCGGCCTTCTCGACCTGGCTGGCCGTCGCCTCGCTGGCCGGGGCCCGGACCTTCCTGGCCCACAAGGCCATGGCCGCCATCCTGGGGACCGGGCTGGTGGTGGTGGCCGGGCTGCTCGGTCGGCGGGTCGCAGGGAACCGGGCCGGGATCCTGGCCGCCCTCCTGGTGGCGGCCTACCCCCACCTCTGGGTCATCGACGGCGTGCTGTGGCCCGAGGCCGGCTACACCTTCCTGGTCGGCGCCGCCATCCTCGCCGCCTACCGGTGGCGGGAGCGGCCCTCGCTGCCCCGCATCGGCGCCCTCGGCGTGCTGGTCGGCCTGGCGGCGCTCATGCGGGGTGAGGCGATCATGCTCGGCCCGCTCCTGATCCTGCCGCTGGTGCTCGGGGCCCGCCGGCTGGACTGGTCGCAGCGGCTGAAGGCCCTCGCCGTCGGCGCCGCCGTGGTGGTGGCGGTGCTCGTGCCGTGGACGGCGCGCAACTACCTGGCGTTCCACCAGTTCGTGGCCGTGTCGACCAACAGCGACGAGGTCATCTACTACGCCAACTGCCCGGACGTGTACAGCGGGCGCTTCCTCGGCTACTGGTCGTTCAACTGCCAGCAACGGGCCCGTGCCCGTGGCGAGGAACCGGCGGGCAACCAGGCCCAGAAGGCCAAGGTCTGGCGTCAGCGCGGCATCGACTACGCCCTGGCCCACAAGGGCCGCTGGCCCGCGGTGGCCGCCGCCCGGGTCGGCCGGGAGTTCGACCTCTACCGGCCCGACCAGGGGGTGACCTTCCTGCAGATCGAGGGCCGGCCCCGGGCGGTGAGCGAGGCCGGGCTCTGGAGCTGGGCGGTGGTGGCTCCGGCCGGGCTGGTCGGCCTGGTGCTCCTGCGTCGGCGCCGGCGGTCGTTGGTCTGGCCCCTGGCGGTGCAGCTGGTGCTGGTGACCCTCACCGCCCTCTACGCCTACGGCGCCGTCCGGTTCCGAACGCCCGCCGAGCTGGCCCTGCTGGTGGGCGCCGCCGTCGCCCTCGATGCGCTGGTGCGGCGGATCCGTCGCGAGCCCGCCCCCGTGCCCCTCGGCCCCGCCCCGGAGCCTCGTCGGTCGGAGGTCGACCGGCGCGCCGGGATGGACGACGGTGCCGGAGCGGACGGATCCCGGGACGAGCCGGCCGCCACCGGTGCGATGGAGGCCGACGGCGGGGCCGCGGTGGGGCCGGCGCCCGTCTGGCGGGGACGGTGGACGGCGGTCCGCCAGCGCCTCCGCCACCGGCCCCGGTGGGCGACGTGGCTGGCGGCGGCCCTGCCGGCGCTCACCCTGGCCCTGCCGTTGCGCACGCTCTTCCGCTACCAGGGGCCGCCCATGGAGGAGGGCTTCATGCTCGTCTTCCCCGAGCGGCTGCTCCACGGCGCCCTGCCGAACAAGGACTTCCTCCACCTCTACGGCCCCGGCAGCATCGACGCCCTGGCCGGCTGGTTCGCCGCCTTCGGCACCACGCTGCAGTCGGAGCGCGCCTTCGGCCTGCTGCAGCACGCCGGCATCGTGGCCGGGGCGTTCCTGCTGGCCCGACCGTGGGGGCGCTGGATCGCCGCCTCGGTGGGCGTGCTGGCCGCGCTGTTCGTGGTCACCCCGATCGGCCTCACCGCCCTGGCGTGGAACGGCGCGGTGGCCCTGGCCCTGCTGGCGCTGGCGGCGGCGGTGTCGGCCCGCAAGGCGGCCGCCGACGGGCAGGGGCGGCGGACCACCCGCCTGGTCGGGCTCGGCGGTCTGCTCGCCGGGCTCTCGCTCTCGTTCCGCCCCGACCTGGTGGCCGGGCTCGGGCTGGCCGCGGTGGCGTTGGCGTGGGCCTCGCCCGAGATCCGGACCCGGTGGCGCACCGCGCTGGTCGGCGGGATCGCCGGCCTGCTGCCGGTGATCGTCCACGTGATCCTGGTGGGCCCGGCCACCGCGGTGAAGGGCATGGTCGTGCAGCCGGTGTTCGACCTGCGCGACGGCCGGTCGCTGCCGGTGCCGCCGTCCTGGGACCACATCGACGGCACCCTGCAGGCGGTCGCCCAGCTCCGGGTCAAGCCCTGGCCGCTGCCCGGGCTGTCGACCTCCCAGCAGATGGTGGCGTGGTTCTTCCTGCTGCCGCTCGCCGCCCTGGCCGCCGCCGTCACCGGCTACCTGGCCTGCCGGCGCCACCAGCGCCGAGGCACCGGCCCGGTCCTCCTGGCCATCGGGGCCCTGCAGCTCGGGCTGCTGCCCCAGGCCTTCCAGCGGCCCGACAGCACGCACCTGGCCTGGGTGAGCTGCGTGGTGCTGTCGTTCGTCCCGGTCACCGTCGCCCAGTGGTTGCAGGTGCGCCGGGGGGACTGGTGGCGCACCGCCGTCGCCGCCCTCGCGCCGATCGTCGTCATCGTGGCGCTGGTGCCCTTCTACACGGCCCGGGTCTACGTCGACCTGGTGGGCCAGACCGTCCGCAGCGACTACGTCGGCTACCCGGTCGTGAACGGCGACCGCCGGTTCTACCTGGGCAACGCCCAGTTCGCCCGGGCGGCCCAGGACCTGGTGGACGCCCTCGACGCCAAGGCGAAGCCCGGCCAGAAGCTGATCGTCGGCGCGTCCAGCCTCCGGCTGACCCAGTACAGCGACGCCTTCCTCTACTTCCTGCTGCCCGACCTCCCGCCGGGCACCCGCTACATCGAGATGGACCCCGGCGTGGCCAACGCCCCGGCCTCCGGGCTGGCCGAGGAGGTCCGGCGCTCGCAGTGGGTCGTGCTGTCGCACCTGTGGGACGGCTGGCACGAGCCCAACACCTCGATGGTGCCGGGGAGCCCGGCCCCGCAGCAGGTGCTCGAGCGCGACTACTGCAAGGTCGGTGAGTACGGCCGCTCGGGCACCGGTCCCGCCTTCGAGCTGTGGGCCAACAAGGGCTCGACCGACGCCTGCGGGGCCCCGGGCGGCACGGGCGGATAGCCGACCGCCCGACCCGCCCCCCGTACACTTCGGGGCCGTGCGCACCCTCGTGGTGATCCCCACCTACCAGGAAGCCGAGAACATCGAGGCCATGGCCAACCGGGTCCGCGACGTCGTCCCCGACGCCGACCTGCTGGTGGTCGACGACAACAGCCCCGACGGCACCGCCGACCTGGCCGAGAAGGTGGGCATCGAGCGGGGCCACGTCTCGGTGCTCCGCCGGCCCGTCAAGGACGGCCTGGGCAACGCCTACCGGGCGGGCCTGGCCCAGGGGCTCGCCGAGGGCTACGAGGTCCTCGTCCAGATGGACGCCGACTTCTCCCACGACCCGGCCGACCTGGTCCGACTGCTGGCCGCCCTCGACGACGGCGCCGACGTGGCCATCGGCTCGCGCTACGTGCGAGGGGGGCTCGATCCCGCACTGGCCGGCGCACCGGCGCGCGCTGTCGCGCTACGGCAACCGCTACGTGAAGGCGGCGCTGCGCCTGCCCATCCGCGACGCCACCTCGGGGTTCCGGGCTTACCGGGCCGAGGCCCTCCGGGCCATCCGCTTCGACACGACCCGCGCCAACCACTACACGTTCCAGACCGAGCTCTCCTACCGGCTGGCCCGTTGGGGCGGGCGGGTGGTCGAGGTGCCGATCGCCTTCACCGACCGGGTGCGGGGCACGTCGAAGATGCCGGCGGCCACCATCGCCGAGTCGATGGGCATGGTCACCTGGTGGGGCATCCGCGACCGGGTCCGGCGGGTGCTGCACCGCCCCCGGCCCCCCGTCGCCGACCTGCCTTGAGCGTCGGGCCGGCCGGTGCCGCGGAGGCGCCGCCGGCGACCGGAACCGGGCCCGGCCCGGCACCGGACGAACCGGCCGCCGGCCCGGGCCGGCGCCGACCGACCGGCGGGGGAGCGGCCTCCGGCTGGCGGCTCGACCGGACGGGGGTGGCCGTGCTGGTCGCCATGGCGGCCGGGCTGGTGCTGCGGGTCGTGTGGGTCGCCTACGCCGCCCGCCGGCCCGTCGGGCTCTACGACCCGTCGCGCTACCTCGCCTACGCCAGGCAGATCGCCGCCGGGAAGGGCTACGTCGAGCCGCTCACGGGCCAGGCCACCGCCTACTACCCGCCGGGCTACCCGTACTTCCTGGGTGCGGTGGCCTTCGTCTGCCGGCACGTCGGGCTGGGGGACCACATCCCCCAGGCGGCCGGGTACGTGCAGGCGGTGCTCGGCACCCTCACCGTCGGCGCCGCGGCCGTGGTGGCCCGACGCATCGTGAACCCCGCCGCCGGGGTGATCGCCGCGGTGGTGCTCGCCCTCTACCCGAACCTGATCTTCCACACCGCCGCCCTGCTCGGCGAGACGCTCTACAACGCCCTCTTCGTCGGTGCGCTGGCGGTGCTGTGCTGGCGACCGCGGTCCGCGGGGCTGTCGACCCGACGGCTCGTCGCCTTCTCGGTGCTGCTCGGCCTGGCCGTGCTCACCAGGCCCATCTCGCTGGTGTTCGTGCCCCTGCTCGGGCTGGTGTGGTGGTTCGACCTGCGGTCGTGGCGGGACGCGCTGCGCCGCACGGGGATCGTGGTGGGGGTGCTGGTGCTGCTGATCGCCCCGTGGACGGTGCGCAACGCCGTGCGCATGCACGCCTTCGTGCCGATGTCGACCAACACCGGCGACAACCTCTGCATCGGCCACCACCCGGGGGCGTCGGGGGCGTTCGACGCCTTCGACCCCCGCACGGCGAGGTTCTGCGACACCGGCGACGGGGTGCAGTTCGGCCGGGCGAGCGAGCTGCGCAACGACCGGAAGAAGACCGACCGCTCGCTCACGTACCTGCAGGGCCACCTCGGCCGCGAGCCGTGGCTGGTCTGGCGGCGCGCCTTCTACATGTTCCAGCAGGACCACGACGCCGTGTACGCCGTGCAGAGCTACCACTCGCCGCTGCCGGGCAACTGGAGCATGAGCGCCGGCGCCGAGGACCTCTTCATCCACCTGGCCGACGGGTACTACGCGGTCGTCGCCCCGCTCGGTGCCCTCGGGCTGGTCGTGCTGGCCGTGCGCCGCCAGCCGGACGGGCTGCTGTTGGTGGCGGCCGCCGTCGCCACCGCCTCGGTGCCGCTGCTCTTCTTCGGCGACGCCCGGTTCAAGGTGCCGGTCCTGCCGTTGCTCGTGATCGCCGCCGGCTGCCTGGCCGGGCTGGCGGTGCGGGCGGCGTCACGGGGCCGGGCGGCCCCCGTCCCGGCCGGCTGACCGACCGGGAGCGTCTCGGGGATCAGGTCCCGGGCGGATCAGGCGTCGGGCTCGCCGGCGATCTCGGTGCCGGCGTCGTGGTCCATGTTGGCCAGGTCGGCCGGCTTGGCCGGCTCGTCGGCGCCGCCGGTGCGGCCGTGGGCCTCGAGCACGTCGCGGCGGATCACCGGGGCGTCGCGACCGGTGCCGTGGCTCCCCGGCACCCGGTCGGTGGGGCCGGACGACCCGGACGGGGCGGAGGACTCCTCGTGGTACTCCTCCTCGACGTTGACCTCCCAGACGTCGTGGGTCGTGCCGGTGCAGATGTTCTCGACGGTGAGCATCGCCGTGAACATCGAGTGGTCCTGGTTGTTGTACCGGAACATGCCGTTGCGGCCGACGGGGTGGACGTTCGGGGCGTGCTCGGCCAGCCAGGCCCGCAGCACGTCGACGTTGGCCCGGTAGCGGTCGTCGTAGATCGGGTAGGCCTTGGCCTGGCGCACCACGTAGCCGGCCTCGATCTGGCCCGCCTTGGCCAGGCCGAGCTTCTCGAGCTCGTGCTTGGCCCGCTCGATCAGCTCGTCGTCCGGGGCGTTCCAGTCGTCGTCGCCCTCCCAGACCGTGTACTCGAGGCCCAGGGTGTTCTTGCCCTGCTTCACCATGTACGGCGACCACGAGCCGAAGTTCTGGATGCGCATGGTGCGCACCTCGGGGTCGTGGATGTAGATCCAGTTGTCGTCGAAGTCGATCAGCGAGTCGTCCATGGCCAGCGCCACGATGAGGTAGTCGCGGTAGCGCAGGTCGGCCGCCGCCGCCTTGACCTCGTCCGGCACCGGCGGGTCCATGGCGTCGAGCAGGTGGGAGATCGGCATGGAGGAGATGACGTGGTCGCACGGGTAGGTGCTGGTGCCGCCGTGGGCGTGCTCGGCGGTGACCTCGATCGCCCGGCCGCCCTCGTGGCGGATGCGGGTCACCGACGTCTCCATCTCGACCTTGGAGCCCTGGGCCACGACCTTGTCGCGGCACACCTCCCACATCATCCCGGGTCCGTACTTGGGGTACTGGAACTCCTCGATGAGCGAGGTGATCTCCTTCTGGTTGCGCTTCGGCTTGAGCGCGTTGGCGATGGCGTTGCCGAGCGACAGCCCCTTCACCCGCTGGGCCGCCCAGTCGGCGGGCATGTCGGCCACCGGCACGCCCCAGAGCTTCTCGGTGTAGGTCTTGAAGAAGGTCCGGTACAGGCGCCAGCCGAAGCGGGCCACCAGCCAGCCCTCGTAGTTCGTCTGGTCCTTCGGCGGGCGGACCTTGGCCATGCCGTAGGACGCCACGCAGCGCACCGCCTCGAGCGGGCCGAGGTTGCGGAAGGCGTTCATGGCCTTGATCGGGTAGTCGTAGTACTTGCCCTCGTAGAAGATGCGGCTCTTGCGGGGCCGCATCAGGAAGTCCTCGTCGGGCAGGATCTCGTGCCACAGGTCCTCGACCGGCTGGACCTTGGTGAAGAAGCGGTGGCCGCCGATGTCGAAGCGCCAGCCGTCGCGCTGGGCGGTGCGGCTGATGCCGCCGACCATGTCGTCGGACTCGAGGATGGTCGAGGCGACGCCGTGCTTGTGCAGCTGGAAGGCGGCGGTGAGCCCGGCCGGTCCGGCCCCGACGACGACGACGTCGGGGCCCTGACCGCCGCTCGTCGACGGTCGCCCCGTCGCCCTCGGAGGCGGTCGACTCGTTCGGCTCGGGGGCGGTCGAGGGGTCGGTCTCGGGCATGCAGGAATCGCTTTCGGCGTTCAGGGGGTTCGACTTGGGCGTGCCGCCGCTCCCACTACTGTCGGCGCGAGATGAGCGGCGTCGAGCAGCAGCCCGGCCCGGCGGTTCGAGCGGCCGGCGACACCGTCGACGCTAGTGGACCCACCCCCCGGCGGACGTACTTTCCGGGGCTCGAGGGGCTGCGCGCGCTGGCCGCCAGCGCGGTCGTCCTGCACCACAGCGTGACCGTCGCCTGGCCCCAGTACGACGGCCGGCCGCTTGCCCAGGTGCCGTTCCTGGCCAAGGTCGGGCACGTCTCCGACGGCGGGGTCGCCGTCTTCTTCGTGCTGTCCGGCTTCCTGATCTACCGGCCCTACGTGCTCGCCCACCTGCAGGGTCGCCTGCCGCTGCCGGCCCGCCGGTTCTACTGGCGGCGGGCCCTGCGGATCGTGCCCGCCTACTGGGTGGCGCTGACCTTCTTCTGGGCCATCGGGCAGTTCAGCCTCGGCGGCCCCGGCACGGCCTGGCGCTACTACGCGTTCGCCCAGATCTACTCCCGCAGCACCGTGCTCGGCGGGATCGTGCCGGCCTGGAGCCTCGGCACCGAGATGAGCTTCTACCTGCTCGTCCCCGCCTACGCCTGGGCCCTGGCCGCCCTCGGCCGGACGATCCGGCGGGCAGCGGGTCCGGGCCGCGCAAGCGCCGCCGAGGTGCCGGAGGACGGCCGCGGGCCGGATGCGGCCGACGGCGTCGACCAGGAGGTCGACCGCCGCGCCCTGGTCGAGCTGGTTCTGGGCGCGCTGCTGGTGGCGTCGGGCTACCTGGCCCGAGCGGCGGTCTCCGCCGCCGACCCGTCGTGGCGACCGCTGAGCTTCAACTGGCTGCTCACCAACATCGACTTCTTCGGCGCCGGCATGGTCGTGGCGGTGCTCAGCGCCTGGGCGGCGGCCCGGTCGCGGGCACCTCGGTGGAGCCGGACCCTGGGCCGCTCGCCGGAGCTGTGCTGGGCGGCGGCGGTGCTGCTCTTCGTGTGGTTCGCCGTGCGGATCGGGCCGGCGTCGTTCGAGGTGGGCTACAAGGGCGGGTACTGGCAGCTGCGGGCGGCCACCCTGACCGCCATCTCGCTCCTGCTCCTGCTGCCGTCGGTGTTCGGCGACCAGGACCGGGGACCGGTGCGGCGGGTGCTGCGCTGGGGCCCGGTCCACTGGGTCGGGCTGGTCTCCTACGGGCTGTACCTGTGGCACCTGCCGTTCCTCGACCGGCTGACGACCCAGCGCAACCTCGTCACCGGGCGCCCCGACTGGACCGGCTGGGTGAGCGGGCCGATCCACCTGCCGACCGCCCTGCTGGTGGCCTTCGGGCTCGGTCTGACCGGCGCGGCGGCGAGCTACTACCTGGTGGAGCAGCCCCTGCAGCGCTTCAAGGACCGCGTCTAGGCGGGTCGCCCGGCGGGAACCCTCGGCCCGTGCTCCGCCCGACGCCCCGGCTCCGCGCGCTCCGGCCGGTGGGCGAGCTGGGGCGGGGCGGCAGCGCTCGGGTGGTCGAGGCGGTCGACGTCTCGGGAGCCCGGGTCGCGGTGAAGCTGGTCGCCGAGCGGGCGGCGGCCGACCACCGGCGCGAGCAGCTCGCCCTGGCCGCCCTCGAGGGGGTGGCAGGCGTGGCGCGGCTCCTCGCCGCCGGCCGGTGCCCCGCCGGTCGCTACCTGGTGCTCGAACGGGTCCCCGGCCGCTCGCTGCAGGCCCGGGTCGCCCTCGGCGGCCCGGCGCCGGACCTCGTCGGACCGGTGGCGGTGCAGCTCCTGGCGGTCCTCGCCCGGATCGAGGCCGCCGGGATCGTCCACGGCGACGTGAAGCCGGCCAACGTGGTGCTCACCCCCTCCGGCCACCCGGTGCTGGTCGACTTCGGCTCGTCCCGCCGCCTCGGCCACCCGGTGGCCGAGTCGGGCCGGTGCACGCCTGGTACGCCCGAGCACCTGCCGCCCGAGCGGCTGGCCGGTGGCCCGCCCACCCCGGCGGCGGACCGCTACGGGCTGGGGGCCCTCCTCTGGGTGCTCGCGACGGGCGGCCCGCCGCCGCTCCGGGCCGACCGGGCGGCGGCCGGGCTCGACCTGGCGCCGGTCCTCCGCACGCTGCTCAGCCGGCTGCTCGACCCCGATCCCCGACGCCGGGGGATGATGCCCGCCGGGGCTCGCACCCGGTAGCGTCGAACCCCGTGGCCGTGTTCGAGAAGGTCGGCTCCGAGACCGATGCCGACCTCCGGGAAGCGGCGGTGGAGACGGCGTCGGAGCCCCCGGAGCGCTCGTGGTTGCGGTGGATCGACCGCCTCGTCGTCGCCGCCTGCATCGCCGGCGGGGTCGTCCTGCGGTTCGTCGCGCTGACCCCGCTCTGGCTCGACGAGTCGCTCAGCGTCAACATCGCCAAGCTGCCGATCGACCAGATCCCCGGCGCGCTCCGTCACGACGGTCACCCGCCGCTCTTCTACGTCCTCCTGCACTACTGGATGGACGTCTTCGGCGACAGCGACGTCGCCGTCCGCGCCCTGTCGGGCATCTTCGCCCTCGCCCTGCTGCCGCTCATCTGGATCGCCGCCAACCGCATCGCCGGACGGCGGGCGGCCTGGCTGGCCACCGCGGTCACCGCCATCTGCCCCTTCACCATCCGGTACGGCACCGAGACCCGCATGTACGCGCTGGTCATGCTGCTGGCCCTGGTCGGTTGGCTGCTCGTCGCCGACGCCCTCGAACGGCCGACCCCAGCCCGGCTGGTCGCCATCACCCTGGTGGCGGCGGGGCTGCTGTACAGCCACTACTGGGGCATGTGGCTGCTGGCGGCGGCGGCCGTCGGCCTGCTGTGGGAGCGGCGCAAGGCGGCGCGGGCCAGGCGGGACCAGGAGCGGCGGGCCATCACCCGGGTGATCGGGGCGCTGGTGGCGGGTGGCGTGCTGTTCCTGCCCTGGGCGCCCATCCTGCTGTACCAGGGCGCCCACACCGGCACCCCCTGGGGCGACGTCGTCTACCCGAGCGGTGTGATCGCCAACACCCTCGCCGACATCGGCGGCGGCGCCACCGCGGAGGCGGTGGTGTTCGGCGGGGCCTGCGCGGTGCTCGCCATGGTGGCGATCTTCTGCCGCCCGCTGTCGCGCCGGTTCCTCGAGGTCGACCTCTGGACCCGCCCGGACAGTCGGCCGCTGCTGTTCGTCTTCAGCGCCACCCTGGCCTTCGCCATGGTGTTCGGCTACGCCACCAAGAGCACCTTCGTCACCCGGTACACGGCGGTGGTGTTCCCCTTCTTCATGCTCCTGGTCGGCATCGGCCTCACCCGCTTCCTGTGGGCGCCCATGGTGCGGATGATCATGGTGGTGCTCATCGTGCTGGGCGGCATCGGGGCGATCCGCACCTCGGTGATCGACCAGCGCACCGAGGCCCGGGCCGATGCGCAGGAGATCACCAAGACCATCCGGCCGAACGACGTGATCGCCTACTGCCCCGACCAGCTCGGCCCGGCGGTCTGGCGGGAGATCGACCGCAAGGGCAGGTTCGACCAGGTGACCTACCCGGACTTCAAGCCCCCCGAGCGCGTCGACTGGGTCGACTACGTGGCCCGGATCAACGCGGTCGACCCCGGGACCTTCGCCCGCCAGCTCCTGCAACGGGCCGGCGACCGCCAGATCTACCTGGTGTGGAGCGACCAGTACCAGAAGACCCACCACGACCGGTGCCGGGTCCTGGCCGAGACCCTGGCCAGCCTGCGCCCCCACGAGGCGCTGCTGCCGCTGCAGGGCGACAAGTACTACGAGCCCTCGACGGTCTGGCGGTTCCCCAGCCCCACCGGCTGATCGGACGTGCGGCCGGTCCGGCTGGTGCTCGCCGGTCGGGCTCGGGGGGACGGCTCCGGTCAGGCGGGACGGCTGAGCTCGGCGGTCAGCGAGAGGCCGACGGCGTGGTCGGGGAGGCGCCGGACCGACAGCAGCTCGGCGGTGCGGTAGCTGGCCATGCGGGTGCTCCACGAGTCGACCACGTGGCGGTCGCCGGAGGTGGCGAAGAAGGTGGTGAGCGGGCCCTCCTGCTGGTAGGCATCGGCCCCCTCGATCCGCTCCACGGTGCGGTCGACCAGGGTGATCTCGAACGACGACATGCCTCGACGGTACGGCGGCCCGCCTGTGCGGCGACAGGGGCACAACCCTGTGGATCTCGCCTGGTCGTCCACAGGCGGCGGAGCCGGTCGTGGTCACTTCTCGTCCGCGGTTGACCGACGAACAGGCGTTCGTGTATGCTGCCCGGAATAGCTTCCACCAGCGGCCCGTCGGCGGCCGGTCTTGGTCGGGAAGCGTGGCTCGGTCCTGCGGGACCCGTTTCGATCAGCGTGCTCGTGGCCGGTGGCAGGTTCCTGCGCCGGTCGTCGGGCGGTGTCGTGTGACGGGAGGTGATGAGCCGTGGGTGTGTCGGAGCTGTCGGAGCTGCGGGGTTCGGTGGGCGCGACGGGCACGGCGCGTTCGTGCTCGCCGTCGGGCACCGAAGTGGCGTCGCTGTCGTTTCGGCGGGTGCGTGACGAGCTGGCGGTGCTGGTCGGCTCGGTCGACGCCTCGCGGCTGGCGGGGTCCGATGCTCGGGTGGCGCTCGACGCGGTGCTGGAGGCGGAGAAGCTGCTGGGTGGCGCTCGGTTGTTGCTGTCGGCTCGGGTGGCCGAGACGCGTTCGTGGGGTGGCGACGGGGCGCGGTCGTTCGAGGACTGGTTGACGTCGAGGACGGGCGGGTCGTTCGGGTCGGCCCGGCGCGATGCCGAGACCGCCGAGTCGTTGGGGCGGCGGACGGGTCTCGCCGACGCGTTGCGGCAGGGGGCGCTGTCGACCGACCAGGCGGCCGAGGTGGCGTCGGCGGCGACGGCCGATCCGGCCAGCGAGGGTGAGCTGGTCGAGCGGGCCAAGGGTGAGACGTTGCGCCAGACCCGGCAGCGGGCCGAGCGGGTCAAGGCCGCCGCCCGGTCGGCGGAGCAGGACGCGGCGACGGCGAAGCGACAGCACGCCGCCCGGCAGGTGCGCTTCGGGACCGATGCCGAGGGGTGCGCCACGCTGCTGGCCTCGGGGCCGCCGGGGGCGGTGGCCGAGGTCCGCGCCGAGCTCGAACGACAGGCCCAGGGCACCTTCACCGCCGCCTACGCCGACGGGCGCCGCGAACCAGCGGCCGCTTACGCCTTCGACGCCCTGGTCGAGATGGCCCGACGGTCCCGCAGCGGCGGCTCCGGCGACGGCGCGGACGGTGACGATCGGGCACCGAGGCCCAGGACGGCGGTGTCGGTCATCGTCGACCTGGCCGCCCTGCGACGCGGCAGCCTGGAGCCCGGTGAGCGGTGCGAGATCCCCGGTGTCGGGTCGGTGCCGGTGGCGTGGGCGGTCGAGCAGCTGGGCGAGGCCACGCTGCGGCTGTTCCTGCGCCACGGCGGCGACCTCCGCTCGATGGCCACCACGTCGCGCACGCCGACCGAGCACATGAAGGTCTGCCTCGAGGTCCTCCACGACGGCTGCGTCGTCTGCGGCAACCGCCACCACCTCGAGATCCACCACACCACCTCCGCCACCGGCTGGGCCGACACCCGCCGCACCCGCCTCGACGAGCTCGCACCCCTCTGCGGCCACCACCACGACCTCCTCACCACCGCCGGCTGGACCCTCCGACCCGCCGACCCACCCTTCACCTGGACCCTCCACCCACCCGAGCCGCGCGGCCCGTCGGACCCGCCACCCCGAGGCGGACCGACGCGAGCCGGCCCACCGGGCGACCAGGCCCGACCGGACGGCGAGGCACCTCCGCACCCGCGCGGAGTCCCATGAGCGTCGCCGACCGGTGAGCGGTCGCAACCGCCGGACCCATGCACGGTGCGGCTGGGGCGGCGTGGCAGAGTCGGTCGATGTCCGATCCGAGCACCGACCGGCTCCCG
Source organism: uncultured Acidimicrobiales bacterium (assembly GCA_963800235.1). GTDB lineage: Bacteria > Actinomycetota > Acidimicrobiia > Acidimicrobiales > Iamiaceae > CAVVNP01. The sequence continues at coordinate 409,459 of CAWDAD010000001.1, read as the reverse complement.
TCGTCGTTCGACTGCCCCCGCTGCGGGAGCCACGTCGCCGAGGCGTACTACGGACCGTGCTCGCCGTGCCGCGAGGCGCTGCGGGCCGCCTTCGCCGGGGAGGCTCGGCCGGTCGAGGCCGCCCAGTACGAGCCGAAGATGAACGTCACCCCGAACGCGGTCGCCGTCAAGGAGTAGTGGTCGCCGGCAGGCAGTAGCAGTCACCGGCAGGCAGAAGCGGTCACCGGCAGGCAGAAGCGGTCGCCGGCCGCGAGCAGCGGTCGTCGTCGGGCAGCGGCCCCCGGCCCGGATCGGGCTGCACCCCGGCCTGGAGCTCCGGCCCCGAGGACCGAGCCGCCCGGTCGCAGGGCTCAGATGCGGGCGATGCTGCGGAGCCGGGCGCGCGGGGCCCGACGGGGCGGGCCGATGCCGGCCAGCTCGACCAGGCGCTGGACCCGGCCACGGTGACCCGCGTAGGGCAGCAGCAGCTCGAGCATGCGCTCGTCGGTGGCCCGGTGCTCGCCGGCCAGGGCGTAGGCGATCTGGTGGGGCACGTGGTAGTCGCCCACGCTGACCGCGTCGGCGTCGCCGAGGGCCGTCCTCCCCACCTCGCCGGCGGACCACGACCCGATCCCCGGCACCGCCCGGAGCCGCCGGTAGGCCTCGGCGAGGGGGAGCTCGGCGGCCTCGTCGAGGCGGCGGGCGTGCGCCGACACCCGGCGGAGGGTGTCGGCCCGCTTGCGCTCGACGCCGACCAGGTGCAGCTCGTAGTAGGGGAGGTCGGCGACCACCGCCGGGTCGGGAGGGAGCCAGAGACCGCCGGGTCCGGGCGCCGGACCGCTCCACCGCCGGATCAGCTGGTGGTACGAGCGGCGGGCCTCGACGCCGGTGACCTTCTGCTCGAGCACCGTCGGGATGAGCGCCTCGGTGACCGCGCCGGTGCGCGGGATCCGCAGGCCCGGTCGGCGGCGGTGCAGCTCGTGCAGCAGGCGGTCAGGCGGTCGGAACGAGCCCGGGTCGTCGCGCCCGCCGACGAGGTCGAGGGCGCCGTCGAGCGCCCGGTCGCGTCCCGCTCCCCAGGCCCGGAGCTGGAGCCGGTCGGGGGCGAGGGCCCGGAGGTGCAGCGTCGCCGGCCCGTCCGCCGTCCGGGTCGCCCGCCACACGCCGTCGGCGGCGAAGCAGAAGGTGGGATCGCCCCGGCCCCGGCGCAGGGCGCCGAGGGTCGGCCGCAGATCGACCGGGAAGGGGAGGGTGAGGACGTGGGCAGCCATGGGGAACGGACGTTCGTCCGGCTCGGGGGACGCTAGCCCGGCTCAGGTGCCCCGCCTGCCGTCTGAGGCCGGGTCACCGGGCGGGGTCGTCGAGCTGGGCGCGTGCCCAGGCGTAGTCCGGCTTGCCGCTGGGGCTGCGCTCGACGCGGTCCCGGTAGACGATCCGCTTGGGCAGCTTGTAGCGGGCCAGGTGCCTCCCGGCGGCCTCGAGCACCTCGGCGGTGCGCTCGTCGGAGCCGGGTCCGCCGCCGCGGAGCTGCACCACCGCCACCACCTCGTTGCCCCAGCGCTCGCTCGGACGGCCGACCACCAGGGCGTCGTACACGTCGGGGTGCTGCTTGAGGGCCTGCTCCACCTCCTCGGCGAACACCTTCTCGCCGCCGGTGTTGATGGTGGCCGAGTCCCGGCCGTGCAGCTCGACGGTGCCGTCGGCCCGCAGCCGGGCTCGATCACCGGCCACCGCCACCCGCTCGCCGTCGACGACGGGGAACGTCTCGGCCGTCTTGGTCTCGTCGCCGAGGAACCCTCGCGGCACCCGGCCTCGCTGGGTCAGCCAGCCGAGCTCGGGGTCGCCCGCCCGCACGAAGCGCGTCCGGTCCCCGCTGATGACCGCGGTGGTTTCCGACGGCACGAAGCCGTCGTCCGGCCGGGCGCCGTCGTCCTCGCCCGTGCGACCACGGGTGCGGTGCACCGCCTGGCGTCCGGTCTCCGACGAGCCGAGCACGTCGACGATCGACAGGTCGGGCAGCCGCCGGCGCAGCTCGACCTTCACCGACGGGCTGAGGATGGCGCCGCCGGTGAGCAGGTAGCGCAGCGCGGAGAGGTCGTGGTGGTGGCGGTCGAGCTCGTCGAGCAGCGGGCGGGCGAAGGCGTCGCCGACGATCAGCAGCGAGGTGACCGACTCCCGCTCGCAGGTGGACAGCACGTCCGCGGCGTCGAGCCTCGACGTGTCGTCCTGCATGACCACGGTCCCGCCGGCGATCCACGCGCTGATGGCGTTCCAGTGGGCGGCGCCGTGCATGAGCGGGGGAGCGGGCAGCACCCGCAGCCGGTGGTCGCGGGCGGCGCCGGCCACCAGCTCGTCGAGGTCTCGGTGCTCGGTGCCGTCGCGACGCCGCACCCCGAGGGCGGCCACGAGGAAGTCGGCCTGGCGCCAGAGCACGCCCTTGGGTCGACCGGTCGTGCCGCCGGTGTAGACGACGTAGAGGTCGTCACCCCGCCAGTCGACGTCGGGCCGCTCGGACGAGGCTGCCGCCAGCGCCTCCTCGTAGTCGACGGCCCCCGGCAGCAGCTCGTCGCCCGAGCCGTCGTCGACCCGCAGGAGCAGCTCCACCTCGGGCAGGCGGTCGAGCACCTCGGCGAGGGTCGACGCGAACCGGCCGTGGTACACGATGGCCCGGGAGCCGGCGTCGGCCAGCACGTAGGCCAGCTCGTCGGCCACGTACCGGTAGTTGACGTTGAAGGGCGCGGCCCCCGCCTTGTAGGCGCCGAGCATGCCCTCGAGGTACTCGTTGCCGTTCAGCAGGTAGAGGGCGACCAGGTCCTGCGGCGACTCCCAGCCCTGGCAGGCGGAGAGGTCACCGTGGCGGCCGAGGCCGTGGGTCAGCAGCACGTCCGCCAGCCGCCGCGTTCGCTCGGTCGTCTGTGCCCACGTCAGTCGCCGGTCGCGCCAGACGACGCACTCGCGGTCGGGGATGGCAGCGGCCACCGCCTCGTGCACGGCGGCCAGGTTGAGCTCCAGCGGAGCCGGGTCGTGCCCCACCGGGGGCGGGTCAGGCCGGGTCGCGCTCGGCGACGCTGACCGTGTTGATCCGATCGCCGACCTGGATCGACTGGGCCACGTCGATGCCGTCGGTGACGTACCCGAACAGGTTGTAGAGCGGCTGCAGCTTGCTGCGGCAGTCGTCGATGCAGATGAAGAACTGCGAGCCGTTGGTGTTGGGCCCGGCGTTGGCCATGGCCACCGCCCCGAGCGTGTACTCACCGCGCACCGGCTCGTCGGCGAAGGTGTAGCCGGGTCCGCCCCGGCCTGTGCCGTCGGGGTCGCCGCCCTGGATCACGAACTCGGGCACGACCCGGTGGAAGGTCAGCCCGTCGTAGAAGCCGTCACGGGCCTGGACCACGAAGTGGTTCACCGTCGTGGGCGCCAGCTTGGGGTCGAGGGTCATGGCGATCTGACCCCGGTCGGTGTCGAGCACCACGTCGAACACCTTGCTCTGGTCGATCTGCAGGTCGGGAGGCTTGGCCATGGGTCGACGGTAACGCACTACCGTCGCCGTCATGTCCGACCTGGACCAGCGCGAGCGCCGCGAGCTCTGCGACCTGTTCGACTGGCTGGGGCCCGATGCGCCCACCCTGTGCGAGGGGTGGACCACCGCCGACCTGGCCGCCCACCTGGTGGTCCGCGAGCGCGACCCCATCGGCGCACCCGGGATCCTGCTCGAGGGCCGGCTGGGACCGGTCGGCGACCGCATGGCCCGGATCACCGAGCAGCACATGGCGCGAGAGCTCGAGCGGGGGTTCCCCGCCGTGATCGACCGGGTCCGCTCCGGTCCGCCGGCGCCGCTGTCGCTGATCGGGCCGCTGCGGTACCGGGTCAACCTGGCCGAGTACGTCATCCACCACGAGGACGTGCGGCGGGCGAACGGCGAGGGACCCCGCACCGATCGGTCCGACCTCGACGACGCCGTCTGGGCCCTCCTGAAGCCGGCCTCCAAGCTGCTGTTCCGCCGGGCCCGGCCGCTCGGCATCACGCTGCGCACCCCGGACGGACGTACGGCCACCGCCATCTCGGGCTCCCGGCGGGTCGAGATCGTCGGTCCTCCCGTCGAGCTGCTGCTCTTCGGCTACGGGCGGCCCGGCCAGGTCGAGCTCGTCGGGGCCGACGAGGCGGTGGCTGCCGTGCGGTCCACGTCCTTCGGCCTCTGACCGGCGGTGGCTGTTCCCAGCCTCCGGGCGGCCAGCCTGGCCCTGGCCGAGCGCGACCCGGTCATGGCCGAGCTGGTGCGGCTCCACGGCCCGTGCCGCATGCGTCGACCGGAGCGGGCGGACGAGCGCTTCGTCGCCCTGGCCCGCTCGATCGTCCACCAGCAGCTCGCCGGTCGGGCGGCCCGGGCCATCTGGGGTCGCGTGCGGGCCACCGTCGACGGCCCGTTCACCGCCGAGGCCGTGCTGGCCGTCGACCCGGCCTCGCTCCGGGGGGCGGGGCTGTCGGCCAGCAAGGTGGCGTCCCTGCTCGACCTGGCGACCAAGGTGGCCGGCGGTCGGGTCCGCCTGGCCCGCATCGGCCGACTGGACGACGACGCCGTCGAGGCCGAGCTCACCCAGGTCCGGGGGATCGGGCCGTGGACCGCCCACATGTTCCTGATGTTCACGCTCCGCCGGCCCGACGTCTGGCCGGTCGGCGACTACGGGGTGCGCGCCGGCTTCGCCCGGGCCTACGACCTCGCCGACCTGCCCACGCCGGAAGCGCTCGACCGGGCGGGGGAGCGCTTCCGCCCGTACCGCAGCGTGGCCGCCTGGTACTGCTGGCGGGTCGCCGACACGGTCACGCCCGACGCCGGCTGACGCCGCGTCCGTCATCGCCGAGGCGACGCCCCGGCCCGGCCCTCAGACGCTGCCGGTCGAGCCCTCGTCGGTCGTGGAGCCCTCGCCCGTCGCCGCCTCCCCGGTCAGGGACGGCTCGTCGCTGACGGTGACCTCGCGGTCGTGGGGGAGCACCGGGGCGTCGACCTGGTCGTCGCCGTCGGCGCTGCCGTCGACCTCGTCGGGGCGGTCCGCCGCCGGCGGGGCGCCGACGTAGCCCGAGGGGGTGGGCAGGGTCTCGCCCCGGTCCTGGCTCTGGCGGGCCACCTCGGCGTCGACGCCGCCGTCGGACGTCACGACCAGCTTCTCGCCCGGTCCGAGCGGGAAGTGGCAGGCCACGTAGTGGTCCGGGCCGATCTGGCGCATCTCCGGCTCGACGTCGGCGCACTTCTGCTCGGCGCGCGGGCAGCGGGTCCGGAAGCGGCAGCCGCTCGGCGGCGAGACCGGCGAGGGGATCTCGCCCCCGACGACGGGCCGGTCGTCGGGCCGCACGTCGGGGTCGGGCACCGGGATGGCGCCGAGGAGAGCCTGGGTGTAGGGGTGCGCCGGGCTCGAGTACAGCTCGTCGGGCGCGGCGACCTCGCAGATCTTGCCGAGGTACATGACGACGACGCGGTCGCTGATGTTCTTCACCACCGCCAGGTCGTGGGCGATGAAGATCATGGTGAGGCCGTAGCGGGCCTTCATGTCCTCGAGCAGGTTGAGGATCTGGGCCTGCACCGACACGTCGAGGGCGGAGACCGGCTCGTCGCAGATGATGAGCTCGGGGTCGGTGACCACCGCCCGGGCGATGGAGATGCGCTGGCACTGGCCGCCGGAGAACTGGTACGGCCGGCGGCCCCGGGCCACGTCGGGGTCCATGCCGACGGTGAGCAGCATCTCGTCGACCTTGCGGGCGCGGTCGCTCTTGTCGACGGTCTTCCAGACGTCGAGGCCCTCGGCCACGATGTCCTCGATCTTGCGCCGGGGGTTCAGCGACGAGATCGGGTCCTGGAAGATCATCTGGACCTTGGTGCGGGTCTTGCGCATCTCCTTGCCGGAGAGGTCGGTGAGGTCGCGCCCGTCGAAGAGGACCTTGCCGCCGGTGGGCGTCGGCAGCTGCATGATGGCCTTGCCGGTGGTCGACTTGCCGCAGCCCGACTCGCCGACCAGGCCGAGGGTCTCGCCGGCCTTGACGTCGAAGCTGATGCCGGTGACGGCGTGGACCTTGGCGCCACGCGCCAGCTTGAACTCGACCAGCAGGTCCTCGACCCGCAGCAGCACCTCGTTGGCCGGGCGGAGGTGGGCGGTTCCGGTGCCGGCCATCAGGCCGACGCTCCCGCGGTGGGCTCGGGCTTCTCGGTGCCCGCTTCCAGCGGCGGCTGGTCCTGCTGCTGCTTGCGGTTGCGGGCCAGGGCCTCGGCGCCCTCGGGGGTGCCGACCGGGAAGAAGCAGGCGTACTCGTGGCCGGGCGTGCCGTGCTCCTGCAAGACGGGGTCCTCCTCGCGGCAGCGGTCCTGGGCGTAGGGGCAGCGGGGGGCGAACTTGCAGCCCTTGGGCAGGTTCACCAGGTCGGGCGGTCGGCCGGCGATGGCCTCGAGCCGGGTGTGGCTCGGCTGCTCGAGCTTGGGGATCGACTTGAGCAGCGCCTCGGTGTAGGGGTGGGCCATCTCCCGGAAGAGCACGCCGGTGGGGGCCTGCTCGACGATGCGTGCCGGCGTACATCACCGCGATGTCGTCGGCGCGCCCGGCGACCACGCCGAGGTCGTGGGTGACGAGGATCATGGCCATGTACCGCTCGCGCTGCTGCTGCTGCAGCAGGTCGAGGATCTGGGCCTGCACCGTCACGTCGAGGGCGGTGGTGGGCTCGTCGGCGAAGAGCAGCTTGGGACCGCAGGCCAGGGCGATGGCGATCATCACCCGCTGGCGCATGCCGCCCGACATCTGGTGGGGGTACTCCCGCAGCCGGCGCTGGGGCTCGGGGATGCCGACCGAGGTGAGCAGGGCCAGCGCGGTCTCGTTGGCGAAGTCGTTGTCGACGTCGAGGTGCTGGTGGATCGACTCGGTGATCTGCTTGCCGATGCGCATGACCGGGTTGAGCGCGGTCATCGGGTCCTGGAAGACCATCGACATCTTCGAGCCCCAGTAGTCGCGCATCACCGAGCCGCTCAGGTCGGAGATGTCGTCGCCCTCGAAGCGCACGGTGCCGCTGCGCCTGGCGTTGCTCGGCAGCAGCCCCATGATCGACCGGGAGAGGACCGACTTGCCCGAGCCGGACTCGCCCACGATGCCGAGGGTCTTGCCCCGCTTCAGCTCGAGGTTGACCCCCCGCACCGCCCGCACCGTTCCCCGGTCGGAGCTGAAGCTGGTGGTGAGGTCCTCGACGTGCAGCAGGGGACCGTCGTCGGGCGACTCGGCGTCGGTCGTGGTGGTCTGGCTCACAGGGCACTCTCCCGTACGTCGAAGCGGTCCCGGATGACGTCGCCCAGGTAGTTGAGCGACAGCACCGTGAGGAAGATCATGATCGAGGGGATGAACACGATGTGGGGGGCGTCGGACAGGTTCGACCGGCCGTCGGCGATCATGTTGCCCCAGGACGGCGTGGGCAGCGGGTGCCGACGCCGAGCACCGACAGCCCGGCCTCGGCGACCATCGCCACGCCGACGCCGAGCAGGGCGATGGCGAGCATGGCGGGCAGCACGTTCGGCAGGACCTCGCGGAACATGATCCGCCAGGAGGTCGCGCCCTGGGCCTTGGCGGCCAGCACGAACTCGCGCTGGGCCCAGCTGAGCGTGCTGGCCCGGGTGATGCGGGCCAGGAGCGGGATGGACACGATGCCGAGGGCCAGCACCAGCACCCACTGGGCGCTGAAGTCGAAGCCCCCGACGCTCTGGCCCTTCAGGAAGGTGACCAGCGTCAGGGCCAGCACCAGGGCCGGGAAGGCCAGGAAGATGTCGAAGATGGCGGTCAGCACGGTGTCGGTGCGCCCGCCGACGAAGCCGGCGATGAGGCCGAGCAGGCCGCCGATCACGAACCCGAAGCCGACCGCACCGAAGCTGATGGCCAGCGAGTGCTGGGCGCCGTAGGCGGTGCGGGCCAGCATGTCGCGTCCGAGCACGTCGCCGCCGAGGAGGTGCCCCGACACCTGCAGCGGGCCCTTGCGGGCGATGGCGGCGATGCTCTGGTAGGGGTCGCCGACCGGCAGGTGGGAGGCGAAGAGGGCCAGGATCAGGATGAAGACGAGCCAGGCGATCGCCAGCCATGCGGCCACGCCCAGGCCCTTGCTCTCCTCCGCCAGCTCGGTCTCGTGGTCGGTGCCGACCCCGGCCTCGACCGCTCCGGCCCGGGGATCTACCGCGATGTCGGACACCTCAGGCCCTCCTGGCTCGGATGCGGGGATCGACGATCGTGTACACGAAGTCGAGGGCGAAGTTCACCAGCACGTAGATCAGGGCCACCACCACGATGGCGCTCTGCAGTGCCAGGTACTGCCGGGTGAAGATGGCCTCGGCGATCATCAGGCCCATGCCGGGGATGAAGAACAGCTGCTCGATGACGAGCGTGGACCCGATCAGGGTGCCGACGTTCAGGCCGGCCACGGTGAGCAGGGTGATGCTCGACGGTCGCAGGGCGTGGCGCCAGAGGACCCGGCGGTCGGAGATGCCCTTCGACTTCGCCATCAGGATGAAGTCCTCCTGCAGCGTGGCCACCATGTCGGTGCGCAGCAGGCGCATGTAGACGGCGATCTGGCCCAGGGCCAGGCTGACCACCGGCAGGGTCAGGCTCTTGAGGTTCTTGATCGGGTCGGCGGTCAGCCTCGTGTAGCCCGACGGGGGGAAGATGTGCGCCTTCACCCCCAGGAAGTAGGCGAGGAAGAGGCCGACGGCGAAGGAGGGGAAGGCCAGGGCCGCGAAGGCCCCGGAGGTGATCACCTTGTCCATCCACTTCCCGGCTCGGTAGGCGGAGATCACGCCTAACGGCACGGCCACGAGCAACGAGAGGATCTGGGCCAGGATCATCAGCTCGAGCGAGATCGGCAGGGCGTTCTTCAGGCGGTCCATGACGGGCTGCTTGCCGCCGCCGGCGTTGTAGTAGTTGCCGAGGTCGCCGTGGACGGCGTTGTCGAGCCAGTCGAGGTAGCGGGCGGGGATGCTCTTGTTGAGCCCCAGCTCGGCGCGCAGCGGCTTGAGCTGGGCATCGGTGGCGAAGGGCTGGATGGCCCGGGCGGCGTCGCCCGGGAGCAGCCCGACCATCACCGAGGTGAGCAGGGTCACCACGATGACCACCACCACCAGCGAGATGATTTTCTTGACGAAGATCACGGGTGGCTCCTGTCGGTCGGGGTCGCTGCGGGACGCGAGCTCACTTGTCGATCCAGATGCCGAACAGCGGGTGGCCGGTGGCCAGGCCCGGGAACGGCGTACCGCCGTTCGGGAAGTTCGGGCCGTAGATGCCGTGGACCTTGGGCCCGAACCCGATGGCCCAGGTCTGGTACCAGGCCAGCTGCGCCCAGCCCTCCTGCGCCCAGCGGGTGGAGATCGACTCGTAGGCCTTCTGCCGGACGGCGGGGTCCGAGCTCGACCGGCCGGTGTCGAGGGCGTCGTCGATGGCCGGGTCGCAGAAGCCCATGAAGTTCACCGGGTTGGCCGAGGGGGTGAAGTTCGGGAACTTGGCCTTCATCTCGGGGGTGAGGGTGCTCGGGTCGCCGCAGTGCCACCACACGAAGTCGACGTCGGGGTCGCCGCCGGGCCAGTTGCGGAAGACCATGAACTCGTAGTCGCGGGCGATCGCCTTGTTGATCAGGTTCACCTGCTCGACCGGGTTGAGCTTGACGTCGACGCCGAACGACTTGGCCTTCTGCTGCAGGAGCTGGCCGATCTGGATCACCCCGGTGTCCGGGGTCAGGTCGAGGGTGATGCTCACCTTGCCGTTGGGGAACGCCTTCTTGCCCTCGGGCGAGTCGAGGTACTGCTGCAGCAGCTGCTTGGCCTTTGCCGGGTCGTACTTCGGCCAGCCCGTCTTGTCGAGGTGACCCGTGACGCCGGGCGCGAAGGGGCTGTCGGCGACGGTGAAGAGGTCCTGGTTGATGATCGTGTTGATGTCGTCGCGGTTGATGCCGTACTGCAGCGCCTGGCGGAAGAGCTGGTTGTTGAACGGCGGCTTGGTGTCGTTGGTCTGCACGAAGGCCAGCTCGCTGTACTTGTTGGTCTTGACGTAGTTGGCGCTGCCGGCGACGCGGAACTCCTCGAGGGCGCGCTGGTCGTCGGCGCCGCTGTAGTGGCCGATGTTGATCTCACCGGACTGCAGGGCGAAGCGCTTCTGGGTGGCCTCGGGCATCGGCTTGAAGGTGATGCCGTCGACGTAGGGGTACGGCTTGCCGTCCGGCGCCTTCACCCAGTAGTGCGGGTTCCGCACCAGGGTCATGCTCTCGTACAGCTTCCAGTTGCTGTCGATGTTGCTGCGGATGGCGCCCTTCGACGGGTTGGTCTTGTTGAACACCGAGAACATGAAGGGCCCGGTGCCGATCGGGGTCCGGGTGCAGTCCGGCGCCGGGGTGGTCGGCTGGCCGGTCTTGGGGTCGATGCCGGTGAGCTGCTGCTCGGCCATCATCCCCACGCGCCCGCTGCCCCACAGGTAGGCGTCGAAGGCCACCCAGGGCTTCTTCATGGCGACGGTGACCTGCATCGGGCCGGTCTGGGTGATCTTGTCGATGTTGTTCAGCACGAAGCTGAAGAGCAGCGACTTCTGCGAGTACCCGATGAGGTTGTCGTAGACGACCTTGCCGGTCAGATCGGTGCCGTCGTGGAACTTGACGCCGCTGCGCACGTCGATGGTCCAGGTCATGTAGTCCGGCGTGTGGGTGACGTTCTGGGCCAGCCACGGCGTGTACACGAGCTTGCCGTTCAGGATCTCGGGCCGGGTCAGCGTGTCGTAGATCGCGTTGTACTTCTCGATGCCGGAGATGTCGAGGGTGGCGCTGATGCCGCACATGTCGGTGGTCTCGGCCTCGAGGCCGTAGGTGAGCTGACCGCCGCGGGTCGGGTGGTCCGACGCCGAGGTGAGCCCGTTGGTCTTCGGGAGCGCCGTGCCGGACCCGCAGCTCGAGAGCACCGCCGAGAGCACCAGCGCCGCCACCACCGCCACGACCGCCGAACGTGGTCGCGACGCTGCTCGACGGCGGTGGTCTGGCATGTGGGTCCTCCGGAGAGACGAGGGGCGCTGCGCAGGGAGCGACCGGTGACGGTGACCACAGCGACGGTGCGCCGCTCCCCAGATGACGCGGGGCAACCTATACCGAAGCGCGACCACATGTCTGGTGATGACGTGCCCCGCTTCACACGGTGCCGGCCACCGGCGGTGGTGGGCCCCGTCGTGGCGCACGGAGCGGGGCCTTCGGTACCGTTTGGGGTGATGGAGAGGGTGGAGCCCGCACCGGGCGCCGTCGAGGGCGACGCGCCCGACCGGCCCGCGATCGGCGCCGACCGCCCGCCTCCCGCCGCCCCCGGGGCGGCGCCGAGCCCGGACCCCGCCCCTCGGCGGCGCGACGACGCCACGGCGCGACCGGACCTGGCCACGTTGCGGTCAGCGGTCGACGCCGCCGGTGACGACCCGGCCGAGCGCGGTCGGGCCGTCGACCGGCTCGGGCGGGCGCTGGCGGCGCACGGCCGCCTCCGCGAGGGCCTGGCCGCCGCCGAGCTGGCCGCCGAGCTGCACCACCAGGCGGGCGACAAGCTGCACGCGGCGCGCGCCGCGCGGCGTTCGGGGCGGCTGCTCGCCGCCCTCGGGTGCCTGCAGGACGCGTTCTCCCGCCTGGCCCTGGCCCGCGACGCGCTCGAGGCGGCCGACGCCGACCGGGCCGAGGTGGCGGCCTGCTCCCGGGCGGTCGCCGACGTGCTCCGCCGGCTGGGACGGCTGTCGGACGCCGACCAGGAGCTGGGCTACGCGCGGGAGAGGTTCGCCGCGGCGGGGCGGACGGAGGCCGTGGCCCGGTGCGACCACGACCGAGGCGTGCTCAGCCACGAGCTCGGCGAGCCGGAGGTCGCCCTCGACCTGCTGGCCGCCGCCCGCCGCGGCTTCCTGTCCGTGCGCGTCGCCGCCGGCGTGGCCGCCTGCGACTTCAACCTGGGGTGCGCGCTGCACGACGTCGAGGCCTTCGACGACGCCGTCGAGTGCCTCCAGCTCGCACGGGGCATCTTCGACGCCACCGGCGAGACGTCCTGGACCGCGGCGTGCAACCAGAACCTGGGCGCGCTGCTCTGGGCCATGGGCCGGGCCGGCGAGGCGGTGAGCCGCCTCGAGGACGCCCGGGACGCGTTCGAGGGCCTCGGAGACGTCACGTCGGTCGCCGAGTGCGAGCACGACCTCGCCCTCGTGCACGACGCGCTCGGCGCGACCGAGGAGGCGGCCGAGGAGGCGGCCGCCCACGAGGCGTGGGCCAAGGCCGCTAGCGCCGCCGAGCCAGCGTGAGGCCGTCGGCCACCGGCAGCAGCACCGACTCGACCCGGGCGTCGGCGACGACCGTGTCGTTGAAGGCCTTCACCGCCGCGGTGTCGGCATCGTCGTCGTCGCGCGCCGGGGCCGCCGCCGACCCGCCCCAGAGCGTGTTGTCCACCAGCAGCAGGCCGCCCGGTCGGAGGCGGGGCACCAGCGCCTCGTAGTAGGCGGCGTAGCCGACCTTGTCGGCGTCGACGAACGCGAGGTCGAGGTCCGGCTCGGCCGGCAGCGCGGCCAGGGTCTCCTCCGCCGGACCGAGCCGGAGCTCGATGCGGTCCTCGAGGCCGGCCGCCGCCCACGCCCGTCGGGCGATCGCCGTCCACCGGGCGCTGACGTCGAGGCACACCAGGCGACCGCCGTCGGCCAGGCCGCGCGCGATGCAGATCGACGAGTAGCCGGTGAAGGTCCCGACCTCGACGGCACGGGTGGCGCCCACCAGGCGGGTGAGCAGGGTGAGGAGGGCACCCTGCTCCGGCGCGACCTGCATGCCGGCGACGGCGCCGAGGTCACGGGTCTCCGCGACCAGGTCCGCGAGGACCGCGTCGACCGCGCTCGGGTTGGCGACGAGGGTGGCGTGGGCGACCAGGTAGTCGTGCAGCGGTTCGTCGAGCAGGAACGACTTGGGCGCCACGGACCGCTCAGCCGCCGGCGGTCTTGGTGGTCGACGTCGACGTGGTCACCCCGGTCTGGGCGGTGATGGTGACCGGGGCGGTGGTGGGCGGCGGGGCGGTCGTGGTCGTGGTCGACGGCGCGGTCGTGGGAGGGCCCGTGGTGGGCGCCGCCGCGGTGGGCGGGGGCGGGGTCGCCGCCGGGCTCGGGGCCGGTGAGGGGGGCGGAGCGGTCGGGGGTGCGCCGGCCACGCCGTTGGTGACGGCCCCCGGCGGTGGCGCCGGCGGCAGCGCGCTGGCCGGCGGCGAGGTCGGGGCCACGCCCAGGTGGGGGAGGAGGAGGCCGTAGGTCTTGCCCCGCTGCAGCACGAGGGCTGCGTAGTAGGGGTCCTGGTTGTAGCTGAGGAAGCCCCGGATCAGGTCGGCGTCGGTGCGCATGGGGCCCGAGGCGCACAGGTAGGCGGCGGCGGCCATGGTGGCGTCGTAGTAGTTGTTCGGGTCGGCCCGGCCGTCGCCGTTGCCGTCCCGGGCCCAGGCCATCCAGGTCGAGGGGATGAACTGCATCGGGCCGACCGCCCGGTCGTGGAAAGGGTCGCCGTCGAGCAGGCCGTGGTCGGTGTCGGGGATCGACGCGGTGCCGGCCGAGCCGTCGAGGGCGATGCCGACGATGGGCCTGGAGGTGTCGCCGTTGGCCGCGACCTTCGAGCCGCCTTCGGTGCCGTGGGCGGACTCGGTGGCGCCGATGCCGGCCAGCGCCCACCACTGGATGCCGCACGCCGGCTGGCTGGCCGCCGCCTTCCAGTAGGTGTCCAGCACGACCAGCGGGAAGTTCAGCCCGACCACCTGGGAGAGCCCGAGGGTGCCCTCGAGGTCCTGGGTCCTGGCGACGAGGTCGACCTGCAGTCCGGGCAGGGCGGCGGTGGCCCGGTCGAGGCGGTCGTGGGCCGACGCCAGCGCCGACCGGACGTCCTGCAGGTCCGAGGAGTCCCGCCGCACCGCGGCCTCGGTCTCGGCCAGCCGGGCGCTCACGGTGCGGGCCTGGTCGAGGAGCTGGGAGCGCGCCGCCCGCATGGCGGTGCGGTTCGTCCCCCGGGCGCGGTCGCTGCCCAGGTCGAGGTCCGCCGTCGGCGAGCCCGTCACGCTCTCGCCCACCACGTAGGCGCCGAGGGCCATCTGACGCACCTGGATCTGCAGGAGGCCGAGCTGGCCGCGGAGCGTCTGCACGGCGGTGGAGCCGTCGGTGACCGACGCCGAGATCTCCTGCTGGCGCTGCGTCAGGTCCACGAGGTCGCGCTGGGCCTGCTGGATCTGGTCCTTGGCCTGGTCGACCGCCGCCTGGGCGTGGTCGCGGGCCTGCTGGGCGGCGTCGTGAGGGGCGCTGGTGACCGGGACCGATGCCAGCTCGGGGGCGATCGGCGGCGGTGGGGCGGGCACGGCCGGCGCGCCGGGGACGGGCGGGGCGGTCGGCGGAACCGGGACCGGTGCCGCCGCCGGCGACGCCTGCGCCACCGCGATCGGCCCGGCGAGGAGGGCGGCGGCGACCAGCGCGGCGGCCAGCCCGAACCGCCCGGCGCGCCGCCGCCGGCCGGACGGACGGGAGGGGGCCACGGGGGCGTCGGAGGGGGCCACAGGGGCGTCGGCAGGGGCGCGGCAGGACATCTCCCGAGTCAGATCGGCACCACGGCGGCGGGCTGAACCCGACGTCCGAAGCGCGCCGATCGCTCCCTCTCGTCCCATTTCCCCCATTCGCGCCCCACCCTGACCGAACGCGACGCCCGTGCGCAAGGCGCCCCGGGGCGACGACCGCCGCGCCGGTTCGGCGCGGCGGGCAGACTGGCTCCATGAGCGACCGGGTCACGATCGAGGTCACCGACGGCGTCGCCGACGTGCGCCTGTCCCGTCCCGACAAGCTGAACGCCCTCGACCGGGCGATGTTCGAGGCGCTGGTCGACGCCGGCGACCAGGTGGCGGCCGACCGCCGGGTGCGGGCGGTGGTGCTGTCCGGCGAGGGGCGCGGGTTCTGCGCCGGGCTCGACCTGGCGAGCTTCGCCGCCATGGCCGAGCCGGCCTCCGAGCCGGCCTCCGACGCCGGCCAGCCGGACGCGGGCCAGCCCGGCGCCGGCGGCTCCATCACGGACCGGATGCCCGGTCGGATCACCAACCTCTTCCAGCAGGCGGTCTACACCTGGACCGAGCAGGCGGTCCCGGTCATCGCCGCGGTGCACGGCGTCGCCTTCGGCGGCGGCATCCAGCTCGCCCTCGGCGCCGACCTGCGCATCGTGCACACCGAGGCCCGGCTCTCGGTCATGGAGATCCGCTGGGGGCTGCTGCCCGACATGACCGGGGCCCAGGTCCTGCCCCGGATCGTGGGCCTCGACGTGGCCAAGGAACTGGTGTTCACCGGCCGGCAGGTCTCCGGCGAGGAGGCCGCCCGCATCGGGCTGGCCACCCGGGTCAGCGAGACGCCGCTCGAGGACGCCCTGGCGCTGGCCCACCAGATCGCCGGCCGGAACCCCGACGCCGTCCGCGGCGCCAAGGCGCTGCTCGACGCCGCCGGCACCCGGCCGCTCCTCGAGTCCTTCGTCGAGGAGTCCCGGCTGATGGAGGGCCTCATCGGGTCGCCCAACCAGATGGAGGCCGTCCGCGCCGAGCTCGAGGGTCGCACCCCGACCTTCGCCGATCGCTGAACCGGCCGGGCGCGCGTCGGCGGCCGGACGACCGGCCGGCGTGAGCGGGGACCGGGACAGGCGGGGCGACGAGGTGGACCCGGCCGTCCTCGACGCCCTCGGCGAGGTGGTCGGGCGGCGCGCCCTGCTGACCGATCCCGAGCTCACCGCCCCCTACGGCCGGGACTGGACCGGCCGGTTCGTCGGTCGCCCCCCGGCGGTGGTCCGGCCGGCCTCGACCGAGGAGGTGGCGGCGGTCGTGTCGACCTGCGCCGAGCACGGCGTCGCCGTGGTCCCCCAGGGCGGCAACACCGGCCTGGTCGGCGGTTCGGTCCCCCTGGCCGGCGAGGTCGTCCTCAGCTGCACCCGCCTGCGACCGGGCCCCGAGGTCGACGCCGCCGCCGGCCAGGTGACGGTCGGGGCCGGGACGTCGATCGCGTCGCTGCAAGGGGCGGCGCGCGCCGAGGGCTGGGAGTACGGCGTCGACCTGGCGGCGCGGGGAACCGCGTCCGTCGGCGGCACCATCGCCACCAACGCCGGCGGGCTGCACGTGCTGCGCCACGGCGCCACCCGGGCGCAGCTCCTGGGGGTCGAGGCGGTGCTCGGCGACGGCTCGGTCGTCTCCCACCTCGGCGGGCTCCTCAAGGACAACACGGGCTACGACCTGGCCGGGCTCCTCTGCGGCAGCGAGGGCACCCTCGGGGTCGTGACCGCAGCTCGGCTGCGGCTCGTGCCGCCCCACCCCGAGCGGGTCGTGGCCCTGCTCGCCTTCGACGACCTGGTGTCCTGCACGGACGCGGTGGCGACGCTCCGCCGGGACCTCGGTCCGGTCGACGCGGTCGAGCTGTTCCTCGGCGACGGGCTGGCCCTCGTGTGCCGGGAGCTCGGCCTGGCCCGCCCGTTCGCCGCCGACCACACCGCGTACCTGGTGGTGGAGGCGGCCGCCCGCCATGACCCCCTGGACGAGCTGGCCGAGGTGGTGGAGGCCCTTCCCGGGGTGGCCGACGCCGCCGTCGCCGGGACCGCCGAGCCGGCCCGTCGGGAGGCCCTGTGGCGCTACCGGGAGGAGCACACCGAGGCCATCAACCGCCTCGGTCCGCCCCACAAGCTCGACGTCACACTGCCCCACGGCGCGCTGGTCGACTTCCTGGAGGGGGTGCCCGGCGTGGTCGAGGCGGCCGCTCCCGGCGCCCGGACCTGGCTCTTCGGCCACGCCGCCGACGGCAACGTCCACGTCAACGTGACCGGGGTGGCGCCCGACGACGAGGCGGTCGACGACGCCGTGCTGCGCCGGGTCGCCGAGCTGGGTGGCAGCATCAGCGCCGAGCACGGCATCGGCACGGCCAAGCGCCGGTGGCTCACGCTGAACCGCACCGGGTCCGAGCTGGCGGCCATGGCCGCGGTGAAGCGGGCGCTCGACCCGGCGGGGATCCTGAACCCGAACGTGCTGCTGCCCGGCTGAAGCGCCGCCGGGCGGACCGGCGACCAGCGGACGCCGACCCCGACGGGCCTCAGGCGTCGCCCCCGCCGGAGCGGGCGACCCAGGCGCCGCGGTCCTCGAGCACCCGCTTCAGCACGGTGGGCCGGTCGGTCATGATGCCGTCGACCCCGAGGTCGAGGAGCCGGCCCATCTCGGCGGGCTCGTCGATGGTCCACACGTGCACCTGGATGCCGTGCGCATGGGCGGTGGCGACGAAGCGCTCGTCGACGAGGGTGCGGCCCTTCACCTCGGTCGGCACCTGGGCGCAGTCGCCGACCAGCCGCCCGGCCACCGGGAGCCCGTAGGAGGCCGACCGCAGCAGCGCGGTCTGGCGCGGCCCCATCGACGTGCACAGCTGCGGACCGAGCCGTCGCCGCAGGTCGGCGAGTCGCCCGTCGGAGAACGCCCCGCAGCAGACCCGGTCGACCGCGCCGGTGCGCTGCAGGACGCGGACGAGCGGATCGACGCTGGCGTCGTGCTTGGGGTCGATGTTGAACCGCAGGTCGGGGAAGCTGCCGAGCAGGTCCTCGAGCCGCGGGATCGGCTCCCGCCCGTCGATGCGGGCCTCGGCCACCACCGAGTAGGGCAGGTCGCCGATGCGGCCGGTGCGGTCGGTGACCCGGTCGAGGTGGTCGTCGTGGAAGGCGAGCAGCACGCCGTCGGCGGTGGCGTGGACGTCGGTCTCCACGTACCGGTAGCCGAGGTCGGCCGCGCCCTGGAAGGCCGGCAGGCTGTTCTCGGGCCAGTCGCCGGCGCCACCACGGTGGGCGAAGGCGAGCGGTCCGGGGTGGTCGAGGAAGGGGTGCACGGCGGTCCGGGAGGTCGAGGTGGCCGCGGATGGTAGGCCGGTGGCGCCCTCCGGTTCCCCGACCGCCGGAGGCGTCGGCGCGGGACCGATCCGCCCATAGGGTCGAGCCATGGCCGACCAGCACCCCGTCCGCATCGGCGATCGCCGCGTCACCACCGAGGACGCGACCACCGTCTGCTCGCCCTACGACGGGGCCGAGATCGGCGCGGTGCCGCGCTGCACCCCCGAGCACGTCGACCGGGCGGTGGCCGAGGCCAAGGCGGCCATGGCCCACCCCCTCGACGCCTGGGAGCGGGCGGCCGTCCTGGAGCGGGCCGCCGACCTGCTGGCCGAGCGCCGCGACCACTTCGCCGAGCTGATCGCCCGTGAGGCGGCCAAGCCCATCCGCACCGCCCGGGTCGAGGCCGACCGCTGCGTGCTCACGTTCCGGTTCGCCGCCGCCGAGGCCCGGACCCTGACGGGCGAGATGGTCCCCATGGAGGGCGCCGAGCCGGGCGCCGGCAAGCTCGGGTTCACCCTGCGGGTGCCGATCGGCGTGGTGGCCGCCATCACCCCGTTCAACTTCCCGCTGAACCTGGTCGCCCACAAGCTGGCGCCGGCCATCGCCGCGGGCTGCGCGGTGGTGCTCAAGCCGGCCAGCCAGACGCCCTTCTCGGCCATCGCCCTGAGCGAGCTCCTGCTCGACGACTGCGGGCTGCCGGCGGGCTGGCTGAACGTGGTGACCGGCGGGGGCGGCCGCGTCGGCGATCCGCTGGTGACCCACGACGACGTCGCCATGGTCACCTTCACCGGCTCCCCCGACGTGGGCTGGTCGATCCGGGAGAAGGCGGCCCGCAAGAAGGTCAGCCTCGAGCTCGGCAACAACTCGCCGCTGGTGGTCGACGCCAGCGGCGACTGGCAGCGGGCGGTCGACAAGGTGAAGGTGGCCGGGTTCAGCCACGCCGGCCAGTCGTGCATCTCGACCCAGCGCATCTACGTGCACCGGTCGATCCACGACCGGGTCGTGGAGGCCCTGGTCGACGCCGTCGGATCGCTGGTGGTCGGCGACCCCATGGACGAGGCCACCGATGTGTCGTCGCTCATCGCCCCCGAGGAGACCGAGCGGGTCGCGGGGTGGATCGACGAGGCGGTCGAGGCCGGCGCCGAGCTGGCCGCCGGCGGCCGGGTCGAGGGCCGGATCCTGCAGCCGACCGTGCTCACCGGCACCGACCCCAGCATGAAGGTCTGCAACACCGAGGTCTTCGGACCGGTCGTCACCGTCGAGGCGTTCGACGAGCTCGACGACGGGCTGGCCCGGGCGAACGACACCCGCTACGGCCTGCAGGCCGCGCTGTTCACCGCCGACCTGGCCGCCGCCCTCGAGGCGGCCCGCACGCTCGACTTCGGCGGCGTGCTGGTCAACGAGGTCCCGACGTTCCGCACCGACCAGATGCCCTACGGCGGCGTGCGCGACAGCGGCAACACCCGGGAGGGGCCGGCCCACGCCGTTCGGGAGATGACCGAGGAGCGGTTGGTCGTCCTCCAGCCGTGAGCGGCGAGCGGTCGGGCCGGGACGACGTCCCGGGACGATGGGCCGGCGCCGAGCGGTGGGCCGAGCTGGTCACCGGCCCGGAGTCGGCGGTCGCCCTCGACGAGGCCTGCCTCCTGGTGTCGGCGCGGCTGCAGGGGTGCGACGTCGACCACGTCGATCGGCAGCGCGCCCGGCTCGACGCCTTGGCCGGGGAGGTGACCGGTGACGGCGCCGACGCGGTGGTCGGCCACCTGTTCCGCACCGGCGCCTTCGCCGGGAACCGGGACGACTACCTCGACCCGGCCAACAGCTACCTCGACCGCGTGCTCGACCGGCGACGGGGCATCCCGATCAGCCTGGCGGTCCTGGCGGTCGAGGTCGGCCGACGGCGCGGGGTGCGAGCCCACGCGGTGGGCCTGCCGGGCCACGTGGTGCTGGGCGTCGGCGACCCGGTCCGCTACGTGGACGTCTTCTCCGGCGGGGTCGAGCTCGACCGGGATGCCTGCGAGCGGCTGGCCGGCCTGGTCACGCCCCCGGGCCTGCCGTTCGACCCGGCATGGCTGCAGCCCCTGCGGCCGTTCGCCCTGCTGGTGCGGGTGCTGGCCAACCTGCGCAACAGCTTCGCCGCCCGCGGGACCCGGCGCGAACTGGCCGCCGCCCTCGAGCTCCGCCTCGACCTGCCGGGTGCCGCCGCCGCCGAGCAGCTCGAGCTGGGCAAGGTGCAGGCCGCGCTGGGGCGGTTCGAGGCGGCGGCCCGCACCTACGAGGCGGTGGCGGACCGGCTCGAGGTCCGCGGCGGCTCCGACGACGGCGACCGAGTGCAGGCGCTGCGGTCGAGGGCGGTGGCAGCCCGGGCCCGCTTGAACTGACCCTCGCACCCGGACCGCGCCGGGGCGGGCGGGCGCGTGCGCCGAGCCGCCCCGTCCGGCCTCACCCGGCGGCGTGCAGGTGGCCGCACTCGTTGACCGAGACGAGCATGCGGCTGCCGTCCCGGCCGACGCGGATCCGGCTCACGCCGGTGTAGTCCGGCTTGAAGAACAGCGAGGCGGACATGCCGAGCACCTCGGCCAGGTACACGTTGATCACCCCCCCGTGGCAGACGACGGCCACCCGTTGGCCGGGGTGGTCGGCGGCGATGGCGTCGATGGCGGCGGCCACCCTGGCCCGGAACGCCGCCCGCTCGGCCTCCTTCGACGGGCCGATCCAGTCCTCCACGACCTGGGCGAAGCGCGGGTGGGCGGGGTCGAGGTCCTCGATGGGCACGTAGTAGCTGCTGCCGCTGTCGTACTCGACCAACGCGTCCCGGGTGACGACCTCGACGCCGGTCGCGGCGGCGAGCGGGGCGGCGGTCTCGACCGCCCGTCGCATCGGGCTGGCGTAGATGGCCTCCGGGGGTTCGGCGGCCAGCCAGCCGGCCAGCGCCTCGGCCTGCTCGCGCCCGGTCGGGGACAGACCCGGGTCGGCGGCCCCGCCGTCGTCGCCGAGGTCGACGTGCTCGGGCAGGCCGTGGCGGACGATCAGCAGCTCCATGGGCCGGCGAGGCTAGGGGCCGCCGGTCCTAGGGTCTGGGCCGTGGAGGTGCTGTCGAGCCGGGTCCTGCTGCACCCGGTGGACTTCGACCGCTCCGTCGCCTTCTACCGCGACCAGCTGGGGCTGCGGGTCTACCGCGAGTACGGCGCCGGCGGCCGGGTCACCGGGATCGTGCTCTTCCTCGGCGGCGGCTTCCTGGAGCTGGTCACCACCCCGCCCGGTGAGGGCGGTCGCGGGCGCCCGGTGGACCTCTGGCTGCAGGTGCCGGACGTCGACGTCGAGCAGCGCCGCCTCGCCGACCTCGGTCTGCTGGACGCCGAGGTCGAGCTCATGCCTTGGGGGCTGCGGGAGCTCTGGTTCGCCGACCCGGACGGCAACCGCCTCGTGCTGGTCGAGGTGCCCGAGGGGCATCCGCTGCGGTCGCGGCTCTCGCTGTGAGGTCCACCCGCCGGCGGACCGGAGCGGGGATCGAGGTCCACCGCCGCGAGCCCGACGACGCCGTCGCGGCGCCGCGGGTCGTGCTCGTGCACGGCGCCATGGACCGCGCCGCCAGTTTCGGCCGATGCCAGCGCCACCTCGGCGACGTGGTGGCCGAGCGGTACGACCGGCGGGGCTACGGCGACTCGCGACCCCTCGGGGTCGGCGGGCTCGACGACCACGTCGCCGACCTGCTGGAGGTGCTCGACGGGAGCCCGGCGGTGGTCGTCGGCCACAGCGTCGGGGGCGTGGTGGCCCTCGCCGCCGCGGTGCGGGCACCCGAGCTGGTGCCGGGGCTGGTGCTCTACGAGCCCCCGGCGCCGTGGGCGCCCTGGTGGCGCGAGGGCTGGGAGCCGGCACCGCCTGGTGAGGAGCCCGGCGAGGCGGCCGAGCGGTTCCTGCGACGGATGCTGGGCGACCGGACCTGGGAGCGCTTCGGCGCCGCCTGGCAGGACGAGCGGCGGGCCGAGGGACCGGCGCTGCTCGCCGACTTCGCCATCGGTGGCACCGCCGTCGACGACGTGGAGCCCGACCGGGTGCGGGCGCCCACGGTGGTCGGGTGCGGCGACCGGTCCTCCGCCCGTCATCGCCGGGCGGCCGAGGAGCTGGCGGCCGAGCTGGTGGACGGCCGGCTCGCCGTGCTGGCCGACGCCGACCACGGCGCCCACCTGACCTGCCCGGCGGCCTTCGCCGAGCTGGTGCGCCGCGGGCTCGACCGTCCCTAGCGCCGTCGTCGGGGCCCGGCGGGGGCCCCGAAACGTCGCCGTTCCCAGGGGAGCTGCGGCAAACGGGCCGATCGACCTATGCAGGACGGGCGCCGGTGGGCCGATCAAGTTGAGGACACAACGTAAGCCGCCCGCCCTGGGGTGGCCCACTGGAACCCAAGGAGACACCCCACCATGATCAACGCTTACAACACCCTCGCCGCCTACCTCCGGGCCCGCTTCGGCGACACCGAGCGTGGCGCCTCCCTCGTGGAGTACGCCCTGCTGGTGGCCCTGATCGCGGTCGTCTGCATCGTCGCCGTGACCCTGCTCGGCAAGAACGCCGGCAACAAGCTGAACACCGTCGGCAGCTCGATCCAGTAGCCGTCGCAGCTTCCGAGACGAGGGCGGGTCCTCCGGGACCCGCCCTCGGTCGCGTCCGGGGACGGATCGACCCGCGGCGGTAGCGTGCCGCCATGCCCGACCCGGTCCACCTGCACGCCGCCGGACCGCCCGAGACGGTGCTCGACCCCGAGCCGGCCGAGGCGGTGGCGGCGCTCGACGCCGCGCTGGCCGAGCCCGAGGCGTCGCGACGGGCGGCGGTGTCGGCGGTGGTGGCGCGGTGGCCGCGCTTCCTCGACGGCTGGGCCCGGCTCGGTGAGCTGGGCCGCGACGACGTCGAGGCCTACGCCGCCTTCCGGGTCGGCTACCACCGCGGCCTCGACCGCCTCCGGCAGAACGGCTGGCGGGGGAGCGGGTTCGTGCGCTGGCAGCACGCCGAGAACCGGGGCTTCCTGCGGGCCCTGCTCGGGCTCCGGGAGACCGCGGCGCGCATCGGCGAGGTGGACGAGGCCGAGCGGTGCCGCCAGTTCGTGGCCCAGCTCGACCCCAGCCTCGCCTGACGTGGCCGGCGAGCTGTACGGGGCCGAGGACGACCAGCCGGCCGAGCCCGAGCAGGAGGAGCCGCTCAACCCCAACGACTGGGGCCAGCGCCAGGGTGCCTTCCGCCGGGCGATCCTCGACGGCGAGCTCGAGCCCGAGTCCGTTCCGGCGACGATCTGGCACGTGCGGCGCCACGAGCTGACCTCGTTCTTCCGCCCCTCGGGCACCGGCCTGCGGCGGCAGCTGGGCGACCGGCTCGGCCTCGGTCGCCGCCTCGACGAGGTGACCTACCTGCTGGTCGCCCCAGGCACGGGCCGACCCCGGGACGCGGCCACGCTGCAGTTCGAGATCGACGAGGACCCGCTCTCCTTCGACGGCGGGCAGGGCCCCGTCGACGGCGAGGTGCTGGGCGAGCTCGAGCCGAACGGGGCGCTGGCGGTGCTGATCCCCGACGTCGAGGTGCTGTGGCCGGTGTACAACCCGCGGCCCCTGCCACGCCGCCATCGACGACGGAAGGTCGGCGACGACGCTCCGGAGGACCCGTCGACTGAGCAGTGATGCCGCGGAGCCGCCAGGCGGACCGGCGAGAAGGTGAGAGCCGTCATCGGCGGAGCCGGTCCTGGCGAGGCCCGCCGAGCCAGGACGGTTCAACCCGAGAAGAAGACGTTCTTGACCTCGGTGTAGTGGTCCATGGCGGCCATGCCCAGCTCCCGGCCCAGGCCCGACCGCTTGTAGCCGCCGAACGGGGTCTCGATCCGCACGCTGCTGTTGGAGTTCACCGAGAGGGTCCCCGTCCGGAGGGCCTTGGCCACCCGCACGGCCCGGCCGGCGTCGCCGGTCCAGAGCGAGCCCGACAGCCCGTAGGGCGTGTCGTTGGCGATGCGGACCGCGTCGGCCTCGTCGTCGAAGGGGATGAGCGACGCCACCGGGCCGAAGATCTCCTCCCGGGCGATGCGCATCGAGTTGTCCACGTCGGCGACCACCGCCGGCTCGAGGTAGAAGCCGTCCCCGGCGCCGTCGGGCACCTCGCCGCCGGTGACGCAGCGCGCCCCTTCGTCGGCGCCGACGGCCAGGTAGTCGAGCGAGACCTGCCGCTGGCCCGTCGAGATCATCGGTCCGACCTCGGTGGCGTCGTCGAGGGGCTCGCCGACGCGCAGGGCATCGGTGCGCTCGGCGAAGGCGGCCACGAAGTCGTCGTAGGCGGAGCGCTCGACCAGGATGCGGCTGCGGGCGCAGCAGTCCTGGCCGGCGTTGCCGAACACCGACATCGGGGTCTCGGCCGCGCACCGCTCGAGGTCGGCGTCGGCGAAGACCACGCACGCCGACTTGCCGCCGAGCTCGAGCGACACCCGGGCGATGCGGTCGGCCGACGCCCGCAGGATCGAGGCGCCCGTGGCCGTCTCCCCGGTGAAGCCGATCTTGGCGATCCGCTCGTGGGAAACCAGGGCGTCGCCGACCACCGCGCCGGGGCCGGGCAGGACGCTCAGCGCCTCGGGCGGCACGCCGGCGTCGAGCAGGACCTGGCCGAGCAGCAGGGCGGTGACCGGCGTCAGCGAGGCCGGCTTCAGCACCACCGGGTTGCCGCAGGCCAGCGCCGGCGCCACCTTCCACGACGCGATGAGCAGCGGGAAGTTCCACGGGACGATCAGCGCCACCGGGCCCACCGGCTCGCGCAGCACCACGTCGAGCCCGCCGTCCTGCACCGGCACGGTCTGGCCGAGGTGCTTGTTGGCGGCTCCGGCGTAGTACTCGAAGGTGCGGGCGGCGGCCTCGACCTCCCAGCAGGCGTCGCCGATGGGGTGGCCGGCGTCGACCGCCTCCGCCCGGGCCAGCTCGTCGGCCCGTTCGCGGAGCAGGTCGCAGACCCGTTGCAGGGTGCGACCCCGCACCGTGGCGTTGGTCGACGGCCACGCCCCCCGCCCGTCGTCGAAGGCCCGGTCGGCGGTGGCGGCGGCGGCGTCGACGTCGACCGGACCGGCCTTGGCGACCGTGGCGTGCACCCGTCCGGTCGAGGGGTCGACCACATCGAAGGTGTCGCCGTCGGCGGCGGGGCGGTGCTCGCCCCCGATGATGAGCTGGGAGACCAAGCGAGTTCCTCTCCTGCGGGCGGGGCGCGGCATCATACGGCCGCCCCTGCGAGCCCTCGGAGGGGTCCGACCGAGGAGGGAGGGACATGGGACGGCTGGAGGGCAAGGTCGCCTTCATCACCGGTGCGGCATCGGGCATGGGGCGGGTGGCGGCCGAGCTGTTCGCGGCCGAGGGCGCCGCCGTGGCGGTGGTCGACGTGGTCGACGGCTCGGAGACCGTGGCGTCGGTCGAGCGGGCCGGCAGCCGGGCGGTGCCGGTCCACTGCGACGTGAGCGACGCCGCGTCGGTCGAGGCGGCGGTGGCGGCCACCGTGGACGCCTTCGGTGGGCTGGACGTGCTCTACAACAACGCCGGGGTGAGCCTGGCCGACGACGGCGACGCGGTGGCGACGAACGAGGACACCTGGCGCACCACCCTGGACATCAACGTCACCGGGCTGTGGCTGTGCTGCAAGCACGCCATCCCGGCCATGCTCGACGGCGGCGGCGGCTCGATCATCAACGTGGCCAGCTTCGTGGCCCACGTGGGGGCCGCCACCCCCCAGCTCGCCTACACCACGTCCAAGGCCGCGGTGCTCGGCATGACGAGGGAGATCGCCGTCATCTACGCCCGCCGGGGGATCCGGGCCAACGCCCTCTGCCCGGGACCGGTGCTCACCCCGCTGCTGGCGAAGTACCTCGAGGACGACGCCGCCCGCCAGCGCCGCCTGGTGCACATCCCGATGGGCCGCTTCGGCGAGGGCGCCGAGATGGTGAAGGGCGCCATCTTCCTGGCCTCCGACGAGTCGTCGTACATGACCGGCCAGTCGCTGATCATCGACGGCGGCATCACCGCCGCCTACACGACTCCGGAGTAGCCGACGTCGAGGCGCCCGACGTCGAGGTGCGCTGCCCCGCGCCGCCGGGCACGTTCCCGCGCGCCGGTGCTCACGTCGGGGCTGGACCGGCCGATGATCCGACAGCAGCCTGGGGGCGGGACCCCGGCTCAGGAGGTTCGACATGGTGGGCACCGAGGGCGGTGACCGGAAGTGGGAGCTGGGCACGAGCCCGACGGCCGATCCGCTCCGGTACCCCGGAGACCGGCCCGAGCGGCCGTACCTGCTCGATCACGGACGGGTGCGCGACCTGCCCGCCGACGGCCTCGACGAGCGGCTCGACCGTGCCCGGGCGGTGGTGGTCGCCGCCGGATCGAACGCGACGCCGGCGCGGCTGGTCGAGAAGCTGGGCGGGGACGCGGTCGTCGCCCTCGTGCGGGTCGAGGTCCGGGGCCTCGACCTGCGCTACTCGGCCCACCTCGCCCGCTACGGCTCGGTGCCGGCCACCGCGTGGCCGTCGACGACGACCAGCCTGCGCCTGCCGGCCCTGGTGCTCGACGCCGAGCAGGCCGCGGCGCTCGACGCCACCGAGCCGAACTACGACCGGAGGGGCATCGACGCCCTCGACGGGGCGTCGGCGGCGGTGATCGCGCCGACCCCGATCGCCCTGCCGCCGGAGCTGGTGTCGAGCTACGTCTCCCGCCACGGGTGGTACCGCCTGCCGAGCGGTCACCCCGCGCTCCCGCCCGCCCACCGCTCGACGGCGGCCACCGGGCGGCACGGGGTGGTGCTCGGCCAGCGCGACGTGCTCGACGACGTGGTCCGGGTCATCCGGCGGGCCCGGCCCGCCTCCGCGCCGACCGACGTCGAGGCGCTGCTGGCGGCGGTCCGCGCCGGCGATCGCGACCTGACGAGCGCCGAGGTGACCGCCCTGCTGGCCGCCGAGGGCCGGACCGGCACCGGGTAGCTCCCACCGGGGGTCGCCCGGCCGTCCCCCACCAGTGGGCCCCCTAACCTGCGGCGATGCTCCGGGCCTCCCTCGACGCCGACCGCCTGACCACCCTGATCCGCGGCGGCGAGATCGACACGGTCCTCGTCGCCTTCCCCGACCTGCAGGGTCGGCTCATGGGCAAGCGGGTCACCGGCGAGTTCTTCCTCGACGTGGTCGTCGACGGCTCGATCGAGGCGTGCAACTACCTGCTCGCGGTCGACGTCGACATGACCCCGCTGCCCGGGTACCGCTTCGCCAACTGGGACCAGGGCTACGGCGACGTCAGCGCCATCCCCGACCTGGAGACGCTGCGACTGGTGCCGTGGCTCGAGAAGACCGCGCTGGTGCTCTGCGACCTGGTGGAGGAGGGCACGACCACCCCGGTCGAGGTCTCACCCCGCCAGATCCTGCGTCGCCAGGTGGCCCGGGCCGCCGAGCGGGGGTTCCTCGTGAACGTCGGGTCCGAGCTGGAGTTCTTCCTCTTCCGCGACACCTACGAGGAGGCGGCCGCCAAGGGCTACCGCGACCTGGTGCCGCACTCGGACTGGATCGAGGACTACCACATCCTCCAGACGACCAAGGACGAGTACCTCATCCGCCAGATCCGCAACGGCATGAACGCCGCCGGGGTGCCCGTGGAGTTCTCCAAGGGCGAGGCGGGACGGGGCCAGCACGAGATCAACACGGCCTACGCCGACGCCCTCGAGATGGCCGACCGCCACACGATCTACAAGAACGGCGCCAAGGAGATCGCCGCCCTGAACGGCCGGGCCCTGACCTTCATGGCCAAGTACTCGATGGACGAGGTCGGGTCGAGCTGCCACATCCACTCGAGCCTGTGGTCGAAGAACGGCAAGAAGTCGCTGATGTGGGACGCCAAAGCGCCCGACCACCTGTCCAAGCCGTTCCGGGGGTGGCTGGCCGGGCTGCTGCACGCCTCGCGCGAGCTGAGCTGGCTGTTCGCCCCGTACGTCAACAGCTACAAGCGGTTCCTGCCCGACTCGTGGGCGCCGACCGCCATCGCCTGGGGCCACGACAACCGCACCTGCGGCCTGCGGTTGGTCGGTCACGGGGCGGGCTACCGGGTCGAGTCGCGGATCCCCGGTGCCGACGCCAACCCCTACCTGGCGTTCGCCGCGGTGATCGCCGCGGGGCTCTACGGCATCGACCACGACCTCGACCTGCCCGACGCCTTCGTCGGCAACGCCTACGAGGCGACCGACGTGCCCCGCATCCCGTCGACGCTGGTCGAGGCCATCGACCTGCTGCGGGGCAGCGAGGTGGCGGCCGAGGCGTTCGGGCCCGACGTCCACCACCATCTGCTCAACACCGCCGAGCAGGAGTGGCGGCTGGCCAACTCGGTGGTCACCGACTGGGAGCTGCGGCGCAACTTCGAGCGGATCTGAGGTGGGCGACCGCCGCCGGCCGCTGATCGCCGTCGCCGGCCGGGTCTTCCCGCTCGGCCGCATCGACCGCGTGCTCGAGCCCCAGGTGGCGGTGCCGACCTGGTACGTCGAGTCGGTGAACCGGGCCGGGGGCCTGGGCGTGGTGGTGCTGCCCGAGCCCGGCTCGGCGGCCGGGGCCTCCGCCGGTCCGGAGGCGACCATGGACCGCTGCGACGGGCTGGTGCTGACCGGCGGGATCGACGTCGACCCCTCGCTCTACGGCCAGGAGCCCGACCCGCACACCTACGGCTGCGACCTCACCACGGACCGCTACGACCTCGGCCTGCTCCGGGCGGCCCTCGAGTCCGGCAAGCCGGTTCTCGCCATCTGCCGGGGCATGCAGCTCGTCGACGTCGCCTTCGGCGGCACGCTCCACCAGCACATCGAGCCCGGTCCGGACGGCATCCGCCACGGCATCCCCAACGGCGGGGGCGGGTCCGAGGTCGCCTACGCCATCGAGGCCGGCTCGCTCCTGGCCGAGGTCATGGAGGTCACCGAGGCCGTCGGCCGCTGCCACCACCACCAGGCGGTCGACCGCGTCGGCGACGGGCTGGTCGTCTCGGCCCGGGCCGGCGACGGCGGGGTCGAGGGGCTGGAACCGGCCCCGGGCGTCCGCTGGCCCGGTGCGTCCGCGCCCCTGGTCGAGCCCTGGCTGGTGGCGGTGCAGTGGCACCCCGAGGAGACGACCCACGCCGACGTCACCCAGCAGCGCCTCTTCGACCGACTGGTCGACCGCGCCGCCGAGGTCGCCACCGACCGTGCCGCGCCGGCCTGACCCCCTCCACCCACACACACACACACCCGTTCCCGAACTCGTCGCAGTTGTCGGGCGTGGGCGGCACACTGCGCGAGTTCGCCGGGGGCTGGGGTCCGTGGTCGCCGCGCAGGACGGGCGCCGGCGAGGCGGCCGGTAGGGTCGGCCGGCATGGCTGCAGCTGGTGGAACCGGACCGATCGGGCCCTACCCGGACCGGGTGGGCGACGACGAGAAGGCCCGGGAGGACTACGACAAGCTCCGCCGCCGGGTGCTCTGGACCCTGCCGTACGGGCTGTACCTGGTGGGCAGCCGGTCCGGTGACGAGCGCAACGCCATGACCCTGAACTGGGCCACCCAGGTCAGCTTCGAGCCGAAGCTCGTGGGCATCGGGGTGGAGAAGTCGGCGGTGACCCACCGGCTGATCAGCGAGGGCGGTTCGTTCAGCCTCTGCACCGTGGCGCGCGACGACCGGGCCATCATCCGCAAGTTCACCAAGCCGACCGAGCTGGAGGCCGGGGCGGACGAGGGTCGCTACACGTTGAACGGGTTCGCCTTCCACGACGGCGCCACCGGCGCGCCGATCCTGGACCAGGCGCCGGCCTACGTCGACTGCGAGGTCCGCCAGCCGGTCGACGCCGGCGGCCACACCTTCTTCGTCGGCGAGGTGGTGGACGCCGGCTTCCAGGCCGACGAGGACACGGAGGTGCTCCGCATGGAGGACACCCGGATGTCCTACGGCGGCTGACGGCCGGGCACCGGGACCACCGCACGAGGACCGACGACGCCGATGCGCTTCACCGCCGAGCACGACCTCTTCCGCTCGACGGTCCGGGGCCTGGTCGAACGGGAGGTCAACCCCCACGTCGATCGGTGGGAGGCCGAGGGCGGCTTCCCGGCCCACCAGGTCTTCGCCGCCTTCGGCGCCGCCGGGTGCATCGGCCTCGAGTACGACCCGGCGTTCGGGGGCCAGGGCGCCGACCACAGCTACACGGTCTGCCTGGGCGAGGAGCTGGGTCGCATCGAGGCCGGCGGCGTCTCCATGGCCCTGTCGGTGCAGTGCGACATGGCGACCCCGTCGCTGCACCGGTACGGCACCGACGAGCTGAAGCGGCGCTACCTGGCGCCCGCCTGTCGCGGGGAGGTGGTGACCTCGATCGCCGTCACCGAGCCCGACGCCGGCTCCGACGTCGCCGGCCTGCGCACCCGGGCCGACCGCGATGGCGACGAGTGGGTGATCAACGGCACCAAGCTCTACATCACCAACGGCACCCAGGCCGACTGGCTCTGCCTGCTGGCCCGCACCGACGACCCGGCTTCCGGGGTCGCCGGCGACCGGCCCGAGCCGGGCCACCGGGGCATGAGCCAGATCCTGGTCCCGACCGACGTCCCCGGGGTCAGCGTGAGCCGCAAGCTCGACAAGCTCGGGAACCGCTCGTCGGACACGGCGGAGCTGAGCTTCGTGGACGCCCGGGTGCCCGTGGCGAACACCATCGGCGCGATCGGTCGGGGCTTCCAGCAGCAGATGCAGCAGTTCCAGAACGAGCGGATGATCGCCTGCTACATCGCGGTGGGACAGATGCAGCACGCCATCGAGCGCACCGTCGACTACCTGCGCGAGCGGGTCGTGTTCGGCAAGCCGCTCATCGAGAACCAGTCCATCCAGTTCGACCTGGCCCGGCTCGGCGCCGAGGTCGAGGCGCTGCGCTGC
This sequence comes from uncultured Acidimicrobiales bacterium, assembly GCA_963800235.1. Taxonomy (GTDB): domain Bacteria; phylum Actinomycetota; class Acidimicrobiia; order Acidimicrobiales; family Iamiaceae; genus CAVVNP01. The sequence continues at coordinate 378,684 of CAWDAD010000001.1, read as the reverse complement.
ACCAACCATGCGTGCGCCGAGGCCTACCTGGCCGGCGAGGACACCACCCGGATGGCCACCATCGCCAAGTCGCTGGCCGGGCCGCTGCTGCGGCGGGTGGCGGACACGTGCCTGCAGTACCACGGCGGCATCGGCTACATGGAGGAGACGTGGACCGCCCGCTTCTTCCGCGACAGCCGGCTGCTCTCGATCGGCGGCGGCGCCGACGAGGTCATGCTGCGGACCCTGGCCAGGCTGGACGGGCTGGCGTGACCCGGACCGGGGAGGGGCCGACGTGATCGCGGAGCTGCAGTGCCTGCCGACGCCCTCGGGCACCGACGACGACCGCCACGCCTTCGTGGAGGCGGCCATCGGGGTGATCCAGGCGTCGGGCCTGACCTACGAGGTCGGGCCGCTCGGCACGTCGGTGGAGGGGGCGCCCGACGAGGTCTGGTCGGTGCTCCGCCGGGCCCACGAGGCCGCCCTGACCGCCGGCGCCGAGCGCATCGTGAGCGTGGTCAAGGTGTACGAGGGGCGCGGCGAGGTCGACGACGAGGTGGGTGCGCCGGGCGGCGAGTCCATGACCATGGAGCGGCTGACCCGCAAGTTCCGCCCCTGAGAGCCTGCGCCGATAGGTCCACCTCGACGTGGCTCACGGCGGTGGGTCCGGGCCGAGGCCGCGTCGGTGGGTCGAGGCGACGTCGCGCCGGGCGACCGGCGGGTCCGGGCATGCTGGCCGGGATGGACATCACCGCCGAGCTCGACGCCCCGTGCTCGCCCGAGGAGCTGTTCCGGTGGGTGGGCCTCCTCGACCGCTACCCGACGTGGCTCGAGATCGTCGCCCGCGCCGAGCCGGTGGTCGCCCACCCCGACGACGCCGGCCCGGCGTGGCAGGTCGACCTGCGGGGCCGGCTCGGACCGCTGGCCCGGTCCAAGCGGCTGCGCATGGTTCGCACCGTGCACGACGAGCCCTCCCGGGCCGTCTTCGAGCGGGTCGAGCACGACGGCCGCTCCCACGCCGCGTGGCGGCTCGACGCCACCGTCACCGGCGAGGGGGACGCCAGCCGGCTGACCATGGGCCTGCACTACGGGGGCAGCCTGTGGGGACCCGTCCTCGAGCGGATGCTCGGCGAGGAGATCGACCGGTCCCGCCAGCGGCTCCTCACCTGCGTGGCCGACGGCTCGACCGCCGGCTGATCCCGCGAGCCGTCGCTCAGCCGCTGCGCTTGGCCCGGGCCTGCCAGCGCCCGCCGGACCGGGTGAGCTCGAGGGGCAGGTCGAAGAGGTCGCTCAACCCGTCCGCGGTCAGGTGCTCGTCGAGGGGCCCGGCGGCGACGACCCGGCCCGACCGGAGCAGCAGGACGTGGGTGAAGCCGTCCGGGATCTCCTCGACGTGGTGGGTGACGAGGACCGTCGGCGCGGTGCTGGGGTCGTCGGCCAGCGCCCCGAGCCGGGTGACCAGGTCCTCCCGGCCCCCGAGGTCGAGCCCGGCGGTGGGCTCGTCGAGCAGCAGCAACCCCGGGTCCCCCATGAGCGTGCGGGCCAGCTGGACCCGCTGGCGCTCGCCGGAGGACAGGGTGCCGAAGGTCCGGTCGGCCAGCGCGGAGGCGCCGACCCGGTCGAGCAGCGAGCGGGCCCGGGCGCGGTCCTCGACGTCGTACGCGTGCCACCAGGGCTCGAGGGCGGCGTGCTTGGCGGTCATCACCACGTCGGCCACGACGAGGTCGGGGCGGAGCTGGTCGACGAGGGACTGGCTGGCCAGGCCGATCCGGCGGCGCAGGGTGCGCACGTCGGTGCGTCCCAGCTCCTCGCCGAGGACCCACAGCCGGCCGCGGCTCGGGTGGAGGTAGAGCGACGCCAGCCGGACGAGCGTCGTCTTGCCGCTGCCGTTGGGACCGAGCACCGCCCAGCGCTCGCCGGGGGCCACCTGCCAGTCGATGCCCGACAGCAGCTCCCGCCCGTCTCGCACCAACGACACCCCCTCGAGGCGCAGCGCGGCGTCGGGGGGTGGCACCGGCCAATGATGGCAGCCGCCCCCCGCCGGCCTGCGAAGCTGCTCCCATCGGCACGGTCCTCGGTCTGCTCGCGGTCGCCGCCCTCGTGCTGGCCACGGCCTTCTTCGTGGCCGCCGAGTTCGCGGTGGTCGCGGTCGAGCGGACCCGCATCGAGGCGCTCGCCCAGGAGGGGAGCCGGCGGGCCAAGGCGGCACTGGCCGTGCACCGGCGGCTGTCGTTCCACCTGTCCGGCGCACAGCTCGGCATCACCCTGGTCTCGCTGGTCCTCGGCTTCGTGGCCCAGCCGACCCTGGCGGCGGCCATCCAGCCCGCCCTCGACCCGTTCCTGTCGAGCCGCACCTCCTCGGCGGTGGCGCTCGCCGTGGCCCTGGCGCTCGCCACCGTGCTCAGCATGGTGGCGGGGGAGCTGGTGCCGAAGAACGTGGTGCTCGCCCGTCCCGTCCGCGCCGCCCTGGTGCTCGCCAGGCCCCTCACGGTGTTCAGCACCGTGCTCGGGCCCTTCATCCGGGTGGCCAACGGCACCGCCAACGCCATCGTCCGCCGCCTCGGCATCGAGCCGCAGGAGGAGCTGGCCTCGGTCCGCTCGCTCGAGGAGCTGCAGGTCGTGATCCGCAGCTCGGCCGACGAGGGCCGGATCGAGGCGGAGCAGGCGGCCCTGCTCGACCGGTCCCTGCGCTTCGCCGAGAAGACCGCGTCCGACGCCCTCGTGCCCCGCACCGCGCTCGACGCGGTGGGCTCCGAGCAGACCCTGGCCGACCTGGTGGCCCTGGCCGTCGAGACGGGGCACTCCCGCTTCCCCGTGGTGGGCACCGACCTGGACGACGTGATGGGCGTGGTCCTGGTGAAGGACGTGTACCGGGTGCCGGCCGACCGGCGGCGCAGCACCCCGGTGACCGAGATCATGGCCCCGCCACTGGCGGTGCCCGAGACCCGGGCGCTCGACGACCTCTTCGCCGACCTCCGTCGGCGGGAGGTGCACGTCGCCATCGTCGTCGACGAGCACGGCGGCACCGCCGGCATCCTGACGATGGAGGACCTGCTGGAGGAGCTGGTCGGCGAGATCGACGACGAGTACGACCCACCCACCACCTCGGCGCGTCCGAGCGACGACGGGTCCTGGGTGCTGACCGGCACCCTGCACCCCGACGAGGTCCGGGAGGTGTGCGGGTTCGAGCTTCCCGACGGCGAGTACGACACCCTGGCCGGGTTCGTGCTCGACCGGCTCGGCCACATCCCCGTCGCCGGCGAGGTCGTCGACCACGAGGGCTGGTCGTTCGAGGTGCTGGCCCTCGACGGGCTGCGGGTCGCCGAGCTGCGGGTCCGGCCCCCGACGGCCGCGACGCCCTCGACCCCCGCGGCGGCGCCGTCGACGTCCGCAGGGCGGCGGAGCCGACCGTGATCGCCGTCGGCCTGGTCGTCACCATCCTCCTGGTCGCGGCCAACGCCTTCTTCGTGGCGCTCGAGTTCGCGGTCATCACCAGCCGGGCCGAGAAGCTCGAGCCGATGGTGGCCGACGGCCGGGTCACCGCTCGACTGGCGCTCCGCGCCGTCCACGAGCTGTCCCTCGAGCTGGCCGGGGCCCAGCTCGGCGTCACCATGGCCTCGCTCGGCCTCGGCGTGGTCGGCGAGCCCGCGGTCTCCCACGTCCTCGAGCTGGGGCTGCAGCCGCTGGGGGTGCCCGACGGTGCGGTCCGGGTGCTCGGCTTCGCGGTGGCCCTGGTGCTGGTCTCGTTCCTGCACCTGGTGCTCGGCGAGATGGTGCCGAAGAACGTCGCCCTCGCCGGTCCGGAGCGGGTGCTCCTGGTGCTGTCCGTGCCCAACCGCGCCTACACCTGGCTGTTCCGCCCGGTGATCGTCGGGCTCGACCACCTGGCCAACGCCGGTGTCCGGGTGTTCGGGATCGAGCCGCGCTCCGAGCTCGACACCGCCCACGACGCCGCCGACCTGGCCGCCATGCTGGCCGAGTCGCGGGACGAGGGTCTGATCCCCGAGTTCGAGCACCACCTGCTCACCGGGGCGCTCGGCTTCCCCGACCGCCCGGTCACCGAGGTGATGGTCGCCCGCGACGACATCGTGACGGTGCGCCTGCGCACCGTCATCGCCGAGGTCGAGGAGCTGGTCGTCCGCTGCGGCCACTCCCGCGTGCCGGTCATCGGGCGGGGGATCGACGACGTGCTCGGCTTCATCCACGTCAAGGACCTGCTGACCCTGTCCGACGACGCCCGGCAGCGCCAGGTCCGGTCGCTGCGGCTGCACCGGATGCTGCGGGTCTCGGTCGACCAGACCCTCGAGCAGGTCCTCGACCGGATGCAGCGCAGCCGGCTCCACCTGGCGGCGGTCGTCGACGGTGCCGGGCGCACCGCCGGGCTGGTCAGCCTGGAGGACGTGCTCGAGTCGCTGGTCGGCGACATCCGCGACGAGTCCGACGTGGCCGACCCCCGCCGCGCCTGACCAGCCGGACCGGCCGACCCGGGCCCGCGATCCGTGGGGGTCGAGGGGGTCAGCCGCTAGCTTGCCTGCCGTGCAGATCGGCATCCTTGGAGGCACCGGACCGGCCGGCGGCGCCCTCGGCGCGCGCCTGGCGTCGGTCGGCTTCGACGTGATCATCGGCTCGCGGTCCAAGTACCGCGCCATGGAGGCGGCCGACGGCCTCCTCGCCGACTGGCCCGACCGCCACCTCGAGATCGTCGCCGGCGACAACGCCACCGCGGCCGGTGCCGACGTCGTGATCATCGCCACCCCGTGGGACGGCGCCACCCAGACCGCGGCGTCGGTCGCCGACGAGCTGAAGGGCAAGGTCGTGGTCTGCATGGCCAACGCCCTCACCCGGATCGGCAAGGAGTTCCAGCCGCTGGTCCCGCCCCGGGGCTCGGTCTCGGCCAGCGTCCAGGCCGCGGTGCCCGGGTGCCGGGTGGCGGCCGCCTTCCACCACGTCCCGGCCAAGGAGCTCGGCGACCTCGACCACCCGATCGAGAGCGACGTGCTCATCTGCTCCGACTTCGCCGCCGCCACCGCCGCCACCGCCGAGCTGGTGAGCAAGGTGCCCAACATGCGCCCCCTCGATGCCGGCGGCCTGTCGCTCGCCACCCCGATCGAGTCCTTCACCGCCGTGCTGCTGCAGCTGAACGTGCACTACAAGACGCGGGTGGCGGTGAAGTTCACCGGCATCCCCGAGCTCGACCCGACGGGCGAACCGGCCGCCGGAGGCGCCGACCCCGCCGAGTCCGGGGACGGCTGACAGGTGGCCGGCGTCGACGACGCCGTGCCTCCGGCGTCGCCCCACGACGCGGTGCCTCCGGCGTCGCCCCACGACGCGGTGCCTCCGGCGTCGCCCCACGACGCGGTGACCTCCGGCGTCGCCCCACGACGCGGTGCCTCCGGCGTCGCCCATGCGCCTCTACGACACCGCCCGACGCGAGGTCGTCGACTTCGCCCCGGGCCCGGTGGTCACCATGTACACGTGCGGCATCACGCCGTACGACGCCACCCACCTCGGCCACGCCGCTGCCTACGTGTCCTACGACCTGCTGCAGCGCCGGCTCCGCGACCGCGGGCACGAGACCCGGTGCGTGCGCAACATCACCGACGTCGACGACGACATCCTCCGCCGGGCCCGCGAGCTCGACGTGCACTACCTCGACCTGGCGGCGGGGGAGACGGCCAAGTTCGACGCCGACATGGAGGCGCTGAACATGCTCCCGTGCTGGAGCGAACCCCGCGCCACCTCCGCCATCCCCGACATCCGCGGCTTCATCGGCATGGTCCTCGACCGGGGCCACGCCTACCGCAGCGGCGGGGCCGTCTACTTCGACGTCAGCTCGTTCCCCGGCTTCGGCGAGCTGAGCCACCTCGACCGCGACGCCATGCTCGCCCTCGCCGCCGAGCGCGGCGGCCACCCCGAGGACGCCAACAAGCGCGACCCGCTCGACTTCGTGCTCTGGCAGCCCTCGGCCCCCGACGAGCCGTCCTGGGACTCCCTCTGGGGCCCCGGGCGGCCCGGCTGGCACATCGAGTGCTCGGCGCTCGCCCTCCGCGAGCTCGACACCACCATCGACCTGCACGGCGGCGGCTCCGACCTGGTCTTCCCCCACCACGAGTGCGAGCGGGCCCAGTCCGAGGCGGCCACCGGCCAGCCGTTCGTGCGCCACTGGATGCACCAGGCCATGGTCCGGATGGACGGCGAGAAGATGTCGAAGTCGCTGGGGAACCTGGTGTTCGTCAGCGTGCTGTCCAAGGACTGGGACCCCCGGGCCATCCGGCTGGCGGTGGTCGCCCACCACTACCGGGACTCTTGGGAGTGGCACGACGAGCTCCTGCCGACCGCCGCCGAGCGCCTGGCGCGTTGGCGGGCGGCGGGGGAGGGCGACGGAGCCCTCGACCGGGTCCGGGCCTGCCTCGACGACGACCTCGACGCCCCGGGGGCGGTGGCCGCCATCGACGAGGCGGCGGCGGAGGGCCGAGGGGTTTCGGCCGCGGCCGCCCTCCTCGGTGTCCCGATCCTCTCCCGTCCGTGACGCCCCGGCGGCCGTGACGGTGGCGCGGGCCGGCGGCGGTGACCTCCGCCCTCGGCTCGTCGCCCCGCTCCGCGCGCCGATGGTGCATGCTGGGTGCGAACGGGCCCGGCGCCCGGCTGCGACGACCACGAAGGAGGAGCGATGGCGAAGCGTGAGGTCGGCCAGCTCTACGACGTGGCCATGCGGGTGCTCAGCCCCCCGTTCCGCTTCGGCTGGAAGATCGTCACCAACGGACTCGACGCCCTCCCGTCCGGTCCGGCCATCATCTGCCCGAACCACACCTCGGTGCTCGACTCCTTCTTCCTGCCCCTGGTCCTCCCGCGACGGATCACCTACGTGGGCAAGGCCGAGTACATGGACGACTGGAAGACCAAGTACCTGTTCCCGGCCATGGGCATGATCCCGATCGACCGCTCCGGCGGGAACGCCAGCGCCGACGCCCTCGACGCGGCGGCCGGCGTGCTCGAGCGGGGCGAGCTGTTCGGCATCTACCCCGAGGGAACCCGCAGCCGCGACGGCCGGCTCTACAAGGGCCACACCGGCCCGGCCCGCCTCGCGCTGCGCACCGGGGCGCCCATCATCCCCGTCGGCATCCGGGGGACCCGCGAGATCATGCCGCCGGAGGCGAAGTTCCCGAAGCCGTTCATGCCGCTGGCCATCGACTTCGGCCGGCCGATCTCGCCCGAGCGCTATCTCGAGCGCGAGGGCGACCACCTGGTGCTCCGCCACATCATGGACGAGGTGATGTTCGAGATCCGGCAGCTCTCGGGCCAGGAGTACGTCGACAGCTACGCCACCAAGAAGGCCGAGAGCATCCCGACCGAGACGGCGACCATCCCCGGCTCCGAGCGGTCCGCCGACGGTGCCCCCGCCGAGCCCGACGGGTCGGACGCGACCGACGAGGGGGACGAGGACGGCGAGCGGCGAGCCTCGTCCGCCGACGCCCTGCGCAACGCCCGGGCCCGGGCCCGCGCCACCTGAGCGGCGCGCCCCGACGGCGGTCCGCTCAGGGCCGGGGGCTCCCCAGCGGCCCGAGGTCCCTGGTCGGCCGAGGCACGGCCGTGCGATCATCCGGTGACCCGAGCGGACGCCAGGAGGTCTCGCCATGACCCAGCACACGACGGAGCCCGCACCCCTCGACCGCGGTGGCCCGGTCGCCGAGGTGCTCCGACCGCTGATCGACGGGCTGATCGGCCCGAGCCCAGCGGTCTGCCTGCAGTTCTGGGACGGCTCGCTGCTCGGCCCGCCCGAGTCGAGCACCCGGATCGAGGTGCGGTCGCCCCTGGCCCTCCGCCACCTGCTCTACGCCCCCGGCGAGCTCGGCCTGGCACGGGCCTACGTCACCGGCGAGCTCGATCTCGACGGCGACATGTTCGACCTGTTCGAGCTGCGCTCCGGGGGAGCGGTGGCCGAGTCCGGCAGCCCGAGCTTCGGCTGGCGGAACCTGCCCCAGCTCTGGCGGGCGGCCCGACAGCTCGGGGTCATCGGCCCCCGCCCGCCGGTGCCGGCCGAGGAGCACCGCCTCCGCGGCTGGCGGCACACCCGCCGGCGTGACCGGGAGGCGGTGTCGAGCCACTACGACGTCGGCAACGACTTCTACCGGATGCTGCTCGGACCCACGCTCACCTACTCCTGCGGGTACTGGGCGACGGCCGACACGACCCTCGACCAGGCGCAGGAGGCCAAGTACGAGCTGGTCAGCGCCAAGCTCGGGCTCCAGCCCGGGATGCGGCTCCTCGACGTCGGCTGCGGCTGGGGCGGCATGGTCCTGCACGCCGCCCGCCACCACGGCGTCTCGGCGGTCGGGGTCACCCTGTCGGCCGAGCAGCACCGCCTGGCGACCGAGCGGGTCGAGCAGGCGGGGCTGTCGGACCGCATCGAGGTCCGCATCCAGGACTACCGCGACATCGACGACGGGCCCTTCGACGCCATCAGCAGCATCGGCATGTTCGAGCACGTCGGCGAGGCCCGGATGACCGAGTACCTGGCCGACCTCCACCGCCTCCTCGCCCCCCGGGCCCGGCTGCTCAACCACGCCATCTCGCGGCCCGAGGCCACCAGCCGGCCGGCGGTGGCGCCGAACTCGTTCATGGGCCGCTACGTGTTCCCCGACAGCGCCCTGCTCGAGGTGGGGGCGGTGGTCACCGCCATGCACTCGGTCGGGCTCGAGGTGCGTGACGTCGAGTCGCTGCGAGAGCACTACGCCCGCACCCTCCGGGCCTGGCTGGCCCACCTCGAGGAGCACTGGCACGAGGCCCAGCGGATGGCCAGCCCGGCCATCGCCCGCATCTGGCGGCTCTACCTCGCCGGGTCGGCCGTCGGCTTCGAGCAGGAGCGGATCTCCATCCACCAGGTGCTGGCGGTTCGGCCCGACGCGGACGGGGTGAGCGACATCCCCGCCACCCGGGCGTGGATGGTGCCCGCCATCGAGGGTCGCCCGACCGGCTGACCGCCCTGCCCGCCCGCGCCCGGCGCCTCCCTACCATCGCCCGGGTGGACGCCGCCCCGCCGACCCCGACGCTGCTCGGCGACCGGATCGCGCCCGGCGACGGCGCGGAGGCGGCGGTGGAGGCGTTCCTCGACTGGGTCGGCTCGTCCGGTCTGGAGCTGTACGAGGCCCAGGAGGAGGCGCTGCTGGAGGTGGCCGCCGGCTCGCACGTGATCGTCAGCACCCCGACCGGGTCGGGCAAGAGCCTGGTGGCGCTGGCCGCCCACGTGGTCGCCCTGGCCGAGGGGCGGCGCAGCTTCTACACCGCCCCCATCAAGGCGCTGGTGTCGGAGAAGTTCTTCGCGCTGTCGTCGGTCCTCGGCGCCGAGCGGGTCGGCATGCTCACCGGCGACGCGTCGGTGAACCCCGACGCGCCCGTGATCTGCTGCACCGCGGAGGTGCTGGCCAACCTGGCGCTGCGCGAGGGCCGCTCCGCCCCCGTGGGGCAGGTGGTGATGGACGAGTTCCACTTCTTCGCCGACCCGGACCGGGGCTGGGCCTGGCAGGTGCCCCTGCTCGAGCTGACCGACGCCCAGCACGTCCTGCTCTCGGCGACCCTCGGCGACGTCACCCGCTTCGAGGAGGACCTGGCCCGCCGAACCGGCCGCTCGGTGGCGGTGGTGACCAGCGCGAGTCGCCCGGTGCCGCTGGTGCACGAGTTCCGGATGACCCCGCTCACCGAGACCATCGAGGAGCTGCTGGCCACCGACCAGGCGCCGATCTACGTCGTCCACTTCAGCCAGGCGGCCGCGGTCGAGCGGGCCCAGGCGCTCACCAGCCTCCGCCTGTGCACCCGGGAGGAGAAGGACGCCATCGCCGAGGCCATCGGCGAGGTCCGGTTCGCCGCCGGCTTCGGGCGCACCCTGTCGCGCTACCTGCGCCAGGGCATCGGCGTGCACCACGCCGGGATGCTGCCGAGGTACCGCCGCCTGGTCGAGCGCCTCACCCAGGCCGGCCTGCTGAAGGTGATCTGCGGCACCGACACCCTGGGCGTCGGCATCAACGTGCCCATCCGCACCGTCGTGCTCACCGCCCTGTCCAAGTACGACGGCAGCGAGGTGCGCCTGCTGTCGGCGAGGGAGTTCCACCAGATCGGCGGTCGGGCCGGCCGGGCCGGGTTCGACACGATGGGTCGGGTCGTCGTGCAGGCCCCCGAGCACGTCATCGAGAACGCCAAGAAGGCCGCCAAGGCCGAGGGCGACCCGGCCAAGCTCCGTCGCCTGGTCAAGAAGAAGCCACCGCCGGGGACGGTGTCGTGGGGGCAGCCGACCTTCGACCGGCTGGTGGCGGCGCCGCCCGAACCGCTCACCTCCAGCCTGGAGGTGAGCCACGCCATGCTGGTCAACCTGCTCGACCGGCCTGGCGACGGCCGCGCCGCGCTGCACCGGCTGCTGACCGACAACTACGAGCGGGAGGCCGACCGCGCCCGCCACCTCGAGCGGGCCCAGGCCATCGAGCAGGCCCTCCTCGCCGCCGGCGTGGTCGAGGAGCTGGACGAGCCCGACGAGCGGGGTCGCACCATCCGGGTCACCGTCGACCTGCAGCCCGACTTCGCCCTCAACCAGCCGCTCGCGCCCTTCGCCCTGGCCGCCCTCGACCTGCTCGACCCGGAGTCGCCGGAGCACGCCCTCGACGTGGTCTCGGTGATCGAGAGCGTGCTCGACGACCCCCGGCAGGTGCTGGCCGCCCAGCGCGACCGCGCCCGGGGCGAGGCGGTGGCGGAGATGAAGGCGCGGGGCCTCGACTACGAGGAGCGGATGGCCGAGCTGGAGTCGGTGACCCACCCCCGCCCGCTGGCCGACCTGCTCGAGCCCATGTTCGAGGTCTACCGCTCGACCAACCCGTGGGTCGCCGACTTCGAGCTGTCGCCCAAGTCGGTCGTGCGCGACCTCTGGGACCGCTCGATGGACTTCGGCGAGTACGTCCGCCTGTACGGACTGGCCCGGGTGGAGGGGATCCTGCTGCGCTACCTGACCGACGCCTACCGGACCCTGGTCAAGACGGTGCCCGAGGACGCCAAGACCGACGAGCTGCTCGACGTCACCGAGTGGCTCGGCGAGCTGGTCCGCCAGGTCGACCGAAGCCTGCTCGACGAGTGGGAGCAGCTCGCCTCCGGCGGGGGAGCGGCGGGTGGCCCCGGTGGGGCGGGCGACGACGACCGGCAGCGCCGCGCCGAGGCCCCGCCGCCTCCGGTGACCGCCAACCACCGGGCCTTCACCGTGCTCGTCCGCAACGCCCTCTTCCGCCGCGTCGAGCTGGCGGCGGCGAAGCGGTGGGACGAGCTGGGCGAGCTGGACGGCGGCGACGGGTGGGGCGCCGAGGCCTGGGCCGGGGCGCTGGGCCCCCTCTTCGCCGATCACGGACCGGGTGCGGTCGGGATCGGCCCCGACGCCCGGAGCCCCGCCCTCCTGGTCATCGAGGAAGGATCGCAGCGCTGGCGGGTGCGCCAGGTGCTCGACGACCCCGACGGTGACCACGACTGGTCGATCACCGCCGAGGTCGACCTGGCCGCCTCCGACGAGGCCGGCCGCGCCGTCCTCCACGTCACCGGCGTCGGCCCCACCTGAGCGCCGGGGTCGCCCGAGCGCGCCCCACCCCCTGAACTCGTCGCAGAAGGGTGGGCCCCACGCCGGCAACTGCGACGAGTTCGCCGAGGGGAGGGACCCGCCCCGGAACTCGTCGCAGAAGCACCGGCTCAACGCCGGCAACTGCGACGAGTTCGCCGAGGGGGAGGGGCTACCGTCGCTCGCCATGGCCGACATCACCATCCGGTTGCCCGACGGTTCGACGAGAGACGTCGCCGCCGGCACCACCGCCGGCGAGCTGGCCGCCCAGATCGGGCGCCGGTTGGCCAAGGCGGCGGTGATCGCCACCGTCAACGGCGTCGAGCGCGACCTGGTGTGGCCCCTCGCCGACGGCGACGAGGTCGCCATCGTCACCGCCGAGTCGCCCCGTGGCCTCTACACGATCCGCCACTCGACCACGCACGTCATGGCCCAGGCGGTGCTCGAGCTGTTCCCCCGCTCGACCTTCGCCATCGGCCCTCCGGTCGACGACGGCTTCTACTACGACTTCCAGCTCGCGCCCCGCCCGGACGGCACGCCCGGAACCTTCACCCCCGACGACCTCGAGCGCATCGAGGCGCGGATGCGCGAGATCATGGCCGAGGTCCAGCCCTTCGTGCGCGACGAGCTGCCGAGCGACACCGCCCGCCACGTGTTCGCCGACCACCCGTTCAAGCTCGAGATCATCGACGGCGAGGCCGACGACCCCACCTCGGTCACCGAGACGGGGACGGTGCGCACCTACGAGAACCCCCCGGCCCAGCCGCTCGAGCACCCGCCGTTCAACGGCTACCCGGGCTTCATCGACCTGTGCCGGGGCCCGCACGTGCCGAGCACCGGCGACTTCCTCGGCCACTTCAAGCTCATGCGGGTGGCCGGCGCCTACTGGCGGGGCGACGAGACCAAGCCGATGCTGCAACGCATCTACGGCACGGCCTGGGCCAGCCGGTCCGACCTCGACGCCCACCTCGAGCGGCTCGAGGAGGCGGCCAAGCGCGACCACCGCAAGCTCGGCGCCGAGCTCGACCTGTTCAGCTTCCCCGACGAGGTCGGCTCGGGCCTGGCGGTCTTCCACCCGAAGGGCGGCACCGTCCGCCGGCTCATGGAGGACTACAGCCGCCGCCGGCACGAGCAGGCCGGCTACGAGTTCGTCTACTCCCCCCACGTCACCAAGTCCGGGCTGTTCGAGACCTCGGGCCACCTGGAGTGGTTCGCCGAGTCGATGTTCCCGCCCATGCACTTCGACGACGAGGGCGGGCCGCAGGGGCAGGACTACTACGTCAAGCCGATGAACTGCCCGTTCCACGCGCTGATCTACCGGTCGCACACCCGTAGCTACCGGGAGCTGCCGCTCCGGCTGTTCGAGTTCGGCTCGGTGTACCGGTACGAGAAGTCGGGCGTGGTGCACGGGCTCACCCGGGTGCGGGGCATGACCCAGGACGACGCCCACCTGTTCTGCGCCAAGGACCAGCTCATCGACGAACTCCGCCGCACCCTCGACTTCGTGCTCGAGCTGCTGCGCGACTACGGCCTCGACGACTTCCACCTGGAGCTCTCCACCCGCGGCGAGGGCGACAAGTTCGCGGGCAACGCCGACGACTGGGAGGAGACGACCGAGACCCTGCGGGTCGCGGCGGAGGAGTCGGGCCTCGAGCTCGTGCCGGACCCGGGCGGGGCCGCGTTCTACGGGCCGAAGATCTCGGTGCAGGCCCGGGACGCCATCGGGCGGACCTGGCAGATGTCGACCATCCAGCTCGACTTCCTGCAGCCCCAGCGCTTCGACCTGCAGTACGTCGGGGCCGACGGCGAGCGCCACCGCCCGTACATGATCCATCGCGCCCTGTTCGGCTCGGTCGAGCGGTTCTTCGCGGTGCTGCTCGAGCACTACGCGGGCGCCTTCCCGCTGTGGCTCGCCCCCGAGCAGGTCCGGGTGCTGCCCGTGCGCGACGACCACCGGGCCTACGCGGACCGCCTGGTCGACCGGTTCCGGGCCGAGGGCTACCGCGCCGAGGTCACCACCGCCGAGGAGAAGCTCGGCAACCGCATCCGTCGGGCCAAGCTCGAGAAGCTGCCCTACGTGCTCGTGGTGGGCGACGACGACGTCGAGCACGGCACCGTCGGGGTGAACCCCCGCGGCGGCGAGGTCGACCGGGGCGTCACCGTCGACGACTTCGTCGAGCGCCTGGCCGCCGAGGTGGTGGCCGGCAGCGGCGGGCTCGCCACCTCCTCGGCGCCGGCCACCGCCCTCTGACCGTGACGCTCGAACGGCTCTGGGCGGGCTGGCGCTCGACCTACATCGCCTCGACCGGCGCCGCCGAGCGACCCGACGCCACCGACGCCGAGGGCTCGCTGTTCGAGCGGATCCTGCACAGCGGCCTGCCCGACGCCGAGACCCACGTCCTCTGGCGGGGCGCCCGCTGCTTCGCGGTGCTGAACGCCTTCCCCTACGGGAGCGGCCACCTGATGGTGCTCCCCAACCGGGCGGTGCCCGACCTGGGGTCACTCGCGCCGGACGAGTCGGCCGAGCTGTGGCGGGGCGTCAACCTGGCCGTCGCCGCCATCACCGAGGCCTACCGCCCCGGCGGCATCAACGTCGGGCTGAACCTCGGCCGGGCGGCCGGCGCCGGCGTGCCCGACCACCTCCACGTGCACTGCCTGCCCCGCTGGGACGGCGACACCAACTTCACCACGACCGTCGCGGAGACCCGGGTGCTGCCCGAGCCGCTCGACGAGTCGTGGCGCAAGCTGCGCGCCGCCTGGCCGGCCGACGACCCGGCCTCCTAGCGTCGCGTCCGTGGCCAGCGACGAGCAGCCGGAGGAGGGTGTGGACGCCCCGAGGTCCCCCGACGGCGACGAGCACCGCGACGAGCTGCCGGAGGACCTCGACGTCAGCGCCTACGTCGGGCCGTACCTCTTCCCGAACAACAACCGGCGCCGCGTCCCGGGCTACCTGTACCTGGCCATCGGCGTCGGGTTGGTCGTGTTCTGGGCGGTGCGCCACAGCGACGGGGGGCTGGTCAACGTCGGCGTGCTCTACGCCGGCATCGGCCTGCTGGTGGTGGGCACCTACCACCTGCTGGCGGGGTGGGACCTCGACGTCGACGAGCAGGACGCCCTGGTGGCCGCCACCCGCACCGTGGGCTTCGCCGTGGGCCACGCCTCCGCCCAGCTGGGCTGGCGAGGACTGCGCAGCCGCCCCACCTGGCGGATCCTGCTCTACTCGGCCGACCTGCCCCCGGAGAAGCGGGGGCTGGTGCTCGTCGACGGCGTCGACGGCGAGGTCGTCGACTACTTCGTCGAGGACAACCCCGAGGACTGGTCCGACCTCGACGCCGACCTCACCCCGTAGGGCGCCGCCGACCGGGCCGCACCGGGTCCCGGTCGCGACAGGTTCCGGTGGCGTCAGGCGCCGGTCGCGTCAGGCGCCGGCCGTCGCCGACACCGAGGGGACGAGGTGGGCCGGCACCACGTCGTAGTGGTCGTGGGCGACGGTGAAGCGGCCGCGGCCCCCGGTCAGCGAGCGCAGGTCGATGGCGTAGCGGACCAGCTCGGCGGCGGGCACCAGGGCGACGACGGTCTGCTCGTCGGGGGCGTCGGCCGGCTCGGTGCCCTGCACCCGGCCCCGCCGGCCGTTGAGGTCGCCCAGGACGTCGCCCTGCTGATCGATGCCGGCCACCACCTCGACCCGTGAGATCGGTTCCAGCAGCACGGTTCCGGCCTGCTCGAGGGCCGCCCGGAAGGCCAGGCGGCCGGCCGTCTTGAAGCTCATCTCCGACGAGTCGACCGGGTGGTGCTTGCCGTCGAGGCAGGTGACCTCGACGTCCACGACCGGGAAGCCGTGGGGACCGCCCTCGGCCATGGCCTCCTGCACCCCCTTCTCGACCGCACCGATGAACTGGCGGGGGATGGCCCCCCCGACGACCCGGTCGGCGAAGGCGAACCCCGACCCCCGCTCGCGGGGGGCGACGGCCACGGTGGCGACCCCGAACTGGCCGTGGCCACCGGACTGCTTCTTGTGGCGGCCCTCCGCCTCGGCCGGTCCGGCGGCCGTCTCGCGGTACGGGACCCGCACGTCCTCGGTGTCGACCCGGACCCCGAACTTGCGGTCGAGGCGTTCGAGGGCCACCGCCACGTGGGTCTCGCCGTAGCCGCGCAGCACGGTCTGGCCGGTCTCGGGGTCGCGCTCGAGCACGAGCGACGGGTCCTCGTCGAGCAGCCGGTGGAGCGCGGCGCCGAGCTTGTCGTCGTCGGCCTGGGTGCGGGCCCGGATCGCCACGGGCAGGGCAGGTGGCGGCAGCGCCGGCGGCGGGAGCCGCACCGGCTGGTCGGCGGGAGCGAGGGTGTCGCCGGTGGCGGTGGCGCCCAGCTTGGTCACCGCCGCCAGGTCGCCGACCGGCACCACCTGCACCGCCTCCTGCTGGTGGCCGCAGATCGTGTGCAGGTTGTGCAGGCGCTCGTCGGCCCCGGTGCGGGGGTTGACCAGGTGGTCGTCGGCCCGCACCTGTCCGGACAGCACCTTGAACAGGGAGATGTGGCCCACGAACTGGTCGGCCACGGTCTTGAACACCTGGACCAGCGGTCGTCCGTCGGGGTCGGCCTCGACCTCGACCAGCCGGTCACCGGCGACCACCTCGACCGGGGGCCGGTCGAGCGGCGACGGCCCGATCTCGCAGATGAAGTCGGCCAGCCGGTCGATGGCCACGTCGCGCAGCGCCGACCCGCAGACGACGGGGAACACGGTGGCGTCGTCGACCCCGACGGCCAGGGTGTGCTCGAGCTGCTCGACCGACGGCACCTCGCCGTCGAGGTACCCGACCAGCAGGTCGTCGTCGGCCACCACGATGCCCTCGACCAGGTTGTCGTGGACCTGGTGCTCGAGCGCCTCCATGTCGTCGGGGATCTCGCCCCGCTCGGCCTCGCCGTCGCGGTAGGTCCAGGCGGTGTCGGTGAGCAGGTCGGCCACGCCCTCGAAGGCGGACTCGACGCCGATGGGCAACTCGAGCGGCGCCACCCCGGCGCCGAAGCGCTCCCGCAGCGCGTCGAGCGTGCGCTCGAAGCTGGCCCGCTCGCGGTCGAGCTTGTTCACGAAGAACATGCGGGGAACGCCCAGCTGGGCGGCCATGCGCCAGGCCGCCTCGGTCTGGACCTCGACACCCTCGACCGCGCTGACCACGAACACGGCCAGATCGGCGACGCGCAGCGCCGCGTGGACGTCGGCGACGAAGTCGGCGTAGCCCGGCGTGTCGATGAGGTTGATCTTGCGGCCCTTCCACTCGAGGGGCGCCACCGCCAGCGACATGGACATGTGGTGGGCCTGCTCCTCGGGGTCGAAGTCGCAGACGGTCGTGCCGTCCTCGACCCGCCCCACCCGCGTGATGGCGCCGGCGGTGTGGAGGAGGGCCTCGGCGAGGGTCGTCTTGCCGGATCCGCCGTGGCCGACGAGGGCGACGTTGCGGATGTCGTCCGGCGCGTACGACCTCATCGACGGGGAGTCTGTCACCGGCCGCCGGGCGCTGCTCGGGGACCTGAACCCGGCAACGGCGGGTCGTCCGCCGGGTTCGGGGAACCGACTGCTAGCTTGAGTTAGCGCGTGGCCGAGAACGGCACCGCCACCCTGCGGGAGGCCGCATGTTCGACAACCAGTTCCGTGCGCAGGCCGAGCAGCGGCTGCGGCCCATCGGGACCAACCTGCAGCGGGCCGGCATCCGGGCCAACCACCTGACCCTGGTGGGGGTGGCCATGGCCGCCGGCGCCGCGGTCGCCATCGGCGCCGGCGCCCTGCGGCTCGGCCTGCTCCTCGTGGTGCTGACCGCTCTGCCCGACGTGCTCGACGGCGCGGTGGCCAAGGCCTCCGGCACCGCCTCGCCGCGAGGCGCCTTCTTCGACTCGGTGTGCGACCGGCTCACCGACGCCCTCATGCTCGGCGGCGTGGCGTGGTACCTGTCCTCCACCCACCCCGGCCGCATCGCGGTGCTGCCCCTGGCGGTGCTCGGCGCCTCGATGCTGATCTCCTACGAGCGGGCCAAGGCCGAGTCGCTCGGCTTCGACGCCAAGGGCGGCCTGATGGAGCGGGCCGAGCGCATCGTCGCCCTCTGCGTCGGGCTGCTCTTCAACCAGCTGCTCATCGCCGTCCTCTGGGTGATGCTGGCCCTCACCCTGCTGACCGCGGCGCAGCGGTTCGCCAAGGTGTGGCGGCAGGCGACCCCGACGCTGGCCACCGGGCCGGCTCCGCCCCCGACCCGCCGCGTGCGCGCCACCCGCACCGCCCGGGCCAAGGCCCGTCGACCCCGCACCACCGCTCGTCGCTGGCAGCGTCGCAGCCGGCCCCGCCCGCCGCGCTGAGCAGGCCCACCGGCCGCCCACGATCGGTGTGAACCCGGCGTACCTCGGCTACCGGGCCGGCGCAGCGGTGGCCCGGCTGCTGCCTGCACCCGCGGTGCGACCGGCCTCCGCCGTGCTCGGGGTGGCCGGCGCGGTGGCCATGGCGCCCCGGCGTCGCATCGTCGAGCGCAACGTCCGTCGCGTCCACGGTCCGGTCGATGCGGGCCGGCAGCGCCGCGAGGTGGCGGCGACCTTCGGGTCCTACGCCCGCTACTGGCTGGAGTCGTTCCGGCTGCCCGGCACCAGCCCCGCCACCCTCGACGCCGGCTTCTCGGTCGAGGGCTTCGAGCACGTCCGCAACGCCGTCGACGCCGGCACCGGCGTGATCCTGGCCCTGCCCCACCTCGGCGGCTGGGAGTGGGCGGCCTTCTGGCTGGCCGACGTCCAGCACCTGTCGGTGACGGCGGTGGTCGAGCCGGTCGAGCCGCCCGAGCTCGCCGACTGGTTCCTCGGGCTGCGCCGGGCCATCGGGATCAACGCCGTGCCGCTCGGGCCCGACGTCATGTCCGGCGTCATGACGGCCCTGCGGGAGAACCACGTGCTCTGCCTGCTCTGCGACCGGGACCTCGGCGGGGGTGGGGTGGAGGTCACGTTCTTCGGCGAGACCACCACGCTGCCGGCCGGCCCGGCCACCCTCGCCCTGCGCACCGGCGCACCGCTGTGCCCGACCGCGGTCTACTTCGACGGGGAGCGGCGGCGCGGGGTGGTCCGTCCGCCGCTGCCGGCCGAGCGGCAGGGGCGGCTCCGCGACGACGTGGCCCGGATCACCCAGGCCCTCGCCGACGAGCTGGAGGCGCTGATCCGCGCCCAGCCCGACCAGTGGCACCTGATGCAGCCGAACTGGCCGTCCGACCGCCGCTGAGGCTGGGTTCCCGGCGGCGGCCGGTCGGCCCTTCCCGCCGCGTCAGGGACCGGTCCAGCCGACGGTGGTGGTCCCGCTCACCGAGCGGGAGCGGGAGGTGGCGGCCCTGGCCGCCCGGCGCCTGTCGAGCGCGGACATCGCCGACCGGCTGTTCGTGTCGGTGCGCACCGTCGACGACCACCTGCAGCACGCCTTCGCCAAGCTCGGCATCAACGGCCGCGACCAGCTCGCCGACCACCTGGACCGGCCGCCGGCGCGCCGTCGGCCGGCGGCGGCCACCCGACGGCCGGGCGGGTCCCGACGCCCCCTCCGGACACGACCACTAGCGTGCGCGACGATGCGGATCGGCCTCGTGTGCCCCTACAGCCTCACCCTTCCGGGTGGGGTCCAGGGCCAGGTGCTGGGGCTGGCCCGGTCGCTGCGGAGCCTGGGCCACCAGGTGCGGGTGCTCGGTCCCTGCGACGGACCGCCGCCCGACGCCGGGGTCACCCCGCTCGGCAACAGCATCCCGACCGCGGCCAACGGGTCCGTCGTGCCGCTGGCCCCCGACCTGCCGGCGCAGCTCCGGTTCATCCGGGCGGTGCGCGACGAGGAGTTCGACGTCCTCCACCTGCACGAGCCCATGGTCCCCGGCGCCACCATGACCGCCGGGCTGCTCAAGCCCGTGCCCCTGGTCGGCACCTTCCACGCCGCCGGCGTGAGCGCCATGTACACCCTCGCCCACCGGCCGCTGCGGTGGCTCGGCACCCGCCTCGACGCCCGCTGCGTGGTGTCCGAGGACGCCCTGGAGCTGGTGTCGAAGAAGTTCCCGGCCCACTACGAGCGGTTGTTCAACGGCATCGAGATCGAGCCCTTCGCCAAGGCCACGCCGTGGCCGACCGAAGGTCCGACCATCTTCTTCCTCGGCCGCCACGAGCCGCGCAAGGGCCTGCAGGTCCTGCTCGACGCCATGACCGACCTGCCCCCGGACGTGCGGCTGTGGGTCGGCTCCGACGGCCCCGAGACCGCCGAGCTCAGGGCCCGCTACGCCGGCGACCCTCGGATCGAGTGGCTGGGGCGCATCTCCGACGCCGAGAAGGCCTCCCGGATGCGGGGCGCCGACGTGTTCTGCGCCCCCTCGCTCCACGGCGAGTCCTTCGGGGTGGTGCTGCTCGAGGCCATGGCCGCTCGCACCGTGCTGGTGGCGAGCGACCTCCCCGGCTACGCCAACGTGGCCCGCAACGGCCGCGAGGCGCTGCTCTGCCCGCCCGGCGACCTGGAGGCGCTCGCCGCCGCGTTGCAGCAGGTGCTGGCGGAGCCGTCGCTGGCCCACTCGCTGGTCGAGGCCGGCACGGTCCGGGCCGACGAGTTCTCGATGGATCGCCTCGCCGAGCGCTACCTCGACCTCTACCGGAGGGTGATCGCGGGCGGGTGCGGCCCGGGCGCGGTCCCGGTGGGGGAGATGCCGCCGCTCGAGCGGCGCAGCCCGGTGGCGCGCAAGAGTCGCATCGCCCTGCCGTAGCATCGGGGGTGAGCCGCCGTCGGCGGCGCCCCGCTCGGAGGAGCCCGTGATCGCACTCATCGTCGTGTTGGTGCTCGTGGTGCTGCTCGTCGTGGTGGCGGTGTCGACCTACAACGGCCTGATCCGGCTGAAGAACAAGGTCGACAACGCCTGGGCCCAGATCGACGTGCAGCTCAAGCGGCGCTACGACCTGATCCCCAACCTGGTCAAGACCGTGAAGGGCTACGCCGCCCACGAGCGCGAGACGCTCGAGCAGGTCGTGGCCGCCCGCAACGCCGGCGTCAACGCCAGCGGCCCGGCCGAGCAGGCCCAGGCCGAGAACATGATCAGCGGCGCCCTGAAGAACCTGTTCGCCCTCTCCGAGGCGTACCCGGACCTCAAGGCCAACCAGAACTTCCTCGAGCTGCAGGAGGAGCTGACCGCCACCGAGGACAAGATCGCCTACGCCCGGCAGTTCTACAACGACACCGTGAACCGCTGGAACACCAAGATCCAGTCCTTCCCGGCGGTGGCGGTGGCCGGGCCGATGCACTTCACGGAGCGGGAGTACTTCGAGGCCGAGGGCGACTCGCGCGGTCCCGTGACCGTCGAGTTCTGACCCGCTCCCGACGCCCTTGTACGACCAGGTCGCCCAGAACAAGCGCCGGACCGCCTACCTGATCAGCGGCTTCGTGCTGCTGATCGTGCTCGTCGCGCTCGCCGTCGACCTGATCACCGGCGTCGGGCCGTGGCTGGTCCCGGTGGCGGTGGTGGTGGCGGTGGCACTGGCCTGGGGCTCGTACTGGAAGTCCGACGCCATCGCCCTGGCCATGAGTCGGGCCCAGCCCGCCGACCCCGAGACCTACGCCCGGCTGCACAACCTGGTCGAGGGCCTCTGCATCGCCAGCGGGCTGCCGAAGCCCCGCATCTACATCGTCGACGACGCCGCCCCGAACGCCTTCGCCACCGGCCGCAACCCCCAGCACGCCGCCATCGCGGTCACCACCGGGCTGCTCGAGAAGATGAACCGGGTCGAGCTCGAGGGGGTCCTCGCCCACGAGCTGAGCCACGTCAAGAACTACGACATCCTGGTCTCCACCATCGCCGTGACCCTGGTCGGGGTCGTGGTGCTGCTGAGCGACATGGGCATCCGCATGCTGTGGTGGAACGGCGGGCGCCGGGGGCGCAACGACAGCCAGGGCGGGTCGCCGTTCGCCTTCCTGGCGGTGCTCGGCTTCGCTCTGCTCATCCTCTCGCCGCTGGTCGCCAAGGTCATGCAGGCGGCGGTCAGCCGGCGCCGCGAGTCGCTGGCCGACGTCTCCGGGGTCGAGATGACCCGGTACCCGCCTGGGCTGATCTCGGCCCTCGAGAAGCTCAAGGCCGACAAGACGGTGATCCACAGCGGGTCCCGGGCCACCGCCCACCTCTGGATCGAGCAGCCGCTCGCCAAGGACGAGGAGGAGGGCCGGCTGTCGAAGTTCAACCGGCTCTTCGACACCCACCCGCCCCTCGACGAGCGGATCGCCGCCCTGCGCGAGCTCTGACTCCTCGACTACGCTCCGCGTTCGGATTTCAGGATCGACACGGAGGGTGAGGGAGCGATGCCGGTCGAGGCAGGACGCCGGATCAGCCTGGGGTGGCCGGAGGCGCACGGCTCGGTGGCGGTCGCCGACCGCATCGCCAAGCTGGACGCCCTGTGGCCGCTCCGCGGCGAGCGGCTGCTCGACGTGGGGTGCGGCAACGGGTCCTACACCTCGGTCATGGCCGCCGGGTTCGAGCAGACGATCGGCGTCGAGATCGAGCCCGAGCGGCTCGCGCGGTTCCGGGCGTTCCTGGCCGAGCACCCGGCGCTGCCCGTCGAGGCCCACGAGATGTCGGCCGAGGCGCTCGACCTGCCCGACGCCCACGTCGACGTGGTCACCGCCATCGAGGTGGTCGAGCACATCGTCGACCCCGACCGGGCGGCGGCGGAGATCCACCGGGTGCTCCGCCCCGGCGGCGCCTTCCTCATCACCGCGCCCAACCGCTGGTTCCCCGTCGAGACGCACTCGTTCCGGGTGCTCGGGCGCGAACGGCGCTCGAAGTTCGTGCCGTTCGTCCCGTGGATCAAGCCG
Source organism: uncultured Acidimicrobiales bacterium (assembly GCA_963800235.1). GTDB lineage: Bacteria > Actinomycetota > Acidimicrobiia > Acidimicrobiales > Iamiaceae > CAVVNP01. The sequence goes on along the minus strand of CAWDAD010000001.1, from coordinate 356,287 downwards.
CTGCACCGCCGGATCGCCACCGCCCGCAACTACCGGCCGGACGACCTCGACCAGTGGCTGGTGCCGGTCGGCTTCGAGCGGGTGGGCGTCGACTTCCTCATGCCGCCCTGCGCCAAGCACGCCTCGGCCCGGTACCTCCGCCCGGTGTCGAAGGGCCTCGAGCGCACGCCGGCCCGCACCTTCGGCGTCTCGGTGGTGGCCGCCTACCGCAAGCTCGGGACCTGAGCGGACCGGGGAACCGGTGCGGGGCCGCTGGGGGGTCGTCGGTACGATGGAGCCCATGGTCGACGCCTCCGATCCTGCCCCGTCCGCCTCGCGGGCCGGTCACCAGACCGGCACCCTCGGCGTCAAGCGGGGGCTGGCCGAGATGCTGGCCGGCGGCGTGATCATGGACGTGGTCGACCCGGAGCAGGCCCGCATCGCCGAGGATGCCGGCGCCACCGCGGTCATGGCCCTCGAGCGGGTGCCGTCGGACATCCGCCGCGACGGCGGCGTGGCCCGGATGAGCGACCCGGAGATGATCGAGGGCATCAAGGCCGCGGTCACCGTCCCGGTCATGGCCAAGGCCCGCATCGGCCACTTCGTCGAGGCCCAGATCCTCGAGGCGCTCGGCGTCGACTACGTCGACGAGAGCGAGGTGCTGACCCCCGCCGACGAGGCCCACCACATCGACAAGTGGGCCTTCACCGTCCCGTTCGTGTGCGGGGCGACCAACCTGGGCGAGGCGCTGCGGCGCATCTCCGAGGGCGCGGCCATGATCCGCTCCAAGGGGGAGGCCGGCACCGGCAACGTGGTCGAGGCGGTGCGCCACCTGCGCTCGATCCGGGGTGACATCCGCCGGATCACCCAGGCGGATCCGGCCGAGCAGTTCGAGTGGGCCAAGCGGCTGCAGGCACCCATCGGCCTGGTGCAGGAGCTGGCCCAGACCGGCACCCTGCCGGTGCCGCTGTTCTGCGCCGGCGGCCTGGCCACCCCCGCCGACGCCGCCCTGGCCATGCAGCTGGGGGCCGAGGCGGTCTTCGTCGGTTCGGGCATCTTCAAGAGCGACAACCCGGCGGTGCGGGCCAAGGCCATCGTCGAGGCCACCGCCCACTTCGACGACCCGGCCATCCTGGCCAAGGTCTCACGCGGCCTGGGTCCGGCCATGCCCGGCCTCGAGATCAGCACCCTCGACACCACCTACGCCGACCGCGGCTGGTGACCACCGGCTCGATCGCGCCGTTCGGCTCCTGCGGAGCGGGAACTTGTCGTGATCTTGACCCCCAGGGCGTGATCTTCACGATCCCTGCCTGCCGGCCAGGCTGCGCAGCCGCCAGGCGGAGCAGCGCACACGATGACACCCGTCATGGCGAAGCCAGGTGGCCAGGCTGCACAGCCGCCAGGCGGAGCAGCGGAACCGATGACACCCGTCATGGCGAAGCCAGCGCCGCCCCTGGGGCGGCGCCCAGCAACGCTGCGCAGCCGCCAGGCGGAGCAGCGGAACCGATGACACCCGTCATGGCGAAGCCAGCGCCGTGCTCATGGCGAGCACCTGCGGCGCTCGCGCCTGGCTCGTCGCTGGCGCTTCCCTCGCCAGCGGGGTCCAGCCAGTTGGCCAGGCTGCGCAGCCGCCAGGCGGAGCAGCGCACACGATGACACCCGCCATGGCGAAGCCAGCGCCGTGCTCATGGCGAGCACCTGCGGCGCTCGCGCCTGGCTCGTCGCTGGCGCTTCCCTCGCCAGCGGGGTCCAGCCAGTTGGCCAGGCTGCGCAGCCGCCAGGCGGAGCAGCGCACACGATGACACCCGTCATGGCGAAGCCAGCGCCGCCCTGTCGGGCGGCGCCCGACAGATGAAGTGCGGCGTGCTGGCGCTGCAGGGCGCCGTGCGGGCCCACCAGCGGGCGTTGCGGGCGTCGGGGGCCGAGCCGGTGGCGGTGAGCACGCCGGCCCAGCTGGCCGACGTCGACGCGCTGGTGATGCCCGGCGGCGAGTCGACGACCATGTCGTTCCTCCTCGACTCCTCCGGCCTGCGCGAGCCGTTGGCCGAGCGGCTGGCCGACGGGCTCCCGGTGCTGGGCACGTGCGCGGGGATGATCCTGCTGGCCTCGGAGGTCCTCGACGGCCGGGCCGACCAGCGCAGCTTCGGCACCGTCGACCTCACCGTCCGCCGCAACGGCTTCGGGCGCCAGGTCGACAGCTTCGAGGTCGACCTCGACGTGGCCGGGCTCGCCGCCGCCGGCCTGGACGACCGGCCGTTCCACGCCGTGTTCATCCGGGCGCCGGTGGTCGAGCGGGCCGGTCCGGGCGTCGAGGTGCTGGCCCGGGTCGACGGCGAGCCGGTCCTTTGCCGCTCCGGCACCGCGTTCGTGTCAGCATTCCACCCGGAGCTGACCGCCGACCCCCGGTTGCACCAGCTGTTCGTCCGCACCGCAGAGGAGTCCTGATGTCCGGCCATTCCAAGTGGGCCACCATCAAGCACAAGAAGGGCGCCGCCGACGCCCGGCGGGCCAAGGTGTTCGCCAAGCTGATCCGGCAGGTCGAGGTGGCGGCACGCGAGGGCGGGGGCGACCCCACCATGAACCCGACCCTGCGGACCATGTACCAGAAGGCCCGCGACAGCTCGGTGCCGCTCGACACCATCGAGCGGGCCATCAAGCGGGGCACGGGCGAGCTCGAAGGGGTCACCTACGAGCAGATCACCTACGAGGGCTACGCCGCCGGCGGCGTCGGGGTGCTGATCGAGGTCCTCACCGACAACCGCAACCGCACCGGCGCCGACATCCGCAGCGTCTTCACCCGGGCCGGGGGGTCGATGGCCGAACCTGGGGCGGTGTCGTGGCAGTTCCACCGCAAGGGCGTGATCCTGGTCCCGGGCGAGGTCGACGAGGACGAGCTGATGCTCACCGCCGCCGACGCCGGGGCCGAGGACATCGAGCGCGACGGCGACGTCTGGTCGGTCACCACCCCGCCGAGCGACCTGCACGCCGTGCGGGACGCGCTCGAGGCGGCCTCGGTGCCGATCGAGTCGTCGGACCTGGCCATGGTCCCGGACAACCGCATCCCGCTGGAGTCGAGCTCCACGGCCAAGCAGGTGCTGAACCTGATCGACGCCCTGGAGGAGAACGACGACGTGCAGGACGTGTACGCCAACTTCGACATCCCGGACCAGATCCTCGAGGAGGTGGGCGCCTGATGGCCGGACCGAGCCCGGGCCGCCCGGCGCCGCCGTTCACCCTGCCGGGGATCCTGGACGGCGAGCGGCGCGACTACTCGCTGGCGGACTTCGCCGGCCAGCCGGTGGTGCTGGCCTTCTACCCCGGCGACAACACGCCCGTGTGCACCAAGCAGCTGAACAGCTACAGCAACGACATCGAGGACTTCACCGGCGTCGGGGCCCAGGTGCTGGCCATCAGCCCGCAGTCGGTCGACAGCCACCAGGGCTTCGCCGACAAGCAGGGGGGCTTCGAGTTCCCCCTCCTCGCGGACACCGAGAAGGAGGTCGGGCGGGCCTACGGCGTGCTGGGTCCCGCCGGGTTCTACCGGCGCTCGGCGTTCGTCATCGATGCCGAGGGGATCGTGGTGTACGCCCACCGGGCCATCGCCGGGCTGAGCTTCCGCTCCACCGACGAGCTGGTCGATGCCGTGCGCCGGGCCGCACCCGGCGAGCTGCCGCCCGAGGAGCGGGGCGACGAGTCGTAGCCGGTCGGCCCGTCGGCGGCGGCTGATGCGGGGTCGGCGTCAGATGCCGTCGGCCACGCCGAGCAGCCGGGCGCGCGACACCGACCTCATGCCCCGACGGAGGGCGAAGATCGCCACCACCCAGGCGATGGCACCCAGGTAGAGGCCGGCCGAGCCGGCGCCGAAGAGCGAGCCGGTCGACTGGCTGTAGGCGACCATGATCAGGGGCAGGGTCACCAGGCCGGACGCCTGCTGGGCGGCGGCGGTGCTCTTCACCCGGGCCGAGAGCCGCAGCACCAGCGACAGCGTGAGGGCCAGGAAGGGCGGCACCACCCACAGCATCAGGATCCACCACTGGCCGGTGGGGAAGAACCAGCCGCCCACCTCGGGCCCGACGATCAGGTTCACGAGCAGCGAGTAGACGGCGAAGCCGACGATGGTGGTGAGGTACCCGGGCACCACGCTGGCCAGCAGCTTGCCGACGTAGATCTCGCGGACCGGGGCGGGGGAGTGGGCCAGGAACTCACCGGTGCCGCGCTCGCGCTCGCCGACGATGGTCGAGGCGCCGACGGCGGTCGAGATGGTGAGCGGCACCACCACCGCCACCGGGGCCAGGAGGTAGACGGCCATGGCGTAGGCGGCCCGGGCCTGCTCGGTGTGCCCCCGGATGGCGTGCTGGGCCGACTGGGGGAGCACCTTCAGCGTCGTCGACAGCTGCTTGACCGCGGCCACGTTGCTGACCCGGGTGATGCCGAAGAGCAGCACCAGCGGGATGAGGAAGAAGAAGATGGCGCCGAGCAGCGCCATCGGCATCCAGAAGTCCTTCGCCTGCAGGAGCTGCTTCAGCTCGGTGCGGGCGACGGTGCGGACCCGCGGCCAGTGGAGGGAGGTCACGGCTGCGGCTCCAGCTCGTGGTCGGGCGCCACGCTCGGCCGTCCCCCCGGCGCCGGGGGCGGTGGCGGCGGTGGCGACCCGGCCATCCAGTCCGGGCGGGGCGCGGAGGGGGTGAGCTGGCGGCCGCCGTCCTCGGCGGTCTCCCGGCGACCCCGCACCGCGAAGTACAGGTCCTCGAGGGTGGGCACGTGGGGCTCGGCCCGGGTGAGGCGGACGCCCCGGGCGACCAGGGCGGCGATGACGTCGGGGATGCGACGGGGGTCGTCGAGCGACACCTGCTGGGCGCTGCCGTCGGCGGCCGAGGCGGTGCGGACCGGCGCCACCGAGCGGACGCCGGGGAGCTGGTCGAGGTGGGCCAGGTCGGCGGGGTCCTCGGCGTCGACGATCAGGACCGAGGTGGGCCAGAACCGGTGGGTCAGCTCGTCGGGGGCGCCGGCGATCATGGTGGACCCGGCCTCGAGCACGACGACCTGGTCGGCCAGCCCCTCGGCCTCCATCAGCAGGTGGGTGCACATGACGACCGTGGTGCCCTCGGCGGTCATCTCCCGGATCATCTCGAGCACGGCGTGGCTCGACTCCGGGTCGAGACCCGAGGTGGGCTCGTCGAAGAGCAGCAGGTCGGGGCCGTGGAGCACCGACCGGGCCAGCGCCAGGCGGGTCTTCATGCCGGTCGAGAAGCCGCCGACCTGCTGGTCGAGGGCCGTCTCGATGCCGAAGCGGGCGGCGGCGGCGTGAATGCGATCACCCAGCGCCGCGCCCCGGCCCAGGCCGTACAGCTCGGCCGCGTAGGCGAGGTTGTCGTAGCCGCTCAGCCGGTCGTAGAGCGCCGGCTTGGCCGAGACGACGCCGCAGCGGCGCCGCACCTCCTCGCCGTCCCGCCCCGGGTCGAGCCCGAACACCCGCACCCGTCCCGAGTGGGGGTCGAGGGCGCCGGTGATCATGCGGATGGCGGTGGTCTTGCCGGCCCCGTTCGGGCCCAGCAGGACGGTGATCTCGCCGGGCGGCACGGACAGGTCGAGGCGGCTCAGGGCGTCGACGGCGCCGAAGCGGCGGCTGACGCCCTCGACCAGCACGACGGGCTCGCCGGTCGCCGGGCCGGAGGCAGCAGGCTCGGTCACCAGGGTCCATCGGCAGCAACCCACCCCCGTGAAGCCCCCGGGAAGCCCTCGCCGCCCGAACTCGTCGCACTTGTCGGCCCATGGCCGGCACAACTGCGACAAGTTCGGGGGGTGTCCTCCCCAGCCGGGCCCGGTCCGTCGGTAGGGCTACGCAGCCGCGAGGCGGAGCAGCACGACGGTGACACCCGTCGTGGCGAAGCCAGCGCTGCCCGGAGGCGGCGCCCAGCAGTACGGTCGGGAGGTGGACGCAGACCGGTTCGTGGCCGAGGTCCGGCGGGGCGGCCGGCGCCTCTCGGAGGCCGCCGACGGCCACCTGGAGGCGACGGTGCCGCCGTGCCCGGGCTGGACCGTGGCCGACCTCGTCGCCCACGTCAGCGTGGTCGTCGACTTCTGGGGGGCGGTGCTCGACGGGGTCGCCGCGGACGCCTGGCACCCCGACCCGGCGTTGACCGGCTCGCCGTCGGTGGCGGTCCTCGACGAGCGGGTCGCGGCGCTGTGCGAGCGCCTCGACGGCGCCGATCCGGCCGCCCGGTGCTGGACGTGGTCGCCGGCGAACCAGACCGTCGGCTGGGTGCAGCGGCGGATGGCCCACGAGCTGACCGTCCACGCCTGGGACGGCCAGTCGGCGGTGGGCGCCCCGGATCCGATCCCGACGGACCTGGGGGTGGACGGCATCGACGAGTTCCTGGCCTGCTTCCTGGGGCGGGGCGCGGAGGGCGCCGCCGCCGTCGGCGGCAGCGTCCACCTCCACCCGACCGACGCCGACGGGGCCGGGGAGTGGGAGATCACCCCGGCGCCGCCGGGGTCCGAGCGCCCGTTCGAGGTCCGGTCCGGCCACGCCAAGGCCGACGCCGCCCTGCGGGGCCCGGCGTCGGCCCTCCTGCTGGCCCTCTGGCGGCGGTCGGAGGACGGGGTCGAGGTCCTCGGCGACGAGGCGCTGGCCCGTCGCTTCCTCGACGCGACCAGCCTCTGAGCCGCCCGAGGGTCGCCTCGGCGCCGGTCGGCCTCAGGGCGGCGACGCCGGTCCGGGCGGAGGGCGGACCGGCAGGATGGTCGGCGGCCGGGGCGGCTGGGAGAAGTCGAACGCCTGGGTGATGTCGCCCAGCTGCCTGGCCTCCTCCCGCACGTCGGGGCGGGGGTCCGGCCGACCGTCCGTCCTCGGGTCGAGGCGCTGACCGCCGAGGAAGTCGTCCTCGATGAACTTGGCGTAGGCGTCGAAGGAGAGGGTCTGGTGGTCGATGTAGCCCTTCTTGGCGTAGGGGCTGATCACCAGGCCGGGCACCCGCAGCCCGTAGCCGTTGGCGTCGACCTTCGGCGGGGTGACGTGGTCGTAGAACCCGCCCCAGTCGTCCCACGCCAGGAAGATGGCGGTCGAGCTCCAGTCCGGTGAGCGCATGATGGCGTTGATCAGGCTGGTCACGTAGGCCTGCCCGGCCGAGCTGGTGGCCGGTGGGTGCTCGCTGACCGCACCGGAGGGCACCACCCACGACACCGCCGGCAGCGTCCCTGCCTTGGCCTGCGCGTAGAAGTGGTCGACCGACTGGATGTTGCCGAGCTGGCCGTCGGCCTTGACCGTGTCGAAGTACGGCAACGGGTTCCAGATCCCCGGCGTGCGGGCGTCCTGCTTGGGGGCGATGCAGCTGACGGCGGCGTCGTTCTGGCAGTCGGGCTCGCGGCCGCTGACGACGTAGTACCCCCACGGCACCTGCTTCTCGTGCATGAGGTAGGTGAGGTCGGTCCACGCGTAGTCGGGCCCCGTCGGCGCCGCCGCCGGGTCGCCCTCCGCGTCGGTGGTGGGCGCGGTCGTGGGCGTGCCCGTGGTGGGCGCCGTCGTGGTGGGGGCCGTCGTCGTGGGGGCCGTCGTCGTGGCGGTCGCCCGTCGCCGGTTGCGGCGGGTGGAAGCCCGAGGCTTGCCGCCGATGCCGGCGGTGCCGGAGCGGAAGTCTGGCGGGAGGCCGGGAGCCTGGAGCTGGTTCGTGCAGCTCGCCGGGTCCGAGGAGGCGCACCTCGCCGACCACTCCGAGACCATGAACAGGTGGGCGGGCAGGCTCCAGGAGGCGTTGGGCTCGAACAGGTGGTCCTGCAGGACGTAGTCCTTGGCGTAGGTCCAGTAGTTCGGGATCTCCCGGGCGTCCTTCCAGCCCATGACGTCGGCACCGGAGCCGTTGGTGCAGGCCGGGTTGGTCGGATCGGAGCAGCCCTTGCGCCCCCGCTGGGCCTGCTCGACGAAGCCGTCCATCCTCCCGCCGTCGACGTCGGCGGTGGCGTTGTCCTGGCTGTGCGGGCCTCCGCCGTTCACGTCGGCGGTCTCGTGGTACGGCTTCACGCACGAGCCGCTCGCGCTCGGCAGGCACACCGTCGGCGTCCCGTTCGACCGGGGGATGCCGTCGGCGCCGGGGAAGGTGCCGAAGTAGCTGTCGAAGGAGCGGTTCTCCTGCATGATCACCACGACGTGCTTGATCTTGTGGATGTCGGCACCGGCGGCGGTCGTCGTCCCGGCCGAGCCCGGCGACCCCGACCCCGACCCCGACGAGCCGCTGGTGCACCCCGCGACCAGGGCGGCGGCGGCCAGCGAAGCCAGGAGGGCGCGCCGCGGTCGGGCGTGGCGGCCGGTCGATCGGCGGCGGGGCGGCATCGGCATGGCAGGCTCCTCGGGCCGGCGCCGGTGGCCGGCCCCCCCCGATGGTGCGGCGCCAGGTGTGAGCATCGTGTGAGGAGCGGGTAATCCCACACCCAGGATCCCGGCTCCGGTAGGTTCGTACAGGTGTTCGTGCTCGGCATCGACCCGGGGCTGTCCCGGTGCGGCTACGGGGCGGTCGAGGCGCGCCGCTCCGGCCCCCGGGCCCGGGCCATCGGGGTGCTGCGCACGCCGCCCGACGCCCCGCTGCCGCGCCGGCTGGCCGAGCTGCAGCGCGAGCTGCGGACCCTCCTCGGCGAGCTGCGCCCCCAGGTGGTGGCGATCGAGCGGGTGTTCTTCCAGACCAACGTCCGCACCGCCATGTCGGTGGGGCAGGCGAGCGGGCTGGCCATGGCCGAGGCGGTGGCCGCCGGCTGCGAGGTGGTCGAGTACACCCCGAACGAGGTGAAGCTGGCGGTGACCGGCGACGGTCGGGCCGAGAAGGAGCAGGTGCAGGTCATGGTGCAGCGACTGCTCGGCCTGGCCGAGCGGCCGAGGCCCGCCGACGCCGCCGACGCCGCCGCCCTGGCCCTCTGCCACCTGGCCCACGCGCCGGTGCAGCAGCGGGTGGCGGCTGCCGGTGCCGTCGCCCAGGGGGCGGACCGGTGATCGGGTCGCTGCGGGGCACCCTGCTCGACCGCCGCGTCGACGGCGAGCTGCTGGTCGAGGTGGCCGGCGTCGGCTACCGGGTCCAGGCCGGTCCCGTCACCGCCGCCCAGCTCGGTGACCTCGGCGGCGAGGTCTTCGTCTGGGTGCACCACCACGTGCGCGAGGACGCCGAGACCCTCTACGGCTTCGCCACCGGCGAGGAGCGCACCGCCTTCGAGGCGCTGCTCGGCGCCCACGGGGTGGGCCCGGCGCTGGCCCTGGCCATCCTGGCGGTCCACGACCCGGCCGCCCTCCGCCGGGTGCTGGCCGACGACGACGTGGCCGCCCTCTGCCTGGTGCCCGGCGTGGGCAAGAAGACCGCCGCCCGGCTGCTGATCGAGCTCAAGTCCCGCTTCGACGCCCGACGCGACGGCGCGCCGCGGCGGCGTCGGCGACCGGCTCGGGCGACGCGCCGTCGGTGCGCAGCGACGTGCGCGACGCCCTGCTCGCCCTCGGCTACGGCCCCGACGAGGTGGCGGCGGCCCTCCGCGACCTCGACCTGCCCGACGAGGGCACCGACGCCGACGTCGGCGCCCTGGTGCGTGCCGCGCTCCGCTCGCTGGGGGCCCGGCGATGAGGGACGAGCTGCTGCGGGCCGACGCCCTGCCCGACGACGTCGAGGGCGAGCTGGTCACCGGTGCCCTGGTGGGCGAGGAGGCCGGCCTGCGGCCCCGACGGCTCGACGACTTCGTGGGCCAGGCCGAGCTCAAGGAGCACCTGGCCATCATCCTCGAGGCCGCCCGGCGCCGCGGCCAGGCCGCCGACCACCTGCTCTTCGCCGGCCCCCCGGGCCTGGGCAAGACCACCATGGCCGGCATCGTGGCCGCCGAGATGGAGGTCGCCCTGCACGTCACGTCGGGGCCGGCGCTCGAGCGGGCCGGCGACCTGGCCGCCATCCTGAGCGCCCTGGACGACGGCGACGTCCTCTTCATCGACGAGATCCACCGCCTGCCCCGATCGGTGGAAGAGGTCCTCTACCCGGCCATGGAGGACTTCCAGCTCGACATCGTGCTGGGCAAGGGCCCCGCCGCCCGGTCGATCCGCCTCGACGTGCCGCGCTTCACCCTGGTCGGCGCCACCACCCGCACGGGGCTCATCACCGGGCCGCTCCGCGACCGCTTCGGCCTGGTCGCCCGCCTCGACTACTACGAGCCCGGCGACCTGCGGGCCATCGTCGAGCGGGCCGCCGACATCCTCGGGGTGACCATCGACGCCGAGGGCGCCGCCGAGATCGCCGGCCGGGCCCGGGGCACGCCCCGGATCGCCAACCGGCTGCTGCGCCGGGTGCGCGACTTCGCCGAGGTCGCGGTCCGACGGCACCGTCGACCACGCCGCCGCCCGGTCCGGCCTGGCCACCTTCGGCGTCGACGAGCGGGGCCTCGACAAGGTCGACCGGGCCATCCTCGGCCAGCTCTGCGAGCGCTTCGGCGGGGGGCCGGTCGGCCTCTCCACCCTCGCCATCGCGGTGGGCGAGCCGGCCGAGACGGTCGAGGACGTCTACGAGCCCTTCCTGATCCGCCAAGGGCCTGCTCATGCGCACCCCCCGCGGGCGGGTCGCCACCCCGGCGGCGTGGTCCCACCTGGGACTGGGCGCGCCCGCCGACGCCTCCGGCGCCTCGGCGCCGCCCAACCTGTTCGGCTGATCGGGGCCACCGGCGGATCGGGGGCCGCCGGCTGGGCGGGGCGTCCCGGCGCCCGACGTAGCCTCGGCGGATGCCCATCTCGTTCAACAGCTCGGACGGCCCGAGCGTGGGCGTCGAGGTCGAGCTGGAGCTGGTGGACCGGCGCACCGGCGAGCTGGTGAGCGCGGCCAGCGAGATCCTGGACGAGATCGGTCGGGGCCACCCCGGGGGGGCGCACCCCCGGGCCAAGCACGAGCTGTTCGAGTGCACCGTCGAGATCGTCACCGGGGTCTGCGGCACCGCCCGCGAGGCGCGGGAGGACCTGACCGCCACGTTGACCGCGGTGCAGGAGGCGGCGGACCGACGGGGCCTGGCCGTCATGTGCTCGGGCACCCACCCGTACTCGCGTCCGGGCGACCAGGTCATCAGCCCCGACCCCCGCTACCAGAAGCTGGTGGGCGAGATGCAGTGGATGGCCCGCCGGCTGCAGATCTTCGGCGTCCACGTGCACGTGGGCGTGCGGTCGGCCGAGAAGGTCATCCCGATCGCCAACGCCATGGCCGGCTACATCCCCCACCTGCTCGCGCTGTCGGCGTCGAGCCCGTACTGGGAGGGTCAGGACACCGGGCTGGCGTCGAGCCGGGCCAAGGTCTTCGAGGGCCTGCCCACCGCCGGGTTGCCGCCGACGCTCGAGGACTGGACCGAGTTCGAGGGGTTCGTCGACACCCTGGTGACCTCCCGGGCCATCAGCACGATCCGCGAGGTGTGGTGGGACATCCGCCCCCACCCCGACTTCGGCACCGTCGAGCTGCGCATGTGCGACGGCATGCCGACGCTGACCGAGGTGACGGCCGTCGCCGCCCTCGGCCAGTCACTGGTGGCGTGGCTCGACCACCTGCTCGACCGCGGCTACCAGCTCCCGCGCCACCGCGACTGGATCCTGCAGCAGAACAAGTGGCGGGCCGGGCGCCACGGCATCGACGCCGAGCTGATCGTCGACGACGCCGGCTCCCTGCAACCGCTGTCCGAGTCCGTGGTCGAGACCCTCGAGGAGCTCGAGCCCATCGCCACCCGACTCGGCTGCGCGACCGAGCTGGCCGGCGTGCACCGCATCCTCGAGGTGGGGCCGAGCTACCTGCGCCAGCGGGCGGCGGCCGGCACCGGCGACGCCGCCCCCGACCTGCGGGCGGTGGTCGACCACCTGGTCGAGGAGCTGGCCGCGGGGTGCCCCCGGGCGGTGGCGCGGTGAGCGCCGAGCCCCAGCCCGGCCCGGACGGCCCGGACGGCCCGGAGGCCGCATCCGACGCGGCCGTCGACGACCTGGCCGGCGACCTGGTGGCGTTCCGCCGCGACCTCCACCAGCACCCGGAGCTGAGCTGGCAGGAGCACCGGACGAGCGCCCGCCTGGTGGAGCGCCTGCGGTCGGCGGGGCTGGACCCCCGACCGGCGCTCCCACCGGACGGGGTCGGCGTCGTCTGCGACGTGGCCGTCCCCGCCGCGGACGGGACGCCGGCTCCCGACGAGGGACCGCCGATCGTGCTCCGTGCCGACATCGACGCCCTCCCGATGCCCGACCGCAAGGAGGTCCCGTACCGCTCCACCCACGACGGTGCGTGCCACGCGTGCGGCCACGACGTGCACACCGCGGTGGTGCTGGGCGCCGGGCTGGCGCTCCACCGGGCGGGGGCCGGCTGCGGCGGCCGGGTGCGGCTGCTCTTCCAGCCGGCCGAGGAGACCCTGCCGAGCGGCGCCCGGGCCCTGCACGAGGCGGGGGCGGCCGTCGGCGCCCGCGCCGTGCTCGCCGTCCACTGCGCCCCGGCGCTCGACGTCGGCACCGTCGGGCTGCGCGCCGGGCCCATCACCTCGGCCGCGGACCTGTTCCGCATCACCCTCCGCGGCCCGGGGGGCCACACCGGCCGGCCCCACCAGACCGCCGACCTGGTCCACGTCGCCGGCCGGGTGATCTGCGACCTGCCGGCCAGCCTGCACCGGCTCACCGACAGCCGCGACGGGCTGAACCTGACCTTCGGCGCGGTCAACGCCGGGCGCGCCCCCAACGTCATCCCGACCGAGGCCGTCCTGCAGGGCACCCTGCGCACCCTGGGCCGGACCACGTGGGAGCGGGCCCCCGACCTGGTGGCGAGCCTGGTCGCCGGCATCGTGGAGCCGCTCGGCGCCACTGCCGAGGTCGACTACCGCGTCGGCTCGCCGCCGGTCGAGAACGACCCCGACCTCACCGCGCTGGTCGCGGGCGTGGCCGCCGACCTGCTCGGCGCGGAAGCGGTGCTCCCCACCGAGCAGAGCGGGGGCGGCGAGGACTTCTCCTGGTTCCAGGGCGACGGCCCGTGCTGCTACGTCCGGCTCGGCGTGCGCCGCCCCGGTGGGCCCTTCGTCGACATCCACCACGAGACCTTCGACGTCGACGAGGCCTGCATCCCCGTCGGCGCCCGGTTGCTGGCCCGCACGGTCGGCGCCCTGCTCGACCGGTAGCGATGGAGGCCGACGCCCTCGACTACGACCTGCCGGCGGCCGCCATCGCCCAGGAGCCGCTCGAGCCCCGGGACGCCGCCCGGCTGCTCGACGCGACCGGCGGCGCCCTGGTCGACCCCGTCGACCGCACCGTGCGCGACCTCCCCGGGCTCCTCGGCCCGGGTGACCTGTTGGTCCTGAACGACACCCGGGTGCGCAAGGCCCGGCTCCGGCTGCGGAAGGCGACCGGGGGGTCGGTCGAGGTGCTGTTCCTGCACCCCATCGAGGACGAGGCGGACCGGTGGGAGGCGCTGGTGGGCGCCGCCCACCGGGTGGCCGAGGGCACCGAGCTGGCGGCGCGGGGCGCCACCGTCGTGGTCGAGGAGGACCGGGGCGACGGCGTCCGGGGCGTTCGCCTGGAGCGGCACGGGAGCGGCGGCGGCCACGACGTGTTCGACGACAACGGCGAGGTGCCCCTGCCGCCCTACATCCACCGGGCGCCGGCCGATCCGGAGCGCTACCAGACCGTGTACGCCCAGCCCCCCGACCGGGCCCGCTCGGCCGCCGCCCCCACCGCCGGCCTGCACCTCACCGCCGCCGTGCTCGACGCCTGCGTGGCGGCCGGCGTGCGGATCGCCCGGCTCGAGCTGGAGGTCGGCCTCGGCACCTTCCGGCCGGTGAGCGCCGACCGCGTCGAGGACCACCCCATGCACGCCGAGCGCTTCGACGTGCCCGCCGAGACCCTGACCGCCTGCCTCGCCGCCGACCGGGTCGTCGCGGTGGGCACCACGGTCGTGCGGGCCCTCGAGAGCGCCGCCCGCGCCGCGACGGACCGGGGGAGCACCGACCTGTTCATCCTCCCCGGCTTCCGCTTCCAGGTGGTCGACCGGCTGCTGACCAACTTCCACGCCCCCCGCTCGACGCTCCTCGCCCTGCTCGAGGCCTTCGCCGGTCCGGGCTGGCGATCGGCCTACGCCGCCGCCCTCGACCGGGGCTACCGCTTCCTCTCCTTCGGCGACGCCATGCTCGTCGACCGCGCCGCGTGACCCCGGCCTCCGACAGGCCGGCACCCGGGCGGCCGGCACCGGAGCAGGCGGGACCGGGGACCGGGTGCCGCATCGAGCTGGTCGCCACCGACGGCGCCGCCAGGGCCGGCCGACTGCGCACCCCGCGCCACCTGGTGCCGACGCCGTGCTTCATGCCGGTGGGGACCAAGGGGGTGGTGCGGGGGGTGACCGGCGAGGACCTGACCGCCGCCGGCGCCCGGATCGTGCTGGCCAACACCTACCACCTGATGCTGCGCCCGGGCGCCGACGTGGTCCGCGGCCTGGGCGGCCTGCACCGGTTCGAGGCGTGGGACGGCGCCCTGCTCACCGACTCCGGCGGCTACCAGGTGTTCTCGCTCTCTCCGAAGGTCGACGACGAGGGCGTCACCTTCCGCTCGACCTACGACGGGAGCACCCACCGGCTCACCCCGGAGGGGGCGGTCGACGTGCAGGAGCGACTGGGGGCCGACATCCAGATGGCGCTCGACGTGTGCCCGCCGCTGCCGTCACCGGCGGCGGAGCTCCGACGGGCGGTCGAGCGCACCGCCCGGTGGGCCGGTCGGGCCCGGCAGGCGTTCCTCGCGGGCGCCGAGCGGCGGGCCGGCTGGGACCTGGCCCAGTCCCAGTTCGGCATCGTCCAGGGGGGTACCGACCTCGCCCTGCGCCGCGAGAGCACCGAGCGCACCGTCGCCGTCGGCTTCGACGGGTACGCCGTGGGCGGGCTGTCGGTCGGCGAGGCCCGCGACGACCTCCTGGTCGGGCTGGCCGCCGCCGTCGAGGACCTCCCCGCGGACCAGCCCCGCTACCTGATGGGGGTGGGCGACCCCTCGACCATGGTCGAGGCGGTGGGTCTCGGCATCGACCTGTTCGACTGCGTGCTGCCGACCCGCCACGCCCGGCACGGCACCATCCTCACCGACGCGGGACGGGTCAACCTCCGGGCCCGGCGCCACGCCGTGGACCCGGGCCCGCTCGACCCCGCCTGCCCCTGCCCGACCTGCCAGCGCTACTCCCGGGGGTACCTGCGGCACCTGCTGCAGGTCGGCGAGCTGACCGGCTGGCGGCTGCTCACGATCCACAACCTCTGGTGGATCCTGGGCTTCACCGCCGCCCTCCGCGAGGCCGTCCTCGAGGGCCGCTACGAGGCCTTCCGGCGCCGGACGCGCCAGGTCTGGGGGTGATCCGGTGCGACAGCCGCGGAGGGGCGACCGAGTAGGGTCGCCTAGCTCATGAACGCCGCCCCCCTCGTGCTGGTCGTGGTCGTCTTCGGCCTGATGTGGCTGCTGGTGATCCGACCCCAGCAGGCGCGCGTGCGCTCCCACCAGGCGCTGGTGGCCGGCCTGCGGGTCGGCGACGAGGTCATCACGACCGGCGGCATCCACGGCGTGCTGCTCGAGGTCCACGACGAGGTGGTCGTGCTCGACGCCGGCGGCGGCGTGCGCCTCCGCGTCGCCCGGCAGGCGATCGGGGCCAAGGCGGTCGACCAGGAGGTGGCGGACCAGTGAAGCGACGGACCGGGTTCCGATCCCTGGTGGTGTTCCTGCTCGTCGTGGTGGTCGGCCTGATCTACACCGAGGTGGCCGGCAACCGGCCGCTGCTCGGCCTCGACCTGCAGGGCGGCCTGTCGGTGACGCTGCAGGCGAAGGGCAACCCGACCTCCGACGCGGTCGAGCAGGCCAAGGAGATCATCCGGAGCCGGGTCGACGGCCTCGGCGTGGCCGAGCCCGACATCGTCCGCCAGGGCAAGACCGTCATCATCCAGCTACCGGGCATCAAGGACCCCGACCGGGCCCGGGCGCTGATCGGCGACACCGCCAAGCTCGAGTTCCGGCCGGTGCTGAGCCAGCTGCAGACGCCGGTGCCGACCACCGCCGCCCCGACCACGACGGCACCCGGTGCCCCCACCACGACGGCCCCCGGCGCCACGAGCACGGTCCCGGGGGCGACCACCGCGCCGGTCGATCCCAACGCCACGACCACGGCCCCGGCGGCGACCGCACCGGCGTCGACGCCGTCGGACAACACCGGCAACAGCCTCGGGCGCCCCACCGACGGTCCCAACGCGGCGGGCGCCCAGACGCCCACCACCACCCCCCTCCCCGCCGACCCGAACGCGGCGACCACCACCGCGCCCGCCGACCCCAACGCCACCACCCTCCCGGTCGATCCCAACGCGGCGACCACCACCGCCCCCGCCGGCATCAACCCCGGCGTCGCCGCCTGCTCCAACCAGACCCCGCCCGACCAGCCCTGCGTCGGCAACAACCCCGACGGCCCCGGCTCGCTCAGCCTGGGCCCGGCGGGCACCGGCACCGGCCCCCAGTTCAAGGCCACACCCGGTCAGGCGGTGGCCTCGGCCGAGGGCGCGCTCAACCAGGGCACGGGGCAGTGGGAGGTCGCCATCTCCATCAAGGGCCGGTACAAGTCGGCCATCAACGCCCTCTTCAACGCCTGCTACTCCGGCGGGGCCGAGTGCCCGCCGACGGGGCAGTCGAACCAGGGCGGGTCGGGCGGCCGGGTCGCCATCGTGCTCGACGGCAAGATCCTGTCGGCGCCGGTGGTCAACAGCCTCAACCTGGCCGATCAGAGCTTCCGCATCACCGGGTCCTTCACCAAGGGGCAGGCCGACGACCTCGCCCTCAAGCTGAAGTACGGCGCCCTGCCGGTGGAGTTCAACGTCGGCCAGTTCAGCGACGTGTCCGCCACCCTCGGCAAGGACTACCTGCACGCCGGGCTCATCTCCGGCTTCGTGGGCCTGGCCCTGGTCGCGCTCTACATGCTCGTCTACTACCGGCTGCTCGGCGCGGTGGCCATCGCCAGCCTGGCCTCCGGCGCCGCCCTGCTGTGGGTGGTCATCTCCTACCTGGGTGACACCCGCGGCCTCGCCCTGACCCTCGCCGGCATCACCGGCATCATCGTGTCCATCGGCGTGGCGGTGGACTCGAACGTGGTCTTCTACGAGCACCTGCGAGAAGACGTGGCCGCCGGGCGCACCCTGCGCTCGGCGGTCGGCACCTCCTTCGACTCGGCCTGGCGCACGATCGTGTCCGCCGACCTGGTGTCGCTGATCGGCGCCGGGCTCCTGTACTGGCTGACCGTCGGCGCGGTGCGGGGCTTCGCCTTCTACCTGGGGCTCTCGACCATCCTCGACCTGCTGGCCTCCTACTTCTTCATGCGCCCGGTGGTGCTGTGGCTGGCCCGCAGCGAACGGTTCCAGGACCGCCCCGAGGTGGTCGGCATCCGCGTCCGACCGTCGTCGGAGAACCGGCTCGCCGAGGGCCCCGCCGCCGGCCGACGTCGGCGGACGGCCAAGGGGGCGGCGACATGACCGACCTCTCCGACGAGACGGTCGACGACGGCACCGCGGACGGGGGCGACGGCACCGACGAGGCCCGGGGCGGCCGGGCGGGGGGCGGGCGCAGCTTCGTCAGCCGGCTGCTCTCCTTCGACGACGACCTCGACTTCCGCAAGGGGTGGCGCATCGCCATCACCGCCTCGCTCGTGGTGCTCCTGGCCAGCGCCGTGTCGCTCGCCACCCAGGGCCTCAAGCTCGGCATCGACTTCAAGGGCGGGGTCGCCTACGACGTGCCTGGCACGGCCTCCTCGGCGCAGGTGCGCTCCGCCCTGGCGCCCTTCGGCGTCGGCGACGTGACCGTGCAGGTCGTGGGCCGGACCAACCTGCGGGTCGAGACCGGGTCGACCAGCGTGGCCAGCCAGGACAAGGCGCGCCAGGCCCTGGCCGACCTGGTGAAGGTGCCGGCCACGTCGATCAGCCGGTCCGAGGTCGGCGCCTCGTGGGGGAGCGACGTGTCCGACAAGGCGCTGCGGGCGCTGGTGTTCTTCCTGATCGCCATCGCCCTCTACATCTCGGTCCGGCTCGAGTGGCGCATGGCCGTCGGCGCACTGGTCGCGGTGGTGCACGACATCCTGATCAGCGTCGGCGTCTACTCGATCTTCCAGTTCGAGGTGACGCCGGGGACGGTGATCGCCTTCCTCACCATCCTCGGCTTCTCGCTGTACGACACGATCGTCGTGTACGACAAGGTGGCCGACAACACCCGGCGGCTCACGAGCGGCGGCAAGCTCACCTACGGCGAGATGATGAACCTGTCGCTCAACCAGGTCGTCATGCGCTCCATCAACACGACGCTGACCGCCCTGCTGCCGGTCATCTCGATCCTGGTGATCGGCGCCTACGGCCTCGGGGCGGTCGACCTCGAGCAGTTCGGCCTGGCCCTGCTCGTCGGCCTGTTCGTCGGGTCGTACTCGTCGATCTTCGTGGCCGCACCCATCGTGCTCGCCCTCAAGCAGCGCGAGCCCCGCTACCGCCAGCTCCAGGAGCGGATCGAGCAGCGCCGGGCCCGCGGGGAGGCCGAGGTCCCGGTGGCCGCCGGCTCCGTGCCCGCCGGGGCCGCGGCGGCAACCGGCGAGCAGGGCGCCCCCCGCTCGACCGGCACGGGCGGTGCCCCGGTGGTGGCCTCGGGCCGCTACTCGGCCAACCACCCGCCCCGCCCCCGCAAGAAGGGCAAGCGGCGATGACGGCTCCGGCCGTCGCCGACCGGCTGGCCGGCCTGGTCCGCGACATCCCCGACTTCCCCCAGCCCGGGGTGCTGTTCAAGGACATCACCCCGCTGCTCGCCGACCACGACGCCTTCGTGAGCGCGGTCGACGCCCTGATCGAGCCGTTCGCCGGCCAGCACATCGACCGGGTGCTCGGCATCGAGGCCCGTGGCTTCATCATGGCGGCGCCGGTGGCGTACCGGTTCGGGGCCGGGTTCGTGCCGGTGCGCAAGGCCGGCAAGCTGCCGTGGAAGATCGAGCGCGAGGAGTACGAGCTCGAGTACGGCACCGACCTGCTCGAGGTGCACCGCGACGCCGTCCACCCCGGCGAGCGGGTGCTGATCGTCGACGACGTCATGGCGACCGGTGGCACGGCGGCGGCCACGGTCCGCCTGGTCGAGAAGCTCGGCGGCGAGGTCGTCGGCCTGGCCTTCCTGATCGAGCTCGACGCCCTGGGCGGCCGCCGCCGGGTGGCCGACGAGGACGTGGTGTCGGTCCTGCACTACTGACCGGCGCCGTGGACGGGGCTCCGGCTCGGGCGGGGGCCGCGGGCCGTACCCTGGAGGGGTGGCCACCGTCGATCGGGTCCTGCCCTGGCGACGGAACGCCGCGCCCCGTCCGTGGAGCTGGCCCCGCTGCTGACCGCCTTCCGCGAGGTGCACCCCAAGGCGCCGACCGGGCTGATCACCAAGGCCTACGACGTCGCCAAGGAGGCCCACGAGGGGCAGCTGCGCAAGTCGGGCGAGGCCTACATCCACCACCCCCTGGCGGTGGCCACGGTGGTCGCCGGCATGGCCCTCGACGACGACGCGGTGGCGGCCGCGCTGCTGCACGACGCCGTCGAGGACACCGGGGTCGGCCTCGACGACATCGAGGCCGAGTTCGGGACGACGGTTGCCATGCTGGTCGACGGCGTCACCAAGCTCGACCGGGTCGGCTTCGCCTCCCGCGAGGAGCAGCAGGCGGCGTCGGTCCGCAAGATGCTCGTGGGCATGGCCGGCGACATGCGGATCCTGCTCATCAAGCTGGCCGACCGGCTCCACAACATGCGCACCCTGGCGGGGCTGTCGCAGGCCAAGCAGTTCCGCATCGCCCAGGAGACCCTCGACATCTACGCCCCGCTGGCCCACCGGCTCGGCATGCAGGAGATCCGCAACCAGCTCGAGGACCTGGCCTTCGCCACCATGTACCCGCGCCGCTACGCCGAGCTCGAGCACATGGTCGCGGTGCGGTCGCCCGAGCGCGAGCTCTACCTGTTCCAGGTGCTCGAGGAGGTCCGGCTCCGCCTGGCCGAGCTGGGCATCGACGCCGAGGTCTCCGGTCGCCCGAAGCACCTCTGGAGCATCTACGAGAAGATGGTCATCAAGGGGCGGGCCTTCGAGGAGATCTACGACCTGGTCGGCCTGCGGGTGGTGGTCGACTCGGTCAAGGACACCTGGGCGGCCCTCGGGTCGATCCACGCCACCTGGGCACCGGTGCAGGGGCGCTTCAAGGACTACGTGTCGATGCCCAAGTTCAACCTGTACCAGTCGCTGCACACGACGGTGATCGGACCGCAGGGCAAGCCGCTCGAGGTCCAGCTGCGCACCCGGGAGATGCACCTGCGGGCCGAGCAGGGCATCGCCGCCCACTGGGCGTACAAGGAGGACGGCAAGCGGGGCCGGTCCGGCGCCAACCGCAGCGCCGACCTGCCGTGGCTCGACCGCATCCTCGACCGCGAGCGCGACAGCTCCGATCCGGCCGCCTTCATGGCCTCGCTCAAGACCGACCTGGTCAGCGACGAGGTCTACGTGTTCACGCCCAAGGGCCGGGTCGTGACCCTGGCCAGGAGCTCGACGCCCATCGACCTGGCCTACGCGGTCCACACCGAGGTCGGCCACACCTGCCAGGGGGCCCGGGTCAACGGCCGCATGGTGCCGCTGCGCCACCAGCTGCAGTCCGGCGACACCGTCGAGATCCTCACCAGCCCCGGCGGTCGTCCGTCGCAGGACTGGCTCAAGATCGTGGCCACGCCGCGGGCGGCCAGCAAGATCCGCCAGTGGTTCTCCCGCGAGCGACGCGAGGACGCCCAGGCCAGCGGCCGCGAGGAGCTGATCAAGGAGCTCCGGCGCCACAACCTGCCGACCCAGAAGCTGCCGCCGGCGATCCTGGTCGAGGTCGCCCAGGCCCTGAACCTGGCCGACGTCGAGGCCCTGCACGTCGCCATCGGCCAGGGCCACCTGTCGGCCGAGTCGGTCGCCCTGCGCGTCCGCCGGGCCCTGTCGGCCCTCGACCCCGGCCGTGAGGAGCAGCTGCCGCCCCAGCTCCGGAGCCGGGTCGGCCGCGACGGCGGACGCCGGCGCGAGCGGGGCGACGGCGGTGGCGCCGGCGTCCACGTCGAGGGCCTCGACGACGTGCTGGTCCGGCTCTCGCAGTGCTGCAAGCCGCTCCCGGGCGACGAGATCCTCGGCTTCGTCACCAAGGGCCGGGGCGTCTCGATCCACCGGTCCGACTGCGCCAACGCCGACTCGCTCACCGCCCACGGCGACCGCCTGATCGACGTCGAGTGGGACGACAGCCAGCAGGGCGCGTTCACCGCCGCCATCCAGGTCGAGGCGCTCGACCGGCCTCGGCTGCTCATGGACGTGTCGAAGGCGCTGGCCGACCAGCGGGTCAACATCGTCCGGGCCAGCATGGCGGCGGGCGAGGACCGGGTGGCCACCATGCTCTTCGACTTCGAGCTCGGCGACGCCGCCCAGCTCCAGACGATCCTCGCCACCATCAAGCGCATCGACGGGGTGTACGGCGCCCATCGCCGGGTCGAGGGCGTCGGGGCCAGGGCCGGTTGACCGGTGCCCCCGTCCGGCCGGTGACGCAGGCTCCGACCCGCACCCTGGCGGCGCGCGACTACCACGACCCGGAGGTCCACCGGCTCGAGCGCGCCGCGGTGTTCGGACGGGCGTGGCTCTCGCTGGGGCTGGCCGAGCCGGTGCGCGAGCCCGGCTCGTTCGTGGCCGACACCGTCGCCGGCTGGCCCCTCGTCGTCACCCGCGACGCCGACGGCGTGCTGCGCGGCTTCCACAACGTCTGCCGCCACCGGGCCGGCCCGCTGGTGGCGGACGGCGCCGGCTCCCGACCGACCCTGGTCTGCCGGTACCACGGGTGGGCCTACGGGCTCGACGGCTCGCTCCGGTCCGCCCGCGACAGCGGCCTCGACCTGCCCGTCGCCGGCGGTGACCTCGACCTGCTCGCCGTTCGGGCGGCGGAGTGGCGCGGCCTGCTCTTCGCCTGCCTCGACCCGGCGACCCCGCCGCTCGAGGAGTGGCTCGGCGGCTTCGCCGACGCCTGCGCCGGGCACCCCGTGGAGTCGTGGACCGCCGGGCCCCGCCGCACCCACCGGGTCGCCGCCAACTGGAAGGCCTACGGCGACAACTACCTCGAGGGCTACCACGTGCCGCTGGTGCACCCCGGCCTGAACCGGGCCATCGACGCCGGCACCTACCGGGTCGAGGTGGCCGACGGCTGGGTGCGCCACCACGCCGACCCCCGAGGGCCGGGCCGTCGACCGGCACCTGGCTGTGGCACTGGCCCAACCTCGGGCTCAACCTCTACGGGACGGGGTGCAGCGTCGAGCGCTGGGACCCGACCTCGCCCACCACCACCCGCCTGGTCCTCGACCACGCCTACGACCCGGCCGCCCCCGGTGCGGCGGAGCGCTGCCAGCAGGACGTGGACTGGTCCGAGCAGATCTGCGCCGAGGACCTGGCCATCTGCGAGGCCGTGCAGTCCAACCTCGAGGCCGGCGCCTACGACACCGGGCTGCTGTCGCCCCGCCACGAGGCGGCGGTGGCCGACTTCCACCGCCGGGTGCTCGACGCCCGCGCCGAGGCTCGAACCTCTGACGGGGCGTCGACCGGCCGCCGCTAGCCTCGCCCGTCGTGCCCGAGTCGACCTCACCGCCTGCGCCGACCGGCACGCCACCGTCGTCGGGCGGACCATCCCGCCCGACGTTCAGGGCCCCCAAGGGCACCCACGACGTCCTCCCGCCCGAGTCGCGCACGGTGGCAGGCGCTGATCGGCGCCTTCGCCCAGCGGGTCGAGCGGGCCGGCTACGGGCTCCTGCAGCAGCCCGCTGTTCGAGGAGGTCGGCGTCTTCCAGCGACGTCGGCGAGGGCACCGACGTCGTCCGCAAGGAGATGTACGACTTCGCCGACAAGGGCGGCCGCCAGCTGGCCCTGCGCCCGGAGGGCACGGCGTCGGTGGTCCGGGCCTTCGTCGAGCACCGCCCGGCCGTGCCGTGGAAGGTCTGGTACGCCGCCCCCAGCTTCCGCTACGAGCGCGCCCAGGCCGGCCGCTACCGCCAGCACCACCAGCTCGGGGTGGAGGCGATCGGCAGCGGCGACCCCGACCTCGACGTCGAGGTCATCGCCCTCGGCTGGGAGCTCCTACGCGGCCTCGGGCTGCGCCGGGTCGCAGCTCCTGGTCAACTCGATGGGCGACGCCGGGCGACCGCGCCGCGGTACCTCGAGGTGCTGCGGGCCTGCCTCGAGCAGCACCGCCACGACCTGGCCGACGACGACCGCGAGAAGCTCGCCGACCACCCGATGCGGGTGCTCGACTGCAAGCGCCCGGCGACCCAGGAGGTCGTCGCGCGACGCGCCGCGCATCGTCGACCGCCTCTCCGACGACGCCGCCGCCCACTTCGAGCGGGTGCAGGCCGGGCTCGCCGCCCTCGGCGTCCCGTTCGTGCTCGAGCCCGCGGCTCGTCCGCGGCCTCGACTACTACACCCACACCACCTTCGAGTTCGCAGAGCTCGGCGCTCGACGCGGCCCAGAGCACCATCGGCGGCGGCGGCCGCTACGACGGCCTGGTCGAGGCGCTGGGCGGCCCGCCGACGCCGGGCATCGGCTTCGGCTCGGGCATCGAGCGGGTCCTGCTCGCCTGCGACGCCGAGGGGG
Source organism: uncultured Acidimicrobiales bacterium (assembly GCA_963800235.1). GTDB lineage: Bacteria > Actinomycetota > Acidimicrobiia > Acidimicrobiales > Iamiaceae > CAVVNP01. The sequence goes on along the minus strand of CAWDAD010000001.1, from coordinate 332,657 downwards.
TCTTCGCCGCGCCGGACCGCCGCCTCGACGTGTTCGTCGTCGACGTCACCGGCGGCGCCGCGGCCCGCGACCTCGTCGCCCGAGCTGCGGGCCGCCGGCCTGCGGGCCGACCGGGCCTACGACCGGCGGTCGATGAAGCGCCCAGATGAAGGCGGCCGGCCGCTCGGCGCCCGCCGTGGCGGTGATCGTCGGCGAGGACGAGGCGGCGGCCGGGACGGTCACGGTCCGCGACCTCGCGCGGCGACGAGCGGTCCCAGCGCACCGTCGACCGCGCCGAGGTGGTCGACGCCGTCCGGAAGGAGCTCCCGTGACCGAACCCGCCGACCCGACGACCGCCGACGAGCGACGTCGGCGACCGACCGGGCCCGGGGCCTGCGCACCGACTGCTGCGGCGAGCTGCGGACCGCCGACGTCGGTCGGCCCGTGGCCGTGTGCGGGTGGGTCGACCGCCGCCGCGAGCACGGCGAGCACCTGGCCTTCGTCGACCTGCGCGACCGCACCGGCGTCGTGCAGTGCGTGGTCGACGGCGCCGCCGACCTGCGCAGCGAGTACGTGGTGCGCGGTCACCGGCACCGTCCGGCCCCGCCCGGAGGGCACCGTCAACGCCGAACCTGCCGACCGGCGAGGTCGAGGTGGGGGAGTGCGCGGTCGAGGTCCTCAACGTCGCCGAGCCGCCGCCGTTCCCGCTCGACGAGCGGCGTCGACGTCGACGAGGTGCTGCGCCTCGCGCCACCGCTACGTCGACCTGCGCGCGACAGCGGATGCAGCGCAACCTGCGGATGCGGGCCACGGTCAACAGCGCCCTCCGCCGGTCGATGGACGTCGCAGGGCTTCCTCGAGGTCGAGACCCCGATGCTGATCGCCTCGACGCCCGAGGGCGCCCGCGACTTCGTGGTGCCCGTCGCGGCCAGTCGCCCGGCCAGCTTCTACGCGCTGCCCCAGAGCCCCCAGCTGTTCAAGCAGCTCTGCATGGTCGGCGGCATCGACCGCTACTACCAGATCGCCCGCTGCCTGCGCGACGAGGACCTGCGCGCCGACCGGCAGTTCGAGTTCACCCAGCTCGACGCTGGAGGCCAGCTTCGTCGGCCAGGAGGAGGTGCTGGCCTTCGTCACCGAGGCGGTGGCGGCGGCCGCCGAGGCGGTCACCGGCGAGCGGCCCGCCGACCTTCGAGCGCATGACCTGGCGCGAGGCCATGGACCGGTTCGGCTCGCGACAAGCCCGACCTGCGCTTCGGGATGGAGCTGGTCGAGCTGACCGAGGTGTTCGCCGAGACCGGGTTCAACGCCTTCAAGGCGCCGAGCGGTGAAGGGCATCCGGGTCGCCGGGCGGCGGCCGACCGCACCCGCAAGCAGCTCGACGACCTGACCGACCGGGCCAAGCGCTGGGGCGCCAAGGGCCTGGTCTGGATGCAGGTCGAGGAGGGCGGCGGGCTCGACCTCGCCGGTCGCCAAGTTCCTGTCCGAGGCCGAGCAGGCCGGCCTGGTGGCCGCCACCGAGCGCCGCGGACCGGCGACCTCCTGCTGCTGGTGGCCGACGAGCTGGACCACCACCTGCCACGTGCTCGGGCTGCTGCGCCTCGAGCTCGGCCGCCCGCCGGTGAGCGAGGGCGGGCTGCAGTTCCTGTGGGTCGTCGACTTCCCGCTGTTCGAGTCCGAGCTGGGCGACGACGGCCGCCCGGTGCCCGACGCACCACCCGTTCACCATGCCCCACGCCGACGACTGGGCGCTGCTCGACGCCACCGATCCCGTCGAGCTGACCCGTGTCCGCTCCCAGGCCTACGACCTGGTGCTCAACGGCTGGGAGCTGGGCTCGGGCAGCGTGCGGATCCACCGCTCCGACGTCCAGCAGCGCATCTTCGACCTGCTCGGCATCTCGCCCGACGAGGCGGCCAGCGAAGTTCGGCTTCCTGCTCGACGCCTTCCGCTACGGCGCCCCGCCCCACGCCGGCTTCGCCTTCGGCATCGACCGGCTGGCGGCCATGCTGGCCGGCGAGGAGAACATCCGCGAGGTCATCGCCTTCCCCAAGACCCAGTCGGGCGCCGACCCGCTCACCCGGGCACCCACCGGCATCGATCCGGTGCACCTCGACGAGCTGGGCCTGCGGATCCTGCCGCCGCCGAGCTGAGGCCGTCCGGGCCGGCCAGCGCCGACCGGCGGTCGACGGCGCCGGTCAGACCCAGAGGTCGACGACCACCGACCCCGGCGGCGCCGTCGGGTAGGCAGGCCGGGCGCCGACCGCGGTGGACTGCGGCGACAGGTCGAGGGCGACGTTGGCCTCGACCCCGTCGCGCCGGATCACCCCGAGGTCGGCGGTGTACCAGGAGATGTGGCCGCCCCGGGCCTCGAAGCTGGCCTCCAGCTCCCGCTGCACCTGCTCGCCGGGGGCGTCGGTGGTGACGAACACCGCCCGCTCCTGCACGTCGGGCCGGTCGGCCACGTCGATCAGCGGCGAGAGGCCGCAGGGCAGGGTCACCCCGGCGGCCAGGCGGGCCAGCACCGGCTCGTCGGAGGTGGGACGGGGCGCCACCCCGCCGTCGGGCTCGGCCACGGGCGGGCCGGCGGGGGAGGCTCCGCCGGGAGCCGGCGCCGACCGGGCCGCGACGGGGGGCTCCCCGGCCGGAGCGGGCGACGGTGACGCGGCCGGGCCGGACGCGGTGGCCTCCGGGTCGGCGGTCGCCAGGTGCGTCGGGAGCCGGGCCGTCGCCGGGCCCGCCGGCCGGCCGAGCTCGGCCTCGGCCCGACGCCTGCGGGCCCGCCCGATCACGAAGATCAGGTAGGAGGCCAGCAGGATCCCGGTGACGAGCACGACGATCCCGTACGCGGCCACGCCGGGCATGGTCGCGCGCCGGTCGTGACCGATCGGTGATCCCCGACCACGCGAGGAGGGGTCGGCCCTACCCTCGGCGACCATGGCCGACCTGTTCGCCGACGCCGCCCGTCGCCAGCTCGACGCCCAGTCGCCGCTGGCGGCGCGCCTGCGCCCGGCCAGCGTCGAGGACATCGTCGGCCAGGACCACCTCCTCGCGCCCGGCCGCCCGCTGCGCGAGCTGATCGAGGGCGACCGGCTCTCGTCGGTGATCCTCTGGGGTCCGCCGGGGATCGGCAAGACCACCCTGGCCGAGGTCATCGCCCGCTCGACGGCGAAGGCCTTCGAGCGGCTCTCGGCGGTGTCGGCCAGCGTCAAGGACGTCCGCGAGGTCATCGCCGGGGCCCAGGCCCGCCTGGGCGAGCACAGCCGCCGCACGATCCTGTTCCTCGACGAGGTCCACCGCTTCAACAAGGCCCAGCAGGACGCGCTGCTGCCGTCGGTCGAGAGCGGCCTGCTGGTGCTGATCGGGGCGACCACCGAGAACCCCTACTTCGAGGTGAACCCCCCGCTGCTCAGCCGCTCCACCCTGTTCCGGCTGGAGCCGCTCGGTCCCGAGGCCATCCGCCGGGTCCTCGCTCGGGGCCTCGACGCCGAGGGCGCCACCGCGGACGAGGCCGCCCTCGAGCACCTGGCCGACCGGGCCGGGGGCGACGCCCGCCACGCGCTGACCAGCCTGGAGGTGGCGGTGGCCCTGGCGGCCGGCCGCGCCCAGCCGCCCCACGTCGAGCCCGGCGATGCGGAGGCGGCCCTCGGCACCAAGGCGATCCGGTACGGCCGCGACGACCACTACGACGTGATCTCGGCCTTCATCAAGAGCATCCGGGGCAGCGACCCCGACGCCGGGCTCTACTGGCTCGGCACCATGCTCGAGGCCGGCGAGGACGCCCGCTTCATCGCGCGGCGGCTCGTGATCCTGGCCTCCGAGGACGTGGGGATGGCCGACCCCACCTCGCTGCTGGTGGCCGACGCCGCCGCCCGTGCCGTCGAGTTCGTGGGCCTGCCGGAGGCCCAGCTCAACCTGGCCCAGGCGGTGGTGCACCTGGCCACCGCCCCGAAGTCCAACCGGGTGACCGTGGCCCTCGGGCGGGCCCGGGCCGATGTCCGGGACCGGCCGGCGGGGGAGGTGCCGGTGCACCTGCGCGACGCCCACTACCGGGGCGCGGCGTCGCTCGGCCACGGCGCGGGCTACGAGTACCCTCACGACGATCCGCGGGGCTGGGTGCCGCAGCAGCACCTGCCCGACGGCCTGGTCGGCCGCCGGTACTACGAGCCCTCGACCCACGGACGCGAGCAGGAGATCGCCGAGCGCATGGACCGCCACCTCGCCGAGCCGCACCCCGACGACCGTCCCGACGACGACCCGCACCCCGACGAGGGACCCGTCGCCGGGCCCGGGTCGTCCGCGCCGTGAGCAGCGCCGACCTGGCCGCCGTCGTCGTCACCGTGCTGTCGCTCGTCGCGTCGGCCGCCCTGGTCGCCGCCCTGGTGCTGGTCGTGAGCACCCTCCGCCGGCTCCGGGCGGCGCTCGCGACCCTCAACGACGAGACCCTGGCCGTGGTCGACGACCTGCAGCGCACCGTCGCCCGCTCGGCCGACGAGGTCGACCGGGTGCACGACCTGGTCGGCACCGTCGAGGCCATCTCGGCCCGGGTCGACGGCGCCTCGCGCCTGGCCACCGCCGCCCTGTCGAAGCCGGTGATCAAGACGGTGGCGGTGGCGAGCGGCACCAGCAAGGCGGCCAAGCGGCTGCGCCGGGGCGGGTGAGGCGGTGTTCAAGCGCACGTTCTGGTTCACCGTGGGGTCCGCCGCCGGGCTGGGGTCCTCCTACTGGGTGCAGCGCCGGGTGAAGCAGGCGGCGTCGCGTCTGACGCCGGAGGGCCTGCAGCGGGAGGTGTCCGAGGCGGCCCGCTCGATGTCGGCCAGCGTCCGGGCGGCGGTGGTCGAGGGCCGCGAGGCGGCCCGTGACCGCGAGGCGGAGCTGACCGCCCGGCTCGCGGAGCCCGATCGCGGGCGTCTGCCCGACACCCCCCGTACCTAGACTGCGCCTCGTGGAGGCCCACGAGCTGCGCCGCGTCTGGCGGCAGTTCTTCGACGAGAAGCAGCACACCTTCGTGGCCTCGGCCGGCCTCATCCCGCACCACCCGACGGCCCCGATGTTCACCAACTCGGGGATGATGCAGTTCGTCCCGTACTTCCTGCGGGAGGAGGCACCGCCGTTCCAACCGCCCCGGGCGGCCTCGGTGCAGAAGTGCGTCCGGGCCGGCGGCAAGCACAACGACCTCGACGCCATCGGGCGCTCGCTGCGGCACCTGAGCTTCTTCGAGATGCTCGGCAACTTCAGCTTCGGCGACTACTTCAAGCACGAGGCCATCACCTGGGCGTGGGAGTTCGTGACCGAGCGGCTCGGCCTCGACGGCGACCGGGTGTGGGTCACCTGCCACGTGTCCGACGACGAGGCGGCCGCCATCTGGGCCGACGAGGTCGGCCTGCGCCCCGAGCGCATCCAGCGGCTCGACAAGGACAACTTCTGGGAGATGGGCGACACGGGCCCGTGCGGCCCGTCGAGCGAGCTGTTCTGGGACTTCGGCCCCGAGCACGGTCCCGACGGGGGCCCCGCGGACCCCGACGCCGAGCACCGCTTCGTCGAGTTCTGGAACCTGGTGTTCCAGGACCGCTACCGCGACGCCGACGGCAGGCTGACGCCGCTGGCCGCCCGCAACGTCGACACCGGCGCCGGCCTCGAGCGCATCCTCGGCCTGCTCGAGGGCAGCCCGTCCCTGTACGCCGCCGACTCGATCCACCGGGTCGTCGAGGCCGCCGAACGGGTCACCGGTCGCCGCCTCGGCCAGCAGGAGTCCTCCGACGTCGCCCTCCGCCTGCTCGGCGACCACGCCCGATCGATGACCTTCCTCATCGCCGACGGGGTCATCCCGAGCAACGAGGACCGCGGCTACGTGCTGCGCCGGATCATCCGCCGGGCCATCCGCTTCGCCTACCTGCTGGGCGTCGAGCAGGCGGTCACCCCGCCGCTGGCCGAGGCCACCATCGAGGTCATGGGCGCCGCCTACGGCGAGCTCGAGGCCAACCGGGACCTCATCCTCGGCGTGCTCGGCCGCGAGGAGGAGCAGTTCCGCCGCACCCTGCGCACCGGCCTCGGCATCCTCGACACCGAGCTGGCCCGCCTCGACGCCGGTGAGACCGTGGCCGGGTCGGTGGCCTTCCAGCTCCACGACACCTACGGCTTCCCGCTGGAGGTCACCGCCGAGATCGCCGAGGACCGCGGCTACACCGTCGACGAGGCCGGCTTCGACGCCGCCATGGCCGAGCAGCGCGACCGCGCCCGGCGCTCCGGGCGCAAGGGCGAGCGGGCCCGCACGGCCTCCGACCTGAGCGAGCTCGACCTGGCCCCCACCGAGTTCACCGGTCGCAGCGAGAACGAGTCGAAGGGGGTGGTCCTGGCCGTGCTCGAGGGCGACGCCGACCTCGGCACCTGCAGCATCGTGCTCGACCGCACCCCGTTCTACGCCGAGTCCGGCGGTCAGGTCGGCGACGCCGGCGCCATCACCACCGACACCGGCCGGGCCGAGGTGCTCGACACGGTGTCCCCGGTCGGCGGCATCTTCCAGCACGTCGCCCGGATCGTCGAGGGCACCGTCGAGGTGGGCCAGGAGGCGCTCGCCACCATCGACGTCGAGCGACGCGACGCCATCCGCCGCAACCACACCGGCACCCACATCCTGCACTGGGCCCTGCGGCAGGTGCTCGGTGAGCACGTCAAGCAGCAGGGCTCGCTGGTCGAGCCCACCCGCCTGCGCTTCGACTTCAGCCACTTCGAGCCGGTCAGCGCCGAGCAGCTCCGCGAGATCGAGGACCTCGCCAACCACGAGATCCTCGACAACGCGCCGGTCCACCACTACGAGACCACCAAGGAGCAGGCGGTCGAGCTCGGCGCCATCGCCTTCTTCGGCGACAAGTACGGCGACATCGTCCGGGTGCTCGAGGCCGGGCGTCACTCGATCGAGCTGTGCGGCGGCACCCACGTCAAGGCGCTCGGCGACATCGGGCCGATGAAGGTCGTCTCCGAGAGCTCGATCGGGTCCAACCTCCGACGGATCGAGGCCGTCACCGGCACCGGGCCCATCGACCGCATCCGGGACGGGGAGGCCCGGCTGACCGAGGCGTCCGAGCTGCTCGGGGTTCCGGTCGGCGAGCTGACCGACGGCATCCGCAAGCGGCTCGCCGACCTGAAGGCCCTCCGCGACGAGGTCGCCGACCTCAAGCGGCAGCTGGCGGCCGGCGCGGCGGGCGACCTGGCCGACGGAGCCGTCGACGGCGTGGTCGTCGCCCGGGTCGACGGGCTCGAGCGCGACGCGGTGCGCGACCTGGCGGTGGCGCTCCGCGACAGGCCCGGCATCCGCGCCGTCGTCCTCGGCAGCGCCCCGCCGCGGGGCGGCGTCGCCCTGGCGGCGGCGGTGACGCCCGACAGCGGGCTCGACGCGGGCGCGCTGATCGCCGACGCGGCCAAGCTGGTGAAGGGCGGTGGGGGGCGGGATCCGCTGCTGGCGGCCGCCGGTGGCAAGGACCCGGGGCAGCTCGACGCTGCGCTCGACGAGGTCCGACGTGCCGCCGGCCTGGCCCCCGCATGAGCCGGGTCCTGGCCCTCGATCCCGGCAGTCGTCGCATCGGGGTGGCCGTGAGCGACGGCGACCGCACCACCGCCGTCCCCGTCGGCGTGGTCGAGGTCACCGCCGACCGGCCCCGACTGCACCGACGGCTGGCCGAGCTGGTGGCCGAGCACGAGGCGGCGCTGGTGGTGGTGGGCCTGCCGCTCTCCCTCGACGGGTCCGAAGGGGCCGCCGCCGGCCGGGCCCGGCGGCTGGGCGACGAGCTGGCGGCGGCTGTCAGCGTGCCGGTGGTCCACCACGACGAGCGGTTCACCACCGTCACCGCCGACCGGCTGCTGGCCGAGGCCGGCCACGACGCCCGGGCCCGGCGCAAGGTGGTCGACCAGGTCGCGGCCAGCGTGCTGCTGCAGTCCTGGCTCGACGGGCAGCGGGCGCAGCCGACCGCGGGCGCGGACGTCGAGGCCGGGGCGGGACGATGAGCGAGCCCACCGGGTCGGGGTCGACCACCGACGACGACCTGCACCGGCTGGCCACCGACGAGCCGCCGGCCACGACGCACTTCGTCGACGAGGCCGGCTTCCTGGTCGACGAGCACGGCCGCTACATCGACGACGAGGGGTACCTGCTCGAGGCCGGCTACGCCGTGCCGGCGGCGGTCCGCCCGGCCGACGACGACCCGAGCGACGACGACGACCCGGGCGGCGTGGCTCCGGGCGACGACGACGACCCGGGCGGCGTGGCTCCGGGCGCCTCGGCCCCGGGTGTGGGCGCCGAGAACGGCACCGCCCCCCGCTTCGACCGCCTGGCCCACGACGGACCGGAGAAGCCGCCGATCTCGCGCACCCGCCACCTGCGCCGCAAGGCCGACCAGGCCGGTCCGAAGCTGCAGCAGCTCGTCGAGAGCGTGCGCCGCCCCCGCGAGGGCCCCGACTACGTCGAGCTCCCCGGCCACCACGGCGGCGGGCGCAAGACCGGCATCGCCGTCCTGGTGATCGTCGCCCTGCTGACCACCGCGTTCATCGGCGTCTACGTCTGGTACCAGCGCCAGGTCGACCCGCCGGGGCCGCCGGGCGCCGCCGTCACCGTCACCATCCCGGAGGGCACCTCCACCAGCGGGATCGCCGCCATCCTCGAGAAGGACGGCATCATCAGCAACGCCACGGTGTTCGAGTTCTGGGTGTCCCGGCACAAGCCCGGCACCCTGCAGGCCGGCACGCTGACCTTCCGGAAGAACTCGTCCTTCGACGACGTGGTCAAGGTGCTCACCAAGAAGGCGGACGTGGTGAAGGTGGCGGGCAAGGTCACCATCCCGGAGGGGTTCACCCTCTCCCAGATCGAGGAGCGGCTCGCCGCCGCCTACCCGAGCCAGTCGAAGGCCGACCTCGACAACCTGTTGTCGACCGGGCGGATCAAGGCGCCGCTGCTGCCGCCGGGCCAGACCTCGCTCGAGGGGCTCCTCTTCCCCGCGACCTACCAGATCACCCAGGGGGAACCGGCCGAGAAGGTGCTGCAGCAGATGGCCGACACCTTCCAGCAGACCGCCGACGGCATCGGCCTGCAGCAGGGGGTGGCGTCGCTCACGCCGGTGGCCGGGCGCCCGATCACGCCGTACGAGGCGGTGATCGTCGCCTCGCTGATCCAGTCCGAGGCGGGCAACGAGGCCGAGATGCCGAAGATCGCCACCGTGATCTACAACCGGCTGCGGCAGGGCATCCCCCTCGGGATCGACGCCACCACCACCTACGAGGCCAACCGCAACGGCACCAAGCCCGACTTCGAGAGCCGGTCGCCCTACAACACCCGTCGGGTCCAGGGCCTGCCACCGACGCCCATCTCCTCGCCGGGCAAGCCCGCGCTGCTGGCCGCCCTCAACCCGACACCGGGACCGTGGACCTACTACGTGCTCGAGGCGCCGGGCCGGCACTTCTTCACCGACAGCCCCGCCGAGTTCGACCAGGCCGTGGCCCGCTGCCGGGCGGCCAAGCTGGGGTGCTGATCTCCGGCGCCACGCGCCTGGCCGCGGTCATCGGCTGGCCCGTCCGCCACTCCCTCTCCCCGGCGATCCACAACGCCGCCTTCGCGGCAGCCGGGCTCGACTGGGCCTACGTGGCCCTGGAGGTCCGATCGGAGCGGGGGGCCGACGCGGTCGCAGCCATGCGCACGCTGGGGATCGAGGGGCTGTCGGTCACCATGCCCCACAAGGCGGCGGTGGCCGGCGCCGTCGACGCCCGCACCGACGCCGCCGAGGTCCTCGGTGCGGTCAACTGCGTGTTCCGCGACGGCGACCGGCTGGTCGGCGACAACACCGACGGCGAGGGGTTCGTCGACGGGCTCCGCCTCGACCACGGCGTCGATCCGGCCGGCCGGCGCTGCCTGGTGGTCGGCGCCGGGGGAGCGGCCCGGGCGGTGGTGCGGGCGCTCGCCGCCAGCGGCGCCACCGAGGTGGCGGTCCTGAACCGGACGCGGTCGCGGGCCGAGGAGGCGGCGCGGCTCGCCGGGGGCGCCGGGCGGGTGGCCGACCCCGCCGACGTGGCGGGGGCCGACCTGGTCGTCGACGCGACCCCGATGGGCATGACGGGGCAGGGCGGCGGCCCCGACGACGGGTCGCCGGAGTGGGCCTCGTCGCTGCATGCCGGCCAGGTCGTGGCCGACCTGGTGGTCGACCCGGTGCGCACGCCCCTCCTGGGCGTGGCGGCGGCGCGGGGCGCCACGACCGTCGACGGTCTGTCGATGCTGGTCCACCAGGCTGCCCACGCCTTCCGGCGCTGGACCGGCGTCGAGCCGCCCCTCGACGCCATGCGGGCCGCAGTCGAGCCGGCCCGGGCTTCTCCGCCCGATTCCTGAACTTCGCGCCGGCGGTGCCGAACAGTTCCCGGACGGACGTGCTCGGAACAGGAGACCACCATGGCCCTTCAGGGGACCCTCGACAGCTTCGCCCTGCCGGACGTGCTGCGGCTGCTGGCCGGAACCCGCAAGTCGGGCCGGCTGGACGTGGCCGGCGACGGCGGCGAGGGCCGGGTCTGGTTCGGTGACGGCCAGCTGATCGCCGGTGAGGGCCCGCAGGGCACTCGGGCGGGCGGCGTGGCCGACGTCGTGTTCCACCTGCTGCGCTTCGAGTCCGGGCAGTTCGCGTTCGAGGCCGACGCCCTCCCGGACGAGGCGGCCGGCCCCGAGGACGTCGACGCGGTGATCGAGCAGGCCGAGGCCCAGGTCGTGGAGTGGCGCGACATCGAGCTGGTCGTGCCCTCGCTGCGGAGCACGCTGTCCCTGCGGAGCGAGCTGGACGACGACGACCTGGCCGTGTCGCTCACCGCCGCCGAGTGGAAGACGGTGGTGGCCATCGCCGGCGGCACCCACGTGGCCGCCCTCGGCGAGGCCCTCGACCTGGACGACCTCACCGTGTGCCGCCGCCTGCGCGACCTGGTGCAGCGCGAGCTGGTCGAGGTGGGCGACGAGGTGGAGGCCGACGCTCCGGCCCCGAGCCCCGAAGCCGTCGAGGAGCCGGCGTACGCCAGCGACGTCTTCGCCGAGGAGGACGCCCCCGCCGGGGCGGACGTCCCTGCCGAGGAGGACGCTCCCGCCGGGGCGGAGGTCCTTGCCGAGGACGACGTGACGAGCGAGGTCGACCACGACCTGGTCGCCGACCAGGTCGAGCTGCTCGCCGGTGAGGGCGGGGTCGCCCAGACCGCCCGGGCCCGCCTCGACGTGCTGGCCGCCGCCTACGTCGACGACAGCGCCGCCGCCGGGCTGAGCACCCTGATGCCCGAGCCACTGCCGGGCGAGGCCATGACCAACGGCCAGCTCGACGACGTCGACGACGCCGGCTGGTACCGCGACGACCAGCCGCTCGAGGAGGCCCCGGCGCCGGTCGCCGAGACCGTCCCGGAGGCCGGTCCCGATGCCGACGACCGACCGGTGCCCGAGCACGAGGACCTCGTCCCCGCCGTCGAGGACGGCTCGGCCACCGACGCCGCCGACGCGGCCGACGGCGACGAGGAGTGGGACGACGACCCGGCCGACCTCGGTCGCCAGCTCTCCACCCTCAGCCCCCAGGCGGCCGCCGCCATCGCTTCGGCGGCCGGCACCCTCGAGGACTCCCGCGAGTCCTCCCGTCGCCTCGGCCGCCGCCGGGCGAGCAACCGCCTCCGCTGACCCCCCGGTCGCCCCCCCGGCCCATCGCCCGCGGCGGGTGGCCGAGGCCGGGACGTCCGACCTCTAGCCTGCCGCCGTGCTCGCCGCCTACTACGTCGCGGTCGCCCTCGCCGGGGTGGTGGTGGGTTCGTTCGTGAACGTGGTGATCGTGCGGGTGCCGAGCGACGAGTCGATCGTCCGGCCCCGCTCGAAGTGCCCGCTCTGCCAGCACCCGATCGAACCGCGGGACAACATCCCGATCGTCTCGTGGCTGCTCCTGCGGGGTCGGTGCCGCCACTGCGGCGAGCCGATCCACTGGGGCTACCCGGTGGTCGAGGCCCTCAACGGGGTCCTGTGGCTGCTCGCCGCCGTCCGGTTCGGCCCGCATCTGCTGGTGGTGCCGTTCTGCTTCCTCTTCTCGGTGCTGCTGGCCCAGTCGGCCATCGACATCCAGATCTACCGGCTGCCGGACAGGATCACCTTCACCGCCGGCGCCGTCACCGCGGTGCTGCTCCCGGTGGTGGCGCTCGTCCACGGCGACCCGGCCTGGATCGGGACCGCCGCCGCGTCGGCCGCCGGCTACTTCGTGTTCCTGCTGATCCCCGCGCTGATCTTCCCCCGGGGCATGGGGTTCGGCGACGTGAAGCTGGTGGCGCTGATCGGCGCCTACCTCGGCTTCATCACCCCCACCTACGTGCCGGTGCTGGCGGTGCTCTCGGTCATCATCTCCAGCCTGATCGGCGTGGCGATCGGGATCGGCGCCCTGGCCGTGCGGGGCGGCAAGAGCGAGCCGTACCCGTTCGGGCCGTGGCTGGCGCTCGGGGCGGTGGTCACCGTCCTGTTCAGCTCGCGCCTGCTCGGCCTCTACGGCTTCTGACCCGCCCCCGACCGGCCGTCGCGCTCCGGCGCCACCGCATCGGGCATCGGGCATCGGGGCGAGCAGGCCCCGGCACTACCGTCTGACGGGTGCTGCGATTCCTGACCGCCGGCGAGTCGCACGGCCGGGCCCTGGTGGTGGTGGTCGAGGGCCTGCCCGCCGGCCTCGAGGTGGCGCTCGACGACCTGCAGGCCGAGCTCGCTCGGCGCCGGCTCGGCTACGGGCGTGGCCCCCGCATGCGCTTCGAGCAGGACGAGGTCTCGATCCTGGGCGGGGTGCGCCACGGGCGGACCCTCGGCTCACCGGTCGCCGTCGAGATCGCCAACTCGGAGTGGAAGCGGTCGGACAAGTGGCACGAGGAGATGTCGGTGGAGCCCGGCGAGACGGCCGCTCCGCTGACCGAGGTGCGACCCGGCCACGCCGATCTCGCCGGCATGCAGAAGTACGGCTTCACCGACGCCCGCAACGTGCTCGAGCGGGCCTCGGCCCGCGAGACCGCCGCCAGGGTCGCGGCCGGCACCCTCGCCAAGCTGCTGCTGCGCCGGCTCGACATCGAGGTGGTCAGCCACGTCATCCAGATGGGCGCGGCCCGGTCGAAGGCCTCGACCCGACCCGCGCCCGGCGATCTGGCCGCCGTCGACGAGTCGCCGGTCCGCTGCTTCGACCAGGCGGCCGAGGACGAGATGGTCGAGCAGATCAAGGCGGTGTCGAAGGAGGGCGACTCGCTCGGGGGCGTGGTCGAGGTCCTGGCCTACGGCGTCCCGGTGGGGCTGGGCAGCCACGTCCACTGGGACCGCAAGCTCGACTCGATGCTGGCGGCGGCGCTGATGAGCATCCAGGCGGTGAAGGGGGTCGAGATCGGGGACGGGTTCGAGGTCGCGGGCCGGCCAGGCAGCCGGGCCCACGACCCGATCACCTGGACCGACCACGGCTACCGGCGGGAGAGCTCGCTGGCCGGCGGGGTCGAGGGCGGCATCTCGACCGGTGAGCTGCTGGTCGCCCGGGCGGCCATGAAGCCGCTGGCCACGCTCAACCGCCCGACCCTCAAGACGGTGGACACCGCCACCAAGGACGAGGCGGTCTCGTTCAAGGAGCGCACCGACGTCACCGCCGTGCCGGCCATGGGGGTGGTGGCCGAGACGATGGTCGCGCTGGTGCTCGCCGGCGAGGTCACCCGCAAGTTCGGCGGCGACTCCGTCACCGAGCTGCTCCGCAACCGGGACGGGTTCCTGGCCGGGCTGCGCGACGGCCCGGTCGGCCCGAGCGCCTGAGCCCGGTGGCGAGCGTCGACCGCGACCTCGGACGGATCGCTGCGGACGGCGAGCGGCCGCCGCACGTGGTCCTGGTGGGGATGATGGGCGTCGGCAAGACCACCGTCGGGCGGCGGGTCGCGGCCGGGCTGCACCGCGCGTTCGTCGACGGCGACCACGAGCTCGAGGGCCGCTCGGGCCGTTCGGTGGCCCGGTGGTTCGCCGAGGACGGCGAGGCCGGCTTCCGGGCCGCGGAGGCCGAGGTCCTGGCCGACCTGCTCGACCGACCGGCCCCCTCGGTGGTCGCCACCGGCGGCGGGGTGGTCACCGTCGAGGCGAGCCGCATCCGGCTGAGCCGGCCTGACGCCCTGGTGGTGTGGCTGCGCGCCGAGCCCGCCTTCCTGCTCAGCCGGGCGAAGCAGCGGCCCGGTCGCCCGCTGCTGGCCGGCGACGACCCGCTCGGCGCCCTGACGCGCCTCTGCGCCGAGCGCGCCCCCTGGTACGAGCAGGTCGCCGACCTGACCATCGACGTGGCTCCGGTGTACGCGGCCGGCGCCAAGCCCAAGCGACGTCTGGCCGATCTCGTGCTCGACCAGCTGGCCGGTCGCGGCATCCTGGCGCCGTGATCGAGCTCGAGGTCCCGCTCGGCGACCGCTCCTACCCGGTGCTGGTCGGCTCCGGCGCCCGGCACCGGCTGCTCGAGGTGCTGCCGGTGGGGGTCAGGCGGGCGGCGGTGGTGACCCAGGCGGCCATCGAGGTGCCCGTCGACCCGGGCGTCGAGCACCGGGTGTTCACCATCCCCGACGGCGAGGACCACAAGCACCTCGGCACCGTCGAGGACCTCTGCCGCGACCTCGCCCAGTGGGGCCTGACCCGCGGTGACGTGGTGGTCGCCGTCGGCGGGGGCCTGGTCACCGACCTGGCCGGCTTCACCGCCGCCTGCTTCCACCGCGGCGTCTCGGTCGTGCACGTCGCCACCACCCTGCTCGCCCAGGTCGACGCCGCCATCGGCGGCAAGACCGGCGTCAACCTGCCCGAGGGCAAGAACCTGGTCGGCGCCTACTGGCAGCCGTCCGCGGTGCTCTGCGACACCGAGGTGCTCGCCACGCTGCCGCCCCGCGAGTACCGCAACGGACTCGGCGAGATGGCCAAGTACGCCTTCCTCGGCGTCGACGGGCTGCGCGACCTGCCGCTCGACGAGGCGGTGGCCGCCTGCGTCCGGTGCAAGGCCGAGGTGGTCGCCGACGACGAGCGGGAGTCCGGTCGGCGGGCGATCCTCAACTACGGCCACACCCTGGGCCACGCCCTCGAGACCGCGACCGACTACGACCTCCGCCACGGCGAGGCCGTCGCCATCGGTCTGGTCTACGCCGCCGAGCTGGCCGCCCGCCTCGGCCGCATCGACCGGGACCGGGTGGCCGAGCACCGGGCGGTGGTGGGGTCCTACGACCTGCCCACGCGCATCCCCGCCGGCCTCGACCCCGCGGCGCTGGTGGACCTCTTCGCACGGGACAAGAAGGCGGTCGACGGGGTGACCTTCGTCCTCGACGGACCGGACGGCGTCGAGCCGGTCCGGGTCGACCGTCGCACCCTGCTGCTCGACGCCCTGGAGGCCGTGTCGTGACCGTCGTCCTGCTGCTCTCGGGACCCAACCTGAACCTGCTCGGCGACCGCGAGCCCGAGGTCTACGGCACCGGCACCCTCGACGACCACGTGGCGCTGGCCCGCCGCACCGCCGAGTCCCACGGCCTCGAGCTCGAGCACGTCCAGTCGAACCACGAGGGCGAGCTGGTCGACGCCATCCACGCCGCCCGGGGCCGGATCGCCGCCATCGTGGTGAACGCCGCCGCGCTGACCCACTACGGCCGGTCGCTGCACGACGCGCTCAAGATGTGCGACGTCCCTGTCGTCGAGCTGCACCTCTCCAACCCCCACGCCCGCGAGGCGTGGCGGCACGAGTCGGTGGTGAGCCCCGTCGCCACCGGCGTGATCGCCGGCTTCGGCGGCGACGGCTACCGCCTGGCCGTCGAGGCGGTGGCGACCCTGCTCGCCTGATCCCGCCGCCGACGAGCGGCCGTACGATGCGCCCGATGACCGACGCCGCCCACCTCGTCCCGCTGCCCGACCTGGCGGCGCTGCCGCCGATGGACGTGGCCGCCCGCCTCGACCGGGTGCGGGGTCGCCTCGACGACGCCGGCTGCCAGGCGCTCCTCGTCAGCGAGCTGGCCAACATCCGGTACCTGACCGGCTTCACCGGCTCGGCCGCCCTGCTGCTGGTGCTGCCCGACGAGGCGCTGTTCGTGTCCGACGGCCGCTACGGCGAGCAGGCCGGCGTCGAGCTGGCCGACGCCGCGGTCGACGCCCGCATCGAGATCGGCGGCCTGCAGGCGCAGCGCGACGCGGTCGTGGGGGCGGTGCAGCAGGCCCGCCCCGCCCTCGACCGGCTCGGGCTCGAGGCCCCCCACGTGAGCTGGGCCACCCAGCGCACCTGGTCGGTCGACTGGTTCGCCGGCTACGAGCTGGTGCCGACCGAGGGGCTGGTCGAGGCCCTCCGGCTCGTCAAGGACGACGGCGAGATCGCCCGCCTGGCGGCGGCGTCGGCCATCGCCGACGCCGCCCTGGGCACCATCCGGCCCCGGCTGCTCGACGGGCCCACCGAGGCCGAGCTGGCCCTCGAGCTCGACACCGAGATGCGCCGGGCGGGCGCCGAGGGCGTCAGCTTCGAGACCATCGTGGCCGCCGGCCCCAACGGGGCCATGCCCCACCACCGCCCCGGGGGCCGCGCCATCGTCGAGGGCGACCTGGTCGTCATCGACTTCGGCGCGCTGGTCGACGGCTACCACTCCGACATGACCCGCACCTCGATGGTCGGCGAGGCCACCGACACCCAGCAGCGCATGCTCGACGTCGTCGCCGAGTCCCAGCAGGCCGGGGTCGACGCGGTGGCCGCGGGGGTGACGGCCAAGGCGGTCGACACCGCCTGTCGCGACGTCATCGACGCCGCCGGCTGGGGCGAGGCCTTCAGCCACGGCACCGGTCACGGCGTCGGGCTCCACATCCACGAGGAGCCCCGGGTGGCCCAGACCGGCACCGCTACACTCGAACCCGGCTGCGTCGTCACCGTCGAGCCGGGCGTGTACCTCCCCGAGCACGGCGGTGTGCGCATCGAGGACACGGTGGTCGTCACCGAGCACGGGTGCCGCACCATCACCCTCGCCCCCAAGGAACCCGCCGTCACCCGACCCTGACCGGCACGACGGCGGCGCACCGAACCAGAACGAGGCGCCCGGCGCCCACCCGCGATCGACCCCGAGGACCCCGATGGCCATCACCACCAACGACCTGAAGAACGGCATGACCCTGAACCTGCCCGAGGGGCTGTTCCAGGTCGTCGAGTTCCAGCACGTCAAGCCGGGCAAGGGCGGCGCCTTCGTGCGCACCACCCTGCGCAACGTCCGCAGCGGCGGCCAGCTCGACAAGACCTTCCGCTCCGCCGAGAAGGTCGAGCAGGCCGTCATCGACAAGCGCGAGATGCAGTACCTCTACTTCGACGGCACCGACTACGTGTTCATGGACAACGCCACCTACGAGCAGCTGGCCGTGTCCGAGGCGACCCTGGGCGACGCCGCCGACTACCTGGTCGAGGGGGCGACGGTCATCCTGCAGATGTACGGCGAGGAGATCGTCGGCACCGAGCTGCCGGCGTCGGTCGAGCTGGAGGTCACCGAGACCGAGCCCGGCATCCAGGGCGACCGGGTCTCCGGCGCCCGCAAGCCGGCCACCCTGCAGACCGGCAAGGTCGTGCAGGTGCCGCTCTTCGTGAACGTGGGCGACCGGCTCAAGGTCGACACCCGCTCGGGCGAGTACCTCACCCGCGCGTGACCACCATCGACGACGCCCACCGCCCCCCGGCCCGCTGAGCCCCACCGTGGCCGATCCCGGAGCCGATCGGTTCGACCCGCCCGACGAGCCGTCGAACGCCGAGCTGCGCCGCGAGGCGCGCGAGCGGGCCCTCGGGCTGCTGTACGAGGCCGACGCCAAGGGCCGGAGCCCGGGCGAGGTGGTCGACGCGCTGCCGGTCCCGCTCGACGGCTACGCCCGCCGGCTGGTCCTCGGCGTGGAGGAGGAGCGCGACGACCTGGACGCCCGGATCTCCCGCCTCGCCGTGAACTGGACCCTCGACCGCTTGGCGGCGGTCGACGCCATTTTGCTGCGGATCGCCGGCTACGAGCTGGGCCGCTGCCCCGACGTCCCCACCGGCGTGGTCCTGAACGAGGCGGTCGAGCTGGCCAAGGCCTACAGCACCGACGGCTCGGGCCGGTTCGTGAACGGCGTGCTGGCGTCGCTGGCGGCCGAGCTCCGCCCCGGCTGACCGCCTCGCCCTCCCGACGTCCGGCCCAGGCGATGGCGCAGCAGGTGCTCCCCGCCCCTCCCCGGCTCACCGATCCGGCAGCGGGGATCGGGCTGCGCGGCTGGGGTGCGGAAGGGGACGCCGCCGCCCTCGCCGCCGCCTGGTCCGAGCCGTCGATCCGGCGCTGGACCACGGTGCCCGACGACCGGAGCGAGGTGGCCGCCGAGCGCTGGGCCGCGGGTGCCGCCGACCGGCAGCGGTCCGGTCGGGTCCTCGACCTGGTGGTCCACGACCTGGCCGACGCCGGTCCCGTGCTGGGCGAGGTGGGCCTGGTCGTGGTCGACGCCGACCGGCGGTGGGCCGAGGCCGGCTGGTGGCTGCGGCCCGACGCCCGCGGGCGCGGCCGGGCGAGCGCCGCCCTCGGCCTCCTCACCAGGTGGGCCCTCGGCGAGGCCGGCCTGGCCCGGCTGTTCGCCCGGACCGACCCCCGCAACCCGGCCGCCGGCGCGGTGGCCGAGCGGGCCGGCTGGCACCGCCGGTCCACCCTCGCCGACGGCCGGATCCTCTGGGTGGCGCCCGCGTCCGGAGCCCCCGCCGTGACCGGCTGATCACCCCCGCAGCCTCGGCGCGCCCGCTCGTCGGGCCCGTCCGGCCCGAGCTGCTACGTTGCGTCCCTGACCGTGAAGCGGGTCCCGTGAGGCCCGCACGGACAGGAAGGTCCCCGCTTGGCAGAACGAGAGCGTCGCATCACGCCGCCCTACGGCGGCGTCTTCCATGCGAGGACGCGGGTCCTCGAGCGCGACGATCTCCAGCGGGCCGTGTGGCGCATGGCGCACGAGGTCATCGAGCGCAACCACGGCCTCGACAACGTGGTCCTCATCGGCCTGCAGACCGGCGGGGTGACCGTCGCCGGGTGGCTGGCCACCGCCCTCGAGAGCATCGAGCAGGAGCGTCCGCCCATCGGGACGCTCGACGTCGCCTTCTACCGCGACGACCTGAACCTGCGCCCCGTGCTGCCCGAGGCGGTCACCGACATCCCGTTCGACATCGACGGCGCCCTGGTGGTGCTGGTCGACGACGTGCTGTTCACCGGTCGCACCATCCGGGCCGCGCTCAACGCCCTGAACGACTACGGCCGGCCCCGCTCGGTGCAGCTGGCGGTGGTGATCGACCGGGGCCACCGCGAGCTGCCGATCCGCCCCGACTACGTCGGCAAGAACCTGCCCACCCGCCGCGACGAGGTCGTCGACGTGAACATCGACGGGGTCGACCTCGGCGAGATGCGGAAGTGACCGCGCCGATGCCGACCCACGCCCCGGTCCCGCCGGCGGGGATCACGGGATCGCCCCGCCAGCTCCTGTCGGTCGAGGACCTGGGCGGCGCCGAGGGCATCGAGCAGGTGCTCCGCCTGACCGACGCCTTCGTCGAGGTCAGCAACCGCCCCATCCCCAAGGTCCCCGCCCTCCGGGGCAAGACCGTGGCCTGGCTGTTCTACGAGGACTCGACCCGCACCCGGCTGAGCTTCGAGACCGCCGCCCGCCGCCTGTCGGCCGACACCATGAACTTCAGCGTCTCCACCTCCTCGGTGAAGAAGGGGGAGTCGCTCCGCGACACCGCCATGACCGTCGAGGCCATGGGCGTCGACGCCATCGTCGTCCGCCACCGGTCCGCCGGGGCACCCCACCGGATCGCCGGCTGGGTGGACGCCGCGGTGGTCAACGCCGGCGACGGCTGGCACGAGCACCCGACCCAGGCGCTGCTCGACTGCTACACGATCCGCCAGCACCTCGGCTCGGTCGCCGGCCGGCGCATCGCCATCATCGGCGACATCAAGCACAGCCGGGTGGCCCGGTCCGACGTGCTCGCCTTCACGACCCTGGGCGCCGAGGTCACCCTGGTCGCCCCACCGACACTGCTGCCGCCCAGCCTCGAGGGCTGGCCGGTGACGGTCCGCCACGACCTCGATGCCGTGCTGGCCGAGGTCGACGTCGCCTACCTGCTGCGGATGCAGCAGGAGCGCCAGACCGAGGCGCTGCTGCCCTCGTTGCGGGAGTACACCGCGAGCTACGGCCTCACGCCGCGGCGTGCCCGGCTGCTCGGCGAGAGGGCGCTGATCATGCACCCCGGTCCGATGAACCGGGGGGTGGAGATCGCGGCCGAGGTGGCCGACCTGCCGAACGCGGTCATCGTCGACCAGGTCCGCAACGGCGTCGCCGTCCGCATGGCGGTGCTCTACCTGCTCCTCGGCTCCGCCGCCGTCCCGGTCGAGGAGCTGGTCTCGTGACCCCGTCCGCCCCTGCCGGTGCGACGGCGCCGACCCTGCTCGTCCGGGGCGGCACCGTCGTCGACCGCGGCGGCGAGCGCCGGGCCGACGTGCTGGTCGTCGACGGCCGGATCGAGTCGGTGGCCCCCGACCTCGACCCGCCCGCCGGGGCGACGGTCCTCGACGCCGGGGGCTGCCTGGTCGGACCGGGCCTGGTCGACCTCCACGCCCACCTCCGCCAGCCGGGGCTCGAGGAGGCCGAGACCATCGAGACGGGCAGCCGGGGCGCCGCCCTCGGCGGCTTCACCGCGGTCGTCGCCATGCCGAACACGACCCCGGCGCTCGACTCGGCCGGAGTGGTCCGCGAGGTGCAGGAGCTGGCCCGCACCGCCCTGTGCGACGTCCAGCCCTCGGGCGCCATCACCGTGGGCCGGCAGGGCGGCACGCTGGCCCCGATGGCCGAGCTGGCCGAGCTCGGCGTGCGGCTGTTCACCGACGACGGCTCCGGGGTGCAGGACAACCGCCTGATGCGGCGGGCCATGGAGTACGCCTCCGGGCTCCGGGCGTCAGGCACGCCGGTCGTGCTCGCCCAGCACTGCGAGGACGACGCCCTCTGCGGCGGCGGGCACATGCACGAGGGCGAGTGGTCGAGCCGGCTCGGGATCCCCGGCCAGCCCGCCGAGACCGAGGAGCTGATGGTGCTGCGGGACCTGGCCCTGGCCCGCCTCACCGGCGCCCGCATCCACCTCCAGCACCTGTCCACCGCCGGGTCGTTGCGGATGGTCGCCGAGGCCAGGGCGAAGGGGCTGGCGGTCACCGCCGAGGCGACCACCCACCACTTCACCCTCACCCACGCCGAGTGCGCCTCCTACGACCCGGTGTTCAAGGTGAACCCGCCGCTGCGCACCGCCGAGGACGTGGCGGCCGTGCGCCGGGGGCTGGCCGACGGGGTGCTCGACGCCATCGCCACCGACCACGCCCCCCACCCGGTCGAGACCAAGGAGCGCCCCTTCGAGGAGGCGCCTCCCGGCATGCTCGGGCTGGAGACCGCCCTGGCGCTGGCCCACACCGAGCTGGTCGCGGGCGGCGGGCCGCTCTCGACCGGCGACCTCTTCGCCCTGCTGTCCTGGCAGCCGGCGGCGGTCGTCGACCTCGACGGCGAGCACGGCTCGCTGGACGAGGGCCGGACCGCCAACCTCGTCGTGTTCGACCCGGGGGAGCGGTGGACCGTCGATCCCGCCGCCTTCGCCAGCCGCAGCCGCAACAGCCCCTACGCCGGTCGGGACCTGCTGGGCCGGGTGCGCCACACGGTGCACCGCGGCGAGCCGGTGGTCCGCGACCAGAGGGCCCAACGATGAGCACCCAGCACCGCACCCACCACGCGGCGACCGCCGCGCCGACCCGGAAGGAGGGAGGCCGATGAGCGCCAGCGGCGCCATCACCCCCGCCGCCCTCGTCCTGGCCGACGGCACGACCTTCGAGGGCGAGGCCGTCGGGGCCGAGGCCCCCGGCGGCGTGGCCACCGGCGAGGTCGTGTTCAACACGGTCCTGTCCGGCTACCAGGAGGTCATCACCGACCCGAGCTACGCCGGCCAGATCATCGCCTTCACCTACCCCCACATCGGCAACTACGGCGTCACCGCCCACGACGAGGAGGCCCGCCGCCCCTTCTCCCGCGGCGTGGTGGTCCGCGACCTGGCCCGGCGGCGCAGCAGCTGGCGCTCGACCGGCGACCTCGACGCCTTCCTGCGGCACCACGGCGTCCCCGGCATCGCCGGCATCGACACCCGCCGCCTTACCCGCCACATCCGCGACGCCGGCGCCATGCCGGGGGCGTTCGGCACCGCCGACGAGACGACCCTGAAGCAGGCGGCGGCCGACGAGCCCGGCACCGAGGGGGTCGACCTGGTCGCCCAGGTGACGACCGAGGCGCCCTACGTGCTCGACGGCGGAGAGCCGTTCCACGTGGTGGCCTACGACTTCGGCATCAAGGCCACCATCCTGCGCCACCTGGCCGGCTTCGCCCGGGTCGAGGTGGTGCCGGCCTCGACGCCCGCCGCCGACGTGCTCGCCCGACGGCCGCACGGGGTGTTCCTCTCGAACGGGCCGGGCGACCCCGCCACCGTCCCCTACGCGGTGGAGGCCATCGACGGCCTGCTCGGCGAGGTGCCGGTGTTCGGGATCTGCCTCGGCCACCAGCTGCTGGCCGCCGCCCTCGGCGCCGAGACGGTGAAGCTGCCCTTCGGCCACCACGGCGGCAACCACCCGGTGCGCAACCTGGCCACCGGACAGGTCGAGATCACCAGCCAGAACCACAACTACGCAGTGGCCGACAGCCTCCCGCCGGGCATCGAGGTCACCCACCTGAACCTGAACGACGGCGTGATCGAGGGCATCCGGGCCGACGACGTCCGGGCCTTCTCGGTCCAGCACCACCCCGAGGCCGGCCCCGGCCCCCACGACGCCTCGTACCTGTTCGCCCAGTTCGCCGCGCTCATGGGAGAGAACCAGTGACGTCCAGCCCCCTCGTCAGGCTGCACAGCCGCCAGGCGGCGCAGCTCGAAGCGCGCGAACCGCGTGCCGAAGGCGGTCCCGGCGAGGGCGCCAGCCCGAGTGGGACGGTGCGATAGTGCCGAGGCGAACCGACATCGAGTCGATCCTGCTGATCGGGTCCGGACCGATCGTGATCGGGCAGGCCTGCGAGTTCGACTACTCGGGCACCCAGGCCTGCCGGGTGCTGCGCCAGGAGGGGTACCGGGTCATCCTGGCCAACTCCAACCCGGCGACGATCATGACCGACCCCGACTTCGCCGACGCGACCTACGTCGAGCCGCTCGACGTCGAGGTCCTGACCCGCATCATCGAGCGGGAGCGGCCCGACGCCGTGCTGCCCACCCTGGGCGGCCAGACCGCGCTGAACCTGGCCATGGAGCTGGTCGAGGCCGGGGTGCTCGACCGCCTCGGCGTCGAGCTGATCGGCGCCGACGCCGAGGCCATCGCCACTGCGGAGGACCGCGAGCGGTTCAAGGCGGCCATGATGGGCATCGGCCTCGACGTCCCACCCTCGGCGGTGGCCCACTCGATCGAGGAGGCCCACGAGGTGGTGGGCGACATCGGCCTGCCGGTCGTGATCCGCCCCGCCTACATCCTGGGCGGCAAGGGCACCGGCATCGCCTCCACGCCGGACGAGTTCGAGCGCATGGCCCGCTACGGCCTGTCGGCCAGCCCCGTCAGCGAGATCCTCATCGAGCGCTCGATCGCGGGCTGGAAGGAGTACGAGCTCGAGGTCATGCGCGACCGGGCTGACAACTGCGTGATCATCTGCTCGATCGAGAACGTCGACCCCATGGGCGTCCACACCGGCGACTCGATCACCGTCGCCCCGGCCCAGACCCTGAGCGACGTCGAGTACCAGCGCATGCGCGACGCCGCCTTCGCCTGCATCCGACGGGTCGGCGTCGAGACCGGCGGCTCGAACGTGCAGTTCGCGGTCGATCCGGTCGACGGGCGGATGGTCATCATCGAGATGAACCCCCGCGTGAGCCGGTCGAGCGCGCTGGCCAGCAAGGCCACCGGCTTCCCGATCGCCAAGATCGCCGCCCGGCTGGCGGTCGGCTACACCCTCGACGAGATCCCGAACGACATCACCACCAAGACCCCGGCGAGCTTCGAGCCGGTCATCGACTACGTGGTCACCAAGGTGCCCCGGTGGGCGTTCGAGAAGTTCCCCGGGCAGGCCGCCGTGCTGGGCACCCAGATGCAGTCCGTCGGCGAGGCCATGGCCATCGGCCGCACGTTCCCCGAGTCGCTGCAGAAGGCGCTGCGATCGCTCGAGCAGGGGCGCCTGGGCCTGAACTGCGATCCGGGTGAGGTCGCCTACGACGACCTGTCCGACGACGACCTGCTGGCGGCGGCCGCCATCGGGACCCCGGAGCGCCCGTTCCAGCTCGAGGCCGCCCTGCGCCGTCCGGCCCTGGGCGTCGACCGGGTGGCCGAGGCCACCAAGGTCGACCCCTGGTTCCTCGACCAGATGGCCATGGTCACCGACGAGCGGGCGTTCCTCGCCGGCCTGGGCCTCGAGGGCATGGACCGGGCCACCTGGCGCCGGGCCAAGCGGCTCGGCTTCGCCGACGGCCAGCTCGCCCACCTCTGGGACCTGCCCGAGGACGAGGTGCGCGCCGCCCGGATCGCGGCCGGGGTGACCCCCACCTACAAGACGGTCGACACCTGCGCCGCCGAGTTCGAGGCCAGCACGCCGTACCACTACTCGACCTACGAGGACACCGACGAGGTCGAGCCCGGCGACAAGCCCAAGGTGGTGATCCTCGGGTCCGGCCCGAACCGGATCGGCCAGGGGATCGAGTTCGACTACTGCTGCGTCCACGCCAGCTTCGCCCTGCGCGAGGCCGGCTACGAGACGATCATGGTCAACTGCAACCCGGAGACCGTCTCGACCGACTACGACACCTCCGACCGGCTGTACTTCGAGCCGCTGACCGCCGAGGACGTCCGCAACGTGCTCGACGCCGAGCAGGCGGCGGCCCGGGCCGCCGGCGGGCCCGGTCTGGCCGGCATCGTCGTGTCGCTCGGCGGCCAGACGCCGCTGAAGCTGGCCGGGCTGCTCCCCGAGGACCTGGTGGCCGGCACCGAGCGCGGCGTCGATCGACCTGGCCGAGGACCGGGATCGCTGGAACGCCCTGTGCGCCCGGCTCGAGATCCCGCAGCCGGCGGGGGGCACCGCGACCAGCGTCGACGGGGCGCTGGCCATCACCGAGCGGATCGGCTACCCCGCCCTGGTGCGGCCGAGCTACGTGCTCGGCGGCCGGGCCATGGAGATCGTCTACGACGACGACCAGCTCCGGCGGGCGATGGACGAGCTGGCGGGCTTCGGCGCCCTGGGCCGGGAGGGGGCGCTCAGCGCGGACCGGCCGGTGCTGGTCGACCGCTTCCTCGAGGACGCCACCGAGGTCGACGTCGACGCCATCCGCGACCACACCGGTGATGTCGTGATCGGCGGGGTGATGGAGCACGTCGAGGAGGCCGGGGTGCACTCGGGCGACTCGGCCTGCGCCATCCCGCCGTACTCGCTGTCCGACGAGACGGTCGCGGTGATCGAGGAGCACACCCGGGCCCTGGCCGAGGCGCTCGACGTCCGCGGCCTGATCAACGTCCAGTTCGCCGTCAAGCACGCCCCGGACGGGCCGAGGAGGGCGGGGTTCGGGCCCCGCTCGGGCCAGGTGTACGTGATCGAGGCCAACCCGAGGGCCAGTCGGACGGTGCCGTTCGTGGCCAAGGCCACCGGGGTCCCGCTGGTGAAGGTGGCCTCGCGGGTGATGCTCGGCGCCACCCTGGCCGAGCTCCGCGAGGAGGGACTGCTCACCGATCCGGTCAACGCCGGTCACGTGGCGGTGAAGGAGGCGGTGCTGCCCTTCAACCGCTTCCTCGACGCCGACCGGGTGCTCGGACCGGAGATGCACTCGACCGGCGAGGTCATGGGCATCGACGTGACCTTCGGGCTGGCCTTCGCCAAGAGCCAGATCGCGGCGGGGGACCGGCTGCCCGTCAGCGGCACGGTGTTCGTCTCGCTGGCCGACCGCGACAAGCGGGTCGGCGCCGAGGCGGCCCGCCTCTTCGTCGAGCTCGGCTTCGCCATCGCCGCCACCGCCGGCACCGCCGACCACCTGGAGGCCCAGGGCATCCCCGTGGCGACCCGGGTCGCCAAGCTCGGCGAGGAGCCGAGCGACGGCGCCGACGCGGTCAGCCTCATCGAGAGCGGCAAGGTCGACCTGGTCGTGAACAGCCCCCGCGGCCGGGGGCCGCGGGCCGACGGCGCCTACATCCGCAGCGCGGCGGGCGTGGCCGGCATCCCGTGCCTGACCACCGCCGCCGCCGGGCTGGCCGCGGCCATGGGCGTGGCCGACTGGACCGCCAACGAGCTGGTCGTCCAGCCGTTGCAGGAGTTCCACGCCGGCCGGGTCGACCGGCGGCCGCCCGCCGGTCCGTGAGCGGCCGCCGGTCGGCGCGAGCGTCCGGGCCGGCGCTGCCGGCGACCATCGGCTCGGTCGAGCTGCCCAACCCCGTCATGACCGCCTCCGGCACCGCCGGGCACGGGGCCGAGCTGGCCGCCTACCTCGACCTGGGCGGCCTCGGCGCCGTCGTCACCAAGTCCGAGTCCGCCGATCCCTGGCCGGGCAACCCGGCGCCCCGGGTGCACGAGACGGCCGGCGGGATGCTGAACAGCGTGGGCCTGCAGGGCCGGGGCCTGGCCCACTGGCTCGAGCGGGACCTGCCGCCGGCGCTCGACGCCGGGGCCCGGGTGGTGGCCAGCATCTGGGGGCGGAGCGTGGAGGAGTACCGGCGGGCCGCCGACCTGCTGGCCGACGCCCCGCCGGGGGTGGTGGCGGTCGAGGTGAACCTCTCGTGCCCGAACGTCGAGCACCGGTCCTCGGTGTTCGCCCACTCGCCCGACGAGGCCGCCGCGGCGGTCGCGGCCACCGCCGGGTGCGGACGCCCGCGGTGGGCGAAGCTCAGCCCCAACGTCACCGACCTGGCCCCCGTCGCCAGGGCGGTGGCCGAGGCCGGCGCCGAGGCGGTCACCCTGGTCAACACCGTCATGGCGCTCGCCATCGACCCTGCGACCCGCCGCTTCCGCCTCGGGTCGGGGCACCGAGGCGGCGGCCTCTCCGGGCCGGCGATCCACCCGGTCGCGGTCCGGGCCGTCCACGACGTCCACGCCGCCCACCCCGACCTGCCCATCGTCGGCGTCGGCGGGGTGGCCAGCGGCGAGGACGCCGCCGAGCTGCTGCTGGCCGGCGCTCGGGCCGTGCAGGTGGGCACCGCCACCTTCGCCGATCCCCGGGCTCCGCGCCGGGTGCTGGACGAACTGCGAGCATGGTGCCTGGCGAACCACGTCCAGCACCTCGACCAGCTGATCGGAGCCGCTCATGGCTGAGACCGGAACCAGTGCCGCACCCGACGCCGCCACCGCGGCACCGGACGCCATCCGCGAGCGCCTGGCCCTGGTCCTCGACAACGACGACCTGGTGGCGGCGACGCGGCTGGCCCGCCAGCTCCGGCCGTGGTTCGGGGTGGTCAAGATCGGCCTCGAGCTCTACAGCGCCGCCGGTCCCGACGCCATCAGCGCCCTGCGCGACCTGGGCTACGACGTGTTCGTCGACCTCAAGCTGTGCGACATCCCGACCACGGTGAACCGGGCGGCGAGGGTCCTCGGCTCGCTCGGCGCCGGCTACATCACCATCCACGCCTTCGGCGGGGTCACGATGCTGCGGGCCGGGGTCGAGGGGTTCCGCGAGGGCGCGGCCTCCGCCGAGCTGCCCGATCCGGTGGCGCTGGCGGTCACGGTGCTCACGAGCGACGGCGACGCCCCGCCCCACATCCTCCCCAAGCGGGTCCGGACCGCGGTCGAGGCCGGCGCCGGCGGCATCGTCTGCGCGGCCGACGACCTGCGCGAGGCCCGCCAGTACGGACCTCGGCTGGCGACGGTGGTCCCGGGCATCCGCCCCCTCGGCACCAGCACCCACGACCAGGCCCGGGCGGCCACGCCCCGGGAGGCCTTCGACGGCGGCGCGGATCTGCTGGTGATCGGACGGGCGGTGACCCTGGCCGACGACCCCGTCGAGGCCGCCGCCGGCATCGTCACCGAGCTGACCGACGCCGGCTGAGCCACCCCGACCGCCGACCGCACCCGGGATAGGGTCGCCGCCATGCCCCAACCGCCATCGATCTCACCCGAGCAGCGCCAGGCCGCGCTGGAGAAGGCCGGCGCGGTGCGTCGCGAGCGCGCCGAGCTGAAGGAGCGGCTGAAGATGGGCACCATCAGCCTGGCCGAGGTCTTCGACCAGTCGGCGACGAACGACACCATCGCCAAGACCAAGGTCCTGAGCGTGATCGAGTCGCTGCCGAAGGTCGGCAAGGTCGCCGCCCGGCGCACCATGGAGGAGGTCGGCATCGCCGACTCCCGGCGCGTGCAGGGGCTGAGCGACCGCCAGCGGGCCGACCTGCTCGAGAAGTTCGCGGGTGACCGCTGACCCGTTGGTGATCGTCGTCTCCGGCCCGGGCGGGGTGGGCAAGGGGACGATCGTCGAGCGACTCGTCGCCGGCGACCCCCGCCTGTGGCTGAGCCGGTCGTGGACGACCCGGGCCCGTCGACCCGGGGAGGATCCCGACGCCTACCGGTTCGTCACGCCGGAGCGGTTCCAGGCCCGCATCGACGCCGGTGGGTTCCTCGAGTGGGTCGACTTCCTCGACTACCGCCAGGGCACGCCCACCCCCGAGCCCCCGCCGGGCCACGACATCCTCCTCGAGATCGACGTGGTCGGGGCCGGCACCGTCAAGCGGCTCCACCCCGACGCCCTGCTGGTCTTCGTCGACGCGCCGAGCCGGGCGGAGCAGGAGCGCCGGCTTCGGCAACGGGGGGACCCGCCCGACCAGGTGGCGCGGCGACTCGAGCGGGGCGACGCCGAGCGGGCCGAGGCGGCCGAGCTGGGGGCCGTGACGGTCGTGAACGACGACCTCGACCGGGCGGTGTCCGAGCTGGCCGACCTGGTCGAGCGGACCCGCTCGGGCCGCCAGCCCGCCGGGCGGGACCGGTGACCGTGCCCGCCCGGGCCGGCGACCCGGCCGAGGTGGGCACGACCCGGGCCCGGGCGGGCCGCTCCGCCGACCGCCGGACGGCGGCGGCGCTGCGCTGGGGCGGGTTGGCGGCGCTGGTGTGGCCCTTCACCCTCACCACCTCGCCGCGCTGGCTGATCGGACCGGCCGTGGCCGCCGTGGTCACCTGGGCGCTGGTGCTGACCCGCCGGGCCTTCGTCGACCCGACGGGGCGGGTGCTGCTCGGCCGGTGCACCGACGTCGTGGTGGCCGCCGACCTCGGCGTGGTGGCGCTGCTCCTGCTCGGGCCCCGGGTGGCGTGGATCCAGCCGTGGATCCCGGCCCTCGCCCTGCTGGCCGCGGTGCTCTACGCCCGGGCGGCGCGGTTCGAGGCCCGCCGGCGCCGGCTCGACCGCATCGCCGCCGGCTTCGCCCGGGCCGCCGGGCTGCTGGCCGTCGTGCTGCCCGTGGCGGTGATCGCGGTGGCCTGGGCGCCGCTGGCCGCCCACCGCGACCCGGGCGGTCTGCCGCTCTGGGGGGTGCGCTACGGGGTCGACGCCGGCTGGTCGGTCCTGACCGGCCTCGTGGTGATCGCCCTCGGCCCGGGGCTGGCCGCCCTCACCATCGCCGGCGCCCGGTTCCGGGCGGCGCTGGCGACCGGCGCTCGTTGACCCCCGCCGGCCGAGGTCCCGGTGGTCCCCGGCACCGGGATCGCGCCGCCGGAGCACCGGGTTGGTAGGATCGGACGTTCCCCTTCCGCACCCCTGGAGCGCACCGCACCCATGGCTTGGCAGCACGACGCGATGATGAACCCGTCGATCGAGGGCCTCCTCGACCGGGCCGGGTCGAAGTTCCGCCTCGTCACGCTCGGCGCCAAGCGGGCCCGGCAGATCAACTCCTACTTCGGCCAGCTCGGCGAGGGCTCCGGCCAGGTCGTGCCCCCGCAGGTGAACTCGACGGCCCGCAAGCCGCTGTCGATCGCCTTCGAGGAGATCATCGCCGACAAGATCGTGCCGGTCGACCCTCCGGAGGACGACCAGCTCGAGGGAGCCGACGAGGGCCCGGCGCTGGCGTCCGTGCCGGCCGACGACAGCTCGTCGGAGTAGCCGACCCGGGCCGTCCCCCGGGAGCGCACCTCGCCGTGCTCGACGGTCGTCACATCGTGCTGGGCGTGTCCGGTGGCATCGCCGCCTACAAGGCGGTCGAGGTCTGCCGGCGGCTGGTCGACGCCGGCGCCCACGTGGCCCCCGTCCTGACCGAGTCGGCGACCCGCTTCGTCGGCGCCACCACCTTCTCCGCCCTCGCGTCGGAGCCGGTCCGGTCCTCCCTCTGGCACGAGCCCGACCCCATCCCGCACACCCGGCTGGGCCAGGCCGCCGACCTGGTGCTGGTGTGCCCGGCCACCGCCGACCTCCTCGCCGCCTACCGGGCCGGGCTGGCCCACGACCTGCTCACCGCCACGCTGCTCGCCACCCGGGCGCCGGTGCTCGTCTGCCCGGCCATGCACACCGAGATGTGGGAGCACCCGACGGTGCAGGAGAACCTGGCGGTCCTCGTCGAGCGGGGCGTCCACGTGGTGCCGCCGGCCTTGGGCCGGCTGGCCGGCGGCGACGTCGGGCAGGGTCGCCTGGCCGAGCCCGAGGACGTCGTGGCCGCGGCGGCGCGCCTCCTCGACACCGGCGGCGCCCGCGACCTGGCCGGTCTCCGGGTGCTGGTCACCGCCGGAGGGACGCGCGAGCCCATCGACGCGGTGCGCTACGTCGGCAACCGCTCGTCGGGCAAGCAGGGCCACGCCCTGGCCGACGCCGCCGCCGTCCGGGGCGCCGACGTGGTGCTCGTCACCACCACCGCCCGGCCGGCGCCACCCGGCGCCGAGGTGTGCCGGGTCGACACCGCCGCCGAGATGCAGGCCGCGGTCCTCGGGCGCAGCGAGACCGCCGACGTCGTGATCATGGCGGCCGCGGTCGCCGACTTCCGGCCGGTCGAGATGGCCGCCGGGAAGCTCAAGAAGGACGACGGGGTGCCCGCCGTCGTGCTCGAGCCGACCGAGGACATCCTGGCCGCGCTGGGCGCTCGCCGGTGCCCGGGCCAGACCCTGGTGGGCTTCGCCGCCGAGACCTCCGACGTCCGGGCCAACGCCGCGACCAAGCTCGCCCGCAAGGGCCTCGACCTGATCGTGGCCAACGACGTCAGCCAGCCCGACGTGGGCTTCGACCACGACACCAACCAGGTCGTGATCCTCTCGACCGGCGGTGTCGTGCATGATGGAGCGTTGAGCGACAAGCGGGCGGTGGCGGACGCCGTCCTCGACGCGGTGGTCCGGCACCGGGCCGCCGCAGCGCCCTGATCGAGACCTGACCACCAACCAGACCGCCGCGCGCGGCAAGGAGCGACCGTGACCAGCTTCACCTTCACCTCGGAATCGGTGACCGAGGGCCACCCCGACAAGATGGCCGACCAGATCTCCGACGCCATCCTCGACGCCATCCTCGAGCACGACCCCGCGGCACGGGTGGCCTGCGAGACCATGGTCACCACCGGCCTGGCCATGGTGGCCGGCGAGATCACCACCGACGCCTACGTCGAGATCCCGAAGGTGGTCCGCCAGACGATCAACGAGATCGGCTTCGACAACGCCAACACCGGCTTCGACGGCAACACCTGCGGCGTGGTCACCTCGATCGACCCCCAGTCGCCCGACATCGCCCAGGGCGTCGACACCGCCTTCGAGACCCGCGCCGGCAAGTCCGGCGAGGACATCCTGAACAGCCAGGGCGCCGGCGACCAGGGGATGATGTTCGGCTACGCCTGCAACGACACCGACGACCTGATGCCGATGCCGATCTGGCTGGCCCACCGGCTGTCGCACCGGCTGAGCGAGGTCCGCAAGGCCGGCATCCTGCCGTACCTGCGCCCCGACGGGAAGACCCAGGTCACCCTCGACTACGCCGACGGCAGGCCGTCCGGGCTGAAGACGGTGCTGATCTCGACCCAGCACCAGCCCGGCCTCGACAGCGAGACCCTGATCAAGCCCGACCTGATCGAGCACGTGATCCGTCCGCTCGTCCCGGCGCAGTTCGCCGACGACGACTACCGGGTGCTGGTGAACCCCACCGGCACCTTCGAGCTGGGCGGGCCCCATGCCGACTGCGGGCTCACCGGCCGCAAGATCATCGTCGACACCTACGGCGGCTGGGCCCGCCACGGTGGGGGCGCCTTCTCGGGCAAGGACCCGTCCAAGGTCGACCGCTCGGCCGCCTACGCCGCCCGCTGGGTCGCCAAGAACCTGGTGGCGGCCGGGGCCGCCGATCGCTGCGAGGTGCAGGTCGCCTACGCCATCGGCGTGGCCGCCCCCGTGTCGCTGCTGGTCGAGACCTTCGGCACCGAGACCATCGACCCGGTGAAGATCTCCGAGACCGTGCAGCAGGTGTTCGACCTCCGCCCGGCCGCCATCGTGCGCGACCTCGACCTGCGCCGGCCCATCTACAAGAAGACCGCCGCCTACGGGCACTTCGGCCGCTCCGACGTCGACTTCCCGTGGGAGGAGCTCAGCCGGGTCGACGACCTCAAGTCCGCCCTGGGCCTCTAGCGGTCGGCCGTCGCCAGGGTGATGCGCCGGCTCAGCGTCGGTGCCGTGGGTCCCGGTGGGCGGTGGCGGAGGCAGTTGCGGCGTGGGACGGCGATGGCCGTCGTCGTCGGCCTGCTGCTGGCCACGGTGGCCGAGGGCCCGACCGCCGCCGCCTCCGCCGTCACCGTCGACGTGGTGACCGCGCCCGCCGACGGCCACGCGCCCGTCACCCAGACCCAGCAGGCCGCCGTCCCCGGCCCGGGCGCAGGCCCCCTCGTCGACGTGCGGGTCGACCAACCCCGCCAACGGCTGCAGGGCGTCGGCGCGGCGCTGACCGAGTCCTCGGCGTCCCTCATCGCCGGTCTGCCCGCTCCGGCCCGCGACGCCCTGCTCCACCAGCTGTTCGACCCGACCCGGGACGGACTGTCGGTGGTGCGGGTGCCCATCGGCGCCTCGGACTTCGCGCTGGCCCTGACGACCGAGGACGACTCGCCGACCCCCGATCCCGACCTGTCCGGTTTCAGCATCGACCGGGACCGCCGGTGGATCATCCCCGTGCTCCGGGAGATCCTGGCCATCGATCCGACCGTCGAGGTCGTGGCCAGCCCGTGGACCGCGCCGGCCTGGATGAAGACGTCCGGCTCCCTGGTCGGCGGGTCGCTACGGCCCGAGTACGAGGACGCCTACGCCCGCTACCTGGTGCGGTTCCTGCAGGCGTACCGGGACGAGGGCATCGGCATCGGCTGGCTGACCGTGCAGAACGAGCCGGCCGCCGATCCCGGCAACACGCCGTCGATGGTCATGGGGGCCGACCAGCAGACCCGACTCGTGCACGACCGCCTCGGTCCGCGGCTGCTCGCCGCCGGGTTGGGCACCCACGTCCTGACCTGGGACCACAACTGGTGCACCGCGACGCCGCCGGGCGGGTGCACGGGCCCGGCCCCGCCCGCCTTCGCCCTGCAGGTGCTGCAGCGGACCGGGGGCGCGTACCCCCTCGCCGGCACCGGCCTGCACTGCTACGGCGGCGACCAGATCGCGGCCGACGACGGGCTCCACGACGCCTGGCCCGACCTGCAGATCTGGGAGACGGAGTGCTCCGGCGGCACCTGGCAGGGCAGCCGGGCCGATGCCTTCGGCCAGTCCGCCTCCCGCATCCTCACCGACTGGGCCCACTGGGCGAACGCGTCGCTGCTCTGGAACCTGGCCCTCGACCCCGACCACGGCCCCCACACCGGCGGGTGCGGGACGTGCCGGGGGGTGGTCACCGTCGACCCGACGACGGGTTCGTGGACCGAGGAGGCCGACGCCGACGTCATGGCCGCCGTCAGCCGCTTCGGGCCACCCGGCTCGGGCGGGCTCACCACCACCGTCACCGCCGGTTCCGGCCTGACCGCGGCCGGGGTGTGCAGCCCGGACGAGCGGCCGGCCGCGCTCGTCTGGAACCCCGGCTCGGCCACACCGGTCACCGTCCGCTTCGGCTCGCTCGACCTGGCGGTGACGGTGCCGGCCGACTCCCTGGTCGCCGTCCGGGCGCCGCAGGGCACCTCCTGCCGGCTGGCCTCCGCGCCCGACCTGCCCGCTCCGCCCTCGACCACCACCACGACGACCGCGCCCACGATCGCCTCGACCACGACCGCCTCGACCACGACCGCGTCCAGCGCACCGGGCACCGGCGTCCCGGGCCCGACCTCGACGCCGAAGCCGGCGCCACCGGCCCCCGGCACGTTCGCCGGCACGCCGTCGAGCACCGTTCCGGGAGCCGGCGCCGGACCGCCGGGCGACCGCGGGCCTGCGCCCGCCGTCTCGCCGCCGGCCGCACCCGTCGACGGGATGCCGACCTTCACCGGCTGACCGGCCCGACCGCCGGGCTCCCCGCCCTCCTCCGCCGATCTCGGGACATGGAGCGCGTGTCCGCGCGCCCCATGTCCCGAGAAGTCGGGGTGGTCGAGCGGCGCCCGCGGCGCAGGGCAACCTGAGGGCCGTGGACCCCGAGCCGACCGTCGTGCGCGTGCTGCCGGACGTGGTCGCCATCGAGAAGGAGTTCGACTACTCGGTGCCCGCCGACTGGGCGGTGCCCGCCATCGGTTCGGTGGTCCGGGTCGCGCTCCACGGACGTCGCGTCCGGGCCTGGGTGACCGCGGTCGGCGTGGAGCCGGACGTGGGCATCGAGTTGCGTCCCCTGGCCAAGGTCGTCGGCCTGGGACCGGGCGAAGAGCTGGTCGACCTGGCCCGGTGGGCGGCGTGGCGGTGGGCCGGCCGGCCGGCCCACCTGCTGCGCACGGCCACCCCACCGGCCTCGGTGCGAGCGCTCCCGGCCCTGCCCACCCCGGCCCCCGTCCCGGCCCCGGGGACGCCGGACGCCGGCGGGCCCGACCCGGTCATCGAGCGCGCCCTCGCCGTCGACTGCTCGGTGCTGCGGCTCGGGCCGCTGGCCGACCGGTTCCCCCTGGTCCGAGCGGCGGTCGCCCGGGCCGCGGGGGACCGGGGCCAGGCGCTGCTCCTCTGCCCGACGACCGCCGAGGCGGTCGCCCTGGGGGCCCGGCTGCGGCGGGCCGACGTGCCGACCGCGGTGCTGGTCGACGACGGTCGGGCGCCGTCGGCGGCGGCGGGGGAGTGGGGCCGGGCCGCAGCCGGGGCCACCGCGGTGGTCGGCACGCGGGCGGCGGCCTGGGCCCCGGCCCCGGCGCTGTGCCGAGCCGTCGTCCTCGACGAGCACGACGACGGCTACCAGCAGGAGCAGACCCCGACCTGGCACGCCCGTGACGTGGTGGTCGAGCGCTGCGCCCGGGCCGGCGCCGGGTGCGTGCTGGTCTCGCCGTGCCCGAGCATGGAGGCGCTGGACCGGGCCGAGCTGGTGGCCCCGGACCGCCTGGACGAGCGGGCCCAGTGGCCGACCCTCGAGGTGGTCGACCGACGCGACGAGGAGCCCGGCCGCTCCGGGCTGTACTCGCCCCGGCTGGTCGAGCTGCTCCGGGGCGAGGGTCGGGTCGTCTGCGTGCTGAACCGGACCGGTCGGTCCCGGCTGCTGGCCTGCGTCGCCTGCGGCGAGCTGGCCCGGTGCGAGCGGTGCGAGGCGGCGGTCGCCCAGACCGACGCGGGCCTGCTCCGCTGCCGGCGGTGCGGGACCGAGCGCCCGGTGGTGTGCCTGCACTGCGGGGGCACCCGGCTCAAGAACCTGCGGGTGGGCGTGTCGCGGGCCCGCGAGGAGCTCGAGGCCCTGGTGGGCGAGCCGGTCGAGGAGGTCACCGCCTCCGCGAGCGGCCCGGCGGAGCGGTCGCCGTCCGGCGGGGACGGGCCGGGCGCCCGCATCGTGGTGGGCACCGAGGCGGTGCTGCACCGCGTCGACCGGGCCGACGCCGTCGCCTTCCTCGACGTCGACCAGGAGCTGGGGGCGTACCGCTACCGCACGGTCGAGCAGGCCATGGCCCTGCTCAGCCGGGCCGCCCGGCTGCTCCGGGTGAGCCGGGGCCGGCTGGTCGTCCAGACCCGTCAGCCCGAGAACCTCGTCCTGCGGGCCGTCGGCACCGGTGACCCCGCGCTGGTCCCGGCCGCCGAGCGGCCGCTGCGCCGCGCCATGCGCTTCCCGCCGACCCACGCCCTCGCGGTGGTGAGCGGCGCCGGGGCTCCCGCCTTCGTCGACGCCCTCGGCCGTCCACCGGGCGTCGAGGTGCTCGGCCCGACCGACGACCGCTGGCTGCTCCGCGCCCCGGACCACGCCACCCTCTGCGACGCCCTCGCCCGCACCCCCCGGCCGCCCGATCGGCTCCGCGTCGAGGTCGACCCCCTCGGCATCTGAGCGGGCCCCGGCTGCCGCGGATGCCCGCCTCAACGCCCTGGGCCGGCAATAGGGTGCAGCCATGGAGCGCCGCATCTTCGGCCTCGAGAACGAGTACGGCGTCACCTGCACCCTCCGCGGCCAGCGCCGGCTCAGCCCGGACGAGGTGGCCCGGTACCTCTTCCGCCGGGTCGTGTCCTGGGGTCGGTCGAGCAACGTGTTCCTGGCCAACGGCGCCCGGCTCTACCTCGACGTCGGCAGCCACCCCGAGTACGCCACCCCCGAGTGCGACTCGGTGCGCGACCTGGTCGTGCACGACAAGGCGGGGGAGCGGATCCTCGAGGACCTGCTCAGCGCGGCCGAGAGCCGCCTGCGCGAGGAGGGCATCCGAGGCGTCATCTACCTGTTCAAGAACAACACCGACTCGGCCGGCAACAGCTATGGCTGCCACGAGAACTACCTGACCAGCCGGCGCGACGACTTCGGGCACTACGCCGAGGTGCTGATCCCGTTCCTGGTGAGCCGGCAGATCTACGCCGGCGCCGGCAAGGTGCTCCAGACCGCACGGGGCGCCATGTTCTCGATCAGCCAGCGCGCCGAGCACATCTGGGAGGGCGTGAGCAGCGCCACCACCCGCAGCCGCCCGATCATCAACACCCGCGACGAGCCCCACGCCGACGCCGAGCGCTACCGACGGCTCCACGTCATCGTCGGCGACTCCAACATGAGCGAGTACGCCACCTTCTTGAAGGTGGGCGCCACCAGCCTGCTGCTGCGCATGCTCGAGGAGCCGAACGTGGTCCTCCGGGACATGACGCTGGAGAACCCCATCCGGGCCATCCGCGAGATCAGCCACGACATCACCTGCACCCGGCGGGTCCGCCTCGCCAACGGACGCGAGGTCAGCGCCCTCGACATCCAGAACACCTACCTCGAGCGGGCCATCCGCTACGCCGAGAACCACGGTCTGTCGCCGCAGGAGAAGCAGGCCCTCGACATGTGGGAGCACTGCCTGGTGCGCCTGGCCGACGATCCGCTGAGCCTCGAGCGTGAGTGCGACTGGGTGGCCAAGCACAACCTGGTCGAGCGCTACCGCGACCGCCACGGCGTGTCGCTCAGCCACCCGAACGTGGCCCTGATGGACCTGCAGTACCACGACGTCGACCGGCGACGCGGCCTCTACTACCGGCTGCAGGCCCGCGACCTGGTCGAGCGGGTGTGCACCGACGCCGAGATCGACGTCGCCGTCGACGAGCCGCCGCAGACCACCCGGGCCCGCCTCCGCGGCGAGTTCATCCGCCGGGCCAAGCAGCGCAAGCGCGACTACACCGTCGACTGGGTGCACCTGAAGCTGAACGACCAGGCCCAGCGGACCGTGCTGTGCAAGGACCCGTTCAAGGCCTACGACGAGCGGGTCGAGAAGCTCATCGCCTCGCTGTGAGCCCCAGGCCGGCGACCGACGGGGCGCCGAGCCGGTCCCCGGCCGGCCCGCCCGGGCGCGTCCGCCGGTAGCGGGGCGGCGCCGTGCCGTCCTTCCGGGACGACGTGGTCGAGGCGGTGCTCTCGAGCCGCCCGGGTCTGGTGCGCGTCACGCTGGCCGGCGGCGACCGGGCCTACGCCCTCACCGACCTGACCGGTCCGGTCGAGGTGGGCGACGAGGTGGTCGTGAACACCACGGCGGTCGAGCTCGGGCTCGGCACCGGCGGCTGGCACGTCGTGCACTGGAACCGCACCCGGCGTCCGTTCTCCCGACCGGGGCCCGGCCACATCCTCAAGCTGCGCTACACGAGCCTGCAGGCCGATGTCGGCGCCGCCGAGGAGGACGGCCCCGAGCCCCCTGCGACGCTCGACGGCACCCCGGTCGTGGTGGGCAGCCTCCACAGCCAGGTGCCGGGGGTGGCGGTCACCGTCGCCCACCTCCGTCCCGGGGCCCGGGTCGCCTACGTCATGACCGACGGGGCGGCGCTCCCGCTCGCCCTGAGCGAGCTGGTCGCCGAGCTGCGCGGGCGCGACCTGCTGGTGGGCACCGTCACCGCCGGGCACGCCTTCGGCGGCGACCTCGAGGCGGTGAACGTGCCCGCCGCCCTCGCCCTCGCCCGCCACCGCCTGGGTGCCGACGTGGTCGTGGTCGCCATGGGCCCCGGGGTGGTCGGCACCGGAACCCGGCTCGGCACCACCGCCCTCGAGGTGGCCCCCGCCCTCGACGCCGCCGCCTGGCTCGGCGGCCGCCCCATCGCCGTCACCCGGGTGTCCGACGTCGACGACCGGGAGCGGCACCGGGGGGTCAGCCACCACACCCGCACCGCCCTCGACGCCGCTCGTTCCCCGGTCGAGGTGCCGCTGCCGCCCGGCGTCGACGGGTCCGGCCTCGACGTCGGCCGGCACCGGGTGACGGTGGTCGAGCCACCGGACGTGGCGGCGCTGCTCGCCGACCACGGCCTCCGGGTGACGACCATGGGCCGGGGGCCGGAGCGGGAGCCCCGCTTCTTCGCCGCCTGCGGGGCCGCCGGGACGCTGGCCGTCCGTCACCTCGACGGCCGACGGTCGGACGGCCCCGCCCCGCCGCGGTAGCCGGCGGGGCCGGGGGCGACCCGATGGTCACGCCGGCGCGGCGGTGTCCCGCCGGGCCGACCCGGGCCGCCCCTACCATCCGCTCGTGGCCAAGCTCGAGCGCCTCCTCAACCTGACCGCGGCGCTGCTGTCCACCGAGCGCCCGCTGACCGCGCAGCAGCTCCGAGACCGCGTGCCGGGCTATCCCGAGGACCGGGACTCGTTCAAGCGGGCGTTCGAGCGCGACAAGGAGTCGCTGCGGGAGATGGGCCTGCCGCTGCGACCGGAGGTCGTGCCGGGCGTCGACCCGCCGATCGAGGGCTACCGGATCGACCAGGACCAGGCCTTCCTGCCCGACCCGGAGCTGGACGCCGACGAGCTGGCCGCGCTCCACCTGGCCGCCTCGGTGGTGCGCCTGGAGGGCGTGGACGGGCTGGAGGCGTTCTGGAAGCTCGGCGGGGCGGTCGACGACCCGGAGGCGGCCACCGAGGCACCGGCCCCGGCGGTCGCCCCGCTGCCGGCCGACGCCAACCTCGTCGCCCTCTTCGCGGCGGTGGCCGACCGTCGGATCGCCCGCTTCGGCTACCGGGGCGCCGCGCGGGAGGTCCACCCCTACCGGCTCGACTTCCAGCGGGGCCGCTGGTACCTGACGGCCTACGACGTGGGCCGCGAGGACGAGCGGGCCTTCCGCCTCGACCGCATCGACGGCGAGGTCGAGGTCGGCGACGAGGGGGGCGTCTTCGCCCGTCCCGACGGGGCGGTGCCGGGCCTGCGCCTGGCGCCGTGGCAGCTCGGCGAGGAGGAGCCGGTGGTGGCGCGGGTCCTGGTCGACGCCGCGCTGGCCCCGTCGGCGGTGCTGCAGGCGGGCGAGGAGGCGCTGGCGGAGCGGCGCGACGACGGATCGGTCGTGCTCGAGCTGTCGGTCACCAACCCCGACGGGTTCCGCAGCTTCGTGCTCGGCCTGCTCGACCACGCGGAGGTGCTGAACCCGCCCGAGCTGCGGGCCGACCTGGTCGACTGGCTGCACCGGGTGCAGGAGGCGGCCGGGTGAGCCCCGCCGGTCGCCCCCGACGGGCCAGCAGCGGCTCGCGGCTGCAGCGCCTGCTCGCCCTGGTCCCGTGGGTGGCGGCCCAGGACGGTCCCCCCATCGACGAGGTGTGCCAGCGCTTCGCCATCAGCCCCGCCCAGCTCGCCGCGGATCTCGAGGTGGTGTTCCTCGTCGGCCTCCACCCCTTCACCCCCGACCAGCTGATCGAGGCGACCATCGAGGACGACCGGGTGTGGATCCGCTACGCCGAGATGTTCGCCCGGCCGCTGCGGCTCAAGCCCGAGGAGGCGCTCACCCTGGTGGCCGCCGGCCAGGGCCTGCTGGCCGTCCCCGGCGCCGACCCGGACGGCCCGCTGGCCCGCGGACTGGGCAAGGTGGCCACCGTGCTCGGCATCGACCGCGCCGACCTGGTCGACATCGACCTGGGGGAGACCAACCGCGGGGTGTTCGACCAGCTCCGGCGCGCGGTGGCCGACCGCACGCCCGTGGAGCTCGACTACTACTCCTTCGGTCGCGACGTGCGCGGCCGGCGGGTGGTCGATCCCTGGCAGGTGGTCGCCGACCAGGGCCAGTGGTACCTGCAGGGCTGGTGCCACCAGGCCGGCGGTCCCCGGTCGTTCCGCATCGACCGGATCGCCGAGGTGGCGACACCGTCGGACCCCCCGGCGTCCTTCGTCGACCCGCCGACCGATCCGCCGGCCACCCGGTTCCGCCCCGACGACGACCTGCCCCGGGTCACCCTCGCCCTCGACCGCACCGCCCGCTGGGTGGTCGACTCCTACCCGGTCGACCCGCCCGTCGAGCAGCCCGACGGGGGGTTGCTCGTGAGCCTGCCGGTCACCGGCCAGCCGTGGCTGGACCGGCTGCTGGTCCGGCTCGGTCCCGCGGGGCGCGTCGTCGCCGCCGATCCGTCCCTCGGTGGCACCCACCGGGCGGCGGCGGTCGCGGGCCGGATCCTGGGCCGCTATGAGTAGCGTTTCGCCGTGACCGACGCCCCGCCCCTCGACCCATCGGCCGCCGACGCCGACGACGAGGGGCCCGGGACGGCGGGACCGACCGGCTCACCGGGCGACGCCGGCAGCGGAGGGTTCCGCCGGCGACGGCGCTCCGGCAAGCCGCCCAAGAGCTCGGCCCGCAACATCACCGAGTGGGTGGTGGTGCTGGTCGGTGCCCTGGTCATCGCCGGGCTCATCCGGGCGTTCCTGTTCCAGGCCTTCTACATCCCGTCCCCGTCGATGAACCCCACCCTCGTCCAGAACGACCGGGTCGTGGTCAACAAGCTCAGCTACGACCTGCACGACGTCCACCGGGGCGACATCGTCGTGTTCAGCCGCCCACCCGGGGTCCCCAAGCAGGACAAGGACCTGATCAAGCGGGTCGTCGGGCTGCCCGGCGAGACGGTCTCCCTCCGCGACGGCCACGTCTTCATCGACGGCAAGCAGCTCGACGAGCCCTACACCGCCAAGGGCTCCACCTCGCTGCCGCTCGAGCTGCCGACCTGCGTGGTGGACCTGGAGCGGCCCCTGACCATCCCCGCCGGCCAGGTGTTCGTGATGGGCGACAACCGCGACCAGAGCCTCGACAGCCGCTGCTTCGGGCCCATCCCCGAGAGCCACATCGTGGGTCGGGCCTTCGTGCTGATCTGGCCCCTCAGCCACCTCGGCTGGCTGTAGCCGGCGGCGCGGCCGTCAGTCGACGGTGCCGTAGACCAGCTCGGCGGCATCGCGCATGCGGTCGGAGTGGTCGCTGTAGACAGCGTCGATCCCCATGTCGAACAGGGCGTGCAGCACCCGGTCGTGCTGGGCGTCCCACCCGAAGCAGAGCACGCCGAAGCGGTGGAAGAGGGTGGTCAGGCCACCGGTCCAGTCGCTGTGGTGCAGGTTGACGGCGTCGATGCCGAGGCGGGACAGCTCGGAGGCCTCCCGCTCCGGACCGTCCCGCATGCGCTTCAGCCGGGTCGAGTCGACCGCCTTCACCTCCGGGGCCGCCTCCTTCCACCGGTGCAGGAGATCGAGGTCGTGGTGGCACAGCCAGAGCCGCTCGGCGGCGCCCCCGCCCGCCGCCTGCGCCACCTCGATGGCGACGGGCCCCGCGTGGGGGTCCTTCACGTCGAGCGACAGGTCGTAGGCGGTGCCGCAGGTCTCGTAGAGCTCGGCCAGGGTGGGGATGTGGGGCGGGAGGTCGGCCCGCTCGACGTGGGCGATGCCGCGTCGGCGCAGGGCGCTGCCGACCACCCCGTCGTGGTCGAGGACCGCCTGGCCGTCGGCGGTCAGCCACACGTCGCTCTCGAGACCCGACGCCCCGAGCCGCAGCCCGAGGGTGAACGCCTCCAGGGTGTTCTCGGGGGCGTGGGCCCGTGCGCCGCGGTGGGCGAAGGTGATGGGCGGGTTCCGCAACGACGGCAGGCGGGTGCTCACGACTCCCCCGGATTCCTCAAGACGGCCCGCATCGTACCGACAGGTGCCGGGCGACCCGATCGCCCAGACACCGGAAGGAGGGGGAGCCGCCCATGTCGATGATCCGTGCGACCTGCAACGACTGCGGGGACGTCGAGCTCACCACGGCCGACGTCACGGTGCGGGTGTGCACCCACGACGAGAGCGGCACCTACCACTTCCGCTGCCCCAGCTGCCGCATGACCGTGGTCAAGTCCGCCGAGGCCCGGGTGGTCGACCTGCTGGTCGCCTCCGGCGTCACCGTCAGCCGCTGGGACCTCCCCGCCGAGCTGGCCGAGGCCCACGACGGCCCGGCGATCGACCACGACGACCTGCTCGACTTCCACGCCCTGCTGCACGAGGACGACTCCTGGATGGACGACGTCCTGCGCCTCACCGACCGCTGAGCGCCACCCCGGGCGGGCTCCGCCCACGGTCGGGGCAGACTGGGCGTGATGTCGACGTGGTGGCTGCTGCCGGTGCCGATCCTGCTGGTCGGTCTGGTCGCGGTCGCCCTGCTGGCCCGGGCGGCGAACCGCGCCCTCGAGCAGGTGGGCGAGGAGCAGCAGCGGGCCGCCGAGCTCCGCAGCCGGTTGATCGGCATCCGGGTCGGAGCGGCGATCCTGGCTGAACGTAGGCAGGAGCTGGACCGCCGGTAGGGTTTGGGCGATGTTCTTCAACATCGGTGGCTCCGAGATGCTGGTGATCTTCCTGATCGCCCTCGTCGCCCTCGGCCCCGAGAAGCTGCCCAAGGCCGCCCGCCAGGCGGGCAACTTCATGGCCCAGGTCCGCCGCATGTCCGACGGCTTCCGCGACGAGATGCGCCGGGCCATGGACGAGGTCGTCGACACCGACGCCCGCACCGAGGGCGCCAAGCTGTCGGCCGCCGAGCAGCCCGAGCCGGAGCTGCACGAGGTCAAGGCGGTGGCCGATCCCGAGGTGCACCAGGTCGAGGAGCTCCGCGTCGTGAAGGACGACGCGGAGGCCTCCACCGGCGACGACTCCTCCTCGGGTCCCGGCGTCGCCGCCGCCGGCTGACGCCCGACCCATGAGCGCCGAAGCCCAGGAGGTCGGCTCGACCGCAGGCCACATGAGCCTGATGGAGCACCTGATCGAGCTCCGCAGCCGCATCATCAAGTGCGCCATCGCGGTGGCCGTGGGCGCCGCCGTCGGCTGGGTCATCTACGTCCCGGTGCTGAAGCTGCTCACCGACCCCCTCCGGGAGCTCAGCAACAACTCTGCCCAGCTGTTCCCGGGCACCGGCAAGCTGCTCGCCACCGACCCGCTCGAGCCCTTCTCGATCCGGATCAAGGTGTCGGCCTACCTCGGCATCTTCCTGGCCATGCCGGTGATCCTCTACCAGCTCTGGCGGTTCATCGCCCCCGGCCTCTACAGCAACGAGAAGAAGTACGCCGCCGGCTTCGTCGCCTCGGCGCTGTCGCTGTTCGCGGCCGGCGCCGCCATCGCCTACTGGACCCTGCCGAAGGCCATCGACTTCCTGTCGACCATCGGCGGCAGCAACTTCGTCAACGGCTACACCGCCCAGAAGTACCTGCTGCTGATCATCTACATGATGCTGGCCTTCGGGGGCGGGTTCGA
The DNA here is from genome assembly GCA_963800235.1 of uncultured Acidimicrobiales bacterium. GTDB lineage: Bacteria > Actinomycetota > Acidimicrobiia > Acidimicrobiales > Iamiaceae > CAVVNP01. The sequence continues at coordinate 288,704 of CAWDAD010000001.1, read as the reverse complement.
GTTCCCGATCGTGCTCATCTTCCTGCAGCTGATGAACATCGTCACCTACAAGCAGCTGAGCAGCTACCGGCGGTGGGCCTACGTCCTCATCTCGATCATCGCCGCCGTCATCACCCCCAGCGCCGACCCCATCAGCATGTGCGCGCTGATGTTCCCGATGTGGATCTTCTACGAGATCGCCATCCTCTTCGGCTTCCTGCGCGCCCGTCGCCAGCGCCGGGCCGAGGCCAAGGCTGCGGCCTGACCCGGCGGACCTCCGGGACGTGGCGGTGAGCTTCACCCTCGACCGCTTCCAGCGCGAGGCCATCGAGGCGGTCGACGCCGGCCGGTCGGTCCTGGTGGCCGCGCCCACCGGCGCCGGCAAGACGGTCGTGGCCGAGCACGCCGTGGCCCGGGCCCTCGACGGCGGGGGGAAGGCCTTCTACACCACCCCCATCAAGGCCCTCTCGAACCAGAAGTACGCCGACCTGGTGCGGCGCCACGGGCCGGCCCGGGTCGGCCTGCTCACCGGCGACAACGCGGTGAACGGAGCGGCGCCGGCGGTGGTGATGACCACCGAGGTCCTGCGCAACATGATCTACGCCGGGTCGCCCACCCTCGACGGCCTCGAGGTGGTGGTGCTCGACGAGGTCCACTACCTGCAGGACGCCTACCGGGGTCCCGTGTGGGAGGAGGTGATCGTCCACCTGCCGCGCGGGGTCCGCCTGGTGTGCCTGTCGGCCACCGTGTCGAACACCGACGAGCTGGGCGGGTGGATCGAGAGCGTGCGGGGACCGACCACGGTGGTGGTCGAGACCGAGCGTCCGGTCGAGCTGGTCAACCACCTGATGGTCGCCGACCGCCAGCGCCACGAGCTGCTGGTCCTGCCGACGCTGGTCGACGGTCGGCCCAACCGGGACGGCCACCGCCTCGACCGGGAGCAGGCCGGCCCGGACCGGTCGCGCCGCCCCCGCCGGCGCGGCCGACCGCACGACGATCATCGGACCCGGCGCCGCTACCGGGCCCCCCGACGCACCGACGTCGTCCGCCACCTGGGCAGCGACGGGCTGCTCCCCGCCATCTACTTCGTGTTCAGCCGCAAGGGCTGCGAGGACGCGGCCCGCACCGTGCCGCGAAGCCGGCGTCACCCTCACCGACCGCGACGAGCGCCGCCGCATCCGGGCCATCGCCGCCTCCCGGCTGGCCGACCTGAGCGCCTCCGACCTGACCCTGCTCGACCACGACCGCTGGCTGGCGGGCCTGGAGCAGGGCATCGCCGCCCACCACGCCGGGATGGTGCCGCCGTTCAAGGAGGCGGTCGAGGCCTGCTTCGTCGAGGGGCTGGTCAAGGTCGTGTTCGCCACCGAGACCCTGGCGCTGGGCGTCAACATGCCGGCGCGGTCGGTCGTCATCGAGTCGCTGTCGAAGTTCAACGGCGAGACCCACCAGCTGCTCACCCCGGCCGAGTACACCCAGCTCACCGGCCGGGCCGGCCGGCGGGGCCTCGACCCGGTGGGCCACGCCGTGGTGCTGTGGTCGCCGTTCGTGTCCTTCGAGCAGGTCGCCTCCCTCGCCGCCAGCCGCCGCTTCGCCCTGACCTCCTCGTTCCGTCCGACCTACAACATGGCCGCCAACCTGGTGCGCCGGTACAGGCGCGACGAAGCGATCGAGCTGCTCGACCGCTCCTTCGCCCAGTACCAGGCCGACCGCAGCGTCGCCGCCCTGGAGCGGCGCCGGGCGTCCCGGGTCGAGCGTCGGGACAGGCTCCGCAGCCGGGGCCGCCAGGAGCAGGGGATCCGGGTCGACCGCGAGATCGAGGCGCTCGACCGCCGGATCGCCGGTCGTCGCGGCTCGGTGGCCCGCCGCTTCGATCGGGTGCTCGACGTGCTCGACGACCTCGGTCACGTCGACCGCGAGCGGTGGCGGCTGACCGAGCGCGGCGAGCTGCTGGCCCGGACCTACCACGAGTGCGACCTGCTGGTGACCGAGGCACTGGTCGAGGGGCTGTTCGACGGGCTCGAACCGGCCGACCTGGCCGGGCTGGTGTCCTGCCTGGTGTACGAGCACCGCAGCAAGCACCCGCCGCCGGCACCCTGGTTCCCGTCGGCCGACCTGCGCGACCGGGTCGAGGAGCTCCGGGCGCTGGCCACCTCGCTGAACCGGCTCGAGGTCGCCGCCCGGCTCCCCGAGACCCGGGCACCGGATCCGACGTTCCTGCCCCTGGCCCACGCCTGGGCCAGCGACCTGCCCCTGGCCGACGTGCTCGAGGACGAGGACCTCTCCGGCGGCGACTTCGTGCGGACCGTCAGGCAGCTGGTCGACCTGCTCGGCCAGCTCGGCGACCACGCCCCCGACCCGGCCACGGCCCGCACCGCCCGGCGGTCCGCCGACGCGCTGGTGCGCGGGGTGGTGGCGGCTTCGTCGCTGGTCGGACGCGGACCGGGCTGATGGGCGTCTCGCCCGGCGAGGCGTGGGGGAGCACCGGCGACCCGCCCGACGGGCTGGTGGTGGTCGGCAGCGACGCCGAGGCCCGGGCCGTGGTCACCGAGGCGCGCCGCCACGACCGCACCCCGCCGCCGCTGGGCCTGCTGGGCGGCGATCTCTGCACCACCCTCGGCGGGCGCGGCGACCGCCACCGGATCGAGTCCGGACCGGCGACCATCGTCCCGGTCGACCTGGGGTCGGTGCTGCTCGACGGGCGCCACCACTGGTTCGTGGCCCACCTGCTGGCTCGTCGAAGCTGGTGGTGGGGCCGGGTCCTGGCCGTCATGAACGCCGAGCACCTCGGCGCCTGGGACGTGGCACCGCGGGCCCACCCCGGCGACGGTCGCCTCGACGTCCTCGACGGGAACCTCCCCCTGGGCGACCGGTTGAAGGCGAGGACCCGCCTGCGCTCCGGCACCCACGTCCCCCACCCCGGCATCGAGCAGCGGCGGGTGGCCGCCCTGCAGGTCGAGCTCGACCGGGCGACGCCGGTGTGGCTCGACGGGGAGCGGGTCGCCGAGGCCCGGGCCCTGTCGATCCGGGTCGAGCCCGACGCCCTCTGCTGCGTGGTCTGACCAGCCGGTCCCGGTCGCTCGGACCGGCCGGCGCCGGTCGCCTGGCTACCGTCGGCGGCCATGGTGCAGATGCAGGCCTGGGTCCTCGACGAGTCGCCGGGGACCTACCGCTGGGGTTCGATCGAGCGCCCGGAGCCCGGGCCCGACGACGTCGCCGTCCGCCCGGTGGCCAGCGCCCTCAACCACATGGACCTCTGGGTGACCCGTGGCCGGCCCCGGCCCGCGCTGCCGCACGTGCCCGGCTGCGACGTGGCCGGCGTGGTCGAGGCGGTGGGGGAGCGGGTCGAGGGCGTGGCCGTGGGCGACGAGGTGGTGGTCAACCCCGCCGTCGCCCCGATCGAGGCGATCGTGCGCTACGGCAACGACTCGCCGTTGGGACGGGGCTTCGGCATCGTCGGCGAGCAGCGGTGGGGCGGCCACGGCGAGCGCCTGGTGGTGCCCGCCCGCAACGTGGTGCCCCGACCGGCGGGGCGGAGCTGGGCGGAGTGCGCCGCCTATCCGCTGGCCACCCTCACCGCCTGGCGCATGCTGCGGCGGTCCCGGCTGATGGCGGGCGAGACGGTGCTCGTCGTCGGAGTCGGCGGCGGGGTCTCGATGGCGGCGTTGGCCCTGGGGGTGCACCTCGGCGCCGAGGTCCACGTGACCTCTCGCGACCAGGCCAAGCTCGACGCCGCCGTGGCGGCGGGGGCGACCGCCGGCTACCGCTCCGACGGCGACTGGCCCGTGAAGGCCGACGTGGTGGTCGAGAGCGTGGGCCCGGCGACCTGGGACCGCTCGATCTCCGCCCTCGAGCCGGGGGGGCGGATGGCGGTCTGCGGCGGCACCTCCGGCCAGACGGTCGAGGTCGACCTGCCCCGCCTGTTCTTCAAGCAGATCGAGATCATCGGGTCGACGATGGGCAGCTACGAGGAGTTCGAGCAGGTGACCCGCCTGGTCCAACGCGGCCTCCCCGTCGCCGTCGATCGCGAGCTCGACCTGGCCGACTACCCCGACGCCCTGGCCCGCCTCGAGGCCGGCGACCAGCTCGGCAAGCTCGTCCTGCACCACGGCGAGCGCTAGCTGTGACGAGCGGGGACGTTGTCCGGGGCGGGGTGGGCTGGGTGGTCCGCCGGTGGGGTGAGCCCTCCGAGTGAGCTTGTGGGTCTTCCACAACCTCACACCCACCCGGAGGGCTCGTGTCGCACGCTAGAAGTCAGCACCCCAACGCTCGGTTGACGCCGCGGCACCGGTTGAACATGGTGGCGTGCGTGTTGGAGAAGGGCTGGTCGGTCGAGTCGACCGCCGACCGGTTCCAGATCGACGCGAAGACGGTTCGCAAGTGGTGCGCCCGGTTCGTGTCGGAGGGCGCGGCGGGTCTCGAGGACCGATCGAGCCGTCCCCATCGATCGCCGCTGCGAACCGCGGCGGCTCGACGTTGCGAGGTGGTGGAGCTACGCCGCCGGAACCGGTGGGGTGCCCATCACATCGGCCACGAGCTGGGAATGGCTGCCTCGACCGTGCAGGCCATCTTGCGGGCCGAGGGTCTCGGCCGTCTCGATACCGGCGACCGGGCCACCGCCACCGAGCCGATCACCCGCTACCAGCGCGATCAGCCCGGGGAACTGGTCCATGTGGACGTGAAGAAGCTCGGAGCCATCCCCGCCGGTGGCGGCTGGAAGATCCACGGGCGCGGCAACGCGCCCGCAGGCACCCACGCCAAAGTCGGCTACCGCTACCTGCACACCGCTCTCGATGACCGCACCCGCCTCGTCTACAGCGAGATCCTCGACGACGAGCAGGCCACGACCGCCGCCGCGTTCTGGCACCGGGCCCGACAGTGGTTCGCGTCGCGCAATATCACCATCCAGCGATGCCTCACCGACAACGGCTCTTGCTACCGGTCCCGACTGTGGGCCGACGCCCTGACAGAGACCGGCGTGGCTCACAAGCGAACCCGCCCCTACCGGCCCCAGACCAACGGCAAAGTCGAACGCTTCCACCGGATCTTGCTCGAGGAGTGGGCCTACATCCGCCCCTGGAACTCAGAACTCGAACGCCACCAGGCCTACGACGACTTCGTGCACTTCTACAATCACCACCGCTCCCACGGCGCCCTCGCCTGGGCCACCCCCCACGAGACCCACCTCCAACTCGCCGGGGACAACCTCCCCGCGCTGCACAGCTAGCGCGCTCGCCGTGGTCTGTGCTCATGGCGAGCACCTACGGCGCCCGCCGGCCCGAGCAGCTGCGAACTTGTCCCACTTGCAGGGCTCTGGCCCGCACAACTGCGACAAGTTGCCACCCTTTGGGACGCTGCGCAGGCGCGAGCCGAAGCAGCACCGTGTTGATGGCGAGCACCTGCGGCGCTCGCGCCCGGCTCGTCGCTCGCGCTTCCCTCGCCGACGGCTCCACGCCCGCGGTCAGGCTGCGCAGGCGCGAGCCGAAGCAGCACGACGGATGACACCCGTCATGGCGAAGCCAGCGCCGCCCAGAGGCGGCGCCCAGCAACGCTGCTAGACATCGCCGATGGCTGAGCTGCGCGAGGTGAAGGACCGTCTCGATGCCGAGGTCGACCGCCTGGCCGACGTCCTGCTCGACGTCTCGCACCAGATCCACGCCAACCCCGAGCTGGGGTTCGAGGAGCACTTCGCCCACGACCTGCTGACCGGCATCCTGGCCGACGAGGGCCTCCCGGTGGAGCGGGGCGCCTACGGCCTCGACACCGCCTTCACCGCCCGCGCCGGCAGCGAGGGACCGACCATCGCCGTGCTGTGCGAGTACGACGCCCTCCCGGTCATCGGGCACGCCTGCGGGCACAACGTCATCGCCGGCGCGGGTCTCGGCGCCGGGCTGGCCGCGGCCCGGCTGGCCGACGAGCTGGGCGGGCGGGTCCTCATCATGGGCACCCCGGCCGAGGAGGGCGGCGGCGGCAAGGTGGTGATGGCCGACCGGGGCGCCTTCGACGATGTCGACGCCGCCATGATGATCCACCCTGCCGGTGGCGACCTCCGCTCGATGAACGCGGTGGCCATCCAGCAGTGCCACGTGAGCTACGAGGGCCGGGCCGCCCACGCCGCCGCCGCCCCGGAGAAGGGGCTGAACGCGCTCGACGCCGCCGTGCTCGGCTACGTAAACGTGGCGACCCTGCGCCAGCACATCGCCAGCGACGAGCGCATCCACGGCATCTTCACCGAGGCCGGCGACGCCGCCAACGTGGTGCCCGACCACACCAGCGCCGTCTGGTACGTGCGCTCCCGCAAGCTGCGCGGGCTCGAGCCGCTCAAGGAGCGGGTGCAGGCCTGCCTCGACGGCGGCGCCCTGGCGGCGGGCTGCACCGCCACCTACGACTGGAAGGAGCCGGTGTACGCCGACCTGGTCGACATCGACCCGTTCATCGACCTCTACGTCGAGAACGTGGCCCGCGCCGGGCGCAAGGTCCACGACCACCGCCGCTTCCCGGCCCTGGTCGGCAGCACCGACATGGGCAACATCAGCTACCAGGTGCCGTCGATCCACCCCATCATCGGGGTGTCGCCCCCCGACGTCGCCATCCACACCAAGGACTTCGTCCGCTTCGCCGGCGGCCCCGAAGGCGACCGGGCGGTCATCGACGGCGCCAAGGCCATGGCCGCGACCGTCGCCGACCTCTGGCTGCAGGACGGCAAGCTCGACGAGGTCAAGGCCACCTTCCAGGCCGCCGACCGCCGCCAGTAGCCCTGCGCCCAGGGCGAGCACCTGCGGCGCTCGCTCCCGGCTCGTCGCTGGCGCTTCCCTCGCCGACGCGCACCAGCCCATCCGCAACGCGGCGCAGGCGCCAGCCGAAGCAGCACCACCGGTGACACCCATCATGGCGAAGCCGGCGCGGTGTCCAGGGCGAGCACCTGCGGCGCTCGCTCCCGGCTCGTCGCTGGCGCTTCCCTCGCCGACGCGCACCAGCCCATCCGCAACGCGGCGCAGGCGCCAGCCGAAGCAGCACCACCGGTGACACCCACCATGGCGAAGCCAGCGCGGTGTCCAGGGCGAGCACCTGCGGCGCTCGCTCCCGGCTCGTCGCTGGCGCTTCCCTCGCCGACGCGCACCAGCCCATCCGCAACGCGGCGCAGGCGCCAGCCGAAGCAGCACCACCGGTGACACCCATCATGGCGAAGCCAGCGCGGTGTCCAGGGCGAGCACCTGCGGCGCTCGCTCCCGGCTCGCCGCTGGCGCTTCCCTCGCCGACGCGCACCAGCCCATCCGCAACGCGGCGCAGGCGCCAGCCGAAGCAGCACCACCGGTGACACCCATCATGGCGAAGCCAGCGCGGTGTCCAGGGCGAGCACCTGCGGCGCTCGCTCCCGGCTCGCCGCTGGCGCTTCCCTCGCCGACGCGCACCAGCCCATCCGCAACGCGGCGCAGGCGCCAGCCGAAGCAGCACCACCGGTGACACCCATCATGGCGAAGCCAGCGCGGTGTCCAGGGCGAGCACCTGCGGCGCTCGCTCCCGGCTCGTCGCTGGCGCTTCCCTCGCCGACGCGCACCAGCCCATCCGCAACGCTGCGCAGGCGCCAGCCGAAGCAGCGCCACCGGTGACACCCATCATGGCGAAGCCAGCGCCGCCCACGGGGCGGCGCCCAGCAACGCGGCGCCCAGCAACCCGTCACGCTCGGTGGTCACCGAGCGTGACGGGGTGTCCCTCTAGCCTCCTCGCCCGTGACCGTGTACGTCGCCGAGGAGTTCAGCGCGGACGAGGCCGACATCCTGCGCCGGTACTTCACCAACCTCGACGGCCCGGTCTTCGCCCTGGTCAACCTCCCCGAGGTGGTCAAGGGGGCGCTGTTCGCCCGCTACTCCCGATCGCCGAAGAGCCTGCGCCGGCTCTTCCTCGACGAGTTCGTGGGCGATCTCGACGTCTCCGGCGACATCAGCATCGACGCCACCGTCGGCCTCCGCCGGGCGGAGGAGCTCTACGACCGGGTCTTCTTCGAGTACGGCGACGACTCGGTCGCCCAGCTCGGCGGGGTGCACCTGGCCTGCGAGCAGGCGTCGAACCTGCTGACCAAGGTGCTCGAGTGGGGCCGGCTGATGTCCTACCTCGAGCAGTCGACCCGCTACATCGCCTACGACGCCCGCATCGGCGGCCGGTACCGCTACTACCGAGACCCCGACGTGCTCGGGTCGGCCCTCGGCACCCGGTACGTGGGCGACATGGACCGGCTGTTCGACACCTACGCCGAGCTGGTGCCGGCCATGAGCGACTTCTTCCGCGACCAGTTCCCCAAGGACCCGTCGGACTCGGACTTCGTCTACCGCCAGGCGGTGAAGGCCAAGGCGCTCGACTCGCTGCGGGGGCTGCTGCCGGCGGCATCGCTCTCCAACGTCGGCATCTACGGGACCGGCCAGGGCTACGAGCAGCTGCTGCTGCGGATGCGGGCCCACCCGCTGCCGGAGGCCCGCTCCTACGCCGACCTGATGCTCTTCGAGCTGCGAAAGGTGATCCCGAGCTTCCTGAAGCGGGTCGACCTGTCCGACCGGGGCGTGGCGTGGAGCACCTACCTGGCCGCCAACCGCTCCGCCATGGACGAGCTGGCCGGCCGGCTGTTCCCGGCCGGGGGACCGGTCGACGAGGCCCCGCTCGTCACCCTCACCGGCTGGGATCCCGACGCGGAGATCGAGCTGATCACCGCCATGCTCTACCCGTCGACCGACCTGCCGGAGACCCAGATCGCCGCCAAGGTGCGCGAGATGGGGGCCGAGGAGCGCCTCGCCGTCGTGCGGGCCTACGTCGGTGACCGCACCAATCGCCGCCACAAGCCCGGCCGGGCGCTCGAGCGCATCGACTACCGCTTCGACGTGCTGGCCGACTACGGGGCGTTCCGCGACCTCCAGCGCCACCGGATGTGCACCATCGAGTGGCAGCCGCTGACGACCAGGCACGGCTACACCCGCCCGGAGGCGATCGATCTGGCGGGTCACGCCGCCGACTTCGACGGGGCCATGGAGCGCTCGGCCGCCCTCCACGACCTGCTGGCCGAGCAGCTCCCGGCCCACGCGCCCTACGCCGTCAGCCTCGCCTACAAGGTGCGGTTCGTGATGCAGATGAACGCCCGGGAGGCCACCCACCTGCTCGAGCTGCGCAGCGGGCCGCAGGGGCACCCGGCCTACCGGTCGGTGGCCCAGCAGATGCACCGGCTCATCGCGGAGCAGGCCGGGCACCCGGCGGTGGCCGAGCTGATGTCCTTCGTCGACCACTCGCCCGAGCCCCAGCTCGAGCGCCTCGACGCCGAGCGCCGGGCGGAGGCCCGCCGCTCCTCCAGCTAGGCCGGGCACCCGCCGGTCCGTCGCGTGGGGCGGCGGTTCAGCGCGGCACCGGATGGTGGTGCGGGCCGGTCGCGGCCCGTCGCGGTCGGCGCGGACCTCCACGTGGACCTGTTGCTGAAGTTGATGGTGATGACGTTGGGGTTGATGTTGAAGGTGTGGCTGATGTACGGTCCCGGAGCCACTGCGGGCGGAGAACCCCAGGAGGTTCACCGATCCGCGCTCACCCCCTCACCCGACTCCGGTCGCGCCGCTCCATCGCGGCGATGACCGCCCTCGCCGTGAGCGGCGCGGCCATCGTGGGCTTGGCCATCCCCTCCGCCAGCGCCGATCCCGGCGGCCGGTACCAGGTGCGCCGCGGCGACACCCTCAGCCAGGTCGCGCAGCAGCTCGGCGTCGACCTCGACCAGCTGGCCGCCGCCAACGGCATCGGCGACCACGACGCCATCTACGCCGGGACCTGGCTCACCGTGCCCGCCGGCCGCAGCCGCAGCGGCGGCAGCAGCAGCCGCGGGGGAGGGGCGACCGCCGCCTCGACCTACACGGTGCGCCCCGGTGACACCCTGATCGGCATCGCCACCCGCTTCGGCCTGACGCCCTCGACGCTGGCCGCCGCCAACGGCATCGGCGACCTCGACCTGGTCCGCTCGGGCACGACGCTGCAGATCCCGGCCGGTGCCGGCGGGTCGTCCGGAGGTCCCGGTGCCGCCGCCCCCGGAAGCGGCGCCCCGGCGGCCAGCTCCGGCGGCGCCCGTGCCGTGGACGCCCTCCGGGCCTCGGGCCGGTGGTGGCTCTACGGCAGCATGCAGCGCTGGGCGTCGGTCTCGGGCGTCCCCACCGATCTGCTGGCGGCCATGACCTACCTCGAGTCCGGCTGGCAGGCCGGGATCGTCTCGCCCACGGGGGCCATCGGCGTCGGCCAGCTCATGCCCGACACCATCCGCCTCGTGCAGCAGCGCATCGGCCTCGCCCTGAACCCGTGGAACCCCGACGACAACACCCGCATGACCGCCGCCTACCTGCGCCTGCTGCTCGACCAGACCGGGTGGGACGCCTCCCAGGCGCTGGCCGCCTACTACCAGGGACTCGGCGCCCTCCGCAGCCACGGCATGTACGCGGGGACCCGGGGCTACGTCGACGGCGTGCAGGCCCTGCGCAGCGCGTTCGCCTGATCCTCCCGGCCGGGCGGCGTCGACTCCACAGGCGCGGGTCGCCTGTGCCATCATCCGCCGCGATCTCCTTTCGCCCCTGCGGCGCGCCCTGCGCCCGCGGCGGGCGACGCCCATCACTCGACGAAGACCACCATCTCCGAAGGACGACATGGCTGACGACGACCTCGACGACGACATCGACGACGAGCCCGTGGTGGACGAGCTCGACGACGATCTCGACGAGGACGCCCTGGAGGGGGAGGACGACGACGACGGCGACGACCTGATCCCCGAGGTCGACGACGAGATCGGCGACGAGAAGCTCGACGAGGCGGAGGACGAGTCCGAGGACGAGGACGACGACCGTCGTCGCGCCGCCAGCCGGTCGCGGGCCAACGCGTCGGAGGAGGACGAGGAGGACGACGAGGAGGAGGCCGACCCCGACGACGTCGAGGAGGACCTCGACACGATCCTCAAGGACCGGATCGCCTCCGGCTCCGACGAGGACGAGGACGACGACGAGGACCTCGTGGTCGAGGACCGGACCGAGTCCGGCGATCGGGTGAGCCCCCGCCGCCCGGAGGAGATCTCCTGCCCGGAGTGCTTCCTGCTCGTGCGGTCGAGCCAGTTCAGCAGCCGACGCAACGACTGCCCCGGCGGGCTCGACACCGCCGACTGCCCGATGCCGGCCATCTTCGGGAGTGGCTGAGCCGGTCGCTGCCGCGCACTGCCCGGCCTGCGGCGTCCCCGTCGCCCCGGGCAGTCGGTTCTGCTCCAACTGCGGCCAGGCCCTCACCGGTCCCGCCGAGCAGGAGCGGCGGGTGGTCACCGTCGTCTTCGCCGACCTCGCCGGCTTCACCTCGATGGCCGAGGGACGCGACCCCGAGCAGGTCAAGGAGCTGCTCGACCGCTGCTTCGGGGTCATGGTCCCGGTGATCGAGGCCTTCGGGGGCCACGTCGACAAGCTCATCGGCGACGAGCTGATGGCGCTGTTCGGCGCCCCCACCGCCCACGAGGACGACCCCGAGCGGGCGGTGCGGGCCGGCCTCGGGTTGGCGCCCGCCCTGACGCCGCTGGCACCGGACCTCGTCCTGCGGGTCGGGGTGAACACGGGCGAGGTGCTGGCCGGCCCGGTGGGCCCTGGCGGGGCCTACACGGTCACCGGCGACACCGTGAACACCGCCCACCGCCTCGTCTCGGTCGCCCGGCCCGGCGAGGTGCTCGTCGCCGAGAAGACCTGGGCGGCCACCGGCTCGGCGGTCGAGTACGAGGAGCGGGGCACCTTCGAGCTGCGGGGCAAGCAGCAGCCGGTCCGGGCCTGGGCGGCCCTGCGTCCCGCCCCGGCCGGGGACCGGCGGGCCGCCCGGCCCAACTCGCCCCTCGTCGGTCGCGAGGCCGACCTGGCCGAGCTCACGACCCTCGTCGACCGCGCCCTGACCCGCCGCCGGCCGCTGGTCGTCACCGTCACCGGCGAGGCCGGCGTGGGCAAGACCCGCCTGGCCCAGGAGCTGGTCCGCCACCTCGCCGGCGAGGGCACGCCCGCCCTCTGGGCGACCTGCCCCGCCTACGGCGCGGCCAACGGCCTCGCACCGGTCGCCGACCTCGTCCGTGGGGCGATCGGCGTCGACACCGCCGAACCCGCGGCCGAGCAGGTCCGCCGGATCGCCGCGGCGGCGTCCCGCATCGAGCCCCGCCGGGGGGAGGCCGAGCTGCTCGTCAGTCGGCTGGGCCGCCTGCTGGGCGTCGACGAGGGCCCGAGCCGGTTCCCCGACCCGGGCTCGGTGCGGGGCCGAGTGGTCGACCAGCTCCTCTGGGGGGCGCACCAGCTCCTGCTCGGGCTCGGCTCGGACGGACCCCGGGTGCTCGTCCTCGACGACGTGCAGTGGGCCGACGACGCCGTCCTCCGCTTCCTGGCCCAGCTGCCCGGTGCCCTCGACGGCACCCCGGTGGTGGCAGTGGCCCTGGCCCGTGAGGACCTGCTCGAGCGTCGGCCCAGCCTGGTCACGGCCGGCCCCGGCACCGCCTCGCTCGCCCTCGCGCCGCTCGACGCCGACCAGTCCCGCCGGCTCATCGGCCAGCTGCTGGTGTCGGTGTCGGCCCAGACCCCCGGCCCGGGCACGACCGGCGGTCCGGTGGAGGCACCGTCGCCGGAGGGGTCCGCCGGCCACGAGGCCCTCGACGACCTGCCGCGACTCGGCGTCGACGTCGAACCCCGCATCCTGGGGGCGGCGGGAGGCAACCCGTTCCTCGTCGAGCAGCTCGTCGGGTACCTGATCGACACCGGCACCCTGGTCGAGGTCGACGGTCGCTGGCAGGTCGACGCCGGTCCCGACGAGCTGGGCGTGCCCGACGGCGTGCGGTCGCTGCTCGGCGCCCGCCTCGACGCGCTGCCCTCCGACGAGCGGGAGCTGCTGCTCGACGCGGCGGTCGTCGGCCGCTCGTTCTCGCTCGAGGTGGTCGACCAGCTCCGCACCGCCGACGACAGCGCCGAGCTCGTCGACCGGCTGGTGGCCAAGGGCCTGCTGACCCGCCAGCCCGACCGCGGCGGCCTCGAGGACGTGGCCTTCGCCCACGCCCTCACCCGCGACGTGGCCTACGCGGCGGTCCCACTCGGTCAGCGGGCCCACAAGCACGCCCAGGTCGCCGCCTGGCTGCAGGGCCGGCTCGACGGCGACGACGGCGGAGCGGTCGTCGGCAGCCTCGCCCACCACTACGAGCGGGCGGTCATGCTCGGCCGCTCCCTCGAGCACACCGACCCGGGGCTGGCCGAGGCCGCCTTCGACGCCCTGGTCCGCGCCGCCCAGCGGGCCGAGAGCTACGGCGCCCTCCGGGAGGCCGAGGAGTGGTACCGGCGTGCCCACCAGCTCGGGAGCCACGACACCGCCGCCGCGACCCGAGCCGTGCTGGGCCTCGGCCGGGTCCTGACCGAGCTGCGGCAGCTCGAGGCGGCCGCCGGAGCCTTCGAGGAGGCGGAGGCCATGGCCGACGGCCGCCAGGAGGGCGACTCCCACCCCGAGCTGGCGGCCGAGGCCGTCGCCCACCTGGGGGCGGTGGCCCGGCTGGAGGGCGACGGCGACCGGGCCCGTGACCTGTTCGAGCGGGCCCTGGAGGACTGGCGGCGGATGGGCGATCTCTCCGGTGAGGCCGACACGGTCCGGCTGCAGGGCTGGAGCGACATGACCGTGGGGCGGGTCCGCGCCGCCCTGCCCCGGCTGCTGCGGGCCGCCGACCTCGAGCGGGCCGCGGGCGTCGGCCCCCGGGGCACGACCCTGCAGTCGCTCGGCTGGTGCGAGTTCCAGGTGGGGGCGGTGGCCGAGGCCCAGGAGCACCTCTGGCTGGCCATGGAGTCGCTCGGACAGGAGGGCTCACCCATCGAGGCGGCCTGGTGCATGGGCATCCTCGGCTTCAGCTTCCTCGTCATCGGCCAGCTGGCGCAGGCCCGCTCGGTCGCCGAGAACCTGCTCGAGCTGGCCCGCATCCAGAGCGATCCCTGGACCGTCGGCCGCTGCCGCCTGCTGCTGGCCGCCTGTCTGGTCGCCCAGGCCGAGGTGGGCGAGGCCGAGCGGCTGATCAGCAAGGCCGAGCGACCGCTCTCCGACCGGGAGATGCTCTGGGAGCAGTCGATGCTCCACCTCATCGACGGCCGCATCGCCCGGACCAAGGGCGACGTCGAGCGGGCCCGTCGAGCCCTGCAGCGCGGGTTGGAGACCAGCCGGGGCACCTCCTACGTCGGTGCCGAGGCCCGGCTGCTGATCGAGCTGGCCGGCCTCGAGCTCGAGTGCGGGAACCTGGACGAGGCCGAGGACCGGGCCCGGGCCACCCTCGCCGTGGTGCGGGCCGGCCTCGGCGACGACGACAGCCAGCTGCGGGCCCGGGTCGTGCTGGCCCGCGTCGCCCACCAGCGCGGCGACACCGACCAGGCCGAGCTGCAGCTCCAGGACGTGGTGGCGACCGGCGCGGGGCGGGGCCCGATCACCGACACCTGGCGGGTCGCCAACGCCGAGCTGGCCCAGGTGCTGGTCGAGACCGGCCAGCTCGACCGGGCCCGCCAGGCCGTGGAGCGGGCCGCCGACGGCGGGGTGGAGACGGTCCGGGTGGCGCTGCAGGTCGCGGTCGCCCACGCCGGGCTGCTGGCGGCCGAGGGACGGGTCGACGAGGCCCTGGCCGAGCTCGACCGGGTCCTCGAGCGCCACCCGCTCGGCCCGGTGTTCCAGCGACGGATGGCCGACGACCTGCACCACCGCCTGGCCGCCTGACAGCGGACTTTCGGGTCCCGCCGCAGGTGGACCAGACTTGCCCCGTGACCGAGAACCGACGGCCGATCGACCACGCGCTCGACCTCTTCGTCTTCGCGCCCCTCGGGTTCGCCCTCGAGGCCCGCGAGCTGCTCCCGCAGATGATCGAGCGGGGCCGCACGCAGGTGAACGGCCGGGTCACCATGGCCCGCGTGGTCGGGCAGTTCGCGGTCAAGCAGGGCCAGGTCGAGGCGGAGAAGCGCTTCGGACCCCTCCAGGAGCAGGCCGCCACCGCCCTCGCCGACCTCGGTCTGTCGGCGCGGGAGCGCCCCTCGAGCCCCGACGTGCCCCGCACCGACGGCGCCGTCGCCCCGGTCGTCACCGACCCCGAGCCGGCCGCCGATCCCGCACCGGTGCTCGACGACGCCGACCTGGCCGTCCCCGGCTACGACAGCCTGGCCGCCAGCCAGGTGATCCCCCGGCTGGCCGGGCTCTCCGCCGACGAGCTCGAGCAGGTCCGCGAGTACGAGTCCGCCAAGCGGGGCCGCAAGACCATCCTGAACAAGATCGCCCAGCTCCAGGCCAGCTGAGCCGGTCGGCAGGTCGGGCGCTCGTGGAGGTCGGGGCCAGGACGGCGGTCGAGACCGACCTCGACGCGCTCGGGTCCCTCGCCGACGACGTGATCGACGAGCTGTCGCCCATGCGGGGCGGGGCGGTGTGGCGGCGCCACGTCGCCCGTGACCGCCCGGTGGGTCGGGCGCTGGGCTCGGCGCTCACCGACCCCGACCAGCTGGTCCTGGTCGGCACCGTCGACGACGCCGTGGTGGGCTATGCGGTCGTGGCCCTCCAGCTGCTCCGCGACGGCGGCCTGCTCGGTCGCATCGAGGACCTCTACGTCGATCCCGGTGCCCGGGGCGTCGGGGTCGGCTCGGCCCTGATGGAGCGGATCCTGTCGTGGTGCCGCGCCCGTAGCGCTATCGGCGTCGACGCCCTGGCCCTGCCGGGCCACCGCGACACCAAGAACTTCTTCGAGTCCTTCGGGCTGGTCGCCCGGGCGATCGTGGTGCACCGCTCCCTCGAACGGCTCGCGCCGTGACCGGGCCGGTCGCCGCCCTGTCGGTCGGCGCGGTGGTGGTGGACGACGACCGGCTGCTGCTCGTCCGGCGGGGGCACGGCCCCGCCGCCGGTCTGTGGGCCGTCCCCGGCGGGCGGTTGGAGCCGGGGGAGCTGCTGCAGGAGGCCGTCGTCCGCGAGCTGCGCGAGGAGACCGGCCTCGAGGGGGTGTGCGGCGAGCTCATCGGTTGGGTCGAGCTGGTCACCGACGAGCGCCACGACGTGATCCTCGACTTCCGGGTCGACCTGCTCGAGTCGGCCACCCCCGACGCCGGCAGCGACGCCGCCGAGGCCCGCTGGGTCCCCCTCGGTGACGTGGCCGAGCAGCCCCTCGTTCCCGGCCTGGCCGAGTTCCTCCACGACCACGGGATCATCGCCACCTTCACGTGATCATCGGGCGCCGCCCCACGGGCGGCGCTGGCTTCGCCATGATGGGTGTCACCGGTCGTGCTGCTCCGCCTCGCGGCTGCGCAGCGTTGCTGGGCGCCGCCCCACGGGCGGCGCTGGCTTCGCCATGATGGGTGTCACCGGTCGTGCTGCTCCGCCTCGCGGCTGCGCAGCCTTGCTGGGCGCCGCCCCACGGGCGGCGCTGGCTTCGCCATGATGGGTGTCACCGGTCGTGCTGCTCCGCCTCGCGGCTGCGCAGCGTTGCTGGGCGCCGCCCCACGGGCGGCGCTGGCTTCGCCATGATGGGTGTCACCGGTCGTGCTGCTCCGCCTCGCGGCTGCGCAGCGTTGCTGGGCGCCGCCCCACGGGCGGCGCTGGCTTCGCCATGATGGGTGTCACCGGTCGTGCTGCTCCGCCTCGCGGCTGCGCAGCCTTGTCGCGCGCCGCCTCACTCCCCGGAGACGGGCGCGAGGTAGCCGGGGGTGATGCCGAGCTCGGCGAGGTTGGGGCGGCTGGGGTGGGCCAGGCCGACCGGACCCGCGGCGAAGGCGTGCAGCACGTTGGTCACCATGGCGATGATCTGGGCCCGGTAGCCGGTGCCGCCGGGCTGGACCTGGCGCTCGAACCAGATGCTCCCGGCGGAGAGCACCCCCGCCCCGCTCGGAGCGGTGTAGTAGGTCATGTCGGCATACGAGCGCCGGCCCCGGACGGTGACGGGGGAGTGGGCCAGCACCTCGATGGTCGGCGGGGTCGGCACCTCGAGGGTGACCCGGTCGTACTCGTTGCCGACCACGTGCGGCCAGGAGTCGCCGTCCTGCACACCGGTGCCCTCGAACATCCAGGCGTCGGCCGCCACCACGACCATGGGCGCGTCCACCGGGTTCGACTCGTAGTAGGTGCCGGTGAGCGAGCTCTCCGGCTCGGCGTCGGGTGCCTCCCGCCAGCTGGTCGTGGCCCGGGAGGGGTCGGCCTGGGCCACCGGGTCGCCGGCCACCGTCCGATGGTTGACGACCTGTCGGTTCGGCCCGAGCGGCGAGTCCTGGAACCGGATCCGGCGGAAGCAGCAGTTGGCGCCGAGGAACATCAGGTTCGTGCCCCCGTCGCGCGCCGCCTCGACCCCATGGCGCATCTCCGGTGACCAGTACTCGTCGTGGGCGGGGGAGATCCACACCCGGTGCCGGCCGACCAGGCGGGGTCGGGCCTGGGTGTCGAGGCTGGTCGAGTAGGTGACCTCCAGCCCCAGCGACTCGACCAGGGCGCCGATCTCGTAGACGCCGCCGAGGAAGTTGCCCTGGCCGCTGCGGTCGTAGGGGCGGTCGAAGCTGACCACCGAGGACCGGCCCTGGTCGCCCTCGTACAGGCTGGCGCCGCCCCAGCGGTTGTAGGCCTGCCAGGTCGTCACGTCCTGCTGGATGTGCACCGGTGCGTCGTAGGTGTCGTCGCGGACGACGAGGGGCACCTGCGACTGGCCGCCGTCGGTGCTCGTGAGCTTCAGCAGGTACTGGCCGGGCATCCAGTCCGCCCCGGTCGGCACGGTGAGCGACGGGGCCCACGGCGCGTCGCGCATCCCCGTGCTCGGGTCGGTGCGCGGGCCGGGCTGGCGGACGCCCGCCTGGGGCCCCGAGCTCCACACCAGCCGACCGGCCTTGCCGCCGGGGTAGGCGCCCATGCGGTAGGCGGTGGCGGTGAAGGTCTGGGCGCCGGTCGAGACGAACAGGTCGAACGGCTCGCCCTGCTGGATGCTGGTCCGGCTGGCGAAGCCGCGCACCCGGTCCCAGACCGCCGGGTCCTGCGGGACGTCCCAGTCGTCGGTCCCCGGCCGGAGCCGCTCCTCGGCGATGGTCGGCCGGCGCGGCGCGGTGACCGGCACCGCCGGTGGGACCGCCCCCGGCCGGGTCGTGACCGGGCGGGTGGGATGCGCGGCCGAGCGGTCGCGGCCCGACAGCTGGCGCTCGGCCAGCCAGCCGACGCCGGCCACCGGCGCCGCCACCAGGGCGGCCAGCACCGACCGTCGCCGCCAGGCCGGCGCGGTGGGCGGGGCCCGGTGCGCGCCCCGCCGCCCGCTGGTCACCGCCGCTCGGGCGTCAGCGACCCTTCCACGCCGGGTCGCGCTTCTCGATGAAGGCGGTCAGGCCCTCGGTGAAGTCCTCGGTGCCGAACATCTTGGCGATGCCCTCGTTGGAGAGCTTCCAGCCGACCTCGTCGGGCTGGTCGGTGGCGGCCAGGATGATCTGCCGGCTCTCGCGCACCGCCAGCGGGGCGGCGGCGGTGACCTGCTCGGCCAGGCCCATGGCCGTCTCCAGCGCCTGGCCCTCGTCGCAGAGGGCGTTGACCAGGCCGAAGTGGTGCGCCCGCTCGGCGGGGAAGTCGAGCCGGCCGGTGAGGGCGAGCTCCATGGCCACGTTGCGGGGCAGCTTGCGGGGGAGGCGGAACAGGCCGCCGGCGGCGGCGACCAGGTTGCGCTTCACCTCGGGGATCCCGAAGGTGGCGGTGGTCGAGGCGACGACCAGGTCGCAGGCGAGCACGATCTCGGTGCCCCCGGCCAGGGCGGGACCGTCGACCGCGGCGATGACCGGCTTGGTGCGCTCCCGCTGGACGAAGCCGGCGAAGCCGCCCTTGCTGGTGGACATCTGGCCGGGGTCGGTGCCCATGACCTTGAGGTCGGCGCCCGCGCAGAAGATGTAGCCCTTCTCGGTGCGGGCCCCGGTGATGATGCCGACCCAGGCGTCGTCGTCGGCCTCGAGCTGGTCGATGCCGGCCTCCAGCCCCTGGGCGACGTCGCCGTTCACCGCGTTGCGGGCGCCCGGACGGTTGATGGTCAGCACGGCGACGTGGCCGCGCAGCTCGTAGTCGACGGTCATGGCTCGCACCCTAGCCAGGGCCGTCCTGGCGGCCGGTCGACCGCCGACGGGCTTCGGTCAGGCCTCGGGCTGGCCGTCCGGGCCGTGGGCCGGGGCGGGAGAGGGCGCCGGATCGGGCATCGGCGGGGCCGGTGCCGGGGTCGGCGCGGGAGCCGGGTCCGGGGTGGGAGCCGGCTCCGGGGCGGGGTCGGGCACCACGTCGGGGCCGGGCGGCCGGGTGGGGTCGGGACCGGGCACGATCGGTGCCGGGTGGGCCGGGCCACCCCCCTGCGGCTCGGCGTCGGCGGCGGGCACAGCGTCGGCCGGTCCGGCGGCGGCGGGCTCGGCGTCGGCCGGTCCGGCGGCGGCGGGCTCGGCGTCGGCCGAGGGCACGGCGTCGGCCGGTCCGGCGCCGGCCGGGGGCGAGCCGCCGGAGCCCCGGGCGGGGGCGGTCCTGCCCGAGGAGGACTTCCGGCGGCCGCGCTTGGGCGGTGGTGGGGCCGGCTCGATGCCCAGGGCGGCGGCGATCTGGGGCAGCCGCACGGCCGCCTTGCGCACGGCGGCCACCAGGTCGTCGGAGGGCTGCGCCGGGTAGGAGACCGGCTCGACCTTCTGGTGCACCGGGGCGAACTGGAGGGCGTCGAGCACCGCCACCCACCGGTCGCCGCTGTCGTCGGCGGTGAGCGCGGCCGACGCCGCCTCGGTCAGGCGCTGGGCCAGGTCGGGCGGCAGGGGAGCGCCGGCCTTGGGGGGCCGGGAGCTGAGCCGCAGGGCCCGCACCACCCGGCCGTCGGCCAGCGTCGCCGCCAGCTCGGCCAGCCAGGCGCTCTGCTCCTGGTCGACCCGGCGGGTGAGGGCCTCGCGGAGCTGGGCGGCCAGGGCCCGGGTCTCGTCGTCGCGCGCCGCCAGGTCGGCGCCGACCACGACCGAGCGCAGGTCGCGCAGGTCGAGCTCGTCGACGTCGGCCAGGGCGGCCTCGGCCCGGTCGCGCCAATCGGCGGCCCGCAGGCCGGGCAGCAGGCCCTCCGCCAGCTCGACCAGCGGCTCGGCCCTGACCTCGGGGCGGCCCTCGGCCCGAGCCTGCTCGTTCTGCTTGGCCACCGCGCTCCGCACGGCGGGGATCCCGCCGCGGAGCACCTGCTCGGCCACCGGCTTCTGCTCGGCCGGGAGCGCCTCCAGCGCCTGGTTGCGGTGGGTGCGCCCCGCCCGCAGCCGCTTGGCCTTGGGTCGGGCCGGCGTGGCGCGCGACGGCGGTCGGTCGCGCTGGGGACGATCGCGACGCTTGGACCGGTCCTCGCCGCCCGAGCCGCTGCGCTCGCCGTCCTGGCGGCGGGACTCCCGCCCGCGCCCGTCCCGGGTCCGGCCGTGCGGGCCGCCGTCGCGGCTGCGCCGGTCCCGGTCGCGACGGTCGCGATCGCGGCCGCCCTCGCGTCGGCGTCCCCGATCTCGGCGATCGCCCCGACCCCGCTCGGCCAACGTGGTGGTGACGAGCGGCTGCTCGGTGCCGCTGCCCAGGATCTCGAGCCGCTCCGGCTCCGGTCGGCCACCCTTGGGGGCGAGCACGGCGACGACCTCGATGCCGTCGAGCCCGCTCTCCACGTCGGCTCGCAGCACGTCGCCGACCTTGCTGCCGTCGGGGAGCAGCGAGCCGTCGAGCGACCCCTTCGGCTGCTTGGCCCCCGCGGCGCGCCAGGTCCACGTGCCGTCGTCGCCAGCGCTGGTGAGCTCGACCTCGATCCTGCGGGACATCGGCGTCGACGCTACTCGGTGCGCTCCCGAGCCCATCCCGCCGTTGCCGGCCGGCAGCCGCTCCTCGGGGTGACGCCGGTCAGGTGCACGGACCGGCCGGCCAGTCGCCGACCCGGAGCTTGGCGGCGGCCACGTGGCGGACGGCACGGTCGAGGTCGGCCATCGGCAACCGGTCCGTGCCGGCGTCGGCGGTGAGCTGGTCGAGCAGGGCGCCGACGTCGATGCCGCCGGGCAGCATGGCGATGTCGGAGCCGGCGGTCAGGGTCTTCTCGACCACCTGGACAGGCGTCAGCCCGGTCGAGGTGATGGCGCCCATCTCGAGCGAATCGGTGATGACCAGCCCGTCGTAGCCCAGGTCGTGGCGCAGCAGCCCGTCGATCGCCGCCGGGGAGAGGCTGGCGGGCAGCCCGTCGGTCAGGCCGGGGACGATCAGGTGACCGACCATGATCGCCGGGGCGCCGGCGCGGATGGCGAACTCGAACGGCACCAGGTCGGCCTGGCGGAGCTGGTCGAGCGGCGGCGTGGTCACCGAGCCCTGGTGGGAGTCGCCCGAGGCCCGGCCGTGGCCGGGGAAGTGCTTCACCGTGCCGAGCACCCCCGCCTGCTGCAGGCCCCGGTCGAAGGCGACCCCGTAGGCGCTGGCCACGCCGGGGTCGGTGCCGAAGGAGCGATCGCCGATCACGCCGCCGTCGGTCGGGGTCTCGTTGATGTCGACGACCGGGGCCAGGTCGACGTCGAGGCCGAGCGCCTTCATGGCCTGCGCGTGGTCGCGGGCCAGGTCGGTGACCTGTTCGGGGGAGAGGGTGGCGGCCATCTCCCGGGCCGAGGGCAGCGGGCCCAGGACGGACGACAGCCGCTGCACCCGGCCGCCCTCCTCGTCGGTGGCGAGCAGCGGACCGATGCGTCCGGCGGCGGCGCGGATGCGGGCCATGTCGGGACCGAGGCTCGCGTCCGGCGTGCCGAGGAAGACGATGCCGCCGACCTGCTCGCGGCCGACGAGGTCGACGCCCTCGCCGGCGGTCGAGAAGGTGAGCTCGGCCATCACCGCCTGCCCGACCTTCTGGCGGGTGGTCAGCTCGAGCGCGGCGGGGCACGTCCCCGACGAGCTGGTCGGGGCGGGCGACGCCGCGGTCGGAGCAGTCGTGGTGGCCTGCGTGCCCGGCACCGGGGTGGTGGGTGCCGCCGTCGGGGGAACGCCCGTCCGGACCGCAGCGGTGGTCGGGGTCGGCGGGGCGGCGCGCCCGGACCCGCCCCCGCAGCCCGCCAGCACGGCGACGGCGGCGAGGGCGGCGACCACACCACGAGCTCGGGCTGCCCGCGCCAGCACCGCCCCTGTCTAGCCGAGCCGCTCCCGGGCCCCGGCCCGCCCCCGGGGGCCCGGTGGGCGGGTCAGTCCGGGATGGTGCCCATCCGCCCGGCCTGGAAGTCCTCGACCGCCTGCTGCAGCTCGGCCCGGGTGTTCATGACGAAGGGGCCGTAGTGGGCGACCGGCTCGCCGATGGGTCGACCGCCGAGGACGAGCACGTCGAGGGCGGGGTGACGGCCCTCCTGGGTCGCGTCGGCCTCGAGGCGCAGGCCGTTGCCGGGTCCGAACACGGCCAGCTGCCCGGTGCGCACGGGCCGGCGCTCGTCGCCGACGGTGCCCGAGCCGGCGAGGACGTAGGCGAGGGCGTTGTGCGCCGGGTCCCACGGCAGCTCGAGGCGGGCGCCGGGGCTGACGGTGGCGTGCACCATGGCGATGGGCGTGTGGGTCGAGCCGGGGCCGGCGTGGCCGTCGACCTCGCCGGCGATGACCCGGACGAGCGCCCCGCCGTCGGGCGAGGTCAGCAGGGCCACCGAGCCGGGGCGGATGTCCTGGTACCGGGGGTCGACCCACTTGTCCCGGGACGGGAGGTTGACCCACAGCTGGGTGCCGTGGAACAGCCCGCCGCTGGCCACCAGCTCGTCCGGCGGCCGCTCGATGTGCAGGATGCCCGAGCCGGCCGTCATCCACTGGGTGGCGCCGTCGGCGATCAGCCCGCCGCCGCCGATCGAGTCCCGGTGCTGGAAGGTGCCGTCGATCATGTAGGTGACGGTCTCGAAGCCGCGGTGCGGGTGCCACGGCGTGCCCTTGGGCTCGCCCGGGGCGTACTCGACCTCACCCATCTGGTCCATGTGGATGAACGGGTCGAGCACCTCGGCGGGCACGCCGGCGAAGGCCCGGCGCACCGGGAAGCCCTCGCCCTCGAAGCCCGACGGGGCCGTCGTGACCGAGCGGACCGGCCGCGGCGGGCCCTCGGTGGCGTCGGGCGGATGGACCCTCGGCAGGGCCAGGGTGTCGTCGACGGTCACGGCGGGCATCGGGCGCTCCTCTTGGAACCTCTCGGGTACTTGCACACGCAAGAACATGGTGGAGGGCGGAGCCATTCCCGACCCGCCCCCTTGCGCCGATAATGCACGTTATGTCATGTTGCGCGGATCGACGGGGCCCTTCCCACCCCCGGCCCGCTCCACTCCCTCGGCGCCCCGGCGAGGTTCGCTAGGGTCCCGAGCGACGCCGAACGGGAGGGGCACGTGGTGGCCGACCGCAGGACCGACGCGACATGACGCCGACGCTGATCGGGCGCATCCAGACCCGCCTGTTCGTGGTGCTGATCGTCGGCGGCATCTGGACCGCCATCATCACCCCGGTCCTGCCGGTGCCCGGGAACCCGCCGCTCGGCGACGTCTACAAGCTCACCTACGCCGCCCTGGTGATCGTCGCCGTGTTCGGCGCCGTGGTCTGGGAGCCCATCTACCACGGGCTCATGCAGTTCCGCTGGGAGAAGGACTGGCCGGCCATGTTCAACTTCCTGCAGATCGTGCCGGAGTACCTCTCGACCTGGCTGCTGCTGCACGTGGCCGCCTTCAACCCGCTGCCCGGGCCGCCGAGGGTGCCCGGCCTGGCCTTCTTCATCCTGTTCGTCACCACCTGGATCGTGACCTGGCTCTTCGCCAACGGCCCCATGAAGATCTTCTTCCTGCGGTGGCGGTTCTCCGGCGGGCGGATCATCTGACCGTGGACGGCATCGGCGACTACCGCTTCGAACGCACCCTGGGCGAGGGCGGCACGGGCCTGTTCTACCTGGCCGCACCCCCCGACCGCCTCGGCATCGAGGCCGACAAGGTCGTGGTGAAGGTCCTCAAGGTGGGCGCCGACGACGACGCCTTCCGGCGCATGACCCGCGAGCTGCGCACCTTCGCCAAGGTCCGCTCGCCCTACCTGGTCACCCTCTACGACGCCGGCCAGGAGGCCGGGTCGCTCTACTACGCCATGGAGTACTTCCCGCTCGGCTCCCTGGCGGCGCCGTCCCAGCAGCTGACCCGCGCCCAGATCCTGGCAGCGGTGGCCGACGCCGCCCGGGCGGCCCACGACCTCCACGAGGCGGGCAAGGCCCACCGCAACATCAAGCCCTCCAACGTGATGGTCACCGACACCGGCGGCAAGCTGGCCGACCTCGGCATGGTCCAGGTGCTCTCGCCGGGCCAGACCATCACCGGCATGGGCGGGCTCGACTCCGTCGAGTACGTCGACCCCGCCATCATCCGGGGCGAGCGGGCGTCGCGCAGCTCCGACATCTGGACCCTCGGCGTCACCCTGCACCGGGCCCTCACCGGCCGGTCGGTGTACGGCGACCTGCCCCCGGGCGATCCCCTGCTGGCCGTCCGGCGGGTCCTCACCACCACCCCGACGGTGAGCGGCGACCTGACCCCCGGCGAGATGGACGTCATCGAGTCCTGCCTCGAGTCGAACCCGGGCGACCGACCCCGCACCGCCGCCGACCTGGCGGCGCGCATCGACGCCCTGGCGAGCGGCTCGTGAACCTCGACGACGCCCGTCTCGTCCCCGCCGCCGGCGAGTCCGGCCTGGCCGTGCGCCACCCCGGCGTCGTCCTCTACTGCGCCGAGCGCCAACCGGCCGACGTGGTCGCCGACCTGCTCGGACGCTGCCGCAAGGCGGCCATGTCCGACGAGCCGGGGGTCGTGCTGATCCGGCAGCTGGCCGGGCTCGTCACCGGCAGCACCCGCGAGTCGCTGCCGTCCTTCGCCGCCATCGCCAGCACCAACCGGGGGCTGGCCGTGCTCGTGACCGGCCAGCTCGAGGTCGAGGTGGTCACCGAGCAGGGCGAGGAGCACCTCTCCGGGGCCACGTCGGTCACCTACGTCGACCGGCTCGTCACCGGCGACTGCCACCGCCTGTCGGTGCACCGCCCCGGCGACCACCCCATCGAGGTCGCCGACGACCTCGACCTGGTCCAGGGCGTCACCGCGGCCGGCGGCATCGACCTCGAGTCCCCGATGGTCGAGGCCTCCGCCCCGCCCGACACCTCCGGCGACCAGTCCTACGACTCGGTGCCGCCCCCGGCCGCCGCCCCCCCGCCGTCGGCCCCACCGGCCGAACCCGGGCCTCCGAGCGCCGCCCCGCCGAGCGCGGCCGCTCCCCCGGCACCCGCCCCACCGCCGGCACCCGCCGCACCGCCGCCCGGGCCATCGGTGCCCCCCACCCCGCCCGCTCCACCGCCGTCGGCTGCGCCCGTCGCGCCGGCCCCCGCCACCCCGGCGCCGGCCTCCACCCCGCCGCCGCCCGCCTCCACCCCGCCGCCGCCGGCGCCCACCCCGCCACCGCCGGCTTCCCCCTCGCCACCGGCCGCCGGGGCGACTCCTCCCCCTCCCCCGCCGCCGCCGGCCCCCGCCGCTCCCCCGGCCGAACCGGCCGCCGAGCGGGCGGCCGACTTCGACTTCGTGCTCCTCGGCGCCGTCGACGAGGACGAGGACCACGACCTCGAGCCGCTGCCCATCGAGCCGGACCCGGCCGAGGCACGCGAGAGCGACTCGTCGGCCGGCCAGGTCATGGTCCGCGGCACGATCTGCTCGAGGGGCCACTTCAACGACCCCCGCTCCCGGTTCTGCTCGTCGTGCGGCATCTCCATGGTCCACCAGACGCTGAACCTGGTCTCCGGCGTCCGGCCACCGCTCGGGGTGCTGGTGTTCGAGGACGGCACCACCTACTCCCTCAGCGCCAACTACGTCATCGGTCGCCAGCCCGACATCAGCTCCCTCATCCAGTCGGGCGATGCGCTGCCGCTGCTGCTGACCGACACCGGCCGGACCATCTCCCGCGTCCACGCCGAGCTGCGCCTGCAGGAGTGGGACGTCTACTTCGTCAACCTGTCGGCCACCAACGGGTCGTTCCTCTTCGACCGGCAGACCTCGCAGTGGCGGGCGTTGCCCACCAGCGAGCCGATCAAGCTCGAGCCGGGCTCCCGGCTGGCCATGGGCGGGCGGGTCGCGGTCTTCGAGTCCTCGCTGGTCCGCTAGCTAGCCGCCGCCCGCCGGCGTCGGTGCCGGCTCGTCGTCGCCGGCCGGCGGGGCGCCCCGGGCGATCAGTTCGTCGACACCGGTGCGGTCGAGCTGGGCCGGGTCGCCGCGGACGAGCACCACCACGACGCCGAGGTGGTCGGCCTCGGTGCGGGCCGCCTCGACCTCGCCGGGCGATCCGTCCCAGGCCCGCACCACGGCCGCCGGCTGCGGCTCACCTCCGCCGGCCGGCGGACCGACCGGTCCCGGACCGTCCCATCCCGCCTCGACCGGTCCCGAGCCGTCCGCCGCGACCCGGGCCGGGGAGCGGGACCGGGCGGCGTCGATGGCCTCGACCGTCGCCTGCACGGCGCGGCCCTCGCGTCCCGCGCCTCGCTGCCGACCACCCGCAGGCGCCGCCCGTCGGCCAGCGCCCAGCGGGCGGCGAGCTCGAAGGCCCCGGTGCCGTGCGGGTGGGGGCCGGCGTCGACCACCAGCTCGGTCCGCCCCGGATCGAGGGCGGCGACGGTCGGCACCACCACCAGGGCGAGGTCCTTCGGCAGGCGCGCCGCGACCTCCCGCGGCCGGTCGGCGGGGGTGGGGACCGACCGGTCGTCACCGACCAGCACCACGTCGGCCCGCTGGCGCTCGGCCTGCTCGGCCAGGTCGCCGACCACGTCGAGGGAGAACTGCGAGAAGGCGACGCCGGTCACGCCCCGGTCCTCGACGAGCCCCTGCAGGACGTGGAGGTCGTCCATGGCGTCGGCCATCAGCAGCAGTGGCATGGTCGATCCGCCGACACCCGGCTCCAGCTCCGCGGGCTGCGGTCGGAGCCGGGTCACCACCACCTCCGCCGGCTCGGTCGAGCCGGCCAGCTCGCAGGCCACCTCGACCAGCGGCTCGGCCGACTCGGGGTCGTCGACCAGCACCAGCAGCCGGTAGGCGTCGACCTGGCCGAGCGCAGCCCGCTCGGCCTCGGCGATGTCGTGCTCGAGCACCCGCTCGGGGTAGATGCGCTTCAGCAGCGGGGACGTCATCAGGGTGGTGATGATGGCCATCAGCACCAGCAGGGTGAACAGCTCGGGGCTGAGCACCCCCTTGTCGAGGCCGATCGAGAGCAGCACCAGCTCGGTCAGGCCCCGGGTGTTCATCAGGGTGCCGATGGCGGCCGCCCGCCGCAGCGACAGGCCCTGCAGCCGGCCGGCGAGGGTCGCGCCGGCGAACTTGCCCACGCAGGCGACGGCGACGATCAGCGCCAGCACGCCGAGGCCGGCGGGGTCGAGCTCGCCCACGTCCGCCTGCAGCCCGGTGACGATGAAGAACAGCGGCAGCAGCACGACCACCGCCACGCTCTCGATCCGCTCGACCAGGTCGTGGGTGAAGGCGACTGCCCCCTCCCGGGGCATGACCGCCCCCATCAGGAACGCGCCGAAGATCGAGTGGATGCCGATCTCGGAGGTGACCCACGAGCACACCAGCACGCCGCCGAGGACGACGGCCAGCAGCTCGGGGGTGAGCCGCCCCGCCGCCCGGTACCGGGCGGGCAGGCGGGCCAGCACGGGACGCACCGCCAGGAACATGAACGCCACGAAGGCGATCGAGGGGACGAGCACCGCCAGCAGGTCGCCGCCGACGTTGCCGCCCGAGCCGCTGTCGAGCGAGGCCTGGACCACCGCGGTCACCAGGGCCAGCAGCGACCAGGCCAGGATGTCGTCGATGGCCGCGCACGCCAGCGCCAGCACGCCGATCGGCGTGCGGTGCATGCGCCGCTCGGTGAGCACCCGGGCCAGCACGGGGAAGGCGGTCACCGACATCGACGCCCCGATGAACAGGGCGAAGGGCAGGAAGTCGGCGCCGTCGGGCTTGTAGCCCTGCCCGTCGAGGGCGGCGGCCAGCCCGATGCCGAGGGCGAAGGGCATCACCACCGACGTGAGCGAGACCCCGGCGGCGAGCCGCTCCTTGCCCCGGATCAGCTTCATGTCGAGCTCGAGGCCCACGATGAACATGAACAGCACCAGGCCGAGCTCGGCCAGCACCTTCAGGTAGGGGCGGGCCTCGATCGGGAAGACGGTGTCGGTCAGGCTGCGGTCGAGGCCGAGCGCCGACGTCAACCAGGTGCTGCCGAGCAGCGAGGGGCCGAGCACCAGCCCGGCGATGATCTCGCCCACCACCGGCGGCTGGCCGAGGCGCTTGAAGCCGGCTCCCACCAGGCGGGCCACCGCTATGATCACCGCCGTGTCGATGAGCACGAAGGCGACGGTGCTCTCCGAGACCGCTCCCGCCGACGACGCGATCACCGGCGGGCCCACCGCACTCGGAGCACCCGCAGAGGGTAGTTCCGTGGCCGCCGCACCGGCTGGGGACGGGACGGCGGGTTGGAGCTAGCCATCCGAACCGGCGATCGCGCCGGAACCCGGATCGCCATCCGCGGCCGGCCGTTCTCGATCGGGCGTGACACCCACTGCGATCTGGTCCTCAACGACGAGCGCGCCTCGCGGCGCCACGCCACCCTCGAGGTCACCGACGACGACCGCGCCGTCCTGGTCGACCTCGACTCGGCCAACGGCACCCTCGTCGACGGCATCCGCGTCGAGGGCCCCACCACCGTCGGGCCGGGCCAGGTCATCACCGTCGGCGGCACCGAGCTGGTGGTCCAGGCCGACCCGTCCTCGGGGACCACCAGCAGCACCGACACCATCGTCGGCCCGTCGGTGATCGCCGCCGCCACCCCGCCGGCGGGTCAGCGGCCCGGCGCCACCCCCGGGCCGGGCTCCGGCGCCGGTGCACCGCCCGCCCCGCCTCCGCCCGCTCCTCCACCGCCCCCCGGGCCGGTGCCCGAGCCGGCCGGGGTACCCACCCGCCGCTCGCGCGGCCCCGTGGTGGCCGGGGTGGTGGGCGTCGTCGCGGTGGTGGTCCTGCTCCTCGCCGTCACCGGGGTGTTCTCCTCGAGCTCCGGCACCACGCAGGCCACCAGCAGCGACACCGGCGACTCCGGGGTTACCGACAGCACGTCGTCGGGAACCGCGGCCAACGCGCCGATGAGCATCGAGCAGGTCGTCGCCGAGACCACGCCGTCGGTGGTGCTGGTGCAGACCTCCTCGAACGGCTCGCCGATCTCGAGCGGCACCGGCTGGGTGCTCGATGCCCGTGAAGGGCTCGTCGTCACCAACGCCCACGTCGTGAACGGCGGCGACAGCTTCCAGGTCGGCGTCGACGGCAAGCACCGCGACGCCGAGATCGTCGGGGTCGCGCCCTGCGAGGACCTGGCCGTGCTGCGGGTCAAGGACCGCCAGAAGCTGCGAACCATGCCCCTCGGGTCCCAGGCCGACGTCCGCCTCGGCCAGCAGGTGGTCGCCCTCGGCTTCCCCGCCTCGGCGTCGGACACGAGCAACCTCACCGCCACCGGAGGGCTGGTGTCGGTCGCCCGCACCCGCTTCGACATCGCCGCCCTCGACGTCCCCAACTACCAGAACGTGATCCAGACCGACGCCGCCATCAACCCCGGCAACTCCGGCGGCCCCCTCGTCGACCTCCGCGGTCAGCTGGTGGGGGTCAACTCCGCCGGCATCGACGTGGTCGGCGGCCGCACCATCCAGAACGAGGGCTACGCCATCGGCGTCGACCGCGTGAAGGAGGTCGTGGCCGACCTGCGCAAGGGCCGCTCGCTCGGCTGGACCGGCCTCGGGCTCGACTACCCGTCCAGCGACGGCGACCTCACCGGAGCCGGGCTGCCGGCCCGCTCCGGCCTCATCATCGACGAGGTGGTGCCGGGCACGCCGGCCGCCCGCACCGGCCTCGGCAAGGCCCGGGCGCTCCTGGTGTCGGTGGACGGCCGGTCGATGGACGGCACCCTGCCCGGCTACTGCAAGGTGGTCGGCGACAAGAAGGCCGGCACCGAGGTCACCCTCGGCGTCATCCCGCGGGGCTCGACCACCGTGCAGCAGGTGAAGGTGAAGCTGGCCTGAGCGGTCGCCGTCCGGTCAGGTGTTGTAGTAGCCGTCGTTGGTCCACCACACGTCGACCAGCTGGTTGAAGTCGTTGTCGGTGGCGGTGGCCACCCCGACGGTGTTGACCGCGTCGCGGCTCCACACGACCTGGGCCTTGCCGTTGGCCAGGGCGCAGAACCGCCGGCCGGCGGACTGGTCGTCGACGGTGTAGGTGATCTCACCCGGGCAGCTCGTGCCCGCCGGGGCTCCGGCCTGGGTGAGCAGCGCCACGTAGTTCTCGTTCATCGTCTGGGTGTCGCGGAAGGAGTAGTAGACGACCGAGTCGACCTTGGAGGAGTCGGGGGCGTCGGCGGCGGCCGGCGAGCAGCTGACCGAGGCGGTGATGCCAGTGGCGTCGCTGTTCTGGTCCTCGTTGTGGCGGCAGGAGTCGCGGAACTCCGAGGGCAGCGACTGCAGCAGCGCCTTCTCGCCCGGCGAGGGCGACCGCAGGGCGACCGGCTTGTCGGTGCGGTGCACCAGGTCGGCCCACCAGTTGTAGAGGGCCAGCGAGTCGTTGCCCTTCTTCGACGCGACCCCCAGCTGCCGCTTGGTGGTGTTGGTCCACACCAGGTAGGAGTTGCCGCGGGCGAAGTAGCAGGACACGTCGCCGTTGCCGTCGCGTGCCTTGTACGGGTTGCTCTCGTTGTCGACCCAGCGACAGTCGCTGTTGGTGCCGAGGTTGCTCGCGTTGTCCGACAGCACCTGCTTGTACTGCTTGGTCAGCTCGCTCGAGGAGGAGTAGGAGACCAGGGTCAGCTCGTCGGCCTGCTCGCTGGTGAAGTTGCACTGCACGGTGGCCTCGGCGTTGCCGAAGGCGGCGGTCGACCGCTTGCACTGGCTCTGGCGGTCGCGCGGGACCACGGCGAGCAGCGACTGCTCCGCCTTGGAGGGGTAGGCCGCCGGTTGGGTCGGCTTGGCATCGGTGGTCGGGCCCGATCCGCTCGAGCCGCCCCCGCCGCTGAGCGCCACGACGGCGATGACCACGAGGGCGACGACCACCACCGCACCGGCGCCGATGAGCAGGGGTGTGCGCCGCTTCTTGGCCGAGCCGCCGCCGGGACCGGGGCTGCTCGACCACCCCGGGGGCGTCGAGGCCGGACCCTGGCCCGGAGGCTCGCCGTACCCGGGCGGGCTCGAGTCCGAGCCGGGAGGCGGCGGGGGGCCGGTGGACCCCGGCGGCGTGCTCGGGGTCCCCGGGGGCGGGGGCGTGCTGGTCGGGCCGGACGGCGCTCCGGTCGACACCGGACCGGCCGACGCCGGACCCGCCGACGACGGACCGGCCGACACGGGGCCGGCGGACGGAGGTCCGAACGACGCCGGCCCGCCGGGGTTGGAGGGGGCCTGGCCGATGGCGGTGGCGCCGGCGTCGGAGATCGGGAACGGCGCCGGCGGCGTGGTGGCACCGGTGGTGCGGTCGCCGGGGACCACGGCCCGGGACAGCTCGGCGGCCAGCAGGCCGGCGGACTGCTGGCGGTCGCGCGGATCCTTGGCCATGGCCCGGGTGATGACGTCGTTGACATCGGGCGGCAGCTCTGGTCGCGAGCTGGTGACGAGCGGGACCGGCTTGGTCAGGTGGGCGCCGATCACCGACTCGGGGGTGCCGGGGAACGGCGGCTCGCCGGTGAGGCAGTGGAAGATCACCGCGCCGAGGGCGTAGATGTCCGCGGCGGAGGTGACGTTGGTGCCCTCGAACTGCTCGGGTGGCGAGTAGAAGGTCGTGCCCATGTAGCCCGGCGTCTGGGTGAGCGCCTGATCGGCGTTCAGCCGCTTGGTGAGGCCGAAGTCGGCCAGGTAGGCGCGCTGGCCGTTCTTCGACAGCAGGACGTTGGCCGGCTTCACGTCGCGGTGGACCAGCCCGGCGGCGTGGGCCACGTCGAGCGCGCCGGCGATCTGGGAGGTGACCGAGGCGACGTAGCCGGGATCGAGCTGGCCCTCGGTGTCGATCGCCTGCTTCAGGTCGATCCCGTCGATGAACCGCATGGCGATGTAGAGCTTCCCGTCGACCTCGCTGGCGTCGTAGACGGGCACGATGCTCGGGTGGTCGTCGAGGCCGACCGCCAGCGCCGACTCGCGCAGGAACCGCTCGCGGAAGGTCCCGTCCGCGGCCAGGGCCGGGTTGAGGACCTTCAGCGCCACCTTGCGCTTGAGCTGCGGGCGGACGTCCTCGGCCAGGTAGACCGAGGCGAATCCCCCACGACCGAGCAACCGCTCGATCCGATAGTTCCCCAGTACCGATCCAATCGGTTCGCCCGACTGATCGGACATCCGCTGCCTCCTGCTCGGGAAGGGGCGAGCATACCAACCGGTCCGGGCGCCCCTCGGCGCCCGGTGCCGGTCGAGCGGCGGGCCCGAGCCGCCAGGCGGGGTCGGCGCGGATCAGGCGGTGACGCGCGGGGCCGCCCGGGACGGGAGGCCGCTCGAGGTGGCCGGACCGGTCGGGCGCCGCACCGGCGGGCCCCCGCGCGGGGCGTCGGTGCCGCGGGGCTGCGCCTTGGCCAGACGGGCCCGGATGGCGTCCCGGTCGAGGGCGGGCGGGGGCGACGCCGGTCCGCTCCCGTCGTCGTCGGCGCCCTGCTCGCCCGGTTCGTCGGGGCCCGGTTCGTCGGGCCCCGGTTCGTCGGGCCCCGGTTCGTCGGGACCGCGACTCGTCGGGACCGGGTTCGTGGCCCTGCTCCGGATCGTCGCCCCGCTCCTCGTCGCCCGACCCGCCACCGGCCTCCGGCTCCCCGGCCCCCGGCTCGCCGGTGCTCGTCTCGACGACCTCGGGCGTGGCGTCCGCTCCGCCGTCGACCGCCCCGGTCGGTCGGGTCGCCCCGAGCACCCCGGTCCCGGCGGCGGAGAAGCCGGCTGCGGTGCGGTTGCCGGGGTCCATGGCAGCCGGCGGCACGGCCACCGGTTCCGGAACCGGCGGCTCGGGCGGGATCGGCGCGCCGGTCCCGGTGGCGACCTCGCCGGTGGGGGCGCCGCCGGCGCGCATCGGCGGCCGGTCGGCGACCGCCTGGACCGCATCGCCCTCGCGGGAGCCGTACCGGCGCAGGGCGGCCTGGTAGCGCTCGAGCACCGCAGCCCGCTCGGGCTCGAAGCCGTTGGCGTCGAAGAGGTCGGCGAGGGTCAGGTAGTAGGTCGGCTCGATGCCCTGACCGGTCTCCTCGGCCTCGTCCTCGACCGCGTCCATGAGCCCGAGCAGCAGGCTCTCGGCGGTCTGCAGGTGCTCGGTGGCGAGGATCTCCTCGACCTCCCGCCGGTAGGTGCGGTGGTGGCGCCCCCCGAAGGTCCCGGGCCGGCCGGTGCCCCGCAGCTGGCGACGCACCCGGGCCCGGGCGTCGGCGAGGGGGTCCTGCTCGGCCTCGTCGTCATCGGGCTCGACCGCCGCCGGAGCGGCCGGCCCGCCGGTGGCGGCCGCCTGGTCCGAGACGGTGCGGTCGATGCCTCGCAGCCGCTCGAGGTCGGCCTGGGCGGCGAGGGACTCCCCGGCCTGGCCGAGCATGCCCGCCCGCTCCTCCAGGGCGGCGGCGATCACCCCCGGGTGCCGGTCCGGCCAGGACAGGGCCCGGTCGAGCGACTCCAGGGCGTCGGCCTCCCGGCCGAGGGTCCGCAGGGCGACGGCCCGGGCGACGAAGCCGAGGGCGGAGAAGTCGTCGATGTTGTTGAGCTGGTCGGTCAGCGACACCACCGCGTCTGCTGCGTCCGGTGGCCAGGTAGGCGGCGGCCAGGGCGATCCCGACGACCCCGGACATCGGCGCCTGCTCGAGCACCTCGATCGCCTCGACGGTGTGCCCGGTCGCCTGGAGCAGCTCGGCCTGCAGCAGGGCCACACCGGTCTGGTCGAGCGGCACGCAGGCCCGCACGCCCGGCGCCAGGACCACGCACACCAGCAGGTCGGGGAGGTACTTGCGCAGGATCTTGTGGTTCCACGGCTCGGCACCCGAGTCCACCGCCGACCGCAGTGCCGGCTCGGCGTGCAGCGGGTCGTCCCCCGCCGTCCGCAGGGCCAGCACCAGGGCGGCGAGCGGCTGCAGGTCTCCCGAGGCCTCGGCCAGCTTCCGGAGCCGGTCGAGGTCGGGCGCGGCCATGGCGGCCACCAGGGCCCGCTCGGCCCGGGCCGTGAGCGGCGACGGCTTGGCCCCGGCGAGGACCTGCTCGGGCGGACGGTCCGCGCCGCCCGCGACGACGACGGCGCGCCAGCCGCTGCCGGCGGTCCAGGGCGGGAGCTGGCCGTCGACGGGCAGCACGAGCCGGACGCGCCCGGGCAGCGCCCCCCTCGTCCCCCGAGACCCCGACGACGCCAAGCTGCTTCCCTTTCGATGACGAGGCGCGACCGGCGGCCGCGGTGGGTGTTCCCATCGGCCGGTCACTCCTCACCTTCAACCCAAAGCGCCCGCCCACGCGGGGCCTCCGCTGCCGGGAGACCCCCTCCCGGCAGCCGTCAGCGGCGCTCGGTTCACCCGATCGGGTGATCCGTGGGTGGTCCAAGGGCATCCGGACAGTTCGGGCAGGAGACCGCGGGGCCACCGCCACCGCCACCGCCACCCGAGGGAGTCCACGCACGTCACCGTCCCCACCCCGACCGCCCTTCCCGGTGCGGCGGTGCCGGGGGGTGTCGACGTGACGAGCACCGCTTCCCGGTCGCCGGCACGCCACCCGGGCCCGGTGCGCGCCGTCTGGAACCGCTTCCTCGCCAGCGCCGGCGGACCGGAGCAGGCGCGGGTCGTGCTCGTGCTGGGCGCCGTCCTCGCCCTCGACACCGCGGACAAGGGCGCGATCAGCGCGACCGTGCCGGACCTCGAGGCGGCCTTCTCGGTGGGGCACACCGACATCGGGCTGCTCCTGACCGTGGGTGGGGTGGTGGGCGCCGGGGGGTCGCTGGTGTTCGGGTCCCTGGTCGACCGGGTCGACCGGACCCGCCTGCTCCTCGCGGTGGTGGCCCTCTGGTCGGCGTCGGTGGTCGCCGAGGCGATCTCGCCGTCGTTCACCTGGCTGCTGGCCAGCCGGGCCGGGCTCGGCGCCCTCACCGCGGCGGCCTACCCGGCTGTCCTCTCGCTGGTCGGCGACTGGTTCCCCGACCGCAGCCGGGGCCACGTGCTCGGCATGGTCATCAGCGGCGAGCTCATCGGCACCGGTGTGGGGGTGGCGCTGGCCGGCTCGCTCGCGTCGCTCAGCTCCTGGCGGATCGCCTACCTCGTCCTGGTCGTCCCCTCCGGGCTGGTGATGTGGCTCCTCCACCGCACGCCGGAGCCCGAGCGGGGAGGCAACGACCGCCGGACGACCTCGTCGCCGGAAGCGGACGGACGGACGTCCGACCGGGCCACGTCCGCGGCGACGGGCGCGAGGGGCCGGCACCAGTCCCTGTGGCGATCGACCCGCCAGATCCTCTCGATCCGGACCAACGTCGTGCTCATCGCCGCCTCGTCGCTCGCCTACTACCTGTTCGCCGGCGTCCGCGCCTTTGGCGTCACCTACGTGATCGACCACTTCGGCATCGCCCGGACCACCGCGTCGCTGCTGCTCTTCGTCCTGGGCGCCGGCGGCCTGGCCGGGGTGATGACCGGCGGCCGACTCGCCGACCACCTCCAGGACCGGGGCCGCCGCGACGCCCGCCTGCTCGTCCCCGCGGTCGCCCTCCTCGCCCTGGGGACGTGCCTCACCCCGGCCGTCGTGGTGACCTCCGTCGCGCTGGCCCTGCCCCTGTTCGTCGCCGCCGCCTTCTTCTTCGGGGTGTCCACGCCGCCGCTCGACGCCGCCCGGCTCGACGTGGTGCCGTCGAACCTGTGGGGCCGGGCCGAAGCGATCCGAAGCGTGACCCGGATGGGGCTGGAGGCGGCGGCGCCGCTCGCGTTCGGCGCCCTGGCGCAGCACGTCTTCGCCGGACCCCACGGCGACGGGCTGGAGCCCACCTTCGTGGTGATGGTCGTGCCTCTCGCCGTGGCGGCGGTCGTGCTGCTCCTCGCCCGTCACCGGTACGTGGTCGACGCCGCCCGGGCCCGTGGCGACGCCTCCGAGGACGAGGCCCCCGAGCCGGCGGGCGCGTTCGATCCGCCCGGAAGCCCCCCGTCGTCGGGATCACGCCCACCTCGGGCGCCGAGCACGGAGGGGGCGCCGTGAACCGCATCGAGCGGCAGGTCCGGCGCGTCGACGCCTTCCAGCGCCGCCACCCCGTCGTGGCCTTCCCCTGGGCGGTGATCCAGAAGTTCGGCAACGACCGGGCCGGCGCGCTCGCCTCCCAGGTCGCCTACCAGGGCCTGTTCTCGCTGTTCCCGCTCCTGCTGCTGCTCACCACCGGGCTCGGGTTCCTCCTCGGAGGCCATCCCGACCTGCGCCACCAGGTGCTGGCGTCGGCGCTGGCCGACTTCCCGATCATCGGCACCCAGCTCAAGGCGACGTCACATCCCCTCCGCGGCAGCGGGGTGGCGCTGGCGGTGGGCGCGGCGGGCACCGCCTACGGCGCCATCGGGGTGGGCCGGGCCATGGAGGCGGCCTTGAACGCGGTGTGGAACGTCCCGTACGTGCGGTGGCCCAACGTCTACCTGCGCCAGGCGCGGGCCGCGGTCACCGTCGCCGCCATCGGGTCGACCCTGCTCGCCTCCGGCGGCCTGTCGATCCTGGCCGGCGACGTGCTGGTCGGCGCCGCCCGCCCCCTCGCCTACGTGGGCTCGGTGGCGTTGACCCTCCTCATGTTCACCGCCGCCTTCATGCTGCTGACCGCCGCTCCCCTCGGGTGGCGCGACGTCTTCCTGGGGGCGGCGCTGGCGACGGTGGCCTGGCAGGCGCTGCAGCTGCTGGCCAACTGGTACGTGACCCGCACCTTGAGCCACGCCGGCGACGTCTACGGGTTCTTCGCCATCGTCATCGCCCTGCTGTCCTGGCTGTACCTCGCCGCGCAGCTGACCCTGCTGGCGGCCGAGGTCAACGTCGTGCACGCCTATCGGCTGTGGCCCCGGTCGATCACCCAGCCCCCGCTGCTCGAGGGCGACCGCCGGACCTTCGCCCGGTTGGCGGCCATGGAGGTCCGTCGCCCCGAGTACGAGGTGCAGTTCGAGACCCTCCCGGCGGCGGACGAGGACCCGCTCGAGGCGGACGGGCCCGACTGACCACGGCGCTCGCCCGGGGCCCGTGACGGCAGCCGCCCTCGGGCTCCGGCTCCGGCCCGGCCGCACCTAGGCTTGGCCGTGACACGACCCGGACGGAGGCTCCCGATGGCATCGAAGCGCACCCCACCGCAGATGGTGGTCGACCGCAGCCCGGACGAGGAGCGGGTCCACCGCAAGCAGAAGCTGGCCGCCGCCTTCCGGCTGTTCGGACGGTTCGGGTTCGACGAGGGCGTGGCCGGTCACATCACCGTCCGCGACCCCGAGCACACCGATCGCTTCTGGGTGAACCCCTTCGGCATGAACTTCAAGCAGATCCGCGTCTCGGACCTGATCTGCGTCGATCACCAGGGCACGGTCGTGGAAGGCACCTGGCCGGTGAACCAGGCGGCCTTCGCCATCCACTCCCAGGTCCACGCCGCCCGGCCCGACGT
This sequence comes from uncultured Acidimicrobiales bacterium, assembly GCA_963800235.1. GTDB lineage: Bacteria > Actinomycetota > Acidimicrobiia > Acidimicrobiales > Iamiaceae > CAVVNP01. The sequence continues at coordinate 251,097 of CAWDAD010000001.1, read as the reverse complement.
GATCGCCGCCGCCCACTCGCACTCGGTCTACGGGAAGGCCTTCTCGGCCCTCGGGCGCACGCTCGAGCCGCTGACCCAGGACTCGTGCATCTTCTACGAGGACCACGGCCTCTACGACGACTACACGGGCGTGGTCGACGACCCCGAGGAGGGCAAGAAGCTGGCCCACGCCCTCGGCGGCCACAAGGCGGTGATCCTGAAGAACCACGGCCTGCTCACCGTCGGCAAGAGCGTCGAGGAGTGCATCTACTGGTTCACCAGCATGGAGCGCACCTGCCAGGCCGAGCTGGCCGCCCGGGCCGCCGGCACCCCGCAGCCCATCGACCCCGAGGTGGCGCACCTCACCCACGGCCAGGTGGGCAGCGAGTTCGCCGGCTGGTTCAGCGGGCAGCCGCTCTTCTCGTGGATCGAGGAGGCGGAGCCCGACCTGTTCGACTGAGCCCGTCCGCGCGAGCGGGTGTTCCTTGACCGGCCGGTCAAGGACGGTCAGCATGCGCCCATGGACTGGCCGCTGCGCTTCGGGATCTTCCTCGCCCCCTTCCACCCGGTCGGGCAGAACCCGACCCTGGCCCTGCACGACGACCTGGCGTGGATCGAGCACCTCGACCGGCTCGGCTACGACGAGGCCTGGATCGGCGAGCACCACTCGGCCGGCTACGAGATCATCGCCAGCCCCGAGGTCTTCATCGCCACCGTGGCCCAGCGGACCAGCCGCATCCGCCTCGGCACCGGGGTCAGCTCCCTGCCCTACCACCACCCGCTGATGCTGGCCGACCGCATGGTGCTGCTCGACCACCTGACCCGGGGCCGGATCATGCTCGGGTGCGGCCCGGGCGCCCTGCCGTCGGACGCCTTCATGATGGGCATCGAGGTCGGCCGGCAGCGCGACATGATGGAGGAGGGCCTCGAGGCGATCCTCGGCCTGCTGGCCGGTGAGACCGTCTCGATGTCGACCGACTGGTTCACGCTCAACGAGGCCCGCCTGCAGCTGCTGCCGTACTCCCAGCCGCGGTTCGAGGTGGCGGTGGCCGCCCAGATCTCGCCGGCCGGACCGCGCGCCGCCGGCCGCTTCGGCTGCTCGCTGCTGTCGATCGGGGCCACCAGCCAGGGCGGCTTCGACCTGCTGGGGTCGCACTGGGAGGTCGTCGAGGAGCGGGCCGACCGGTTCGGACAGGCCGCCGACCGGCGGAGCTGGCGCCTCGTCGCGCCGGTCCACGTGGCCGAGACCAAGGAGCAGGCCTACGCGGACGTCGAGTTCGGGCTGGCCGCCTGGGTCGACTACTTCCAGCGGGTCGCCGCCCTGCCGCTGGCGCCAGACACGACCGTGGCCCGCGAGCTGGCCGACGCCATGAACGCCTCGGGGTTCGCGGTGATCGGCACCCCCGACGACGTCGCCGCCCAGATCGAGCGGCTCCGCGAGCAGTCCGGCGGGTTCGGCACCTTCCTCTGCATGGGCCACGACTGGGCCGACCGGGCCGCGACCCACCGCTCCTACGAGCTGCTCGCCCGGGAGGTCTTCCCCCGGTTCCAGGGCTCCGCCGGCTCGCTGACCCGGTCGCGCGACTGGGCGGCGGAGAACCGGCCCAGCTTCATCGGCGCCGCCGGCGGCGCGGTCATGGACGCGATCCAGAAGCACCACGCCGAGAAGGAGCAGCAGGCGGAGGCCACGCCGGCCGACTGACGCCGGGACGACAGGACGGGCGGACGGGGGCAGCGCCCGGACGCCCGCCGGTCAGCCGGTGGCGGCCGAGTCGCTCGTCGAGGAGGTGTCGCTCGTCGAGGACGTGTCGTTCGACGAGTAGCTGTCCTTCTCGGCCTGGGTGAGCTGGCTCACCGACACCGTGATGGAGACGCTGCCGCCCTGCCCCGACGGGTTGTCGGCGACGATGTCGTCCACCCGGTAGGTGCCGTTGTGGCCGCTGATGGTCCCCCCGGCGATGCCGGCGCCCGAGGTGGAGGTGGAGTCGACGGTGTAGCCGTGGGACTTCAGCGACTGCTCGAGCTGCTTGGCGATGTCCGAGGTCTTGCCGTTGATCGTGCCGGTGGCGGTCCACGTCTTGACGCCGTTGCTGGTGGTGCTGTTGGAGAGCAGCAGCTTGGTGCCCTTCGGCGGGGCCAGCTCCTGGGGGAACCCCTCGGGCAGCGAGGCGTTCCCCGACGCGTCGATGTTGGTGTTGCCGCACTTGGCCTTGGAGCCGTTGTCGCTGATGTTCGAGCAGCCGGTGAGCTTCTCGGCGAGCTTGTCGGCGGTGCTCTTGCCCCCGCCGCCGCAACCGGCGACGACGAGCAGGGTGGTCAGGACGACCGCGACGAACGCGGTCCTGCGCCCGTTGGACATGGGTTCCCCTCGTGATCTCGGAACGGCCCCGCACCGTGCGAGGACCGGACAGGCGGTGGGGACCCAGCTGCGCCCGACGCCTGATCGCGGCTCACTCTAGGCCCGTCCCGCCACCCCCGCCCGGTAGCCTCGGGGACGCCGCCGACACCGAGCGGGAGAGTCCCTCCGACGACGTGGGGACGCCGAAGGAGCAACGTCCTCCCCGGAATCTCTCAGGCACCCGTACCGCCCGGTCGAGGCAACGCTGGAAAGCAGGCGGTCCGCCGCCTCACCGACGGTGCAAGCCTCCGGGCGAAGCTCTCAGGTCCCATGACAGCGGGGGAGGTCGCCGGTCCGCCACGGCCGACGACCCCGACGTCCCGACGACCCGAGGAGCCCGCCGTGTCCACCGCCCCGTCCCCCGCCCCGTCCGACGAGGCCCCCCCGGTCGACCCCGCCACCGGTGCCCGCCCGTTCGCGGATCGCCACATCGGCCCGTCGGTCGAGGACCAGCAGGTGATGCTGGACGCCCTCGGCCACGAGACGCTCGACGCGCTGACCGACGCCGCCATCCCGTCGGCCATCCAGCTCCTCGACCGGCTCGACCTCCCGCCGGCGGTGGGCGAGGCCGAGGCCCAGGCCGAGCTGGCGGGCCTGGCCGCGGCCAACCGACCGGGCCGGCCGATGATCGGCCTCGGCTACCACGGCACGGTGACCCCGCCGGTCATCCGCCGCAACGTGCTCGAGAACCCGGCCTGGTACACGGCGTACACCCCCTACCAGCCCGAGATCAGCCAGGGCCGGCTGGAGGCGCTGCTCAACTTCCAGACCATGGTCGCCGACCTCGCCGGCCTGGCCACCGCCAACGCCTCGCTCCTCGACGAGGCCACCGCGGCCGCCGAGGCCATGACCCTCTGCCGCCGGGCGTCGAAGGCCCCCGCCGGCGCCGCCTTCTGGATCCACGACGACTGCCACCCCCAGACCGTCGAGGTGGTGAGGACCCGCGCCGAGCCGCTCGGGATCGACATCCAGGTCCTCGACCTGTCCCCGGGGCTGCCCGCCGGCGAGGCGTTCGGCGTGCTGCTCCCCTACCCCACCTCGACCGGGGCGGTGCTCGACTGGGAGCCGGTGATGGCCGAGGCCCACGAGCGGGGTGCCCTCGTCGCCGTGGTGGCGGACCCGCTCGCGCTCTGCCTGCTCCGCGCCCCGGGCGAGCTCGGCGCCGACGTGGTGGTCGGCTCCAGCCAGCGCTTCGGCGTGCCCCTCGGCTACGGCGGCCCCCACGCCGGCTTCATGGCGGTGCGCGACGGCCTCCAGCGCTCGCTGCCGGGTCGCCTGGTCGGCGTGTCGGTCGACGCCGACGGCGCCCCGGCCCATCGGCTGGCGCTGCAGACCCGCGAGCAGCACATCCGCCGGGAGAAGGCGACCTCGAACATCTGCACCGCCCAGGTGCTGCTGGCCGTGGTGGCCGCCATGTACGCCTGCTACCACGGCCCGGACGGGCTGCAGGCCATCGCCCGGCGGGCCCACCGCATGGCCCGGGTCCTGGCCGGACGACTGGCCGCGCTCGGGTTCACGGTGCAGCACGAGTCCTTCGTCGACACCGTCTGCGTCCGGGCGCCCGGTCGGGCCGCCACCGTGGTCGCCGAGGCCGCTGCCCGGGGCATCCACCTGCGGGCGGTGGAGGAGTCGGCCGTCGCCATCGCGGTCGACGAGACCACCACCGTGGCCGAGCTCGAGGCGGTCAGCGCCGCCTTCGAGGCGTCGGTGCAGGGGGCGGTCGACGCACCGCCTCCGTTCGACGCAGCCGCGGCCCTGGAGGCGGCGACCGACGGCCTCCCCGAGGGACTGCGCCGCCGGGGCGAGCTCCTCTCCCACCCGGTGTTCCACCAGCACCGCAGCGAGACCGCCATGCTCCGCTACCTGCGCCGCCTGGCCGACGACGACCTGGCCCTGGACCGGTCGATGATCCCGCTCGGCTCCTGCACCATGAAGCTGAACGCCGCCGCCGAGATGGAGCCCATCTCCTGGCCGGGCTTCGCCGAGGTCCACCCCTTCGTCCCCGACGGCGAGGCGCCGGGCTACCGGGCGCTCTTCGCCGACCTCGAGCGGTGGCTGGTCGAGATCACCGGCTACGCGGCGGTGTCGCTGCAGCCCAACGCCGGGTCGCAGGGCGAGCTGGCCGGGCTGCTCGCCATCCGCGGCCACCACCGGGCCAACGGCGAGGACGGGCGGACCACGTGCCTCATCCCGGCCTCGGCCCACGGCACCAACGCCGCCAGCGCGGTCATGGCCGGCATGTCGGTGGTGGTGGTCGCCTGCGACGACGAGGGCAACGTGGACCTCGGCGACCTGCAGGCCAAGATCGACGAGCACCGCGACGAGCTGGCCGCCCTCATGGTGACCTACCCGTCGACCCACGGGGTCTTCGAGGACGACATCGTGCAGATCTGCGCGGCGGTCCACGACGCCGGCGGGCAGGTGTACCTCGACGGGGCGAACCTCAACGCCATGGTCGGCCTCGCCCGTCCGGGCCGCTTCGGCGCCGACGTCTCCCACCTCAACCTGCACAAGACGTTCTGCATCCCCCACGGCGGCGGCGGACCGGGGGTCGGGCCCATCGGCGTGGCCGAGCACCTGGCGCCCCACCTGCCCAACCACCCGCTGGTGGCCGCCGCCGGGCCGGTCACGGGGCCAGGGCCCGTCTCCGCCGCCCCCTGGGGCTCGGCCGGCATCCTGCCCATCTCCTGGGCCTACATCCGCATGATGGGCCCGGACGGGCTCAAGCGGGCCACCCAGGTCGCCATCCTCAACGCCAACTACGTCGCCGCCCGCCTCCGTGACCGCTACCCGGTCCTCTACACGGGGCGCTCCGGCCTGGTGGCCCACGAGTGCATCATCGACCTGCGGCCCATCACCAAGGAGACGGGGGTGACCGTCGACGACGTGGCCAAGCGCCTGATCGACCACGGCTTCCACGCCCCGACCATGTCCTTCCCCGTCGCCGGCACCCTCATGGTCGAGCCGACCGAGAGCGAGGACCTGGCCGAGCTCGACCGGTTCTGCGACGCCATGCTCGCCATCCGCGACGAGATCGACCGGGTGGCGGCCGGCGAGTGGCCGGTCGAGGACAACCCGCTGCGCAACGCTCCCCACACCGCGGCCTGCCTGCTCGGGGACTGGGACCACCCCTACTCCCGCGAGGAGGCCGCCTACCCCTCCGCCGGGCAGGCCCGCCACAAGTACTGGCCCCCGGTCCGCCGCATCGACGGCGGCTACGGCGACCGCAACCTGACCTGCTCGTGCCCACCGATCGAGGAGTACGCCTGAGCGACGGTCGCGGCCGGGGCGGGGACACCGGGTCGGGCGACGCGGACCGGCGTCAGAGCTCGGGGACCGGCGCCGGTGGCGGGGGTCCGACGTAGCGGGCGCTCGGGCGGATGATGCGGTTGTCGGCCGCCTGCTCGAGCACGTTGGCGCACCAGCCGATGGTGCGGCTGACCGCGAAGGTCGGGGTGAACAGCTCGGGCGGCAGCCCGGCCGCCTCCATCACCACCCCGGCGTAGAACTCGACGTTGGCGTAGAGCTGCCGGCCCGGCTTGAGCTCGGCCAGCGTGTCGACGATGAGCTGCTCGACCCGCACCGCCAGGCCGGCGCGCTCACCGCCGAGGCGGAGCGCCACCTCTCGCAGCAGGTTCGAGCGCGGGTCGCTCGTCTTGTACACGGCGTGGCCGAAGCCCATGATCCGCTCGCCCCGCTCCACCAGCCCGCGGATGTGGTCCGGGGCCCGCTCAGGCGTGCCGATCTCGTCGAGCAGGGCCAGCGCCCGGCTGGGCGCGCCCCCGTGCAGCGGCCCGGAGAGGGCGCCGATGGCCCCCACCACCGCCGCACCCAGGTCGGCGCCGGTCGAGGCGACGACCCGGGCGGTGAAGGTCGAGGCGTTGAAGCCGTGGTCGACGGTCAGGACGAGGTACTGCTCGACGGCGCGGGCCACCTCCGGTGACGGCTCGGCGCCGGTGACCATCCAGAGGTAGTTGGCGGCGTGGCCCAGGTCCGACCGGGGCTCGACGGGCTCGAGGCCCTGCCCGAGCCGGTGCAGGGCGGCGACGACGGTCGGCGTCACCGCGGCCAGGCGCAGGCCGTCGGCCCGCAGGGCGTCCCGATCGAGGTCGTAGCTCGCCCGGAAGCCCTCGGCGGCCGCGACCGCGGAGATCACGGTGCGCAGGCCGTCGAGCGCCCCGGCACCGGCCGCCTCGGCGGCGACCGCGTCGAGCACCGGCCGCAGCCCGCCGGGAAGGGCGCGACGTGGCCGGGTCTCGGCCTCGAACGCCGCCCGGGCGGCGGCATCGGGCAACGCGCCGTCGACGAGCAGCGCCCACACGTCCTCGAGGGTCCGCTTCTCGGCCAGCTCCACCGCCGAGTGCTGGCGGTAGTGGTAGAAGCCCTCGCTCCCCCGCACGTCGCCCACCGTGGTCTCGGTGACGACCACGCCCTTCAGGCCGCGGGGCACGTCGACCGCCACCTCGCCCGCCGGCCGGATGGAGGCGACCCGCATCAGGTCCCGCATCGACACGATGCCCACCAGCCGGTCGCGGTCGACCACGGGGATGTGCCGGTAGCGGCGTCGCGACAAGGCGTCGAGGGCGGCGTCGACCGACTCGTCGGGCGCCACCACGTCGGGGGCCGCCGTCATCCACTCCCCGACCGTCGCCCGCCGGGCGCCCGCACCGGCCGCCGCGGCACGGACCAGGTCGCGCTCGGTGAGGATGCCGACGGGCAGCCCGGGGTCGCCGACCACCACCACCGACCCGACGTCCGCCAGCACCATGGCGTCGGCGGCCGAGGCCACCGTCTGGCCGGGGTCGGCGGTCACGACCGGGGCGCTCATGAGGTCGCGGACGGTGGCGGGCGCGGAGCCGGCGGTCGTCGGTGGGCGGGTCGCGGTGCTGGTGGGCGGCATGGCCCGACCTTGACACCGACGGCCACGTTGATCAATCTTGAGGTGTGATCAACGTCAAGGCGGGTGGACGATGACTCCACCTGCGACCGGGAGGCGGATCACCACCGCCGACGCCGCCGCCCGGCTCGGGGTGAAGCCCGAGACGCTGTACGCCTACGTCAGCCGGGGCGTGATCGACCGGCAACGCCACCCCGGTGGGGCGAGCACCTTCGACCTCCGCGACGTGGAGCGACTGGCCCGATCCAGCCGTCGCGGCCGGAGCCTGCCGGCCCTGGTGTTCCCCTCGGCGCTGACGCTCATCGCCGACGGGCGGCTGAGCTTCCGGGGCGTCGACGCGGTCGGGGCGGCCACCGCCCACCGCTTCGAGGAGGTCGCCGAGTGGCTGTGGCTCGGCGAGTGGCCGGACGCCACGAGCTGGCCCTTCGACGGCGACGCCCTCGACCGCGTGCTCGCCGCCCAGCAGCCGCTCTCCCCCCGCTGCCTGCCGCTCGACCGGTTCCGGATCATCGCCGCCGTGGCGGCCGCCGAAGGGTCGCGCCACGACACCGCCGTCGAGTCGGTGGTGCCCGCCGCCCGCCACCTCCTGCGCCTGCTCGCCCACGGCCTGCCCCGTGCCGACCGCCGGGCCGCCCGCCGGGTCGAGCCGGCCCGGACGATGGCCGAGGTGCTCTGGACCCGGCTGACGCGCCTGCCGCGGACACCGGCCCGCATCGACCTGCTCGACACCGCCCTCGGGCTGCTGGCCGACCACGAGCTGGCCAGCTCCACCCTCGCGGTCCGGATGGCGGCCATGGTCCGCGCCGACGTCCACGAGGTGATCGGGGCGGGGCTGAACGTCATCGGCGGCACCCGGCACGGAGGCGCCTCGCTCGTCCTCGAGACCACGCTGCGCGACGCCGCGCGCCTCGGCGTGGCCCCCGCCCTCGACGGCCGACTCGACGGCGACGGCGGCCACCGGGGGTTCGGCCACGCCCTCTACCCCGACGGCGACCCCCGGGCGGCGGCGCTGCTCCGGGACCTCGACCGGCTCGACCCCCCTGGCGACCGGCTGGCCACGGTGCGGGCGGTGCTCGACTCGGCGGCGGCGCGGGGCCTTCCGCCGCCGAACGTGGACACCGCCCTGGCGGCGGTGACCTTCTGCAGCGACATGCCCCCCGGCTCGGGCGAGGCGATCTTCGCCCTGGCCCGCAGCGCCGGCTGGGTGGCCCACGCCATCGAGCAGTTCGACCAGCCCACCTTCATGCGGGCCCGGGTCGACTACACCGGACCCCGGCCCGCCTGAACCGCAGGCGCGACCGACCTCAGCGGCGGGGCCAGAACGGCGGGGTGACGACCCGCGCCGGCACCGCCGTGCCGCGCTGGTCGATGCCGACCTCGGCCCCCGGCTCGACGCCCGTGTCGCACAGGGCCAGGGCGATGCCGTGCTCGAGCATCGGAGAGAAGTTGCCGCTCGTCACCACCCCCACCGGTGCGCCGTCGTGCACCACCGCCTGCCCGGCACGGGGCGGACGGCGCCCGTCGACCACCAGCCCCCGCAGCCGGCGGTCGGGACCCCGCTCCTTCTCGGCCAGCAGCGGGCCACGACCGACGAAGTCGCCCTTGTCCCAGCTCACGACCCACCCCAGCCCGGCCTGCAGCGGGGTGATGCCCGGTCCCAGCTCGTGACCGTGCAGCGGCAGCCCCGCCTCGAGGCGCAGGGTGTCGCGGGCGCCGAGGCCCGCCGGCGTGAAGCCGGCGTCGAGCGCGGCATCCCACACGTCGGCCGCCGCATCGGCCGGGACGGCGACCTCGATGCCGTCCTCGCCGGTGTAGCCGGTGCCGGCCACCACCAGCCCGACCCCGTTCCAGTCGACCTCGGCGACCCGGAACCGCCCGACAGCCGCCAACGCCGGTGCGAAGGTCTCCACCCGGGCTCGGGCACCCGGTCCTTGGAGGGCGACGATGGCCCGACCGGCGGTGACGTCGACGGCGCCGTCGCCCAGGGCGGCGAGGACCCGCTCGGTGTTGGAGGCGTTCGGCATGACGTCGAAGTGCTGCTCCGACACCCACCAGACGATGATGTCGTCGAGCACCGAGGCGTCCTCGGCGTCGAGCAGGTGGGTGTACTGCGCCCGACCGGGGCCGATCTTGCCCAGGTCGTTGCTGAACGCCGCCTGGAGGCGCTCGCGGGCGTCGGCGCCGGTGACCCGCACCGTGCCCAGGTGGCTCACGTCGAAGGCGGCCGCCCCGGTCCGGCAGGCCCTGTGCTCGGCCAGGGTGCCGTCGGCGTAGGCGAGGGGCATGTCCCAGCCCCCGAAGGGGACGAGCTTGGCGCCGAGGGCGCGGTGCTGGGGATCGAGGGGCGAGGTGCGCAGGGCCACGGGGCGAATCTAGGGGCCGTCACCTCGACGCCGGTCCGGGGCCGGGCGACGGCGGACGGCGGGCCGGTCAGCCTCCGGCGTCGGCGACGACCGAGGCCGCCTCGCGTCCGACCCGACCGGTGTCCAGCTCGACGATGGCGGCGTCGAGCTCGGCCTGCACGTTGCCGAGCGGCAGCAGGTTGAGCACCCCCTGGCCGCGGTTCACCACGTCGATGAGCTCGGTGCCGTCCCGGACGAGCACGGCGCTGCTGCCGGAGATCACCAGCTGGGCGCTGGCCACGTCCTCGCCCAGGTTCTGGCGCAGGTACTCGAAGGCGCTGCGCACCGACTCGAGGCGGATCCCGGCATCGAGCAGGGTCTTGATGACCTTCAGCTCGAGCAGGTCGCGGTAGGAGTAGCGCCGGCGGGTGCCGCTGCCGCGGGCGTCGGCCAGCGTGGGCCGCACCAGGTCGGTGCGGGCCCAGTAGTCGAGCTGCCGGTAGCTGATGCCGACGATCTCCGCCGCCCGCTTGCCGCTGTAGCCCTCGTCCACGACTGCCCCTCTCCACGGGTGCCGTGCCGGATCGCCGGCACGGGCCGACGCTCCGGTCCGCCGGTCCGGCCGAACCCCTGGGGCCGGCCGACGACAGCGGTGAAACTACGGCGTTGTGACAACGTAGGGCGGGCCTGCCCCGGCGTCAACATCCACCTCTGGTCGACGTCGACGTCAAGGTCCACGTCAGGTCGAGGTCGGGCGGGCTCCGTGCCCGTGCCGAGTGTCCCGCGCCCGCGCGGTGGTGGCTGCCTCAGGGGCACCCGCTGAGGATGCGCGTCCACGTCACCCGGTCGCGGACCGGGACCTTCCGCCAGTCCGCCTCCGTCTCGGCCAGGTGGAACCGCACGGGGTGCCCCAGCTCGGCCACGGCGGCCTCGGGCACGAAGAAGTCGTGGAGGCTGCGGACCCCTCCCCGGTACCGGGCCGCCGGGCCGACGGTGAGCTGCGATGGCGGCCCGGCCGGGTAGCACCGCTCGACGTCGCGCAGGAGGGCCCGGGCGTCGGCGCCGGATCTGCTCCAGTCGCGCTGGAAGGTCACGTCGGCGACCAGGAGCACGACCAGGAAGGCGGTGCCGACGAGGACCGTCGCCAGCCGCGACCGACGCCGCACCAGCTTGGCGACGCCAACCCAGAAGAGGGCCGAGCCCACCGACGAGACCACGAAGGCCCGGTCGGCGATGCCTCTCGGCTCCTGCGGGAGCTTGAAGGCGAAGGCCACCAGGCCCGAGGCCGCGACCACCGCTCCGGCGGCCATCAGCCACGGACCGGACCCCCGCGCCCGGTCGCCCCGCCACCACTCGACTGCTCCGGCGACCGCGGCGACGCCGGCGACGACGGTCAGGACGGTGGCCAGCCGGGGCGAGGCCGTCAGGCCGGCGCCGACGTGGGCGGGCAGGAGCGGGCCCGCCGGCCCGCGGTCGGCGAGATCGATGGCGTACGTCGGATGGAGGGCCAACCCGGCGGCGGTGAGCACGAACAGGGCGATGCCACGCCGCAGCGTGCGGGGAGTCCCCCGTCCGGATCGGACGTGCAGCGCGAGGAACCCGAGCAGACCGGGCACGAACGTCGCCTCGTAGCAAGAGGCCCCGGCGCAGAGCACCAGGGCGCCGAGGACCGGCCGGTCGTCGTCGACGAGGAGCAGCCCGACGGCGAGGAGGAGCAGCGCGACCACGATCGGCGCGGCGTTCGGCAAGGTGCGCAGCGAGGTGTGGTCGGGCAGCACGACCCAGAGCCCGGCCACCGCCGCGGCCGTGCGCCAGCCGACGAACCGGCGGAGCAGCAGGTAGACGGCGACGGTCGCCGCGGCATCGAGCACCGCCAGCGCCAGGACCCAGGGCAGCAGGTGCTCGCGCAGCGTGCCGTAGAGGATCGTGTCGACGACCCACGCCCCCGGACGGCTCGCCAGCTTCCCCCACTCGGCCGCCCGCAGGACACCGACCTCGTGGAGGCGCCCGAGCACCCGCCAGTCGTCCACGAAGAAGCCCGGTCCGTCGAGCAGGTAGGGCACGACCACCAGGAGGTTCCCGGCGACGAGCGCGCCGATCACCGACCGGGCCTGTCGGGTGGTCGGACCGTCGGGCGCGGCCGTCTCGGAGCCGGCGCGCTCGGGCGGTGACCGGCGGGTCGGCGCACCCCGCGCCGTGCCGGTGCTCATGGGCGGGCCCGGGCCGAGCGTCGGGTCAGGTCGTGGCCACGGTCAGGAGGCGAAGTCCTCGGGGTTCACCGAGTCGATGAACTCCTTGAACTGCTCGACGACCTCTTCGTCGGCGGGCTCCTCGTCGGGCTGGGCCTCGACGTAGCCGGCCTCGTCGAGCACCTCGTCGGCCGCGAAGATCGGCGACCCGGTGCGCAGGGCGAGGGCGATGGCGTCGGAGGGTCGGCTCGACACCCGGTGCACCCCGTCGGCGGCGTGCAGGACCAGCTCGGCGTAGAAGGTGCCCTCGCGGAGGTCGGTGATGTCGATGCGCTCGAGGCTGGCACCGAGGTCGTCGAGGACCCTCTGCATCAGGTCGTGGGTCATGGGCCGCGGCGTCACGACCTCCTCGACGGCGAAGGCGATGGCGGTCGCCTCGGGGCCCCCGATGAAGATCGGCAGCAGGCGGCCGGAACCCTCCCGTTCACGGAGGAGGGCGATGGGCGTGTTGGTCGGCTTCTCGACCCGCACCCCGACGAGCTCCATCTCCGACATCGCCTCGCACCCTACCGCCCGTCCGAGGCCTCCATCCGCTCGGCCGGGACCGGCGTGGCGGCCGGCGACGCCCCGGAACGGGCGGCTCCGGCTCAGCGCATGTTGCCGGTGTGACCCAGGCTGTAGCGGCCCGGCTGGGGCCACACGGTGAGGCCGTGGGGCTCCTTGCCGACGGGGATCTTGACCACGGCGCCGTCGGTGGTGTCGATCGAGTAGGCGACGTCGTCGTAGCGGCCCGACAGCCAGAGCCGCGTGCCGTCGGCGCTGACGTTGCCCATGTCCGGGCTGCCGCCGCCGGGGATGGGCCAGGTGGCGACGACCTTGTTGGTGGCGAAGTCGATCACCGACACGCTGCCGGGCCCGCCGGGGGTGGTGCCGGCCAGGTGGTCGAAGCCCCGGTTGGCCACGTAGAGCTTGGTGCCGTCGCGGCTCGGGTACAGGCCGTGGGTGCCGATGCCGGTCGGGATGAAGCCGGTCTCGGTGAAGGTGACGGGGTCGATCAGGTAGACACCGCCGGCCATCATGTCGGCCACGTAGAAGGTCTTGCCGTCCGGCGAGGAGCGGACGTCCTGGGGCATGCCGCCACGGCCGCTCAGCTTCAGGTAGCCGACCACCGACTTCTGCTGCAGGTCGATCTTGGCCAGGCCGCCGCCGAACTCGCAGGTGAAGATCATGTAGCGGCTGTCGATGGTGGTGTCGGCGTGGTTCACGCCGGCGCACCCGGGCACCGGCAGCGAGGACTGCAGGGCCATGGTGTGCGGGTCGCGGAAGTCGAGGCGCAGCTTGGCCTCGGCCACGACGATGGCCGACGTGCCGTCGGGCGTGAAGTACAGGTTGTACGGATCGTCGACCGGGATGGCCTGGCCCGGCTTGCCGGTGCGGGGGTCGATGGGCGTGAGGCTGCCCTGGTCGGTGCCCTCGGCGTTGTTGGTCACCCACAGGGTCCGCAGGTCCCACGAGGGAACGATGTGCTGGGGGTCGAGGCCGACGTCGAAGTGGTCGACCACCTGGTTGGTGCTCGGGTCGATCACCGACACGGTGTTGTCGCCGCGGTTCGGCACGTAGATGCGGTTCAGGTCGCCCTTCAGGGCGGGGCTGACCTTGCCGGCGGTGGTCTCGCTGTAGATGTTGGTGGCGTCCGGCACCGGCGGCACCCCCTTGGGCACCGAGATGGCCGAGGAGCGGGTGTCGGACCGTCCGGGCGTCGAGGCCGACGGCGAGGTCGGCGCCGCCTTGGAGGACGAGGAGGTGCTCCCCGAGCTGCAGCCGACCACCAGGGCCAGGCTCGCCACCACGGCGGGGATCACCTGCCAGCGGCGGCGGGTGCGGGCGGACCGGGGAGTCAGCAAGGGCACCGGGGCGACGATAGTTGTCGGACCCCTGCCGACCGGAGTCAGGTCTGGTGCAGGTGGCCCCGCAGCGCGGTTCGCAGCAGGGCGGCGTGGAGCGCCTCGGTGAGGGCGGTCAGCTCGGCCAGCTCGGTGACCGCCCGGGCGCGGCCCTCGGCGTTGCGCTGCTTGAGCAGCGGCATGACCAGCTGCTCGAACAGGGCCGCCTCCCGGTCGGCGGCCAGCTTGAACGCCCGGAGGTGGCGCGCCGACAGCCCCCGGTCGAACAGGGCGGCTGCCTTCTGGCTGACCACCAGGCCGTTGCCGTCGTAGACCTCGTCGTCGCCGATGTGCTGGGCGCCCAGCAGCCCGTACTGCTCGAGCTCGCCGATCTGGTGGTCGGTGAGGCCGCTGGCGTGGGCCAGCTCCGACCGGGTCAGGGTGACCGCGGTGGGGCCGGCGTCGAGCGGGCTGGGTCGGGTCGTGCCGACGTCGGGCTGGCTGCGGCCGATGGCGGCCGCCTTCCTCGCCGCCTGCTCCCGGGCCACGTCGGCCATCCAGATCGGGAGGGTCCCGGTCGAGGCGTCGACCTCGCCCCGCGGGTCGACGGGCCGCCCGTCGGTGGGCGCCTGATCGTCCTCGCCGGGCGCGGACGACGGGTCGGTGGAGGGGGGTCCGGCGGGTGCCGCCGTCGGTGGCGGCACGCCGGGGCCGTGCTCCTCGAGCCGGTCCTTGATCACCTTCAGCGGCAGGAAGTGCTCCCGCTGCTCGGTGAGGATCCACCGCAGCCGGTCGATGTCCTCGGCGTAGAACTTGCGGTAGCCGGACGGGGTCCGCTCCGGGTCGAGCAGCCCCTGGCTCTCGAGGAAGCGGATCTTGGAGATGGTGACGTCGGGGAACTCGTCCTGGAGCAGGGACAGGACCTCGCCGATCGAGAGATGGGAGTGCTCGGCCACCTCAGCCCTCGGCGTCGCCGGTCAGGAAGAGGAGGCGGAAGGTGCCCACCTGCAGCTCGTCGCCCGAGGACAACGCCGCCTTCTCGATGCGCTCGCGGTTGAGGTAGGTGCCGTTGAGGGAGCCGGCGTCGGCGACGGTGAAGGACTCGCCGTCACGGGTGATCTCGACGTGGCGCCGCGACACCGTGACGTCGTCGAGGAAGATGTCGCTGTCGGGGTGGCGCCCGAGGGTCGTGACCCGCTGCTCGATCTCGAACTTCGAGCCGCTGTTGGGCCCGCGGGTGACGACGAGCAGGCCGGCCCCGGTGAGGTCGGCGGGCTCGACGGCCACCTGCTCGCCGGTGCTCGGGTCGACCGTGAGGCTGAGCGTGCGCTCGTCGGGGTCGGTCGGCAGCGGAGCGCCGCAGGACGAGCAGAACCTCGATCCGGGGAGGTTCTCGTGTCCGCAGCTGCTGCAGGTCATCGAGCTCAGCCGTCGACCAGGTCTCGATAGCGCGCCGCGTCGAGGAGGGCCTCGACCGCCGCGTCGTCGGCCGGCTCGATCACGCAGATCCACCCCTCGCCGTAGGGGTCCTCGTTCAGCCGCTCGGGCGCGTCGGCCAGGTCGGCGTTGACCTCGACCACCGTGCCGGCGACCGGCGCGTAGACCTCGGACACCGACTTGGTGGACTCGATCTCGCCCAGCTCGGCGCCGGCGTCGACCGCGGCGCCCACCTCGGGCGCCTGCACGAACACCACGTCGCCGAGCGCGTCCTGGGCGTAGTCGGTGATCCCGATGCGGAGCCGCCCGTCCTCGATGCGCACCCACTCGTGGTCAGAGGAGTAGCGCAGGTCGTCGGGGACGTTCATCGCGCAGGGACGCTATCCCATCGGCGGCTGGTGCCCCGTCGGCGAACCAGGGCCACGGGCGGCGTCGCTCCGCCAGCCGGCCCGGCCGACCCCGAAGGTGAGGTCGAGGTCGAGGGCGGGGTCGTTCAGGCCATGAGGGCGCGGATGCGGCGGGCGTACTCCTCGGCGAGGCGCCGGGCGGCCGCGTCGGTGTCGGCCTCGGCCCAGATGTGGGTGAGCTGCTCGTCGGGGTCGGGCAGGGCCAGCGCCCATCCGTCCTCGTGGTGCACCTTCACCCCGTCGACCAGCTCGAGGCGGCGGCCCTGGTTGCGCTCGACCAGGGTGCGCATGACGAGCCCCTTCTGCTCCCACGGGGTGACGACGGACTCGCGCACCAGGTGGATCTCGGGGACCTCGGCCACCACCTTCGACAGGCGGGTGCCGCGGGTGGCGAGGACCTCGAGGAGCGACACCAGCGCCGCCACCGCGTCGAACGAGGGCAGGAACCGGGGCACGATGTAGCCCCCGTCGCCTCCGGCGGCGAAGCCGACCGCGGGCTGGCTGGCCGCCTCCATCAGCGCCGAGGTCGACAGCTTGGTGTACCGGACCTTCGCCCCGTGGGCCTCGGCGAGGGCCTCGACCGCCGAGGTGGTGGAGACCGGCACGGCGATCTCCGAGCCCTCCATCCCCGCCGAGACGAGCGACACCATGGCCAGCAGGGCGGTGGTGTCGTCGAGCACGTGGCCGTCGTCGTCGATCAGGGTGAGGTGCTCGCCGTCGGGGTCGATCACCGCGCCGAGGTGGGCGCCGGACGCGGTGACCAGGTCCGCCACCCGCTCGGCGTGCAGCGTCCGGTCGAAGTCGACCACGCCGCCGGTCGCCGCGAACGGGTTGACCCCGAGCACGTCGGCGCCCAGCTTGGCCAGCACGTTCGGCATGAGGAACGACGTCGAGCCGTAGCCGTAGTCGACGACCAGCTTGAAGGAGGCGTCGCGGATGGCGGCGGCGTCGACGCTCTCCTCGAGGGCGGCGGTGTACTGCTCGAGGGCCCGGGGCGGGTAGGCGATGTCGCCGATCTCCGAGGCGAAGACCCGTCGGAAGTCCTCGCGGTTGAAGAGCCGCTCGATCTTGCGCTGGGTGGTCTCGGTGACGTCGAGGCCGTTCTCGTCGAAGAAGCGCATGATCACCGACTGCGAGTCGCCCTCGACCAGGCGCACCGACATCCCCCCGGCGGCCATCGGCTGGCGCACCGCGAACCGGGTGACGGGCACCGAGGCCACCTCGAGGTCGAGCACGTTGACCCCCGAGGCGTTCAGGCCCGCCATGACCGCCCGCTTGAGCATGCGGCTGGCCCGGCTCGAGTCCCGGGAGGTGACGACGGTGGCGTCCTTGGCCAGGGAGCTCGCCCAGGCCATGGCCAGCCGGGCGGCCAGCTCGGGGGTGATGTCGACGTTGGCGATGCCGGCCACCCCGTGGCGGCCGAACAGGCTGCGGGCGCCGCGCGACTCCCACACGATCGAGGAGTTGACGATGGCGCCGGCCTCGACGGTCTTGAACGGGTACACCTTGACCCCGCTGGCGATCCGGGCGTCCTCGCCGACGAAGCACTCGTCGCCGAGCACCACCCCCTCCTCGCAGCGTGCGCCCCGCCGGAGGTCGCTCGACCGTCCGACGATGGTGCCCCGCAGGGCCACGTTCTCGCCGACGTAGGCGTTGTCGTGCAGCACCGCCCGCTCGAGGTGGGCGCCGGCGCGCACCCGGACGTTGGTGCCGAGCACCGAGTACTCGCCGATGTGGGCGCCGGCGTCGACCCGGGCGTTGGCCCCGATCACCGCCGCCCCGCTGATCTCGGCGTCCGGGTGGACCTCCGCGCCCTCCCCCAGCCAGACCCGCTCGCTCAGCTGGAACCCCGGCACGTCGACGCGGACCTTCCCGTCGAGCACGTCCTTGTGGGCGCCGCATGTACGCCTCGAGGGTGCCGACGTCCTCCCAGTAGCCGTCGGCCACGCAGCCGTAGAGCGGCTTCTGGTCGCGGAGCAGGGCGGGGAACACCTCGCTGGAGAAGTCGACCGGTCGGCCCCCCTCGATGTAGTCGAAGATCTCCGGCTCGAGCACGAAGATGCCGGTGTTGATGGTGTCGCTGAACACCTGGCCCCAGGTCGGCTTCTCGAGGAACCGCTCGATGGAGCCGTCCTCGCGGGTGATGACGATGCCGAACTCGAGCGGGTTGTCGACCGCCACCAGGCCGATCGTGGCCATGGCCCCGCGCTGGTCGTGGAAGTCGACGACCCGGCCGAGGTCGATGTCGGTGAGCACGTCGCCGGAGATCACGAGGAAGCGCTCGTCGAGCTCGTCCTTGGCGTTGCCGACCGATCCGGCGGTGCCGAGCGGCTCCTCCTCGGTGGCGTAGACCATCCGCACGCCGAACTCGGAGCCGTCGCCGAAGTAGGTGCGGATGGAGTTGGCCATGAAGGCGACGGTCACGACGATGTCGTCGAAGCCGTGCTCGTGCAGCAGGCGCACGATGTGCTCCATCATCGGCCGGTTGGCGAGGGGGAGCAGCGGCTTGGGTGCGTTGGAGGTGAGCGGGCGGAGACGGGTCCCCTCACCGCCCGCCATGATCACGGCCTTCATCCCGGCGAACCTAGCCCCGCTCCTGGAGTCCTCCGTCGGTGGAGCGGTGCCCCGATCGGGTGATCTCGTCGTCCGGGCGCCGCGGTGGCGGCGGGCGGGGCGTCAGGCGGCCTGGTTGCCGAGGCGGGCGGCCCGGCCCTCGCGGAGGGCCTGCAGCCCGAGCGGGACGTACAGCACCAGCGACACGTAGCTCAGCACGAGCCCCGGGACGGCGAAGCCCCAGGCGAGCTCGGCGCCGAAGGCCTTGCCCCACCCGAGCGTGCTGCGCGACGCCAGGAAGAACGGGAAGGCGAACATCAGCGCGAAGGTGCCGGCCTTGCCGAACCAGGTCACGTCGATGCGCTTGGCGCCGGCGGCGGCCAGGCCGAGGGTGGCGCCGGCCACCAGGACTTCGCGGGCCAGCACCGCGGCGGCCACCCAGAGCGGGCAGCTCCCGTCGATGACGATGCCGGTGACCCCCACGAAGAACAGCAGGCGATCGGCCAGGGGGTCGAGGATCTTGCCGACGTCGGAGACCTGGCCGAGGTGGCGGGCCAGGTAGCCGTCCACGAAGTCGGTGGCACCGAGGGCGGCGAGCAACCAGCCGGCGGCGGCCCGGTTCTCCCGCCCGAAGAGCAGGTAGAGGAAGATCGGCAAGCAGCAGAGCCGCACGACGGTGATGACGTTCGGCACCGTCAGGATGGCGCTGGTGTCCTGCTGGGCCCCTTCGTGCCGGTCGGCGTCGGGCAGGACGACCGCGTCGACGGTGGGGGACGACTCCATGCCGCCTTGGACCGCCGAACGGCGCGGGACGTTTCGCGGCGGGCGCTCCCCCGGCCCTTCCATGGCGACAGCCTACGATCCGGCGCCATGGCGACCCTGTTCTCCCGCATCATCGAGGGCGAGATCCCGGGCCGGTTCGTATGGCGCGACGACCGGTGCGTGGCCTTCCTCACCATCGCCCCGCTGGCGCCCGGCCACGTCCTGGTGGTGCCGATCGAGGAGGTCGACCACTGGATCGACCTCGACCCCGACCTGGCCGCCCACCTGGTGCAGGTCGCCCAGAAGATCGGCCGGGCCCAGCAGGACACCTTCCGACCCGTGAAGGTGGCGGTGCTGGTGGTGGGCGAGGAGGTGCCCCACACCCACCTCCACCTGGTCCCCTTCCACGACCTGTCGCAGCTGAACTTCGCCAACGCCGACCACGACCCCGACCCCGCCGACCTCGACCGGGCCGCCGAGCAGCTCCGCACCGCCCTTCGCGAGGCCGGTCACCCCGAGACCGCCGGCTAGGCGCCGTCGGACGGCCTCGTCGCCTCAGCGGACGAGCGCGAACACGCCCTGGTCGCCGTAGACGACCACGAACCCCTCGCCCCGCAGCCGGGCCAGGGCCGCCGAGCGGGTCTGGCTGGTCCAGCCGCCGGCCACCGACTTGTCGTTGGTGTCGAGCAGCACGGCGTGGAGGTCGCTGCCGATCCGGGTGGTCAGCGACGAGGGCTGGATCGGGAGGCTGCGCACCAGCCGGCGCTCGGCCACCAGGGGCAGCAGCTGCGGTGAGGCCGCCACCGACCGGGCGCCGATCTGGTCGGCGGCGTCCTCGCGTGCCTGGTCCACCGCGCTCTTGGTGCCCCAGCTCCAGGGGCGCTCGTAGGGCGAGCTGGCCGCGTCCTGGGTGAACAGGAACAGCGCGGCCAGGAGCATGGCCGCGACCAGCCGGTGGTCGACGTTGACGCGGGTCACGCTGCGCTTGCCGATCCGCTCCAGCGCCACCAGGCCGGCGATGAAGACGAAGGCCAGGGCCAGCACCACCCGGTCGGGGCTGGCCACGTCGATGGTGGCGCTCGGGCCGGCCACCCGCTTGATGGCGTGCTCCCCGGCCAGGCCCAGCACGAGCGACGGGACGGCCGGCATCAAGAAGCGCGGGGCCACGAGGGGCAGGAACAGCAGACCGCCGAAGACCGCCACCAGCACGTCGATGCTGTCCTTGGCGAAGAGGTCGGCCAGGAGCTGTCCGGGGTCGGTGACGACCTCCCGGAGGGCGGCGAGGGGGGCGAAGCCGCTGGCCGAGGCGGCCTGGGCCGGGTTGAGCGGCCCGGTCGGGATCTGGGGGTGGAGCACGATCAGGGCGGCCGCCGTCCACGCCAGGCCGACCGCCAGGGTGCAGAGGCCCCACCGGCGGCGGCCCTCGACCAGCATCAGCACGCCGAGGGTCGCCACCACCAGCCCCACGTCGGCCCGGCAGGCGAGGGCCACCGCGATCGAGATCGCGCAGCCGATGGGCTGGCCCCGGCGGTAGCTGAGGAAGGCGGTGAGCAGGGCGGGGACGGCGACGACCTCGGGGTGCAGGATCGAGAGGTTGGTGGCCTGCACCGACGGGGCCAGGCCGTAGGCGACCACCACCGCCGCGGTCACGCCGATCCGCAGGTGCGCCACCTCCCGGGCCAACCGCCACAGCGGGATGACCGCGCAGGCCAGCGCCGCCGACTGCAGCACCGCCAGGTCGACCGGCGCCCGCACCGCGTTGGTGCCGAGCATGGCCGGCCAGGCGACGAAGGCCCACTGGCTGCTGATCGGGTCGGTGCCGGAGATGGTCGAGACCGGTGACAGGCCGTGGCGGATCAGCCACCCGGTCTGCAGCCACACCCCGATGCCGTCGCCGCCGTGCAGTGCCTGCTCGCTGGCGACCGAGAGCCCCGCCAGCAGGGCGAACAGCACGGCCGCCGCCACCCACGGCAGCACCCGGTCCGACCAGTCGGCGTCCACCCGCGCCTGCAGGCGCAAGGAGAACCGGTCGAGACGGCGGCGCAGGCTCTGGCGGCTGGCGGTCACCGCATCGGCGGCGGCGCGCGGGCCCCTGGCGCTCGACGACCGGGGGGTCATGCCGGGTCGTCGAAGAGGCTGGGCGGCGGTCCGGCCTCGACCGGCTCGACCAGCTCCGGACCCCGGTTGCGGACGTTGCCCACCTCGGGGCCGACCGGGTGCAGGTCGACGGCGTCGACGGGGGCGGCCACCAGCAGCTCGGCCAGGGCGGCCACGTCGTGCTCGTCGGGGTCGAGCCAGCGGCCCCAGGCCGACCGCGGCAGCAGGACCGGCATGCGGTCGTGCACGGCCTCGAGCCGGGGGTTGGCGTCGGTCGTGATGATGGTGAACGAGCGCAACCAGCCGCCCTCGGCACCGGTGCCGTCCGCCGACCCGGTCGACGGGCCCGGCGCGTTCGGATCGCGCCAGCGCTCCCACAGCCCGGCGATGGCGAACAGCTCGCCAGCGGGGCCGTGGATGAACCACGGCTGCTTGCGCTTCTGGTCCTCGACCACCTGCCACTCGTAGAAGCCGTCGGCGGGGACCAGGCACCGTCGGCGCTCGAAGGCGTGCCGGTAGGCGTTGGAGTCGGCCAGCCCGTCGGCCCGGGCGTTGATCATGCGGCCCCCCACCGAGGGGTCCTTGGCCCAGAACGGGACCAGGCCCCAGTGGAAGGCGGCGACCACCCGGCGGTCGCCGACCTCGACCACCACGTTGGCGTCGTCGGTCGGTGCCACGTTCCAGCTCGGCTCCTCCACCACCGCCTCCGACAGGTCGGCGTCGAAGAACCGGGCCACCTCGTCGGGCGGCGACGCCGAGACGAAGCGGCCGCACATGGCCGCCGACGCTACCGGCCGAGGCGACGGCGTCCGGTTGCGGCTACTGCCCGGGCTCGGCCAGCGCCCCGCCGGACCGGGCCAGCACCCGGGGGTCGTGCAGGTAGTTGCTACCGCCGGTGTGGGGGATGTCCGGGTACACGACCTTGTTGGTGGCGGGCAGGGTCATGTGGGTGGCCGAGTCCGCCGGCACCACCGCATCGCCGTCGGAGCCGATCACGGTGAAGTCCGTGCCGTGGACGCCCTGGGGGTCGCCGTTCCGGTTCAGCCAGGCGATGTCACCCGATGCCGGGCTCATCGAGTGGCACTGCCCCCAGAGGCACAGGTAGCTGTACCAGGCCGCCCCGTCGTGGGGTGCGCCGAGGGTGAGCACGTCCTCGGCGTCGATCGGCGCCGACCAGCCCGACTCCCCGGAGATGGGTCCCCAGACGGCACCCCGCACGATGTCGCCGCCCATCGAGTAGCCGACCATGTCCACCGCCTCGCCGTGGGCGGTGAAGGTGTCGTGGACGTAGACGGCCAGCGCCTTGGCGATCGACTTCCACGAGTCGCGGTCGCCGTAGCTGGCCACCGAGTGCAGGTTCACGTCGCAGTGGGTGTCGCCGCTGTAGTAGCCGACCTTGATCATCGGACCGGTGAAGCCCTGCGAACGCAGCGAGGCGATCATCGAGTCGAAGTCGCCACCGCAGTCGGTGGAGGTCGAGGTCAGGTTGTAGCCGTGCAGGAAGAGGATCGGCTTCGACCGGTCGGTGCGGCTCGGGGCGGTGTCGCAGGCGCCGAGGCTGGCCACCACCAGCGCCAGGACCACCACCAGCGCGCCGGCGGCCCTCCGGGTGCGGAACCGCTCGAGCGGCTCACCACGTCCGTGCATCTGCATCTCCCCCCGAGGAACCGGCGTCGCTTGGACAGCAGAGCTTCGCCGAACCGGGCCCTCCGGCGCAACGATCGACCGCGCCCGGCACCCCTGCGCCGCGGCAGGACACCGGCCGGTGGCGCGGCGTCCACCGCCCGTTCTCGCTCCGGGGACCGCGGGTGCCTAGCGTGTCCCGTCGTGAGCGACGCCGGGCTGCGCACCGTCGACCGTCCCGTCGGCGAGCCGGCGACCGTCGCCGACGATCCGACCGACGCCGAGCCGGGGGCGGTGGTCGCGTCGGAGCGGGTCGCGCCACCCGACCTGCGGCGCCGGTTCCGCACGGTCCACGGGTACCTCCGGGCCTACATCCACGCCGGCTCGGGCCCGGCCCTGCTGCTCCTGCACGGCATCGGCGACAATGCCGACTCGTGGCTCGACGTCCTGCCCGACCTGGCTCGCGACCACACCGTCATCGCCCCCGACCTGCTCGGACACGGTCACTCCGACAAGCCGCGGGCCGACTACTCGATCGCCGCCTACGCCAACGGGATGCGGGACCTGCTGACCATCCTGGGGGTCGAGCGGGTCACCGTCGTCGGCCACTCCCTCGGCGGCGGGGTGGCCGCCCAGTTCGCCTACCAGTTCCCCGAGCGGTGCGAGCGACTGGTGCTGGTGGGCAGCGGCGGGGTCGGCCGCTCCGTCACCCCCCTGCTCCGCCTGGCCGCCTCGCCCGTGGCCGACGTCGTGCTCCCCCTGCTGCGGTCGCCGTTCGTCGACCTCGCCGCCGCCGGGCTCGCCGAGGGGCTCCGCCGGTCGCACCTCGACCTCGGTCGCGACGCCGACGACCTGCGCCGGGTGCTCACCGGCCTGCCCAACGCGGCCGCCCGGCAGGCCTTCGTCCGCACCCTGCGGTCGGTGGTCGACTGGCGGGGCCAGGTCGTCACCATGCTCGACCGCAGCTACCTGGCCGAGCAGATGCCCTCGCTGCTGGTGTGGGGCGCCCACGACCCGATCATCCCGGTGGCCCACGCCCACAAGGCGCACCGGGCGCTGCCCGGCAGCCGGCTGGAGATCTTCGAGGAGGCCGGGCACTTCCCGCACCGGGCCGATCCGCAGCGGTTCACCGCCGCCCTCCGGTCCTTCCTCGACGAGACCGAACCGGCGACCCACGACCGGGAGCGGTGGCGGGACCTGCTGGCGGCCGGGCCGGCCACCCCGGCGCCCGGCCGCGTGGCCGGCGACTAGCTGTACTCGGCCGCTCGCGCCGCGTCAGCGCGGCTCCTGGCCGGCGAGCCGGCGGAAGATGTTCCGGGTCACCTGCTCGACCTGCGGGTCGCGGGCGGCCAGGCCCCAGGCCCACTCGGTGCACCCGACGGTCACCACCGTCCCGCCCCGGGTGTAGGTGCCGAGCACCGCGTGGCCGTTCGCCAGGCGGGCGGTGGCCTCCTCGTCGTGGCGGTCGAACAGCCGCCAGGCGTGGAACTCCAGCTCGGACAGCTCGCCGGGCGCCACCGGCCGGGGCGAGGTGCCACGGGTGAAGGAGGCGGCCGGTGAGGTGGCCAGGATCTCGAAGCCCTCCGGCGTGCCGTCCTCGCCCGTGGGGTACGGCAGGCCGTCGCGGTAGGTGAAGGCGCAGCCGTCGCACTCGTAGCCGACCACGGTGGCGTCGGCGCCGAGCAGGTCGCCGTACTCCAGGCCGGTCCCCTCGAACAGCCAGTGATCGGGTCGGTGGACGGTGTAGCCCCCGGAGCCGCTGGGCACCCGCCGGCCGATCCGGGCGTAGCCGCCCCGGCTGAAGCTCACGCCGGTCATGGTGCTCTCCGGTCGGCCGATCAGGTGGTCGGACCAGATGCTGGTGAGCTCGCCCTGGCGGTCGGTGCCGTGGACGGGGTCGTCGGCGAAGCGCTGCTTGTAGCCGACCATGGTCGTGCCGCCGTCCTCGAAGCGCACCTGCCAGAACGACGTGTTGCCCGAGAGGAACGCCACGTTGCCCCCCCGGGCGACGAACCCCTCGACCGCGTCGCGCATCGGTCCGCTCCAGTACTCGTCGTGGCCGACCGACAGCATCAGCCGGTAGCGGTCGAGCAGCCCTGGGTGCTGCTCGAGGTCGGCGTTGGTGGCGACGTCGAAGGCGTAGCCCTCGGCCTCGGCCCACTCGACGAAGGGCTGCTCCCAGTTGGGCCAGCCCGCCGACCCGGCCCACTCCGACAGCCGGTTGACCAGCAGGTAGCCGACGTGGGCCTCGAGGCGGCGGTCACCCCGCCGGGTGGAGGCCACCCGGCGGCCGAGACCCGGGGGCTTGTCGAGGAACCCGGCCGCCATCGGCCGCTGGAGCGACACCCGGGTGCCGCCGTTGTACAGGTTGGTGCCGCCCACGTCGTTGTAGGCGTGCCAGGTGTCGGTGCCGAGCACCAGCAGCGCGCTCGGTCGCCCGCCGTCCCCGGTGTCGGCGCCGGCCGGCGGCGCCTCGGTGGGCGGCCGCACGACGAAGAACGCCCGGTCCGACGCCGGCCCGCGGCCCGACCGCGGCGCGGTGAGCAGGACCTCGTGGTAGCCGGATCTCCACCCCGAGCCGGTCTCGACGGTGGCGGCCAGGGGCCATCCGCAGCCGTGGGCGTCGGCCTCCGGCGGCATCGGGTGGGCCTCGACCGGCACCGACCCCTGCCACACCACCTCGCGCCGCCTGCCGACCCGGGCCACCTCGACCTCGACGGTGCCGCCCTCGGCGGAGAGGTGCAGGCCGACCGCCTGGCCGGGCTCGATCGACTGGGGCCAGCAGTAGCCGGAGACGGCGGGGTGGGCCATGGGCCGACCCTAGGCAGGTGCTCCGGGATCGGGCGGGGTGACGGGCGAGGCCGCGTCGGCCGCCGAGCCGGAGGGCGCGTCGGGGTCCGCGGCCCGCCGGCCGCCGTGGACCCAGGCGGACACGTCCGGACCGACGAGGTCGGCCACCCGGGACCGGTACCGGTCGAGCTGCTCGGGCGAGAAGCGCTCCCGCCACTCCCCCACCCGACCGCTGCGGAAGAACCGGACGGGGTCGCGCCACAGCCGCTGGGTCGCGTTGGGCGCCAGGTGGCCGGCGCGCTCCCGCGCCCGCTCGAGGGTGGCCTCGGCGGCCAGGGCCTCGCTCCGGGGACCGTCGATCGGGATGCCGAGCCGGGCCGCCAGCCGGCGCAGCTCGGCCGGCAGGTCGTGCACGTAGTCGGCGAAGTGGAGCAGGACGACCCCGGGCCGGTGCCGCATCGACCAGGCCACCTCGTGGTGGTGCAGGACCGCCGCCAGGGGCTCGCCGGTGCCGCCCTCCGGCGCCGGGGCGTCGATCCACCGGTCGAGGTCGACGCCACCGCTGCCCGTCCCGGTCGGGTCGGGCCGGTCGACGGCCGGCGGATCGCCGGGTTCGTGGTCCCGCCCGGTCGCCTGCGCCTCGGCCCGGCGGGTGCGGTCGAGCAGCTCGGTCAAGCGGTCGCGGTCCATGTTGGCCCGGTGGTGCGACAGCGACACGGCCACGTCCCGGGGATCGCGACCGACGCAGAGGTAGGTCACCCGGGGGTCGAGCGGGAGGCCGTCGAGCGGGGTGTGGGTCTTGACGAAGCGGCGGTGCGTCTGGGCGGCCAGGACCCGACGGACCTCCTCGACGGGCGTGGTCCGCATGTCGATCCACATGGAGGTGTCCGACAGCGGTGCGGGGAAATCGGGCCCGTCGAAGATCAGCAGGGCGCACAGCAGCTGGGTCCACGTGGTGCCGGACTTCGACGGGCTCGAGATCACGACGTCGCCCTCACGCAGCTCGACGCCCTCCCACCGGGCGTTGTCGGCGTCGTGACCCCGGTAGGTGCGCACGACCGGGCTCAGACCGGGTCGGTGGCGGGGGCCCACACGGCGCCGACGGTGCCCGCGCCGGTGTGGGCACCGACCGACGGGCCCACCTCGTACCGCACCAGGTCGAGCGCACCGCCCGCCGCCGCCACGGCGTCGGCCAGCCGCGCCCCGAGGTCGGGGCGGTCGGCGTCGCCGACGCCCACCCGGAGGGGGGACCCGGTCGCCGCCCTGGCGACGACCCCGGCCATGCGGGCGATGGCGTCGTCGAGGTCGTCGGCCGCGCCGAGGTCGCGCACGCCGCCCGGTCCGAGCCCCAGCAGCGTGAGACCCGGCTTCGAGCCGACGTCGCCGAGCCGTCCGCCCCGCTGGGCCAGGTCGGGTGCGCCCACCACGAACACGCTGTCGACGAGGGCGGCGGTCTCCCGCGCGGCCGCAGCCACGCGATCGGCGTCGACCCCCGCCGCCCGGGCGTCGGCGGCCGCCGCCAGGCACAGCGCCACCGGGAACGACACCGTGCCGCTGTCGACCAGCTCGACGCCCTCGACCTGCCGGGCGGCGACCGCCGCGGCGGACAGGACGGCGGAGTAGTCGGCCCCGGTGTGGATCGCGACCACCCGATCGGCGCCGGCGTCCCGGCATCGCTGGTAGGCGGCCGCCAGCTCGCCGGGCGAAGGCGTGGCGGTCGAGACCTCGGCGCCGTCGGCCAGCCGCCGGTAGAAGGCGGCCGTGGTGAGGTCCCGGCCTTCGAGGTGGGCCTCGCCGTCGACGACCACGGTCATCGGTGCCACCTGGACCTCGAAGCGGTCCCGCCACGCCGCCGGCAGCATGGACGCCGAGTCGGTGGCCAGCCCGATCACGCGGCGCGCCTCGCCGCCCCGAACCGGAGGAGGATCATGGCCGAGCTCACCCCGGCGAAGGCCGGGAGGGCGGCGGTCGGCTCCGGGCCCCACCCGTTCGGCAGCCCTCGACGCCACCAGAGCACCGCCGCCGCGGTCCACGCCGTCGAGGAGAGCAGCACCGCCCGCTCGGCCTGCTGGGACGCCACCGCCCCCACCGCGGCGACGGCGGCGTCGATCGGGAAGTAGGCGGGGAACACGGCGAGGCACGCCCCCGCCGAGGTGGCCACCCCCTTGCCGCCGCGGAAGCGGCTCCACACCGGGGCGATGTGGCCGGCGACCGCGGCCGTCGCTCCCAGGTACGCGCCCGGCGCCCCCGCGACGGCGAGCCCGATGCGGCCGGCCGCCGCCCCCTTGCCGGCGTCGGCCACCAGCACGGCCACGCCCCACCCGGTGCCGAGCACCGACGCCGCGTTCAACGCTCCCGGGTTGCCGCTCCCCTCGTCGCGCAGGTCACCGGTCGAGCCGGCCAGGCGGGAGGCGACGTCGGCCGACGGGAGGGTGCCGGCCAGGTAGCCGAGGGCTCCGGCCGCGACGAGCCGTCCGGCGGACGACCGACGCCGGCTCACCGGTCGCGGGTGTAGCCGGCGTCGAGCCCGTCCTCGGCCGCGCCGATGGCGTCGAGCGCCTGGGCCTCGCCCAGCACCACGAAGGTCGCCGAGGCCGACGCGCAGGTGCGCTCGCGGTGGTCGGTGATCCAACCCGTCGTGGCGAGGGTGGCGGCCTCCGTCGCCGGTTCGCCCTCGATCGCGGCGGTGACCCGGTAGCTGCGCCCCACCCGGACCGGATGGTCGAACCGGGTGGTCGTCTCGCCGGTGACCGCCCACCGGTGGGCCACCGCGATGGTCGCCCAGGCCATCGCCTCGTCGAGGACCGCGAGCTGCAGGCCGCCGTGCACGTAGCTCGGCGCCCCGGAGAAGCGATCATCGAGCTCGAACTCGGCGGTGACCAGCCCTGCCTCCTCGTCGTGGAAGAACGGGATGCGCAGGCCGGAGGGGTTTTCCGCCTCGCAGACGAAGCAGTTCGACTCGAAGCCCCATCGGTCGTTGGTCAGCGGGCGCACGGCGCCCTCCTGACGCTCACCCGGACGCCGTCGGAGCCGACCACGGGACCGAGCCTAGGGGGCGCCCCGGACGGCCCTCCGGCGGCCCCGGGCGGCCGGGCCGGTCGCTCGACCCGGTCGAGCGGCTAGGGAAGGAGGGTGGTCGCCCTCCTCGCCTTCGGCACGGTCCTGATGCTGGCCGTCCTGATCTCCGAGCTGGCCCACCGCAGCGTGCTCTCCACCGCCCTGGTGTTCCTCGGGGCCGGCGTCCTCCTGGGCCAGGGCGTCACCGGGGTGCTGCACGTCGACCCGACCGACCGCGTCGTGTCGTCCTTCGCCGAGCTGGCCCTGTTCGCGGTGCTGTTCAGCGACGGCATGAAGGCGGGTCTGAGCGATCTGCGCTCGACCTGGCGCCTGCCCGGGCAGGCGCTGCTCGTCGGCATGCCGATCACCCTGTTCCTGACCGCCCTCTTCGCCCGGTACGTGGCCGGGCTGGCCTGGGCCGAGGCGTTCCTGGTCGGCGCCGCCCTGTCGCCGACCGACCCGGTGTTCGCCGCCGCCATCGTCGGGCGCGAGGAGATCCCCTACCGGCTCCGCCACCTGCTGAACGTGGAGAGCGGCCTGAACGACGGGCTGGCCCTGCCGGTCGTGGTCGTGCTCCTGTCGGTCGTGGACAAGCAGGGCGTCGGCCTGGCCTCGCTTGCCGGCGAGGTGGCGCTCGGCGTCGCCATCGGCATCGCCGTGCCGTGGGTCGCCATCCGGCTCCAGGAGACGCGGCTGCTGGCCGCCGCCGCCCGCTACGAACCGCTCAACGCGCTGGCCATGGGCCTGGTGGTGCTCGGGCTGTCGAGCGTCACCCACGCCAACGAGTTCCTCGCCGCCTTCGCCGCCGGCGCCACCATCGCCACCCGCAGCCCCGACATCCGCGCCTCGTTCCACCAGTTCGGCGAGCTCATCGCCGAGCTGCTGAAGCTGGCGGCCATCATGGTCTTCGGTGCCCTCGTGTCGCCGAGCTTCCTCGGCGACATCTCCGTCTCGGGCTACGTCTTCGCCCTCCTCGCCCTGGTCGTGGCCCGACCGGTGGCCATCGCCATCTCCTTCGCCCGCAGCCGCCTGCCGAGCCGGGAGTGGCTGGCGGCCGCCTGGTTCGGTCCGAAGGGCTTCGCCTCGGTCGTGTACGGGTTGCTCATCCTGCGGGCCGCGGCCCCCGTGGGCGACGAGCTGTTCCACCTGATCGCCCTGGTGGTGGTGGCGTCGATCGTGGCCCACTCCTCCACCGACGTGCTGGTGGCCCGCTGGTTCGAGGGCGATGCCGACGACGAGGCCGCCGACGACGAGGCCCCCGGAGGCGGTGCCGGCACCACCGAGGACCGGGACCCGGGCGGGCGGGCCCCCGGCTGAGACCCCGCCGCGCCCTGGTCTGCGACCACCCCGGCGGGACCGCTCAGCCGGTCGGTCCGGTCGCCGCCTTCCACGCGCCGTAGCCGCCCTGGAGGTCGGCCACCCGGGCGAAGCCCTTCGACCGCAGCAGCGACGCCCCCACCGATGAGCGGTAACCGCCGGCGCAGTAGACGACGGTCGTGGCGGCGGGGTCGAGCTCGCCGACACGCCCCAGCAGCTCCGCCAGCGGGATCGTGGTCGCCCCGGGGACGGCGCCGTCGGCGACCTCGCCAGGGTTGCGGACGTCGACCACCTGGATCGACGGGTCGTCGATCCAGCCGGCGGCGTCGTCGGCGCTCAGGCGGGACGCGGTCCCGGCCAGCTCGGGCCGCTCGAGCAGCACCCGGTCGACGTCGGCCAGGTGGCCGACCACGTGGTCGAAGCCGATGCGCCCGAGGCGGGTGCGGGCCTCGGCCTCGTGACCGGGCTCGGTCACCACCACCACGTCCTGGCCGGGCAGCACCACATCGCCGGCGTACTCGGCGAAGCGACCGTCGAGGCCGACGTTCACCGATCCGCGGACGTGGCCGGAGGCGAAGTCCTCCGGCGGCCGGGTGTCGAGCAGCACCCCGCCCGAGCGGACCACCTCGAGGGCGGCGTCGACGTCGAGCGGGGGCGGGGCGTCCTCGTGCAGCAGCTCGTGGGCCCGCCGGTTGGTGTCGGCGGCGAACGGGAAGTAGCGGGGCGCGGTCGCCTGACCGGCGGTGACCGCCGCCACGAACTCGTCCGGGTCGTCGATGGCCAGGGCGTAGTTGCCCGTCCGCTGCTCACCGACGGTCGAGGCGGTGGCGGTCGACAGGTTCTTGCCGCACGCCGAGCCGGCGCCGTGGGCCGGGTACACCGCGGTGGCGTCGGGCAGGGTCAGGATCTGCTCGTGCAGGGACCGGTGGAGGTCTCGAGCCAGGTCGGTCGCCGACCAACCGGTCGAGCTGAGCAGGTCGGGGCGGCCGACGTCGCCGATGAACAGGGTGTCGCCGGTGAGCACGCCCCACGGCTCGGGGTCCTCGGCGTGCTCCCAGACCACCAGCGAGATCGACTCGGGCGTGTGGCCGGGGGTGTGGCGGACCTCGATCACCACCTCGCCGAGCTCGAGGCGCTGACCGTCCTCCAGCGGGTCGATCTCGAAGTCGGTCTCGGCCCGGCTGCCGTAGGAGACGGCGGCACCCGTGGCGGCGGCCAGCTCGAGGTGGCCGGAGAGGAAGTCGGCGTGCACGTGGGTCTCGATGACCCGCTCGATGTGCAGGCCGTGATCCTCGGCGTCGGCCAGGTACTGGGCCACGTCGCGCTGGGGGTCGACCACCACCGCCCGGCCGGTGGTGGTGTCGCCGATGAGGTAGCTGAAGAGCGACAGGCATCCGAGTTCGTACTGGCGGAAGAACATGGCGGCCTCCTCGGTGAGGTGGAGCGTATGGGCGGTGGGCGGGAGGGCGGGGGGCGAGTGGGGCATCAGAGGACCTGGCGGACGAGGAACCAGATGGAGAAGACGACCAGCACCAGTCCGAAGGCGAGGCGGGTGCGCTCGGCCGGCAGCCGCTGGGCGTAGCGGGCGGCCACCCACGAGCCGGGCAGCACGCCCACGGTGAAGACGAGGGCGACGGTCCAGTCGATGTGGCCGAGGAGGAGATGGGTGGCCAGGGTCGGGACCGACAGCGCGCCGACGGCCACCATGCTCGTCCCGGCCGCCTCGGTGGCGGTGAGGCCGAGCAGCAGGATGAAGACCGGCACCAGCAGGAAGCCGCCGCCGTTGGCCAGCAGCCCGGTGAGGAAGCCGACCGCGAAGGACGCCCCGAGCACCACCGTGGTCCGGTTGCGGCGCTGCCGGGACCGCTCCTCGGCCCCCTCGGGATCGGGCATCAGGACCCGGGCGCCGACCACGAGCAGCATGACCCCGGACAGCACCAGCAGGCGGTCGCCGCCGACCGCCGACGACGCCAGGGCCCCGACGACGGTGCCGGGCAGGCCCCCGAGCACGGCGAGCCGGGCGATCCGCCAGTCGAGCGACCCGGCCCGCACGTAGCGGCGGGCGCCGGTGAAGGCGGCGGGGAGCATGGCCGGCAGCGGCGACGCCACCGCCACCACCCCGGGGACCCCGATCAGCGCCAGGATCGGGGTGGCGAAGGCGGAGCCCCCGGCGCCGAAGAGCCCGAAGACGACACCGATGCCGAGCCCGGCGATGAGGATCTCGAGGTTCGCCACCCATCCAGTGGACTCCACCCAGGACGAGAAGTCCAAGACATGTTTTCTACCACTCACATATGATGTGCTTATGGACCTGCGTCGACTCGGGCTCTTCCTCGCCGTGGTCGACCACGACGGCTTCACCGCCGCCGCCCGGGCGGTGCACGTGGCCCAGCCGGCGGTCTCGCTGGCGGTGAAGGAGCTCGAGCAGGAGCTGGGGTCCGAGCTGCTGGTGCGCTCCCGCTCCGGGGTCACCCTCACCCCGGCCGGCGCCGCCCTCGTGCCGCCCGCCCGTCGTGCCCTGCAGGAGCTGGACATCGCCACCGCCTCGGTGGCGGCGGTGACGGGGCTGGTCGCCGGCCGGCTCGACGTGGTGTGCCTGCCCAGCCTGACCGCCGACCCTGCGGCCGAGCTGGTCGGCCACTTCCGCCGGGCCCACCCGGGCGTCACGGTCCGGGTGCTCGGCGCCCGCGATCCAGCCGACCTGGCCGATGCGGTCCGCAGCGGACGGGCCGAGGTCGGCATCACCGTGACCGGTCCCGAGGTCGCAGCCCTCGACCACGTCGCCCTGTCCGACCAGCAGCTCCGGGCGGTCGTGCCACCGGGGGGCTCCGGGGCCGACGGAGCAGCGATCGACCTGCGCGACCTCGACGGACGGCCGCTGGTGGTCACGCCCCCGGGCACCTCGCTGCGGACGATGGTCGACGCCGCCTTCGCCTCCCTCGACATCACTCCCACCGTCGCGGTCGAGACCGACCAGCGCGACGCCGTCGTGCCCCTCGTCCTGGCCGGCGCCGGCACCGGCTTCGTGCCCCGGGGGCTGGCGGGGGCCGCCGCCGCGCTGGGCGCCCGGGTCCACCCCACCGACCCGCCGCTGCACCGACGACTGCTCCTGGTCGGGCGGCCGGGGGCCCGCTCCCCCGCTGCCGACCGCTTCCACGGCCTGGCCGTCGACGACGGGGGTGCGGACGACGACTGACGGCCGCGGACCGGCGGGCCTGCTCAGGCGCTGCCTCAACCGGCGGTGACGACCCGCTGGTCCGAGGCGACCGCCCCGGGGGCGCATCCGGCGACCAGGCGGGCGTCGGTGGCCTCGGTGCCGAAGCCGCCGGCCACACCGGCCACCACCACGCCCTGGACGCAGGCGGCGGCGTCGGTCCCCGGGTCGGGGATGTGGCCCGATCCGGCGAGCTGGACGAAGCCCACGTCGCCGCCGACGGCCCGGGCGTGCCGGAGCACCATGGCCGAGTCCGGCGCCGGCAGCCCGTCGGCGGGGCGGTACACGCTGGGCTGGGCGGCGTCGGCGTACTCGAGCAGCACGACCGGGCTGACCTGGGCCCCGGCCGGGGCCTCGTCGACGAAGGGGTCCGAGCCGGCCACCGTCACCACCAGGGCCGGAGCGTGGGGAAGGCCGGCGCCGGTGAAGGCGAGGTCGTTGGCCACCGCACCCCCGTAGGACTCACCGACCACCGTGATGCGGGTCGGGTCGATGCCGAGCTGGTCGGCGCCGGGGCCGCCCAGCCAGGCCACCTCGTCGCGAACCTGCCGGCGGGTGCGCAGGAACTGGTCGAGGAACAGCCAGCAGGTGACGTCGCCGGTCGGCAGCGGGTACCGGTCCGGCTCCACCCCGTCGTGCCGGAACGGGTTGCACACGTACGCCGGCTGGCTCACGTCGGGCGAGCGGAGGGCCATGTCGACGAGGACGCTCCAGAGCGGCATGGCCGGGTTGTAGGCGGCGCCGGCGGTCGGCAGGGCGGACAGGACCGAGGGGTCGTCGACCTGGTGGTCGCCGTCGCGGTCGAGGGCGGCCGGCAGCACGTCGACGTCGGTGCGGGGCATCACCGCCACGTACCCGGCGTCGGTGTAGGGCTTGGCCCAGGCGGCGAAGTCGGCGTCGGAGGGGAAGCTGAACCCCGCTCCGCCCGGCAGGTACACGACCACCGGCCGGGCGGCGCCGTCGGGGGACGGGCCCGGGTCCTGCACCGTGAGCGGGACCGGCGGCGGGGTCGGTCCCGGCATGACCGCCGAGGGGTCGGGTGCGGGCTCGGAGCCCGGCGCCTCGGTGGTCGGCGACTCCGTCGTGGTGGTCCCGGTGGTCGGCGACTCCGTGGTCGGCGTCGCCGTCGTGGTGGCGTCGGTGCTCGCCACGTCGCTGGTGGTGGCGCCGGCCCCGGTCGTCGACGAGTCGGTGGCGGGGGCGTCGGTGGCGGGGCGTCGGTCGTCGGTGCGATCGAGGCGGTCGAGGTCGTGGGCGTGGCGTCGCCGGGGGCCACGGCGCCGGCCCGGTCGGTCGGCGTCGGCACCGGGGAGGTCGGCGCCCCGTCGCAGCTGGAGAGCAGGATCACGACGAGGACGGCGGCGGCGAGGACGAGGCGGCGAGCCGGTCGGGTCGGGACGGGGCGGGGGGCACGGCGTGAGGGGAGAGCCATGGCCGGACCATGCGGATCGGCGCGTGATCGAACCGTGAAACCGCCGGCGGCCTCCTCGACCCGGCATCACGTCGTTCGGTGTGAGCAGCCTCCCGGGTGGAAGGTTCCGAGGATGATCTCCCGAGAACTGACCAGCTCCTGGTCGAACATCGGCCTCGTGGTGCTGTCCTCCGGCGCCATGTTGTTCGGCATCATCGCCTACACCCGGGCCGCGGGGCTCCGGACCTTCTCCAAGATGTCCGCCTTCGACTTCGTCATCACCGTCGCCTTCGGCTCGTTGCTCGCCAGCGTCACCCTCTCGGGGTCCTCGCTGGTGGAGGGCCTGGTGGCCGCCGGCACCCTCCTGGGGCTCCAGGTGCTGATCGCCCTGGGACGCCGGCACTCCCTCGCCCGGGTCGTCGACAACACCCCGCTCCTCCTCGTCGACGACGGGGAGGTGCTGGAGCAGAACCTGCGCCGGGCCAGGGTGACCCGCGACGACCTCCGAGCCTGCCTCCGGGCGGCCAACGTCTGCGACCTGCAGCAGGTGCAGGCCGTGGTGTTCGAGACGACCGGCGACATCTCCGTCCTGCACGGCACCACCGAGCCGTCCACCGAGGTGATGGCCGACGTCAGGCGCTGACCCGGACACCTCTCCCCCTGGTCCACCACCCTCACCGCCGGCTCGGGCGCCGGTTCGTGCGGGCCGGGGACCGAGGGGGGCGGCGCTCCAGCGGGCGCTCGCGGAGCAGGCCCGGCGGGGCTGAGCAGCTCCGACCGCAAGCCGGGCATCGGTGCCGGACCGACGCCTCCGCGGCTCGGGCGGGGCTACGACCGCCGGGCGAGCGCGGTCTGGCCGAGCTCGCGGGCCAGCTCCTCCGGGCCCGACCTCACGTCGACCGCCCCCGCGGACCGGAGCTCGGCGGCGCTGAAGCCACCGGTCTCGACGCCGACGGTGGCCACCCCCGCCCGGCCCGCCGCCTCCACGTCCCACACCGAGTCGCCGATGGCGGTGGCCTCCCCGGACGAGAGACCGGCGCGCTCCAGCGCCACCTGGAACACGTCGGGACGCGGCTTGGCGGCCTCGATGTCGTCGTCGGTGACCCGCACGTCGACCAGGGCCTCGACGTCCAGCTCGGCGGTCAGCGCGTCGACCAGGTCGCCCGGTGAGGAGGTGGCCAGGACCACGGTGAGACCCTGGTCGTGCAGGCTCCGGAGGAGCTCCTCGGCGCCCGGCAGGGGCCGGACGGTGGGCAGGAGCGCATCGAAGTGCCGACGCCAGTCCCTCGCCACCCCGTCGTCGTCGTGGCCGATCACCCGCTCGAGCAGCTGCGATCCCCCCATGCCGATGCACCGGTGGATGACGGCGAGCGGAGGGTGGTGCCCGTGTTCGGCGAGGGCGCGCCCCCAAGCCAGGGTGTGCTGGTAGTTGCTGTCGACGAGCGTCCCGTCGAGATCCACGAGTGCCCCGTTGCGAGCCATGCCCGTCGGAGCTTCCCCCGATCGACCGATCGAACCGGCCTGGGCCTGGAGGCTCGGGCGGCTGGACGTCTCGATCAGGTGTGACGACTGACGGTTCGACGACCAGCGACCGCGGCCTCCGCTCCACGCGGCGCGTCGCCTTCTGCGGTCGGCATCGACCGATCGTGCTGGGGCACCGCCGCCGCATCGCAGAGCGCCTGTGCGAGCGTCGCATGACCGTGGGATTCGAGCATCCCTGCGAGGTGGTCGGCTGCGGATCGCAGGACGATCGTCGACGGCACGTCGGCGACGATCGAGAGCGTGTCGTGGATGTCGCTCAGCACGGTTCGGACGACATCGGCGTGATCGTGGTCGAGGATGGCGTACCAGGCTCGGAGGACGGCAGCGATGGTCTGGCTCTGATGGGCCTCGTGGGCGGCGACGGCACACGACACGATCGCGTCGAGCACCTCGTCGACGTCCTCGTCCGCGTAGACGAGTGGCAGCTCGTCGTCCGCCTCGACGTCCGGCTCCCGCTCCGACCAGCGCACCACGAGCTCGCGCAGCGCATCGAGACCGAGTTGCGCCACCTCGGGGTTCTGCTTGGCCGAGGATGCCGACGTCCACACGATGTTGGCGATCTGTCGCACCGCAGCCGAGGCGTCGAGGGAGATGTCGCGCTGCGGTGAGAGGCGCACGGCCGATCGCATGTGCTCGGCCAGTGCCTCGACATCCTTCGGGTTGTCGTCACGGAGGCGGGCCAGCGGATCGCCGTAGCTGACGTAGCTGCCGAGGGTCACGAGCAGCTCGATCTCCGCGTTCGGCACCTCGGCGATCACGTCGGCGATCGTGTCGAGGTCGAGCTCGACCACGTAGCCGGCCGCCTTCGAACGGAGGGTCGCCGATACGGGGTCGTCGCGCCTTGGACGCCGACGCGTCCGTGCGATGAACATCTCCTCGTGGTCACGTGCCGTGCGCGCATGATCCGCGATGCGCTCGACGACCCTCGTCGGGCGCATCTCGTCGATGGTCGAGTAGATCACCGCCAGCAGGAACAGCAGGCCGACGACGGTGAGGACGACCGCCATCGTGGCGCCGAGGATCGGGGCGGTTCGTTGCTGCGTGGCGGCGAGGGTCACGTACGCGTACATGCTCAAGCCGACGAAGAAGCCGAGGTACACCTGGTTGAGCTTGCGCCGGACGAACTGGTCGAAGACCACGGGCGAGAGGCTCGATGCGGTCTGCTGCACCGCGAGGAGGAGCACCGAGAAGGTGATCGAGGTGACGGTGACCATGCCGGTTGCGACAGCGCTCAAGACGTTCGGCGCCGAGCCGGGGCCGATGAAGGTGCTGAGAGCCTGCCGCAGCGAGCGCACCCACCCGGCATGTGACTGATCGAACACGACCGAGACCGCGGTGAGGAGCGCGAAGCCGAAGACCACGATCGCCGGGAGGGTCAGGAACTCCCGGGCCGCGCGCCACAGCGCTCGCACTCCACCCCGCCCGACGGGCGTGACGCTCGGAGACGATTGCTCCTGGCCCATCAGGCGGCGGCCCGATCTGGCGGCGCGGATCGCATCCGGGTCGGTCGGACCGGGGATCCGTGGCGCGACGTCGGTTGCCCAGCATCGGGTTCGATCGCTCCGGCAGAGGAGGTGTTCACGTCCGCCAACTATCCACCTGGCGGCCGGACAATCCTGCCG
The DNA here is from genome assembly GCA_963800235.1 of uncultured Acidimicrobiales bacterium. GTDB lineage: Bacteria > Actinomycetota > Acidimicrobiia > Acidimicrobiales > Iamiaceae > CAVVNP01. Next base: position 213,577 of record CAWDAD010000001.1, on the reverse strand, counting down.
GCAACCGCGGGTGCGCTCACGAGACAGCGGACCTCACCGGTCCGGGATGTCTCGCGACTCACATGGTCGGGCTGAGAGGATTCGAACCTCCGGCCTCTTGACCCCCAGTCAAGCGCGCTAACCAAACTGCGCCACAGCCCGTGGCCGAGCCATGGTAGCGAACCGCCCGGTCGGCCCGATCGGCCGGTCCCCGTCCCGGCGGGCGTCTACACGTGCTGGGCCACCCAGCTGATCCCCTGGACCAGCCGCCACCCCAGGTACACCACCAGCGCGACCAGCAGGATCCAGAAGTGCCACGGGATCTTCGTCCTGCTGGCCGCCTCCTCCGGCGTGGGCTCCTCGGCGATGTCGGCGCCGCACTTCACGCAGGTGCCGTCGGGAGCCACCGAGTTGGGGTTGTAGTAGCGGTCGCAGTTGTCGCACCAGGGCATGTCGCGGCTCGGTTGTGAAGCGGTGACGGCGAGGCCGGTCGGCAGGGCCGTCAGTCGGACGGATCGGCGCCCCAGGACCGGGGCCCGGCCACCGCGACCCGGCTCGGGACGCGGTGACCGACCAAGTCTGCGACCAACCGGGCCGCGTCCACCAACCGGCCCACGTCGTAGCCGGTGCTGACCCCGAGGTCGTCGAGCAGCGCCACCAGCTCCTCGGTGGCCAGGTTGCCGGCGGCGCCGTGGGCGAACGGCGACCCGCCCAGCCCGCCGACCGACGTGTCGAAACGGTGGACGCCCCGGTGGAGGGCGGCGTAGGCGTTGACCAGGGCGGTGCCGCGGGTGTCGTGGAGGTGCAGCCCGATGGCCGAGCCGGTCTCGTCGACCAGGGCGTCGATGCGGTGGGGCGTGGCCATGCCGGTGGTGTCCGCATGGGTGATCGCCGCGCACCCGCTGGCTCGCAGCCGGCGGTCGAGGGCGGCCACCTCGGCGGGGTCGACGTCGCCCTCGTAGGGCGAGCCGAAGGCGCAGGAGACCACCGCGTCGACCGGCACCGGGCCGCCGTCCGCGGTGCCGGCCAGCTCGCAGATCTCGACGATGGCGGCCTCGGACTCGGCGGTCGAGCGGCGGACGTTGCGCTGGTTGTAGGCCTCCGAGATCGAGATGGTCACGGTCAGCTCGTCCACCCCGGCCTCGAGGGCCAGCTCGGCGCCCCGGACGTTGGGCACCAGCGCCGCCAGCGTCGGGGACCGCTCACCCGCCCGGAGCCCCTGGACGGCGGCGACCACCTCGGCGGCGCCGGCCATGGCGGGGACCGCCTTCGGGGAGACGAAGGCCGCCACCTCGATGTGGCCGGCCCCGGCCGCCACCAGGGCCTCGATCAGCCGCACCCGGTCCTCCACCGGCAGCGGGCGCTCGGGCTGCAGGCCGTCGCGCGGACCGACCTCGCGGATCTCGACCTGCGACGCCAACCCGTGGCGGGAGGCGCTGCTCACGACCGCGGCCCTACCCGCTCAGACCGGCGGCACACCGTGCCGCCGACGGCTGAAGGTGCGGTCCTTGCCCTCGGCCAGCTCGAAGCGGCGGATGAGCTCGTCGCGCAGGTCGCCCGGCTGCACCACGGCGTCGACCACCAGCTCCGACGCCAGCCGCAGCAGATCGACGTCGGTCTCGTACACCTCCCGCTCGCGGGCGACGAAGGCGGCCCGCTCGTCCGGGTCGTCGATGGCGGCGATCTTGTTGGCGAACACGGCGTTGACCGCCGCCTCCGGGCCCATCACCGCGATCTTGGCGGTGGGCAGGGCGAGGGTGGCCTCCGGCTCGAAGGCGGGACCCGACATGGCGTACAGGCCGGCGCCGTAGGCCTTGCGAAGGACCACGCAGACCTTGGCGACGGTCGCCTCGGAGATGGCCGTGACCATCTTCGCCCCGTGACGGATGATGCCCTGGGCCTCGACCTGGGTGCCGATCATGAAGCCGGGCACGTCGGTCAGGAACAGCAGCGGGATGTTGAAGGCGTCGCAGCACCACACGAACCGGGACGCCTTGTCGGCCGAGTCCACGAACAGCACCCCGCCCTTCGACGCCGGGTTGTTGGCCACGATGCCGATCGGGCGTCCGTCGAGGCGGCCCAGGCCGGTGACCAGCTCGGTGGCGAAGAGCGGCTTCAGCTCGAAGAAGCTCTCGGCGTCGACCAGCGCCTCGACCACGTCGTGGACGTCGTAGGCGTCGCGCTCGCCGGCCGGCACCAGGTCGTCGGGGAAGTCCCGGACCGGCGGGTCGGCCTGGTAGCGGGGCGGCTCCTCCTGCCAGGTGCGCGGGAAGTAGCTGAACCAGGCCTTTGCCTGCTCGATGGCGTCGGCGTCGTCGTCGGCCAGGTTGTCGCCACAGCCCGAGGTGGTGGCGTGGAGCCGGGCCCCGCCCATGGCCTCGAGGCTGGTGCGCTCGCCGATCACCATCTCGGCCATGCGGGGCGACCCGAGGTACATGCTGGCGTTGCCCTCGACCATGACCACGATGTCGCAGAAGCTGGGGATGTAGGCGCCGCCGGCCGCCGAGGGCCCGAACAGGCAGCAGATCTGTGGCACCCGGCCCGACAGCTTGATCTGGTTGTAGAAGATGCGCCCGGCCCCCCGACGTCCGGGGAAGAGCTGCACCTGGTCGGTGATGCGGGCGCCGGCGGAGTCGACCAGCCAGAAGATGGGCAGGTCGTGGGCCAGGGCGTACTCGGTCTGGCGGATCATCTTCTCGACGGTCCGGGCGCCCCACGACCCCGCCTTCACCGTCGGGTCGTTGGCCACCACGCACACCGGCCGGCCGTCGATGCGGCCCTGGCCGGTGACCACCCCGTCGGCGGGCAGGTCCTCGACCGAGGCGTTGGCCAGCAGGGCGTCCTCGACGAAGGAGCCGGGGTCGACCAGCAGGTCGATGCGATCGCGGACGAACAGCTTGCCCTGGGCCTCGAGCTTGGCTCCGCCCCGGGCCAGGTTGCCCTCGACGGCCCGCCGGGCGGCGGCAGCCACGTCGGCGGCGCCCTCGGCCGGTGCGGTGGCTCCCGTCTCGGTCACCGCCGCAGTGTTGCACCCGCGCCCCGGGTGGCGAAGCGGGGCGACCGGCGCGGTCGTCCGGGTCGACGGCCGCGGACCCGCCCCGGGGGCGCCGTCAGGCTCGGCGGATGGCGAGGATGGCGACGTCGTCGCTGATGGGCCCGGACGCGAAGTCACGGGCAGCCTCGAGCAGCCCCTTGCAGAGCACGCCGGGATCGGCGCCGGGATCGCGTCGCAGGGAGTTGGCGATGCGCTCCTCGCCGAACTGCTCGTCGCCGTCGCGGGCCTCGGCCAGGCCGTCGGTGTAGAGCAGCACCAGGTCGCCGGTGTTCAGCGGGATCTCCCGGCTGACGAAGCTGCCCGAGGGGTCGAGCATCAGCAGCGGACCGGTCGAGCGCAGCGGCCTGACCTCGCGCTCGTGCCAGAGCCACGCCGCGGGGTGGCCGGCCGAGGCGAAGCGCAGGGTGCCCGCCTCGGTGTCGAACACCACCACGCACATGGAGATGAACTCGTCGGCGCGGTCCATGGCCGACATCTGGTTGTTCAGCTCCTCCAGCGCCTGGGCCGGGTCGCGGAACTGGCGCAGGAACACCCGCAGCAGGTACTTGGCCTGGAAGGCGGTGATGGAGGCGTCGATGCCGTGGCCGGTCACGTCGCCGATGACCGCCGCCACCCGGGCGGGCGCCACCCGGAAGACGTCGAAGAAGTCGCCGGCCATGGCACCGGTGCCGGCCTGGTACACCCGACCGATCTCGAAGCCGGTGACGTCGGGCAGCTCCTCGGGAGCCAGCCGGGCGGCCCACCGCATGGGCGCCAGCTCCTCCTGGCTCAGCACCTCCTCGGCCCGGCGCTCGAGGGTGAAGCGCTCCTCGGCGATGCGCGACGTCCGCAGGAAGTCGCGGCCGTAGAGGATCGAGACCGCCACCGGCAGGAGCACCATGGCGGCGAACAGCGGCCGGGGGCTGTCGCGCCACACCGAGCCGATGCCGATCGACACGAACAGCGTGCTGTAGAGCACGGTGGCGTGCAGCTCCTTGCGGAACGTGGTGCGGGCCAGCAGCGTGGCGTCGGCCTCGGGCCCGAACTGGCGCTCGACGCGGTGCCACACCTTGTTGAGGTGGCGCGTCGAACGACCCCACACGAGGGCGGCGACGAAGCACACGACAGAGATGGCCGCCAGGCCCGGCTGCAGCTGCAAGACCCGCGACGTTAGTGGTGACCGGTGACGGACTGCAGTGCCCGGTGTGACGATTGACGAACGATCGTGCGCGTCTCGCCACGCTCGGTGGTCGGTGACCGGCCGCCCGATCCGGTCGGTGACCTCAGCTGCGCCGGCGCACCCGCAGCTTGATCGGGGTGGCGCCGAGGTCGAAGGCCTCGCGCAGCGACCGCTCGAGGTAGCGCAGGTACGTCGCCGGCAGGTCCTTGTTGGCGAACAGGGTGAAGGTGGGCGGGTCGGTGGCCCCCTGGGTGGCGTACAGGACCCGCGCCCCGTGGGGACCGGGCTGGCGCTGCTGGGCGGCGGCCGAGCACGTCGTTCACCTTCCGGGTCGGCACCCGCCGGTGGTACGCCTCGATGGCGTCGGCCAGGGCCGGCACCAGGCGGTGGACGCCCTTGCCGGTCAGGGCGCTCACCTTCAGCACGACCGCCTCGCCGATGAAGGCCAGCCGCCGGCCGACCTGGTAGGTGACCTCGGCCCGCTCCTCGGTGTCGAGGGTCTCCCACTTGTTGAGCAGCACCACGACCGGGCAGCCGGCGGCGTCGATGCGCTCGGCCAGCCGCTGGTCCTGGTGGGTCACGCCCTCCGGGGCGTCGATGACCAGGAGGGCCACGTCGGCGGCGTCCACCGCCTGCAGCGCCCGGACGAAGGAGAAGTACTCGGTGCCCTCGTCGATGCGGCTCTTGCGGCGCATGCCGGCGGTGTCGACGAAGCGGATCGGTCCCCCGGCGGTCTCGACCACGGTGTCGATGGCGTCGCGGGTCGTGCCCGGCAGGTCGTGGACCACCGCCCGGTCCTCGCCGATCAGCCGGTTGAACAGCGTCGACTTGCCCACGTTCGGCCGGCCCACGAGCGCCACCGCGAAGACCTTCTCCTCCGGACCCGTCGCTCCGGTGGCGCCGGTCGGGCCGCCGGAGCCGTCCGACGTCCCGTCCCCGGTGTCCGGCGGGGCCTCGGGCAGGCGGTCGACCACCGCGTCGAGCAGGTCGCCCGTGCCCCGGCCGTGCAGCGCGCTGACCGGGTGCGGATCGCCGAGGCCCAGCCCGACGAACTCCCAGGCCAGCCCCTCGCGGTTGGCGTCGTCGACCTTGTTGGGCACGACCAGCACCGGTCGGCCCGCCCGGCGCAGTCGGCGGGCCAGCGCCGCTCCTCCTCGGTGATGCCCGTGGTGGTGTCGACCACCAGCAGCACCACGTCGGCGTCGGCCACCGCCCGCTCGCTCTGCTCGGACACCTTGTCGTCGAGGGCGGTGCCCTTCGGCAGCCAGCCGCCGGTGTCGACCAGCCGGAAGCTGCGGCCCCGCCAGTCGGCCTCGACCTCCTTGCGGTCACGGGTGACGCCGGCCTTCTCCTCGACGATCGCCTCCCGGCGTCCGACGATGCGGTTCAGCAGGGTCGACTTGCCGACGTTGGGACGGCCGACGATGGCGACCACGGGCAGCTCGGCCACGCTCAGACCTCCAGGGCCCGGCGCAGGGCGGCCCCGTCGGTCGGCACGACCTCGACCGGTCGGGGCAGGTCGCCCGGGGTGGTGCCGTCGAGGAACCGGCCGCCGCTGAGGCAGACGTCGGGGAGCAGGTAGCGGTGGCCCTCGGGCTCGTCGCCGAGCACCCGGGCCAGGTCCTCGCCGACCAGCAGGCCGGTCACCGCGGTGGTGCCGCCGAAGAAGCGGTTGTCGACCGGCACGACCCGCACGTCGCCTCGACCGAGCCCCCCGACCAGCGGGCCGAGGACGGCGGCGCCGTAGCGGCCGGTGAGGATGCCCACCGGCGCCCGCCGCGACGGCCGCACGGCCAGGGCCACCCCACCGGAGGGGGCTCCGGCCTCCGCCGGACCGGGCCCGTCGACGGTGCGCGGCGCCCGGTACGGCTCGTAGGCCCCGTCGGCCCAGGCGAAGAACCCGGGGCGGGCCCCGCCGGGGAGCGACGGGCCCCCGTGGAGGGCGTCGTCGTGGGCGTCGTGGTCGACGCCGTCGACGCCGTCGCTCGCGGGCACCCCCTCGCCGGCGAAGGCCGCGGCGAAGGCGGCGGCCATGCCCACGCCGTCCTCGTGCATGGGGAAGCCCTCGTAGCTCTCGGCGTCGGGGAAGGGCCGACCGGCCAGCAGGTAGTACTCGTCGGCCGCGAAGACCAGCCGGCGACCCAGGGCCCGGCGGAAGGTCGCCTGCCAGCGGTCGACCACGTCGAGCACCGCGGCGGCCTCGGCGGCGGTGTGGGCCCGCATCCTGGCCTCGGTGTTGAACCGGCTCACGCCCAGCGGGACCACGCACAGGGTCGCCAGCTCCGGGTACCGGTCGAGCACCCCGGCCAGCGTGTCCTCGAGCACGGCGCCGTCGTTGACCCCGGGGCAGCAGACCACCTGGCCGTGGACGGTGACGCCGTGGTCGAGCAGGGCCCGCAGCCACCGCAGGCTGGTGCCGCCGCGCCGGTTGCGCAGCAGCTCGCTGCGCACCACCGGATCGGTGGCGTGGATGCTCACGTTCAGCGGCGACAGCCCCTCGGTGACGACCCGCTCGAGGTCGGCCTCGGTGAAGCGGGTCAGGGTCGTGAAGTTGCCGTACAGGAAGCTCAGCCGGTGGTCGTCGTCCTTCTGGTAGAGGCTCGACCGCAGGCCGGGCGGCAGCTGGTAGATGAAGCAGAACTCGCAGTGGTTGTCGCAGGTGCGGAGCTGGTCGAACAGCGCCGAGTGCACCTCGACGCCGAGCGGCTCACCGGCCGCCTTGTCGACCTCGACCGTGAGCTCGAGGCCGCCCCGGACCACATCGAGGGTCGGGTCGGCCTCGTCGGTCAACCAGGTCCAGCGGATCAGGTCCCGAGGCGACTCGCCGTCGACGGCCACCACGTCGTCGCCCACCACCACGCCGGCGCGCGCGGCGGGCGACCCGGGCACCACGGCGACGACGCGGGGGGCGGACACCCGTTCAGGCTACGGGAGGCCCCTGCGGCGCCCCCAGCCTGCGGCGGCGCCGGGCCTCTCGCCGGCTGCGCTCGGGTCAGCGGAGGGCCTCCCGCCGCAGCACCGCCGCGCTCGGCCGGACCCGCCGCTGCCGGTCGATCAGGATGGGGGTGTCGGGGACCTCGAGGTGCAGCCGGTCGAGCTTGCCGGCGCCGCGCCCGCGCACTGGGTGGACGACGCCCCCGTCCCCCACCAGAACCCCTCCGGCCACCGCATCAGGCCGGGCCGGGAGACGTGGGCTGCGCCATCACGGCACCCCAGGTCCGCCCGGGGTGGCCGTACCCTGGGGTGCGTGGACGTCGATCGGGTGCTGCTCGCCGAGCCGCGGGGCTTCTGCGCCGGGGTGGAGATGGCCATCAAGGCGCTGGCCTGGATGGCCCGCACCTTCGAGCCGCCCGTGTACTGCTACCACGAGATCGTCCACAACAAGCTGGTGGTCGACCGCTTCCGCCAGCAGGGCGTGGTGTTCGTCGACGACGTGGCCGACGTGCCGCCCGGCCGTCCGATCATGCTGTCGGCCCACGGCTCGGCCCCCGAGGTGGTGGCGGCGGCCCGGGCCAACGGCGGGTACGTGGTCGACGCGGTGTGCCCGCTCGTGACCAAGGTCCACCACGAGGTCAAGCGGCGGGCGGGCGAGGGCTACCAGATCGTCTACGTCGGCCACGAGGGCCACGAGGAGGCGGTCGGCACCATGGCGGTGGCCCCCGAGGCCATCCACCGGGTCGAGACCGTCGACGAGGTGGGCGCTCTGCCCGATCTCGACGGCCCGGTGGCCATGCTGGCCCAGACGACCCTGAGCCACCGCGACTGGTCGGGCGTGCAGGCGGCCGTGCAGGAGCGCTTCCCCGACACCTGGCTGCCCGGCCGCAGCGACCTGTGCTTCGCCACCACCAACCGCCAGAGCGCGCTGCTCGCCATGGCCGAGCGGTGCGACGCCATCGTGGTGATCGGCTCGTCGAACTCGTCCAACACCCGCGCCCTCGAGCGGCTGGCGGCCGAGGCCGGGTGCTCCCGCGTCTTCCGCATCAACACCGCCGACGAGCTGCCCGACGACCTGGCCGGGACCGTCGGCGTCACCGCCGGCGCCTCGGCCTACGAGGAGCTGGTCGACCAGGTGGTCGAGCGCCTGGGCGTGCCCCCCGAGCGGGTCGAGGTGGCCCGGGTGACGACCGAGGACGAGTACTTCCCGCCGCCCCGCAACCTCCGCGGCGCCATCGACGCCATCGACCTGCTGGCCACCTTCACCCTGGGCGGCTCGGTGCCGGACCGGCCGTCCAGCGAGGACCGCACCACCCCGGCCAGCGACGTGCTGACCGCGCTCGGCTGACCCTGCCCGGGCCGGCTCGGCCGCGGCGCTCCCCGCCGGCCGTCGTGCCCGCCGTCAGCCGCCGGCGCGCGTCCGCCGCTCCCGCACGACGACCGGGTTGTAGCAGACGCCCCGCATGCCGAGCATCTGGGCCGGAACGCACAGGTTCGAGCTCCGGCACAGGCCGCGGTCCCGGCGGTCCGGCGCCTCGCCGAGGATGCGGGCGGCCAGATCGTCCTCGGCGTAGAACGGCCGGCCGATGCCGACCAGGTCGGCCTGGCCGTCGTCGAGGATGGCAGCGACCTCGCCGGCGGAGCGGATGCCGCCGACCGCCAGCACGGGGATGTCGAGGAGGTCGTGCACCGCGGTGAACACCGCCCGGTTCCAGACGGGACGGAACGGCGAGCGCAGGGCGCCGAGCAGGTAGCCGGCCTCGAGCACGAGCCGGTCCTTGGTCCGGGGCGCCGCCTCCCGGAGGCGCGAGGCCATCGACGGGTTCTGCCAGACCGAGCTCGGGATGCCGCCGCGGCTCAGGGTGGTGTCGGGCAGCACCCCCACCTGGACCGGCGTCACCGAGTCGAACCCCCACTCCTGGCACAGCCGGGCCAGCTCGAACCCGTCGGCGACCGACGAGCGGGGGGTCAGCGGCGGGGCCTTCTCCCCCACCGGCACCTTCACCGTGCAGGTGAAGTCGTCACCGGCCCGGTCGGCGACCTGCTCGCGGATGACCCGCAGGACGTTCCCGCGGCGGGCCACGGAGCCGCCGAACTCGTCCGTGCGGCGGTTGTAGAAGGGCGAGAGGAACTGGTCGAGCAGCTTGGCGTTGCTGGAGGCGAGCTGCAGGCCGTCGTAGCCGGCCTCACGGGCCCAGGCGGCCACGTCGCCGTAGGTGGCGGCCATGGCGTGCACGTCGGCGGTCGACAGCACCCGCACCGGCACCCCCCGCAGCGCCGGGCGGAGGTACCACGGCGGCGGCGACGGGGCCGGCAGGGCCTCCCGCCGCTCGGCGGCGTAGGGCTGGTGCCACCCCTCCATCGAGTAGAGGCCGCCGTGGCCGGCCTGCAGCCAGATGGCGGCACCGGCCCGGTGCACGGCGTCGACCATCGGGGCGAGCCGCTGCACCCGCTGGCGGGTGTGGACGCAGGTCATGCCCGGCGACGTACGGCCCTCGGCGCCGATGCAGGCGCTGCCCTGGACGATCAGGCCGACCCCGGCCTCGGCGTTGGGCACGAACGCCTTGGCGTAGCGCTCGGCGCAGTCGTCTCCGTCACCGGCGCCCTCGAGCACCGGCGCCCGGTACAGCCGGTTCCGCACCCGGGTCGTGCCGCCGATGGCCAGCGGCGTGTGCAGCACCCCGCGCCCACGCATGACGCCGGACCGTACCTCCCACCCCGGGGTCACCCCGCCCGACCCTCCCCCCTCCTCCTCCCCCCTCCTCGGCGAACTTGTCGCAGTCGTGGGCGTGGAGCCCGTACAACTGCGACAAGTCCGGGTGGGGGCTGGCACACTGGGACCCATGTCGAGCTTCACCCGCATGGACGAGTCGACCGCCGAGCAGTGGGCGGTGATCGGCGCCGAGACGATGAAGAACCAGCCCCGGGTCGCCGACCAGGTGCTCAGCATGCTGCGCGACCTCGAGGGCATCACCGACGGCTTCATCACCGACCAGCTCACCCACGGGCTGCAGACCGCCACGCTGGCGGAGAAGGCGGGCGCCGACCAGGAGGTCGTGGTGGCCGCCCTCTGCCACGACGTCGGGAAGCTGATCAGCGTGTTCAACCACCCCGGCATCGCCGCCGAGATCCTGCGCCCGTACGTCCGCGAGGACGTGTACCAGATGATCCGGGTCCACCAGGACTTCCAGGGCAAGCACTACTACCACCACTTCGGCGGCGACTCGAACGCCCGGGACAAGTACGAGGGCGAGCCCTGGTACGACCTGGCCGCCCAGTTCGCCGACGAGTGGGACCAGGTCGCCTTCGACCCCGACGCCGACACCTATCCGCTCGAGCACTTCGAGCCCATGGTCCGCGAGGTCTTCGCCGCCCCCAAGAGCGCCTAGCTCGGACCGGCGCCCGGGGTCAGCGGCGCTCGGCCTCGTCGTAGAGGCGCTGCACCTCGTCGTGCAGCGCCTCGGTCTGGGCCTTGACCGCGCCGCGGCGGGCCTTGGCCCCCTCGACCTCGGGGGCTTCGAGCGGCTCGCCGATCACGATGCGGACCTTGCGGGGCCGGGGGACGGTCGAGCCCCGCGGCATGGCCTCCGCCGAACCGCCGATGCCGACCGGCACGATCGGGGCACCGGTGCGGGACTGGACGTAGGCCGGGCCGTCGAACAGGTGCTCGACCACCGGGCCCTCCTGGCGGGTCCCCTCGGGGAACATCACCAGCGGCTCGCCCTGCTCCAGCACCGCGATGCACGCCTTCAGCGCCTCGCGGTCGGCGACTCCACGCGCCACCGGGATGGCGCCGAGCTTGGACCAGAGCCGCCCCACCGGCTCCTTCCACAGGGTGTCCTTGGCCAGGTAGCGCATGCGGGGCCGGTGGCACGCCAGGGTCAGGGCGAAGTCGATGTAGGAGCGGTGCACCGGGCACAGGATGAAGGGCCGGTCGATGGGCACGTGCTCCCGGCCGATCACCTCGGGCCGGAAGTACAGGCGGCAGAGGCCCCACAGCGCCCCGCTGAGCACGGCGTAGAGGATCCGCTCGAAGCGGGTGGGCGGCTGCAGGTTGGTGATCTCGACCCGTCGCTCGTTGCGGGTCACCTCGCGCTCGTCGTCGCTCACGCCAGCCTCGCCGCCAGCCCCTCGACGATCTCGTCGACGTCGAGGTCGCTGGTGTCGACGATCAGGGCGTCGGCCGCCTCCTCGAGCGGGCTGACCTCCCGGCCCTGGTCGAGGGCGTCGCGCCGGGCGATGTCGGCGGCGACCGTCTCGTAGTCGAGGTCGGTCACCTCGCTGCGACCGGCGGGCGGCGCGGACCTCGGGCCGAGCGGTCAGGTACACCTTCAGCTCGGCGTCGGGGAACACCACCGTGCCGATGTCGCGACCCTCGATCACGCCGCCGCCCCGGGCCCGGGCCCACTCCTGTTGGCGGCGGACCATCTCCCGGCGGACGTCGGGGTTGGCGGCCACGATGCTGACCGCCCGGGTGACCTCCGGGCCGCGGATCTCGATGGTGGCGTCGACGTCGTCGACGATGACCGCGCTGGTGTCGACCGACATCTCCAGCCGAGCGGCCAGCTGGCCCACGTCGGCCCCGTCGGAGGGGTCGACGTTGCGGCGCAGCGCGGCGAAGGTCACCGCCCGGTACATGGCCCCGGTGTCGAGGTACTCGAGGCCGAGCCGCTCGGCCAGCCGCCGGGCCACCGTCGACTTGCCCGAACCGGCCGGCCCGTCGATGGCGATCACCCGCAGCTCGGACGGCCCCACGGAGTCGTTCATCGGCCGACCATCTTCGCGTGCCCGCCGCCGCCGGACAGCATGTCGGTCCAGCGTTCGACGAAGTCGGGCATGGTCTTGGCGGTCGTGGCCATGTTCCGGACCCGGACCCCGGGCACGACCAGGCCGAGCACCGCAGCGGCCGTCGCCAGCCGGTGGTCGTCGTAGGTCTGGACGACGCCCGGTCGGCGGTCGACGGCGGGCACCGGCGTGAAGAGCAGGCCGTCGCCGGTCTCGAACGCCCGCAGGCCGAGGCGTCCGAGCTCGAGCACCAGCGCGGCCAGGCGGTCGGTCTCGTGGGCCCGGAGGTGGGCGATGCCCCGGAACGACGACGGCTCGGGGGCGAGGGCGGCGAGCGCCGCCAGCACCGGCGCCAGCTCACCGCAGTCGTGCAGGTCGACGTCGAGGCCACGCAGCCCGGCGGCACCGTCGACGGGCCCGGCCACCACCAGCGTCCCGCCGTCGGTCGAGGACACCGCCGCACCCATCGCGCCGAGCAGGTCGCGCAGGCGGTCACCGGGCTGGGTCGTCGACGGCGGCCAGTCGGCGACACCCACCTCGCCGCCGGTCACCAGGGCAGCGGCCAGGAACGGAGCAGCGTTCGAGAGGTCCGGTTCGACGACCACCTCGCCACCGGCGATCGCACCGGGCTCGACCCGCCAGACGTCGGGCTCGGCGTCGTCGACCTCGACGCCGGCGGCCCGCAGGGCGGCGACGGTCATGGCGATGTGGGGCAGCGAGGGAAGGGCCGGCCCCTCGTGGCGGACGACCACGCCCCGCTCGAACCGGGGCGCCGCCAGCAGCAGCCCGCTGACCAGCTGGGACGAGGACGAGGCGTCCAGGCTGACCTCGCCGCCGGGCAGACCGCCGAAGCCGTGGACCACCAGCGGGACACCGCCGCGCTCCCCCGCCTCGATGTCGGCGCCGAGGTGCCGGAGCGCCTCGACCAGCGGCCCCAGCGGCCGCTCGCGCACCCGCGGATCGCCGTCGAAGCGCACCGGACCGTCGGCCAGGCAGGCGACCGGCGGCAGGAAGCGCAGCACCGTGCCGGCGTTGCCGACATCGACGCTGACCTCACCGGTGAGCGGGGCCGGCGTGACGGTCCACCCGCCGTCGGCCTCGTCGACCACGCCGACGCCGAGCCGGCGCAGGCCGCCGGCCATCAGGTCGGTGTCGCGCGACCGCAGCGGCGCCCGGATGGCGGTCGGACCCTCGGCCAGCGAGGCCAGGACCAGCGCCCGGTTGGTCAGCGACTTGGACCCCGGCACCGACACCCGGGCGCGCACCGGGCCGAGGGCGGCCGGCGCGACCCAGAGGTCGTCGGCCGCGCCGTCGGCCGCGTCGTCGTCACCGGCCCCGTCGCCGGCCGGCCCGGTTCGACCGCCGGGCCCGGCGTCCGCGGCCATCACCCCAGCCGGCTGACCGCGGGCCGGTACCCGCGGTCGACCAGCCCGGCCCGCAGCGACTCGGCCACCGCCGCCTCGACCACCAGGATCAGCACGCCGGCGTCACCCTCGGCGGAGTGCGCCATCTCGAAGTCGAAGATGTTCGCTCCGAGGTCGGTGGCCAGGGTCGTGACCTCCGCGACCACCCCGGGGCGGTCAGGCACGGGGACCCGGAGCTCGGCCAGCTCGTCGGGCTGCACGGCCCGGCCGGGCAGGTTGCGGCGGGCCGCCTGGGCCCGCTGGAGCACGCCCAGCACCTCGTCGCGGTCGGACTTGGCCACCGCGTCGCGCAGGTCGCCGAGCGAGCGCAGCAGCTGGTCGAGCACCTCGACGATGGCGCCCCGGTTCTCGACGCAGACGTCGGGCCAGATGGCCGGGCTGCCGGCGGCGATGCGGGTCATGTCGCGGAACCCGCCGGCGGCCAGCCGCAGGAGCGGGGCGTCGTCGGCCGAGCGCTGGTCGGCGAGCCGCATGAGCGACGCCGCCGTGAGGTGGGGCACGTGGGACACCACCGCCACCAGGTCGTCGTGGCGGTCGGGCGGCAGGGCCAACACCTCGGCCCCGAGCGAGGACACCACCGATCGCACCAGGGCGTAGGCGTCGGCCCCAGTGCCGCCCACCGGGGTCAGCACCCACACGGCCCCCTCGAACAGGTCGGGCGAGGCGCCCTCGACGCCGAGCTGCTCGGAGCCCGCCATGGGGTGGCCGCCGACGAAGCGCCCGTCATCGATGCTGTCGACCACCGGCGCCTTGACGCCGGCCACGTCGGTGACCACCCCGTCGGTCCGGTCGAGGGCGGCCCGGACCTCGGCCGGGACGGATCCGACCGGCGTGGCGACGAAGGTGAGGTCGGCGTCAGGATCGGTGCCGACCTCGTCGAGCGCGCGCGAGCTCGAGGGCCCGCTCGGCCACCGCGGGGTCCCGGTCGCAGCCGGTGACGTGCCAGCCGCGCCGACGCAGGGCCATGCCGATCGAGCCCCCGATCAGGCCGGTGCCCACCAGGGCGGCCCGCCCCGGCCGGCCCGGACCCAGGATCGCCATCAGCGCGGAAGGTCGTCGCGCAGGTGGCTGGCGCCCTCGAGGTAGACGTGGTGCAGCTCGGCGCGGCTGCGGTCGGTGGTGAGGTGCATCATCACCCGGATGCACCGGGGGGTGCCCCCGACGACGTCGAGCTCGCGGGCGCAGATCAGGGGGACGTCGCCCAGCCCGAACTTGCGGGCGGCGGTGGCCGGGAAGGTGCTGCGCAGGTCGTCGGTGGCGGTGAACAGGATGCTGATCAGGTCGTCGTGGTGCAGCCCGTTGCGCTCGAACATGACCTCGAGCAGGGCGAGGACCCGCTCGTGGATCTGCTCGACGGTGTCCTCGTCGGCGGTGGTCGCTCCCCGGAGCGCCCGGACGGCAGGCATCCGGCGATCCTACCGTCGGCCCTTCGCGGGGCCCTCGCCCGGATCGGCCCCGGCGGCGGCCACCTCGAGGGCCCGGACCTCGTCGGTGGTCAGCGTCCGCCACGCGCCCGGCGACAGGTCCCGGTCGACGAGCGGGCCGATGCGGGTGCGCACCAGCCGGCGCACCGGGTGGCCGATGGCGTCGCCCATCCGGCGCACCTGGCGGTTGCGCCCCTCGTGGATGACCAGCCGGAGCTGGTGGGGCCCGACCATCGACGCCCGGGCCGGGGCGGTGGCGCCGTCGTCGAGCTCGACGCCCTCGCGCAGCCGGCGCAGGGCCGACCGGCTGGGCTCGCCCTCGACCTCGGCCAGGTACTCCTTCTCGACGCCGTGGCTCGGGTGGGTGAGCCGGTGGGCCAGGTCGCCGTCGTTGGTGAGCAGCAGCAGGCCCTCGGTCTCGAGGTCCAGGCGTCCGACCGGGAAGACCCGAGGCTCGGGGGGCACCAGGTCGACCACCGTGGGGCGCCCGTGGGTGTCGGAGGCGGTGGTGACGGTACCGGCGGGCTTGTTCAGCAGGTAGTAGACGAGGTCCGGCCGCACCCCGACCGGCACGCCGTCGACGGTGACGTGGTCGGCCTCGGCGTCGATGCGACGGCCCAGCTCCGCGACCTCGCCGTTCACCTCCACCCGCCCCTCGGCGATCAGGTCGTCGCAGCTCCGGCGGCTGCCGAAGCCGGCTCGGGCCAGGACCTTCTGCAGCCGGATCGGCTCAGGCACCGGGGTCGTCGCGCAGGCCGGTCTCGAGCGCCTCGACGACCTCGGGACCGGGCACGAAGTCGGCCAGCGCGGGCAACTCGTCGACGGTGTCGAGCCCGAGGCGTTCGAGGAAGGCCGGCGTGGTGCCGAACAGCACCGCCTGCCCGGGACCGGGGTCCCTCGCCACCTCGGCGATGTACCCACGCTGCTGGAGGGTGCGCATCACCCCGTCGACGTTGACGCCCCGGATGGCGGCGACCTGGGCCCGGCTGATCGGCTGCTTGTAGGCGACGATGGCCAGGCTCTCGAGGGCGGCGGCCGACAGGCGCGCCGTCTGGCCGTCGAGCACGTAGCGCTCGACGTAGGGCGCCTGGTCGGGGTGGCTCTGGAACCGCCAGCCGCCGGCGACCCGCACCAGGGCGAAGCCTCGCCCCTCGGCCTCGTAGGACGCCGCCAGGCTCCGGCACAGCTCGTCGATCGTCGCCGGCGGCACCTCGAGCAACTGGGCCAGCAGGCGGGGCTCGACGGGGGCGTCGGCCACCATGACGATGGCCTCGATGGCCTGCTCGGTCTCGCTCGCCACCTTCAGCCCTCGTAGGCGTCGACCGCGACCAGCTCGGCGAGGTCGAGGGCGTCGTCGTCGCGGCCGCCGCCCGCCGCCGGGCCCACCCACTGGATGGTGATGGTGCCGAACTGCTCGGTCTGGTCGAGCTCGACCACGCCCTGCTTGAACAGCTCGAGCACGGCCAGGAACCGCACGACCACGTCGAGCCGCTCGACCAGGGCGTCGGTGAGGGCCCGGAAGGTGATCTGCCCGACCCGGGGCAGCTCGTCGAGCAGCTCGGCGACCGCGTCGGTGACGCTTGCCCGCACCGGCGCCACGTGGTCGAGGTCGATCCGGGGCTGGGGGCGGGGGGCGGTGGCCCGCAGGAAGGCGGCCCGGACGTCGAGGGGGGTGACGCCGGCCAGCAGGTCGGGGGCGAGGTCGAGGCACCAGTCCTCGATGCCGGCCCGGCGCGGGAAGCTCCGCCCGGCGGCGTTGGCCATGCGGGCCAGCACGGCGGCGGCGTCCTTGAAGGTCTTGCACTCGAGCAGCCGGGCGAGCAGCAGGTCGCGCTCCTCCCAGAGCGCCAGCTCCTCGTCGAGGTCGACGTCGGATTCGTCGGGCAGCAGACGCCGGGTCTTCAGCTCGACCAGGGTCGCGGCGATCAGCAGGAACTCGGTGGCCACCTCGAGGTCGAGGGTGTCCATCCGGGCGAGCTCGGCCAGGTAGGCGTCGACCACCGCGGCCAACGAGATCTCGTACAGGTCGACCTGCTGGCTGAGGATCAGGTGCAGCAGCAGGTCGAAGGGACCCTCGAAGACCTCGGTGCGCACCTCGTAGGACACGGCCACGATGCTAGTTGCACCGATGTCATTCGACCGGGACGCACCGGGCTGCTCACCGCTCGGTCGGCCTCCACACCTCGTCGATCGTCGGCCACGGCGGTCCATCCCGCAACGCCTGGACCAGCAGGCGACCCGCCCGCTCCCCGTCCGGCAGCTGGTCGCCGGGCTCCAACCGCCACGCGGCGACCATGGCCAGCACGAGGCGCCGACAGTCGTTCAACAGCGTTCGATCGACATCTGGGTAGCGCACGGCCACCGCTCGGGAACGTGCGCGACATCGAACTCGATCGGACCTCTGCAGCAGGTCTCGAGGTCGATGAAGACGGGGCCCCGCTCGCTCCAGATCACGTTGCCGGGGTGCGGTTCGCCGTGGAGCAGCTGGTGGTCGACGTCGCGGTCGAGGACGGCCCGGGTGGTGCGGCGGAGGGATCTGTCGAGCAGGCTCCGATCGGCTTCGTCCAGCTGCTGGTGCGAGGCGACGATCCCGGACGATCCCAACGGCTTCGGCGACCCGATCGGCGAAGCTCGGCGTCGCGACTTCGATCCCCCTCATGGCGCCGTGCAGGTCGGCGAGGGCTTCGGCGTACGTGGAGGGCCGACCACCCGCGACCGGTGTGCACGTACCTCCACCACGTGACCACGAAGCCGTCGCGGTGCAAGATCGGCGGTTCGACCCGGGGGTCCAGGGCCGCCACCGGGCTGCCCGCTCGGACCAGGCGACGAGAGATCTCCACCTCGAGCGAGGTGACCTGCTCCGACTCGGGCGCCACCCGGGCCACGACGTCACACGGCAGCAGACGGAGGGACAGCTTGTTCGAGCTCTGGAGGACGATGATCTCCTCGGCCTCCAACCGGTGTTCGACCGCGAGGGACCGGACCGCGGCGACCGCCCGACGAGTCCGGAGCGCCTCCATCGGCCGACCATGTTGCTCCGGTCCACGCCCGAAACCTGTCACCCCCCGTCCGTACGATGGGACACATGTTCGAGGCGGTGAGCGACGACGAGCTGTTGGGACGGCGGCTGGAGATCGAGGACGCCCGTCGGCGGCTCGACGCCGAAGCGGTGCGGGTCGACGCCGAGCTCGAGCGACGGGCCGTCTGCGATCGAGAGCTCGGCCACCGCACGGGCACCTGGCTGGCTGCGCAGCGCGACCTCCCCGCCGGTCGGTGCCGGGCTCGGGTCGGCCTCGAGGTCAAGCTCGCCGCCCACCTGCCCCTCGTCGTCGACGCCCTGGCACGGGGCGACATCGGGTGGGAGCACGCCGAGGTCTTCGCCCGAGCCGCCAACCCGAGGATCGTCGACCAGCTCGCCGCGGTGCAGCAGCTGCTCGTCGACGAGGCTCGGGGGTGCACGTTCCCCCGCTGGGTCCACCTGGTGCGCGAGCTGGTCGAGGCGGTCGACCAGGACGGCGGTCACCGGCCGCCCTCGCAGCACGAGAAGCTCGATGTCGTCCCGTGCACCGACGGCAACACGACCATCGCCGCCGACCTCCTGCCGGATCAGGCGCTGACCGTCACCGGCGAGATCGACCGGGTCACCGACCAGCTCTGGCGGAAGGCGTACGCCGACCAGCGGCAGGCTCCCGAGCTCGAGATCCCCTCCCAGCGGGTGCTCCGGGCCCGTGCCCTGGTCGAGATCTGCCGGCGATCGGCGTCCCGCGACCTCGACAGCACCCAGCCGCCTCGGGTCGAGGTCGTCGTCGCCATCGACGCGGAGACGGCTCGGGCCGAGACGCCCGACGGCGTCCCGGTCCTGCCGGACACGTTGCGCCAGCTGGTCCCCCGGGCCGTCTGGCGGGCGCTGTGGCTCGACGAGCAGCGGGTGCCGATCGACCTGGGTCGCCTCGTCCGGCTGCCGAGCCCGCCCCAGCGCGTCGCCCTGCGGGTCCGTGACGGCGGCTGCGTCTTCCCCGGCTGCGATGCGCCGGCCCACTGGACCCACGCCCACCACGTCGACGAGTGGGACGACGACGACGGGCCGACCGACCTCCAGAACCTGGCGCAGCTCTGCACCCACCACCACGGCGTGGTCCACCGCAACGGCTGGACCATGCGGCCGACCGACGGCGGGCGGTTCACGTTCACCACGCCGAGTGGTCGCACGCTCACCAGCCAACGCCACGGCCGACGAGACGAGCGACGGCGGGAGCGACCACCGCTCGCTGCGTGAGGGCAGCGGGCCCCTACAGTCGCCGGCCGTGACCCGCGTCCTCTCCGGCATCCAGCCCTCCGGGGCCCCGCACCTCGGCAACCTGCTCGGGGCGCTGCAGCCGTGGGTCGCCGAGCAGCACCGGGCCGACAGCTTCTACTGCCTGGTCGACCTCCACGCCCTGACCTCCCCGCAGGACCCGGCCGCGCTGCGGGCCCGCACCCTCGAGATGGGCGCCGTCCTCCTGGCGGTCGGCCTCGACCCGGAGGTCTGCACCCTGTTCGTGCAGAGCCACGTCCACCAGCACGCGGAGCTGGCCTGGATCATGGAGTGCACCGCCAGCTTCGG
The DNA here is from genome assembly GCA_963800235.1 of uncultured Acidimicrobiales bacterium. Classification (GTDB taxonomy): domain Bacteria; phylum Actinomycetota; class Acidimicrobiia; order Acidimicrobiales; family Iamiaceae; genus CAVVNP01. The sequence continues at coordinate 194,214 of CAWDAD010000001.1, read as the reverse complement.
CGAGCTGAACCGCATGACCCAGTTCAAGGAGAAGGCGGGCCGCACCGACTTCGTGTCCGCCGGGCTCTTCACCTACCCGGCGCTGATGGCCGCCGACATCCTGCTCTACGACTCCGACCGGGTGCCCGTGGGCGACGACCAGCGCCAGCACCTCGAGCTCACCCGGGACCTGGCCATCCGCTTCAACGGGCGCTACGGCGACACCTTCGTGGTCCCCGAGGCGGCCTACCCGACCGCCGGCGCCCGGGTCATGGACCTGCAGCAGCCCACCACCAAGATGTCGAAGTCCGTCGAGTCCGAGCAGGGCACGATCCTGCTCGCCGACGACCCGAAGGTGATCGAGCGCAAGGTCAAGCGGGCGGTCACCGACACCGAGGCCGACGTCCGCTACGACCCCCGGAGCAAGCCCGGGGTCTCCAACCTGCTCTCCATCCTGGCCGCCGCCACCGGGCGGACGCCGCAGCAGGCGGCCGAGGGCTACACCCAGTACGGCCCGCTCAAGGCCGACACCGCCGCCGCGGTCGTCGAGCTGATCACCCCCATCCAGCAGCGCTACCGCGACCTGGTCGCCGATCCGGGCGAGACCACCCGCCTGCTCGCCATCGGGTCGGCCAAGGCCTCCGACATCGCCGCCGCCACCCTCGCCCGGGCCCGGGACGCCCTGGGCCTGCTCCCGCCGAGCTAGTCGTCGTCGGCGGCCTTCAGGGCCCGGCCGACCTCGACGGGCACCGTCCAGTCCTCCTCGCCGCGGTGGTGCTCGGACGTCCAGGCCACCGTCAGCGGGTCGCTGCCGGCCAGCTCGAGCAGCTCGGCGCCGAGCTCGTCGTGGCGCAGGTACAGGCCGACCTTGCGGGTGAAGCCTCCGGACTCGCTCCACGCCGGGGCGTACGCCCGGCCGGCGACCTTGCCCGACACGGTGGCGATCACCCGCCCGTAGGTGCCGAGCCCGGCATCGACCTTGCCCACGTCGTGGAGCAGGGCGGCGGCCAGCACCGGGCGACCGGCCTCGACGCCGAGCGCCCGCTCCACCCGTCGGGCCACGCCGACCGCGTGGCGGCGATCGACCCGCGACATCCGCCGCCACAGCTCCTGCTCGCCCGGCAGGAGCTGCTCGAGGGCCCAGGCCTCGTCCCTCCGGCGGGGCCCGACCGGCACGACGGAGGTGGCGAACCGCTTGAGCAGGTGACCGGCGCTCACCGGCGCACCCGACGACCGGTCACGCGTGGTCGATGCAGTGCGTGGCCGCCGGGATCGCCTCCAGCCGGGCGTCGTCGATCTCGGCGCCGCACACCTCGCAGGTGCCGTAGGAGCCGTCGTCGATCCGGGCCAGGGCCCGCTCGATGTCGTCGAGCTGCTCCTGCAGCGACGCCGCGAGGGTCAGGTGCTCGTTGTGCTCGGCCTGCACCTGGCCCGAGTCGGCGAAGTTCTCGTCGAAGGTGTGGTCCGAGCCTTCGGTGTCGAGCTCGTCGATCCGCTCGCGGAGGTCGTCGCGCTCGTGTTCGAGGTCGGTCCGCACCTGGCGGGTCAGCTCGTCGGACGGCATGGTCCAACCCTAGGTCGGCGAGGGATGCCCGGCTGCGGCCCGGGGATGGGCCGACCGGTAGACCGAGAACAGCCGCTCGGTGGAGACCAGCGTGTACACCTGGGTGGTCGCGATCGACGAGTGGCCCAGCAGCTCCTGCACGATGCGGATGTCGGCGCCGTGGTCGAGCATGTGGGTGGCGCAGGAGTGGCGCAGCACGTGAGGCGTGAGCCGCCCGGACAGCCCGGCCAGGTCGCCGTACTTGCGGACGATGCCCCACGCGCCCTGCCGTGACAGGCGACCGCCGCGGCTGTTCAGGAAGACCGCCTCGGCGTCGTCCCGGCTGCGCCACCGCGCCGGCTCGGCACCGGGCCGGCCGTGGGCCAGCCAGTCCGCCAGCGCCTGCTGGGCCGGACGCCCGACCGGCACCACCCGCTCCTTGGCGCCCTTGCCGAAGACCCGGAGCAGCCGGTCCTCGAGGTCGACGTCGCCGATCGACAGGCCGGTGAGCTCGGAGATCCGCAGGCCGGTGCCGTACAGCGTCTCGAGGATGGCCCGGTCCCGGCGGTGGTGCACCTCGTGGCCGACCACCGCGTCGAGCAGGGACCCCACCTCGTCCTCGCTCAGCGCCTTGGGCAGGCCGCGAGGCACCCGGGGCACGGCCACCTCCGCCGCCGGGTCGCGCTCGGACTGGCCCTCGGCCACCAGGAAGCGGTGCAGCGAGCGCACCGACACCGTCGCCCGCTTCACCGACGACGGGGCCCGACCGGTGCTGCGCAGCCACCCCACGTGCTCGGCGATGTCGGCCTCCTCGACGGTGTCGAGCGACCGGCCCCGCTCGGCCAGCCACCCGAGGTAGCGCTCGAGGTCGTTGCGGTAGGCGGCGAGGGTGTTGGGTGACCGCCCCTTCTCGACCTGCAGCCAGGTCAGGAACTCCTCGGCCTCGAGGGGGAGGTCGAGCGACGGGGAGGGTGCACCCCGCGGCCGGGGCACCGCTCAGCCCTCGTGTCGGCGCAGGGCCAGCAGCAGGCCGATGATGGTCTTGGAGTCGGTGACCTGGCCGGAGCCGATGAGCGCCGGCACCTCGTCGAGGCGGACCCACTGCTCGGTCATGTGCTGCTCCTCGGGCCCCTGGCGGTCGGCGCCGACCTCGGTCAGCCCGGTGGCGAGGTACAGGAAGGTGAGCTGGTCGGTGAGGCCGGCGGCCGGGTGCACGCGGGCGACCAGGTCGAGTCGGCCGGCCTCGCGCCCGACCTCCTCGACGAGCTCGCGGCGGGCCGTCTCCTCCGGATCCTCGCCGTCGACGTCGCACAGGCCGGCAGGGACCTCGAGCAGCAGCTGGTCGATGGGGCCCCGGTACTGCCGCACCAGCAGGGCCTCGGCGCCGTCGTCGCTGAGGGGCACCATGGCGACGACCTGCGGCGAGCGGACCACGTCGCGGTCGAAGCGGGCGCCGTCGGGCGCCTCGAACCGGCCGGTGACCACCCGGTGGCGCGACAGCTCCAGCACCGGGTCGTCGCCGAGGTGCCGGAAGCCGGCCTCGCCGCTCACCCGAGGGCCCCGCTCACCCGGCGCGGCGCTCGGCGCCCGCGGCGACCGGCGGTTCGGCGGACCCGTCCACGTCGAACAGGTGCGGCGCCCGATCCTCGGCCCGGGCCAGGGCGGCGCCGATGAACTCCCGGAACAGCGGGGCGGGCCGGTTGGGTCGGCTCTTCAGCTCGGGGTGGGCCTGGGTGCCGACCCAGAAGGGGTGGCCCTCCAGCTCGATGAACTCGACGAGCCGGTGGTCGGGCGACTCCCCCGAGCACACGAAGCCGCTGCCCTCGAACCGCGACCGGTACTTGGGGTTGAACTCGTAGCGGTGCCGGTGGCGCTCGGACACCACGCTGCGCCCGTAGGCCTTCTCGACCAGCGACCCCGGCGCCAGCTCGGCCACGTAGGCACCGAGGCGCATGGTGCCGCCGAGGTCGGTGACGTCCTTCTGCGAGTCCATCAGGTCGATCACGGGGTGCGGCGTGGTCGGATCCATCTCCCGAGAGTTGGCGCCGGTGAGGCCGAGCACGTTGCGGGCGAAGTCGATGGTCATCATCTGCAACCCGAGGCACAGGCCGAGGCACGGGATCTGGTGCTCGCGGGCGTAGGTCGCGGCCGCGATCTTCCCCTCGGTGCCCCGCTCGCCGAAGCCGCCGGGCAGCACGATGCCGTCGAGGTCGCGGAGGCGCCCGTCGGCCAGCAGCCCCTCGACCTGCTCGGCCTGGATCCACTCGATCTCGACCTTGGCCCCGTGGTGGAAGCCGCCGTGCTTGGCCGCCTCGACCACCGAGAGGTAGGCGTCGATCAGGGTCACGTACTTGCCGATGATGCCGATGCGCACGGGCCGGGTGGCGGCCTCGACCCGCTGGACCAGCGCCTCCCACTCGGTGAGGTCGGCCTCGCGGTCGTCGAGGCGCAGGATGCGGCACACCTCGCGGTCGAGGCCCTCGTCGTGGAGGATGAGCGGGATCTCGTAGAGGTTGCCGGCGTCGGCGCAGTTGACCACCGCGCTGGCCGGGACGTCCGAGAGGTTGGAGATCTTGCGCTTGAGCTCGGTGTTCAGCTCGGCCTCGCTGCGGCAGACGATGACGTCGGGCTGGATGCCCCGGCTGCGCAGCTCGGTGACCGAGTGCTGGGTCGGCTTGGTCTTCTGCTCCCCCGACGGCCCGATGAACGGCACCAGGGTGACGTGGACGTAGCAGACGTTCTCGCGTCCCACGTCGAGGCGGAACTGCCGGATGGCCTCGAGGAACGGCAGGATCTCGATGTCGCCGACGGTGCCGCCCACCTCGGTGATCACCACATCGACGTCGTCGGCGGTCAGCCGGGTGATGCGGTGCTTGATCTCGTCGGTGATGTGGGGGATCACCTGCACCGTCTTGCCCAGGTAGTCGCCCCGCCGCTCGGCGGCCAGCACGGCGGCGTAGATCGAGCCGGTCGTGGCGTTGGAGTCGCGGCGACAGGCTCTCGTCGATGAACCGCTCGTAGTGCCCGAGGTCGAGGTCGGTCTCGCCGCCGTCGTCGGTGACGAAGACCTCGCCGTGCTCGAAGGGGTTCATGGTGCCGGGGTCGACGTTGATGTACGGGTCGAGCTTCTGCATCGTCACCCGCAGGCCCCGGGACTTGAGCAGTCGCCCCAGCGAGCTGGCCGTGATGCCCTTGCCGAGGGACGAGGCCACGCCGCCCGTCACGAAGATGTGTTTCGTCACGGGCGCGCACCATACCGCGCCGGGGTGACATCGATGTGGTTCGACGCCGTGCCGGACGCCGACGGGGTCGAACCGGCCTGGGTCACGGGCGGCGGCCGAGCCGGTCGAGCGCCCGCAGCGGTCCCACCGCGTCGATGACCCGGCTGTAGCTCACCCGCTCGCTCAGCAGGTTCAGGGCGAGCAGCACCGCCGCCACCACCACCCGCACGACGGTGCCCGTCGAGAGCACCACGCCCAGACCGAGGGCGGCGCCGAGCGGGTTGGCGCCGGCGTCACCCAGCATCAGCTGCTCGCGCAGGTCCGGCCAGAGCAGTCCGGCGGCGGCGCCGACGGCCACGGCGGCACCCACGAGCCGGTCGTCGCCGCCGGTGGCGACCGCCAGCGCCGCGCCGGCCACCAGGGCGACCTTGGTCACCCGCCCCGGGGCCCGGTCGAACAGGTTGGCCAGGTTGGCGGCCAGGGCGACCAGGGCACCGTCGACGGCGAGCATCGGCAGCGACGACGAACGGGCGGCGCCGGCCACCGCGACCGACAGCGCGCCGCCGCCGAGCAGCTTCACCCCGCCGGTGGTGAGCCGGCCGGCGGCCAGTGCCCGCAGGTGTCCGGCGAAGCCGCGGTCCTCCCCGCTGGCGGCGAGGTCGTCGAGCAGGCCGAGCAGGGAGAAGCCGAGCACGGCGGCGAGGGTGAGGTGCCGGGCACCCGGCGCGGCCACGTGGGCACCGGCGGCGTCGACCACCTCGGCCACGCCGTCGACCGCGGCCACCGCCAGCGCCACGACCAGCCCGGCCGCCACCGGGACGGGCGCCCCGCGGAAGTTCGTGCGCCGGAAGACCGGCTGGGCGAAGGTGGCGCGCAGCAGGACCCAGAGGCCGGCGCCGGCGACCGCACCGGCCACGGTCCACACCACCAGCGCCATCCCCCGAACCTAGAGGCGGGCAGCCGGACCCCACCGGATGGCGACGCCGGCTAGTCGGTGAGGGCGGCCGACGAGAGCTCCTCGGCCTCCAGCTCCAGCTCGGGCAGGTCGTCGGCGGTCGGCTCGAGCTGGTCGGGCACCGGGTCGCCGTCGTCGAGGGCCGCCAGCGCCACCAGGGGGCCGACGTAGACGAGGGCCAGGGCGGTGACCACCACGCCGGAGTCGTTCACCAGACCGCCCAGCACGCCGACGGCGGTGGCGGCGACGGCGGCGGTGCGGCGGGCCGAGCCCTTCGGCAGCAGGCGCCGCACCCCGTCGCGGACCCCGAGCACGCCGTAGGCGAACACCGCGACGACCGGGACGATGAACGCCCAGTCGGTGTTCTGCAGCACGCGGAGGTTCGTCGAGGCCTTGCGGGAGATGGTGGTCCACGCCTCGCCGCTGCCGTCGAAGATCCCGGCTGCGAACCGGCCGAGGTGGCTGCGCTGGTCGGCCGGCCGGAGCAGGTCGAGGATGGTGACGCCGCCGAGCACGACCGCGGTGGCGGCCCCGAGCAAGAGCACAATCCGCCACCGGACCTTGCGGCCCGAGGCGACGAACCAGGCCAGCCCGTAGACCGGCACCAGCGTCAGCACGCCGCCGACGTCCGAGCCGAGGGTGGGCCACCCGTCGGCCACCACCACCAGCACGAAGATGGCGGCGGCCACGAGCAGCGCCTGGTCCCGACCGGCGCGGTCCCGCGGATCGACCCGGTCGACCCGGATGAGCGCCCACACCGCCGCCGCGCCGGCCAGGGCGCCGAAGGCCATGTTGCCGATGCCCGTGTAGCGAGCGGCGGCGTGCGGCGAGTAGCCGAGCACGGTGAGCTGCTGGAGATCGGCGCCGAGGGCGAGGTCCACGAGCACGACCACCACCGTGAGGCCGCAGATGCGGGTGAGCGGCGCCAGCGGACCGGTGCGCCAGCGGTCGGCCACCAGGGCGAGGGCGACCGCCAGCACCCAGACGGCGACCTGGCTGGCGGCCCCCTGCCCCACCGAGGTCGGGAGGGCCCGCAGCAGGAAGGTGGCCAGGGGCCAGGCGGCGGTGGCCAGCACGGCCAGCCGCAGCAGCCGGGCGGTCCGGGAGCGCTCCCGGCGCTGCAGCACGAGCACCAGCAGGGCCAGGTACACGACCGCCATCAGCACGATGAAGGTGTTGGTCATGCCGCCGTAGACGTCCTCGCGGGAGGTGGCCGCCGCGTCGAGGGCCTGCAGGTGGCCGAGGTCGACGGTGCCCGGCTGGTACTGCAGCGGCGAGCCGACCATGCCGGCCGGGACGGGCACGCCCAGGTCGTGCAGCACCGTGGGCGCCAGGTCGGTGGTGGTGGTGAGCCCCGTCCGACGGGTCGACGGGGAGTACAGGTAGCCGTGGCGGACGCCGGCGCCGTAGGCCACCACCGGGGTGAGGCCCCAGCCGTCGGCCGGCGGGCTCACCCCGACCACCAGCAGCAGCGTCCCCCTCGGCAGGTGGTCGGCCAGCCGGCCGAGGATGTCGTCGGTGTGGCGCAGGGCGGTGCGGCGGAGCGCCTCGGCCTCGCCTCCCGAGGTCGACGGCGCGTACTGGCCCGCCCGGTCGGTGTCGCCGGGGTCGACGAGCACCACGTCGGCCTGCTGCAGCGCCCGCTCGGTCTTGGCCACCACCGCGCCCGGGTTGGCTCGGATGCCGAAGGGGGCGGCCGGGTCCCGCTGCAGCAGCTCGATGTCGAGGCTCCCGTCGCCGACCGAGCCGGACACGTCGCCGAGGTCGACCGACGCCGCCTTGTTCATCACCGCCACGGCGGCGGGTCGGCTGACCTGGGTGTTGCCCAGCTCGTCGACGGTGTCGCCGTTGTTGATCACCGCGACCCGGCGTCCGGCGCGGTCGAGCGCCTGGCCGAACGCCCCGGGGGCGCTGCCCACGTCCGACGGCGTGCCGGCGATGGCCTTGGGACCGCCGACCACGACCACCTCGCCCGTGGCGGTCCGCCCGGTGCGCCGGTCGACGACCTGGCGGGCCGTGCTGCCCTCGACCGGATCGTCGGCCATGCGGGCGTCGGCGGCGCTGGAGTCGGGCGTCACCCGGACGCCGGCACCGATGGTGGCGTAGGTCTCGGTCGGGGCCGGGGTCGACGACATGGAGCGGGTGCTGTTCACCGACACCGCACCCGTGCGGGCCAGCCTCGACAGGTTGGGCATGCGGCCGGCGGCGAGGTCGTCGATGCTGAACCGGGGGATGCCGAAGAGCAGCACCTTGCGGGGACGGGTGGTCTGGGCCACGCCGACCGGTTGGGCCCGGCCGCTCATGACGACCAGCGCGACCAGCGCCAGGGCGGTGACCGCGAGCAGGCCGACCAGCCGGCGGCGGCCGCCGAGGAGGCGGGGCCACAGGGCGGCCACGATGTCGCCGCCCTGGCGGGCCCGGTGGGCGAAGCCGCGCCACGACCGGCCGGTGTGGCGGTGCTCCATCGGCGCCTCGACCTCGAGGATCCGGGCTCCGGCCCGGGCGGCGTCGACGGTGAGCGCCACCTCCAGTCCGAAGCGGGGCGCGCCGGTGAGCCGCTGCAGGATCGGGGCCCGAACCGCCCGCTGTCCCGACAGCGGCGCTCGGGTGGTGGGACCGCCGGCCCGCTCGATGCCCCGCCCGGCCAGTCGCCTGACCAGCCCGAACCCACCCCGGCCTGCGGCAGGGGGCAGCACGGCGACGGTCATGTCGGCCCGGTCGTCGAGCACCGGTGCCAGCAGCGCGTCGGCCACCGCGGCCGTCTCGGCCAGGTCGGCGTCGATCAGCAGGTACACGTCGGCGTCGGGCTCGGCCGCGACCCCCGCCAGCACCGCGTCGCCCTTGCCGTGGTTGCGGTGGAGTCGCAGCACGGCGGCCCCGGCGCGCCGGGCCGCCTCGGCGGTGCCGTCGGTCGAGCCGTCGTCCACCACCAGGACCCGGCGGACGTCGGCCAGGCTCCGCAGCGCACCGACGGTGGCGGCGACCGAGTCCTGCCGGTCCTTGGCCGGCACGATGGCGACGACGGTGCTCATGGCGCTGCGGTGAATCCTGTCAGAACCGCCGGTGACGACCGGCGCGGAGACGGGCCAGCTCGGGGGTGCGCAGCAGCGCCAGCACGGCGGCGTAGGCAGCCAGCGCGGCGGCGCTGGCCGTCACCAGGGCGATGGCGGCCGCCGATCGGCTCGACCAGCCGACGGCGCTCGACACCGCCCAGGCCACCGCGCAGGCGGCGGCGGTGGCCGCCCCGGCCCGCACCAGGGTGGCGCCGACGGGCACGGGCCGGTCGAGCCGACGGCGCAGCACGAACCCGAGCACCACCGTGCCGCCGGTGACGGCCACCGCGTGGACGAGGCCCAGCACCACGACCTTGCCGTCGCCGCTGGCGGCGGCCGATGCCCCCGCCATGCCCACCACCGCGAAGGCGGTGACCCCGAGGTTCACGACGGTCGGCGTCCGGACGTCGTCGAGGGCGTAGCTGGCCCGGGTCAGCAGGAAGAAGCCGGTGTAGCCGAGCAGGCCGAAGGCGTAGGCGGCCACCACCTCGGCCACCAGGGCGACGCCCCGGCCGTCGAACTGCCCGAACCCCTTGATCACGGTGAGGCCCGGCAGGGCGAGGGAGGCGAGCAGCCCGGCCGCCGGCAGCAGCAGCAGGGTCGTGGTCCGCAAGCCCATCGACAGGTCCGAGCAGAACCGGGCCCGGTCGTCGCGGGCGGCGTGGCTCGACAGGCGCGGGAACAGGGCGGTGAAGACGGGGTTGCCGAGCAGGGCGTGGGGCAGCAGGAAGAAGGTGAAGGCCACCTGGAAGGCGGCCTGCCCGCCGCTCACCCGCGAGGCCAGCACGTAGGTGGTGAAGATCAGCACCTCGTTGAGCCCGATGTGGCCGGCGCCCCAGATCCCCTTGCGGGCGAGGGTGCCGAGGCCCTCGCCACCCCGCCAGCGGGGACGACCGGCCAGGCCGACGCGCCGGGCCGCCAGCACGGGGATGGCGACCATCACCAGCACGCCGGCGGTGGTGCCCAGGCCGAGCACCAGCTCCTGCACCCCGGTGAGCCGGAGGGTGTCGGCGACGCGGTCGTCGGCCCCCGCGGCGAAGGCGCCCATGATGGCGATGACGACCACGTTGTTGCACACCGGGGCGAGGGCGGCAGCGAGGAACCGGCGGTCGGCCTGGAGCAGGGCGGTGGCCACCGCGCCGGTCGCGTACAGCAGGAGCTGCGGCAGGAAGAACCACAGCAGGAAGGCGCCCAGCTCGATCTGACGGGACCGCAGGCCGCCGGCGGGGACGCCGATGGTGAAGAGGCGCATGATCCACGGTCCGACCAGGCCGCCGAGCACGACCAGGGCGGCGAGGGCGGCCAGCATCCTCCCGAGCAGCGCCCCACCCAGGTCGGCGGCCCGTCGTCGCTCGCCCCGGTCGAGCAGCCCGACGAAGGTCGGGACCAGCACCGCGTAGAGCAGGCCGCCGGCCAGCAGCTCGAACAGGATGTTCGAGACCTCGTTGGCGCTCTGGTAGGTGTCGCCGAGGCGGGTGATCCCGAGGGCGGCGCCGACCGCCACCACCCGGGCGAAGCCGGTGACGCGCGAGAGCAGGTTCCCGACCGTGATGGCGGCGGTGTCGCGACCGAGCCGGTCGGGCTGCTCCGGCGCCGCGGGCTCGCCGGGCGCCTCGGGCCCGTCACCGACGGGTGCCAGCGGGGCCGGCTGCGCCGGGTCGAGGCCGGCCGCCGCGTCGGTCACGGGCCGTTGGGCACCGGCGGCAGCGGCGCGGTCGCGCCCTGGCCGACCCCGTACTGCCCGTGGCGACCGCTGCCGGCCTCCTGCAGGGCGAGCACGGTGGCGGCGATGCCCTGGAACGACTCCAGGTCGTCGACGGTCGAGACCGACTGGCTCACGGCCGGGTCGTCCCGGATGGGGCCGACCACCTGGGTCCGCACCGCTTCGGGGTCGTCACCAACCGCCGCGGACGCCACCACGACCGGCACGCCGGGCGACTCGGCCAGGGCCCGCACCAGCGGGAGGAGGAGGTCGGCATCGGGCAGGTCGGCCCCCGGCCCCGACACGAACAGGTACCGGTAGCCCCCGTCCAGGACGATCGGGTCGGACTTGCTGCCGTTGTCCGGCGGCTCGAGCTGCAGGAACCCGGCGTCGCGCAGGGCGGTGATGACCGCCGGCTCCTGACCGGCTGCGGTCTCGCCGGTCGGCGCGGTGGTCGTGGAGGTGGAGCTGGCGCTGGGCCCGGCGGTGGTGGTCGAGCCGGCCGGCTCGGTCGTGGTGGTCGTCGAGGTGGCCGGAGCGGTGGTCGGCGTGACCCCGCTGATGGTGGCCCCCTGCCGCAGGGCGGCGGCCAGCTCGTTCACCAACCGGCGGCGCAGGTCCGCCCGGGGGGTCGTGACGGGCAGGTTGAGGATGGTGGCCGCTTTGGCGGCGTTGTCCCCCTCGAGCGCGAAGCGCCGGTCGATCCGCAGGGTGCCGGCGAAGGAGGCCCCCGAGGTCGTCAGCGCGGTGCGCACCCGGGTGAGGGACGCCTCGTCGATGCCGGTCGGGGCGATCATCAGCACCGGGACGCCCTCGAGCTGGCCGGAGACGAGCGGCCCGAGCACCGCCTGCTGGGCGAAGCGGTCGGACCGCTCCTTGGCCTGCGCGGCCTCGGCCCGCAGCTTGCTGTTCTCGTCGCGCTTGCTGTGGACCTCGCGGTCGAGGCTGCGCTGGGTGTTCTGGAGGCTGCTCACCAGCGCCCGGTTGCCGAACGAGGTCCCGAGGGCGAGCCCCAGCCCGAGGGCGAGGAACACCGCGGTGATGCTGATGATGTGGTAGCGGAAGTTGATCACGGCACCGGTCCGGGTCGGGTCAGGTGAGCGACAGCCACACGGCTCTGATCCACAGTCTGATCGGCTCGCTGATGATCACGATGACGACCAGGGTGAAGAGGGCGGCGGTCACCATGAGCAGCAGGTCGCGGCGACGCACCCGAGCCTGGTACAGCCGGCTGACGCCCTTCGCATCGACCAGGATCGGCCCCACCTTCATGCGGACGAGGAAGGTCGAGGACATGCCCTGGCGGCCCTTGTCCAGGAACTCGACCATCGAGTTGTGGGTGCCGACCGCCACGATCAGCTCGGCTCCCGACTCGAAGGCGAGCAGCATGGCGATGTCCTCGCTGGTGCCCACCGAGGCGAACACCTCGTAGGGCAGGTCGAGCTCGTCGAGGCGGGACGCCCCGGGCGCCCGGCCGTCGGCGTAGCCGTGGACGATGAGCTCGGCCCCGCAACGAAGCGCCCGCTCCCCCACCGAGTCGAAGTCGCCGATGATGAGGTCCGGCTTGTACCCGACCTCGAGCAGGGCGTCGGCCCCGCCGTCGACGCCGACCAGGATGGGCGCCACCTCCCGCAGGTATCCGCTGTTGCGCAGGATGGCCAGGTCCTCGCGGTAGTCGATGCCCCGCACCACGATCAGCACCTGGCGACCCCGGAAGTCGAGCCTGGTCGGTGGCAGGTCGGGCTGGTCGAGCAGCAGCGACCCCTCCTTCTGGAGGTAGGTCAGGGTGTTCTCGGCGAAGCGGGAGAGCTCGTCGCCCATGCTCTCCCTCGCCTCCTGGATCTGCGCCTCCAGCGTCTCGAGGGTCTGGCGGGTGCCCGAGGCCACGGTCTCCTCACCGAGGCGCAGATCCTCGCCCTGCAGGCAGACCGCCACCCCGTCCCCGACCCGCTCCATGACCTCGCGACCGACGCCGTCGAGCAGCGGGATGCCGGCGGCGGCGACGAGCAGGGGCCCGACGTTCGGGTAGCGGCCCGACATGGAGTCGGCGGCGTTCACCACCGCCCCCACCTGCGCCTGGACCAGGGTCTCGGCCGCGACCCGGTCGAGGTCCTCGTGGTCGATCACCGCGATCTCCCCCGGCAGGATCCGCTTGACGAGGTCCTTGGTCCGGCGGTCGACCCGGGCCACGCCGGCGATGGTCGGGCGGTCCCGCTGCTGGCTGGCCATCTCACACCCCCTCGCGCACCCGGCGGCGGCCCCGTCCGGCGCGATCGCGCTCGGCGTCGGCGAGCAGCTCACCGGCGTGCTCCCGGGCGACGGCGGCGTCGGGTGACCCGCTCAGCATCCGGGCCAGCTCGGTGACCCGGGCCCTCCCGTCGACCGGCGCCAGCTCGGAGGTGGTCTCCTCGCCCTCCTGGTGCTTGGTCACCACCACCTGGGCGTCCGCGCAGGCCGCCACCTGGGCGAGGTGGGTGACGACCAGCACCTGGTGGTCGGTCGCCACGCGGGCCAGGGCCCGTCCGACCGCGGCGGCCGCCGCCCCCCCGACGCCCGCGTCGACCTCGTCGAACACCAGCACCGGCGGCCCGGCGGTCAGCACCAGCCGGACCGCCAGCATGGCCCGTGCCAGCTCCCCGCCGGAGGCGACCTTGGCGAGCGGCCGGGGCTCCGCGCCGGGATTGGCCGCCAGCAGCACCGCCACCCGGTCGCCGGGGTCCGCCCCCACCTCGACCTCGACCCGGGCGCGTGGCATGGCCAGCTCCCGCAGCTCGTCCTCGACGGCAGCGGCCAGGCCGGGGGCCGCCGCCCGGCGGGCGGCACCGACCCGGGCCTGCTCGGCGGCCACCGCCCGGCGGGCCCGGTCGCGCTCCTGCTCCAGCCGCGCCACGGTGACCTCGTCGCCCTGCAGCTCGGCCAGCCGGGCGCGGATCTCCTCGCGGTAGTCGAGGACCGAGCCCAGGCTGCCCGGGCCGCCGTCGCCGTGGCCGGATGCGGTCCCGTACTTGCGGACCAGGTCGCGCAGCAGCTGGCGTCGGGCCCGGATCTCGGCCAGCCGCTCCGGGCGCTCCTCGACCGCCTCGCCGGCGCCCCGCACCTCGGCGCCGATGTCGGCGACCTCGGCCTCCACCGATCGGACCCGCTCCGCCAGGGACGCGAAGCGTCGGGACCCGTCGAGGGCGGCACGGGCCCGGCCGATCCCGTCGTGCACCGGTCCGTCGGCCGACAGCGCGGCCAGGGCCTCGGCCGCCGCTTCGCGGTCGGCGGTGACCGCCGCCAGCTCGTCCTGCTCCTCGTCGAGCCGGTCGTCCTCGTCGGGCTCGACCAGCCGGGCGGCGTCGAGCTCGTCGAGCTGGAAGCGCAGCAGGTCGAGCTCGCGCTCGCGGGCGCCCCGGTCGCCGCCCAGGGCCTCGAGCCGGGCGGCGATGGCGGCCTCCTCGGCCCGGGCGGCGGCCAGCGGGGCGGGGTCGATGCCCCCGTAGCGATCGAGGGCGTCGCGCTGGACGGCGGGGGCCAGCAGGCTCTGGTGGGCGTGCTGGCCGTGCAGGTCGACCAGGTCGCGGCCGACCTCCGACAGCTCGGCGGCGGTCGCCATCCGGCCGTCGACGTAGGCGCGACTGCGGCCCGAGGCCGGCACCGCCCGGCGCAGCACCAGCTCCTCCCCGTCGACCACGAAGCGCCCCTCGACGGTCGCCTCGGCGGCGCCGGTGCGCACCAGCGCTCCCTCGGCCCGGCCGCCGAGGAGCAGGTCGAGGGCCTCGACCACCAGGGTCTTGCCGGCACCGGTCTCGCCGGTGAGCGCCGTCATCCCGGGTCCGAGCACGACCCGCAGCTCGCGGATCACCCCGAGGTCGCGGACCGCCAGCTCTACCAGCACCGTCCGCTCACCGGTCGTTGAGCCCGAACTTCGACTTCAGCACGGCATGGACGTTGCGCCGACCGAAGGTCACGAGCTGGGCCTCCTCGCGCCCGGAGGTGCAGTCGATCGAGTCGCCCACGTCCAGCCGTCCCCGGTGGCGGCCGTCGATGGCGAGTGAGGCGGGGCGGTGCCCGCACACCTGCAGCCGGACGTGGGACCCCGGGGGCAGGATCAGGCTGCGGTCGAACAGCCCGTGGGGGCAGACGGGCGTGAGCAGCAGGGCGTGGTGCCCCGACGCGATCACCGGACCGTGGGCCGACAGCGAGTAGGCGGTCGAGCCGGTGGGGGTGGCCACGATGAACCCGTCGGCCACGTAGGTCGTGAAGAACTCGCCGTCGATGTCGACCCGGAGCCGCACGGTGTGACCCATGGAGTCCTTCTCGAGCACCGCCTCGTTCAGGGCCAGCTCGGCGGGCTCCTCGCCGCTCTCGCGCCGGACCACGACCGAGAGCAGCATGCGGGCCTCGAGCTGGTACCGGCCGTCGAGGAAGCGCTCGACCGCCGCCGTCCACGACTGCGGCTCGACGTCGGTGAGGTAGCCGAGCTGGCCGACGTTGACCCCGAGGACCGGCACCCCGTGGGGGGCGGCCAGGTGCACCGTGCGCAGCATGGTGCCGTCGCCACCGACGCTGAGGGCCAGGTCGAGCCCGGCCAGCGGCGAGTCGTCGACACCCAGCTCGGGGTGCCCGGCCAGCTCGGCGTCGTTGGTCGGCAGCACGACCCGGTGGCCCCGGTGCAGGAGCCACTCGGTGACCTCGCGGGCCAGGTCGCTGGCTCGATCGCTGCCCCAGTGCACCACCACCCCGACCGAGGCCATCAACGCCCCCGGGCGTGGGCGCGGGCGGGGACGGGCGTGAGGCTCACACCCGACATGATGGCGGGCGCGGCCGTCGGCCGCGCTGGACCGCCCCGGCGGGCGGCCCCCGCCCCGCTTCCCCGTGACCGCCGGGGCGAACCCCGACGGCTCAGGCGCCGGACTTCTTGGCCGCCGACTTCTTGGCCGCCGACTTCGTGGCGGCGGTCCGCTTGGCGGCGGCCTTCCTGGCCGGGGCCTTCCTGGTGGCCGCCTTCTTGGCCGGAGCCTTCCTCGACGACGAGGACATCGAGGCGATCTTGCGCTCGAGCCGGGCGATGTCGTCCTGGGTGGCGAGCCCGAGGTTCGAGACCTGGGACCGCACCTCCTTGCGGACCTGCTCGACGAACTTGTCGGCGTTCCTGCGGCTGCGGTCGAGCAGGTCGCTGACGGCCGCCTGGGCCTGCTCGGTCTGCAGTTCGCCGGCCTTGACCAGGTCCTTGACGATGGCCTCGGCCCGGGCCTGGGTCATCTGCGTGAACTGCACGCCCGTGTCGAGGTACCGGCGAATCGCTTCGTTCTGAGCCATGGCGTACCACGCTACCGGTGTCGCGCTCGTGCTTGCAAAAGTTCGCACCGATCGGGTCGGGTGCGGGGCGGGGTCTGCTAACACTGGCGGGTGCCACGCTTCGAGCCGTTCCGCGGCCTGCGCTACGACCTCGGGCGGTGCTCGCTGGCCGACGTGACCGCCCCGCCCTACGACGTCCTCTCCGGCGCCGACCGGGCCGCGCTGGCCGCCCGGTCCGATCGAAACGCCGTCCTGGTGGACGTGCCCGATCCCGCCGACGGCGACCAGCGCTACCGCTCCTCGGCCGAGCGGCTCGACGCCTGGACGGCCGACGGCTCGCTGGTCGTCGACCCGGCCCCCTGCTTCACCGTCTACCGGATGGGCTACGTGGACGACCGCGGCCGCCCGGCCCACACCCTGGGGGTCATCGGCGCCCTCGAGCTGGCCGAACCCGACGCCGGCGACATCCTGCCCCACGAGCACACGACCCCGAAGGCCCGCAGCGACCGCCTCGACCTGCTGCGGGCCACCGGCGCCAACCTGTCGGCGGTGTGGGCCCTGTCGCTCACCGACGGGCTCACCGCCCTGCTCGAGGTGCCCCAGCCGCCCCTGCAGGCGTGGACCGACGACGACGGCGTCGACCACAGCGTCTGGCGCATCGACGACCCCGCGCGGGTGCGGGCCATCAGCGAGGCGGTCGGGCGGACGCCGGTGGTGGTCGCCGACGGCCACCACCGCTACGAGACGTCCCTCGCCTACCGCGACGAGCGGCGCCGCGCCGCCGCCGACGGATCGGCCGGCGGTGCCGAGTCGATGCTCTGCTTCGTGGTCGAGCTGGTGGCCGACCAGCTCACGGTGCGCCCCATCCACCGGCTGCTCACCGGGCTGCCCGACGACCTCGACCTGCTCGACGCGCTGGCGCCGTGGTTCGACGACGCCGGCCCGGCCCCGGTCGGCCCCCACCTGCTCGACCGCATGGACGCGGCTGGGGCCCTGGCCCTGCTGCGACCGGAGCGGGACGCCCGGCTGCTGGTGCCCCGCCCCGAGGCACTGACCGACGCCGCCGACCTCGACAGCAGCCGACTCGAGGTGGCCCTGCGGGCGCTGGACGTCCCCGTGACCATCACCTACCAGCACGGCGTCGACCAGGTCACCGCCGCGGTGGCCGGCGGGTCGGCGCAGGCCGGTGTGCTGCTGCGGCCGGCCACCGTCGCCCAGATCGACGACAACGCCCATGCGGGACGCCGCATGCCGGCCAAGACCACCTTCTTCCACCCGAAGCCCAAGACCGGGCTCGTCTACCGCCGGACCTGACCCGGGGCCACCCCGGCGGGGTCAGACCTCCCAGGTCGGCCGGGAGTGGAGCAGCGCCTCGAGGTCGGCGGTGCCCTCGGCGTTGGCGGCGGCCAGCTGGCGGTCGGTCTCCTCGCCGTACTCGGGCCGGTCGACGGCCCGGAACACCCCGATGGGAGTGGGCTCGGTCGGCCCGGAGGCCAGCCGGGACAGCATGAAGGCCAGCCCGGGCTCCTCGCGCGCCTCGTCGTGCACGAGGATGGCCTGCTCGCCGACCTCGGCCACGTCGACGATGCGGGCCCGGCCCTGCCCGTCGAGCACCACCCCACGCTCGAGGTCGGCACCGAAGCGGATGGGCTCGCCGTGCACCAGGGGGATCAGCATCGAGTCGCGATTGGCCCGGCTGGTGATCTCCCCGAAGGCCCCGTCGTTGAAGACGTTGCAGTTCTGGTACACCTCGACGAAGGCGGCGCCCTGGTGCTCGTGGGCCCGGCGGAACATCTCCTGCATGTGCTTGCGGTCCATGTCGTGGGTGCGGGCCACGAAGCTGGCCTCGGCACCGAGGGCGAGGCTCACCGGGTTGAACGGCCGGTCGAGCGACCCGAACGGGGTGCTCTTGGTGACCTTGCCCAGCTCCGAGGTGGGCGAGTACTGGCCCTTGGTCAGGCCGTAGATCTGGTTGTTGAACAGCAGGATGGTGAGGTCGATGTTCCGGCGGAGGGCGTGGATCAGGTGGTTGCCGCCGATCGACAGGGCGTCGCCGTCGCCGGTGACCACCCAGACGTCGAGATCGCTGCGGGCCATGGCCAGACCGGTGGCGATGGCCGGCGCCCGCCCGTGGATCGTGTGCATCCCGTAGGTGTTCATGTAGTACGGGAAGCGGGCGGCGCAGCCGATGCCCGAGACGAACACGGTGTTCTCGCGCCGGACCCCGAGCTCGGGCATGAGCATCTGCACCGCGGCCAGGACCGAGTAGTCGCCGCAGCCGGGGCACCAGCGCGGCTCCTGGTCGCTCGTCCAGTCCTTGCGGGTGGTGGTCGGGACGTCGGTGGTGTCGGCCATCAGGCCTCCTCTGCGTTCGTGCTCACCGGTCGAGCTCGGCCAGCAGGGCCCGCTCCAGCTCGCTGGCGGTGAAGGGGACGCCCTGGACCTTGGCGACCGACCGGGCGTCGACCAGGAACTCGGCCCGCACCAGCTTGACCAGCTGGCCCAGGTTCATCTCGGGGACCACGACCCGCGGGTAGCGCGCCAGCACCTCGCCGAGGTCGGCCGGGAAGGGGTTCAGGTGCACCAGGTGGGCGTGGGCGACCTTGCGGCCCCGGCGCCGGCACCGCTCCATCGCCCCGTCGATCGCCCCCCAGGTCGATCCCCACCCGAGCACCAGCACCTCGGCGTCGTCGACGTCGCCGCGCACGGCCGTCGGGGGGATGTCGTGGGCGATGCCGGCCACCTTGGCCGCCCGCAGCCGCACCATCCGCTCGTGGTTCTCGGGGTCGTAGCTGATGTTGCCGGACCCGTCGGCCTTCTCGATGCCGCCGATGCGGTGCTCGAGGCCCGGGGTGCCGGGGATGGCCCACGGCCGGGCCAGCGTGTCGGGATCACGGACGTAGGGCCAGAAGGTCGCGTTCCCGTCCTCGTCGTGGTGGTTGGCCTCGGAGGCGAAGGGCACCGAGATGTCCGGCAGGGAGGCCACGTCGGGGAGGCGCCAGGGCTCCGAGCCGTTGGCCAGGTAGCCGTCGGACAGCAGCATCACCGGGGTCCGGTACGTGAGGGCGATCCGGGCCGCCTCGATGGCGACCTCGAAGCAGTTGGCCGGGCTGTAGGCGGCGACGATCGGGATCGGCGACTCGCCGTGGCGCCCGTACATGGCCTGCAGCAGGTCCGCCGCCTCGGTCTTGGTCGGCAGGCCGGTCGACGGACCGCCCCGCTGGATGTCGATGACGAGCAGCGGCAGCTCCAGGCTGACGGCCAGGCCCATGGTCTCGGACTTGAGGGCCACGCCCGGCCCGCTCGTCGTGGTGAGGGCGAGGTGGCCGCCGAACGCCGCGCCCAGGGCGGCGCCGATGCCGGCGATCTCGTCCTCGGCCTGCACGGTGCGCACCCCGAACGCCTTGCGCTTGGACAGCTCGTGGAGGATGTCCGAGGCGGGGGTGATGGGGTACGAGCCAAGGAAGAGCGGCAGCCGGGCCAGCTGGCCGGCGGCGATCAGGCCCCACGCCAGCGCGGTGTTGCCGTTGATGCTGGTGTAGGTGCCGGGCTCGAGCCGGGCCGGCTTGACCTCGTAGGGGTGGTCGAACAGCTCGGCGGTCTCGCCGAAGGCGTGACCGGCGTTGAAGGCGGCCCGGTTGGCGTCGCGCACCTGCGGCCGGGAGCCGAACTTCTGGTCGATCCACTCGAGCGTCGGCTCGGACGGCCGGGTGTACATCCACGAGACCAGCCCGAGGGCGAAGAAGTTCTTGGACCGCTCGGCGTCGCGCGGCTTGACGCCGAGCGGCGCCACCGCGTCCTTGGTGAGCGAGGTCATCGGGACCTCGTAGACCGAGTAGCCGTCGAGGCTGCCGTCGCCGAGCGGGCTGGTCTCGTACCCCGCCTTGGTGAGGTTGCGCTCCTCGAAGGCGTCGGTGTTGACGATGACCGTGCCGCCCGGCTCGAGGCGGTGCAGCTCCGAGCGCAGCGCAGCCGGGTTCATGGCGACGAGCACGTTCGGCGCGTCGCCGGGCGTGGTGATCTCGTGGTCGGAGATGTGGACCTGGAAGGCCGACACCCCCGCCAGCGTCCCGGCGGGCGCCCGGATCTCGGCGGGGAACTCCGGCAGGGTCGCCAGGTCGTTGCCGAAGAGCGCGCTGGCGCTGGTGAAGCGATCTCCGGTGAGCTGCATCCCGTCGCCGCTGTCGCCGGCGAATCGGATGATGACCCGGTCGAGCTCCACCGTGTCGGCGGTCGGCTCGTCGGTGATGTTGGCCACGTTGCCCCCTGGCCGCTGGCTACTCGCTTCCGAACCCAGGGCCGTCGGCCACGGTAACACCGGCTTCCGGCGATCCACGGTGATGGAGACCGGTGCGGACGGGGACGACGGGGCCGTCGACCCGTCGGGACGCTCAGGTGATGGAGGCCTCGTAGATGCTCTTGATCGACTGGTCGAGGGCGGCGTCGAACTCGGCGTCGCTCTGCTGGGCGGTGAGCCCCTCGGTCAGGGCGCGGGAGAAGCTGGCGATCACGCCGTGGTTGCGGGCGAGCCGCTCGTTGGCCTCCTCGCGGCTGTAGCCGCCCGAGAGGGCCACCACCTTGAGCACGCTCGGGTGCTCGACCAGCTCGCGGTAGAAGTCGTCCTGCTCGGGCAGGGTGAGCTTCAGCATGATCGGTCGATCGGCCTCGATCGCCCCGAGGTGGTCGAGGATCGCCTGCTTGAGCAGGGCCTCGGCCTCGGCCTTCTCCGGGCTGTGGATGTCGATCTCGGGCTCGATGATCGGTACCAGGCCGGCGTCGATGATCTGGCGCCCGACCTCGAACTGCTGGTCGACCACGGCGGCCACGCCGGAGGGGTTCCCGAGCTTGATGACCGAGCGCATCTTGGTGCCGAACATCCCCCGGGCCACCCCGCGCTCCAGGAGCGCCCCGAGGTCGGGCATCGGCTTCATGACCTGGGCGCCGTCGCTCTCCTCGGCCAGGCCCTTGTCGACCTTGATGAAGGGCACGACCTGCTTCCTCGACCACAGGTACTCGCCGCTGCCCACGCCGTCGATCTCGCGGTCCATCGTGTTCTCGAACAGGATGGCGCCGAGGATGCGGTCACCGGTGAAGCTGGAGCTGGTGATGATCCGGGTCCGCATCTCGTGGATGCGGTCGAACATCTCGGCGTCGCCCTCGTACTCGTCCTCGCCGACGCCGTAGAGCTTCAGCGCCTTGGGCGTGCTGCCGCCGCTCTGGTCGAGGGCGGCGACGAAGCCGTTGCCGGCCCTGACCTTGTCGAGCTGCTGCTGGTCCATGGTGACTCGGTTCCTCTTCGTGAGCGGACGATTGTCCTCCATCTTTGCCGACGCCGGAGACCCGGGGGCGCGGTCAGGACCGGCGACGGCCGCTCCTCGCGGCGGCGCGGCCCTGCGCCGGAGCCAGCCGGCCGGCACCGGCGCGCACCAGCGCCGACACCCGACGACCGGCGGCGGCCGGCACCACCCGCTCCGCCAGGACCTCGGTGCGGCTCTGGGTCGCACCGCCGACCCGGAAGAACCGGCGGCGCACCCGCCCGAGCACCGCCACCTCGTCGCCGCACCTGAGGTCGCGGGCCTCCGCGGGCGGGTCGTGCCACGCGACCGGCACCGACTCGGCCCGGCCGCCGGCGTTCGGGCCGGCAACCGTGACCTCGTAGGCGATCAGCCGGTCACCCGACGGCAGCGTGCGCTCCTCGGGCTCGCGAGACAGGGTCCCCTGCAGCACCACCACGTTCATCAGCTCGTCCTCCTCCAGCGGTGGGACGGCCCTGGTGGCCGCCCGCTCGGTCGTCGATCCGGGGGAAGGAGGCCCGAGCCGCCCTCGCCGGGCGGGGCGGACGGAGGCCGGGCACCCGCCACCGTACGGACGGGGGGTGACAGGAACGCGCCGCTGCGGGAGGCTCAGGCGAGGGCGCCCGCTCGGCGGGCGGCGTCGCCGAAGCCGTCGCCGGCCGTCGCCAGGCGCTGGAACAGGTTGCGGGCGCGGGCCACGTCGCCCGCCCGCTCGTAGAGGTCGGCCAGCGCGTAGCTCACCCGCAGGTCGTGCGGGCGGGGGCGCTTGGCCCGGGGTGAGCGCTCGAGCAGCTCGATGGCCTCGGCCAGGCGGCCCCGGTCGGCCAGCGACCCGGCCATCACGATCCGACCCTCGGCGACCAGGGCCGCCGAGGGCGACACCTCGCGGAGCTCGTCCCAGAGGTCCTCGACCGAGCCGTGCCGTCCCAGGGCGCGGTAGCAGTCGGCCAGGACGGGGTGCTGCTCGGCGCTGGCGGCCAGCTCCGCGAAGGCCTCCAGCTCCCGGGCGGCCGGCGTCCACTGACCCAGGCGGTAGTAGGACAGGCCGAGCAGCTCGCGGACCTCGATGGCGCTCGGGGCCTCGCCGGCGATCGGGCGCAGCAGCTGGCGGGCGTCGGCGTAGCGCTCCTCCTCGAAGGCGCCGGCCGCGTCCCGCAGCCGACGGGTCAGGCGCCGGCCTCGCTCCTCGCCCACCAGGCGGCTCAGGTCCTCCTCGCCGGTGGCCACGCCCCCCACCCGGCGCCGTCCGTTGGGGCGATCGCCGCTGTCACGACCCCGGGCGCCGGCAGCGCCGGCCGGCTTCGCCGCACCGGTCGCAGGCGGGACCGGGGCGCGGCCCCGTCCGACCGCCTCGGCGGCCTCGTCGCGGACCCCCTCGGCGACCGCCTCGGAGGTCGCGCCGGTCGGACCGGCTGCGGTGGCGGACGGCGCGTCCGGCCCTGCGTCGGGGTCACCGCTCGCGTGGCGTGCCCGGGGTTCGTCGGCGGCCGACGGATCCGGGTGGTCCTCCCCCGCCGCACCGGCTCCGACCGGCGGTGCCGCACCGCCCTCGACCGGCGCCGCGTCCTCACGGTGGTCGCGCCGCTCCGGTCGCGCGCCGGTCCGGGGCCCGGCGGGCCCGCGGGTGTCCTCCTCCCGCAACTTCCCGGCACCCCGCCGCCCCAGCCGTCCCCAGCGCGCCGGACCGGCCTGCTCGGGCTCCCGCCGCTCGGCGCCCGGGCGCGCGGGACGACGGTCCGCGCCGGCGCCCGATCGAACGTCGTCACCCCACCGGTCGGTCGGTCCGCCACGGCTGGAACCGGCTCGGCGCCGGTCACCGCCGCGCGGGCCACCGCCCGGACCGCGCCGATCCGACTGCGGTCGGTCCGGCCGGGCGCGCGCCCCGGCCGCGGAGCGGATCGACCGGGGCCCGCGCCCCGCTGGTCGTCCCACCGGCGGTCGGCACGATCGGTTCGGCCGCCCGACGAGCGGGAGGGACCACCTCTCCGGTCGTCGCGTCGACCGGAGCCCGGTGCCCGCCCGGATCCGGCTCGCCCGGGCTTCCGATCGGCGCCCCGGGGGTCGCCGCGCTCGGGGCGCCCGCCCCGGTCCCCGGCGCGTGACGGGCCGGAGCGGCCGCCACCCGCCGGGCGGCTCGGCCGCCGGGGCCGATCCGTCCCACCCTTCGGGTCACGCCGGGGCGGCCGGCCTCCACCGCGCCCCTGGGGTCCCCCGGCCCGGCGCTCGTCCCGGCCCCGCCGGGCTCCGTCGCGGCGGGGGCCGCCGGATCGGCCGCGGCCGCCATCCGGGCGCGGTGAGCCGGCCCCACCGGCGCGCCCGGCGCCCGACCGCCCGCCGCCACCGCCCGACCGCCGGGGAGGTCGACCCTCGGGGCGGTCGTCGTCGGGGCGGGCCATCCCGGCACGGTACCGGCGGGCCTGCGGCGCGCCCGAATCTGACGCCGGACGCGACGAAGGCCCCCACCGTCGGTTGCGGTGGGGGCCTTCGATCGGCGAGATCCGGCGGCGTCCTACTCTCCCAGGGGATCTCTCCCCAAGTACCATCGGCGCGGGCGGGCTTAACGACCGTGTTCGGAATGGGAACGGGTGTGACCCCGCCGCCATGGCCACCGAAGATCTGTGTTGTCAAGAGGGGCCGGCGAACCGGCTCGATCCCTCGAGCACTCCATAGCGAGCACGCGCATCGATGTTGATCCAAGCCCTCGGCCGATTAGTACCGGTCGGCTGAACGTGTTGCCACGCGTACACCTCCGGCCTATCAACGTGATGGTCTCTCACGGGCCTTACCTGGTTGTCCAGTGGGGAACCTCATCTTGAAACGAGCTTCGCACTTAGATGCCTTCAGCGCTTATCTCTTCCGTAGGTCGCTAACCAGCAGTGCCCTTGGCAGGACAACTGGCACACGAGAGCTACGTCCGTCCCGGTCCTCTCGTACTAGGGACAGCCTTTCTCAAGTTCCCTCCGGCTGCAGAGGATAGGGACCGAACTGTCTCACGACGTTCTAAACCCAGCTCGCGTACCGCTTTAATGGGCGAACAGCCCAACCCTTGGGACCTGCTTCAGCCCCAGGATGCGATGAGCCGACATCGAGGTGCCAAACCTTCCCGTCGATATGGACTCTTGGGGAAGATGAGCCTGTTATCCCCGGGGTACCTTTTATCCGTTGAGCGACGGCGCTTCCACACGCAACCGCCGGATCACTATGCCCTGCTTTCGCACCTGCTCGACATGTCTGTCTCGCAGTCAAGCTCCCTTGTGCCATTGCACTCAACGCCTGATGGCCGACCAGGCTGAGGGAACCTTTGGGCGCCTCCGTTACTCTTTAGGAGGCGACCGCCCCAGTCAAACTACCCGCCTGACGCTGTTCCCGATCCGGATCACGGACCTGGGTTAGAGCTCCGGCATGAGCAGGGTGGTATTTCAACGTTGGCTCCACACTGGCTGGCGCCAATGCTTCCTAGCCTCCCACCTATCCTACACAACACATACCAAAACCCAACATCAAGTTGTAGTAAAGGTCCACGGGGTCTTTCCGTCCTTCTGCAGCTAACGAGCATCTTTACTCGTACTTCAATTTCGCCGGGTCTGTGGTTGAGACAGTAGGAAAGTCGTTACGCCATTCGTGCAGGTCGGAACTTACCCGACAAGGAATTTCGCTACCTTAGGACCGTTATAGTTACGGCCGCCATTTACCGGGGCTTAGTTCAGAGCTTCGCCCTTGCGGACTAACCCTTCCCTGTAACCTTCCGGCATTGGGCAGGCGTCACAGCGTATACATCGTCTTGCGACTTCGCACGCTGCTGTGTTTTTAGTAAACAGTCGCTTTCCCCTGGTCTGTGCCACCTCTTCGACGCTCTCGGACGCGAGGTCCGGTCACCCTGATGAGGTCCTCCTTCTCCCGAAGTTACGGAGGCATTTTGCCGAGTTCCTTAACCACAGTTCTCCCGATCGCCTTGGTATTCTCTACCCGCCCACCTGAGTTGGTTTGGGGTACGGGCACCGTGCCAGCTCGCTAGAGGCTTTTCTAGGCAGCATGGGATCAGTGACTTCTCCTGAAACGGATCGGCATCGCGTCTCAGGCTCGTGGGATCCGGATTTGCCTGGATCCCGCCCTACACGCTTACCCCAGGACAACCATCGCCTGGGCTCACCTACCCTCCTGCGTCCCCTCGTTGCTTGCCGCCTCCTCGTGGGTCAGTTCGTCTACCCGAAGGCAGACAGCCCCTTAGCAACAAGGACTTGGCATGGGCGCGGACACGGTGGTACCGGAATATCAACCGGTTGTGCATCGACTACGCCTTTCGGCCTCGCCTTAGCTCCCGACTCACCCTGGGGGGATTAGCCTTCCCCAGGAACCCTTGGGCTTACGGCGGAGGGGTTTCTCACCCCTCTCTCGCTACTCATACCTGCATTCTCACTCGACCTCGGTCCACGACGGTTCACACCGCCGCTTCGCTCCGAGATCGACGCTCCCCTACCACCCACGCCACTGACGTGACGCGAATCCGCGGCTTCGGCTCTGGACTTGAGCCCCGTTACATTGTCCGCGCAGGATCACTCGACCAGTGAGCTGTTACGCACTCTTTCAAGGGTGGCTGCTTCTAAGCCAACCTCCTGGCTGTCTGTGCAATCCCACATCGTTTTCCACTTAGTCCAGAATTAGGGGCCTTAGCCGGCGGTCTGGGCTGTTTCCCTCTCGACCATGAAGCTCATCCCCCATGGTCTCACTGCCGGGCTCTGGAGCAGTGGCATTCGGAGTTTGATTGGGGTCGGTAAGCTTGTAGGCCCCCTAACCCATTCAGTGCTCTACCTCCACTGCTGAACACCCGACGCTGCACCTAAATGCATTTCGGGGAGAACCAGCTATCACCGAGTTTGCTTGGCCTTTCACCCCTATCCACAGGTCATCCCCCCAGTTTTCAACCTAGGTGGGTTCGGTCCTCCACGGGGTCTTACCCCCGCTTCAACCTGCCCATGGATAGATCACTCGGCTTCGGGTCTACAGCATGCGACTCAGACGCCCTGTTCAGACTCGCTTTCGCTCCGGCTCCCCCTCTCGGGTTAACCTTGCCACACACCGTAACTCGCAGGCTCATTCTTCAAAAGGCACGCCATCGTGGCCGGGGACGAACCCCGACGACACTCTGACTGATTGTAAACCAACGGTTTCAGGTACTATTTCACTCCCCTCCCGGGGTACTTTTCACCTTTCCCTCACGGTACTAGTTCGCTATCGGTCGTCTACGTATACTTAGCCTTACGAGGTGGTCCTCGCAGATTCACACCAGGTTTCACGGGCCCGGCGCTACTTGGGAACATCGACCAGAGACCGCATGCGTTTCGTGTACGGGGCTCTTACCCGCTGTGGCGTGGCGTTCCAGACGCACTTCCACTACGCAGCAGTTTGGTAACTCTGTGAGAGGTCTGATGCCCTCTCCGTCGCGTCCCACGACCCCGGGCTGGCAACGCCATCAGGCTTTACCACCAGCTCGGTTTAGGCTGATCCCGTTTCGCTCGCCGCTACTCAGGGAGTCGCATGTTGCTTTCCGTTCCTCAGGGTACTGAGATGTTTCAATTCCCCTCGGTTCCCTCTGCCGGCCCTATGTGTTCAGACCGGAGTGACACCCCATGACGGGTGCCGGGTTTCCCCATTCGGACATCCACGGATCAAAGGTCGGTAGACACCTCCCCGTGGCTTATCGCAGCCGCCCACGTCCTTCATCGGTAGTAGACGCCAAGGCATCCACCGTTGGCTCTTTGTAGCTTGGAAGAACAAAGATGCTCGTGCTCGCTATGCAGTTCTCAAGGGGCGTGCGGCGTCGCCGGCGGGGATCCGTCGAGGATCCCGGGTTGCCGGCGCGACGTCAGACGGAGACAACAGAGCCCCCACCGGGGGCGGGGGCTCTGCAGGCGCTCCTTCAAAACGGAACAGAGGACGACGTTCGCATCGTCGAGGTGTCGAGAGGTTGGACCTACGATCGACACGACGACTCCGCGGACGAGTAGCCAGTGCCTCAACTGGGAGTCGTCACCACGATGTGCGGTGACGCTGACTCCTTAGAAAGGAGGTGATCCAGCCGCACCTTCCGGTACGGCTACCTTGTTACGACTTCACCCCAATCGCTAATCCCACCTTCGACAGCTCCCTCCCAAAGGGTTGGGCCACTGGCTTCGGGTGTTACCAACTTTCGTGGTGTGACGGGCGGTGTGTACAAGGCCCGGGAACGTATTCACCCCGGCGTTGCTGATCCGGGATTACTAGCGACTCCGGCTTCATGGAGTCGAGTTGCAGACTCCAATCCGAACTGAGACTGGCTTTTTGGGATTCGCTCAACCTCGCGGTATAGCAGCCCTTTGTACCAGCCATTGTAGCATGTTTGCAGCCCTGGACATAAGGGGCATGATGACTTGACGTCGTCCCCACCTTCCTCCGAGTTGACCCCGGCAGTCTCCTACGAGTCCCCACCATTACGTGCTGGCAACATAGGATAAGGGTTGCGCTCGTTGCGGGACTTAACCCAACATCTCACGACACGAGCTGACGACAGCCATGCACCACCTATCACAGGCCCCGAAGGACACCACATCTCTGTGGCTTTTCCTGCGTAGTTCAACCCAGGTAAGGTTCTTCGCGTTGCCTCGAATTAAGCAACATGCTCCGCCGCTTGTGCGGGCCCCCGTCAATTCCTTTGAGTTTTAGCCTTGCGGCCGTACTCCCCAGGCGGGGCACTTAATGCGTTAGCTACGGCACGGAACCCGTTGAGTAGGGTCCCACACCTAGTGCCCAACGTTTACGGCGTGGACTACCAGGGTATCTAATCCTGTTTGCTACCCACGCTTTCGCTCCTCAGCGTCAGTTCCGGCCCAGAGCGCCGCCTTCGCCGCTGGTGTTCCTCCTGATATCTGCGCATTTCACCGCTACACCAGGAATTCCACGCTCCCCTACCGGACTCTAGTCACAGCAGTATCGAGTGGCTGTCTCCAGGTTGAGCCTGGAGGTTTCACACCCGACTTACCGAACCGCCTACGAGCTCTTTACGCCCAATAAATCCGGACAACGCTCGCCCCCTACGTGTTACCGCGGCTGCTGGCACGTAGTTGGCCGGGGCTTCTTCTGCAGGTACCGTCAATTTCGTCCCTGCTGAAAGCGGTTTACAACCCGAGAGGCCTTCATCCCGCACGCGGCGTTGCTGCGTCAGGCTTTCGCCCATTGCGCAAGATTCCCTACTGCTGCCTCCCGTAGGAGTCTGGGCCGTGTCTCAGTCCCAGTGTGGCTGATCGTCCTCTCAGACCAGCTACCCGTCGATGCCTTGGTGGGCCGTTACCCTCACCAACAAGCTGATAGGCCGCGAGACCCTCCCGAAGCGGAATCCATTTCCTCACCTGGCCATGCGAGCCTGGTGGGGGTATCCGGTATTAGCCCCTCTTTCGAAGGGTTATCCCGGTCTTCGGGGCAGGTTCCTCACGTGTTACTCACCCGTTCGCCACTAGGTCTTCACCAGTGTTGCCACTGGATGGATCTCGTTCGACTTGCATGTATTAAGCACGCCGCCAGCGTTCGTCCTGAGCCAGGATCAAACTCTCCATCAAGACCTTGCTCCCCGAAGCCCGAGGGCATCGTGGAACTCGATCGGAGAGCCGGGTCGAGACCTGACGTCTCTCCCCGACTGGCACCAGGACGGCCAACGTTGAAGTTGTCCGTCTTAGTGCGTTTCATTGCATTCTTTGACGCTGCACGCACGACCCGAGGGCCACGGTGCAGTCGCCCGCACTGACTTTTTCGTCCTCTATTCCGTTTTCAAGGAGCGCCAGCCCCTGCGTGAGGGGCGTCTTCGGCGGTGGCACGTGTCCGGATCGCGGACCGAGGTGCCGGGTGCGTTCCGCCGGCCGAAACGGCCTTGCGAAGCGGGTCGCCAAGCTACCGGCGGCCGGCAGGGGTGTCAACCTGAGAGCGGAGGTGTGACGCTCGTCATCGCCCGCCCGGCGGGCAGGGCGCGGTCACGGACCGTCCGCCACCAGCATGGCGTAGCTGCGCTTGCCCCGTCGCACGAGGACGTGGCGGCCGTCGAGCAGGTCGTCGACGCCCACCCGCTCGCCCGGGCCGGCCCGCCGGTCGTTGACGGTGGCGCCCCCCTGCTCGATGGCCCGGCGGGCCTCACCCTTTGAGGCGGTGAGGCCGGTCCCCACCAGCACGTCGACCAGGTCGACGCCGTCGGAGAGCTCGGTGCGGCCGACCGCCCAGGTGGGCACCTCGGCGGCCACCGCGGCCAGGGCCGCCCCGTCGACGTCGGCCACCGGGCCCCCGAACAGCACGGCCGAGGCCGCCTCGGCGGCGGCCGCCTCGGCGTCGCCGTGGACGAGGGCGGTGAGCTCCCGGGCCAGCTGACGTTGGCCGGTGCGGCGGCCGGGGTCGGCGGCGTGCTCGGCCGCCAGCTCGCGGCAGCGGACCACCGGCTCGGCGCTGAACCCGAGCAGGAAGCGCTCGACGTCCGTCGTCGGGCACCTGCATCCACCACTGGAAGAAGGCGTAGGGCGAGGTGCGCTCGGCCGACAGCCAGACCGCCCCGGACTGGCTCTTGCCCATCTTCACCCCGTCGGAGCGGGCGACGAGCGGCCAGGTCAGGCCGTGGACGGCGTGGCCGGTGCGACGCCGGACCAGGTCGATGCCGGCGGTGATGTTGCCCCACTGGTCCGACCCGCCGACCTGCAGCTCGCACCCCTCGTGCTCGTGCAGCCAGAGGTAGTCGTTGGCCTGCAGGAGCATGTAGCTGAACTCGGTGAAGGAGATCCCCGCCTCCGACGCCAGCCGGGCCCGCACCGACTCCTTGGCGACCATCTGGTTGACGGTCAGGTGCTTGCCCACGTCGCGCAGGAACTCGAGCACGCCGAGGGGCTCGGTCCAGGCCAGGTTGTCGACCAGCTTCGACGCGCCCGGTCCGTCGCCCAGCTCGACGAAGCGGCCGATCTGGGCCGAGATGGCCGCCACGTTCGCCGCCAGCTCGGCCTCGTCGAGGAGGTTGCGCTCGTCGGACCGGCCGCTCGGGTCGCCGATCATGCCGGTGGCGCCACCCGCCAGCGCCAGCACCCGGTGCCCCGCCTGCTGGAAGCGGCGCAGGGTGACCAGGCCCAGCAGGCTGCCGACGTGGAGGCTGTCGGCGGTCGGGTCGTAGCCCTGGTAGAGCGTCACCGGTCCGGAGGCCAGCCGATCGGCCAGCGCCGAGCGATCGGTGGTGTCGTGCACCAGCCCGCGGGCCTCGAGGTCGGTCAGCAGCTCGCTCGGCGGGACGCTCACAGCCGAACACTGTCGCCGCTCCCCGGCGATGCGGTCCACCTCGACGCCGCCCCGCCCCGCTGGGAGCGCGACCACCGGTGCTGCAAGGGTGGTGCGGTGCCATCGCTCCCCACGATCGAGCGCGAGCCGGACCGGCGTGGCTTCACCCCCGGGCGCGTGCTCGCCATCGTGGTCGTGGTCGGCCTGGTGATCTTCTGGTTCCTGATCTTCGCGGGCTGGTTCGACAAGCAGAACCCCGACTACCTCCACGACCGCGCCTTCGTGAGCCGGACCGCCCGCCGCTGCGCGGACGCCCGCCGCTCGATCAACCAGCTGCCCCCGGCGAGCGACTCACCGAACGCCACCGCCCGCGCCGGGGTGGTCGACCAGGCCACCGACCGCCTCACCGCCATGGTCGACGCCATCGCCGCCGACCGCCCCGACGACGCCGGCGACGCCCGGATCGTCCGGGACTGGGTCACCGACTGGCGGGTCCTGCTGCGCGACCGGCGCGACTACGCCGCCCGGCTGCGCACCGATCCCCAGGCGAAGTACCTGGTCGACGAGAAGCCGAAGGCCAACGACCCCTACGACACGGTGATCAAGAACTTCGCCGACATCAACGACATGCCGGACTGCGCCCCGACCCTCGACGTCGGCTGAGCGACCGCCGACCGCCCCGACCGCCCCGACCGATCACCCCAGGTCGGCCGCCAGAGCGAGGCCGCGGCCCACCAGCCGGCGGGTGCTCGCATCGACCGGCGGGCGCAGCTCTTCGAGGTCGGACGTGGTGACCCACCGCAGCGCCCGCGACTCGTGGTTGGCCCGCTCCTCGGCCCCGGGCGGGCTCAGCACGAGGTGGCGCAGATCGAAGTGCAGGTGGGCGTCCTCGCCGGGGGGAGCGACCCGGTGCACGTCCACGTCGATGGCGGGGACCAGCACCACCAGGCCCTCGACCCCGGTCTCCTCGGCGGCTTCGTCGAGGGCGACACCGGCCAGGTTGGTGTTGCCGTCGGCGTGGCCTCCCGGCTGGAACCAGCGCCCGAGCTTGGCGTGCAGCATCAGCAGCGTGGCTCGCCGTGCGGGGTCGACGACCACGGCAGAGGCGGTGAGGTGGCCGGGGCGGTCGGCCCGATCGGCGGCGTGGGGATGGCCACCGATCAGGTCGAGCAGCCGGCGGCGGGTCGGCTCCTGCGCCGGCGCGAGCCGGGCGGCCGCGACCTGCCGGGCGGCCACCGACGGGTCCGAGGACCGCGCCAGCCCGGCCGACCCGGCCGACAGGGCCCGCAGCGACGGGCTCACCCGGCCACCGGGCGGTGGGGCCGTGAGAGGTGGGGGCTGGTGGCCACGGTGAACCGCCAGGGCAGGTCGGCGCCCGCCCGCAGCCCGATCCGGGTCGACCGGGCCGGGCGACGGGGCGGGGCGGTGCCGTCGTCGAGCAACGTGATCCCCCGGTCGGCGGTGACCAGGTCGGCGCCGTCGAGCCCGCCGTCGACCCCGAGCGCTTGGCAGAGTCGGGCGGGTCCGCTGGCCAGGTCGCGGTCCCGGCGGGCCGCCGGGCGGGCGGCGCGCATGGCCTCGATCCCCGCCACCGGCTCCCCGGCCCGCAGCAGCACGGCCTCGGCGACGCCCTCCTCGCCGCACACCACGTTGGCGCACCAGTGCATCCCGTAGGTGAAGTACACGTAGAGCAGCCCCGGCCGCCCGAACATCGAGGCGTTGCGGTTCGTCCGTCCCCGGAAGGCGTGGCTGGCGGGGTCGAGCTCACCCCGGTAGGCCTCGGTCTCCACGATGCGCACGGCCCGACCGTCGTGGACGAGGACCTTGTTCAGCAGCACCGGCGCCACGTCGAGGGCCGAGCCGCCCAGGGCGCGCCGGGTCAGGCGCCGACCGTGGACCCCGGTGGCCGACGGCCGCCTGGTCGGCACCGCGGCCTAGGTGGCGATCGCCCGCAGCACGTTCAGCCGGGCGGCGCGGCGGGCCGGGCGGATCGAGGCGATGAGCCCGACGAAGGCACCGACGAGCAGCACCACGACGAGCTGGGGCAGGCCGGGGTCGAAGACGGTCGGGGAGCCCGATCCCGAGCTCGAGCCCGAGTGGATCAGGGCCCAGCCGACGAACACGCCGAGGCCGATGCCACCGACGGTCGCGAACACCGAGATCATCACCGACTCCCAGCGCACCATGCTCCGGATCTGGGACCGCAAACCACCCACCGCACGGATCAGGCCGATCTCCCGGGTGCGCTCGTAGACCGACAGCGACAGGGTGTTGGCGATCCCGAACAGGGCGATGATCACCGCCAGCAGGAGCATGGCGTACACCAGCGCCAGGAAGGTGGCGACGCCCTGGGCGATCGTGTCCCGGAACTGCGAGCGGTTCTGGACCTTCACGCCGGGGTAGGCCTTGGCGACCTTCTCGACCGCCCGCTGGCCGTCGGCCAGGCTGACCCCGGGCCGCAGCTTGATGAGCGCCTGCTGGTCGAGGACCTGCGGGGCGTGGGCGGCGTAGAGCTGCTGCGGGAGGATGTAGTCGGTCTGCAGGATGTCGGAGCTCTTGTAGATGGCGCCGATGGTGACCGGCTGCTTCGAGCCGTCGGGGAGCTGCAGGGTGACGCCGCTGCCCACGTGGAGGCCCGAGGTCCGCGCCATCGAGTCGGACACCGCGATCTGGTCGGTGGCCAGGCCCTGCACCCGTCCGGCGGTGACCTCGAGCTTGATCACCGCCGCCAACCGGGCCGGGTCGGCGGCGATCACGGTGGCGTCGAAGGTGTTCACCTTGACGGCGCCGACGCTGACGCCGGCGGCATCCTCGACCTGCGGCACCTGGTTGAGCTGGGTGGCGAGCTGGGGGCTGAAGCCCCGGCCGCCGCCGCCGCCGAAGCCGCCGCTCGTGAGGACCAGGTCGCCGGCGAAGGACCGGTCGACGCTCTGGTTGACCGAGGCCACGAGCGAGGCGCCGATGACGGTGAACAGGGTGACGACCGCGACCCCGACGAGCAGGGCGGCGGCGGTGCTCGCGGTGCGCTTCGGGTTGCGCATGGCGTTCTCACGGGCCAGCACGCCCGACATCCCGCGGGTGCGGGCCGCCGGGAGCCCGATGATCGAGGCCGCCGGGCGGGCCACCACCGGGCCGAGCACGACCACCCCGACGAGCAGCAGGCCGCCGCCGATGCCCGTGGTGGTCGCCTGACCACCGGTCGTGCCGAGCACGATCACGACGAGGCCGACGGCGGCGATCACCGCGCCGGAGATCAGGCGCCCGACCGACGAGCTCGACTCGTCGACCTCGACGTCGCGGAGCGCTGCCATGGGGGCGACCCGCGACGACCGGAGCGCCGGCACCAGGCCGGCGGCCACGGTGACGACCACGCCGACGACGATGGCGGCGACGATGGTGCCCGGGGTGACGACCAGGGCGTGGGTGGGCAGGTCGGCGCCGAGCGCCTGGAAGAGCCCGTTCAGCCCGAGGGCGACCCCGAGGCCTGCGACCAGCCCGACGACCGCGCCGAACAGCCCCACGCACAGCGTCTCGACCAGCACCGATCGCAGCACCTGGCGCCGGGAGGCGCCGAGCGCCCGGAGCAGGGCCGACTCGCGGGTGCGCTGGGCCATGATGATCGAGAAGGTGTTGTAGATGCTGAACACCGCCACGACGAGGGCGATGATGGCGAAGATCAGCAGGAACGTGGTCAGGAAGTCGAGGAACCCGGCGCCGATCTGCTTCTTCTGCTCCGCGGTGAGCGCCGAGCCGGTGATGGCCTGGGTGCCGGCGGGGAGCACCTTCTGCACGGACGCCGCGACCTGCTCCTGCGACACCCCCGGGGCGGCCCGGACCCGGATGGCGCCGACCTTGGCGGTGCTGTGCAGGATCTCCTGCTGGGCGACTGCGGTGGTGAGGCCGGTGAAGGTCTGTCCGGCGGCGCTGTCCTCGCCACCGAAGGTGGCGATGCCCACGATGGTGACCCGGTAGGGCTGCGGCAGCTGGACGGTCGTGGTGTCGCCCACGCCGACGTGGGCCCGCTTCGCCAGGCCGCGGTCGATGATGGCCTCGTGCGGGCCGGACGGGGCTCGTCCCTGCGCCAGCTGGAAGGGGTTGAGCGGGCTGGTGCCGATCCAGTTGCCGGCGGTCATCGGCGGGCCGTTCGAGGTGACCTGCTTGCCGTCCTTGCCGAGCAGCACCCCGTACCCGTCCACCTCGGGCTGGGCCTCGGCCACGCCCGGGACGGAGCGGACCTTGCCGAGCAGGGAGGCGTCGATGGGCGGCCGCTGGGTGCCGCCCCGGTCGCTCTCGAACTTGGTGGAGCTGCGCACGACGGCGTCGGTGCCCTTGTTCACGCTGGTGAACAGCTCGTCGAAGGTGGCCCGCAGGGTGCTGCCGAGGACGAGGGTGCCGGTGAGGAAGGCGATGCCGAGCACCACGGCGAGCGAGGTGCCGATCAGGCGGCGCTTGTGCGCCCAGAGGGTCTTCAGGCCGATCCGCAGCATCGGGACTAGGCCCCCAGGTCCTTCATCCGGTCGAGCACCGACTCGGCCGTCGGCTGGTCGAGCCGGCCGACGATCTTGCCGTCGGCGAGGAACAGGGCGCTGTCGGCGTAGCCGGCGGCGATCGGGTCGTGGGTCACCATGACGATGCTCTGGCCGAAGTCGTCGACGGCCCGCCGCATGAACCCGAGGATCTCCTCGCCCGAACGCGAGTCGAGGTTCCCGGTGGGCTCGTCGGCGAAGATGACCTGGGGCCGGCTGGCGAGCGCTCTGGCCACCGCCACCCGCTGCTGCTGACCGCCCGACAGCTCGGACGGCCGGTGCTTCAGCCGCTTGGCCAGCCCCACCGTCTCGATGACCGAGTCGAACCACTGCTGGTCGGGCTTGGTGCCGGCCAGGTCCATCGGGAGGGTGATGTTCTCCTCGGCGGTCAGGGTCGGCACCAGGTTGAACGCCTGGAAGACGAAGCCGATGCGCTCGCGGCGCAGCAGGGTGAGCTGGGTGTCGGAGAGCTTCGACACGTCGACGTCGCCGAGCAGCATCTGGCCCGAGGTCACCGTGTCGAGGCCGGCCAGGCAGTGCATCAGGGTCGACTTGCCGGACCCGGACGGGCCCATGATGGCGCTGAAGCGACCCGACGGGAAGTCGACGCTGACGTGGTCGAGGGCCACCACCTCGGTGACACCGGAGCCGTAGACCTTGACCGCGTCGACGGCACGGGCGACCGAGCCGTGGACGGTGGCGGGTGGGGCGGTCGGTGCAGCCATGTCGAGCACCGTAACGCCCGGCCGATCGACGGCTGCGGAGCCCGTCAGCCGAGCGCCAGCTTGAGCTCCTCGGACACCGCGACCTTGGTGTTGGCGCCCGGCTCGACGCAGACGTAGGTGACCGTGGCGGTGAAGACCGGGCGCTCGGCGACGGTCCCGACGAAGGCCACGTCGAACGATGTCGTGCCCCACCGCGACACCCGGGCCTCGATGTCGAGGACGTCGCCGTAGGAGGTCGACCCCTGCCACTCGAGCACGACCTTCGCCAGCATCCAGTCGATCTCGTCGTCCTGCCCGGTCCAGCCGAACGCCGCCTCGAACCAGGTCGCCATGGTGTCGTCGAGGTAGGTCAGGTAGTGCGCGTTGAACACCACCCGCTGCATGTCGACCTCCTGGTACCGGATGCGGACCCGGTGCCGGTGCGCCACCGGGGCGCTAGCCCCCGGTGGCCGGGGCGAGGCGTCCCCGGTCGGCCGCGATCTGCGCCGTGAACCGCTCCAGCTGGTCGGCCACCGCCGCCGGCCCGGCCCCGCCCCGGGTCGTGCGCCGGGTGACCGAGACGCCCGGCTCGAGCAGGGCGGCGGCGTCGGGTCCGAGCGTCGGCTCGGCCGAGACGAGCTCGGCCAGGGCGCCCTCCCCCGCCAGGCTGCGACGCACCAACGCGCCCACCACGGCGTGGGCCTGACGGAAGGGGACCCCACGCGTGACGAGCAGCTCGGCCAGGTCGGTGGCGGCGCTGGCCGGGTGGTCGGCCGCGGCCGCCATGCGGTCGTGGTCGAAGGTCGAGGCCTCGAGCAGGCCGGACAGGGCCGCCAGCGCGAGCCGCACCTGGTCGACGGAGTCGAACAGCGGCTCCTTGTCCTCCTGCAGGTCGCGGTTGTAGGCGAGCGGCAGGCCCTTCAGGGTGGTGAGCAGGGCGGTGAGGTTGCCGACCAGGCGGCCGGCCTTGCCCCGGGCCAGCTCGCCGATGTCGGGGTTCTTCTTCTGCGGGAGCATCGAGGACCCGGTGCTGTAGGCGTCGGCCAGCTGCAGGAAGCCGAACTCGTCGCTGGCCCACAGGCAGACCTCCTCGCCGATCCGTGAGAGGTGGACGCCGAGCAGGGCGAGGTCGAAGAGCAGCTCGGCCACGAAGTCGCGGTCGCTGACCGCGTCGAGGGAGTTCTCGAAGGCGGCGGCGAAGCCGAGGTCGGCGGCCACCCCGGCCGGGTCGAGCGGCAGCGACGACCCCGCCAGGGCGCCCGCCCCGAGCGGGCAGACGTCGGCCCGGACCGCCGAGGCCAGCAGGCGGTCGAGGTCGCGCGCCAGCGCCCACCCGTGGGCCAGCAGGTGGTGGGCCAGCAGGACCGGCTGGGCGCGCTGCAGGTGGGTGTACCCGGGCAGGTGGGCGTCACCGGCCCCCGCCGCCAGGTCGAGCAGCACCTGCTGCAGGCCGAGCACGCCCTCGGCCACCGCGACCGTCGCCCGACGGGCGTACAGCCGCAGGTCGGTCGCCACCTGGTCGTTGCGCGACCGGCCGGTGTGCAGCTTGGCGCCGGCGTCGCCGGCCAGCTCGGTGACCCGCCGCTCGACGGCGGTGTGGATGTCCTCGTCGGAGGCGAGGTACTCGAAGCGCTGCTCGGACAGCTCGGCCTCGACCTCGTCCAGGGCGGCCAGCACCGCAGCCGCCTCGTCGCCGTCGAGCAGCCCACCGCGCACCAGCCCCCGGACGTGGGCCCGGGAGCCGGCCAGGTCGTCGGCGGCCAGCCGGCGGTCGAAGGGCAGCGAGACCGTGAAGGCGAGCAGGTCCTCGTCGGGGCTGCCCTCGAACCGGCCGTGCCAGAGCGTGCTCACAGGCCGACGTCGGGTCGCTCGGCACCCTGGCGGGACGCCCAGGTCTCGATGCCCAGCCCCCAGAGGCGCACGAAGCCGGCGGAGTCCTCGTGGCGGAACGAGTCGGCGCTGTCGTAGGTCGCCAGGGAGTAGTCGTACAGGCTGTGGGGGCTGCGCCGCCCCGTCACCTCGCAGCTGTTCGGGGCCAGGTGGAGGCGGACGTCGCCGCTCACCGGTGCCTGGCTGGTGTCGATGAAGGCGTCCAACGCCTGCTTCAGCGGCGAGAACCAGAGGCCGTCGTAGATCAGCTCGGCGTAGCGCGGCTCGATGCGCGCCTTCTCCCGGTCGAGGTCGCGCTCCAGGCAGATGGACTCGAGGTCCTTGTGGGCCAGGATCAGCGCCAGGCTGGCCGGGCACTCGTAGGTCTCGCGGCTCTTGATGCCGACCCGGCGGTTCTCGACCATGTCGATGCGGCCCCAGCCGTAGCTGCCGACCAGCCGGTTCAGCACGGCGATGATCTCGACCATGCTCAACCGCTCGCCGTCGACGGACACCGGCACGCCGTGCTCGAACCCGATCTCGACGTCACGGGGCTCGGTCGCGGTGGGCCTGGTGAGCAGCCACACGCCCGGCGGCGGGACCGCCCACGGGTCCTCCATCTCGCCGCACTCGATCGCCCGGCCCCAGAGGTTGTCGTCGATCGAGTACACCTTCTCCTTGGTCGCCACGATCGGGATGTCGTGGCGGTAGGCGTAGAGGATCGACTCCTCCCGCGTCATGCCCCAGCCCCGCACCGGGGCGATCACCTCGAGGCCGGGGTCGAGGGCACGGGTGCTGACCTCGAACCGCACCTGGTCGTTGCCCTTGCCGGTGCAGCCGTGGGCGACCGCGTCGGCGTGGTGGCGGCGGGCGGCGGACACCAGGTGCTTGACGATCACCGGCCGGGAGAGCGCCGACACCAGCGGGTACCGGCCCTCGTACATGGCGTTGGCCTTGAGGGCCGGGGCCACGAAGTCCTCGGCGAACTCGGAGCGGGCGTCGACCACCTCGGCCTCCACGGCGCCGGCGGCCAGGGCCCGGGCCCGGACCACCTCCCAGTCCTCGGCGGCCTGACCGACGTCGACGGCCAGGCACACCACCTCGACGCCGAGCTCCTCGATCATCCACCGGACCGCCACCGACGTGTCGAGCCCACCGCTGTAGGCCAGCACCACTCGCTTCGCCACCGTCGTCGCTCCTCTGCTCTCGGTTCTCGGGGGGGTCAGGCGGGCGAGAGCCCGGCCAGGTCGGAGAGGTGGTCGGCCACGGCGCGCCCGGCGACGCCGTCGCGCACCACCACCATCAGGGTGTCGTCACCGGCCACGGTGCCGAGCACGTCGGGGAGGTTGGCCCGGTCCAGGGCCGAGCCCACCACGTGGGCGGACCCGGGCGGGGTGCGCAGCACGACCAGGTTCGCCGAGGCCGCCACCTCGACCACCCAGTCGCCGAACACCCGCCGCAGGTGGTCGTCGGGCGCCTGCTGCTCGGTGGGCAGCTCCGGGATGGCGTACACGGGGTCGCCCTGGGCGAGCCGCACCTTGATGGCGCCGAGGTCGAGCAGGTCGCGCGACACGGTGGCCTGGGTGCTCTCGACGCCCTCCTCGGCCAGCAGGTCGACCAGCTGCTCCTGGCTGGTGACCGCCTCCCGCTGCAGGAGGCGGGTGATGAGGTGCTGGCGCTGCGGCTTGGCCAGGCGGCTGCTCGGCGGCACGTCAGGCCTCCAGCAGCCAGAGGAGCGCGCCGCGGGCGGCGGGGAGCCGGTTGGCCGCCTGCTGCCACACCCGGCTGCGAGGCCCGTCGACCGCGTCGGCGGTGACCTCGTCGCCGCGATGGGCGGGCAGGCAGTGCAGCAGCACGGCGTCGGGACCGGCCCGGTCGAGCAGGGCGGCGTCGATGGTGAAGCCCTCGAACTGGCGCCGGCGCTCGACCGCCTCGGCTTCCTGGCCCATCGAGTACCAGACGTCGGCGTACACCACGTCGGCGCCCTCCACGGCCTCCTCGGGCCGGGCGCACACCGCCACCGGCTCGCCGGCGGCGGCGATCCGATCGAGGTCGGCCGGGCGCGGCGGATGGCTGGGTGGGCCGGCGAAGCGCACGTGCACCCCGGTCAGGGCGGCGGCCAGCGCCAGCGACCGGAAGACGTTGTTGGGATCGCCGACGTAGGCGACGGTGCGGCCCTCGACGTCGCCGAACACCTCGGCCACCGTCAGCAGGTCGGCGATCGCCTGCAGCGGGTGGGCGTCGTCGGACAGGAGGTTCACCACCGGCACCGGCGACACCGCCGCCATGCGCTCGACCTTGGCGTGCTCGAAGACGCGGGCGCCGATGGCGGCGTGGTAGCAGGCCAGCGTGCGGGTGACGTCCTCGACGCTCTCCCGCACGTCGAGGGCGACCTCGTCGGCCCGGACGGTGATGGGGTGCCCGCCGAGCTGGACCACGGCCATCTCGGTGGAGTGCCGGGTGCGGGCGGAGGGCTTCTCGAACAGCAGCGCCGCCCCCTTGCCGGCCAGCACCGACGGCGGATCCGGCCGCCGGCAGGCCTCGAGCACCGCGGCCAGCTCGTCGGCGGTGAGGTCGTCGATCTCGAGGAGGTGGCCGCTCACGGCGCCGACCCGTCCCCGCCGCCCGACCCGCGGCCGGCGTCGAGCACCTCGGCCAGCATCGCCACCCCCCGGTCGACCTCGTCATCGGTGATCAGCAAAGAGGGCGCCAGTCGGAGCGCGGTGGGGGTGACGGCGTTGACCACCAGGCCCTCGTCGAGCGCCCGCGCCGCCACCGTCCGGGCGTCGGCGTCGGCCAGCTCGACGGCGAGCAGCAGGCCCAGCCCCCGCACCCCGGCCACCCCGTCCAGCCCGGACAGCCGCTGGCGGAACCGCTCCCCCGCCCGGGTCGCCCGGGCCGGGACGTCCTCGCGCTCCATGACCCCGAGGACCGCCTGGGCGGCCGATGCGGCGAGGGGCTGACCGCCGAAGGTGGTCGCGTGGTCGCCGGGCCGGAAGGCGGCGGCCACGTCGACGGGGGCCCAGCAGGCACCGATGGGCACCCCGTTGCCGAGCGCCTTGGCCATGGTGACCACGTCCGGGGTGATCCCGGCGTGCTGGTGCGCGAACCACGCCCCGGTGCGCCCGAGCCCGGTCTGCACCTCGTCGACCATCAGCAGCAGGTTCCGCTCGTCGCACAGCTCGCGGACGCCGCGCAGGTAGGCGTGCGAGGCCGGGTTGACGCCGCCCTCGCCCTGCACCGCCTCGAGCAGCACGGCGGCCACGGTCGGGTCGACGGCCGCCTCGAGGGCGTCGAGGTCGTCCCACGCCACGTGCCGGAAGCCCTCCGGAAGGGGCTGGAAGGCCTCGTGCTTCTCGGGCTGCCCCGTGGCGTGGAGGGTCGCGAGGGTGCGGCCGTGGAAGGAGCCGTAGGCGCTCAGCACCGTGTGGCGCCCGTGGCCCGCCCACCGGCGGGCCAGCTTGATCGCCGCCTCGTTGGCCTCGGCGCCCGAGTTGCAGAAGAAGACCTGGCCACCGCCGCCGAGCAGCCGGTCGAGGGTCCGGGCCACCTCCCAGCCCGGCTCGGTGCCGAACAGGTTGGAGACGTGCAGCAGCGTGCCGGCCTGCCGGGCCAGCGCCTCGGCCACCGCCGGGTGGGCATGGCCCAGGCTGGTCACCGCCAGCCCCGACAGCAGGTCGAGGTAGCGGTTGCCCTGCCGGTCCCACAGCCACGAGCCCTCGCCCCGCACGAACTGGACGCGCGGCGCGCCGTAGGTCGGCATCAGCGGGCAGCGGTCGAGGTCGGAGCCCATGGCGGCGGCGTGGACGGCCCCCGGGGTCGGGGCGCTCTGCTGGGGGGTCGTGGCCGAGCTGCTCATCGCGAGCCCTCCGGGTCGTGGCGGGTGATCATGGTGCCGACGCCGTGGTCGGTGAACAGCTCGAGCAGCGCCACGTGCGGGGTGCGGCCGTCGAGGATGTGGGCCGACCGGACCCCTCGCTCGACGGCCTGGATGCACGCCGCCACCTTCGGGATCATCCCGCCGGTCAGGACGCCGTCGTCGATCATCACCTTCAGCCTCCCGGCGGTGGTGGCGCCGATCAGGGTGTCCGGGTCGGCGGGATCCGCCATCAGCCCGGGCACGTCGGTGAGGTAGATGACCTTCTCGGCATCGAGGGCGACGGCGATGGCGCCGGCCACCGGGTCGGCGTTGATGTTGTAGGCCTGCCCGGACCCGTCGGTGCCGATGGTGGCGATGACCGGCACGATCTCGCGGGCCAGCAGGTCGTTGATGATCCGCGGGTTCACCGCGGCCACGTCGCCGACGAAGCCGAGCTCGGGGTCGCGCGCGTCGGCCACGATGAGGCTGGCATCCTCGCCCGAGAGGCCGACCGCCACCGGGCCGTGGCGGTTGATCGCCGAGACGATGTCGCGGTTCACCTTGCCGACCAGCACCATGCGGGCGATGTCGAGGGTGTCGGCATCGGTGACCCGCTGGCCGTCGACGAACTCCGGCTCCTTGCCCAGGCGGCCCATCAGGGCGCCGATCTGCGGGCCGCCGCCGTGCACCACCACCGGCTTCACCCCCACCGCGTGCAGCAGCACCACGTCGGCGGCGAACTGGTCGGCCAGGGCGGGGTCGACCATGGCGTTGCCGCCGTACTTCACCACCACGACCGCGCCGTGGAACCGCCGCAGGTAGGGCAGGGCCTCGACCAGGACCCCGGCCCGGGTGGCGGGGTCGACCGCGCTCACGGGAACACCCCGACCACCGGCAGGCCGGCACCCTCGTCGAGGCCGAGGGCCAGGTTGGCGCACTGCACGGCCTGGCCCGACGCGCCCTTGACCAGGTTGTCGAGCGCACCCAGGGCCACGACCCAGCCGGTGCGGGGATCGGCGAGGGCGGTGACGTGGGCGCTGTTCGACCCGTAGGTCGACTTGGTCGCCGGTGGCTCGTCGAGCACGGTGACGAAGGACTCGGCGTCGTAGGCGTCGTGGAGCGAGTCGAGCAGGATGGCCGATCCGGCCCCGGCCGTACCACCGGCCGGGCGGGCGTAGCAGGTGGCCAGGATCCCCCGCGTCATGGGGGCCAGGTGCGGGGTGAAGAGCACCTGGGCGGTCCCGCCGGACGCCATCCGGGCGAGGGTCTGCTCCATCTCGGGGGTGTGGCGGTGGTTCAGCACGCCGTAGGCGGTGAAGCTCTCCTCGACGGTGGCGAAGGCGGTCGCCAGCTTGGGCCCCTTGCCGGCCCCCGAGACGCCCGACGCCGCGTCGACGACGATGCCGTGGGGCTCGACCAGACCGGCCCGCACCAGGGGGGCCAGGGCCAGGGCGGCGGTGGTCGGGTAGCACCCGGGCACGGCCACCAGCTCGGCGCCGTGCAGGTCGTCCCGGAACAGCTCGGGCAGCCCGTAGACGGCCCGGTCGAGCAGCTCGGGGGCGGTGTGGGGCTCGCCGTACCACGTGGGGTACAGGCCCGGGTCGGACAACCGGAAGTCGGCGGCCAGGTCGATCACGTGCCCCACCCGCCCGAGCAGGTCCGGCACCAGGGCCTGGCTCGCTCCGTGGGGCAGGGCCAGGAAGACCAGGTCGAGGCCGTCGACCCGGTCCGGGTCGTAGGCGTCGAAGGTCAGGTCCGGGTAGGCGCCGGCCAGGCTGGGGTACACCGCCGCCGCCCGGCTGCCGGCCTGCGAGTCACCGGTCGCCACCGCCACCTCGAGGTCGGGGTGGGTCGCGCAGAGTCGGAGGAGCTCCGCCCCGGTGAACCCCGACGCCCCGACGATGGCGACCTCAGCCATGCGCCCATCCTATGCGTTCGCATGCATAGCTATGCAAGTCCTGGTCGCCGCCGGTCGCACCGGGCCGGAGCGGTCAGAACGGACGCAGGTCGTAGGCGGGGTTGAGCAGTGCCAGCCGGTCGTGGTGCTGGCCGACGACGCCCTCGGCGGTGATCTGGGTGCCGGGGCCGATGCCCCCCACCGCCCGCCTGCCGAGGAAGACCACGGTCAGCCCGCCCGTGTCGTCGACCACGGTGCACTCGAGGGCGGGGACGTCGGCCCAGGGCCGCACCCGCACCGAGCGGACCTTGCCCCGGATGCGGGCTCGGCTCCGGTAGGTGACCTCGCCGATCGGGGTCACCCCGCCCGGACCGATCGAGCCCGACCGGGACTTCCACGGCTCGACCGGCTGGTGGTCGCCGGGACGGTGGGCGTCCGACACGTCCTCGGGCACGGGGTCGGGCTTGGCCCCGTCCGGCTTACGTCGCCACACGGTCGTCCTCCAGCGTCAGCGGGGCGTGCTCGCCCATCTGGTACGGCACGAACGTCACGTTCACGTGGGGCATGCCGGCCATGGCCCGGGCGATCGACTCGGCGGTGCGGTCGTGCAGGATCCGACGCCAGAAGCCCCGGTACTCCCGACGGGGGATGAGCAGGCTGACCTCGGTGTCGCCGCCGGCGACCTCCTCGGCCACCACCTGCAGCACGGCCCGGTCGATGCGCCGGTCCGGGCAGTCGACCAGCTCGAGGGGCAGCCGCTGCAGGCCGAGCCGCCGCCACTCCTCGGCCAGGTCCTCGGCCGCCCGGACGTCCCACGCCACGTGGACCGCCTTCAGCTCGTCGGGGGTGAGGGTGCGGGCGTACTGCACGGCACGGGCCGAGGACCGGTCGAGCTTCTCGACGAGCACGATCACCGCGTGGCGGCGCAGGATCGGGGCCTCGGCCGCCGCCTTGGCCTCGCTCTCGAGCTCGGTGTCCTCCTTGACGTACTGGCGGTTCAGCCGCACCAGCACGATCACGAGGATCGGCACCAGGGCGATGATGATGTAGGCGCCGTCGGCGAACTTGGTGGCGCCGATCACGATG
The DNA here is from genome assembly GCA_963800235.1 of uncultured Acidimicrobiales bacterium. Taxonomy (GTDB): domain Bacteria; phylum Actinomycetota; class Acidimicrobiia; order Acidimicrobiales; family Iamiaceae; genus CAVVNP01. Next base: position 149,976 of record CAWDAD010000001.1, on the reverse strand, counting down.
GCGACGATCAGCGTCACCACCGCGCCGAGGCCGTTGATGAACAGACCCAGCTTCCAGTTCGGCTCCCGCAGGCGCAGGTGGTGGCGGGCCATCCCGGTCTGCGACAGGGTGAAGCTGGTGAACACGCCGATGGCATAGAGCGGGATCAGCCTGGTGACGTCGGCGTCGAACACGACGACCAGGAAGGCGGCGGCGGCGGCCAAGGCGATGATCCCGTTGGAGAACACCAGTCGGTGGCCGCGCTTGGTGAGCTGCTTGGGCAGGAAGGCGTCGTCGGCCTGGAAGCTGGCCAGGCGGGGGAAGTCCGCGAAGGAGGTGTTGGCCGCCAGCACCAGGATCAGCACGGTCACGACCTGGATCACGCCGAAGGCGAGGTGGCCGGCGGCGCTGGTCCCGAACACCTGGCGGGCGACCTGGGAGATCACCGTGGCCTTGTCGCTCGGGATGGTGTGCAGCTTGGCGGCGAGCGTCGAGATGCCGATGAACATGAACCCGAGGCAGAGGCCCATGACCGCGAGGGTCTTCTGGGCGTTGCGCCACTCGGGCTTCTTGAACGCCGACACGCCGTTCGAGATGGCCTCGACGCCCGTGACGGCGGCGCCGCCGGAGGCGAAGGCGTGCAGCACCAGGAAGATGGTGGCCGCCTTCAGGGCGTTGCCCCCCTGGCCGGCGATCTCGATGTGGTCGGCCGGCAGCTTGGTGATCGGGTCGATGCCGCCGGCCACCAGGCGGAAGACGCCGAAGCAGATCATCGAGATCATCGAGACCAGGAAGGCGTAGGTGGGGACCGCGAACAACCGCCCGGACTCCTTGACGCCCCGCAGGTTCCCGATGGCGATGATGGCGATGAACGTCAGCGCGATCGGCACCCGGAACGCGTACGTCGAAGGGATGAGCGAGAAGACGGCCGCCACCCCGGCCGACACCGAGACCGCCACGGTGAGGATGTAGTCGGTGAGCAGCGACACGCCGGCGACCTGGGCGGGCAGCAGGCCGATGTTGTCCTTGGTGACGACGTAGGCGCCCCCCGCCGACGGGTAGGCCTTGATGGTCTGGCGGTAGCTGAAGATCAGGATGGCCAGGACGCTGGCCATGGCGATGGTGATGGGCAGCACGTAGCTGCTGAAGGCGGCGAAGCCGATGACCGGGACGAGGACCCGGATGATCTCCTCGGTGGCGTAGGCCGTGGACGACAGGGCGTCGGAGGAGAACACCGCCAGCGCGGTGGGGTTGCCGAGCCGCTCGTGCTCGAGCTGGTCGGTGGCGAGCGAGGGGCCGAGCACCCGACGCTTGAAGCGGTACGAGCGCGATTCGGGCAGCTCGACGGGAGCCCCGACCGGCAGCGGCGCCGGCGGGCTCGGGACGGCCGAGGGCACCGGGGTGCCCGAGGCCAGGGTCGTGCCGCTGGTGCCGCTCGAGCTCGGTTCGGCACCCTCGGTCCCCGTCACAGGGCGACAGTGAACACGGCACCGGCGAGATGCGTCAACGTGTGCCGGAGACCTTCTGCGATCGAGCCGGCCGGGACCGGCGAGCGGCGCGGCGGGGGCGCCGGGTCAGCCGACCTCGACCTCCCCGTCGAGCTCGCTGAGCCCGATCTGGCCCAGGTGGTAGGGCACGAAGGTGACGTTGGCGTGGGGCACGCCCTCGCACGCCCGGGCGATGCTGTCGGCGGTCCGGTCGTGCAGGAAGCGCTCCCAGAAGTGGCGGTACTGGCGCTTCGGGATCAGCACGCTGACCTCGGTGTTGCCGTCGGCGACCTCGTCGGTCACGACCTCGAGCACCGCCCGCTCGATGCGCCGGTCGGGGCAGTCGACGATCTCGAGCGGCAGCCGCTGCAGGCCCAGCTCCGTCCACTCCTCGGCCAGGTCGCGCGCCCGGGCCACGTCGATGGCGGCGTGGACCGCTCGCAACTCGTCGGGCACGAGGGTCCGGGCGTACTGGATGGCCCTCGCCGTCGAGCGGTCGAGCCGGTCGACGAGCACCAGCACCGAGTGGCGCCGCAGGATCGGGGCGGTGGCGGCCGCCCTGGCCTCGGACTCGAGCTCGGAGGTCTCGGCTTCGTAGGTGTGGTTCAGCCGGACGAGCAGCACCACCAGGATCGGGACGAGGATCATGATGAACCAGGCCCCGCCGGTGAACTTGGTCACCGCGATCACGATGGTCACGACGCCGGTGGCCAGCGAGCCGCCCCCGTTGATCAGCAGGCCGAGGCGCCACCCCCGCTCGCGGATCCGCAGGTGCCGCCGGGCCATGCCGGCCTGCGAGAGGGTGAAGCTGGTGAACACGCCGATGGCGTAGAGCGGGATGAGGTGGGTGACGTCGGCGCCGAAGAGCACCACCAGCACGGCGGCGGCGACGGCCAGGAAGATGATGCCGTTGGAGAACACCAGGCGGTGGCCCCGCTTGGTGAGCTGCTTCGGCATGAAGGCGTCGTCGGCGTGGAAGCTGGCCAGCCGGGGGAAGTCGGCGAAGGAGGTGTTCGCCGCCAGCACCAGGATGAACATGGTGGCGCCCTGGATGAAGTAGAAGATCACGTCCCCGCCGGCGCCGTTGCCGAAGACCCCCCGAGCCACCTGGGAGATCACCGTCGCCTGGTCGCTCGGGACCGTCCAGAGCCGGCTGGCCAGGAACGAGATGCCGAGGAACATGAAGCCGAGGCTGACGCCCATGACCATCAGGGTGAAGCGGGCGTTGCGCCACTCGGGCTTCTTGAAGGCCGGCACGCCGTTGGAGATGGCCTCGACGCCGGTCATGGCCGCCCCGCCGGAGGCGAAGGCGTGCAGCACCAGGTACACCGTCGCCGCCACGATGAGCGGGCCGCCCTTGCTGCCGGCGATGGCGATGTGGTCCTTGGGGATCGGGGTGTGGTGCAGGCCGCCCAGGACCAGGCGGGTCACCCCGACGATGATCATGGTGAACATCGAGAGGAGGAAGGCGTAGGTCGGGATGGCGAAGAGCCGGCCCGACTCCTTCACCCCCCGCAGGTTGCCCCAGGCGATGAGGGCGATGAACGACAGGGCGACCGGCACCCGGTACGGGTAGAGGGCGGGGAACGCCGAGTACGTGGCGGCCACGCCGGCCGAGACCGAGACGGCGACGGTGAGGATGTAGTCGGTGAGCAGGGCGACACCGGCCACCTGGGCGGGCAGGAGCCCGAGGTTGTCCTTGGTGACGATGTAGGCGCCGCCGGCGGAGGGGTAGGCCTTGATGGTCTGCCGGTAGCTGATCATCAGGATCACCAGCACGCCGACCATGGCGCCGGTGATCCAGTTGAGGTAGGTGGTGAAGGCCGCGAAGCCGATGGCCGGCACCAGCACCCGGATGATCTCCTCCGAGGCGTAGGCGGTCGACGACAGCGCGTCCGACGAGAACACCGCCAGGGCGGTCGGCTTGCCCAACCGCTCGTGCTCGAGCTGGTCGGTCGTGAGCGCCGGGCCGAGGAGCCGTCGCTTGGCCCGGTAGCGCGCCGTCTCGGGGATGACGTTCGCCGAGCGTGCCGGCAGGGGCCCCGGCCCGGCGGTCTTCGAGGGTTCGGAGGAGGCGTCGGGCTCCGCAACGACCGTCACGCGGTCAGTCAACACCGGGTTCCGCGCCGACGGGGAGATCTTGACGCCCTCTTGACGCGACCTCCGTCACACCCCGCGACCGGGCAGGGATCAGCCCCGGAGGGTGGCGGGCAGCGACGCCTCGGCGGCGTCGATGCAGCGGCGGCGGACCTCGGCCACATCCTCGGCGGTCAGGGTCCGGTCGGTCGCCTGGAGGCGCAGCCGGTAGGCCAGGCTGCGACGCCCGGCCGGCACCGGATCGCCGCGGAACACGTCGATCAGCTCGAGCCGGCTGAGCAGCTCGCCGGCGGCACGGGCCAGGGTGCGCTCCAGGGCGGCGGCCGGGGTGCCCTCGTCGAGCTCGAAGGCCAGGTCGACGTCGCTCGACGGGAACCGGCTCACCTTGCGGTAGGGCCGGTCGCCGTGCGGGAGCGCCAGCAGCCGGTCGAGGCTGACCTCGAGCCAGCCGACCGGACCCTGCAGCTCGTGGGCGGCGCGCACCCCGGGATCGACCTCTCCGACCGAGCCGACGTCGACGCCGCCGACCACCACCGCCGCGCTGCGGGTCGGGTGCAGCCCGGGTCGCTCGGCGGCCACCAGCTCGACGTCGGGCACGGCCAGCGTCTCGGCCAGGACCCACCACGTCTGGACGGCGTCGGTGGCGTCGCGGTCGCCGAGGGCGACGGCCAGGTGCTCCTGCTCGTCCGGCAGCGGCTGACCCACCGGGGGCCGGTTGAAGACGTGGCCGAGCTCGTAGAGGCCCACGCCCAGGTTGCGGTGCGAGGCGTTGTAGGCGAGCGAGGCCAGCAGCCCCGGCAGCAGCGACGTGCGCAGCACCGATTCCTCGGCGACCAGGGGGTTGGTCAGGGTGATCCCCTCGTCGGCGAGCCCGGCCCGGGCGAGCTGGCCCGGGGCGAGGAAGGGCAGCGGCATGGCCTCGGACAGCCCGAGGCCCACCAGCGCCGAGCGGAGCCGGCGGCGGGCCTGCTGGCGCTCGTCGAGCCGCCCGGTGCGGGTGGCGGGCGGCACCGAGCGCGGGATGTTGCCGTAGCCGTGGAGGCGGGCGACCTCCTCGATCACGTCGATCTCGGTGCTGCTGTCGAGCCGCCACGACGGGATGGCGACCTCGAGGTCACCGCCGCCCGGCGACGGATCGGCGTCGCCGTCGACCGCGGTGGTGACGAAGCCGATGGGATCGAGGCAACCGGCGATGGCGCGGCGGTCGAGGTCGGTGCCCAGGATCTGGTTGACCCGGGGGGTGCGGACCCGCACGCGTGGCCGCGCCGGGAGCTCGCCCCGCCGGTCCACGAGCTCGCCCCCCCGTTCGGCGCCGGCCAGGTCGTGGGCCAGCTCGGCGAACCGGGCGGCGGCCAGCTCGAGCACCTCGGGGTCGCAGCCCTTCTCGAACCGCGACGAGGCCTCGCTGCGCAGGTTGAGGCGGCGGGAGGTCTTGGCGACCGACAGGGGGTCGAACCAGGCCAGCTCGACCAGCACCTCGGTGGTGGACGGGCCGATCTCGCAGGCGGCGCCGCCCATGACCCCGGCGATGCCGATCGGGACGTCGGTCGCGTCGCAGATCAGCAGGTCGTCAGCGGTGAAGGTGCGGGTGACGTCGTCGAGGGTGACGAGCTGCTCGCCGTGGGCGGCCCGCCGGATGCGGAAGCCGTCGCCGGCGACGGTCGCGCGGTCGTAGGGGTGGTTGGGCTGGCCCAGCTCGAGCATCACGTAGTTGGAGATGTCGACCAGGGTGTTGATCGGGCGCATGCCGAGCAGGGTCAGCCGGTTGGCCAGCCACGCCGGCGACGAACCCACCTGCACCCCGCTCAGCACGTCGGCGGTGAAGCGCCCGCACCCCTGCGCGTCGACGATCTCGACGCCGGGAGCCGGTCCCCCGGCCCGCGTCGGCACCGCCGCGGGGGCCGGGAGGGCGAAGGGCACGCCCAGCCGGGCGGCCAGGTCACGGGCCAGGCCCGCCACCGACATGGCGTCGGGCCGGTTGGGGTTGACCTCGAGGTCGTAGAGGACGTCGGCACGCACGCCGAGCGCCTCGGCCAGCGGCGTCCCGGCGGCCGGGTCGCCGCCGAGGATCAGGATGCCCTCGTGGTCGGCGCTGAGCCCGAGCTCGGCGGCGGAGCACAGCATGCCGTTCGACCACTCGCCCCGCAGCTTGCGGCGCTCGATGACCATGCCGCTCGGCATGGTGGTGCCCAGGGTGGCCAGGGGCACCTTGTCGCCCACGGCCATGTTGAAGGCGCCGCAGCAGATCTGCAGGGCGTCGCCGTCGCCGGCGTCGACGTCGACCAGCTGGATGCGGTCGGCGTCGGGATGGGGTCGCAGGTCGAGCACCTCGGCGACGACCGCGCCGTCGAGCCCCTCGCCGACCCGGCGCATCGACTCGACCGGGGTGCCGAGGTCGCTCAGGGTGTCGCCGATGACCGCCGGGCTCTGCTCGAGCGGTGCCATCTCGCGCAGCCAGGAGAGCAGGACCTTCACCGGCCGCCCCTTCCGTGCGGGCGGCGCGGGGCGCCGTGGGCACGAGCTCGCATCACGTCCACCTCAGAACTGCTCGAGGACGCGGATGTCGTTGGTGAACAGGTCCCGGATGTCGTCGACGCCGTGGCGCGAGGTGGCCAGCCGGTCGATGCCGAAGCCGAAGGCGAAGCCGCTGTGCTCCTCGGCGTCGATGCCGCCGGCGGCGAGCACGTTCGGGTGCACCATGCCGCAGCCCCCCAGCTCGAGCCACCCGGTGTTGCCGCAGCTCTTGCACCCGGCCCCGCGGCACTGCGGGCAGTTGATGTCGAACTCGGCCGAGGGCTCGGTGAAGGGGAAGTACGACGGGCGCAGGCGCGAGTCGATCTCGCCGCCGAAGTAGGCGCGGGTGAAGGCGTCGATGGTGCCGGCCAGGTGACCGAAGGTGATGCCCCGGTCCACGACCAGCCCCTCGATCTGGTGGAACACCGGCATGTGGCTGGCGTCGGCGGTGTCGCTGCGGAACACCCGACCGGGCATCACCGCGTAGATGGGCGGGCCGTGCTGCTCCATGTAGCGGATCTGCACCGGCGAGGTGTGGGTGCGCAGCAGGGTGGAGCCGGGCTCGCCCAGGTCGACGTAGAGGGTGTCGTACATGTCCCGGGCGGGGTGCCCGGGCGGGAAGTTGAGGGCCCCGAAGTTGTGCCAGTCGTCCTCGACCTCCGGCCCCTCCGCCACGGTGAAGCCCATGCCGACGAAGACGTCCTCGAGCCGGTTGAGCGCCTGGGTCACCAGGTGCACGTGACCGGCCCGGCGGGTGCGGACCACCTCGGTCAGGTCGAGGCGCTCGGCGGCGAGCTGCTCGACCCTGGCCTCGGCGTCGAGCAGCGCGCGGCGCTCGGCCAGCAGCTGTCGCACCTCGTCCTGGGCGGCGTTCAGGGCCTGCCCGACCCGACGGCGCTCGTCGGCGTCGAGCCGGCCGAGGCCCTTCTTCAGCGCGGACAGCTCGGAGCGCTTGCCGAGCAGCTCGGCGTCGAGGGCCTTGAGGTCCTCGAGGGAGGCGCTGCCGGCCACCGCCGTCGCCGCCTGCGACCGGATCCGCTCGATGTCCTCGATCACCGAAGAACCCTGCCGGTCGCGCGAGAACGGCGCCAAATCAGTTCGTCGGGGCGCCGTCGGGGGCGACCCCGGCCGGGAGGGTGAAGGCGAAGGTGCTGCCCTCGCCGGGCTCGGAGGCCACCCAGATCCGGCCGCCGTGGGCCTCGACCAGGCCCCGGCTGATCCAGAGGCCGAGCCCGGTGCCGCTCGGCCGGCCCTCCTCCCGCTGGAAGAACTGCTCGAACACCGCCGGCAGGTCGTCGGCGGGGATGCCCTCGCCCCGGTCGCGGACCTCGACCAGCGCCCCGCCGTCCTCGCCGGCGGCCACCGTGAGCTCGACGTGGCCGGGATCGGCGTACTTGCACGCGTTCTCCAGCAGGTTGGTGAGCACCTGCTCGACCTTGTCGGCGTCGGCCCACACCTCGACCGGCGGGTCCGGCGGGGAGAAGGCGACCCGCAGCTCGGGGTAGGCAGCGGCCAGCCGGTCGACGGTGGAGCGGGCCAGGGCACCGACGTCGACCAGCCCGATGCGCAGGTGGAGCCGACCGGCCTGCAACCGGCTGATGTCGAGCAGCTCGCCGAGCATGCGGGTGACCCGGTCGGCGTCGTGGTCGACCTGCTCGAGCAGCCGGCGCTTCTCGACGTCGGGCAGCCGGTCCCACCGGTTCAGCAGCAGGGAGGTGAACCCCTTGATCGAGGTGAGCGGGGTGCGCAGCTCGTGGCCGACGGTGGAGACGATCTCCATGGCGTCGAGGTCGTGCTCGGGCCGCTCCACTACGCCGCCCCCGCCGATCGGCGCTGGGAGTGGGCGCGATGCGCCACGATGGCGCCGGCCATGGCCACGTTCAGCGACTCGGCCCGGCCGGCCATGGCGATGGTCACGTCGAGGTCGAGGTGCCGCCGCAGGTCGTCGGGCAGGCCGTGGGCCTCGTTGCCGAGCACCAGGGCCACCGACCCCGTCAGGTCGGCGTCGTCGAGCTCGACGCCGTCCACCGCCCGGGAGCCGACCCGCCGGAAGCCCGCCCGCCCCAGTTCGTCGAGGGCCTCGGCCGCGTCGACGCGGGCCCGGACCGGGACCCGGAACACCGAGCCCGCCGAGGACCGCACGCACTTGGGCGACCAGGGGTCGGCGCTGCCGGCGGTGCAGAGGACCGATGCCGCCCCGCTCACCTCGGCCACCCGCACCAGGGTGCCGACGTTGCCGGGATCGGCCACCGCGACCAGCACCAGGACGAGCGCACCGGCAGACGGGACCGGCGCCGCCTCGGCCGGTCGGCGGACCACCGCCACCAGGCCGTTGGGGCTGGTGACGTGGGTGTGGCCCCGCAGCGGGCGGTCGAGCTCGAAGCCCTCGGCCCCTGCGGCCAGGGCGGCCCGCACCGCCGCGGCGACCTCGGGGCGCTCGGTCGCCCCCGGCTCCACGAACAGCTCGCGGACGAGAAGACCGGCCACCGCCGCGTCGGCGACGAGGGTCGGTCCCTCGACCACGGCCAGGCCCGCCTCGTCGCGCTCGGTGGCGTGACGGGCGAGCCGGGCGAGTCGGGCGACACGGGGGTTGCGGGCCGAGAGCGGTCGCAGCCCGCCCGCTCGCGCCTGGTCAGGAGGCGGCGGGCAGGGCGTCGGTCGCGACCTTCACCAGGCCGGCGAAGGCGGTGGCGTCGGTGACGGCCAGGTCGGCGAGGACCTTGCGGTCGACCTCGACACCGGCCAGCTTCAGGCCGTTGATGAACCGGCTGTAGCTGATGCCGTTCTGCCGGCAGGCGGCGTTGATCCGCTGGATCCAGAGCTTGCGCAGCTCGCCCTTGCGCGCCCGACGATCGCGGTAGGCGTACTGCAGGGAGTGCATCACCTGCTCGTTGGCGGCCCGGTAGGACCGGCTCTTGTTGCCGTAGTACCCCTTGGCCCGCTCGAGGGTGGCCCGGCGGTGCTTCTTGCTGTGGACGGCGCGCTTGACCCTGGCCATGGGATCTTCCTTTCGACGGTGGACGGTGCGGCGGCCCGGCGGCTGCGGTGGCCGGGCGGGTGGCTACTTCCCGAGCAGGCGGCGGATGCGGTCCTGGTCGGGTCCGCTGACCTCGGCCATCTGGCCCAGGTGGCGCTTGCGCTTGGGCGACTTCTTCTCGAGGATGTGGTTCTTGTAGGCCTTGCGGCGCACGATCTTGCCGCTGCCGGTGACCTTGAAGCGCTTGGCAGCGCCGCGGTGCGACTTCATCTTGGGCATGGCTGGGTGGTGCTCCTTGGGGTGCTCGGTCGGGTCGATCGGGCGGGGGTTTCGGCACCCGTCCGGTCGGGCGGGCGCTACGCCGGTGGCTGCGAGCCGTTCTGGTCGAGTGCTCGAGGTGGTGAGGAGGGCGGCTCGGTGGTGGCCCGGTCGACCTCCTCGGCCTCGGCCTCCTCGCCCCGCTTCTGGGCGGCGGCGTGGGCGGCCTGGGCCCGTCGGTCGGGGGCGAGCACCATGATCATGTTCCGGGGGCCGTCGAGCTTCGGGTACACCTCGACCTTGCCCACGTCGGAGACCGCCTCGGCCACCCGGTCGAGGATGTTGCGCCCCAGGTCCGGGTGGGTGGTCTCGCGGCCGCGGAACATGATCGTGACCTTCACCTTGTGGCCTTCGGCCAGGAAGCCCTCGACCTTGCGGGTCTTCGTGTCGAAGTCGCCGCCGCCGATCTTGGGGCGGTACTTCATCTCCTTGATCGACACGTTGACGCTCTTGCGCCGGGACTCCTTGGCCTTCTGCGCCGCCTCGTACTTGTACTTGCCGTAGTCCATGACCCGGCAGACCGGCGGGTTGGCCTTGTCGGCCACCTCGACCAGGTCGAGCTCCAGGTCCCGGGCGTAGTTCAGGGCGTCGGGCAGGGTCCGGATGCCGATCTGATCCCCGTCGGGTCCGACCAGCCGGACCTCTCGGGCCCGGATCCGATCGTTGATCCGAGGTTCGTTGTTCGACGGCGCAGCTATGGCCGGTCACTCCTCATACGGGCGGTCGTCCTTTCCGACACGGTCAGATGGGTGGTGCAGCGCGCCCGTCGCACCGTGACCGAAGGAGGTCGAGAACGACGAAGCGGACGCCGGGAAGCCGACGTCCGCAGCGGTCCACCGCCATGGTGGACCGTCACCTCGATCGACCCGGACGCACCGACGGGCGGACCCGCTGCGATGGCCAGGTGGGGGTTCGCACCCCACTTCCCTGTTCGGTTGTCGGCCTAGGGTACCAGCCATGAGGATTTCGACGGCAAGACGGAGCGGCCCCCGGTGAGCCTGTGGACCCCCGACGGCGAGCGCCCCGTCCGCCGCGAGCCCGCCCAGGCCCCCACCCCACCCGCCGGTGAGCCCGGTGCGACCGGCGTGCCGGGGGGCGTCGACCCCGAGCAGCTGACGCCCGAGCAGCAGGCCGAGATGGAGCAGATGGCCGCCGAGGTGGCCCAGGTCCGCGAGCAGCTGTCCTCGGTCCCGGCCGCGGTGGTGGTGGCCAACCACGCCATGGGCCTCTACGAGCTGGCCGCCATCCACCTCGGTGCCCAGCCGCCCAAGCTCGAGGAGGCCTCGGTCGCCATCGACGCCTTCGCCGCCCTGCTCGGCGCGGTGGCCGGGCGGCTCGGCCCCGACGAGCCCGCCCTCCAGGACGCGCTGAGCCAGCTCCGCCTGGCCTTCGTCCAGGTGAAGGCGTCGGTCGAGGCCGGCACCGGCGGCGAGCCCGACAGCCCGTGACCACCCTGGTCACGGGCGGGGCGGGCTACATCGGCTCGCACACCGCCCGCCTGCTGCGCCAGCGCGGGCGCGACGTGGTCGTGCTCGACTCCCTCGAGCTCGGCAGACGCGACGCGGTGCTCGACGCCCCCCTCGTGGTGGGCGACGTGGCCGACGCCGACCTGGTGGCCCGCACCGTCGAGGAGCACGGGATCGACGAGGTCGTCCACTTCGCCGCCTACAAGGCGGCCGGCGAGTCGATGGAGCAGCCCGAGCGGTACTTCGCCAACAACGTCGGCGGCACCAACGCCCTGCTCGACACCCTGGTCCGCTGCGGCGTCGACCGGTTCGTGTTCTCCTCGACCTGCGCGGTGTACGGCACCCCCACCGAGCTGCCGGTCTCCGAGGGGCACCGCCTCCACCCCGAGAGCCCCTACGGCGAGAGCAAGCGCATGGTCGAGCAGATGCTCGACTGGTACGACGCCTGCCACGGGCTGCGCTCGGTGCGCCTGCGCTACTTCAACGCGGCCGGCGCGGCGAGCGACGGGCGCATCGGCGAGGACTGGACGGTCACGCTCAACCTCGTCCCGCTGGTCATGAAGGCGCTCCTGGGGGCGGTGCCCGAGCTCACCGTCTTCGGCACCGACTACCCGACGCCCGACGGCACCGCCATCCGCGACTACGTGCACGTCGAGGACCTGGCCGACGCCCACGTCCGGGCCCTCGACCACCTGGCCGACGGCGGCGCCAGCGAGGCCGTCAACCTCGGCACCGGCACCGGCTCCTCGGTCCAGCAGGTCATCGACGCCGCCGAGGTGGCCAGCGGTCGCACCGTGCCGGTCCGCTACGGCGGCCGTCGGGCGGGCGACCCCGTGCAGGTCTTCGGCGACAACCGCCGGGCGGCGGCGCTGCTCGGCTGGAAGCCCGAGCGCGAGCTGGCCGACATCGTGGCCAGCGCCTGGCGCTGGCACCGCAGCCAGGTCGAGGGCGACCACGGGGCGCCGGCCTAGCGCCGGTCGCCCGCTCCCACCGCCTCGCCCGTCTCCACCAGGTCCGCGGCCTCCCACCGGCCCTGGTGGCCGGCCACGACCCGGAAGGCCACCGCCGCGCCGGTGGCGATGGTCCGGGTGCCGTCGGCGATGGCGGTGCAGTGGAACGGCCAGGTCCGACCGCCGGGGTCGCGCACCTCGCCGGCGCCCACCTGCTCGTCGAAGGCGGACACCACCCCCGACGTGGACCGGAACGGCGCGCCGGCCGGCCGCCCCATCAGTGGACGATCTTGGCGATGGGCAGCTCGATGATGCCGCTGGCCCCGGCGTCGGACAGCGCCGGGATGAGGGTGTTGATGGCGTGCTTGGGCACCACCACCTCGACCGCGAAGCCCTCGCTGCGGGCCAGCGCCGAGACCGTCGGGGCCTTGAGTGCGGGCAGCAGGTCGAGCACCGCGTCGAGGTCGGCCTCGGCCACGTTCAGCTTGACGAGGACCTGGGTGCGGGCCTCGAGGGTCCCCTCGAGCAGGGTCTGCAGCTGGCGCATGGCGTGCTGCTTGTCGGGGTCGGCGAAGCTGGCCGGGTTGGCGATCAGCTCGGTGTAGCTCTGCAGGATCTCGCCGATCTCGCGCAGCCCGGCGGCGCGCAGGGCGCGCCCGGTCTCGGTGATCTCGACGATGCAGTCGACGATGTCGGGGATCTTGGCCTCGGTCGCCCCGTACGACAGGCGGATGTCGGCCTCGATGCCCCTGCTGGCGAAGAAGCGGCTGGTCACGCCCGGGTACTCCGTCGACACCCGCACGCCCTGGGGGAGGTCCTCGACCCGTCGCACGGGTGAGTCGCCGGCCACCGCCACCACCATGCGGATCGGCCGGGAGGTGGCCTTGGAGTAGCGCAGCTCGCACAGCGTCTCGACCTTGGACTCGGTCTCCTCGATCCAGTCCCGGCCGGTGACGCCGACGTCGAAGAGGCCCTCGGCGACGTAGCGGGGGATCTCCTGGGGTCGCAGGATGCGCACCTCGTCGACCCGGGGGTCGTCGACGGTGGCCTTGTAGTCGACCGCCGAGCTGCGGTTCACGGTGAGGTCGGCCGCCTCGAACAGCTCGAGCGTCGCCTTCTCGAGCGATCCCTTGGGCAGCACCACCTTCAGCACGGCGCCGACGCTACCGGGCGGTGCCGGCCGGTCCGAAGCCCGTTGCCCGGCGGCGGGACCGCCGTGGCGCGGGGTGGCTCAGCGCCGCCGCATGGCCGGGTGCGAGCGGGCCAGCACCGGCAGCAGGACCTTCCTCGGGACCAGGTAGCCGGCGGCGGCACCGACCCGGTTGGCCGGCCCGGGGATGACGACGCGCCGTCCGGCGTCGAGGCCCTCGACCGCCGCCCGGGCCACGTCGTGGGCGTCGACCCACATGAAGCCGGGGAGCGAGCCGGCCGTCTCGTCGTCGCTCAGCCCCGCCGCCTGGCCGAAGCCGGTGGCGACCGGTCCCGGGCAGAGGGTGGTGACCGAGACGCCGGTGCCGGCCAGCTCGGCCCGCAGGGCGTTGGTGTACGAGAGCAGGAAGGCCTTCGACCCCCCGTAGCCGGCCTGGCCCGGCAGGGGCTGGAAGGCGGCGGTCGACGCCACGTTGAGCACCGCGCCCCGCCCCCGGTCGGCCATGCCGGGCACGAAGAGCGAGCACAGGTGGGCCGGCGCCTCGACATCGGTGCGGATCATGCGGACCTCGGCCTCGGGATCGGAGGCGCGCACCGGGCCCATGGTGCTGAAGCCGGCGTTGTTGACCAGGACCTCGACGGTCAGGCCGAGGTCGTCGACCGCGTCGACCAGCCCGGCCCGGGCGTCGAGGTCGGACAGGTCGGCGGGCACCACCTCGGCCCGGATGCCATGGGCCGCGGTCAGTGCCTGGGCCAGGTCGCGCAGCCTGCCCTCCCGCCGGGCGACGAGGGTGACCCCCTGGCCCCGCTCGGCCAGGATGCGGGCGATCTCCACCCCGATGCCCGACGAGGCGCCGGTGACGAGGCAGGTTCGGTCGGGGGCGGGTTCGGGGAGCGCCATGGCGGTCGACGCTACCGGGGCCTCATCGGTCGCCCGCGGCGATGCCGGCCACCAGGCGGACCATCTCGACCGCGGTGGCGGCCGCCTCCTCCCCCACGTTGTGGCCGCCAGCGGCCTCGGACCGGGACAGGGCCTGGTCGAGGTCCTCGGTGGTGAGGACGCCGAACACGCAGGGCACGCCGGTGTCGAGCTGGACGCGCTGGATGCCCGCGGCGCACTCGCCCGCCACCGACTCGTAGTGGGTCGTCTCGCCCCGGATGACGCAGCCGAGGCCGATGACGGCGTCGACCCGGCCCGACTCGGCGTGGGCCTTCATGGCCAGCGGGATCTCGAAGGCGCCGGGCACCCAGGTGACCACCCGGTCGGACTCGGCCACCCCGGCGGAGCGCAGGCCGCGCTCGGCGCCGTCGAGCAGCCGTGTCGTGACGTGGTCGTTGAACCGTCCGCACACCAGGGCGATCCGCAGCCCGGAGCCGTCGAGGTCGACCGACCGCCGGTCCGCGGCCGCCACGTCCCGGGCCATCAGTCGAGGCCCTCGAGCAGGTGTCCCATCCGCTCCCGCTTGGTGCGCAGGTAGCCGATGTTCTCCGGGTTGGGCGAGGTCAGCGACGGCACCCGCTCGACGATGTCGAGGCCGAAGCCCTCGAGTCCGCCGTACTTGGCCGGGTTGTTGGTGATGATGCGCATGGTGGTGATGCCGAGGTCGGTGAGGATCTGCGCCCCGATGCCGTACTCGCGGCTGTCGACCGGCAAGCCCAGGGCGACGTTGGCGTCGACGGTGTCGGCGCCCTCGTCCTGCAGCCCGTAGGCGCGGATCTTGTGGCCGATGCCGATGCCGCGACCCTCGTGGCCCCGCAGGTAGACGACCACGCCGACGCCGGCGTCGGCGATGAGCTGCATGGCGGCGTCGAGCTGCACCCCGCAGTCGCACCGCAACGACCCGAACACGTCGCCGGTGAGGCACTCGCTGTGCACCCGGACGAGCACGTCCTCCTGGCCCGGCCAGGTCGCCCTTGACCAGGGCCACGTGCTGCTCGCCGTCGAGCACGCTCTCGAAGACGTAGGCGGTGAAGTCACCCCAGTTGGTCGGGATCCGGGCCTCGGCCACCCGCTTCACCAGCTTCTCGTGGCGCCGCCGGTAGCGGACCAGGTCGGCGATGGTGATCATGAGCAGGCCGTGCTCGTCGGCGAAGGCCCGCAGCTCGGGCTGGCGTGCCATGCCCATCTTCCGGTCGTCGACGATCTCGCACAGCACGCCGGCGGGACGGAGCCCGGCCAGGCGGGCCAGGTCGACGGTCGCCTCGGTGTGCCCCGCCCGCTTGAGCACGCCGCCCTCCCGGGCCTCGAGCGGGAGATGTGGCCGGGCCGGGCCAGGTCGTCGGGCCGGGTCGCCGGGTCGACCAGGGCGTGGACGGTGGCGGAGCGGTCGAAGGCGGAGATGCCCGTCGAGGTGCCGTGCAGGTAGTCGACGCTCACGGTGAAGGCGGTGCGCTGCGACTCGGTGTTGTGCTCGACCATGAGCGGCAGGTCGAGCTCGTCTAGGCGCTCGGCCGGTGACCGGCGCGCAGATGAAGCCGGAGGTGTGGCGGAGGAAGAAGGCCATCTTCTCGGGGGTGACGTGCTCGGCCGCCATGATGAGGTCGCCCTCGTTCTCGCGGTCCTCGTCGTCGACCACCACGACGATCTCGCCCCGGCCGATGGCGGCGATGGCGTCCTCGATCGGGTCGAGGGTCGGGCCGTCCCCGGGGACGACCGACCGCAGCGGTCGGTCGGGTCCGGCGGGACCGGACTCGGCCGCTCATCGGAGCTGCCCGGCGAGGAGCCGCTCGGCGTACTTGGCCATGACGTCGACCTCCAGGTTGACGGTGTCGCCGGGCCGCTTGCGGCCCAGCGTGGTGACGGCGGCGGTGTGGGGGATCACCGCCACGGTGAAGGAGCCGTCGACCAGGGCTCGACCACGGTGAGGCTGACGCCGTCGACGGTGATCGAGCCCTTCTCGACCACGTAGCGCGCGCAGGTCCGCGGGCAGGGCGACCTCGAGGTCGGGGGCCGGTCGAACCACCTGGCCGACCCCGTCGACGTGGCCCTGCACCAGGTGGCCGCCGAGGCGGTCCTGCAGGCGGACCGGTCGCTCGAGGTTCACGGGGTCGCCGGGAGCCAGGGCCCCCAGGCCGGTGCGGGCGAAGGTCTCCTCGGTGACGTCGGCCTCCCACCAGCCGTCGTCCCACGCCACGACGGTCAGGCAGCAGCCGTTGACCGCGATCGAGTCGCCCAGGGCGACGCCGTCGAGCACGGTCTCGGCCCCGATGCGCAGCCGGGGCCCTTCCCGCGACACGACCGTGCCGAGCTCTTCGACGATGCCGGTGAACATCAGGCCTCCTCGGGCGGGGCTGGGAGCAGATCGAGGCGCAGGTCGTCGCCGACGGTCGTGAGGTCGTCGATGCGGCCGCGCCAGACCTCGTCGATGGTCGGGGCCCCCTGCGCCGGTGAACATCCCACGCCCGTCGTCGCCGCCGAACAGCGCCGGCGCCAGGTACACGACGTAGCGGTCGACCAGCCCGGCGCGGTGGAAGGCCCCGGCCACCGTCGGCCCCCCCTCGACCAGCAGCTGGAGGACGCCCTTGCCGCCGAGCTCGTCGAGCACGTCGCCGAGGTCGCCGCCGACCTCCAGACAGGGGTGGACGCGCGGCACCGGCCGGCGCGTGGCCCAGCACCACCCGCAGCGGGTCGCGGGCCCTCGACGTGGCGGACGGTCAGCGCCGGGTCGTCGGCGCGCACCGTGCCGGCACCGACCAGGATCGCGTCGCTCTCGGCCCGGAGCCGGTGGGCGTCGGCCCGCGCCTCGGGACCGGTGATCCAGCGGCTCGACCCGTCCGGGGCTGCGGTCCGACCGTCGAGGCTGGCGGCCAGCTTGAGCACGACCAGCGGTCGGCCGGTGCGCCGGTGGTGGAGGTAGGGCGCCAGGCTCCGGGCGATCTCGGCGGCGCCCACCCCCACGTCGACTCGAGATGCCCGCCGCTCGCAGGGTCGCCAGTCCCTGCCCCGCCACCAGCGGGTCGGGGTCCTCGACGCCGACCACCACCCGGGCGACGCCGGCGTCGACCAGGGCGTCGGCGCACGGCGGGGTGCGTCCGTGGTGGGCGCACGGCTCGAGGGTCACGTAGGCGGTCGCCCCCGCGGGCACCCGGCCGGCCGCCCGGGCCGCGGCCAGCGCCGCCGCCTCGGCATGGGGACCGCCGGGCGGGGCCGTGGCCCCCTCGGCCAGCACCTCGCCATCGCCGGGACCGACGAGCACGCAGCCCACCCACGGGTTGGGCGAGGTGGCGCGGCGCACGCCGAGGGCCAGGCGGTGGGCCCGTTCCATGGCTTCGGCGTCGTCCATCGGCTTCCTCTCGGAGGTGGACGAGCGCGCGGCGAAGGCGGCACGCACACCACCTCGCTCCCATCCGGACTCACCCGGCAGCGCTGCTGCCGGGAACACCGTCGGCTCCGGGGTTCCACCGGATCGGCCCCGGCCCGGAGGGTCGGGGTTCGCGGGCTCTCACCGCCGGTCGGGACTCGCACCCAACGACCCCGCGAGGGGGCGGCTTCGAAATCGGTTGTCTGTGGACCTTCTGTCGCGCCGGATGCTATCCGGCGCCCCGCGCCGTCCGACGCTCCGCCACGGCGCCCGTCGCTGCCGGGTTCTCAGTGCGGCCGTTCGCCCCGGAGCAGGACCAGGGCGTGGGGCACGACGTCGAGCACGGCGTCGAGGCACTCCACCGCACCCCCCGGCGACCCCGGGAGGTTGAGCACCAGCGCCTGACCGACCGCGCCGGCGACGCCCCGCGAGAGCCGACCCAGGGGGTTGACCGACCGCATGGCCTCGGCCAGTCCGGGCGCGGCCCGCTGGACCACCTGGACGGTGCCCTCGGGGGTCAGGTCCCGCGGCCCGAAGCCGGTGCCGCCGGTGGTCACCACCAGGCCCGCGAACCCGTCGGTGGCGTTGCGGAGCGCCGTCGCCACCGACTCGACCCCGTCCGCCACCGCCACCGGGTCGGCGGTGCTGAACCCGGCCTCGGCCAGCCGCTCGACCAGCCGGGGGCCCGAGCGGTCGGCCCGGGTGCCGGCGACCACGCCGTCGGACACCACCACCACCCTGGCCCGGAGATCGTGCGGCTCGCTCATCACCCCAGACTGGCCGACGGCGACCGGCGCCACCGGAACAGGAACATGCCGTCGGTGCCCTCGGCCTGCGGCAGGAGCAGGGCCCCGCCGCCCGGATCGGCCCGCCACGGCGCGCCGGGGACCGCCAGGGGCTCGAGGTCCTGCCGCTCGGTGCTCAGCCGGTCGGCCGCCGCGGTGGTCTCGGCCCGGGTCAGGGTGCAGACGCTGTAGGTGAGGGTGCCGCCGGGGGCCACCAGGTCGGCCGCCGCCCGCAGCAGGTGGACCTGGATGCTGGCCAGGCGATCGACCGCCTCGGGACCGATCCGCCACCGGGCGTCGGGGCGCCGCCGCAGCGCGCCGAGGCCGGTGCAGGGCGCATCGACGAGGACGGCGCCGGCGACGCCGGGCCGCATCGGGGGCGCCAGCCCGTCGGCGATCGCCACCGCCAACCGGTCGGGCGCCAACCCGAGCCGGGAGCGGTTGGCCACGACCAGCCCGGCCCGCCCGGGCCGCCGGTCGAGGGCCACCACCCTCGCCCCGGACTCGGCCAGCGCGGTCGCCTTGCCGCCCGGGGCGGCGCAGACGTCGACCGCCAGGTCTCCCCGGCCGACCCCCATGGCCTCGACCACCAGCTGGCTGGCCCGGTCCTGCACGTACCCGTCGGGGCGGACGGTGGCGGACGCCGGGCGGTCCATCTCCTCCAGCGCGGCCAGGGCGTCGTCACGGCCGAGATCGGCGATCAACCGGTCGACGACCCAGTCGGGGTAGCTGAGCCGGACCGCGTCCGACGGCCACTCGGGCGGCTGGTCCGCCACCCGGCGGAGCACGGCGTTGACCAGGCTGCGGGCCCGGGCCGGTGCCACCCCCACGGTCTCGCCCACCGCCGCGTGCGCCGGCGTGCCGGTCAGCAGCTGGTAGGCGCCGAGGCGGAGGGCGCACCGGACCTCGGGCTCGACCCGGCGTGACAGGAACCGGTCGACCGACCAGTCGCAGGCGCGGCGCATCCGGGTGGTGCCGTACACGAGCTCGGTGACGTGGGCCCGGTCACGGTCGTCGAGGCCCGAGCGGTCGAGCACCGCCGGCAGCACCAGGTTGGCGAAGGCACCGTCGACCTCGATCCGCACCAGGGCGGCCAGCGCGGTGGCCCGCGACGACGTCGGCGCGTCGGTCCGGCTCACCCTCCGAGCCGATCGCCGTCGGGGTGGGCGCCCCGCGCCCAGTCGGCCGCCGCCATGCGGCCCTTGCCCTCGGGCTGGACCTCGACCGGGGTCAGCCACCCCTCGCCGGTGGCGACCTCGAGCCCGACGATGGCGCCGGGTGCCACCTCGTCGGGCACCCGGCGGTCGACGACCGATGCCGCCCAGACCTTGAACCGTCGCCCGTGGAGCGTGGTCCAGGCCCCGCCGAGGCGGACGACGCGCTGCAGCTCCTCGGCCGGCCGGCGCCAGTCGAGGTGCAGGTCCTCGGCGGTCAGCTTCTCGGCGTAGGTGACCTCGCCCTCCTGCGGCTCGCCGGGACCGAGGCCGTCGCGCAGGGAGTCGACCAGCAGGTCCGCCCCCACCGACACCAGTTCGGCGCGCAGGTCGGCGACGTCCTGGTCGCGGCCGATCGGCACCTCGGCCCGGCGGTACACCACGCCGGTGTCGAGGGTCTCGTCCACCGCCATGACGCACACACCGGTGGTGGGGTCACCGGCCAGCACCGCCCGCTCGACCGGTGCCGCCCCTCGCCAGCGGGGCAGCAGGGAGAAGTGCAGGTTCACCATGGGCAGCCGGTCGAGCACCCTCGCCGGGATGATCCGCCCGTAGGCAACCACCACGCCCAGGTCGGCGTCGACGTCGAGCACGGCGGCGAGGTCGTGGCTCACGGGGAGGCCCAACGCCGCGGCCGCCGCCTTGACGGGGCTCGGCGAGGTGGCGCGGCCACGGCCCCGCCGCTTGTCGACGCGGGTGACCACCAGGGGCACGTCGAAGCCGGCGGCGACGAGGGCGCGCAGCGGCGGTACCGCCATCTCCGGCGTGCCCAGGTAGGCCAGCCGGCGGGGCTGGGCGGGCGGCGGCGCGACGGTCAGCGGAACGGAAGGGTCAGCGGAACGAGAGGCCGGTGCCGGTCGCCGGCGCCGGCTCGAGGCCGAGGGCCATCTCGCGGATCGCCCGCTTGGCCTGCTTGCGCTGGTCCGGGTCGAGCCGCTGGACCAGGAGCACCCCGTCGAGGTGGTCGAGCTCGTGCTGGAACATGCGGGCGGCCAGCTCGTCGGCCTCGATCGACAGCTCGTTGCCGTCGAGGTCGAAGCCGGTCACGTGCACGGTCTTGGGCCGGACGATCTCCCACGACAGGCCGGGCACCGACAGGCAGCCCTCCTCGTAGGCCCACTCGCCGTCGGACTCGGTGATGGTCGGGTTCACCACGACGTGCGCGCCCTGCTCGTCCTGGAGGTCGTAGACGAACAGGCGCTTCTGGACGCCGACCTGGGGGGCGGCCAGACCCAGCCCGGGCGCGTCGTACATGGTGGTGAGCATGTCGTCGGCCAGCCGGGCGAGGTTGCCGTCGATGTCGGTGACCTCGGAGGCCACCTGCTTGAGCACGGGATCACCGATGATCCGGATCTGGTAGCTGGCCATGGCCTCAGGCTACCGGCGGTCGGCAACCGGCCCGATCAGCCGTCACCGTCTCCCTCGCCCGCCGGGGGCTCCTCGGCCGCCCCCTCCGCGCTGCCGTCGGCGGATCCGCCGGCACCCGGCTGCGCCTCGCCGACCAGGTCGGCCACGTCGTCGTCGGACAGGCGCCGGAAGGCCCGGCGACCGGCGTGACGGGCCAGCAGGGCGACCTCGAGGTCGGCGGCGACCAGGCTGCGCTCGGGTCCCGCCAGGGCCGAGACCGCGGCCCGCACCCCGTCGGCGGTGGACATCTCCTCGGCGAAGGTCCCGCCCATGCGCTCGGCGATGGCGTCGGCGTCGCCGCCGAGCACGCAGTAGCGGCTCTCGTCCATGACCGTGCCGTCGTAGAGGAGGTGGAAGAGCTGGTCCGAGCCGTACCGGCTGCCCACCTCGGCCACCAGGATCTCGACCTCCATCGGCTTCATCTCGTGGGTGAAGACCTGGCCGAGGATGGTGGCGTACTGGTTGGCGAGGCTCCGGGCGTCGACGTCCTCGCGGCTGAAGGAGTAGCCCTTGAGGTCGGCGTGGCGGACCCCGGCGATGCGCAGCTGGTCGAACTCGTTGTACCGGCCCACCCCGGCGAAGGCGATCCGGTCGTAGATCTCGCTGACCTTGCGCAGGTTGCTCGAGGGGTTCTCGGCCACGATGAGGATGCCCTCGGCGCCGGAGAGGCCGACGAGGGCCCGACCCCGGGCGATCCCCTTGCGGGCGTAGTCGGCCCGGTCCTTCATGACCTGCTCGGGGGCGACGTAGAACGGCATGGACATCAGGCGGCACCTCCCGGCTCGGCGCCGCCGGTGGCGAGCGGGCCCCGCCGGGCCCGTAGTGCGTCGACCAGCCCCTCGAAGCGCCCGGCGATCTCGTCGTCGGTGAGCCGCTCGAAGCCGTCGCCGGTCACCAGCGCCACCACCGGGTAGATGCCGCGCAGCGGGTCGGGTCCGCCGGTGGCGGAGTCCTCGTCGGCCGCCTCGAAGAGCGCGGAGAGCGCCAGATCGACCACCTCGCCACGGTCGAGGTCGGATCGGAACCCGAGCTTGATCACCGTGCTGGCGTGCAGGCTCCCCGAACCGGTGGCGGCGTGGTTGGCCTCCTCGTAGCGGCCGCCGGTGAGGTCGTACTGGAACAGGCGGCCGGTGCCGCGGCGCTGGTCGAAGCCGGCGAACAGCGGCACCACCGCCAGGCCCTGCATGGCCGCCGGCAGGTTGCTGCGCACCATCTGGCTCAGCTGGTTCGCCTTGCCCTCGAGGCTGAGCTGGGTGCCCTCGACCTTCTCGTAGTGCTCGAGCTGCAGCTGGAACAGCCGGACCATCTCCATCGCCGGGCCGGCGGCACCGGCGATGCCCACCGCCGAGTGGCGATCGGCGGGGAACACCTTCTCCATGGTGCGGTGGCTGATGAGGTTGCCCGAGGTGGCCCGGCGATCGCCGGCCATGAGCACCCCGTCGGCGTAGCGGATGGCGACCACGGTGGTGCCGTGGGCGAAGGACAGGGCGTCGGCGACGGTGCGGTCGAGGCCGGGGGGCACGAACTCGAGGCGGCGGAGCAGGCCGGAGAAGTCGGGACCGGGATCGTCACCCGGGGGGAAGGTCGGCAGGGGCACAGCGCCGGAGGCTACTGGCCGCCCTTCTGCACGTAGGACTTGACGAAGTCCTCGGCGTTGCTCTCGAGCACGTCGTCGATCTCGTCGAGCAGCTCGTCCATCTCGGCCTTGAGCTTCTCGCCGCTCTCGGACTTGGCCGGCGCGTCGGTGACCTCCTCGGCCTGGCGCGACGCACCGCTCTTGGCGCTCGGTCGCCGCTTGCGTTCCTGTTCAGCCATCGGCTCGTTCCTCTCGCGGGGCGCACCTGCCGGTCAGGAGCCCAGTCTGTCGAGCAGCTCGGCCGGCGTGGTGCATGCGTCCACCACGGTACCGACGAGGGCCTCGGTTCCTCGACCGGGTTCCATCATCGGCACCCGGCGCAGCGGGTCGTCGCCGACGTCGAACACCAGCGAGTCCCAGTTGGCGGCCACGATCTGCGGCGCCCACTTCTGCAGGCAGCGACCACGGAAGTAGGCCCGGGTGTCGGGCGGCGGCTCGGACATGCCCCGCTCGACCTCGGCATCGGTGCTCAGCCGCTGCAGCCCGAGCCGCTCGGCCAGGCACCGGCCCGGGCGCAGGTCGTGGTACTGCAGCGCCAGCGCCCCGAGCTTGGCGGAGCCCCACGCCAGGTCCTCGCGCTCCCGGTAGGCGTCGAGCAGCCGCTTCTTGGCCACCCAGTCGATCTGGTCGGCGAGCGACATCGGGTCGGACTCGATCCCGGTCAGCACCTCCTCCCAGCGGGCGACGATCTCGGGCCCGACCTCGCCGCCGACGACGTCGAGGCCCCGCTCCTCCTGGTACTTGCGGGCCCGGTCGAGCAGCTCCCACTGGATCTCGAGGGCCGTGGCGGTGGAGCCGTCCGCCAGGGCCAGCGGCTGGGCCAGCGTCAGGTCGTGGGAGACCTGGCGCATGGCCGCCACGGGTGCGGCGAACACGAACTCCCGGGGCAGGAAGTCGTCCTCGACCATGGCGAGCACGACCGCGGTGGTGCCGACCTTCAGGAAGGTGGCGACCTCGGACAGGTTGGCGTCGCCCACGATCACGTGGAGCCGCCGGTACTTCTGGGCATCGGCGTGGGGCTCGTCGCGGGTGTTGACGATGGGCCGCTTGAGCGTGGTCTCCAGCCCGACCTCGGCCTCGAAGAAGTCGGCGCGCTGGGTGAGCTGGTAGCCGGACGGCTCGGCCGGCGCCTGCGCGGTCTCGTACCCGATCTTCCCCGAGCCGGTGTAGAGCTGCCGGGTCACGAAGTGGGCGGTGGCGTGGCCCACGATGCGGTGGAACGGCACCGACCGGTCCATCAGGTAGTTCTCGTGGCAGCCGTAGGAGTTGCCCTTGCCGTCCGAGTTGTTCTTGTGGACGACGATCTCCTGGCCGTCCGGCAGCATGGTCGCCGCCGCCGCCATCGAGCGCTGCAGGATCCGCTCGGCCGACTTGTCGAAGACCACCACGTCGCGGGCGTTGGTGCACTCCGGCGTCGACAGCTCCGGGTGGGCGTGGTCGACGTAGTAGCGGGCGCCGTTGGTGAGCACCACGTTGACCAGGTGGGTCTCGACCTCGGGCGGCAGGGACCCGTCGGGGCTCGCGCCCCGGGCGTCGTTGCCCGGCGACTCGTCCTCGAAGTCCCAGCCGACCTTGGGCGAGGGGCCGACCGGCGACCGCTGGAGCTCGCCGATGTAGGCGTTGATCAGCATCGACGACGCCATGATCGGGTTCGACTCGCCGGCCCCGCGCAGGACGATGCCGTACTCGGTCTCGATCCCGCAGATCTTCGGGACAGCCACCCGCCGACCCTACCGGCCGGCCCTCGCCACCCGGCTCAGCGCAGGACGACCAGTTCGTGGGCGGCGCGCGAGGCGGCCAGGTAGGTCTCGGCCGGGTCCATGCCGGCGGTGTCGACCACCACGCCGTCGTACTCGACGCCCTGGTGGGTCCAGGTCTCGGCGGCCCCGATGGCGGCCACGTTCGGCCACCGCTCCCGCAGCTCCGCCTCGACCGCCGCCACCCGCTCGGGCCGACCGGCCCCGCTCCGCTCCCCGACCTCGACGCCGGTGGGGCGGATCCCGACGAGGTGCACCGCCGGGATGGCGTGGCGCCGGGCGTGCTCGTTCAGCCAGGCGGCGATCTCCGCCGACATCCGGTAGGCGGTCGCCATCTCGGCGGCTCGCGCCGCGAGGCGCCCGGCCGCGTCGTGGAGGCCGAGGCCGTGGGGGTTCGAGCGCTGGGCGTCGTCGCCCACGAGCGTCAGCCCCTTCGACCGGCGCTGCACCGCCCGGAGCTGGAGCTCGGTCAGGTCCTGGGCCTCGTCGACGATCACGTGGCCGTAGGTGGCGGGGACGCCTTCGAACCGGCAGCGGACCTCGTCGGCCAGCGCGCCGTCGACCGCGTCGTGGGCCAGCCAGGCGTCGACCAGGTCGCGGTCGGCCCCCAGCCCTTCGAGCACCGGGCGGCGACGCAGCCGCTTCAGCGCCTGGGCGGTCGAGCACGGCGGCCACACCTCGCCGACCGACGAGCGCACCTCGCCCCGGTCGAGGCCGTACCGCTCGGCCAGCTCCTGGACGAACACCCGGCGCTTGTCCCGCCACGGCAGCGGACCGCGCCGCAGACCGTCGATCAGCCGGGCCACGTCGTCGGACGGGACCGTGCGCCGACCGACGGTGACGGCGGCGGGCCGGGTCAGGCTGTCCTCGAACCGGTCGAGCAGCGGCAGCCAGCGGGGATCGCCGCCGGCCGGGTTGGCCGGACCGAGCAACCGGTCGAAGGTGGTCTGGGTGATGCGGGCCTCGCCCAGGGTCGGCAGCACCGCGGAGACGAAGCGCAGGAACCGGTCGCTCGGGCCGATGACCAGGATCCGCCCGGCGGTGAGGCGGTGGTCGTTGTAGACGAGCCACGCCGCCCGGTGCAGGGCGACGACGGTCTTGCCGGTGCCCGGGCCGCCCCGCAGGACCAGCCGGGCGTCCGGGTCGAGGCGCACCAGCTCGTCCTGCTCGGACTGGAGCGTGGCCACCGCCGCCCGCATCTCGGTGCCCCGGCTGCGCGACAGCTCGTTCATCAACGGGGACGTGCCGGTCACCTCGCCGGAGGTGAAGTCCTCGACGAAGAGGTCGGCGATGGCACCGACGTAGGTGACCCGGCGGTCGAGCCCGAGCGGCTCGGCGAAGCGGGCCTGGTAGAAGCGTCCGGCGAAGGGGGCCCGCCAGTCGACGACGAGCTGCTCGCCCCGGTCGTCGATGCCGTAGAGCCCGACCCGCCACGGACCGTCGTCGTCGATGCGGCCGAACACCACCAGCTCGTGCTGGAGCTTCTCGATGGTGCCCTGCACCACCGCGTCGATGTACTCGTCGGCGAAGGCGTCGGCCCCGCCACCGGAGACCCGCGCCATCCGCTCGAGCTTGGCCTCCACCGCCGCTCGGGCGCGCCCGAGCGCGGCCCGCTCGACGTCGAGGTCGACCAGGTCGACCGCGCCCTCACCCGAGGGCCGCACCGGTTCGCTCATGGGCGCGCTCCCACCCCCGCGCAGGTGCGACAGGGGGGATCGACGCTACCAGGCGCCGTCCCCCCGGAGCGCTCGGCCCTACAGGTACTGGCCGGTGGCGACCCGCTCGATGGCCCGACCGCCCTCGGGCTCCTCGCGCTCCTCGCGCTTGATCAGGGTGCGCACGTAGACGATCCGCTCGCCCTTCTTGCCCGAGATCTTCGCCCAGTCGTCGGGGTTGGTCGTGTTCGGGAGGTCCTCGTGCTCCTTGTACTCCTGGTGGATCGAGGCGATGAGGTCCTCGGTGCGGATGCCCCGGCTGCCGGTGCCGAGCAGCCGCTTGATGGCCAGCTTCTTCGCCCGACGCACGATGTTCTCGATCATGGCGCCGGAGCTGAAGTCCTTGAAGTACATGACCTCCTTGTCCCCGTTCTGGTAGGTCACCTCGAGGAACTGGTTGGCCTCGTCGTCGCGGTACATCTCGGCGACGGTCGTCTCGATCATGGCCCGCACGCACTTCTCGGGATCGCCGCCACCGAGGTTGGCGACCTCGTCGACGTCGAGGGGCAGGTCGTGGGTCAGGTAGCGCCCGAAGATCTGGGCGGCCGCCTCCTGGTCGGGCCGCTCGATCTTGATCTTCACGTCGAGGCGACCAGGCCGCAGGATGGCCGGGTCGATGAGGTCCTCCCGGTTGGAGGCACCGATGACGATCACGTTCTTCAGCGCCTCGACCCCGTCGATCTCGGCCAGGAGCTGGGGGACGATGGTGCTCTCCATGTCGGAGCTGATGCCGCTGCCCCGGGTGCGGAACATCGAGTCCATCTCGTCGAAGAAGACGATGACCGGCCAGCCCTCGTCGGACTTCTCCCGGGCCCGTTGGAAGACGAGGCGGATCTGGCGCTCGGTCTCACCGACGTACTTGTTCAGCAGCTCGGGGCCCTTGATGTTGAGGAAGTAGCTGCGCGCCTCCTTGTCACCGGAGACCTCGGCCACCTTCTTGGCCAGGCTGTTGGCCACCGCCTTGGCGATCAGCGTCTTGCCGCACCCGGGGGGCCCGTACAGCAGGATGCCCTTGGGGGCGGGCAGCTTGTGCTCGGCGAAGAGGTCCTGGTGCAGGAAGGGCAGCTCGACCGCGTCGGCGATCTGCTCGATCTGGTCGTCGAGGCCGCCCACGTCCTCGTAGCCGATGTCGGGCACCTCCTCGAGCACCAGCTCCTCGACCTCGGCCCGGGCCAGCTTCTCGAGCAGCAGGTTCGAGCGGGCGTCCACCAGCACCGAGTCCCCGGCGCGGAGCGGGGCACCGACCAGGGCCTCGACCCGGTCGCAGATCCGCTCGTCGTCGGCCCGGCCCACGATCACCACGCGGCCGTCGTCGAGCAGCTCCTTGACGGTGACGACCTCGCCGGTCTGCTCGGCGGCACGGGACATGACGACGCTGAGCGACTCGTTCAGCACGACCTCGCTCCCCCGCCGGAGCTCGTCCTCGACCTCCGGCAGCACCGAGACCCGCATCTTGCGACCGCCCGACTGGACGTCGACGGTGCCGTCGTCGTTGCGGGCGAGCACCACGCCGTAGGCGTTGGGCGGCTGGGTGAGCTTCTCGACCTCCTCGCGCAAGGCGGCGATGTGGTCGCGCGCCTCGCGCAGGGTGTAGGTGAGCTTCTCGTTCTGGCTCACCGCCTGGGAGAGCTGCCCCTTGGTCTCGAGCAGCCGCTCCTCCAGCGTCCGCACCCGCTTGGGGGCGTCCTGCAGGCGGCGGCGCAGGGCGACGACCTCCTCCTCGAGGCCGGCGGCCTGGTCGCGGAGCTCGTGCAGCTCGGCCTGGGACTCGGCCAGTCGCCGGTCGTTCTCGGGCTCGTTGACGGCACCCACCTCCTCGGCGAAGCGCCCGATCGTCGGGGGTCGACCGGACGTGATCGACCCTACCGTCGGCCCCGAACCCGCCGGTGCGACCCCGGCCACATTTCCCCACCGGTTCCCGTGTTTATTGCGGGCGGCGACTAGAGTGCCCCCAGGGAGCACCGCCGCCGGACGGACCACCGATCCGAGCGGCGTTCCAGCGCCTCGTCCCACCGAGACCACCCACCGAGAGAGGTAGTCGCACACCATGAAGGTCTGGATCGACCAGGATCTCTGCACCGGCGACGGGCTCTGCGAGGAGATCGCGCCCGACGTGTTCACCCTCCTCGACGACGGCCTGGCCTACGTGAAGGACGGCGACAAGGTCCTCTCCGACCCGGGCGGGGCCGAGGGCCTGGCGCCGGTGCCCGCCGGCCAGGAGGAGGCCACCATCGAGTCCGCCGAGGAGTGCCCCGGCGAGTGCATCTTCATCGAGGTCGACGGCTAGCCACCTGGCCACCTCAGGCCAGGCAGCTCCCGGTGCCGGCCGGGCTGCGGCCGACCCGATCGAGCAGCGGCCGCAGCTCGGAGGGGTGCAGCGCGTAGGCGACCCCTGAGCGGTCGGGGGCGATGGCGAAGGCCACGCCCACGACCTTGCCGTCGGGGGTGACGAGCGCGCCCCCGGAGTCGCCGGGGTGCAGGTCGGCGGACAGGAACAGCACCTGGCGCTGGGTGCGGGTCCGGTCGTAGATGTCGGTGCCGGTGGCGTCGACCTGCTGGGCGACCTGGAAGGGGGCGACCCGCAGCGGGCCGCCGTCGGGGTGCCCGAACACCGCCCCCACCTGGTCGACGCTCGGGTCGGCCAGGGGCAGGGCCGGTCGACCGAGACCGGGCACCGAGAGGATGGCCAGGTCGCGGTCGGGATCGAAGGCCACCACCGTCGCCGGGAGGCGGTGCCCGTCGTCGTAGCGCTGCACCTCGGTGCTGCGCTCCCCCGCGACGACGTGGGCGTTGGTGACGACCAGGTCCGGGCCCACGACGAAGCCGCTGCCCTCCTGGATGTTGTCGCAGGCCTGCCCCACGACCTTCACCGTCGAGCGGGCCACCCGGTCCTGGGTCGCCTGGTCGAGGCCGGAGCTGGCCGGCGGCGAGCCCAGGCTCGGCGCCTCCTGCAGCGAGCCGAGCACCTGGGGGTAGTTGGACCCGACGACCCGGCGGAGGGCCTGGGTCGAGTCGGGAGCCCCCGGGAACACGTCCTGGACGGCCTGGGTGATCCGCGACGTGCGCGCCGCCTCGGCCGGCCATCCCGGCACGTCGGCCATGGCCGGGCTGACCAGCCAGACCAGCACCAGCACGCCGAGGATCCCGACGGCACCGCCCACCACCGCGTCGGCCTTGCGGAGCGGGCCGCCGGGCAGGGTGCGGTGCACCCGGGCGCCGACGGCCAGACCGACGGCCTGGCCGAGGAAGCCGAAGCCGGCGAGCAGGCCGATGGCGATGAAGAGGTACGTCCTCGACGCCCCGCCGGAGTGCAGGTGCGACACCACGTCCGGTACGAGCCGGGCGGCGAGGACCAGGCCGATCGCCAGCCCGACCCACGAGAACGCCCGGGCGACGAACCCCAGCCGGTAGCCGGCCACCGCCGCACCGACCGCGGCGGCCACGATCACCAGATCGAGCACGTTGCCGTCCACGTCACCCGATCAGGCGGGCCTGGGTCAGGAACCCGGTGTGGGCGACCATGCGGTGGTCCGGTCGCACCGCCTGGCCCTCGATGTACCAGGAGCGGTTCAGCACCTCGAGCGTCTCGGCCAGGTCGAACCGGCTGTCGGAGATCGCCTCGCGGACCTGCACCGCCTGCATGATGCTCGGTGTGTAGGCGACGAGCAGACCGCCCGGCCGGAGTGCCGCCTCGGCGTGGGGCACCACCCGCCACGGCTCGGGGAGGTCGAGCACGATCCGGTCGAAGCCCGCGCCGTCGATGCCGTCGTAGATGTCGCGCTCGTGCACGTCGTAGCGGTCGAGGGCCTCGGGGCCGAGGAAGGTCTCGACGTTGCGCTGGGCCCGGTGGGCGAAGTCGGCGCGCAGCTCGTACCCGGTGATGACGGCCCCGGCGCGCAGCATGGTCATCGAGAGCGCCCCCGAGCCGACGCCGGACTCCAGGATCCGCGCCCCGGGGTACACGTCGGCCAGGAGCAGCAGCGGGCCGAGGTCCTTCGGGTAGATGACCTGCGCCCCCCGGGGCATCGTCAGCACGAAGTCCGACAGGGTCGGGCGCAGCACCCGGTAGGCGGCGTTGCGGGTCGTTCGGACCACCGTGCCGTCGTCCTGGCCGACGATGTCGGCGTGGGCGACGTAGCCGGAGTGGGAGTGGAACTCGCCGCCCTCGGCCAGCGTGACCAGGTAGCGGCGCTTCTTCGAGTCGACCAGGAGGACCCGGTCGCCGTACTGGAGGGTCATCGCCGCGGCTGCTGACCCTCCGCACGCTCCTCGACGTCGATGGTGCGGGTGCCGTGCGAGATGATCAGCCGCTGCCCCGGCCTCAGCTCCTCCCGGGCGACCAGCACCGGGTCGTTGCTCTCCCGCATCTTGTTGATGCCCCACGCGACGATGCCCACCGCCAGCCAGCCACGGCTGCCCGAGAGGCCCTTGCGGAACCCGGCCCGACGGAGCCGGTTGATGGCGTCGAAGGGCATCAGACCCGCCGGATCTCGATGAAGGCGGTCTTCTTGCGGCCCCGCTTCTTGCCGAGGAGGAAGGCGCCGAGCACCACCGCCACCGCCACCGCGGCGCCCACCACGACGAGGGTGCCCTTGGCCGAGTCGGCGGCGTCGTCGACGTCGGAGCCGAGGCTGCGGAACTTGGCCTCGATGTCGTCGCGGGTGACGGGCCGGCCGCTGGGGACGGCCGCGGCGGACGAGCTCCCGGGCATCAGCTTGCTCCCTTCTCGGAGTCGGACGGGCCCTTGATGGCCCGCAGGGCGAGGGCGATGAGCAGGGCGCACACCACCAGCCCGACGGCGTAGGGGACCCAGGTCAGGCTGCCGGTGAGGTGGACGTCGGTCTCGGTCTGCAGCACCCGCAGCACCCCCACCACCACCAGCACGATGCCCAGGCCGCCGAGGAGGGCCGCGCCCAGGCCCAGTCCGACGAAGCGCCCGATCGACTTGAGCGGATCGACCGTCTCCTGCTTGGCGTAGGCCTTGACCAGGGCGAACAGCTCCTGGCCGTGCTCGCTCATCGACTTGTCGTCGCGGCGCCGGGCGGTGCCGGTCAGGGCGGGATCGGGCGTGCCCGGGACGTCGGGCGTCACGGTCGGCGTCGGTTGCGGGTCGGCCACGGCCACCTCTCACGGGTCGAGTGCTGCACCGTAGGCCAGCGGACCAGGCGCCGTTCCACAAATCCTGGCTCAGCCCTGGGCCAGCCGCTGCTCGAGGACGCCGACCTCCTCCTCGAGCAGGTCGGCCAGCCGGGCCAGGCGCTCGACGGCTCCGGGCTCGGCGAGCAGCCGCTGCTGGTCGAAGGTGCCGAGCGGCGCCAGGGCCGCCGCCTGGTACGAGCCGACCACGGGGTCGTCGGACAGCTCGACGGTCGCCCGGGCGGCGGCGTCGCCCAGCTCGGCCGCCAGCGCCAGCGACCGCCGGAGCAGGCGTCCCACCGCGGCGTACGGCGAGTCGAGCGGCACCACGGGCTCGTCCTCCGACCAGTCCTCGACCTCGGCCCGCGGGTACGGGTCGTCCTCGAGCCAGGCGAGGACCCGCAGCCGCCGCACCCCGACCGTCGCCAGGGCCCACCGCCCGTCGTCGAAGCGCTGCGACTCGAGGATGCGGGCGACCGTGCCCACCGAGGACCGCACGTCGTCGCCGCCCACCTCGCTCCCCCGCTCGATGAGGACGACGCCGAACTCGGGCTCCGGCTGGTCGAGGCAGCGCTCCACCAGCGCCCGGTACCGCGGCTCGAACACGTGGAGGGGCAGCACGAGGGTCGGGAACAGGACGGTCCCCAGCGGGAACATGGGCAGCTCGGGCATCAGCCGATCGGCTGGGGGCCGAGCTGCGCGGCGCTCGGCACCCCTGCGGCCGGGTAGGTGTCGAGCACCTGCAGCAGCTGGTCCTGGAGAGCCGTGCTGGCGCTCGGACCGTTCTCGACGAAGGCGAAGGAGACGTCGGCCCCACCGGTGGTCGGCAGGACCCCCGCCAGCGCGCTGACGTCGTTGAGCGAGCCGGTCTTGGCCCGCAGCCGACCGGCGAAGGGCGTGCCTCGGAACCGGGTGGTCAGGGTGCCGGTCTGCCCGGCGGTCGCCAGCAGCAACCGGAGCACGCCGGACTCGGGGGTCTCGGTGAGGGTGTCGACCAGGATCGGGCAGGTCTCGCGGTTGGTGTCGTCCAGGCCCGAGCCGTCGACCGGGGCCAGGCCGTCGGTCGACAGCCCGATCTTCGGCGCCACCGCCTTGATCACCGCCACCCCGGCGGCGGTGCTGCCGGCGCCGCCCTTCTGCAGGCCGAGCACCTTCACCAGGGTCTCGGCCGACTGGTTGTCGCTCTCGCGGAGCATCTCGAGGACCAGGTCCTTCATGGGGGGCGAGTCGATGCCGGCCAGCTCCACGGCGCCGGCCGGGGCGGTGCCGGCGCCGGTGCCCCCGATCTGGACCCCCCGCTGGCGGAGGAGGTCGGCGAGCACGTTCGCCGCGTTGGTCGGCGGGTCGGGGACGCCCACGCCGTCGGGGGTGAGCGGAACCTGCTTGGTGGGCCAGTCGACCACGTTGTCGTTGACGGTCAGGGCCGAGAGCGGCCCCAGCTGGTTCTGCTGGGTGAAGCGGGGGGACCAGGACGGGACGGTCCGCAGCGCGTCGAGCTTCGACTCGTCGCCGAGGAGCCGCCCGTCGATCTGCTTGACCCCCTTGGCGACCAGGGCGTCGGCCAGGGCCTCGAGCGAGGTGCGGACCTGCGGCTGGTCGTAGAAGTGGTCGGCGTAGGCCTGGGTCGACAGCAGCGGATCGCCGGCGCCCACGAACCACACGTCCCCCGCCACGACGCCGTCGGGACCGGGCGCGGCCTGGGCGACCAGGCGCGTGCGCAGGGTGGCGTCGAGGCCGAGCTGGTCGAGCAGCACGCTGGCGGTGATCAGCTTCTGGGTCGAGGCGGGGCCGACCGCCAGCTGCGGGTTGTGGGCGTAGACGTCCCGGTGGCCGACCTGCACGCTGAGGCAGGTCGCCGCCGGCGCGGACGCCACGAACTGGTCCAGCGCCGGGCGGAGCCGAGCGTCGGCCAGGCGGGTCGAGAGCAGCGGACCGATGCGGCGCAGGGACAGCACCGGGGTGGCCGGCACGACCGGGAGCGGTGAGGCCGACGACGACGGGGCGTCGCGCCCGGCGCGGTACGCCCCGACCACGCCGACCACGAGCAGCACCACCAGGGCGACCAGCAGGCCGCGGACCTCCCGCCGTCGCCGCAGCCGCCGACGGGCCGCCTCCCGGTGCTCCGGGGTGGCGATCGATCGCCGGGGCGGGGTCGGCCCGTCCGCCATCAGCGGGCCGCCGCCGGCCGGACCGGTGGTCCGCCCGGGCCCATCAGCCCAGGCCTCGCCGCAGCCGGTGACGGCGGTAGCGCCACACGTGGTCGAGGGCGGTCACCGCCCGCTCGGCCGACGGGTAGCAGAGCCGTCCGCTGGCCCGGACCGTCGCCGGGCCCGGGTTGGCGGGATCGGCCACCGCCAGCTCGGTGGCGGTCAGGATCGGCTTGCCGGTGGCGGCCGAGATGTCCGCCGCCGCCTGGGCGAAGCGGGCGTCCTGCCGCTCGTGGTAACCGACGATCCGCTCGAGCCCGTGGTCGGGGTAGAAGGGCCCCTCGCGCAGCAGGCGCGCCTGGTTCGACTGGATCCCGATGCCCAGGTAGACGACGGCGTCGACATCGGGGTGCCCCGCGATCAGCTCGAGCACCTCGGGGATGGTGTCGCGCGTCTCGCCGCCGGCCATGTCGACGGGGTTGTTGCGGCTCCACCGGGGCGGCAGCTTCCGGTCGATGGCGGCCTGCAGGTCAGCGGGCAGGGCGACCAGCTCCAGGGTCGAACGGGCGATGGCGTCCGCGGTCACGACCCCCCAGCCGCCGACGGTGGTGACCACCACGGTGCGGGGCCCGGCCGGCAGCGGCTGGGTGGCGAAGGTGGCGGCGGCCTCGAAGGCCTCCTCGACGGTGGCGGCGCGGGTCACGCCTGCCTGGCGGCACATGCCGTCGAACACCCGGTCGTCGGTGGCGAGCGACCCGGTGTGGCTGGCGGCGGCCCGCTGGCCGCCCGCGGTGGCGCCGCCCTTCACCAGCACCAGCGGCTTGCGCTCGGCGACCGACCGGGCCAGCTCGTAGAACGCCCGGCCGTCCTCGACGCCCTCCACGTAGGCCAGCCCGACGCCGGTCTCGGCGTCGTCGGCGTACCAGTCGAGCAGGTCGCCCACCGTCACCTGGGCCGAGTTCCCGGCGCTGACCGCCCGGCTCACGCCCACGGCGGTCTGCACCGCGTAGTTCAGGAACGACGACACGAAGTTGCCGCTCTGGCTGGCCACGCCGATCCGCCCGGCGGGCGGGTAGGGGGCCACGATCTGGGCGCACAGCTCGACCGGGGTCGAGACCACGCCCTGGCCGTTGGGCCCGACGACCAGCATCCCGAGCTCGTCGGCGAGGGCGACCAGCTCCGTCTGGGCCCGACGCCCCTCCTCACCGGCCTCGCCGTACCCCGCCGAGGTCAGGAAGGCGGCGGTGATCCCCTTGGCGGCGCAGTCGCGGAGCAGCTGGGGGACGACGGCGGCCGGCGTGCACACGAAGACCAGGTCGATCTCGCCGTCGGGCAGGTCGGCCACATCGGCCACCGACGAGACGCCGAGGACCTCCGCGCCGTCGCGGTTGGTCGCGAACACCTTGCCCCGGTAGCCGCTGGCCAGGATGTTGTGGAGGCTGACGAAGCCGAACTTGCCGGGATGGGTCGACGCGCCGGCGACCAGCACCCCCCGCGGCTCGAACAGGGCCCGGAACCGGGCCGGGTCGATCCGGCTCATCGCCCCGGCCTCACCCGGTCACCTCGACCAGGGCGTCGACCGCCACCGGCGAGCCGTCCACCACGACCAGTGGGTTCAGGTCGACCGACACGACCTCCGGGTGGGCCGCGGCCGCCGCCGACAGCCCGAGCAGCACGGCCGCCAGCGCGTCGCGGTCGACCGACGGCTCCCCCCGGAACTCGCCGAGCAGGGCCTGGGTCCGCAGGTCGTCGATCATCTCGTCGGCGTCGGCCCGGTCGATCGGCACCAGCCGGATGGACACGTCCGCCAGCGCCTCGGCCAGCACGCCGCCGACGCCGAGCACCACCGTCGGACCGAACTGCGGGTCGGTGGCCAGCCCGGCGATCAGCTCGCGGGTGCCGTGCACCATGGGCGCGACGAGGACCTCGACCGGGCCGTCGTCGGTCCGGGCGGCGGCCAGCAGGTCCTCGGCCGCCGTCCGCACCGCCCCGGCGTCGGCCAGGCCGAGCCGCACGAGGCCGCGCTCGGTCTTGTGGGCGATGCTCGGACCGCACAGCTTGGCCACCACGGGGTAGCCGAGCCGCTCGGCGGCCTCGACCGCCGCGTCGGGGTCGCCGGCCAGCGCCGAGGGGGCGACGGGCACCCCGTGGCGGGCCACCAGGGCGGCCGACTCGGCCTCGGACAGGGTCCGGGTTCGAGGCTCGGCCGGTCCGGACATGGCGGCAGACCCTACTCAGGCGCGCGGCGCGCCAGAGGTCCGCTCCCGGACCGGCGCCAGGCGTCGTTCAGGGCTCGAGGGCGGCCCGGAACAGCGAGCGGATGTGCTCGAGCCGGGCGTCGAGGGCCTCGTCGCTGACCGGGTCGTGGCCGAGCAGGCCCTCGAGGAAGATGGCGTCGCTGAAGTAGGTGAGGAGGGCCCCGTAGCCGGTGAGGATGAGCTGCTCGGGGTCGTGCTTGCGGAACCGGCCCGCCTCCATCTCGCGACGGAAGTAGCCGACGGCGCGGTCGAACTGCGGCTTGATGAGCTCCCCCAGGTTGACGCCGAGGTGGTCGCCGCCGTCGAGGGCCTCCCGCCGCATGATCCGCACGAAGTCCGGGCTCTCCTTGAAGAACCGGAAGCCGACGGTGAGGACGAAGTCGACCTTGTTCCACCCCTCGTGGCCGGCGTCGGCCACCGCCGTCTCCACCTCGTCGGTGAAGCCGGCCAGGCTCTGCTGGAACACCTCGATGTAGAGCGCGTCCTTGGAGGGGAAGTGGTGCAGGATGCTCGGCCGCCGGATGCCCACCACCTCGGCGATGTCGTTCAGGGAGGTGCCGTCGAAGCCGCGCTCGGCGAACAGCCGACGGGCCTCGAGGAGGATCGCCTCACGGGTCGTGAGCTCTGGCATCGGCACCGCCACCGGGCCACGTTAGAGCGCCGGCCCGTCGGGCGACCCGGAAGCCTCGCTGGAGCGCCGGGGTTCGCAACGGGGAGACTCCCGACCGTGACCGTCCTGACCGCCCGCCACGTCGTCACGCCCGATGGGGTGCTCTCGCCCGGGATCGTCGAGCTCGACGGCGACCGGATCGCGGCGGTGTCGCCCACCTCCGGCGTGGTCGAGGACCGCACGCTGGCCCCCGGGCTGGTGGACGTGCAGGTGAACGGCATCGACGACGTCGACGTGGCCTCGGCCCGGGGGGCCGACTGGGACCGCCTCGACCACCTGCTGCTGGCCCAGGGCGTGACCACCTGGTGCCCGACGCTGGTCACCGCCCCGCTGGACCGGTACGGGGCGCGCCTCGATCGGGTGGCCGCAGCGGCCGACCGGCCGACCGGCCCCGACGACCCGCCCCGGCCGCACATCGCCGGGGCCCACCTCGAGGGGCCCTTCCTGGGCGGCCGCCCAGGGGCCCATCCCGTCGAGCTGATCCGCGACCCGGACGCGGCGTGGCTGGCCGACCTGCCGCCGGTCGTCCGCCTCGTGACCCTCGCCCCCGAGGCGCCCGGCGCCCTCGAGGCCGTCGCCGTGCTCGCCGGACGGGGCGTGCTGGTCAGCCTCGGGCACACCGATGCGACCTGGGAGCAGGCCGAGGCGGGCATCGACGCCGGGGCCCGACTGGTGACCCACGGGTTCAACGGCATGCGGGGCCTGCACCACCGCGAGCCGGGGATGCTGGGAGCCGCCCTGGCCGACGACCGGGTGGCGGTGTCGCTGATCGCCGACGGCGTGCACGTCCACCCCCAGGCGCTGCGCATCGCCTTCCGGTGCAAGCCCCGGGGCCGCGTCCTGCTGGTCACCGACAGCGTGGCCTGGCGGGGCCGTCGGGTCGGTGGGATCGGCGTCGAGAACGACGGCACCGCCGCCCGGCTTCCCGACGGCACCCTCGCCGGCGCGGTGATCGGGCTCGACCGGGCGGTGGGGCTGGTCGTCCAGGCCTCCGGCATCGACCTCGCCGACGCGGTGCACGCCGCCAGCACCGCGCCGGCCGACCTGCTCGGCCTCGGGGACCGCGGTCGGCTGGCTCCCGGCGCACGGGCCGACCTGATCGACCTCGACGCCGACCTCCGGTGCCGGACCACCTGGTTGGCGGGACGGGTCGCCCATCAGCGGTAGCTCCGGCTCGGCCCGAGCGCGCCGGGCGGCGATCGGTACCGTCGAAGCATGGAGATCGTGGCTGCGCTGTTCATCGAGGACATCGACCTGCGCTCGGCGCCGGGTGGCGCGACGCGCATCGATCTGGGCGGGGTCCACTTCTCCCGGTCGGCCGAGGAGCCGGTGCCGTGCACGGTCGCGCCCCACCTGGTCGTGCTGGTGCACTGCCCGGCCGACCACGCCGCCACCGCCGCCCTGGAGGTCACCTACCACCGCGACGGCGAGCAGGTGGCTCGCAACGTCCAACCACTGCAGGTCGAGCCCGGGAAGTTCAACTACCGGCTCGTCCGTGCCGAGCTGGAGTTCGCCGACTACGGCACGGTCGAGGCCCGCTGCCGGATCGACCAGGGTCACCTCACCACCGTGCCGTTCACCCTGCTGCCCCCCGCCGACCCGACCGGGTCGGCCCCCGCCTGATGCCCTACGCGGCCGCCCTCTCCGAGCACCCCGTCCCCGCCGAGGCCGCCGGCGAGGTCATCGGTGCGGTGCTCGAGCAGCTGGGGCCGGCGCCCGAGCTCGCCACCGTCTTCGTGACCGCCCCCCTGGCCGGGGCGCTCGAGGACATCGGCCGCTCGGTCCGCACCCTGCTGGCCCCCCGCGTCCTCCTCGGCGGCACCGCGGTCTCGGTGGCCGGCGGCGCTCGGGAGGTGGAGGAGACCGCCGCCATCAGCCTCTGGGCCGGCTCGCCGCCGGGCGCCGTCGACATCCGAGCGGTCGCGCTGGGCGCCCGACCGGACGGCGACGGCGAGCTCGCGCTGACCGGCGCGGAGCCGCTCGACGGCGCCGCCGGCACTCTGCTGCTGCTGGCCGACCCCTTCTCGTTCCCGGTGGACGAGCTGCTCGAGCGGCTCGGCCGGACCGCCCCCGAGCTGCGCGTCTTGGGCGGCCTGGCGTCGGCGGCCCGGGGTCCCGGCGGCAACCGCCTCCTCCTCGGCGACCACGTCCGCGCCGACGGCGCGGTCGGCGCCCTGGTGCCGCCCGGCCCGCACCTCGCCGCGGTCGTGTCCCAGGGGTGCCGGCCGGTCGGCGAGCCCTTCACCGTCACCGAGGCCGACGGGCCGCTCGTGCGCTCGCTGGCCGGCCAGCCCGCCTTCGACCGGCTGAGCGAGGTGGTCCAGCAGGCCTCGGAGCCGACCCGGGCCCTGATGGCGAACGGGCTGCACGTGGGCGTGGTGATCGACGAGCAGCGCGACACCTTCGAGCGGGGCGACTTCCTGATCCGCAACCTGATCGGGGTCGACCGCTCCAACGGGGGGCTGGCCGTCGGCGGCGGCGTCGAGGTCGGCACCACCCTGCAGTTCCAGGTCCGCGACGCCGGCAGCGCCGACGAGGACCTGCGGGCGCTGCTCGGCGACGCCACCGTCGAGGGCGCGCCCGACGGTGCGCTGCTCTTCACCTGCAACGGTCGCGGCCACCACCTCTTCGGGGTCCCCGACCACGACGCCTCCGCGGTGGCCGAGCGGTTGGCCGATCCGGTGCGCCCTGCGCTCGGCGGCATGTTCTGCGCCGGTGAGATCGGGCCGGTCGGCGGGCGCAGCTTCCTGCACGGCTTCACCGCCTCGATCGCCCTGTTCCGCGACTGAGCCGGCCCGGCCGCGGCACCCGCCTCGGGTGGACGGCGACGACCGAGCGGCGTGGCAAGCTGCTCGCTCACATCGCTGGGAGGGACTGTGACGACGGGAACGACGGAGAACCGGGCGCGGCGCGTGGCCGCAGCCCTCGTGGCGCTGCTGGTCGTGGCGTGCGTGGCGTGCAGCAGCAGCGGATCGACCGCCACCGGGTCGGACTCGGCGGCGGCCGTGACGGCGACGGACTCGGCGGCGGCGACCGACGCCGCACCCAGCTCGGACGACACGACGGCGGCGACCGACATCAGCGACGACCCGTCCTTCACCGAGGACACCGTCAGCGCCGCGAGCGACGACCCGACCATGACCGACGCCTCGGGCACCGCCCCCGACTGCGGCCGCAGCCTCGACCGCTGCTACCGGCGGAGCCAGATGAAGCAGTACTACGAGCTCACCATCAACGACTTCATCACGCCGTGGATCCAGAGCGAGTACCAGCAGGCGGTCCCGCCGCCGTCGGCCTACGTCTTCATCCCCGACGGCGACGAGACCGACAGCGCGTGCGGCACCCTCGACGACGAGACCTACGCCTACTGCCCCGGCGACAACAAGGTCTACGTCGGCCAGGCCTTCCAGTGGTACCTGTACAACAAGTTCGGCGCCATCGGCCCGGCGGTGGCCCTCGCCCACGAGTACGGCCACCACCTGCAGACCACCCACTTCGTACCCGAGGCGCCGCAGGAGACCCCGCAGCAGGTCAACGAGGAGGACCAGGCCGACTGCGTGGCCGGGGCCTTCGTCAACTGGGCGGACAGCCAGGGCATCGTCGAGTACCCGAAGGACCTGGAGAACGTGGCGGCGCTGATGACCGCCATCTCCGACGCCGAGTCCACGATGCAGACCCACGGCACCTCCAGCCAGCGGACCAAGTCGTTCTCCGCCGGCTTCGGCAGCGGCCTGGGCCAGTGCAACACCTTCTTCCCGAACACCCCCATCAGGCCCTGACCGTCCGGCCCCCGGTCCCGCCCGCCGCGGGCCCGGCATCGCCGAGAACCGCACCGCGTAGGGTGGGCGCGTGACCGACAACGACCTCGAGCAGCGCGCCATCAACGTCATCCGAGGCCTGGCCATGGACATGCCCCAGGCCGCCAACTCCGGCCACCCTGGCACGGCGATGGCCCTCGCCCCGCTGGCCCACGTGCTGTGGACCGATGTCATGGACTACGACGCGGAGGACCCGGACTGGCCCGACCGCGACCGGTTCGTGCTCTCCTGCGGCCACGCCTCGGTGCTGCTCTACTCGATGCTGCACCTCACCGGCTTCGGGCTCACCCTCGAGGACCTGAAGGCGTTCCGCCAGTGGGGCTCGATGACCCCCGGGCACCCCGAGGTGCACCACACCCGCGGCGTCGAGGTCACGACCGGCCCGCTCGGCCAGGGCTTCGGCATGGGCGTCGGCATGGGGGTCGCCGAGCGGTGGCTCCGCACCCGCTTCGGCCCCGAGCTCACCGACCACTTCACCTACGTGATCTGCTCGGACGGCGACCTGGAGGAGGGCATCAGCCACGAGGCCGCCTCCCTCGCCGGCCACCTCGGCCTCGGCCGGCTGGTCTACGTCTACGACGACAACCACATCTCCATCGACGGGCCCACCGAGCTCTCGCTGAGCGACGACCCGGTGCAACGGTTCGAGGCCTACGGCTGGCACGTCGACGACATCGGCGAGTCGGCGAACGACACCGCCGCCCTGGCCGCCGCCCTCCGGCGGGCCAAGGCGGTCGAGGACCGCCCGTCGCTCGTCGTGCTGCGCAGCCACATCGGCTACCCCTCGCCGGAGTTCACCGACAACCCCGAAGCCCACGGCAGCCCCCTCGGCGAGGACGAGATCCGCGTCACCAAGGAGATCCTCGGCCTGCCGCCCGAGCAGACCTTCCACGTCCCCGACGACGTGCTCGAGCTCTACCGCGAGGCCGGCCGCCGTGGCGCCGGCGCCCGTCGGGCCTGGGAGGAGCGGCGCGACGCCTGGGACGGCGATCGGGCCGCCTACGACGCGTGCCTCGGCGGCCACGGCCTCGAGGGCTGGGAGACCAAGCTGCCGAGCTGGGAGCCCGGCGGCAAGCCCCTCGCCACCCGCAAGGCCGGCGCCGAGGTGCTGAACGCCATCGCCGACGTGGTGCCCGGCCTGCTCGCCGGCGGGGCCGACCTGACCGGCAACACCGGGGTGAAGCTCGACGACCAGGGCGTGCAGTCCGCCGACGACCCCGGCGGTCGGCTCGTCCACTACGGCATCCGCGAGCACGGCATGGGCGCCATGATGAACGGCATGTCCATGCACGGCGGGGTGCTCCCCGTCGGCGGGACGTTCCTGACCTTCTCGCGACTACATGCGCGGGGCGGTGCGCATCGCCGCCCTCTCCGACGCCCAGGTCATCTACTCCTGGACCCACGACTCGATCGGCCTGGGCGAGGACGGCCCGACCCACCAGCCGATCGAGCACCTGGCCGCCCTGCGGGCCATGCCCAAGCTGCGGGTGATCCGCCCCGCCGACGCCAACGAGACGGCCGCCGCCTACTACGCCGCCATCGGCCACGACGGCCCCACGGCCCTCGTCCTCACCCGCCAGAGCGTGCCCGTGCTCGACGGCACCGGCGACCGCGACGACCTCCTGCGGGGCGCCTACGTGCTGCGGGCGGCCGACGACCCCGACGTGGTGCTGATCGGCACCGGCAGCGAGGTCCACGTCTGCCTCGACGCCGCCGACCTGCTGGCCGACGAGGACGGCCTGTCCGTGCAGGTCGTGTCCATGCCCTGCTGGGAGCTGTTCGACGGCCAGGGCGACGAGTACCAGGAGCAGGTCCTCCCGCCCGACGTGCCGACCCTGGCGGTCGAGGCGGCCACCTCCTTCGGCTGGTCCGAGTGGGCCGACGACTCGGTCAGCGTGCACCGCTTCGGGGAGTCGGCTCCGGGAAGTGAGGCCCTCGAGAAGTTCGGCTACACGCCGTCGAACGTGGCCGCCCACGCCCGGCGCCTGATCGACGACCTGAGCTGACCGACGACCCGAGCTGACCGACGACCCGAGCTGACCGACGACCCGAGCCGACCGACGACCCGAGCCGACCGACGACCCGAGGAGCACCGATGACCCGCCTGCAGGATCTCTACGCCGAGCACGACCAGAGCCCGTGGCTCGACAACCTGAAGCGCGGCTACCTCACCGGCGGCGAGCTGCAGGCGATGGTGGACCGCGGCGTCCGCGGCGTGACCTCGAACCCCACGATCTTCCAGAAGGCCATCGAGGGCGCGACCGACTACGACGAGCAGTTCCGCGAGCTGGTCGAGGCGGGCACCGGCACCGACGACGCCTACTGGAAGATGGTCACCCGCGACATCCGCGCCGCCCTCGAGATCCTGCGCCCGGTCCACGACCAGAGCGACGGGCTCGACGGCTTCG
This sequence comes from uncultured Acidimicrobiales bacterium, assembly GCA_963800235.1. Taxonomy (GTDB): domain Bacteria; phylum Actinomycetota; class Acidimicrobiia; order Acidimicrobiales; family Iamiaceae; genus CAVVNP01. The sequence continues at coordinate 107,787 of CAWDAD010000001.1, read as the reverse complement.
TCTCCGTCGAGGTGGCCCCGTCCCTCGCCCGGGACACCGACGGCACGATCGCCGCCGCCCGGGAGCTGCACGAGACCATCGACCAGCCCAACCTGTACGTGAAGATCCCGGGCACCGCCGAGGGGCTGCCCGCCATCCGGCAGATGATCAGCGAGGGTCGCAGCATCAACGTCACGCTGCTGTTCTCGCTCGATCGCTACGCCGAGGTGATCGAGGCCTACCTGGCCGGCCTCGAGGACTGCGAGGGGGACCTCTCCCGGGTGTCGAGCGTCGCCTCCTTCTTCGTCAGCCGGGTCGACACCGAGGTCGACAAGCGCCTCGACGCCATCGGCACCGACGAAGCCCTGGCGCTGAAGGGCAAGACGGCGGTGGCCAACGCCAAGCTCGCCTACGAGGTGTTCACCCAGCGCTTCGCCGGCGAGCGGTGGCAGAAGCTGGTCGACCGGGGCGCCCGGGTGCAGCGCCCGCTCTGGGCCTCCACGTCCACCAAGGACCCCGACTACCCCGACACCCTCTACGTCGACACCCTCATCGGCCCGCAGACGGTCAACACCATGCCCGAATCGACCCTCGAGGCGTTCGAGGCCCACGGCACGCTGGCCCGCACGGTCGACGACCCCGCCGGCTACGCCGAGGCGCGCGCCACCATGGCGGCGCTCGCCACCCTCGGCGTGTCGCTCGACGACGTGACCGCCACCCTCGAGGACGAGGGCGTCGCCAGCTTCAGCAAGTCCTTCGACGAGCTCATGAGCAGCCTGCAGGCCAAGGGCGACGACCTGGCCGGGCAGTCGTAGCGGGGGACGCGTGGTCGTGGCACTACCCGGGGAGCTGCACGTCGTCGAGGACGTGGCCGAGGCCTTCGTCGAGCGCGTGGTCGACAACTACCGCAACCGGCCGCTGGCCGACGGCTGGTCGATCGCCCTGTCGGGCGGCAGCACCGCCCGCACCTGCTACGAGGCCCTCGCCGAGCGGGCCGGCACCGCCATCGACTGGTGGATGGTCGACGTGCTGTGGGGCGACGAGCGCTGCGTGCCCCACGACGACCCCGACTCGAACTACCGACTGGCCCGCGAGGCGCTGCTCGACCGGGTGGGCGCGGCCAACGCCACCCACCTCATGCGCTGCGAGGAGGGCGCCGACCCCTACCAGCTGCTGATCGGCGAGCTGGGGCGCATCGACGTGATCCACCTGGGCCTCGGACCCGACGGCCACACCGCGTCGCTCTTCCCCGAGTCGCCGGCGCTCGACGCCGACCCCGGACGGTTGGTGGTGCTGAACGAGGACCCGCTCGGGCACAACCCCCACCGGCGGATGACCCTCACCTTCTCGGGCATCGCCCGCGGCCGGCTCGCCCTCGTCACCGTCGCCGGCGAGGCCAAGGCCGAGGCGCTGGCGCGCTGCGCCACCGACGACGCCCTGCCCGCCAGCCACATCCGGGCCGAGTCGGTCGTGTGGCTGGTCGACGAGGCCGCCGCCGCCCACCTCCCGCCGGGCGTCCCGGCCACCTGACCCCGACCTGGCCGGGGCTGCGTCCCGGGCGTCGGGACGGCCCGATCGGGCCAGGACGGGTGGTGGCCGTCGGTAGGGTGCCAGCCATGACCCGCTCCCCCGCCGAGCTGCTCGACGTCCCGCTCGAGGAGCTGATGGCCCGGGCCCGGGCGGTGCGCGACGAGCACCACGGCAACCGGGTCACCTACTCGCCCAAGGTCTTCGTCCCGCTGACCATGCTGTGCCGGGACCGGTGCGGGTACTGCACCTTCGCCCAGCCCCCCGCCCGCCTCGACCACCCCTACCTCGATCCCGAGCAGGTCCTGGCCATCGCCCGAGCCGGGGCCCGGGCCGGCTGCCACGAGGCGCTGTTCACCCTGGGTGAGCGTCCCGAGGAGCGCTACCCAGCGGCGGCCACCTGGCTCGCCGACCACGGCCACCGGAGCACGGTCGACTACCTGGCCTCGGTGGCCGCCCTCGTCCTCGCCGAGACCGGGCTGCTCCCCCACGCCAACGCGGGCGCCCTCCTCCCCGACGAGCTGGCCGCCCTCCGTCCCGTCGCCCCCTCCCAGGGGATGATGCTCGAGTCGACCAACCCCGACCTGGCCGCCCACCGGGGGTCGCCGGACAAGACCCCCGAGCGCCGCCTGGCCACCCTCGAGGCGGCGGGGCGCCTGGCCATCCCCTTCACCACCGGCATCCTCGTCGGCATCGGCGACACGGTCGCCGACCGGATCGAGGCGCTGTCCGCCATCGCCGACGCCCACCGCCGCCACGGCCACGTGCAGGAGGTGATCGTCCAGAACTTCCTGCCCAAGCCGGGCACCTCGATGCACGCCGCGCCGGCCTGCCCGCCGGAGGAGTTCCTGCAGGCCATCGCCCTCGCCCGGCTGATCCTGCCCCCCGAGGTCCACCTCCAGGCGCCGCCGAACCTGAGCGACGACTTCGGTCACCTGCTCGACGCCGGCATCGACGACTGGGGCGGCGTGTCCCCGATCACCGCCGACCACGTGAACCCCGAACGGCCCTGGCCCCACCTCGACCGCCTCCGGGCGGTCACCGAGGCGGCGGGCCACACCCTGGCCCCCCGCCTCACCGTGTACCCCGAGTAGGCCCTCGACCCCGAGCGCTGGCTCGACGAGGCGACCCGGTTCGCGGTGCTCGACCGCAGCGACGCCGAGGGCCTCGGGCGCGACGACCCCGGCGCGGTCTACCCGCAGACGGTCGGCGAGATCCGGAACGTGGCCGACGGCGCCGAGGTGGTGCTGGTCGGTCGCCGCTCCACGGCCTGGTACTCGGGGGCCGAGGTCGAGCCCCCGGTGCTGGTCCCCGCCCCCGGTCCTGCGGCGCCCGCCGGCTCCGCCGTCGCCGAGGTGCTGGCCGGGGTCCGCGACGGGCACGAGGTCGGCGAGGACGAGATCGTCACCCTCTTCTCGGCCCGGGGCCCGGAGGTGCCCGCGGTGGCCGACCTGGCCGACGAGCTGCGCCGGGCGACGGTCGGCGACCGGGTCACGTGGGTGCGCAACCGGAACATCAACTACACGAACGTGTGCACCTTCAAGTGCCGCTTCTGCGGCTTCTCGAAGGGCCCCCGGTCGCTCAACCTGCGGGGCACGCCCTACCTGCTCACCCTCGACGACATCGCCGACCGGGTGCGCGAGGCCGCCGACCTCGGCGCCACCGAGGTCTGCCTGCAGGGCGGCATCCACCCCGACTTCGACGGCGACTACTACCTCGACGTGACCCGGGCGGTGAAGGCGGCGGCGCCCGACATCCACGTCCACGGCTTCACCGCCCTCGAGGTCACCGAGGGGGCGAAGCGCCTCGGCGAGCCGCTGGCGGACTACCTGCGCCGGCTGATGCGAGCGGGGCTGCGCACCCTGCCGGGCACCGCCGCCGAGATCCTCGACGACGAGGTCCGGGCGGTGCTCTGCCCCGACAAGATCGACACCGACGAGTGGCTCGACGCCCACCGCACCGCCCACGCCGTCGGCCTGCGCTCGAACGTCACCATCATGTTCGGCTCGATCGAGCACCCCCGGTCCTGGGCACGACACCTGGTGCGCACGCGTGCGCTGCAGAAGGAGACCGGCGGCTTCACCGAGTTCGTGCCCCTGCCGTTCGTGCACATGGCGGCGCCCATCTACCTGCAGCACCGGGCCCGCCGCGGGCCGACCTTCCGCGAGGCGCTGCTCGATGCACGCCGTCGGCCGCATCGCCTACCGGGGCTGGATCGACAACATCCAGGCCTCGTGGGTGAAGCTCGGCACCGCCGGGGTCCGCCAGACGCTGCAGGCCGGCGTGAACGACCTCGGCGGGACCCTCATGGACGAGACCATCTCCCGGTCGGCCGGCGCCAGCCACGGCCAGGGCATGGAGGAAGACGAGTTCCGGACGCTGGTCGAGCCCCTCGGGCGCACCCTCGAGCAGCGCACCACCCTCTACGAGCCCGTCGAGCGTCCCCCGGTCCCCGCCTGAGCCTCGCTCCCCTCCCAGCCCGCATGGCGTTCTCCCTGCCCCGGTACCGGACCGGCGACGACGACCTCGACCGCCGACTGGTCGAGCTGCTCGAGGCCACCGGCGCCGACGACGACCTCGACCAGCTCTTCGAGATCCTGGTGTCGGGCGTCGGCCTGGCCCGCGACGACACCGACCGGCTCGACCTGAAGATCACCAGCGCCGCCCTCAAGGAGATGCGGGCGGCGTTCCACATGTTCGCCCCCTACCGCCACGCCCCCAAGGTCACCATGTTCGGCTCGGCGCGGACCCACCCCGACTCGCCGGTCTACCGCCAGGCGCACGACTTCGCCGCCGCCATGGCCGCCGCCGGCTGGATGGTCGTCACCGGCGCCGGCCCCGGGATCATGCAGGCGGGCATGGAGGGCGCCGGCACCGCCATGTCGGTCGGGGTCAGCATCCGGCTGCCGTTCGAGACCGAGGCCAACCCGCTCATCGCCGGCGACGACAAGCTCGTCAGCATGAAGTACTTCTTCACCCGCAAGCTGATGCTGATGAAGGAGTCCTCCGGGTTCGTCGCCCTGCCCGGCGGCTTCGGCACCCTCGACGAGATCCTCGAGCTGCTCACCCTGCAACAGACCGGCAAGGCCGAGCCGGCGCCGCTGGTGCTGCTCGACACGCCGGGCGACCACTTCTGGCGGGAGTGGGACGCCTTCGTCCACGGCAGCCTGGCGCCCCGGGCGGTGATCTCCGAGGCGGACTTCGAGCTGTACGAGGTCACCGACGACCCCGACCGGGCCGTCGACCTGCTCGTCGGCTTCTACCGCAACTACCACTCGGTCCGCTGGGTGGGGTCACGGCTGGTCATCCGACTGCGGGCCGAGCCCACGGGGGCCGAGGTGGCGGAGCTGAACGAGCGGTTCGGGCACCTGGTCCGCACGGGCGCCATCGAGGCGCGAGGACCGCTGTCGGTGGAGCGCCGGGAGGGCGACGAGCTCGACCGCCCCCGCCTGGTCCTCGACTACGACCCGTACCAGGCCGCCATGCTCCACCCGCTGATCGACGCCCTCAACCACCTGGGCAGCGCCCCGCCGGTCGCCGCCAGCCCCGACCCGCTCACGGGCATCTGACGGATCGGCTCGGCGACGGGCCCACCCGACCGGTCGGGCCGGGTGGTCCGGACCGGAGCAGCCGCTCGCGTCAGCCGGCCACCGCCCGCTCCGCCGCCGACAGCAGCTCGACCAGCTCGTCGCGCTCGGCGGGGGCGAGGGGGGCGTAGACCTCGGCCATGGCGACCGCGGTGGCGGCCTCGGCCTGCTCCCAGCGGGGCCGCACCGACTCGGCATCGACGTCGAGGTCGGCGTCCTGCCAGCCGAACATGGCGGGCGGCATGTTGGAGTCGCTCACGACCATGGCGTCGTTCGGGCGCAGGCCGGTAGCCAGCACCGCGCCGCCGTGGCGGGCGCCCTGCAGCTCACGCAGGGCGTTCAGGCGGTGGACCGCCAGCGCCGCCGCCTCCTCGGCCGGGGGCTCGGGCAGGACCCGCCAGCCGGCGAACAGCGGGGCGACGGCCGGGTTGGCCGCCTGCACCACCGGACCGACCAGCTCGGCCAGCCGGGCCCAGTCGACATCGTCGGAGCACCCCGTCGCCCACCGGCGGATGTGGCTGCTGAACGCCTTGGCCGCCTCGGGGGCCGCCAGCACCGCGGTGCCCGCCTCCCACTCGCGCCGGATCATGTCCGGGTGGAAGAACACGAAGGCGGCCGCCACCACGTCGGCGTCGACGGGGCCGAGCACACCACCGCGCCCGACCACGTAGAAGTCGATGCCGCTGAACCCGAGCTCGGCGCCCCGGGCGTACAGCTCGCGGTCGAGCATGAAGCGGGCCGGCACCTTCTCGATCGCTGGCTGTGCGGCGCGGGCGGTCTCGAGCGCGTCCATGCCCGGATGTCTAGCGCTCCTGGTCGTCGGGCTCCTCGAGCAGGTGGATGGCCTTCTCCACCGACCGCCGGGCGCGGGTGAGGCGCTTCTCGTCCACGGGCAGCTCGTCGCCGCCGGCGTCGATCGATTCGCGCAGCCGCACGATGGCCAGATCGGCCAGCTCCTCGGCGATCAGCTCCAGCCGGCTCCGGATCCCGTCGAACTCGCCTGCCATGGCGTGAGTCTCCCAGAGCCCGACGACGCCCCGTCCCCGTCCCCGGCCGCGGTCCGGGTCGGACGCCGCACGGTCGGAGCCGACCTTCCTACCATGTGACCCATGACACCCCGCTCGCTCGCCGACATCATCCGCCTCCACCGCTCGGAGCGACCCGACGCACCGGCGCTCGACCAGGACGACCGGAGTCGGACCTTCGCCGAGCTGGACGCCCGGTCGAGCCAGGTCGCCAACGCCTGCGCCGCCCTGGGCGTCGGCGAGCAGGACCACGTGGCCTTCATCGACAAGAACGGCATCGAGGGCTACGAGGTGATCTTCGGGCTGGGCAAGCTCAACGCCGTCAACATCAGCGTCAACTGGCGGCTCGCCCCCCCGGAGATGGCCCAGATCATCGACGACGCCCGGGCCAAGGTGCTGATCGTCGGGCCCGACTTCATCGACCACGTCGAGCAGATCGAGGCCGACCTCCAGACCGTCGAGCACGTCGTGGCCATCGGCGGCCACGACCGCTGGACCGACTACGAGGACTGGCTGTCCGAGCAGCCCACCACCGATCCCGGCGCCGAGCCGGCCGACGACGACGTGGCCTTCCAGCTCTACACCTCGGGCACCACCGGGCTTCCGAAGGGCGTGATGCTCACCAACGAGAACCTCTTCGCCCTGACCGAGCAGGTCGGCGAGCAGTGGAACCTCGGCCCCCACTCGGTGAACCTCGCCCTGATGCCGATGTTCCACATCGGCGGCATCGGCTGGGCGGTGGTCGGGCTCTACTTCGGCACCCGCACCATCGTCGTGCGCGAGGTCGACCCCGCCGAGCTGCTCGAGATCATCCCGCGGTTCGGGATCACCGTCGGGTTCGTGGTGCCCGCGGTCATCCAGTTCCTGCTCCTGACCCCCGGCGTCGACGACACCGACTTCTCGTCGCTGCAGACCATCGTCTACGGCGCCTCGCCCATCAGCGACTCGGTCCTGGTCGAGGCCATGAAGCGCTTCGGCTGCGACTTCGTCCAGGTGTACGGCCTGACCGAGACGACCGGGGCCATCACCCAGCTCGACGCCGCCGACCACGACCCCGAAGGTCGGCCCGAGCTGCTGCGCTCGTGCGGGAGGCCCTATCCGTGGGTCGAGGTCCGCATCGTCGACGTCGAGACCGGCGAGGACGCCGAGCCGGGCACGCCCGGCGAGCTGTGGATCCGCTCGCCGCAGGTGATGAAGGGCTACTGGGACAACCCCGAGGCCACCGCCGAGTCGATCACCGACGACGGGTTCTTCAAGACCGGCGACGTGGGCTACGCCGACGACGAGGGCTTCCTGTACCTGCACGACCGGGTGAAGGACATGATCGTCAGCGGCGGCGAGAACGTCTACCCGACCGAGGTCGAGAACGTGCTGATGCGCCATCCCGGTGTCGGCGACGTGGCCGTCATCGGCGTGCCCGACGACCGGTGGGGGGAGGCGGTCAAGGCGGTGGTGGTGCGGGCCGAGGGCGAGGACCCGACCGCGGAGGAGCTGATCGCCCACGCCCGGGAGAACCTGGCCGGCTACAAGCTGCCGAAGTCGGTCGACTTCGCCGACGAGCTGCCCCGCAACCCGACCGGCAAGCTGCTGAAGCGGGAGCTGCGGGCCCCGTACTGGAAGGACGCCGAGCGCCAGATCGGCTGATCCGGGGCAGGCCGGGCCCGCGACCGGCGGGATCGACGGGTCCGCCCGGACCCGGTTCCACCCGGCCATGATGGGCCGGTGCGCGTCATCGCCGTCACCGGGCTCAAAGGAGGGGTGGGGAAGACCTCCGCGGCGGTCAACCTGGCCGCCCTGGCGGCCCAGAGCGGCGCCCGCACCCTGCTCTGGGACCTCGATCCACAGGCGGCCGCCACCCACTGCCTGCATCTCAAGCCGAAGCTCAAGGGCGGGGCCGAGCGGCTGCTCGGCGGCCACCGCGACGGGCTGGCCGGCGTCGCCCGGCCCACCGACCTCAAGCGACTGCAGGTGGTCCCCGCCGACACCACGCTGCGGGCCACCGAGCAGCTCCTCGGCGACGCCCGCAAGCCGTCGAAGCTGATCCGCAAGCTGCTGGCCGCCATGAAGCGCGACCTCGACGTGATCATCCTCGACTGCCCGCCCGGGCTCGGCGCCCTCACCGAGGTGGTGGCGGAGAACGCCGACCTCCTGCTCCTGCCGGTGGTCCCGACCCCGCTCGCCGTGCGGGCCTTCGAGAGCTACGCCGAGTTCCTGACCGACCACGGGACCCCGAAGGACGTGCTCGCCCCCTTCGTCTCGATGGTCGACCGGCGCAAGCCGATCCAGCGCAAGCTGGCCGACAAGCTCCAGGGCGACAAGCGCTTCCTCGGCGCCGCCATCCCCGAGTCCTCCGCCATCGAGCGCATGGGCGACCGGCGGGTCCCGACGGTGGTGTCCTCGCCCCGGTGCACCGCCAGCCGCGAGTACCGCAAGCTCTGGGCCGAGGCCGCCGAGCGCGCCAGCGCCTGACGCGGCCGGGTTGGGCCACCGGGTAGGTTGTGCCGGGTGCCCGCCTGACTCCGGGGGGGATGGAGGGACGAGCACCCGGCGACCGTCGCGGGCGACGAGCCAGGACGTGGCCGACGTCGCGATCTCCCGCCGTCGGACCGGAATCCCGCTCCGGCACTGACGAAGTTCGCCCACAGCGAACCCGTGCACGGTACCACGCCCGGCCGCGGCGAGGTGCACCGCCGAGCGGCCGCGGCCGGTCGGCGCCGACCCCCCGTCGGCTGCTCGCTACTGTGCCCCGGTGACCCCCCGCCCCCCCGACGACCTCCACGAGTGGGTCTCCTTCGAGGACCCCGAGGAGGCCCGAACCTGGGTCTTCGACCTCACCTTCCTGGCCAGCGACTGGACCTGCATCTTCGGGCGAGGCTGCCCGGGTGTCCTGACCGAACCCGCCCCTGAGCTGGTGCAGGGCTGCTGCAGCTACGGCGCCCACCTGAGCGGCGACGACGACCGGCGGCGGGTCGAGCGCCACGCCCGTCGCCTCACCGCCGCCCAGTGGCAGCACAAGGAGCGCAGCGCCGAGCTGGGCGGACCGATCCACCGCAACGACGACGGCGAGGTGGTCACCCACCTGGTCGACGACGCCTGCATCTTCCTCAACCGCCCCGGCTTCCCCACCGGGCCCGGCTGCGCGCTCCACCAGGCCGCCGAGGCCGCCGGCGACCACATGATGGACTGGAAGCCCGAGGTCTGCTGGCAGCTCCCGCTGCGCCGCATCGACGAGACCGACGCCTACGGCTACGTGACCTCGACGGTGCGGGAGTGGAAGCGCCGCGACTGGGGTGGCGGCGGTGACGACTTCCACTGGTGGTGCACCGACGCCCCCGACGCCTTCGTCGGCCGGCGACCCGCCTACCGGGAGCTGCGGGCCGAGATCGAGGCCATGACCTCGCCCTGGGCCTACGAGCAGCTGGCCCGGCACCTCGGCCGGCGGCGTCGCGCCGGCAGCTCCGGCGTGCCGCTGCCCCACCCGGCCAGACGGGTCAGCCGCTGACCACCCGCAGCGACCCGACGGCCAGCACGATGGCCGCCGGGCCGGCCGTGCAGGGCGGGCAGCGGCAGCAGGTGGCCGGCAGGTTGTTGACCAGGTTGGCGGCGAGCGCCGCCAGCAGCGCCATGGCCAGCAGGCCGACCAGGTCGTCGCCGCTCGGGACCCGGTCGATCAGCCCGCGGTCGTCGACGCCGTCGCCCGCCACGGCATCGGCTGGACGACGAGCGTCGACCGCCTGACGCCACGGCTCCAGCCCGAGCAGCAGCACGACCGCCGCGCCGGGGACGGCCACCGCGGCCTCGGAGATCCCCGCGGGCGCCGGACCACCCCGGCGAGCACGACCGCCAGCACGAGGGCCGTGGCGGCGGTGGCCACGGGCAGGTCGTCAGCCCTTGCGGTTCTGGCGCCGCCGGTCCTGCTCTCGGAGCAGGCGCTTGCGGATCCGGATGGCGGTCGGGGTCACCTCGACCAGCTCGTCATCGGCGATGAACTCGATCGCCGACTCGAGGGTGTGGGCCTTGGGCGGGGCCAGCTTGATGGCCTCGTCGGCGGCGTGGGTGCGGATGTTGGTCTTCTGCTTCTCGCGCACCACGTTGACGACCATCTCGTCGGGTCGGGCGTTCTCGCCCACGACCATGCCCTCGTAGACCTCGACCCCCGGCCCGATGAACAGCTCGCCGCGGGACTGCAGGTTGTCGAGGGCGTACCCGGTGGCCTTGCCCGCCCGGTCGGCGAGCATGGCGCCGCCCTGGCGGTGGGGCAGCTCGCCGGCCCAGCGCATCCAGCCGCCGTGGTGGGTGTGGAGCAGGGCGGTGCCCCGGGTGGCGGTGAGCAGCAGGGAGCGGAAGCCGATCAGCCCGCGGGCCGGTGCGTCGAAGGTGACGACGGTGCGGCCCGGATCGCCGGGCCGGAGGTCGGTGACCTGCCCCTTCCGCGGCGCCAGCGCCTGGGTGACGGTGCCGACGTGCTCGTCGGGCACGTCGACCACGCCGCGCTCGACCGGCTCGTGGCGCGCGCCGTCGATCTCGCGGATGATGACCTCGGGCCGGCTGACCTGCAGCTCGTAGCCCTCCCGTCGCATCGACTCGATCAGCACCGCCAGCTGCAGCTCGCCGCGGCCGGCCACCTCGATCACGTCGGGGGAGCCGGTGTCGCCGAGGCGGATGGAGACGTTGCCGAGCACCTCGCGGTCGAGCCGCTCGCGCAGGTGGCGCGAGGTGAGGTAGGTGCCGTCGCGGCCGGCCATGGGCGAGGTGTTGACGCCGAAGGTCATGCGCAGCACCGGCTCGTCGACCGACAGCCGGGGCAGCGGCTTGGGGTGGGCCGGGTCGGCCAGGGTGTCGCCGATCTCGACCTCGGGGAAGCCGGCGAGGACGAACAGGTCGCCGGCGACCCGGTCCTCGACGGGCTGGCGGTCGACGCCGACGAACCCGTGGAGCGAGGTGAGCTTGCGCCGCAGCGGCGGCTGGCCCTCGTCCACCTCCTCGTCGAGCAGCACGACCTGCTGGCCGGATCGCAGGGTGCCCTGCACCACGCGACCGATGGCCAGCCGCCCCAGGTAGTCGGAGGCGTCGAGGTTGGTGACGATGGCCTGGACGGGGGCATCGGGGTCGCCGCCCGGCGGTGGGACCGTGGCCAGGATCGCGTCGAACAGCGGGGACAGGTCGGCGTCCTCGTCCGGCAGGCCCACGCCTCCCACCGTCCGACCGTCGCGCGCCACCGCGGACACGACGGGGAAGTCGATGTCGTCGTCCTCGGCACCGAGGTCGATGAACAGCTCGTAGATCTCGTCGAGGACCTCGGCGGCGCGGGCGTCGGGCCGGTCGACCTTGTTCAGCACCACCACCACGGGCAGATCGGCGGCCAGCGCCTTCGACAGCACGTAGCGGGTCTGCGGGAGCGGCCCCTCGGCGGCGTCGACGAGGAGCAGGACGCCGTCGACCAGGGCCAGCGCCCGCTCGACCTCGCCGCCGAAGTCGGCATGGCCGGGGGTGTCGACCAGGTTGACCCGGGTCTCCCCCCACCGCACCGAGGCCGCCTTGGCCAGGATGGTGATGCCGCGCTCGCGCTCCTGGTCGTCGGAGTCGAGGACCCGGTCGACCACCGCCTGGTGGTCGCCGAAGACGTGGGTCGCCCGGAGCATGGCGTCGACCAGGGTCGTCTTGCCGTGGTCGACGTGGGCGACGAGCGCGATGGTGCGCAACGGGGGCATGGCGCGACGATCCGACGCGGTCAGGTCAGGGTCGAGCGGGGGCGGCCGGTTCAGCGGTCGCTGTCGTCGACGTCGTCCTCGTCGTCGTCGAAGGCCCCGTACTTGGCCGCGATGTCGGCGAACTCGTCGTCCTCGGTCTCCTCGTGGGGCTCGTCACGGCTCGGGCGAGGCTCGGCGAAGAGGAAGTCGGGACCGCTCTGCTTGAGCTTCCGCGCTTCTTCGAAGCGGCGATGGCGTCCTTTTTCACGGCGGACTCCCGGCTTCATGGGGGACTAGAGCGTGGAGCCACTGTATCGCGGCGGGTCACAGTCCCGTAGTTCGCTCCGAGCGCCTTCCGGCGGGGCCGTCGCCCCTAGCCTGCCGCCGTGCCCGATGCCGAACCCTGGTGGAAGTCCGCCGTCGTCTACCAGATCTACCCCCGCTCCTTCGCCGACTCGAACGACGACGGGGTCGGCGACCTCGAGGGCATCCGTCGCCACCTGGACCACCTGACCTGGCTCGGCGTCGACGCCCTGTGGCTGTCGCCCTTCTACCGGTCGCCGATGGACGACTTCGGCTACGACGTCAGCGACTACTGCGACGTCGACCCCCTCTTCGGCGACCTCGACGCCTTCGACGCCCTGCTCGACGAGGCCCACCGGCGGGGCCTGCGGGTGATCGTCGACTGGGTGCCCAACCACACCTCGGACCGGCACCCGTGGTTCGTGGAGTCGCGCTCCTCCCGGCGCTCGGCCAAGCGCGACTGGTACGTCTGGCGCGATCCCGGCCCCGGGGGCTCGCCCCCGAACAACTGGATCGCCAGCTTCACCGAGGCGCCGGCGTGGACCTTCGACGAGACGACCGGGCAGAGCTACCTGCACCTGTTCCTGCCGAGTCAGCCGGACCTGAACTGGCGGAACCCCGACGTCGTCCTGGCCATGCACGACGTGCTGCGGTTCTGGCTCGACCGGGGCGTGGACGGGTTCCGGATGGACGTGATCCACGCCATCGGCAAGGACCCCCGCCTGCCCGACGACCCCGCCGAGCTCATCCCCCTGCCCCACTCGGTCCTGAACGACGACGCCTCGACCCACGCACTGATCACCGGGCTGCGCCGGGTGCTCGAGGAGTACGACGGCGACCGGATGATGGTCGGCGAGGTGTACCTGCTCGACACCGCCCGGGTCGCCCGCTACTACGGCGACGGCGACGAGCTCCACCTCTCGTTCAACTTCCCGCCGCTGCACACGCCGTGGCGGGCCCCGCAGTGGCGGCAGCGCATCGACGAGGTGACCGAGCACCTGGACCCGATCGGCGCCTGGCCCACCTGGGTGCTGTCGAACCACGACAACCCCCGGCACCGCACCCGCTACGGCGGATCCGAGCGGCGCGCCCGGGCGGCGGCGGTGCTGCTGCTCGGCCTGCGGGGCACGCCGTTCCTCTACGCCGGCGAGGAGCTGGGCCTGCTCGACCCCGAGGTCCCCGCCGACCGGGTGGTCGACCCGGGAGGGCGCGACGGCTGCCGGGCGCCGATCCCGTGGGACGCGACCGAGGGCCACGGATGGGGACCGACCGAGCCCTGGCTGCCCTGGCCACCCGAGACCGACGTCCGCAACGCCGAGGCCCAGCGCCGGGATCCCGGGTCGATCGCCGAGCTGTACCGACGCCTGCTCTCCGTCCGCCACGGGTCGGTCGCCCTGCGGCTGGGCGACCAGGACGTGCTCGAGACCCCGGAGGGGGTCCTGGGTTGGCGGCGGACCGCCGGGGACGAGCAGAAGCTGGTGCTGGTGAACTTCACCGGCGAGGCGGTGGCGCTGGGCGACGGCCCGTGGTCGGAGACCTCGGTGCTGGTGGCCAGCGACGACCCGGCCGCCGCGGCGACGCCCTTCGACGGGACCCTGGACGCCGACCGGGCCGTCCTGCTCGACGGGGGCCGGCCGTAGCCTGCGCGCCATGAGCGACGACGGGTCCGGACCGGTGGCCGAGGCGGCCGGGGGCCTCGGCGCCTTCATCGACGCCTCGCCGTCGCCGTTCCACGCCGTCGCCCAGGCGGCCGCCGTGCTCGAGGAGGCCGGGCTGCGGCGACTCGACCCCGCCCGACCTTGGTCCGACACGGCGGTGCCCGGCCCCGCCGCAGGTGCCGGCTACGTGGTGCGCGACGGGGCCCTGGTGGCGTGGCGGGTGCACGGGTCGGCGGCGAGCGATCCGGCCGCGCCGTTCCACCTGGTCGGGGCCCACACCGACAGCCCGAACCTGCGGGTGAAGCCCGTGCCCGACACGGGCCGGGCCGGCTGGCAGCAGCTCGGCGTCGAGGTGTACGGCGGCGTCCTGCTCAACTCGTGGCTCGATCGCGACCTCGGCCTGTCCGGGCGGGTCGCGGTGCGCACCCCGTCGGGCGACCGACCCGAGCTCCGCCTCATGCGGGTGGACGAGCCGCTCGCCCGCGTGCCCCAGCTCGCCATCCACCTCGACCGCAACGCCAACGACGGGCTGAAGCTCGACCGCCAGCAGCACCTGGCGCCGGTGTGGGCCCTCGGTGACGCCGAACCCGACCGCTTCCGGCGCTTCCTGGCCGACCGCCTCGACGTCGGCCCCGAGGTGGTCGTGGCATGGGACCTCATGTTCCACGACCTCACCCCGTCCCGGCTGCTCGGCGCCGATCACGACCTGCTGGCCGCGCCGCGGATCGACAACCTGGCGTCGTGCCACGCCGCCGTGGAGGCACTGGCCCGTCCCGGCGAGCCCGACGCCCACCACGTGGCGGTGATCAGCCTGTTCGACCACGAGGAGGTCGGCAGCGTCAGCGCGTCGGGTGCGGCCGGCACCCTGCTGGCCCAGGTGCTCGAGCGCATCGTGCTGGCGAGGGACGGCAGGCGCGAGGACCTGCTGCGAGCGCTGGCCGACTCGCTCTGCATCTCGGCCGACGGCGCCCACGCCACCCACCCCAGCCACGCCGAGCGACACGAGCCGAACCACCACATCCGGGTCAACGCCGGTCCGGTGCTCAAGGTCAACGCCAACCAGCGCTACGCCACCGACGCGGGGACCGCCGGACGGTTCCTCGCGCTGTGCGACGCGGCCGGGGTCCCGGCCCAGACGTTCGTGAGCCGCACGGACCTTCCCTGCGGTTCGACCATCGGCCCGTCGACCGCCGCCCAGCTCGGCATGCGCACCGTCGACGCCGGCATCCCCATGCTCTCCATGCACTCGGCCCGGGAGCTGTGCGGCACGGCCGACCCGCCGATGTTCGCCCGGGTCCTCGCCCGCTTCCTCGGCGGGTGATGGATCGCCACGACGCGGCGCGGGTGCTCGGCGTGGCCGAGACCGCCGGACCCGATGAGGTTCGGCGCGCCTACCGCGACCTGATCGCCCGCTACCACCCCGACCGCGCCGGGCGCGACGCCACGGACCGGGCCTCGCTCATCAACACCGCCTACGCCGTGCTGCGCACGGCCCCGGCCCTCCGCGGCGGCGGTCGAGCGGACCGGCCCGCCCCGCCGCCGCCGGCCGGGGCCCCGCCCGGCCCGCCGTCCCGGCCCCGCCGGCCGACCGTCGGCGTCACCGGCGACGACGACACCCTGAGCATCGCCCTGCCCCCCGACGAGGCGTTCCTCGCCGTCCTCGACGCCGGCCATCAGCTCGGCGAGGTGACCTACGTCGATCCCGACAACGGGCTCATCGAGGTCGTCGTCAGCTTCGTCGAGGCACCCACGTCCTCGGTCGTGATCTCCTTCCAGGGCCGCCTCGACCGCACGGACGCGTTCTGCACCATCGCATCGCTGGGAGCGGACGAGCCGCCCCCGCTCGCCGACGTGGTCAGCCTGTTCGCGGCGGCCATCCGGTTCTCGAACCCGGACTGAGGCGCCCGGCTCGTCAGAGCAGGTGGACGAACAGCAGCGGGTCGATCGGCACGCCGTTGACCCGGGTCTCGAAGTGGACGTGCGGGCCGGTCGAGAACCCGGTGCTGCCCCGGAGGCTGATCACCTCGTTCTGCTTGACCTTCTGGCCGACGGTGACCAGCACCTGCTGGTTGTGGCCGTAGAGGGTGGCCAGGTGGGTGCCGTGGTCGATGATCACCGCGTTGCCGTACCCGCCCAGGGGGCCGGCCCAGATCACGGTGCCGTCGCCGGCGGCGTGGACCTGGACCCCGGCCGGGCCGGCCAGGTCGATGCCCGGGTGGAAGCCCTGCTGGCCGAGCACGGGTGCGCCCTGGGGCCCGAAGGACTGGGTGTAGGCGGCGCCGGGGGTCGGGTCGACGAGCGGCACCAGCGGGAAGGTGAAGGGCGGCTCGCCGGCCTGGGCGGTGTTGACCAGGTTGGTGATGCCGTCGGCGTCACGGGCCAGCCCGACCACCTTGGAGACGATCTCGGCCTTGGACTTCTCGAGCTGGTCGAACTGGAGCTGTTCGGCGAGCTGCTCGACCTGCAGGTTCTGCTCGACCGCGAGCTGGTCGAGCTTGTTGCGCTCGAGCGCCGACTTGAACGCCGCCATGTCGTCCCGGCTCTGGCGCGCTCGGGCATCGGCGTCGTCGGCCAGCCGGGCCTGGCGGTCCCGCTCGGTGCGGGCGTCGTTGTACTCGGTGATCACCTTGCGCTGACGGCGCACCACCGCGCTGGCGTAGGTCTGGGTCTGGCCCTCGCGGTCGTCGCCGCTGCCCAGCACCTTGTCGAGCCCGCCGGCGGCGTCGGTGCCGTCGCCCCCGGTGACGTAGCTCGTCAGCACCTGCCGCTTGAGGTCGCTCTTGGAGCTGGCCACCCGCTGCTCCGCCGCGCCCAGGTCGGCCTCGGCCTGGGCCCTGGCCTGCTCGGCCCGGTCGAGCGCGGCTGAGGCCAGGCCGAGCTTGCTCGTGGTGTCCTGGATCTGCAGCTCGAGCGAGAGCAGCTGGAGCTGGGTCGCCTGGCGCCGCTGGACGGTGTCGGCCAGGCGGTGCAGGGCGTCGGCCTCGCCGGCCAGGACCCGGTCGTAGTCCTCGCGCAGCACCTGGTTGTCGCCGTCCCCGTTGGCCGCCGGGGTCGTGGTGGCGGGTGCCGTCGGCGCCGTCGTGGTGGTCGAAGCGCCGGTCGGATCGGCGGCGTGGCCGGCCGTCGGCCAGGCCACCGGCGCGACGACGGCCAGCGCGGCGACCAGGGCGACGGTGAGGCGGCGGACGGCGGTCGTGGGCATGCGTGCGAGGCGGTGACGGTCGGAGGGGCGCGACGTCAAGGCTCGATCACCGTCGGCACGCTGCCGACCCATCTGAAGGTGACCACCACCGCGACGAGCCCCTCCCCCCGTGGTTCCCGGGGCAGTCTGCCCCAAATCGACCGGATCGTCCCCGCACCGCGGCGGAACGTCGGGCGACCACGGGTGCGTCGCCGCGGTCCCGCCTCCGGCCCGCCGCCGGGCCGCCGCTGTCGTCACGCAGGGTGGTTCGAGCGACACACCCCTCCGGCTACACTCGCCGTGGGGTGGCAACCGAAAGGGTCTGTCACATGGATGCACCGATCGATCTCACCGCCGGGACGGTCGTCGACCACGGGGCGGTCTTCGATCAGCTGCCGATGGCCCTGGCCGTACTCGACCACGCCGGCACCGTGGTGTCCACCAACCGCGCCTGGCGGGCCGCCGCGGTCGATCCGCCCGACCGGGTGGCCGGCCTGCGCATCGGCGACCGGCTGGGCGCCGGCGAGTCCCGCGGCCCGCAGGACCACGACACCGCCGCGGCCGAGGACCACCTGGTCGAGGGCATCCTGCGCGTCCAGGGCGGGCGGTCGACGCGCTTCGACCTGCACTACCGGTTGCCGACCGAGGACGGCGAGGGCGACCGCTGGTTCCTCTTCAACGCCACCGCCAATCGCTCCGGCGGCACCCTCCTCAGCCGCATCGAGACCACCACCCAGGAGCAGGTCCACGAGGCGTTGGTCGACCTCGCCTTCCACGACGCCCTCACCAGCCTGCCCAACCGCTCGCTGGTGTCCGACCGCATCGGCATGGCTCTCGGCCGCACCAACCGCTCCGGCGCGTGGACGGCGGTGGTCTTCGCCGACCTCGACGGCTTCAAGGACGTCAACGACCGCTACGGCCACCTGGTCGGCGACCAGGTGCTGGCCGAGATCGCCCGCCGGCTGATGACCGTGGTCCGCTCCGAGGACACCTGCGGCCGCTGGGGCGGTGACGAGTTCGTCCTGGTGCTCGAGCTGCCCGACCGGGCCGCCATCGACGCCGTGGCTTCGCGGGTCGTCGACGCCCTCCGGCCGCCGATCGAGGTGAACGGCGTGAGCATCCAGCTCGGCGCCAGCCTCGGCGCGGCCATGGCCGACCACCTGGTGCCGGTCGACGAGCTGCTCCGGGTCGCCGACGACGCCATGTACTCGTCCAAGCGCGAGAGCAGCGGCATCACCGTCGTCACCATCTGAGGGTCCCCGGCGGACGAGGACGGCGGCGGACGTCCCGCCGTCGACCCGCTCAGGCGACGCGGTCGACGCCGGCGTAGACGTTCATCGAACCGCCCCGCAGGAACCCGACCAGGGTCAGCCCCGCAGGGGCGGCGAGGTCGACCGCCAGCGACGACGGCGCCGACACCGCCGCCAGGGCGGGGATGCCGGCCATCAGCGCCTTCTGGGTCAGCTCGAAGCTGGCCCGTCCGCTGACCAGCAGCACGGTGCCGCGCAGCGGCAACCGGCCCTGGCGCAAGGCCCACCCGACCACCTTGTCGACCGCGTTGTGGCGGCCGACGTCCTCGCGCAGGCAGAGCAGCTCGCCGTCGGCGGTGAACAGACCGGCGGCATGGAGCCCGCCGGTGCGCTCGAAGACCTGCTGGCGGGCGCGCATCCGCTCGGGCAGCTGCTCGAGCACCGCGGGGTCGAGCACCACCGGGTCGTCGGCGACCGACCACCGGGCCTCGGTGCGGATGGCGTCGATGCTGGCCTTGCCGCACACCCCGCAGGCGCTGGTGGTGGTGAAGTTCCGCTCCAACCCGACCTCGGGCAGCTCGGTGCCGGGGGCCAGCACGGCGCGCAGCACGTTGTAGGTGTTGACCTGCCGACCGCTGCCGTCGGGCGCCTCGGCCTTGCCCTCGCAGTAGCGGAGGGCGGCGAGCTGGTCGCGGCGGTGGACCACGCCCTCGGAGACGAGGAAGCCGGCGGCCAGGTCGAAGTCGGCGCCGGGGGTGCGCATGGTGACGGCCAGGGGTCGGTCGCCGACCCGCAGCTCGAGCGGCTCCTCGGCGACGAGCACGTCCGGCCGGCGGCGGCGGACCCCGTCACGGACCTGGACGACCGGGCGGTCGACGGTGACGCGGCTCATGCGCCGGACCGCTGTCGATGGATGACCACGTGGCCAGTGTCGCAGCCGTCGGGCCGGTTCCGGTCACCTACCCTGGCCGACCAGCACCGGCAACCAGGGGGCAGCCGTGGTCGACATCGCAGCGGAGCTGGCCGAGATCGTCGGCGGCGCCAACCTCGACGCCGGCGCGGCCATCGGCGACGACTACCTGCACGACGAGGGCCTGGTGTCCGAACCGACGCTGCCCGACGTGGTCGTCCGGCCCGCCACCACCGACGAGGTGGCGCGGATCCTGTCCGCCTGCGACGGGCGGGGCGTGCCGGTGACCGCCCGCGGCAGCGGCACCGGGCTGTCAGGCGCCGCGGTCCCGCTGAAGGGCGGGGTGCTGGTCTCGTTCGAGCGGATGGACCGCATCGTCGAGATCGACGACGAGAACCACGTGGCGGTGGTCGAGCCCGGCGTCACCCTCGAGCAGCTCGACGCCGTCACCCGCGAGCACGGGTTGGTCTACCCGGTGTTCCCCGGCGAGAGCAGCGCCAGCCTCGGCGGCAACGTGGCCACCAACGCCGGGGGCATGCGGGCGGTGAAGTACGGCGTCACCCGCCACCAGGTGCTCGGCCTCGAGGCGGTGCTGCCGAGCGGCGAGGTGATCCGCACCGGCGGCAGGTTCGTCAAGGCCACCTCCGGCTACGACCTGACCCAGCTCATCGTCGGGTCCGAGGGCACGCTGGCGCTGGTCACCCGGGCCATCCTCAAGCTGCACCCGAGGCTGCCCTGCACCGCCACGGTGCTGGCACCGTTCCCGACGCTCGACGCGGTCGCCGCCGCGGTGCCGCGCATCGTCGCCAGCGGGATCGGACCGATGGTCCTCGAGTACATCGACATGCTCACCATGTCGGCGGTGGTGGCCAACGCCGGCATCGACCTCGGCGTGCCCGAGGAGGTTCGGTCGAGCGCGCTCGCCTACCTGGTCGTGGTGCTGGAGCAGACCACCGACGAGCGGCTCGACGAGGACACCGCCGCACTGGCCGAGCTGCTCGGTGACCTCGATGCCACCGACGTCTACGTGCTGCCGTCCGCCGCCGGCGCCGGGCTGATCGAGGCGCGCGAGAAGGCGTTCTGGGTGGCCAAGGCCAACGGCGCCGACGACATCATCGACCTGGTGGTTCCCCGCGCCGCCATCCCCGCCTACCTGGCCAAGGTGTCCGAGCTGGCCGAGGCCAGCGGCTCCTGGGTCGTGGGCTGCGGCCACGCCGGCGACGGCAACGTGCACCTCTCGGTCTTCCAGGGCGACGAGGCCGCCCGGGACCGGCTCCTCCACGAGCTCTTCCGGGCCGGCATCGACCTGGGCGGCGCGGTGTCGGGCGAGCACGGGATCGGGTTGGCCAAGAAGCACCTCTTCACCGCCCTCGAGGATCCGGCCAAGCTGGCGCTGATGCGCCGGATCAAAGCCGCCTTCGACCCGAACGGCATCCTCAACCCCGACAAGATCTTCTGATCCCTTCTCCCCAGAGGCGACCCGCATGAACGGAGCCGAAGCGCTCATCCGCACCCTGGTCGACGCCGGCGTCGACGTGTGCTTCACCAACCCGGGCACCAGCGAGATGCACTTCGTCGCCGCCCTCGACCGGGTGCCGGCCATGCAGGGCCACCTGGCGCTGTTCGAGGGGGTCGCCACCGGTGCCGCCGACGGGTACGCCCGCATCGCCGGTCGGCCCGCCGCCACCCTCCTGCACCTCGGCCCGGGCCTCGGCAACGGCCTGGCCAACCTGCACAACGCCCGACGGGCGGCGACCCCGGTGGTCAACGTCGTCGGCGACCACGCCACCTACCACCAGCGCTACGACGCCCCGCTGCAGTCCGACATCGCCGCCATCGCCTCGGCGGTGTCGGGGTGGGTGCGCTCGTCGACCTCGGCGGAGTCGGTGGCGAGCGACGCCGCCGACGCGGTGGCCGCCGCCTTCGGGCCGCCCGGGCAGGTCGCCACGCTGATCCTGCCGGCCGACGTGACGTGGGAGGACGCCCCCGGCCCGGCCGATCCGATCGTCCCGCAGGCCCGCGACGAGGTGGCCGAGGACGTCCTCGTGCAGGTGGCCAAGGCGTTGCAGGCCGGCGAGCCGGCCGGCCTCCTCGTGGGCGGCTCGGTGGTGGCCGACGCCGATGGGCTGGCGGCGGCCAGCCGGGTCGCCCAGCAGAGCGGGGCCAAGCTGCTGTCGGAGACCTTCCCGACCCGTCTGCGCCGCGGCGCCGGGCTGCCGGCGGTCGAGCGGCTCGGCTACCTGGCCGAGTTCGCCGAGATGCAGCTGACCGGCCTCCAGCACCTGATCCTGGTGGACGCCGTCTCCCCCGTGTCGTTCTTCGCCTACCCGGGCAAGGCCAGCGACCTGGTGCCCGAGGGGTGCCAGGTCCACGTGCTGGCCCAGGGCGGTGACGACGCGGTCGGCGCGCTGCAGGAGCTGGCGTCGCGGCTCGGCGCTCCGGCCGACGGCGCGCTCGCCGCGCCCGCCGAGCGGCCCGAGCGACCCACCGGCGAGCTCACCGCCGAGTCGATGGCGCAGGCCCTCGGGGCGCTGCTGCCCGACGAGGCGATCGTGGCGGACGAGGGCAACACGTCCGGTCTGTTCTGCGCCGGGGCGACCGCCGGCGCCGGCCCGCACGACTGGCTGTGCCTGACCGGCGGCGCCATCGGGTACGGCATGCCGGTCGCCACCGGCGCGGCCGTCGCCGCCCCGGACCGGCCGGTCGTGAACCTGCAGGCCGACGGGTCCGCGCTCTACACGCTGCAGTCCCTCTGGACCCAGGCCCGCCACCAGCTCGACGTCACGACCCTCGTCTGCAACAACCGGTCCTACGCCATCTTGAACATGGAGCTGGCCCGCGTCGGCGCCGACCCCGGCCCGGCGGCGCGCTCGATGCTCGACCTCTCGAACCCGGACCTCGACTTCGTCCGGCTGTCCGAGGGGCTCGGCGTGCCCGCCGTGCGGGCCGCCACCGCCGAGGAGCTGACCACCCAGCTCGCCCGCGCCCTCGCCGAGCCCGGCCCCCACCTCATCGACGTGATGCTCCCCGCCCTCTGACCCTCGCCTCCCCCTCCCCCTCCCCTCCCCTCCCCCCCCCGGAACTTGTCGCACCTGTGGGCGTGGAGCCCGCACGACTGCGACGAGTTCGATGGGGGCGTGGGCCGACGTGGGCCCGACCGCCCGCTGAAGCCGCAACATGTCGCACCTGTGGGCGTGGAGCCGGCACAAGTGCGACAAGTTCGATGGGGGGGGGGTGGGGCGATCCGGCTGGCGCCGGCACAGCTCGGCCGGAGCGGCGCGGCGAGGGAATCGCCGGCGACGACCCACACGCGAGCGCCGCAGGTGCTCGCCATCGACAACGCGCGCGAGGCTCGGCGCCGTGGCTGATGCGAGGGTCTCCGAGCTGTTCGACCGAGACGCGTGGGACGAGGTCCCCGGGTTCGACCTGACCGACGTGACCTACCACCGGGCCCGATCCACCGGTGCGGTGCGGGTCGCCTTCGACCGCCCGGAGGTCCGCAACGCCTTCCGCCCCCACACCGTCGACGAGCTGCACCGGGTGCTCGACCACGCCCGCCAGACGCCTGACGTGGGCTGCGTGCTGCTCACCGGCAACGGCCCGTCGCCCCGTGACGGCGGGTGGGCGTTCTGCTCGGGCGGCGACCAGCGCATCCGGGGCCGCGACGGGTACCGGTACGCGAGCGGCGAATCGGCCGAGTCCGCCGACCCGGCCCGCACCGGTCGGCTGCACATCCTCGAGGTGCAGCGCCTCATCCGGTTCATGCCCAAGGTCGTCATCTGCCTGGTGCCCGGCTGGGCGGCGGGTGGCGGGCACAGCCTGCACGTGGTCAGCGACCTCACCCTGGCCAGCGAGGAGCACGCCCGCTTCAAGCAGACCGACGCCGACGTGGCCAGCTTCGACGGCGGCTTCGGCTCGGCCTACCTGGCCCGGCAGGTCGGCCAGAAGTTCGCCCGGGAGATCTTCTTCCTCGGCGAGACCTACACCGCCGCCGACGCCCACCGCATGGGCATGGTGAACGCGGTCGTCCCCCACCAGCGGCTCGAGCAGGTGGGGCTGAAGTGGGCCAGCACCATCTGCGGCAAGAGCCCCACCGCGCAGCGCATGCTGAAGTTCTCCTTCAACCTCGTCGACGACGGCCTGGTCGGCCAGCAGGTCTTCGCCGGCGAGGCGACCCGCCTGGCCTACGGCACCGACGAGGCGGCCGAGGGGCGCGACGCCTTCCTCGAGAAGCGGGACCCCGACTGGGCCTCGTACCCCTGGCACTACTGACCGTTCGCATGGATGCGGACCGACCGCTCAAGGACCGGGCCGGTCGCTCCGATGCCAACCCCATGCGCGCCCGAAGTCTGCTGCTCGCCGTGGTGGCCGCCCTCGGGCTGGCGACCATGGCGTGCGACCCCGCGCCCACGACCGGCGCCGACCACTGGTTCTGCCTGGGCCGCACCCCGCAGTCGGCCGCCGACTACCGCACCGCGCTGAACCACCACGACGCCAGGTGGCAGGGCGGCGACGGCGCGACCCCCGCGGCCCTCCCCGGCGGAAAGGTCGCCTGGATCTTCGGCGACACCCTGTACGGCAACGTCGGCGCCGACGGGAGCCTGAACCCGGGCTGGGGGATGGCCCACGGCTCGATGCTGATCCAGACCGGCGACTGCTTCGACCCCTTCTACAGCGCCGCCTCGTCCACCCCGACGTCGCTGGTGCCGCAGCCGCCCGCCGGTGAGCTGCGGTGGCCCGGCTCCGGCTGGGTCAGCCGTGACGGCACGCGCCTCCACCTGACGGTCAGCCGGGTGAGGCTCGACCCCACCGCGGCCTTCGGGTTCACCAGCGAGTACGGCGAGATCGCCACCTTCGACTACCCGTCCCTGACCTTGCGGTCCATCGAGCGGATGCCCTCGCCGAGCGACGCCTCGGCCTCGAACTGGGGCTCGGCGTTCGACGACGGCGGCTACGCGTACCTCTACGCCACCCACGGGTTCTCCCACTACGCCGCCCGGGTGCCCGACGACGCCTCGGATCCGGCGACTGGTGCCGGCTGGGAGTACTGGACCGGCTCGGCCTGGTCGAGCTCGCCGAGCGCCGCCGGGGCCATGGATGCGACCCGCTCGCCGCTCGCCGGGATCATCGTCAGCTGGACGGCCAGCGGGTACGTCATGACCGCCAAGAGCGCCGGCAACTTCAGCCAGGACGTGTCGGCCTGGACCTCGGCGAGCCCGGCCGGCCCGTGGACGCCGCTCGGGGCGGTGGCCGACCTGAGCTACCTGCCCGCCGGGCGGACCTACGGCGGCCACGCCGCCACCCAGCTCCCCGGCGGCGTCCCGGTCGTCGTCTGGAGCGTCAGCCCGACCGCCAGCGGCAGCAACGCCGGTGCCGGCATCGGCGTGGCCGCGCCCTCCCGACCCCTCGGCTGATCCACCGGCCGCCCGTCGGTCCGGCGGCACCGGCGCGCGGGCGGAACCCCGTTCAGGGCGTCGAGAGGTCGGCCACGATGTCGGCGGCCAGGCCGTCGGGGTCCTGGAGCGGCCCGAAGTGACCGAGGTGGTGGTACCGCCGCAGCCTCGAGTCCGGGGTGCGATCGGCGGCCAGCTCGGCGAACCGCGCCACGCCCGCCTCCGGGTCGCGGGTCCCGCGGGCGAAGGTCACCGGCACGGCCACGTCGGTCAGCTGGTCGACGGTGGCCTTGCCGGTGCCCTCGAAGGTGGCGGCCTCGTGCTCCGGGGTGCAGGCGAGGGTGACCGTCCCGTCCGGCACCTCGTGGAAGCCGGCGTCGACGTAGGCGGCGAGGGCGTCGGCGCGCAGGACGCCGAGCGGCGGCCGCCCGGCGTAGCGCTGGAGGGCCTCGGCTTTGGAGGCGAAGCCCGGTCGGCGGCGCCTGGCCGCCTCGGCCATGTGGTTGCCCTGGCCGGGCCGGTCCGGGTCGCCGGGCTCGGCGTCGAGCGACGGCAGGATGATCGGCTCGTAGAGCCAGGCGGCCCGCAGCAGGCCGGGCCGGGCCAGTTCGGCCAGCATCAGCGCTGCTCCGCCCATCGAGTGGCCCACGCCGGCCAGCTCACCGGGGGCGATCCCGAGGGCGTCGACGCAGGCCAGCACGTCGTCGGCCATGCCGTCCCACCCGAAGTCGCCGTCGGCCGGCGAGGTGGCGTCGCCGTGACCTCGGAAGTCGACCGCCCAGACGTGGAAGCTCGGCGCCAGGGCGGCGGCCAGCGGCCGGTAGGCGCCGGCGCACAACCCGGTGGCGTGGGCGACGAGGAGCGGCGGACCGTCGCCGCCGAGGTCGTGGAGCGCCAGCTCGACGCCGTTGGTGGAGGGGACGCGCACGCCGGGTTCCTACCATCCGGAGCCGATCCGACCCCTCCCCCGAGCGGCTCGCGGATCCGCACGCCGCGCAGCCCCCGGCGTGGGGTCGCCCGGGGGCGTGGGGTCGCCGGGGGGCCGACCCACCGGACCGGGTCACCGACGGCGCGGGTTCGGTACCGTCGCCGGATGGCTGCGCCCGCCGAACCCCGCCACCGCCTCAACCGGGTGCCCGCCGCGTTGCTGGCCCTCGCCCTGGTGGCCGCGGTGGCCGCCGCCGGGTGCGTCGCCCCGCCGCCGGGGACCCGCTACCTCGATCCCACCTTCGGCGTCACCGTCCGGCGCGGCATCGTGTACGGCCACGCCGTCGACTTCCACGGCAACCCCGTCGACCTGCTGCTCGACCTGTACCTGCCCGCCGGCGACACCGCCACCGACCGGCCGGCGATCGTCTACGCCCATGGGGGCGGCTTCGTCACCGGTGACCGCTCGTCGGCCGGCTTCGCGCCGGACCTCGCCCGCCGCGGCTACGTCACTGCCTCGATCGACT
The DNA here is from genome assembly GCA_963800235.1 of uncultured Acidimicrobiales bacterium. Taxonomy (GTDB): domain Bacteria; phylum Actinomycetota; class Acidimicrobiia; order Acidimicrobiales; family Iamiaceae; genus CAVVNP01. Next base: position 81,830 of record CAWDAD010000001.1, on the reverse strand, counting down.
ACCGGCTCCGGCCGGGCGAGGACATCAGCTTCGGGAACCCGAACAACCCGCAGGCCATCGACGCCGTGGTCGACGCCATCCACGACGCGCAGACCGCCATCCGCTGGATGCGCGCCCACGCCGGTGAGCTGGGCATCGACCCGGCACGGGTCGGCTTCGGGGGCAGCTCGGCCGGCGCGGTGATGGCGGTCGGCATCTCGATGCTCTCGGGTTCGGTCGACACCAGCGAGGGCCAGCCCGGCTACTCGTCCCGCTCCTGCCTCTCGATCGTCGACGCCGGCGCCCTGCTGCCGGGCCTCGCCGGCCCCGACGACACCCCGGCCGTCTTCTTCCACGGCACCGCCGACACCACCGTCCCCTACGCCCTCGGCCTCCAGACCGAGCAGGCGCTGGCCGCCGCCGGGGTCCCCGCCGCCTTCTTCACCTACCAGGGCGTCGGCCACGTCGTGCCCATCCCGGACCTCCTCCCGACCCTCGTGCCGATCGTGAAGGCCCAGGTGGCCGACGGCGACTGCGCGCGCTGGTTGTGACCTGAGCCGGCGGCCGCTTGGCTCGACCCCGATGACGACCTGGTTCACCGCCGACCTCCACCTCGGCCACGCCAACATCATCGGCTACTGCGCGCGCCCCTACGCCGACGTGGCCGAGATGGACGCCGCGCTGATCGACGGGTGGAACGACACCGTCGACGAGGACGACACCGTGTGGGTGCTGGGTGACGTCGCCCTCGGGTCGATCGAGCACGGCATGCGCGCCATCGGCCGGCTCCGCGGCCGCAAGCTGCTGGTGCCCGGCAACCACGACCGCTGCTGGCGGGGCTGGGGACGTCGGGCCGAGGAGTGGGCCGAGCGCTACCTCGCCGCCGGGTTCGAGTCGGTCCGCCAGGGCCCCGTGCAGGTCCGGGTCGGTGGTCACCCGGCGCTGGCCGACCACTTCCCGTACCAGGGCGACAGCCAGGCGCAGGACCGCTTCGTCGAGCACCGGCCCGTCGACCGGGGGTCGTGGCTGCTCCACGGCCACGTCCACGAGCAGTGGGGCCAGCGGCACCGCATGATCAACGTCGGCGTCGACGTGTGCGGCTACCGGCCGATCGCCGAGGAGTCGGTGGCCGCGCTCATCACCGCCGGCCCGGCCGACCGGCCGACGCTGGTCGAGTCTGCCACCGGCCGCTGAGCCCGGCGGCGGCGCCCCGACCGACCCCCGGCCACCGACGCCTCACCAGCGGCCGAGGACGGCCAGGCGCTCGCGGGTGTCGGCCCGATCGAGCCGGCGCAGGGTCGACTCCAAGGCCTGTCGGGCCACCGCCGCCCGTCGGGTGGGGTCCATGGCGTTCGGGCCCATCACCGCCGCGTCCTCAGCGGTCGGCTGGAAGGCGACCACCGGCAGGCCGCGCCGTCGCAACCTCCGGACCTCGGCGTCGAGCAGCGCCGCGGCCCAGCGACGGCTGGGCTGGTCGACCCGCAGCCGGGCGCCGCGTCCGCTGATCGACATCGGCGAGCTCACGACCACCAGGTCGAGCTCGTCGACCTGGTCGACCAGCACGTCGGCGTTGGTCGGCGAGTGGGCACCCCCGTCGATGTGCTCCTCGCCGGCCAGCTCGACCGGGGCGAAGAACCCCGGGATGGCGCAGGATGCGGCGACCGCGTCGGGCAGCGGCGGCGCCCCCGGTCCGCCGCCGTGGACGAAGCGGCGGCCGTCACGCTGGCGCACCGTGCAGATCCGCAGCGGCTGCTCGGGCCAGGACGTGGGGAACAGCGCCGAGATGGAGTCGGTGATCATCCCCGTGCTGACCGTCCCGCCGGGCAGCATGCCGGCCAGGACGGCCCATGGGCGGGCGGCCAGCGGCCGGGCCGCCGCCCGGACCAGGGTGGCCGCCAGCTCGCTCGGCGGCCGGGCACGCGGGGTCCGCTCCAGCTTCGGGGGCGGCTTGATCGGTCCGACCCGGGCCATGAGCGCCGCCCCCTCCGGCGACATCGGCGTGCCCTCGGCCCGGGCCAGTTGATCCGTCGCCCGCAGCCCGGCCCGCAACGACGTGGCGGCGATGGAACCGGCCGAGGTGCCGACCAGGACCGAGGCGCGACGCGGGTCCCAGCCGGTGCGCTCGGCCAGCGCGGCCAGCACCCCGGCGTGGAACGCCCCGCCCGCCACGCCGCCCGCACCCAGGACCAGGCCGACGCGGGGGACGGTGGGCGGCATCGGCCCAGTCTGCCCGGCCGGTGGGCGGCGACCCCTCGCTACCGTGGACGCCGCCCGTCGATGCGGCGGGTGACAGGCGTCGCGCCCAGGTGGCAGCGACCAGGTGTGGGTTCCAGCAGCACGAGCGAGGGTGACGTGAACGACTTCAACGCCAGCATCATCGAGGAGTTCCGTTCGAACGGGGGCCGGGTGGGCGGCCCGTTCGAGGGCGCGAACATGGTGCTGCTCCACACCACCGGCGCCCGGTCCGGTCAGGAGCGGGTGAACCCGCTCGTCTACCGACCGGTCGGCGACGCGCTCGCCATCTTCGCCTCGGCGGCCGGCGCCGACCACCACCCGGCCTGGTTCCACAACCTCAAGGCCAACCCCCACGTCACCGTCGAGGTGGGCACCGACACCCTCCCGGCGACGGCGCGGGAGGTGACCGGCGACGAGCGCTCGGAGATCTGGGAGGCGCAGAAGGCCGACGCGCCCGGCTTCGCCGAGTACGAGGCCAAGACCGACCGGCAGATCCCGGTGGTGCTGCTGACGCCGGAACGCTGAGCGGCGTCGACGCCGGGGCTGCGTCCCGGTGCTGGAGGATGCCCCTGCCACTGGCTCGGGAGGTGGTCGACGCCGCCGGCACCGGTCTCGACGCCCCCGTCGACGAGGTCGTCGGCGCCGTGCGGGCCTGGCTGCCGCTCGGGACCACCGCCAAGCTCGACGCCATCGCCGCCGGGACCAGGCCCCCCGGGCTCGACCCCGTGGAGGTGGCCGAGCGCCGACTGGCCGATCCCCGGCCGTCGTGGTCGTGCTGGGCGGTCGCCACCTTGCTCGCCGCCGTGCTCGGCGCCGGCGGCCACGACGTCCGCATCCTCGGCCTCCACCGCCGCGATCCGGACGCGGTGAGCTTCGACCTGCACTCGGCGCTGGTCGTCGACGAGAAGGGGCTGGTGGACCCCTACCTCGGTCCGGCCCGCGGCGTGCCGGTGAGCGGGGGCCACGCGGTCGATCCGGTGGCCGACCTCGTCCTCGACGCCGACCGCGACGGCCCGGCCACCACGACCGTGGTGCGCGCGGGGTGGCGGGCGCTGCACTACCGGGTGGTCCTCGCCCGCATCGACCGTCCCCTGCTGGCCGGCGTGCTCGACGTGTCCGTCACCCACACCGGCGTGCCGGACCGGCGCACCATCCAGTGGGCCGGCCCCGATCAGCTCGTGCTGCTCGACGACCGCGACGGCGCGGGGCGCTGGCGACGTTTCGCGGGGCCCTCCCGTCCGGCGACCCTGGCCGAGGAGCGGTCGGGGCCGTTCGACTCGCTGCACTCCGATCTCCGCGAGCTCGCCGGGTGGCGGGTCGACCGGGACTGACCGGCGCCGTCCGAGGGCGTCGGGGGCGGTGCCGCGGACGGTCGACCAGGACCGGATCGAGGGCAGCGTTCGCGGTCCGCCGCAGTCGTCCCGGGAGCTGGTCGTGGCGACCGGCGGCAACGGCCAGGCCACCCTGAACGGCCCGACCCGTCCGACCACGGCACACCAACCACACCGTCGTGCCCTGCCTGAGCGGCGTGGCCCAGACCCCGCAGGTGTTCCCGGCCACCTCCAACCACCTGACGGTGACCGGCCTCACCGGGGGCACGAGCTACACCTCCACGGTGGCGGCCTCGAACGTCGACGGCACCGGTCCCGCGTCCTCGCCGACCAACGCCGTCACCCCGACCTGACCTCCGAGCGCACCGCGCCGGGCCGCCGGTAGCGTCGGCGCGGTGATCGAGCAGGCGCCGTTCGGGCGCACCGGCCACCAGAGCTCGCGCGTCATCTTCGGCGCGGCCGCCCTCGGCGCGATGCGCCAGGAGCGGGCCGACGAGCTACTCGAGGTGCTGCTCGCCCACGGCGTCAACCACCTCGACACCGCGGCCGACTACGGCGACTCCGAGCTGCGCATCGCGCCGTGGCTGGTCGAACACCGCTCCCGCTTCTTCCTCGCCACCAAGACCGCGGCGCGCACCGCCGACGGGGCCCGGGCGGGGCTGGAGCGCTCGCTCGAGCGCCTCGGCGTCGACTCGGTCGACCTGATCCAGCTCCACAACCTGGTGGAGCCCGACGAGTGGGAGCGGGCCCACGGCCCGGGCGGCGCGGTCGAGGCGCTGGTCCGGGCCCGCGACGAGGGCCTGGTCCGCTTCATCGGGGTGACCGGGCACGGGCTTCGCATCGCCGGCATGCACCGCCGGAGCCTCGAGCGGTTCGACTTCGACTCGGTGCTGCTCCCCTACAACCACAGCCTGCTGGGTCAGCCCGGCTACCGCGACGACGTCGAGGCGCTGCTGGCGACCTGCGCCGAGCGCCGGGTGGCGGTGCAGACCATCAAGTCGGTGGCCCGGCGACGCTGGCCCGAGGAGGCGGGCCCGCGGTACAGCTGGTACCAGCCCCTCGACGACCACGGGGCGATCGGCCGGGCCGTGCGCTTCGTGCTCGCCCGACCGGGGCTGTTCCTGAACTCGTCGAGCGACGCCCGGCTGCTGCGCCCGGTCCTCGAGGCGGCGGGCGACCGGTCGACCCCGCCGCCGACCGACGCGGAGCTCGAGGCCGACGTCGCCGCCGAGCAGATCGAGCCGCTGTTCGACGGCGACCGGCTCGAGCGGATCTAGCCCGTGGCGCCGGCAGACGTGGCGGCGGTGGGCTGGCCGGCGTCGGCCGCGCCCAGCCGGGCGAAGCGGGGCGGGCGCTTCTGCAGGAACGACGCCACGCCCTCGGCCAGGTCGGGACGCCCGAAGCTCTCGAGCATCAGGGCGATCGCCTCCTTCTCGGCCGGACCGAGCCCGTCGTGCAGCTGCTGGTACACCTGCCGCTTCATCACCGCCATCGAGGTCGGCGACGCGGTCCGGGCCAGCTGCTCGATGTAGTCCCGGGCGGCGGGGACCACCTCGTCGGCGGGAAGGCAGCGGTCGGCCAGCCCGAGGCGCAGGCACTCCTCGGCACCGACCTTCCGGGACGAGAAGAGCAGGTCGAGGGCGGCCGACGGCCCGATCAGCCGTGGCAGGAGCCAGCTCAGCCCCCACTCGGCGACGAGGCCGCGCTGGGAGAACGCGGTGGTCAGCACCGCGGTGTCGGCCATGAACCGCAGGTCGCAGCTCAGGGCGATGGGCACCGCCATGCCCGCCGCCGCCCCGTTGACGGCGGCGATGATCGGCTTCGGGATCGAGAGCAGGTAGGTGTAGGTGCCCCGCAGGTCGGCGCCCCAGTCCTCGCCCACCGGCTCGAGGCCCTGCGGTCGGGTCAGGCTCCCGCTCTCCCCGGCGGCCTCACCGGTGTTGCCCGGCACCGGTGCGCCCCGGTCCGCCCCGCGGCCGTCGCCGGTGCCACCGGTGTCGCCGTCGCCGTCACCGTCGGAGATGCCCTGCAGGACCGACAGGTCGGCCCCGGCGCAGAACCCCCGACCGGCACCGGTGAGCACGATGCCGACCACCGCCGGGTCGGCCGCCGCCCGCCCCATGGCGTTGCGGATCTCCTCACCCATGACCGGGGTGAAGGCGTTGAGCCGGTCCGGGCGGTCGAGGGTGATGGTCGCGACGGGGTCGTCGACGTCGTAGCGGATCTGCTCGTACATGCGGGCTCCCTCGCCGGCCGGCCCTCGGCCGCTGCCGACCACTGTTCCACACCCCCACCCGTCGGCCAGGAGCCATGGCGGGACGGGCGCGTCCCCACCGGCTCGACGGTCCGGAGCTGAGCGGGAGGGTCCAACTGCGGAGACGTCGGCCGGTGACCGGACCGACGCGACGGGATGCGCCGATCCGGGTCGGTCGCGCCAGCAGCTCCGGAGTGCGGAGGCGCCACCACGACCGGCGGGGACGTCTGCGAAGCTACGCCGGCGCCCCCGAGCGGAGACGCCGCTCCGGGTTCGCAGACGGTAAACGTTGGATGCCGTCGGCCACCGGCCCCGACGAGCGGTCGCGGCCGGTTCCGAGGGCTCCGCGTGGCGCCCCCGGGTGGTCCGGATGGGGTCAGGCCGGGACGGCGGTCACCGGAAGCGAGGCGAAGCCGCGGATCAGGTTGTTCAGCTTCCGGACGGGGTCGCCCAGCTCGAAGCGCTGGACCCGGCGGGCCAGCTCGGCCAGGAGCTCGGTGGCCTCGACCCTGGCCAGGCCCATGCCCACGCAGGCGTGCTCGCCGTGGCCGAAGGCCAGCTGGCCGGCCGACTCCCGCCCGATGTCGAACCGCTCCGGGTCGTCCCAGCGGCGCTCGTCCCGGTTGGCCGAGGCGAAGTGGACCATCACCCGGGCGTCGGCGGGCAGCGCGCTCCGCCGACGTCGACCGACCGGGTCGTGATCCGGCTGAAGCAGCTGATCGGGCTCTCCAGGCGGAGCACCTCGTCGAGGGCGCGGCGGGCGAGGCCGGGGTCGGCCCGCAACCGGTCCCACTGGTCCGGGTGGGTGGCGAACAGCCACATCGCGTTGCCGATGGCGCTGATGGTGGTGTCGAGCGACGGAGCCAGGTAGTCGACCATGAGCAGCGGGCAGCGGTCGCGCTCGACCTCGCCCCGGTCGGCGGCCGCCAGCACGCCGGCGGCCATGGAGTCGGGCGGCAGGTCGTCGCGCCGGGCGACCTCGGCGGCGAAGGCGCTCATGGCGAGGGTGCCCTCGGCAGCCGCGACGGTCCGGTCGTTCAGCGGGCCGAGCCCGTCGAAGGTGGCGGACCCCCAGGCGACCAGATGGGGCCGGCCCTCCTCGGGCCAGCCGAGCAGATCCGGCACCCAGGTGGCCGGGATCACCTCGGCCAGGTCGCGGACCGCGTCGAAGCGCCCCCGCTCCAGCAGGCCGTCGACCAGGCCGGCCGCGAGGTCGGCCGCCACCGGCCGAAGCTCGGCCAGCCTCCTGGGTGTCAGCGGCTGGCCGATGATCGACCGCTGACGTCGATGCTCGTCGCCGTCGCTCATCAAGGTGGTGCCCCGGGCCACCTCGTTCACCACGTCGTTGAAGCCGACGCCCCGACCGGAGCAGAACGCGTCGGCGTCGGCGAGGGCGGCCCGGGCCTCCTCGTAGCGCGCCAGCACGTAGCAGCCGTGGGTCGACAGCCACACCGCCGGGCCGAGGTCGCGCAGGCGGCGCAGGTGCCCGTAGGGCTCGGCCAGCGCGTCGTCGGCGAACAGGTCGACGTCGTCGGTCGCCACGTCGGTGGGAGGAAGCGGGATGCCCGGCGAGTCGGCCATCAGACGCAGGTGTTGCGGATGCGGCCGATGCCCTCGATCCAGCTCTCGAGCACGTTGCCGGCGGACAGCCAGCGTGGTGGCGTGCGGGCCATGCCCACGCCGGAGGGCGTGCCGGTGAAGATGACGTCGCCGGGCAGCAGGGGCAGCACCGAGGACAGCTCCGCCACCAGCCGGGGCACGCCGAAGATCAGCTCACCGGTCCGCGAGCTCTGCACGGTCTCGCCGTCGACCGAGCAGCCGAGCTCCAGGTCGTCGGGGTCGTCGAGCTCGTCGGGGCTGACGATCCACGGACCCATCGGACCGAACCCGGTGCGGGACTTGCCGAGCGAGAACTGCATGCCGGCCGCGAACTGCAGGTGCCGATCGGAGATGTCCTGGCCGACGGTGAGCCCGGCCACGTGGCTCCAGGCGTCGGACTCGGCCACGCCCTCGGCCCGCCGACCGATGACCGCCACCAGCTCGACCTCCCAGTCGGTCGAGGAGCCCTCGACGGGCACGTCGCTGAACGGCCCCGACAGGCAGGCCGGGAACTTGGTGAAGGTCGCGGGCACCTCGGGCACCGAGAGCGTCGACTCCTCGGCGTGGTCGCGGTAGTTGACGCCGATGGCGAACACCTGGGCCGGGTCCGGCACCGGGCAGCCGAGCGCGTCCTCGTCCAGCTCGCCCGTCGGGTCGGTGATCCCGGCGGCCAGCTCGACCAGCTCGTCCCAGCGGGCGAGGCAGTTCATCGGGTCGGGGCCGAGCGATCCGCCCGAGACCTCGGCGACGTCGGCCACGCCGCCGTCGAGCACGAGCACGGCCCGGCCGGCCTGGTTGGCGAGCTTCATGGAGGGTCCTCCTCTGGCGGCTGCGGCCCGCCCTGGGCCGAGTCTGATCAGATGATAAGCGGGTCGTGCCCGACGAGGCGTCCCCACCGAGGTGGTGGGCGTGAACCGGTCAGCGCTCACCGATGGCGGCGAGGAGCCGGGCGTAGGTGGCGTCGACGTCCCCCCAGACCGGCTCGACCCGGACGACGTGCGGCCGGCTCACGGCGACGCGCTCGACGCGGTCGTGCAGCTCGTCGAGGGCGTCGAGCCCGGGAGGGCCCGCTTCGACCTCGGCCAACCGGGGGCCGCCGCGCTCGACGAACCGGGCCCGGGTCCCCGCCCGGTCGGCGACCAGCACGACCTCGGCGACGTCGGCCCCGACGCCGGTCGCGGCGGCGACCAGCCGGTCGAGGTGATCGGGCCGCCCGAACAGCTGGGCGACCGCGACCTCGTGACCGGATCGGAGGTGGTCCTCGGCCATGGCCACCGCCAGGTCCCTCGCCCGCAGACCGGCGGCGTGGAGATCGGTGCTCCAGGCACTGAGCCAGTCGCGCAGCTCGTCGATGTCGAGGCGAAGGGCGAGGGGGTGCTCGTCGGCGTAGCGCCGGGCCAGGGTCGACTTGCCCGACGCCGGCGGTCCGTTCAGCACGATCAGCCGGGCCGCCACCCCGACATCATGTCGCCGGACGCCACCCCCCGCCCGGCTCGTCCGGGGCCGCCCGGCCGGTGCCACCCCGGCCGCCCGGCCATGATCGGGGGGTGCTGCGCCTACGCCAGATCGCCTTCGCCGCCCGGGACCTCGCCGCCGCCGAGGCCGCCGTCACCGACGCGTTGGCGGTCGAGCGCTGCCATCGGGACCCCGGCGTGGCCGTCTTCGGTCTGGCCAACGCCCTGTTCCCCGTGGGTGACCAGTTCCTCGAGGTGGTGTCCCCGACCGGACCGGGGACCACCGCCGGCCGGCTGCTCGACAAGCGGGGCGGCGACTGCGGCTACATGGCGCTGTTCCAGGTCGACGACCTCGCCCCGGTGGAGACCCGCCTCGCCGAGCTCGGCGTGCGGGTGGTGTTCGACGCCGCCGCCGAGGCCGTCCGCGGCCTGCACCTGCACCCCAAGGACGTGCCGGGGGCCATCGTCTCGATCGACGCGGCGCGGGACCCCGAGGACTGGCCGTGGGCCGGACCGACCTGGGGCGACCACGTGCGCACCGACCGGGTGACCGCCGTCGTCGGCCTGACCGTCGCCACCGACGACCCGGCCGCCACGGCCGGGATCTGGGCCGACGTCCTGGGCATCGAGCGCCCGGTCGGTCCCAGGAGCAGCGCGGTCGACGCCGACCGGCCCGGGGGCGGCATCGAGGCCGCCGCCACCCTGGAGGTCGACGATGCCGTGGTCCGGTTCACCGGTCCGACCGCCGATGGCCGTCGGGGCATCGTCGGCGTCGACGTGGCGGCCGTCGAGCCGGCTCGGCGGGGCGCCGTGATGGCGCTGCTCGGCGTCGACGTGCGGTTCGTCTGAGCGCTGGACAGCCCCGCTCGCCCTGCCCCCCCGCCGGGCCGCCCCCCGCCGGGCGGCGCCGCTTCGAACACGTGTACGGTGACGCGTCACCGGCTGTCAACCTCGCGGAGGACCCGACCCGTGGACCTGCACGTCGACATCATCACCTTGGCCGTCCCCGATCTGGCGGTCGCCCACCGGTTCTACGTCGACGACCTCGGCTGGGAGCCGGCGCTGGCGGTCGAGGGTGAGGTCACCTTCCTGCGGGCCGGCTCGGGTCGGATGCTGGCGCTGTTCAGCCGCGCCGACCTGGCCGGCGACATCGGCGACGGCGAGGCGCCGCCCTTCGACCTCGGGCACCTCTGCGACGGCCCGGCCGAGGTCGACGCCACGGTGTCGGCGATGGTCGACGCCGGCGGCACCGTCCGCAAGCCGCCGCAGCGCGCCGAGTGGGGCGGCTACCACGCCTACGTCGAGGCGCCCGACGGGGCGGTGTGGGAGATCGCCCACAACCCGGGGTGGTCCGTCGACGACGACGGCAACGCCTCCATCGGCCCGGCCACCTGACTCACGACCCGCCCGGCGGCGTCCAGCTCGGGTCGCGGCCGCTCCAGGCGATCGCCCGATCGGTCGGCGTGGCGTCGGACGCCACCTCGACCTCGGGCCCGAAGACCCGGGCGCTGCGCTTCATGTCGTCGGGGACCGGGTCGACCACCGAGTGGGCGAAGTCGATGGCCTCCTGCGGGATCTCGACCTCGTACCCGCCGGTGCGGGCCAGGTCCCAGGCGTGGACGAAGAGGTCGAGCGCCGGGAAGCTCAGCCCCTCGCCGATGGACCGTCGTCCGAACGGCGAGTCGACCACCTCGGTCAGATCGACATCGGCGACCGCCGCCTTGGCCGGGCCGACGAGGGACGCCCACCACTCCCCCGGCTCGCCCTCGACGGCAGCCCGGGGCGGGTCGACCGGGCTCCACGCCGGCGCCTCCCGGGCCAGCAGCGTGGTGCCGAAGCGCACCGCCACCCCGACGTGGCCGAGCACGTCGAGGCCCTGCCAGCCGTCGCACGGCGAGGGCTTGGACCAGTCGTCCGGCTCGAGCTGCCCGACGGCGGCGCTGAAGAAGTCGAGCCCGGTGGTGAAGGTGGTGTCCGGCGTCCACGTCATGGCCCCACCTTCGCACGGGGGCTGCGGCGGTTCGGCCGGCGTCGGCGATTTGGTCGGCGTCGGTCAGGTGGAGGTGAACCCGCCGTCGAGCACCACGGTCGTGCCCACCAGGAACCGGGCGTCGTCCGAGGTGATGTACCGCACGGCGGCGCACAGCTCCGCCGGCGTCATCATGCGCCCGATCGGGACGGGGGCCAGCAGGTCGGCCTCGGGGATCCCCGTCGCCCGGCTGAAGCGCTGGAACATCCCCCCGGGGACGTCGGCACCGATGAAGGCGAGGGCGTTGATGCTGATGCCCTCCTTCGCCACCTCGATGGCCGCCGCCTTGGTCAGCGCGTCGACCCCGCCCTTGGTCGCGCCGTAGAGGCCGTTCTGCGGAGCGGCGGTCAGGTCGCTCGTGACCGATCCCATGTTGAGGATGGCCCCACCACCGGACCGCCGCATGGCGCGGATCTCGTGCACCAGGCACGCCCGCACCCCTTCGAGGTTGGTGGCGATGACCCGGGCGAAGTCGGCGGCGGTGCTGTCGGCGAGGGCCATCGGGACCTCGGTGCCGGCGTTGTTCACCGCCACGTCCAGCCGCCCGTGCTCGTCGACGGCGGCGTCGACCAGGGCCGCCACCTGCGCCTCGTCGGAGACGTCCGCCAGCACGAAGGTGGCCTGGCCCCCGGCGGCGTGGATCCGCTCGACCGTCTCGCGGCCGGTGGCCTCGTCGATGTCGTTCACGACGACGCGATGGCCGCGGGCGGCGAAGTCCTCGGCGATCACCCGCCCGCAGGCCTGACCGGCCCCGGTGACCAGCACGACCTTCGACCGGCCGTCCGCGGGGTCGACCCTGGGTTCGCTCATGCTCGCTCCTCGCCGGTCGGGTCCCGTCGGGTCGACCGGCGGTGAGTCTGGCCGACGCGCGCCCCAGCGGCGAGGCTGGGTCGGTGCCCGGGGACGAGATCCGCCGAGCCGTCACGGACCGGTTGGCCCGAGCCGGCTGCGTGGCCGCCGAGGACGAGGCGGCGTGGCTCCTCGCCGCCGCCTCCGACGGACCCACCCTCGCCCGCTGGGTGGCGCGGCGCGAGCGCGGCGAGCCGCTGGCCTGGATCGTCGGCCGGGTCGAGTTCCTGGGCACGCCGTTGCGGGTCGACCCGGGCGTGTACGTGCCCAGACCGCAGAGCGAGGGGCTGGCGCAGCGGGCGGTCGAGGTGCTGGCGCCCACCGGCACCGCCGTCGACCTCTGCACCGGCTCCGGCGCCGTCGCCGCCCACCTGCGGGCCCGACGCCCGGACGCGACCGTCGTCGCCACCGACCTCGACCCCGGGGCGGCGCGCTGCGCCCGCGCCAACGGCGTGCCGGCGCTGGTGACCGACCTGGACGCCGCCATGGCGGACCGCACCGTCGACCTGGTGACGGCGGTGGCGCCCTACGTCCCGACCGACGCCCTGCGGGTGCTGCCCGCCGACGTGACCCGCCACGAACCACGCCGAGCCCTCGACGGCGGCGACGACGGGCTCGACGTCCTGCGCCGCCTGGTCCACGGCGCCGCCCGGGTGCTGCGACCGGGCGGCTGGCTGCTCGTCGAGGCCGGCGGCGAGCAGGACCGGGGGCTCGCCCCGGCGCTGTCCGGCGCCGGCTTCGCCACGGCCGACCCCTGGCGCGACGAGGACGGGGACCTGCGCGGCGTGGCCGCCCGGCTGCGCGCCGGCTGACCTCCGGTCGGGCGCACCGTGCCGGGGCGATCGCCGGCGGACACCCGGTGCCGGCCGAGCCGGGTCGGCACGACATCGGTCGGGATGGTTCACGACCTGTACTGGCGCGGCGCCGGCCCGCCCCGCACCATGGAGTCGTCCCCCCGCCAGTCGAGGAGCTCACCACCATGTCGAACAAGGCAGCCATCAGCCTGACCACCGGCCTCGAGGACCCCGAGAAGGTGACGATCGCCTTCCTGGTGGCCCTCGGCGCGGCCGAGGCCGACCGGCCGACGACCATGTTCCTGACCAAGGAGGCGGTGCGCCTGGTCACCGGGTCGGTCGCCCAGGGCGTGGGTTGCGAGGGGTGCCCGTCGCTCGAGTCCCTGGTCGAGCGCTACGAGGCGGCCGGCGGCACCTACCTGGTCTGCCCCATCTGCTTCAACGCCCGTCACCTCGACGAGGCAGACCTGCTGGCCAACGCGGAGATCGGCGGCACCGTGCAGCTGTGGGAGTGGATCGGCGACGGCGCCACCACCTTCAGCTACTAGCGCCGGGCCCTCGGGCGCCGCGCCGCCGGTGGGCTCGACCCGCTACGGCCGGCCGGCGTGGGCGACCGCCACCCGCTCGGTCAGCACGATGCCGTCGGAGGCCCTGGTGCCGTCGTAGCGGTTCGCCACCACGTGGAGGGTGCGTCCGTCGTCCCCGCCGAGCATGCAGGCGAAGCACCCCCGGTCGGCCTCGATCGCCTGCAGCACCCGCCCGCCCTCGGCCACCCGCACGCAGCGCTCGGCCGGCACGCTGGCGAACCAGATGGCCCCCTCGGCGTCGGCGCAGATGCCGTCGGGCGCCGACCCGGGTCCGAGGTCGGCCCACAGCCGCCGGTCGACCAGCTCAGCGGCGTCGGTGATGGTCAAGGCGGTGAGCCGGTCGGCGTGCGACTCCGCCAGGACGAGGGTGTCCTCGCCGAGCACGACCATGCCGTTGGGGAACCACACGTCGTCGGCGACCTGGCGGCTGGAGCCGTCGGGCAGCACCACCGCGACCACTCCCGGCCTGGGCTCCTCCCACGGCATCGAGCCGGGCATGTCGACCCAGCAGCGGCCGGCGGCGTCGACCACGATCTCGTTGAAGGGCTGCCCGGCGGCGCCGTGCGGCACGAGCTCCGACCCCGGACCACCCGCCTCGACGACCACGCCGGCCGGCGTGGTGGCGACCATCCGTCCGTCGGGCAACCAGTCGATGGAGAAGGGCAGTCCGTCGACCCGCGCCACGACCTGCCGGGTGCCGTCGGCGTCGAAGGCCAGCACCTCGCCGGCGAGCCAGTCGCACATCCAGAAGCGCCCGTCGTGCCAGCGCGGCGACTCGCCCATCCGGATCCCGTCAGCGAAGCGCTCGGCCATGGTGGTGGTGACGCTAGGAGGCAACCGACGTCATCGGTCGGCCACGATCCCGACCGGCGGTGACGGCTCAACCGCAGCTCCCGGTGGCCGATGGGGCGGGGTGGATCAGCCGTCCGCTCCCGTCGCCCCGGGCGCCCCCGCTCCGTCGCCGGTCCCGGCGTCGCCGGGCGACGACCCGCCGGAGTGGATGGCGAACCTGCGCCGAATGCTGAGCCAGCCCTTCGTCGGCTTCGCTCCGTGGGTGGCGCTGTCGCTGGTCTCGGGGCCGGATCGGCTCGTGCTCGCCGCAGCGGTGTCCGGCGGCCTGGCGGTGATCCTCTTCGCCGCAGGAGCCGTCGCCAGGCTCCGTCCGAAGGTGCTCGACCTCTGCGCCATCGCCTTCTTCGGCGGGCTCACGGTGGTGGCGGCCACCGCCGGCGCCGGCACGATCCGCTGGTTGGAGACGTGGGCCCAGGAGCTGGCCAACCTGGCCATCGCCGTGGTGGCGCTCGCCTCCCTGGCCGTCCGGCGCCCGTTCACGATCCAGTACGCCAAGGAGACGACCGAGCCCGAGCTCTGGTCGACGCCGATCTTCCTGCGCATCAACGACGCCATCACGGCCGTCTGGGCGGGGGCGTTGGTCCTCATCGCGGCGGTGGGCGCGGTCGGCGACGGGGTGCTGCACCAGCCGGACAACACCTGGACCAACTGGGTCCTGCCCATCGCCCTGGTGATCCTGGCGGTCAAGTTCACCGACTGGTACCCGGACTACGCCACCGAGACGGCCTTCCCGCCCGACGACGGCCGCGCCCCCACCCACCGGCCGGCCGACCTGCTGAAGCCCCTGATCGCCTACCTGGTGCCGGTCGGGATCCTGATCATGATCGTGGCCGGGCAGCTGTGGTGGATCGGCCTGGGCGTCATGGGTGCCGGCATCGCGATCATGCGGGTGCTCGGGATGGACCCGAGCGATCCGTCGGGCGAGCAGCCGGCGACCTGACGGCGGCGTCCTCGCGGCACGATCCGCCGAGCGCGATCTCCCGTCCACCGGTGACCCGCTCTGGCCACCGGGCCGGCGCATGCCTGGCCTCGACGCCAGGCTGTTCCCTTCGACCCCGGCTCGCCGCCCTCCGCTCGATCCGGCCGGCGGAGGCGTCGTCGGGCGCGCTGATCGACCGGGCTACCGTTGCCCTGGGCAACCATTCGGGGTTCGGGAGGAATCGTGCACGCAGTCCACGGCCATCGCGCCGCCAGACCGACCATCGCCGCGATGGGGGCCGCCGTCCTCGGGCTCGCCCTGCTGGCCGGCTGCTCGAGCTCGCCGGCGGCGGCCGCGGTCACCCTGGAGCGGGTCGGCTCGACCGGCGCCGACCCCTTCACCGCGTCGGTCGCCGTCGGCGAGGTCCCGAGGTTCCCCGCCACGGTGCAGGCCGTGGCCCGCCGGACCCGGGCCGAGGCGAGGGCGGTCGACGCCACCCCGGTCGGGCTGGTGAGCGGCACCACCGCCGGCCTCTACGGCGGCAGCCAGGACGACGCCGTCTGCGATCCCGACAAGCTCGTCACGTTCCTGCGGACCCACCCCGACAAGGCCGCCGCCTGGGCCGAGGTCGAGGGCATCTCCCCCGACGGCATCGAGGCGTTCGTGCGGTCCCTCACCCCGGTGGTGCTGACCCAGGACACGCTGGTGACCAACCACGGCTACGCCGACGGCAAGGCGACCGCCCGCATCTCGGTGCTGCAGGCCGGGACCGCCGTCATGGTCGACGACCAGGGGCTGCCCCGGGTCAAGTGCGGGTGCGGGAACCCGCTGCTGAAGGCCGACCCCCAGGGCGTCTCGCTCGACGGCACGTCCGGCGCATGGTCGGGGTTCGAGCCGAAGCTGGTGACCGCGGTGTCGCCGGGGCAGGCCGTCCAGCAGCTCACCCTGGTCGACGTGCAGACCGGCGAGCAGTACACCCGTCCGGTGGGCTCGGCCGGCACGACGCCCTCGACGCCCTCGACGCCCTCGACGCCCTCGACGCCCTCGACGACCTCGACGACCTCGACGACCTCGACGACCACGACCACCCCACCGCCGAGCGCCCCGACCACGGCCGCCGACGGCACCTGCGGCACCGTCACCTCCACCACGGGAAGGCCGGTGACGGTGAAGATCGAGTCCGGCTCGGTCGACTGCGCCTTCGCCACCGACCTGCTCGACACCTACTACCACCACCCCCCGTCGCCGCCCGAGGGCAGCGGCGGCTACGTGACGATCGGCGACTGGGAGTGCAACAGCTCCTCCTCCCAGGAGCCCGGTCGCGCCTCGACCTGCCGGACCCAGGACGGGGGCCTCATCGTCGCCCTCGGCTGACGCCGGCCGCCTCCGCCCGCCCGAGCCCGCCCGCGAACCGCGCCACCGCCACCGGGCAACAGTCGCGAGATGGCCGTACCGTGACGGCCACGGGAGGACCTTGCATGAGCGATGACGACGTGGCAACCGGGCGACCGCCGGTGGTGCTGGGCCCCGGCGAGGGGCGCACGTACCCGATGGGCCCCCTCTCGGCGGTCTTCAAGGCCGATGAGGCCGAGACCGGGCACCGGTACGCCATCTCGGAGTGGTGGCTCGACCCGTGCACCAAGGGACCGGGCACCCACCAGCACCCCGAGGACGACATCTTCTACGTGCTCGAGGGGACCCTGCACGTCATGGTCGGCACCGAATGGCACGAGGCGCCGGCGGGGTCGTTCGTGCTGGTGCCCGGCAACACCCCGCACGACTTCGAGAACCGCGGTCTGGGACGCGCCGGCATGCTCAACGTCTCCGCGCCGGGCGACTTCGAGCCGGCCGTGCCCGGCATCGCCCAGTGGTTCCGCGACCGCTCCCCCGAGGACGCCCGCACCTCCTGATCGACGCGGTGGCGCGGCGGCGCGCCCCGCTCAACCCGTGAGGCCCGTGAGAAAGGCGCGGAGCAGCGCCTCGGTGCGCTCGGGCTGGTCTCGGAAGGTGCCGTGCCCGGCATGGTCGAGCACCTCGAACCGGCCGACGCCCTCGGGCAGCGCGTCGGCCAACCGGCGGCCGCACTCCCACGGCGTGATCGGGTCGTCACGCCCGGACAGGACGAGGGTCGGGGCGGTCACGCGCTGCGGATCGTCGCGGAGGTCCATGTCGAGGAACGCCTGGTTGAAGTGCAGCAGCACCCGGAGGTTCTGCCACGTGCGACGCGGCCCGAAGCCGCTGGGGACGTGGTTGTAGAGCGGCAGGTTCACCCGCTCGTAGTCGACCCAGGCGTCGGCATCGGCGTCGTCGTCCACGAACACCCGGCGGTAGAGGGCGGCCGCCTCGGGACCGCCTCGCGCCGCGAAGCGCTGCTCGCTCAACTCCGGGTCACGGCGGGCGAGCGTGCTCGACAGCACCAGCTTCGACGGGTGGTCGGGGTGGCGAGCGGCGTAGCGGAGGGCCACGAAGCCGCCGAAGGAGTTGCCGAGCACCGCCGGACGCTCGATGCCGACCGCGTCGCAGAACCGCACCACGTCGTCGGCCCAGGTGTCGAGGTCCCAGCCGGTCGGGTCGTGGCGCTGGTCGCTGCGGCCCTGGCCCCGGTGGTCGACGTACACGACCTGGTGGGTGTCGGCGAAGCGGTCGAAGTACGGCCGGAACGAGGAGTGGTCGAAGCCGGGGCCGCCGTGCAGGAGGAGCAACGTCGGCTTCTCGACCATCGCCCCGGGGGTGGGCGCCAACGCCGACCCGACCACGTCGAAGAAGAGCCGGGTCCCGCCCCCGATGTCGACGCGCATGCGACGACGGTACCGACGATCGATCGGGTGCGCCGCCGAACCGGGGCCGTCCCGAGCTGACCACTCTCTGTGGTAGGGTGCCTTGTCCAGCACGGAACGTGACGTAGCTATCGAGTCGCAGCGCAGAGGAGGGACGTGAGGAAGCGACGGCGCCCCATCCGGCGCCCGCGCCTCGGCGGATCGGTGCTGGTGGCGCTGGCCTGCGCCGTCTCGGTGTTCATCGTGGCACCAGCGTGCGAGGTGGCGGCGGCGCCGGTGGTCGGAGGGGTGGCCGTCGGCTCGATCGGGCTGACGGACGCCACCGTGTCGTGGACGACGGACCAGCCGGCGGACTCGCAGATCGACTACGGGCCCACCACCGCCTACGGGTCGACGACGGTCCTCGACCCGACGCCGGTGACGAGCCACGCCCAGCGGATCTCCGGGCTGGCCACGAACACGACCTACCACTTCCGGGTGACCAGCCGGAACGCGTCCGGGATGCCGACGACCTCCGACGACAGGACGTTCACCACCGCCTCGGCAGGATCCCCGGCCACCGGACCGGTCCCGGTGGTCATCGACACCGACATCTTCACCGACGCCGACGACGTGGGGGCCCTGGCCACCGCCTTCGGCCTGCAGCTCAAGGGCGAGGCCAAGGTGCTGGCCATCGGCGTGAACACCCGAACCGACCGGCCGACCGTCGCCACCAGCTCATGGCGCTGCGCCGCCGCCGTCGCCCAGTTCTACGGGTCCGGCTCCATCCCGATCGGCACCACCATGCCCGACAACGGCACCCAGGCCAACACCCCCGACTTCACCGGACCCTGCTCCCAGCTCGCCTCGCCCTCCACCCCCGCCCCCGACACCGCCGTCAACGTGTTCCGCCGCACCCTCGCCGCCCAACCCGACGGGTCGGTCACCATGATCGGCACCGGCTACTTCGGCAACTTCGCCGCCCTGCTGGCATCACCGCCCGACGCCACCAGCCCCCTCTCCGGACGCGACCTCATCGCCCACAAGGTCAACCGACTGGTGGTCATGGCCGGCGGCTTCCCCACCCGCAACGGCGAGAACAACCTCATCGGCGACCCCGCATCAGCCCAAGCGGTCGCCTCGGGCTGGCCCACCAAGATCGTCTGGTCCGGCTACGAGGTCGGCGACCAGGTCCACACCGGCAACACCATCTCCAGCATCCACCCCACCACCTCGCCAGTGCGCGTCGCCTACGAAGCCTTCGTCCGACCCGGCAACTGGATCTACTCCTACGACCTCACCGCCGTCTACCACGCCATCCGACCGACCGACGGCCTGCTCAGCGAAGTCGGACCCGGCATCACCACCGTGACCAGCACCGGCGCCAACACCTTCACCCCCGGCGGCGGCAACCAGTACTACCTCACCCTCTCCGACCCCACCACCCTCGACACCCGCATCGAAACCCTCCTCGACACGCTCCCCACCTGACCAAGGGGAGAGCTTCACCACTCTGTGTGGTAGGTTCCCGACTTCGGTACGGAACGTGAGGGGTCGTTCCGGGCGGGGAGCCACCGGACGGCCCCCGCACGCAGCGAAGGGGGACCGGTGAGCACCAGCACGAGCACGGGCGCCAGAGGTCATCGGCTGCGACGGGCGGCGGTGGCGGCCGTGGTGGCGGTCCTCGCCTCGTCGTCGATGGTCCTCGCCGACCCCGGCACCGCCTCCGCCGCTGCGGGCATCACGGTGCACGGCGCCACCTCGACCAGCTGGGCACCGGGATCGGTCACCGCGCTGACCGTCGGGCTTCCGACCGGGGCGACCGCCGGCGACGTGCTGGTGGCCTCGATCGGCTACGCCTCCTCGAAGGGCGCGCCCACACTGACCGCCCCGGCGGGGTGGACGCTCGTGATCCGGACCACCAAGGGCTCGGCCGGCCTCGCCGTCTACCGCCACGTGCTGAGCGCGGGCGAGACCGGCTTCACCTGGACGGCCAGCGCCAACGTCGGCGGCACCGCCCACCTCTCCGCCTACGGCGGCGTCGACCCCGCCGACCCGGTCGACGCCTCGGCCGGGCAGACCACCGGCAAGGGCCGATCGGTCACCGCCCCGTCCATCACCACCTCGACCGCCGGCGACGTGCTGGTGGCCAGCTACTTCGGGTCGTCGGGCCCGAACAACCGTTGGTCGACGCCCTCGGGCATGACCGAGCTGGGCGACCTCGCCAACGGCAACCTGTCCGGCAGCCAGGACCAGGCGACCCAGGCCGGCACGGGCGCCTCGGGCTCGAAGACGTCGACCGCCTCGTCGAAGCTGAACTACGGGATGGCGTTCCTCATCGCCCTCCGGCCCGCTCCGGCCGCTCCGCCGCCGCCGACCCCGCCGGTCGTCACCGGCGTCGGTGTCGGCTCGGCCGGGCTGACGGACGCCACCGTGTCGTGGACGACGGACCAGCCGGCGGACTCGCAGATCGACTACGGGCCCACCACCGCCTACGGGTCGAACACCGCCCTCGACCCGACGCTGGTGACGAGCCACGCCCAGCAGCTCACCGGCCTCACGACCGGCACCACGTACCACTTCCGGGTGACCAGCCGGAACGCGGCCGGCCTGGCCACGACCAGCGGTGACGGCACCTTCACCACCGGATCATCGGGCACCACCACGGGTCCCGTGCCGGTGATCGTCGACACCGACATCTTCACCGACGCCGACGACGTGGGGGCCCTGGCCACCGCCTTCGGCCTGCAGCTCAAGGGCGAGGCCAAGGTGCTGGCCATCGGCGTCGACACCCGAACCGACCGGCCGACCGTCGCCACCAGCTCATGGCGCTGCGCCGCCGCCGTCGCCCAGTTCTACGGGTCCGGCTCCATCCCGATCGGCACCACCATGCCCGACAACGGCACCCAGGCCAACACCCCCGACTTCACCGGACCCTGCTCCCAGCTCGCCTCGCCCTCCACCCCCGCCCCCGACACCGCCGTCAACGTGTTCCGCCGCACCCTCGCCGCCCAACCCGACGGGTCGGTCACCATGATCGGCACCGGCTACTTCGGCAACTTCGCCGCCCTGCTGGCATCACCGCCCGACGCCACCAGCCCCCTCTCCGGACGCGACCTCATCGCCCACAAGGTCAACCGACTGGTGGTCATGGCCGGCGGCTTCCCCACCCGCAACGGCGAGAACAACCTCATCGGCGACCCCGCATCAGCCCAAGCGGTCGCCTCGGGCTGGCCCACCAAGATCGTCTGGTCCGGCTACGAGGTCGGCGACCAGGTCCACACCGGCAACACCATCTCCAGCATCCACCCCACCACCTCGCCGGTGCGCGTCGCCTACGAAGCCTTCGTCCGACCCGGCAACTGGATCTACTCCTACGACCTCACCGCCGTCTACCACGCCATCCGACCGACCGACGGCCTGCTCGGCGAAGTCGGACCCGGCATCACCACCGTGACCAGCACCGGCGCCAACACCTTCACCGCCGGCGGCGGCAACCAGTACTACCTCACCCTCTCCGACCCCACCACCCTCGACACCCGCATCGAGACCCTCCTCGACACGCTGCCGACCGTGACGCAGCCGCCGCCGCCCCCGCCACCTCCATCACCCGGTCCGGGCGCCACCTTCGACGCCAACACCATCGACCCCACCGCCTGGGCCATCGCCCAGAACGGCTCGTCGGTGGCCGCCGTGAACCAGGAGCTGGAGATCAGCCACCTCGGCGGGACCGGCTGGACCACCGGCGTGCTGGCCAGCGCCGCCTACGACCAGACCGGTCGGGCCGTGCAGGTGCAGGTGAAGCGGGCGGCCAACGACGGCCAGAGCGGGGCCGCCTACGGCGAGACGTCGGTGTTCCTGTGGCTCGACCCGACCCACTACGCCGAGTTCTTCATCGCCGGCGGCGGCATCGTCGCCGAGGTCGACGGCGGCAGCGGCGAGGTGAACCTGACCCCGAGCTGGCCCCGCTACTCGGCGGCCACCCACCAGTGGCTGCGGTTCCGAGAGAGCGGCGGGACCCTCTACTGGGAGTACGCCAGCGGCACGACCAGCCCCGGCCCGTGGACCGTCCTCGCGTCGACCCCCGACCCGTTCCCCATGCAGGGGGTCAGCTTCCGCATGGTGGCCGGGTCGAACAGCACCGCCACCGACACCGCCGCCTTCGACAACGTCTCGACGTCCTGACCGGCAGCGGGGCTCGGATCGAGCCACGAGCTGAGCGCGAGTCGCTTCAGGCCGGACCCGTCGACGCTCAGGCGACCGTCGCGGACGTGCCGATGGTGGCGGCGAAGTCGAGGCCGAGGTCGTCGTGGATGACCTGGGCGGCGTTGCGGCCCGGAGCCATCGACACCCCGGCACCGGGGTGGGAGCCGGACCCGCACAGGTAGACGTTCGACACCGGCGATCGGTAGTGGCCCATCTCCGGCACCGGCCGCCACGGTCCCATCTGGTACGGGACCATGGCCCCGTGGGTGATGGTGCCGTGCACCGCGCTCGAGAGCGTGCGCTCCATGACCACCGGGTCGTGCACCGCGACCTTCCGGATCGAGCGGCGCAGTCCGGGCAGGTACTGCTCGTCGATCAGCTCGAGCAGGTGGTCGGTGTAGGGGCCGGCGGCGTCCTGCCACGAGCGGGCGTCGACCCGCCCGGTGGCGTCGCCGGTGATGGTGGCGGGGACGCCGAGCACCACGAACTTCTTGAGGTGCTTGCCGTCGGGGGTCCGGCTGGGGTCGATGGTCGAGTCGTTCCAGCTCACGACGAGCGGGTGCTCGGGCAACGTGCCGGCGCGAGCCTGCAGGTTGGCCTCGGCGATGGCGTCGATCGACGGCGGTGACAGGTGGACGTGAGAGGCGGCGTCGGCCTCGGCACCGGCTCGGTAGCCGACCGGATCGTCGAGCGAGACGTAGACGACCATGACCGAGTCGCCCCACTCGAGCGCCCGCACGCGCCGGGCGGTGTCGGCGCCGACGACCTCCTCGCCCAGCAGCCGGAGCGTCAGCTGGGCCGGATCGACGCTGCTGGCGACGACCTGACCGACGGTGATCTCCTCGCCACCGGTGAGGCGGACCGCGGTGGCGCCGTCGGGTCCGGTGACGATCTTCTCGACGCCGGCGTTGGTGCGGACCTCACCCCCCAGCTCGCGCAGCACGTCGGCCAGGGCCAGCGAGACGCGGTGCATGCCGCCCTTGACGAAGTTGTTGCCCGAGTCCTGCAGCACCGAGCCGAAGAGCCAGGCGCTCTCGCCACCGCCGGCGTCGTCGGGACCGTGGCCGACGAAGGAGGCGAAGGCGCCGACGAGGCACTTCATCTCGTCGGACTCGAACCACTCGTGGCACCACGACCGGGTGCTCTGCAGGCCGAAGCGGTAGTTGTCCATGGCCTCCGGTGACGCCTCGGCCGCCCGCGCCTGGGCGGCCAGGGTGGAGGGCGGCGAGAACATCGACTCGACCACGCCCGGCTTCACGTCCAGGTAGTGCCGGAACAGCCGGCCCCAGGTCTCGGCGTCGTGGGCCGAGTACCCGCCGATGGCGGCCAGGGTGGCGTCGAGCTCGCGCCGCACCGCCAGGCACCGACCGTCGCTGAAGGCGTGGGCGTAGGGGATGTCGGGTTCGATCAGCTCGACGCCGTGGCCAGGGAGGTCGAGCTCGGCCGGGGTCGGCGACAGGTTGGCCAGCTGGTACCCGCTGGCGTGGAGGTCGGACCAGTAGCCGGGCTCGGTCAGCTCGGCGGTGATGGTCATGCCGCCGATGGTGTGGTGCTGCTCGAGCACGACCACCGACAGGCCGGCCTTGGCCAGGTAGCAGGCGCAGGTCAGGCCGTTGTGACCACCGCCGATGACCACCGCGTCGTAGCGATCCACCATCGCCGGATCATGGCACAGCGCCGACGACGCCCCTGCCGCTCGGCAGCGGCCGGACCGGCGAGTTCGTGGTGATGGCAGGCCGGAACTCGCTCGACGTCGCAGATTGCTACAGTTGTGGCGCAGCGTGTCATCGGAGGGATCGTGGGCAGGCCAACCTCGACATCGACCAGGGTGGCGGGTGACGTGGTCGCCATCGCGTCGGCGGTCGCTCCTGGCGAGCACCGAACGATCGCCGAGCAGATCAACCACTGGGCCCGAATCGGCATGCAGATCGAACGATCCGGCGCCGTCGCCACCCGCCGAGTGCTGGCCGTCGCCGCCGGCGAGGCGCAGTTCTCGACGCTCGGTCCCGACGAGCGGGGCACGGCTCACGCGCTCGTCGACGCCGAGATCGCCGAGCGGGTGGCCCGGCAGCGCTTCGGGCCGGCCGCCCGGGCCGCCGGCCACACCACCGTCTCGATCGACGGCGACGGCCGCCTCGTCGAGATCAGCGCCGAGGGAACCACCCGGCGGCTGTGAGTCGTCTCGACCTGATCGCCGGACCCAACGGTGCAGGCAAGACGACGCTCTACGAACGCGTGATCCGACCCGGCCGCCCAGGGCTGCCGTTCGTGAACGCCGACGACATCGCCGCCATCCGCTTCGGTGACTCCGCCTCCGAGAAGAGCTACGCGGCCGCCGAGATCGCCGCCAACACCCGCGCCGCGCTCATCGACGCTCGGCTCGACTTCTGCACCGAGACCGTGTTCTCCCATCCTTCCAAGGTCGACCTGATCGAGACGGCGGTCGCGGCTGTCTACGACGTCGTGCTCCACGTCGTCATGGTTCCGCTCGAGCTGTCCGGGCCTCGGGTCGCCGCACGAGTCGCTGCCGGCGGCCACCACGTGCCGGCGGACAAGGTCGCGTCTCGCTACGCACGGATCTGGCCCAACGTCGTCGACGCCGTCCCGCAGTGCTGTCGGAGCGTCTTCTACGACAACTCCGACGATCTCGGACCGATCGAGGTCGCCGCCTTCCGGTTCGGCCTCGCCGACTACCCACCCCGCTGGCCCGCCTGGGCTCCAGCCGAACTGCGCACCGCCTGCTACTGAACCGAGCCGCCTGCTCCGCTCTACGCCGGGTCACGAGTCGTGCGATCGGCGATCGCACGCCGAACGACCTCGACAGCACTCTTCACGCCTTCGTGCTCCCAGATGCGGACCACGGCCCAGCCAGCACCTGCCAGCGCTGCGTCGACCTCGCGATCACGCTCGACGTTGCGGCGCAGCTTGGGAATCCAGTAGTCGGGGTTCGCCTTCGGCACGACCTGGTGCTCGGGGCAGCCGTGCCAGAAGCATCCGTCGACGAACACGGCAACTCGCGCACGGGTGAAGACGATGTCGGGCCGGACCGGCCGGCGCCCATCGAGCCTGATCGGGTGGTCCTTGCGGAAACGCAGGCCGCACCGATGCAACGCCGAGCGCAGCGCCATCTCCGGCTTGGTGTTCGTGCGGCGGTTCGCCTTCCCGATCTTCGTCGCAGCCTCGTCTCGCGGATGCGGATAGGGCACCCGGAGCCCGCCGCCGAGGGCGACCGTCCGCTCGTCGTCTCCGAGCGACCCGGCGCTCGAACCCGGCTTCCCTGTCATAGATCATCGGTCTACTGATCGCATGCGGCGATCCCGAGCCAGCCTGTACAGGACCGACTCGCAGCTTCGGCTGCCCATGCGTGCGCCCGGCGATGAGCCCGGCCAGAATCGGATCGTGAGCGGAGCCGTCATCTCGCTGTTCTCGGGCGCCGGCGGACTCGACCTCGGCATCGAGCAGGCGGGGTTCCGGACGGTCGTGGCGGTCGAGTGGGACGACGATGCCGCCGATTCCATGGAGAAGAACCGAAACGCGAGCTTCCCGGACCTCCGCGAGGTCCTTCGAGAGAACCTCTACCCACTGGCGACCGGTGTCGGTGTGGGCATCAGCACGCGAGACATCCTGAGGGCCGGAGGGCTGAGCAGCCGGAACCGACCCGACCTGCTCATCGGCGGCCCGCCGTGCGTGGCGTTCTCGAAGTCCGGCTTCTGGCTCGACTGGAAGCGGGATGGCATCGACCCAGCCGCCAGCCTGCTCCAGGCGTACACGAAGGTCCTGGCCGAGGCGCGACCTCGGTACTTCATCCTCGAGAACGTCTACGCCCTCACCTTCGACAACAAGGCGAGTCGGCCGGCGTTCGAGCGGCTGCTCAAGGAGATCGTCGACGCCGGGTACCGGTTCTCGTGGCAGGTCCTCAACGCAGCCGACTACGGCGTGCCCCAGGCCCGCCCACGGCTCTTCATCGTCGGCTGCCGCCGGCGGGAGAAGCTGCCCGATCTCCCGCAGCCATCGCACCACGGCCAGTGGGAGCGAAGAGAGACCACCGGTGGCCCGCTTCCTCACCGGACCGCTGGTGAGGTGCTGGATGGGCTGATCACCCATCCCGAGCCGGAGGAGGTGGTGCGGGGTCAGTGGGGGCACCTCTTGCCCAGGGTCCCGCCGGGAGAGAACTACCTGCACTTCACGGCCGAGCGAGGGCATCCCGATCCGATCTTCGAGTGGCGCTCTCGCTACTGGTCCTTCCTGCTGAAGCTGGATCCCGATCGCCCCTCGCCGACCATCCAGGCACAGCCAGGTCCCAACGTGGGGCCGTTCCACTGGGACAGCAGGCGCCTCCGGGTGCCCGAGCTCAAGCGGCTGTTCACCTTCCCGGACGACTACGTCTTCGTGGGCAAGCGCGCCTCGGTGCAGGCTCAGCTCGGCAACAGCGTTCCGCCGCTGCTCGCGAGACAGGTCGCGGCCGAGATCGCTGCCCTCGCGTAGGTGATGCCATCGGTGCGAGGTCGTCGGGAGGTCGAGCGATCTCCGACACGGTTTCGACCATGAGCTTCGCCCCGCTCGAGTGGCTCCGTGCGCAGACGGCGGACTGGAGACCATCGGTCGTCGGGGTGTTCCGCGAGCAGTCCCCGCACGCCTGGCCGATCATCGCCGGGTCCCCCGAGGACCTCCGCGTCCAGCTCACGAGGCACGGTCATCTGCTGCCACTGCCCAGTGAGCCGGCAGCCCTGGCCAACGTGATGGAGATCGAGCTCCGCCAGCACCTCGGCGAAGCCATCAGCGACCTTCCGGGCGCCCTCATCGCCGAGGGAACCGAGCGCTCCTACCCGGACCTGGAGCTCAGCGGTGACGCCTTCGGCGGAGGGATGCGAGCGGTCGACATCAAGTGCGCACGTCGGAAGGTGCCCAAGTCCGGGAGGCCACCCACGGTGCTCAACAACCGCATCGCCCTCTACACCGGCAACACGTACTTCCTCTGGCCGCAGTTGAAGTTCAGCGGGATCATGCGACCCTTCGACGAGTACCGCGAGCTGATCTCGGTCGTCGTCGTCTACACCTTTGAGCCCGACCTGCCGGAGCGGATCACCGACGTGGAGGTGGTCGCGGACGAGACCTGGCGCATCGCCTCCAAGAGTCGAGCCTCCGCCACCCGTGAGTACATCGGGTCCGTGCAGCAGATCGACGACCTCGTGGATGGTCGGGGCGACTTCAGCTCAGCAGCCGAGTTCTACGACTACTGGCGCCACTCGGCTCGACGATGGAAGAAGTCACCCGAAGCCGAGCGCCTGCTACGGCGAGCGTTGGAGCAACGAGACCCTTGACCCGACGAGACGACGCGCTGCAGCTCGCTGAGCTCGTGGGCGCGACGGTTCCAGATGCGTGATGCGGGAGATGGGTGGCCGGCGCTAGCCACCGTGCTCCCGCGCGACGAACCTCGTCGACCAGCAGTGCACCGACTCGGGCTCGGCCACCGTGATGGCCGCCACCGCAGCGTCGTCGTCGTCGATCAGGCCGTCGAGCAATTCCTCGTCGTGCTCCGCATCGATCAGGAACGTCGTGTCGAGCAGCAGTCGGGTCACGACCGGTGCTGCAGCTCGACCTGCGATCGCACGGCGTCGAGCTGCGCCGCGCCAGGCCTCATCCGGTGAAGCGGAGCGGAGTACGCGCTTCACGTCCGCACCCCGGCCGGGCCGCACCGGCTCGAGCTGGGCCACGACCTTCCCGCGCCGAACGATCGTGAAGTGCTCCCCCCGATGCTCGATGGCATCGAGCAGATCGGCGAAGTTCCTCGCTGCCTCGGTCGCGCTGATCTCGGACACCAGATCAGATCATCAGATCTCAGGCCGTCAGCTCCGGGCCGGGCGACGACGCTCTCGGGCGTCGGCCACCATCGGCGGCGACCAGCCGGCATCGGCCCAGGTGAAGTTCGTGCCCGGCGGGACGATCTCGTCGATGCGATCGAGCAGGTCACCGTCGAGGTCGAGGTCGAGCGCGCCGAGCTGGCTGGTCAGCTGGTCCATCGTGCGCGGCCCGACGATGGCGGCGGTGACCGCCGGGTTGCGGATCACGAAGGCGAGCGCCAGGTGCACCAGGCTGATCCCGGCGTCGTCGGCCAGCGCGCCGAGGGCGTCGGCGGCATCGAGCTTGGCCTGGTTCTCCGGCTTCGAGAGGTCGTAGCGGTCGGGGATGCGCTCCGCCCGTCGGCTGGTCAGGTCCCCGGCGCCCTTGCGCCACTTGCCCGACAGCCAGCCCCCGGCGAGCGGGCTCCACGGGATGACGCCCATGCCGTAGCGCTGACAGGTGGGCAGCACATCGGCCTCGATGCCCCGCACCAGGATCGAGTACGGAGGCTGCTCGCACACGAACCGCTCCCGGCCCCGTCGCTCGGCCACCCACTGCGCCTCGACGATCGCCGACGCCGGGTACGTCGAGCTCCCGAGGTAGCGGACCTTGCCCTGGTGGACGAGGTCGGACAGCGCGCCGAGGGTTTCGTCCACGTCCATCGACGGGTCGGGACGGTGCACCTGGTAGAGGTCGATGTGGTCGGTGCCGAGGCGGCGCAGGCTGTTCTCGCACTCTCGGATGATCCAGTGCCGCGACCCGCCGCCCATGTTCGGGGCCTCGCCCATCGGCGCGAAGAACTTGGTGGCGAGCACGACCTCGTCGCGCCGGTCCTTCAGCGCCTTGCCCACGATCTCCTCGGACTCGCCGCCGGAGTAGACGTCGGCGGTGTCGATGAAGTTGATCCCGGCATCGAGGGCGGCGTGGATGATGGCCACCGAGTCGTCGTGGTCGGGGTTGCCCCACGCCCCGAACATCATCGCCCCCAAGCAGAACGGGCTCACCCGCAACCCGGTCCGTCCCAGTCGTCGGTAGTGCACAGCAGGCCTCCTCGATGGCGTGACCCGACCCTACGGGCGCTCTTTGCCAGACAGACCCGGTCCCGCACGCGGGGCCACCGGGCTGCCACGTGATCCGGTGACAGGTTGGGTGTGCGGTCAGGTCGACTCGACCGATGATGGCCTCGTCGCGACCTTGGAGCTCACCGATCCCATGGCTCCCTGTTCAGGCGGTGCCTCGTAGTCGGTACCGCCCACCAGGGTGCCACCCCAGGTGAGATCGAGCGTGACCGCCGTCGGCGACCACGCTCCCTACGTCCAGCCTCAGGTCCACGACGTGGACCTCCGGTTCTTCGGCGTCCTGCCGCCCGGCACGAGACTCAGCGACGACTTCTACCCGGCCGACCGGACCCTCGTCGGGACGCCGACCTCGACGGGGACCTACTCCTTCTCGCTGCAGGGGTGCCTCGGCTCGGAGTCCTGTATCGCCAGCCAGACCTTCACCATCGAGGTCGTGCCGGTCGGATCCGCACCGGCGACGACGATGGACAACCCCACCGGGGTCGGATCGCCGCCAACGGCTGGCACTCAGAGCGGTCCGGTCGGCCCAGCGTCTCCCGTCGCCGCCGTTCCCGCCTTCACCGGCTGACCCCCGCCCGTCTGGCGGTCCGGTGCACCACCCCACCGGTCACTCGTGGTCCCGCTCGGGTTCGCACGCACTTCCGGTAGACGGGAGGCGGCAGGCACCCTCGAAGCCAGCGTCGAGGTCTGTGACGAGTCGATCGACCAGCCGGCGTCGCCGGACCGTTGCTGGACACCTCGGAAGGCCCTGGGTATCGTCGCCGCGGTGGGCGAGAGAGACGCCACGCACGAGGTACGCGAGATGTGGGACGGGATCTCGCCCGCCTGGGAGCGCCACCGCACCCAGGTGTTCGAGGGGTTCCGGACCGTCTCGGACTGGCTCGTCGACCACATCGCGCCGCAGCCCGGCCAGACCGTGCTCGAGTTGGCTGCGGGGGCGGGCGACACCGGGTTCCTGGCCGCCGAGCGAGTCGGGGACCAGGGGCGGTTGATCTCGACCGATCTGGCGCCGGGGATGGTCGAGGCGATCCGCCGCAACGCCGCCGAGCGAGGGCTCGCCAACGTCGAGTGCAAGGTGCTCGACGCCCAGGCCATGGACCTCGATGATGCCAGCGTCGACGGAATCATCTGCCGTCTCGGGCTCATGCTCATGCCGGACCCCCCCGCCGCGCTCCGCGAGGCGCGCCGGGTGCTCAGAGAGGGTGGCCGGCTGGCCTACGCCGTCATAGGCGAGCCGGCGGCGAACCAGTGGCTGGGGTTGATGATGGAAGGGCTCCTCGAGCGTGGGCACGTGCCGGGCGGAGACCCCTTCGCCCCTGGTGGGCCGTTCTCACTGGCCGACCACGACCGCAACCGGGCCCTGGTCGCCGAGGCCGGGTTCGACGACGTCGAGGTCACCGAGCTCGTCGGAGCGATGCCGTTCGACACTCCCGGCGACTACTGGGACCTGCAGTCGCAGATCGGAGGTCCGACCCCGACGATCCTCGCGGGCCTCCCCTCCGACGAAGTCGCGACGGTCCGCACCGCGGTCGAGTCCAAGGTCGAGGCGTACGCCAGCGATGACGGCTACGCGGTGCCGTCGTCGCTGGTGGCGGTAGCGGCCCGCTGACCCTGTAGCTCCGACATCGGCGGCTCTGGCGGACTCATCGCGCGACCGCGCCGCTCACCGTCGCCTTCTCCGAGGTGGGCCTCAAGGAGTCGGAGTTGCGTGGTGTCGGAGGGGGGACTTGAACCCCCACGCCCTTTCGGGCACTAGCCCCTCAAGCTAGCGCGTCTGCCATTTCCGCCACTCCGACGTGGCTTGCTGGTGTGGGCCCAGCGGGTCGCTCACCCTAGCGCAGCGCCCTGGCGCCTCTGTCAGCCGTAGGTCGACAGGCGGAGGCCGAGCACCACGGTGGTGAAGGCGAAGATGATGGCGGCCACCAGGGTCAGGCGGTCGAGGTTCTTCTCCATCACCGTCGAGCCCTGGGCCGCCGCGCCCATGCCGCCGCCGAACATGTCGGACAGCCCGCCGCCCTTGCCGCTGTGCAGCAGGACGAGCACGAGCATGATCGAGGACACGATCACGTGGATCACGACGACGATGGGGGTCAGCACGGCCGAACACGTTAGCGGCGCCGCCCCCCGCTCCCCCAGCCACCGGACGAGCCCGCCACCGGCACCCACCATCCCGGGTCACCGGCCGGTGGTCGGATAGTACGGCGGGGCATGCGCCTGCGGCTCAGCTCCTTCGTCGAACAGCTCCGGTCGAGCCTGTTCTTCGTCCCGATGCTCGGCGTGGTGCTCGGCGGCGTGCTCGGTCAGGGCCTCGTCTACCTCGACAGCAACCTCGACCAGAACCCCGGCGACCTGCCGCTCGGCGTGGCGTCCACCGTCGCCAGCGCCCGCTCGCTGCTCAGCACCATCGCCGGCGCCACCATCACCATCGCCGGCATCGCCTTCTCGATCTCGCTCCTGATCATCCAGCTCGCCTCGAGCCAGTACTCCCCCCGCATCGTCCACACCATGTTCCGCGACCCGTTCACCAAGCGGGTCATGGCGCTGGTGGCGGGCACGTTCGTCTACTGCCTCATGGTGCTGCGCTCGGTCCGCGACGCGCTCGGCTCCGGTGGCGACGCGGTCGTGCCCAACGTCTCGGTGGCCGTGGGCCTGGTGCTCGGCGTGGCCACGATCATCGGCATCGTCGCCTACATCAACCACTCGGCCCACTCGATGGACGTCAGCCGCATCCTCGAGAGCGTCCGCGAGGAGGCCATGGACGAGATCTGCCTCACCTGGGCCGAGACGTCCGACGACCACGACCCGGACCGCGTCGTCGACGCCGACGAGGTGCTCGACACCGACCAGCGCGCCGACCCGGACGACTCGCAGGGGGACGGATCCGACGAAGCGGGCGCGTCGGACGACCATGGCGATCCAGGCGACCACCGCGATGACGACGAAGCGGACGATGCCGTCGACGACTCGCACCGGGCGGAGGCCGACTTCAGCCACCGACCCTCCTGCGTGCTGAGCTTCGACCGCAGCGGCTGGGTGCAGCAGATCGACATCGACGCCCTCCTCCACCACCTGCCGGAGGGGGCCACCATGCAGGTCGAGACCTACGCCGGCCGCTACGCCGTCGCCGGCACCGCCATGTGCACGGTCTCGCCACCGCCGCCCGACCGGCGTCGGCTCAAGCGCCAGGTGTCCGCCGCCTTCGGGCTCGGCAACACCCGCACGCTGCAGCAGGACGCCTCCTACGGCCTGCGCCAGCTCGCCGACGTCGCCCTGAAGGCCCTCTCCCCCGGCATCAACGACCCCACCACCGCCCAGGACGCCATCTTCCACGCCACCGCCGTGCTCGGCGAGCTGCTGCGCCGCGACCCCCCGCCCAACCGCCACACCGGCAAGGGCGGCCGCCTGCTCCTGCTGCCCGAGCGCCACACCCACGCCGACATGGTCACCCTCACCTACGGCGAGATCCGCCGGGCGGCCGCCAGCCAGCCCCGGGTGTGCATCTACCTGCTCGAGTCGATCGACCTGCTGGTCGAGGCGCTGCGGGCCGAGGGCCTGGGGCGTCGCACCCGGCCGCTGCTCGCCCAGGCCCAGCTCATCGTGGCCGGCATCCAGGACCAGGGCCTGCTGCCCGCCGACGTCGAGCTGGTCGAGCGGGCCTACCGCCACCGCTTCGAGGCCCCCGCCCGGGCGTGACCGACCCGCTTCGTGCAGCGGAACCGTCGCTCAGCGACGGATCTCCTTCACGAAACGAAGGACGAGGCGACCCGCCTCAGCCCAGGCGGTAGCGGATGATCTTGGCGAAGTCGTCGGCGTCGAGGCTGGCGCCGCCGACCAGCGCGCCGTCGATGTCGGGCTCGGCCATGAGCTCGGCGGCGTTGCCCGGCTTCACCGAACCGCCGTACTGGATGCGCACCGACTCGGCCGCCCCGGAGCCGGCGACCTCGCCCACCGTCTGGCGCACCAGGTGGCAGACGGCCTGGGCGTCGGCGGCCGATGCGGTGCGGCCGGTGCCGATCGCCCAGATCGGCTCGTAGGCGATGACCAGGTCGCCGATCTGGTCGTGGGACAGGCCGGCCAGGCCGAGGCGCACCTGCTTGGTGACCTTGGGGGCGGTGCGCCCGTCCTCGCGCTCCTCGAGGGTCTCGCCGCAGCAGAGGATCGGCGTCATGCCGTGGCCGACGATGGCCCGGACCTTCCGGTTGACGTCCTCGTCGGACTCGCCGAACAGCTCGCGCCGCTCGCTGTGGCCGACGATCACGTAGCGGACGTTCAGCTTGGCGAGGAACGCGGGCGACACCTCGCCGGTGAAGGCCCCCTTCTCCTCCCAGTGGCAGTGCTGGGCGCCGAGGGCGACCGGCACGTCGTCGCTCTCGATCACCGTCTGCACCGAGCGCAGGTCGGTGAACGGCGGGTGCACCGACACGTCGACCGACTCGGCGTCGCTCTTGTCGATGGCGTAGGACAGCTTCTGCACGAGCTGGATCGCCTCGAAGTGGTTGTGGTGCATCTTCCAGTTGCCGCTGATCAGCGGCTTGCGGTCAGGCATTCGGTGCGTTCCTCAGTGCGTCCAGGCCCGGCAGGTCGCCCTGCTCGAGCAGCTCCAGCGACGCGCCGCCGCCGGTCGAGATGTGGTCGATGTCCCCGGCCAGCCCGAACTGGGCGACGGCCGCCGCGCTGTCGCCGCCACCCACGACGGAGAAGCCGCGGGACTCGGCCACCGCCTGGGCGACGGTGCGGGTGCCGGCCTCGAAGCGGGGGTCCTCGAACACACCCATGGGCCCGTTCCAGAAGATGGTGCGGGCCTCGGCGATGACGTCGGAGAACTCCGCCGCCGTGCCCGGCCCGATGTCGAGGCCGACCCAGCCGTCCGGCACCGAGGTGCCGATCTGGCGGACCTCCCCGCCGGCGTCGGGATCGCCGATCTTGCCCCCCGGCCCGAGGGCGGTGATGTCGGAGGGCAGGTGGATCGGCGTGTCGCCGGCCAGCAGCTGCCTGCAGGTGTCGACCTGGTCGGCCTCGAGCAGGGAGTCGCCGGTGCGGTTGCCCTGCGCGGCCAGGAAGGTGAAGCACATGCCCCCACCGATGATCAGCCCGTCGACCACCCCGAGCAGGGCCTGGATGACGCCGAGCTTGTCGCTGACCTTGGCCCCGCCGAGGATGGCCACGAACGGCCGCTTCGGGTGCTCGCGCATGCCGAGCAGCACCTCGACCTCGTGGGCCAGGAGCCGTCCGGCTGCGCTCGGCAGGGTCTGCGGCGGTCCGACGATCGAGGCGTGCGACCGGTGCGACGCGCCGAAGGCGTCGTTCACGTAGGCGTCCTGGCCCTCGACCAGGCGGGCCACGAAGTCCGGGTCGTTGGCGGTCTCGCCCGGGTCGAAGCGCAGGTTCTCCATCAGCTCGACGCCGGGGGCGAGCTCGGCCAGCCGGGCCCGCACCGGGTCCATCGAGTACCGCGGGTCGGGCGCCCCCTTGGGCCGGCCCAGGTGGCTGCAGGCGGTGACCTCGGCGCCGTGCTCCTGCAACCAGGTCAGGGTGGGCACGGCGGCACGGATGCGCAGGTCATCGGTGATGGCCCCGTCGTGGAGCGGCACGTTGAAGTCGCACCGCACCAGGACGTGCTTGCCGTCGAGGTCGCCGAGGTCCTCGAGCTGGGGGATGTCGGTCGCCATGGGCCGGTCGTCGAAGGTCCGGGTCTCGAAGGGCTGGTTGTCGGTCGCGAGGGTCAGCCGGCGTTCCCGACGACCTGGACGAGATCGACCAGCCGGTTCGAGTAGCCCCACTCGTTGTCGTACCAGCCGAGGATCTTGACCAGGTTGCCCATCGCCATCGTGAGCGGCGAGTCGAAGGTGCAGCTGGCCGGCGAGCCGACGATGTCGGAGCTGACGATCGGCGCCTCGCTGAAGTCGAGCACCTTGGCCAGGGGCCCCTCGGACGCCGCCGAGCGGAAGGCGTCGTTGATCTGGTCGACGGAGGCCTCCTGCCCCAGGACGCCGGTGAAGTCGGTGATCGAGCCGTCGGGCACCGGCACCCGCAGGGCGGTGCCGTCGAGCTTGCCCTGCATGGACTGCAGCACCAGCCCGGTGGCCCGGGCGGCGCCGGTGGACGCCGGCACGATGTTGACCGCCGAGGCGCGCGCCCGGCGCATGTCCTTGTGGGGGCCGTCGACCAGGTTCTGGTCACCGGTGTAGGCGTGGACGGTGGTCATCAGGCCCTTCTCGACGCCGAAGGCGTCGTCGAGCACCTTGATCATCGGCACGAAGCAGTTGGTGGTGCAGGAGGCGTTCGACACGACCTTGTGCTCGGCCGGGTCGAAGGTGTCGTCGTTGACGCCGACCACGAAGGTCGCGTCGGCCCCGCTGGCCGGGGCGCTGATGATGACGAACGGGGCGCCGGCCTCGAGGTGGGCGGCGGCCTTGTCGCGATCGGTGAAGAAGCCGGTGGACTCGACCACCAGGTCGACGCCGAGGTCGCCCCACGGCAGCTTGGCCGGGTCGCGCTCGGCCAGGATCTGGATCTTCCGGCCCCCGACCTCGATGCCGTCGGCGGTGACGTTCACCTGGCTCTCGAGCCGGCCCATGACCGAGTCGTACTGCAGCAGGTGGGCCATCTGGTCGACCGAACCAAGATCGTTGGCGGCCACCAGCTCGATGTCGGCGCCGCTCTTGTCGACCGCCCGGAAGAAGTTCCGTCCGATGCGACCGAAGCCGTTGATGCCCACTCGGATGGTCATGTGTCGGTGATCTCCTTGTCGAGTGCCTGAGGGCGCCCGCCCTCCCGTCGCCCCTATCCGAACAGATCGCCCGGCTCGGCGCCAGCTTGGTAGCAGGCGACCAGGGCGGGGGCCAGCTTCGCCGGGTCGTGGGCCAGCCCCCGGGGCCCGGCCACCGGCCGACCGACCACCCGCACCGGGGCGACCTCGGCGGCGTCGGGGCAGCCCAGGGCGGAGCCGGGGTGGCAGAGGACCACGTCGACCGGCACGTCGTGGCGCTGCAGGGCCCGCAGGTGGTCGGTGGCGTCGTGGCCCTCGCTCTCGGGCACCTGGGGCCCGAGGTTGCACACGTACACCCGTTGGGCGGCGGTGGCGTTCAGGGCGGCGCGGATGCCGGGCACCGTGGCCGCGGCCAGGACCGACGTGTAGAGCGAGCCGGGGCCGAGCACCACCTGGTCGGCGGCCCCGATGGCGTCGACCACGGCGGGCGGCACGGGCGGATCGGCCGGGTCGAGGGTGACCGTGCGCACCCCGCCGCCGTTCTGCACCGCGGTCTGGCCCTGCAGCACCGCCGCCGGGGTGACCGCCTCGAGGGTGATCCCGGTGGCCGAGGCGGGCAGCACCCGGCCCCGCGCCCCGACCAACCGGCCGAGCTCGTCGCAGGCCGCCACGAAGTCGCCGGTGGTCTGGGCGAGACCGGCCAACACCACGTTGCCGACGGCGTGGCCGTCGAGGTCGCCCCGGGTGAAGCGGTGCTCGAGGGCCTGGCCGAGGGCGGAGCACGGGTCGGCCAGCGCCGACAGGCACCGTCGCAGGTCGCCGGGCGGTGGCACGCCGATGGCGTCGCGCAGGTGGCCGCTCGATCCGCCGTTGTCGGCCACCGACACCACCGCGGTGATGTGCTCGGCGATGTCGACCGCGGCCCGCAGCGTGACCGCCAGACCGTGGCCGCCGCCGATGGCGACGAGCCTCCCGATCCGGCCTGCGGGGGGCGGGGTGGGGGTTTCGCCGTTGCGGTGCGAACCGGTGACGGTCATCGCTCGGTGTCCCGGTGGGTGACGGAGGGCTTCGGGCCGAACCGGCCCAGCCGGCGGGCGACCTCCTCGGCGATGACGACCGAGCGGTGGCGACCGCCGGTGCAGCCGAAGGCGATGGTCAGGTACGCCTTGCCCTCGTCGATGTAGGCGGGCATGAGCAGCTCGAGCAGGTCGTCGAGGGTCTCGAGGAACGGCGCGGTGACGTCCTGGCCGAGCACGAACTCGCGCACGTCCTCGTCGAGGCCGGTGAGCGGGCGCAGCTCCTCGACCCAGTAGGGGTTGGGCAGGAAGCGGCAGTCGAAGACCAGGTCGACGTCACGGGGCAGGCCGTGCTTGAAGCCGAACGACAGCAGCGTGGTGACCATGCGCTGGTCCTCGGCCTCGGAACCGAAGCGGTCGACGAGCTGGCGGCGCAGCTCGTGGACGTTGACCTCACTGGTGTCGATGACCAGGTCGGCCTCGGCCCGCACCGGACCGAGCAGCAGGCG
Source organism: uncultured Acidimicrobiales bacterium (assembly GCA_963800235.1). GTDB lineage: Bacteria > Actinomycetota > Acidimicrobiia > Acidimicrobiales > Iamiaceae > CAVVNP01. The sequence goes on along the minus strand of CAWDAD010000001.1, from coordinate 44,832 downwards.
CTCCCGCTCGATGGCGTCGGCCAGGCTCTCGCCCGCCTCGGCCTGGGGGTGGCGGCGCCGGGTGCTCTCGTAGCGGCGGACCAGCGCCTCGGTCGACGCGTCGAGGAAGAGGGTGCGGACCTTGGCCCCGCTCTCGCGCAGCGAGACGATGGCGTCGTCGTCGCCGACGGAGTCCGCCGCAGGGCCGGCCCCGACCACCAGCGCCACCCGCTCGATGGTGCTGCCCGGGGCCCGAGCGAGGTCGACGACCTTGGTGACGAGCTGCGGCGGCAGGTTGTCGATGACGAACCAGCCCAGGTCCTCGAGGTGGTCGGCGGCCGAGGACCGGCCGGCGCCGGACATGCCGGTGATGACGACGAACTCCACGCTGGCGACCCGGCCCGATCCCGCCTCAGCGGAGCCCGGTGACGGCGAGGACCAGACCCAGCACCGCAGCCGTGAACGCCAGGTTGGTCTTCCACATGGCGGGGACGAGCCCGTCGACCTTGGCGCTCAGCACGCCCATGTCGGCCCGCAGCGCCTGCTCGAGCGAGCCCATGTCCGACCGCAGCGAGCCCATCTCGGAGCGCAGCGACTGCTCGAGCACCGCCATGTCGGATCGGAGCGAGCCCATGTCGGACCGAAGCGAGCCGATGTCGGTGCGGACCTCGACTCGGAGCTCGCCGATCTCGTTGCGGAGCTCGGATCGGAGCTCGGCCAGGTCGGCCTTGGTGGCGAGCTCGTGCCAGGGGAACGGGGGCAGGATCTCCATCAGGATCTCGGCCGGCTCCGGACCGATGGACCGGTCGAGAGCCTGGCGGAGCTGGTGGCGACGTTCGATGTCGGACACGGGGACTTCCCTCGAGCTGGGGGGCGCAGGACGGGGGAAGTCACCTCCGGATGCTACCGAAGGGGGGTGACGGCGGTCCGGGCCCGTCAAGCCGGGGCGCGGCGCAGGTGGTGGGCGATCGCCGCGGCCAGGCAGATGGCGACGTAGACGGCGACGATGGTCCACACCACCGGGTCGGTGTGGTCGTGCAGGTAGCGGACGTAGCCCTTGCCCGCCCCGATGGCGCCGACGGCGCTGAGCACGGCCTGGCGGCGGGCCGAGTAGCGGACCCGGCCCAGGTTGTCGACCACGAAGTCGACCACTGCCGGCAGGGGCAGCAGGAAGATCAGGACGGCGTCGAGCGACGACGGCCAGGTCAGACCGGCTCCGGCGGCGACACCGGCCACCAGGGCGACGGGGTACATGAACAGGCAGCGGCGGCAGACGTGGCGGCCGGCCACCAGCGCGCAGCGGTCGTAGTCGACCGGGAAGTGGTGCGAGAGCCAGAGCGGGGTGTCGGCCACCGGTAGGTCGTCGAGGCCGACCGGCTGCTGGTCCACGGCAAGGGGTTCGACGTCGGTCATTCCCCTTCCTTCTCGGTCACGAGCAGCAGGAGTCGAGGGATCGACCCCGCCGCGGGGTACTCGGGCGCCCGGGCCAGGAAGCCGGGAGGCGGCGCCGGCTCCTCGAACCGGCGCAGGATCAGACCGTTCTCGACCAGCGTGTTGAGGTACCGGTGCAGCGGCCGATGGATGAAGGGGATGTGGACCCCGACCTCGACCTCCTCGACCGAGGTGTCCTCGACCAGGTAGGGGCCGATGCGCCAGTACTGCTCCGGCGGGTCGAGCACGTGGTCGTCGATCCAGCCGCTGCCGGGCGTCTGCAGCAGCGGGTGGTTCAGGAAGAACAGGAAGCGGCCGCCCGGTCGCAGCACCCGGGCCACCTCGGCGATGGCGGTGTCGACGTCGTCGATGTGCTCGAAGACCAGGCAGGCGACCACCGCGTCGAACCACCCGCTGCGCACCGGCAGGCACGCGGCCCCGGCCTGCAGGTAGGCCGGCCCGCCGGCCCGCCGGGCGGCCTCGACGATCTGGCCGTGGGTGGGGTCGAGGCCGACCACGGCGCCCGCTCCCCCGTCGGCGGCCAGCCGGGCCACCTGGCCCTCGCCGGTGCCGACGTCGAGCACCCGGTCGGCCCCGGCCAGCCAGGTCCGGGCCAGGGGCAGGATCTGCTCGGTGTACTCGGGGTCGGCGCCGTCGGTGAACCCCTGCTGCCACCAGGCGGCGTTGGTCTCCCAGAGGTCCGGGCGGGGGTCGGGCACCCGCCGACGCTACCGAGGGGCCGGGCGGCGCTCGGGGAGGGCGTGGATCTTGTCGTAGACGGCCCGGCCGACCGCGTCGGGGAGCCAGCTCAGCGCCTGCAGCTCCTCGAGCGACGCCTGCTTGACCTTGCCGATGCCGCCCAGCTCCTTGACCAGCCGCTTGGTGCGGGTCGGCCCGAGCCCGGGCACGCCGTCGAGCACCGAGCGGGTCATGCGCTTCGCCCGCAGCTGCCGGTGGTAGGTGATGGCGAACCGGTGGGACTCGTCGCGGATGCGCTGGAGCATGTAGAGCGCCTCGGTCTGGCGGGGCACCACCACCGGGTCGCTCTGGCCCGGCAGGTAGACCTCCTCGAACCGCTTGGCCAGCGAGGCGACCGGGATCTCCTCGTCGAGGCCGAGCGCCTCGAGCACCCGGACCGCCACGTTGAGCTGGCCCTTGCCGCCGTCGACCAGCAGCAGCTGGGGCGGGTAGGCGAACTTGCCCCGCTCGCTGACCGGCTTGGCCTGGTCCTGCAGGTAGTTGGAGAACCGGCGGGTGAGGACCTCCTCCATGGCGGCGAAGTCGTCGTTGCCGGGGACGTGGACCTTGAAGCGCCGGTACTCCCGCTTGTCGGGCAGCCCGTCGGAGAGCACCACCATCGAGCCCACGTAGTCGGTGCCCTGCAGGTGGCTCATGTCGTAGCACTCGATGCGCAGCGGCGGCTCGGGCAGGCCGAGGTGCTCCTGCAGCTCGTTGAGGGCCCGCGCCCGGCTGTTGTGGTCGGAGGCCCGCTTGAGCCGGTGACGGGTCAGCTCCTCGCCGGCGTTGTGGGTGACGGTCTCGTGCAGCCGCCGCTTGTCGCCCCGCTGCGGGACCCGCACCACCACGTGGGAGCCGCGCTGGTCGCTGAGCCAGCGCTCGTACAGGTCGGTGTCGTCGGGCGGGTCCGGGACCAGCACCTGCTTGGGCACGCCGAGCGGCGGCGGGTCGTAGTAGAGGCCCTCGAGCACGTTGCCGACCAGCTCCTCGCGGGAGAGGTCCTCGACCTTGTCGAGCACGAAGCCCTTGCGCCCCACCACCCGCCCCCGGCGGACGTGGAAGACCTGGACCGCCGCCTCCAGGTCGTCGTCGGCGATGCCGATGACGTCGAGGTCCTCGTTGCGGTCGGCCACCATCTGCTGGCGCTCGATGGCCTTGCGGACCGACGTCAGCCGGTCGCGCAGCCGCGCCGCCCGCTCGAACTCGAGCTCGTCGGCCGCCTCGCGCATGGCGTGCTCGAGCCGCTTGACGATGGTGTCGGTGTCGCCGTCGAGGAAGTCGAGCAGGTCGCCCACCAGCACCCGGTAGGCGTCGTGGTCGACCTCGCCGACGCAGGGGCCGCTGCACTTCTCGATGTGGAAGAGCAGACAGGGCCGACCGAGCTTCTGGTGCCGGTCGAACTTGTTGTCGGAGCAGGTGCGCAGCGGGAACGTGCGCAGCAGGAGGTCGAGGGTGTCGCGGATGGCGTACGCGTGGGCGTAGGGGCCGAAGTAGCGGACGCCCTTGCGCTTGGCGCCGCGCATGACCATGGGCCGGGGCCACTCGTCGCCCACCGTGACCGCCAGGAACGGGTAGCTCTTGTCGTCGACCAGCCGGACGTTGAACCGCGGCCGGTACTGCTTGATGAGGCTGTACTCGAGCATGAGGGCCTCGACGTCGTTGCGGACCTCGATCCACTCGACCGTCTCGGCCGCCGCCACCATGGCCGCGGTGCGCATGGGCAGGTGCTTCTGGAAGTAGTTCGACAGCCGGGACCGCAGCGACTTGGCCTTGCCGACGTAGATGACCCGGCCCTGGGCGTCCTTGAACTGGTACGAGCCCGGCGTGTCGGGGATCGAGCCGGTCGGGGGGCGCTGCACCATGGCGGTTCCATCGTAGGGACGGGGGGTGACGGCCCCGGCGCCCTGCCGGGAGGCGCAGCCGGCGTCCTGGAGGTTCGACTGGGCCGCGCAGGAACGGGACGGACCGCTCATCTCGGGCCGACGGAGACCGATGGGACCGTGGTGACGAGCGCTCGCGCGTTGGCGGCGGACGAGGGGGTGGATCGGGAAGCTTCCGACCCGTCCGCCCCCGGGGTGGGAACCACAGAGCCCGACCAGGGTGAACGGCGCGGGCGGCGATCGCGGGCCGGTGGACGAGCAGCGCTGGCGCTGGTCGCCGTCCTCGGCATCGCCTTCCTGGTGCACGCCAGTCCGTGGCTCGCGGCGCCCTTCGGCGAGAGCCACGACGGTCGCAACGCCGCGGTGTGGGGTCTGGCGTCGCAGGCGCTCATCCACGACCCCGTCGGCTCCCGCCTCGGCGGCCGGCCCCCTGCGGGTGCCGACGCCTACGCCCACCACCCGCCCCTGATCATCTGGGAGACGGCGCTGGCCGAGTCGCTTGCGGGCAAGCACCGGATCGTGACCCGGTCGCCGGCGTGGATCGGTTCGGTCGTCTCGCTCGGCCTGCTCTCCCTGCTGCTGCTCGACGCCGGGCTCGACCCGGTCGCCGCCACCTGCGGCACCCTCATCGCCTTCGGCTCGGGCATGTTCCTGACCTACGGGACCATGCTCGACACGCCGGTCACCTCGTTGCCGTTCATCCTGCTGGTGCTCCTGGGGTGGCAGCGCGCCCGGCAGCGCCGACCCTGGCCGCCCTGGACGGTCGGGCTGATCGGGGCGCTCGCCGCCCTCTCCGGGTGGGAGGCGCTCGCCATCTCGATCGTGGCGGCGGCGTGGCTGGCGGGGTCGGCCCACCGGGGACGGGCCCGGCCGTCGCAGGCAGCGGCGCTCGGCGGTGGCCTCGCCGTCGCGTTCGGCCTCACCGTCGCCTGGATCATCTGGGTCTACGGCTCGCTCGGGCCGTTGTTCACGCGGCTCGACGGCCGGGCCGGCGGGATCACCATGACCAGCGCCGTCTCGCACTCGCTCGACCACGCCCGAGACCTGCTCCCGTGGGCGTTGCCGATCGGCGCGGTGGCGGCGGTCCTGTCGTGGCGGCTGCGACCGGGCCGGGACCTCCTGATCGTCACGCTCATGCCCCTGCTGGCCTACGACGTCGCCTTCCACACTGCTGCCTGGATCCACGACTACTGGAACTTCCTGCTGCTGCTCCCGCTCGCCATCGCGACGGCACGGGGCGTCCAGGCCATCGTCGACGCCCGGCTCGACGTCGCTCCCGCACGCCTGGCCGGCGGCCTGTGCGCGGTCGCCTGCCTACCCCTGGTGCTGGCCCTGGCCCGGCCGTCCCTGGCCCAGCAGCGGGTCGAGAACGGGCTCGCAGCCGGCCGGCTCGCCGAGCTCGCCGGAGCTCGCCACCCGGGTCCGGGTCCGAAGCTCGGCTTCGTGAACCTCGACGACAGCCGGGTCGACTCCCTCGGCTACGAGAGCGGTTGGGCCGCGGAGCTGATCACCAGCCGGGCCGATCTGGCGACCGTCGCCCGCCGTCAGCCCGACCTGCCCGTCATCGTGTCGCTCGCCAACCCCGGCCGGTCTCCCCGCCTGCGCGCACATGCCATCGCCGTCGACGGCGACTTCGCGCTGGTGTCGGCGTCCGACGCCTACGGCGACGGAGTGGCCAGCTGATCCTCTTTGGGAATGCCGGTGCGGCACCGCCGGTTCGCACCCGGTGAGGGCTAGGGTCCTCACCACCTGCCGGCCTGGTATCCGGCGACATATCGGCTCCGAGGCCGACATCCCCGTGGCGAGGCGACCAGGCTGTCCCCACCGGCACGCAACTCGGAGCCCTCCTCATCGGAGGTCCGACCAACATGCTTCGGCTCCAAGCACCGCTCGACGAGCGGTACACCGCTGCGACCACCATCGAGCTGCACGACCGCATCCGACGCGCCAAGCAGGCTCTCGGCGACCGGCTGTTCGTGCTCGGTCACCACTACCAGCGGGACGAGGTGATGCGCTGGGCCGACGCCCGAGGCGACTCCTTCCGGCTGTCCGTGCTGGCCCAGCAGCGTCCCGAGGCGGAGTTCATCGTGTTCTGCGGCGTGCACTTCATGGCCGAATCGGCCGAGGTCCTGACCGCCGACCACCAGCAGGTGATCCTCCCGGACCTGAACGCCGGGTGCTCGATGGCCGACATGGCCGACCTCGACGAGGTCGAGCAGGCCTGGGACGAGCTGGCCGCGGTGATCGACGTCGAACGGCTCGTCCCGATCACCTACATGAACTCCTCGGCGGCGCTGAAGGCGTTCGTCGGCACCCACGGGGGGGCCGTGTGCACGTCGAGCAACGCCCGGGCCGTGCTCGAGTGGGCCCTCGACCGTGGCGAGAAGGTGCTCTTCTTCCCCGACCAGCACCTGGGTCGCAACACCGCGCTGGACATGGGCCACTCGCCCGACGACATGGCGGTCTGGAACCCCCGGCTCGACCTCGGCGGGCTGACCGAGGCCGAGGCCAAGGAGGCCACCTTCCTGCTGTGGAAGGGCCACTGCTCGGTGCACCAGCGCTTCACCCCGGCCCACGTCGAGGCCTTCCGGGCGGACCACCCCGACGGCCTGGTGATCGTCCACCCCGAGTGCTCGCACGAGGTGGTGGCGGTGGCCGACCAGGTGGGCTCGACCGACCGGATCATCAAGGCGGTCGAGGCCGCCCCGTCGGGGTCGGTGATCGGGGTGGGCACCGAGATCCACCTGGTGCAGCGCCTGGCCGACGAGACCCCGGACAAGACGGTGGTGTCGCTCGACCCGCTGGTGTGCCCGTGCTCGACCATGTTCCGCATCGACGCCCCCCACCTGTGCTGGGTGCTCGAGAACCTGGTCGAGGGGACCGTGGTGAACCGGATCACCGTGCCCGCCGACGTGCAGGACGGCGCCCGCACCGCCCTCCAGCGGATGCTCGACATCACCTGAGGGCCGTCACGACCTGAGCGGGGCGACAAGCGTCGCCGACCTAAAGACCGGGACAAATCGTGCCGATCTGACCACCGATGAGCGAGCGCGCGTGCGGTCCCGAGCGTCCGGCGGTGACCCTGCTCTCCACCGCCAAGGCGTTCACCGGCATCTTCGAGGTCATCCAGACGAACGCCATCACCAGCTGGACCCTCCTCGAACCGAGACCGGACGTGATCCTCTTCGGGGACGATCCCGGGACCGCCGAGCTGTGTCGCGCGCTCGTCATCCGCCACGTGCCCGACGTGGCCACGACCGAACAGGGCACGCCGTTGCTGAGCGACATGTTCCTGCGGGGCCAGGAGCTGGCGACCACGCCGATGGTCTGCTGGTCCAACGCTGACATCATCTTCGACGAGCACCTGCTCGAAGCAGCTCGGACCCTCGCAGACCGGCCGCGGCCCGCCTACGTGGTCGGGCGGCGCACCGACATCGACCAACCCGACCAGCTGCGCTTCGACGACGGCTGGCAGGGCCAGCTGACCGAGCGCGCCGCACTCGTCGGCGAGCTGAAGCCAGCCAAGTGGATCGACTGGTTCCTGTTCACCCGGGGGCTCTTCCACGAACTGCCCCCGTTCGCCATCGGCCGGCCCGGCTACGACCCGTGGCTCATCTGGCGCGCGTCCGAGCTGGGCGCCGACGTCATCGACGCGACCGCCTTCGTTCCCGCCATCCACCAACGTCACGACTACACCCACGTGGGCTCCCGGGAAGCGGTCTTCGCGGGCGCCGAGGCGCGCCAGAACGCGGCCATCGTCGATGACTTCCGTCACTACCACTCCATCGCCTACGCGCCGCTCCGGCTCGATGCCGACGGCCGGGTGGTGCCCGCCCCGCGACGCACACGCCAGCTGGCACGGGCCAAGACGTGGCTCGGCCATCAGCTCCGGTTCACCCGTCCCCTCCGCCGCCGCCTGCTGGGCGAGCGGGCGACTCGCCAGCGCCGGGTCCCGGCGCAGGCCGCCACCGGCGCGCCGTGAGCGCTGCGCCTCCCGCGCCCATGGCGGGCGGGCGCGATCGGGGGCGGGACCGCTACCGGCGTGCCGGCCTCGGCGCCATCGCCGGCGGCGCGTCGCGGCTGCTGGCGCTCGTGGTGCTGTTCTGGTGCACCGGGGTCGTCGAGCACCGCATCGGCCAGCAGCAGGCCGGACTCTGGCTGCTCCTCGTGACGGGAACCGCTCTGCTCGGCTTCGCCGACCTGGGCATCGGAAACGGTCTGCTCAACGTCATCTCTCAGGCGCTCGGGCGCGACGACCGCACGCAGGTGGCACAGGCGACGAGCAGCGCCTTCTTCGCGCTGCTCGGGGTCTGCGCCGCCGTCGGGGTCGTCGCCGCCCTGGTGATCCCGGCCGTCAACTGGGCAAGCGTGCTGAACGTCGGACCGGACGCCGCCGGCCAGGCTTCGGGAGCGATGACCATCTTCGTCGGCTCCGTGCTCATCTCGGTCCCGCTCGGCCTCGGGCAGCGCATCGACCTGGCCCACCAGGAGGGATGGCTCGCGGCCGGAGCCACCGCGCTCGGGAGCCTCGTCTCCCTGGTCGCCGTCCTGGCCGTCTCCGCGTCGGGTGGAGGGCTGCAGCAACTGCTGCTCGCCATGTTGGCCGGCCCGCCCGCCGGCTACCTCGTCGAGTGCGTCGTCCTGTTCGGGCGACGCCGCCCCGAGCTGAGGCCCCACCCCCGGCGTTCCACCTGGGTGCTCGGGCGCCGCATCGCCCGTTCGGGGGCGCTGTTCTTCGTCCTGTCGCTCACCACGGCGTTGGCCTACGAGAGCGACGGCTTCGTGATCTCCCACTTCCTGGGCTCCGCCGCCGTCCCGGCTTACGCCCTCCCGCTCCGACTCTTCCTGATGGCGCCGGCGGCGGTCGCCATCGTCGCCATGCCGTTGTGGCCGGCGTACGGCGAGGCGCTGGCTCGCGGTGACCTTCCCTGGGCGATCCGGACGCTCCAGCGCAGCGTCGCCGGTGCGACCCTGCTGACCCTCCCGGCATCCGTGCTGCTGATCGTCGCCGGTCCCCCACTCCTCCGGCTCTTCTCCCAAGGCGTGTCCCGACCATCGGTGGCCCTGTTGGCCGGCATGGCCGTGTGGGCCGTCACCAGCGCCGTGTCGATCGCGTTGGCCATGTTCTTCAACGGGGCGGACGCCGTGCGCTTCCAAGTCGTGATCGCGGTGCTGATGGCCGTGGCGAACCTGGGCTCGTCGATCGTGCTCGTCCAGCACATCGGACTGGCCGGGCCTGTCTGGGGTAGCGCAGGCAGCCAGATCGCCATCGTCCTCGTTCCCGAGCTGCTGGTCCTGCGTCACCTCTCGCGCACCGGCCGGATCCCGCGATGGGTCCTCCCCGACGGTCCGCCCACCGAGCCGTCGACGCCGCCCCGACCGGGACTCGTGCCGGTGGCGGTCACCACGGCACCCTCCCAAGGATCGGCTGATCCGAGCGGCGTGGGGGTGCCGACGTGAGCGAACCGGTGCCGAGCCGGCTGGCGACCGCCCACCTCCGCGCCCAGGTCGCGGCGACCGCCCGTGGCCACGCGCTGCGGCGCCGCGCCCTCAGCCTGGCCCGGAAGGGTCGGCTGCGCGTGGAGGACCCCGCCGTGCGGTACGAGTTGCTCGGCACCCCGCTCCTCCTGCCGTTCAGCCACGACCTGCCCCTGTACCGGGCGCGCCACCCCCGGTACTCGGCCAACCTCGGCGTGGTCGCCCACCAGGTCGAGCGACGACGACCCCGGGCGACCGTGGTCGACATCGGCGGGAACGTGGGCGATTCAGCGGTGATCGTCCGCCACCACAGCGATCTGCCGGTGCTGTGCATCGAGGGTGACGAGCAGTTCCTGCCCTACCTCCGAACCAACGCGGCGTCGCTCGCCGACGTCGAGGTGGCCGCCACCTACGTGGCGACCGCTGACCGATCCGAGCGACGTCAGGTCGCGAGGGCGAACGGCACCGCCCGGTTGGTCGAGGGCTCCGGCACCACGGGGGTCGAGACGACGTCGCTGGCCCAGATCCTCCGAGATCACCCCCGCTTCGCCGAACCCGCCCTGCTGAAGATCGACACCGATGGGCAGGACGTCGCCATCATCCACGGAGCGGCCGACCTCCTCGCGTCGGTGCGACCGGTGCTCTTCTTCGAGCTCGACCCGGCGCTGACCGGTGGCGAGGAGGCGACCTGGCCGGTGTTCGGCCTCTTGGCAGAAGCCGGTTACCGCCGGGCGCTGGCGTTCGGCAACACCGGCGATCTGCTCGACGACGTCACCGTCGACGACTGGGGACGCCGACGGCTCGCCCCGCACATCGATGGAGACGAGGTGCGCTACCTCGACATCTGCGCAGCCGCACCTGCCGACGATGCCGTGCTCGATGCCGTTGTCGCGGAGTGGAACGGCAGTGCCACCGCTCAAGCGACGGCCAGCTCGTAGCCGGCCAGCGTTGCCTGGGCCGTGCGCTCCCAGGTGAACCCTTCCGCCCGGCGGCGGCCGCGCTCAGCCAGATCTTCGGCCAACGACCCGTCGGACAGGACCGAATCGAGGGCATGGGCCAGGGCATCGACATCGTCGGGATCGACGCGCAGCCCAGCGTCACCGATCGTCTCCGGGATGGCGCCCGCGTCGCCCGCCACGACCGGCAGGCCGTGGGCCATCGCCTCGATCGGGGGCAGGCCGAACCCCTCGTGGCGGGATGGGTAGGCGAGGACCGCAGCGGCGCGGTACCAACCGGCGAGAGCCCGGTCATCGCCACTGACGAACGCGACACGACCTCGGAGGCCGGCCTGCTCGACCATCTCGCGGTCGGCAGCCGACGCCGGCGGCCCGAAGCAGGCGAGGCGTCCGCCGTCGATGCCACGGATCGCCTCGAGGAGGGTCGGCCAGTTCTTGTACTCGGCTCGGCGATCCCCCACCGAGAGCACGAACGGCTCGTCGCCGAAGGGTGGTTCGATCGACGCAGGGCGGTGCACCACGACGCCCAACGGGGTGACCACCACCTTGGCCGGATCGAGGCGGATGTGGTCGAGCAGGTCGTCCTTGGTGTGCTGGGAGTTCGTGAAGACCACGTCGGCTGCGAAGCACCATCGGCGCTTCCACGTCGCCGTCGCATCGGACGTGCCGACCTGACCGGGGAAGCGCTCGTGGATCATGTCGTGGACCGTGATGGCCCACCGGGGGCCACCCCGTGGGGGCCGGCCATCGAAGTAGGTCTTGTGGGCGACGACCGGCGGCCCGCTGGTCCTCGCCCAGGCTCGCACGAGGAGCGGATCGACCGCTTTGGTCACGGCCTGGCGCAACCTGGCGGGCCGCACCTGATCGAGGTCGACCCCGAGCACGCCATCGACCCCTCCGAGCAGGGCGTTGCGATGGAGGCCGGCGAGGATCAGCGAGTCGTGGCCCTGCCGGCGCAGCTCCCGATGGAGCTCGACCACGTAGCGGGAGACGCCGCCGTGGCGCTGGACGCGGAAGATCTCGGGGGTGAACCGGACCGTCGCCATCAGCCTCGCCAGGTCCGGCGGAGGCGAAGGAGGCCGGTCAGGAAGCCGAACCCCCAGCTCAGGTGCATGACGGCGAGAACGACCGGTACCCGCACGCCCGTGGCCGGATCGGATCGGGCCGATCGCACACCGGAGGCCACCAGCGCGCCGCCATAGGCGACCGCGACCGGGCGCCGCCACGGCGACAGCAGGCCCACCACCAGACCAGGGGCGACCAGCTGCCGGGGAGACACGTCACGGTGCCGAACCGACGTGGCCAGGCGGCCCTGGCCGTATCGGAACTGCTGGCGGGCCAGACCCCGCAGCGAACCTCTCGGTCGATAGGTCGAGCGGATCCCGGCATCGAGCCAGACCCCGCCGTACGGCCGCATGCGGAGGGCGAACTCGGCATCCTCGTTCACTCGGCGGCCCTCGTCGTACCCGCCGACCTCCGCGGCGAGATCCGTCCGGTAGGCGCCGAGGTACACGGTGTCGACCCAGCCCGATGCCCCGCCATCCCGGTATCGGGCCCCACCGGAACCCAGGACCGTGTCGTACACGGAGGCGACGGCGCGCCCCCACGTCGTCGTCCCGACGGCGCGCTGGGCACCGCCGACCATGGCTGCACCGGTGCGATCGAGCGCCTCGACGCAACGGGCGACGTAGGTCGGCTCGATCACCGTCCGCGCGTCGACCCGAACGAAGACGTCACCGGTCGCCTGCCGGAGGGCGATGTTCAGCCCTGTCGACTGGTACCGGCCCGGGTTGTCGACCACCCGGACGTCCGCTCGGCTCCGCGCCAACTCCACCGAGCCGTCGGTGGAACCGCCGTCGACGACGACGATCTCGATGGCGCCGGCGTGGTCCTGCGCGGCGATGGCATCGAGGCAACCACCCAGATCGTCCACCTCATCCAGGACCGGCACCGCAACGGTGACCGACGTCGATGACGGGACTCCGCTCATCGGCCGCGACCCTCGCTGCCGAGGACGCTGCGGATCGTCCGCCCGATGATGCGCAGGTCGAACGCCAGCCGCTGGTGGCGCAGGTAGAAGAACTCGTACTGCAGCTTCTGCAGGGCGTCGCGCTCGTCGCCGGCGTAGCCGTAGGTCACCTGGGCCCAGCCGGTGAGGCCGGGCCGAACCAGGTGGCGCAGGTCGTAGAAGGGCAGCTTGCGGTTGAGCTCCTCGACGTAGCGGGGCTGCTCGGGACGGGGGCCGACCACGGTCAGGTCGCCCCGCAGGATGTTGAGCACCTGGGGCAGCTCGTCGAGGTGGCTGGTGCGCAGGAGCCGGCCGAAGGCGGTGACCCGGGGGTCGTCGTCCTGGGTCCAGCTCTCGTCGCCGCCCTCCCGCATGGTGCGGAACTTCAGGATGCGGAAGCACCGGCCCCCCTTGCCCACCCGCTCCTGGCGGTAGAAGAGCGGCCCGCGGTTGGCCAAGAGGTCCCCGACCAGCACGACCGGGGTCACCAGCGCCAGGGCCACCAGCCCGGCGCCGGCCAGCACGACGTCGATCAACCGCTTGGCCCGCCCGTACCGGCTGCGGTGCAGCTCGCCGATGTCGAACAGCAACGAGACCCGCTCCAGCTCGGACACCGGCAGCTTGTGCAGCCACTGCTCGTAGAACAGCGACAAGGTGCGCACCCGCACGCCCCGCTCGTGCAGCAGCGCCGCCTGGGCGACCACGCTCTCGTCGTTCTGGGCCTCCCGCGAGAGCACCACCAGCGAGGCGTCCTGGTCTCGGGCCAGGTCGACCACGGGCATGCCGCCGGCGGCGGTCGAGGCCTCGGCCGGTCCGATGGCGCCCACCAGGTGGCAGTGGGCACCGGTGCCGGCCAGGGCCAGGTCGTCCTCGAGCTGACCGACGTCGCTCGGGCCGGCCACCGCCACGAAGCGGTCGCGCTCCTCGGCCCGGATCGACCCGGTGGACGCCAGCCGGGCGCAGAACACCAGCCAGGGGACGGCGAAGAGGGCGACGCTGAAGACGACGAAGCGCGGGAGCAGGGCGTCGCCGACGAGCAGCTGGATGGCGGAGAACCCGCCGGTGGCGACCGCGGTCGACAGGACCGCACCCTTCCACGCGCTGCGGCGGGTCTGGCGCAGGTCGGGGAAGCCGGCGCCGTAGGACGCCACCACCAGCAGCGCCAGGTAGCCCATCGACCATGCCAGCCGGGACGACGAGGAGTAGCTGTAGCCGTGGGCCTCGGCGTGGATCTTGCAGGCCACCAGGACGGCGACGCCCAACCCCAGGACGCACATCAGGCGCGCAGAACGCTGCACACCAGCGCTATCGGCACAAATCGCCCCGTCGTTGAGCAACAGGCGGGGGCGGTCTCCCTCGCTGACGTCAGGGTGCGCCGACCGGGACGGGCGCCTCGACCGGACCGAGCTCCGGGCGTTCGGACGGGTCCGCACCGGCCGGCTCGTCGGCCACGTCGGCGTGTTCGGTCGGGGCGAGGGCGACCAGCCCGACCGCCAGGAGCGGCAGCAGGGGCCGGCCGAAGCCCCGCCAGATGACCCAGACCAGCGGGCCCATGCAGAGCCCGAAGGCCAGGAAGGCGCCGACCACGGCCCGGACCTCGATCGCCAGCCGGCGGCGGAGCACGGCGGCGGCGCCGACGACCAGGGTCACGGCGGCGAAGGCCACGTCGATCACCGACATGCGGGGCAGCGCCTGGACGAGCCCGACGCCGGGCAGCCCGAGCTTGCCTTCGCTGTCCTGCCACGACCAGGCGCCGTAGCGGGCGTGGACCACCAGCAGCCAGCCACCGAACGCGATCGGCCCGGCGGCCAGGGCGATCAGCCGGCGGCGCAGCCGCGCACCGCTGGTCGGCCCGCTCTCGTCCCGAGCACCGGTGGTGACCGCCATGGTCGGCTCCGGTTCACGGAACCAGTCGCGACCCCGCCCCAGCTCGACCGCGGCCAGCGCCACCGGCACCAGCAGCAGGCTCTCCCGGGTCAGGCCGGCGATCACGAAGCAGGTCGCCGCCGCGACGGTCCGGCGAGGGCTTCGCAGCCACAGGCCGAGGCCGAGCACCGCCAGCCCGGTGGCCAGGCACTCGGGTCCCAGCCACTGGGCGTTCGAGAGCAGGCCGGGGGCTCCGACCAGCAGCAGGGCCGGCCAGCGCTGTCGACCGAGCACCCCCGCCGTCCAGGCGGCCGCCCCGATCAGCAGGCCGGCGCCGGCGACGGTCCAGGCCGCCAGGGACCAGGGAACCACCTGACGGTCGCCGAGGGAGGTGGCGAAGGTGAGCCAGCCGAGCACCGGGCGCTGGGCCCGATAGGCGGCGGCGGCCGGGCTGGCGAAGAGGTGCGGGTCCGACAGGGTCGGGTCGGTGGCGATGGCGGCGAAGCTCTGGCCGTCGCCCACGTTCAGCAGGTACTCGATCGGCCGGTCCGGCTGCAGGAACAGGCGGGCGAAGGGCAGGTGGTGCCGGTCCGGCGGCGGGGCGGTGGCGCTCGGCATCCGGCTCAGCCAGGACAGGAACACCAGCCCGGTGAACAGCGCGCCGAGCAGGCCGAGCACCACCGGCGAGCGCAGGCGCGACGAACCGAGCACCCTGGCCCTGTCGGTCCGGTTCGGCCGGTCGTGAGGCGCAGCCGCGGCGGAACGGCGGTCAGCGTTCGGGCAGCAGCGGCGCCAGGAACCGGCCGGTGTGGCTCTCAGGGGTCTTGGCCACCAGCTCGGGCGGCCCCTCGACCACCACGGTGCCGCCGCCGCTGCCGCCCTCGGGCCCGAGGTCGATGATCCAGTCGGCGGTCTTGATGACGTCGAGGTTGTGCTCGATCACCAGCACGGTGTTGCCCTGGTCGACCAGGCGGCTGAGCACCGCGAGCAGCTTGCGGATGTCCTCGAAGTGCAGGCCGGTGGTGGGCTCGTCGAGGATGTAGATGGTGTGGCCGGTCGAGCGCTTGGACAGCTCGGAGGCCAGCTTGATGCGCTGGGCCTCGCCCCCCGACAGCGTGGGGGCGGGCTGGCCGAGCCGCACGTAGCCCAGCCCGACGTCGACCAGCGTCTGCATGTGCCGGGCGATGGGCGGCTGGTTGGCGAAGAACTCGAGCGCCTCCTCGCACGGCATGTCGAGGACCTCGGCGATGTTGCGGTCCTTGAAGGTGATGTCGAGGGTGTCGCGGTTGTAGCGGGCCCCCTTGCACACCTCGCAGGGCACGTACACGTCGGGCAGGAAGTGCATCTCGATCTTGATGGTGCCGTCGCCGGCGCAGGCCTCGCAGCGGCCGCCCTTGACGTTGAAGCTGAACCGGCCGGGCTGGTAGCCGCGGACCTTGGCCTCCTGGGTCTGGGCGAACAGCTTGCGGATGTGGTCGAACACGCCGGTGTAGGTGGCCGGGTTCGACCGGGGGGTGCGGCCGATGGGGCTCTGGTCGATGTCGATGACCTTGTCGAGGGCGTCGATGCCGACCACGGTCTTGTGGCGGCCCGGCGGGGTCTTCGACTTGTAGATGCGCTGCATGAGCGCCCGCATGAGGATGTCGTTGATCAGCGTCGACTTGCCCGACCCCGACACGCCGGTGACGGTGACGAAGCACCCGAGGGGGATGTCGACGTCGAGGTTCTGCAGGTTGTGCTCGCGGGCGCCCTTGATGGTGAGCCAGTCGATGCCCGGCTGGCGGCGCACCTCGGGGACCGGGACAGACCTCTTGCCCGACAGGTACTGGCCGGTGAGCGACTTGCGGTTGCGGAGCAGGCCCTTGACCGTGCCGCTGTGGACGATGGCGCCGCCGTGCTCGCCGGCGCCCGGGCCGATGTCGACCACGTGGTCGGCGACGGAGATGGTGTCCTCGTCGTGCTCGACCACCAGCACGGTGTTGCCGAGGTCGCGCAACCGGACGAGGGTGTCGATGAGCCGGCGGTTGTCGCGCTGGTGCAGCCCGATCGAGGGCTCGTCGAGCACGTACAGGACCCCGACCAGTCCGCTGCCGATCTGGCTGGCCAGGCGGATGCGCTGGGCCTCGCCGCCGGCCAGGGTGGCCGAGTTGCGGTCGAGGCTCAGGTAGTCGAGGCCGACGTCGAGCAGGAAGCCGAGGCGGGCGTTGATCTCCTTCACCACCCGCTCGGCGATCAGCCGGTCGCGCTCGGAGAGCTCGAGGTCGCGCAGCACGTCGGCGGACTGCTTGATCGGCATCGAGCAGATCTCGGCGATGGAGTGGCCGTCGACGGTGACGGCCAGGGAGAAGGGCTTGAGCCGGGCGCCGTCGCACTCGGGGCAGGGCACCTCGCGCATGTAGCCCTCGCTCAGCTCGCGCTCGCGATCGGACTCGGCGTCGGTGTGGCGGCGCTGCAGGTACGGCACCACCCCCTCGAAGTGGGCCTGGTAGCTGCGGGTGCGGCCGTAGCGGTTGCGGTAGCGGACCTGGACCTTGCCCTTGACGCCCCTGCCGTGCAGCAGCAGGTCGCGCTGGCGCTTGGTGAGCGAGGACCACGGCTCGTCGAGCGGGATGCGGTGCTCGTCGGCCACCGCCTCGACCAGGCGGGCGAAGTACTGCCGGTGGCCGCCCGCCCACGGCGAGATGGCGCCCTCCGCCAGGGTCAGGTCGGGGTTCGGGACGACCAGCTCGGGGTCGACCTCGAAGCGGGTGCCCAGCCCGTCGCAGTGGGGACAGGCGCCGTAGGGCGAGTTGAACGAGAAGTTCCGGGGCGCCAGCTCCTCGTAGCTGGCCCCGTCCACCGGACACGCCAGGTGCTGGCTGAACGTCAGCGTCTGTGCTTCTGGTCGCTCCGCTCCCCCCGACGGGGCCCCAACCCCGTCCTCCTCGCCAGGACGGCGATGAAGCTCGCCGTCCGGCGCCGTGCCAGCGTCGCCCTCGCCCTCACGAGGAACCAGTTGGACCTCGGCGACGCCGTCGGCCAGCTTCAGGGCCGTCTCGAGCGAGTCGGTCAGCCGGCGCTCGATGCCCTCGCGCTTGACCAGGCGATCGACGATGACCTCGATGGTGTGGGTCTCGTAGCGGGCCAGGTCGACCTTGTCGGTGAGCTCGTGCAGCTCGCCGTCGATGCGGGCCCGCGCGTACCCCTGGGCCGAGAGGTCGGCCAGCAGGGTCTCGTAGTTGCCCTTTCGGCCCCGCACGACCGGCGCCAGCACCTGGAACCGGGTGCCGTCGGGCAGCTCGAGGATGCGGTCGACGATCTGCTGGGGGGTCTGGCGGGTGATGACCACCCCGTGCTCGGGGCAGTGGGGCACGCCGACGCGGGCGAACAGGAGCCGCAGGTAGTCGTAGACCTCGGTGACGGTGCCGACCGTCGACCGGGGGTTGCGACTGGCCGACTTCTGGTCGATCGAGATGGCCGGCGAGAGGCCCTCGATGAAGTCGACGTCGGGCTTGTCCATCTGCCCGAGGAACTGGCGCGCGTAGGCCGACAGCGACTCGACGTAGCGGCGCTGGCCCTCGGCGTAGATCGTGTCGAAGGCCAGCGACGACTTGCCCGAGCCGGACAGCCCGGTGAACACGATGAGCCGGTCGCGGGGCAGCTCGATCGACACGTTCCGCAGGTTGTGCTCCCGGGCGCCCCGGATGACCATCTGCTCAGCCATGGAGGCCCCAGCCTACCGGCCGAACGACTGTTCGGTCGCAGCGGCGCGAACGGGCGGAAGCGGGCAGATCGCCCTCAACCCCCGGGCCGCCGGTGCCGATGGTCCAGGGGTGAGCCGACCCGCCGCGCCCGCCCCTGTCGGCGGTCCGACGACGGCGCCCACACCCTCGGCAGAGCGGGGGGTGGCCTGGCTGCTGGTGGTGGCGCTGGTGGCCCTGGTCCCCGTGGCGCTGGTCCGGGTGCCGTGGGCGTTCCCCGGAGGGGCGGAGGACTTCAACCGGCGCATCACCCTGCAGCCCTTCGACCTCGTCCTGGCGCTGATCCTGGTGCGATGGCTGGCCCGCCTCCCCCGCCGGCGACGGCCGCGCCCCGGATGGCTCGGCACCACCGGGCTGGCCCTGGCCGCCGTGCTGCTGGTGGCCCTGGCCGTGCACCCGTCCCCCGCCGGCGTCGCCCTGCTGGTCCGCTACCTGGCGGCGTGGGCGGTCCTCGAGACCGTCATCGAGGCGGCCCGGACCCACCGGCGGCACCTGCTGGCCGGGCTGGCGGCGGTCGGCACGGTCCAGGCCCTGCTCGGCATGGCCCAGTCCGCCCGCGGCGGCACCCTGGGCCTCGGCCCCCTCGAGTTCGGCGGACCCCTGTACCCCTTCGGCACCAGCCGAGCGGGCCGCGGCGGCCTGGACCACCCGTACCACCTGGCCTGCCTGCTGGCGGTCACCCTCGGTGCCGCCCTGCTCGGCCTCCGCGACGCCGATCGGACCGTCGCCGAGGCGGGCCGTCGCCAACCCTGGTGGCCGTGGGCGGTGGCGCTGGCGGTCACCGGCGCCGGACTGGCCACGACCTACTCCCGGACCGCCGTCCTCGGCCTGGGCGTGGGCCTGCTGGTCCTGCTCGGGGCCTGGGTCCGCCGACGTGACCTCGCCCTGCTCCTCGCCGTCGGGGCGGTGGCCTTCGGCCTCCTGGTCGGCGCCGTCGGCTTCGGCGACGGGTGGATCGCCAAGGGACAGACCTCGACCGACACCCGGTCGGTCGACACGGGCCGGCGCGACCGGCTGCAGGAGGCGTGGCGGCTGATCGAGCGGGACCCCCTCGTCGGCGTCGGACCGGGCCGCTACGTCGAGGCCCTCCGCTCGGTGCCCCACACCGACCTCCTGCCGGCCCACGACCTGGTCGCCCAGGAGGCGGCCGAGGGCGGGATCCTGGCCGGGATCCTCAGCGCCGCGATCCTGGCCGGCCTGGCCTGGCGGTCGCTGCGGCGGGGGGCGTGGAGCGTCGCCGTGCTGGCCCCGTTCGGGGCGTTCCTCCTGCTCGACAGCTACCCGTTCGCCTTCCCGACCGGCCTGGTGGTGAGCGGGTGCTGGTTGGGCCTGCTGACCGTCGAGGCCCTTCCCGTCCCCGCCCACGACCGGCTCGCCGCCACCGGCGCCGAGCCCGAGACGGCCGACCCCGCGCCCGGCCGGGACGACGAGCCCGTGGCGGCCGATCCCCGCTCGGGCCCGGCGTCGCAGCCGGCCGGCGTCGGCGCCCCGACCGACGGGGGCCCGGCGTGACCGCCAGGGTGCTCGACCGCCGCGACCGGAACCGACCCGCCGCCCCCGATCCGCAACCGCCACCGATCCCGTGGCGCCCCATCGTGCGGGCCGCGCTGGCGGGCACCGTGGTCATGGTCCTGCTGGTGCTGGTCGACGTGGAGCGCCACAGCGGCGGCAACCCGGTGAGCCTCGTCCAGCCCGGCGCGTCCGGACCGGCGGCAGCGGTGGTGCACCACGACTTCCCGCAGGTCGAGCTCCCCGGGGTCTCGGGCTCGACGGGCAGCTGTACTACGCCGTCGCCCGTGACCCCTTGAACCTCCACGGCGACGCCCGCTCGCTCGACCGCCCCCGCTACCGGCTGCAGCACCCGCTGCTCTCGTGGCTGGGCTGGGCCCTGCACCCGACCGGCGGCGGCGCCGGCCTGATCTGGTCCCTGTTCGCGGTCGGTGTGGCCGGCCTCTTCCTCGGTGGGGTCGCCACCGGCGTCCTGTCGACGACGTGGCGAGGACCGCCGCTGCTGGCCGCGCTGTTCCCCCTCCTACCCGGCGCCTACTGGGCGCTGCGGGTGACGGTGTCCGACGCCCTCGCCCTGGCCCTCGCCCTCACCGCCATCGCCCTCGCCACCCGCTCTCGCACCGCCGCCGCCGTGGTGGTGGGCGCCCTGGCGGTGCTGGCCAAGGAGCCGATCATCCTGGTGCTGCTCGGCTGGGCGGTTGCCCGGCGCACCCGGCGAGATGCGGTGCTGGTGGCCGTCCCGGCCGCCGTGGCGGCAGGGTGGTTCCTCGTCCTCCGCCTCGCCCTCCCGGGGAGCGAGAACGCCACCGGCGACCTGGCCCTGCCCCTCACGGGGCTGGTCGACGCCTGGACGAACCTCTGGTCGCAGGGACGGGAGCTGGTCGGCATGGCCTGCACCGTCGCCGGGATCGCCGTGGGCGTGGCCGCCCTGGTCCGGCGCCGGCTCCGCCACCCGTTGAGCGTGGTGGTCGCCCTCGAGCTCGCCTACCTGGCGGTCATGGGCTCGAACCCCCTCGGCGTCAACTTCGGCGCGACGCGGATGAGCCTGCCGATCATGGTGTGCGGGGCGATCGTGCTCCTCGCTCCCGGCCCCGGCCCCTCGCCCCGACCGGCGTCACCCACCGGCGGTCAGGCCAGCTCGATCACCCCGTAGGTGACGCAGAGCCCGCTCATCACGACGGCCAGCAGGGCGATGACCACGACCCAGGCGACGAGCCGGGCCCGTCCCGTGGCGCGACCGTGACCGGCGAGGGACACCGGGCTGTACCAGTCGGGCAGGGCGCAGGCCGGCACGGCTGCGCCCTCACCGGGCCGTCCGAGCCCACCCACCGACCGGTCGCCGGGCTCGTCGACGGAGGCGCCGGGTCGCCAGGGCACGGCGTCGCCGGCGACCGCGTCGGGTGAGCCCCGGCGGGCCTGGCGATCGAGCTCCGCCTCGGTGAGGCCGGGCGGGAGCGTCGTCGTCGGGCCGGCGGTGGTCTCGGCCTCGACGGGCTGCTCGGCGACACGGCGCACGCGCCTCAGCGTAGGGGCGTCGTCACCGACAACAGCGCCGTCAGCGGCTGCTGAACCGGGCGCCGGCCGGACAGGCCCCGGCGGGGCGGGACGGACCGGGGGCGGGATCGGGCGCACGGTCGAACCGGTAGAGGAGGATGGCGCCGCCGCCGAGCGTGCCGACCGGGCAGTAGGCCCGCACCCACGACAGCTCCGCCGGATGCAGCACCGTCAGCGGGGTCACCCCCACCGCCACCCAGCCGCGCACCGATCGCGGGTCGGCGGTCACCAGCTCCTTCGTGCCGCGGGGCGGGCGGAGCCCTCGGGTGTCGGCCACCGACACCCAGGCGCCCCGGCCCCGGCCCTGGCTCCAGGACTCCAGCTCGAACTCGGCCTGGCCGTAGTCGATGTTCGAGTCCGACACCCAGCGGAAGTTCGGCGTCAGCGGTGGCGGCGTCCAGGTCAGGGGATGCGGCAGGGCGAGCCCGAAGGCGGCGAGCTGGGTCAACGCCAGGGCCCCGAGGCCGATGCGACCCCGGCGGTGGCGCAGGCCGGTGACGACCGGACCGGCGAGGACCAGCGCCAGCGCGAGGCACGGCAGGACCAGCCGCACCCCCAGTTCGAGCGGCTGGGCGGCGGTCGCCGCCAGGAGGGCGAGCGCCGGCAGGGCGACCGAGGCCAGCGCCCGGCGACGACGAGCGGTGTCGACCCGCCGCAGGCACCAGCAGCCGGCGGCCACCGCGACCAGGGCCCCCCACGGGATCTTGGCCACCACCACGCCGGGCAGGTACCACCAGCGCGTCCCGACCCAGCTCTGCCCGAACAGCGATGCCGGGCGGGCGCTGGAGGTGAGGTCGAGGTAGGCGTAGCCGGCCCGCCACTCGAGCGGCAGCGGGAGGGCCGTCACCAGCCGGGCCAGGACCGACTGGCTGCTCGCCCGGTCGATGATGCCTCGGAGCTGGGCCCCGGCGGCGCCGCCGGGGGCGGACGGGGCGACGAGCCGGTACAGGGCCCACACGGTGACGGTCGAGACGACGGCCACCGTGCCGCCGGCCACCAGCGCGCGGCGCCGGTCGTCGCGCCATGCGGCCACCACGACCACCAGCGCCACGGCGAGGAGGACCAGCCCGAGGTGGCGGGTCGCCAACGCCCAGCCGACCGCTGCGCCCACCGCCACCGCCCGGCCGGTGGTGCGCCGGTCGAGGAACCGCAGCAGGGCGAGCGAGACCGCGAGGGTGGCGAGGGTGAAGGCCACGTCGATCGAGGCGAAGTGGCCGATGCCGACCACGAAGGGCGTGGTGGCCCACAGCCCGGCCGACAGCACGCCGGCGCCCCGACCGAACAGGCGTCGGCCGAGGGCGGCGACCAGCCAGAGGCAGCCCGCCGTCTCGGCCAGCGGGAGGAGGCGGGCGAGGAGCAGCAGGTCCCGCAGCTTCCCGGCCCGGCGGTTGGCCGTGACGAACTGGTCGCTGTAGGTGAACCAGTCGTCCCTGCGGTAGGCGGCGGTGTCGGGCAGGACCGGGTCGGCGAGCAGGGCGGGGGCCTCGGACAGCTTGATGACGAGGGCGTGCTCGGGGTTGAGGCGCAGATCGTGGCGGACCAGACCGGTCAGGCCGGCGGAGAGGTCCACGCCCTCGTCGACGGTGGGGGCGTCGGAGGCGGCCTGCGCCAGCCCCACGCCCACCAGGACCAGGGTGAGCACGGCCAGGACGAGCAGGTCGAGCCGTCGCCAGCGGGGCGGACGGGTCGGGTCCGCCGACGCCACGGTGGACGATCCGGTGCCGGCGGACGACGAGGGGGACCGCCGCCCGGCACCCTCGTCGTGGGGCCCGTGGGGCGCGCCCGCCTGCGACGGATCGCCTGCGTCGGCCGGGTCGGACCGGCGCGCCTGCTCGACGTGCACCACCGGTGTCCATCGGCCGCCGGGGCGGCCGCCGTGAGGTCCGGCTGGGCGATTCGCCCGAGATGCGCCGGACCCGCCCGCCGGTCAGCTGACCTGCTTGAGCTCCCGCTTGAGGTCCTTGATCTCGTCCCGGAGGCGGGCGGCGTACTCGAAGCGCAGCTCGGCCGAGGCGTCGTGCATCTCCTGCTCGAGGGTCAGGATCAGCCGGGCCAGCTCCTCGCCCGGCAGCTCGGCCAGCTCGGCGGCCCGGCGGGCGGCCTCGCCGGGCCGATCGCGGCGCTGGTCCTTGCCCGGCGTGGGGGCGGTCTCGGCCGGGCGGAGGTAGGCGAGGATGTCGGTGACGGCCTTGCGGATGGTCTGCGGGTCGATGCCGTTGGCCTCGTTGTAGGCCTGTTGCAGGCCCCGGCGCCGCTGGGTCTCGTTGATGGC
Organism: uncultured Acidimicrobiales bacterium; assembly: GCA_963800235.1. GTDB lineage: Bacteria > Actinomycetota > Acidimicrobiia > Acidimicrobiales > Iamiaceae > CAVVNP01. Next base: position 21,421 of record CAWDAD010000001.1, on the reverse strand, counting down.
CCGCCGCATCGACGGGGTGACCTTGTCGGCGTACATGACCACCTGGCCGTCGACGTTGCGGGCGGCGCGGCCGATGGTCTGGATGAGGGCGGTCTCGCTGCGCAGGAAGCCCTCTTTGTCGGCGTCGAGGATGGCGACCAGCGACACTTCGGGCAGGTCGAGGCCCTCCCGGAGCAGGTTGATGCCGACCAGCACGTCGAACTCGCCCAGGCGCAGGTCGCGCAGGATCTCGATGCGCTGGATGGTGTCGACCTCGCTGTGGAGGTAGCGCACCTTGACCCCGAGCTCGAGCAGGTAGTCGGTCAGGTCCTCGGCCATCTTCTTGGTGAGCGTGGTGACGAGGGCCCGGTCGCCCTTGGTGACCCGGGCGTTGATCTGCTCGATCAGGTCGTCGATCTGGCCCTTGGTCGGCTTGACCACCACCTCGGGATCGACCAGGCCGGTGGGTCGCACGATCTGCTCGACCACCTGCGTCGACTGGCCGAGCTCGTAGTCGCCCGGCGTGGCCGACAGGAACACCACCTGGTTGACCCGCTCGATGACCTCCTCGAACCGCAGGGGCCGGTTGTCGGCCGCGGACGGCAGCCGGAACCCGTGCTCGATCAGGGTCTCCTTGCGGCTGTGGTCGCCCTCGTACTGGCCGTGGAGCTGGGGGACGGAGTTGTGGCTCTCGTCGAGCACCATCAGGAAGTCGCGCGGGAAGTAGTCGAGCAGCGTGAACGGCGCCTCGCCCGGCGAGCGGCCGTCGAGGGGCGCCGAGTAGTTCTCGATGCCGTTGCAGAAGCCGACCTCCTGCATCATCTCGAGGTCGTACTGGGTGCGCATGCGCAGCCGTTGCGCCTCGAGCAGCTTGCCCTGGGCCTCGAACTCGGCCAGCCGCTGCTGCAGCTCGACCTCGATGCGCTTGACCGCGGCCTGGAGCCGCTCCTCGCCGGTGACGTAGTGGGTGGCGGGGAACACCACCAGCTCGTCGACCTGGCGCAGCGTCTCGCCGGTCAGCGGGTCGACCTCGACGATCCGCTCGACCTCGTCGCCGAACAGCTCGATGCGGACGGCGAACTCCTCGTAGGCGGGGTGCAGCTCGATGGTGTCGCCCCGGACCCGGAACTTGCCCCGCACCAGGTTCATGTCGTTGCGCTCGTACTGCATGCCGACCAGCTGGGTGAGGATGCGGCGCTGGTCGCGCTCCTCGCCCACCTTGAGCACCAGGAGCTGTTCCTTGTACTCCTCGGGTGAACCGAGCCCGTAGATGCAGGAGACCGAGGCCACCACGATGGTGTCGCGCCGGGTGAGCAGGGCGGAGGTGGCCGAGTGGCGCAGCCGGTCGATCTCGTCGTTGACCGAGCTGTCCTTCTCGATGTAGGTGTCGCTCGAGGGCATGTAGGCCTCGGGCTGGTAGTAGTCGTAGTAGCTGACGAAGTACTCGACCCGGTTGTGCGGGAAGAACTCGCGGAACTCGTTGGCCAGCTGGGCGGCGAGCGACTTGTTGGGCGCCAGGATCAGCGTGGGCCGCTGCACCTGCTCGATGAGCCAGGCGACGGTGGCGCTCTTGCCCGAGCCGGTGATGCCGAGCAGCGTCTGGTACGGGTCGCCGCGCTGCACCCCCTCGGCCAGGGCGGCGATGGCCGACGGCTGGTCGCCGGCCGGCTCGAAGTCGGAGACGACCTTGAACGGGGTGGAGTCGTCGGGCGGCATGGGGTCAGGGTACCGACAGGGGGTGACAGCCTCGCCGGGCCCGGTCGGTCGGATCGGGCCGGGCCGGGCCCGTTCGACTCGGCCCGGACCGGGCCCCTTCGACTCGGCCCGGGCCGGGCCCCTTCGACTCGGTCCTGGTCGGGGCTAACCCAGGCGCTGCGCCCAGGCCCAGGCCCGGTCGACCTGGGCCACGAGGTCGTCGCGGCCGCCGCTGTTGTCGATCACCAGGTCGGCCCGCTCGAGCCGATCCGACCGAGAGACCTGCCGGGCCATCCGGTTCCGGGCGTCGGCCTCGGAGAACCCCCGCTGCTCGACCAGCCGGCGGACCGCCACCTCGGGATCGACGTCGACGACCAGCAGCCCGGCCAGGTCGTCGCGGCCCGACTCGACGAGCAGCGGCACGTCGAGCACCACGACGTGGTCGGTGTCGGCCTCGGCCAGCATGCGCGTGCCGATCTCCTTGCCCACCGCCGGGTGGACGATGGCGTTCAGGTCGGCCAGCGCCTCGGGGTCGGCGAACACGACGTCGGCCACCGCCTGGCGGTCGAGGCGGCCGTCCTCGGTCAGGATCCCGGGGCCGAACCGCTCGACCATGGCCGCCAGCACCGGCTGGCCGGGAGCCTGCACCTCGCGGGTGATGGCGTCGGCGTCGATGACGACCGCCCCGCGTTCGGCCAGGAGGGCCGAGACGGTGGACTTGCCCGACCCGATGCCCCCGGTGAGCCCGACCACGATCATCGCCCGCGGACCGTAGCGGAGCGCGAGCGGACCTGACCCCTGGCGGGCCACAGGACGACGGGACCCGACGGGGGCGCTCACACCACGCCCGATCCGTCCGATTGGTACCCGTGACGGTTCGCGCCCCGGCGCCCGGCGAGCCCTTCCGCCTGCCCCGCCTGCGGCCGGCGGCCGACGCCCGCGTGGCGGCCGAGGCCCGGTCCCCCTTCGACCAGCTCCTCCCCTACCGGCCGGCCGTCCTGGCCATCCGGGTGGCGACCACGGCCGTGTCGCTGGTGCTGGCGGCGTCGATCTCGGCCCACGGCAACTGGGGCATCACCGCCTGGTGCGTGGCCCTCACCGCCTACACCTTCCTGCGCATCGCCCAGCCGGTCACCTACGAGCGCGCCGTCCCCGGGCTCGTCCGGATCCTCGCCGAGGCCGTCGTCTTCCTGCTGGCCATCTGCACCACCGGGGCCTTCGGCTCGCCCTTCCTGTTCATGGTGCTCGGCCCGGTGGCGCTGGTCGGGTTCGCCAGCGGGTTCGGCTCGGCCCTGCGCCTGGCCGCCACCTCCTCGGTGGTGGTGGCGGTGGCGGCGACCACCCAGGCCGGCATCGACGCCCAGGCCGCCGTGCAGTGGTCCATCGAGCTGGTCATGGTCGGGCTGATCGCCGGGTACTCCCGGCGGATCATGGGCGACGAGCACCACGCCCACGCCCTCGCCCTCGACCGGCTGGGCCGGATGGGCGACGCCAACGACCTGCTCCACTCGCTGCGCCAGGTGGCCCAGACGCTGCCGTCCTCGCTCGACCTCGACGAGGTCCTCGACTCGACCATGGATCAGCTGCGGACCCTGTTCGAGGCCGACGCCATCGCCGTGCTGCTGCTCGACGACACCGACGACCACTGGGTCGTGGCCCGGTCGCACGGCTCGCGCATCCACCACCGCCTCACCAGCGGCGAGCTGCCGCCGCCGCTCAGCAACGTGGTGTCCTACGGCGAGCGGGTCGTGCAGCGCGACCTCACGACCGGCGCGGGCAGCGGCGTCGAGCCGGGCATGCGCTCGGGTCTCTACGGCACGCTGGCCGCCCGCGAGCGCGTCGTCGGCCTGGTGGCGGTGGAGTTCGCCGAGCCCGACCGGGTCACCGCCCGGGAGGTGGAGCTGTTCGCCGGACTCGTGGAGCCGGCCGGCCTGGCCATCGACAACGCCCGCCTGTTCCGCCAGATCCGGACCGTCGGCGCCGACGAGGAGCGCAACCGGATCGCGCGGGACCTGCACGACCGCATCGCCCAGTCGCTCGCCTACCTCGGCTTCGAGCTGGACCGCATCGCCGCCGACGAGGCCGCCGGCCAGGCCATCGGCCCGGCCCTGCGGGACCTGCGCGAGGACGTCCGGACGGTGGTCGGCGAGGTGCGCGACACCCTGTACGACCTGCGCACCGACGTCACCGTCGACCACGACATGACCACGACCCTCTCCGGCTTCGTCGAGCGGGTCCAGAAGCGCAGCCGGATGGAGGTGGTGCTCGACTGCGACGAGCAGGGGCGCCTGCCGCTGCGCCAGGAGCGCGAGCTGTGGCGGATCGCCCAGGAGGCGATCAACAACGCCGAGCGCCACGCCAAGGCCTCGCTCGTCATCGTCCGGTGGCGCTGCGACGGCCACAACGCCGAGCTGGTCGTGAAAGACGACGGAATCGGCTTTCCTTCCGGCCGAGTCGGCCGATTGGACTCCTATGGTGTGCTCGGCATGCGCGAACGGGCCTCGAGCATCGGGGCCACGCTGGTGATCGACGGGGATCCCGGCGCGGGCACCACCGTCAGCTGCCGGCTCGGCGCTCCGGCACCCCGCCGGCGACCGCTCCCCCACGGGGACGGGGCCGGCCCGGCGCTGGCGACCCCCGGCGCCGGCGTGGAGCGCCGGCCGTGAGCCACCCCTGCGACCGGGAGGACCGCTCGAGGTGAGCCAGATCGCCACCGCCGCCCCCGACGAGGCCCGGGACCCCGACGCCCCCGTTCGGGTCATGCTGGTCGACGACCACCGGCTGCTGCGCGAGAGCCTGGGCCGGACCCTGGTCCGCGAGGGCTTCGTCGTCGTGGGCGAGGCCGGCGACGGCGAGGAGGCCGTCGACCGCGTCGGCATCCTGCGCCCCCAGGTCGTCCTGATGGACGTGAGCATGCCCCGGATGAACGGCGTCGAGGCCACCCGGGTGATCCACCAGCGCCACCCCGAGGTCGGCGTGCTCATGCTGACCATGCACGCCGACGAGGACGTGGTGGCCTCGGCCATCCGGGCCGGCGCCGTCGGCTACCTCGTCAAGAGCTGCTCGACCGGCGAGATCGCCGACGCCGTCCGCGCCGCGGCCAGCCCGGACGCCACCCTCTCCCCCAACCTGGCGGCCTCGATGCTGCAGGAGGTCCGGCGGCTCGACCAGCCGGCGGTCGAGGAGGAGCGGCTGATCACCCGTCGCGAGGAGGAGGTGCTGCAGCTCATCGCCGACGGCTGCTCCACCCCCGAGGTCGCCGAGCGCATGTACATCAGCCAGAAGACGGTGAAGAACCACCTGGCGTCGATCTACCAGAAGCTCGACGCCCGGGACCGCACGCAGGCCGTCCTGCAGGCGGTCCGCATGGGCATCGTCAAGCTCGGCTGATCGCCGGCTCGCCACCGGGCCGCGGGTCGGGGTCGGTGACCTCGACCGACCCGTCGCCGCCGTCGGCGTCGCCGCCGGGGCCGGCATCGTCCGCTCCGGCCGCCGCCGCGGCCCGCTTGGCCGCCCGGTGGCGGTCCCAGCGGTTCCAGCCGAGCATCACCGCGGCGACGTAGAGCCAGCCGAGCAGGACGTCGCTCACGTAGTGCTCGCCGCCGAAGACCAGGGCGAAGCCCATGAGCAGCGGGTAGAGGACGAGCAGCGGCCGCCACCACCTGCTGACCCGGGTCCACAGGAACACCGAGATCAGGGCGGCGAAGGCGGCGTGCAGCGACGGCACCGCCGCGTACAGGTTCACGGTGGCCTGCCCCTTCTCGACCCAGGTGCGGGCCCGGTGCAGCCCGAGCAGGTCCCACGCCTGGTTGACCACCCGGTGGACCTCGCCGATGTAGGGGCGGTGGTAGTTCCGCAGGTAGCTCGGGCCGGTCTCGGAGGCGATCCACGGCGGCGCCGCCGGGAACACGATGTAGGTGGCCAGCCCGGCGTAGGCGAGGGTCAGGAACCGGCCGGCGAAGGCGAGGAAGCTGGCCCGGTTGCGGAACCACAGCACCCCCGCCACCGCGAACGGGAGGATGAAGTGGGTCAGGTAGGCGAGGGTGATGAACACCTGCCACCAGTGCGGCTTCGGGCTGACCAGGTGCTCCTGCAGCCACACGGTCGGGACGTGACCGAAGAACAGGAACTTGTCGACGTCGATCTGGGGCGTGAAGTGGATGGGCAGGTCGATGGTCCGGGCGAAGCCCCGGCTGTAGTCGTAGGCGACCATCAGCAGGGCGAAGGGCAGCCAGTCGGTGACGATCTGCCACGACCGGGGGCGGCCCAGGGTGCTGATCACCAGGCCGGCGACGATCCAGATCATCACCTGCTCGCGGTCGAGCGGCAGTCCCCGCTTCCACACGTAGAGCACCAGCACCCCGAGGTAGAGGCCGGTGCCGAGGGCCCGGACCCAGCGCAGCCACTCCGGCGTCCGCCGCTCTCGCCGGCGCCCACCGCCGTCGTCCCCACCACCGGGCCCGCCCGGCCGGCGTCGCCGGCCGCCCGCGTCCCCGGTGACGGGGGGGCCGCCGGTGCGGACGTCGTCGGCCGGGGTCCTCGCCGGAGGCCCGCCGGCGACGGCGCGCTGGGCGGCGGGGGGTCGGACGGCCTCGGTCATCGTTCGCTCCTCACGGCCAGCTCCGCAGCATGCGACGGTGCTCGGCGGCAGGCGACAGCGGCAGTCCGGTCCAGATCGGGTACAGGTACACGAACATGCCGAGCAGCGCCGCGACGAGCAAACCGGCGAGGATCGCGCCCCACTTCCGCGGCAGCTCGCCGAGCACCGCGACCGGCCAGAGCGCCATGAACGGGATGAGGCCGGTCTCGTAGAAGGAGTACGGGGGCCGGCTGATCAGCATCCACGGCACCCACTGGCTCAGGCCGAGCAGGAGCAGCAGCAGGGCGCGCCAGCGGGCCAGCCAGGCCACCAGACCGAGCAGGATCACCCCGGCGACCAGGCCGGCCCACCAGCCGACCGGGTTGGCCACCGCCAGGATCCGGATCTCGGTCGTGTGGTCGACCTTCGGGCAGATCCGGCTGGTGGCGCCCTGGGCGGGTGAGCAGGTCTGCTTGTACAGCGCCGCCGGCTGGGTCTGCAGCAGCCAGTTGTAGGCGGGCACGGCGTAGGGGTTCTTCGGGTCGAGGCCCTCGTGGAAGTCGAAGATCGAGGTCTGGTTGCCGACGAACCCGGTGACGGGCAGCGCGTCGCTGCGCGTCAGGAAGGTGGGCACGAAGGCGGCGACGTAGAGCAGGACGGGCACCGCCCCCGCCAGGACCACGGCGCGCAGGTAGCCGATGCGCCGCGGCCGCCCGGGCGCGGACAACCGGCGCTCGAGCACGATCACCTCGCCGAGCACGACCGGGAGGGTGAACGCCGCCGACCACTTGACCCCCGACGACAGCCCGATGCAGATCAGGGCGCCGAGGCCGAGCCGGCGCACCCGGTGGAGGTCGGGTTGGGCCTCCCAGGCCGCCACGGCGAACCACGCCGCCCCGCTCAGGAAGAGCCCCACGAAGATGTCGAGCATGGCCACCCGGCTGGTGGTGAACATGATCCCGTCGAGGCCGACCAGCGCGCCGCCGAGCAGGCCGAGCTCCCACCGGCGGGTCAGGCGCAGCGCCGCGGAGGCGATGATGGCGGCGGCGAGCGAGCCCGCCACCACCGAGGCGATGCGCCAGCCGAAGGGGGTGAAGCCGAACGCCTTGATGCCGGCGGCGATGAGCCACTTGCCGAGCGGTGGGTGCTTGACCTGCCCCTGCTCGATGCCGAACCGGAGCAGGTCGTTGGCGTCGGGCGCGTAGAAGATCTCGTCGAAGACGAACGACCCGGGCTTGGACAGCCGGGGCAGGCGGATGGCGAAGCTGACCAGGCCCACGCCGGCGGGGACCAGACGGGCCAGGCGCCGGTCGAGCTCGACCGGCTTCGGCCGGGCCGGTTCCGCCGACGACGTCTCGCCGGCGTCGGGTGGCTCCGGTGGCGGCACCGGCGGGTCGGTGACCGTCACGGTCACGGCTTGCTCTTGGCCTCTCGCAACGCCTTCTGGCAGTCGGCCTTGATCTCCCCGGCGTTCTCCTGCTGGCGGTCCGCCTTGTCGTGCTGGCTGTCGGAGCGCTGGGCCGCCTTGGGCAGGAAGAGCCGCCAGGGGGGCACCGTCACCGGCGTGTTGGCGTGGCGCTCCTCGAGGCTGGCGCAGGTGCGGGCCCGGGCCATCGCCTCCTGGCGGGCCAGGCCGGCGTCGGCGCCGCACCCCGTGGCGGCGAGCCCCAGGACAGCGGCGAGGACCACCCCCGTGCAGAACCCGGCGCCGCGCATGGCGGACCACTGTACGGGCACCGGCCGGACGGGCCGTCTCACGGCCGCAACTACCCTCATCCCCCGTTCGAGGAGTCCGAAGGGGACGTGTGGTCGAGCAGACGCCTGGTTGGCACCCCGATCCGTCCGGCCGGCACGAGCACCGGTTCTGGGACGGGTCGTCCTGGACCGCCTCGGTCGCCGACGCCGGCGTCGTCACCGTCGACCAGGAGGGCGCCACCGCCGAGCCGGGCGCCACCGCCGAGCTGCCCCGCATCGAGCCCGACCGCGCCGCCCGTCGCCGCCGCCGATGGCGTGCGCTGGCCGGCGTCGCCGCCGCCCTGCTGGTGGTCGTGGTGGCCGTCGCGCTGAGCGGCACCGGGTCCGGGTCGGGCACCGGCCCGTCGATGGAGGACCTGACCGCCGGCGGCACCACCGCCCGCCGCGTGCACCTGCAGGCCGGCGAGGCGGTCGGGTTCGAGGTACGGGCCGAGCGCAACGAGATCCGCTTCCGGGCGGCCATCGCCCTCGATGCCGACGCCAGCGGCCGGCTCCGGGCCGCCTTCGGGTCCGACACCGGCGGGTCCTACGCCGCGAGCGACTACCAGCAGCTCCTCCCCGGCGGCCGCGACGGCCAGCGCCTGCTGTACGCAGGCCGGACGCGGGGCTTCTTCGCCGAGTCGTTCGTGGCCCCGGTGGCCGGCACCTACACCCTGGCCGTCCAGGCCGACTCCGCCGCCCGGCTCCGCCTCGACATCGAGACCCAGGCCAAACCGGGGCTGGCCGGCGCCTACACGCCGCTGCAGCTGTACCGGCTGCGCCGCGACCCGGCCTACCGGGCGTTCTTCACCCGCTGGGACCGGCGCAGCCAGGGCGACGTCGGGGCCTTCACCGACTTCTCGGACCCGTACTCGGACAGCGGCGGGTCGTCGGACCAGCAGTACTCGGACTACCTCTCGGAGTACTCCGACTACATGACGGGCCTGGGCTCCTCCTCCTGATCGGCCCGGCCGGGCCGAGATTGAGCCGAACGGATCATGGAGTCCGGCCTCCGACCTGCCGAACCAAGGGGACATGGACGCTGCGACGCCGACCGCCAGTCCCGACCGAACGATCCCCGGGCGGCTCCGTCGACGATGCGGGCGGCTCGGCGACGCCGGCGCCAGCCTGGTCGAGTACGCGCTCCTGCTCGCCCTGATCGCCATCGCCTGCTTCGGCGCGCTGACCTACTTCGGCGGTCAGAGCCACAACAGCGTCGGGCACTCGTCGAACTGCATCGACTACTACGTCAACGGCCAGCAGGGCGCCAGCCCCACCTGCTGAGGAGGCGGCCGGTCCACGCGCCGGCGGGCGGGACCTGCGGCGCGTCCCGGCCCTCGCCCGTGGTGACCACCACGGTCAGCGACGGTGCGTCGAAGCGGGTCAGGCCGGTGGCGTGACCGGCACGTAGACCGCCCACTGCCGGTCGCGGTGCGCCACCCGCCAGCGCGGCGACCGGGCCAGCGCCCGCCCCAGCGGATCGGCGGACTTCCACACCACGGCGCTCGGCCGGGCCCGGTCGAGCACCTGCTGCCAACCCGGCTCCAGGTGCTTCAGCACCACCATGCTGCGCACGACCGAGGTCGGGTACATGTCGACCCGGTCGTCGATGTAGGCGCGGGCGCTCGAGCCGTAGCGGGCCTCGAGGAAGTTGCCCACGTAGTCGGGCGCGACCACCCGGGCCCCGGGCACCGCCACCAGGTCGTGGGCGTGCATCCAGGCGACGGCCTCGGTCGGGTAGGCGGTGAGGCGGGTGTCGGGCTGGGTCCGCAGCGTCCCCACCCCGACCACCAGGGCCAGGGCGCCGAGGGCGATCGCACCGCCACGGGTGGCCGGGCTGCGCCGGTCGCCCGAGACGCTGCCCAGGCCGGCCAGGCCGCCGGCCACGATCGGCGTCAGGACGATGGCGGCCGGGGCGATGTTGCGGGCGCTGGTGAGGGCGAGCGCGGCGAAGGCCGCCACGAGCAGGAGCGAGCTCACCCGCCGGCGGCGCAGGGCCACCACCGCCACCGCCACGACCAGCTCGAGCAGGAACAGCTGCTGGCCGGGCTGGTCGAAGCGCGGAGGCTGCCACTCGACCACCGCCCGGAAGTTCTCCGAATGGGCGAGGAGGCGGAGGGGGAAGGCCAGCAGGGTCGGGCCGAGCGGGTTCACCGCACCGAGGGCCGTGCCCACCACCGACCAGCCGAGGGCGCGCTGCTCCGGCGGGCGCCGCTCCCCCGTCGGATCGGCCAGGCCCAGCCGCCGGTCGGCGGCGCGCCCGGCGACGAGCAGGACCAGCACGCCGATGCCGAGGGGGAAGGATCCGTGGCTGTTCACCCAGACCCACATGACCGGGACGAGCCAGCGGGGGTCGAGCTCGCCGTCGGCGGCCAGCAGGACCACGGCCAGGCCGATCAGCCCGATGGTGAGCGGGCGCTCGACCCAGAAGGCGACGCCCCCGGCGACCACCGCCCCGGCCACCAGGACCCGGGGGACCAGCGTCCGTGCCGGGCGGGTGAGCCGCCAGACCAGCAGGGCCAGGACGCCCGTGCCGACGCCGAGCACCGTCCGGAGCAGCCCCAGCCCGCCGATCCGCTCGGTGCCGGCGTAGAGCACCGAGGCCAACCAGCTCTGCACCACCCAGGGACGGCCGTGGGCGGTGAAGGAGTAGGGGTCGACCGTCGGCACCGCGTGGCGGTCGAGGATGATCCGGCCGGTGGCCAGGTGGGTCAGGAAGCTGTTGTCGTGCAGCGAGCCCGTACCGATGGCCAGCCCGAAGATCCCGAACGCCAGCCCGACGACGGCGGCCAGGCTCGGGGCCGGGCGGCGGGTGCCCGCCGACCGGGAGCCCCCGGCGCCGTGGCGGTCGCCGGCGGCGGGGTGCTCGTCCTCGGTGGCCGCGGCCGGCCGCTCGGCGACGTCGGTGGGCGCCACGGCGTCCGGACCCGGACCGCTACTTGCTGAAGGACTGCTGGATGTTGATCGCCGCCGGGCCGAGCACGATGACGAAGAGGGCGGGGAAGACGCAGAACACCATCGGGATCAGCATCTTGACCGGCGCCTTCTGGGCCTGGGCCTGGGCGAGCTGGCGGCGCTTGATCCGCATCTCGTCGGCCTGGGCCCGCAGCACCCGGCCGATCGACACGCCGAAGGTGTCGGCCTGCAGGATGGCCAGCACGAACGAGCGCAGCTCGGGGACGTCGCAGCGCTTCTCCATGGCCCGCATCGAGTCGGCCCGGCTGGCGCCGGCCCGGACCTCGCCCAGCATGCGGCTGAACTCGTCGGTGAGGGCGCCCGGCACCGCCGCGACCGTGCGGTCGAGGGCCTGCTCGAAGCCGAGGCCGGCCTCGACCGAGATGGTCAGCAGGTCGAGGACCTCGGGGAGCTTCACCCGGATCTCCATCTTGCGGGCCTCGACCCGCCGGTTCAGCACGGCATCGGGTCCGAGCACCAGGGCCAGCGCGGCCAGGGCGATCACGACCAGGCCCATGAGGCCGCTGCCGACGGTGAGGAACAGCAGGATCGACACCACCGGCACGGCCACGACCGTGCACACCCGGATGGCCAGGAAGACCTCGAAGGAGTTGGCGTCGTTCTTGCCGGCGGCGATCAGCTTGCGCTTGGTCTGCTCCAGGTACCCGGCCGGCGTGAAGCGCCGCCCGAGGTCGGTGAGGCCCTTCATGACCGGGGCGATGGCCCGGTCCTTCACGGGGGCGAGCAGCTCCTGGTCGCGGAGGTTGTCGACCTCGTACCCCTCGAGCTGCCGCAGCGAGGCTCGCACGGTCGCCTTCTCGTCGGCCGAGCTCAGCACCGCCCAGAGGGCGACCCCGATGCCCGCCGCGACGGCGAGGACTCCGATCAGCATCATGTCCATGTCCGACGTCCCTCAGATGTTGATGTCGACGATCTTCTTCATCCAGGCGAACCCGACGAGCATCGCCACGGTCGCCCCGACGAGCATCCCCTGGCCCACGCCGGTGGAGACGAGGCCGTGCATGTAGTCGGGGTTGCTCACGAACATGAACGCACCGAGGGCCGGGGGCATGAGCCCCAGCACGATGGCGCTCATCTTGCCCTCCGCCGTCAGGGCGGCGACCTCCCGCCGCAACCGCTCGCGGTTGGTCATGGTGTCGGCCACCGTCAGCAGCAGCTCGGAGAGGTTGCCGCCGACCTCGCGCTGGATGCGGATGGCCATCACGGCCCACTCGAAGTCACGGCTGTCCATGCGCTCGGCCACCCCGTTCAGGGCGTCCTCGATGTCCCGACCGAGGCGGGCCTCGGAGCACACCCGTCGGAGCTCCTTGCCCATGGGGTCGACGACCTCCTGGGCCACCGCCTCCATGCCCTGCATGAGCGAGTAGCCGGCCCGCAGCGAGCCCGACAGCAGCGAGAGCATGTCGGGGAGCTGCGCCTCGAACTGCTTGCGCCGTCGGGTCGCCAGGAAGTTCAGGGCGGCGGCGGGGAAGATGGCGATGACCAGGGTCAGGACCAACCCCCCCATGACCCCCATCATGAACAGGGCGGCCAGGCCGATGACCACCACCCCTGCGGCCCAGAAGAACAGGGCTTCGGCCGCCCGCAGCGGCAGGTCGGCCCGCTCGAGCTTCGACTCGACCTTGGCCAGGAACCCTTGACGCTCGGCGAAGTCCTCGGTGAGCTCCACCGCCCGCTGCAGGATGGCGGTCTGGGCGAGGGCGCCGTCGTCGGCGTCGTCCTCGACCGGCCCGTCGGCGTAGGGGCGCAGCACGGTGGAGAGGGCCGTCTGCTTGGCGGCCATGAGGCTGCCGATGCTGTAGGCGGCCAGGCCCAGGGCGAGCCCGACCGCAGCCAGCGCCAGCCACTTGGCCAGGTCGCTCTGCAGGATCGAGCTGCTGCCCGCCTTGGTCTCGGGCTGGGCGGCCAGCTCGGTCACGCCGTTGGACACCGAGCCGGAGGAGAAGGAGGCGGACCCGGTGGTCGAGCCGATCTGCAGCTGCAGGTCCCGCTGGCCGCTGCCGGCCGGGACGGCGAGCGAGGCGGTGTAGCGCTGGTCGAGGACCGTCTGCATCTTGGTCATCGCCCCGGGCACGTCACCGGGCTTGTCGACGACCACGGCCCGGCCGCCGGTCTGGTCGACCAGGGTGGCGAGCCCGGAGCCGTCGAGCGCCGGCTGCCCGCCGACGGCGACGACGTACAGGGCGGCGCCGGTCTGCACCAGGCTCGCCCGGACGTCGCCGACGGTGGAGCTCGAGCCGTTGTCGGCGCCGTTGGAGATGAGCACGACCGCGGTCTGGTGCGAGGACGGCGCCTTGGCCAGCTCGGTCAGGCCGGTGTGCAGGCCGTCCCACATCATCGACTTGTCGCCCTGGTTGGTCGCCAGGTCCTTGATCGAGTCCACGTCGCGGATCTGCGGGGCGTCGAGGGTGCTGAGCAGGGTCGGCGTGTTGCCGTAGGACGCCACCGCCACCCCGGTGTTCTCACCGGTGCTGAGGATGAGGCGGCGGAGGGCGTCGCGGTTGGCGGCCAGGTTGCTCGGCGCGCCCATCTGGGTGGAGTCGTCGACGACGAACAGCACGTCGGAGGGGACCGAGCTCCGCGAGAGCGGCACCACGTCGCTGGGCTTCACCACGTCGCCGTCGACCGCCGCCTTCAGCGAGCCGACGTCCTTGGACGAGCCGTCGTAGGTGAAGCCGACCCGCGTGTGGCCGGGATCGCTGTTGTCGACGTAGGTGATCCGCAGCGAGGAGGTGGGGGCGGACTTGGCCGCGGCCAGGCCGGCGGGGATGCCCACGATGGCCAGGACCGCCGCCAGGAGGAGGAGCAGGCGAGCCCTCATCGGGCACCGGTCGTGCGTCGCGAGAAGCCCTCGGGCTGGAAGACCTCCGGGCCGAGGCGGATGCCGAGGTCGGCGAGCTTCTCGGCGAACTTCGGCCGCACGCCGGTGGCCTTGAGGTGGCCCCGGAACCGGCCGTGCTCGTCGACGCCCATGCCGAAGTCGAACAGGAAGACGTCCTGGAGGGTGATGACGTCGCCCTCCATGCCCTGCACCTCGGTGATGTGGGTGATGCGGCGGGTGCCGTCCCGGAGGCGGGTGAGCTGCACGATGCAGTCGATGGCGGAGGCCATCTGCTCGCGGATGGCCCGGACCGGCAGGTCGAAGCCGGCCATCAGCACCAGGGTCTCGAGGCGGGCCAGGGTGTCACGGGGGCTGTTGGCGTGGACCGTGGTGATCGAGCCGTCGTGGCCGGTGTTCATGGCCTGGAGCATGTCGAGGGCCTCACCGGAGCGGCACTCCCCGACCACGATGCGGTCGGGGCGCATGCGCAGGCAGTTCTTGACCAGGTCGCGGATCGTGACCTGGCCCTTGCCCTCGATGTTCGGCGGCCGGGCCTCCATGGCGAGCACGTGGTCCTGGTGGAGCTGGAGCTCCTTGGCGTCCTCGACGGTGACGATGCGCTCGTCGCCGGGGATGAACGACGACAGCACGTTCAGCGTCGTCGTCTTGCCGGTGCCGGTGCCGCCCGAGACGATGATGTTCAGGCGCCCGACGACGCAGCGCCTGCAGGAAGCGGGCCGAGGCGGCGTTCAGGTGCCGAACCGGATCAGGTCGTCGATCTGGTACGGGTCCTTGGAGAACTTCCGGATGGTCAGGAAGGGGCCGCCGATGGCCAGCGGGTGGATCACCGCGTTGACGCGGGAGCCGTCGGGCAGGCGGGCGTCGCAGAGCGGGGTCGCCTCGTCGATGCGTCGTCCGACCTGGCTCACGATCTTGTCGATGATGCGGCGGAGGTGGGTGTCGTCGACGAAGGTGGCGCCGGCCTTCTCGAGCTTGCCGTTGCGCTCGACGTAGACGCTCTCGGGCCCGTTGACCATGACCTCGGTGATGTCGTCGTCCTTCAGCAGCCGGTCGATGGGCCCGTAGCCGAGGATGTCGTCGGAGACGTCCTGGATGAGCTGCGCCTTGTCGGCGGCCGACAGCGGCGCCCGCTCCTGGGCCAGCGCGGACGTGCAGCTGCTCGTGCACCCGCCGGCGGAGGTCGTCCTCCGACAGGCGCTTGTCGTAGAGGATCGGGCCCAGCTCGTCGATGAGGTGGTGGTGGATCTTCTGGCGGAGCTCGTCGAGCACCGGGTCCCGCTTCCGCCCGGTGGCGACGCCGTTGCTCGGCGTTCCCGATTCGTGGAGCCGCTTGTACAGGGACACGTGTCTCCATCGGTCCCGCCGCACCAAAGGTGAAGCCGCAGCCCGGGAGATTTGTCGGGTTTCCGGCGAGCCTCCCCGCCGCCGGCCCCGGTCCGGGCGCGACGAGGGCCGGTGCCGAGGCACCGGCCCTGCGCAGGATGGGGGACGAGGGTCAGCGCTTCTTGCGCTTCGCCTCCTCGGTGGTGCTGAACATGTCGGCCAGGCCCTCGAAGGCTCGGGCCACCGCGGTCCGGGGGGCGTCGGTGACGACGGGGGTGCCCTTGTTGACCGACTGGGGCACCACGATCTCCGACGGCAGCTGGCAGCTCGGCCTTGACCTGGAGCGTGCGCTCGACCTCGCTGATGTCGAGCTTCACCTTGGAGTTGGCCCGGTTCAGGATGAGGCGGACCTTCGACATCGGCGTGTTCAGCATGCGGAGCGTCTGCAGGCCGATCTTCACGTTCTTGATGTTGGGGATGTCCATGCCGGCCACGAGCAGCACTCGTCGCTCTCCTCGATCAGCGCCAGCACGACCTCGTTGAAGTAGGCCGGCGTGTCGATCACCACGTAGCTGGCGAAGCTGCGCAGCAGGCCGAGGATGTGGATCATGTCGCCGGCGGTGATCTGGTCGGCGAAGGCGGGCTCGAGCGGGGCGGGCAGCACCAGCAGGCCCGACTGCTTGTGCACCGCCAGCAGGTTCCGCAGGAGGGCGGCGTCGAGCCGGTCGATCGAGCCGACGGCGTCGACGATGGTGTGCTGCGGCGCCAGCTTGAGCATGACGGCGATGTCGCCGAACTGGAGGTCGGCGTCGACCAGCACCACCGGCTTGTCGCGAGCGGTTGGCGAGCAGGACGGCCAGGTTGCTGGCCACCACCGACTTGCCGGCACCGCCCTTGGTGGAGAACACGGTGAGGACCTTGGCGCCCTCGTCGTCGTCGTCGCCGGTCACCGGCCGAGAGTCGAACGGCGAGCCCGAGGTGTCCAGGGTCTCGCTGACCCGGCGCACCGCCTCGTTGAGCTGGGCGGTGTCGACGGGCGCCTCGAGCACGTCGCGGACCCCGACTCGCAGGGCCCGCTGGAACAGGTCGGTGGTGAGCTGCTCGGAGATCAGGATGACCCCGATCTCGCGGTGGCGGACGATGAGGTCGGCGGCGCCGCCCAGGTCGCTGGCCAGCGCGCAGCTCGGACCGAGCACGACGACCTGCGGCGTGCCGTCGAGCCGCTCGTAGAGCTCCTCGACCGAGCCCATCGGCACGGCGTGCTCGCCGACCTGCATGGCCAGCCGGTGGCGGGTGGCCTGGTCGGCGTCGATGATGGCGATCGGGGTGGCGGCGGACGACATGGTGGAACCCATCCTGGCAGTGCTGGCGAACGGGGCGTCGGTGGCGCCGGGTTCGGGGAGGAGGTAGCTGCTCAAGGAAGCGTCCTTCGTGGTCGTGGAGCGGTCGGGGGGTGGGTGGGTCGGTGGCGACGTCCAGGGTCGAGGTGGGTCCCGGCGCCGGCCGGGACCCGCTCGATCACTTGTCGGTCTTCATCCCGGTGGGGCCGTAGGGGGTCACGATCTGCGGGTTGTCGGCCGGGAGCTGGGCGTTCGGGTCGAAGGGTGTCTGGGGCTCGGGCTTGTAGTCCTTGCCCACCAGGCTCAGGTACAGGTTCTGGGTCGGGATCGAGGCGAGGACCTGGGCGACCTTGGTCGGGACCCGCAGGGTGATCAGGCCCTGGGCGGCGGCCTTGGGGGCGGCGGTGGTCGAGGACGAGCTCTGGTCGGTGCTCGACCCGGCCGTCTGGGACTTCTCGCCGGCGGCCAGCATCGGCGTCTGGTCGATGGCCACGATCTGGGCCTTGAGGTAGACGTAGTTGGCGGCGGAGGTCGAACCGCTGTTGGGGGCCGAACCGCTGTCGGGGGCCGAACCGCTGCCGGAGCCGCCCGCCTGGTCGACCGAGAGGATGTTGACGAAGTCGCCGGGGGTCAGCAGGCCGGCGGCCGCGTGGGTCGGGTCGAGGTTCATGGTGAAGCTCACCATGTCGGTCCCGTCCACCGTGCCGAGCCGGTCGGCGAAGCTCGTCTGGGCATCGGCCGGGCTCACGAACATGTCGGTGGTGACCACCTGGTTCGGCACCAGCCGGGTGGTGGTGACCTTGCCCTGGATCTGGGTGAGGTCCTTCACCGCGTTCGAGGGGACGATCTTGCGCGGGATCTTCTCCTTCTTGATCGCCGCGGTGGCCTCCTCGCCGTAGGTCCCCGGTTCGACCTGGGTGGACACGACGTAGGCGTCGACGGTGACCGCGTCACCGTTGGCCCGGTCCTGCACGCCGCTCAGCCACCCGAAGAGGATGAAGGCACCGATCGCGCCGATGGCGATGGCTGCGACAAGGATCAGCGTCTTTCGTGAGCCCACAGCGAAACCTCGTTCTGGTCGGTCTCACCGGCGCCCCGTGTGGACGGCCGGCGGTGCGGTGGCAACGCCTCACCTGTCGGCGCGCGGCCCGTCGGGCGAAAGGGTTTCGGGGAACTTTGTGGCCGGATCGGGCGCTTCGCCGTCGATCCGGAGGCGATCGGCGGGGCCGATCGCGGCTCGTCAGGCCGGGGCGGGCCCGGGTTCGCCGGCGTCCGGGGCGGGCGCCTATCGGCGCCGGCGGCCGGGCGGGCCCGGGTTCGCCGGCGTCCGGGGCGGGCGCCTGACCGGCGCCGGCGGCCGGGGCGGGCCCGGGTTCGCCGGCGGGTTGCTCGCCGCCCTCGATCGGGGTGCCGTCGGGCGACAGGCCGTGCTCGGCGTAGTAGTCGGCCCAGGCCTCCTCGGCGCCCATGGCGTCGCCGGTGTAGTTGCCCTCGGCGTCGTAGTTCTGCTCGCCGAAGTGCTCCTGGTACTCGCTGGCCACCACGCCGCCCTCGGCGGCCTGCTTGATCGACAGGCTGATGCGTCGGCGCTGCAGGTCGAGGTCGATGATCTTGACCCACAGCTCCTCGCCGGGGGTGACCACCTGCTCGGGCAGCTCGACGTGGTGGGCCGACATCTCCGAGATGTGGACCAGGCCCTCGATGCCGTCGCCGACCTGCACGAACGCGCCGAAGGGCACCAGCTTGGTGACCCGGCCGTAGACCAGCTCGCCGACCCGGTGGCCCGAGGCGAACTCCTGCCACGGG
This sequence comes from uncultured Acidimicrobiales bacterium, assembly GCA_963800235.1. Lineage (GTDB taxonomy): Bacteria > Actinomycetota > Acidimicrobiia > Acidimicrobiales > Iamiaceae > CAVVNP01. The sequence goes on along the minus strand of CAWDAD010000001.1, from coordinate 3,147 downwards.
TCCTGCTGGGTCGCCTTGAGCGACAGGCTGATGCGCTCGCGGTCGAGGTCGACCTCGAGCACCGAGACCGTGATCTCGTCGCCGACCTGCACCACCGAGCCGGGGTGGTCGACGTGCTTCCAGGACAGCTCGGACACGTGGACCAGGCCGTCCATGCCGCCGAGGTCGACGAAGGCGCCGAAGTTGACCACGCTCGACACCACGCCCTTGCGGATCTCGCCCGGCTTGAGGTTCTCGAGGAACTCCTCGCGCTGCTCCTTCTGGGTCTCCTCCAGCCACGCCCGGCGGGACAGCACCACGTTGTTGCGGTTCTTGTCGAGCTCGATGATCTTGGCCTCGAGGGTGCGGCCGACGTAGGGCTGCAGGTCGCGCACCCGGCGCAGCTCGACGAGCGAGGCGGGGAGGAAGCCCCGCAGGCCGATGTCGATGATCAGGCCGCCCTTGACCACCTCGATCACCGGGCCGCTGACGACGCCGTCGGCCTCCTTCTTGCGCTCGATGTCGCCCCAGGCCCGCTCGTACTGGGCCCGCTTCTTGGAGAGGATCAGGCGCCCCTCCTTGTCCTCCTTGGTGAGGACGAGCGCCTCGAGCTCCTGGCCGAGGTCGACGATCTCGTTCGGGTCGACGTCGTTGCGGATCGACAGCTCGCGGCTGGGGATCACGCCCTCGGACTTGTACCCGATGTCGAGCAGGACCTCGTCCTTGTCGATCTTGACGACCCGCCCCTCGACGATCTGTCCGTCCTCGACGTTGACCATCGTGCCCTCGATGGCATCCTCGAAGCTGACCTCGAGGTCGTTGGGGTCGATGATCTGACGGGGTTCGTAGTCCTCGATGCCGTCGGCGGAGGTGGCGGCGTCGGGGTCGAGGGTGGCGTTGGGCTGGTCGGACACGGGATCGGGCTTCTTCGGTCGATGGACGGGGCGGGTGCGCGCGCCCGGCGGTGGGCACACGAGCCAGAGAGGCTACTCGACCGCCATCGCCGACCCCTACCGAGGCGGCCGGTGCGCGATCACCAGGTGCTCGGCGTGCTCCAGGTCGGGCGGCTCGGCGGCGTAGGCGCCGGGCTCGACCGACCACAGGTGGTCGACGACCAGCCCCGCACGGTCGCAGAGGAGCCGCAGCTCCCGCGGCGTGAAGCAGCTCGTCCAGAGCTCGGCCTCGGCGTCGCGGCCCTGCTCGTCCTTGATGGTCGTGCGCTCGTGGGCGACGCCCCGGTCGGCGTCGAAGGTGGTCGTCTCCTGGAGGTAGCGGACCTGGAAGTAGGCCGAGAAGGCGCTGAGGGCGATCCGCCCGCCCGGTCGCACGGCCCGCGCCATGCCGTCGAGCACCTCGCCGTCCGGGTCGAGGGCCGGCGGGCCGTCGCCGGCCGGGGCGCGGGTGCCCGGGCCGGCGCCGGCCAGGCCGAAGGCGCCCTGGCAGAGGGAGATGGCGGCGTCGAACTCGGCGTCGAAGCGCAGGTGCCGGGCGTCGAGCCGCTCGACGGTCACCCCCGGCGGCGCGCCCGCGGCGGCCAGGTCGACGAACCGCTGGGAGATGTCGACGCCGTGGACGGAGATCCCGCGCTCCCCCAGCGCCCGGGCGTGGCGGCCCGGCCCGCAGCCGACGTCGAGCACCCGCATGCCGGGCTGCAGCCCGAGGGCCTCGGCCAGGAAGGCCACCTCCTGGGCCGTCCCCTTGGTGAAGGAGTAGCGCAGGTAGGCCGATCCCAGGTGGTCGGCCACGTCCTCGAACCAGTGATCGGGCACCCCTCCACCCTGCTCGGTTGCGCCGCTCGAGGGTGGCCAGCCGGGTCGGCGGCACCGATAACGTCCCCGCCGTGGACGGTGGTCGGCTCGCGACGTTCGTCGGCCCCGGGTCCATCGTCGAGGCGGTCCGGGCCGCGCTGGATCCAGCCGTCGACCTGGTGCTCGTGCGCGAGCTCGTCCCCCCGCGGGCCACCGACGCCGTGCTCGAGCGCCCCGACCTCGCGGCCGACGCCCTCGCCGAGGCGATCCCCCTGCTGGCGGAGGCGGACCGGCTCACCCGGCGGTGGTGGGCCGAGCACGGCTACCTCGACTACTCCCCCGCGCCCGGCGGGGTGGCGGGCACCGCGCTGCAGGTCGGGATGCTCCGCGAAGGTGGGGTGTCGGTCCACCTCGACGAGGACGAGTTCGGTGACGACCCCGAGCAGCCGGTCGTGATCTACGGACCCTGGGCGATGAGCCTGGCGCTGAACCGCCCGGGGACGTTCCTGGCGGAGCGGGTCGAGGAGTGCTGGTTCACCGACGATCGCACCTACGACGGCTCCGGGTTGACCTCGATCCTCGCCGACGACGAACGACACCTCGGCCGGCCTCCGCTGCGGGCGCTGCGCACGACGGCCGGCCAGCAGGCGGGCGACGCGGTGCTGATCCCCGGCCATCCCACGCCGTCGTTCCACGGCGTGAGCGGAGCGGAGGACCGTCGGGCGATGCTGTTCGAGTGCTGCCTGCTGCGGCACGGGGCCGCTCCGGTGGCCTCACCCGCCGGCTGAGGCCACCTCCGCCGGCGCGGCGGCCCGGCGGTAGCCGAGGAGGACCGTCTGGCGCAGGACGCCGCCGTCGAAGCACGGGGGGAGGCCGATCGAGCGCAGCTCGCGGACCCGGCTGTCGGCCGCGAACCCGACCACGGAGTCGTTCTCCCGGCCGCGAGCGGTCTGCTGGTGGAGCTCCTGGACCGCTCCGAGGACGCGCTCGATCCGCTCGAAGATGACCTCCCCCCAGAACGCCCCGACCCAGGGCACCTCGAGCAGGATCGCCGGAGCCTCGTCGGGCGCTCGCACCCGGGCGACGACGTTGTCCTCGAGGTCGAGCCGCAGGGGTGGGCCGTCGCCCCAGGCCTCGAGGGCCTCGGGTGCGGGGAGGGCCGCATCGGTGGCCTCGGCGCGCCCGCGGCTGATCTGGACCTCGACGGGGACCGCCGACGGTGCCTGGTCGGAGCCGGCCGCCCTCCGCAGCCGCTCGAGCTGGCCGTCCCAGGCCGGATCGGCGCCGGTCAGAGCCCGACGGCGACCCTCGTCCTCGAGCACGTCGAGGATGCGGGCGATCTCCGAACCGGGCAGCCGGAGCAGGGATCGGTCGGCCGGGGCGAGCACCGGGAGGATGCTGACCCCGTCCCCCGCCGCTC